>CAWJPJ010000008.1:0-958514 GCA_963844715.1 uncultured Phycisphaerales bacterium | reverse complement strand
GCGAAGAGCCACGCTCCAATACTCACGATTCCGTACAGCCAGAACGTAGCGGCTTTACCCATCAGATGCGTAAGTGTCAAAAACGACAGCGCAACGATTAAATTGGCGATCCAATTAGCGACCGTGCCGACGCTCATGGCCCGGCCCCGGATGCGGAGCGGATAAATCTCGGAAAGGACTAGCCAAAACACTGGGCCCAGGCCGACGGCGAACGAACCGACGTACAGCATCAGGCTGGTCACTGCGATCCATCCTAGACTGGCGGACAATTGGGGAAGCTTAAACGCCAGTCCGAGTACGATTAGACTTAGCGACATTCCGGCGAGGCTGATCAATAAAAGCGGACGGCGGCCGACTCGATCGATCAGTTGCATTGCTACGACGGTCAGGATGACGTTAACGACCCCGACACCGACGCTGGCGAGAATGGCCACCGACGCGGAAGACAAGCCGGCAAACTTGAAAATCGTCGGCGCATAATAAATGACGGTATTAATGCCGGTGATTTGTTGGGCGATGGCCAGCCCGACACCGACAATCATTGCCGGTCGTAAGGCGGGACTGAGCAATTCTGCCCAGTTCTCTTTTTGTTGCTGAGTGCTCTGCTGAATCTGGCGAATTCCGCCTCGACCTGATCAGGTGTGCGGATTCGTGCGAGTACGGCGCAAGCCTTGTCCGCCAGTCCGCGTCCGACAAGCCAGCGGGGGCTCTCGGGAATGAAGAGCAATCCGACTCCAAATGCTGCGGCCGGAACGACGGCCATCGCGAACATCCACCGCCAAGCCCCGACACCTGCAAACGCGTAATCGATCAGATAGGAGATGACGATGCCGCTGGTCAACGCGACTTGGTTGATCGAAACGAGCTTTCCGCGGATAGCCACTGGCGCGATTTCTGATATGTAAAGCGGGGCGACAAAAGAAGCGACCCCGATGGCAGCGCCCGCAAGAATCCTGGCAACGATCAGCCACCCGGTGTCCGGCGACAGAGCCGCTCCAATGGCACCGATCCCAAAGACGCTCGCAGTAATGATCAGCAGTCTTCGGCGGCCCCAGCGGTCGGCCAGCACCCCTCCGGCAATCGCGCCGATTAACGATCCGAACAAGACAGAGCTGATGACAACTTCTTCGAGGCCGGGAGAAAGGGAGAAATCTTTCTTGACGAAAAGGATCGCTCCGGAAATGACACCGACGTCATAACCGAAAAGCATACCGCCTAGAGCCGCCACGGCAGTGGCAAGGTAGACAAAGCGGTTGGCGTTCGCCTTGGTATCGGTTTTCAAGAGCATGAGCTTCACCGCTTTAACAGCTACAATCCCGTCGCCTCATAGCGAGTCGATGCGAACGATAAAGTCGGTTCCTTCCCAGTGACCCGCGGCGGGCCAGTAGAAAGTGAATTTGATTTCTTTTCCGTCCGGGAGTGATTGCGTTGCTAGATCCGCAACGTGAAGGCCCAGGCCGACATCGCGCGACTTAGTGTCCTCATGCGTTTTCCAGTCATCCACACTCCAATGAATCACCACGGGCGCCAGAGTTTCGACACGGAGTGATTTTCTCGCGGGCATGGAGCGGAGCTTGTGGTTGAACCTCCACACCATGCGCGGGGATATAGTTTTGTCGATTAAATAACGTTGTACGGTTTGCGGTGGCAGGTCGAAAACGTGTCCGTCCCGCAAGGAGCGCCGGAGCTTGATGTACTCTGCATGAGCCCAAACCAACGGCATGGCGGAACCGGAGGGCTTGCCGAGAAACAAATCATGTTCCGGCAGGTCGGGCGAGTCCCAGATTTGTTCTGAGATAAGGCTTCCTTCGTTGGCAAACGATTCCATCGTGTCCAACAGTCCCTTTGCAAACTCAGCCCGATTTGCCAAGAGTTCATAGTGAGCACGCTCACCCGTGAGTAGCGGCCACGCGCGGCCGATGCCTGTTCCGTCAAAGGGCGCGCCGTCTTTATGTTCGCCATACCCGTCATCGTTATATCGGTGCCAACTGGGACCGGTGGGCGTCTCCACTTTAAGTAAACAATCGATGACTTTTACCGTGCCGAGAATGCGCGGGTCATCCGCGGTGCGCAAACCAAAACGCACCAGTGCCAGGGCGTCGGGACTTACCAGATGCTTGGCCATACGGGTGTCTTCGGCGGCAGTGACATTCTTGACGCGGACAAAATTCTGGAAACGTTCCCCTTCGCCCGGGTTCGCGGAGGCGATTCTCAGGTAATAGCCTTCCACATCGAACTTTTTGCACCAATCCGTTGCCGAGGCGTACATCCAGCGATCGATGGAGGTGTGCCAAACGTCCGCGATTTCGCGGAGATACGTTGCCATGGCGGGTTCATTGTTCAAAGCGGCCATATCCGCAGCGACGAGGATGGCGGCTATTTCCGCGGCGACGGAAAAAGGCGAATACCCCGGATCTTCCTCCCAGCGATCCTGCGGACTCACGGGGCCATTGCGCGCCAGATAGCCGGCGGCACGTTGCACCATCGGCCAAAACGATTGCATGTCGGCGTCAGATATCGCCTTCTCACGGTGGGCCAGGTCCACCAGCAAAACAGGCAGCGCAGTCTCATCGAGTTGAATTCCGTTCCAGTAAGGTGTGCCATCCACCCACATATTTTGAGGCCAGTGGCCGTCCGGCTGCTGGGTTGACTGCAAAAACGTGAGTGCCCGGCGCGTGTCATCATGTGCGCCGCTAGCGAGCAACGCGCCCGCCGTTTCCACCATGTCGCGTGCCCAGACAAGGTGATAACCGCCCTGATCGCCGTCCCCCTTGCTTGATCCCCATGGGATGGCGAGGCTGGCGATGAGACCGCCCGAGGCCGTCTTGGATTCATGGGTTCGCAAGACGGCGAGGCTGATCGGGAAAAGATCGCCCGCATGGAAACGGTCCTTTTTT
Source organism: uncultured Phycisphaerales bacterium (assembly GCA_963844715.1). GTDB lineage: Bacteria > Planctomycetota > Phycisphaerae > Tepidisphaerales > Tepidisphaeraceae > UBA1161. The sequence goes on along the minus strand of CAWJPJ010000008.1, from coordinate 955,617 downwards.
GTCGACATCACCGACTTCTTCCAAAACTGCCATCCGGCAATGTATTCGTGCTTGATGTTGTCAAAACCTTCGCGAAGACTGGCGATTGCGTTCTCCGCCGCTTCTTGAGAGTTCTTGCCAAAGCCCAAGGCCAGTTCGCAATGTCCCTTGGGGTGAAGAAGATCGATTTCGGCAGTCAAAGCCACGTTCCCGTTCCGAGCCTGCGTGTATTCCCAGGTCATCTGCTTGTGCGCCATTAGATCCTGCCAGCCGTCGGAAGAACCGACATAACCGACGGATCGCTTCAGTAATGGCGCGGAACAGGCCAGTGCCAACGCATATCCGTCACGCTGGGCAAACAGAAGCGGCAAGCCTTCAAACTCATCCACCCAGGCATTGTTGCCATCGCCGTGGTTTCCCAGATGCGGCGCCAGCAGCACATGCAACCGATAATCGGAAAGATGGTCTTGCATTGCGGTGAACTGGATGCGTTGCAGAACTGTGTTTCGCTGCGGATCAGTCACGACTTGCTTTTCGATGCGGTATCGGCCGGCGCGGCACGTATTGACCAGTCGGAATGCTGGGACGCCCTCAGCCAGCCAATGAACCTCAGACTTGGTGTCGCTCTTTTCCTCGGAGAAGAAATCCGCTCCGTCCGTGACTATCAATCCCATGTCGCGGACGCACGCTTGATCGATACGGGGATAAAATATTTCGTTGAAAATTCCATGGCTCAGCGTGAACCAGACAAGGCTCTTGTTGCTGAGGGCAGTGCCCACGCCCGTTTTTGCGCTGCAAGTCCAACGTGGCGGAATCCCGGGGGCGCCTGGGGCATTTTCCTGAGGCACGATTTTATCGAGCGAAATTTTATTTAGCGTGTGAATGACGGTATCTCCTTGCGTGCATGCTGGGCATTGTCTTTCCTGTCGGCTCCAACAGAAGAATTCCGTGGGGGGCCTAACAACACCTAAAACGGCCGGCTGCCAAACACGCCGAAAAGCCATAAGACCAGTACGATTAAGAGGATCGTTCCAAGTGAAATCCCATGCGTTCGATAAGCCGGCCTATAGTACCCACCGCCGAAGCTCATGATCACGAGGATGATAATTATGATGAATAGAATGGACATAATGAGTTCCTTTCACGAGAGTTTGCGTCACGTTGCCTCAAGCGAGTCCGTGACGGACGAGGTCCGCCGGGTCCATCCAACGACCGCTATCGGATCAATGCAGGTTCATTGGGTGGCACCGGCTTTCCATTGCCACCGCCGTCCTGACCGATTCCCATAGTCAGGGCGGTCAATCCAGCAAGTCCGCCTAACTGCATGCTTTCGACGGCAGTGCTGGGAACGATCACGATGGTGGAATTCTGCTTCAACCCCTCGTAAAGCATGTTCATTGCCCGGAGATGAAATGCGACCGGATTATGCTGGTAGCTCTTGGACGCTTCAGCGAATTTCTCCGCTACCTGCCGTTCCGAATCTCCCAAAATCACACGGGCTTGGCGCTCTCGTTCGGCCTGGGCCTGCATGGACATGGCATTCTCAAGGGCTTGGGGAATCAAGACGTCCTTCACCTCTACAGAAATAACATTGATGCCCCATGGTTCGGTGCGTTCGTCAATGATCTTCTGCAGCACCGCGCTGATTTTGTCGCGGCCTTCCAGCATGTCTGAAAGCATCGTTTTTCCAATCACATCGCGGAGCGCGGTCTGCGATGCCCAGCTTATGGCGCTCCGATAATCCGCTACGCCCAGCGCCGACTTTTTGGGGTCGATGACTTTCCAAAACAGCACTGCGTCGACGTCCACCGGGACGGTGTCCTTAGTCAGCGTCTTTTCAGCTTTGAAGCCGGTTGTGATTACGCGGGTATCGATCCAGTAGGGAATCGCATCGACAATAGGTATTATGAAGAAAAGCCCCGGACCTTTTAGTGAGTGGAACTGGCCCAACCGCAGAATCACGGCTTTATCCCACTGATCGGCGACCCTGATTGAGCGAGCGGCGACGACAGCAATCACAAATGCAATGATCCCGATACATATGCTCTTTTCGGCGCTGCGGCGCTGTAGGCGGCGAACGCCAAACCTCCCCCAATGGCGAGGATTACGACAAAGATCAGTGCCGCGAAAGGACTGGGAGTTCTCATTTTGAGGTTCTCCAGGCGTTAAACGCCTGTTGCGCAAACAAAAAAGCCGACACAACTGAACACGGGAGTGTTCAATTACGTCGGCTTACTCGTTAACGAGTCCTCTGGCGGTTCGGCCAGATTACTCTTTATTTAGTCATCCGAAGATTTTCGCTGTTCTGCACGGAGCAGAGGGATCAGCCAACTTGCATGTCATAGTATAGGCGATCCCAACCGTGAACCAGCAAAATAATATTTCTAGGTTTCAATTTTCCTTTCCGGGAAAGTTCAGCACCTCGACGCCACATGCCGGAAGTGCAAGCTCCATGTGCGGATGCATCACAATCCGAGTGTCGCCGCTCAACAATTCGATGCACTTGAAGGGTCCGTCTCTTTTCAACAAGGGCCCAAGTTCGATCGTGATATGCTGCGGACCAGCGGTATCGAAATTGCAGACGACAAGAAAGCCTGATGTCTGCGCGTCTGAATCCCGTCGAAATGCCGCTATGACTGCGGAATGGCCGTTATCCACAAACCAGCAGTTTTCACCCCGTCGGAATGCCGGATATTTCGCGACAATCTCATTGACCTGACGGATGAATTGGGCAAACCTTGGTCTTTCGGGATATGACATTCTCGGCTTTCTGCCGATAAAGTCGATCCGCTCTTTCTCGCCGAATTCCACTCCCTGCGGAACTCCGGTGGCTCCAGTGCCAAGCAGGGCCGCGACTGCGTAGCGAGGGACCGTCGAGTCCGCGGTGCCGAATTCTTGTGCTGGTGAGCCGCAGTCGTGTGAGGTGATCGGCATGAAGTATCGGATGTGCTCCGAAACCCGGTGCATGTATTTCAGATAGTCGCGAAGTTGAGGGACGAATTTGAAATTCCAGGGCGTGGCCAGATTCAAATTCAATCCCCATTCTGGCCCATTCCGAAGCAGCGTGCTTTCATCAGTGAAATACTCGGCAAGAATGCCAGCTTCTGGATATTCAGCATGCAATGACGTGGTGAGCGCAGCAACAAAGGCGGGATCGCTGCTGTGGAGGTTGTCAAAACGTACAAAGCCTCCGGTGTCGTTGGCGTATTTCGCCCAGAACAAGGCATAATCGGTCATGTACGACCATATTTCTGCGCGGACCGCTTCCGATGGATGCTCATAATTGATCAAGACCAAATCATTCCAGTTGCGCCACCCCTGATCGCACCAAAATCTCGCGCTTCAGTCCGTCCGGCTCATTCTGATCGGGAACAATCCAGTCCGGTGCCTGCAGCGCCATCGTGCTATGGACTCCTACATGATTGAGAACCAAATCAAAGACAAGCCGAATCCCAAGTCGCTTGGCTTCTGCGACGAAGTCTTCTAACTGCGAGAGGTCATCGTCCCGTGATCCTGTGCTCAAGTAGCTGCGGTCAACTTTGAAGAGGTCTTTCGCCGAATAGGGGCTTTCGGAATCGTCCATCGTGGTTATGGGCAATAGATGGATTGCGTTGAAGCCCATATCGCCGATCCGCTTGAGGTCAGCTTTCCAATTTGCGAGCGTGCCGGAGACATTGGGAATTAGGGTATAAATGCACAGCGCGTCTACCTGAGGTGGATCGATCAAAATCCAGGCGTCTGGCACGGTATCGCCGAGCCACCTGGTGCCGCCGTCTAGCGAGAACTCGGCACGGAAGGAATGCAAACCGGGGTGGTTAGGCGTGATGCAGCATAAAAGGGTGCGATCATTTTCGCGCTCGAACGGCACCTTTGTCCATGACCTACCGTCAGCCGAATTCAATGTTGTCGCCAGGATAGCACGTACGTTCTGCGCCAGAGGCTTTGTTGTGGTAATCCTGAGCGAGAGAACATTCCCCTGGCAAGCGCGGGAGAAACTCTGCCGCCCCACGGGATAGGAACGGAAAACTTTGTCCGCAATGGGATGGACGCGCGGGCGGAAAGGCAGGACAGGAATTTGACGGTGTTGGTTCGGCATCAGCAACTCCGATCAACCCTTCGCCGGTCCGGCGATCGCGCCGCTTACAATCTGCTGAGCTTCATCCACAATGGATTTCAGATGCTTCTGGTCGCGGAAGCTTTCGGCGTAAATCTTGTAGATGTTTTCTGTGCCGGACGGACGGGCCGCAAACCAGCCGCTCGCGGTCGAAACTTTCAAACCACCGATTGAGGCGTTGTTGCCAGGAGCGCGCGTCAACTTTGCGGTGATAGGATCGCCCGCCAAACTTGATTCTTTCACCGCTTCGGCCGACAGCTTGGCAAGACTCGCCTTCTGCTGCGGCGACGCGGGTGCATCGATACGCGTGTAATAAGGTGTGCCAAACTCGGCTGTCAGATCACGAAAATGCTCGCCCGGGTCTCGGCCGGTGCGCGCGGTGATTTCAGCCGCAAGCAAATCCATGATGGGGCCGTCCTTGTCCGTTGTCCAAACCGCGCCGTCCAGTCGCAGGAAACTCGCACCGGCACTTTCCTCGCCGCCAAAACAGAGAGTCCCGTCGAAAAGTCCCGGCGAAAACCATTTAAAGCCAACGGGAACTTCGTAGAGCTGTCGATTCAGCTTGCTCACCACCCGGTCGATGATGCTGCTGCTGACCACAGTCTTGCCCACCAGCGCATTACCCCGCCAGCGCGGGCGATGGGATGCCAAATAGCCAATCGCAACGGCGAGATAATGGTTGGGATTCATCAAACCGACGGACGGTGCAACAATACCATGGCGATCGGCGTCGGGGTCATTGGCGAAGGCGACGCGGTATTTATCTTTGAGCCCAACGAGTCTGGCCATCGCGTACGGGCTGGAACAGTCCATCCTGATTTGCCCGTCGTGGTCCACTGTCATGAACGCAAACCGCGGGTCAATTGTCTTGTTGACGACCGTTAGATCGAGATTGTAAATAGAACCAACGCGCTCCCAATAAGGCAGCGACGATCCCCCCAACGGATCGACTCCCAATTTTAGACCCGCCTCGCGGATCACTTCCATGTCGATGACGTTCCGTAGGTCGTTGACATAGGGAAGAATGAAATCTTCGGTATGCGTCGTCGCCGCCTTCAGGGCGGCAGCATAGGTGACGCGCTTCACGCCGGCATTGTTGCTGCGCAACAAATCGTTGGCGCGAGTCTGGATCCAGCCGGTCACGTCGGTATCGGCCGGACCGCCATCTGTTGAGTTGTATTTGAACCCGCCGTCTTCCGGCGGATTGTGTGAAGGCGTGACCGCGATGCCGTCGGCGAGACGTTGTTTCCTGCTGCGATTGTAAACGAGAATTGCGTGCGAAATGACCGGAACTGGCGTTACGCCATCCTCTGGCTGGATGAAGGTCTCGACATCGTTTGCCGCCAGAACTTCCAAGGCCGTGCGCTGGGCTAGCGCAGATAGCGCATGCGTGTCCTTACCCATGTAAAGCGGGCCGCTGATATTCCGGCCTCGCCGGTAATCGCAAATCGCCTGCGTGATTGCCAGGATATGGGCTTCGTTAAACGTTCCGCGCAGTGACGAGCCGCGATGACCGCTCGTACCGAAGCTGACCCATTGGGTGGAATCAGCTAAATCTGGCTTCCGATCGTTATACTCCCGTTCAAGGAGCGCCAAATCCACCAGCAGTTCTTTGGGAGCCGGTTTACCCGCGAGTGGAGAAATCATCATTGTGAGTCTGCTTTATGCCACTGGGCATGGTTTCAGGTTCCAGATTTCCGAAGCATATTGCGTTATTGTTCGGTCGCTGGAGAATCTCCCAGACGCGGCTACGTTCAATATTGCTTTCCGCGCCGAGGCATCCCGCTTGCCGTACAATTCGATCAGTGCTTGGTCGGCGCTCAGGTAGGATTTCAGATCAGCCAGGTGCATATAGTGATCGCCGCCCGTTAGAAGAGCGCTCCGCAGTTCCTCGAAGATGCCAGGTTCATCACGGTTGAAATGGTTGGAAAAGATCAGATCCAGCGCGGCACGCGTCTCCGGCTCATTTTCATAATGCCAAAATGGGTTGTACCAGCTTCGGCTATCAGCCACCTCTTGAGCCGTCAGACCAAAAAGAAAGAAATTGTCCGTGCCAGCCTCCTGAGCCATTTCGATGGTGGCGCCATCGCGCGTGCCCAGCGTAAGAGCTCCATTCATCATGAACTTCATATTGCTTGTGCCGCTGGCCTCGTAGCCCGCCGTTGAAATCTGGTTGGAGACATCGCCCGCTGGAATCAGTCGCTCGGCCAGCGTGACAGAATACTCCGACAGGAAAACAACTTTGAGCTTACCTCGCATAGCCGGGTCGCTATCAATGACACTCGCAAGGTTATTGATGAACTTGATTATCACCTTTGCCAGGTGATACGCCGGCGCTGCCTTGCCAGCGAAGAAAAACGTCCTTGACGGCATATTGAGTTCCGGATTGCGCGCAGCCGGTTGTAAAGCACTACGATGCGAAGCGCGTTGAGCAATTGCCGTTTGTATTCATGGATGCGTTTGATTTGGCAGTCGAAAATGGTATCGGGATCAACGGCTTGCCCCGTTCTAGCTTTGAGCCAATCAGAAAACCGCGCTTTGGACTCGCGTTTGGCCTTTAGAAATGCATGAGCAAAGCCGTTGTCATTCGCCAGGGGCTTAAGTTTCTGCAATTGATCGAGGTCAGTGATCCAGCCATCACCGATCGCATCGCTGATCACGTGCGCCAGGGATGGGTTCGACAGCAGCAGCCAGCGACGCGGGGTCACGCCGTTGGTCTTGTTGTTGAATCGTTCCGGAAACATGTCGGCCAAATCCTTCACGGTTGTGGTTCGGAGCAAGCCGGAGTGAATCGCAGAAACGCCGTTGGTGCTATGCGAGCCAACGATGGCCAGGTTAGCCATGCGGATATGGCGGCCGTCCGTCTCGTCCACAAGACTTATGCGTTCCACGCGGCGCTCGTCGCCTGGAAATTTTGCACGCACATCATCGAGCAGTCGCCGGTTAATCTCGAAAATGATTTCCAGGTTGCGCGGCAGGAGCTTCTTGAACCATTCGACAGGCCATTTTTCCAAAGCTTCGGGCAACAAGGTGTGGTTCGTATAGGCAAGCGTCTGCTTCGTAATGTCCCAGGCTTCGTCCCATCCCAAATGGGCATCATCGAGCAATATTCGCATCAATTCAGGCACGGACAGCGATGGATGCGTGTCGTTGAGCTGAATGGCGACATGCTCGGGCAACTGGGTCCAATCGGAATTGTTTTTGCGAAAGCGGCGGACAAGATCGGCCAGCGAACAGGCGACGAGGAAATACTCCTGTACAAACCGCAGGCTCTTCCCACGGCTGGTCGAATCATCAGGATAAAGGACGCGGGTCAGCGATTCCGCCGACAGCATCTCCGCCAACGCGCCGACGAAATCGCCGCCGCTGAATCTCTGGAAATCAAAATATTCCGAACTTGTCGCGGCCCAAAGGCGGAGCGTATTGATGGTCTTGCCGTCGTATCCGACAACCGGCCGGTCATAGGGAACACCGATCAGATTGGATTGCGTGCCCGGAATGGCGTGTAAGTTTCCTCCGGTCATTTTGAACGAACAGTTCAGGTTCACGGTGACATATTGATCCAGGCGGGCGACTTCCCATGGGTCCGGGCGACGCAGCCAATTATCTGGGCTTTCCTGCTGCCATCCGTTCTTGATGGATTGTCTGAAAATGCCGTACTCATAACGGAGTCCGTAACCCATGGCCGGAAGCTGCATCGTGGCTAAAGAATCCAGAAAGCAGGCGGCCAGCCGACCCAATCCGCCGTTACCCAATCCGGCATCTGGCTCCTTTTCGATCAGTTCCAGCCAATCGAGCTTCTTCAACGCCGCGAACTGGTTTGCCAGAGGGCCGAGAAGGAGGTTTGCAATATTGTTGCCAAGCGAACGGCCTATCAGGAATTCCAGGGAGAGATAATAAAGGCGCTTTGGATTCTCGCGCTCATAGGTCATCTCCGTGGCCACCCAGCGTTGCGAGAGAACATCGCGAACCGAGCGGGCGACTGCCTCGAAGTGTTCACGCGGGCTGGTGGTGGCCAAATCTTTCACGGCGTCGAAGACGAGGTGCCTCTCGTAAAATCCATCCGTGCCGGTGAAATGAATTGGCCCGCATCCGTATTGCTGAAGCAACCGGGCCAGTTCGTGGGGGCGTGCCGTCGACGCAGGAGGTTTGGACATCGTTGATGTGGTCATAACGCTCCTAATGTCGCGGAAGCGATCCGGCAATCGTGCTCCGAATCGCTTCCGGATGTGCATGGGTGAGAATCACGTCGATCAAACAGCGCGGCAACCGGTGCATCCGCCATGTGCTCTTGGCATTCCGATGCCCCGGTGGTTTTGAGGATCGTCGAAGCTCGACTCATTTCCTCAGGGGTTCCATGCACCAGCAGCATAAACTTCCCTGCCTTCAGCGAAGTTTCGTATTGCAAAATGCTTTTCTTCGGAATGCCGATGCTGTAGAGCCCGGCGCAAGAGCGCTGAGGCCACCAACAACGACCGCACCTTCGAGAGCGGCGACGATCCACGCGATCACCGGCCCGGCTGCCACAATCGGACCGATACCCGGGATGACAAAGAGGGCTGACCCAAAGAGCAGGCCCCAGATTCCGCCCCAGAATGCGCCATTTTTGCCCCAATACTGCATGCGATCGGCGGTCGTGTAATATCCGACGACGTGCTCGTCGGTGTGGTAATCCTTTCCGACGATAGACAGCGACTTCATGTCGAAGCCCGCCTGCTGCAGTTCCTTCACTGCGTTTTCGGCTTGAGTGTGTTGATCGAATAACGCGATAACCGAGTTCTTACTTAACATGTCCATTTCCTTAAAAAGTCTTCGGCCCAGAAGCGAAATTGCCTTGGGTCCGTAAAACTAAAATTGACAATCACTGGCACTTTTATCGCAACTCCAGAGACCGTGGCTTCACAGTTTGTCCCCAGAGCTGAAATCTCCGGGGGGCAACTTTCCGGAAAGTTGGAATACTTGAACCATCGTTCCACTGGCGAGAACCTGAATTGCTGCCCCAGCCGCTGATTCGACTTCGGCCGCTTCACACACGTTTAACCCCGTGATCCGCCTGATTTCCGCTCGGAGCCTGTCGAACGCCGTGAGAAACAACTGACGATGAAGCTCTTGTACTTCCGCCGCGCCTTCGGCACTCTGCGCTAAAGCCTGCTCGGCCAGCGACAGTGCGCCCTGCAGTGTCACCACCAAGGTGTCTCCTCTAAGCACGACATGCACGGATTTGGGCTCGATGCCGGTTCTTTGCTGCTGAAACGCTGCTGCGACCTGGCCAATCTCTTCAGCCATTGTTTGCGTGGAATTAGGCATTACGTACGTTTCCGACTTCGTTTAAGCCAAAAAAGAACCGACGTGGTTCAACACCCTTACGGTGCGGAACCACGTCGGCTTACTCTGCAACCGGCCGCCCGGAGACCGGGATGCCGTCTATTTAGTCGTCCGACGACTTTATATTTCAAATACGCACAGGCACGAACACTTCCTGCGCAACGTCACACGGTACGCGTGCCAACGGCTAATAGCAATGGACAATGTCGATTTATCGAATTGTCTATCTCTTCTTCACCTCGCGGCAAAGCGGCGAACTTGAAAGGGTGAAGAGAATTACTTCTTCACCGGTCACTGTACTGATGTCATGGTGCAGGCTCACAACCGTGGCGCCCGCGATGCCCTCGATCATCGCCGCCAACTGCGGTCGCGCTATTTCGATCAAATGGCTGCGCACCTGCTTGAGAAGATCCCGGCCCTTTTCACTTGGTAGCGTCTTGACGAGGTGCTGCTCGGCTGCTGTCAAAACACCCTTGAGCCGGACGACAAGCAGATCGCCGATCAAGTGCGCGTGAACGTCCTTGGGGCCACGGCCCATGTATTCCTGTTCAAAACGCCCGATGCCTTCCGAAATCGCGCTTTCGATTTCGCCTTGAGTCTTCATCGTCGTCTCAAACGAGCGACACGAACGGTTGATTGTGCTTTGCGACATAAACTTTGGCCACCATTTCCTCGATCTCCCTCATTTTTGTAACTTGTCGTGCATGGCGTGGGGAGACCGTTGCCTGCAAAAACACCTCCACGATTTTTCGAATCTCATTCCCGCCGACGACATCCGCGCCAAAGCAGATGATATTGCAGTGATACTTTTCACGGGCGCGTGCGCAGCGAATTCATCGTCTGCCGACGCGGTGCGCACGCCCGGGACTTTATTCGCGACCATGTTCATGCCCATCCCGTTGCACCCGATCAGAATTCCAAGCTCACATTGCCCCGCGGCAACCGCCAACGCCAAGGGATAGGCGATGTCCGCGTAATCGACGCCGGAAGAGGTAGGGCAACCAAAGTCCTCTACTTGATAGCCGAGAGTTCGCAATTGCGGCAATAGTTCCCGCTTGGCGGCGTATCCGCGATGATCGCATCCCAAGGCGATATTCACGTAAGCCTCATCATGCGTTCGTACATCTGGCTGGTGACACGAAAACACTCGCAGGAAGATTCTTCCAAACCGGCCCTGTCAAGAATCGTCAACTCGCCCCGGTGATATTTGATCAGGCCGACCTGTTGGAGGATGTGCGCTGTCAAATTTACGCTCTGTCGGCGGACGCCGAGCATGTCGCTCAGAAATTCCTGGGTTAGGCCGAAATGATCTTCCCCCTTGCGGTGAGCCGTTTCAAGCAACCATCTGCACATTCGTTCCTCGATCGTGTGGTGTTGAATGCACGCTCCATTTTGATGCCCCGCTGGATCAGCACCATCGCGTATCTGAGCAAAAGTTGCGTCAGCGCGTGGCTCTCGGACAACGCACGCCGGAACGCTGACGCCGACATACAGAGCATGTCGCCTTGTACCTGAACGTTGATGCGGTAGGGGTTGGCCAGTGGATCAGCCATAAGATAGAGGCCGTCCATGCCCTCGTTTCCGATTGTGGATGCCTCGATCATCGACCCGTCTTCAAGGACCACCATCGAAGAAAGCACGCCCGAGATTGGGAAGTGAACGCGCCTTGGCTCTTTGTCCGGATAGGCCACGACCTCGCCAACATCGGGCGCAATTTTTTCCAATTGAGAGAAAACTCGATGAAAATCCTGCTCTGGCAGGCGGTCCAAAATTTTGTTGCCCGTGCGGGCTGCGATCGTCACTTAGCTTCGCTCCAGTAAGTAGTTACACGTCGGCGGCATGGAATAGCCCGGCTCTAAGGATTTTGACGGTAGCAGAAGATTTTACTTGACACCGTCCGCTAACGGACAGACGGCCCATTTAAAACAGTGTACAAGATACCCGGCCCTCCGGGCACCACGCGAGGCCGCCAACCATCCGACTGGGCGAGAAATCCCACTGCAGCAGGTGTGTTGCGTTCCCGCAAGGAGGCAAAACGATGAATCCACTGCTGGCACAACTCACGCATCGCCCATTCCCCGAGTTGGCAAGAATCCTGCGCGCTGGCGCGGACCAGATAACGCTGGATTGGGACGCCGCTGTGCGAGCGGCGATGCCGCAGATGCAGCATCTCACATCCGACGAATTAAAGAATTCTACGCCCCAGCTATTGCTCGCGATCGCTCAAGCCCTTGCGTCGGATGACCCGGACGTGATTCGAGAGCTTGTAAGCCGCGCACCGTCCCAGGGCCTTTCACGTTTCAGGCTGAACCTCGACGTGGTCGAGGTCATGCAGGAGGATCGGCTGCTCAGGGCCATCACTGTATTGCACATTGAACAGGCGCTAAACCGGCGGATGGAAGCCATGGAATCCGCGGCACTCCACGCCGCTATCGACGTGATGCTCCAGCGATCCGTAATTGCCCTCGTGGACCAACAGAAGAATCAACTTCGCGTTGCTGCCGAGACGGAGTTGAAGTTTCTCTCGTTCCTCTCTCACGACCTCAACAACAACCTGAATAGTGTAACGCTCACACTGCAAGCGCTCCGATTGGATTTGAACCGGGCAGGCGGCTTCCCAGAAGCGGAAGAGTCGCTTGACCACGCGAGCAATGCATCCATGACACGGTCATGGGCATGCGTCGACTACTGGACCACGAACGACTCCGGAAATCCGGCAAAGCGATAACGCTGTCGCCCGTCGATTTACATGCACTGGCGACAAAAATACTCGGGCAATTCTCGCGCGAGGCTGACGCCAAAGGAGCGCGGCTCATTGTCGAGATGCGCCCTGGCACGGTTGTCGAATCAGATGGCGAGTTGCTCACCTTGGTGCTTCAAAATCTCGTGGGCAACGCCGTAAAATACATCAGCCGTGGAGATATCCGCGTTGGATTCGGAAAAGACGCTCAGTCAGATGGTCCGGTGCTGTGGGTACTGGATGAGGGGCCTGGAATTGAGCCCGCGCTCTTGGAGACGGTTTTTGAGGCATTCAAAAGAGGAGACGTTCACGGCGAATCTGGCGTGGGACTGGGCCTCGCCATTGCATCGCAGGCAGCTAAATTATTGGGAGGCACTCTCACCGTCGATTCGCGGGTCGGAGTCGGTTCAACCTTCCGCTTGCTCTTCCGGCGAGTGGTCGACGTGCCGCTCATCCTTCAAAACAAACCGCTGAAACCTTTGCCGATCAGCGCCCGTCCGCTCGGGTCGATCGCGTAGCAGACGTAGAGTTTTCGAAAAGCCAATCCCTTCCTCATCGAGGAAGCATCGTTCGCCGACGGCGAGCGCATCACAGCATCTTTCGCTACTGCCGGGTTGAGAACCCGATGGTCGAACATCGCCGCGTCTCTCAATTCAATTGTAACTGAAGGCGCTTATGACAGTTCTGATATGTCTCAATTAGCTGCTTCGACAGGTTTCCCCCATTCTTCCCCTATGCGGGTTTGGATTTGAGACGGAGAAACTTCGTTTTCGAAAGGAGAATCAGGATTCGTGGATTTGACCGTATGGTTATGAGTCAGATTTGCCTCAAAAACAGCAAATCTCGTCGCACCCGGGATTTACATCTAATTCCCGTGTAGGCAGAGCCTTAACACCGCTGAGATTGTACTCTGCATGAGCGGCAAGGCAAGCACGTTCCGCACAAAAAAGGGGAAGTTTAGGGGAAGTCTAAGGTGACGCACATTGCCGCTTGAGCTATGAGAAATCCAGAGATCGCCAACATCCATAGCGAGACCGGCGGGTGAACCGGCCTAATGCTCCGTTCCCTTCCAGCCAAAACCTGCTCTTGGATGGATGTCAGGAAACGCAAAAGGAGTTCGACCATGCGACGCGGCAGAAGCGGCGGTCAAGCAGTTGCCTTAGCGCCTGCCAATCCGGTCGTGAGTGGAGTTGCTCGTGGGCGCGGCCGACAACGAAAGTCGGAATGGGTGAGCGGCGGTTTGCCGGTCGCTTCTGCGCGATCTCGATCGCGGTGATCAAATTGGAAATTATTTGCGTAAGCCGATGCGCGGGCCTGCACTGATCCAAGCTCAACACGACCTTGTCCACATTCGCAACTACTTGGCGTGACCTGAATTCGACTTCCTTCAATAGGTCGCCACTTGTGACATGGTAGACATAAGTGAGCTGGCTCTTACCTTTGCGAACCTCCGGAGCGGCACTTTCACTTGGCGCGTCCTGATCCAAGTCCACCTTGAGGACCGTTGTTTCACGACAATTCCCCCATCCTGCCGGATGCGAACCGTGTCCACAATGCTTGCAACATCGCTTGACTCGCCCGAGCCCGCTTATCCCAACCGTTGGAATGCTGCATCCACATGACGGACACGACGCATGGAAGAGTCCCTTGGAACTTGCGGCCAAGCCCTCGATTAACGTCTGACATTTCGGGCATTGATGCGACAATACTTGATTGCGGTCACATTGTGTGCACACGTATTGCACACCCTTCCAGCGCCGTCGGGCGCGAGCGATAGAATTGACGACGCACACGGGTGACAGCAGCACAAGCCCCGCAGCGGAAAGAGCACACAGGGGAACCCATGCGAGTCCATAAACATGCTGGCCGACAAAATAATCCTTCAGAAGGATTAGAGAGTACGTTTGCATTTGGTCAATCAATTGATTGCAGACATTGGGCCATTCGTGTTGCCAACTATCGACAGGGGTCTTGAGGGCAAAACCAAGGACCCCAGCAATCACTCCGAGGATTACAATGGGCGCGCCTTCTCCTCCGCCGAAAAGCCCCAATAGCGCAGCGATGACCCCGCCAATGAGCAAAATATAAGTCACAACGACAACGAGAACGAGTGCAAGTGAGCCGACAACAATCGCCGCGCCCCCAAGAAGCCAAACCACCGCGCAAGCGGCAGGCAAGGCAATGAAAGCTGCCGTGCAGACCAGCATAACCGCTCTGTAAGTCCGCGCATGAAGCATCCATATGCGTTGGTTCCCAGAGAGATTGCGAATAGGCAACGCACCTCTGGCATTTGCCGAGTTGGTGATGGCATGACTCATACTGCTACCTCGCGTCCAAGCCCGAACCACGCGCGCCGTGGTCGGCGCTCCCGCAACACTAGGGCTGCCAAGCGCCATGCTGCCTCGGGCAACTCATTCAATAAACGCTCCATGTGCGGTTGATCGGACAAACTTACGCGGTGCTGGTGCGTAAACCGCTGCAAAAGGTCGCTGACAGTCACATATTCCGCGCGCGGACACCGACTAGCATATATAGCCAACAGTCGAAATAAGCGGCAAACGAAGACACCGTTCGAGCCCTGACTGCTGGAATCGGCCAGCGCGCGAAGCAACGTCAACGGGCTCTCGCCCAAAGTGCATCCAAGCCCAAAAACAAGATCGTCTGCATATGGCTTGCCAGTCTGGATTGCGGCGGTAGCGGCTTGGGACCACCAGGTGCGTCGGACCCACTCACGAGTTGGGACTGATAAATCAGCAAGCAACAGTGGCAACTCGCGGAGCGATTCGCTTGAAATGCGGCTACCGAATAAGACGTCGTCCGCCTTTAGCCGACCGGCGATGCGTTTTCGCAGCGTCGGCTCAAGTTTGCCAATGTGCGCTTCCAAGAGAGTGCGGTAGGAGTCGGGCATCTTCCCGTTGGCGTGAAACGCCGCTAGCGCGATCCGTTGAACCAACTCTGCGGATGGTTCAAGGCTTTGCCCAATTAGGATGATCGAGGCGCGGAGCGTATCAAGTCGGCCGACAGCGGCGTCGATTTCAACGAATCGGCTGAATGCGATTGCGTCCTGCGGTGTGGCGGCACCAAGAAGCCCGTTGGGCAATCGTGCCGCTAATTCCCGAAGAAGTAAATCGGGTTGATGTGCGGAGTTGGCTTTAGCCCAAGCATCGAGTAGCTGCGGGCTACGGACGATAGATGATGCAATGATCGCCGATGTCGAAGGTTCAGCGGCGTTTACTTTCAACAGCAATCGCAATTGATACAGCGGACTTCCTGCGGTTCGGCAAATGGACTCGATCAACGTCGGACGGATGGGCCGAAGGCGTCCAATATCAAAATGTCCCCCGTTTCCCTCTGGCGTCGCAGTCGCAGCGTAGAGAAGCATCGCCGCAACATCTGGACTCAGCATTGAAGGCTTCTCGGCCGCTTCGAGAATATCTTCCGCCATCTGGCATGTCGAGTTGCACCCTGACTCAACTGCCTTGCTCAAAACCTGGCCAAGCTCGCATACTTTGCCGACCGCCGCGTTTTGCCGGCCGAGTTCCATCATTGAGTCGCGCAGAAGGTCGCTCGCCGCGTCATTGCTTTGAATGCACGCCGTCAGATTCATAAGCGGTTTCTCAGTGGTGAGCATGTTGCTCATCACCGCATGTACATATCGAAGCGGACTCAGACGATTGCGGAGCATGAGCGCGGAGTCGAGAACTTGCAATTCGGCGATTGTGGGCTGCCATGCAGCATCGACGGCGCCTGCCAACACATCGAGTTCTTCGATCGTCGTAAGGCCGTCTGCGTCTGCGGCGCTAAGCAGATGCGTAAGCCGGTCCATCGCTCGCTCCTGCACGCAGGATTGAATTGCTGCCACAAACCGACCAGTCGGGTGTATGTCTCGGGCCAGACGCACTTGACCGTTTCGGGCCAGTTGTCTCACAATGTCATTGTCGCTGGAGCGAAATGCCGCAAGGCGGATCGATCGGTCGCCCGGACGATTCTCCCAGGTTGACCAAGTGAGCTCGGCCCGCCACGCTTTAGGAAGCAACGACATGATGCAACGAAATATACGACTGGCCAGCTCATGATCGGCCTCGAACATGGTGCATGGCGCGGCTCTTCCGAGCGCCGCGTGCAAGAGGCTCATGAAAAGCGACGCTTCTGTTTGGCCCTCAAATGTCTCAATCGAATTACATTCCTCAACTCCAGCAGAGCCGAGCGGCACGCTTGGAAGCTCCCCTATTTCATCATCATTATCTTTCCACGGATGCGTAGCCAAGAGCGAAAGCGCTTCCCGTGCTGTGAGACTTGCCGTGGGGCCTACGATTGCGTGCGCGAAGGTCGCGCCGCGCGAGCCAGTCGCATCAACAGATGGAACGACGCGCACCAGTGCCCGCCCAAACGGCCGTTCGACCAGTGCAGCGCGCGCCTCCCGTCCAACGCGGTCGGCGCCAGGCCAGCGCGCTGAAGGCAGGCATTTCGTCGAGCCAACGCGAATCAATGCCCGCTGTCCAAGCGCGTACATCGTATCCTCCCCGTCGGGTGCGACCGAAACCCGGCTGGCAGTTTGCGTAGGTGACTTGATGCAGCTCGCAAGAATCGTTTGACATGATAACTCCAGGGAATAGGAACCAGACCGTGCTGCCGCCATATCCACAAAATTGGGTCCAGCACACGCTTTGGAACCAAGTTGCCAATTCGCTGGTCGCCCATAATTCCTTTGGGCTCCTGTCCAAGCGCCGACACCGCGAAAAACCCGACGTGATGAAAATGCCGCTTCCAAAGCTCTACGAGCCAGCCGTCGCCGATGTCCTTAAGGAATGTTTCAACCTGCACACTCGTCTGATTCAGGGCGCAGATTTGCTCATGAACATCCATATGACCGTTCTCAACGAAAGCAGAAACATTTTGCGAAAAACCGGCTATCTTCAGGAGTCGATCCGACTTGGTTAAGACCACCGTGACCGGAATTCGA
Source organism: uncultured Phycisphaerales bacterium (assembly GCA_963844715.1). Taxonomy (GTDB): domain Bacteria; phylum Planctomycetota; class Phycisphaerae; order Tepidisphaerales; family Tepidisphaeraceae; genus UBA1161. The sequence continues at coordinate 938,496 of CAWJPJ010000008.1, read as the reverse complement.
CATTTGAAACCCGGGCTTAATTCGTGCGCGCTCAAGCGTCATGATCAAGTTGTTCAGCAGGAGTTGTGCTTCGTTTTCGGAATTCTGAGAATCCGCGCGGCCGTGCATGAGATTCTTCACTCCGTCCAAAGAAGCGCAATCAATAAGCACCACTATCCCTGTTGAGAATGGCAAATAGCGATTGAGTTGCTCGAACCAGACTTCATCGCTGTAGTCCTCGCCCGCGAAATCGTAGACGCTCAATTCGCTGGGGCGTGTGCGCCCTAGCCAGCCGAGCAATCTGTGCGCGAAGTCGAGACGAAAACGGAGTGGGGCCATCTGTTCGGGTTGAGAGCGAACACCACCTGTCGCCGCCGGCAAGGGCGCTCCTTCTTCGCGCAGCATGCGATATCGCTGCGAGATGAGATCCGTCGTGCTGCGCCGTACACCACCTGCGGCCGGGCAAGAGGCCGCAGCATCAGTTGAAACTTCGGTAGGGATTCCGGGTTCCGTGGTGGATATCGGGAAGATCGAAAATCCCTTCAGCCCCGTCATGAGTTGACGTTCAAGCTGATGCAGCATGACGGGGATGTAAGTGCTCTTTCCAGCGGCCCTGGCGCCAAGAATTGCAATGTGACTGCCCTGTAAACCGCCCGTTGCTTCAGCATGCGTGAACTCATGGCCGCAGAGGTGACAGAAAAAACGTCGCACGGGCCGAAGCCGGAGCAGGTCACGCTCAGTCTGTAATCCGGCTGCTAATGCGTCGTGTGTTCGGATGCTCTTGAGATCAATCCGCTGTGAGCAGCCCGGGCAGTTGGTTTTCTTGGCCATGAGGTTCTCTCCACCTGCAATACGCCATCAAGCCTTTCATTCGGACAAGCGCTCACTAGAAAAGGACCGTCTTCGAGAACGCGACGGTGCCTTCCGTGTGGCCGTAGACTGCGCGAGAACGCGACCGGTGCGTTCATCGAGCAACCTAATCGCAAGCGTGTTAGCAAAGTTCGCGATCCGCGTTTCAAATCGTGGGTGCTGCTTGTGTCGGGCGAATGTTACAGGCTCGCCCCGAGTTCTCCCGGTCAAAGAATCCTGCACATCAGCTTCGCCGATCAGCACTCGGATCGTTTTGACTTCCGTGTCGGTGGGCCAGTTCCAAGTAGCGAACAGCCAAGCCCCCTCGATCCAAGCGTCGAACCGCGTAACTCCACATCGGTCCCCAACAAGGACGACGTCAATTACAGTGACAATTCCGTGGCTCTCGACCGCTATCCCGCACCGAACGCCGGGCGACAGCTCGACCACTCCAGAACGGCTTGACGCTGACAAACGGCCAATGGCATCGATGCTTTCCGAAGGAACCATGACACCAATCGAGACAAGAGAGTGTTCCGGCAACACAACGACCAACAATCGGTGTCCCGGAACAAGCGGGTAGGTGTAGCGCACTAAGCTATCCCGGTGCTCGATTGAGCCCGTCACCGGCGTGCTGGATGGAGCGAACGCTTGCTTTCGCCGGTAGGCGACTAGCAATTCGCCAATCGTGTGGAGAGACGATCGGACCCTTATGTCAAGCTGATGTCCCATAAACTCAGCCAAGTCCTCGACGTCCTGCCATGGGTTCGAGCCGGGAATTGGCGGTAACGGTGTCCGTTCATCAAGCCAACGCCGCAGATCCCCGTGACTTAATCCCAGGGAATGAATGTACAGCAGCGAAGCCAGTACATCCTCTGTTGAAGCTGGCTCTTGTCTTGGCTGATATGCGATGAGGCTGATGAGGCCCAGATCGGGCAGCTCCTCGTAAGCAACATCGACGACAGGTGGAATCGCACGATGGCGGACGGTCTGCCAGCGGGCTAACTCATCCGCGGTAGCAGTCGCGACGGTCGAACGGTCAAGTCGACGAATGCTCGCATGCACGGATTGAATCGAGGATTCCCCGACGTGCGACACGCCGGGAATGGGTAAAGAAGAGTAGAGTCCAACCCCTCGCGTGACGACCTTGCGAGCCATGTAAACGGCGTTGTCACCCTGAAATTCAACGCACTCTCCGAGTTCGTAATCGCCAATGCGCTGATTCTGGAGTTGATCAATTTCGACCGTCATGACAACCCTCTCAAACGGCGATCCACGGCGGTTCCCAACTCGCGACCACCACTTCTTAAACGAAGCCCGGCATCAACGGCGGACACATCGATTGTCTGTTCCATTGAGACTTCATTTTCAGCTAACCAGGCAACCAAGGGCTTGCCGTCTGCGCCTTCGACACCATCAAACCCCACGTGCTTGAGCATCTCTGAAAGTGCGGACAAATGTAGCTTCTTGTCAAAACACTCATGCCCCTCTTCGAAGAAACGGCCTTCCTGGAACCAAACGGATAACCGTAACGCATGATCCATTTGGAAGTGCTCCCGCTCCCATTCCCAGATCTTCCACAGGCGTTCGTTCTCCGCCTTAACGACGCGAAGGTTCTTGATCGGGTAGGACGGAATGCCCATCAACCAAGATTTCCAGTCCTTGTTTAGCACACCACCTTCTCGATTCTCAAAGGAACTTGACGCGGCGTTGACTGGCGCCGCTCTTTGGCTTCCGAAAAGCATTTGCTCGATGGTGGTAAGGTGATTTGTAACTGGGTCAGCGATCATCACGTCACCGCCTATCTGCGCGAGTGGGTTCGCAAATGTTGCAGAAATCCACGGGCGCATAATCTGGTATTTGATGAAGTCGTTCGTCAGTGCAACTTTGATTGCCTGAAGTAGATTCGATAGCGTGGAGAAGTACACATCAAAGCCCGTGGAACGCACGTTGAAAAGGACCGGGTACTTCAAAGCGTGAGCGCTATCTGAACCCCATCTATTTTCTTTGGCGCGGTCTGGAGAGACTGGCGGGATGAACCAGAACGATTCTGCGGATTTGGAATCAGATGCGAAGCCAGCCAAGGAGGATGCCTCAGGGCGCCATGACCAACCTCCCGCCCAAACGGCGCGGAATCACATTGCTCCCAGCGAGCACAGAGCCCACCGGGGAACTGCGATGATCGCATGAATTCTCTTCATATAACTTCTCTTTAGCGCGCGGTTAGCCAGGCGCTTCAGATGGTGCAGGATAGCTGGTCCATTCGTGGAACTTCCGCCTGCCGAACCGACCAGTTCCGTCGGCCCTGGAGTCGCCGTTCACGCGGCTGCGGCATAAGAGCCGACAGCTTGAAGACTGTCGTGGAAACCAATGGAGAAATAGCAGTTACGGCATGAAAGATCAAGTAATACTTGATTTTGTCTGCCTAAACATGCAACAATACCTCAGTTTATGTCGATGGAACAAAGTATGAGGCCAAGTCACTTCTTTGCCCAGCACGCTGTCTTCTCCGCGGCGGAGTTCGCCCATGCTCACAAGGGTACCGCCGTCAGCCGCGATTCCACGTTGGCGTATCACGAGAAGCATGGACATCTGCTGCGCATGCGCCGTGGGCTTTACGTCACCGTCCCACCGGGCACATCCCCACAGAAGGTCGCCGTCGATTCTTACGCCTTGACCGCCCGGCTCGCGCCCGATGCGGTTCTCGGCTATCACACCGCACTAGCCTTCCACGGCAAGGCTTATTCGGTCCATCAGCGCTTCGAATACCTGACTGCCACCGCATCGCGCCCGTTCCGCTTCCGCGGACAGGAATTCCGGCCGGTCCAATTTCCTAAAGCACTGCGTGAGGCGGGGAAAACACTGTGGGGCGTGAAGACCGCCGAACGCAGCGGCGTGGATCTCCGCGTCACTTCCCTGGAGCGCACATTCGTCGATGTTCTGGATCGCCCGGACCTCAGCGGCGGATGGGAGGAGGCATGGCGATCGCTGGCTTCCGTCGAATTCTTCGACCTTGACCGTGTCTTGGAATATACGGTGTTGCTCGGCAGCGCCACGATCGCCGCCAAGGTGGGACTGTTCCTTTCTCAGCACCGGGAGAAACTGACCGTCGAGGAATCCCATCTTGCAACTTTGCGAAAACGGAAGCCTCGCGCCCCGCATTATCTGGAGCCGGCGCGACGCGGCAACGGCGACGACACGAAATTGGTCAGTGAGTGGAATTTGATCGTACCCAGGGCGATGGTCGAGTGCGCGTGGGAGCAAGTCGCATGACCATTTCACAAAAGCGACTCATGGCCGAGGCGACCGCCACCGGCTTTCGTCCCGAGATTCTGGAGAAGGTCATCCACCTTCTGAATCTGCTGGAGAATTTCCGCGCGCATCCATTCCTCAATAATCGCTTCGCGCTCAAAGGAGGAACTGCTCTCAATCTTTTCTTATTCAACGTGCCACGGCTCTCCGTTGACATCGACCTGAACTACATCGGCAGCGCGAATCGCGACATCATGCTGGAGGAGAAACCGAAGTTGGAGAAGGCTTTGACCGATGTTTTCGCGCGCGAGGGTTTCACGGTCACACGACAGCCTGCCGAACACGCTGGCGGCAAGTGGCGGCTTGGCTATCCGAGTGTCGTCACCGCCGGAGGAAATCTCGAAGTCGATGTGAATTTCATGCTTCGAATCCCACTCTGGGCGCCAATAGTCCAGAACTCCAAAGCCGTGGGCTCTTATTCCGTGTCCGCTGGATAAACCGCATCCTACCCCGACGGATCGCTCACGATTCACCGGCCGCTGCGCTCGACGCGCGGAGAGCACTCAGTTTTTGCGTGAGATTAGTTCCTGCGTGGAGTTGGACGCGGCTTTTCTGGAATCGAGAAGTTCGGTTGCTCGCTGTTGCACTTCGTCGAGTGTCAAATTCTCGATTGGCGAAGAGATCCACCAGTCGTTGTCGGCCACGTCGGTGATGCAGGCGACGCGAGCGCCGTAATAGGTGTTGGCCGGTTCAAATACCGTGGTCGCACCGGCGGCGACGGCCTGCTTGTAGGTGGCGTCGGCGTCGTCAACACGGAGATACATCGTCGACGGCTTTGCCTTCCAAGGGGGCGGGGCTTCGTGGACCATCACCATGGAATCACCGATCAGAACTTCCGCATGAAGCAGGGAGCCATCGGGTTTTACAAGCCTGCCTTTTTCGATTGCACCAAAGGCTTTTTTCAGAAACTCAAGTAGCTGGGTACAGTTGGGAAGTTTCAGGTACGGGGTGATAGAGTGATATCCGTCGGGGATGGTTTTGGGTTTCATGGGCGGACCTGAATTGAAAGGGTATCCTTCGAGGGGAGTGTCCGCAATTGCGTCAGCGATACACCGCACCGATTCTACCCTGACGGAGATGGATTTCGCCGCTTCCAGTTATCCGGCAACCATTGGCTGATTTGGCTGGTCGGCGTCGTCGGCAAGTTCGCGATCAATTGTGTGAGATAGCGTTGCGGATCAACGCCGTGGCGGCGACACGTGCTGGTCATGCTGCTGAGGATCGCCGCAGTCTGGCCGCCGCGCTCGTTCGCAACGAACAAACTATTTTTGCGATTAAGCGCGATTCGCTTCATTTCTTGTTCTGTCTGGTTGTTGTCAATCGGCACGGCGCCGTCCGTCGTGAACACCTTCAGCTCCGTCCATTGGTTCAGCAGGTATCCCACTGCCTCGGACATCGGGTGCTTGGGCAACAATTGATCGCGCCAGGCGAAGAGCCGATCTTTCAACGATGACAGGATCGGGATCGATTCAGACTGACGCAACGCCAGTCGCACCGCCATGTCCAGGAGTTTGCCGCGATCTTCTACGGCGTACAGCCGCTTGATCCACCCCACGGCCTCGGTGGCGATCTGCGGATGCGATTTTTCCGCATCGACGAATTTGCGTCTTCCGTGAGCCCAACATCCAGCACGGGTGATGTCATTGCCCACCACCACGCCGTCATAGCCACCGTAAGCATCCGCCAGCAGGGTTTGCCGGTAATCCTTCAGGAACGTCGCCGGGCCGTTTCGGCTCCGGCTCAGTGTGAAATTGAACACGTTGTACGGATGGTGCTCATCACCCATGTAGACCCACATCCTGGCCTGCTTGGTCTTCCCCGGCCAAAGCATCGGCATCACCGTGTCATCGGTGCCGATCACGTGCGATTGCAGCACACGTTGAATCATCAGGTCGTACAGTGGACGCAGCAGGTCGGCCGCGTCGCCGCACCAAACGCTCTGCGTCGCGCGGTTAATCTCAAAGCCGTTGCGCACGAAGATGTTTTGTAGCCGGTACAGCGGAAGGTAATCGCTAAATTTTGAGGTCACAACGTAGGCCAGCAGCCCCGGACCGGCCATGCCCTTGTCGATCGGCTGCGCGGGCTTGTCCGCCAGCGCAATCTGGGGATTCTCGGCGTTCTGTTCACAGTGATTGCAGGCATACTTGATTCGCACGTTCTCGATCCGCTCGAATCGGCCGGGAATGAATTCAACCTGCCAACTCGATTCCTCGCCGATCTTCTGTCGTGTCTTCCCGCAGCACGGGCAAGGCTTGTCAGCTTCGGCCAGGTCATGCACCTTCCGGGTGACCGGCAGGTGATCGAAGGCGGCCAGATTCCGACGGCCGCGGCGAACCCGCCGAACTGTCTTGACCTCCGCATCAGGAACGTCAGCCGGCAGTTCCGCCGGATTCACCGGCCTCGCTTCCAGGTCCGTGGCGAACTCCAGCAGCAATTGGGCCACGTCGCCAAGCGTCTGGAGCCGATCGGCACGCGGACCGTAATACCACTTCTTCAGCCGCAGCAGTTCCATCTCAAGACGGAGCTTCTCGATCTCGATTTGCTGGTTGGCCCGTGACAAATCTGCGATGCGCTGGTCGCGTGTGCGAAGCTGGTCGTCGCGTTCAACCAATAGCCGTTTGAGAATCACGGGATCATCGGGCAGGCTCGCGATGGTAGAGACATCATCCATGACGATGCTATCAATACGCGCCCAATCGAAAATTGTTTTTACGCTGGAACTTTTTTCCGTGAATATCTCTTTACCCGCTTCACGCTCCGCAGATCGATGCCGTCCAGCATCATCGCCAATTCGCTGGCACGCAGTTCCACGGACCTTTTATCGCCGTCGATTCGCGGCAGCTTGAACGTGCCTTCTTCCAGGCGCTTATACCACAACGCCCAGCCGTCTCGGTCAAAGTAAAGGATTTTCAACCGATCACCATGACGGCCGCGAAAGAGAAACAGATGTCCGTCCAGAGGATTCTGCTCCGTCACCGCCCCGGCCAGTTCCGCCAGACGATCAAATCCGCAACGCATGTCCGCCGGTGCCGTCGCCAGCCAGATGCGCGTCGAGGTTGAATCGTCCAAGGATGAAAGCGTCGGCAGGCCAATCACGCGACACTCTCCAAGGCGCGGACCACCTCAACCAAAAGATCACGGTCGAACCCGCGCCGCACCAGCAGACGACGCTCGCCGCGCAGGCAAATCTCGATCGCTTCAGACGCCGAAGTTTTCGCAGATTTCACCTCGACGAACACAGGCGCCGACGAACGATTCCGCTTCCTTGGCGAGCGCAATCGCCGTTTCCAAGCATAGAAGGCGCTGTCTTTGATCCCGCGATCGCGACAATAGGCTGCCACGGTCAGCCCGCTAAATCGCTGTCCGTCAATGATCTGGCGCCACTCTTCCGGGCTTGGGCGCTGTGCTTTGTTCATGCCGCGTCAGTGTGCCGACAGCCAGCCCAAGAAAAAAGATGCAGTTTACATATCGCACACTTCAAAGCGAGCGAAAAGAGCGGGAGGCTTCCGAAATATACAGGAAGCATGAAATAGCCTAGGGAACCGTCCGTCTGCTCCTCGGTTAGCCCAAGCAACGCATTTTCCAGTTGACCAAATGCACGATCAACTGCCGAGTGATCGTAGTCAGTGGCCCAATCCAGTGGGAACGCCTGTGGACTGCTGACGCGATCTTCCAGAGTGTGAAACGCCCCAAAAGCCGTGGGAAAGCGATGCTGCCATGGGTTTGCGCACTCCACGATAAGATCGTGGCTAGATATCTGCTCATCACGGGCGTCCTTGAAAAGCCCAACCATCCTGCCAAACGCTGTATGTTGGTCGAACGGTAACAGTATCAACGCCTCGCGGCTTCCTGGGAAGCCAGTCTCCTCCCTCGATCCCTTGGGCTCATCAAACAGCGCCAGGAGGTCCCTCAAATACTTGTACGGAATCTCTCCTTTGCTTACATCCTCGACGAATAGTTGGCGCACGGCTCCACGGATCGTTTCAAAAAACGCTTTGTTAATCTGTTTGGCAGGCTGGTCTCGGGAAACTAGGACATGACACCGCATCCTGCCCCATCCGCCGGTATGTGGTACCACTTTCCGAACGATGTAATCACACTGTCGGTCACCTTCACCAGTCAGATCGCCCTGGGTGCGTGCAGTTCGGAGAATCGTCTCCGGGGGTTCGTTCGATGTCTGGTCGAATTTCAATTCGCTGCCGAATAGCTCGGTTGGCGGCGGCAAGAGCACGTCATGCGGCGCTGTTGGATCTTCCGGCGACGCCGGCGGCGGACCTGCGCTCCCTCGAAGCGATGGGATACTGGCTGATGCGATTCAGCCCAGGCGTGTGCGTTTATCCTCCGTCATCCCTTTTTCTCGATGCGACAGGTCTGGAGCGTTTGTACGGTGGCCTTGAGAACTTTCGCCGTCGTGTCGCCCAAGCGCTCGCTTCGCTGCGCGTAACCGCCACAGTGACGATCGCGCCGACTCCCGGAGCGGCTTGGGCGCTGGCCGCGTTTGGCAAGAACGGTTCGCACCTCATCACGAATGACCAGGTGCTTCTCGCACTGTCGCCGCTACCGCCGGAGGCGTTGCGGCTGGATAGCAAGACGGTTGGCGTCTTATCCGCTTTGGGCGTGCAGACGATTGGCTCACTGCTTCAACTTTCTCGCAACGACCTCGCTATTCGCTTCGGACCGGCGATCCTGATGCGGATTGACCAGGCGACCGGCGCAGTGCATGAGCCGCTAACGTACTTGGTCCATCGCTCGCCCATTCGGGCGACACTCGAATTTGAAGGTGCTATTGAATCGCTCGACGCGATTCATTTCGCGGTGCAGGAGCTTACAAGGCAAATCGCCGTGCAGCTTACCGAGCGTAGCCAGGGGGCACGGGAGCTGCGCCTAACATTCCGCCAGCCGTATGCCTCGCCTGTCGAAAAAGTGATCCGGTTGGTGCGCCCGTGTCGCAACGAATCAGCACTGATGAAGCTGATTTGTTGCGCGATTGAAAATCTGCAAGCCAGCGAGGGGTTTGTCGCCGCGACGTTGGCTGTCGTTGCGGCGGAACGGCTGGGCGACGAGCAGACCGCGTTGATCGGTGGAGAAGAAGAACGCGACGCGGCCGAACTGGATCATTTGGTCGAACGGCTGCGCGCACGGCTAGATCGTGGCGTGGAGTGGGGAGAATTGCTCGAATCCAATCTCCCTGAAAACGCCAGTCGATGCCGGGACACTGCCGGTAAGGCGGATGCGCCCGGGCGGCGCAGCGCGGTTGATCTTCTTCGTCCGCTCCGGCTGCTGCGCCAGCCGCGTTCCATCAAAGTCATTGTCAGGCCATCGGAGAGCCGCGATGGCGAACCTGTCTCATTCACTGACTACGGCGAAGTCCATCGGCTCGACCACATCCGGGGACCGGAGCGAATCACCGGCCAATGGTGGAACGGGCGGTGGAAGACGCGCGACTACTTCGACGTTCTGGATGCCGCCGGTGATCGGTATTGGATCTTTCGTGTCGCGCAATCGGGACGATGGTTTTTGCACGGGATATTCGAGTGATGGCGGAAACTCTCTATGCCCGAAGCGGCCAATCCCAAACATCGTCCCGTCGTTCCGCCGCCAACGTCGGCGCGCGGCGCATCGTCCTGTCCCTACGCGGAACTGGACGTCACGACAAACTTTTCATTCCTGCGCGGTGCGTCGCATCCCGATGAATTGGTCTATCGCGCCGCCGAGCTTGGATATACCGCCATTGCCGTCACAGATATAAACAGCATTGCTGGCGTCGTCCGCGCGCACCAGGCCGCGAAGGAAGCCGCAATCAAACTTTGTGTCGGAGCGCGTCTGCGCTTCGTCGATGCGCCCGACGTTCTGGTGTGGGTCGAGAATCGCGCTGGCTATGCCAGCTTGTGCCGTCTGCTGACCACGGGAAAACGCCGGGCTGAAAAAGGTTCCTGCATTCTCTATCTTCAAGATTTGCTTTCGGTGCCAACGGGTCTTTTAGCGGCGCTGGTTTGCCGGTCCATTGATCCACAAATCGGCGAACCCGATCCAGCCGCGATCGACACCGCCGCAGCGGCATTGAGGGATGCCTTCGGTCGAGGATTGTCCATCGCGGCGTCGCGTGTGTATGGGCCGTTGGACCGAATGATGTTGCGCCATGCCGAATCGATGAGCCGCACCTACGGGGTTCCGCTTCTTGCCACCAATCAGGTCCACTATCACGATGAGCACCGGCAAACGCTCCAGGATGTGCTCACTTGTGTTCGCCACGGCTGTACGATTCAGGACGCGGGATTTCGTCTCTTCCCCAACGGTGAACGGTTCATCAAGCCGCCGGAAGACATGCACCACTTGTTCGGCGACCTTCCGGCCGCGCTGCGAAGAACGGTCGAGATCGCCGAACGCTGCGCGTTCTCGCTTGATGAGCTGCGCTATGAATACCCGGATGAGATCGTACCGGCTGGCAAAACGCCGGCATCGTATCTGGCGGAACTCACTTGGGCTGGCGCCGCCGTTCGCTATCCGCAGGGCATTCCTGAAAAAGTTCGCCGGCAGATCGTCCATGAATTGACGCTGATCGAAGAATTGAAGATCGAGCCGTACTTCCTCACGGTTTTCGATCTGGTTCGCTTCGCCCGCTCGCGCGGGATTCTTTGTCAGGGCGCGGCTCCGCCGCGAATTCCGCCGTCTGCTATTGCCTGGGCGTCACCTCCGTTGATCCCAACCGGATTGACGTGCTCTTTGAGCGATTCGTCAGTGCCGCCCGCGACGAGCCACCCGACATCGACGTTGACTATGAGCATGAACGCCGCGAGGAAGTGATCCAATATCTCTATGAGAAATATGGCCGCGAGCGCGCGGGCATGACGGCGGAAGTCATCAGCTATCGCGGTCGTTCCGCAGTGAGGGACGTAGGCAAGGCAATGGGATTGGGCCTTGACGCGGTGGACGCGCTCGCCAAGCGCCTGGAGGGCTGGTCCAGCGGCGCGCCGCTGGATGAACAGGTTCGAGAAGCGGGATTGGACCCCACCGACCGCACTGTACGACTGGTGGTGGCGCTGACGCGCGAACTGCTTGGATTTCCTCGTCACCTTAGCCAGCACGTCGGCGGCATGGTCATGACGCGCGGGCCGTTGTGCGAGTTGGTCCCCATCGAAAACGCCAGCATGGCGGACCGCACGGTTATCGAGTGGGACAAGGACGACATCGACGCCATCGGCATTCTCAAAGTGGACGTGCTGGCGCTGGGGATGTTGACGGCGCTGGCCAAGGGGATGAAGCTCATCAATGATACCCATCCGACACAACCGCCGATTGAGCTTCACACGATTCCGCCCGAAGACCCCGGCGTTTACGTGATGGTCAGCGACGCCGACACCATCGGCGTCTTTCAGATCGAAAGCCGGGCGCAGATGTCCATGCTCCCGCGGCTGCGCCCGAGCAAATTCTATGACTTGGTGATTGAGGTCGCGATTGTCAGACCCGGCCCGATCCAGGGCGATATGGTTCATCCCTACTTGCGCCGCCGGGACGGGATTGAGCCGGTAAGTTTTCCCAAGCCCGAATTGGAGGCGGTACTTGGCAAGACGCTCGGTGTTCCACTCTTTCAAGAGCAGGCGATGAAAATGGCGATGGTCGCGGCGGGATTCACAGCCGGAGAAGCCGACCAATTGCGCCGCGCAATGGCCGCGTGGCGGCACGCGGGCAGTATCGAAAAGTTTCAGCAGAAGATGATTGATGGAATGCTGGCCAACGGATACGAGCGCGATTTCGCCGAGCGCTGCTTCAACCAGATCAAGGGGTTTGGCGAATACGGCTTTCCCGAAAGCCACGCCGCTTCTTTCGCACTGCTTGTCTACGCCAGCGCGTGGATCAAACGGTATCACCCGGCGGCCTTCTGCTGCGCACTGCTCAACAGCCAGCCAATGGGATTTTATGCGCCGGCACAGATCGTGCGAGACGCACGAGAACATGGCGTGGAAGTGCGAGCGGTCGAAGTGAACCGGAGCGATTGGGATTGCAGCTTGGAGAGTCCCGCCAATTCGTCGGCATCTGTGCCCACGGCAGACAAAAGGACTTGGGGAATCGGTGGTCCAGCCGTGCGGCTTGGCTTACGCATGATAAAGGGATTGCAAGCAGCCCACGCGCAACAAATTGTCGAGCGCCGGCACCAGCACGGCCCGTTTCGCTCAATCGACGATTCCCACGCGGCGACTGAGCTTCCGGTTTCTGCCGTTGCAAAACTATCCGAGGCCGACGCCTTCGCGTCGCTTCCCAAATTGCGCAGGGTAGCGTTGTGGGAAACGCTTGCGCTGCCAGAGGAGCGAGGCCCGCTGGCGATGCCGCCACCGCGTTGAAATCTTCGATCTCAGTAACGAGGCCCACGCCATCGACGACTTGTTGAACCGCCCGCGCCTTTTCCGTCGCGGTTTGCTCATCTTCATCCCAGACCGTGATAGTCAGCGTGAAGTCCCCGAACGAGCAGTGATCGCCGCCGAGTTCCTGTAGGGCGGCATCGACATCTTCGGACTTGTTCAAGCTGTCGGAATCCTCCAGCTTGGATTCCTGTTTGGTGATGGCTTCTTTCAGCAGGGTTACCATCCCCTTGCGCTTGGCGAACCACTGGCGGCGCAGTTTGTTCAGTTGGCGCGTGGCATCGGTTTTGTCCATCGGCAGGTAGCGTCCGATCCACCGGTATTCGATCGGTAGTTCGTTCAGGCGGTCCAGCAGGCAGGGAAGCGTGCGATTGACATAAGCGCGGACCGAGACGGTTTTGAGAAAGAGCCGTCCGAGACGCGGCGAAAGGCCGCCTGCCAAGGGCCGATCGGTAATCATTTCGTCCAGATAGAACGGAACGTCCGGCACGGCGACCGTCAACCGCCGATCCGAAATGCACGAATGCAGGTAGGTGAGTGTCGCGCCATCATCCAGCGGATGGACTTCGGGCATGAAGGAAGCCATAAGGTTCACGATCTGATCCACCTGTCCCAGGAAATGATCGAAGTGGGCCCGGTAAGAAACGCGCCCATCCACTTTGTTGTTGGGCCGGTCGATGAAGAAATCGCCCAGCCGCGTCATACCTTCCGCCGGCGGCAGATAGGTGAAGGTGATGAAACACTGGCTTTCAAAGTGAAGGGCATCCGCCGTGAAAGAATCGCGGCGTTCCTGATCGATCATTGCCGCGACGGGATTGGGGAAGTCGCTGGCCGGATGGACATGCGCCAATCGCCTTGACGCCTCCACATGCACGCACCAGTGAGAACCGAGGCGACGGAGCACGTTGTTCATCCGGGCGCGTGCCGCAACGAGTTCGTAAGGCGTTGAACTGTCCAGATCGGGACCGCGAAACGCGATGGTTTTCTGTAAGCTGCCATCTTTATTGAGCATCACGCCAGGCGCGATGAGCGTTGCCCAAGGCAGATGGTCAGCGAGGCGCTGCGGATGTTTGCTATATTCGCCGAGGTTCCACATGAACGTATCTCCCAACGGAGGTCAGGGGGATTAGGGGGGGTCACGAATCCAAATGCGTCGGCTGACGGACATGACGCCGAAAAATGTCAAACCAGTGCGGGTCGCGTTTGCTCATTAGCACCGCCGCCATGTGCAGACCCGCGCCCGCTGGAAATCCAAGCCACCACAGGTGCAAACCCATTCCGACCACCAGGGCGACGGTGCCGTTGAGAATGGCGAATGTCCGCGGCGCGCCGCCCATGAGTATCGGCTGGGTCAGGGCCACATGGAGCGGCACTTCGTAACCTTCGATTTCTTCGGGGCGCGACATAGCCATTCTCCTGCTGAGCGTTTCCACCGGCGGTGAGCTCGTCGAACCATTACCAGCCAGCGCCGCCATCGAAACCGAAGAACGTCACGCCGAAGCTGGTGGCCGTGACCGCAATCGAAACGCCCAGCAGCAGACCGAGGATGCGACGGAGTCCGCCGCCTTCGCTGAAGGCGAAACCGAATCCGATGACCACGATGGCCAGGATGCACAGCGCCTTAGCCACCGGACCCGTGAAGCTGGCCAGCACTTGGTTCAATGGACCCTCCCACGGGAGCGGCTGGCCACCGTTGGCGGCCGCGGCGCGAGCGGTGTTTGGAATTGCGATGGACATCGCTGCCCCGACGAGTGTCGGCACCAGCAGCGAGGATCGATGCAGAATTCGGCTTTTCATGGCATGACTCCTATTGATTAAGCACTACCGATCCGCATCGAATAATTCGATGACTTAATCGGTATGGACAATACCGTACACATGCCGAACATCCGAGTCAAGAATAAAGTTCGTATTTTGTTTGGTTCGTTTGAATTTGTTCGAGCGTCCGAATCAGCGAGACGCCGTGGAGTGGCGCGATCGCCGGGCGCAACGAAACGTCCGCATCAAGATGCAGTAGTTGGCGAGACGCTAATTTCGTAGAGGGGGATAGACAAAGAGTTGAGAATGCAACGCCGTGGACGGGATTCGCCCCAGCTATTAGAAATCAACCGCACTGGGGCCTTTGGACGCGGCATCACCAAAGGCGAACGGCCACACCGTTGCGAATCGAGACTCTCATGCGAAGCGGCTCATTCTTCGTCCTGAGAACCAGCCCCGATCCGCTGGCGATGTATTTGAGCCATTGCGGCACGCTCTTCGGCACTCGCGTCCAACCAGTGGAGGATCAGAGCTTCTATGACCCGCTTCGGATTAGATAAATGCTGAGCGCAGTCATCTTCAAACGCAGCAAAAGTCTTGTTGTCAAACCGATAAGTCCTTTGCACCGTTTTGGGGGATGGTTCCGGTTTGGAAGCGCCGCGGGTTTGGCGAGAAGTGGCCATAAGGCACATTCTATGGCTTAATGCATCGGTATGCAAGGGGTTAAATATGCCAAACGCTGTGTCGCTAACAGTGAATGCGCGCCGCGAAAGCGAACACTGCCCGTCAGGAAGAATAAAGTCAAATAAACCGTTGACTTCGACAATACCGAACAATATGCTAACTCCGGTTGTGAGGAGAGCGGCGAAGGTCCGGGTGGCGGTCGAAGACGATCAATGCTGTCAGCCTTTGTGACCTAAGAAGGCAGAAATACCCATGAGCAATCAATTGGCATGGCCTGAGTCGGCCAAATCACCTCAATCGAAGAGCGAGACGGTCAGCGGAAGATACGTTTCCCTGAAGGCGGTTGCCGATCGGTGGGCCTGTGATCGAAGTACCGTGCGGCGAAATCTGGAGGCCGCGGGCGTGAAAGCATTTTGCCTTGGGCATGGAAAGCACGGCATCGTGCGATACCTGCTCAAGGATATCGAAGATTACGAAAGGAGGTGCCGTGAACCATAGATGATTTCTTTGTTCTGTCTGAGTAAGGGAAACGAAGACCCCGCGTTCGAGCGGGGTCTTCGCGTTAGATGGGAAGTTATCCACACGAGCGACAGGCGCAGGCGCTATAGCTGCGACCCTGAACGCAATCCCTCGACCACCTGCCATACCAAGTCGATCTGACCTCGCTCGACCGCTTCAACCGGTTTAAGGCCGGCAAGCATTTCGTTTGGCTCATCCAACCAGCGGCCGACGTAGCTGGATTCCATTGCTTCGGCCAACGCACCACAGAGGCGATTCACCTGCACCAAGTTTCGCCGAAGCTGTGCCGGGACGACCGATCCGGATTCCAAACCGGAGACCGTGCGCAGCGATACGTCAAGCAGTCGAGCCAGAAGGCCCTGGGATAGCGCGTGGCGTCGTCGCAAATCGCGCACCTCGACGCCGGCGGACTGACCGGAAACCGGCTTGTGTACCTTCGAATGAACGCGAGAGTGCTTTATCGCCGTGGCCATGATCGTCACCTCTTAAGACATCCTTGCCTATATCGTGCAAAAAGTCAAGCACGGTAACACGCAAATGTGCGTGTATGGATTCATATCGACGATTGAGGCCATTATTTCGTGGGGCGTCGAAGCACTGCTACGCGGCTGGGCGGCTTGAGGTGGTCCGGTAATACAATGACGTTGAGGCCCTGATCCACGGCGTGCGCTGATGCGGCCATGAGCGACTGGATGCCGTAGTCGTGAGCGGCCCGGCCAATCGCTTGAGTCAAAGATTCCTCGCCGCGAGCCCGAGCCAGCCACCAAGTTTCGGTCCGAATCTGATCGAGTGTCAGACCGATATCGGCGAGTACCACGGCTTCGGTTAGGTCCACACACCGCTGGACATCGACCGAGATGGCTTTGAACACTAATGGCATTGCCCGCTCCAACGGAAGATTGGCGCGGCGCTGATAGGCCAACGATTCAATCATGGCCAGTTCTGGCGTCGTGCTGCCGTAAATGGCGGGGAAGCTACCGGGCGCGTTAAACCGAGCGCCGGACTTCATGCTCCCAACGCCGGTGAGCATTTCCTTGCCGGTGGCCCATTTCGGCGGCGCGGAGCGAAAGATAGTGCCCGCCCATGGCCGAGCGCGACCAGCGGCGACTTTCATCGCCTCCAGCAGTCGCGGGAAATTGGGATGTTCCTTCGCCATCACAAACCGGTCCGTCCTCGCGGTGCGCGCGTTCAGCTTTGACGCACTGCACTCAGGCCGCGAAATTCACGTCGCCGACAAACTGGTCCGGGATGAGCGCCGCATAGTGGCGGCGGCAAATCTCCGGCGAGTTTCCCATCATCGCGCTGATTTTGTACAGGCTGATGCCGCGCTGGGCCAGCATCGAACCAAACGTGTGCCGAAAATCCAAACACGTCCACGGCAGCTTTGCCTTCGCATTCTCGTCAGCAAGCTTATGGCTGAAATTATCCGGGTCCCATCGGACGCCTTCGGGACTTGGCAGCAACCAAGGCCCGGCTGCCGATGGTTTGTATTTGTCCAAGACCGCAGCGAGCGCGGTGCTGATCGGTACGGAGCGATTTCGCCCAGTCTTCGGTTGCCAAAATTGGCCGTCGATCGTTTTGGCCCGGATGCGAATCAAGCCCGCTTTGCGGTCCAGATCCTCGCGCGTGAGCCACAACGCCTCTTCGCGGCGAAGGCCAGCGTAGATCAAAATCGCAACGGCGGCATGCAGTGCCGATTTATCCTTTACGGCTTCCAACTGCACTTTAATCTGCTCAGGGTTGAGAAATCGGATGTCATGCGCCAGGAGCTTTCGGGGACGAACGCCATCCACCGGATTCTTGAGGCGTGGATCGGGATAGACCAGGCCGTGATGCTCGATGGCGTACCGGAACAGCCGGTAGAGAATTTCACGGTCGGCGTTCAGAGTTTTCGGGCCGACCACCGCCGCGCGGTGATCCAGGTAACGGTTGATCAGCGGTGGATTGATTTGTTCGGCATATTCGGCCACCACACGGGGCGGTTCCGCGGCTTCCGGCTCTTGCGGCTTCCCCTGAACTTCCCCTGTCAAATTGTCCTTTTTGGTGGCAAGTTCCAAGGCTGGCGTCAGCGGACCAAAGATCATCCGCAGCCGGGAGAGATCATTCTTGACCGACTTTTGCCGATGGTTTGCGCTGAGATGGGCGACGAAATCCTCAAGCAGCTTGGCCAGCGGCGTTCTGGTTGCCGTGGCAAGCTGGCCGGTGGCATTCTCGTATTCCACCTTCTGCAACAGCTTTTCCGCGATCTTGATGTTGGTCGTTTTGGTCGCGATATCCTTCGCTTTCCCATTGACATACACGCGAATATAGAACTTGCTTCCGCGTTTGAGAAGACTGGCCATGGACGCATACCTCCTCGAGCGCCAACGCGCTCGAAACAAAGCCGCAACGAGTACCGGCTCTGCATGAAGTGCACATCCACAGGGGAAGTTTAGGGGAAGCGACGAAACGTGCCCCTAAAATAAAATCAGGCAGAGCCACATAAGTTGTTGGCTCTGCCTGAGTAAGGGAAGTAGCGGGGGGAGGATTCGAACCTCCGACCTCCGGGTTATGAGCGTAATCCGCTCAAAAACCGCAAGTGCTGACGATAGCTGGAACTTCTGACATCCCCAGGGATTTACAACCCTGGGCCGTGAGGCTCCATGATACCCTTATTTGCCATGTTTCTCAAAAAAGTGTGTACAGTTTTGTGTACAGGAAAATGAGTGTCTTCGTCGGGCAAATACCCCGACGAAGGCGCCGCTACGTCTTCTTGTGCTGGTTGACGTTCAATGCCTTCCAGAGGAGCTGGGGGTGTTGCAAAATTTTTCCTGTCATGGCGGGATCGGAGGTGAGCAGGTCCGGCCGGATTTCGCCATGCTGATTGATCCGTTCGAGAAATTCCAATTCCGGCGGTCGGAGCGGCAACACAATAGCAAGCGACGTTCGGCATTCATCCACGATCCGGACAGCCCATTGAACGCCTGCGCCGAGTGATTGAATCGCCGAATCGCTGAGCAGTGGAATGAGTTGCTCCTGGAGTTCTCGCTCATCAAAGGCGACATCGGTAACGCTCACCGTGCGCCAGTCTTTCCGATTCATCGCTCCATAGAGGACAAATCCCAGCCGCAGTTTCTCCGGTTCGAAGGTCTGTGTGGCGAGCATTTGATGCGCATCGAATAGATCGCGGCTGGCGTGACGGGCCACCAGAGCGGCGAATTTGCCAGCAGCCAGTTCGTGCCGGTCGAGAATGGGAATGCCGATGGCGGAATAAGGTGTGCGATATGTAAACTGCATCTTTTTTCTTGGGCTGGCTGTCGGCACACTGACGCGGCATGAACAAAGCACAGCGCCCAAGCCCGGAAGAGTGGCGCCAGATCATTGACGGACAGCGATTTAGCGGGCTGACCGTGGCAGCCTATTGTCGCGATCGCGGGATCAAAGACAGCGCCTTCTATGCTTGGAAACGGCGATTGCGCTCGCCAAGGAAGCGGAATCGTTCGTCGGCGCCTGTGTTCGTCGAGGTGAAATCTGCGAAAACTTCGGCGTCTGAAGCGATCGAGATTTGCCTGCGCGGCGAGCGTCGTCTGCTGGTGCGGCGCGGGTTCGACCGTGATCTTTTGGTTGAGGTGGTCCGCGCCTTGGAGAGTGTCGCGTGATTGGCCTGCCGACGCTTTCATCCTTGGACGATTCAACCTCGACGCGCATCTGGCTGGCGACGGCACCGGCGGACATGCGTTGCGGATTTGATCGTCTGGCGGAACTGGCCGGGGCGGTGACGGAGCAGAATCCTCTGGACGGACATCTGTTTCTCTTTCGCGGCCGTCATGGTGATCGGTTGAAAATCCTTTACTTTGACCGAGACGGCTGGGCGTTGTGGTATAAGCGCCTGGAAGAAGGCACGTTCAAGCTGCCGCGAATCGACGGCGATAAAAGGTCCGTGGAACTGCGTGCCAGCGAATTGGCGATGATGCTGGACGGCATCGATCTGCGGAGCGTGAAGCGGGTAAAGAGATATTCACGGAAAAAAGTTCCAGCGTAAAAACAATTTTTGATTGGGCGCGTATTGATAGCATCGTCATGGATGATGTCTCTACCATCGCGAGCCTGCCCGATGATCCCGTGATTCTCAAACGGCTATTGGTTGAACGCGACGACCAGCTTCGCACACGCGACCAGCGCATCGCAGATTTGTCACGGGCCAACCAGCAAATCGAGATCGAGAAGCTCCGTCTTGAGATGGAACTGCTGCGGCTGAAGAAGTGGTATTACGGTCCGCGTGCCGATCGGCTCCAGACGCTTGGCGACGTGGCCCAATTGCTGCTGGAGTTCGCCACGGACCTGGAAGCGAGGCCGGTGAATCCGGCGGAACTGCCGGCTGACGTTCCTGATGCGGAGGTCAAGACAGTTCGGCGGGTTCGCCGCGGCCGTCGGAATCTGGCCGCCTTCGATCACCTGCCGGTCACCCGGAAGGTGCATGACCTGGCCGAAGCTGACAAGCCTTGCCCGTGCTGCGGGAAGACACGACAGAAGATCGGCGAGGAATCGAGTTGGCAGGTTGAATTCATTCCCGGCCGATTCGAGCGGATCGAGAACGTGCGAATCAAGTATGCCTGCAATCACTGTGAACAGAACGCCGAGAATCCCCAGATTGCGCTGGCGGACAAGCCCGCGCAGCCGATCGACAAGGGCATGGCCGGTCCGGGGCTGCTGGCCTACGTTGTGACCTCAAAATTTAGCGATTACCTTCCGCTGTACCGGCTACAAAACATCTTCGCGCGCAACGGCTTTGAGATTAACCGCGCGACGCAGAGCGTTTGGTGCGGCGACGCGGCCGACCTGCTGCGTCCACTGTACGACCTGATGATTCAACGTGTGCTGCAATCGCACGTGATCGGCACCGATGACACGGTGATGCCGATGCTTTGGCCGGGGAAGACCAAGCAGGCCAGGATGTGGGTCTACATGGGTGATGAGCACCATCCGTACAACGTGTTCAATTTCACACTGAGCCGGAGCCGAAACGGCCCGGCGACGTTCCTGAAGGATTACCGGCAAACCCTGCTGGCGGATGCTTACGGTGGCTATGACGGCGTGGTGGTGGGCAATGACATCACCCGTGCTGGATGTTGGGCTCACGGAAGACGCAAATTCGTCGATGCGGAAAAATCGCATCCGCAGATCGCCACCGAGGCCGTGGGGTGGATCAAGCGGCTGTACGCCGTAGAAGATCGCGGCAAACTCCTGGACATGGCGGTGCGACTGGCGTTGCGTCAGTCTGAATCGATCCCGATCCTGTCATCGTTGAAAGATCGGCTCTTCGCCTGGCGCGATCAATTGTTGCCCAAGCACCCGATGTCCGAGGCAGTGGGATACCTGCTGAACCAATGGACGGAGCTGAAGGTGTTCACGACGGACGGCGCCGTGCCGATTGACAACAACCAGACAGAACAAGAAATGAAGCGAATCGCGCTTAATCGCAAAAATAGTTTGTTCGTTGCGAACGAGCGCGGCGGCCAGACTGCGGCGATCCTCAGCAGCATGACCAGCACGTGTCGCCGCCACGGCGTTGATCCGCAACGCTATCTCACACAATTGATCGCGAACTTGCCGACGACGCCGACCAGCCAAATCAGCCAATGGTTGCCGGATAACTGGAAGCGGCGAAATCCATCTCCGTCAGGGTAGAATCGGTGCGGTGTATCGCTGACGCAATTGCGGACACTCCCCTCGAAGGATACCCTTTCAATTCAGGTCCGCCCATGAAACCCAAAACCATCCCCGACGGATATCACTCTATCACCCCGTACCTGAAACTTCCCAACTGTACCCAGCTACTTGAGTTTCTGAAAAAAGCCTTTGGTGCAATCGAAAAAGGCAGGCTTGTAAAACCCGATGGCTCCCTGCTTCATGCGGAAGTTCTGATCGGTGATTCCATGGTGATGGTCCACGAAGCCCCGCCCCCTTGGAAGGCAAAGCCGTCGACGATGTATCTCCGTGTTGACGACGCCGACGCCACCTACAAGCAGGCCGTCGCCGCCGGTGCGACCACGGTATTTGAACCGGCCAACACCTATTACGGCGCTCGCGTCGCCTGCATCACCGACGTGTCGCGGGGCGCGCGAAAACCGGCCATCAATGGGCGCTCAAAACCGGCCAGTATTGTGACGCTTCGTATACATCATCCGTTCAGTTCCATGCAACTTTCTGTTGAGTTATCAGCCGCGCATCAGGACGCCTGATCGGCGGGCGCCCCAGCACAAGAAGAGACCGTGCTTTCTGCCACGGTGTCTTCCGGAGGGGAGCACCCTCCATCGTCGGCGGTACTCCGCCGTCCTTTTGAATTTGCCTTTGTGGAAGGCTTCGCCTCCACGGCCTCCCCGTGCCGCCGTGGCGCAAACGATAACTTTTGCCGGTGATGTTGAGGAGGGTGGCGTGCTGAAGGAAGCGGTCGAGGATCGCCGTGGCCGCCGGGACGTCGCCGATCAGCTTGGCCCAGTCTTCCAGCGGCCGGTTGCTGGTCATCATCGTCGAGCGGTTCTCATGGCGGCGCATGATGATCTCCAGCAGGCATTCGCCGGAGCGACGCGGAAGTTGTCGCATTCCCATGTCGTCGATGATGAGCAGGTCGGGTTTGAGATAACGATTCAGCGTTTTGTCCTGCTGGCCGAGTTCGTCGTCGCCGAGGAAGTCGCGGGCCAGATCGAAGATGGAGCGGTACAGAACCAGGTGTCCGGCTTTGATCGCCTGATGCCCGATGGCCTGGACCAGGAACGTTTTGCCGACGCCGGGTGGGCCCAATAGAAGCACGTCGGCTTTTTCGCGGATGAACTGACAGCCGGCCAGGTCGTGGATCTGCTTGCGTTTGATGGAGGGATTGAAGGAGAAGTCGAACTCGTCGAGGTTTTTGACTTCGCCGAACAGGGCGGCCTTGACGCGGCGGCTCACCAATCGGCTGGACCGCACGTTCAGTTCGTCCTGGAGAATCAGTTCCAAAAACTCGGCGTGATCGAGCCGATTGCCAGCCGCCTCGCTCAATCGGACTTCAAGGCTCTGGGCCAGGCCCGAAAGCCGAAGCTGTTTGAGCGTCTGTAACAATGAAGGTCTCATGGAATGGACTCCTGTGAAGGTGGTTGTTGGGTAATGGCCTGTCGCACGAATCGGCCGTAGTCGCCCAGGTCGCGGATGATCGGATGTTCTTGGACGAACTCGAAGTTCCGCTGAAGGGCGGGCGGATTCTGTTGTTCGAGGAGTTGGCGCAATGAACGGAGGTGATACGCCCCATGCCCCTGGGCGACTTGGCAGGCCTGCTCGATGACGCGGCGGGAATGCTTGTTCGTCAGGGACATAAGGCCCAGGAGCACGCGCACGCCCTCGATGCCGCGATTCTGGAGCATGGACCGCGCCCACTGCGTGGCGTGCGGTCCGATGGATTCGACCCGGCGCAGGAGCCAGGCCGTTCCTTTTTCGATCCCGCTGATCTTCTCCGGCAGGATATGGGCATCCAGCGTGGAGAAGGTCCCCGGCGGACGCTGCACGTGCACCGCGACGGGGTGCATCTTCTGATCCAGCAAGCGGATCAGGCGCCCATCCCAGCGCGCCGAAAGCTGCCGGCCCAAAAACTCCGGTGGGACCGAGTAATACGCGCCTTTGACCTGCACGTGTCCGTCCCGGCTGACGCTGCGCAACGCTTCGGCAAACAGATCGAATCTCGCCGCCGGCAACGGCAAGAGCGCCGGCTGCTCCGCCTGCTGGAACACTTCCTTCACCTGCCGGCGCGTTGTTCCATGGATGCGCGTATCGGCGACGGTCGCTTCCCAGGCCTGAAGATGCTGGTTCTGATCGGCCAGAGAACTGAAGGTCCGTCCCTTGAGGGCGTTGCCCTTCACATAGCCGATGCCCCGTTCGATCTTCCCCTTGTGCCGGGGCGTGTAGGGCTTGGTCGGCAGAATGGCGATTCCGTAATGCTCGGCAAACGAGCGGACCTTGGGACACAACTCCGGGTCGAACCAGTCCGCCCGCTTCACCGCCGCCCGAAGATTGTCGATCACCAGCGTCCGCGGCAATCCGCCGAAGTGCGCGAACGCATTCTCCAGGCAACGCAGAAAGTCATCGGTGGTCTGACGGTGCACCGCCTCGGCGTACCCCTTGCGGCTGTGGCTCAGCACGATGCGGAAGACCCAGGTGCTTCTCCTCTTGCCGTCGGAACCGACGATGGGCGCGCCCCGTCCAAAATCGACCTGGGCCTCGGCGCCCGGCTCGCACTCCATCCGCCGGAATGGCGTTGGCGCCGCCGAGGTCAACTTCCCAACCAGCCGGCGAACACTGTAATAGCTGCCGGCATAACCGTGATCGGAGCAGAGGTCCTGGTAAATCCGCTGGGCGGTCAGCCCCATGCCCAGCTTCTGAACGATCACTTCACGCCAGGCGCTGGCGGCGCCGACCAACCCGGTGGCGCGCGCCCTCCGAGCCGAGGGCGCGCTGGCCGGTTTTGAATCTTCCCGCGCCGCCAGCCGGAGATGGCGTCCAACCGTCTCGCGGTGAACGCCAAGCTGGCGGGCGATGTGCCGGTTGGACCAACCATTGCGTGCAAGTGAAAGAATTGCTTGAACTTCCGCCATTTTGAGCTGATTCGCCATCGTGCCGTCGTCTCCCGGTTAGAACCGGGAACCAACGGTAATGATCGAATCTCCTGTGCTTCAAAATGGCCGGTTTTGGTGGCGCCCCTCAGTGGCCGGTTTTGCGCGCCTGCTGACAACCGACGTGGCCGACAACGACTGGTGGATCTCTTCGCCAATCGAGAATTTGACACTCGACGAAGTGCAACAGCGAGCAACCGAACTTCTCGATTCCAGAAAAGCCGCGTCCAACTCCACGCAGGAACTAATCTCACGCAAAAACTGAGTGCTCTCCGCGCGTTGAGCGCAGCGGCCGGTGAATCGTGAGCGATCCGTCGGGGTAGGATGCGGTTTATCCAGCGGACACGGAATAAGAGCCCACGGCTTTGGAGTTCTGGACTATTGGCGCCCAGAGTGGGATTCGAAGCATGAAATTCACATCGACTTCGAGATTTCCTCCGGCGGTGACGACACTCGGATAGCCAAGCCGCCACTTGCCGCCAGCGTGTTCGGCAGGCTGTCGTGTGACCGTGAAACCCTCGCGCGCGAAAACATCGGTCAAAGCCTTCTCCAACTTCGGTTTCTCCTCCAGCATGATGTCGCGATTCGCGCTGCCGATGTAGTTCAGGTCGATGTCAACGGAGAGCCGTGGCACGTTGAATAAGAAAAGATTGAGAGCAGTTCCTCCTTTGAGTGCGAAGCGATTATTGAGGAATGGATGCGCGCGGAAATTCTCCAGCAGATTCAGAAGGTGGATGACCTTCTCCAGAATCTCGGGACGAAAGCCGGTGGCGGTCGCCTCGGCCATGAGTCGCTTTTGTGAAATGGTCATGCGACTTGCTCCCACGCGCGCTCGACCATCGCCCTGGGTACGATCAAATTCCACTCACTGACCAATTTCGTGTCGTCGCCGTTGCCGCGTTGCGCCGGCTCCAGATAATGCGGGGCGCGAGGCTTCCGTTTTCGCAAAGTTGCAAGATGGGATTCCTCGACGGTCAGTTTCTCCCGGTGCTGAGAAAGGAACAGTCCCACCTTGGCGGCGATCGTGGCGCTGCCGAGCAACACCGTATATTCCAAGACACGGTCAAGGTCGAAGAATTCGACGGAAGCCAGCGATCGCCATGCCTCCTCCCATCCGCCGCTGAGGTCCGGGCGATCCAGAACATCGACGAATGTGCGCTCCAGGGAAGTGACGCGGAGATCCACGCCGCTGCGTTCGGCGGTCTTCACGCCCCACAGTGTTTTCCCCGCCTCACGCAGTGCTTTAGGAAATTGGACCGGCCGGAATTCCTGTCCGCGGAAGCGGAACGGGCGCGATGCGGTGGCAGTCAGGTATTCGAAGCGCTGATGGACCGAATAAGCCTTGCCGTGGAAGGCTAGTGCGGTGTGATAGCCGAGAACCGCATCGGCGCGCGAGCCGGGCGGTCAAGGCGTAAGAATCGACGGCGACCTTCTGTGGGGATGTGCCCGGTGGGACGGTGACGTAAAGCCCACGGCGCATGCGCAGCAGATGTCCATGCTTCTCGTGATACGCCAACGTGGAATCGCGGCTGACGGCGGTACCCTTGTGAGCATGGGCGAACTCCGCCGCGGAGAAGACAGCGTGCTGGGCAAAGAAGTGACTTGGCCTCATACTTTGTTCCATCGACATAAACTGAGGTATTGTTGCATGTTTAGGCAGACAAAATCAAGTATTACTTGATCTTTCATGCCGTAACTGCTATTTCTCCATTGGTTTCCACGACAGTCTTCAAGCTGTCGGCTCTTATGCCGCAGCCGCGTGAACGGCGCTCCAGGGCCGACGGAACTGGTCGGTTCGGCAGGCGGAAGTTCCACGAATGGACCAGCTATCCTGCACCATCTGAAGCGCCTGGCTAACCGCGCGTAAAGAGAAGTTATATGAAGAGAATTCATGCGATCATCGCAGTTCCCCGGTGGGCTCTGTGCTCGCTGGGAGCAATGTGATTCCGCGCCGTTTGGGCGGGAGGTTGGTCATGGCGCCCTGAGGCATCCTCCTTGGCTGGCTTCGCATCTGATTCCAAATCCGCAGAATCGTTCTGGTTCATCCCGCCAGTCTCTCCAGACCTGCGCGAAAGAAAATAGATGGGGTTCAGATAGCGCTCACCAAATACGGCCAGTTGTAGGCATCCGCTACTATGCTGGTCCCAGCCGCATTGAGGACGGTCTTTTTCCCATATGGATCGTAGACAAACCGCTCTAACATATTGGCGTTGGTGTCAATCAGCCCTGTCGTATTCCAATCGGCATCTTGCAGCGCATAGATCCGAGTACCCAGGCCGGAGCCGCTGTCACGGAGAACCAGCCCATCCACGTAGGCAATGCTCGAGATGTATAGGTCCAAAACGGTTGCGGTACTCGTTGAACCCTGCCGCTCTTCCAACACTTGCCATTGATTGGAGTAGTAAAGGTCCGTCGTCGTCGAGCTTTGCCGCCAATCGATTACCCCCCACGTTCCATAGCGCGTGCGATATAGTCAGCCACTTCCGGGTGACCCTCCCTCTTTGCGGTATCAGCGGCAGTCTCACCTTGCAGATCCTTTACGTGCGGGTCAGCACCGTGCGCGAGAAGCATCCGTGCTTCAATAAGACTCCCCGCAACCGCGGCGGAGTGGAGCGATGTATCTCCGTCCAAATTTGGCGCGTTAGGATTCGCGCCGTGCGCAACAATACATTAACCGTCTCAGGCGAGTCCGCGAGCACGGCGAAATGCAACGCCGTCGATCCAGTCCGGTCCGGAATATTTGGATTTAAACCCAACCCAAGCAAATAAGAAACGGTTTCGACATGGCCACCACTCGCCGCCGCGGAGAGCAGCGTCATTTTGCGCCAAACGTTTGATCGCTCAACTTGTCCCCTTCGTCCAACAACCTCTTGACGCGTGCCGTGTCGCCTTGTGCTGCGGCTTGGGCAATGGGACTCATCGCCATATCGCGTTCTTGAGTTCTGGAGCCGCTGTTTGCGCCGATAAGGTCGTGATGGCCACAGCAGGACGCGACGCTAAACGCTGCCATCGCTCCTAATGCGCAGATGCCGCACCTCTTCAGCAACGGGTCGATTCCTACAAAAATGCGATCCATCCGTTTCTTGGGCTTCACGCGTACTGCGAATCCAATGGACATATCGGCTCCTGCAAATAGGCCAAGTATCGTACCGAGTTGTCAGTTCATCGTGCCGCACCGGGTGCCGCCATCTCCGGGGGTTCGGGTGGGGGCTCAATTCCGACACCCCCATCGCAGTGCGGTTTTTTTGCACAATCCTGCATCTCCTTCGAGGTGCCGGCTTCGCCACAGCATTTGTAGCAACCATTCAGATACGCCGCCCGCATACCTTGGGGTAGTTTTTTCGCAACTTGGTCGCAGTCGTGCTCGCAGTCGTTGATATCGTAAAGCCCCAAAGGATCAAGTTTCGTGGCGGGATTGCTACTTTCAAATAGATAAAGGTTCATCCCGTCAACGTACTTCGCCCCGAACGGCTCCTGCTCCGCCCATCTCCCGAGCATTGGTAAAACATCCCGGTGCCGGAAGATGTAGTTGTTCGTCGCTGCATCCAGCCTTGCCCCCTGATGAAGGTACTGCCACCTATACGCATCTGTAACCGCAGTCATCATGGCGATGCAGCCAATGGGATCCTGCTCATACCATCGGCCCAGCCCCGGACCGTAATCCCGGTGGTCGAAGTTGTACAATCCTGTCACGGGGTCAAGGCGACCTCCTTGATGGAGGTACATCCAATCATACGCATCTGTCACCGCGCTCGTACCCGCAGCGTTAAGCACCGTGACATTTCCGTACGGGTCGTACACAAACCGTTCGAGCATCGTCGCGTTGTCGTCCGTGACCGCGGTAACGTTCCAGTTGGCGTCCTGCTGAACGTAGAGCCGCCGATAACCGCCGCCCGTGAACTGGTCATCTCTTAGCACGAGGCCATCGACGTAAGCGAGGCTCCAAACATATTGGTCCTCAACGGTCGTGCCCTGTCTCTCCTCCAGCACCTGCCAGTCCTTGGAGAAATAGCAATTCGTTGTGGTTGACCCGTGAGATTCCGCCACTCGCCAACCGTGCGGATCGTAACTGTAACTTGCGATGGTTGTCCCGCCGGAGTTCTTCACGATTACGCATCGGTTCCAGACATCGTAGACGTAGGTGTTGCCATTCTGATCCGCTGTCGTATTGCCATTATTATCGAAAGCCAGAGTGGCGCTCTGGGCGGCTGTTAATTCATTTTTGCAGTTGTAGCCTCGATTCAGTTTCACCCCAGCGATCGTCGTGCTCGTGGAAGACGAACCATCGCCCACCCAGTTTCCCAGGGTGTCCAAGTTCCATTTCGAAGAAGTCGACGGCGACGCTACCGTGTCCAGAACCCCGCCGTTGTGACTCGACGCCGACAGCGCACCCCTCGCAAACCCAACCAGCCGGTTGATACTGTCGTACGCGGTTGCATCATCACCGCTCGAGGAGCTGTTCTGGTGATACAATTCGCTCAATGCGGAAACGACCGTGTTATTTTTGAAAACGCGCGTTTCCGCCCGGGTCATACCCGTACTGGAACCGGTCCGTGCTATATGTGGTCCCCTCGTTGTTGTACCACCAGTTTTGATCCACCACTCTTCCGAACCGGTCCAGCCCAATGTACGGGTCCCCCGCATCTCCTGTGCTTCCAGTCTGGCTGATATACGTAAGACCCACCCCAATCTCGTAATGATCCCGCTCGGCAATCGTGTTTAAGCCCAGGTAACTGTATTGCTCCAGGCCGGTGCCGATCCCGCCTGACCCATCGTCATCCGAAAGCAAATCCACCCGGCTGATCGCGTTGTCCAGTGGCGTGAAGACCGCAGTAGTAATGAAGTACCCGACCATTTGGATAGGTCACTGTGTTTAGCCGGCTGTTGTTGGCGCCACTGGACATGAGGTTCCAGGCATACTTAACCTGCAAGCTGGAAGAGGTGTTTACAGCCCCGCCGTGCTCCTGGTATTCATTGGTCAATTGACCGAGGCCATTATACACGTCCTCCACCTGGTTCACGATGTGGGAACTGGCCAGGTCGATATTGGAATAGCTGGTCAACTGATACGGCCTGCCGCCGGTATCGTAGCTCATCGTTTGGGCAACGATACTGCCGTCCACCCCGCTTCCAAGGGTCCCGACCGAATCCACTGTCCTTCTGCCCAGGAGGTCATAGGAGTACGTGTGTACTGATCCGTTCTGGTCCGTAAAGGTCAGCTGCTGACCCTGGGCGTTGTATGTGAAGGTCTGCGAATTTGTAGATCCGGAACCGGCGCTTCCGGTGCTGGTGTCCGGGTACTGCACCGAAGCCAGAAGGTCATTGGAATTAATCGTACTCCCGCCGGTGGTAGTCACGTCGTAGTTATACTGCGTGGTCTGGCTGTTGGTCCCCGTCGGCATGACCGCCGTTATCGTCAGAACGTGCCCAAGCTGGTCATACGTCCAGTTCGTGGCGCGGTTGCCGGACGTGCCCACAGACGACGCCGATAGAGGCAGAGAAGTGGTGCCGTCGTAGTTTTCGACTTTCTGCGTTACCCTGCCCATGTTGTCGTAGACATTGGCCGTCTTAATTCCGCGTGGATCAGTTACCGTCGAGGTCCAGCCCGCGGCATTGAAGGCGTAAGTAGTCACAAGCACCGTGTTCGATCGCGCCGGGATCGAAGATGAATATGTGTAAGCGCTGCCGCCGTTGGTACCGATGTTGGCACTGTCGATAAGACGATTGGCTGCGTCGTAATAGTTCGCGACGTAGCTAATGCGCGCAAGCGGCGTTGTTGTTATATTGCCAAGCTCACCCGTATTGGTGTCGTTGTGGAAGTGCTGTTCGGTCGTTGCCAAGAGGACGTTCCCATCCCCGTCGTACTGGCTGAGCTTTTCCTCCAGAATATTGTCCCCGCTGACAACCGATGCGTTAGACCACCCGGACCCGCTTCCTCCGTCGGTTTTATACCCTCGGATGATGCGACCCGCGCCGTCAAAGACCGACTTGGTAACCAGCCCACCTGGATTGGACGTCTCGATGAGGTTCCCGCGGTGGTCGTAGAACACATTTGACACCAGCGCCGTCGAGGAAACGGCTCCGCTCGATTGATCGACACTGTACTGTTCTGTCTGATATACCCTATTCTGATCATCGTGGGCAACGACGACTTTACTGCGGAGATTTCCAGTATCTCCCGACGGGATGCTCACCGCACCACTGGAAACGGTTGGAGTCCACCCGTCTCCATCATAGCGATCGCGTTCGATAATCCGACCGAGATTGTCCAGTACATTAAACGTGATCGGCCGATGAGTTCCGTCGGATTCGCTCGACGCGACGCCAAGCTTGCTCCCAACCAGGCGATCTCGCCAATCGTACCAGTTTTGAGTGACTCGATTGTCGGAGGAAGTCGAGTCGACATAGTTTGTAATTTGGGTGAGCGTACTGTCGCCGACGCCGCCCCCGTCATACTGGCTGGACGAAACCATCGTCATGTTTGATGAACCGCTGTTGCCACTCGCCTCAGTCCAGCCTGAGTCGTTGGTGCCGATCCAAATGCTCGTCGTGCGCCCCATAGGATCAATCGCGCGATTTGTTATCGTGCCCGAATCGCTGACGCTCTTATAGCGCCTGCCGAGAGCGTCGTAATAGTAGCTAGTACGATAGTAGTTTGTGTCCTGTACGCCGATTGTCGGTGACGTACTGTATGAAAGCGTGCTTCCGCCGCTGGCAAAACTGTAGTATTGATCCGCGTAAACAGGCCTGTTGGCGTATTGATCCATGATTTGGCGCAAAAGCGCCTGCACGTTTGATATTCCCTCTTGTCCGGTAGGTATGCCGCCACTCGTGGTAGGGCTTGACGGCGCCATGGTTAAAGATTCAAGAAGCACCGCTGTGTTGTTGTAAGTGGATGCATAACTGGTCGGACGAATTTCCTTCTGGACTCGCACGGGCCCGGTAGTCTGACCGCTGCTCCAGCCAGGATAATTGCGCACTTCGTAGACAGTTCCGTCGTTCTGCTGGTAGTCGTTATAAACTGTGTACGTCGTGTTTTCGTTTGGATCCGTAATGCTTGTAGTTCTTCCCAGACCATCCACAGTCATTGATGTAACCAGATTCAGTCCGCTGGACGTGCTCCATCCTAGCGATGTCGGCGGCGCAACATAGTCGCTGGGCTGAGTTCCGCTGCTGGTGTTTACGTCGATGATTTGCGTGACTACGGCTCGCGTTCCAAGGTCGTGCGCAAGGAAATTCAGATGCCCGTCGGGGTCTTGGGTCCATTCGACTAAGCCATTCGTATCGTAGACTTCTGTTGAAATGTCGCTCGTGCCGGGACCGTTTTCGGCCGATGAAATTGTGGGCCTCGTGGTGCTCCTGGTGGCCGGCATAGTGGTATTCAAACCGCCCAGCGTTTGCCACGTGTACCAATAGGTAGTCACCTGACCGCCGCTCCCACTTGGTGAGGCACTGTTATATTCGGTTTTACTGGCGATTGGATAGGCCGGCGGCCCTTGGCCGTCGTTGGCAGTCGCCAAGTCCGAGGGGTGCGCAAAGTACAACTGGCTTCGAACCTCAATGGGCGACCCTTGCTGCCCCTGCTGCACCTGTTCATCTTCGAGATAGCCGAGCACAGTGCCCGGTGTCGTCGGACCCGCAGATGGTGTGGTGGAGGTGCAGTAATCATAAATGTGAATTAGGCCCGAATTCTGATTGAGATACTGGTAAGCACCGCTGGTCTGCTTGTCGAGCAGATCAAAGTGCGCATCGTATGTGTCGCTGTACGGGGATTTCGTTGGGTCTACCACCGCCGAGGGCTCAGCTTCCATTATCAGATTTCCGTTGCTGTCATATTGGTTATAGGTGGCCCAATTCTGGCCCCCTGACGAAAACACCTTCAACATCAGTTGGCCTTGATAATTGAAGTAAAGCGTATTCGCGGTTGCGTTGTCGGGAAGAGTCTCGACGGTCTTATATTTCCACGTGTTGTATCCATCCGAATAACCCGAGTTTGTGTTGATCGTGTAGGTGTAGTTGAAGATTCCGATCTCGCTGCTGCCACCGCCGCACGAACAACTGGTTCCCTGCACTTGTTCCTGTACGACCCGAGCTTGATTGTCGTAGGAGAAATACATGTCTGCGTATTGCTGAACCGTGGTATCCGACAATGTGTCGATATTTGTACTTGGGTAAGCGGCGACGAGACGGGCGTACGAACGAGGATTCAACACAAACTTTATGGAGCCCACATATCCAGGACCGGTGCCATACCCTAAATACGCTCCGGACGTGTAATAACGATAGTAGTAGGTATCGATCGGACGATTCAATCCGTCGCAAATCGTGGCGTATTCCAAATCTTGCTGCATTCCGTGGGTCGTATCTCCATCCTTATAATAGGAATAGTTCACCGACCTGATCGGCGTCCACGTGCTCGTGTCAGGCGAGGAACTGAGGGTAATGTTCGCCACGCGCATCGTTCCATCGGTGGTCATGGTGAAGTACAGCGAATAGTAGATCGTTTTCGAGCCATCGGGGCTCGTATAGCTTGCGATCAGCTCCTGGGGGATCCCGTAGTTGTAACTCGCGACTGAGTACGAGATCCCCGTGGAATCGGAATAGGATAAGAAGGTCCCCTTCGGATTTGATGGTTGCTGAAAATCGTTGAATTTCCAAACTGTCGTTTTCTCCGGGGTTACCTCCTTGTAGACGATTTGGGAATGCGGCTCGTCCCAGTCGACTGAAATCTGTACTCCCGGAAGAGCGAGCTTTGGCGTCCACATGTTGAACCAAATTCCAGAAGGCGACTGCACGGCGCATGGGATTTGGCATCAGTAGGACGCCCTGATTCGCGTGCACCTCGACGCAGTAATGCTGCCGGTACCACACGGTTGAGCCGTCAAGCCCAATGTCACCGCTATCGCGCGCAATCGTCGGAAATGAGCTCGGATACCAATCCGCTCCGCATGGGCCTTGGTAGGTGATTAAATGAGGGTCACTTCGATATGGGCTATCGGTGCCTTGATTGTCATAGGTCATCGACAGTCCAAAGGGTCCCCCAAATGGACTGGGAATGTCATCGCGAGTCAGGATTATTTGCCCAGATGAGTATTTGATCGGATTCGCCGACAAAGGCCCCGCAGTGCCGCCACCGGCCCCGCCACCCCCCCCGCCGCCACTCCCCACGCAGCACCCGTTCCCACAATTCCCACCACCCGGGCCCCACCATCCGAATGGCGGATAGGAACTAATGGCCGGCTCGCAGGGCGACCACTCAGGCCCGCCGCCGGCTGCTGCAATCGCGCGACTTTGCAAGAAGGGCGCCGTAGAAGCAGTAACAAAGCAGACCCATGCCAATACAACACCGATGGCCGGAGAACGCCGGCAAGAATGATTTGAACCAGTCAAGTCATCATGAGCGTGGCGCATATTCAACCCCAGTACATTGTTCCAATGTTCCTACTAAGCTCTTAACGTCTACGGCATTTGCATAACGATACGCTGCTGCAAATTCTGAATTTGTGCTTTTAAAGTCGAGATTTCGACACTGGGACGACCATCGTTTTGCTGCCGACACCAGTTCATTTTGAAGGAATTCCAACTCGCCTTGCAAGCGTATCTTTGCTTTGTCTGCCAAATGTTGTCTCGCTCTGCCCAACATGTCGGATAGAGTCGCCATTTGCTCGTTTAGCACTTGCAGTTGATGCAAATACGATCGATCATGAATTTCCAAAAACGCATTTTCAACGCACGCTCGTGCGTCGGCATCACGTCCGGCCAGGGTATAGCGATGGGTGAGCCAATAAATTGCTGCGAACCGCATGCGATCGCTTTGGGCCGTCGAGAACGCGGCTAGCGCCAGCTCCTTCCCGTCAGAATCCAGACTTACTGGATTGGTGATTTCGTCCGCTTCGGCCTTTGCCAAGAGCAGATTCGCGCGCTCATCTCCGGCAAGCTGAGGCGACCTAAGATCGCGCTTCCAATGTTTCGCGCCATTGGGGTAAATCACCGATCGTTGTCGAGACGTAGCCAAGAACTCTGGCGCATGTCGGGCCCAGAATATTCGAATCAACAAACAAATAGCTTCTGACTTTTTTCGCAAAATCCACCGGTCGATCTGCCCCCTCAAACATTTCCGAGAAGCTTTCATATCTCCGTGCGGGATCGAACTCATCGACGCTATAAAGGGGACGTGCGTCCCTCGCCCGAGCCCAACCAGCTAACGTCGTCGCGGTTTCGTCGTCGGTAGCCCCGATTCGACGCAAAGCGGCAACCAAGTGGATCATCTGTGGAGTCGTAATCGCCGATAGCAATTCATCGTTGTTTTGAAACCGACCGACCGCATTCCGCACGACAAACTCGCGTGCGGCGGCGTCGAGTTGAATTCCAAATATCCTCATCGATCGGATCAACGTTGTGTTGTCGGCGATCGCATAAAAAGACACTTTCCCAAGCGATTCGCTCCACGCCTTGGCAAGAATCAGACTTTTCGCGTTTTCGACCTTCGGATCATTGACCAGGTATATCATTTCGCCGAGGTCTAAGAGCTCCGCTGTTCCTAGGGTTTTCCATTGGCCCGAAGAATTCACCCACAACGCAGCAACATCCCCCAAGCCGCCTTGCGACTTTCTCAAAAATCTACATGTGTCGTATACACTATTGAGTTCCGAAAAACTCACAGATTTTATGGCATTTTGGTCTGCCGTGGCGGCGAGAAGCATGTCTCCCAGTCCGTATGCCACGTCGATCGGCAAATCCGGCACCAAATCCGCCGATAGCAACAACGCGCCATAACGGTCTTGTGCTAGGGTGGCTTCTAGAGTCTGAGCATCCGAAAAATATCGGTTGGCGATCAACGTTGCTGCGCTCTTCGCGTCGGACAATGTTCTGCCGCCCCGGGTTTTGAAAATCGAATTCACGTACGATTCGATCAAGCTGCGAAATTGGTAACTGCTGCCAGTCCTTCGGTAATGCGTCGGCAGAAGAGATATCGGCTGCTCGCACCGTAACGCTCGCTCCAAAGATCACTACTGCCAGCGACAGGGAATGCTTTGAAATTGGCATATTTCACCTCCAGCCATACCGTGTCGCCATTCACGCATCGAGGCTAGTTCGTACGCAGAGTCCGCCCTGCGGCGGCATGTAACTTCGGTCAGTTCGCTGCGCCAGCGTCGATCTCAATTCTGTTAAGGACCGGACATGGTTGGTAGCGGCCGTACAGCCCTACCACCGTCGTCTCTGCAAAGATTACTTTCCCAGTGGCGTCGCTGTTTGCTGCGAGTGAAACCGCGTATTGTTCCGTGGTCGTCGGCGCGGCACCGTTAACCCACACGTATTGGCCATCTGTGCGCATACTGAGTGCCGTCGTCATGTTCACCGAGTCCAGGGTTGAATAGGACAGATACATTGGGCATTCCAACTTTGTAATTTCTATTTGCGGACGCGTCCGCAGCATTGAGGTGACGTAACGGATCCCCAGTCACATTCGTAAACACACAAACGCTCTGCCGCGCGGCTTCGTCGTAGGCATAAAACGTAAACACGTAACTGCTATTCGCCTTTAGGCCAGAAATTTGGATGAGCATTCGGTGATTTGCACCGTCGTCGGCGACTATTAGGCCCGGGTCCTGGCCATCAATCATTGCCGACCCAGCGGTCGCGACTATGAAAGAATGGTACAATGCTCCCACCTTGCCACCGGAATCCATTGATCCGCGGTCGCTAAATCTAATACTCGCGCCATCGTTTAAGATCGTCGGCTGCCCATTTAGGAACGAGAGGTCTACCGAAGTTAGCGCGAATGCCAACCGACCCGTAGGCGCTACGCTTTTCGACAACGGAGTGTTGCCACCGAAGACGCGCTTGATCTGGTCATTACTGAAAGTCGTTGTTTCGTGCGAACCATTGCCTTTCTGTAAGTCCGATTTGCACAATTGCCAACCGATGGTTTCTCCCGCAGAGCCTCCGCGCGAGCCATTGACGCTGAAATCCACCACCAAAAATGGTACCGCCAAAACAGAGCGCGCTACTGCGAAAATCGCCATTAGGAAAACGACGTTGGAATATGGAAATTTTCTTCTCATACGCTTTTGCTCGCGATGGAGACCATGTCCTGTCGGCATTTGATCCGCTTTCCGCAGTTTCTCCTCACTGAGATGGGCTCGTCGTGGGTGGTATGACCGGCAACGCTGCAAGTTGTTCTTGGATGTTAGCAATCGAAGCTGACAATGCTTGGATTTCCGCTGAGGGAGCCTGTTGCGCTTGGGCGGCGGCCAGTTTCGACTGTAAGTACGCAAGCCGACCTTGCAGGCGGAGAGTCGGGCCATGCGCCGCACCTAGGGCAGCCAATTGAGCTTGCTGCGCAGCTTGATTCGCGTCACGCGCAGCTGACTCCGCAACGAATGCAGTCAACGTGTTGACGTTCGCCAGGGCGGACGGATCAGTCAGCTGAGCCTGCAATGACGTCAAGTAACTCTGTGCCTGCGTGTAGTTCTTCGCCATCACCAGTCTGTGCACCAGGCCTTCGCAGCACGCGACTTGTACCTTTGGTGACTGGGCGCTGGCCAAAGCTTGCTGCAGCGCCTGCTGAGCCGCGGCATTGACGGCCAACGAGTTTCCCACTGGATCAATTGCGTCGGCTTGGGACAAGAGCAATAGTGCCTCGCTGTCTCCAGCCACGTTGGTCGCCTGGAGTTGCGAATTTAACTGTGACATCCACGCCGGAAGCTGATTGCTTGCGGTCGCGCAAAATGAAAGTAGATACGCAGTATTGGGGCCAATCATTCCGCCGTCAGCCTGAACCTGTGCCGCAATTGCTGCAAAAAAGGCGGCTTGAGCCGTCGACCCCTTGCCAAATGAATTAAAACTGACAGTTTGCCTCACCGGCCCTCCGTCATCCACCGTGTAGGCGGTTCTCTGGTCCCGCGCAACGGCCCAAGCTGCAATCAAAGAGGCAAGTTGAACGTCCGTAGCACCAATCGATCGTAGAGGGGCGACTACCGTTGCATTCATGTGCTGAATTGACACAAGTGCTAAATCAGGCGTCGAGCTGGAGCATCTTTGAAGGATTGGTGCAATCAATTGTTGTTGTTGTGTTGCGCTCAGTTGGCTTCCAAACACCGCTACTAACCGCATGACGTCGGAAAATTTCGCAGTTAACACAAATGTCGTGTTGCTCAGAAAATTACTCCAAGCCAACGTTACTATCGCGCTGCGGGCAGCCGCAGTCTCCGGTGCCGTATCGCTTAGTATCGCCTGTCCCATATGTCCAATGTTATTCGCTGACAGTGACTGCTGTTGGGACCATGCACCAATCCATCCGGTTTCCATCTGCTGTCCGACCGAGGGGTCGGCGCAAGGCTCGATAGCGCAAGAAACAAATGTTTTACATAGCGGAATTTAAGCGGCGCAATTGCGCTCGAATTCGCGGCGATACCGGTGAATCTGGTCGCCAACGCAGATACCGAGGCTGGAGGAAGATCCTTGGCCACATAACTGACAATCACGGTCAGACTATCTTGATCGGTGGCCCATGCCTGCTGGAATTCTTGGTCAGTGCTTAAATATTGACTCCACACCGATTGCGCAACCTCCGCGCACTGCACTGCGCGATCGTCAAGTGCCCGTTTGCCTTATAGTACGCCTGAACCACCGGCATCAGATTCGTGACAGAAAGCTGCTGCCAGTTCGCGGGCATTTGTGCAAGAACTGGTGCGGAGGGCAAAGTCGTTGGGCCGTTGGAGGGCGATGTCGTTTGGCCGCTGGCTAGTCCGGCCATCGAAGACATCGTCGTCAAATGCAAAACGACAAGAAGGAGGCGCTTTTCTGCGAATTTCATGGGATTATCTCGCTTATGTGCCGCGGAACATCCCTGCGGCTGCCTGCCAATTAAAATCCAAATACTGCAAGTGCGCAACACTCTCGCCCTTGCCTCAGCAAATCTCTTGGAAACTATTCAATTGTTTTAAACAACCACATTAACCCGATTTATCATGCAAACGATCACAGCCTCCCTGGATCATGTGGGGCTTTAGAACATACCTCCGCGTCCTGGTGCGCGTATAGCCCTCTTGTGTGGCGCCACTATGCCAATGCATCAACAAGAAAGTCAACAAAAAATTTTGTTGAGACGACAATTCTTACTGCGAAGGCTACACGATCACCTCTCCGGATTTTGATTGACTTGGCCGACACGAAGTGGGTACACAACTGATCACAAACATTTTTATTGTTGAAGCTAAAAAGGAATGTGAATGGCTGGCCTACACGAATGGCGCGGGAGCATTCGATTAGTACATGTGCTTGGCCTCTGCTTTGCGCTGACCGCCATTGCCTTCTCCTGTCAACAAGTTCGGGGGGAGCAACCAGTTGCGCAGTCTCCAACCGAGATGATTGCCCTGGATTTCCCGCCGAACCTCGAGCTTAAAGTTCTCATTCAATATGTGGGTGATCGTCTCGGCATTAACTTTTTGTACGACGAGCAAGACGTAGCTCAGCACATCACGATTGTGGCGCCAGCTCAGATTTCTAAGGATTCGCTTCTTGGCCTGTTGGAAAGCGCCTTGAAAATGAAAGGATTAGTTGTCGTCGACGGAGACCAACCGGGCTGGAAGAGAATTACTTTGGCGGCAAACTTAAAAAGTGTTGCGGCCCCGACAAGACGCCCGATGACGCCGGGCATTTTGCCCGCAGTCGCCGTTACGCAAATCTTCACCCTCCGCTATGCGGATCCGCAGCGCGCCGATAGCGTCGTCAAGCCGTTTCTCACTCAAAGCGGCGGCAATACCATCCCCTTGCCCGAGCAGCACTTACTAATCGTCAGCGACTACGCGTCCACGGTACAACAGATAGCGAAGCTGATCGAGCTAATAGACCAGCCTCCTGCAGCGGTTGCAACCCGGTTCATTTCGGTTCGGAACTTGGACGTTGCCAGCGCCAGCACTCAGCTTCAGCAGATTCTCGCCGCTCGCGACAAAGCTTTGACAGGACCTTCCGAGTCCGTCATTTCGTCGGTGCAAGTCTTGCAAGACGCGCACACGAATCAACTCATTTTGATTGGACCGCCCGACAAGGTTTCCGAAGCCGAAGCGACGGCAGCCGCCCTCGATGTTCCATTGCCCCTTGAGACCCGGGTGTATACGCTCCGCTCCCTCTCTCCGGATCGCCTGGATCGCTTGGTACGAGAGACGATCGATCCTCTCGAAATCAAACGCCTCTACCAGTCGGCAATCGAAAAAGATTCCGGAATGCTCATAGTCACTACTACTCACGCCATTCAGCAAAAAGTCGTCGAGCTAATAGATCAGTTGGATGTGCCGGCGACCGAGGCGGCCAGTCCGATCCGTTTTTATAAACTGACTAACACAACCGCCGCGGATGTCTTGGCTACCATTCGCGCCCTGGAGGGCGGCCAGGAAGAAGAAGGCGAGGGCGCCGGTGGACAGAACTCGGCACCAACATCGCCGCCGCAAGCCGGGTCCCCGCCACTGGATCAGCCAGGCTCGCAAAGCTCCGCTCCAGCTTATCACGATGATCTTCAAACTCCTTCCTCAGGCGTAACGTCCGCTCCGAATCTTTCAGAAAATGTCTCCCCCGCCACGGGAAGTATCGGGGGCTCATCACTCAATTCGTTGCAACCATTGGTTGGGGTCCATACGGCAAATGCCAAGATCACGGCGGACCCAAATACCAACACGATCATCGTTGAAGCCGATGCGGCGACGCAGCGCTTGTATGAGGGACTCATCAAATCGCTCGACAAGCGAAGACCGCAGGTGCTTTTGGAATGCACCCTGGTAACGATTGACAGCGCGTACAGCCGCTCCTTCGGAGTTGAGCTCGGTGGGGCCAGTGTAGGGGGAACCAAAATTGTGACTTTCAACTCCTTTGGCCTCAGCACGCCCGACCCAACCACGGGCGCTCTGGCCCTCACGCCGGCGGCGGGATTCAACGGAACGTTGATCGGGTCGCAGGTGGCGCAAGTCGTTATCCAGGCACTACAAACCGACAGTCACGCCACGGTGCTTTCGTCGCCTCGGATTCTCGTGAACGATAATGCAACCGGCACATTGACCAGCGTAGACGAGCAGCCTTTCACGAGCGTGAATGCTTCCACCACGGTGGCGACAACCAGTTTCGCGGGATACGCCTCGGCGGGCACGACCATTACCCTCACCCCCCACATCAGCGAAGGCGACCACCTGCAACTGGAGTACGTCATCACCCTGAATAGCTTCTCCGGCCAATCGTCCAACGGCGTGCCCCCTCCACGAGAGACGGATTCGGTACAGAGCAAAATCACCATCCCGGATGGGAGCACCGTCATCGTCGGTGGGTTGAACACGACCAACGACAGCTTCAGTCGCCAGACAGTCCCGATCCTGGGTGACATTCCGATCTTGAATTATCTCCTATCGCAGCGGAATCGAACCAATTCCAAATCCACGCTCTTTGTGTTCATCAAGCCAACGATTCTGCGCGATGACCAATTCGCGGATTTGAAATTCCTTTCGGAGCAGGACACGCGTGACGCCGGACTGCCGCCGGATTACCCGCAGAGCGATCCGCTGCTCATTCGCTGAGAGGGGCGATTATGTCGATCGTGGAACGATTGAGTTCCAAAGCCTCAAAGCATCGCCCGATTCACTTGGAACTGGGGGCACCGGCGGAACCACTGGCGCGTCCAGATCTGAAAACTACCGCCTCAGAACTGGGTGTGCGGTATCTGGAGAGCCTTTCTGAATTCCCAACGTCCGCGGAGTTCGTCGGCCGCATACCGATCGCCTTCGCGCGCACAGCATGGCCTGATGGGACTGGTCGGACCCGACGAATCATTTGTCCTAGCGATCAGCAATGTCGATTGCTGGCAACAGATCGATATCATCGCCCGCTTTCTCGGCCGCGATGTAACGCCGATATTTGCACCTCCCCTGCGGTTCAATCAGCAATCAACTTGGCTTATCAAGAGCGCAGCGGGCAAGCCCGGCAAATGATCGAGCATCTGGATCGGGCCAGCGTGCTTCAGGAACTGGAGCAACTGACCGGCCGGGAAGATTTATTGGACAGCGGCGGACGCGCTCCGGTCGTGAAACTTGTGAACCTGATACTTTTTGAGGCCGTCCAAAGCGGCGCATCGGATGTTCACATCCAGCCCACTGAGACGACGCTGGCCGTTCGCCTTCGTCTCGATGGCGTACTGTTTGACGCCTTTGAGCTTCCCAAGCACCTTCAGGAGGAAGTAGTCGGGCGCCTAAAAGTGATGGGGCGCATGAACATCG
Source organism: uncultured Phycisphaerales bacterium (assembly GCA_963844715.1). Classification (GTDB taxonomy): domain Bacteria; phylum Planctomycetota; class Phycisphaerae; order Tepidisphaerales; family Tepidisphaeraceae; genus UBA1161. The sequence continues at coordinate 897,162 of CAWJPJ010000008.1, read as the reverse complement.
CCGAGAAGCGGCTTGCCCAGGACGGACGGGCGACCGCACAAGTTGGGGATCGCGCCATTGACCTGCGCCTTGCGTCACTTCCCACAAGTCATGGTGAGCGCGTGGTCATCCGATTACTGGACAAGAGCGACTCGCCTGTACCAGTTGGGCGAACTCGGCATGGGCGGTTCAACCCTGTCGCGCTTTCGGCAACTGATTGGGCTGGATCATGGACTAGTATTGGTCACCGGCCCGACAGGTTCAGGCAAAACGACGACGTTGTACGCGGCCCTTAAGGAAATGGATTTCCGGCGGCACAACGTGCTGACGCTGGAAGATCCGATCGAGTATCAACTTGAAGGGATCAGCCAAACCCAGGTTACTGACAAGAAGGGGATGACCTTTGCTTCCGGCCTGCGGAGCGTACTGCGCAGGACCCGGATATCATCATGGTCGGCGAGATCCGCGATCGCGAAACGGCCTCCATGGCAATCCAATCGGCGCTGACGGGTCACCTGGTCTTTTCGACACTACATACGAATGACGCCGCCAGTGCCGTCATGCGACTATTGGATTTGGGCGTGGAACCGTATCTGGTCGCAAGTTCTGTCGCCGGAGTATTAGCCCAACGACTGGTGCGACGGATTTGTCCCGCTTGCTCGGAGTCGCATTGTCCCGCACCGGACGAAACAGCTTGGCTCAACTCCGAGGACGAAAGCGTCGAGCTTCGCGGAGGCAAGGGATGTGGCAAATGCCGAGATACAGGCTATCGCGGGCGCGTCGGTATTTTTGAGCTAATGATGGTCGATGAATCGATTCGCCGGCAGATTCAGAATCGCGCCGCGGCGAGCGAGCTTAAAGCCGCAGCACAATCCTCGGGCATGCGCAGCTTCCGCGACGATGGTATCGGCAAAATTGTGGCTGGCGTCACAACGATCGACGAAGTGGAACGCGTAACGATGCGCACAACTGACAGTCAGGCCCTCGACATCTAGAGAAATAAACGTGGCCGTGTTTGCCTACAAAGCTTTTGACCCCTCAACCGTTTCTGGCAATCTGAGCGGTACGCTCTCCGCCGACACGCCAAGGCAGGCGCGGGACATTCTCCGCCAACGCGGATTGACCATTGAACGCCTCTCCCCTGTTCGCACGGCCAAAGTCCGCCGATTTGCAGGACGCAATCGCGAAAGTCACAAAGTCACTTCCTTCGCCAGGGAACTCTCGACGTTGTTGGGAGTTGGAGCGCCGTTGACCGAAGCCCTTCAAACCATCGCCAACCAATACCGCGGCTCATTTCGGTCGAGCATACTGCTTGTGCGCGATCGCGTATCGGCTGGCAGCAGTTTGGCGGCGGCCATGGCCAGTCAACCGGCGATTTTTGATGAGCTATCCCTGAATCTCGTGGAAGTAGGCGAAGACACCGGAACATTGGATGTTGCCCTGGATCGTCTGGCGAAGTTCCGGGAGCGCCGCGAGCAACTCCGTGGCAAACTCGGCACGGCTTTGTTGTATCCCTGCATCGTTCTCCTGACCGCCGTCGCCGTGAGCATCTTTTTAATGACCTACGTCGTCCCTTCGATCCTGCAACCGCTCCTCGATGAGGGGCGGCCCTTGCCATTACCCACGCGGATCGTCAAGGGCGCGAGTGATTTCCTGGTGAGTCGGGGATGGCTGGTCGGTTTGATTGCCGTCGCCGCGGCCGTTATGTGGACATTCCTCCTGCAAACTCGGAGGGGCAGATGGGGATGGGATTTTCTTATCTTGCGTCTTCCATTGGTCGGAACCCTGGCCCAAAAGGCGGCGGTGGTCCGCATCGCTGTGGTCATGGAAACCCTCCTCCAAAGCGGCGTGGTTTTTGTGCGGGCGATACAGGTCGCTCGAAAGAGCACCCGCAATGTCGTACTCCAGGACGCGCTGGCGCGATGCGAGGCGGCAGTTTCGGCCGGCCGAGACATCGCTCCCGCTCTGCGGGCCTCCGCGGCGTTCCCGCCACTCGTCGTACAGGTCTTTTCCGTTGGCCAGGAATCCGGCCGGCTGGAGGAGATGCTGGGACGACTGGCCAGAGATTACGACGATCAGGTGGCGGCGGCGGCGCAACGCCTCACTTCCGTTTTGGAGCCGGTCTTGATTCTTTTGCTCGCCACTATCGTCGCGACGATCGCCCTGGCGACCATGCTCCCTATTTTGGAGGCCGGCGATGTACTCGGCTAATCGCATAATCGGTCGAAGAGCTTTCACCTTCATCGAGATCATGATCGTCATCGTGATCATCGGCCTTTTGGCCGGCGCGGTGACGCTGAGCACGCGGCATTTCCTCGATAAAGCCAAGCAGAATCGCGCCCGCACTGATTTGAGTACGTTCAAGAGCGCCTTGGCAGCTTTCTACGCAGAAAACGGGCGTTATCCGACAAACGATGAGGGGCTGGCGGTACTGGCTCCGAAATACATCGAACAGGTTCACAACGATCCGTGGGGGCATTCGTATCAGTACAACGCGCCTGGCCGCAACGGTCCGTACGAAGTGCTCTGTCTGGGGGCCAGTGGCAAGGAGGGGGCGGACAATATCAGCAGCGACGATCTGGACACGGCGCCGGATACGGCAAAGGCGGCGCCATGAGAAAATCCGGTTTCACGTTGATTGAATTGAGCGCGGTATTGGCAATCATGGGATTACTCGCCGCCGCCTGCGTGCTTTCGCTCATTCCCACCGCGCGGGAACACCAATTCGACGCCCTCTGCAAAGAACTGGCCTTTGCGGACGCCCAAGTGCGCTCGGCCTGCGCGGCAAAGCGGATCGACTCAGCATTTGATCGTTGACCTCAATCACAATGAAATCCTCTGGCAGCAATCCACCGACAGCGCGACGGTTTTGGCGCGCCTGCCGGAAGCATGGGAATTGAAACTTCGCACACCCGACGGAACCGCGGTGGACAGCGGCCAAGTGGATATCGCCTACTCGCAGCAGGGATTTAGCCAGACTTATGCGATTCGCCTGCCGCATGGCGATGACGATCGCTGGATGATGGTTGCCGGCCTTTCCGGCCGAGTTTTCTGGACAGACGATGAGAAGCAATTGGAGTCCATTTTTAGCTCGCTGGCGCCGCCGAGCCTTGAGACGCAGGCGAGCGCGAACGCTCATTGAAGTCGTCGCGGGCATGACGATCCTGGGAACCGTACTTGCTTCCCTCGTCGTCGCCCGAGCGCGCTACCTTGAGCAGTGGTCGCGCGCCGAGCGAAAACAGGCAGCCGTCGAAGCGGCCGACGCGTTGCTCTCAAGTTGGTGGAGTGGTCCAGCGCCATCGCTGAGGCCCGCTACCGGAGAACTAAAGGAGGCACATTTGCTCTGGCGAACCATTTTTGTGCGGAATTGCCCGGAATTGGATGCTCGCATCATGAGACTGGAAATCTTCGATGCACAAGACCGTGGTCTAGCCCTAAAGCCCCAACCGCTGACCAAGGTTGAAGTGGTGGTGGATGCGCCACCCGCGTCCAAGGAGATTCCTTGAAGGCGACAGCAAATAGAAATGGTTTCACACTCGTGGAACTCGCCGTGGCATCGGCCATTGCCGTGGTCCTGATGTGCGGCGTGCTGTCGGTCTTCGCATCCATTGCGCGGGATCGATCTCGTCTGGCTGCTTTGAACGGCCGTATCGGCGCCGACCGCGCGGCAGATTGTACAGGTAATTTCCAAAGACTTGGCAGGCGCCAGCTTTTTTTCCGGCGGGGTCGGGCAATCCCTCAGCCTGCAAACGGACCATTCGCTTGATGCGAATCTCCGGCCGATCGATCGGCCCAGCGTGGTTACCTATTCAGTCACGGGCTCGGATGGTGCGCATTGTCTGGTTCGGCGACAGCAGTATTTGGATGAGATCATTTTGCCCCAACCAACGACAAATCTGGTGGCTTTTGGAGTCCAAAAGATCGATGTGAGCGAGATTCGCCCTGTAGTTTTGGAATCGTCAACAACGTCCACGAAAAGAGTCCCCATTATCTGTCGTCGCGTACATCTGGAGGTGAATTTCGACGACCCGGCATCCAAAATCGACCAGATCGTGTGTCTGCCATGACAAACCGTTTGTATCATCGCGGTTCACAGCATCATCAAGGATTTGTCCTCCTGGTGACTCTTGTTCTCCTCATGATTGCGGCCTTGGCGATGGTGGCGATCTCCCGCGCATCGATCTTAAAAGCCCAGGCTGCCGGCGAAGCGGAGGCGGACCTTCAACGCAATTGGGGAACCCTCTCTTGCCAGGTCACTCTTCTCCCCAAAGCGGAAGCGCTGCTCCATGCCCGGGAGGTCCAAACCGGCCAGCCCGTTTCGTCTCTTCGCACGGCGATCGACATGGGCGGCCAGAGATTTCATCTCATCTTTTCCGACGAATCGGCCAAGGCGAACGTGGGAACGATTCTGAGGCAGCAGGGCAAGGAAGAAGCGGAGCTTACGATCCGCCGGCTGTCTTTGGCCAGCCCGGACCTGGCGGGAAACGTGTATTTTCGCTGGCAACCCGATGCGAATAATCCCCCCCAGCCCCGTAGCTTTGGGGATGTCTTTGAAAACTCCAAGCCCGCCCAGCTTTGTGATGATTCCCAAGCGCGGCTCCGGCCGAAATCCTAACCTGCTGGGGCGACGGGCGGGTCAACGTTCAGCGAGCCAGCGAAGATGTGCTGGAGGAAGTTTGCCAGGGCATCTTGAATCTGGGTCAAATCCATCAGCTTGTCGAACTCCAGCGGCGCAACCCGGAATTACTTTGGCGAACTGTTTTAAACAAATGCAGTTGAGTGACCAGACACAAAGCGCGGCGATGACGGTCCTGACGGATCACCCCAGTTGCTATTCGCTCTGGGTGAACTGCCGCACGGCGCGGCGAAGCGACTGGTCCCTGCTCGTGGGCCAATGCGAAAATGGCGCCTGGCAATTGCATCAATTTTTGTGGTGAGGTGTTGTTTGTGAGGATTAGACGGCTTAAGTACATCCTCTGGTCAGCGGCTGTGGCATTCACCGCCGGGGGTGTGGTCCTAATCGCATGGGCCGCCTGTGTGCCGCTCCCCATGACGGTGGACCAATCCGCCCTGCGCCGGAACTCGGCAACCGGCTCGACGGCGAACCCGACGAGCCCCATCGATGCGCGCGAACTGGAGAAGCTCGCGCAGTTCGATTTGCGCCGACCTCTTCACGATGCGCCGCCGGCGCCCGCTCCCTTGGCGCAGGCGATCCCGCCTCTGGATATCCGTCTCACCGGGACGATCTTTGAGCCGGGCTATTCGCGGGCGATGATCCAGCTTGCCGACGGCTCTGTTCAACTTAAAGCCGTGGGAGACTTGGCTGGCGCGGTGCGCATAACCGACATCGAAAAGGGAAGTATTCGCGTTGATTACTACGGCCAGTCGCAGGAACTGGCCGTCGTGAAGGAGACAATAAACCAGAACGCTGCAAACTGATGGAAAAAGAATTTGTCATCTTCCCAGGGCTAACACACTGGTCGGTCGCGCGGATCGATGGTGAGACCGTCACCTTGGCCACCGTCACGGTGAGTCAGGAGCACGCGCCAATTGCCGAAATTGAATCGCAATTGCGAGAACTTGAATTCACAGATGAAGCGGTCATGCTCGCTCTGCCTCCCGAGGACTGCCTGTGGCGAAGGTAAGTGCTGCGGGTCTTCCCCGTAGGGGGCGCGAAACGGCTCTTGGGTTTCGGCTCGAAGAACAATTGCCTTTGGCAATCGAGGAACTAACCGCAGATTTCGTCGAGGATGCTGAGGTCTGTTTGGGCGTTGCCGTCGAGACGAAGAAGATTGCGGCAATCGTCGATTCCCTGGAATCCCGCGGAATAAGCGTCACCAGCATTTGCCCGGCGGCGCTGCTTATCGCCCAATACCTTGCCAGCGAAGATGCCGATGCTGTTTTAATATTCCAACAGAACCATGTCGATTTTGTTTGTTTGAAGAATAGCGTGATCCGCGACTGGACATGTTTGCCACCTCAAGCGGACGCCCTGGATCGACAGATGCATTACATGAAACTGGGCGCGTTGCGACATTCCGCGCGATCGGCGTCGCTCTACCCGAGCATTTGCGTCCACCCGATCTGGCCCTTCGATTGCATTCCTGCTCGAATCCGTCGGAAATGGCCGCGCTGGCGGCTTCAAAATGTTTGAACGGTCAAAACATCCCGTCGATTGAGTTGCGCCAAGGAGCGCTCGCGACCGCTACGCCGCTCGTCCGAGTGCGTACTCCTCTGATCGCGGCTTCGTGCGGCGCGGCGTTCTTCGTATTGTGTTTGACAATTTTCCTCTTCTGGCGCTCTGCTCAATATGACCGCCTTGCGTCGACGGCGCACGATCAGCAAGTTCAGGTCTATTTGATTGCCATGCCCAATACCGCGCCCCCTGCCGCGATTACGTCGCGTCTGGTTAGCGAAGCAAGACGCCTAGCCGCCGCCAGTCATATCGATACTTCGGTTCCTCAGCAGGCGATTCAGTCCGTTCTGCCGCTGCTCCGCGACGTACTTTCCGCGTTGCCGCGGGGCTTGCGCTACCGGGTTGTCGAGATGCGCCTGGAGCCTCAGCAACTTTACCTGGAGGGCCAGACCCTCGATCACGCCGCGGCGGACCAAATCGCCACTTCCCTGCGCCGGCGCCTTGCGCTGGGGGTCGATCCGCCGCATACGGAGCAGGCGCCGGGAGAAGACGTGAATTTCACGATCTCAGCGGCCGTCTCGGAGGGCGCCCGATGAATCAGCGGCAATTCAAAATTGTCTTATCTCTGGCCGCGGCTATTCTGCTTGGCGCGAATCTTTTCGCCTGGGCCACATACGAACGTGCCAGAGGCGATGCATTGGATTCTCTTCGCGACGCCCAAATCTGCCGCAAATTGGCAGCGCAAATTACCTCCCTCCGCACCCAGCCGACGATGGCGGACACCAGTCAAAAAGCGATTGAAGAACTTGCCGCGCGGGTCCAGTTGTCGGCTGAATCCGTGGGAATCAATCCAGACGACATCGCCTCCATCGCTCCGGACCAGCCCACGCGCCTGGCCGAATCGCCATACCTGGAGCAGGCTACGACAGTACAATTACGCGAAGTTACCCTGCCGCAGTTGGTCAAACTTTTGTGCAATTTATCCGATAACCGCGGCGGTTTGCGCATCAAAGCGATTCACCTCTCCATCCCGCCGCAGCAGGTGACCGGTGATTTGTGGAGCGCGGAGATCACCGTCACATCGATGATCTATTCCCCCATGACAAGCCCGGGTGGAACCGGCGGGAAAATATGACCCTTTCGTGAACCATGTTATGGCGCAACGATTATCAACAACATTCCTGATCATGGTTGTAATGGCGATCCTCCTGGCAGGATGCGCGACCGGCGCCCCTCACGAATCCGTTGTTGGTCCCCAAAAAGATACTGATCTGGCTCGCAAGCTGACGGCCCAGGCGGTTAGCGACATCGATCAAAACAAGTGGAGTGAGGCGCAGGCGACTCTTGTCAAAGCGCTTGACGCCGACGTAACCTTCGGCCCGGCGCACAACAATCTCGGAACCGTCTACCTTCACGTGGGCAACTTGTATCAAGCGGCTTGGGAGTTCCAGTACGCAGCCAAACTCATGCCGTATCAACCCGAGCCTAGAAGCAATCTGGGGCTTACCCTTGAAGCCGCCGGTAAACTTGACGATGCCATCGACAATTATGACCAGGCCCTAAAGATCGAGCCGGACAATCCGCAGTTCGTCGGCAACGCCGCTCGGGCCCGCCTCCGTCGAGGGGACAAAGACGCAAAGATTCGAGAGCTGCTGAGCAAGCTCGTCTGTGTTGACACGCGCCCACAGTGGGTTCAGTGGGCAAGAGAGAAACTCGTTCTCATGGGTCCCCTGCCCGCCACGGGACCTGACGGTCAACCATAATCCAAAATGCTTTTTGACGCCGCACAACGAATCCGAGCTGATTCACGACGCCGTCAGTTGTTTCCGCGCCTCATCGCGCTCATTCTTCTTTTTGCCGCCGCCGCCAAGGCTTATCAAATGTGGCGACTTTCGAGCGAGACTCTGCCTCGCATCGCTCAAATCAGCGCTGAAGTCCTCATGGTCCTATGGCTGGCCAGCGGCGCTGCAGCCATGTGGGCGAGAAGGAGCGCTATCCTTCTTTTCACGGTTTTTGCTTTCATCTCCCTGGTTGAATTCCATCAGGGACTACCCTCATGCGGGTGTTTCGGCGCTGGAAATCTCACCGGTTAAGACTTTTGTACTCGATTATTTGATTGTCTCGGTTTTGATCCTTCAATCGGGAGCAGATCTTCACGGGCGTTTCCTTGGGGCCGGTACTGCGATCGTATTAGGTACAATCGCGTTGATATTCGCCGCCCCACGTCCTCTTCCGCGCTACGTGTCGATACCGCATGGGCCCGCGATTCGTCCCGATGCCGTCGCTACGCCTGTCAATAAATACGAATGGGCTGCGAACCTAGGGACGATCCCGCCGGGCAGATCGTGGACGGCGCTGTTCCATTTGAGCAGTCCCAATGGGCAGCAGCTCTCTGTCCGTGGGGTAAATGTATCCTGCGGCTGCACAAGCCTCCCCGATCCGCCGAGTTCTATTCCGGCTACTGGGACGATTGACGTTCAAGTCGTCGTCCGACCTCTGAACCAGTTTGGGCGATTCGACAGCCAAGCTGTCTTAACAACCGATGATCCTAGATTGCCCCCGCTTTCCCTTAAGGTAACCGCGCAAATCCAATGATGGAGGATCCCTTTAAAGTCGGAAATTTGCCGCGGCGTACGCAGGGACTATCATGCAGCCGCTAAACAATCGGAGAAATCAATGGCCCATCGCGTGATCATGCGCATTGATGTCCTGCCAACCGCTCGCCAGCAGTTCAGTAAGGTTTCAAACCAATTCGGCATGACCCAGGTGGCGGTGACCAGCCGGCTCATGGAAATGGATTGCTAAGCAGCCAGAAGAGATTCAAGCGTCGGTTTTAGAACTCATGCCTGCCGAACTGAAGATAGACGTCGCCGCGGATTTCCTGAAGCGGATGGCGCAACGGTAACGTATTACCGGCATTTACGTTCTCCATGTCATCGACCACTTAAAGGAGACGTTCCAGCACAACCACTCGCACCGCGATGAGGAAAGCCACGCATAATTGAATCACCGCGCCCTCCGGTACGAACACCAAAGTATATTACCGCCGGACGCGGCGGCGCTGGGCAAGTTTTCATTGGTGATTATTCAACTGTCAATAGCTTCGATGCGGTATTCGCTTCCATCGAATCCGGTGACTTTGCTGATGGACTCGATGCGCCGGCCCTCGTGCGTGCGACGGATGAATACGATTATTCCGATCGTGCGAGCGATGGCCCTGCGCGGAACGTGACGCGAGACCTCTCCGATCAAATCTTCCAGCCGGGATAGCGCATCTTCGGCGCTGTTGGCGTGAAGGGTTGCCAGTCCACCCGGATGTCCCGTGTTCCATGCCTTCAGCAACGCTAGCGCCTCGCCCCCGCGCACTTCGCCCACGATAATCCGATCCGGGCGGAGGCGGAGTGCAGCGCACCAGCTCGTCCATCGTCACCGGCGGATCAGTCGGCTTGGTCAGCAGTTCCACGCGATCGGGAGAACTGCATTGCAATTCGCGGGTATCTTCGATGAGCACCAGCCGATCCTCGGAAAATGTCGGCTCGGCCAACACGGCATTGGCCAGAGTGGTTTTGCCCGATCCGGTGCCTCCGGCGATAAGGATGTTGTCCCGCCGCTCGGCGGCGTCGCGGATCGTCCGGGCTTGAGTTGCGGCCATGATTCCCTGTCGCACATAATCGTCCAAGGTGAAGATCAGTTCCGCCCGCTTGCGGATGCAGAAGACGGGCCGTTGGGTAATCGGCGGCAACTGACCCTGGAAGCGCTGGCCGGTGTGGGGCAGCGTCCCACTGAGCAGGGGGCGGTGCCGGCCAACGGCTTCGCCGACGTGATCGGCCACCAGACGAATGACCGATTCGGCACGAAAAGCTTCAATACTGCCGATGCGCAAGCGACCCTTACCGGCTCGGTCAATCCACACCTGCCCATCGGCGTTGGCCATCACTTCGACCACGCGCGGATCATCCAAGGCTTGAAGGATGGCTGATCCCAGGGCGGCACGGAGCATGTCTCCACATCGATCTGTTGATGGATTATTTGTCGCGGTCATCGGATTCCTCTTTCTTCCCGCCTATTTGAAGTTCGTCGAGCTCGGGTGGAAGCTCATCCCCGCCGGGCGGATCCTCTGGTGCCGCGATCCCAGGTTCCGGCATCAGTTCCAGGGCCGAAGGCCCTGATCCGGCATGTTCCGCCAAAATCTCTAGAAAGTGGGCAAAGCGGAGTTGGCCATCCGCCGCGGCGGCTTCACGATGCTCTTCCGGAACATCGGGCATGTGATTGTAAAACGTGCGGACAAACAGCGCCAGCATTTCCCGAATCACGCGCAACTCCTGACTCATCCGCTTGGAGTGGTTGTGAACGTGCCAGTAAAGGCGGTCCAGGTTCTGGGCCACCACGCGCTGGCGCTGGTCCTGCTGCTCGGGGCTGAAGAATTGGCTGAGCGCCAGACTCATCACCTGCGAGCGGGATCGGTTCGGATGCGCCTGGCAGTAGCGGGTTAAGGACTCAAAAACCTCCGGATCGATCGTGCCGGAGACCAGAACCTTGTTCTTTGTTTTCATCAGTAAAACCCTCCGATTCTCCTGCCCTGATCCTCTGGTGGATTGTCAATGGAGGTGCGCTGGGGCGCCATCGCCGGTATCTCATCCTCCCCTCCGCCAATCCGCAGGTCCGGCGGCAGAGGCAAGGGCGATCCTTTGGGGCGCTGATCGCGCCAATCGTTATTGCCGGCGGCAGCGCTCTTAAGTTGCGGCAGGGTATCTAAAGAATCCGGGGGCGCGATGATGCGCTGAGCCGGGGCTGCGTGCTCGTAATACCGTAGCTTCTGGGTGCGGAAGGGCTTGAAGCCGGTGACGAATATCAACTGCTGGTCATTGGGCAGCGTGCGGATTTGCCCTGGATACAAAAGCGGCCTGACCTGCTCGCTGTGGCTGATGTTGCGCCGGCCCACGCCGACAACCGTCTGCGGTCGGCTGTAGCTGGCGCGGTATTCAACGACCTCGCCGGTCATCTGACTTGTCCGCTGCTGCGTCACCGTGTCGGCCGAGGCAAAGCAACAGAGGAGAACCGTGCTGCCGTTGGCGTCATGCCGGATGGCCAGCGCTTCGCTGCGCACCTTTTCATGCAGAACAATCGCCAGAATCCGCCTGCGGGCTGAGGCATCTTTCAGCACGGCTTGACGACTGAACGGACCCCCAGCGTCGGCAGAAAACAAAACCGCTCCGGCGACGCAAAGTTGCCGGAGCGGTCTTGTCACGTATTTCAGCGATCTTCAAGCCGTGGCAGCGCAAACTTCGGTCGAAGAAGCTTGAACCGCGAACTCCACCGAATTTACCAACGATTCAGGCAATAGCGCCGCATAATGCCGGCGACAAATCTCGGGTGAGTTGCCCATCAACTGACTGATTTTGTACAAGCTCTCGCCCTTCATCGCCAACTGACTTCCGAACGTGTGCCGGAAGTCCAGGCAACCCCAACTCAATTTTACTTTCTCATTGGCCGCGCGAAGATCGGCAGAAAAATTGTCCGGGTCCCACCGCTTGCCTTGGGGACTCGGAAAAAGCCAAGGGCATTTGTTGCGCTCGGACTTGAGTTGCCACTTATCTAAGTAGAAGCGGAGCCGAGAACTGACAGGGACCGCGCGGTTCTTTTTCGTTTTGGGCTCCCACGATTCGCTCTCGACGGTTTTCGCGCGAATACGAATCACGCCGAACGTCTTAACCGACAAATCAAGGTCGTCGTGAGTCAGCCAAAGAATTTCCTCGCGTCGAAAGCCGCCGTAGATCAGGACCGCCGCCATCGCCTGCATCTGGATGCTTTCAGCCAGCGATTCCAACTGCTCGTCGATTTGCTTGAGCGTCAGGAAGCGGATCTCCGGCGCCTGCTCCTTATAGCGTAAGACGGTTGCGGCCGGGTTCTTGTCGCCGGGCATACGCACGCCGCGCTGGGTCATCGCCCAATTGAAGAGAGTAGAGAGAATCTCGCGATAGCGGTTGGCGGTCTTGGGTGCCAGCCCGCGGCTCTGGACCTGAGTGCTGACGAAAGACGAGATTTGGGCCGTGGTCACCTGTTCCAAATGTCGAGCGTCCAGAACGGAAGATTTGCGGCGGCGGTCGTCGCCATCTTTCTTCGGGCGTTTCTTGGCCGTGAGTTTCCGGCTGGTGATTTTGAGTTCGTCGCAGATAGGACCGAACAGGTCGCGTAAATAATAGATGTCCGTCTGAGCGGATTTGGCGGTTTTGACCGATCGGATGTGGGAGACGTAGGCACCGACTACATCGGCTATCGGGGTCTTGGAGGCCAAGGGGAGTTCTGCTCCCCGCGCTTGGGCCGATTCGAACTGCCGGAGCTTTTCCTTGGCCACCTGAAGCAGTTCTGTGCCGGTGGAGACGCGGCGAGCGCGGTCGCCAGCCATGTACTGGATGTAATAGATCGGAGAATTGGGACGCTGAATGAGGCTCGCCATGATGCCCTTTGCCGTAGGCGGCAAGAGTTATCCTTCTGGCGAGTCACTTTACCTTACCATGTTTCCTGTCAAGCCTGTGTACAGTTTTGTGTACACCGGGCCGAAAACAGGCAAAGAAAAAGGGACTCGCGATGTCGCAAGTCCCTTATCCATCGGCAGTAGCGGGGGGAGGATTCGAACCTCCGACCTCCGGGTTATGAGCGTAATTCGCTCAAAACCGTAAGTTCCAGATGCCGCCGTTATTTGCAGCGACAGCAGCGGTTTACGTCCACTGCTCTCGATGCTCCATGGTACGCATATTTGCCATGTTTTTCAATTCGTATGGGGCAAGAAATGGGGCAAGAATTCAGGTCAATCTCCGGGGTAACTGCCCGACGAAGAATTCACAGTAGAGGCGGATGTGTCTGCGGATAGTCGATCTCAAAAACCCGTTGTCCCCGCCACGGCTACTGAGCGTAACGATGGGAGAGATCGAACGCCCGGGATAGCGACTTGTTTGCTGCAGAGCATCTGTTAAGGAACCAGAGGGCGGCTCGCTGCAACAAAATGAGCACGGCGGTAATTCCGACGGCTAAGCCGAAGATCATCAGACTATTGTTCCCTCCCAGCCGAAGGGGAAACGCCAAGGCGGTGGAAGCGGCTGGCGGGTGAACGGCGTCGAACACGATCATTAGCAGGATCGTTACCGTCATTGACGTGCCAGCCGCCAGGTATCCAGGACCAAACAGCCAGCACAACGCCCATCCCACAAGTGCCGCCGTCATCTGTGCCAGGACGAGCGTACGAACTGTGTTTGTCTTATGCCTTGGGTCCAGGTAGATAAGCATCGCGTCGATGCGAGGGTTGCACAAAGCAGATGTTGCGTGCTTAGTGCTTTGACCAATCCAAGCACCAATAGCACGGTTACGGTTGGAAGCACCGCAAGCAACAGCTCGTCACGAAGACAAAGGCGACGTTTCATAACCCACTCGGTCGGCAGCTTGTGCCTTCGCTGGAATCCCCAGGAGGAGCCGAATGAGCCCTTCGGAAAGGGGAACCTGTCCCGTTTCCGGTTTCAGGCGTGCGGAGGTTGTTGTTGCACGAAAACGGAACGGGCTCCGAGGTTATTCGTGAAAAATGGGGGCTCCCCACGGTGCGCCCGTCGCGCCTCCATCGACCATCAGCTCGATGGCGTTGATGTAGGAGGAGTCATCTGAGGCAAGGAAAAGCACGGCTTTGGCAAGCTCTTCCGGCTCACCCCAGCGGCCCAGTGGAATCCTGGACGATATGGCTTTGGCCAGCTTGGTGGATTCATCTTCAGATATAGAAGCGCGTGGCCCGCGATTCCAAATAGGAGTCTTCGTCGCCCCTGGCGCCACGACGTTCACACGAATGTTGCGCGGTGCAAGATCGGCGGCGATAGAACGCGCCATGGAGACAACGCCGCCCTTCGTGGCCGCATATGCGGCCACACCGGCCTGGCCCAGATGGTTGTGTACCGATCCGTTAAAGATGATGCTGCCGTTGTCGTTCAGCAAAGGGGCAGCTGAATTCACCGTAAAAAAAGCGGCATTGAGGTTGGTACGAATGACATTCTCAAAAATCGCCTCGTCGGTCGAGCCGGTAGGGGTCTGGCCGGAGATGCCGGCATTGGCGAAGACGATGTCCAGCTTGCCGAAATCCTTGGCAAGATCCGCGAAGAGCCGCTTCCGGTCGTCCGCCAGGGTAACGTCGGCGCGATAGCCGCGCGCGTTGGGTCCCAGTTCGGCGACTGCTTCATCCAGCGTCTTCTGGTCCCGGCCGGTAATCGCGACTTCGGCGCCTTCTGCAACAAAAAGGCGGGCAGTGGCCAGGCCGATGCCGCTGTTTCCGCCGGTGATGAGAGCCTTCTTGCCTGTGAGTTTCATGATTTCTCCTTGATGACTGGCCCATCAACTATGATGACCGTCCTACGAAATTGACGAATGCGGTACTGCCCTGCGCCCTATTCCAACTTGTTCCAAAGCGGCCGTGTTTAATCCGTATCTCTGGTGACGAGCCTTCGGCATTACCTCGTACGTTTGGCAGATGCGCGGAGATGGGAGGGACGTTACCAAAGAGCGATCTCAAGCCCTTCCGGCATGGTGGGATGAGCGATGACCGCGTCGCGTACCGCGGTGTACGGCAATCCGGCAAGCATCGCCATCTGCACGGCTGCCATGAGCGTCTCCAGCGCCGGCGCCAAACATGGTGAATCCGAGGATGCGGTCGCTTTCCGTCTCGATCAACGCCTTCATAAATCCGCGCGTTTCAGAAATCGTCATCGTGCGAAGGACGGCAGCCATGGGCAACTTGGCAACGCGATAAGGGATGCCGCGCTGTTTCGCCTCCGTTTCGCTGAGTCCGATACGGGCCAACTCCGGGTCGGTGAACATGCAGAACGGAACCTGGCGGCCGGTCGTCACGCGATTGCCACCGGCCATGTTTTCACTCACAACCTTGAAATCATCGAATGAGATATGTGTGAAATGTGGGCTTCCGGCGCAATCTCCGATGGCCCAAACACCCTCGGCGGTCGTCTGCAAACGCTCGTTCACCTTCACATAGCCGCGCGTCGGTCGTCTCCACTCCCGCCTTTTCCAGGCCGATGCCGCTCGTATTTGGCGTACGTCCTCCGGCCACCAGCAGGTGCGTGCCTTCCAGGGAAAGTTCGGTTCCGTCGCGCCGAGCCGAGGAGCCTGATCCACTCGCCGGAGTTGCCCTCGACGCGGGTTATTTTTGCATTCGTCACGACGGTGATGCCTTCATCCCGGCACATTTCTTCCAGTCCCTGCGAGGTATCTTCGTCTTCGTGGTGGGCGAGGCGGCCGTTGCGGTCGATCAGCGTGACCTCGGCGCCGAAACGGCGGAAGGCCTGGGCAAGTTCGAGTCCGACATAACCAGCGCCCAGAACCAGGAGATGTTTCGGGGATGTGATCCAGTTCCAGGGCCTCGATGTGGGTCAGCGGATTCGCCTCGGCCAATCCCGGAATTGGCTCAATCGTGGCGCGCGAGCCGGTGTTGATGACTACAGTTTTGCCGCGGAATGTGCGTGTCCCGCCGTCGTTCAAGGCAACTTCGATGGTTTTCGGGCCAACGAAGCGTCCTGTGCCCATCACCAGTTCCGCGCCGGTCTTCGTGTAGAAGGTGTCGCGAAAAATGTCGACAACGTTCCTCACCATCTTGCGCTTGCGGTCACGCACGGCTGCCATGTTGATGTGAACATTCTCTTTGCTGATGCCGAATTCGTTGCTGCGATAAAAGAACGAAGCAACCTTGGCGCTGTGGATGATGTTCTTGCTGGGCAGGCACGCGATGTTCGGGCACGAACCGCCCACCCATTTGCGCTCGACCACAACCGCGCGTTGTCCCTTTTGTGCGAAGGCCCCGGCAAGAACTTTGCCGCCACCACCGCTGCCCAGCACGAGCAGATCGTATTCTTCCGTTGAGGTTGATGTTTTCATACTTCCTTCCATGAGTTTTTTAGTTTCGAGGTCGTCACCACCAGCTCAAACACAATTCCAAACTTGCGAGCAAGCGTGTTGCCGATGTCGCTTAACACTGGGAACGCAAGCTCGTTCTTTTCCCGCTCTCTTGTGAAGAAACCTACCGTAACGATCTGAAGCCCGCACGAACATCTTCTGAAAGAAGTTGCGGCTGTTCCCAGGCCGCAAAGTGGCCGGTTGTAATGTGGCGTCACGTCGCATGTGATCGATCATGGCTGTCCTCAATGCACGAAGGTCGGTCTCCCGAGAACGATTACGACGCAGGCTGGAAACTGATCGGCAGGGCCAGCAGGGCACGGAAGTTGAAATGCTTGCGATATTCCAGCGTATCGGCGGCGAGTTGGAGCCCGGACAATCGTTGCACCAGCGTACCGATGCCGATCTGCGCCAGCAGTCGAGCCAGAGGCGCGCCGAGGCAGTAGTGGACGCCGTGGCCAAAGGATAACTGCCCGAGGTCCTGGCGCGTAATGTCCAGGCGGTCGGGGTCCGGGAATCGGACCGGGTCGCGGTTGGCGGACCGCAAAAGAGGAAACACGTGCTGGCCTTTGCGGATCAACTGGCCGCGCACGTTGACGTCTTCCGTCGCCACGCGTGGGAACCCCAGGATCAGAGAGTCGTACCGCAAGCACTCCTCGACGGCACCCCCAATCAACGCGGGGTCCTTCTTCAGCAAGGCGAGTTGGTCGGGGTGGCGAAGCAGGGCGAGCACCGCGTTGCTGATCAGCATCATCAGGGAGTCCGGACCGGCTATGATCTGAATCAGGTTGCCGAGAATCTCTTCGTCGGTGAACGGAGTGCCGCCGCGCTCGGCTGCGACCATGCAGCTCAGGAAGTCGGTTCTCGGACTCTTGCGGCGCCGGCCGATCAAGTCGCGGAAGTAGGTCGACACCTCGCGGCAGACTTGCTGGGCGCTTGCGGCTTCTTCAGGCCCTCCGAGGGGGTCGTAGGCGGCATGAATGGCGATGGCCCATCGAATGAGCGTGGGCAAATCCAGATCGGCAGCCCCCAGGAACTCCCTGAAGACAGTATAAGAGAGGGGTTCGGCAAATTCGGTTACGATTTCCATCGTCCCGGCCCCCCGGACCCGATCGAGGAGGCTATTTGCGAGTTCCAGAATGCGGCCACGCATCTGTGCGATGTGCTGGGAGGGCCACGACTGATCCAACAGGCCACGCGCTCGGCTGTGGGCTGCCCCGTCGGTGAAGAGGACCCCCGCGGCTTGGGTGTGCCAGAAACAACCGTCCCGCTCCTGTTGGACGGCTGATTCAATCCCTCCCCGGCTGCCGAACCGCCGATCATTCTCGGTGATGGCCACCACATCATCGTAGCGGGAGATGAACCAGGCCGGTACGATCTCGGCGTTCCAGTAGACAGGCGTCTCGGTGCGAAGCCAGTGATAAAAAGGATAAGGGTCTTGGACCCCTCGCACGAAGATGTCCTGGAAGCGGAAAGCGGATGACATGTTGACCTTCAAAATCCCTGGACAGTGATTCCACGTTGCGCCAAAAGGCAACGCCGAGGGCGAGAATCAGCCGGGCTGCGTACCCGTGTCATGGTCGTCCGTCCGCCCGAGCGCAGGGAGGTACCGGCCGAAGTTCAATTCCAAGTCGCTCCTATGACGAACCCTCCCGCAGCGATCTGAAGCCCGCGCGAACTTCCTCTGAAAAAAGTTGCGGTTGCTCCCAAGCGGCGAAGTGTCCGCCCTTTGGTAACCGGTTGTAATGGATCAGTTTGGGATACGCCTTCTCGGTCCAACTCCGTGGAGCTGGATAGAGTTCGTCGGGAAAGACGCTCACGGCAACCGGGATGGAGACGCCTTTGACACCGAAGAACGAAACTTGTGAAGCGAAGTCTTCCCAATAGAGGCGCGCCCCGGAAACGAAGCTGTTCGTCAACCAGGTAAGCGTGACGTTGTCCAGGACATCATCTCGTGTAAGGCCTTCGGGCTGCCCGTCAAACGCACGAGAGATCATTGCCAAGCTACGCGCGTCGTGATCAAGAAAATAACCGGCTATGCCGACGGGAGAATCTGCGATCCCGTACAGGGCCTGTGGGCGCAACCCCATCTGATATCCGTAACCGATGCCCTTCGCATATACCGAAGCCACCCGCTCGTACGCGAGTCTCTCGTCAGCGGAGAGATCCGCCGGCGTCGGAGCGCCCTCGCGGGCAGCCTTGTCAATTTCGGGTGAAAAGATGCCTGGCATATTGGAGTGAATGCCAAGCAGTTCCGGATGCCCCTGTGTGCCCATCACGTCCGTGATAATCGCGCCCCAATCGCCGCCTTGCGCCACGAATTTCGTGTACCCGAGGCGCTTCATCAGCACCACCCAGGCACGAGCAATGTGGACGGGATCCCAGCCGGTCGTGGTCGGTTTGCCTGAAAACCCGTAGCCCGGGAGCGACGGAATGACCAAATCGAAAGCGTCCGATGCGCTCGCGCCGTGAGCCGTGGGATTGGTCAGTGGATCGATGATCTTCATCTGCTCGATGATCGAGCCGGGCCATCCGTGCGTGACGATGAGGGGCAACGCGTTCTTATGTTTCGAACGAACGTGAATGAAGTGAATGTCGAGACCGTCGATCTCGGTAATGAAATTCGGCAGGGCGTTCAGTCTGGCCTCGACCTTGCGCCAGTCGTACTCTTTCTCCCAATAGCGCGCGAGTTTCTGCAGGGTCGCGAGTTGGGGGCCTTCCGATTGATCCGTGACCGTTTCACGGTCGGGCCACCTTGTCGCGTTGATGCGCCTGCGCAATTCGGTGAGTTCCGCTTCTGGAAAAGTCACGCGAAACGGACGGATGGCGGTCTTGTCAGCCGGCTGTTCCGGAACACTCAGATGGATTGGGCGAAGCGTATTCTTGTGAGCCGCCTGCTCGGCGGCTGGTTGCATTGTATTAATCTCGCTCATGGCAAACTCCTGTCTAAAAGGGGCCATTTGTTGCGGCAATCCGATTCAATCGGAGGCCGAAACGCCCGATCTCGAAGGAAGCGCGAGGTTCCGTGAGGCGCTACGATACCCCGAATCAAGCCAAACCCCCATATTTTCGAAAGATTTTGGCCTGCTTTTTCTCCGATTGGCGCAAGTGCTTACGGAAAAAGGTCGATCGTGGTGCACAATTTGGTGGATAACCTGACCATACAACAAGAGTTTTTTGCGGCCGCGGAGTCTAGCGACATTGCGCACGCTCAAACGGCCTCGACGGCGCCTTTGATCCTGGCTGGCGGGATGTCTATTCCCAACACTAAGCAATTCAGACGGATCCGACGATCCCTATTGAAATCCATAATCTGCGACGGATTCATTGCGCTAACGGCCTTACTTGGGGTGGGACGCGATTGACGCACCGGTCACACACCATCGAATCCTGAGGACGATTCGAGAAGCGACGAACTTCGTCATCAAGTCGGCGGCATACGATTGTCTAGCTTTTGTTGGCTTCGGTGGTCTTGGACCACGGGAATGAGCCCTTTGAATTCGAATCCCCTCAATGCCTAACTGAATTATTTAGTGCCATTCCATTAAGTTTCAGAGTTTCTGCGAATTTTGATTGCGTCCGCCTCTTGATTTCGGCGGCGTTCCCATGGTCTCGGACCGCAGCGCCGAATTCTTCTAAGGCGGGGCCCTGCAGGGCGCGGCTGAAGGACGAACTCACGGTGAAGGCTAAACCGGTCTGTGCGGCGGCGTTGCGCATCCCTTCCAATCGTCTCATCGCATCTTCAGTTGCTTGGCCACCTGATAGAAATACCACTGCGCCGATATCCGGCGGCACGGTCGTTGCCAGAGTCGACATCGTTTCTCTAATGCAGTCAGCCTCGTTGGCCTTCGGTCCTTCGGTGCCAGGAAGGACCATACTGGTCTTTAGAATAACTCCCGGTAGAACAATCTGCCTTTTCCTCAAAGCGGCGAAAGTCGCCTTCAGAAAACGCACAGTCGCTTGACGGCAGTCCTCCAAAGAATGCGAACCCTCCATCGGTACTTCAGGCTCGACAATTGGCACGATGTCGACGCGGTGGCAGATTTCAGCGTACTCTGCTAACAATGCGGCGTTAGCTGTCAGACATTCATCACTGGGAAGAGTTTTCCCATTCTCGCGCCCGATATTCGCGACAACCCTAAATTTGGTGAATTGAACTTCCTTCGTGGCGTACTCTTCCATACGCTTTGGGAGCGCACTCAACTCATTCTTTCCGACCTGTTCGATCTTTGAACCACCAAAGGACTGCAAACCAGAGTCCACTTTGACGCCGATGACGACGTCCTGGCGTTTTAAGATATCAGTAACGGAGCGGCCCTCATAGGTTTGTCGAAAAGTCTCGTCGAAGAGGATTGTGCCGCCGATCACCTTACCGTAACCGGGGGTGGTAAACATCGCGCCCCGATAAGCGATGCGATTTTCGGCCGTGTCTTTGACCCCCAATTGCTGAAACTTTTTGGCGATGTTTCCACCACTTTCATCGCCAGCGTGTAAGCATCGAGCAGCGAGCCTTAACTGCGCTATTCCATCTGCGAGTTTCCTTTGCGCTTTCATCTGGCACCTAGCTTAAGTGTTTTGCGGGTCAATTTGGCCAATTTAGAGACATTGTCAATCTATTTTTTCGGCGCGGCGATCCCGGTGCATCGGGATCCCCTCTCCATACCAATTGGCCTTTGTCCGCATGACGATTCCGCTCCGGGACGGGGGTGGCGTTCCCATCGTCTGTCGGAACGGCACGCTAGTGTAATGCTTTATTTTACGACGCGGTTGACGCACCGCTCACCGACCAACCGCGCGCGACATTCCATTTGCGCGCGAACGAGGATCGTTCGCCGGCGGCCAGCAACGCAGGCTCAACGAAGCGGTTGATTGCCGCAACCACATCGGGCAGGTCCGGTAGCTTCTGTGCCGGCTGGCGTCGACGAAAAGCAGCCCATTGCGTCTGCTTCACTGCGTCAGTTACGAAAGCCGCGCTCAAGCCGACTGGAAGCGCGGATCGGCAGCGGCGTGCCGCGTCGCTCGAACGTTGCCGTGATTGCTTCGATCAGCATCGCACCATCAAACTCGAAACGCTCCGCCAAATATCGCAAGTCGTAATAATCCTTGAACCGCGTGTTGAGCATCCCGAGCTTGGCGATAGCCTCCAGTTTTTCAGCAACGACAGTTTCGCGTGGATAGACGCGCAAGTGCGGCGCCGGCTGATTTGGCAACAACGTCGGATAGTTCGATTCCGGCGAAGCCGGCGTAATGGCGTCACCAAATCCCACATCCGCCTGGACACGGATGACCGCGCCGCCAAGCGATGCCGTGAAACGCACTCGGACCCCGCCATACTCGTCGGTCGTGCGGATTTCCTCGGCTTCCACGGTTTTTGCGGCAAAGATGATCCCGTCGTCTTCGACGGCTGTTTCGCAGAGTTCCCGAAACACGCCAGCGATGCGATCGGGCGAACGGTCGCCAAATCCCAACAGGTCCACGTCCTGAGTCGGCCGATGCGGCGATCCCTCCCAAATCACGAAGAGCATCGCCCCCTTGAGCACGAAGTTCTCGCGATGACGGGAACGACTCAAACGGTACAGCAGCCGTTCGATGGCGTAACGGATCAGCAATTGGTTGTAATCCACGCCCGACGCTTTCGAGAGGTTCAAAAGACGCTGGCGAACGGAAGCGGCGATGTTATGAGGGGGATTCTTCATGCCGGTCGTTAGTCTCGCGAGTTCAGGTGTGGGCGATAGTTTCGAGGTAGGGCCGCATGACGTTGGTGACTCGACAAACTTTTGCATACTGCCAAAGCTGATCGGCGGTCGCCGCGCGTTTGCCCCAGGCATCGCGGAGTGCTTCAATGGCGATTTCGATGCCGATTTTGTTGCGATACTTGAAGCAGTCAGCGACGGTCTTGGCAGGCGAATAAACTTTGACCTCCACCCCCTCGATGCGATGGTGGTCCACGCCTTCACGAAACGCCGGTCCAGAGAATCGAGCGATGCGAAGCGGCGGATGGTCGATACGCGGCTTTCGACTTGCCGGAGTGATCGCCAGCCATACTTCCCACGGGTTTTGCGTCGTTAGGCTGTGAAAGCGAAGCGCCGACAGGAGACAGACGACTCCTGCCGGAACCCTGCGCACAGACTTCGGCCAGCGACCGATGCTCGCTGGCCGCGGCATCCGCGAGTGCGTAAATTCCACGACCGGACCGTAGCAGCACGCCCTCCGCGACCAGTCGGGTCAGGTGCCGTCGGGGAATGGCAAGCGGCCGCAGGTCGCGGGCGCGGAGCAGGCCCTTGCGTCGGACCAGCTTCACAATCTGCCGCTCTGCGCTGCTGCCGTTATGGGTTTTAGTAAGCGTGGACGTTCGCATGGTTGTACCATCCGTCTGTAGTTATCGGCATTTACATGCACATTGTACAGCGAATTTTGCTCCATGCCACTACTCGTGAACCAGTCCGGTACTTTTCAACCCTACCCCCCGAGGGGACCATGTTTACCAAATAACTTCACATTTACCATTTGGTATCTTGCATACCATCGCATTTCACCTAAAATACCTCGTTATGGCCAACGCCCGATCAAACCGCAGTGCGTCGAAGCAGGAGCTCAAGCCTAAGACGGTCCAGCGGACCTACCGCTTCGACACCAAGCTATTTGAGGCATTTGAAGACGACTGTGCAACGCACCTGGCGAACCCCAAGCGAGTGATTGAGGCATTGATCCTGCATTGGCTGGATGCGAGCCGAGAC
Organism: uncultured Phycisphaerales bacterium; assembly: GCA_963844715.1. Classification (GTDB taxonomy): domain Bacteria; phylum Planctomycetota; class Phycisphaerae; order Tepidisphaerales; family Tepidisphaeraceae; genus UBA1161. The sequence goes on along the minus strand of CAWJPJ010000008.1, from coordinate 874,374 downwards.
GAACGCGCGGCAATGGCGCACAAGCATCGCGAGCGTATCGGTTCCGGAGCGCGGGACGAAGAATAGACACCCTCGCCCCGCAAACCGCAGTGAGGCATTTGCGGGATTGACTCCCACCACCTCCCCCAACGAATCAAAGTTGTGCGACTAGATTTCATGCCGAAATTGGGGCATTGGCACGCACTTAGGTGCGGCTACGCTCCGGCCAATCCCTTTTGATTCCGCCGTCAAACGCCTCTCCCGCCCGAACGTAGTCCGCACGATCCAGGCCAACCCAAACAAACTGCGAACTTTTTTTCTTGACTTCCTCGTTAGGCAAGTGTACGGTATTGACCATACCAACCATGACATCGTTATGGATCAAGTGATCCGACGAGTTGTGGGCCAACAAGGAGTCAAATCATGAACAGTCGATCCCTCGTTCGTTATCGACGCTCGATTGTCGCGCCTGCTATCGCGGGTGTGCTGACACTTCTGAGCATTCCTCGTGCCAGTTTAGCTGCGGCAGCCAATGGCGGTCAGCCTCTCCCGTGGGAAGGTCCATTGAACCAAGTGCTGGCCAGCTTCACCGGCCCGGTGGCAAAGGCGCTGTGCATCCTGGCCATCGTTGTCATCGGATTTGGTTTCGCGTTCAGCGAAGGCGGTGGGCTGCGGCGCATCCTCGGCCTGCTGCTGGGCGTGTCCATCGCGGTCACGGCCACCAGCTTCGGCGTGACGTTCTTCGGCTTCGACGGCGGCGCCGGCTGGTAGGCAACGGTATGGCCGCTCTGCGGAAAGTTGGTGCAACCATGACGCGCCCTGAAGAAATCGAAGGTTACGAAGTGCCGCTCCATGTGGCACTGACCCAGCCGATCCTCATGGGCGGTGCGCCGCGGACGTTCGCGATCCTCAATGGAACGGTCGCCTTAGTCATCGGAATGGGCTTGCACCTGTGGTGGCTTGGATTTCCGGCGGGTGCGGCTCTGCACATGACGGCGGTGCTGATGAGCAAGCGTGACCCGCACTGGTTTGACATCTTCCGGCGTCACGTCCGCCAGCCGACGCATCTGGATTCCTGAATCGGAGAGACATTCATGTGGAACCTTGGCGAATATCGCAAACATCCGCAGCGTCTTGCTGACCATCTGCCCTGGGCGACGCTCATCGCGCCCGGCGTGATGCTCAACAAAGACGGCAGCTTGCAGAAAACCATCGCGTTTCGTGGTCCCGACCTGGATAGCTCAACCCCTTACGAACTCGTGGCCGCACGCGCCCGGATGAACAATGTGCTCCGTCGCCTCGGTTCTCATTGGTGCGTGCATGTCGAGGCAGCAAGACGTTTGGCACAGGTTTACCCGGCGAGCGACTTTCCGAATCCGGTTGCGGCGCTGAGTCGATCAAGAACGCCGGGATTCGTTCACGGCCGATGCGATCCATTTCGAAAGCCAGTGCTTCATCACCTTCACGTATCTGCCGCCGGCCGAAGGTATGACGCGGCTGGGCGACTTTTTCATCGACCGACCTAACAACAAAGTAGATGGGCGGGTTTCTTATCGCGCCCATTTCGATCATTTCCTCGGGCAGGTGGATCAGATTGTGAATCTGATGGCGTCGTTCATGCCCGAAGTCCATCCATTGGACGATGGCGAAACGCTGACCTACCTGCATTCGTGCATCTCGGATCGGCGGCTGAACGTGGCCGTGCCGGACGTTCCGTTCTATCTCGACGAAATGATTACCGACCGACCTCTGGCCGGCGGATTGTCGCCCCGGCTCGGTCGCCTTTTCCTCAAGACGGTTTCGGTCCGCGCGTATGTCAATCGCACGCTTCCTTGCCTGCTGGACCGCCTGAACGAATTGCCGATCGAGTACCGCTGGATCGGGCGTTACCTCCCGATGGATAAGACCGACGCCACGCGGCAACTGAACAAGCTTCGCCGCCAGTGGTTCGCCAAACGCAAGGGGATGGTGACCCTGCTCAAAGAAGCCATCACCAAACAGGAATCCAAGCTGGAGGATTCCGACAGCTTGAACAAATCCGAAGATGTGGATGATGCCTTGCAGGAGCTTGGCGGCGATCACTGCTCGTTCGGGGATTTCACGCTGACGATCACGGTTTGGGATGAGGATGAGCAAACCGCGACGGAAAAAGCACGGGCGGTTCAACAAGTCGTGGATGGCGTGGGCCTCGTCACTGAAATCGAGGATTTCAATGCAGTTCAAGCCTGGATGGGAAGTCTGCCGGGTCATGCCTACGCCGATGTGCGCCGGCCACTCGTGTCGTCTCTGAATGTCTGCGATCTGGTCCCGCTGAGCGCGGTTTGGTCCGGACCGGCACGTTGTTCACACCTGAACGGACCGCCACTGCTTGTAACCCGGACAAAGGGATCGACGCCATTCCGATTGTCTCTGCATCAAGGCGATGTCGGCCACACGATCATTGCCGGCCCCACCGGCGCGGGCAAGTCAACGCTTCTGAATCTCCTGGCCTGCCAATGGCTGCGCTATCCCGATGCCCGTGTTTACATCTTCGACAAGGGCGCAAGCTGCCGGGCAATGACGCTGGCGATGGGCGGCGACTTCTTACGACCTGGGCGGCGAAGGTGAAGAGATTTGCTTCCAGCCGCTCGCCGGAATCGAGGACGAATCGGAATTGGCCTGGGCGCAGGATTGGATCGCGGACCTGCTGCACCGCGAAAAAGCAGAAATCACCCCGGCGACCAAACAGGAGCTTTGGGCCGCGCTGTCCAACCTGGCTTCGATGCCGCGCGTGCAGCGCACGCTCAGCACGCTCCTCGGCCTGGTTCAAGATGCCCATGTTCGACAAGCGATGCGGAGTTACACGCTTGACGGTCCGCATGGGCGGCTGCTGGATGCCAATCAGGACACTCTGGGCGACGGTGACGTGGAACGCGGTGCCCGCTGGCAGGCGTTCGAGATGGAACACCTGATGCACTCGCGCAGGCGCTGCTGCCGGTGCTGACCTATCTGTTCCGCCGGTTGGAGAAGCGATTCGACGGCTCGCCGACGCTGATGATTCTGGATGAAGCGTGGCTGTACCTGACCGAATCGCTCTTTGCCGCCAAGATCCGTGAATGGCTCAAGGTTCTTCGCAAGAAGAATGTGGCGGTCATCTTCGCCACGCAGAGTCTATCGGACATTGCGGACAGCGCCATTGCGCCGGCGATCATCGAAAACTGCCCCACGCGCATCTTCCTGCCCAATGGCAACGCGCTGGAGGAGCGGACGCGCAAAGTCTATGAATCGTTTGGGCTGAACGAGCGGCAATTGCAAATCCTCCAGCAGTCGATTCCCAAGCGCGATTACTACTACCAGAGTCGGGAAGGCAACCGGCTCTTTGAGCTTGGCCTGGGTGAATTGGCGCTGGCCTTCTGCGCCGCCGGTTCACCGCAGGATCAAGCGCGGATCACCAATGTGCTGAAAGAGCACGATCGCGAGCAATTCGCGCGTGCGTACCTGAACGAACGGGGCCTCGGGCATTGGGCCGAGCGCCTGGAGACCTTCAACACTGAAAGGAAAGATCATGACCAACTCATCCCTTGAATTCGACGGCGAATCGGCTGGTTCCGAAGCATCCGCCGCGGCGAGCTAGGCTTCTGGCGGCCGTGTTCCTTGCCACCGGTGCGGCGCTGGTGTTTCTCCCGGCGCAGCGAGCCAACGCCTTCTTGTTCGACATTGTCTTAGACCCGGTCAATCTGGTCGAAAATGTCCTGAAGGTGGTGGACCTTGGCGAGCAGATCGACGCGGTGGTTCAGCAGGTGGAGAACCAAGTCAAGGAATTGGAGCATCTCAACCTGAGCGACGTGCCGAACATTGCCGGAATCGTCTCCGGCGTGGAAGGGCAATTGGAATCCAGCCTCTACAGCACGCCGAATCCGGCCAGCCAACTCGACACGCGCTATCCGGCGGACATGAGCAACGCCACCTGGGCGCAGTACCAGTCGGATCAATCGACGTGGACGGATAACCAGCGCCAATCGCTGGTGGAGAACCGGCAATTGCAGAATCAGGTCTATCAGGACATGGATACGACGACCCAGCAGGTACAGGACATCGTCGATGCGTCGAACTCGGCATCCGGCGAAACGTCGGCGGTCCAGGCGCACAACGATCTGCTCGCGGTGGCCTCGGGTGAACTGGCCAAGCTGCAATCTCTGAAGATCGCCGCGCTCGCGGCTCAAAACCGAAAATTGGCCCAACAGCAATCGGAATCGTCGTATCGCGGAGGCTGAACGGCAGCGGGTTCGCACTGGTTGGGATAACCCGGCGCCGCCGACAGAGACGGTCGTTGATCCGTTTCAGAACTGAATTGCGAACAAACCACTCGAAGGAATTTTGCGAAATAGGAGGTTTGCCATGACACGCTCAAAGAAACGGTTTCTCATTGTCGCTGCAACGGCGGCGCTGCTTGTGCCCACGGCCGCATTCGCGGACATCGTTTTCGATCCGACGAACTTTGCCGAAGCGGTGATCCAGGTGGCGGACGATGTGCAAATGGTTGACCAGCTCTACCAAGAGGTCACTAACGAAGTGGCCATGCTGAAAAGCTGGAACTTCACCCAGCTACCCGGAATTCTGCAAAGCATGAATATCTGGCAGCAGGTGTTCGGCCAAGCCGGCACAACCTATTCGTCCACCGATCCCGGCAGCACGCTGAATAGCCAATATCCATCCGATCCGAGCAATTACGCCAACATGACGGATGCCAGCTTACCAGTCGATGCAAAACGGCTGGGATCAGGAAGAGAGAAACGTCCTGATCGAAAACCGCACCGTCCAGAACCAGACGTATCTGAACCTGCAACCGACCGCGCAGCGCATTCAATCCTACGTCGAACATTCCAATTCGGCGTCCGGCGCCACCTCCGCCATGCAGGCGGGCAATGAAGAAGTGGCGACGCTGGTGGCGCAGCTTCAAGCATTGCAGGCGCAGGAAATCACCGATGCCCGCGCCGAAGTGGAGCGCAATGCGCAGGATCAGGCCGAACAAGCGTATGCGTTGCAGCAGCAACAGGCAGTTCGCGGTGATTGGGCGAATCCTCAGCAGCCAACCAGCTCCATGTCGAATGCTTTTCCCTTGGCAGGTCAGTAACCACGGATGGACAGCGAGGAAAGGTCAGGTGATTCCATGACGGCGATTCTGGCAGTTGATTTTGGCAACGGTGGCCCCGATCTCATCAACGATGTGGCCAACCAGTACATCAACGCGATCAACAGCGGCTTTGGGCTTATCAAGGGCGATGTCACCTGGGTTCTCAATGTCCTCATCATCCTGAGCATCATGTGGTCGGCGGCGCTGTGGGCGCTGAGCGATGACCATGTCATTGCCCATTTTGCGAGGAAAATCGTCTACATCGGCTTCTTTGCCTGGATCATCCAGAACTGGCAGTCGCTGACGGACAAGCTCGCATCGTCCTTCATGAATCTCGGCCTCAAGGCCGGTGGATTCGACGGCGCGAGCTACTACACGTCGCAGCCGGGGAACATCGCATATCTCGGGTACACGACGGCGCAGCCGCTTATGGACCAGATCGCGCGGCTGACTGGGCCGGTGGCGTTCTTCAAGAACATTGTCGAGATCATATTCCTCTTCCTTGCCGTCGCCGCGATCGTCGCGGCGTTCTGTGTCATCACCATTCAGGTCGTCGTCGCGGTGCTGACGTTTAAGTTCGGCAGCCTCGCCGCGTTCGTGCTGGTGCCGTTCGCGGTCCTGTCCAAAACGGCATTCATCGCCGAGCGCCCTTTGGGTTGGGTGGTCGGGTCCGGGGTGCGCCTGATGGTGCTGACGCTCGTCCTTGGAGTCGGCAACAACATCTTCCAATCGCTCAAAGTGCCGGCAGGCCAGACCGTCACGACCTATCAGGCTTTTTGCATCGCGCTGGCGGCGCTGCTTCTCATGGCGCTTTCGCTGGTCGCCTCGCGGCTGGCCACTGACATGATTATCGGCGGCCCGAGCCTGGGCGTCGGCACAGCGATCAATACGACCGCAGCGGCGATCAACACAACCACGTGCCGCCGGTCGATCCCGCGCCGCCGTCATGGCCGTGAAGATGGCGGCGGCCGTGCCGACGAAAGGCGCCATGCTGGTCGCGTCGGCGGGAACGGCTGTTGTCCGAAAGATCACCGGCGGCAGTGGCAGCGCGGGCAATAAGACGGGAGCAACCGCCGCATCGGTTGTGTCGGGCTCAACTGCCGCCGCAAGCGGGCAGCACGACAGCCGCCAATACGGCCAGCCGCGTGCCAGGGTCAAGCTCGCCAAATGGAACGAGCGGTCCAACCAACACAGGAGGGACTCCAACATGAGTTTTCCCAACATGACAACGAGTTACGGCAAGAACGGTGGATCGGGCGACAGTCACAACCCCTACGCTCGCGCCGCCGCGGCGTGGGATGAACGGATCGGATCGGTGCGCGTGCAGGCCCGCAACTGGCGCTACATCGCGTTCGCGTCGATGGCCATCGCGTTGATCTCGACGAGCGGCGCCGTCGTCCTGGGCGTCAAGAAGCAAGTCGCCACCTACGTCGTTGAAGTGGATAAGGCCGGGATGCCGGGTCGGATCACGCTGGCCAGCGCGCCGTATCAGCCGGCGACGGCGCAGGTGGGCTACTTCGTTGGCGAAGTCGTGCGGATGGTGCGCGAGCGTCCGCTCGATCCCGTCGTGATGCGCCAGCAGTGGACCAAGGCATACCAATTCCTCGCCGGCCAAGCGGTCAACGCGATGAACGAATACGCCGCATCCGACGCCGGCATGAAGAGCTTGCCTGGCGAGGGAGCGACGGCCCGTACCGTCGAAATCAGCAGCATCCTTCAAAAAGCCAACGACACCTTTCAGGTGCGCTGGGTCGAGACGACCTATGCCAATGGCCTCCGCCGATCGCGCGAGGAATACACGGGGCTCTTTCAGGTCAAGTTGATGCCCCCACGGGATGAGTCGGATTCCTTCAAGAACCCCATTGGCGTCTACATCACGAATTTCACGTGGAGCAGAGAGTTTTCGGGAGCGGTCATGCGCGACGATAGTCTGCGCACTGCCGCCCAATCCCGTCGGCTCCCAATCCAAACAATCCTGACAACGGAGGCATGCAATGAATTATCGAAGAGGCTTATTACTTTGCGGCTTCGTCATCGCCACATTTGTCCTTGGCGGCTGCGAATACTGCGAAACGCCGACGGTGCCGGTGATGCCGGACCCACGGCTGAGACCGGCGGCGCTGATTGCCCGATGACTTTGCGACCGTTCCAAGGATCGTCGAGGTCAAAGTGCCGGTGGCGAGTCCGCAACTTCGCCCCATCGGTTCGGGCAATAACGCGCCGGCGGTCCAAACTGGCGCTGCGGCAATCGCCGCGGCGAATGCGGGCGCGACGACTCAACCGACAACCGATGGCTTCCTGAATGCCATTCAGTATTACGACTACGCGCCGGGCGTTGTCTATACGGCCATCACTTCGCCGGGATACGTCACCACCATCGCGCTGTGCCCCGGTGAAAAGCTCATCACCGCCGCGGCGGGTGATACGGTGCGGTGGCTCGTCGATAGCGTGCAATCCGGTTCGGGCGAGACGGCGCAGACGTTGTTGCTCGTCAAGCCGCGTAAGGCGGGATTGCAAACGAATCTGCTCATCACCACCGACCAGCGAATCTACACACTGGATCTGACCAGCATTGATACGGGCGTTTACCACACCATGATCGCCTGGAACTATCCCTTTGGGGATGCCGTGATGATCCGCAATCAAGTCGCGGCGCAGCAGGCGGCGGCGCAAGCAACGGTTGCGACGGGCTTGGATCTGTCCAAGGCCAACTTCAATTACCTGATCCTGCGGCAAAAGCATTCGGCGACACCGCCCTGGTGTCCGCTGCGGGCTTTCGATGACGGGCAAAAGACTTACATCCAATTCCCGCCGAAAGTCACGGTGACCGAAGCGCCGCCGCTGTTCGTCATGGGACGCAATGGCGACGCGCAGCTCGTGAACTACCGGGTCAAGAGGCGACTGGTACATCGTGGATCGTCTGTTCGACAAGGCGGAATTGCGCCTCGGCCAAGCCCCGCAGACGATCGTGGCGATTGTTCGCGCCGATGCTAAAGACTGAAGAGGAGATGAGGCAATGCTGCCAAATAATACTTCCAACCTGGGACAGACGGCACAACCAACCGGCAATGGCGAGGAGCGGATCGACGTTCGCGGTACGCCGCTGCCTGTGACTCGGATCAGCCGCCGAGCGTTGTTGCTGGCCGGAGTTTTCGGCGCCTCGCTCGGTCTGGTCGTCCTGATGCTCGGCTTCGGCGATCATAGTGCGCCGCGTAAGGACGGACCCGCCGACGAAAACGCGATTCGTCCGTCGGGGCCGATTGAATCGGTGAAAGACCTGCCACAGGACTATTCATTCGATGTGAATCGCCTTGGCACTGGTTATGACGGCTTGAGTGGACTACCGGCGCCAGCAACTCGTCCAGCGGGACCATCCGCCCAGGATCAGGCTCTCGCCCAGGCAATGCGCGAGCTCGCCGAACAACGGCGAAAGATGCTGGAACAACAGCAAAAGGAGCAACAAGCGGCCCTCGATTCGCCGCTGCTGTTCGGTGGGGCCAAGTCAACGTCGTCATCAACAACATCTACGGGAATTACATCGGGTCCAGCGACGATGCCGACGGTAGTGATGCTCGGCCCGGGTGCCAATCGAAATGCGATGGACGCAGGCGCGATGGGCGCTGGTGGTGGTGATCAGAATGTCGGTGGACCCGACGGTGGCCCATCCGGGGGAAGCATCCAAAACCATCAGCAGGAGAAGGAAGCGTTTTTGACTCAAGGGGCGGCGGTCGAGCCTTACCTGTCCAAGCCGCTCCTCAATCCGATCTCCAAGTATGAATTGAAAGCCGGCAGCGTCATCCCTGGAGCGCTCTGACCGCAATCAACACCGATCTGCCCGGTGAAGTGATCGGCCAGGTGACGGAGAACGTCTACGATACCGTCACTGGCAATTACCTCTTGATTCCGCAAGGCTCGAAGTTGCTTGGCAAATATCAGAGCCTTGTCACAAACGGCCAAAACCGAGCGCTGGTTGTCTGGCAACGGCTGATTTATCCGAACGGCAACTCGATTGTGCTGGACGGAATGCCGGGGACGGATGAAGCCGGACAAGCCGGGCTACAGGATAAGGTCGATTACCACCTCGACAAGCTGGCGGAAGCAACGGCACTGACCACGGCCCTCGCCTATGGCGGTAACCTGGCTCGCGATCCCAATAGCAGCAGCGGCAACAATGGCCAAGACGTGGTTGGCGATACCGTGGCTCAACAAGTCGACCGGATCGGCGAGAAAGTGATTGACCGCGAACTCGACGTGCAGCCGACGATTACCATCCGGCAGGGCTGGCCGCTGCGCGTCCTCGTGAACAAAGACATGATTCTGGAACCGTATGTCCCTTGACGTTGACGGAGATATCCATGCCTGAGATTGCATTGCGTCCGTTCCACCAGACAACTCGCGTGAAGTTGACCGTAGAAATCAATAACGAGCTGGCGCAAGACCTGGAACGCTATAAGGCTTTTTACAAGCAGGCTTATGGCGCGGACGTGTCAGAATCCGATCTAATCCGTGAAATGGCCCGCCGTTTCATGGACGGCGACCGGGAGTTCCAAGTCGCCAAGTACGGCCTTAAGGCGCGATCCCGCGCTCCCCGACAGCCCTGCGCCTTCACCGGCGCCGGCGCCAAAGGAGCAACCATGATCGCCGCCACCGCAACATTTGCCGTATTCAAGCGGCAATCGTCACCGACCACGATTCAAGTCGTCACGATCCTCACGGACCTGGCGGATATCCGGCCGCACGACGCGATCGCGCCGGCGTTGCCGACATACGACGAGGCCGTGCGCATTGCGACAGAGCGGGGTTTGGCGCGGCAGCCGCGGATCGGATTCCTCAAACAATTCGGCGTGGCCGAGTTCGTGCCCGTCTGCGAGCGGATTGTATGTGGAACGGCGGAAGAACTGGATTCCCTTGCGGCCGCAATGACCTGAATGAACCCGCTCAACCTGGAGGTGTGATATGGCGCAATCAACGAACAATGCGAGCAAAACTGAGAAGAAGACGAATCGTCCGGTTCAGACCATCCGTTATGGCTCGGTCCGTGCCGCGATCTGCGCAACATCGTGGACAACGGCAACACCAGCCGGCCACTTTATTGCGTTACATTCAGTCGTTCTTACAAGGACGGCGAAAACGCATGGAAAGAAAGCGCCAGTTTCGGCGCCGATGATCTTTTGCTTCTGGCCAAAGCGGCGGACGAAGCGCATACATGGATCGCGCGACAGCGATGTGTCGATGCGGGCGCGGACAAATAGTCTTCAATCAGCAGCCGAACGGAGAAACGAAGGCAGGCGACCTTAGACTTTCGTGTCCGTCGGTCATTGCCACGTCGGGACATCGTCTGGAAACCTGTGGAACTATGAATGGTTACAAACGCAGCGAGGACGGCGAGAGGAACGCCTGTCGTCATGTAAAGTCTTGGCAATCCTGCCATTTTCGGCGCGGTACGTTCGCCAGGAAAGTAAGCAGATCTGGTCGAGGCGCGTTGGTCGCGTGATTCAGCGAATTCGCTGAATCAACGTGGGGGCTGTTGTGGAGTAGTATTCGGCAAACAGCCCTGGAACTTCCGATCTAGGCAGGAGAGACCAAGTAACTGGCGTTACGTTTCGAGCATTGGCATTGTCTCGGGCCACATGCCCCATGCCCACGCCCCAACGAACTCGTTGCTGCCGCAAGTTAGCCGCCGAAGCATTAACTTCGCCCGCCAGCACATACCGCTCCAGCATCTTTCTCGGCCAAAAGAACGCGCGAATCTGGAAGGAAGGATCGGCGGCCGGAAGTCGCCGGTTGATATTGGCAAGAACGTTTGTTGGATTTATCGCGTCGTCAGTGTGAATGTCGAGAAGCACAGGTGTGGTGCGAGGCCTAGCCCGCATTTGAGTCAAAACGCTAACGCCAGCTCTAGCTCGTCATCGGCAGTCGAACCATGGATGTAGGGGTCGATGTAAGCCAACCAACTGGAATGAAATGTCAGCATGCGCAAGGCGGCCAGTTGGTCACCAACGGTCAAGGGGATTCTGCGGGTGGGGCGGAAATCGTTCCAACGTGCCGGATATGAAACATCATGTAAAGTCGCAAAATTATGGCCGCCCAACCGTCCACAACACTCGTTGCTCGCCCAGATTTGGCTGATTTGTAGCTGTCGAGCAGAACACAAAGACGCCTCCATGGCCCATGCGTCTTCGTCGCCAGGCCAGTCTCCGACAGGATCGCGCTTTACGAGCAGGTCTTGGAGGCGGCTCAGTAGTTTGGCCACATCACCGCGGATTTCGGGAGCACTTGCAACAGCGAGTTTTCCGGCTTCGCTTTCCCAACCGCCATCGTACAAATTAGATATGCATGCTGGTAGTTGATTCGTCTTCGGAAACAGGGCCGCAACGAAATCGCGAACGCTCGACAGCCACAGCTCACGATCAGCATGGGCATCAGACGAAAAGATTTCGGGTGTCAGAGCAAACTCGCAAATCATCGGGCGAACCTCTCAGCAAAGTCGACCTCGAACTGCTCATCGGGCCAAGGTTGGGTGAGATCGCCCTGTGGCGTCACATCGATTGGAATCACCCGAATAGAGTCATCCTTCCTTGAAAAAAAATAAATGCGAACGTCCTCGGGTTTGATCGCCGATTCCTTCTTGTCTTTCGTTTGCTGGCGAATGCGGCGCATTACTCGAAGAAGAAGCGGTTCGCTGTGAGTCTCTACGAGCTGACGAACGGGCCATCGTAGCGGAGCAAGGTCGTCCAGTCGGTTAAATTCATCCATGCTGCGCTCGACGCGATAAAGGAAAACATCGCCGAGATTGGCTTGGATGGTCTGGTGCACGTGGAGTTCGGGCTGCTCGGTCATAAGTAAGTCGTGCTGTCGGCCAAGGGTGATCCCAATCACGGGGACGAGTTGGGATACGCCTTCACCCACGTCCTCGGGGTGCAGGAGCATACCCTGTCCCGATGTCTCATCCCTAAGTAACACCTGCGTCCGTGTGGGAAGGGAATTAAGCGCGTCTCGAAGATCAACGTCTTCAAACACCCGTCCGGCGGCAAGATCGGCCATCAATCGGCTGGCCAAGTCGAGCTCCTTATATTGTCTCAATTGGATGACATAGCCGGTCTTGAGTGAACGCGGGTCTTCTGAGTGCATGAAGCGATTGAATTCAGCGAGTTCCTCAGCAGTCGCTTGCCCCAACCAATCCCAGGTGGAGAGCCCACATGCTTCGCGCGCCGTGTTCGGAACCATTTTTTCAATCGAGAATCCACGCCCAGGCTTCTTTCGGACCGGACCGAGATAACCAACGCGGTTTAGAGCCTGTCGGAGCAGCGAAAGTGGCTCCTGAAGAAATTTCAAAACGAGCGCCCAGTACGACGCGCCCTGAGTTGTTTTCAGGCATTTCAGCCATGGCTTGCTTTAACCGGATTAGCTCAGCCGAGTTCGTTCGCGGCAATGCATCACCAGCGACGGTCCATACCTGACCTTCAAGCAAGGGAGGTAATGGCGCTGGCATGTCGTCTTCAGCCGTCAAGAAGAGGCGAATCAGGTTCGAGGGCATCGATGATTCGTTTCCCTCAAATCTCTTAATAAGCTCCTGGATAAAAGGCGGCACGTCGTTGGAAGCGGAATCGGGCAATCGGAAAATGGAATGATCCGCGTCCATAGTCAGCGTGGCTTGAGAACCATCGGCAGAAGTATCAGATGCGAGAAGCCGGCTTCCGTTGAGACCCATTTCGTAGTGCGACACGATTGGTGGACCATTGCGAACGACGTGAAATTCGATCCAACCATCACGAGCGCGATTTGCGATCCAACTGACAACCTGCGGATCGTCTTCGCTTGCGAGGAGGCTCGCGCTGAATCCTGGAGGAAGAAATCCAATGTCGATCCGCAGCTTTATTACTGTGCCCGGCGTGTGATTGTGCACCATCGTGTCAAAGCCGCCTAAATCGACCATGTCCCCGCCGCCAATGACTTGTTGGGCATCAAGGTTGCTACGTTCGATCACCTCGCGGACGTAGTGAATCGCGTCAAAGACGCTGCTCTTGCCGGCAGAGTTTGCACCGTAAAGCAACGTCAATGGGCGCAACTCGATTCGTTGCCGGTGGGAAAAGCCTTTGAAGTTCTCGATTTCGATTGCAGTGATCATGTTCAATCTCACGCATTAGAGGTCGAATACTTATAGCCGACGGGCTTTATCCAGCTTCCTGTGTACGAGCGATATCATGGTCAGAATATCCAGAGCATCTTGCTCATCCATTTCCCATTCGATTCTTGCATCATGGGCTAGCGGGTTCCGAATCGTCCCATACAGCCCCTTCAAAAGGCTGACAAATCCACGCTGTTCCATAACAAGAGTTTCGCTGTCGTAAGAGTTGATCGCCAGGAGTGGCGTGCCATAGCGGTCACCAAAGGCATCGTGTACCAGATCGGCGCCGTCATTGGTGAGGCCACTCGTTTGTCGCAGCTTGGCCGTGATGCTTTTCATCGCCTCGAAGACGGCGTGGAAGAAATTCTCATCGAGTAATTCTGCCGTGCAAAATTTGAGGACGTCGGCATGTACGTTCCTGAGCGTCAAGGCAGCCCGAAGGCGATCGGCCCGCTCCAATGCCTGGTTAATTGTGGAGGCCCGATCAGTTCGCTGCACCTTGCCGTCTTCTCGAAGATGCATTCCACAGAATGCGAGTACGGCGTTTAGGTTGTCGCGGCGAAGGCGGAAAACATCCGGGCGGGAAGTATAGCTGGCTGGATTCATTGCCCGTCCAATAAACACGACTACGTGATTCCCAATATGGTTCTTGTTCTGGAAGCCGACAAATGCATTGTAAAGCCGCTTCCATTTCGTCATGGCTGGGTCAGGATCATTGATTCGGCAATCTGAAAGGAGATGGCCAATCTCCGAACCCGTCAGCCCGGTCTCCGTGTCTGCCAGCACGCGGCTGATTGCCTCCAAATGCTGGGCGGAAAACGCCGCAATTCGATTTTGCGTTTGGACGGCCAAGCTATAGTCCCCCTGCAAAGGCTCGATTAACTAAGGAATTGAAAAGCGCTTCCGAATCACGGACAGCGGTACCTTGTTGGCGCTTGAGGTCGTCGATGTTTTTCACTTCGGTAGTGAATCGCTTCTGCAACTCCATTGGCGGACAAGCAACCGGAGTGGCCTTCAATTGAGTCATGTTCATGCTGGCTAGGTTGGAGGTCTTCTTGGCACATCGGAGAAAGTATCCTTTGGCGAGTTCGGTGCGGATGTAATGAGCCAGGTACACGGGTAGAAGATTCTTTCGGTTGCATCGAACTCGAAAGACGTGATTCTGGTGGATGCAGTCCAGAATATCGGCTTCCCAAAGTGCGCCGCGGCCCAGCTTGTCAAAGTCGCCCCCTTCGGTCATTAGCACGTCTCCGGGTTGCAAACGGAGCGCCTCTACATCGGAAGGAAGCGCCTCAATTGTCTTGATCTCATTGAGGTCAAGATAGCCGTCCTGGACATTCGCAACGCGAATATATGGCACGATGACTGTTGGTTGACCGTTGAAGCGTCGCCCCTTGGTGACACCAGACGCTATATCTGAAAGCTCTGGATTGCCAAGCCGAGGCATTTCGGAAATTGGTAGTCTTAGATAGTTGACGAACAGGTCTTGGAATAAGCTGTTGCTTAGACCTCTAACCACTTCGATGCGCCTCTTGTCGCTTGCGGCAGATGGCATCGGCCCTATCCAAAACGGCAGCGATTCGCTCCTGCTCGGCTAGACTCCGCTCTGGATCACCTGGATGGGGCAATGGAACAGACAGCGTGTCCAGCTTCTTTGGACTGAGCCTTGGAAGATTCGCGCCCTCGCATCGCGCGGTTGCCCAAGCTACGATCCGGGGATGTCGAAGAAAGTGAAATAGATATCCGCGATCAACCTTCGGGCCGGGGAGAATCGGTAGAATATCGGTGCTACACACGCCTGCAAAGCCTGGGCGAGCAATCTTACATAGATACGGCCGCAGTTTGCCGTAAAGGATGTGACTGTCGCCAAAGCGGAATTTAGTGCTCGCCAAGTCCCCAGTGGCAACCTGCCGAGCTCCAACGATTTGACCTTCGCCAGTTATGTGCTCTAGGCCGACGTAAAACGTGCCATCGTCGATTGACTCTGTGCAACGCCATCGCGGTCGATCTCGGCGATTTCGCCTAAAGCGCGATCCTCCCAAGTTATTGAGGGAGTCGCTATCACTTCAGCATTCCCTCCAGTTCGCTCAGGTCTTTAGCAATTTCCTCTTCCAATTTGCGAAGGCGTTTGAGAATTACCTTTGGTGGATCGTGCTTCAATTCCTCGTGCACGACTTCCTTGTGGCGGTTGATCGAAAGATCGTATCCATTGTCTCGGATGTCATTGGCGGTCACGAAGAACGCCTTACCGGTGCGGTCGGCAAAATGCTTTTTTCCCTTGCCATCGGCCCACTTCTTCCATTGCAGACGAACGTCGGGAAGGTCGCTTTCCTTTATGGAGTCACGCTTGTCGTCGAGGGAGAAACCGTCGGCTTGCACGTCGTAAAAGAAAACATCGTTCGTCTGGCCGCCTTTTGTGAACATCAGCACGGCTGTCGAAACACCTGCGTATGGCCTGAACACGCCAGCGGGAAGTTTGATGACGGCTTGCAACTGGTTTTCTTCGACCAGTAGTTTTCGCAATGCGATGTGGGCGGAGCTTGAGCCAAACAGGACGCCATCGGGCACAATTACCGAGCAGCGGCCGCCCAGCTTGAGCATGCGGAGCATGAGAACCAAAAACAGTAATTCCGTCTTTCGGGTTTTGACCTTGCCAGTGAGGGAAGGGTGCACATCGGTGGAATCGAGGCTGCCTTTGAATGGGGGGTTGGCGAGAATCGCATCAAAGAAATTCTCGGCGCACTGGCCGTGCTGTTTGTTGTCAGGGAATCCGTTGGACAGCGTATCCTGGTAACGAATGATGGGATTCTCCACGCCGTGGAGCATCATGTTCATTGCGGCGATGCGGAGCATGGTCACGTCGAAATCGAAGCCGAAGAACATGTCGTTCTGGATGTGCTTTCGGTAAGGCTCCAGCAGATCGCCGGAGAACACTTTGACCGTGTCGCCGTTGATCTTCTCCGTAAGAATGCCCTTTGGGGATGTATTGTGCTCAAGGAGATAATCCATGGCAGCGACAAGGAAGCCGGCGGTTCCGCAAGCGGGGTCGCCGATGCGCCATGTGGGCTGCGGTTCGACAAGATCCACCATCATGCGGATGATGTGTCGCGGCGTGCGGAACTGGCCGTTGATGCCAGCCGTTGTGAGCTTGGAGAGAAGATATTCGTACAGGTCGCCCTTAGTGTCGCTCGTGGCTAGGGGAAAGGCCTCGATCATTTCGACGGCTTTGACGAGCAAGCTAGGCTTGCGAACCATGAGCTGAGCGTCGGCCAGGTATTGGCCGAAGATCGTGTCTTTCACAGCCAATTCGCGGATTTGTTTGAAGACCTTCTGGTCAACTGTTTCGAGAAGCTGGTCGCCGGGCATGTGAACGAGATTGTGCCAGCGACGGGGGTCGTCTGGGCCGGTATAGATGCCCTGAAATGGTTTGCCTGTGCGCGCAGCGGCTTTCTCGCGTCGAGTCTCTCGCATGTCCATCATACGAATGAACATGAGATAGGAGATTTGCTCGATGACGGTGAGTGGGTTCGTGATGCCACCCGTCCAAAATTCCGTCCAAAGCTGATCCATACGGTTCTTTAGCGTGCCGGTAATCATGCTATGGCGCTATCCTTTGGCCCCGAAGGGCTGAACTTTTTGATTAGAGACATCAATTCGTCCACCTGGGCGTTCTCGGGGAACACGCCGTCAAGGCCCTCGGTATGGACCGAAGTAAACGGAGCATCGTAAAGCCGTTCCAATTCTATCGACCCGTAGCGAGCAATGTGATTCTGAAGCAGGGTCAGGAATCGAATTTGCATTGAGTTCAGACGATGCTTGCGGACGAAACCTTGAAACACCTGATCGACGGTCTGGGCGTCCAAGCCGATGATGGTGCGAATGGCCATGTCGAGATGGCCGGCGGTTTCCGGAAAGTATTCGGTGAGGTCGGTCAAGTCGAGGTCCGGATACTGAGTGAGGACCAAGGAAACGAGTGTTTTCAAATCCGTCTCAGAAACCGGCTGACCAGCCTTGATTCGCTGTAGCGTCGGATTGTTTGTAAAGAGGCTTGATAGCGCCTGCTCCACGCGCTTCCGATACGCGGCCAAGTCCAGACCTTCGAGTTTGGGCTTGTAGTCCCTGCGCTCGATCAGCGATTCGTCTTCCTTCACGTCAATGACTTTTGGCGGAACACGAGGAGTGGAGATTTGGGATCGGTGGCGAACAATCCCGCGAAGTTCGGTTCGCACATTTTCGAGTGAGGCGACTGTTACCTGATCCCAAAATGCTTGCGTGCGGAGCGAAGCGATCGTGTCAGCCTTCGCCTTGACCTGGGAAAGGTGCATTACTAGATCGTCGAGAATCGCCAGAAGTTGGGCTTTAAGGTCATCGAATCGCGCTGATTGCCGCAATAGCTCGGTTTGAAGTCGGCAAATCAGTAGATCAAAGATATACGCTGATTCATCGCCGGCGATATCGCGCCATTGCATCAGGGGGGCAATGTCTTGCCGAAGTGCGACCAGTGTGGCCGGCTCAAATTGCCGGATCACTTCGGGGTTCTTTACCACAATCACCTGCCGCCATTTCTCGCGCACGGATACGGTCTTTTCGGGAAGATCGGCAATGTCTTTGGTAATCAACGCTGCAGCCAACTCGAAAACGCAAATGTCAGGCTTGGATAGAGCCGTTTCGGCCAAAATCAGCCGGGCGTCAAACAAGCGATGAAGCAATGGCTTGCCGTTAGAAGGCTCGGCAGGCTCATAGCTTTCGTCGAAGTAACTGAAATTATTCCAGTGATCGAAGACGAGGAAGTGAGTCTTATCCTTGCTGGCACCCAACAGGTCTTTGCACAGGCGAGTGCCACGACCGATCATCTGCCAGAATTTAACGTAGGAATAGACGGGCTTGGCGAAAACAAGGTTCACGACTTCCGGTACGTCAATGCCCGTATCGAGCATGTCCACGGAAATCGCAATGGTCAGGTCGGGATTGGTTCCCAATCCTTTGAAGTCGTCGATCAACTCCTCGGCGCGAGGGTCATAGTTGTCTATGACGCGGCAAAACTTGCCTCCGTACTGCGGATACATTTCGTCAAAGAGGTTTTGAAGCAATACCGCATGATTGTGATTGCGGGCGAAGATGATGGACTTGCCGATCTGCTGGCCGTCTTTGACCTTGATTCCTCGTTCCATGAGGTTGCGAAGGATGTGCCGGTTGGTGTCCTTGTTAAAGACCTGACTGTCGACCTGGTGCGGATTAAATTCGATTCGATCCGGTTCGACCTCGTCCTCCTCCAATTGCTTCCGCTGATCGTCGTTCATTTGGGAGTAGTGAATACCGTCACGCTGGAAGGCCGTTGTGACTCGTTGGACTTTGAATGGAACGAGATAAGGGGGAACGTGATTGATCGCCTCGTTGAAGGTGAAATTCGATGTTGGGTCCTGGTTCTCGCAATTGAACAGCGTAAAGGTGTTGCGGGCGATGTAATCGACCGGGGTCGCGGTCAGGCCAACCTCCAACGCATCGAAGTAAAGAAAGATATCTCGGTAACGGTTGTAAATGCTCCGATGAGATTCGTCGGCGATGATGAGGTCAAAGAATCCAACATCGAAGGTC
The DNA here is from genome assembly GCA_963844715.1 of uncultured Phycisphaerales bacterium. Classification (GTDB taxonomy): domain Bacteria; phylum Planctomycetota; class Phycisphaerae; order Tepidisphaerales; family Tepidisphaeraceae; genus UBA1161. Next base: position 855,559 of record CAWJPJ010000008.1, on the reverse strand, counting down.
TCAAAGACTTTCGACATGGCCGGGTAGGTTGCCAGGTAAATCCGGCATTCGCGGTCTTGAGCTGTATCCGTCGTAACGACCGTCCGCGGCTCGCTCGGCAAAAAGTCTTTGAACGCGTTGGACGCTTGCTTCCGAAGCTCGCGCCGGTCGCATAGGAATAGCACTCGCTTTGCCCAATTGGCCCGAATCAAAGATGCGGCCAATGAGATAGCGACGCGAGTTTTTCCGGTGCCAGTGGCCTGTACGATAAGCCCCTTGCGATGCTTGGCGGCAAAGCGTTCGATAACCCTCATTACCGCTTCGATCTGATACGTTCGGTCCGTGATGTTGGCATCCGCGTGCACAGCGGTGGCGGGCTGCCGGGAAGAACGCTTGAAGAACACATAGCGCAGGCTGTCTTTGGCATAGATGCCATATACCCGGCGCGGTGGTTCACCGTCGGCATCGTTCCAGAGCGTCGTTTCAAACCCGTTAGTGTAGAAAATGACCGGACGCTGGCCGTGCTTCTTCTCAAGGGCGTCGGCGTACAGCTTCGCTTGCGTTCGGCCTTCTTCGGCGTTTTTGGCGGTTTTCTTGGCCTCGATCACCGCCAACGGCTTGCCGGTTTCATCTTCCCAAAGGACATAATCAACGCAACCCTTTCCCGTGTCCGTGGGTTGACCATCGACCGCAATTTCCTGACCGACTTGTGCAGTCGAGCCACCATCAGGATCGACATCCCAGCCCGCAGTCAGCAACATCGTGTCGATCAGGCGACGGCGAGTAGTGGCCTCGTCGAAATCAAGAGCGCGTAACGGCCTTGTGCCCTGCCTCCACAGAAGCTTGCAGCTCCGCCGCGCTGGCTTCAGCCGCCGTGGCCCTGCCGCGAGTCGCTTCCAATTCGGATAAAAGCTGCTGCATCTGCGCTTCGGCGGCGGCTAGCTTCTCAAGCACGGCTTTCTTCTCGCGTTTGAGTTGCTCCTTGGAGTCGGCGCCAGGCGTCGTTAGCGGATCAGTAAAGGACGGAAGCTGGGCTTTTGTTGTGCCCGCATAAGTCATGCTGAGCCAACATCCCAAATCATATGCTTCCTTGAGCAAATACAGCACCTGTCGACTTTTGACTTCGGCGCCGTGAGCGGCATGGTTGCCAGTTATTCGAAGTTCGTGCAGCTTCGTGAGGATGACACGCGGAACGGTTTGTTGGAACGAATGAGTTTCCAGAAGGTCATTTAGATTAGCTCGCGGAATTGGGGGTAATTTGTGCGTGTGAAAAATGAAGGCGACGATCTGTTCGGCGAAGGCGCGGAGCTTTACTGCGGCGTGAGAGGGGTCTGGAATTGCGTATTGCTCGGCAAAGCTGCCAAGGCCGGCTAAGTCCGGCCAGCTTGAGGAAAGAAATTCGAAGTTGAGTGACTTCATAATAAGCGGCAGAATCAGGCAGTATGAGTTCCCGCCGATACGCTGGCCTTGAGCCGTGCTACATGTTCTTGAAGCTGATCAACCTGTTTTTCCAAATCCTCGCGAACTTTTTCGACACGATCCGCAATCTTTTTGCCACTGCTCTGGACTGTATTTGCCCAGGTTGTTACCTCCGTCAAAGCGGCTGCGTCACGACCTACCTTCGCAATTGCCGCTTCGAGTTCTTCAAAGTTCGCTTCCGCCTCTGCCGACGCACGAACCTCACGAACCGCCAGCGCGAGCAACCGAGACGGCGCATTTCAGCAAAATATCAGTGGAAGGATCATCCTGATTCCACACCACGACGACGTCGTTGCCGTACCGCTTGAGTGGCTCAAGATCCGCAGGAGCGTTGGCTGAGGAAAACACGAATATCCCGACTTGCGCATCGCGGTTCTCTCTGGCCTGCTGGATTTCGCCAAGGGCCCGGCGAAGGTCGTATGACTTGTCGGCCTTTGACTCACTAACAATTCTCGCCCCCGGTGCCGCACTCTCCGCGCTCAACGTGATCACATGGTCACCGACCTTACAGCGAGAAATTCTGCCGGCGCTATCGCCCACATCCTCAAAAACATCCCCAAGTCGTTGTGAATCGGTTTGGAGAAGTGCCCCAACGGCATCTTGGAATTCCCCACCATGCCGAGTCGAACGATCTGCCTCTTCGCGGCGAGCCTTCATCGCATCGAGTACAGCTCTCACTTCCGTTTGAAAAGAGTTATTCGCCTTTTTCTCCTCCTCAAGCACATTCATCAATTCCCGACGCAGTCGGGACAAGGGCGATTTATCGTCGTCCAGCGTCAGACTGTTCTGAATCGACTTGTTCGTCGTTTCAAGGAGTTTGGTCATTCGCCGTAGGGCTGAATCCTCATTGTCGTTTGAGAACTGCTCGACGATGCTTCTCTGTGCCCGTTCAACCTGTCGCACGAGCCGCGTGAGCGCACCTTCTTCGTTGTCCAGGGAGAACTCACCACAGAGTCGATTGATGTCCTCAGACAGCTCACCGCGAAACTTTCCATTGGCGTCGGAGACCTGCTTAATCAGGCGAGAAAGCGCCGAATCCTCTTTGTCGAGCGAAAACTGCTGCAGAACGTGCCTACGCTGATCATCCATTGCCTTCTGAATCGTTTCAGTCAGCGCCCCGATAACGCCGTCCGCTTGATCGGGCGACAGCAGTTTCAATAGAGGACTGGATTCGCCAACATGCCGGGCTAGAGTCTGTGCGAGAGTTGAGCCGTCATCGCCCACGTGACGGGCCAAAATAATTTCCAGTTCTCCGTCTCGTTTCAGCAAGCGCTCAAGCCGTAGTGGCAATTGACCGTCGGAGGGATCGAAATATGCTTTTAGCGTCGTCGATACATGCTCCATCATTTGGTTCGAGCGCTCCGTCAGCAATTCGCGGACAGACGACACAAGCCTTTCGCCCTCGCGGCGCACTGTTTCGCCATCCACGGCGCCAGCAGCCTGACGAAGAGCCATCACGCCTAACCGCAGCGCCGAAAGCGCGAAGTTATCGCGCGGCTCACCATCATTGCGGCGCCACAGATCGTAAACGGTTTCAGGGTCTCGAACGATAAGCGAGAGCGAAATCTCCTTGGGGACTTGAAGTTGATAACCGATCGCGTTTTCAATCATTACGGCGGTCATAATCACAATTCCTTTCGTGTTACGGCTCTAAAAGCGAAGCGTGTGCCACGAAATTTTTCGGTGTCACGTCGCGGGTATTTCGACATTCAACCGATCCAGTTGAGCCGCCAACGTCTGGTAGTTCTTGTACCCGAGAAGCTCGGCGGCCTTCGACTTCACGCCTGCTGCCTCCTTCATTCCTCGGATCAGGTAATGACGCTGGATTTCTTCCAGAAAGTCAGTCAGGACAAAGCCTTCGCCGAGCGGCTGTCCAAGCAGGTCAGACGTCGTTTTTCCCGGAATCTCAGCGACGGCGTCCGCGATATCCTGCCGGTCAATGGTCTCCGCATCGGTCATCACGGCCGCCTGGAGAAGCGTGTTATAAAGCTGTCTGACGTTGCCCGGCCAAGGGTGCTTCCGCACAAACGTCATGGCGGAACCAGAAATCTTTTTGTGGACATACCCAGGTTCTTTGTCCTTAAAGTTGTCGTTAATCTGCTTGAGGAGATGGTCAACAAGCAGAGGAATATCTTCTCGGCGTTCTCGGAGCGGGGGCAACTTGATCGTTATCGCCGCAATCCGATAGTAGAGGTCATCGCGGAACTCGTTGCGGGTAACGGCATTTGTCAAATCGCGGTTCGTCGCCGAAATGATGCGAACATCGCTGGTCGTTGGTTTGGACTCGCCGACTCGAAAGAAAGTGCGGCGGCAAGGATCGTGGTCTGGCGGCTGGAGAACCCTGAGCAGCTTTGCTTGCATTGCCGGGTCGCACTCACCGATTTCATCCGAAAATAGTGTTCCTCGATCAGCGGCTTTGAACGCGCCAATACGATCTTCGACCGCACCCGTAAAAGCGCCTTCTTGTGACCAAATAACTCGGATTCCAACAGTTCTCGAGAAATCGCCGCACAATTGATGGAAACGAACGGCTCTTCCCGTCGTGGACTGGCGTCGTGCATGGCTTGGGCGAACTTCTCTTTACCTGTTCCGCTTTCTCCAAGAAGCAGCACCGACACATCACGTGTTGCGGCGCGGCGTGCCAGTCCGGCCGCCACACGCAGGCTCCTCGATTCACCCACAATGCCCTCGAAGCCTTTCAACTCGCGCGGACTTTGGCTAGCCAGAGCCTGGAGCCGTGCGTCAGCATCTCGAATAACCTGCGGAACAAACTCCATGATGAGATCAAACGGAACCGTCGTTACCCACGCTTTATTTTCGTGGGTCTGATAGAAAGTCGCGGGCTGATATTTACTCTTTCCGAGGAGTAGCCATATTGCCGTCATCGTGGGCGTGCCCGGGCTGAGATGCAGGCATAGATCGATTGCGTGAGGACGCGGGATGTTAACCACCGCTGCAAGTTGGGCGTCGGCGACGTTGAATACTTCTGGATAGTCAGTCGGGTTGTTTAGCTTCACTTGATGCAGCACTGCCGAGTCGCCGAGCCATTTGACGTATCGCTGGCCGAGTGCGGAAGGGTAATTGCTTAGCAGATGAACCTCCTCAAACTTCTCGTGATTGAGAAGGCACTTGAGTGGACCAGCCTCACCTCGCTTTAGAACCGGCGCTTTAATTTTGGCCAGAACTTCTTCTTGCTCTGTCTCAGGAAGCGTGGACGCCATGGCGCGTAAGTCCGTGTGGCCGATCCAAGAAAAGAGAATCCGCCTTGATGCCATGTTACCACCAATTCCCTTGTGACTTCACAAACGGAATTGTACGAGAGAGCAAGGCTGTTGCAAGCCTTCGCTCCTGATCGGCAGAACAAAGGCGTCGCAACAGTTGTATTTACATGCATCTACGTCTTGGCAACAAAATGCGGGGCGGCCCTGGCATCGATGTTGCTTTGAGAAAGAGCATACACCAACAGGCTTATCGGCCGGAAAGGACGACGCAACATGGCAACTCAACATGAAATCTTGTGCATCAACAAGAGTGACCGAATGAATCCTCATGAACGGATTACCCACATCGGGGGACGCAATGGGGACGGAACTTCCTGGAAGCTCACGCAAGGGGATGCCATAGCCGGGATCGAGCAAGGCAAATGGACTTTCTTCGTACATCGTGGGGGCCGCACCGTCAATGTGATTGTGTCCACCAGCGCATACGGCCACAAATATCTCAAGACGGAAAATGATGGCGTGCAGCCCGACAATCTTCTCAGCCTTCCAGAGTGTCGGTAATTCCGGGGTTAAGTGCCTTCTTGCAGTAAGTATTCTCCATTCTCGAAACCTCGGACTTCGACAATACTGCGAACCAATCGGCCGGGGAAAGCACTCGTGCGCTCGATGAAAACTAGAAGGTTCACCGCGGATGCGATAGAACGCGTCGGAATGATCTGCGAGGCTTCTCCGACCAGGTCTTCGATACGTCGAAGTGCATCGGATGCCGAATTCGCGTGAATAGTGGCCACGCCGCCGGGATGGCCGGTGTTCCATGCTTTAAGCATGGCCAGTGCCTCCGGCCCACGGACCTCGCCGATGATGATTCGATCTGGACGAAGGCGGAGTGTCATGCGGAGCAAATCCGTCATCGTTACCCGCGGCTCAGTATTCTTTGTCAGGAGTTCAACCTTATCGTCTGCGGGGCATTGAAGCTCCTTTGTGTCTTCGATGAGGACGATGCGATCGCTCTTGAACGGTGGCTCTGCCAGGATCGCATTGACCAGCGTGGTCTTACCCGATCCGGTGCCACCGGCTACGAGGATGTTTTTCCGCTCGACGACGGCGCTGCGAATCACATCGGCACTAGCGGCCGGCAGGATTCCCTTTGCAACGTAATCATCGAGTGTAAAAACAATCGAAGCGCGCTTGCGAATGGTGAATACGGGCCGTTCGGCCAGAGGCGGTAATAGTCCTTGGAATCGTTCCCCACTGCGCGGCAAAACACCGGCGACGGCAGGACGATCCGGCGTAACCGTCTCGCCCATATGGCTCGCCAGTAGCCGGATCGTGGTTTCGGCCGCCGCCTGCTCAATTCGGCCGACTCTCTCACGTCCAACGCCGGCGCGGTCCACCCATAGACTTCCATCCGGGTTGGCCATGATCTCGACCACGTCGGGACGCCCCAACGCCTCGGCGATCAACGGTCCCAAGGCGTGATAGAGGCTTTCCTGCTGCCGGTGATGAACGGAATTTGCGTTAGCCGCCATGATTGATTTCCTTTGTTTTGAATTACTTCTCTCCGCTTGGCTCGAACAACGCCCACTCACGAGCGCCATTCGGCGCGCTGGTCGGCACAGTTTGTTTTGTTGCACGGTCCTTGGCTTTAGCTGCGCTAAGAGCGTGATTGGTCGGGGCCACCTCTTCGACATTTTGCGGCGGCTGCGTTGATTCCTTCGGTGGATCAAGTTCGGGCAACGGAAGGTCGCTGAGGATCGATTCACCCTTGCGCAGATTCTTGGCCAGCATGTCGATATAGCCATGAAATCGCTGCTTCCCGCTGAGGATCGCGGCAGCCTTGGTCGCGTCTGGAATCGGCGTGGTATGGTTGAAAAACGAGCGCATCCCCAGCCCGACCATTTCCTTGAGGATCTGAATCTCCAGCGCCAACCGCTGGTCCAGCCGGCGTAGCGCATGAAAGTTTCGCTCGACCGCCTTGAGGATTTCCTGTTCGCGCTCGCTCCGATAAGCGGACAACAGCGATTCCTTGGCCGCTTCGGCCACAACCGCCGACATCGAGAGCTTCATTTCTTTTGCGCGCTGCCTGGCGGCCAGCAGCACTTGTTGCTCTAAAAAGACCGAAAGTTGGGTCTTGCGTTCGCTCACGTGTATTCACTTTCAGAGTGAAGGTTCTGGTCTGTCGCGTCTTGCTCCGTATCCTCGTCGGAATCCGCGGCGGGACTCCCGCTCGCCGATAGGCCGTTATGACTCGGTGCGGGCAACGCCAATTCCGGCCCCTTGGGCCGCTCGTGCAGCCAGTCGATTTTGGGTTTGGCCGGTACGTTCAGATACGCTGATTGATCCGGCGCTGGCAGAATCCGTTTCATAAAGATCGGATCGTTGAAATATCGCACCTTCTTCACGCGCATTGGCTTGAAGCCGGTTACAAACATGAGTTGGTCATCCACCGGCAATTCCCGAATGTCTCCGGGAGACAGAAGCGGCCGAACCTGTTCGCTGTGGCTGATCGTTCTCGCCCCAAGGTTCCGAGCGGCCTGCGAATAACTCTCCCGGTACTCGGTCACGGTGCCGACCATTTGGCTGATACGCTGGCAGGTGACGGTATCGGCAGCGGCAAAGGTGCTCAGGATGTGGCAGTTGTCCAGGATCGTGTTGTTCGTGCCATATTGCTCGATGATGTCGTTGAAGGACTGGACGATCAGGTGCGCCTTGATTCCGTATCCGGCCATCTGGCGCAGGTTCATCGTGAAAAAGTCCAATCGTCCAAGCGTCGGGAACTCATCTAGCGACAACAACAGGCGATGGTTCTTCGGTCGGCCGGCGCTATCGCGGTCGAGATATTCCATCAGTGCCCGGCATGTCTGATTGATCATCAGCCGGACCAAAGGGCGCAAACGGGGTGCATCCGAGGGTGGCGGCTGGATGTAAAGCGTCATGGGCCGGTCGGCGCACACCAGATCACTCAGCCGAAAATCGCTGGTAGCTGTATTGCGGGCAATGATGTCGTCCGCCCAAAGTGTGAGATATGCCGCCGCCGTTCCGCACACGCTGGACTGGAACTTCGCCGGCTGGCGGCGCAGCTCGTTGGCCACCAGCGCCACTTCCGGGTGAACCTCCGGCGCACCGGTCTGCGGGTTGAAGCGGTGTGGCGTGCGAATCATCGCCAACGCGGTCCGCTTGAAGTCGAGCAATCGCGCCCGCACCGTCGCCAGATTCTTATATTGATCCGGCTCGGTGTAGAGCACATGCAGGATCAGCGCCACCAGAAATTGGCTCGCCTGCTGGTCCCAAATGTCCATCGTGTGCTTTGCGCCGGTTGGGTTCACCAACATCTCGACGATATTCTGCGCATCGCGCACTTCGTTGGCACCCTTGCGAATCTCAAAGAGCGGGTTGAACCGGGCGCTGTCCGGCCGGGTCGGATTGAAGAACAGGCAGTAACCTCGCTTTGCGCGCATCCCCGCGGTCGCGTCCCACAGTTCGTTCTTGATGTCGTAGGCCAAGATGCTGCCGTTCCAGTTCAGCAGCGTGGGAATAACGTGTCCCACGCCTTTGCCGGACCGGCTTGCACCGGAAACAAGCTGGTGTTCGGGTCCGTCGTAGGTGAGATATTGACCAAAGGCATGTCCAAGAACGGTTCCCTGGCCGGTCAGTAAACCAGCGCGCTTCATGTCGCGTTTGCTGGCCCAACGATCCTTGCCGATCTCCCGGACGGGGATGTGGCGGCGCAATTGGCGCGCTCCAACCAGCATGAGCGTGGCCAGAATGAAAGTGCCGCCGATGAACGCATACCCCTCGGTGAGCGTTTTGGGGATGTTGTCACCGAAGTCGCGGGCCCAGATGAACATTGCCCAGGGCGCGTAGACCATGTGCCCGCCGATGCGCACGCCTCCCAGGGCAGGATGGTAATTCAACCGGAATGCAACCCATTGGGTGGCTGTCACCAATCCGGCCACCAATACGATCAGGTATGCAATGAAGAGTCGTCGCGCGTTCATTCGTCACCTCCCGGTCCGTCCCGAGACAGTCCGGCATCCAAGTCAAGCGTTTGTCCCGCCGCCAGTTCAACCGTCGCATCCCTCGCCGATGTGCGCTGCAGACTGACTTCATTGCCTATGCCAACGTCGGGATCGCGGCTGACGGGTGAGACAAACACGCTCTCCTCCGCCACGACCACAGCCACCTTGCCCGAGTGGAGGTGTTCCGTGCCGTGGTACTCGCCACTGACCGTGCCGCCCTGGGGCAGTTCGTTGACTGGCAGGCCGTACTTGCCGGCCAGCCGTTCGGCCACTTCGGCACGTTCCTCGGCCGCAAGTTGCTCCCATGCGCCGGGAAGCAGTTGAACCGTTCCGGTGTCGCCGGCGGATCGCTCGGCATACCCGTTTAGCACGAGCCATTCCTGCCGGTGCTGCGCCGCTTCCTGAACGATCGGATTGTTGTCGGTGCGGGCATCCCGTTGCCGTCCGAACGTCTGACGGTCCAGCCACGTCGCCGCGTGTGCCTCAACTTGCTTTGCCAGCGAGTGCTCGGCGATCACCCGAACGTCGGTTCGCTGGCTTCCCCGCTGACTGAATTGCGCAAAGGAATTGGCATCGATGGCGTACTCACCGTTCCCCAATGCGCGCACCCCGGACCCCTCGAAGCCGGCAACAAAGCCCAATCGCCATGCTGCCGAGCGCACGCTTGATGCAATCTCCCGATCGGTCGAGTCTGGTCCGGTCCCGCGCAAATAAGCTTCGTGCAACTGCGGCGAATAGATTCCGTCATTGGCGTTGGCGACCGCCACGACCTGCTCGATCACCTCCCGCCGACGCTGCGCACCGCGCCCAGTTCGGCGACCGACCCGATCTCCAGGTCCCGGTAAGGCGCGCTGTCTCTGACCCGGCCGTAGTGCGCCTGCCCGCTCCCGTCACGAACTACGACAAACCGATCTTCCCCCAGCTCATCGATGCTGCCCTTGGCAATGACCACGCCGGCGACCGCCGGTGAGGGTTCGATTGCCGCCAGCCATCGGCACAACTCGTCCCGATTCGTTGCCCAACTGGCTGTAGAGCTGGTGAATGATGTCGTTGCGGTTCCCGAGTTCGCGCAGAGCCTGCTTGAAATCCCCCTCAACATGCCAGGTCGTTCCGCGCCCTTGTGCGCCAAATCCATCTGTTCAAGGAACTGCAAGCGGCCCACGACCAACCGCCGATCATCCGCGCCAAAGCCGATATGCTTCGACGGTGAAACGTCGATCTTGCCGTTGTCCAACGCTCGCTCGATCATCCGGTCCAGTGAGGTAAATCGCTCCGCTTCGACCTCCTTGGATTTGGCCAACTGGACTTCCTGGGGCGTCCGTTCTCCCAGCAGTTCGGTCGCCACCTCCGATGCCCGGTCCCGGATTCCATACGATATATATTGTCGGGGAATGACCAGATCGGCCCCGTCCGCCTGCTTCCCGCGCAGCAGAATGTGCGCATGGGGGTTGTCCGTATTGTGGTGATTGACGGCGATCCACGTGAGCTTGGTGTCCAGATCCCGCTCCACCCGGCGCATGACTTCGCGCACGTAAGCCGTCATGTCGGGGATGTCGCCGCCGCGCTCCGGGGATACGATCAGCCGGAAATGGTGCCGGTCCTGCGCCCATTGGACGGCCTCCTGCCTGGCGTTCACCCCCTCGCGCATGGCGTCATAGAACACGCCATGCTTGCCGTCGGCGCTGGCGCTTTCCCGTCCCAGGTATGACACATGGCGCGCCAAACTCCCCCGCGCCTTGCCCGGCTTGTGTCGGCTGACGTGCGCCTTGACGACAACCCGCTGCCGCATACCCCGGCCGGCGGAACCGCCCGGCAGGTACTTTCGCGTGCGCCCTTTGAAACCGCGCAGGCGCCGGGCGAGCTCGCTGTTGACGCTCCGCTCCCGCGGTCGTCGTGCGCCCATTCGGCCGATCTGATCCGAATCAACACCATCCGGCTGCCTTCTGAATCTCCGCGGCATACGTACCTCCGAGCTTCTTTCGAGCATCCAAAGCTCTGAAAAACGACCCATTGGAAACCCACTGTCATCAAACTGGCATAGGTTGCGCCAACCCTTCGTGGGCCTGAGACTTACAAAAACACCCACTGGCTCGCTTTTACCTTGCCTTCCCTTCTTAATTACAAAAAAATAGTTCAACCCAATGAATTGAACTAAACCGATTATACCAAACAGATGCCGAACGTCAAATCTGGCCAGACAGATTTAAGGTCGGCCAGACAGAAATCTGTCGGGCTGGACTCAAACGAATTCAGAAAAAGTGGCCAAGATCGAAGAGATTTAGAGACGTGATTGTTGCCAACGATATAATGGAGCGTGTGTCATCAGATGGCAGAGCGAAGCTCTGGCAGATGCACATTCGCAAAGGAGACAGCCCGATATGCTGCGGTGGATTGGCGACAGCTTGAGGTTCCTGTACTGGCTGGCGTTGCTGCAATTGGCACGTTTGGCCGTGGTGCTATTCTGCATTGTCGAAGTCTTCGGCGTGCTCACGCTCTGGCCAGTGGGCTTCTTTGAATGCCGGAAACACGACAGCTATTTGTTCTTGCTGCTGCCGACCGGGGCGACGTTTCTTGTCGCCGTTCAAGTCGCCCTTTGGCAATTCACCTGGCTGCGGCTTGCGCAACGGGGAGGTAAGTGGCGAGCGCTGGCGGAATGGTTCTCGCAGGTCGTGCGCTATCCTGTGGTGCGCACGCCTCACCCTTGGGAATGACAATCGAGGTCCAGACAAGGCAACAAAGAAGCCGGATCAGGATGCCCGATCCGGCTTCTTCGCTTGTCAGTGGTTGCTGTGAACTATGCCGCCGACGCCTGCTCGTTGCTGTCCGTCTGCGGCGCTTCCCGCAGATTGGACGGCAGCCAAGCGTTGAACTTGGCGGCAACCTTGGCATCCTCCATGCGGCCTTCGGCTGCCTCGGTGAACAGCTTGGCCAAGTCAGCAACCAACTCTGACTTCTTCTTCAACTCGGCGGCTTTGGCGTACACCGGACCACGCAACTCGCCGATCAGGTGCGCCAGTTGAATCTTCTGGTATCCCGACAGCCAACGCTCATCGGGACGCCAGTAACGGCGCAGCTCAACGCCCAATTCGACGGCCAGACGCCAGACCAATTCGGTGCGGCGTTGCAGGTGGGCAGTAATGCACTCTACCGTCAGCAGGTCGATCAGCGCATCCAGCTTCTTCTCGGATAAACGCTTCACGGCTTCATACGCAGCATGATCTTCAACGTAGTGCTGGTCATGCAGCGGGTCCAACTCGGCTCGGCGTTTGCGGAGCGTATCGAGTGCGGTTGACGCGAAGCCTTCGGCACGGTCGGCGTGGACCGTCGTCCCGTTGGCATCATGCCGGATGGAAAGCGCCTCGCTGCGCACCTTGTCATGCAGGATCAGGGCCAAGACACGCCTGCGAGCTCGGTCGTCTTTGAGCAGCAGTTCGCGCACCGCCAACGCCTGATGCGTGAACGTCGCGGCAAGTTGCGGCTCTTTAAGATCGTCCGAAGTCGGCGGCTTCGGTGCCTCCGTCTGACCGTTGCCGGCGTGTCCGTTGCCCCCATGAACACCGTTGCCCGATGCGTTGCGACGGTTACGCGGGATACGGTATTCACGCCGAACCCGACCGTCCGGGTCGAATAGCAGGAATGCCGTGCCGACGGCCTTGGTCGCCTCGGCATAGTGAACATCGGCTTCCTTGGTCAAGGCTTGTTCGTCGTCGTCCAGCGCTTCCAACTTCACCTGAACGTCCTGATACGCCTTTTGCTCCGACTCGCTGAACTCGCCCGGTCCGGCTTCAAGTTCTTCGATCCTCGCTTCCAGCTTGCTCCGCTTCTCCGCCAGTTTTTCGAGCTTGGCGGTAGTCTGCTGGTCGTACTCCTGCGGAGCATCGGACATTGCATAAAGCCGATCCTGAACGTCGGCCTGCGGTCCGACCACGACATCGCCCCAACCTTCCTCGATCAGCCTTTGCCGCTCGGCCAAAAGCGCTTCGGCCTGCGCCTCCATAAACGCTTTACGTTCGATCAAAACGCGCTCGGCAAACAGGTCTTTGCTGACGGCGGATTCCGACAGCTTTGACACGTCGAACGTGGCGGATTTGGCGTCGATCCACGCATGGGCGATCACGTTACGGACGTGCTGCGCATGCTGTGGGTTGCCGCCGACTTCCTGCCAGACTTCCAATTGCCGATCTGCCGGAACGGATGCGAACGCCTCAGCGGTCGCGGTGTCGATTCCGCCCTGGCGATATGCGGCCTTCACCGGCTCGGCCAGAGTCGCCAGCTTCATGCGCTGGCGAACTTATGTGTTGAGTTTAGTTATGTGCTCGGCCGTAAGAGATGTTCCTGTGGTCTGTGGGCCTTCTCGCTTCTGATCTGTTACGGCAAGAGCATTATTTTCGTTGGATTCATCCCGTGTGCGCCATCATTCGATCAGCTAATGCTGTTCCACTCCCACGCCGATACTCGCAACATAACTAATTGATCGTCCACGCCTCATTGCCGAAGCAGCGGGCAAAGCCGATCTCGATTTGTTCCGCGATGTTTGAGCAGTTTGTCACCCGTCGAAAGCATTTGCAGTTGCACCGCGAAAGCCCGATGCGCGAGGAACGGGAACGTTACCTGCGGCATCTGGTCGAAGATGGCCGCGCGCTGGAGACGTTCAAACATGCTGCTGGATATACCCTCCATGCTGCCATATTGCTGGACCTCAAGCCTGGACAGGTTGTTAACGAGGAACAGTTGCGCACGTTGGGTCCTAAATGGCGTGACGGCAACTTTCGCGGCGGCTTGCATCGTAGGAAGCCATCGGCCGCCACCATCCATAAATTCCTGGGCCGGATAAGACATTGGCTGGCATTTTGCGGACGCATGGAACGTTCGTTCATCCGCGGGCCTTTCGATGATCTGATGCAGGGTTTTATCGAGTTCAAGCGCGCCGAACATGGATGGTCGCCCTGTACCGTCGGCATTTACCGCCGCGACGTTGGCCTGTTTCTAGCCTGGGCGGCCAAACATCCGGGCGGCGATTTGCGGAAGCTCGACGCGCGAATGTTGACGGGCTATCTACAGGAACCACAGTTCACGCGATGGTCGCGGTGCTCCATCGCCAGCCATATCTGTCACGTGCGCGTGTTCTTGCGCTGGCTCGGCGGTCGGCGCGGTTGCGAACCAACCCTGTGGGACTGCATCCATGCGCCGCGGCTCTATCGCCACGAACGCTACCCCCAGGGGCCGACATGGGCACAAGTCCGTGAACTGCTTGATTCAGCCGATACCAACGATCCTGTCGACGTTCGCGATCGCGCGATGATGCTGTTGATGGCCGTTTATGGTTTTCGCTCAGGCGAAGTTTGCGGCCTGCGCCTGGAAGATATCGACTGGGAGAATGGGGTCATTCGTCCGCCACGGCCGAAGCTGCATCGTGTCGGAACCTATCCGCTCATTTCCACCGTGGGTGATGCCATCGTCGCCTATCTGAAGATCCGGCCCATCTGCCGGCACAGAGAGGTCTTCATTTCCATGCTTCAGCCTTATCGCCCGTTGATGTCGGCTGCCACGGTCGTCTGCGACCGCCAGAAGTCGCTGGGCCAAAAGCTCAAGCGTTACGGACCGCACGGCTTGCGTCATGCTTGTGCAACCCATTTGTTGTCGGAGGGATTCAGCCTCAAACAGATCGGCGATCATCTTGGGCACTCCATCGTTCAGTCCACTGAGATTTACGCCAAGGTGGATATGACGAGCTTGATGACGGTGGGCGACGTCGATTTGGGCGAACTGATCGAGTTCAACGCCGCCTGCGAGCGCCGACACTCTCGGCATCCCGACCGGTTTTGCGCGACGCGATGCGCTCGGCGGCAACTGTGTGGTTATGTAGCCTGAAGGAGCAGGAATGAAGGTCTCGGCCTGTGTTAACAGTTACGTGGAGTACCGCCAATCACTGGGCATTGGTTTTTGCAGAGAAAAAGGCCTGCTCCACGCCTTTGCCCGAGCCGTTGGCGATGTCGAGCTGCGGCGCGTGACTCCTCAAACAGTGCGCCGCTATCTCGATGGAGATGGCCCCGTCACCAACTATTGGCTCTCCAAGTATCATGCCCTGGCCGGTTTTTATCGGTTTGCGATCAGCCGCAAGTACGCATCGGCGTCTCCGTTGCCGCGGGACAAGCCTCGTCGGCAGTGGTCGTTCATTCCCTACATTTATTCGGTCGCGGAGATGAAGTCGCTCTTGGAAGCGACCAGTCAGCGGTATCGCAACTGTTGGTTACTCAGCCCAGCCACCATGAGAACGATTCTGTTGCTGCTATATGGCAGCGGGCTTCGCATCAGCGAAGCGTTGGCGCTGAATGTGGAAGACGTGGACCTGCGGGCGAGCATCCTTACCATCCGCCAGACCAAGTTCTACAAAAGCCGGCTGGTGCCGATCGGCGCTGACCTGCGCAGTCTGCTGATCGCCTACCAAGGCAAGCATCGCGCCGGCGACGCCGGCAATGACAAGCCGTTTCTAACCGATCGCACGGGACGGCGGATTGCCAAGCAGACCGCGCAACACAGCTACAAGCTCCTGCGCGAACAGATTGGAATCCGCCGACCAACCAGCTTTTTCTTTCAGCCGAGGTTGCATGATCTGCGGCATACCTTCGCTGTGAACCGGCTGATTAGCTGGTACCGCGGGCAAGAACGTTCAGCAATTACTACCACGCTTGGCGACGTATCTGGGCCATTGCAGCGTTCGCGAGACGCAGGTTTATCTGCAACTGACCAGCGAACTGGCCCAGGAGGCAAGCTCTCTCTTCCGCAACTACGCCTTACCGATGGCAGGATGATGACACAAAAAAGCGTTTTACTGGGTACGTGGATTCGCCGTTTCCTTCTGGAACATCTGGTTGCCGAACGCAATTTATCGCGCAACACACAGCGCAGTTATCGCGATGCCTTCGCTCAGTTGATGCCTTTCGTCTCCAAGAAGACAGGTGCGGCGGTGGATCGCCTGACAGTCGATGCGCTCTCGCCTGATCGGTTGCGAAGCTTTTTGTCACACCTGGAATCAGAGCGCAAATGCACCATACGTACTCGCAACCAGCGGCTTGCCGCCATCCACGCCTTCGCTCGCTTTGTCGCCGACCATGCACCCGAACACATCGCCTGGTGCTCGGCAATCCGGGTTATTCCATCGAAGCGGTTCCATCGACCGGCGCTGTGCTATCTCGATAAGCCGGAGATTGACGCTCTGATCGCCGCGCCGGATGTTGCGCGCCAGATTGGTCGCCGCGATCATGCACTGCTGCTGTTTTTGTACAACACCGGCGCCCGCGTGAGCGAGGCAGTTGCGGTGACGCTGGCTGATATCGAACGCCGCGCCGATGGCGCCGGATCGGTGCGCTTGGTTGGCAAGGGGAACAAAACTCGATTTTGTCCGCTCTGGCCCACGACGATCGACAAGCTCAAGGAACTGGCTGACAACCGCGCCCAAGGCGAAAAACTGTTCTTAAACCAACGCGGCGAGCCGCTCACACGTTTCGGCGTTCATGCGTTGGTGTCGCGGCACGTCGACGCGGCCAGCAGGAAAGTCGCAACGCTGGCCAGGAAGCGAGTCGGGCCGCACACGATCCGCCACACCACCGCAACACATCTACTGCGCGCTGGCGTGGACATCAACACCATTCGCGCCTGGCTCGGTCACGTGTCAATCAATACGACCAACGTGTACGCCGAGATCGACTTGGAAACCAAAGCAAAAATGCTCGCCACATGCGAGCTCACTGGGCCAAGGTCGTCCAAACGCAAATCATGGAAAGCCAATCCAAAACTGATGGAGTTCTTGCAGGCATTGTAAAAAATTATGTGGTCACAACAGCCTATCGCGTCCAGGGAAGCCACTGGTTGGTGTGATCTGACAACATAAATATACTCAACACATAAGTGCGCTTATGTTGTCCACCACATAATCGTACATATGGCTGGCTGACGCCAAACTCGGCGGCGATGGATTCAACGCCCTTGGCTTCCTCCTGCGCCAGCTTGGCGAAGGCTTCGGCCTCGTCCAGCGGGTGCATCGGCTCGCGGACGAAGTTTTCGGCCAAGCGCCAATGCGTCGGCGGTGTCGTCGTCCACGGAACGCAGAACGCATGGAACCTTTGGCGGTCTGGCTGAATCCTTGTACACGTCGCGCAGTGCCGCCAGACGGCGATTGCCGGCGATCACGCGGATAGCCTCCGGCTGCTTTATCATCCGCCCGGACCACCAGCGGTGCAATCAGGCCAAACGCCCGGATGGATGCCACCTTTTGCCGGTGAGCGTCCCGCTCCGGCTTGACGCGCCGGGGATTCCGTTTGTTCGGAATCAGCTTGGACAGCGGAACGGAAATCTGAACATCATGAAATTGAGATAGATTGCGATTCATAACATACCTCTGTTGTTGTTTGAAATTCTCTTTGATCGACATCGGGGCCACACGGCCCCGACGCATTCAGTTGTTGCGGTACTGCTGCGATTCCCGCTTGGCTTGAAGCCCGGCCAGCACGTCGCGCACGAACGTCCCGGTCAGACTTCCGCCGTCGGCGGGAAAGCGGGCGATGACTGCCCACTTGAACGGCTGGTGATACGTCACCGCCAGTTCGTCCCCGCAGCAGTCGGCGAGAATGGCCAGCGCAACTGCGCTGGTCCGCTCCCGCCATAGCCGAATTCAAATCCGGTCGGGCTGTGATTCCACAGGTCCAGCCGCAAGGAAAGTGGTCTGCCGTTGACAGTGCAAACCACGCCCTGCGCTGTGCGCTGGATGCTGTACACCCGATCCGTCTGGATCGATCAATTGCTCGCGCATGGGACACCTCGGTTAGAAAGGAACATCCTCCTTGCCCACACCCGCGCCCACCGGCTCACCTTCGGGTTGCCGCGCCGGGCGGCTGTTCTTGGCATTCGTGCGGCGTTTGCCGCGTCCGTTGCGTTCGGCTGGCTGTCCGGTGGTCGGCTTGCGGTCCACAAACCGGAATTGCTCGACAACCGCACGAATCTTGCTGCGCCGCTGGCCGTCCTCCTGCTCCCACTGCTCGAATTTGAGACGGCCTTCGATGTGGATCGGTCGGCCCTTGGTCAAGCTCTCGCCGATGGTCTGTCCGGTCTTGCCGAACGCGGCGCAGTCGATGAACAAGACTTCCTCGCGGTCGTCGCCGCTGGCGTCTTTCCATCGGCGATTGACCGCCAGCGCGAAATCGCACACTTGCGTATCCGAGTTGGGCAGCGTCTTTAACTCCGGATCGCGGGTCAGGTGTCCCATGAGGATCACTTTGTTGTAGCTGGCCATGATGAATCTCCTTTCGTTGAAATGGCCACTTGTGAATGCGGCGTCACGTTGACAACCGCTCCCCAGCCCGCCCCGGCTCTTTCTGCACCGGGGCGGGTTCGGGGAGGGGTCGCCTACAGAACGCCCGCCAGTTCAAGCGCTCCGCGATACGCGGCCTGTTTGAGTTGATGGGATTGGCCGAACCAAACCGAATCCAATTGCCGGTCCAGCTTGTCGGCGGGTGACGCGCCGCGGTACTTCCGCTGATGGTCGGCCCATTCGCTCACCGCGTTGTATGCGCCCCATGCGGTGTGCTTCACGCCGGGCAAGCGTGTTCCGCTCGTTATCGAAGTTGTCGAGCATCTGCCCGAACACCTTCTCGCGGGTTTTCTTCTGCCGATCCGTGCCGTGGGGAAGGTCCGCCCCGGTCAATCCCCGGAAGTAACCGCCCGCCTCGGTGACGGTCAGTTCCTTGGCAAGCATGGCGTGCAGTTCATCATCAAACTTGTCGAACCGTGCCGCGATGATGCCGAGCTTCGCCCGCGCCTCGGCAATCCGGCTCTCCAACCGGGGATGATGGGAAATGGTCAATCCTTCAACGCCCGATTCCCGCAGGGCCAGATTCAACGTGTTCTGGCAAACCACGCGCACGGTCGTCGGAATCATCCGAAGCGCCTGGCTTCCGTCGTGCGTGTTGGTCAAGAGAACGTAAGGCTTAATCAGGTCGTCCGGTCCGGCCCGATACTCTTTGGGAATGCTGGCCATCATCCACACGCGCTTGCCGCCGTGCAGACTGCCCGCCGTCTCGTACATGGCCAGCTTGTCGCCAACCAATCCATCCATGAAGTCGAAAGCTTCATGGTTCTGGAACACCCGATAGCGCCGCCCAACCACGCCCAACACCGCTTTGGTATCGGTGCGGACATTCGCCACCGTGTCGGGGATTCCCGCCTCTGTCGTGTTGTTGTCCGGGTCGAAAGCCCGGACCGGCCATTGCTCGACGCGCCAATCCAATCCCGCGAGGCCGATAGCCTCGGCGCTGGTGGTCGCCTGCTCGATCACCGTGCCCAAGCGATGCCAAGCTGGTTCGCCGGTCACGAATACTGCCGCTCGTCCCGTTGTCTGGTCGATCTCGTGTGCCACAAAGCACCTCCCGAAAAGGAAGAAAACTCCAAACCGGGATGGCTTAGGCCCACAAAGGCCCAAGCAATTTTTTGACCTCCCGGCTTCGAAAGAAGCGGCCGGGAGGTCTAAAAAAGAGAAATCCTTCCTGCTGGCGACGGGAACGTCGAGCGCAGCGGACGAACGCCATGCCACGCACATATGCAACTCTCAACCTCTGCGCGTTTATGTTGAGTTCCGAATTATTTTTGAGTTCGGCGGAAAATCCCTGCATTTCGGGGGTTCTCGTGCATGATGGCTCAACATAATCACAGGCCTTCCAGGAACTGAAGGAGCGGTTTGGGCGCAGAGCGGCGATACCGGTGCAGACGGGGTGAATCCAAGCATGCCAACGCCTGTTTCTTCGATTCCAGATCGGCGTCCAGGTATTGATGTGTTGTTTCGATGTGTTCGTGGCCCAGCCACATCGCAATGACTGAAAGATCCACGCCCGATTGCAGCAGGTGCATGGCCGTGGAGTGCCGGATTTTGTGTGGAGTCACGCGGATGTTCCCCAAACCCGGCAACTTCTTCGAGGCGCGAGCCACGGCCGTTGCCAAGCGCTGGGCGATGCCATGCCGGCTCATCGGCTCGCCTCGTGCATTGGGAAACAGCGGGGATTCAGGCGCGGCGCCAGTGTCCTTGAGCCACTGCCGCAGCAATCGCGTTGTCGAACGCCACAGCGGTACGGCGCGATTCTTCCGTCCTTTCCCGTGCAACTGCACCGTGGCTTGGGAATCCAGGCGCACATCGTGTACGTGAAGAGCCGCCACCTCCGACACTCGCGCGCCGGTGTTGTACAGCATCATCAACAGAAGACGGTCGCGCTGTCCGCCGCGCGTCGCGGCATTAGGCGCGTCCAGAATGGCTTGCATCTGCTGGCGCGTAAGATGGCCGATGGATGGGCGATCGAATCGCTTGGCGGGAATCGCAAGAATGCGCTGGGCCACATTCAACAACGACGGCTCGACGGATGCGATGTAGCGCATGAAGGAATGGATCGCCACCAACCGGGCGTTGCGGGTGCGAACGCCGTTGCCACGGGATTGTTCCAGGTCATCAAGGAAGGCAAGGACTCTTGGCGGGTCCAGATCACTCACGCGCAATGCTTCGGGCATCAACTTGAAGCGGTGAGCCAGGAACTTCAGCAGCAGCCGGAATGTGTCGCGATAGGCATGGATCGTCCGCCGGCTCAGGTCGCGCTGGCCGATCAAATGAGAACAAAAATAGTTCTGGAGTAACGGCGCCAGTGGAAGCGTGGGGATAAGTTCCTTGGCTTTCATGGGTTGCTCCCTTCTGCCGAATCGGCGAATCGTCCGAAGCGGTCTCCCGCAATGGCAAGCAGTTCCGAGGTGCCGGTGAGATACCAATAGGTGTCCCGGACCCTGCCATGGCCCAGGTACGTCGCCAGCGCGGCGATGCGGTTCCCGATGTCGTCGCCATTGCGATGCCAGATCAATAGGCGGCGGCAGGCGAAGCTGTGGCGCAGGTCATGGAGGCGTGGTTTGGGTAATTCGCCGTTGCCCCGATGCCAGCCGAGACCTTCGCAAAGCCGACGGAATACAGCCTGTACCGTTTCCGATGGCAAATATCGGCCTGCGGCGTTGAGAAAGAATGGTGCTTCCTGTCGTGTTCCCCATTGCTGATCGCGCTTATCGCGGTAATGGCGCAAGGCCCGCGTTGTGGTCGGGTGCATCGGCACAAGGCGTGACTTTTTGAATTTGGTCTGCGTAATCTCCAGCAGACCACGCTTCAAATCGATCTGTCCGCGCTGGAGCCTGATGGCTTCAGAGATGCGCAAGCCTGTGGCGGCGATCAGTCCCAGAAGCGTCTGATAGGTCAAAGGGCGAAGCGCAAAGTGAGGATGCAGCCGCCCGGCAGCGGACAGCAGCTGCTCAAGTTGCAGCGGGCTGTAAATGTGAGGCCGACAGCGCCGAATCCTCACGGATAAGAGTCGGGCGGGCGGGATGGGGATTCGTTCATCCCTTGCCGCCAGATAGCGTGCAAAACTGCGAACCGCCGTTAAACGACTGGCGCGATAGCTTTGGGAATGCGTTCCCTTTCCATTGACCCAGCGCAGCATCAGGCCGATCGTTGGAAGCTCGTGACGGCGGCGATCGAGGAAACGAGCGAATTGCATCGCCAATCTGCCATGACCGCGCAGTGCAAAGCCCAGGGAGCGGCGGTATTCAAGGTAGGCTCTGGCGTGGCGAACCATCGTCAGTTGGTGTGTCATGGCCGCACCTCCCCGGCGGAGGTTTTGTCTTTGGCGCCCCCGGGCCAAGGCAACGCCACCTGCATCAGCGCGCGCAGATCGACTTTGGTATAAATCATCGTTGTCTCAATCGACTGATGACCCAGCACGTCGGCGATTTGTTTAAGGTGCGCTCCCGAAGCGAGCAGTCGGCTGGCGAGACTATGCCTAAATATATGGGTGCCCCTGACGCGGCCCTGCAATCTCGCGCGACCAGCAATCCTGAGCACGATGTGTCCAAGGCCGGCAGTGGACAAGGGCTTGCCAACCGGGGCGCGATGCGAGACGAACAGGAACGGTGACTGGCAGGCAGGACGGCCTTTGCGGAGATACGCTTCAATCGCCTCTGCCAGTCGGCTGGTCATGGGCGTTGCCGCCGCCTCCCGTTCCTTGTGATGTTGAAGGCGCAACACTCGATGGGCCAGATCCACCCCGATGACTTCCAGTCCCGTCACGTCGGGGCGCCGGAGACCCAGTTCGACCATGCACAGGAGAATGGCGCGGTCGCGAAGATTGAGCGGGGTGCATTGCCGGACAGCCCTGAGGAGCCGTTCAATCTCCTTGATTGTCAGAGTGTTGGGCAAGGGCGCTAATCGCCAATGGGCCAATGCGGGAACCGCCGCGGCCAAATCCCGCCGAATCAAGCGATTTTGCAGTAAATAGCATAGGAACGAGCGAGTCGCTGAAGTCATGGCGCGGCCGGTGGACGTCTGGTAAGGACGCACCATTCGCGCGATGTATTGCTGGATCTGAGCGGCCGTCCAGGCGCGGAACTGTGATGATTGACGCACTCGGAACTGTCGAAGCATTCGCCTGGCCAGATCCAACCGATGATGGACAGTCACCGGCGCGAGTCCTCTCGCCTGTATCAGGTGCTGTCCATATTGTTCCAGCAGCCGATCCGCAAAATGCATGGGGGCTGGCGACGGAGTCGGCGTGATTGCGGCCATCTCAAGCAAAAGCCGCAGCGCTTCGCGATTGCATTGCAGGCTGCGCAGCGAATGCGTTGTGCATCGGCACCTCGGCAAATGGCGTTTGAGGAAGCCCTGCGCCGCCTTGTACGTCAAAGGTCCAGGGCCAAGCCATCGCCCGAAGTGATCGGCAATGCGCAGAAGCCGATACCACGTTCCCGGAGCGTAACCACGCTGGGTGAGATAAATCAGGAATCGCTCCAACAGCGGTTCCTGTGGATTGCCGCTGATCCGCCTGCGAACACATCGAAGAAACAGATCGTGAGACATGACGCCTTCCTTTCCGCCACATGGGCATAAGAAAGACATCAGGATTATGTGAAGCAAACCGCTTCGCCATTCTGCTCAGAACCCCCGAAATGCAGGGATTTTCCGCCGAACTCAAAAATAATTCGGAACTCAACATAAACGCGCAGGCCCGCAGGGGAAATCCGGCCCTTCACCTGCTCAACCTCACAGTCGGATTTCCCCGAGGAGGCGAGCATGGCAAGGCCGTACTCGGCTGGTGGCGTTTCGATAGCGGAGTCGAACCAACATGCCGTAGGCCCGCTGCCCCCTGGCCGCGTGCGGCCTTTCAACAACAGCGGGCCTACCTTCCCCGAATGTTCCCGGCGCATCCTTATTGTTTCCGACAGCACCACACACCGGATTTAGGGCCAAGGAGAGGAGGTGCGGGAGATGTTCTCTCTGCCGTCAATGAGCAGATTCGGTTTTTTCGCGCCATGTTGTTCACATGGATCAGTTCGCGGCACCCGTTTCAGATTTTGGTAATAAGCGAACGACCCAGGAGCCGTGCTTTACTTGATTGCGCGTATGGCTCGCTTCGTCATACGCCACATTTTTTTGCCAGATGCTCCATAGAATATTGAGCCAGCGCTGGCCGAGGCATCGGAGCGCAGCTGCATGCCCCATGCCTTGCTTGCGCTTCTGCTGGTAATAGGCTTCGGCCCAAACGCAATAGTGGCGGCTGAGATCCACCCAGAGGTGAACGGTGGCTCGCAAGTAACAATTGCAAGCCCGTCGAAAATGTACGATGTCCGACTTCCCAGACTTCTTCGTGACCGGCGCGGTACCTGCATACGCCTGCAACGCCTCGGCTGATGCAAAGACCTCACGGCAAGTACCCAGTTCCGCAAGCAACCGTGGCGCGAGCTTTCACCGCACCGGGTAGCGAGCCAAAGCACGCATAGTCTGGATGCTGGCGGAACAGTGCCGTGATGCGGGACCGGTATACGCAAAGCTGCGCCTCCAACGCGCAGTTGTTTTGCCAGCGTCGTCGCCAGCAGGCTTTTGCCTGAGATTACCGCTGCAACCGGATTGGTGAACTCATTGGCCTTGGCGAACAGTGCCGTTCGCTCATCGAGTTTTTCCTGGCTGGTCATGTGATGCGCGAATAGAAACTTCTGCCATTTTCGTTTCCCCGCGCTGACCAACTCCGCGGGAGTCGGGAACGTGATGACAAAATCCCATGCGCTTGGCGACACCCAATCCGTGAAGGCCTCCAATGCCACTGGATAATATTGATGGAGAGTAGCACGAAGCTGATTGATCAAGGAAGTGCGCAGCTCGATAAGGTGAATCTCATCCCGGCACAGCACACGCAGTTCGTGTGTTGTCGGGTCCATTGGCAACAACCGCCTCCAGGCCGCGCCGTCCGTGCGCAGCGCGTCGGCCATGCAGAAAGCGTCCAGCTCATCACTCTTGCAGCCGGCCACTGACTTGCGGTCCCGGTAGCGCTGCGCGGATTTGGGATTAATCGGATAGACCGGCAGACCGGCGTCCAGCAGGCGCTCGACGTCTGCGCCGCAACTGGTCTCGATCGTGAAGGCGATCTTCGGAAAGGGCTTGATCGCGTCCAGGAATCTGCGCCAACCGTCGGCGGTGTTATCGAACTCCATGCTCAGCACTTTCGAGCCTGCCCGATCAACAACGACGACATAATGCTTCTGACCTGCGTAATCGAAGCCGCCAAAGTGAAGCAGTTCCGAAAAAGGAAGTTCAGAGGATTCCATAAGACAATCTCCTGGCGAGCGGGAGCGCTTGCGGCCAGCAGCCTGTTGCCAATCGACCTGATACGGAGTCCTCGGTGCGGAAGTGAAGCTTCCGCTGGGACGATGTTCTCTCAGACTTCTGAACAGGCGCCGTGTCGCGGCCCGGTGATCTCCGCAAGAACGTCTCGCGCATAGAGAGGACGGACCGTAACCGCAACCCAGCCGACAGCGGCGCGATATGCTCGGCCGCCGTTACCGTAATGGGCACACTGTCGGCATCTGGCGCACGCGACAGTTTGTGCACAATTGATCCAGCTTTTTCCGCCGAGTTATCCACAATGCTGCTGCGCCCTGGCGTCCGTAGGGCCGCTGCGCAGCATCATGGATAACGTCGGGAACGGTATCAGGAGAGGACCGGCCCCGGAGGTCCTCTTCTCTGCATTCGCATTGAATGGAATTTGGAAAGGAGTCCCACTCATTCGCTTCGGAGTTTGGTGGAGCTATATGCTGCGAGAAAGACGAGCGCGTGACCCGGCAAGAGCTTCATTTGTCACGGATCAGGAAGCGGCGGCCGAGCGAGTTAATCTTTGAAGGATTCGCGAAACGTCGGGTTGACGGCAACGGTTTCGCCCGCGGCGTTGAAAACTCGTTTTGACTTGTCCCAGGGCGCAAGAAATCCCCATTCGGCCACGGCAAAGTTTCGCCTGCTGTCATCGAGCGTCACAATGGGCACTGGCTGCGAGATCGTGATGTTCAGCCGTGGCCGCTCCGAAAACTCCTCGAATAGATCGGTCACACTGAGACCGAGCAGCTCCGCGATGTGTCGAGCGAAAGTTACAGACGGTAGCGAGCGCACATTGCTCAGTGATGATAGCATTCCAGATCTTGCGACCACCTTCTTAGTTGACGTCGCCGGGAAGAAGAATCTCCCGGTTGGTGCGTGCCGTGCCTGGTCACGCTAAAGATCACCCGATCGCCGGCAGAGAGTTTTCCGGAAAACACGGCGCTAAGCCTCGGACAAATCCTCTGCTAAAAGCGAAAGCTGATTCCGGCCAATACCTCAATATTGTTTGAAGCTCTATTGAGTCCAAAGTTGACTCCTGCGTCGAGCACGATGTTGTCGGTGAGCGGATAGGTGCCACCCACATCGACGGTCTGCTCGGTTTTAACGTGCCTTTCCGTCGTTGGGTCGCACGCGTATTCGAGATAGACATCAAGTTTGCCGATCACAACGCGGTCGAGCGAAATTGACGTTGGGAATCCGGTCACATATCCGGTGTTATCAGAGTTACGCTCGTAAGAAACACCAGGCTGAAGCCCCAAATGAAACCCGGCGGGCAAATTCATTAAGAAAGGAGCAGCAACGGAGAATTCAAAGCGACCATTCCCAATATCACTTCGGGCCGTGGGAATCTTGAACTGGGGCTGAATCGCCATCGCCGTTTCCCACACGTTGTCACCGCTCTCATCCCCCCAGAGATTCAGCTTTCCGCCGAGTACCGTATCGCCAAAGCTGCCGGCATGAAGTGAATTACCGGCACCGTAGTCATGGAGTTGCACATGGTCATAGCTATCGACGACCGCATTGATTTCCAGATTGTTCAACACGCCGAGCCGGAAGTTGAATTGTCCGAAGTCGAGATCATCTTCGCGAACGTTATTTCCAGAAGAATGATCGCGGAAATAGGAGTAATCAATTACTCCAGTCTCGATCTGCAAATGCCCAGCGTCGATGGTGTGCGGAGTGTTGGTCACGTTGGGTCGATCGGTGTCCATTCCGCGAAGCTGATCGGTTGGTGTCGGATTGAACAGAGTGTGTTGCCACTTGTTAGACTCCGTTGACGCCGTATTCGATGGCTCGGTCGTCGCCGTGGTTGTTGGAGTTGAATCGTCGGCGAGCGCCGCGCGACTGCATGCAATGAGCAAGATCGCGATTGTTACCGACGTCAATAACG
Source organism: uncultured Phycisphaerales bacterium (assembly GCA_963844715.1). Lineage (GTDB taxonomy): Bacteria > Planctomycetota > Phycisphaerae > Tepidisphaerales > Tepidisphaeraceae > UBA1161. The sequence goes on along the minus strand of CAWJPJ010000008.1, from coordinate 829,261 downwards.
CGGATTGGCTCCTAGCGCTCCCAAAACTGGGCATGATGGGTTCCTATCTAGCTCGGATTAAAAGTACGGGGACGTCGATGCTGTGCTGCACACGGCTGGCCGTTGCGCCCAAAAAAAATCGGCCAGGAAGCGATGTCCGTGGGTGCTCATCGCGACCAGATCACAGTGTTTCTCATGGACCCAGCGGACGATCTCCTTCACTGGCTCGCCGTAGGCGAGAAAGGCATCCGCCGGAATGCCGGCCGATTCAAATTCCTCTCGGACCTGCTCCAGATAGGCCTTGTCTTCGGTGATCTCCGGACTGACCGCATCCGGTCCAAGGTGCGCCGCCCAGCCGTCGGCCACATGAAGCAGCACGATGCGGCTCTTCATGATCGCCGCCAGTGCCTTGATATGCTTGATGATCGCGCGATCCGTTGGCGTGGCATCGAGCGTTATTAAAATGGTTTGATACATGATATTCCTTGCCGTCTATGATCCGCAGGTCGATGCCTTGCGCGTTTATCCTCCGACGATGACCTGCCAAGCCTGTTTGAACGCATCCGGCAAGCCGTAGATGTCCAGTGCGGTGATCAGGATCGCGCTGCCCCAGCCGGCGATCAGCAGGAACCAGCCGCTCTTCCACTTGCCCATCCGCTTGCGGGAACTGGTGAAATGGAGCAGCGGGAACATCGCCAGGGGCAATTGCAGGGCCAGCACCACCTGGCTCAGGTTCAACAGGTCGTTGACGCTGCCATTGCCGCGGATGCCGATGATCAGGACCGCGGGGATAATGGCCAGCAGCCGGGTGATGATTCGGCGGACCCAGGGCGAGAGCCTCCAGTGCATGAAGCCTTCCATCACCACCTGGCCGGCCAGCGTGCCGGTGATGGTGCTGGCCTGGCCGCTGGCCAGCAGCGCGATCGCGAACAGCGGGCTGGCGGCGGCAACGCCCAGCAGCGGCGCGAGGGTCAAGTACGCGACCCGAATCCAGTCGGTATCGTCGTTGAATGGGACGACTGCCCGCCGGCCACGGTGACGCTGGTCTTTCCGTAGAACACCATGGCCGCCAGCACCAGAATGGCCGCGTTCACGAAGAACGCGAGGACAAGCGCCACGGCCGAGTCGATCGTGTTGAACCGGATGGCCGTGCGGATCGCGCGCTCGTCCTTCTGAAGCTTGCGGCTCTGCACCAATGCCGAATGCAGATAGAGATTGTGCGGCATCACCGTCGCGCCGATGATCCCGATCGCCACGTACAGCATCCCCGCGTGCCGGAAACCCGGAGTGAAGAGGGCATGCCCCATCTCCAGAAAGCTTGGCTTGGTCTGCGGGATGACGAAAATCTCGATGAAGTAGCAGAGGGCGATCGTCGAGATCAGCACCAGCACCACCGCCTCGATTTTCCGCATGCCGTATCGTTGCAGGGCCAGCAGCAGCAGCACGTCGCCGGCGGTGATGATGACCGCCCAGAAAATGGGAATGTGGTTGTGGGTGAGCAGGTTGATCGCGACGGCGCTGCCGAGCACTTCGGCCAGATCGCAGGCCCCGATCGCCAGTTCGCAGAGCAGCCAGTTGGGCCAGCGCGTCCACTTGGGATACCAGTCGCGGCAGCACTGGGCCAGATCCTTGCCGGTGACCACCCCGAGCCGGGCGGAGATGACTTGAAGAAAGATGGCCATCAGGCTGGCGACGGCGACCACCCAGAGCAGGTCGTATTTGAACGAAGCGCCGCCGGAAAGATCGGTGCCCCAGTTGCCGGGGTCCATGTAACCGATGCTGATCAGCAGCGCCGGCCCGACATAGGCGCGCCATTGCTTCCAGAAGGCGGCCTCGTGGTGGGGAACCGCCACCGTGCCGTGCATTCCTTCCAGCGAAACATGCCCAGCGTGGCTAACTGCTGGCGGAATCGTCTCATAATTCAGTGGTCCAGTCTTTCGGCTTTGCATCATATGCCTTCAATCCTATTCGGTCGCTCCATCACCGAATTTTGATTACTCAAAATAAAAATATCGAATACCATATCATTTGTCAATCGGTTGATCGGCAGATAATCTTTTACGTTGCAAAAGGACGGCGCTCATGGCGACAAGCACGGTTGAGAACTACTTGAAGCAACTTTATTTGGAGCAGCGCGCCGCCGAAGGGGGAACGTTGGTGTCGATGGGCCGTCTGGCGGCCGCATGGGGGTCGTGCCGGGGACCGCCACCTCCATGGTCAAGGCCTTGTCGGATTCAGGACTGGTCGATTACGAGCCGAGAGGCGGAGTGAAACTGACCCGCCGCGGCGAACAATTGGCCCTGCACGTCCTGCGGCGGCATCGGCTCGTGGAGTTGTTTCTGGTCAATATGCTGGGCTTGGATTGGTCGGCCGTGCATGACGAGGCCGACAGCCTGGAACACGCAATATCCGACCGCAGTGCTGGAGCGGATGGATGCTTTGCTGGGGCATCCGACGGCCGATCCGCACGGCGACCCGATCCCGACTCCCAAGGGGCATCTGCACGAACGCCAGTTGATGAGCCTCGCCGACTGCCCCGTGGGCATTGCTCAACAAATCGTTAGAGTGGTGGATCAAGAGCCGGAATTCTTACGATTTATCGAGCGAAGCGGTCTGAAACCTGGCTCAATTGTTACCGTCGGCAAGCGAGACTCGGCGGCGGAGGCGGTTAAGATTCGGATTCCTCGCCGTGAGGTAGTCTCGCTGGGCATGGCCGCAGCAGCAAAAATTCTGGTTGATGCTCCAGAGCAAGCGCCAAAGTGAAGCTAGTCGGGTGCGTTGCGCGACCACACAGTGGAATTGACCTTCACAAAGGGAGACTTCCCACCCATTACGCAGACCGATTGGATGTCGGTTTGCCAACGTCCCATGTCGCGTTTTTGTCGTGAGATGTCTTCCGAGATTTGGAAAGGTCCGGTCGGGGAACGGATGCCCGACCGGACCTGCGATGTTGACCGCTACTTTGATGCTTCCTGCGGCCGCTGCTGCTGGCTGAGTGCGACGATCCGGCCGTGGGCCTGGTCGGCGACTTTCGCCAGCACCAGCAAGTCGTCGCGGCCGAAGCTGTCGGTGCTCCGCCAGCCTTTCTCGTCATCGCGGTAGATCCGCTGGAACGTGACATTGAAACGCGGCCCGCCTTCGGTTTCGTTCTTCCAGATGGCGGCTTTGACGCTGCCGATCCGAACTTCCTCGACGGGCTTGTTGGTGGATTTCTGCTTCGCCATAAAAAGCTCCTCTCTTAAAAAGGGTTTGGTTGTTCCGTTCGCAAGGCGATTGACGGACAAACGAACCCTTGAAGGAGCTGGCCGCCGGGGCGCAGTGGAGCGCCGGAAGCGACGGGCCAAAGGCCAAAGCGACAGTGAATGACACGCGGATCGCGGTCCGCGCAGCGGCGATGCAATCGAGCGATCGGCGTGGCGTGAGCGTCGCATAGGAGCGACCAGAGCGCAGCGGAGAACCGGCGGAGTTTTGGCGAAAGGCGGGAATCCACTCATGCCCGGCGCGGGGGCGAATCGGCGGCTTGCCGCCTGGGTGAACGAATCGAGGGCGGTCGCTCTACGTCATGTGCTGGAATCCGCGCGATATCACGCAAAGGCTGGCACGGAAGCTCGCGCGGTCGGCGGATTGCTGAGGGTTGGCGGTTCGCCGACTGGCTGGCCAATGGATCGACGTTTTGCAGCAGCGGCCAGCAGGATGTAGCGGTCAACATCGCAGTCGGTCGAGGTGCGACCATGCCACGACGCTCGGCTAATGAAAATCACGCGAGCGCAAGGAGCAGTTGGAAACCAACTCGGTAAGGTCATGCAATCGCACGGCCATGACGTGCTGCACCTGGCCCTGGCGTTCGACATAACCATCGGCTTGAAGCACGGAAGCACTCCTCGCGGCATTCCGGCAACGGTCGTAAACGTCGGGCCGGATAATCAAATTCACGATGCCTGTCTCATCCTCCAGCGTTTCAAACACGATTCCTTTGGCGGTGCCGGGGCGCTGGCGAATAATGACGACGCCGGCCACGCTCACCCACCTTCCATGCGGGCGATTCCACACCTCGGCGGCGGGAATCACATTGCGGCGGGTCAATTCCGTTCGGATGAGCTGAACCGGATGTCCTTTGAGCGATAGGCCGGTCGTTCCGTAGTCGGCATGAATCTCCTGGCCCACGGTCATCGGCGAAAGTGCGGGCGCGGCACTTTCGCGCTGGCGGCATGGCCAGTGGACCTCGCTCCTCTGGCAGCGCCAGCGTTTCCCACAATGCGACCCGGCGCGATCTGGGTAGGGACGCGAAGGCGTCGGCCTCAGATAGTTTTGCAACGGCGGAAACCGGAAGCTCCGTCGCCGCATGGAAATCGTCGATTGAGCGGAACGGGCCGTGCTGACCTCGGCACTCGACAATTTGCTGCGCGTGGGCGGCTTGTAGTCCCTTTATCAAGCGGAAGCCAAGCCGCATGGCGGGACCACCGATTCCCCAAGTCCGCTTGTCCGCCGTGGGCACAGACGCCGGCGAATCGACGGCACTCTCCAAAGTGCAATCCCAATCGCTCCGATTCACCTCGATCGCTCGCACTTCCACGCCATGTTCTCGCGCGTCTCGCACGATCTGTGCTGCGCATAAAATCCCATCGGCTGGCTGTTGAGCAGCGCACAGCAGAAGGCCGCCGGGTAATACCGTTTGATCCACGCGCTGGCATAGACAAGCAGCGCGAAAGAAGCGGCGTGGCTTTCGGGAAAGCCGTATTCGCCAAACCCCTTGATCTGGTTGAAGCAGCGCTCGGCGAATTCTCGTTCGTAGCCGTTGGCGAGCATTCCATCAATCATCTTTTGCTGGAACTTTTCGATGCTCCCCGCGTGTCGCCATGCAGCCATCGCGCGGCGCAACTGGTCGGCTTCTCCGGCGGTGAATCCCGCCGCGACCATCGCCATCTTCATCGCTTGTTCCTGAAATAATGGAACACCGAGCGTCTTGCCAAGCACCGCCTCCAATTCGGGCTTGGGAAAACTCACCGGCTCAATCCCGTCGCGGCGGCGCAGATAGGGATGCACCATATCGCCCTGGATTGGACCGGGCCGCACAATCGCGACCTCAATCACCAAGTCATAAAACTTGTTAGGGCGCAGTCGCGGCAACATCGACATCTGCGCCCGCGATTCGATCTGAAAGACACCGATGGTGTCGGCGTCGCTGACCATCACGTACACGCCGGGGTCTTCGGGCGGAATCGTGTGAAGCTCGATCGGCGGCTGCGTCGGATGCGTGTCGTTAATGAGCTTCATCCCCTTGGCCAGCGCCGTAAGCATTCCTAGCGCCAGCACGTCCACTTTGAGAATGCCGATGGCGTCGATGTCGTCCTTGTCCCACTCGATCACTGTGCGATCCGCCATGCTGGCGTTTTCGATGGGAACCAACTCGCACAACGGCCCGCGTGTCATAACCATTCCGCCAACGTGCTGCGATAAATGCCTCGGAAATCCGAGCAGTTCGCGCGTCAGCGCGACGACCATCCGCACGGTGCGGTCGGTGGGGTCCAATCCCGCTTCTCGAACCTGTTCATCCAGCGGTGCGCCGCTGGACCAGCCCTCAAGGCGTTTGGCCAGTGCATCCACCGCGTCAAGGCCCAATCCCATTGCCTTACCTACGTCCCTTACGGCGGATCGACCGCGATAGCTGATGACTTCCGCTGTCATGCCCGCGCGCTCGCGGCCGTATTTGTCATAAAGATATTGGATCACTTCTTCGCGGCGCTCGTGCTCGAAATCAACATCGATGTCAGGCGGTTCGTCGCGGGCGGCGCTGACGAATCGCTCAAAGAGCACGTCAATCCGATTGGGATCAACGGACGTGACTCCCAGGCAATAGCAGACGGCGGAATTCGCGGCGGAGCCGCGCCCTGACAGAGAATCCCGCGCGAGCGGGCGAAGCGGACAAGATCGTAAACCGTCAGGAAATACGGCTCGATCTTGAGTTCCGCGATCAGCGTCAACTCATAACCGATCTGCTGGCGGACCTTTTCAGGAATGCCCTGCGGATAGCGACCGGCGGCGCCGGCCCAGGACAGTTCCGCCAGATAGGATGCCGGCGTTTTGCCTGCCGGCACGATCTCATCCGGGTATTCGTAGCGCAGCTCATCGAGCGAAAAGTGCAGCGTTCCGCGATCTCGACCGTCCTTCGCAGCGCGGCCGGAAGGTCGCTGAACAAGCGGTGCATGTCTTCCGGCGGCTTGATGAATCGCTCGCCGTTCGGAAAGAGACGGAATCCCGCGTCCTGAATCGTACAGCCGTGGCGAACGCAAGTGAGCACATCCTGGAGCGTTTGTCGATGCTCATCGTGATAGTGGACCTGATTGGTGGCCAGAAGCGGAACGCCGTAAGTACGGCTGACGGATTCGACGTGGCGCAGCATCATTCGGTCCAAGGGTCCAAGACGCGCGACGCCGCGATAGACAATCCTCGACCGAAGGCATCCCGCAACGCTCCTGCTGCGGTGTCGATCGCGGCTGGATCGGGTTCGCCGACTTGTGGATCGATGGACCGGCACACCAGCGCCGCTAAAAGGCCCTTTGGGACCGAAAGCAAATCTTGAAGACGAAGAATGCAGGAACCTTTTTCAGTCCTGCGTTTGCCCGTAGTCAGCAGACGGCACAGGCTGGCGTAGCCTGCGCGATTCTCAACCCACACCAGAACATCGGGCGCATCGACGAAGCGCAGGCGCGCTCCGACACAAAGTTTGATCCTGGCATCCTTCGCGGCCTGGTGGGCGCGGACGACGCCGGCAACGCTGTTTATATCTGTGACGGCAATGGCGGTATATCCAAGCTCGGCGGCGCGATAGACCAATTCATCGGGATGCGACGCGCCGCGCAGGAATGAAAAGTTTGTTGTGACGTCCAATTCCGCGTAAGGATAGGACGATGTGCCGTGCGCCGATGTTGGCGGCGGAACGACGGGACGATGTTTGGGATTGGCCGCTTCGGGCATAGATGAGTTTCCGCCATCACTCGAATATCCCGTGCAAAAACCATCGTCCCGATTGCGGGACGCGGAAGATCCAATACCGATCGCCGGCGGTATCCAGAACATCGAAGTAGTCACGGGTCTTCCACCGCCCGTTCCACCATTGGCCGGTGATTCGCTCCGGTCCCCGGATGTGGTCGAGCCTATGAACTTCGCCGTAGTCAGTGAAAGATACGGGCTCGCCATCGCGGCTCTCCGAGGGTCGAACGATTGTCTTGATCGAACGCGGCTGACGCAGCAGCCGGAGCGGGCGAAGAAGATCAACCGCGCCGTGCGCGCCGGGCGCATCCGCCTTACCGGCAGTGTCTCGGCATCGACTGGCGTTTTCAGGGAGATTGGATTCGAGCAATTCTCCCCAATCCACGCCGCGATCCAGCCGTGCGCGCAGCCGCTCGACCAAATGATCCAATTCGGCGGCATCGCGTTCTTCCTCGCCTCCGATCAATGCGGCCTGCTCGTCGCCCAACCGTTCAGCGACAGTGACGGCCAACGTCGCGGCCACAAAACCCTCGCTGGCTTCCAGATTTTCAATCGCGCAACAAATCAGCTTTAACAGTGCCGATTCGTTGCGACACGGGCGCACCAACCGGATAACTTTTTCGACAGGCGATGCATACGGCTGGCGGAACGTCAGGCGTAGCTCCCGCGCCTCCCTGACCACGCGCGGCAAGCTGCGCGGCAATTTGCCTTGTAAGCTCCTGCACCGCGAAATGAATCGCGTCGAGCGATTCAATAGCGCCTTCAAATTCGAGGGTCGCCCGAATGGGCGAGCGATGAACCAAGTATGTCAGAGGTTCGGGCGCAGTGCCGGTCGCCTGGTCGATCCGCATCAGGATCGCCGGTCCGAAGCGAACAGCGAGATCGTTGCGAGAAAGTTGAAGCAGCGAGTCAATCGTCCGCACGCCCAAAGCTGATAAGACGCCAACCGTCTTGCTGTCCAGCCGCAACGCCTCTGGCGGAAGTGGCGAGAGCGCGGGAAGTACGTGTTCATTTGTGACGATGTGCGATCCGTTCCTTCCAAACGCGGCCAGCGCCCACGCCGTACCCGGCGTTGGCGCAATCGTCACGGCAGCGGTCATGCGCAGCGAAGCGATGCTTGGGCAACTCGACGGCGAAAGTTCTCAAGGCCACCGTACAGGCGCTCGAGACCTGTAGCATCGAGAAAAAGGGATGACGGGGGATAAACGCACACGCCTGGGCTGAATCGCAACAGCCAGTGTCCCATCGCTTCGAGGGAGCGCAGGTCCGCGGCCGGCGTCGCCGGAAAATCCAACATCGCTGCATGACGTGCTCTTGCCGCTGCCAGCGGCATTGCCGGATAAATATCGGCCGGCGTTTCCGGGCTGACGTGAACGATGGTCTGCCGGTTGCCGCTGGTTTCGATCAGGACCAGCGGTTTACGCCGTAGCTCGGGCCGTGCCGGCGCAGCCGGTCGATCGGCCAGTGGCGCAGATATGCGCAAAGCACGTGTCTCACGGTCCACCTCCAGTAGAAGGACTTTTCCGACCTGTCCTCCGTGGCCGTGAAGAAGTTCCACGCTCCATCGTTGCACTTGGTCGCTGCCGGGCGCGGGCTGGATAAGCCAGCGCGTGGCGGCTGCGTAAGAGTTGCTTATCCCCGGCGCATAAGGGCGCATGAAAAGGCCCACGCCGCCCCCACGCTCGGCGGCAAGTTGCAACCGCCGCGCCTCGATCTGGCTTAGACGTTGAATGAACGCGACGGTCGCGCCGACCCCACGACAGCGCAAGCATTCGGCCAGCGCCCAAAGCTGGTCCGCGCGATTCGCGCAGCGCAGCAGAACCAGATTCCGAAGGTTGATTCCTGCCGCCGACAAGGCGGGCAGGTGAAGCTCGCGCTCTGGATCACTCCAAGCAATCGCGCCACCGTTTTTCTGCGCCGCCTTTGCCAGCAGTAATGCGAGCGATTTGGGATGGGTCGATTGCCGTGCCCAGAGCAATTCATGCACTGCGCCACCCTGAAACGCGCCGTTCGGTGCAATTTCATCGAATGCCTCCAAGCCCGTGCGAAAGCTGCGGCAACGAACGTGCGAGACTTGCTTTTCAGCAAGGGCGCGGCGCAGCTCATCCTTATCAGTCGTTATCTGCACGACAAACCTCTTCCCATTGTTCGCTATATGTTAGGGTAACGATCTAAGCCGGGTTTCGTCAATCCCGCGCCATTTAGGTTTGTTCAATGACGGATTTCGCGATGGAAAGTATGGCGCAAAAAAAGATCGGCGGTTGAAGAAGGAGGGGGGAACCTTCTTCGGGGAATACCGCCGATCCGTAGTTGATTATGCTTTGGTTCCGGTGGGATGCAAATTAATCCTGCCGTCACGCCAGCAATAAGGAAACATCGTGATCGTATGGCAATGGGTATCTGCGCGGTGCGAGTGCCGCACACACGATCTACCCACTGTCGAGAATCCGATGTCTTGCGTCACGTCCCCATGTCGTCGAGAAATTCTGATGCCGGATCGACGCTCGTAACGAGAAGATGATCCCGTGCGCGAGTACACGCGACGTAAAGTAAATGGCGTTCCGTATTATAGATTTCTTCCAAATCTGCGTCTTCGGCCACCGTCTCGATTCGTTCCTGCAACGGAATAATCTCGTCATCACAGGCCATCACCACGACGGCGCGAAATTCTAAACCCTTGGCAAGATGCATCGTACTGATTGCCACTTGGCCGCTCACCGTTTCAACCTGGTCGTCAAGTATTTTGAACGACAGCCCAGCATCTTTGACCGCTGCTCGCGCCCGATCCAACTCCGCCACAGATCGCACAAATACTCCCAGCTCGTGAGGCAACACGCCCTCTTTATGGCGAGCTGAGATCCATTGACTGACCGCCTTGATTTCCTCCTGTTGGCTTTTGACGACCTGAATAGTGGGCGGCGGTCCATTGAATACCGAAACGGTGCTGTCTCGTTCCTCCGTGTTGCCATCGGCATCGGACACTTCCGGGCCCAATAGGCGGTCGGTTTGCATTCGGATTTGGTGTGAGGTCCGGTAGTTCACATGAAGGGTACGCGCGCGACCACGGATATCGATCCCCAACGCCTTCCATGAAAACGGCTGCTGGAAGATACGTTGCCCAAGGTCGCCCGCAAAGAAAAGGCCGTTTGGGCGATTACCACCAACCGCCGCGAAGAAACGCAGATGAGCGATGCTGATATCCTGTGCCTCATCCACCACGGCAAAGTCGAACGGCGGATGCTTACTCGCGGCGATGATGGTTGCAAGTTTGCTGAATAAGCCGGAATAGGTAATTAAATTGTCAGCCGCCAACCGAGCGCCGACACGCTCAAAGATCGACCAAAGCACGGCGCGTTGCGGCTCGGCAAGACGGGTTTTCCTGCCCAGCCGCCTCACGTCGCGATACGCCTCCCAACTGTGCAATTGCCACGCATCGACGACGTGTTCCCATTCGGAAAGCAAAAATGGAAGGCCGAACTTGTGGCCTCCCACCTCCGCGGCCGACTTCTCCACGATCTCGCGCATCTTGTCCTGCGATACGATCTGCGGCTGGCCGATGTGGGATTTGAAAAGCCGAAGGCCGATGGCGTCGATGGAATACACTTCCAGTCGTTCGGCCAATCGCGGCTCATTGCTGATGAGTCGCTTAAGTTTGGTTCGTAACGCATTGGCCAGAATGCCCGAAAAAGTGGTTAGCACAACTCGCGCATCTGGATTGTGCGCGCGAATGGACAGCGCGGTGAAGGGCCACGATGGTTTTTCCAGTGCCCGCAGACCCGGAAACTCTCGCGGGGCCGCTGTAGTCCCGTTCGATCCACTGCCGCTGTTCGGGGTGCAGGAAGACCGTCCATTTATCCCAGGGATATTCTAGCGCGCGCTGCAACTCCTCAACGCCCTTCATCGTGCGGAATCGGCGTTGAGCATCGGGATGAGCGAAGGGATCGGTTCCACTGACGGCCGGTGCGACCGCCTGCGGTTTACCACCGGTCGCAAACTCCAACAATGCTTCGGCGGCCTCCGTTGGTAAATGGTCGGCCAGCGCGAATAACGTGTCTTCATCGGCTTTTCGTACATCCGCCAGCCATTCCGGCGGCACTCCATAACCAAGCAACTGATTGTCACCGAGCGTCGCAAACAGCAGGGGCTTGGCCGCCACAGGGAGTTCCGCCTGCACGTATGTAGGAACCACGATTTCCTTGACGGTCTCGCGAATCTCCACCAATTGCGCGGCACCGGTCTTTGGATGCGTCTCCAACTTGCGCCGTTCCGCCCATTGATATGCCTTGTCGTGATGGTCCACGTAACAAAGCAAGAGACTGGATTCACTTTTATGGACGATCAGCCGAATGTCGCTGCTGACGCGCACCGACCAGAATTTCTTGTCTTTTGCTTTGTCGAGCTTGTGGAAGCTCATTCCTGCGCCGGACGAATCAATCTGCAAATCGAAAGCCGTCATCTTGACGGCTTTCTGTTCGTCGCCGGTTAGCCGAGCAAGGCTGTCCGTGAAAGTGTCGGCAATGCGGAATTCCATCACGTTACCTTGAATACCTTCATGACTTCATCGCCAAGGTGATTGATTACCTTCACGGCTACGCGGCCGCTCTTGGGTCTTTCAAAAGGTCGTGAAGTGTCACTGTTCAGCGTAGCCCAAGCGTCAGCGTTGATTTCGGCTTTGAGAGTCGTCTTTAGATTGTTGTAAGGATCGTTGGCCCCAAGGAAGTACGCGTGGCGGACGAAAAAACTCTCTTCGTTATAGTCGGTGTCGATGAACCAGCAGGCGATGCCATCGGAATTGTCGCTAATAACTTCGCCCGTTTGAGGTTTGAATACGTCCACGCCATTTACCTTCACACGAAGTTTGCCATCCTTCTCGTTGAGAAGAGTTATGTCCGGCTCGCCGAAAATGACAAAGAGGTTGCCTTGGCCGGTGTTTTTGAGGTCGTCCGACATGTGGAGGTCCGCATTCATACGGGCCTTGAGCACGGGGATACGGCCTAGCTTATTGAACTCCGTAGTGTGGGCCTCGTAGTTGAAGGCGCAGGCAATCAGCACATCGAAATCGGCATCGCCGGCCTCGCGGGCCGCGGCGACTAGATCGGCACGTTGAACAGTGCCGAATTCCGGGCCGATGAAAATGGCGGCACGCTTCTCGGTCTCGCGTTCCATATAGCGCCCTTCGGCGCAGACCAGTTCGCCCGGCCAAGGAGCGAGGGCGATGAAGGTGATTTTATCCTCCTTGTGAGCCTGTTGGACACCAGCCGTCTTGAGATTCTCGATGATCATCTGAGCAAAGGATTGCTTTGCGCCGAAGTCGGGATTGTGCGTCTTTAGAGGATCAATCAAGTCATCGTTTTCATCCACGCCCAACACTCGGTGGGGACTCAGACTTTCGACGGTGAAGGGGCCAGATACCCTTACCGTTTTCTTGTCGGCGTACGGCTTGTCGTAGAGGTAATCAAACGTCGCCTTGGCAGCGATCGACTTGTCGATTTCCGTCTGCTGTGCAATGCGCGCCTGCCACCAGTTGCCATGCAGTGCCCTCACTGATTCCGGCCACTTCGCGTCCGCTTCATGCGGAATCTCCCAATCATGCAATTGTGTCCTGAGCGCGGCGCTCAGTTTCTTGCGCAACGGGTCTAAGATGGCCTGCCATTTGCTCCATATAACATCAATTTCCGCATTGCTGGAAATAGAACTTAGCATGATGTGCGGCACACGTTCGTAGACAAAGCCATGACGGATATTCCCGCGTGTTGGTTGCGAACTTGGCGACGTGCCGCGCGACTTCGGCTTCCTTAAGCTGTCCTTCGCGAGAATCGGCCAAAAAGTAAAATGGATATCGCGCACCCATTATGCGGGCGCGAGCAAGTGCCAATGCGACGCGGAAGTGTCGATGGTAATCCAACGGCGGCCCCATTGTTCGGCGACGGCGGCGGTCGTGCCGGAGCCGCAAGTTGGATCGAGAACGAGATCGCCGGGGTCTGTCGTCATGAGGAGGCAGCGCTGAACGACTTTCTCAGAGGTTTCGACAACATATCGCTTCTCAGAGGCGAAGCCCGCTATCCCGGTATCGGCCCAGACATTGTCCTCGTGAAATGCGGCGAAATCTTGAAAGTAGCGCACATAATATAAGCCCTTGCCCGTCGAACTAAGGCGAGACGCCATTTTCAAACGACTCATTCCTTGTTCGTTGGTTTTCCATCGCACCTTGTCAGAGGGGCGAAGCGTTTGCCCCTCGAACTCCACGGGGAACCACGAAGCTGCTCCTTCACCCTTGTCGCGCCCAACGCTTTGACTCGTGAGGTTGTCGATACGAAACACACGCGAATCCGCAGGAAGCTCCTGCTGGCCGGCAAGCTCCTCGGGGGTGAGCGCTCGTTCCGAGAGATTTGGAAGCCGGACTCTTTTATATGCACTGCCACCCAACCCCCCAAGTTGCTTCAGCGTCAGGGGTTGATGATATTTCAATTTCTCGTGCGATTTTGCGTATAAAACGAGGACATCGTATGTGCCAGCGAGATATTCCGATGTCGCGCTCGCGGTCTTCGAGAACACGATCTGCGAAATAAAATTCTCGGCACCAAAAACTTCATCCAATAAAGAACGGATGAGGTGACAATTATCCTGTCCAATTTGAACGAAGATCGATCCGGAATCGGTGAGAAGATCGCGAGCGACCGTGAGGCGGTCGCGCAGATAGGTGAGATAACTGTGGATGCCGTCCCGCCAAGTGTCGCGGAACGCTTTCACCTGCTCCGGTTCGCGGGTGATGTGGCCCGCATTGCCATCCTTGACGTCACGGCTCGTGGTGGACCATTGGAAGTTGCTGTTGAACTTGATGCCGTAAGGTGGGTCGAGATAGATACATTGCACCTGACCGCGCAGGCCTTCGCGCTCGGCGAGACTTGCCATCGCCTGGAGCGAGTCGCCCAGGATCATGCGGTTGCTCCAATTCTGGTCGTGCTGATAGAACTCGGTCTTGTCGGCGTCGTTTGCGATGCCGTTGAAATCGGCGAAGAGGTCGATCTGATGGCCAGGCTCCTGCGCTCGGATATCTCTGGTTTGACGCAGCAAGTCTTCGATGAGGACTTTAGGGTGGACCTTCTCTTGGATGTAAAGTGGCGGAGCGTGAACAATCAGATTGCTCCAATCCTGCTCGTCCTTTCCGCGCCATACGAGTTGCGGATCGAGGTCGCGATTGCGGCGCTCATAGGCGAGACGGATGGGGTGCTGTGCCTCTTGCCTCAAAACGGATTGAAACTCCGCGGTTGGAATATTCTTCCGCTTATCGGCGCCGTGCTTGAGAGATTCTACGGTTTTGGAGGCTGCCGATTTCTTCGCCATGTTATTTGCTCTCGGTCGTGGGTGTTTCGGTAGCCGCTTTAATCATTTTATCGAACTCGCTCGCGATCTTGGCAGCAAAGTCGGCGTGGATCTGGTAAACGTCTGTGAACTCGGCGAAGGCCCACCGGCCATATGCGCCCAGGTGGTTCACGCCAGGCACCCAATAGGTTTCCACCGTGGACTTCTTTTCTTTCGCGTCTTCGCGTCGGTAGCCCTTGATCTCCACGACAAGGTGGAGCAAGTCGGGTTTTCCGTCGGACCGCGCCGCGTGACCATCATCAACCAGCACAATAAAGTCAGGCAAATACTTCCGTGTTTCCGAACCGTAGCGATACGGCACTTCCAGCCCGAGATTGTGGTTCTTCACATAGGCCCGGACTTTCGGATGAGATTCCGCCACGCGGCAAAACTCCCCCTCCCAATCGCTATCCAAAACAACCCAATTGATATGGCAGGATTTTGAACTCGTTTCCCAACGGTCGGGCCTTGACGTATTGAACCGAACGTGGCTCGTCGAGCCGGCGGGATTGTATGGATCGAGCAGCGCCTTAATCGGGCGTGTGCCCTGAAATTGACGAGTGATGGCTGCTGTGATGCGGTTACATGCCGTGTCTGCTAACTCCTGGTACATGAGCAGCGCCGGGTAGGTGTCGCCTTTGCACACGAGGCAGGTGTCGAGCCATTGCTTGGTGATGCGCTTAAGCTGGCCGAAAAGATGGAGCTTCGGCTCTTCACCGGGGTCGCGCCATTTTGTGTAGAGCAACCGTTGAGTGAGGTTGAAAACCAGCGTTGATGGCCGGATGTCTCCCAAATGTTTGAGGCCAAGATCAACGCCTTCGCCGATGATCCCGGAGTTGCGCGTGATGGATGGACCAACGAGGTCCGGGCTCAATTCCAAGATGGAGTCGCCGTTGAAATCGGCCGTTAGGCGTTCCTCGGGAAGTTCCACGCGATAGCCCTCGACACGCGGGAATCGGATTTCCAGTGCATCGCGATCAGGGCGCACGGCCTTCACCTGAACTGTTTCGCGCGGTGGCTGCGGCGGCGCGATGACAGGTTTGGCGGTAAAGTCGAACGGAATCCCGAAGACATCGGCGTATTCCACATTGAACAGCCCTTCTTCATTCAACTCATAAGATTGGCGACGCAAGCGCGACCAATTACCTGCTCGCACAGGAGTTGAGTGCCGAACGCGCGAATGCCGAGTACGTGCGTGACAGTATTGGCATCCCATCCTTCGGTCAGCATCGACACAGACACGACGCAGCGGATCGCACCGCCAAGCTGTCCGGGCTTGCCGACGGTATTCATGACTTCGCGGAGCAATTCCTGGTCGGTGATGTTGTCGCCGGCGCGGGCGTCGCCGGTGCGCTCCACGATCTCGCGTCGAAAGCGTTCAATTTCGTCGGCTGCCATACCGCGGAAGTTGTCATCGAGCGCATCGCCAGCTTCTAGTTGCTCGCTGTCGATTAGGAGCGTATTCGGGCGCGGGAACGGGTTGCCGGTGGTTTCATCGAAATTGCGGAATAGCGCGAGGCGTCCGTTTTCAAGGGTAGTGGTGCCGTCATCGTTCTTGCGATGAAAGCCGGAGATGAAGTCATAAACGAGTTTCGAGATTGCGGTGTTCTGGCAAACGATGATAAAGCACGGCGGAACCGCGATGCCCGTATCCTGCCAAAGCTTAAATGTCTTCTCGTAATGGCCATAAAGTGCTTGCAGCGCCGTCTGCAAGCGCGTGGGAAGTTTCAGTGGGTCGAGCTCCTCGCCTTGGCCGCGCCCCTTCTTGGGCATGTCTTTGCGGATGTTTTCCCAAAGGTCGCGGAACATCGGCATCTCGTCGCCAGGGATGTTTTCAGCGACGGGGACGCGCGGCAGTTTGACGATGCCGCATTCGATGGCATCCATAAGGGAAAAGTCGCTCATCGTCCAAGGGAACAAAGTGCCTTCGGCGTAGCCGGAGCCGCGGAGGAAGAATGGTGTCGCGGACAAATCAATAACGCGGCTGAGACCGAGCTTGCGGTTCACGGCTTCCAGACCGGAAATCCAAAGGCGGGCGGCCTCGTTGTTCTTCTCGGCCTCCTTCCGTTCGTCGCCTTTCAAATCCTCTTCGTCGGTGGCTTTTGGTTTTTCCCGGTAGCAATGGTGCGCTTCATCGTTGATGACCAGAATGTTTTTCATTCCCATCAGGTCGGGCATCACGCGCTGGAGCATCTGGCCTTCAGTCTCCTGCGTGTTGAGTTCATCGCCGCCGCGGCCTTGAAGCAATGCGCGGCCGCCGGCGGAAAGTTCGATACGCTCGCGCAGCCTGAATGCGTGGTAGTTGGTGATAACGATCTTGGCCCGGTTTACGTCGTCGAGCATGTCGCCAGGAACGAGTTCACGGCTGGCGTAGTAGCTGTCGGGGTCGTTGGGCTGGAGAACACGCAAGCGGTCTTTGATCGTCAAGCCGGGTGCGCAGACCAGAAAACCGCGCGTGAAGTGTTTGCCTGCCGGTCGGCGCACTGCATTGATCGTTTGCCACGCTATGAGCATCGCCATTACAGTGGTCTTGCCGGCACCAGTCGCCAGCTTTAAGGCGAGGCGCATGAGTCCTGGATTGGCGTCGTTGTTGGCGTTTGCCAAGTGCTCAACTATTGCCTTGCCCGACTTCCCCGCGTGAGGCGCTACTTCGGTAATCCAAATGGCCGTCTCAACGGCCTCCACTTGGCAGAAGAAAGGCCGGATACCGTTGAATTTATGATGCCGCCAGTGCTGGATCAAACGCGCAGTCTCGGGCGTGACTTGCCAATCATTGGGGTTAGTTAAAGTCCGCCATTGGTCAACTTGCTGACGAAGCTGATTGATGATTGACGTGGGATCGTATTGCTGTTCTTTTGTCGAAAGCCCTTTTCCCTCGTCGAAAATAATCTGTTGCTGGTTGGCTGAATCCTTGCGTTTTCGCGGCTTAGGAATGGGCGTGATGAACTCCGCCCGCCGCCGCTTTTCGAGAATCTTTTGGGTTGGCTGACCGTGGATGTCTAGCTCCCAATGCCGTGTTGGGCACGAGTAGGGAGAGCTGAGGATCGGTTTTTCAAAAAAGGGGTTGGACATCCTGCCGGGGATCATAAACGCACGGAATGAACAAAGGAATTGCGCCCGCACCGATCAAGGATCGCACGCGCTTCCGCAATCTGCGAAGGTTGTCGATGACTTTCGTCTGCGTTTTTTGCAGCATTTACCAGGTCAGCAATGCCTCGCGGACGGAATCGATTTGGCTTCTCTTGATTGGACCGTAGCAACGGCTGTCGAAGCTGTTGGGAATCCGCCCGGAGAACACAAAGAATTCATCAGCATTGAGCACGCGGCGATCGCGCCAGAGAGGCAGCGAACGCCCGGCGCGTATCTACCGCCGGTGGCATGGGTGCAACGGAATGCCCATTGATCGCCAGCCACGCACCGGTCGTGTCAACGAGGTCGCCCGGACCGGCCGTAATCGGTTTGAGAATGTACCAATTTTCGCCGCTGTTCCCGGTGCGTCCGCGCACATAATCACGAGCGGCGGGAGGAATGCAGAAATCCACCAGTTTCCCGACGGCAGGTTCGTCCGAAGAACGTAAGTACAGGCCGGGCGCCACGCTCGGCGATGTGTTGATGACGAGAACTCGGCGCGTGCCCAGTTCCGGCAGAATCGCGAGTGCCACAAGGATTTCGCGCAAGGCGTAACAGAACGCGACGAGCGCGATTACCGTGCGTCGAACGACGCCAGCCGAAGAACGTCACATGAGACATGCCAAGCTCTCAATCCCAAATGATTCCAACGGCTCATCGCAGAGAAGTAGTCTTTGCGCTGCTTCCGTCCAGAAGGCAGCGGACATTTCTGCGGGATTGCGTCCTTGGTATTTCAACTCCTCAATCAGATCGAGCAGGCGATCTACGGCCTCGTCCTGTCCCGCCGGTCCATGCTGGCGAACAAGCGCGTGAATCGCAACTCCGGGATGAATGCCTGGAAGAATCTGACCGATCTTGCGAGCCGGTAGCGATTCAACCACTGCGAAGGTGCGATGTTCGCGGTCGGGCGAGTATTGCCGCCGCCAGACCACAGAAAACAATTGACCGGGCTGAAAGTAATGACTGATGCGGCCATTACGACCGATCCGCCGACGAACCGCATCGCCGAAACAAAGGCAGTCGGCCCTTGATCCGGCGACGCGCTCGGCAATAAATCGTGTTAAATGATGCTCTGATCGCACGCGCCGCCTCCTTCTTTTTTCTGCTTGCCTTTTGGTTATCCGAACATTACCCTAACGATATGGACGGAGTCAAGAACTATTCCATTTTGCCCTCATTTTGGATTTGAAGGGCAGTAAACAGACTCTCATGGAGGTTTGAATCCAAAATGCATAAGGAATCGCGCACGGTGAAGGTTTCGGGCGAGCGTCTCGCGGAGGTTTGGCGCGGCAGCATGATGTCCAAGGAAACCTTCGCGCAAGCCGCCGGCATGAAGCGGTCGGGCGTTTTTCGGCTGATGCGCCCAGGCGTACACGGCATGTTTGCCGACAACTTCCGCAAGATGGCCGAAGTCTTGAAGGTGACGCCCGCCGATCTGCAACGGCGGATCGCGCCGAATGTCGTGGGCAGCATGGAGGAATCGAAATCTCTGTGCGGCGTGTCCGGACCGTTCCAGGAGTTGGCCGAAGTGCCGGGATTCCACAGCATCAGCGCCGGCGTCCGCAGCGAGCGCTTAGCAATCGAAGTCGGAGGCGTGAAAGTGCCCCAAGGCTTGTGCGATTTCTGCGTGCGGGTGGACGGCGAATCAATGATGCCGACCTACCCAAATGCGGCGACGGCGCGATTCGAGAACGTCGAAGGTCAAGAAGTTGTTTACGGCAAGGATTACATCACCTGGTTTACCAACGATGAATGTTATTTCAGCCGGGTGTTTGAAAGCGATGATGACCGCGACTTGCTGGTGCTGAAAAAGCTGAACCCGGACCGTGGCACGGTTCCCGGACCGTGCGGTTCATCGGCGCGAGATTGCGCGAGTCGCCCGTTGTGTAGGAGTGCTGACTTTGACGAAATGATTTCTCCAACAAGGAAAAACGATGTCGAGGCTTATTCAATGGCTCGACCATCGCAGGGAAGTGGTGGGATTGGAAAACTGGAAGAATCTGGCAGAGTTGTACGGCGTGTCGCTGCAAACGCTCGACGACGTGCAGATGCATCACACGCTGAACATTATGAACCGCTCGGAGCGGCGACTGCTCGCTGGTGCGCTTCGCGTGTCGCTGCGCAAGCTGGAACAGCTTAACGACGGCGCTATCGACTGGATCGAGGATACACACGTTTTCGATCCCGAAGTTCGGAGCCGTGCGCTTCCGTCGCAGGAGAACGATCCTGCTTACTGGATTCCGAAAGAAACCCGCCCGGAAGATCGTGGCACGCCTCTCCTCGGTCGCATCAAGTCCACGGGCCAAGCCGAAACTGATGAGGATTGGCAAGAAGAATGGGGACGGCATCTGCCCGCGCGCTTCGGGAAGGGTTACGACATTTACGCGCTGGAAGTTGAAGGGGTCGGCCAATCCATCGTGTTCCGCAACATACCACCCTGGGAATTCCGCGAGGGGCCTGCGGCGGTCTACTGCTGGAATGGGTGGGAGGCGCGAGGCTTATACGGTCGGGTCCAACTGGCTTCGCCCCAAGCCGCCGTTGTGACGCCTGATGGGCAATGCCATTACTTAGACCCGGCAGACATCGTGCCGCATTGGCAAAATCATCGGCCGCTGGCCTGCTGAAACAAATCGCTCGTAATCGCCCCAATCATGAATCACGATTGGTATGGATAATACCATTGACTTTACAGAGCGTGATGCTAACATCTACCGAACAGACGCGAAGTGCGGCTGGTCGTGAGATTCGGTGACGCCATGACGACGATTGAAGTGAACGCTCCGGCAGTTTCGCCATATTTGTCGCCCAAAGAGCTTCAGGAGCGGTGGCGCTGCTCGCGTTCAAGCGTTGACCGAATCGCCCGGCGCGCTGGCCTGACTCGGCTTTGTCTTGGCGAAGGGCGCAACGGAATTGTGCGGTACAACCGAAAGGAGGTGGAAGAATTCGAGACCAAACGGCAGGGATGAACCATCATGCCCGCCACGAGCGTTTTTATCGCAGCGACCGTTCCGGAAATGCAAGTCCGCCGGAACGGTCGCTCGCATTTTGATGAATGCCGCTAACGATATGAGGTGCGGGCGCGTACATATAGTACGAGTAGCGTGCTTCGATCGGGTCGTCCTTTCCCAAATACCGAAGAATGTCACCAACATTGCGCGAGGCCGCCAGTGTGATCGGCTCAGAGTTTACGAATTGCGTGCTGTTCCAATTCATTTTCGTAAGCGCGAGAATTTCCTCAAGCAATTTTCGTTGGCTCTGTTCCACATCGTCCCATTGCACGGAAAATGCCCGTGGGACGTAAAGGCCCGGATAACACCGATAAAAGTCGATGCTCCCCTGCGTGTACAGCAATGTTTCCATGTCCGATACGTTGACAGCCGTGCCGCGAAGCGGGGGATACGAACCTTTCCGGTATAACCGGGTCATACTCTTGCGGATTGAAATGAGGTCAGCGCCATCGATGCGCGCTGCCTTTGCCGCAGCTCGACAGCCGGCTTTTTCACCAGCGGTGAAATAAGAACTCTTATGGCACACAAGCCTGGCCGGCATGGTGCGATGAACGGTACGGTAAAGTTCCAATGCACGAGACAGCAATTGTTCGGCGTCTTCATCCCGAACATGGGGCGTGCGATCATCTTTGTCGATTGTCGCCGGACCGCCTCTGACAATCACGCCTTCACCCCGTTCGTTAAATACTTGGGCTACGCTCGTCTGCAACGCATCGTGATCCTTGGATTCAAAGAAGCTTATACCAACGTAACACGTTGCCAGGTCGCTTGTCTGTCTCACAAGCCGCCATGGGATTCCGCCTGCCTTATAATAGAGCGCGCTGAAAAAGTTCCAGGCGCGGGTTGCTTCATCCTGAAGTTCAAGACTACTCGTTCCGTCCTGCTTATACCGCTGCACACGCCCCCCGAATGTTCCGGGCCGAGTGACCTGGATCGGTTTGCGAAGTTTCATCGCCCGAGCCTTCAGCAAATCGTGCCATACGACTTTGTCGGCGGTCGTCGCGGTTGAGGCAATTTTCCGCGAGCGCGGGCCGCGACGATGCTCGCTTTGAACGTCGATCTTTTTAAGCAAGGTCGGTGACAGAATACAGACAATGACGTCCGCGTTGGTGTTCTCGATCAAGCTAGCGGCTTCATTCAAATAGCGGGTGACGGATTGCTCGATAAGTAAAGGCGCTGGTTCTATGGCCGCAAGTTCATCTAGATCGCTGCGTGAAATACTGGAAGTCAATTGTGGGGTGCAGACAAAATCGCAGAAGGCTCCGGTCGTGCCAAAACCTGGGAATGATGGAAAAAGCGTTGAGAGAGGCGACGGCTTGGCCTCGATGCCGCCGCGGCATTTGGTAATCCATTGCTGAAAACCGTCCACGCTCTCCGCGTCACCCACCACGCCGACGCGGATCGCTCGCGGCGCCAGTTCACCTGTCCGATCCAGCGGCCCGAGCGTGCTGAGGCCGAATCGGATGTCGATGTGGCGCCCGCCTCGGGCAAACTCCAACTCGGGTTCTTCAAGAAAAAATGCTAACATCGGTCAAATAAAGTTTGGGTGAAGTCTTCCTCGTCAGACTCGGGCAGCTTTAGCTCGTCGCGATTGAGCCACGCCTTGTCGTCGATGCCAACTGGCAATTCCACGGTTTCGAGCCATCCGAAGCCCAGGTGGGGATACGCCCGGGTAAATAATCCCTCATCGTCATGAAGCAGGTCAGCGAACATGACAACAAGCCCAAGAACTGCGGCGTTTCCCTCTATCGTCTTTATCTTCGACAACAGTTCTTCCCGAAATGGGTGGAGTTCATGCCCATCGGACGTGAAGACATAAGTCGGGTTAATCTCCAAGAACCACTTACCGTCGTAGTTGCGAAAACGACGCTCGAAGGCAACATGACGGTAATACGCAATGCGCGTTGGGTCAGCTTTTGATGGATAAGCTTTGAAAACGTCCCGCGACGCTTTGACCCTCAGACTTCGATACGATTTTCGCCGGGTTGTCAGGTCCTTCGTGGCTTTGAAGTAGAAACATTCTGACGCGCCGGTAAAGCGCAATCCCATCGGGCTCACGCGCGAGTGCAAGCACTCGTTAAGGAAGCGGACGAACATGCGCTGAATGTCGCGGTCGCGGGAGCGGCTCCATTCCCTTCCGTCGGCTGTCTCGATGGTTCCGATGTCACAAACCTTCGCCCATGGATCGTCGTGAAGGTCGTGGATCGAATAAATCTTCTGTTCGTAAAGGAACCATTCGCGGTCAGGCCATTCGACGCGTTTCTTTAGCTCGTCCCAAACCTCGTTGCGATCAGTGAATTGCGTTTGCGCCCAGTAGATTCGGGTGGGTGACCGAGTGACGGCTAACAGATTCGACAGCAATTTTTCCTGCCGTGGGATCGGCGGGAAATATGCGCCGCTGCCCGAAGTGGCCGCTAATGCTATCAGTGACGTGGCCGCCGATTTGTCGAAAGCCTGGTCATGCTTGACAAAGCGAACCCGTCGGCTCTTGTTGGCGTCAGGGGAACGGAAGTAATCCTTAACCGATACCCACCACGCGCGCTGTTCTTTCGGCTTGGACACGATGAGCAAGACGGGTGCTGTTCCTTGAAGCCAGTAGCTCAAATCTTCGGGTGTACATGTAAATTCAAAGGTTTCGTCAGTTTCCCGTTCAAGAGTGGATCTCGCCTTGCTTTGTACCAGCAAGATCGCATTTTTGGCCTCACCCGAATTTGGATCGCGGAGTTCGATGTAACCGTCGATGCCCGCATCGAGGGAGGCGTTCGTTGGATGCCAGGCGAAACCCATTTCATGAACTCGAGTCGAGACTAAGTCCATGCCTTGCTGGCCGAGTAATTGTGAGTTTGTAAGCCGCTTTGCCATATCCGCGTGTTCGGTAAATGTACGGAGAATAGCTTCCGGCCTGTTCACAAGCAATGTTGGCTTGCACGCCGGGAACGGGTCTATGCTCGCATGGCTGTCCCATGGGAAGGCGATATCATCGAATCTTTTATTGCGCCGAATTCGACGGAATCCCCCATTTCCTCAGGAATCAGAGCCGCGTAATGCCGACTACAAATTTCCGGCGAGTTTCCCATGAGCTTACTGATTTTGTAAAGGCTCTCACCCTTCATCGCGAGTTGGCTGCCGAACGTATGGCGGAAATCCAGACAACCCCAGGATAATTTCGCGTTTTCGTTTGTTGCGCGCAAGTCCTGGGAGAAGTTGTCGGGGTCCCATCTCTTCCCTTCGGGGCTTGGGAAAATCCACGCCCCTTTGCTCTTTTCCATTTTCAGTTGCCACTTGTCGAGGTAATGGCGAAGCCGCGAGCTCACCGGCACGGCGCGATTCTTCTTCGTCTTCGGCTCCCAAGACTCGCCATGAATTTCCTTTGCCCGAACTCGGATAAGGCCGTGTTTCCCGGTGTCCAAATCCAAGTCGTCGTGCGTGAGCCATAACAACTCCTCGCGCCGCAAACCGGCGAAGATCAGCGTGGCCACCATTGCCTGGAGCTTGAGATTGTCGGCCAGCGCGCCAAGTTGCTCGTCGATTTGCTTGAGCGTCAGGAAGCGGATGTTCGGCGCCGACTCGCGATAGCGTTCCACTTTGGAGGCGGGATTGCGGTCGCCCGGCAGCCGCACGCCTTTTTGCTCCACGGCCCAATTGAAAAGGCGGGTGAGGATTTCACGATAGCGGTTGGCAGTCTTGGGCGCGAGGCCACGGCGAGCGACCTGGCCCGAAACGAATTCGACGATCTGCGCCGTCGTGATGGCCTCGAAGCAGTCGGCTTCGATCACCGGTGCCTTGTGCCGGCGGTCCACGTCATCTTTCAATTGGCGCTTGCGGGTTTTCTCCGACGCCTTGCGGCTCGTGATTTTCAGAGCGTCGCAAATCGGGCCGAACACATCGCGGAGATAATAGATGTCGGTCTGAGCGCTCTTGGCCGTCTTGGCGGTGCGGATGGCCGCGACGTAAGCGGTCACGATCTCCGCGATGGGCGTGCGCGTCGGCATCGGAAGGCTTTCACCTCTGGCCCGCGCCGACTCGAACAACCGCTGCTTCTCTTTGGCGATCTGGTAGACGCCGGTGCCGAGGGATTTCTCCTTCTGCTTTCCGGCGACGTAGAACTTCACGTAATAGACGCTTCCGCGCTTGAACAAATAGGCCACTGGCCACCTCCAAGGAACAAGTGTTGAACACTCCTTGGCGAGTACCATGTTTCCCAGGCCGTATGGGGCAGTTTATGGGGCAGCAGGCCCATTTTTGGCCAAAGAAAAAGGGACTCGCATCGCTGCAAGTCCCTTTGTCATCTGGAATAGCGGGGGGAGGATTCGAACCTCCGACCTCCGGGTTATGAGCCCGACGAGCTACCAGGCTGCTCTACCCCGCGATCTATAATTACATTCTAGACCACCCGCCCCCCATAAGCCAGAGCCAGCCCCACTTCAGACAGATCGCCTATAAAACCCCGCGAAAGCCCCTCTCCACGCGGCCATCCCGCTCAGCCCCGGGGGCGCGGCATCTCATTTCAACAAATGGTGATGCAGATAGATAACGTGATGAATATACGCCACGATCGCAAAGAAAATCGCGATGATCGCCAGAACACTAAACGGAAGCGTCGCCACTCCCAGACACCCCAG
The DNA here is from genome assembly GCA_963844715.1 of uncultured Phycisphaerales bacterium. Taxonomy (GTDB): domain Bacteria; phylum Planctomycetota; class Phycisphaerae; order Tepidisphaerales; family Tepidisphaeraceae; genus UBA1161. The sequence goes on along the minus strand of CAWJPJ010000008.1, from coordinate 804,171 downwards.
CCCCGTCGCTCCCGCCGTCACGCCGACTTTGAGCTTCTCCTTTTCCGTGGTCTGCGAGGGCTTTTTGGGCTGTTCCGCGTATGAATCAAACGCTTTCGGCGGTTCCGACATGAACCACATGCTAGCGCGCCCGCGCCCCGGCGCCAGCGCGGCAAACTGCCGGCTCCCTCCCGCATCGGGACCGCGCTTCCAATCCCCGTTTTCGCACCGAAATCAACCTTTATCCATGAATTCCCCCCACGCCGTGTTCGCCCATTCCCGGATCGACGCTATTGCGGTATCATTCCCGACAGGGTTGGCAGTGCGTCCTTGGCGCACCGAGTTGTCGCCCCGCAATTTTAGGAACTCCTGATATATGTGGATTGTTCGTCTCGCCCTCCGCCGGCCATATACGTTCGTCGTCATGGCCATGATGGTGGTCATTCTTTTCGTCGTCACCGTCGCCTCCATGCCCATCGACATCTTCCCCAACATTAACATCCCCGTCGTCGCCGTCGCCTTCAACTACAGCGGCATGACCCCCGGCGACATGGAACAGCGCATCGTCACCAACTTCGAAGGCGCGCTCACCACCACCGTCAACGACATCGAGCACGTCGACAGCCAATCCCTCAACGGCGTCTCCGTCATCAAAGTCTATTTCCAACCCGACGCCAACCTCGCCAATTCCCTCTCACAGGTCACCGCCATCGCCCAAACCGCGATTCGTTCGATGCCGCCGGGAACTCAGCCGCCGCTGATCATTCAATACAACGCCTCCAACGTCCCCGTCCTGCAGCTCAGCCTCAGCAGCGACACCCTCACCGAGCAGCAACTCTTCGATTACGGCAATCAATACATCCGCCCCGGTCTCGCCGTCGTCCAGGGCGCGCAATTGCCCTGGCCCTACGGCGGCAAAGTCCGCCAGATCATGGTCGATCTAGATCCCGAAAAACTCTACGCCTGGGGAATCTCCCCCAGCCAGGTCTCCGACGCCATCGCCGCCCAGAATCTCGTCATCCCCTCCGGCACCACCAAGATCGGCAAGCAGGAATACCCCGTCATTCTCAACAGCAGCCCCCCGCTGGTTAACGCCATCAATCAGATGCCCATCAAAACCGTCAACGGCGCAACCGTTCAGATGAAGGACATCGGCTACGTCCGCGACGGCTTCCAGGTCCAGACCAGTATCGTCCACACCAACGGAAAACGCGGCGTCCTCATGGTCGTCCTCAAGGCCGGAAACGCCTCCACCACCGACGTCGTCGATCGCGTCAAAGCCGCCCTCCCGGGAATCTCCGCACAGGTCCCCAACGGCGGAATGAAAATCACCCCCCTCTTCGATCAATCCATCTTCGTCCGCGCCAGCGTCAACGGCGTCATGCGCGAAGCCGCCATCGCCGCCGGACTCACCGGCCTCATGATCCTCATCTTCCTGGGAAGCTGGCGCAGCACCCTCATCGTCGTCATCTCCATTCCCCTCTCCATCATGGTCTCTGTCATCGTCCTCCACTGGCTCGGCCAGACCCTTAACGTCATGACCCTCGGCGGAATGGCCCTGGCCGTCGGCATTCTCGTCGATGACGCCACCGTCGAAATCGAAAACATCCACCGCAATCTCCACCAGAGAAAACGCCTCGTCCAGGCCATTCTCGATGGCGCCTCCCAAATCGCGGTCCCCGCTTTCGTCTCGACCCTGTGCATCTGCATCGTCTTCGTCCCCGTCGTCTTCATCAGCGGCCCGGCGAAGTTTCTCTTCACGCCCCTGGCCATGGCCGTTGTCTTCGCCATGCTCACCAGCTATCTCCTCAGCCGAACCCTCGTCCCCACCATGGTCCACTATCTCCTGGCCAACGAAGTCGAAATGTACGGCGGAAAAATCGACCCCAACGATCCCCACGTCGACGAAAAGAAGGCCCACCTCGATCGCCACCGCAACTGGCTCTGGCGCTTCCACGACAAATTCGAGCACTACTTCGAGCAACTCCGCCAATATTACGGCAGCCTCCTCTCCCTGGCGCCTCAAGCATCGCCCCACTTTCACCGCCGCCTTCACCATACTGGTGCTTCTCTCCTGTTCCCTCTTTTTCTTCATCGGCCGCGATTTCTTCCCAACCGTCGACGCCGGACAAATCCGCCTCCACGTCCGCAACCCGCCCGGCACGCGCATCGAACAAACCGAGCGAATCTTCGGCGCCGTCGAAAACTACATGCGCAGGGAAATTCCCCCATCTGAAGTCGAAACCATCACCGACAACATGGGAATTCCCAACAGCTCCATCAATCTTTCCCTCAGCGACGGCACCATGATGTCCCCCGCCGACGGCGAAATCCTCGTCGCCCTGAACGACAATCACGCCCCCACCGAGGGATACATCGATCGCCTCGCCAAGGACCTCCCCAAACAATTTCCCGACCAGACCTTCTTCTTCCTCCCCGCCGATATCGTCACCCAGGTTCTGAATTTCGGCATCTCCGCCCCCATCGACATTCAAATCGCCGGCCCACAGCCCAATGCCGACAAGGATTTCTCCATCGCCAATAATATTCTCGCCCAGCTCGGCCAAGTCCCCGGCGCGGTGGATTTGCGCCTCCAGCAGGTGACCGACACTCCCGATCTTCGCCTCAACGTCGATCGCGTCCTGGCCGATCAAATCGGCGTCACCCAGCAAAACGTCGCCAGCGACATGCTCATCTCCCTCAGCGGCACCGCCCAGGCCTCCCCCAATTTCTGGGTCGATCCCCGCAGCGGACGCCAATACAGCGTCCTCGTCCAGACCCCGCCCTATCGGTATGAAAACATCAACGATCTCCAGACTTCCCCCGTCGCCACCGCCGCCATGACTCTCCCCGAAGGCGCGCTCCCCACCCAACTGCTCGGAAATCTCTCCACGATCGATCGCGGCCGCTCCCCCACCAACATCACCCACTACCAGGAATTGCCCACCTACGATGTCCTGGCGGACGTCCGCGGCACCGATCTTAATTCCGTCGCCGACGGCGTCGATCGAATCGTCGCCGGCGTCAAAAAAGACCTCCCGCGCGGAACCACCATCGCCGTCCGCGGCCAGGTCCAGAGCATGAAAGCGTCTTTCACCGGCCTCTCCTTCGGATTGATCTTCGCCGTCATCCTCGTTTACCTCCTCATGGCCATCAACTTCCAATCCTGGCTTGATCCCCTGATCATCTTGATGGCTCTCCCCGGCGCCCTCTCGGGAATTCTCTGGATGCTCTTCCTCACCGGCACTACGATTAGTGTCCCCTCCCTCATGGGCGCAATCATGAGCATCGGCGTCGCCACCTCCAACAGCATCCTCATGATCACCTTCGCCAACGATCAGCGAAAGCACGGCCTCGACTCCCACGACGCCGCTCTCGTCGCCGGAATGACCCGCCTCCGCCCCGTCATCATGACCGCCCTGGCGATGATCATCGGAATGCTCCCCATGTCCCTCGGCCTCGGTGAGGGCGGGGAGGAAAACGCCCCGCTCGGCCGCGCCGTCATCGGCGGCCTCATGCTGGCGACTTTCGCCACACTCTTTTTCGTCCCCGTCGTCTACAGCGCTCTGCGGCACAAGCCGCCCATCACCCAAGTTGAAGAGGAGTTGCGATAGTGGAAAGCCACGAAGAAAAACCGCAGTCCGATCAGCCCGGGCCCCAGCAGCCGCACGAGGCCGACAAGGCTGAAGTCCCCCACGATCTCCCCCGCCTCAGCCCCTTCTGGATGATCCTCCTCGGCGGAATCTTCGCCGGAATTATTGTCGTCGCCTTCGTCGCTCGCTTCATCGTCCACGCCCATGAGGAACACGCGCTCGCCGCCGAAACCATCGCCGAAGCCGACGCCCCCGTCCTCGTCACCGTCGTTCGTCCCCAGCCGACCGGCCAATACGAAGAATTCAGACTCCCCGGCGATCTCCACCCCTGGCAGGTCACCGCGCTCTACGCCCGCATCAGCGGTTACCTCGCCCAATGGACCCATGAAGTCGGAACCCACGTCGCCGCCGGCGAACTCCTCGCCAAAATCGACGCCCCCGACGTCGACGCCCAACTCGAACAAGCCAAAGCCTCCCTCGAACAGGCCAAGGCGAATCTCGTCTCCGCGAATCAAAACGCCGACCTCATGAACGCCACCTACATTCGATACAAAGGCCTCCTCGCCACCGGCGGCGTCACCCAGCAGGATCTGCAAACCCGCCAAACCGCCGCCCAGCAAGGCGAATCCGCGCGCGGCGCCGCCATCGCAAACGTTAAATCCGCCGTCGCCAACGTCCAGCACCTCAAAGCCGAGGAGGGTTTCGAACGCATCGGCGCCCCCTTCGCCGGCACCGTCACCACCCGCAACTACGACATCGGCGCTCTTATCTCCCCCAGCAATACAACGCCCGGCAGCGAACTATTCACCGTCGCCGAAACCGACAAATTCCGCGTTTACGCCGATGTACCCCAGGAATATGTCACCATGCTCCACATCGGCGACCCCGTCATCCTGCAAGTCCGCAATTACCCCGGCCGCAACTTCGTCGGCCATCTCGCCTACTGGAGCGGCGCCCTCCGCCCCGCGACGCGCACCCTCCTCGTCGAAGTCGACGTCGACAATCGCCAGGGCCTCCTCTGGTCCGGCATGTACGCCGATGTCGTCTTCAAAATTAAACGCGCCCAGCCCACCCTCGTCCTCCCCAGCAGCGCCATCCTCACCGAAGCCGAGGGCACACAAGTCGCCGTCGTGGAAAATAACAAGATCGACTTTCGCACCGTCACCCTCGGCCGCGATTTCGGCGCCGAGATCGAAATCGCCACCGGCGTGACCGATCAAGATCAGGTCGTCGCCAATCCCGGCGAAAGTATCTCCCAGGGCACAGCCGTCCAAATCGCCAACCCCGCCAACCAACCCGGCGCATCTCCCGCCAACACCGCCACCGCATCCGCCTCTCAAAATCCCACCACCACAAGCAGCTACGCCGACAGCCGGTAAGAACGTCCTCCGATTTTTCCCCTCTCCCCATGCCTCCGCTGGTTTCCGCAGGATGGGCCAGGGTGAGGGGCGATTTCGGATCGTCGAGCGCCGTCCCTCACCCTGACCCTAACCATCATCTCGCCATCAGCGCCGCGCATCGCGCTGAACTCATTCTCACCCCAATCTCGCTCTTATCCAGCAGCCATCGCAGCCGCTCATCGTTTTCCATGACCGACCATTTGTCCACCGAAATGGTCAGATTCCCAAACCGCGTCGAAAGTTTCGCGATCGCGTCCGCGCACGAATCCGCGTCCACCGCCACCGCCCTCTCTTCATCCAGTAAATGAAACGTAATCGCCTGAACGACCCGCGATGGATCAAAACACAACATGTCCTCGTAGTCGGTCGAGGCCGTCGCTTCGGTTTCCGAAATTCGCACATGATGCAGGAATCGAATCATATTCACGCTCCTATGGGATTCGCATACGTGCAAGTGTCGTGCCAGATGCGCATATCCATTCGAAGCGCATGGAATGCGCTTTGCCTTATCTTCCGGGTGGAGGTGGATCAGGCGATTCGTCACTTTTAAATATGCCCTTCGCGGGCATGGAGGTTTAGTCATGGTTAGTCAGAATCCAATGGGAACCAATGTTCCCCCCAACCCGCCGGTGTTGGACCGCGGATTTGTCGTCGAAGAAACGCTGGTCACCGGCGTTCCGCGTTTTCGCGCTTCCTATAGCCCCTACTGGCGACCCGTTATCGCCGGCGCACTTTTTGCCCTCTCACTTTTCGTTTTCTCCTGGTATCTCATGCTCGGGTGCCATGTTGGCGTCGATAAGGACGGCACCATCGACCCCGGCGCCGGCGCCGCGGTTTGGATGTGCGTTACCGCATGTGTCGCATTTCTAGCCGCCGGACTGACTTCCAGCGCAATTTCCCTTCCCCGCGGAATGGGCGTGGTTAAAGGCATCGGCATCTGGGCTCTCAGCCTCCCCCTTGCCGCCGTGCTCTATTCCCTCGCGGCCCGCGGCGGCGATCTCCTGGGCGGCCTCACTCTCCCGCGCGCCAGCGTCATTTCCACCGCGACCGGAAATAATCTCGGCATGATCGCCAATTATGGATATTTCTGGGCGGTTGTGATCGCCCTGGCCTGCGGATTCGTCTTCTCAATCATCGGCAGCACCGCGGGATGCGCCGCCATGAAAGAAAGAGGAGATTACACCTCGTCAATGCCGTCCAGCGGCTCGACGATGCCATAAGCCCCCTATGAGCCCGAGCCCGCGCACCGCTTGAACCCCGGTGCGCGGCTCGGCTTTTTGTCGCCCCCGACAATTTGCCGGTCAAAAAGGCATCGAATCAAGTTCAATTCTTTGGAGAAAATCATGCCCGAAAAAGAAACTCTCGAACGCGCCAGCGAAGATAAACGAGAAGGAAAATCCGCCGGCACGCAAGCCGGAGAATTCATCCGCGAAGAGATCCATCATATTCGAGAAGGCAAACACGGAGCGCGCTCCGCGAAGCAGGCGATCGCGATCGGCCTCTCCGAAGCCCGCCGCGCCGGAGTCGATCTGCCCCCGCCCGCAAAGGGACGCGCATCGGAAGAAACGCGCAAAAACGCCAAACGAGAATATGCCCAGGGCCAATCGGCAGCGCCGCACAAACCCTCGCCAAAGCGCGCCGCGCGACGTTGAACGCCCTCAAGCGCGAAGGCGCTCAATCGGCATCGCACGAAGCCCTTTCGCGCCAAGCCCGCGCCGCTGCCGCAGCGCGAAGCCCGGCCTCGCGTTCCGCATCCGCAAGGAAAGCCGCCCGAACTCGCGCACAAGAGAGGTAACCATGATCAAGAAACTCAAGTCCGGCGAATACCGCCTTTACTCACGAAAGAAAAATCCCACGACCGGAAAGCAACGGAATTTGGGAACCTTCGACACCCTCGAGGCCGCCAAAAAGCACGAGCGCGCTGTCCAATACTTCAAGCGCCGCGGATGACTCGTCTCCCATTGTGTTGCCCGTATCCCAGGAAATAAGCCAAAGGCCCAGTCATCGTGACTGGGCCTTTGGCAAGCGGAGAGTAGAGCGCGCGTAAGGTGTAAATAAGCTCTTACAGATGGTCCTGGATCTTATCCATCAGCTCCTTGCTGATCTGCTGATCGCCGGTGGCGCCAACGCGGATCGAAACTTTGCTCACATTGTCGCCCGCCTGGGCGATCGTGATGTCAACGTCCTGACCCTCGGCGGTCTGCGCCGTCACCTTGCCGTCAACATTGGTCCCGGTCGCGCTGATGTTCTGAAGATTCAGATCATTGCACGCCTTGTGCGCCGCGTCCGTGACCTTGTCCGGCGCGGCCGATACGTTCGTGCTATACGTCCCGAGCGTATCGGTCGCGCCAGGTTGGTCCGTCGAGCAGGCGGTGAGATCCAACAGCAATAATCCCCCTGCCATCGCCAGGAAAAGAAAAACTGCATAACGCATAAGACAACTCCTTCAAGAAGCGGCTCCAGCAAACGTGCGATCTGCCTGGAGCGTTGGAGTCGGCAAACCGCGCCCGGCCGCTCACCCAAGGGGCGGCCGATCAGAACTCTTCCATTTCCATTCGTTCCCATCTGCAACGCCTATAGCGTCGGTCCCATCGGCGGACGCCGTCCCGTGATCAGTCCAAACAGCAGACTCAGCACGAATAAAACCAGGAATATGATGAACAGAATCCGCGCGATGTCCGTCGCGTTGGCGGCGATGTTTCCAAAACCGAACACCGCCGCGATGATCGCCACGATCAGAAATATCAGGCTCCAGCGAAGCATGACAACCTCCATCAAAGCCCTGGTTAATCCGGCGAATCGCGAATCGGGCTCGGTTTCGCAATTCCCGCCGCCAACCAACTCCTCATGCCTGGCGGTCGGTCACTCCAAACACCGCCATGAGCAATCCCACCAGACCGACCGCCAGGCCGCCAAGCACGTACCACGTCGTCTTATCCGTCCATCGACCGGTAAACGTCTGATTCACCTGATCCACCGCCGAGTGCGACGCGTTCATTCCGATGATCAGCGCCGCCACCCCCACGACCAGCAGCACAATTCCAATGATTCGTTGGGAACTCATTTCAACTCCAAGCGGCTTCACATCCGCCGTAAAGTGCACAAAAAAATCGCGGAACGCCGCAGCCTCGTGGTCGAGCTGCGGCGCCCGCGCCGCTCTGTTAATCATCGCTCGGGCGGTCCGAACGATCCGCGTGTTTCTTCACGCTCGCCTTGCCTATTTTTTCCTGAACTTTTCCAACCGCCTTCTGCACTTTGCCCTTAACTTGTTGCGCCGTGTCCCCTTTTACAGCACCGATTACGTCATTCGCTTTCCCCCTGAGTTGTTTGGCCTTTCCGGCCGCGACATCTTCGAGTCCCATGTAAAGCTCCTTTCAAAAACCTCATCGAGGGGTAACGCAAACCCAATGCCGCAACCCGCACATATGCACCGATCATGTAATTAAGCGAATACCCCATGACAAATGGTCCATCTCCCCCGCCAACAGCGCCGAATTGTCCGCCGCCCCGTCCCTCTGTCACGCCTGGCGCTCGCCAATTCGCTATAGAACGCCGTTTGATAGATGCTAAGCGCATTACATGACTCAAAACGATTCCCTAAAAACTTCGCGCTTCGTCACCATGGGGGCGCTGGTTCTCATCGTAACCGCCCTCTATTGGGCCAGGCCGATTCTCGTCCCCCTCGCCCTGGCCATTCTCTTCAGCTTTCTCCTCGCTCCGTTGGAATATCGATTAAGACGATTGAAGTTGCCTCGCATGCTCTCCGTGCTTGTCACGGTCGTCATCTCCTTCGCCATCGTCGCAGGCATCGGCTTTGTCGTCTGGAACCAGATGACCGATTTCGCCGGCCGTCTCCCCCAATATCAGCAAACAATTCAGGCCAAGGTGGATTCCATCCGCAACGGTCACGGCATCATCGCCGGCTTCGAAAAAGCCGGCGAAGAAGTCAAACACATTCTCGCCGCACCCTCCGCTTCCTCTCCCAGCAGCGCCGTCCCCCCCGCCCCGCAGCCCACCCCCGTCGTCATCACCAATTACAACGGCTTCACCAGTTACTCCGAAGGCCCCTTCCAACTCATCGCCGACATCGGCGCCATGCTCCTCGGCCCCGCCGGCACCGCCGGCCTCGTCGCCATCTTCACCGTCTTCATGCTTCTCCAGCGCGAGGATTTGCGCGACCGCCTCATCCGCCTGGTCGGACGCGATCAGCTGACCATGACCACCCACGCCCTCGACGACGCCGCCGCGCGCGTCAGCCGCTACCTCATCATGCAATCCATCCTCAACGGCGCCGTCGGCGTCGCCGTCTTCATCTCCCTCTGGTCTATCGGCGAAATCAATCACCGCCCCTTCCCCAGCCCCGCCCTCTTTGGCTTGCTCGCCGGCTTGCTCCGTTTCATCCCCTATCTCGGAATCTGGATCGCCGCCTTCATCCCCCTGCTCCTTTCCCTGGCTGTCTATTCCGGCCTCAGCGTGACATTCGAAACCCTCGGCGCCTTCATCCTCATCGAAGCCCTCGCCGCCAACGCCCTCGAACCCATCATGTTTGGCTCCAGCACCGGAATCACCGGCTTGGCCGTCCTCGTCTCCGCCATGTTCTGGACCTGGCTCTGGGGACCCCTCGGCCTGCTATTAGCCACGCCCCTCACCGTCTGCGTCGTCGTCATCGGAAAATACGTCCCGGCCCTCAGCTTCCTCAATATCATGTTGTCCGATGAACCGGCCCTTGAACCCCCCGATCGCGTCTTTGAAAGATTGCTCGCCCTAGACCAGCGCGAAGCCCGAACCCTCATCGACGAATATCACAAACACAAGACCCTCGAAGACCTTTACGATTCCCTCCTCCTCCCCGTGCTGGCCACCATCGAACGCGAAATCTACGTGGGCCATCTTGAAGAAGACCGCCACGGCGAAATGCTCCAAATACTCCGCCGCATCATCATTGACCTCGGCGAGCAAGAAAAGAAATCGCTCGAGCAGCAAATCCCCGGCGACGCACTCCGCCGCGGAATCCTCCCCCGCGGCGTAACCCTCCGCGCCATCTGCCTCCCCGCCCACGACGAGTCCGACGAAATCGCCGCCCTCATGTTCGCCCAACTCCTCGACCTCCGCGGATACACCGTTTCCACCATCCCCGTCGATCAGCTAACCAGCGAAATGGTCGAAGCCGTCGAAAAGAACCCCACCGATCTCGTCTGCGTCTCCGCCGTCCCCCCTTCGGCCACCCGCCCGGTGAGCTACCTCTGCAAACGCCTCCACGAAAAAATTCCCAACATCGACATCCTGATCGGCCTCTGGACCATGATCAATCTCCGCGACTCCCACCATCGCATCGCCTGCGCCCCCAACATGCAAATCGCAGCCACCTTCCGCGACGCCCTAAAACAAGCCCACCAACTCGCCCAATCCAGAATGCTCGCCGCCCCCAACGCCGCCCCCGCGGAGTGAGCGCCCCACGCCGTACTATTCCAGCGCTCGTGCTACCTCGGTCATTCGGTCATTCGAGCATTGATTCGGATTTCGGATTTCGGATTTTCACGACTCCACAATTCCCTCACGGAATCATAACCTTCTCCCCCTACCCTTCACGCAGGAGGTTTCGAACCCATGCGCCACCCGGATTCCCGCGGCCCTTCTCTGCCTCTCCATTATCTTTCTCGCCGCCTGCGCCACCCCACCCGTCCCCTTAAACAGCGGCCGCTACCTCACTCCCGCCACACAAACCAGCCAGGACGTCGGCCATTTCCCGATCAATATGATCCTCAGTTCCGACGGCCATTACGCCATCACCTCCGACATCGGCTATTACCAATCCCTTTGGTCCATCCGCCTCGCCGACGGCGCCGGCGTCTCCCATATCGATTTCAAAAACCGTCGCGCGCCCGACGACGAGCCCACCACACGCCCCGGCAACGGCGAAGGCCAGGCCAAATTTCCCAAGCCCCTGACCAGCGAAACCAACGGACTCTATTTTGGCCTCGCCATCACCGGCGACGGCGTCCTCTTTGCCGCACAAGGCGGCCACGACACCATCGCCGTCATGAAACTTCAGGACGACGGCTCGCTCCAATATCGCAGCTTCATCCAAATGAAGAAATGGGATTTCCCCGCCGGTCTCGCTCTCGATCAGCGCGGCTATCTATATGTAGCCAACAACGCCTCCGGAAACGCTCCCCCCACAAAAATGTCCGGCAGCCTCGCCATCATCGACCCCTCCACCGCCACCGAACTCGGCCGATATACCTTTTCCGATAGGTACTACGGCACCTCCAATTTCCCCCTCGCAATCGCGGTGCTGAAAGACGGAACCAAATGCTATCTCGCTTCCGAACGCGATGATTGCGTTTACGCCATCAACACGCGCGACGAATCCAATCCCCTCCCCCGCGCAAAAATCCCCACCGGCGCCCGCCCCGTCGCTCTGGCCCTTTCCCACGACGAATCCAAATTGTTCGTCGCCAATTCCCTCAGCGACACCATCTCCATCATCGACACCCAAACCGATCGCGTCGATCAAACCATTCTTCTCCGCCCATCCATCGCACGCGATCTCCCCGGCATAACCCCCACGGGCCTGTGCGTTTCGCAAGACGACAAAACGCTCTACGCCACCCTCGGCGACATGAACGCCGTCGCCGTCATCGATCTGACCACAAATTCCCTCCAGGGATATATCCCCGCCGGCTGGTATCCCACCGCCCTCGCCCTTGATGGCGACGAGCTTCTCGTCGCCAACGCCGCCGGCACCACCGTCCGGAATCCCAATAACTTCAAGGACCCCGATGACCCCAAGCGCACCACCATGTACGTCCTCAATGTCCTGCACGGAAACGTCTGCAAGATGAAAATTCCCACCGGCGACGATCTCAAAGCCGCGACGCAGCAGGTCCTGGCCGATTGCCGACTCGATAAGTTGGACCAGGAAGAGGCCAATCCCCTGGCCAACATCGGCCTCAAGGCCGGCGGAATCACCCACGTTGTCTACATTATTAAGGAGAACCGCACCTACGATCAGATCCTCGGCGACGAACCCAAAGGCAACGGCGACCCCTCCCTCGTCCTCTTCGGCGAGGATGTCACCCCCAATCTGCACGCCCTCTCCGACCGATTCGTCCTCATGGACAACCTCTACGCCTGCGGCGACGTCAGCGGCGACGGTTGGGACTGGAGCACACAAGGAATGGTCGACGCCTACGTCGCCCGAAACGTCCCCTATAACTACGGCGGCCGCGGACGAAAATTCGACTTCGAGGGCCAAAACAACGGCTATGTCACCGGCGGATACCCCGCCAAGGATTTAGACGGAAAGCCCACGTCGCACGAGCGCGAGTTCAAGAACGGCGCCGCCCCGATTCCTGATGTCGCCAGCACCGACAGGAATATCTGGGACGCCGCCGAGGAAGCCGGCATCTCGCTGCGCAACTACGGGTTCTTCTACAGCGTCAACACCGTCGGCCAGGGCACCGTCAAAGGCCCCGACAATTATCCCTGCGCCACCGGATTACAACCCCCCGGGCACGACCTCGCGGGCGTTTCCGACATCGACTTCCGCCGCTTCGACATGGGCTATCCCGACAGCGACGCCCCGTCCTTCTATTTCCATCGCGACGGCGAGCCCAGTTGCCTCTACACGATCCATCACTACGGCAAATACGCCGAGCCAAGCAGATTCGCCGAGTGGAACCGCGAGTTTCAAATGATGCTCGCCAAGGATCCCACCGGCGCCAGCGTCCCCGCGCTCATGCTCGTGCGCCTCCCCACCGATCACACCGTCGGCGCCAAAGGCGGCGAGCACACCCCGCGCAGCTACATCGCCGACAACGATTACGCCATCGGCCAGCTCGTCCAGTCCATCAGCCACAGCGTAATCTGGCCGCACTGCGCGATCTTCATCATCGAGGACGATGCGCAAAGCGGAGCCGACCACGTCGATGCCCACCGCACCACCGGCTACGTCGTCAGCCCCTGGATCAAAGCCAACAGCGTCGATCACCGCTTCAACAACACCGACACAATGCTAAAAACGATCGAGTTGATCCTAGGCCTAAAACCCCTCTGCCAATACGACGCGACAGCCGACCCCATCATGGATTGGGACACCGCCCCGAACAATTCCGCCCCCTATGACGCCCTATGGCCCTCCGAGCAATTGATCGGCGAGCTGAACCCCAAAAAGAAAGACCTGAAGAAAGGCGACCCGCGCCTGGCCATGGCGACTCGCTGTGACCAGATGGACTTCGTCCACGCGGATGCCGCGCCGGCTCTGGAGTTGGATGACATCATTTGGAAGACCGTCAAAGGGCCGTATTCCGAAATGCCTGCGCCCCGGGGGCCGGGGGCCCAGACGGACGCGGATGGGGATCACGACGGGGACTAGTCGCCTAATCTAAATTCCCCTCCCTCTGTACTCAGGGGGAGCACTCCCTGTCCCCTTCCATTAGTTTCGGCACGACGGGTGGGGGTCGACTGCGCGGGGAATGTCACAAGGGATGTCACAGGTGGGTCGGGCGCGTGTCACATGGGGTCTGAGGAGTGCGTTTTTGGAGTGCTATTGGGGGTGGTTGTCTCAGAATGTCTCGAAATGTCCCATCGGTAGATTATTTGGCTGGGTGGGTGAGATGCGCGGTTGGGGCGGGGTTTGTTTGATATTCAATAAACAGAGCTAGTTGCCAGTTGATAGTTGCCAGTTGCCAGTAACTCATTGCACAAAGCTGGTTGCTGGTTGACCGGCGCAGCGGTGCTTTGGCTGGTTACTGCGATTTGGCGACGCCGGATTCTATGGTTAGGTAGTGGGTTTGGACGGCGGCGGCGTGGATGGCGTTGTAGGCGCGGAGGACGTTGGCGTAGAGGGGGTCGCCGGTGGGGAATCCCTTTTGCTCCATGCGGCTTTTGAGACGGCCGAAGTAGCGGAGGTGGGCGGTGAGCTGAGCGTAGAGGATGCCGGCCTGGGCGGGGGTTAGGGAGCTGGAGTTCATTGCTTATCAGCTGCGAAGATCGTAGCTGATTCGGCGCGGGGGCGAGTCGGGTGGGGAAAGGTTCGTTAGTTGTTTAACAATTAGAGGGGGGACGGAGAGATTGCTGGGGTTGGCAAGGAATTTCGAGCTTCGCGCTCGACCTCAACCGATCCGAAGACACGGCCGCTTGTCCGACCTCCGCCGCATTAAATGTAATAAATTTGGACCGGTTAGATTCTGCAATCTCAGGATGACCAAGCGTCCGAACGCCCGCTCCGCATTACTCCTGCGATGGAAGCGGGCCTACCGATCGCATTTGAGAGATTGAGGAAACTCCTGATCTGCCTTAGCATTTTGAGATCGTTGATTCTCAGACATCCTCAAGTGATCCGCGCTCGCCGAAGAGGCCGCAAATAATTCGTGGCCCCTATCGGCTTCAGCGTGCGGAAGTAATGTCCGGATTTTGCCTCGCGTGTATTTTGGTTTTGGCTTTCATGGGACCGCTGCAGGTTTCCGGTAAGCTGTCTCTTTGCACGTTTTCGATTGCGCTTCCCGTATTCGCGTCCCTTCGAGCCTATCTCGAGCAATTTCCGAAAATAGATGCTTCGCGGCCGGACTATTGCGCATGGATAGGGCTTGGCGCATCTCTTTTGGCGACAATTGCCTTTACGCTATTCCTTTGGCAAATTCTTAGGCTCGCCTCAGCGATCTTCGCATTGACCGCCTGCGTGACGGTACTAGAGCATTTCCCATTTTAAACTAGCGCCATCGATGCTGTTTTGCTAATCTCCGATTCAACAAGGAGGTTGCCATGGCATCGCAAACCGCTCTGACCCGTCGATGGATCATGTCGGCGTATCGTGCCGGCAAAGGCACGAAGGAGATTTCCGCGATCTTCGGCCGATGCGAGTCGGCCGTCCGCCGCGTGCGACAGGATGAACGTGAACGGGGGACGGCCGAACCGCTGCTTCATCTTCGTGGCCGCAAGGGGAAGTTGACCGGCGAGTTGAAGACTCGTTTGAGTCGGTTCGTGGCCGCCCGGCCGGATGCCACGCTCAACGAGATCAAAGAGAAGTTGGCGCTGGACGTGTCGCTGTCGACGGTCGACCGTTGGCTCAGGAAGCTGGGCCTCTCCTTTAAAAAAAGTCTCTCCACGCGTCCGAGCAGGATCGGCCCGACGTCGCCGCCGCGCGGACGCAGTGGCGTCGGCGGCTGAAGGACGTCGATCCCGAGCGTCTTGTTTTTGTGGATGAATCCGGGGCCAAGACGAACTTCACCCGATTGCGTGGCCGGTGCGGCCGCGGCGAACGGTTGTTGTGCAAGACCCCGGCCGGACACTGGAGCACGACCACCATGATCGCCGCGGTTCGGCTCGACGGCGCGACCGCCGGCGCGATTGTTCAAGGGGCGATGGACAGCGATGTTTTTGTCGCCTGGGTGCGTGAAGCGCTCGTGCCCAGCCTGCGAAGCGGGGACATCGTGGTGATGGACAATTTGCAGCCGCACAAACATTCAGAAGTGCGACGCCTGATCGAAGCCGCCGGCTGCGAACTGTGGTTGCTGCCACCCTACTCGCCGGATTTGAATCCGATCGAGATGATGTGGAGCAAAGCGAAGCAACTGATCCGCTCGGCGGAGCCCAGAACGTTCGACACCTTGGTCCGGGCTGTGTTCGCGGCAATGGACGCCGTTACGACCGAAGATGCCGCGGGATTTTTCCGCCATTGCGGTTACCGCCAGCCGCTAGTTTAATTTGGGAAATGCTCTAATATTTTATTTGGATTTCCGCGCAAGACGGTCGGCTGGCCGAGTTACATAGGTTCGTTTCAACCTCTACCAGCG
This sequence comes from uncultured Phycisphaerales bacterium, assembly GCA_963844715.1. Lineage (GTDB taxonomy): Bacteria > Planctomycetota > Phycisphaerae > Tepidisphaerales > Tepidisphaeraceae > UBA1161. The sequence continues at coordinate 788,403 of CAWJPJ010000008.1, read as the reverse complement.
CCGAGTTCGCGGATTTAAAGAGGGGAAGGGTTAGTCTATGAACAGTCGGATACTAGGAGATTTGCCTCCACAGCAACCGGGGCAGTTCTACGAATATCTGGTCAAAAATGGGAAAATCGCCGGGATGCTCTGGCCGAATTTGGCAATGCTGCAAAGATCTCCGTCACTTCAACCATTTTACAGGGAGATGACGGCTCGGTTGGGCGACGTCGCGGCGGATTTCGTTGTGGGTGGGGCCGACGGCGGGCGAGGCGAGGATGCCTAGTTTTTCGAGGATTTTTAGGGCGGTTTTGACGTCGCCTTGTTTTAGGGATTTGGCTACGTTGGTGGTGGCGAGGTCGGCGAGCATGACGAGGCGGGTGCGGGCGCATGAGGAGAGGTCGGATTTCCAGGATTCGACGGCGGCGGCGAGGGGCTGGCCGGGCTGGAGCCAGCGGTGGAGGGTTCTGCGGCTGACGTCGGCAGCGGTGGCGGCGGCGGTGATGGTGCCGCCGTTGAGGATGATCTGCATGGCGATGGACTGGGGAGGGGGAAGACCCTCAAGAAGACGGGCGAGCTGCTTTTCCTGCTCGAGCTGGTCGGGGGTGGCGAGTTCGGTTTCCATGGGGGCCTTTCTGGATAAAGGGGGGAAAGAAAAGTGGGAGCCTCTATATGGGGTGCGCGGGCTGAAGGTTTTTGGGCGGAATTCGTGAGAGGGAATTTGGCGCGTGTTTGCAGGTGTAGGAGGGGAACGAGGTTGCGCTAGGGGAGAGATTTTTTTATTTTTTTTCGGGGGAGGGAATCGCGGCTGCGCGATTCGACTGAACTTTTTAGTGGGTCAGTTTGGAATTAAGCGGTTTTATCGCCACGGCCCGGTGGTCTGAATTTTCTGATACCGGCAAGGAATAGCATAACCCCGATGCCAATAGTGATCGGACCGCCGATGGCAAAGGTCGCGAGCATGCTGTAAACATACTGACCAGGACCCCAGGAAAATCCCGGAGATTCGCTGCGCCGCAAGAAATACCATGCGTAGGCCGTCAGTATTGATCCCATTAGGATGAGATATAGACCGCCCAGCACGAAACCCGTTGCGGCGACCTTCCGTCTGCAACCAACCGATTGGTCGGTGCTTGGGTTTGCATAATCGAGAGGCTCGGCCACGGCCGGATTTTACATTAGAAGTTCGATTGGTTCCTCAATCTCCCAAACGTGATCTGTTAGTCCCGCCTGCATCGCCGGGCTGAACCTGAGCTCGCCGAAGTCCGTTGGTTTTGGAGGATGGGGCTTGCAAGGCGTACGAGGTCTTAGGCCTCCAAACGAATGTTTGGAGAAGCCCCTTGGAGGTCGCTGGCGACCCGCGCTATCACCGACTGCCAATCTCCCCGCGCCGGTTGGCGATAGAGGCGCATCGTTGGATACCACGGCGAATCGGTTCGCCCCTCGAGCCACGCGCCAATCGGCTGCGTAGGGCAGCAGCGTCCAGACTTTCTTGCCCATCGCGCCGACGAGATGAGCCGCGGCCGTGTCGACCGAGATGAGCAAGTCCAGATTCGCCAGGAGCGCGGCCGTGTCGGCGAAATCGTTTAGCTCGGCCGTGTGATCGATAAGATTCAATCCCGGCTCCGCCCCACCGGCTTCCTTTTGAAGACTGTAAAAAACAACCCGCTCGACTTGGCCCAGTGGCGCAAGAAATTCCGCCGGAATCGACCGCCGACGATCGTTCGTATGACTCGCGCTTCCCACCCACACCAGCCCCACCCGCAATCCCTGCCGATCACCGGCCAATTTCCCGGCCAATTTCCCGGCCCATTTCCTGGTCTCGTCCTCGGGAGCGCGCAAGTAAGGAACCTTGGCGGGAATGTCCGCCAGGGTTGTCCCAAACGCACCGGGCAAACTAAGCAGCGGGCAGTGTAGATCGAATTCGGCGCGCGACCGGCCGGTGACGATGACCTCGTCAATCCCGGCAAGCCCCTTGAAAAGTCGAGCCAGCGGCTCGGGCGCTTCGACGATTACCGTGGCCCCTACCCTTTTGCCCCGTTCGGCGACGAGAAGCGCGTACCTGATGAACTGAATCGCGTCCCCCGCTCCTTGTTCGGCATGGAGAAGGATGGTGCGGCCGGCCAAATCCGAGCCATCCCACTGCGGGCGCGGGAAATTTCTCGGCGCTGAACGGAAGCCCGGGCATTTCCATCGCCATTCGTATTCGGGCCAAGCCCGATCGAAATCGCCGGCGGTGAGCAGAGCCAGGGAATAATTCCAGTGCGTCTCAGCGTCGCTGGGACGATGACGGAGGGCCTCTGCGAAAACCGGCAGCGATTCCGAAACCCGGCCCGATTCGCAAAGCGTCCCGGCCAGATTGGATAGAACCTGCGCATAATCCGGCTTGATCGCCAGGGCCTGGCGGTAGGATTCGATCGCGGCGTCGAGCTGGTCGTTTCCGCGCAGGGCGTCGCCGAGATTTCGATGGGCCAGGGCGAAGCGCGGTTCGAGGTTGACCGCCTTGCGAAAGGCGGCCAGGGATTCGGCTGCGCGTCCGAGCTTGGCGAGAATGACGCCGAAGTTGCTCTGGGCCGCGGGGCTGTCGGGCGTGAGGGCGACCGCCTTGGCGTAAACTTCCAGGGCCTCGGGCAATCTCCCCTGTTCAAGAAGCAGGCGCCGAGATTGGCTAGGATGCGCGGATCGTTCGCGTTCAGTTCCAGAGCCTTGCGATAGTTGCTGACGGCGCCTTCGAGGTCGCCCATGCGTTTGAGGGAATAGCCGAGATGGTGGTAACCCGGTACGAAAGGTGATGCCTGGGGCTGGGACACGGCGGTTATTTTGAGTCAAAGATGGAGTTGAGCAGGTCCGCCATGCGATACCCGGCCAAAACCACGCGGGTCATCGCCACGTCCTCGGCATCCTTGAGATACCCGGGGGGAAGTCCGGGCGGGAGCGGCTGATCTTCTCCGGTGGCCAACGACTCTTGCTGGCTTGTGGAAAACGCAAGCGTTCCGTTGCGATAGGCGTAGCGAACGGCCAAGTCGTGGCTTTCATTCGCCCACGCCGCGAAATCTGTGATGGCGATCGCGTCTTTCAGGGCGTCGCGGCTGTAGCGCGGATCGGCGACAGGCCGGCCGCGAAATCGGCCATGACTTCCTCGTTCTTATATTGCCCGGGAAGTTCGTCCCAGAGCAGGTGCAGCTTCATCTTGGTGTCGGGATAGGGCGGATCGCGCAGAATGTACAACGCGTTGCCACCCTGGTCGCCATTGGGAAACTGCGGGGAAAAGAGCGAGGCACAGTGCAGGGGCTGGTGAATGTCGCCGCAGAGATGCAGGACCCAGCAGAGGGCGATCGCCTTGTCCTTGGCGGAAACGCCGGGGCTTCGCAGGTCGGCGGTATTTTTGGTCAAAGCCTCGATCACGTTATGCGGGCCGGGGCGGGTATCGGGGTCAAAATGCGGCGTGACGCCGCCGATGCAGAATGGGATGTCGATGTAGTGCCAGCTCGGGTGGTTGTACGCCGCGTGCATGGGATTGGAAAAGCTGCGGACCAAGTCCGGCCAGGTCGAGGCGATTTCGAAGGCGAAGCGATCGGTTTCGGCTTGGTCGGCTCCGTCGGGAAGGCCGTTGAGCAAATCCTGTTTATAGCGCGGGTGTTGCTGGAGAATCTGGGAGATGTTCGCTTTCGCCGTTGGGGTCAGATCGGCCCAGGCGACGAGGGAGACGATTCGATGGCCGGTGTCGATCCAAGCGATGGCGCGCTGCGCCCCGTGAATGTCACGAGGACGACGATCAAAACAATGAATCTGAAAAACTTTTCGACCTTCATCGCATTGTTCTTATTCATTTACACGATAAGGATACGTGCCATTGCAGAAGAAATTCAACACATCCGGCCAAACAGACCCCTTTCCATTTGCCCCTGCGACGAATTCTGATCCCTTTGGAGCCCAAAAATCGGGATTGGCGCCCTCAAGATCCCCCAGCGTTTCGACATGCCCGTCGAAGAAGAGGGCGTTGAACAAATATTGGTTCGAATTCTGAAAAAATCCTTCCGCCCCGTGACGGCAAGCCCATGCGCGCAGGATCATACTGCGTGCCGCTGTAGCTGACCGCCGAACTTGTATTGATCCCGCCTGGAACATTTTCGCGGTCCCAGGATCGGCCATAGGCGTCCCACGGACCGGGATCGGCCCACGCCGCCGATGAATCGCCGTCCGTGCCAACACTCACGTCGGGTTGGACGCTCCCATACGACCAGCGAGCGCCGTCGGCAACGAAGATTTTCCTTGCCGAAGCACCGACCTTATCGATACGCGGGACGTACCCGGAGGGGATCGTGCAATCCACGCTGGCTATATAGCTGCCGTTCGCCTGGGCGATGTTGCCGCTCTGTAGGAATTCCATCGCTGCGACGTACGAAGGCATGTACATCGGCCCGCTTGGCACCGGGAACTTGACGTTCGTAATGTGGGGACTTGGGGGCCAATAGATCTCCGAGCTTGGATAGGAGGCATAAGTGATCTGATTTGCCGGGCAAATGAAAACTCCATAGGTGTTGATCTGCAAAAGCCGGGTAAAGACATCCGGACCGGTGCCATACTGATCGATGTTGTACCCCATTACCGTCGCCAGCGGAGATTCCCAATCGTAGTATCCCAGTATGTTTGGCACCAACTCGGTCTTCAGCGGGTTATTGTCCGCCAGATTCTTGTATTTCGTGGACGGAGTCGGACCGTATGCATTCCAACCGCCTACCAGGTAGGCGGAAGTCGTAACAGGGCTCCCCGGCAGCCACCCATTATTTTGCGTGCAATAGTTCTGCAAAGCCTGCCCGATCGACCGAAGGTTGGCCATGCACTGCACCGTCGTTGCCGCCTTACGCGCCCGGGCCAGTGATGGAAGCAGAACTGAAATGAGAATCGCGATAATTCCGATCACGACCAGGAGTTCGACGAGTGTAAATCCCCGGCTGGGGGTTTTGTGAGTCGATTTTGCGCCATTCATATCTTCACCCTGCATAAAGTGCGGATCCGCTGGTCAGATGTGAGCGGAGCGCTAGGGGGTCATGCCTCGTTGAGCGTAATATTCAGCGCGCGTGGGAGGTGGACGATCGCCGGGCCGGGGCTTGGGATTGTGGGCGACGACCAAGCGACCGCAGTCGGGGCAAAATGTCGGATCATGCGAGCCGGGATGCAGAAAAGAATTCAATAACACAGGCGTCGGGTCGTCCTTGATTTGGCCATCCGCTGTCCAGTAGCACAGCTCGGCGGGATAGCCGGACAGATTCCCCGAATACGGCGAGCGCACGGGAATCGAAGTCGTGGGGGTAACCGTATATTTGAACGACTGAAGCGAGTCGGCGTCGATAAAGATGCGCGTGTTCGCCGCGTCGATCGCGTCACTCCCATGTATGAACCCACGAATGGACCAGAGCCCGAGCGCTATACAAGCTATAGCGGCGGCGGTGAAGGTTATCTTTCCCGTCGGCGTTTGTGAGACTTCGCCTACAGTGCGCATCAGACCTGTCCTCTCCCTGTCTTCGAGCCGGCCGGCGATCGTTGCTCGTCCGGCCGCTTGCAGAACAGAGTAAGAACGCAAACCCCATCGCCGATTAGTGGAGCGTTAAATCTGATGCGTTGGCTCGGGCGCATCATGCTCGCCGTGGCGATGAAGAGGTGATCGGAGTTGCGCTCACCGTGAGAGGCGATATCCCAGGTCGCGCGTGGTGTGAATGTCGCACCCGTGCGATCCCAGTTTGCGGCGGAGCGACGCGACAATCGCCTGGACTGCGCGATTATTGACTCGGCGTTTGGACGCGTCGGGGCGGTCGAGGTCGGGATAGCCGACGACGCTCCCTAAGTTTCGCGCCAGCTTCCACAAAACGCGGTATTCCGCCGCCGTAAGGGAGATGCTCCCCGTTTGCGTTTTTACGCTGTATTGGTCTTCGATCATTTCCAAACGGCCAAAGCGGACGCTCTTGATCGAATCCTCCGGCGGCAATTCGCGGTAGACGGCTCGGTCGCGGGATTGCGAAGCGAACCGCATCGAACTTACTTCGCCGCCGTTTTGCGCGGGCGAATCACGCCCAATACAAGATTGTGGTGTGTCCACCATCATGGGTCCTTGCCCTTCCAACCCAATGGTTCGGTTGATTTCTTGTTAACAAATTGTCGCAATGACCTGACGTGGCCAATCACCGCCACCCTGCGCGACATCTGAGGAATGATGTAACCACATTTTCATGAAGATGCCACGAAACATTCGGCACATTTGATCCATTTAAAGATAATTTCATCGCTTCCTAACCTTGGAATGTATTTCGCGAAACTGGCGGCTCTCTTTGAGGCGCATTGCGCCTCCGGTGCATCCCCCACATTAGTGGTTTTGCGATCAGCGACTTCGTGCAACCTCGCAATGAGCGACGGGCGCGGTCGACGTTTTGCGGTAGCTTGATTCGAATGAAATCTTATCAAATCTGAAAAATTGGCGCGGCGCGGCGTGCCTATAGTACCGACCCGGTAGGGAGAGAGGCTTCCGGTCGGTCATGTCTGCCGGGCGGGCACTTCTTCCTCCTGTGAGGAACGACACATCACCTTTAGCTGACTCTCGGAAGGAGAAAACTATGGATGGCTTCCTGAGGAAAAAAACACCGCGCAGTGCGGCAGCGAAACGCGCCCGAGCGGTGAGCAATACACTGGAACAACTTGAACGGCGTCTCTTTTTGACGGCCACGCCAGTCGGCGCGGGGCCGGGCGTGCAGATCGAATACACCGGTTCGTTTGCCCCGTACATGGGTGTTGACGCCGGTCCACAGGCCAAAGGCGTCGGACCCTACTACGCGAACTATGCAAATTGGGGATTTGTCAGCGTCCCGATCTCGGCAATCGATCCGGATGCCAGCGATAATCTTTACGGCGTCAATTCCACGACCCCCGTCAATAGTCTCACCCTGTATCTCGATAACAGCTCCAGCAGCGGGGAATATGGCCCTGTGGCGGGAACCTTCGGGGTCTATCTGATGCCGCCCGATCCATCGGGCAGCCCGACCAACCCGGTCAGTTCATCAAACCTGTTCTACGGGGTCGGAGCCACTCGCATTAAAGGTTCAACGGCCACCGATTTGGCCGCTCTGGGCAGCAACTGGGGCACCAACGACGCCGCCAGTCTTGGCGTGACCTCCGCGTACGAAATCGGAACCTTCACGATCACCTCGGGTTTGGCTCTGGGGTATTCGCATTGGACGTTTACAGGTCTTTCTTCGACGGTTGAGAGCCAGCTTGCATACGATATCAATCAGTACGCCGATCATTCGAACAATAGCACTCCCATTGATTTGGCGATCGTTTCCGAAGGCACCGGCGCCAGCGGGGGCGCTGCGGATTGGTACGGCAGCCAGACCGGCGAGACCCCCGAAATTGAAATGGACGTGAACGAAGTACCGGCCGGGGGCGTCACCGAAACCTACAACGTCGGCTACCCGAACGTGAATGTGAATGAAACCGAGGGCAACGTCGAAGTCGACGTCCTCCGGACCGGCTTTACCGGCGACGCAACCACGCTCGACTACACCGCGACCACGCTCGGCGGTCAGAACGCGGTTTCCGGTACGAATTACACGGGGACCACCTCGGGAACCGTCGCATTCGCGTCGGGACAAACCCAGGCCGAGATTTCGGTTCCGATTCTCGATGCCAGCCCGCAAGGCGGAAACAAGATGTTTACTGTCACCCTGACCGGGGATACGCCGACTCAAGGGGATGACACCGCCTCGATTGGGAGCAACGCCACCACGGCCGTCACGATCATCGATTCCGCCAATACAACCAGCACATTTAGTGGCGCCGCCTCCGAGGCGACTAACATCGAAACCGACGGGCCATACGACAGTACCTATGGTGACGTCAACGGCGGCACCAATGGAACGGGGTCATTCGAGTATCAGGCCTTCGAGGTTTACGAGTTTGATCCGACGAACACGCCGAGCCTATTCGCGGGAACGGGTCAGAACGTCACCGCTTTAGACAACCTATCGCTGCAGATTTACAACACGGCGACGACCGGAAACTACGCCGGGCACGTCGGCGATTTCAACGTCTACTACCTCCAGGATTCACAGACCACCACGCCGACCAGCGGCATGACCTTCGAGACCGCCGACGTCGGCGGGCTGAACGGGCAAGGAACGCCAATCCTTCTGGGTACCTTCAGCTTCAATAATGACAAGGTCGGATTCGATACCTACACGCCGGCGTCGATTAATTCGACCGTCGCCAGCGACATCGTCAGCGACATGAATACCGGGACGGCGTTCCGTCTGGCGGTCACGCCCGGGAGCGCCGGTTTTGCGGCGGATTGGGACGGGGAATCCGGCCCCGATACGCCGACCCTCGGCCTGGCAGCAACTTACACCCAATCCCCGGTTGAAACGCTCGCCTTCGATCAGGCCGCGTATGCGGTCAACGAAACCGCCGGGACGGTCACCATTAGGGTTGATCGCAGCGGCAGCGACGGCGCGACGCTCAACGATACGACAACCGTCGATTACGCAACCAGCGACGGCTCGGCAACGGCGGGCGAAAACTACACCGCCACGTCGGGCATGCTCAGCTTCGCCGGCTCCAGCGCGACCAGTGAAACCTTCACCGTTCCGATCGATGACGTCATCAATCAGGGCGGCGACAAGGAGTTTACGATCACGCTTTCTTCGCCGAGCACGAACGGAGTGGGCGTCGCCGCCACCATTGGGACCAACGGAACGACTTCGGTGACGATCGTCGATAGCGCGGACACGCCGAGCAATGAAGAGACCCTCACCGAATACAGCGACGATCAGGAAACCATCCAGACGGACGGTCCGTATGCCGGAACGACCCTGGAAGTCTCCGGACCCAGCTCGTCTCTGGGCTATGCCGGCTACGGAGCGCTCGATTTCAACACCCCGGATGGCGGCAATAATTACACGCCGGCGGCCACCATCACGGCGATTGACAACCTCACGCTGCAGGTGACCAACGCCACCCCGGCGGAGGGCGCCAGCGGCCCGCTGAATGTTTACCTTGTGTCCGACTCGTCGTCGAACATCGACCCCGTCTCGCCGCAAGCCGCCAATCCCCACTTCTTCGACACCACTCAGGAACCCAACGGTTTCGGCACGCAGTTCGGAACCGCCTATCTGCTGGGTAACGTCAACTGGAATGCGGCCTCGTCGCTCACGGGCTTCACTTCGCTGGCTTTGGCGAATTACAACCAGCTTGGTGAAGACGCCCTGATCGCGGACCTCAACAACGGGGACAAGTTCCGCCTCGTTGTGGCGCCAGGCAATTCGACCGTCTTCACCCACTGGGTGGATAACGCATCGAGTCCCGACACGATTGACGGCGTGCTTGCAGTTCCGGAACTTTCCATCGGCGTCACCGAGGCGACCCCGACGGCGCCGACCGTGCTTAGCACGGTTGTCGGTACCGGCGCGGTGCAGCGGTCCACGATTGGTTCCATCGGCGTCACCTTTGATGCTCCGGTTGATCTCAACGCCGGGTCCTGGACGCTTTATCAGGAAGTCCTAAATGCGGACGGAACCATCAATACCGGCGCCTCGCCCGTCAACGTCACCGCCGATGTAACAGCGGTGCAGTCCACTGATGCCCGAACCCTAAGCCTGTCCGTCACTCCGGGCGGTGCCCTCGATCGCACCGGCAGTAACGATAACGGGTTCTTCGTCAACGGTATCTACCAGTTGAAGTTGAACGGTTCCGCCATTACCGATACGTCGACCACGGTCGAATTCGACGGCGGATCGTCGACCCCGGCGATCTTCGCCTCGAACGAGACCGAATCGGGAACTTCGCCCTACTTCCACGTGTTGTTCGGCGATCTCACCGGCGTCGGCACGGTGAACGCGGGCGATTTGCGTACGTTCGATAGGGATTATGCGTCGTCGGTGGGCGACTCGAATTACAACGCCGCTCTCGACTACAACGGGACGGGCACGATCAACGCCATCTCGCTACGTGATTTCAACAAGGATTTCGCGGTAAGTTACGTCTACTAAAGCCACTTGGCCTCGCCGCTTTGTGGCGGCGAGGTCTTTCCTTACCACTAGGTTTCCGTTCAGGAGGACAGAATGAAGAGCCTCAGATCAGCAATGATGACCGCAGCGGCGGCCGCGGCTTTGGCGGCCGCGGGAAGCGCTAAAGCGGCCATCACCTACAAATATACGACGTATACCGGCGGTACCGCCGTCACGTCGTACAACGCCACGGCCGGGGTGCCGATCACCATCCCCATTTATCTGTATGAGCAGCTCAGCAACGGCAGCAGTTCGCTGATCACGTCGGACGACGGCATGTTTACGGCCGCCTTCTCCGTGACCCAGACGAGCAACACTGCCGCCGGAACGCTCACCGGCAGTGCCGGAAGTATCACCAGCAACGGCGATAACTTCGCCGCCGGCGGCGGTTTCGCCAATCCGTCGGGCAAGGACAGTTCGACGTTTCAGGGCATCGCCAACGCCGTGGGCGAAGCCGCCTCAAGTGGGCCGCTTCCCAACGCCAGCGGCGATATCCAGATTGGCAGCATCACGATCACGACGAACGTGAGCAATACCTTCGTGCTGGGCGCTGAAAACTATCCGGCCACCAAGAGCGCGGATCTCACCACGACGTTCAACAGCCTGTACGACCTGGACCCGAATTCCACGTCCCCGGCGTATACCGGCGCGATCGCTAATCCGGAAACGTTCTCGATTGTCGTGGCTCCGGTTCCGGAACCGACTTCCTTGGCCGTGCTCGGAATCGGCGCTCTGGGTCTGCTGACCCGGCGGCGCCGCATCGCTTAATCTGGAGTATCTCAACCACCGCCGCCTTCTGCGAACATGAGGCGCTTCGAACGCCCATGTTCGCAGGGGCGCGCGGATTGTCTAATCTCCGCCAGGTCAGACAGGGAACGATGGTTAATCTTAAATATTGCCGGCATTGCGTCGTTGCCTTGGCGATGTGGGGGGCGTGCTTCAGTTTTAGTTCATCGGCGCCGGCCGACACGATTCGAATTGTCACCTGGAACGTCAACGCGGACACCACGTCTTACGAGGGAGAATCCCCTTCACAGGCGTCGGATATTGAAACGGTGCTGCAGGGAATTGGGGAGGAGCATCTCAACGATAACGGGACATCCAATGCCCAGCCATTCGATGTGTTGGGGCTGGAGGAGCTTTACAATTCGTCTGGATATTCCGGCGCTCCAACGCCCACTTCGATGGTCAATAGCCTAAACGCCTTCTACGGCTCGGGCACCTACGCCTTTGATCCCACGAGCGACCCGACCACCGGCGGCGACGGTGGCGGCCCCAACGGTTTGATCTACGACACCAAAACCATCCAGGTCATCAGCGCCACACCCCTCGGCACGGCATCGGACAGCGGCGCCCCGCGCGCCGATGCAATATCTGCTTCAACCGATCGGCATGCCGACCAGCGACCGGTTTTATCTTGACGTCAGCCACATGAAATCCGGCACTGACTCGGACGACGCGACCCGCCGAAACGACGAAGCCGTCACGCTGACTCAGAATGCGCAGTCTCTCGGTTCCAGTGCCCATATTGTTTCCCTCGGCGACTTCAACATCACCAATGGCAGCTCCGAACAGACCTATCAAACGATGATCGGCCAATTTCACGATATTGGCGATCCCGGTGAATCCTGGACCGACACCAGCTCCACGGCCGCCAAGGCTATCATGCCGCTGCTGAGTGAATCGGCGACCGACGTCGAATATCGCGACGATATTCAGTTTGTTTCCGCAGCCGCTGAGGCCGGATCGGGCTCCGCCGGTCTCCAATATGACACCGGGTCGTACACGGTCTTCGGCAACGGGGGAAGCACGTCGCTGTACGAGCAGAACGTGACGAACTACCCGACGGATAACCCCGGCGTCTTCCCCGACCTCACCGCTTCCCAGCGGTCCACGATTCTCGAGGCCCTCCAGGGCGCATCCGACCATCTCCCCGTAGTGGCGGATTACAACATCGTCTCCGTCCCCGAACCGGGCAGTTTTGCGATTCTGCTGATCTCCGCGAATCTGCTTATGACCCGCAAGACGCAGCGGCTCGCCCGCCGGCAAAAAAGTCCGCGCTGACTTGGCGGTCTTGGGCGCCTAAACTACTCGCTATGGCCGCAAACAAGCGGGTGGTGATACTCGGCGCGGGCTTTGCCGGTTTGAATCTGGCCAAGCACCTTCGTCACGCGCCGGTTGATGTGACGCTGATCGACAAGCATAACTATCACCTATTTCAGCCGCTGCTTTATCAGGTTGCCACCGCCGCGCTTTCGCCGGCGGATGTCGCGTATCCGATCCGGGCCATATTCGGGTCCAAATCCAACGTCCAGGTCGCCCTGGGACTGGTCGATCGCATCGATCTGGAAAAAAGCCAGGTTTGCGGCGAGGAAACGTGCGTTGAGTTCGACTATCTCGCCGTCTGCGTCGGCGCGACCTATTCCTATTACGGGAAAGATGCCGAATGGGGACCCCTCGCCCCGGGGCTGAAGGATCTTGACGACGCGACGGGGATTCGCCGGCGAATATTGCTGGCGTTCGAGGAGGCGGAACTTGAGCGCGACGATGCCGCGCAGTGCGCAAAGCTGACTTTCGTCATCGTTGGAGGCGGGCCGACGGGCGTGGAAATGGCGGGCGCTCTTCGGGAGATCGCGGTCAACGTTATTCAAAAGGATTTCCGCCACATCGACACGGGGACCAGCCGCATCATTCTTCTCGAAGGCGGGAAACGGCTGCTCGATCAGTTCGATCCGGACCTGAGCGATCGGGCGAAGAGTGACCTGGAATCGATCGGCGTGGAAGTGCGGCTCAACGCCCGGGTGACCAACGTCGACGAAAACGGCGTCTCGATCGGGGACGAGCATGTTGCGGCAAGAACCGTCATCTGGGCCGCGGGGGTCACGGCGCCGAAAATGCTCAAGACGATGGGCGTTCCCACCGACCGTGGCGGGCGGGTCATTGTCGAGCCGGATTTATCCGTTCCGGGGCATCGCAATGTTTTTGTACTCGGGGACGCCGCGTCCGTGAAAGACTCTGGAACGCAAAAGCCGGTGCCGGGGCTCGCTCCGGCCGCGATTCAGATGGGGCGATACGTCGCGGAAATCATCGCGCGCGAAGCGGCTGCTCCGCCCGACGCGCTCCCGACCCGGAAACCGTTTCACTATGTCGACAAGGGAATTCTTGCCACCATCGGAACGCACCGCGCGGTGGCGGACATTCGCGGGTGGAAGTTTGGCGGGGTTTTCGCCTGGCTGCTCTGGTCGCTTATTCACGTGGCGACGTTGATCGGGTTTCGCAACCGGGTCTCGGTCATGATCGGGTGGATTTACCAGTATTTCGCGCACAGCCGGGAGGCGCGATTGATCACGGGATCGTTCAAGATGCGAGTGGAGGAACCGCGGCACTCGGAGACCGTCGGGTCTCGTCCGCCTGCATCATGAAAGGCTGGCTGGCACCGTCCGGTTGGTTTCCTTCCAGTCAGGCGGCGCCCCCGAGCCGTCCCCAACGCGTCCGGGGGGCCAAATGAGCATATTATATATTGTATTGCCGCTGGCGATCGTCATGGCCGGGGTGGGGGTCGCGGCTTTCATTCTCTCGGTCCGGCGAGGGCAATATGACGATCTGGATACGCCGCCGCTGCGCATGCTGTTTGATGATGATGAAAAAACGGAGCCTGCCAAAAAACCTAGGAAATAGGGCATTCCTTTGAGAAAGCTTGACGCATCGACCTGATTGGGGATAGCGTTGTTGCGGCTGTAAAGGAGTGATGCATGGCAGTTAGCACAGAAGTCCTTTTTGTGGTCGAGGAAGCGCCCGAAGGGGGATTTGTCGCTCGTGGCGTTGGAGCCGATATCGTTACCGAGGCGGATTCGCTGGAGGAACTCCGGGCCAACGTACGGGAGGCGGTCGAGTGCCATTTTGAAGACGAACTGCCGCGACTGGTGCGGCTTCACTTCGTTCGCGACGAGGTCCTCACGGTATGAAATTGCCTCGGGATCTCTCCGGCGATGATCTTGTCAAAGCATTGTCCAAATTCGGATACCAGATCACGCGGCAAAAGGGATCCCATATCAGGGTGACGACTCAACTCAACGGCGAGCACCACATCACAATACCCCGGCACAAATCGCTGCGCATTGGCACCATCGGCGGAATTCTCGAAAAAGTCGCCGCTCACATTGGAAAGACGCGCCAGGAATTGCAGACGGAATTGTTTTCATAAGCCCGCCCAAATTGCAGTGCCAGATTTCTCGACAAGCCTATAAAATACTCTCCTTCGACCACCGGAGATAAATCCATGCCCGCAGAAAACCCGCAACGTACCTGGCTTATCACGGGAACCTCCCAGGGCTTTGGGCGCGATCTTGTGCAGGCGGCTTTGAATCGCGGGGACAATGTTGTCGCCACGTCGCGGTCGCCGGAAAAAGTGCGGAGCGCGTTCCCGAACGCGAGGGATCGGCTGTATGCGACGCCGATGGATCTGGCCGACGCTGGGCAGATCGAATCGGCGGTTGCCGCCACCATCCAAAAGTTCGGGCGAATCGACGTGCTTATCAACAACGCGGGGCATGGGCTTCTGGGGGCGGTGGAAGAAGCGGGCGACGGCGAGATCAAGGATACCTTTGAGACGAATGTTTTCGGTTTGATTCGCGTCACCCGGGCGGTGTTGCCGCGGATGCGGGGGCAGAAAAGCGGGCATATCGTGAATCTCTCATCCATCGGCGGGCTTGTCGGCGGCGCGGGGTGGGGCATTTACAACGCCACGAAGTTTGCCGTGGAGGGATTGTCCGAAGCGCTGGCACAGGAGTTGAAGCCGTTGGGAATTGGGGTGACCATCGTCGAGCCTGGGCCATTCCGCACGAATTTCCTGGGGGATTCGCTGCGGTGGGCGAGCGGGCATCTGGCCGATTACGACCCGACGGCCGGTAAGTCGCGGGATTACCAAAAGCAATTCGACGGGACGCAGGCGGGCGATCCGGTTCGGGCGGCCAAGGCGATTATTGACGCTGTGACGGGGAAGAATCCGCCGCTGCATCTGCTGCTGGGAGCGATTGCGCATCAGCGGGCCAACGCGAAGCTGGATGCTCTGCGCGCCGAGTTTGAAACATGGAAAGACGTGACCCTGGGCGCTGATTTTCCCAAGTAGGATGGAACGTGTTTGAACCGCGCCCTCGCCCCCTCCCTTCGTGCCGAAACCAGCGGAACGGGACAGAGGAGGTCCCCCGGGCGTACCGGGGGAGGGAGTTAAAAGGTGCGCAATTATCAACTGGAATCTGTAGAAGAGCGGTCCGCCATCTTTCGCAACATTTAAAATTTCCCATTTCCCATTCGGCGTTTGCAGGCGAATAATCGAAAACCCAAACCGGAGCTTCCCATGCGATACCGTCTTCTCGGCGACAGCGGCTTGCGAGTTTCTGAGCTTTGCCTTGGAACGATGACCTTTGGGGAAGACTGGGGTTGGGGCGCGGGCAAAGATGAATCGCGAAAGATTTACGACGCCTTTCGCGACGCCGGGGGGAATTTCATCGACACCGCCAATATCTATACCAATGGCACCAGCGAATCGTTCATGGGCGAATTCATGCGCGGACATCGCGGCTCGATCGTGCTGGCGACTAAATACACCAACAGCGCGCCTGGGAAAGACCCCAACTCGGGCGGGAATCACCGGAAAAATATGTTCCAATCCGTGGAGGCCAGCCTGAAGCGCCTTCAGACGGATTTTATCGATCTCTATTGGCTTCATATCTGGGACCAGGTCACGCCGGTCGAGGAAGTTATGCGCGGGTTTGAAGATCTGGTGCGGCAGGGGAAGATTTTGCATCCGGGCGTGTCCGACGCGCCGGCGTGGTGGATCGCGCAGGCGAACACGCTGGCCAAATTTCGCGGGTGGTCGCCGTTTGTCGCGCTGCAGATCGAATACTCACTGGCCGAGCGAACCGTCGAGCGGGAATTGGTCCCCATGGCAAAAGCCCTGAACCTGGGCGTCACCGCCTGGTCGCCCCTTTCCGGCGGGCTGCTCACGGGCAAATACCACGGTCAGGGCTCCGCCGATGGCGCGCGCCTGTCGGGTGACGGCATGAAGGAATTCCGGCCCGAGGAATCGCGCGCGGTTCGGATTGTCGCGGCCGTGAAAACTGTCGCGGATCAAGTCGGTAAGAGCCCGGCGCAGGTTGCGCTCGCGTGGCTGCGGTATCGGCCGGTCGCGGTGATTGCCATTCTGGGGGCCCGGAAAATCAGCCAGCTTCAGGACAATCTGGCCAGCCTGGAACTGAATCTTTCCAACGACCAGTTAAAAACCCTCGACGACGCCAGCCGGATTGACCTGGGTTTCCCGCACGAGTTTTACACCAAGGAAATGGTGCGGGGGCTTGTGTATGGCGGCATGGGGGACAAAATCATCCGGTGAGGAAATCAAATCGCTTTTCAAGGAGAAGCCATCATGAAGATCGAACCTTATCTGAATTTTGACGGCCGGTGCGACGAGGCGATTGAATTCTACAAAGCCGCGCTCGGCGCAAAAGTCACGCGGCTCATGCGATTCAAGGATTGCCCGGAGTCTCCCCCCTCCGGCCAGCAGTTCCCGAAGGAAATTCTCGAGAAGGTCATGCACGCCAGCCTGCTTGTCGGGGATACGAACCTGCTCATGTCCGACGGGCGGTGCACCAACAAGGGGACTTTTTCGGGGGTCTCCCTGACCCTAAATGTTCCTAGCGACGCCGAAGCCGCAAGGAAATTCGCGGCTCTTAGCGAAGGCGGGAAAGTCGGCATGCCGCTGGGCAAAACATTTTTCTCCTCCAACTTTGGCATGCTCACGGACAGGTTCGGCGTCGCCTGGATGGTTGTCGTGGAGGGCTAATACGGATCGTGCGGAGTCGCGCGCCCGCCCCCTCCCCCAACCCTCCCCCGGAGTACCGGGGGAGGGAGAAGAAGGAGGGCGGATGTCAACTCGGGTCCGTATAATTCAACTGATGCCGGGATTATCAAGTTGGTGCGGCAATCTGGTGGGCCTTTTCCATCTCCTCATCGCGCTGGCGGAGCGAATCGTAAATCGGCGGGTTCCCCAATAGTTCGGGAATCGCATAGGCGGTGATCGAGGCGGCCATCATTGGGAGAATCAAGCCCCAGCTTCCGGTCATCTCGAGTAGCAAGACGACGCCGGTCAGGGGGGATCGCACGATGGCGGTGAAGCACGCCGCCATGGCGACGATCGCATAGGGCGCCGGGTCCTGGGGGTGGTGCATGAAGGTCGCATGCGCCGCGGAAAACCCGCTTCCCAAGAGCGCCCCCAAGGCCAGCAACGGGGCGAAGATTCCGCCGGGCGCTCCGCTGGAGTAGGACAAAATCATCAGGATGAATCGGACGATGAGATATCCGCCGAGGATTGACCAGGGAAATGTGGAGGAGATCGCCGCCTGCCCGACCGATTCTCCGCCGCCTACGAGGTTCGGGATAAACCACGCCAAGAGTCCCGTGGCGGCGCCGATGATCGCCCCTTTCAATCCTGCGCGGCCAGTGCGTGGCGCGATCCGACAGGTGAATGCTCGCCATCAGTGACACGTTGTAGGCGACCCCCAAAATTCCGGCCAAAACTCCCAGGACGATATACCCCGGCAGAACGTCGGAAGGCAGCTCGACAAGCCTGGGCGCGCCGAAGTCCTGGACGTTCCCAAGCCACAATCGCAACACGACGGTGCCGGTGATGCACGAGACGAGTGTTGCCGTGAAGACCCGGGCGGAAAACCGATGCAACAGTTCCTCGGTCACAAAGATCGTCGCCGCCAGGGGCGCGTTGAAGGCGACTGCCAGGCCCGCCCCGGCTCCGGCCGCGATGAGGGTCCACGGCTCGGCCAAAATTCTTTTCATCGCGTCGCCCACGAGCCGTCCGATGGTCCCGCCCATCTGCACGGTCGGGCCTTCGCGTCCCAGCGCCAGCCCGCTGCCGATGCCGAGGGCGCCGCCGACGAATTTGACCGGCAATATCCAAGCCGCCGCTGGATGAAGATGATTCCGCAACACCGCCTCGACGCGCGGAATTCCGCTCCCGGCCCCCTGCGGGGCCAGTCTTTGGGTCAAATAACACGCGAGTCCCGCCCCGATCGCGCAAAGCACTACCGGCATGATCCAATTGATTTGAGCGATGCCATGGTGATGCGCCCAAACGATCATCTGTCCGCGCAAAAAATCCAATTCGCTCAAGGTAAGGCGGAACGCCGCGCCCACGACCCCGGTGATCGCGCCCACCATCGCGGCAAGAGTCATCTGAACCAGCCACTGCCCGGGCCGTCGCGGCAGGCGGTCTTCGTCCTCGGCCATGGCGTCGAGCTTCGCCGAGGCAACGGCGGTCGGAGTCTTCGGCGCGATGGTCGGCTTAGGTCGATGGCGAAAATATTGAAACAAAGGCATCGGCTAGGGCAAGAGCAGAATGCCCCCGCGCGTTCTTGTCAACGCCAAATGCGGAGTGGCCCATCATCCCCGACTCCGTCACGGGCCGAACTCACACCCACGGCGAACGACAATGGCAAAGACTCAGCCAAAACCAGACGGACGCAAAAAGGTCTTCGTCATCGATGATCATCCGGTGCTCCGCCAGGGGCTGGCGCGGCTGATCAACGATCAAACCGACCTTGTCGTGGGCGGCGAAGCCGATTCGAACGTCGAAGCCATGCGGCTATTGCCCAACGCCAAGCCCGACGTCGTGCTGGTCGATCTCACCCTCCGGGGCGGGGACGGGCTGGAACTTTGCAAGCAAATTCGGGATCGGTTCAGCACGCTGCCGATCCTGGTCGTCTCGATGCACGATGAAGGGCTTTACGCCGAGCGGGCCCTCAAGGCGGACGCTCGTGGGTATGTGATGAAGCAGGAACCCCAGGAAATCGTGATCGCGGCAATTCGGACGGTTTTGCGCGGCGCGGTTTATCTCTCCCCAAAAATGTCCGCCAAGCTGCTGCGCAGTTTTTCCGGGCCGAAATCGGATTCTGAATTGGCCCCGCTCGATCGGCTCACCGACCGGGAACTGGAAATCTTCCGGCTCATCGGGGAAGGCCAGAGCGTGCGGGCCATCGCGGAAAAATTATTCCTCAGCACAAAAACCGTCGAGGCCCACAAGGAACACATCAAGCAAAAGCTGAACCTGAAAAGCAGCAACGAACTGCTTCAATACGCCATTGAAGCACGGCCGCGCAGCTAAATGGGGAACCATGATTGCGGCACATCGAAGGACACGCCCCGCAAGCGGGGCGGCTAAACCGGGGAGTGAGGGTGTCGCTGAATCGCGGTCTGCTATTTAGGGCATGGCCGAGGGAGCCATGTCTCCCTTGTTGAGCGTGGCGTATTCATCCCCCTGCTCGCCGTTCACCGGGCGATTCTGCTTCAGCCAGTCAACTATTTCCGGCATCAAGCGGAAATGATTGTTGGCGATCTCGAACGGGTTTTTTCGCGTTTCAAAATGGAGTGGATCGGCGTTCCAGGGGAAGGGCTGCTTCATCACGTCCCAGCGGAAATACCATTCGATGACCCCTTGTAGATCGGCCCCTTGCGGCGTCCGTCGATGCCAGTAATCGTGCCCGGTGTAGTGCGCGATTTCCAGAGCCTGCACCATTGTCGTCAGGGCATAGCCCGTGTAAGTGATCCCGCTGGCGCCGCCGTTTCGGGTTACCTCGGCGGGAAGGAAAACGCCCCGCTCGTCCTGCCGGATTTTCCAATCGCCATTCGCTTTGACGAATTGGTCATCGTGCGCCTCGAAGTAGCTTTGCAATTCGGCCAGCGCATCGGACATCAGGGATTTGTCTTCGAGGACGACGGATGCGGACATCACGCCCAGCACGCCGGCATCCTTCCAATTGTTCTCGTGCTCGTGCATCTTCTCGATGGTGTAGGGCAGGCAGTTGGTTCGCCACCAGGAATTGAAGCGAATTCGATCCGGTTTTTTCCAGCCGTCGTAGTCGTGGAGCAAATCCGCGGCGTAAAGCATGGGGGAAAACCAGGAGCCGAGTTGCAATCCCCTGGCCAACCCGACGAATTTCGTATCCTTCGCGGCCCAGGCGTTGAGAACCTCGACGGCCTTGTCGGCATATTGGCGCCGGCCGGTGTATGAGTACGCCAATGCGCTCGCGTAAGCCGCGTGGCAATTGCGCCACAACCAGGGGCGAATCACCGTGTCCTCGTTCGAGTTGGGCACGTAGGCGCTCATGAAGTGCATCGTGTCGGGAGGATCGGGCTGAAAACTCTGGGCCGCATCGGCGTCATGCAGGAGCTTGGCGAAGGCGCTGGCTTGCGGTTCGATTTGCGCGGCGATGCGCCGCTTCACTTCGGCCAGTTCGGCCTGATTGATCACGGTCATTGGATGAGTGAAACTGAATCCGTCCAGCGGGACCGGGGGCAGGACCGCCTCTTGATACTTCGCCGGGCCAAAACCCTTGGCGGGTTGTGCGGCGGGCTGTGTCGCCGGGGGCGTCGCCGGGGGGATCTGCGCGGTCGCACACCCTCCTGCGAACACCCCCAGGACGACCATCAGCTTCAAGAAGCTCAATCTCACCGACAGTCAATGTACAAAGCCGTTGGCAAACGGACGCGCAAATTAAAAAAGCCGGCGGATGGTTATCCGTTTACTTTGAGCAATCTCTGCGGCTAAGGCGGCATGTCCCCTTTGTTCAGCGTGGCGTATTCATCCCCCTGCGCCGTTCACCGGGCGATTCTGCTTCAGCCAGTCAACTATTTCGGGCATCAGGTGGAAATGATTGTTGGCAATCTCGAACGGGTTTTTCCGCGTCTCAAAATGCAGTGGATTCGCGTTCCAGGGGAACGGCTGCTTCATTACGTCCCAGCGGAAATACCATTCGATCAGACCCTGCAGATCGGCGCCATCCGGCGTCCGGCGATGCCAGTAATCGTGCCCCGTGTAGCGCGCGATTTCCAGCGACTCGACCATCGTGGTCAGGACATAACCCTCGTAGGTAATCCCGCTCGATCCTGCGTTTCGGGTCACTTCCGCCGGAAGGAAAACGCCCCGCTGGTCCTGCTGGATTTTCCAATCGCCGTTCGCTTTGATGATTTGGTCATCGCGCGCCTCGAAGTAGCTCTGCAGTTCGGCCAGGGCATCGGACATCAGGGATTTGTCTTCGAGCACCACCGATGCCGACATCACTCCCAGCATGCTTGCGTCCTTAAAGTTATTCTTGCGTTCGTGCATCTTCTCGATGGGGTATGGCAGGCAGTTGTTTCGCCACCAGGAATTGAAGCGAATTCGATCCGGTTGTTTCCAGCCGTCGTAATCGTGGAGCAAATCGGCCGCATAGAGCATCGGGGTAAACCATGAGCCGAGTTGCAATCCCCTGGCCGGCCCGACAAATTTCGTTTTCTTCGCGGCCCAGGCGTTGAGAATCTCGATGGTCTTGTCGGCATATTGCCGCTGGCCCGTATAGGCGTACGCCAGTGCGCTCGCGTACGCCGCATGGCAATTCCGCCACAACCAGGGACGAATCACCGTGTCCTCGTTCGAGTTGGGCACATGAGCGCCCATGAGGTTCATCGTGTCGGGGGGATCGGGCTGAAAACTCTGGGCCGCATCGGCATCGTGGAGGAGCTTGGCGAAGGCGCTGGCCTGCGGCTCGATATGCGCCGCGATGCGCCTCTTCACTTCCGCCAGTTCGGCCTGATTGATCACGGTCATTGGGTGAGTGAAAGTGAACCCCTCCAGCGGCACGGGCGGCAGGACTGCTTCCTGATACTTGGCCGGCCCAAACCCGTCGGCGGGCTGTGTCGCGGGCTGTGTCGCCGGGGGCGTCGCCGGGGGGATCTGCGCGGTTGCACACCCTCCTGCGAGCAGCCCCAGGACGACAAGCAGCTTGAAGAAACTGAATCTCACCAGCAGTCAATGTACGAAGCCGTCGGCAGACGGACGCAAAAATAAAAACCGGCGGGTGGTTATCCGTTTACTTGAAGCAATCTCCGCGGCTAGGGCGCGATGTCCCCTTTGTTGAGCGTAACGTATTCATCCCCCTGCGCCGTTTACCGGCCGGTTTTGCTTTAGCCAGTCAATTATTTCCGGCATCAAGTGGAAATGATTGTTGGCAATTTCAAACGTGTTCTTCCGCGTCTGGAAATGCAGTGGATTCGCGTTCCAGGGAAAGGGCTGCTTAAGCACGTCCCAGCGGAAATAGCACTCGATGACCCCCTGCAAATCGGCCCCTTCGGGGGTGCGCCGATGCCAGTAATCGTGGCCCGTGTAACGCGCGATTTCCAAAGCCTCGACCATTGTTGTCATCGCATATGCTGTATAGGTGATCCCGCTGGCGCCGCCGTTACGCGTCACTTCCGCGGGAAGAAAAACGCCCCGCTCGTCCTGCTGGATCTTCCAATCGCCTTGCGACTTGACGATTTGGTCATCGCGCGGCTCAAAGTAGCTTTGCAATTCCGCCAGCGCATCGGACATCAGGGATTTGTCTTCGAGGACCACCGACGCCGACATCACGCCGAGCAGGCCGGCGTCCTTAAAATTATTCTTGCGCTGGTGCATCTTCTCAATGGTGTAGGGCAGGCAGTTGGTTCGCCACCAGGAATTGAAGCGAATTCGATCCGGTTCTTTCCAGCCGTCGTACCCATGCAGCAAATCCGCGGCGTAAAGCATGGGTGAAAACCACGAGCCCAGTTGCAATCCCCTGTCGTGGCCGACAAATGTTGTCCCCTTGGCGGCCCAGGCGTTCAATACCAGCCCTGCCTCGTCGGCGTATTTTCGGTCGCCGGTGTAGGCGTACGCCAAAGCGCTGGCATAAGCCGCATGGCAGTTCCGCCAGAACCACGGACGGATCACGGTGTCCTCGTTCGAGTGCGGCTCGTAGCCGCCTACGACGTCCATCGTGTCGGGAGGATCGGGCTGGAAATTCTGGGCCGCATCGGCGTCGTGGAGGAGCTTGGCGAAGGCGCTAGCTTGCGGCTCGATATGCGCGGCGATGCGCCTCTTCACTTCGGCCAGTTCGGCCTGATTAATCACGGTCATCGGATGAGTGAAGGTGAAGCCGTCCAGCGGGACCGGGGGCAAGACCGCCTGTTGATACCTAGGGGGCCCAAAACCCTCGGCGGGTTGCGTCGCGGGGGGCATTTGCGCGGGGGCACGCCCTGCCGCGAGCAGCCCCAGGACGACGATCAGCTTGAAGGAGCTCGCTCTCACCACCGTTCAATGTACAAAGCCTTTGCCGACCGGACGCAAATAAAAAGGTTATCCGTTGGCTACTGGCCGGACACGAGTCAACGCTGGTCTGTAGCGTATAAATGAGCTTAAACAGAGTTCGACGAACGAGCCGTGCCGCTGGATTCTACTCCCCGTGCTTTTTCTCGCTTAACCCGGGCCTGACCTTTTCGAAATGCCTGGACATCATCAGGCCCATCAAAAGAAACGCCGCGACGAATATCGCGGTTGGTAAATTCCACCCCAACTCAAACGACCCGAGGCGAGCCAGAACAATCCCCACGCCGAGATTCCCCGACCCCCAGAGAAAATTCACCACCGCCCGCGAAGGCCCGACGCCCGGGGGCTTTGAAAATGGGCTGGGAAATGGTTCACCGCGCAATCCCGCTGACAGGTGCGGAATGGAATTACATACAAATAGCCCGGCGAAGAAGCAGGCGATGTAATTCAGAACAGTCATGCTTCTCGGTTTAGTTCATAACCCGTGCCAGTGCAAGGCTGAAGCCGCCCGCGCAACTTCGATCATAAGGCCGGGAAAAAGGCGTGGAAAAAATAAAAAAAATAAAGGGTCGGGAGTCGTTTTCGATAAACGACTCCCGACCCCTTTTTTTCGCTTCGTGGTATACAGTTGCGTTTCGGTGGGATTTTGGTGGGTCTTGGTGAAGCAAAAAAACCGCAAAGTTGCGGATGAGGCGGCGCTCGTCTGGAACTTCGCGGTAACTCAAATCGCCCTACGGCCGGGGTTCAATCCGCCCCGGAATGCTGAATCATTTGCGCGCTTGCCTGGGGTTGCACGGCTTCGCTCCCCGCCCAGGAGTCGTCGCATTGCTGGCTCCACTGTTTCCGGAGGCCCTTCTTCCCGGCCGGGGCCTGCTGGGTGTAGCCGATTGATTCCTGGGCCGCTTGATTCTCGCTTTTGTTTCTACGATCAGTCACGAAAAACTCCTCAATTGGCTATCCTTATCATTGGCTATTTCTTGATTTAGCTGCATCGGACGGATTGCTCGTTTTCCACTAGGGGTTTGGTCCTAGGCCAGTCCGGTTTATCAGACATGGCGACGCGTACCCCCCGCGCAACGTGCGAGCAATGCCCGAAATTGGCCGCTTGCTTGGGGGCGCCGAACCAAATAAATAAATGCAACTACATTGCATTTATCGCGTTGGCCGCCTATGCTTGCTGACGGCGGACACGATCAGACGAATGACGATTATCGAATTGCCGCGGAGCCGGCCATGAATGGAAAATTTTTTGCGCGAGTTGCCGTCGGTTGCCTTCCGGCGATGGTCGCGATCTTTGTTTTCTGCCAATCGCCCCCTGCCTGGGCCGGGGACGCTGCGACGATTACCGTAATTGCCGGGGAAAATTTCTGGGGTTCCCTGGTTTCGCAGCTTGGCGGCGACAAAGTGTCGGTCACTTCCATCGTCTCCGATCCCAACGCCGACCCGCATGAATACGAAAGCAACGCCGGCGATGCCAGGCTCTTCGCCACCGCCAATTACGTCATATTGAACGGCGCGGGATACGATAGCTGGGGCGACTCCCTTCTCTCCGCGGGTCCCAATCCCAACAGAAAAGTTCTCGTCGTGGCGAAACTTCTGGGCAAAAAAGAAGGCGATAATCCCCACTTCTGGTACAGCCCGGATTACGTCAATCAAGTCATCGCGCAGATGGAGAACGATCTAATTTCCATCGATCCGAACGACACCGCGTATTTTCAGGCTCAATATAAAGCACTCCAGTCTTCGCTTGCCGAATACCAAAACCGCATCGCAAATATCAAACGCACATTCGGCGGGACGAAAGTCGCGTCCACCGAGAGCATTTTCGTCTACCTTGCGGATGCCGCGGGGCTGAACCTGATCTCTCCTCCGGAATTTATCGATGCGGTCGCGGAAGGGAACGACCCGCCCGTGAGCAGCGTCGTGGAATTTGAGAAGCAGATTAATAGCCACCAGCCGCAGGTTCTGGTTTACAATGAACAGACGGTGACGCCGCTGACCGACAACGTAAAAAAACTTGCCGCCGACGCGAACATTCCCGTGATTGGCGTTACCGAAACCATCCAGCCCCCGGACGCGACGTTCCAGGAATGGATGAACGCCCAGCTTCTCATTCTGCAAAATGCCCTGAACGCCAATGCCCTCGGGAAATGACGTGCAAGAAATCGTCCGTGCGCGAAATCTCTCCGCGGGTTATTCCGGGGCGCCGGTCTGGCATACCGCGAATTTCTCGGTCTCGAAGGGGGAATTCGTCGCCATCCTCGGACCCAACGGCGCGGGCAAGACGACTTTGTTCCGGCTACTTCTGGGTTTGATGACCCCGACCGAAGGCGCGATCGAACTGTTCGGCGAAAAACCGAGGCGCGGGAATCCGAGAATCGGCTATGTGCCGCAAAGGCATACCATCGACAGGGATTTGCGCATCCAATCGATCGAGCTAGTGCGGCTGGGCATTTCGGGAAACCGATTCGGCATCAGTCTGCCGGCGGCAAAAAGAGACGAGAAGCGCCGGGCCATGGAGGCTTTGCGCTCGGTGGGCGCGGAGGATCTGGCGTACGCGCCGCTCGGCACTCTTTCCGGAGGAGAGTTACAACGCGTGTTTCTAGCCGAAGCGCTGGTCAGCGATCCGGAACTCCTGCTTCTTGACGAACCTCTTTCGAATCTGGATATCCGGCACGAGACCAGGATGGTGAGACTTATTCACGATGTCGCCGAGTCGCGCAACGCCACGGTTCTGCTGATCGCTCATAATATTAACCCGCTTCTATCGGCGTTGGATTCGGTGATTTATCTGGCCAATGGAAATGTCGCCGTCGGGGCTCCGCGCGATGTGATGACCTCGGAATCGCTGACGCAACTGTACGGCGCGCCGATCGAGGTGCTTCGCGATTCGCAGGGGCGTCTGGCCGTGATCGGGTCCGAGGAAGCCCCGCCGCATCATCACCACCACGACCACACTGAATAGCTTTTCGTGATAAACCAGTTTGAAATAATCTGGCAGTACGATTTCATGCGTCACGCGCTGGAGGCGGGCACCATCGTCTCGATCGTGGCGGGCGTGGTCGGCTATTTCGTCGTGGTGAGGCGATCGTCGTTTGCCGCCCATGCGCTTTCTCACGCCGGCTTCGCCGGAGCCGCGGGAGCAGTGCTTTTGCGATTGAATCCGATCGTCGGACTTCTCGCGTTCACGATGGGCGGGGGGATATTGATGGGCGCTCTTGGAAAAAAAGCCGAGGGCCGCGACGTTCAGGTTGGCACGGTTCTTTCCTTCATGCTCGGCCTGGGTGTGTTATTCATCAGCCTCTACAAGGGCTACGCAACCGAAGCTTATTCGCTCCTCTTCGGCGAGATTCTCGGCATCAGCCAGAGCAGCGTGGTCATCACCCTTGTGGCCGGAATTGTGATCCTGATCGCCATCGCCTGCATTTACCGCCCCCTTCTTTTCTCTTCTTTGGATGAAGACGTCGCCGAGGCGAAGGGCCTGTCCGTTTTCACGATCGGCATCGTCTTCATGCTCATCATCGCCGTCGCCACATCGATTGCGGTCCAGATCGTAGGCGTGCTTCTGATTTTCGCTTTGATGGTCACCCCCGCCGCCATCGCGGAGCGCCTCGCGAGCACGCCGGCGCAGGGGCATCGCCATATCGATCGTCATCGCACTTTTCGCGACGTGGACCGGGCTTATCCTGGCGTTTTATTTTCCTTATCCGGTGAGTTTTTTCATCACGAGCATCATCTTTGCGATGTACGCGGCGACGCGATTGCTGGGACTTCGCCGGGGTCGGCGGCCGAAGCACAGCCACTAAATAACGCGAGCCGATGGGGTGGCGATTTTATTCGGGAATGGAATCCGGGTTGGACAAAACTTGACACTTTTGAAGTGACTGGGGATTGCAGCTGTTTGCATAAATTGGGTTGCCGGCTCGAATCAACTGACCTACCGAAAGAACCAAAGCAGCACGGCGATCACCGCCACGCTCAACAGGACGACCTTTAGAAACCCCGAGACAAATCCGCCCAAAATTCCGATCAGACGCATCGCGGCCTCCCACCTTAATTGTTACTCGCCCCGCCGCCGCGAGCGATTATAAAGACTTCCGATTTTTGAACAGTTAGGATAAGACAAGTTGCCAAGAATGAACGCCCGCGAAGGGCGTTGGTTCGTGTCGCCTTAGCTTCGTGGTTCGTCGCGGTCAGCATCAGGCCATCAACCCGATGACGATTACGGCACCGGCACAACCGACCATCCCAACCACCGCAAAGACTTTGTCCACAATATTGGTCGGCCTAAAAAAGACCATCACACATGCACCTAGGGCCTGTCTGATGAATCGCTTTTGGTTATAAATAGCGGTTTTCAGACGAGGTGTCACGGATGCGACGTTATGAGCTCACGGATGAGCAGTACGAGTTGATCGGCGATCTGCTGCCCGGCAACGGCAAGCGCGGCGGGCAGTGGAACGACCACCGCACCACGCTCAACGGCATGTTCTGGATTCTGCACTCGGGCGCTCAATGGCGCGAGATGCCCGAACGTTACGGCAGATGGCAAAGCGTCTACGACCGCTTCAACCGCTGGAGAAAGGACGGAACGATTGATCGAATCCTCCAGCGGCTGCAGATGAGGTTGGACAAGCAAGGACGAATCGACTGGGACCTGTGGTGCATCGACGGCACCAATGTGCGAGCCAGTCGATCCGCCGCCGGAGCCAGAAAATCAAAACCGCCCCGGAAGAACCGGCGGATCACGCGTTGGGCCGCAGCCGAGGCGGGTGGGGCAGCAAGCTCCACCTGGTTACTGACGGCCAGGGAGTTCCGCTCGCCGTCGAGGCCAGCGCCGGCCAATGCCACGAGAGCCGGTACGTGGAGCCGGTGATGAACGCGATGCGCATCGGTCGCCGCCGTCGTCGCCCCAGGAGGCTGGCGGGCGACAAGGGATACAGTTACGGAAATGTGCGGCGATGGCTGCGTCGCCACCGAATCCAAGCGGTGATCCCGGCGAAATCGAATCAGCCGCCGCAGGAGAACTTTGATCGCAAGGCGTATCGCCGACGGAACGTGGTGGAGCGTTGCGTGAATTGGATGAAGGAGAATCGCCGCCTGGGCACGCGTTACGAGAAACTGGCGGTGAACTTTCAGGCCATGACCAAGCTCGCCATGATCCGTCGCTATTTCAGGATTTTGGATTCATCAGACAGGCCCTAGTAAAACCCCGGCGGCCGACGGCAAAAGCGTAATCCACACGATGGCTCTTGGGGACAGGGATCCAAGGCGAGGGGTCGGATTCATATCTCCATATAAGAGTAGCATCAAAGTCCCGATTATCATGGTGCACGGTATTTGCAGCATTGCAAAAATCAGTGGAAGGTAAGGGAGAAGCGGCGTACGAGCGTTGCCATCGCGGGGCGCGCTAGCCCTTCGGTGCGCACGCCTGGGCGTGGCATAATCAAGAGGCTTGGGGTCCTCTTCACGCGTTTTCATACCTGAGCGGAAATTATAAGTGATGCAAACCTCTGCATCGACCCGGGGCTATTTTCGCGCCTTCGTCGCCAAAAAAGTCCCCTCGTTGAGTTCTTCGAATACTTGCTGGAGTTCGCCCTGGGTGTTCAT
The DNA here is from genome assembly GCA_963844715.1 of uncultured Phycisphaerales bacterium. Classification (GTDB taxonomy): domain Bacteria; phylum Planctomycetota; class Phycisphaerae; order Tepidisphaerales; family Tepidisphaeraceae; genus UBA1161. The sequence continues at coordinate 759,594 of CAWJPJ010000008.1, read as the reverse complement.
CACGATCGGGCCGTACCAGGCAACCGGCTCCTGGAGGGGCTTGCCGGAAACGAGCAGGAAACGGATCCCTTCATCGCCGGCCTGGACGGCGACTTCATCGCCGCTGTCGAAGAGAATCAGGCGCGGTTATCCGCCTCGGTTGGCGGCGTGGTGTCCCACCAGCCGACCGATTCCGTCGGCACGGCCAGCGGCCCTGAGGCGTTGCAGAATTTGCCGCTGCCTGCGAAGGCGTGCCGCGTCGTCTCGACGGGGAGAACCGATCGCTGGCCCGGCGGCACCGAGACATCGAGATAAATCGGGTCCGCGGCGATTCCGTCGACCGGACCCTTCTTTCCCCAGAAATTTCCGCAGATGATGCGGGCGCGGGTGCCGTTGTCGGACGTGACTTCGGGGATTTCGGGGACTTTTATTTCCTGGTAGCGCGGCGCCGTCATTTTCAGCCGGGCCGGGAGATTGGCCCATAATTGAAACCCGTGCATTCGGCCCGCCGGGTCGCCCCGCGGCATCTCCTGATGGATGATTCCGCGGCCCGCGGTCATCCACTGAAGCTCGCCGGCCGCGATCGCGCCGTGGTTCCCCATGCTGTCGCCGTGCTCGACGGTCCCGGCCAGCACATAAGTGATCGTCTCGATTCCGCGGTGCGGATGCCAGGGGAACCCTTTCAGATAGTCTTCAGGCGTATCGTTGCGAAAATCGTCGAGGAGCAAAAACGGATCGAACTCGCCGGTCGCGCCAAATCCGAAGGCGCGGCGGAGACGCACGCCGGCGCCTTCGACAGTCGGCTTGGCCAGCGCGAGCTTTTTAACGGGTCGAATCGACATGCGTGCCGCTCTCCAGGGCAATTGCGCCTAGAACAGCACCGGCTTCCCCAGCTTTCTTCGCAGAACCTGGACTTGTCCCATGTGCATGGCGGTGTGGCTCGGGAACAGAAGAACGATGTTCCCCACCGTCGGACACATGGACCTCATCCTCTCCGGCGCGGGCTTGGCCAGGTCGGCGGGGGTGAGGGTCGCGACCCAGGCGCACGCCTTTTCGCGAATCTTGGTGTACAGATCGAGGAGCTCGGCCTTGGTTCCGAGTTTTTTGGGGTCGTTTTCGCCGATGTTTTTTTTGTCGTATCGCTCGGCGAAGCCGGCGGGGAGCTCGATGATTGTCTTGCCGGCACAGCCGTTGACCATCATTGTCTCGGCCACGATCAGATGCCCGATCTGCCAGAGGGCGTTATTGGCGCTGGGGACCGGGCGCTGGACCAGGTCGGCGTCCGTCATGTCCTGCATTACGTTTTTGAAGAATGCGAGATTGCCCATCAACGCCTCGACTAACAACTCGTTGGCCATGACCAGACTCCCGATTAAAAGCCCAAGGATCGACCCGACACGAGCGACTAGTCTTCCAGCCCCTAATTCAATTGTCAAAGAAATTGTAACACTTGAATACGTTAAGGTTTGGTTGACCGTGGGAGTGTCCCGGCTCAGGCGATTCGGCGGCGTTTTTCGCATTTCTGAGGGGATTCTGGGGGAAAATTTGCACCGCAAATTGTGGCAAGGCCGATAGCCAATCTTATGGCCGCCCGAATTTTCGACTATTTCGATCGCGTCGTGGTCGTGAATCTGAATCGCCGGCCCGAGCGATTGGCGGCGTTTATCCGGCGATTGAATAATTGGCCGTTCAAATGGCCGACGCGCGTCGAGGCGGTGGACGGGTTTCTCACCGCGCCGCCGCCGGAAACGTGGACGGCGGGACGAGGCGCGTGGGGATGCCAATTGTCGCACTGCGGCGTTTTACACGCGGCGCTCAACGACCGCTTGAAGAATATATTGGTGCTCGAGGACGACGCGTATCCGGTTTTGGATTTTGCCGAGCGTGCGGCGAAATTTTTGGCCAATGTTCCGGACGATTGGGACGGCTTGATGCTGGGCGCGCAGCATTTGCGCGAGCCGACGAAAATCTGCGACGGCGTGGTGCGGTGCGTGGCGTCGAATCGGACGCATGCGTTTGCGGTTCGCGGCATGTTCATGAAATCCCTGCGCGACGTCTGGAATTTGAACAAGACGGATCACTGCGACGTGGTGATGTCATCGCTGATGCGGGTTTTCAGAGTTTACGCGCCTGATCCACTTTTAATCGGGCAGGACGGCGGCGAAAGCGACGTCACGGAAAAAAAGGAACACCTGCGATTTTTGGCGCCGGAGCAAGCGGTGCAAATCGCCAAAACCGATCCGAAGCACATGCTTGAGCGCTTGATCACGCACGTTTCGGTTCGGGTTCCAGAGGCTGGACGTCAACAGAGTAATAAAGAGCATGCTGCCGGCTCCCGGTCATGACGCCGCGGAGGGGCGTGAGGTCGTCGTAATCGCGGCCCCAGGCGAGGGTGATGTGCTCACCGTTGGGAGCCACGCCGTTGGTGGGGTCGAGATCGAGCCAGCCGAAATCGGGGATATAGACGGAAACCCAGGCATGTGAGGCGTCGCCGCCAACGAGGCGGGCCTGGCCCGGGGGCGGGCGGGTGAGGACGTAGCCGCTGACATATCTTGCCGACAATCCGAGCGAGCGCAGGCAGGAAATCTCCAGGTGGGCGAAGTCCTGGCAGACGCCGCGGCGATGGCCGAGGACCTCGAGGACGGGTGTGCCGACGGTCGTCGCGTAGGAATCGAAAATAAAATCGTGAAATATCTGGTGGGTGAGTTCGATCGCGCCCTTGATGAGCGATGCGCCGGGTGGGAAGCAGGGTTTGGCGTAATCGGCGCACTGGTTGCAGACGGGGACCTGCGGGGATTCCAATACATATTGCCGGGCCAGAAGAGATTCGGGGTCGAGGCGCGAGCGGAGGATTTTGCCGAGGTCTTCCCAGGCGGGGCCGGCGGTTTCGCCGGGGACGCGCTGGGGGGTGGTTTCGACCTGGCTGACGGCCTCGATGCTCAGCTTGCGATGCAGTTCGTCGACGGTGAACCAGGTGACATTGTTCCCGAAGAAATCGACGCGGTCGCGGCGCTGGGCGGGCTTGGGGTGAATCGTCAGTTCGCTTTGAATGCAGGTTTGCAAATCGGTGTTTCGCGGGCGCAGGTGGGCGACGCTGTGGGAAGCGGGGACGGACTCGAGGTAGGTGTACTGAGTTTTGTGCGTGACGGTGAATTTCACGACGCGGCTCCTTCGACCGGCGGGACGCGGCGCGGAACGGCGGCGTGACTGAAATAAATCTGCGTGATCACGTCGGAAAGAGCGTGGAGGGTGTCGAGGACGTCGCCGCCGAATTTCCAGAGGCCGTCGCGCTTGCCGGCGGTGACCTGGCTGGCGACGTGAATATCCGCCAGGCGCACCATGCTCGCGCAATTTTTCGCCGAGGAGAAGATCGGGGCTGGGGCGGGAATGCTCGGCGCGATGGGGGAGCCGGCGGAGATGACGCTCCATCGCGGCGGCGCCGAAGGCGACGGATCGCGGATTGGTTTCGTCGCAGACGAGAAGATCCACGACGGCGGTGACGTCGAGACGGGTGAGATATCTTCGGCGATAGGTCAGCGAGCTGTCGGCAACTTCGAGAAGGGAATCGAGAAGATACTGCTCGAGGGGAAACTGGCGGGCAAGAGTCGTGCGGATGAGGGACATCATGGAGGTGGCGCGTTCGAGGCGGACGCCGAGGTCGAGGAATTGCCAGGCTTGGCCGCGGGTCATGGAGTCGGAGGCCATTCCGTAGAAGGCGAGCAGGCCGATGACGAGTTTGTTCAGGGATTCGAGGACGGCACCGGAGCCGTCGGTTTCGGCGCGGGCCGCGGCGGTTGGGAGATCGCGCTGGATGTCGCGGAGGATGAGCCAGGCGTCGACGGAGATGCGGTCGCGCAAGACGCCGGAGAGATTGTGAATGCTGTAGATCGAGGAGCGGAGTCCGCTGGGGTCGGCGGCGGAGAGTAGATCGGCGGCGAGCTGCGCGGAATCGAGATTTTTGGGGACGGCGCGGCCCAGGAGCTGGGTGGCGAGGATATCGGTCGCCTGGGGGGCGTCGGCGAAGTTGGGATCGAGGAGACGATTGAAGATGCAGCGACCGAGGCGGACGACGCCGTCGGCGCGCTGGAGGTATCTTCCGAGCCAGAAGAGATCGTCGGCGACGCGGCTGGTGAGGTCGCCGCCGCCGCGGCTGAGTTCGGTTCGGCCGGTGGACGGAGGGAGGAGGGAAATTTCCTTGACGGGATAATCCGCCTGAATCCACGTGTCCTTGCTGCCGCCGCCCTGCTGGAGGGAGACGACCAGGTCGTCGGCCGCGCCGGTCACGCGGGTGAGGCCGCCGGTCATGACGGAATAGGAATCGCCGGCGGCGGTGAGGAAGGTGCGCAGCACAAAGCGGCGCGACTCGACGCGATGATTCACCAGAACCGGTGGCGCTGTAGGAGACGACGTGCGGCTGGGCGATATAGTCGCGCGGGCGGGCGCGGATTTTGCGCCAGCGATTCCAAATCCGCGCCGCTGAGCGTTTCGGCGAAGATCGGGTCGCTTTTCCCTATCGGGAACGAGGGCTTGATGACGAGCTTGGCGAGATTGTCCAGAACATATTGGAGGGATTTCTCCTCGCCGCACCAGAAGGTTTCGACCGAGGGCATTTTCAAATCTTCGGTGAAGAAATGGCGGCAGAGCTGCGGGAGATAAGCGATCAGCGCGTTGGAGCGGCCGAAGCCGGCGCCGATGGCGTTGGCGATGGCGACGTTTCCGTCGCGGGCGGCCTGCAGCAGGCCGGGGATGCCCAGGTAGGAATCCTGGCGCAATTCGAGGGGGTCGCAGAAATCATCATCGACGCGGCGGAGGATGACGTCGATCCGCTGCAATCCGCCGAGGGTTTTGAGATAAACGCGGCAATCGCGGACGAGGAGATCGTTTCCCTGTACGAGGGTGAAGCCTAGATACCGGGCGAGATAGGCGTGCTCAAAATAGGTTTCGTTGTAGGGGCCGGGGGTGAGGAGGACGATGCGCGGGTTTTCGCGGTCGGGCGGAGCGAGAGAGGCGAGATTCTGTCGAAAGGAGATGAAATAGGGAGCGAGTCGCAGGACGTTGCAATCGCGGAATGGCGTGGGGAGTGCGCGGCTGAGGACGATGCGATTCTCCAGACAATATCCGGCGCCCGAAGGAGACTGCGTGCGGTCGGTGAGGACCTGAAAGGAGCCGTCCTGAGCGCGGATGAGATCGGCTGAGTATTGGGAGATCCACTGGTTGCGCGGCGGTCGAAGGCCGTGGGCGGGGCGAAGGAAGCCGGGCGTGCCGTAGACGAGTTCCGGGGGAAGCACGCCGGCGCGGACGCAATCGCCGGGGCCATAAATGTCGGCGAGCATGGCGTTGAGGAGTCTGGCGCTGGACCATTGCGGCGCTGACTCGTTCCCATTCCTCGCCGGCCAGGAGAAGAGGGATGAGGTCGAGATTCCACGGGCGGGCCATGCCGTCGGGGGCGTTATAGACGTTGTGGGTAATCCCGTTTTCGCGGATGAGGCGGCGGGCGTAATCCCAGCGCGATTCGACGTGGGTGGTGCCCAGATCGTCCATGATGTTGACGAAGGATTTCCACGACGGACGGAGGGAGCCGTCGGCGGCGATCATTTCGTCGAGGGAGGCTTCGCGCGGGACGTATCGCGCCGCCAGACCTGGCGCCGCACTTGCTGTCGCGTCGGAAGCTTCCGTCGTCATAGGTCAGTAAATATACGTTGGATCAGCGGCGCAGATCGAGCGTAAAGGGGAATTCGCGGGAAATATTCTCCTCGGGGAGGCGCATGGGGCCGGGAGTATGGCCAAACTTGAAGAAACGAGAAACGCGGCGGCTTTCGGCTTCGTAGGCGTTGACGGGGAATCGGTCGTAACTCCGTCCGCCGGGATGGGAGACGTGATAGGTGCAGCCGCCGATACTGCGCCCGGACCAGTTGTCGACAACGTCGAAGACGAGAGGCGAGTGAACGCCGATGGTCGGATGGAGACACTCGGCGGGCTGCCAGGCGCGATAGCGGACGCCGGCGACGAATTGGCCGTTGGTGCCGGTGGGATGAAGGGGGAGTTTTCGGCCGTTCACGGCGATGGCGTGGCGCGGATCGACCATGCCGCTGACGAGGACCTGCAAACGCTCGACGGAGGAATCGACGAAGCGGACGGTTCCGCCGGCCGCGGGTTCCTCGCCCAGGACGTTCCAGGGCTCGATCGCCTGGCGGAGTTCGACGTCGACGCCGCGATGCTGGATTGAGCCGTAAAGCGGGAAACGGAATTCAAAATGGGGGGCGAACCAGGTCGCGCTGGATCGGATAGCCGGCGCGATTGAGATCGTCGAGCACGTCGTCGAAATCTTCTCGCACGAAATGCGGGAGCATGAAACGATCGTGAATTTCCGTGCGCCAGCGGACCAGAGCGCTCGTTATACGGCTGTCGCCAGAATTGGGCGACCAGGGAGCGGAGGAGGAGATGCTGGGTGAGGCTCATCCGCGCGTGCGGGGGCATTTCGAAGGCGCGCATCTCCAGCAGGCCGAGGCGTCCGGCGGAGGTTTCCGGGGAGTAGAGCTTGTCGATGCAGAATTCGGCGCGATGGGTGTTGCCTGTCGAGTCGATCAAGATGTTTCGAAGCACGCGGTCGACGATCCATGGGGGGCAGCCGCCCTGGTCGGGGATTTGATTGAAGGCGATTTCGAGTTCGTAAACCTGATCGTTGCGGGCCTCGTCGACGCGGGGAGCCTGGCTGGTGGGGCCGACGAAAAGGCCGCTAAAGAGATAGGAAAGCGAGGGGTGATTGTGCCAATATCCGATGAGGCTGCGGAGGAGATCGGGACGGCGCAGGAGGGGCGAATCAGCGGGGCTGGGGCCGCCGATGACGATGTGGTTTCCGCCGCCGGTGCCGGTGTGCCGGCCGTCGAGCATGAACTTTTCGGTGCCGAGGCGGCAGAGATGGGCTTCTTCGTAGAGCGCAGTGGTGTTTTTGACCAGCTCGTCCCAGCCTTGGACGGGCGGGGTGTTGACCTCGATGACGCCGGGGTCGGGGGTGACTTTGATCACGTTGACGCGGATCGTCCTGGGGCGGTTTGTATCCCTCTACGAGGACTGGGAGGTTCATGTCGGCGGCCGTGTCTTCGATGGCGGCGACGAGTTCGAGATAGTCCTCGAGATAGCGCCGGGGCGGCATGAAGATTCGCAGGACGCCGCCGCGCGGTTCGGCGCAGAGGGCCGTGCGGATGATCCACGGGGCGGACTCCCCTACCGCCGGGGCCATTTCGGGGGCGGGCTGGCGCGCGCCGCTGAGACGGGGGGCGGGCGGTGCCCTCTTTTTCCATGAGCTGCTCGACCCACGCTTGCTGGTCGTAGGGCGTGCGCCGGCCGGCGACATAGCGCTGGCCGGACATCGCCTGGCGGGTTGGAAGCGGCGGGCGAAATTCCCAGGGGTCCGTTTCCTCGGTCCACTGTCTATCAGAGGCCGGAGCCCACGGGAGCGAATCGAGGGGAAGGCGATATCCCATCGGCGAATCGCCGGGGACGAGATACATGCGCTCGGGCCGGTAGAACCATGCGCCGCTGGCCCATGCGCCGGTGCCGTCCGGGTAATGCTCGCGGCGAAGAGGCATCGCCCAGCCGATTGTCTTATCCAAGCCCTGTTCGAAAACCCTGCGCCAGGCGCGTCGCGTTCCCACTTTACTTCGAGTTTGCTTTCGAGCGGATCGACATTGACGGGGAGCCGGCGTTCTTTCCAGAGGTAGTACCAGACGTCTTCGTATCCCGGGACGGCAAAGCGGCGCTCGACGCCGAGGCGCTCGGCCAGAGAGGCCACGAAATGCCGGGCGTCCTGCTCGGTGGCGCGGTTGGGTTTCTTTTCGTCGGCGACGAGTGGCGGATCGCGCCAGATCGGCTGGCCGTCCTTGCGCCAGTATAAACCGAGTGCCCAGCGCGGGAGGGATTCGCCGGGATACCATTTGCCCTGGCCGTGATGCAGAAATCCGCCGCTGGCGAAGCGATCGCGCAGGCGGCGGATGAGGGTGTCGGAAAGACCGTACTTTTTCGGCCCCAGGGCATCGGCGTTCCATTCCGCGCCGTCCATGTCGTCGATGGAGACGAAAGTCGGCTCGCCGCCCATGGTCATGCGGACGTCGCCGCGAGCGAGATCGGCATCGACCTGATGGCCGAGGGCCTGGATTTCGGCCCATTGCTCGTCGGTGTAAGGCTTGGTCACCCGCGGGTCTTCGTGAATTCGCGTGACGGACATGGCGAATTCGAATTCATCCTCCTTGGAGGTCGCCGGGAGGCGGCTCGTCGGGGTCCGGCGCCGATGACTTTCTCATCGTCGGCAGAGAAAAATCCGGAGACGGCGGCGGCGGTCATTGGGGCGGCCGTGCACGCGAGGGGGAGATGCCCTTCGCCGGCGAGCAGACCGCTGGTGGGGTCGAGGCCGATCCATCCCCCGCCGGGGATGTAAACTTCCGTCCAGGCGTGGAGATCGGTGAAATCTCGGTCGGCGCCGGAAGGGCCGTCGAGGGATTTCACGTCCGGCTTGAGCTGGATGAGATAGCCGGAGACAAATCGGGCCGCCATGCCCAAGTTGCGAAGAAGCTGGACGAGGAGCCAGGCGGTGTCGCGGCAGGAGCCGCTGAGTTTGGTGAGGGTCTCCTCGGGCGTCTGCACGCCGGGCTCCATGCGGATGAGATATTTGATCCGCTTCTGCAATCCGGAATTCAATTCGACGAGAAAGTCGATGGTGCGAAGATTCGATTTGCGGACTTCCTGGACGACTTGTGCGAGCTTGGGCCCGGGAGGATCGAAGGCCAGATACGGGGCCAGCTCGCGCGACAGGATTTCATCGTATTTAAATGGATACTTCTCGGCGTCGGGCTCGAGGAAGAAGTCGAAGGGATTGATGACGGTCATCTCGGCGACGAGATCGACCTCGATATCAAGTTCGCGCGTCTTTTTGGGGAAGACGAGACGGGCGAGGCGGTTGCTGTAAGGGTCCTGCTGCCAATTGATGAAATGGTCCTTGGGGGTGACTTTGAGGGAGTAGCTCAGGACCGGGGTTCGGCAATGGGGCGCGGGACGCAGACGCAGAACGTGCGGGGAAAGCCACACGGGCTTGGCGAAGCGATACTTCGTCTTATGGTTTAAGGCGACTCGAATAGGCATTTTGAAATTCGATTAAGAAATACGGAACAAAGGACAGGTTGGTTGGGCAGCAGTATACAGGAAAAGGCGCGGGCGGGGAATGATACGTAACTAGCGATAGGCACCTTAGTAATGGGAACGGCGAATGAAGGGAACGCTGCGGCCTGGAGTTATACCGCCTTGCCCCGCAGTCCGGCGGCAATGAAGCTGGCGATCAATTCGGAGCGATTGATCCCCTTCTTTTTCGCCATGGCGTCGGCGGCCTTGAGAAGGTCGCCTTCGAGGGAGACGCTGATTTTTTTTGCGCCAGCGCCGATTTTGGGACGGCCTCGGCCACGTTTAATTTGCTGCCATAATTTTCGCTCTTTGGCGTTGAGCGGGCGCGTCTTCAGAAAAATAAACTCCTCATCATATTGGCGAGTCGCTCGTGCTAGTTCCGCCGCAGTCATATCTTCAGGATGCTTGGCAGGCTTTCTCATCGAGTTCTCCTGCGAATATTTTGCTACCAAAATCTGATAAGTCAATTCGGCCGGTGGCTTTCACCGTTCCATGACCAAACCGCCTAATTGCGGCGATGGGGGCGTCGATCTATCATCGAGGATTCATGCGATTTAACCTGGTGCATGTCGTCGCGGGGAAGCGGATTAGTCACGGGCTTTACGGGTATGCCGAGGTGATTGAATCGGTGCGGTGGGGCTTGGAGGCGCTGGGGCACGAGATTGCGGTGACGACCAACGCGGTGGCGAAGGAATCGGTTAACATGCTGTTTGGATTTCAGCTGGTGAATGAAATCCAGATGACGGCGATGCCCGCCAATACGATCATTTACAACCTGGAGCAGTTGGCGAATCTGGAGCCGGGGAAGATGGTGCCGCAGTATGGGATGGCGGCGAAGCGATTTCAGCTTTGGGATTACAGCGCGGAGAATTTTCCGTTTTGGGAGCATTACAAGCTGGGGCGCCCGCTGATCCATGTGCCGATCGGTTATGCGCCGACGCTGACGCGGATTCCGCCGCGGCGGGAATTGCCGATCGACGTGCTTTTCTATGGGATTCCGACAGGGCAGCGGCTTCAGACGTATTACGAGATTTGTGCCAAGGGGATGCACGCGGTTTTTGCGTGCGGGATTTACGGGCAGGATCGGGACGATTTGATCGCGCGGTCGAAGATCGTGCTGAATTTGAACATGTATAACGTGAGCCGGGTGTTTGAGATCGTGCGGGTTTCATATCTGCTGGCCAACGGGAAGGCGGTGGTTTCGGATAAATATCCGCAGACGCTCATGGAGCCGGATATTCTGGACGCGGTGGCGTTCGCGCCGCTGGAACAGGTGGCGGAGGAGTGCCTGCGGCTGGTGGACGATGAGAAGGCACGGCACGAATTGGAAGAACGAGGGCGGAGAATCTTTGAGAAGCGGGATATCCGCTCAATTCTTAGCAACGCGTTACAAGCCAGCGGGCTTTAGCAACACTGCTAGGCGGTTGCCGGAAGATCGCTGGTGCAATTGGGACAGCGGGTCGCCTTGAGGGGGATACTCGTGCAACAGCGCGGGCATTCCTTGGTTGTGGGGTCGGGGGGAGGCGGCTGACGCTTGGCGGTGTTCATCAGTTTGATGACAATGAATATTGCAATGGCGACGATCAGGAAATTGATCGCCGTGTTGAGGAACATCCCATAGGTGATGGCGGTTTGAGGAACGAGGGTCTTGGTGGGATCTTTGGGGTCCAGTACGGCGTGCCTGAGGACGAACTCCTGCTTGGAGAAATCGACGCCGCCGATGAGGAGTCCGAGCGGGGGCATCATGATGTCTTTGACGATGGAGTTGACGACGCCGCCAAAGGCACCGCCGATGATGACGCCTACGGCGAGGTCCACGACGCTGCCCTTAAGGGCGAATTCCTTGAACTCGGAAATAAGTCCCATGGCTCTTTCCTTCCTTTCTCACGGGTGAGAAAAGCCCGTTCCACGTTCCGCCCGGGGTTCATGATAACGATGGATTTATGGGGGGCAAATAAATCTGAGGCGCCAGAGGGAGGGACCGATAAATGCGGAGGTTTTGCGAGAACTACTTTGCCGCTCCGACAGCGACGCCGCCGTTGGATTTGGCGGCGCCGGCCTTATCCCCGCCCGACTTGTCCGGGGCGCTCTTTTCGTCTTTCACGGTTTCCAGGACTGAACCGACGCTATAGAGATCGCTGCTGAGCCGCCGGCAATAGACGACTTTATAGGTCACGCTTAGCGGCTCGTCGGGATTGCGCGGAAGGCGCGCGATGAAGAGCGTTCCCTCGGCGATCGGCATCGAAGTGACTAGGCCGATCCCCTTCATCGAGATGTCACGCACCCAAACGGTGATGGGTTTTGCGCCGTTTTCGCTGAAGGAACAGGGGACGATATCCAGGGAGCAGCGCAGGCCGACGCGACCCTGGCCGCGCTTCTCACTGCCGCGGCTTGGGAAATCGGACCGCAGGCTCGCCAGGATCTGCTTATAAAGTTGTGCAGTCAGCTTGAGGCTCATTTTGATTTTTGAATAACCATTTCATTTTTCGGCACTCCTTAGCGGCGGCTGAACGAACTTTTCGGAAAACAACTCGAACACTATCGGACCAGGCGTGGAAAATTGCAGTGGACCGAAAAAAAGCCGTTCAATCGCGTAACTCGTCTTACATGCGGTTTTTTTGCACCAGACCATCGTCAATGGAGCGATTGATTGAACCGATTCTCTAAACAGCCAGGGGCATATTGGCGGAACTCGATATTGACGCCCTATAAGGATTGTTTCTGTTACCTGCAGCCCACGATTTACCGCGAGGGAGGGATGGTATGACCGCGCTCAATTCGGCACCGCCGCGAACGTCGGGGCAACCCGGGGCGATCAAGGTCCTCGTCGTCGACGACTCGGCGGTGGTCCGGCAGATGCTGACGCGCGAACTTCAGCGCGATCCGTTGATCGAGGTCGTCGGCAGCGCCCCCGATCCGTTTATCGCGCGGGACAAGATCGTGCAGCTTTCCCCGGATGTGCTGACACTGGACGTGGAAATGCCGCGCATGGACGGCATTACCTTCCTGCGCCAGTTGATGAAGCATCATCCGATGCCGGTAATCGTGGTGAGTTCGCTGACGGCACAGGGGACCCGGACCGCGATCGAGGCGATGTCCGCCGGCGCGATCGACATCATGTGCAAGCCGGGCTCGCAGTTCAGCGTCGAAGACATGGGCCCGCAGCTCATCGAAAAAATCAAGCAGGCGTGCAAGGCGCGCGTGAGGGCGGTGACGCACGACGCCCCGCCGGCGCGGCTGAGCATGGCGGCGACGACGGAAAAAATCTTCGCCATCGGCGCCAGCACCGGGGGCGTTCAGGCGCTGACGCAAGTGCTGATGGCGTTTCCGGCCATGGCGCCGGGGACGGTCATCGTTCAGCACATGCCGGCGCGGTTTACGGCGTCGTTCGCGGAACGACTGAATGAAATGTGCGCTGTCGAGGTCAAGGAGGCCGCCAACGGGGATACCGTCGTCCCGGGCCGGGTGCTGATTGCGCCGGGCGGATTGCACATGCTTTTGCGGAGATCGGGCGCGCAGTATTGGGTGGAGATCAAGGACGGGCCGGAGGTGCACCATCAGAAGCCGGCCGTCGAGGTTTTGTTCAATTCGGTGGCGAAAGTCGCCGGAGCGAATTCCGTGGGGGCGATTCTCACCGGAATGGGATGCGACGGAGTGCGCGGATTGCTGCAAATGCGACAGGCGGGGGCGTACACCATTGCCCAGGACGAGGCGTCATGCGTGGTCTTTGGAATGCCGATGGAGGCGATTAAATGCGGCGGCGCGGTATCGGTTCAGCCGCTGTCCGAGATTGCCGCGGGGATGATTGACGCAGCGGCCTGAGGCCTGGGTTGGGTCGGCCGCGCGGCGAACAATTACGCGGTCAAACACTTCGTGGAAACGCTCAACAACAGGTTAAAGAAATGCCAGGAGCACCCCGCCGGCGCATTGGGGTTGATTGTTACTGCGCATAAAAAGGCACCCGGGGCGCATCGGCCACAGATGGCCTTTTGCGCGCCCGGATGCTGCCATGGGTGCATCACTAAAATCATCCAGACGAGCGGCACGGGTGAGGGGGATTCTCGGGATTTACCCGCCCCGCCGCCGGATGACACAATGCTCATCGGAAAACATATTATATGGTGCATCATAATTTTCATATTATTGTGATTTGACAGTGAGTTACGTCGATTACGCACCCTTCATTGGCAACCTTCGCCGCGTCTTATTTCGCTTAACCAAGCACGAGCCCTCCCCGTAAGCGAGGCAAGCCTCCTCCGCGCTTTGCTTTGCGCGCCATTTGGCCCTGAAATTCCTGTTCCGTAGCGGCGGCTTTGGCCGGGTCCGCGATGGCGTGTATATTCACGCTGTCAAAGGGATCGTATTTGAGCACCGCTCCTGCCCCCTCCCCAACCCTCCTCCGGATTACCGGTGGAGGGGGAAAAAAAGGTGCGCGGAAATCAACTACGATCTTTATCCCTTGTATGCGGAAACTGGAGGTTTTTAGTGAGTCAGCCGACGGCGTTCGGACGGGATGTTTGTGTGATTGGGGGCGGCGGCCATGTGGGCTTGCCGCTGGCGCTGACGTTTGCCGACGCGGGGCTGAAAACCGTCATCTATGACATCAACCGCAAGGTCGTCGAAACGATCCGCGCCGGGAAGATGCCGTTCGAGGAAGAGGGCGCCGAGGAGATGCTCCATCGCGTGCTGAAGAGGGGCACGCTGGAGGCGCACGCCTCGCCGGAATTGCTTTCGGACTGTCGATTCATCGTGCTGATCGTGGGAACGCCGGTGGATGAGCATCTGAATCCGCAGTTTGGGGCGATTCACAAGGCGATCGAGATGTGCAAGGATTATCTGCGCAATGGGCAGATTCTGATCCTGCGCAGCACGGTTTTCCCCGGAATCAGTAAGCTGATCCAATCACACATAAACGAAATGGGGCTGGATATTTCGGTGGCGTTTTGTCCGGAGCGGGTGGCGCAGGGATATAGCTTGCGCGAATTCCGGGAGCTGCCGCAGATCATCAGCGCTTTTGATCCCAAGACGCTGGGCCAGGTGCGCGAGCTGTTCGCGCGGTTTACGTCGCAGTTCGTCGAGATTCCGGTGATGGAAGCGGAGTTGACGAAATTGATGACTAATGCGTGGCGATACATTCAGTTCGCGACGGTCAATCAGTTTTACATGATCGCCACGGAGAACGGGCTGGACTTCAACCGGATATTGCACGCCTGCCGGCATAAATATGCGCGGATGAGCGGGATGCCCGGGCCAGGACTGACGGCCGGACCTTGTCTGGTGAAGGACACCATGCAACTGGCGGCGTTCAGCCACAATAAGTTTGTGCTGGGGCACTCGGCGATGCTGATCAACGAGGGATTGCCGTCGCATTTGATCGGGCTGGCGAAGCGAAAGATGGATTTGTCGGGCAAAACGGTGGGGATTCTGGGGATGGCATTCAAGGCCGAGAGCGACGATCCGCGCGACTCGCTGAGCTACAAGCTGAAGAAGCTGCTGACGCTGGAATGCCGCCGGGTGCTGTGCAGCGATCCGTACGTTCGCGACGCGAGCCTGGAGCCGATGGAAAAGGTGTTGGCGGAATCGGATATGATCTTCATCGGCGCCCCGCACAAGCCGTACCGGAAGCTGAAAATACCGGCCGGCAAGGTGATCGACGTTTGGGACTGCCTCGGCCACGAATCGTGAACGATCATTTTTTCAAACAACTCGGGAAGCGAAGATTATGAAGGTACTAGTCACCGGCTCCGCCGGATTCATCGCGGGATACATGGTCCAGGAACTTTTGTCGGCCGGACACGAAGTGGTCGGCGTGGACAATTTTTCCAAATACGGCCGCATCGAAAAAAGCTACCAGAAGGACCCGCGCTATCAGTTCATCCAGGCGGACGCGACGGACGTCAAACTGCTCAGCGATCTGGCGGCGGGTTGCGATCATTTCGTGGCCTGCGCGGCGCGAATCGGCGGGATCAGCTATTTTCACGAGTACGCCTACGATCTACTGGCGGAAAACGAACGGATCATCGCCGCCAGCTTCGACGCGGCGATCGCGGCATTTAGGAAGGCGAAGCTCAAAAAGATCACCGTTTTAAGCAGCAGCATGGTGTTCGAGAATGCGACGGTTTTCCCGACGCCGGAGGGACATCAGGAGAAATGCCCGCCGCCGTCGAGCACGTATGGGTTTCAGAAGCTGGCGTGCGAGTATTTCGCCAAGGGGGCGTACGAGCAATACAAACTGCCGTACACGATTTGCCGGCCGTTTAACTGCGTGGGAATCGGGGAGCGGCGGGCCATCGGTGATAAGGACGTTCCCAGCGGGAACATCAAGCTGGCGATGAGCCATGTGGTGCCGGACCTGGTTCAGAAGGTGTTGAAAGGGCAATCGCCGCTGCGGATTCTGGGAAGCGGCAAGCAGACGCGATGCTACACCTACGGCGGAGATTTGGCGCAGGGGATCGTCACCTCGATTTTCCATCCGGCGGCCACGATGCAGGATTTCAATCTCTCCACGCCGCAGTCCACCACCGTGCTGGAGCTGGCCGAGCTGATATGGGAGAAGATTCACGGCAAAGGCAAGAAGTTTGAGTACGTGTCCGATCCCCCCTACCTGTATGATGTTCAGATGCGCGTCCCCGACGTGAGCAAGGCCAAGAAGGTTCTGGATTTCGAGGCCAACACGTCGCTCTCCACAATGCTCGACGAAGTGATCCCGTGGATTAAAGAGGAGTTGGCGCACGGGAATATATGAACGGAACGTCGCGTACTTCGCCGCAAGCCCTGGCTGATCCCGTCGCCGCGGAGATCAACTATTTCGATACGTATGTCGATGAGAAGGGGGACTTCAATCCCTTCACGGAACGCGGCTGGAAAACGCTGCAAAAGCGTTTCGAGCGCTGGGTGGCCGACCCGCTGTCGGTTCAGATGCCGGGGCAGCAGATACGCGTGCTGGAAGTGGGGTGCGGGACGGGGCAGTCGCGGCGGATTTACCAGCGATTTTTGGATTTTCATGTCGGGCTGGATTTGTCGGATCGCGCCGTTCAGGTCGCGGCCGGGCGATTTCCGGATTCGCGCTGGATGCGCGCCGATGCGTGCCGGCTTCCCTTTGCGGATGAGAGTTTCGACATTGTCGCCTTCAGCAGCGTGCTGCATCACATTCCAGACTATCAGCCGGCCATCAAGGAAGCATTGCGGGTGTTGAAGCCGGGCGGATGGGCTTTTGCGTACGATCCCAACGTGTTGCATCCCGCGATGGCGCTGTTTCGCTGGCCGGGGAGCAAACTGTATCTGGCGGCGGGAGTGAGTCCGAATGAGCGGCCGCTGCAGGCGCGGCGGCTGAGGCGGCAGTTCCGCGAAGCGGGATTTCAATATGTCCATCTGCGCTGTCAGGGGGATATCCCGTACCGCAAAGTTGCGCCCGGCCTGATCAACGCCATGCTCTGGATGTACAATGCGATGGATTTTTTGTGGGAGAGCGTGGGGCTGGGGCGACGCTTCGGAACATTCATCATCACGGCCGCGCAAGGCTCCGCTGCCGGGCGCGCCGCCGGTGACGGAAGGCCCGCCGCCGCGATATTCTGTGGTGGTTCCTGCCTATAACGAGGGACCGAACATCGCGGAGTATTGCAAAAAGGCTTTGCAGCATTTGCCGCCGGGATATGAAGTTCTGATCTGTTACGATTTCGACCAGGACAACACGCTGCCGGCGCTGGAGGCCATGCCGGCGGATCAGAAACCTTCGCCGATTCGATTGGTGCGGAATCGGCTGGGCGCGGGGGTGCGATTCGCCATCGAGGCGGGGATGAGCGCGGCGGCGGCGCCGGTGGTGGTGGTGATGATGGCGGACGTGTCGGACGATTTTTCAGCGGTCGAGGAGATGGTTCGCCGCGCCGAAGCGGGAGCGGATGTGGTTTGCGCCAGCCGGTATATGAAGGGGGGAAAACAAATCGGCGGGCCAAAGATCAAGGGATTCTTGAGCCGCATGGCGGGGCTGACGTTGTGCTGGTTCACGGGGCTGAAGACGCACGATCCGACGAACAGTTTCAAGGCGTATCGCCTGGATTTTTTGAGGAAGACGCCGATTGAAAGCAAGGCGGGCTTTTGCCTGGGTCTGGAATTGACGGTCAAAGCGCACTTCCGCGGCGGGCGGGTCGAGGAGGTTCCGGCGACGTGGCTGGATCGCACCGCGGGAAAGAGCCGATTCAAATTGGTCAAATGGCTGCCCAAATATCTTCAGTGGTATTTCTGGGCGTTTCAGCATCGCTGGCTGGGCTAAAGTGGACACGGCGGACAGCACATCTTCCACCCCCGCGGTTTCGACGGACTCCGTGAAAAGCGGTAAGTCCATCGCGGCGAGTCTGTGGCTGCCGGCGGTGCTGCTGCTTTATACGCTTTGCGTGTTCGTGCCGTGGAACATTTCGCTTCCGCCGAACGATCTCGACGCATCGTGGAATGTCGTCCTTCAATGGGCGCACGTGCACAAAATCGACTTCGGGAAAAATCTGATCTTCACCTATGGACCGTGGGGCTTCGTCAACCTGCGTTACATGCCGGCCCTCTTCGGGTGGGCCGTCCTGACGTGGTCGGTGCTGGCGGTCGGATTCTTTCTCGCGGCGTGGAAAATCGCCGGCGGCCTTCCTTCGCGAAAATGGGCGGCGGGATTCATGCTGCTGTTTATCACTCTCGCCGGCGGTCCGGTGCGACAGTTTCAAGACGTCCGCATCGCGATGATCGGCTGGCTGCTGCTGTTAATCTATTTCTATTTCGACGATTCGCCCTGGGAGGCGGGGAAGATCATATTGACGATCGGACTGGCGTGGGTGGGGCTGATTAAAACTTCAACTTTTTCGACCGCCGTGCCGGTGCTTGGCGTCATCACCATCGACCAGGTTTTGCGGAAGCGGATTCCGTCGTTCCTGATTTGCTACATCGGCTCGTTTATCGCGCTTTGGCTGCTGGCGGGGCAGCCGCTCGGCAGTCTGGGGGCATATCTTTCCCATTCGCTGACCGTCGTCTCGGGTTATACGGAAGGGCTGCAGCAGTTTGTGGCCTCGGAGGATACGGACGTTCTCGCTTTCGTGATCGCCGTCAGCATGTTGTTTGCGATGTTGGGAATGATGCACCCGTGGTATCGCTATCGCTCCGAGCGCAGCCTGCGGCGAGTGATCGACGAAACGCTCGTGGCGGCGCCCAATCGAGGGGGCACGGTCGAACACGGCAAAAGCATCCTGGGCGCGATGGGGTTTGCGGCGGCGCTCTTTGCGATATTCAAGACGGGCTACGTCCGCCACGACATTCATGAGATCATCGCGACGGCATCGCTGGGGCTGATTGCGCTGGCGATCGGCGCGACCGTCTGGCCGCGCGTGGACGAACCGCTGGCCAAAGCTTTCATCGCCGTTGCGTGCGTGGGTATCCTGGGATTGGCCTGGTATTCGGAGGAATCGTGTCTGGGAAAATCGGAAGCGGAACTGGCGTTGGGGACGGTGGGGATTGTTCCAAATTCGATTGCGACGGCGATCGATTGGCTCAGCGGAGGCGAAGGGATCCGCCTTGATTACGAGAAACAGAAGCTGCCGCTCCCCGACGGGCTGGCGAAGGAGATCGTCGGTCCGGTGGATTCCTACTCGATCGGGCAGCGCGTCCTGATCGACAATAATCTGGATTACCGCCCGCGTCCGGTGTTTCAGAGTTACTACACGTATTCCGCCGAGTTGTCGCGATTAAACGCGGAATTTCTCGCCGGCGCCAGTGCCCCGGAAACCGTGCTCTTTCGCTTGCAGCCAATCGACGAGCATTATCCGTCGCAGGACGACGCTCTGTCGATCCCCGAATTGCTGACGCGGTACGATCTGAAAGACGCCGCCAGGACGCAATTGGTGTTGCGGCGATCGCAATCCCCACGCTCATTTTCGCTCGTGCCGCTTGGGGAGCGCACGGGAGTGTTCGCGCATTGGGTCGACGTTCCGGATTCGAACGATCCGGTGTGGGTCGCAATTCACGTCGACTTGACCCCCTGGGGACGCGTCATGCGGGCGATGTACAAATTGCCGCTGGTGGGATTGAAAATTACCACGCGGTCGGGGCGGGAACTCACACGGACGCTTATGCGCGAGGAGGCGGGCTCGGGATTTTTGCTGTCTCCGATGCTTCCCGACACGACCGCGCTTGCGGCGCTCTATTCGCCCCAGTGGAAACAGATCATGAATGCGGATCTGGTTTCGGAAATCGCGATCGGATTCGATGATGATATCGCGGAGGAATATTATCAAGGGGAATTTACGGTTGAATTCTACGGGCTGCACTATCCGCACGCGGACATTTCCGCCGTGCCGGGGATGGGGGACTATGTGAACATGCGGGCGATGGCGGAACAGATCACCGTGCTTCGAGCCCACGGCGATGTCGTATTGACGCAGGAAGACAACGGAAAGGTCATTCTCACGGCTCCGGCGCTGGCCCAACTGTTGATTCCCATTCCCGCCGGCGCCGGAAGTTTCAGTTTGGTTTTGGAATGCGGAACAAATCGTTCCAGGGGGGCAACCGGACCGATGGGGTTGAGTTCTCCGCTTATACGGTCGATCATTTATCGGGACGGGCCCATCCGGAGCGGCTGTTTGTATCGGTCCTGAATCCGACGGATCAAGCCCAGGATCGCGGCACTCACGAGCAGACGGTCGATCTTCCAGCATCGGGCGTGGCGGGAATCGTCCTGCAGACGAAGCCAGGCCCGCAGAACCTGAACAGCGATTCTTACTGGACGGATATTCAATTTCATTGAGCAAATAGAAAACTTATGGAATCAGAGAACACAGCATCGTCGGGCGAAGTGGCCGCAGGAGAGGAAGGCGCATCGGGCCAGGATCGGAAGGAAAAGTCGCCCTGGTGGTGGTTTGCCGCGCTGGCGGGGATATTCGTTCTAAATCTTTGCGCGTTTGTGATGTGGAGCAATCCGGCGCCGACGAGGGCGGTCGATGAGTTGGACGCTTCCTGGGCGAAGGTGCTCGACTGGGCCTATTTAAACCATATCGATTTCGGCCACGACCTCGTCTTCACGCACGGCCCGTGGGGATTTGTCGCGGCGGGGAGTTCGCCGGAAACCGCCGCAACCGTGATGGCCGCGTGGATCTTTTTGTCCATCGCTTACTTCGCGGCGCTGGTGACGATTTCGCGCCAAATGACCACCACGAGATGGGTCGCGGCGGTGTGGCTGATTGCCGTGGTCCTTTTAACCGGACCGCCGGTAAATATGGTGGACGCTCGCCTGCTGCTGCTAAGCTGGTTCTTATTACTGATTCACTTTTACGTGGACGCCCGCGATTGGTCGCCGGTGAAAATTTTGCTGACCGTTGCAATTGCCCTTTCCAGCCTGATCAAATTTTCGCTCTTTGCAACGGCGGCGCCGGTCCTGGCTGTCGTGACGGCGGATCAAATTTGGCGCCGGCGGGCCCCGACTTACCTGATTGTGTACGTCGTGTCGCTGATGGGATTCTGGCTTGCCGCCCACCAACCTCTGGGAAGTATCGGGCCGTATTTGCTCCATTCGTGGAAGATGGCTGATGGTTATGTGGAGGGGGTATCGTTGTTCTCCCCCACGGAACTTGTGGATATCGGGCAATTCATACTGGTGGCGTTGCTGTTTTTAGGGTCTCTGGCGGTGGTGCATCCGTGGAGGAAGGGGGCGGGTCTTCAGCGCGCCGGAAGCGTGCTGGACGAAGTTGCGGCCAGGGCACGGCCGCGAGAAACCGAGTTAATCGACCCCCGCAAAAGCGCGCTGGCGATCATCGGCACGGCGGGATTGATCTTCCTGATCTTCAAAGGGGGTTACGTACGGCATGATGTGCACGAAATCGCCGCGACGGCGGCGATGGCAATCATGGCAGTGACGTTCACGGGGACGGTTTGGCCGCGAATTCGCGGCGGCGGGGCGCAAATTTTTCTGGTGCTGGTGAGCTTCGCAGGCGTTTATCTTTCCTGGGAATCGCAACTGCGCCTGACTATGGCGGGCGGTCCGGAAAACTTGTTTGCCGAAATTGAGCAAATACCGAACCGGTTGGGTTCGGTCGTCGATGCGTTCGTCGGAACTTCGGCGAAGCCGCAGAATTCCACGGCGGACGACTTGGGGTATTCCCCCCCGCCGCTTCCCAAGGTGGATGGACCGGTGGATATCTACCCCTGGGGGCAAAGACAGCTTCTGGCGCAGGGCATGGACTATCGTCCTCGACCGGTATTTCACAGTTATCTGGCGTTTACGGATTTTTTGTCGAATCTAAACGCGAGATTTCTTACCAGCAATCGGGCGGCTCCGACGATTCTTTTCGATCTGAAGACGATCGATCACCATTATCCGTCGCTGGACGACGCCGCGTCCTGGCCCGAGATTTTAACTCGATACGATCTAACCGACGCGTCGGGATCTTATCTGGTCTTGCGGCGTTCGAGCGAACCTCGCGAATTCTCGCTGACGCCGATCAGCACGCGGCAGGGACGCCTGGGGCATTGGATCTCGGTGCCGCAATCGGATGATCCGATCTGGGTCAACATAAGCGTTCATCTGACGCCGCTGGGCCAACTGACTCGCCTCTTATATAAGCCGCCCCCGTTGCTGTTGGGGGTTACAACCGCTGGGCAGCCGAAGAGATTTCGCCTGATCCGGGAGTTGGACCAGACCGGATTTCTGCTTTCGCCGGAGATTTCGGATCGGATGGCGTTTGGGTTGCTCTATTCAAAAGATTGGAAAAACCAGTTGGCGGTTGGACATGTGACGGACATGGGGGTCGCCGTCGCGTTTTCCGAGTCGGGAGGGAGCGTCTGCTACGACGACGACTATACGATTCAATTCTCGGCGCTGCATTATCCGCATACGGATATTTCACAGGTGCCGGGCATGGCCGATTATCTGAACCTGCGGCAGTTCTTCCTGGGGGCCCATTTTTTGCAGATCGAACCAACCAACCCGCCGGATTTCGTCGAGAACGATTTCGGCAAAATGGTGATCAAAGCGCCGCCGCATACGCAGATGCTGATCCCGGCTCCGCCGAATGCCCGCGGATTTAGCGCCGGGTTCGGGATGTTCACTGGGTCGTATGCGACCGCCGAGCATGCCACTTACAAGATCTACGCGATCGACACCGAGATCGGGAAACAAATCAGCGCGGGGCTCGCGTGGGGGGTTGAGCTTGATCCGGTGAACGTGATAACCGATCGCGGAACGCATCACATCACCCTTCTGTTTCCGCCGGGGAAGAAGATTTACGGGCTGATCCTGGAAACCGATACGGACGACCAGAACAAGGGGATCGATATGTATTGGACGGATCTGAAGTTTCAGTGATCGTCTAATGGAAGTGAAGGGGCGATGGGTTCCGTCGAGACGCCAGATTCCGGACAGAATGCGGCCCAGTGCTCAGACTTGCGCGCATCAGCGCCAGACCGCGAAAGTCGGTCTGGTGGTACGCGGCGGCGGTGTTGCTGTTTGCGCTGACGGTGCTGGTGATGGCGCCGCTTGATACATCGGCGGCGTTTCCGGCGTGGAACGACCTGGACAGCTCGTGGGTGGCGGTGTTGAGGTGGGCATATCTTCATCACCTGGCCTTTGGCACGCAGATCTTGTTCCCGCACGGGCCATGGGGATTCATCGAAGGCGGTTTTGATTCGTCGGTGATCGCGCCCGCATGGTTTGCGTGGCTGATTTTGGCGGCGGGTTATTCCGCGGGATTGGTTCGAATCGCCGCTTTTATGACGGACAAGGCGGGCGTGGCGGCGGTGTGGTTGCTGGGGGCGATATTGCTGAGCGGGCAAAGCGTACAAATGCCGGACGCGCGGATTTTCATGCTGCCGTGGTTTCTGCTGCTGATTCATTTTTATATAGAGGATGGGGCCGGAGACGCGGCGAAGGTGATTTTGCTGGTATCGATGGGATTGGCGAGCCTGGTGAAGTTCAGCTACTTTTTATGCGCGGCGCCGGTGGTGGTGTTGATCACGTTCGACGACGCGCGGCGGTGGCGCATTCCGGCGAGCTTGATCGTTTATGGCGTTTCGCTGGCGGGATTTTGGCTCGCGGCGGGTCAGCCGCTTTCCGGGTTGGGCGTTTATTTGTATCGCTCGTGGATCGTGTCCAACGGATACACCGAGGGCGAGGCGATGATCACGCCGGCGTCGGAGGGATACGATGTAGCGCGATTCGTGGCGGCAGGAGCGTGCGTGCTGGGAACGATGTTGACGGCGCATCCGTGGAGAGGGAGGTCGGCGGAAAAGACCGCGGCATGGAAAAGCGCGATGGCGATATTGGGGGCGGCGGCGATCATTTTTTTGATCTTCAAAAGCGGGTACGTGCGGCACGGCGGAAATGAAATCTCGGCGATGTCGGCGCTGGCGCTGGCGGCGCTGAGTTTGAGCGCGGTTCTGTGGCGGGGGTTTCGGAGCCGAACGGCGCGCGTTTATCTGGTGGTGTTATGCTGCGGTGTCATTTACGAGTCATGGACGAGCATGGAGCAATTTGCGCGGCAGAGCGGTCCGACAAGCATGTTGCAACAAATATCGGCGATTCCGCGGCGCGCGTCGATTGCGCTGAGGCAAGCGCAAGATCCCGGTTTAATTTTGAGTTCGGCGCCCGATTGGGCGGTATTGCCGCGGGTGAACGGACCGGTGGACATCTATTCGTGGGGGCAGAGGGAACTGTTGGAAGAGGGATTGGATTATACGCCGCGGCCGATTTTTCAAAGTTACGTGGCGTATACGGCGGCGCTGGCGGAAATGAACGCGGAGTTCCTGAGAGGGCCAGGGGCGGCCAAGACGATTTTTTTCGATGCGCAGGCAATCGATCATCATCTACTTTCACTGGAGGATGCGGCGTCGTGGCCGGAGCTTTTGTCGCGATATGATCTGACAGACGCGAGCGGAAATCACCTGGTGCTGACGAAGGCGGCGTTGCCGCGGGAATATAAGCTGAGGCCGATCGGATCGGTGACGGGAAGGCTGGGGGAATGGATCGCGGTTCCGCAATCGGACGATCCGATCTGGGCGAAGGTGGATATCAGTCTGACGGCGCTGGGAAAGGCGGCGCGCGTGGCCTATAAGCCGCCGGTGCTGGCGATGGGTATTCAGACCGCGGGCGGAGGGAAGAAGGCGTTTCGGTATCTGCGGGAAGTGGGGTTGGGGGGATTTTTGCTGTCGCCTGTGATTGAAGAGAGGGGGGCGTTTGGGATGCTCTATTCCTCGGATTGGAAGAAGGGGCTTTCGGATGAGCAGGCGGCGCAAATGACGGTGGCGGACGCGCTTTCCGCGGATGGGAGGGATGCGTGTTATGAAGATCAATACACGGTCCGGTTTTTTGCATTGCAGTATCCGCGCGGGGACATTTCAAAGGTTCCTGGGGTGGAGGAATATTTGAACCTTCGGAGAATATTTCTGGGGGCGAGGATTTTGCAGGTTGAGCCGGGTAAGCCGCCGCGGGTGATGGAGAACGACGAGGAGAGGCTGGCGATCAGCGCGGATGCGTTTACGCGGATGCTGATCGAAGTTCCGCCAGGGGCGAAGGGGTTTGATTTTGGGTACGGGATGAGCAGCCGGTCGTATTTGAGCGATCCCCCGTCGGACGGCGTGGACTTTCGGATCTACGCGGTGGACGCGGAAGCGGGGAGCCAGATCAGCGCCGTGTTGGCGTGGTCGGCGCACATGGATCCGGGGAATGAGCCGGCGGATCGGGGATTGCACCGCGGATCAATTCAGCTTGCCGGGGACAAGCGCGTGTATGGGCTGATTCTGGAGACTTCGCCGGGAGCGGATCATTGGCTGAGCGAGTCTTATTGGACGGGTTTGAAGTTTAGGTAATCGCGGTTTTCCGGAAATTAGAAAAAAGAACGCTTCTCACCCTGACCCGCATCGTGCCGAAGCTAAACGAGGGGGCGAGGGAACAGAAATCAGCGGCGAAGGATGCAGCCGTTGGCGAGCGGGTAGGCCCGGGCCGTATCTGCGTCCAGAGCCCAGGCGCGGATGGTGATCGTCTTGAATCCGGCGGGCAGCAGGCTCGGTGAAATTTGCGCTTCCCAGCCGGCCCACTCATAATCGGGATTGTCGAAATGCGCGGCCACGTCCTTTCGATCGTAGTTCATCCGGGCGGCGGCAAAAATCACCTGCCTTTTTTCGGGAGATTCGTAGGTCAGAAAAACTCCGTCGGCCACGCGCCCATTGCGCCGATTGAACGCCCATCCGACCAGATGAATCAAATTATCGCGGGGATATGAACCGTCGAGGCTGCCATATATCGGAGCTTCGGCGCCGATATCCCGGGCGATCAGTTGGGCGGCGTCGTTTGCCGAGATCAGCGGAGGATCGAGATACCCCATTTCGTTCAGCACCGGTGCGTCGGCCTTCACATCGGCGGGATTGCCAACCGTGTCGGCGATGAGCGGATTGTCGGGCAACACGTTCACCATCAAAAGAGTGGCCTTGCCCTGGCGGCGACGAAGCGCGTGTAGGAGCAGGAGTGGATCGCGCCCGGATACGTCAGGAAATATAGAACGAGCATGCACCCGGCGAGCGAGCCGGGGATTTGCGTCCAGATACCGGCGAATTGTTGCGGATATCTCGCGCAGATCCTCCGCGATGATGGGAATGATGTTGAGCAATGCGATCGGAATGTAAACCGCGAACGTGATGTAACGGGAACTGAGCGCCTGCTGCGGCCCGTATCCGGCGCGGAAAACTGACGCCATTGCGCCACTTAGAATCCCAAACAAGGCAATGGTGAGCCACAGAGCCAACCGATCGCAGAGCGATTGCTCTTTCCGCCGCCAGGCGGCGACGAAATAAACCGCCGCGCCGATGAGCATGGCGAGCATGGCCGACCCGAGGAGGGTGCACGTCAGCACATTGGAATCGGTATTTGCGTTGGAAGAGAACGCCGCGCCCAAATAGGCGAGGTTGTATTGCAATAGAGCCGACGGACTGAGCGAATACGAATCGACTCCGCTGGCAGGCAGAGGAGGGCGAACGTAATGATAAAAGTAAAATCCGATCCCCAGCGCGGCGGCGGCGATCCATGCGCCGAGCAGCCATTTTCTCGTGTGCGACGGAATATTCGATGAAGGGGAAGCCGCGAGGATCGCGATGAGCGGCCAGGCGAGCACGCCGCTCCCGAGGCTATAGGTTGCCGCAAGTGCCAGCAGCAGGCAGACCAGGAATTTGAGGCGAAAATCCGCGCGCGACAAAAGCGCGAGGAAAGATAGGAATATAAAAAAGGACGGCATGACGTTCACCAGCCCGATGCCCCAGAGCCAGTTTTCGTACTGTAACGGCGTGAAGATCAGAAGATTGGCGATAAACCAGAGTACGAGCGTTCGTTGCGAGAGCGCCGCCCCGGGGTGCGGATCGAGCGTTCGCCGCATGAAATTGAGAATGATCAGCGACGTGGCGAGAACGATCGCCCATTCCATGACCAGCACGGCATAGTTGTTCCAATGCGTGATCGGATTAGTCGCCAGAAGCAGAAGCCGCGGGATCACGTCCCGGTGTTCATTGTTTTGGGCAAACAAATCCGCGAGCGTGAATTGATGCTGGTGAGCTTTGACGAAGAGTCCCGCCATGCAGGGATTCCATTCGTCGAGGAAATGGAAGTTGACGCCGAAGAGATAGATGAGAATCAGCGGGACAATCGCTGGAGAAGCCGCCAGCGAAATCCAAAGCCATCGCGTCCATCGTTTGCCCATACCTTCATCCCGCCCCCCGGCGACGGCTCAGATGCCAACGGTATTGAATCCGCTGTCGACGTAGATGGTTTCGCCGGTGACTCCGCTGGAGAGATCGCTGAGAAGATAGACGGCGGTTTTTCCGACTTCGTCGCCGTCGACGTTTCGATGCAGCGGCGCCTTCCGCTCAACATGGGCGAACATTTCATCGATCCCCCCCACCGCCATGGCCGAGAGCGTTCGGATCGGGCCGGCGGAGATGACATTGACGCGGATTTTTTTGGATCCCAAATCAAACGCCAGATATCGGGCGCACGTTTCCAGGGCCGATTTCGCCACGCCCATGACGTTGTAACCCGGCACAACTTTTTCGCCGCCGAGATAGCTCAGGGCGATGACCGATCCTCCCTCGGGCATGAGGGGGACGGCCGCGCGCGTCAAAGCGATAAGACTGTACGCGCTGATATCCAGCGCCTGGGCGAACACCTTGCGCGGAGTTGACGTGAAATTCCCCGGATCCTTCTGAAGGTAGGTCCGATCGGCAAACGCCAGCGAATGGACGACGAAGTCGATGGTACCGAACTGCTTTGCGGCGGCGGCGAAGAAGGCCTCGATCTGGTCGTCGTGCCCGACATCGACGGGATGCAACCAGGAATCGGCAAACCCGTATTCCTCCATCGCCTTGCGGACGCGCCGCTCGTTCTTTTCGCGGTTGTCCATGGGGAGGAATCCGAACCCACAAACGGCCCCCTGTTTGACGGCGTTATGCGCAATATGAGCCGCGATGCTGCGGTCGTTGGCGATGTTGAGGATCAGACCCTTCTTGCCGGCCAATAAGCTCATGCGAGAGCCTCCTATTCGGCCCGTCAGCTTAGCGGATTTCAGGCGATCAAGCATCATTCCCGCGCGCCCGTATGCGGCTCTGCCGTTCCGGCGATTTTTCCCTCTCCCCATGTACTCATGGGGAGAGGGCAAGGGTGAGGGGCGTTTTTTTGATCATCGAGCGCCGCCCCTCACCCGTCCTGCGGAAACTAGCGGAAGACCAGGGAGAGGGGATAGATGCGCGTGGCGCTTCATTCCCCCTCGATCATTTTCTTCCCTCGCCGTCCGAAACTGATGTAAAATAAGTTCGTGCTTACCCTGCTGGTTTTACAAGGCCCCGACAAGGGGCGTCGCTTTGAATTGCCTGATGAGACGGCGGTCATCGGCCGGGAGAGCCGCGCGCTGCCGATTACAGACAACACGGTTAGCCGCCGGCATGCGGAACTCATTCCCGCCGACGGGGCCTGGATTCTACATGATCTGGGGAGTGCCAATGGAAGTTACGTGAACGGCACGCGCGTTGAGAATCGCTACATTCTGAAGCTGGGGGACCAGATTCGCGTGGGGCGCACGTTGATGGTCTTTGGATCGCAGCCGGGGATCAGCCGGTCGAGCGGCGGCAATGTGGCGCTGAGCGGCGTCGAGGCCGGGATGGACAGCTCGATCATGCATACCGTGGTTTCGAATGACGACTCGATGGTGCTTGCGGTCCCGGAGCCGGCGGCCGCGGCGATGATGAATCTGAAAATTCTGTATCAGCTTGGGGCGGCGCTGGGGAGCAGTTTCGGCATCGATCAGGTCATGGACGTCGTGATGGACCTGGTGTTTGAGAACGTCAAAGCGGAGCGCGGAATTATTTTGCTTCTCGATGAGAAGACCAACGAGCTGGTGCCGACCGTGGTGCGCATGCGCGACGACGAAAAGCGGTCGAGCGCCAACAGCGAAACGGTTGCGCCCGGTTCCCCCGAGGACTCGAAGGTTGCCGGCCAGCCCCCGGAGAAAATTCACGCGTCGCGGACGATCATCCATCACGTGCTGAGCACGGGGGAAGGCGTGCTCTCGTCGAACGCGATGGCGGACCGGCGCTTCTGCGCGGGAAGAGCGTTCAGAACCTGGGCATCCGCAGCGCGCTGTGCGTGCCGATCAAGGCTCGCAAGCTGGGGAGCAAAAACCCGGAAGAGATCGTCGGCCTCATTTACATTGACAGTTCGGTCAAGAATTACACGTATTCTCCGGATCAATTGCGGCTGCTTTCGGCGATTGGTTTGCAGGCCGGAATGGCGGTTTCCAACGCGAGGCTTTACCAGGCCGGGTTGAAGACCGAGCGCATGGCCGCGGTGGGCGAAACGACGGCGGCGCTCTCGCATTCGATCAAGAATATTTTGCAGGCCTTGCGCGGGGGAGCGGATGTGGTCGAGATGGGATTGCGCGGCGGGAATCTGCCGCAGGCCACTAAAGGCTGGCGGGTCGTCGAGCGCAATCTGGACAAGATTTACAGCTTGACGATGAACCTGCTGGCGTACAGCAAACCGCGCGAGCCGAAAGTCGAGCAGATCAGCATGAAGGTGCTGATCGACGAGTGCCTGGAACTGATCGCCGCGCGGGCGAGCGAAAAGGGCGTGATGGCGGTGGCGGATGCGGAACCGGATGCTCCGGCGATACCCGCCGATCCCGATGGGCTGCATCAGGTCATGATGAATCTGCTGACCAACGCGATCGACGCGGTGGAGGCCCAGAAGGGGCTGATCCGCGTCGTGTGTCGCTATGATGCTTCCAACAAGCAGGGCGTGATCGACGTGATCGACAACGGGCCGGGAATTCCGCCGGCGATGATGCCGCACATGTTCGAACTCTTCCATTCCACCAAGGGGAATCGCGGGACGGGGCTGGGGCTGGCGGTGGCGAAGAAGATTGTCGAAGAGCACGATGGGTCGATCAGCGTAAAAAGCCGCCAGGGCGAGGGGACGACGTTCACAATCCGCCTGCCGGTCACTTCAGCGACGATGATGGACCCCTCGCACACGCACGGGCCCGCAAGATGACGCTACGCGGCCGCATACAACCGCCCTCATCTCCCTAAGTTAACCCGATACATCGATATACTTGGATGACGAGTTCGACTGCGCGAATGGGGCATGGCGGGACTGCAAATTTTTTTATTACTTTCCTTTTAATCGGCGAACCCCTGCGCAATTTAAGAAGTATCAATCAAGTTGCCCGCCTATAGCGGGGGCGACATATTTCGCATGATCGATCGCCGGCGATTTTTCGCGGGCGAACACGCCAGAACAGAGTTGGTTCTGCCGTCCCTAATGGGCTGAAACGAGCACCCAAAAACCGGCGCTAGGGTTTTTTCGCACCTTCGTCGGTTCCAGAAATTTGATTTCTTGCGCTGCATGGCCGCCACACGGGCGTTCCCGTGGCATGCCCCAGCGTGTATTCACACCGGAGGATAGGATGAATCGACGAAAGATGTCTCGCCGACTCGCCGCGGAGTTGACCCACCACGCTGTTCTTGAGGCTTTGGAGGAACGGCAACTACTGAGTACTTATTACGTTTCGGCTGGCGGAAGCGATTCCGCCGCGGGCGGTTCCTCGACACCCTGGGCGACTTTGCAACAAGCTGCAAATGTAGTCCAGGCGGGCGACACGGTTCACGTCGCCGCCGGCGATTACGCCGGATTTCAATTGTCGAGCAGCGGGTCGTCATCCGCTCCGATCACTTTCGATTTCGCGTCCGGCGCCGTCGTCAACGGCGCGCCGGGGAGCAGCAACGGGGAAATCGATATTTCAGGATGCAACTACGTCACGCTCAACGGCGCGGACGTCGCCGACGGGAGCAACGGCGCGCGGGCCGGTATTTGGGCCGGCGGCGAAGTGAACGATAACGTGAACGGAATCCTGATCGAGAATTCCACCTGCAACGACTGCACGGATTGGGGTTTTCTCGGCGGATTCATTAACAATTCCGAACTGCTGGACGACACGTTCTCCAATACGCAGGTCCAGCACGGAGCGTATATCGGAAATTCCAGCAACGATGACACCGTTCAGGGCTGCACATTTTTCGGGAACTACGCCTGCGGATTCGAGTGCAATGAGGACGAAACCCAAGGCGGCCCAGGATACGGCGGCGGTTTGGTCATCGACGCCAACACCTTCTACGACAACGCCGCCGGGGCCGGCGCAAGCATCAACTTCGACGGCGTGCAGAACAGCCTGATCGAGAACAACGTCATTTACGATGCCCAGCGCAACGGAATCGCGCTATATCAGATCAACGGCGCGCTCCCATCGACCGGAAATACGATCGTGAATAACACGATTGACGTGAACAGCGTCGGAGATTCCGGGTATTCCGCGATCAGTTTGGTGGACGGCTCGGCGAACACGACCATCTACAATAACATTCTGTCGGCGGACGAAGACAGCCTCAGCATCGACTCCGCCAGCCAGGCCGGCCTTAAGTGCGATTACAATATTTTCGGGAGCAGCGGCATCGACGCGACCGGCGAAGACTCTTACGACAGCATGACCCTCTCCGGCTGGCAGGCGACAGGATTCGATATCCATTCAATCAACATCGGTAGCGCGATCAATTCGCTGTTCGCGAGCGCGGGCAACGGGAATTTCCAGCTCGCCAGCGGCAGCGCCGCGATCGGAGCCGGGACCAGCACCGATGCTCCGGCCGTCGATTATCTCGGCAACGCCCGCCCCACGGACGGACGTTACGACATTGGCGCGATCCAATATCAGGGAACGCCAGTCGTCACGCCTCCCCCCG
The DNA here is from genome assembly GCA_963844715.1 of uncultured Phycisphaerales bacterium. Lineage (GTDB taxonomy): Bacteria > Planctomycetota > Phycisphaerae > Tepidisphaerales > Tepidisphaeraceae > UBA1161. The sequence goes on along the minus strand of CAWJPJ010000008.1, from coordinate 728,157 downwards.
TGGTTACGCCTCCCCCCACCGTGATCGCGCCCACGGTGACGATCTCCGGGGCCTCGACCGCGACGACCGGGACGAACGTGACTTTTACAGTCTCGAGCACGGACACGACCGCCGACGATCTCTCCGGATTCGATGTGAATTTCGGCGACGGCTCGGCGCCCGTGTCGATCGCGACGTCCGAGACCTTGTCCAATGGCGTGTACACCGCCAGCGCGACATTCACGCACGACTTTACGTCGCCGGGAACGTACGTTGTCACCGCCAGCGCGTCCGATTCACTCGGCACGACGCCGGCGGAAAACAGCATCAGCGTGGCGGCCGCCGCGGCGCCGACAACGCCGGTGCTCAGCACTCCGCTCGTCACGGTATCCGGACCCATTGCGGCGGTCGTCGGCACGCCGGTGACCTATACCGCGACGGTCACCAACCCGACCGGCGACGATGGTTTGACCGGCGGGATCTTCACGATCGGATCGCGAAGCTATGAAGTGACCGGGACCGAAACGGACGTCGACGGCGTTTGGACCGCCACGCTGAGCGATACTTTTACCTTCCGCCATCCGTCGGCCGGAGGAGATCTGGTTACCTTCACGGCGTATGATTCGTTCGGCTCCGTCGCCAGTTCCAACGGGATCGATACCATCGTCGCGGCGGACACCCCCACGGTCTTGTTATCCGGTCCGACCACTCTGGTCGCCGGAACCCCCGAAACCTGGACCGCCGAGTCCACGGACCTGGCGATCACCAGTTTCACGTTCTCGATCAACTCGACGACATTCGTCGAGCCGGCGACTCTGGAAACCATCAACGGGGTCAGCGAAATGGTCGGCACGCTGACCTACACGCTCCAGTACGCGAGCCACGGCGGCGACACGATCAGCGTGGTGGGTAATGCGGCGTCAGCCAATATCATTGCCAACAACCCCCTGCTGGCGATTGTGTCGGCGCTGTAGGGTCTGAGATAAGGTTAAAGGCGGCGCGAAAGAGTGTTAACAGGAATTCGCGCCGCCTTTAATCCGCCGCTAGTTCCGCGCAATTATCGGCCGAAATCTTCTCGCGAATCGGCAGCAACTCGGATTCCCCAACTTAACTCGAAATATCAAAAATTCTCGATAAACAATCGTGAGAGCGCGCGAACTGAATTTGAGCGACGAAGTTTTTTTCTAATAAAATATTTTTTAGTTGAAATTGTCGAAGTACTTGCCATTCTGGGAAGTATTAGCTTGGCTGCGCGCCTACACGGGCAGACGGTCAGGTTACTCAAGGTCGATCGCCCCGGAGGCTTGGGCGAGCATGCCAGAACAGGGAAAGTTCTGCGGTCCGATAAGGGCTGAGTAAGGGCATCCAAACACCGACGACGAGAGGGTTTTGCATCGGCGTCGGTCCCAGAAATTTGAATTTCTGCGCTGAATGGCAACCACACGGTTGTTCCCGTGGCATGCCCAAGCGCAATCCCTCCCGCGGAGGATAGAATGAAACGACGCACGCATTCTCGCGGCATTGCCGCCGAGATGACCAGCCGCGCGCTCTTCGAAGTTTTAGAGGAACGGCAACTTCTCAGCACCTATTTTGTATCGGCCGGGGGAAGCGATTCCGCCGCCGGCGGATCGTCGGCTCCCTGGGCAACGCTGCAAAAGGCGGCCGATCAGGTCCAGGCGGGAGATGTCGTGCAGGTGGCGGCGGGCGATTATTCGGGATTTCAGTTATCGGCCAGCGGAACCGCTTCGGACCCGATTACTTTCAATTTCGCCCCCGGCGCGGTCATCGACGGCACGCCCGGAACCAACAACGGCGAGATCGACCTGTCGGGATGCAGTTACGTCACCATCAACGGCGCGGATGTCGAGGGGAGCAATGGCGCGCGGGCAGGAATTTGGGCCGGCGGGGAAGCATACAACAACGTCAACGGAATACTCATTGAAAACTCGACATGCAACGACTGCGCCGACTGGGGCTTCCTCGGCGGTTTCATGAACAATTCCGAACTGCTGGACGACACGTTCTCCAACACCCAGGTCCAGCACGGGGCGTATATCGGAAATTCCAGCAATGACGACACCGTTCAGGGCTGCACTTTCTTCGGAAACTATGCCTGCGGATTCGAATGCAATGAGGACGCGACCCAGGGCGGGCCCGGGTACGGCGGCGGCCTCGTCATCGACGGCAATACCTTTTACGACAACGCCGCCGGCGCCGGGGCGAGCATTAACTTCGACGGCGTCCAGGACAGCATTATCGAGAACAACGTCATTTACGATGCCCAGCGCAACGGCATCGCGCTCTATCAGATCAACGGTGCGCTTCCGTCGACGGGAAACATCATCGTCAACAACACGATTGACGTGAACAGCACGGGCGATTCCGGCTACGCCGCAATCGCGCTCCTCGACGGTGCGGCCGACACCAGCATCTACAACAATATTCTGTCCTCGGCGGAGGACAGCCTCAGCATCGACGCCGCCAGCCAGATCGGGCTGAGTTGCGATTACAACATATTCGGCGCCAGCGGCATCGACCCGACCGGGGAAAGCTACGCCAACAACATCAGCCTCTCCGACTGGCAGGCGATGGGGTTCGATACGCATTCTCTCTATGTCGGCGACGCGATTGGCTCGCTCTTTGCGGCACGACCAGTGGGGATTTCCAACTCGCGGGCAGTAGCGCCGCCATCGGCGCGGGAACTTCAACCGATGCCCCAAGCAACGATCTACTCGGCGACGCTCGCCCCACTGGCGGCCGCTACGACATCGGCGCCATTCAATATCAAGGAACGCCGATCGTCACGCCTCCACCCGTCGCCACGCCTCCGCCCACCATCATCGCGCCGACCGTGACTATCGCCGGCGCCACGACCGCGACGACCGGATCATCGGTGACCTACACGGTTTCCAGTACCGACACCACTGCCGACGATCTATCGGGATTCACGCTGGATTTCGGGGACGGGTCGACTCCGGTGACGGCTGCCGCGTCCGAAAGCCTGTCCGACGGCATATATACCGCCAGCGTGAGCTTCACCCACGACTATGCGACGCCGGGAACGTACGTCGTCACCGCCAGCGCCTCCGATTCGCTGGGCACGACGCCGGCGGAAAACAGCATCAGCGTTGCCGCCTCCGCGCCGGCGGCGCCGGGGCTCGACACGCCGCAAATCATTGTCTCCGGCCCGACGTCGGCGATTGTCGGCACGCCCGTCACCTATACGGCGACCATCACCAATCCAACCGGCAACGACGGTTTGACCGCCGGGGTCTTCACCATCGGCGACGGCAGCTTCACCGCGCCGGGAACCGAAACGGACGTCAACGGCGTGTGGACCACCACCATGACGGAAACGTACACCTATCAAAATCCATCCGCCGGCGGCGATATGGTTACTTTCAGCGCCTTTGATTCGTTCGGCGAGGTCGCCGCATCAAACGGGGTGAACACCATCGTCGCCGCGATTCCGCCCACCGTGACGATCAGCGGGCCGACGACCGCGACGGTCGGGAGCCTGGTGACCTACACGGTTCTAAGCACGGACACCACGGCTGATGAATTGTCGGGATTCAGCATGAATTTCGGGGACGGGTCAACCTCCGTGCCGATCACTGCCTCCGAAACATTGTCCAATGGCGTTTACACCGCCAGCGCCACGTTCACTCACGACTACGCGACGCCGGGAAACTATGTCGTGACGGCCAGCGCCTCGGATTCGCTGGGCACGACGCCCGCGCAAAAACAGCGTCAGTGTTGTGGCCAGCGCGCCGACGGCGCCCGTGCTCGGCGTTCCGCTCGTCACCGTCTCCGGTCCCACCTCGGCGATCGTCGGCACGCCGGTCACCTACACGGCAACCGCCACCAATCCCGGCGGCAACGATGGTTTAACCGGCGGCTTCTTCACCATCGGCGGGGTCAACTACGACGTCACCGGAACCGAAACGGAAATCGACGGCATGTGGACCTCCACGATGACAATAACTTTCACCTTCCAGAATCCTTCCGCCCAAGGCGAACTGGTGACGTTCATCGCCGACGATTCGTTCGGCGAGGTCGCCGGCTCCGATGGGATCAACACGATCGTCGCGGCCAGTACGTCCGGGGGAATTTTGCCGGCTGCAACGCCCCTTGCCGACGCGACGACGGACAATTCCGGCGACGCGTCCAACGATCCGGGGAATTCCGGCTCCGGCTGCATGAAGTCTGCGCCACTTCACCGAGCCGGCGGCTCTGGAATCGAGCGACGGCGACAGCAACGGCGGCCAGGTCGACCTGTACGTCTCAGTAGGCCGGCCCTGGCGGCGACACCATCACCGTGATTGGCACGACTCAACAACCGCCGCGGCGGCGGACACGATGCCGGCGATGGTCACCGCGGATTAGTGCCGCCAGAAGGCGTTCCGCTCAAATCTCCCACGTTCACATCGCGAGCACGCTTCGTTGCGCAGCCGTGCGCTCTCTTTTCCCCTCTCCCTGTACTCGGGGAGAGGGCTAGAGCATTTCCCATTTTAAACTAGCGCCATCGATGCTGTTTTGCTAATCTCCGATTCAACAAGGAGGTTGCCATGGCATCGCAAACCGCTCTGACCCGTCGATGGATCATGTCGGCGTATCGTGCCGGCAAAGGCACGAAGGAGATTTCCGCGATCTTCGGCCGATGCGAGTCGGCCGTCCGCCGCGTGCGACAGGATGAACGTGAACGGGGGACGGCCGAACCGCTGCTTCATCTTCGTGGCCGCAAGGGGAAGTTGACCGGCGAGTTGAAGACTCGTTTGAGTCGGTTCGTGGCCGCCCGGCCGGATGCCACGCTCAACGAGATCAAAGAGAAGTTGGCGCTGGACGTGTCGCTGTCGACGGTCGACCGTTGGCTCAGGAAGCTGGGCCTCTCCTTTAAAAAAAGTCTCTCCACGCGTCCGAGCAGGATCGGCCCGACGTCGCCGCCGCGCGGACGCAGTGGCGTCGGCGGCTGAAGGACGTCGATCCCGAGCGTCTTGTTTTTGTGGATGAATCCGGGGCCAAGACGAACTTCACCCGATTGCGTGGCCGGTGCGGCCGCGGCGAACGGTTGTTGTGCAAGACCCCGGCCGGACACTGGAGCACGACCACCATGATCGCCGCGGTTCGGCTCGACGGCGCGACCGCCGGCGCGATTGTTCAAGGGGCGATGGACAGCGATGTTTTTGTCGCCTGGGTGCGTGAAGCGCTCGTGCCCAGCCTGCGAAGCGGGGACATCGTGGTGATGGACAATTTGCAGCCGCACAAACATTCAGAAGTGCGACGCCTGATCGAAGCCGCCGGCTGCGAACTGTGGTTGCTGCCACCCTACTCGCCGGATTTGAATCCGATCGAGATGATGTGGAGCAAAGCGAAGCAACTGATCCGCTCGGCGGAGCCCAGAACGTTCGACACCTTGGTCCGGGCTGTGTTCGCGGCAATGGACGCCGTTACGACCGAAGATGCCGCGGGATTTTTCCGCCATTGCGGTTACCGCCAGCCGCTAGTTTAATTTGGGAAATGCTCTAGGGTGAGGGGCCGGGGCTATATCAACTACGATCCGCAATAATCATATCTCCCAAATTCTCATCGCGCCTGCGCTTTGCCGGGCAGCCGTGCGCGCAAAATAAACATTCCCCGCCCATCAGGTCTGAAAAATGCGTCCGAGAACGAGCGGGCGATTCTGAATTCGCCTGTCGCAATGCTGGTATGGCTCGTCGCAATTTGGACGTAAAAAAATAATTAACCGCGCCCGATTTATCAGCCGAATTCACGTTGGATGCCGGCGGCATCTCCCTATTCTTTTCTTGCAGCGAGTCGGAGTGTTTCGAAGAAAGGGAAGTTTCGTCAGTTTGATCGGCCAGTAGGGTGGAGGCATCGGTGCGGTTATCGTTGAAGTTTGTTTTGCCGGCAGTTTTACTGGCGTGCGCGCTGCGTTCGCGACAACCTGGATCGACTTCGCGGGGATTTCTTCCATTTCCTCGCTTCCCATCAATATCACGTATCCGGGCGGGACCGTTACCGTCTCACAAGCTTCCTCCCCCGTGGCCGGATCGGCGACCCTCAGCCAATACGTTCCCGGCGTGGGCAATCAAGGAAGCGAAAGCCCCACCGGCGGGTTGCTGATGGGAATCTCCGACACCGGCTCCTCGATCGACACGTGGGAAGTTCAGATGGTCTTCAGCCAGCCGCAGTTTATCACGATCAACAACACCGAAACCTACACCAATTTTGAGGACACGATCCTCACGTCGCAAAATCCGTGGACGCAGGTCAACGGCTCGTCGCTGCTAAACGTCAGCGGGCTCGGATCGGACACGATCTCCCTCGTCGGCATCAATGGGCCGACCGGACCCTTCGGGTATGGGCATTGGTCCACGACCACGACGCAATTGGACATGACCTATCTGCTGGACGAAACGGCCGGGGGAACAGCCGGGAATGGGATTGAAATCGCCGTGCCGGAACCGGCGTCGGTTTCGGTGTTTGGATTGGCGTGCGCGGGGCTGTTGGCCAGACGGCGAATCCGCCGAGCGCCGGGCTCGCGGATAATCTGATTCGATTGATATCCCGAATTTATTTCGTCTAAGCCTGACGCGTCTTGCGCCGCCGGAGGATTTCCATCCCCGCCAGCCCCGCCAGTATAGGCATTCCCATCCACGCCGCGGCGGGCAGCGGAACGAGTTGCACGTTGAAGAGCGAAACGCCGTTGAACGGGCTGGCGTCGGCGAAGGGGTCGGTGTTCGGTACCGTGACGTCGAGGCCGTCGATGTCGACGTCGCCCGCGTACCACATTTCCATCGCCGAGGCGGCGCTGATGTTGACGTTCACGAATTGCAGGCCGGAGAGGCTGTAGGGATCGGTATTGAGGCCGAAGATCTGTCCGCCGTTGCCGGAACCCGTGGCGGTGATGTTTTTGAAAAGAAGGTTTTCGAAGACCGGGCTGGTGCTATCCAGTGCGCCGGGGGTTGAGGGATAGGAAAGCCGCTGATGTCGGGCTGGTGGGGAAGTTATTGTTGCCGTTGTAGAAGCTGTCAATGATGATCGGGTTTTCCACATCGGTCATGGTGAGGTTTTCGTAGGTCACGCCGGTGACCGGATCGATCACGCCGCCGCCGGCGTCGCCGCCGGAGGCGTCCTCCGCCTTGATACGGATTCCGTTTTGCGTGCCGTTGAAGGTGGTGTTTTCAACGAGCATGTTGGAGAGGCCCTTGGCGGACCCGCCGCCGACGGAGATTCCGTGGCCCGCGCCGATGGTGTCGTTGTTGATGACGACATTGGCTGTCGCGGTGGAAGCGGGTTTGGCGACGATGTCGTCATCGCCGTCGTTGATGCTGCTGTTTTCGATGAGGAAATTGGTTCCGCTGAAGTCGATGCCGTCGGTGTTGGCCAGATAATTCCCGCTGTTGGCCGTGAGGGTGCCGGGGTCGGCTATGGTGATGTGGTTGATCGTGACGTTCGAATCCTCTTCGGGGACGAGGTGTTCGTGGCTCGCGTTTTCTATTGTTACGCCGGTCACTTCCAGGTTGGTGACTTTCTTGAGGATGACCAGGTCGGCGCCGCTGGTGGCGGTGGTCGCCCCGCCGTCGATGGCGCCGGCGCCGCTGATTTCGATATTGCTCGTGGTGGTGCCCGGTGTGGTAATGAGCGTGGCGGCGGGATTGGTGTCGAACAGAACTCCCCCGGCGTCGATTTGAAGATTGACGTTGCTGGCCATGGTGATTTCGCTGGTGTTGAATGTCCCGGCGGGAATTTCAACGGTGCCCCCGCCGCCGGCGGAGGCGAAGGCGATATAGGCGTTGATCGCGGCGGAGTTATCGCTGGAACTCGCGCTGGCAGCGACACCGCCGTTGATGCTCGAATTGGAAACGGTGACGTTATAGACGGTCGAAGGAATCGTCGGCAAAGTCGGATCGGCCCAGACCAGGCCCGCGGGAAGAAGGAACGCAGCCGCGGCGATCACGGAGAACTTCGCAAGCGGCAGCCCAACTCGCGACACATAATTTGAGAACATCGTTTCTTCCTCCTAAGCGAATCACCCACGATCCCGATTCAGGGAGGCCGATAATAACGCCAATGGCGGGTCCAGCCCAAGCTTTTTCTGATTTAATGACGGAGTGGAACTTGATAGTTTCAGCAGCGAATCGTTGCAAAATTGGGTTGGCCCCTAATTACTTCTTCGCGGCATCGGCGTCGACGTAACTGTCTACCGATTCATCCTTAAAAGCCGGGCGGGGATGCAAGCCGAGCAGATCCAAAAGGGCCAGATCCGCATCGTACTTGGGCGAGGGCACGGCGATCGTGAGCATTTGCCCGTTGTCGCTGGAAAAAATGGAGTTGGCGCCGGCCAGGAAACAGAGGGCCTGATCGCTGACGGACAGCTTGGCTCGCCCGGCCGAAAGGCGAACGACCGAGGCGGGCATCAGCAATCTGGCCAGCGCGATCATGCGCACGGTTTCCCAGATGGGCACTTCGGGCTTGTCGGCGAGCGGAGTGCCGGGGACTTTGGCCAGGATGTTGATGGGCACGGATTCGGGATGCGGGTTCATCGTCGCCAGGGTGTGAAGCATGCCGATGCGATCCTCGACGGATTCGCCCATGCCGATGATCCCCCCGCTGCAAACCGTGACGCTGGTTTTTCGCACCTGCTCGAGGGTTCGCAAGCGGTCGGCATATTTGCGGGTGGTGATGATCGTTTCGTAAAACTCCTCGGACGTGTCGATGTTGTGGTTGTAGGCGTAGAGGCCGGCTTCTTCCAATCGCTTGGCCTGCGACTCGGTGAGCATCCCGAGCGTGCAACAGACTTCCATGTCCATTTCGGTGATCGATCGGACCATTTCCAAAACGCGATCAAACTGATCGTTGTCCTTCACCTGGCGCCAGGCGGCGCCCAGGCAGACCCGGCTGGCGCCGGAAGCCTTCGCCCGCGCGGCGATCTCCATCACTTCCTGCGCAGGCAAGAGGCCGGTCGCGGAAACTTCGGTTTGATATCGAGAAGACTGCGCAATACGCGCAATCCTCCGGGCAAGCGCCGGTTTTGATCGAAATCAGTTTGCACACCTGCACTTCGGCGGGATCATGAAACTTGCGATGCAAGGCGGCGGCGCTGAAGACGAGATCGAGCAGGCCCTTCTCGTAAAGGTCGCGGATTTCAGGTTTCGTCCAGTCGTGTCGGATGGCTTGCATGGGCCTCTTATTGTCTAAACGCGTCGGCGACCGCACGGACGGCGCGCGGCGCAGCGTGCGGGTGTTGTAATCGTAGGTGAAGATCGCGATCAGGCCGGTGCGGTTATCCAGGACGTAGAGCCCTTCGGAGCCGTTCTGCATCAGGGCGGTCGAGAGCTGGTAGTCGCGACTGTTGGTGGTCGTCGACGCCTGGGCGGGAATGCTGAAGTTCGCGATCATCAGCGCCATGGCACTGAGGCTCAACATGCAAATTGCGATAAGTTTTCGGTCCATGATTTCATCTCGTTAATAAAGTGAATGGTTTATCGTTGCGGGGCAGCCGCGCTGAAAACGTTGGTCAGGCTGATCGGCGGCTGGACCGACAGAACCCGGTTTCCATCGTCATAGGTGATTGCGCCCAGCATTCCGCTGGTGGAGTCGACGATGCAGACTCCCTCGGAGATTCCCTCCTGAAATTGGCAGGGGATCATCAGGTAATCCGCCGGGCGGTGGATTTGAGCCTCGGCCGGTTGGGTTCGAATATTTCCGGCCAGCATGAACACCAGGACCGCGTTGAGGCCTATCAAGCCCCAGAGCAATTTGGACTTCATCGGTGCCTCCAGTTTTGGGTTTTAGACGAATTAATCCAGGTGAGATCGCCGCGCATTTTTGAAGAGGGGGATGAGGGTGATCACGGCCAGGACGAACATCAGAATCCAAAGCAGCCGCGGTTCCGCTTGGCGCGAGCGTGACGTTGCGATCAAAAGATTCAAGGCGGCCATCCACCACGACCGGCTCGTCCGCCCAACCCACCAGAGGCGTGAGCACGACGGACAAAAAGACGACCGCCAGTGCCAGCTTTCGCATCTTCCTCATCATAACCAGCTTTCCATCGGGCGGGCAAGCGAGCGAAATTCCTTGGCGGGCAGGCAAACCGTCTCCCATTTCGGGCTGCGCCGGCGCATGTGATTGCGATATTCGCCAAGATCGATTCCCATGAGCCAATACCAGCGGTTTTGGTATTCAAACATGCCGGTTTCGGGGGAAAGGGGGGCGTCGATCCAATAGACGAACATCAATACGGCCTTGAAATCGTCGCCGAAGACTTCTTCCCATTGCATGAGATCGGTGACGTCGCGCTCGGTTGTCCAGGTTTCAAAGGTCCCGCGCCCGGGCTGCTTTTTTCCCTTCCTTCCCTTCACGTCGACCAGCAGGTTCGGGCCTTGTTTGCTATAGACGACGAAATCGAAGGATTTGAGCCGGGCGTTGGCGAAGAGGGCGCGCTTGGCTTCGTCGACCGCGACGTAGGGGATTTTGCGGTCGCGCAAAAACGCCTCGAAGGCGGCTTCATAGTGGATCTTGCGAAGGGCCAAGGCGATCCTCCCGACGGGGCGAACTCATTCTTCTCATCCCCTCTCCCTGTACTCGGGGAGAGGGTTAGGGTGAGGGGCATTCCCACCGCAACCGAAAGAACCCCCACCCCGGCCCTCCCCCCGAGTACAGGGAGAGGGGGTAAAGGAGACTGCGGTCGCGCTGTGCGTCTGAGCCGATTGTAGCCAAACACCGCGGGGGGAGGCTAGATTGGCGCAAATGCGCATCATTGCGGGCGAGCTTCGCGGGCGGAAAATCCTTCCCCCGGATTCGATGGTGACCCGGCCGATTACCGATCGGGCCAAACAGTCCCTGTTTGACGTTTTGGCCCCTCGGATCGAGGGGGCGCTGGTTTACGATTGCTTCGCGGGGACGGGGAGTCTGGGATTGGAATCCTTGAGCCGCGGATGCCGGTTCGCGACGTTTTTTGAATCCGATCGATCCGCCATCAGCCTCCTGCGGCAGAATCTCCATGCGTTGAATCTTGAGAATCGAGCCCAGGTGATCGCCGAGGATATCTTTTTATGGGCGGCGGATGCCCCGTCCTGCGCGGAACCGATCGATTTGATCTTCCTCGATCCGCCTTATGGGATGACGCGGGAAAAGCCGGATTCCATTTCGACTCTGGCCTCGTTTCTGGTCGGCAAGCATTTGTCTCCGAGCGGCATCGTGGTCTTTCGTCACGAAGTCGCAGACAACGTGGAACTGCCTGGTTTGCGCCGTTACGATGTTCGCGATTACGGCGGGATGCGGATCGAATTGCTCGCGCATTCGTGAAAGCTCGCTTATGCCGGTTCATCGCTACGCCTATTTTTCGCCCGGGGACGCGGCTCGAATCGCCCGGCTCCATTTCGTCGCGCGGCAGGTCGTCGAGGGGATCATCACCGGACTTCACAAAAGCCCGCATCGCGGGTTCTCCGTCGAATTCTCCGAGCATCGAAATTACGTGCCGGGCGACGAAATTCGGCATCTCGACTGGAAGGTCTACGCGCGCTCCGATCGGCACTACATCAAACTCTACGAGCAGGAGACGAACCTGCGTGCGATGATCGTGCTGGACAACAGCGCCAGCATGAAATTTGCCGGGAAACTGGATTACGCAAAGCACCTGGCCGCGTGCCTGGCTTATCTTCTGGCGGCGCAGCAGGATTTAGCGGGGTTGGCGGCGATTGACGATTCGATCCGCGTCGAGATATCAGCGGCATCGTCCGCGGCACATCTCGACCGCGTCTTTGTGGAATTGGAAAAGCTTGAACCGGGCAAGGGAACGGATTTGGCCGCGCAATTGCACGGACTGGCGGAGAGGCTTCCGCGCCGAAGCCTGGTCATGCTGGTGAGCGACTTGTGGATCGATCCGCGGCAATTCGCGGCGTCGCTTCAGCATCTGCGCCGGCGGCAACATCAGGCGATCGTCCTGCATCTCTTGGACCGCGCGGAGACGGAGTTCCCCTTCGATCGGCGCGTCACGCTTTTGGATTTGGAAACCGATGAGAAGCTTCAGATCGAGCCGGGGGAATTGCGGCAGGAGTACCTGGCGCAGGTGCGGGAATATCTGACGGAAATCCGCCGGGCGTGCAGCGATTCGGAAGTGGAATATCAGTCGTTCTTCGTCGATCAGCCTTATGCGACGGCGCTGGTTCGCTGGCTGGGGGCGCGGAAATAACCCGTGAATTTATTTGGCTTGAATTTCCTTTTCTCGGCCGCGTTATGGGCGCTGCCGGTGGCGGCGCTGCCGATTCTGATCCACCTGGTGGTGCGATCCAAATCGCCGGTGGTTCCGTTCAGCACGTTGCGGTTCGTAAGGAGCAGCCTGCGGCAGACCGCCGGCCGGCGGCGCGTGCGGCGGTGGGTCCTTTTGGGATGCCGGACGGCTTTGCTTGCCCTTCTTATCTGGGCGATTGCCCAGCCGGCGCGGAAGCTGGCGGCGAATTGGTCGGCGAACGCGTCCGTAGCGGCGGCAATTGTCGTCGATACCAGTTACTCGATGGCGCTGCGCGACGGCGGGACGTCGTTGCTCGGCAAAGCCGACCAGACTGTGAATCAGATTCTTTCACAGAACCTGCAAAATGCGCGGGTGGCGGTTTTCACGAGCCGGACGAATCCCAGCGCCGAGCGATTTGAATCCGCCGAGGCGTGTTTGGCGAATTGGAAGATGCTTTCGCTTCAGCCGGCGCTGTCGCCTCTGGCGGATCGAATCGCGGCGGCCGCTGAGGCATTGAAACAGCGCAACGAGGATCAGAAATGGCTGGTGATCGTGAGCGATCTTCAAAGCCGGGAATTTCCCGCGCCTTTGACGGCCATTCCTGGGGTTCGAACGGCGCTGATCGACCTGCATCCGAAAAATGCGTCATCGTCGGCGATTTTGGGGGTTCGGACCGATCCATCGCAGCCGCGGGTTGGGATCGGCGCGCAGGTTGTGATCGACGTGATGGGGCGCACGAATGAATCGGTGGCGGTGAATCTCACCAGCCGCCAGTTGGATTCCGGGGCACCGGTGCCCGCTGCTGATCTGCCGATGGCGCATCTCGACGGTTCGGGACGCGCGACATTGCGAGCGCCGCTGACGTTTTCCGGATCGCGGTGGATTTTGCTGACCGCTTCCCTGGCGACGCCCGACCGGCTGGGTTGGGCGGCACAGCGATCGCAATTGATCCATCTCCCTCCGCCGGCGGTGGCGCAGATTTTGACGCTGGGGCCAAGTGATAATCAGGCGGATGAAATCGTTCGGCTGGCGTTGGACCCGAGCCAGGGGAGTCAGCCGGATTGGCCGATCGCATTGCGAGCGGCCGGGCCCGTGCATGGGGATGAGGATTTGCTGGTCGGGAATCTGACGCAATGGCCGGATGACACCCGGGTTCATGAGTTGAGTGATTTTGTGCGTCAGGGCGGCACGCTGGTTTTATTCGCCCAGCCCGGGTTGGAACAGGAATGGGCGGCTTTGCCGACGGAACAGCGGCAACTAATCGAAAGCATTCTTCCTGGCGACCCGGTCATGTCGCCGGATTCGGGGCCGTATGTCGGTTCCGTTTCCCGGCCGAATGATCCGCTTCTTAGCGGCGTGGGAACGGACGAGTCTGCATCCGGCGGCTTGCGGCTGGATCGGATCGTGCCGATGCAGATCGCCGATCCGGCGGTCCAGACGATTCTGCGCGCGGCGCGTGGCCTCTGTTGTCGAGGCGAAAGATCGGCAGCGGGCAGGTCTATTTTTGGAACACGCTTCCGACGCCGCTGTATGGGAATCTAGCCGCCTCGGAGCTTTTCCTGCCGATGCTTGTGAACTGCGCCCTTCGGCCGCCGGCGGAAGATCAGGCATTGAACGTCGAGATCGGCCATCGCCTGATTTTGACGGGGCCGTTTGATGGCCCCCTGGATTTGTATCCGCCGAATGGAACGCCATACCGTATTGAGCAGACGGGCGATGCGCAGGGCCGCCGGTGGATTTCCGAGCCGGCGGAAGTGCCGGGGATTTATGTCTGGAAACAGGGCGACCAGATCGTGGCGTATTCAAACGTGCAATATCCCGCCGCTGAGGCCGACCTGGAATATCGCACCGCCACGGAAATTGCCCCGGCGAGCCGCGGATTTTCTCATCGCTCCATCGGCGGCGCAACTCGAGGCGCGAATCGCCGACGCCTCGCGCCCGCAGCCGCGATGGAGCGGGCCGATCGCGGTGGTGTTGCTGCTGTTGTGCGTGGAGATGCTCCTCGGCAGTACATCAAAATCTCGGCGCGCACCATCTATCCCCTCTCCCCGCGTCCTCGTTTAGTTTCCGCAGGATGGGTGAGGGGCGATTTTCGAACGTCGAGCGCCGCCCCTCACCCCCGCCCACCGTGCCGGAACTGAAGGACTGGGCGAGGGAGTAGAGAGCGCACGTCGTCTCCTGATATGATGTCGCGGCGGATGACCACCCCTGCCGATCCTCGCCCCAAGCCCCCCTGCCGCCAGGCCGATGCGCTGGCGGTGCTAAAGCGATTGCGCGATTCGGGACATGAGGCGTATTTCGCCGGGGGGAGCGTGCGCGACGCGCTACTGGGTCTGGAGCCAAAGGATTATGACATCGCGACGGATGCACCGCCGCCGCGCGTGCGGGGACTTTTTTCGGACACTCAAGCCGTGGGGGCGGCGTTCGGCGTGATCCTGGTTCGGCACGGCAAGAGCGTCGTCGAAGTGGCCACGTTTCGGACGGATGGGCCTTATGAGGACGGGCGGCGGCCTTCGAGCGTGCGATTCGCGACCGCCGAGGAGGACGCCCAGCGGCGCGATTTCACGATCAACGGTCTGTTTTTCGATCCTTTGGAAAACAAGGTGATCGATTACGTCGGCGGGCAAGCCGATCTGAAGAATCGCGTGCTGCGGGCAATTGGAGATCCGGCGAAGCGATTTTCCGAGGACCATCTGCGCCTGTTGCGGGCGGTGCGCTTTGCGGCGCGGTTTTCGCTGCAAATTGAGCCGAAGACGGCCGACGCCATCCGCGACGCGGCTCCGCAACTCAAGGGGATAAGTCCCGAGCGAGTCGGAGACGAATTGCGATTGATGTTTTCCCCGGCGACTCGGGGCCTCGCCTGGCCGCTGCTTTGGCAGCTTGAGCTGGGGGAAATCCTTTTTCGATTTCTTCCGGGGCTGCCGGCGCGGATGGACTTGGACAGGTCGATATTTCTGCGCATCGCGCCAGCCGAGGGGACATCGTTTTCACTGGCGATCGCCGCGGCGACATTGTGCGTGCGCATTCAGACTGATCCTGGCAAACCCGTGCAGTCACTTTTGACGCGCGAAGAAGTCTCGCTGGCGATTCGAGCGATGCGGCAGTCGCTGCGCCTGAGCAACAGCGAATCGGACGAGGCCTCGGAGATTCTGCAAAGCATCGGCCCGCAGCTGGAGAAAAATCCCCCGACGCTGGCGACAAAGAAACGGTTTCTGGCGACGGCAAGTTCACAATCGAGCCGCCTGCTGATGGGCGCTTTGGCTTCGGTTGGAATCGAGTCGGATCGGATTGCGGCCCTCGAGGCGGAGTTCGCAACTTTGCAAACCGAGGCGAACGCGCCTGAGGCGCTTTTGACGGGGGACGACCTCACGGCTGTCGGATTTCAGCCGGGGCCTGTCTTCAAGCGAATCCTCCATGACGTGTACGATGCCCAGCTCGAGGGCGCATCACGGGTAAGCAGCAGGCCCTCGAGCTGCGCGCAAGCTGAGCCAATCGACATGACCGAGCCAGTCGCCAGGAAAACTAACCCCGTAAAACTCCTGCTTTTGCTGGGCATCGCCGGCGTTCTTGTCTGGGCGGTCTTCGGACACCACTGGCGGCTGAACGATCAGCGCTACATGCTGTGGAGTTGGACACATCTGCCGTCGGCGAGCGTCTACGGAATCGCCGCCGCGTGCGGCGTGCCGTTTTTTCTCGGCCAGTGGCTTGACGCGCGGCGCCCCGGGGCGAGATGGCCAGCGCTGGCGTTGCTCTGCACTTCGACGTTCGCATTGATGATTGCGTTTCGGATGGTCGAATTTCCGGTTCACGATTTCAGCGCGATCGGCTGGGCCGTCAATAACGCGTCCAACGGCGGATATCTCACGGAAGGCGTGCGGTTTCACAATAGCGGCTGGAGTATCGCCAAGATCCTTACGGATTATCCGGTGATTTTGCCTTTTGCTATGGGGCATGCGTATAACAAGCCACCGGGGCTGGGGCTGGTTTGTCTTTGGCTGGTGAATCAATTCGGCCTGGGATCGGCGACGCCGACGATCGTGGGCCTGATTACCGCCGGGATGGCGGCGCTATCGGTCCCGGCGTGCTACCTGTTCATCGCGCATTTCACGCAGGATCGCGATGCCGCGTTTTGCGGAGCCGGTTTTTTGGGCATGTGCCCGTCCCTTGTTTTGATCTATCCGACATCCGATCAGATTTTTCCGCCGGTGACGGTGCTGCTCGTCCTGCTCTGGTCGATGGCGATGAGAACGGATCGGGTGATCTTCTCGCTCTTGTTCGGCTTTTCCCTCGCGGGGACTTTTTTCTTTGCCTATATCCCGGCGGTGCTGATCGTCTTTCTTGCGGGCATCACGTTTTTGAAAATCCGGCCGGGAAATAATCCGCGCCCTGGGCCGGATCGCGTGGCACGCCGCCGCGGCGTTGATCGTTCTTGCGGCTTTCTATGTCGCCCTCTGGCTGGCGACGGGTTTCAACGCAATCGTCACATTTAAAGCCGCGTGGCATACCGAACACATCAAGATGAGCCAGTGGTGCGCCAGCACGGGTTTTCCGCTTCGCACTTTGCCGGGGACGATTCCGTGGGATCTGTATAGCTTCGCCATGGGGACCGGTTGGATCGGCTGTTTACTGGCGATCTACTATTTCCTTCCGGGGCGACATGCGAAAAGTGCCTGGCAGTTCAAGCTCTGTCTTCTCTGCCTGGCACAAATCCTGGTTGTGGATTTAACGGGAATTCTTCCCGGGGAGACGATCCGTTATTGGATGTTCATGCTCCCGCTGCTGATGATCCCGGTGGGTTTGGAATTATCGCGCTGGGGGATGAGGGGGCGAATCTGCGCCTACGCCGCGCTACTCGTTCTGAGCGGCGTTCTCTGTCAGTCGATGATTTTCATCGTCTGATGGATCGCCCAGGATTAGGCCCGCCGCGACCATGAACAGGGCCGCGCCGAGGAGATAAAGCTGTGTGCGGGGATCAAGAAAAAATCCTGAAAGCGATCCGCCCCAGGGCCGATATTCCGGCAGCGGCGCCGGCGGCGGAACGCGCACAATCGCGAATGGGGACATCTGCGACGCATCGCCGGCGGGTTCGCCGGGCCCAGGAGCCGCCGGATCGTCCCCTTTGATTTCCAGAACCCGCTCTCCCTGGCGGACCACGCCGCATTTGCCTGAGGGCCAGGCGTTCCTCAAGCTGCGGATCGCTCCCCATTTTGGCCAGGAAATCCTTGTTCATGGCGACCTGCGCCTGAATCTGCCGCAGGTCCAATTGCAATTTTTCGCGCTCGTAAACGAGACGCCGGTTGGCATCCGCCTGGGGGATGAGCGCGCAAGCGGCGATGACCAGAAGCCCGCCGATCAAAAGGAATAGCGTCCAGGCGCCCTGGGGGCGGCGGAGAGTCTGCGTCTGCTCGAGTTCCGCGGCCGCCTGGGTCATTTGTTCCACAGCTTTCCGCCGTACTCGGCCTGGCTGCCCAGTTGCTCCTCGATGCGGAGCAACTGGTTGTACTTGGCGACGCGATCGGACCGCGCCGGCGCGCCGGTCTTGATCTGGCCGCAATTGGTCGCCACGGCGATATCGGCAATCGTCGAGTCTTCGGTTTCGCCGCTGCGATGGCTGATGACGGCGGTGTAGCCGTTGCGCATCGCCAGATTCACGGCCGCGAATGTTTCGCTGAGCGTGCCGATCTGGTTGACCTTGACGAGGATCGAATTGGCGGTGCCGGTCTTGATGCCGCGTTCGAGGAATTTGACGTTGGTGACGAAGATATCGTCGCCGACGAGCTGGATTTTCTTGCCCAAGCGATCGGTGAGCTTCTTCCAGCCGTCCCAGTCGTTCTCGGCCAGGCCGTCTTCGAGCGAGCGGATCGGATATTTCTCGACCCACCTGGCGTAATAGTCGACCATTTCCTCGCTGGAGACGATCTTGCCCGGATTGCTCTTGAAGAACTTGTACCCCTTCTTCTCGGCGTCCCACAATTCGCTGGCGGCCGGGTCGAGGGCGACGAAAACCTGCTTGCCGAACTTGTACCCGGCGGCCGTGACGGCTTCGCCGATCACTTTCAGGGCGTCTTCGTTGTCCTTAAGATCGGGGGCGAATCCGCCTTCGTCGCCGACGGCGGTGCGAAAGCTTGCTCTTGTGCAGCACCTTCTTCAGCGAGTGATAAATCTCCACGCCGGCGCGCAGCGCTTCGGCGTATCGCTCGAATCCCCAGGGCTGGATCATGAACTCCTGGAAATCGACGTTGTTGTCCGCATGCTTGCCGCCGTTGAGGATGTTCATCATCGGGCACAGGCAGCGTCTTGGCGCCGGGGCCGCCGAGATAGCGATAGAGCGGCAACTGGCAAAATTCCGCGGCCGCCTTGGCGACGGCCAGCGAAACGCCCAGAATCGCGTTGGCGCCGAGCTTCGCCTTATTCGGCGTGCCGTCCAGTTCGATCATCAGCTTGTCGATCGCTTCCTGGTCGCGGGGATCGAGGCCGATCAGTTCCGGCGCGATCTTGGTGTTGACGTTATCGACGGCCTTGAGAACGCCCTTGCCGAGGTATGTTTTCTTGTCGTCGTCGCGCAATTCGACGGCTTCGTTTTCCCCGGTGCTGGCCCCGCTGGGGACGGCGGCACGGCCGAGCGTGCCGTCCTCGAGAACCACGTCCACCTCGATGGTCGGATTGCCGCGCGAGTCCAGAATCTGCCGAGCCTGGATGAATTCAATGCTGACGCTCATATTAGATGCCGGGCGCACCCCGACCCTTTCTTGTTATCGGACGAAATTATGGGATTTCTTGAACGAGGGCGCCCGGTCGGGCCGGACGCCGGATTTTTAGTCTAATCTGGGGGTTGGGGGTGTCAAACGGGCGACTCCTCGGGGCGATTATTGAGGAAATTTGAGATTTGACGCCCAATAGGCTTCCCAGAACCCGTCGGGAAAGAGTTCCTCTTCCAGCCGCGCAACCGATTCTTGCGTGTCCACGGCGTCGGTATTCCCCGCTTCCGCCGCGCTTGATAGCCGCCTCGCTCAACTCCCTCAGGTGATCAAGGGATTGATCATCTATTTTTTGGCTTCGACCTTCGACAGGTAGCATCTTTTCGGCCTGAACCTTGTCTATAATCCGCCGGTGATGATCGATCGCGCGCCGTATCTGCTCCGGGTCGGTGAATCCAACAAGGTAGTTGTCTATCGCGCACAGAATTCCGTTGACCAAAAAATCCGGCTGCACGTCCATGCGGTCAAGAAGGGCCGTCAATCTATCTCGCAATTGACTGGCCTCATAATCCCAAAATATCTGCCCAATCTTGCGATCAAGCGTGATCGGAAGACCGGTCTCTTGGGCCGGCACACCTATTGAAATACATATGAGCTGAAGGATGTCCTTCCTACCGAAGTCGTGTTTCGGCAAATCGTTGATGAGCTTACAGATGCGGTCAAATGGTTCATATCGGCTAATATTCATTTTCATACCCTCAGTAACATAATCCTCGCCTTGCTTCCGCGTTATTCGTCCAATATCTAGAATGGCCCACAAACGTAAGCCGCCCCTCGACCCTAACAACATTCCGCAGTGGTGCGCAAGCAAAGTCGGAAGAGCGGGGACCGCAGAACGGTGCAAGCTATCATGATCACTCGCTTCCCGGGCGGCCGAACCGGATTATGCCCGCTCTTCCGACTCAGTTTCGCTCATTCCCGCCTAAGCCTTGAGCTTCTTAATTGCTTCCATTAAACGCATTCCTTCCGACCAAGACAGATCGGCGCGATCGAACTCAGAACGATAGAGACCCTGCAAATTGGAGGGCACCTGTGTCCCCTTTTGCCAAAGCAGAATAACGCGTTCGTTGCCGTACAGGACGAATGCGGCACCGATCTCGATCAATACGTTTTGATTTACGTCGCTTCCCGTGACACAAATCAAAGCTGCGTTGCACCTTCGCATCGCCGCGCTGACTTTGTCCGGAACGGGAATCGCGGTGGTCTGCTCCTCCTCGGCAATTTCATACTCCACCTCCGCCACGTTCAGCATAGTCTTGACCTGCTCAAGAAGTTTGAGGTCATGCCCGTGTGCGACAAAGACTTTTGCTTGGGCGTTAGCCTTTATATTTGTCACGGCCGGGAGCGCCGATATTTTCGGTGGGACGCCGCCTTCCTCATCGGTCACATCAACAACGTCAATCTCCCCCGCCTCGGGAATACACTCCTCAGACGATGCCATTTCGCTGGGCGTACCCTGCAAGTCGATGTAGTCCGACCCGTTAATCTGCCGAAAGAATCCAACAGTTTTTGCTCCATCTACAATCGAGTCGAAGGTCCGCTTTGCCGATTCCCGCGGAACGCCTAGCTCAACCAGCACATTACAGGCGATGTCTTCCCGCGGAAGCTTGGACCCATCGTAACGCTTTAGGAATTCCCCGAGCACACGCGGTTTCAACATAGCCTCCCTCATTGCTGCAGCGTCGTCGCCCTCGGTGGTAGGCGTGACGACTCGCTTGCCCAATTGGGTTAACGCTATCGCCGCTGCGTTATACCCTCCCTCCGTAAGTCCATAGGCAATTGACGAGCCGCACAGCATTCGGAAGGGACCTGAGGACGGCTGGACATTTAACGCCTGGGCCAGTTGGATTGGCCTCGCGTCCCTTGCGGCGAAATTGTCCGCAAGCGCGCGGGCAATTCGGATCGCCTGCGTAAGTGGAAAGAAGGGAACATCCGCCTGCGACACATATCTGCGCCGCGCGCCCTCGGAATCGCCTGGTTGCTTGGGTTTTGCCATGACCATAATTATATAGCAAGCTATGTCGGAAAAAAAGATCGTGAGTCTTTAATTGTCTAATGGCAACGTTTATAGAATCGTAACTCATTATTTTTGAGCATATTATATGAACCACGTCGTGGTAGACTGTGCAGAATCGACCGCCGTATGTCCGTTTTAACAACAAAAAGGCGTTCAATTCGCGACTAAAGGGCTGGCTCCAAGATCGGAATCCCTCTCCAGTCTCGTGCGCGAGCCCAACCTCGCCCCCTAATCGCGGATTCCAATTCGAGTTTTGTCGGCGATGTGTGAATTCCAACGACAGGTCTGTCGCAACTTCATATGGTCAAATTCAACGCAAACGATAAGCTGGTCCATCTGGCGGAGTAAAATCCTGCGCGAGGCCCGAGGCATGAAATTTAACGCGGCTCTTCTTCCCCTTATTGGCATTTTTATTTTGATTGGCTCGGGAACGCCCGCCCATGGGCAGGACAAAGTCGCGCCCGGTTCGGAGCCGATCGACAATTCGATCGATCCGGCAAAGCTGACTTACGACTATCTGGTTGACGCGACTCTCCCCGCCGACGATCCGGTGAATCGGAAATTTACGACGTTGCAGGCCGCGTATGCCGCCGCGCCGGCGGGGACTGAAGAGAAGCCGACGGTGATCGGGATCAAGCCGGGCGTTTATCAGATCAGCGGGAGCCTGGAGCGGCAGCCGAGCCTGGGCATCACCAAGGACTGGATCACTCTTCTGGGTTTGACGAACAACCGGCGGGCCGTCGTGCTGGCGGACAATCGCGGGCTCGACGAAGGGGCCAGCGACGATGGATATCTGCTCGATGTGAACGCGACGGGATTCACGGCCAAAAACCTGACGATCCTCAACTACTGCAACTGCGATTACGAATACCCCGGCGACCCGAGCAAAAATCTGACCCTGCGCAATCCCACGATCACCCAGGCGGTCGCCCTCCAGGCCGCGGGCGACAAGCACGTTTATGAAAACGTCGCGATCCTGGGGCGATTGGACACGATGTTCCTGCGCACAACGCGATCGTATTTCAAAAACGTCTATATCGAGGGGACGGACGACTGGATGGGCGGCGGGCAGATGAGCGTTTGGCAGGATTGCGAACTGGCCTATCCGACGGGTGCGGCGTGATGTCCGCGTCGAACATTGTCTTCTTCAATTGCAAATTCGACGCGACGCGCGGAATGGAATTCTATAAAGCCGAGTTCGGCAGCGCCGCCCGGCCTGATACGCTGATTGACTGCACGGTGCCGGTCTCGACGCTGAGCAATCGCGTGGCGTGGGTGAGAGGCGTGGCCGTGCCGCGGCCGAATCAGTATTCGCTCACCTATAAAAACAAGGACACCGCCGGGAAACCTGCCGTCATTTACGACGACTCGGTCAGCCCCCCCGCCTTCACTTACTCGCGCGAACTCTCCGATCAGGAACTGTTGGCTTACAACCCGTGGAACTTGCTGCGCGCCCGCGAAATGGCCCGGCGGACGATTGGGACCCGGCCGGCGTAAGAGATCAGTACGAAAAAAC
Source organism: uncultured Phycisphaerales bacterium (assembly GCA_963844715.1). Lineage (GTDB taxonomy): Bacteria > Planctomycetota > Phycisphaerae > Tepidisphaerales > Tepidisphaeraceae > UBA1161. The sequence continues at coordinate 705,652 of CAWJPJ010000008.1, read as the reverse complement.
CGCGCCGGGCAATCCGGTATATCGGATCGCGCTGAAGATGGGGAAGGCGGATCAGGAAGCGACCGGACGGGCGGCGGGAATCGATACGGGATCGTCGCCGGCTGTATCCGTGACTGTTCGCACTGGCGGCCCGGGTGTGCAACTCAGTGCGGCTCTTCTTCCAATCGATGCGACCGACCAAACGATCACCTGGTCAACCAAATCCAATCTGGCGGCGCTGAGCCAGACCACGGGGCCGGAGATTGAAGTCACGGGAACGAACACGACCGAGGAAGCCGAGTACGTTCCGATCAACGCCACCGCCTCCGACGGTTTTTATGTCACCGCATACGTTTACGTCGAGCCGAAATTCATCGACCCGCCGAAAGTCGCCAGCGCTCCGAAGCTCGATCCGCCGGCGGATGGGAAGGTGCGCGTTGAGTATGGGCTTGATCTGGGCGGGCGAGCGGATCAGAGCCTAGTGACGTGGTACACGTGCGACGACGACTCGGGAACGAACTGCGCGAAAAGTCGCCGTGAGTCGCGGGAATCAGCCCCTGATGGAATACACGCTCATGCCCGGCGACGTCGGAAAATTCTTGCGCGTCAGCGTCGAGCCGAAGTTTGCAATTTCCGATCCCGGCCCCGCCGTGTTCGCAAACGCCGCGGCTCCCATCGCATCGGCGGACATCCCATCCTCGACGGTGTCGCCGGATTTCAGAAATTTTGTCGAGTCGCCGACGGACGCCCTGACTCCCGGGATTTGGAACATCATCGGCGTCTGGAGGGTGATCGCCCGCGACGATCTGACCAACGGATATGGCGTGCGAGCCGGGACAGGCGAGCGCGGATCGCGGGGCGAGGGATGCTATCTCTACTACTTTAAGGATGGGAATACCGGAGACATGCAGGTTGATCTGGTCGTGACTCCCGACAAGACCGAGGGAACGGTGTTTGCCGTCCCGGGCTCGCCCGACGACACCGGCACGCGCAACTCCCACGGCGATATTTATATCAAGTACGACCCGCGCACGAATACCGGGTATTCGCTGAGGTACTGGCGAACCACCAAATCCGCGGCCGCGTGCACCTATCAGTTCTATAAAATCGACAACGGCGTCGGCACGCCGCTGAACGATACGCAGATCCAATCCGGCGTCTTCAAGCGCAACACGATCCTCACGCTGAAAGTGGTCGGGTCAACGATCTCGGTCGATGCGCACAACACCGTCGATGATCAAACCTTGTCCATGCACGGGACGATCATCCCCAGCTCCTTCGGCGGCGCGGGCGTTTCGGCGAGCGGATGCGCGAATATCTATAGTCAGGTGAAGGTCTCCTATCCGTAGACTCCTTGGCCGCTATGCGGAGATTCCGCTGAGGGATACACTGGATCCGTTTTGATGGCTTTGCACTTCTCCGAGATATGCCGGTGCTTCGGTCAGGCGGAACGCCGGACGTAGACATCTCCGAATTGAGATAGCTCGTTGACTAACCCCTGATTAGCCTTTGCCTGAAGCTCGTCAAGAAAACGTAGCGTCTTCGGCTCCAGGCAAGGTTCCGATTGGTCGGCATCGGGAATAATCGCTTCCACTTCAACCCGCACCACACAAGCGGGGGCATGAATCCACTGTTCGATTATGATCCGTTTGCCTTCCAACACTTTGTATCACCTGTTATAGAAGTGCACCGTCACAAGTTTAGCGATGCGGGGACGGGAAATCCACGCCCATACAACCTTTACGGCCGTTCCGTCGGCCAATCGCTGGTCAAATTCAACCACCGGGTTGGGCTGTGCATCCGGCCTCTCGCGCGCAACCGTAGCGACGTCCAAGCCCTCCACAACCTGCCATGCCATAATGTGCCGGCTTCTAAGAACGTCGTTGGCGTGAACGCTGAAGACATAGCGCTCTTTCCGAACCTGCGCTGCGAATCTTGTCGGCTAATTTTGCCAAGGGACAAAATTCAACTTTAGAGGATTCACTGAAACGTTCCAAGAACTGGCTCGAATTCCGACAAGGCTAACGCCGTGCTCCGCCGAATTGCTGCGGCATTCTCCGACTTTGGCGTAACCCACTAATTCTAATAGGGGAAATGAACCGCAGAGGACGCGGAGAGCGCGGAGATTGGAGGAGAGGGAAATACGATCTAAAGACGGAGTATCCTGTATCTATCTCCGCGTTCCGCGTTCACCGGGCGTCCTCTGCGGTTGCACCATGATCCGCAAAGGCCGAAGAGTCTTACGCTTGCGAGAAATGCGAAAAATATTGGGAATACGGGGGAGGGTTGAAAGGGTGCGCGGATATTAACTGTGATCCGTAAAATTTAGATTTTGTTGGTGACTAAACTCGCCGCCGCGAGCTAGGATTTGTGCGATTGGCTGAGCAACCGCGTCCGAAACCCACACCCCTGCGGAATCTCGCTGAATTCCGCGCGAAAGGAGTCAACGCATGTCCAGAATCACGACTCGAGACGGCATGGAGATTTTTTACAACGACTGGGGCAAGGGGCAGCCGATTGTTTTTAGTCATGGCTGGCCTCTGAGCGCCGACGCCTTCGAAGATCAGATGTATTTTCTGAGTTCGCAGGGTTATCGCTGCATCGCCCATGATCGCCGGGGGCACGGCCGGTCCGGTCAGCCGTGGCAGGGGAACGATATGGACACCTACGCCGACGACCTGGCGGAGTTAACCGAGAAGCTTGATATAAAGAACGCTGTCCACGTCGGTCACTCGACCGGCGGAGGCGAAGTCGCCCGTTACATCGGTCGTCACGGCACCAAGCGTGTCGCCAAGGCGGTCCTCATCAGCGCGGTTCCTCCGCTGATGCTGAAAACCCCGGCCAATCCGGTGGGGCTGCCCATGGATGTGTTCGATCAATTGCGAACAGCGGTCGTCAACGATCGGTCCCAGTTCTGGAAAGACCTCTCGATGCCGTTCTACGGCTATAACCGCCCCGGCGCCAGGATTTCCGAAGGCGTTCGCAGCAGTTTCTGGACGCAAGGCATGTTGTGCGGATTCCCCGCGTCGTATTTCTGCATCAAGGCCTTTTCGGAAACAGATATGACCGAAGACCTGAAGAAATTCGACGTTCCGACGCTGATCCTGCACGGCGACGATGACCAGATCGTCCCGATCGCGGCGGCGGCCATGCAATCGTCGAAAATCGTCAAAAACGCCAAGCTCAAAGTCATTCACGGCGCTCCGCACGGCATGTGCACGACGCTGAAGGAACAGATCAATCAGGAATTGCTGGCCTTCATCAAGGGATAGCCCGCGAATCACTGGCGAAGGTCGCGATAAAAGTAAGTCGTACCGCACGGCTGTCCGTCGGGCATGAGGGCGTAGTTCGGGATATCTCCGACGCGGACCCAGCCTAGCCGCTGGTAGAGCCGCGCGGGGTCGCCACCGGTGACGGCATCGAGGACGAGCAGGGTTTTGCCAAGCTCTGTGCGCTGCCGCTTCGGCGGTGCGCATGAGTGCTTCTCCCAGTCCCCGCCGCCGGGCCCGGCGCAGCACGAGCATCTTCGCCAGATCGGCGCGATGCGGCTGATTCTCCGGCAAGCCGACGATGAGCTGCACGGTGCCGCACAATCCCAGTTCGTCCTCGGCGATAATCAAAATCCGCTCGCCATTGGCGACGCCCTCGGCAACCTTGCGCCAAAACGCCATCGCGCGGTTGCGCGTTAGGGGATGCATGAAGCTGACGGATGCGCCGCCTTCGACGCAATCGAGCAAAACGTCGCAGAGCGATTCAAGTTCGGGGTCGCTGACGGCGGATAGCTGCCGGATGGTCCAGCTTGAGTTGCTCATGATCGCCTCCGCGATTCGTTCATCGCGCCTAATCGAACGAACGGGCCGCCAGGAACTCGGCGGGTGACCGGACGGGCAGTTGCACATTGGTATCGACGAAGGCCGTCATCGCGCCCGCCCGTATTTGTCGCTCAATGCGTCCTCGAGGAGTTCACGATCGGTCGTCGATGCCGGAAGCTTGGCTAATCCGGTCGCCTTCCGCGTCAACGGACCGGCGGGTCGCCGCTTCCCCCGCCGCGCCAGCACGGCGGTCAGGAACCGGGAAAACATCGAGGAAAGCGATGTTCCCTCCTTTTCGGCCAGTTGCTTCCCCTTTTTGATAAGGTCCTTGTCCGCGCTCAAGGTCACTTTGGCTAATCGCATCGGCATGCTCCATACGTCTTAGCGTCTGTATGTCGCATTCTGAAATTATACAAGAACCGCCCATTTCCCTATACTTCCGCGGCATGGCTGAAACCAAAACCAACGCCGGCCTGGACGCACAGATCCTGGATATTCTTCGCTGTCCGGTGACGGGGAGCCGATTGCGGTTGGAATCCGGGTGGCTGATCGCCGAAACGGGCGGGTTGCGCTATCCGATCCGCGAGGGGATTCCGGTTTTGCTGGCCGAGGAGGCGAAGTTGCCGCCGGGGGTGGAGTCGCTTGAGGCGTTTAAGGCGCGGTTCGGGCGAACCGCTTGAAAATCCGAAACCAGAAACCCGAAACCAGAATCAAATCCGAATGACCGAATGAGCGAAAAGACCATTTCGTCATTTGGGCATTCTGGTTTGATTCGGATTTCGGGTTTCGGGTTTCGGGTTTCGGATTTCCGCCGCTTACTCGCGCAACGCCTGCAACTCTTTTAGTCTTTCCGCGGTCGGCGGTTTTTTGGTCTTCATCATTTCCACGAAGGCGTCGAACAGATACGCCGCGTCGTGGGGGCCGGGGCTGGCTTCGGGGTGATATTGGACGCAGAAGACCGGCAGGGTTTTGTGGCGGAAGCCTTCGACGGTGTTGTCGTTGAGGTTGATGTGGGTAACGATGCCGCCGTTTTTTTCCAGGCTGGCTCGGTCTACCGCGAAGCCGTGGTTTTGGCTGGTGATTTCCACGCGGCCGGTGTCGAGATTCTTCACCGGCTGATTGGCGCCGCGATGGCCGAATTTGAGCTTGTAGGTGGTCGCGCCGACAGCCCGGCCGAGGAGCTGATGGCCTAGGCAGATTCCGAAGATGGGGATTTTGCCCAGGGCGGCTTCGATGGGGTGCACGGCGTAATCGAGGACGGCGGGGTCGCCGGGACCATTGCTGACGAATAAACCATCCGGGCGATGCTTCTGGATTTCCTCGATCGAAACATCCGGCGGGAGGACCGTGATTTTGATGCCGCGTTCGGTCATGTGGCGGAGAATGTTTTGCTTGGCGCCGCAATCGAGGGCGACGACATGCAGGCCGTCGCCGCGCTCGACTTTGCCGAGGGCCCAGTCGCCTTGGTCCTGGTCCCAGGTATATCCGCTTGCTGGTTTGACGGCCTGCACCCAATCGGCCCCTTCCATGGCGGCGGATTTTCTCGCCCGTTCGATGAGCTTCGCGTCGTCGAGAATTTCGGTGCTGAGGATTCCGCGCATTGCGCCGCCGAGGCGGATGCGGCGGGTGAGGGCGCGGGTGTCGATGCCTTCGATGCCAATGATTTTGTTTTCCTTGAGATACGCATCGAGAGACATGTCGGCGCGGTAATTGGAATAGATCGGGGGCAGTTCCCGGATGACGAAGCCGGCCACATGCGGCCGGCGGCTTTCGACGTCGAGGCGATTGATGCCATAGTTGCCTATCAGGGGATAGGTCATGGTGACGATCTGGCCCTTGTAGGAGGGGTCGGTGAGGATCTCCTGGTAGCCGGTCATCGAGGTGTTGAAGACGACTTCGCCCTCGGAAGTTCCGGCCGCGCCAAAGGCCCGGCCGGTGAAGACGGTGCCGTCTTCTAATGCAAGCTTGGCGGCTTGCTCGGGTTGGCGATTTTGACCGACTCGGGGCATGGCGGGTGATTATACGGAGGGTCTGATTGAACCGCCAAGCCGCAGAGGACGCCAATCTAGAGGCTAGAGAGAGTTGGAAGAGGCTGGAAGGAGCGCGTGCTAAGTCATTGTCTGTCTTTGGTCTTGGCGTTCTCGGCGGCGTGGCGGTTAACGACGTGAGTTTCAGGGAGATGAGTTGTAAGTGATTGTCTGTCTTTGGTCTTGGCGTTCTTGGCGTCTTGGCGGTTGATGACGAATTGCCTCGGTCCGAGAATTTATGAAGTTTTGGCAATGTATTCGTCGATATCCAACGCTGAGGCTGTGGGTCTCCGACCTTATGGTCGGGCAGCCTATGTTTGGAGGCCGGTGTAACGGCGAGCACCGGCCTCTTTTTTTTGCGCAAATCTGGCGACAAAATAATTGGGTCGTACCGGACAGTTTTGGGCAAAAGGTAACACTTTGACTGCGAATGGGGGTTGGGGGGAGTTGCGATAGATGGGAGAAAGTGGAGGGTGGAAAGTAGAACGGGGGGTGGGGTTTGTTGAATATTGAAAAGACACTTTGGACGTGAACGTTCGGGCGACGATCCTGTCGCCTCGCGGACCCGACAATTATTGCGCGTTGGCATTTTCTATTGCCGGCGCGGCGGCTCGAAGCACGCTGGCCAGTGCTCTGGCTCTCGGCAGCCGATCAGGTATTTCTTTCCCTGGCGCGTCTCGATGCGAACTCCTCGACTACCTCCGAAAAGGTAGGCGCGCATTCCGTGTCGCGACTGAATTCCCCAGCCTCGAAAATCCGCGAATGGATGCACCGATTCGACGCCGATGCTCGAAATTTCCGCGACCCGGACTCTTAATAATGGGAAGCCCAGGCCGCTGCGAAGGACCAATTGTGTTGGGTTCACCTGAATTCGCAGCGAACCCACCAGCGAATCGAGCAATAGGATCAGAAGCCACGGCAGAAAGATGACAAGGTCAGTCCACTCAAGGTGCCGGAAACGACCATCCATAGTGCAAATAAGGCACAAGGGAGCGAGCGATAGAAGCACGAATATGGTGCGACTGATCCATCGGGATCGCTCAACTGTGAAATAGGTCCACCTATCGCCTTGGCGAAGTTCGTTGCCGATGTCGGCAGGCGCCGGCGCGGCCGGGACCTGGGGCAAAGGCCGACGGAGGCATTCCAAAATTGCGGTGCCCGCCAGGCAAAATGCTGCGCCTCCGGCCGCGTAAATCGTTGACTGCGGCGTAATGCCCTGTAGCCGAGCCCAATAGATGCCGATCTGGATCCCAGCCATCCAGCCGCCCAATCCCGCTGGCCAGAGCAGGTAGCGATTGAACCGTTTTCGGCCGTTTTCGGCGCGAATCCAGAGTTCGCTTGCCGCAACCTCCCACGCCAGAAGGACGATGAGAAGCGCCACCGGCATCGCCCAATCTTCCCAGGTATATCCCCTCGGACGCGGCGGCCAAGGGCGAGTGAGCGGCGGCACCGCAATGCAAACAGCGAGCGCGAGCAAAGTCGGAAGATGCAGCCACCAAGGATGTCTTAGAGGGCGGCTCAAGAGGCGGCCCCCTTCAATTTCCCGGCGACCGCTCGCTGAACGATCCTGCTGAATTCCTGGCGGGTGACGCCGAGCATCGCCGCCTCGGCAGCGATTTCTTCGACCCTGCGCCCGATCGTCCTCTGCACCTGTCGCTTTCCGGCGGGCCTGCGCACGGGCAGCGATCCTCGCGTTCCTGCCGATGCGCAGATCGATGATTCCGGCGTCGGCGCAACCGTTGATAGGCCTTGTGGACGGTATGGAGGTTAACTCCAAGCCCGTCGGCCAAGTCGCGGACGCCGGGAAGAATTTCCCCGACGGGGAGTCGGCCATCAGCCACCGCCGCCTTCACCTGCGAGACGATCTGCTCATAAAACGGGCGAGGATCCTTTTCATCGATGCTAAAAAACATTCAATGCCTCCGATCATCTGTTCTATAATTAGTATAACACTGGTTTGCTGCGTTTCAACGAGGGGCCAGTTCCCAGTTACTTGCGTTTGCGAATCCGGCATTTCGCGGCTGGTCGCCCCTCACCCTCGCCCTCTCCCCATGAGTACATGGGGAGAGGGGATAACTAAGGCGGGGCGCGGTGGAGGGTGGAACTCGAGAGGTCCGGCGGTGCGAGCACCGCCGGCTTCGCGGGGAGGGAGGGAGGGCTCGCGGCGCGGGGGTGGCGGCCCGGGGATTGGGCGGTTTTTGTTTGGATGTCAGAAGGTGGTTCAATCGGATAAGTTGGATCGAGTGTCAGAGGGTCCGGCGGCGCGAGCACGGCCGTCTTCGCGGGGTTCGCGGGAGAGGGTTGAATCACGATGAAGATCTTAATTTCCGGCGCGGGGATTGCCGGGCCGACGCTGGCTTATTGGCTTTTGCGGTATGGATTTGAGCCGACGATTGTCGAGCGGTCGCCGGCTTTGCGAACCGGCGGGTATGTCATCGACTTTTGGGGGGCTGGATTCGATATCGCCCAGCGGATGGGGCTTGGGGCGGAAATTCTTCGGCTCGGTTATATCGTGAAGGAATTGTGGGCGGTGGACGAGACGGGGCGGCGGATTTCGGGGTTTGCGGTGGATGCCTTCACGCGGGCGATTCGCGGGCGTTACGTCAGCATCGGCGCGGGGACCTGGCGGCTTTGATCTTTGGCACGATCGACGGGAAGGTCGAAACGATCTTCGGCAGCAGCATCAATCAAATCGAACAGAACGAAAACGGGGTGCGGGTGACGTTCGAGGCGCGGGGAACGCGGCGAATTTGATCTGGTCATCGGGGCGGATGGGCTGCACTCGCGCGTGCGGGAATTGGTGTTTGGGGCGGAAAGGCAGTTTGAAAAGTACATGGGATACAAGGTCGCGGCGTTCGAGGTTGCGGGGTACCGGCCGCGGGATGAACTGGTTTATGTGACTTATACGGAGGTGGGACAGATGGTCGGGCGGTTTACTCTGCGCGATGATCGGACGATGTTTTTGTTTGTGTTCGCCGACGATGAGATGGAGCGGGTTGGGGAACAGGACGCCAGCGGGCAGAAGGCGATTTTGCATTCGCGATTTGGAAAGAGCGGATGGGAGTGCCCGCGGATTCTGGAGGCGCTGGACGCGAGCGACGAACTTTATTTTGATCGGGTCAGTCAGATACGGATGAGTCCGCCGGGGGAGTCGTGGGCGAATGGGCGGGTGGCGCTGGTCGGGGATGCGGCGTCGTGCGTCTCACTGCTGGGCGGGCAGGGGTCGGCGCTGGCGATGATCGCAGCGTATATTCTGGCCGGGGAATTACGGCAACCGTGCATGGGTGACGCGCACGCCCCCGAGCCGGCCCCCTCCCCAACCCTCCCCGGGGGTACCGGAGGAGGGGGAAATCGAGTGCGGCGGGATTCAGCGAGAATCGCAGTTAGACCGCGGAAACGGCGACTATTCGCGGGCGTTTGCGCGGTATCAGGAAATTTTCGGGCCGTTCGTGGCCAAGAAGCAGAAGGCGGCGGCGCGGTTCGGGCCGGCGTTTGCGCCAAAGACGGCGGCGGGACTCTTCGTGCGGAACCAGATCATGAAGACGATGGCGATTGGGTGGGTCGCGAATCTGGCGTTTGGGCGGGCGTTCGTGGATCGGATTGAGGTGGGGGAATATTGAAGAATAGTTGCTGGTTTCTAGTTTCTAGTTTTACGGATCGTACTTAAATCGCGCCCCCGCCCCCTCCCTAACCCTCCCCCGGAGTACCGAGGGAGGGGAAAATGTGCGCGGATATCAACCACAATCCGTATTTCTTGTTTCTAGCTGCTGGTTGCTGGTGGGGATCCGGCGGTGCGAGGGGCGTCGGCTTCGCGGGGAGGATTGGCGGGGGTTAAATCACCATGAAGGCGTGGATCTCGCGCGTGAAATAAACGAGAGGGATTTAGTCCCGATCATTTATGGGTCGGCGCATGGGAATTGAGTTGATCATCCCGCGATCGTATTGCGGTGAGGCGGCGGGTCGGGGGGTTCGGCGAGCTTTAGATTCAGCTTGTGGCGCAGTTCCTCGAAAATTCGGTTGGTCTCCTCGCGGTGTTGGCGAAGATTTCCGCCGTGGTGGAGGGCGATCCGCTCGCGGACGCGGCGGACGTCGTCTACGGAAGTCGAGGGCTGATTTGAGGAGTCACTCATGACTATTCTCCACGATCATCAGGTCGGGGGTGACAATCTGCGGAGACCCTTTGCACGGACAAATTCTATTCCAAACGCGGCGTTTCCACAGCGCCCGGCGGGCCAGTGAGTTCGAAGAGGATTGTTCCTTGGCTCGGCTCGAAGGTTAGTTGCATGCGGAGGAAGGTGCAGCAGTCTTTTTCCTGGTCCATGATGCGGGCCAGTTCGGCGAGGAGGCCGGGGCGCGGGGTGAAGTGGAAGCGGAGGCCGTTGGGGAGGTCATCTATTCGCTGCGCGGATTTGAAGAAGGGGATCAGCTCGTCGCGGCGGGAGGTAAGCTGCGCCGGCGGGAGGTTGCATGTGGCGGCGATGTTCAGGGGGGTGGGCATGTGGAATATATATTAGGCGCGGGAAGAGGGGACGGGATTTTTGCCACGGATGGGGACCGATGATCACGGATGGAATGAGTTGCCATGGGGAAATTTTATCTGTGTGAATCTGATTTTTATCTGTGGCTGAATATTCTTTGCCTTTCATGGTCCGGTGGTGCGAGCACTACCGGCTTCGCGGGATGTGGGAACGGGTAAGCATTTTGGCTTGCGGTCGCGGGACATGGGCGGGATAGTTGCGATAGGTTGCATGGTTGATTCCTCGATCCAACGGGCGTTTGAATTGGCCGTGCGGCATCACCAGGCCGGGGAATTGGCCGAGGCGGAGGGGATTTATCGGGAAATTCTGGCTCAGGAGCCAACGCATGCGGGGGCGGTGCATCATTTGGGGTTGATTGCGCTTCAGAGGGGGGACGTCGATGTGGCGATTGAACTGATCGCCAAGGCGATTGCGCTTTCAGCCTCAGTATGCGGAAGCGCATTGCAATCTAGGGAACGCGCTGCGGGGTGCCGGGAAACTAGACGAGGCGGCTGCGGCTTATCGCGAGGCGATTCGTTTGAAGGGCGATTTTCCGGAGGCTTTTAACGGACTGGGGAATGCGCTTCGAGAGCGGGGGAAATTGGACGAGGCGATCAACGCGTATCGCGGGGCGATTGAGCGGCGGGCGGGGTTTGCGGAGGCTCATAATAATCTGGGGAATCGCGCTTCGGGATCGGGGGCGGATTGAGGAGGCTGCCGGGGCGTTTCGGCAGGCGATTGCGATTTCGCCTGAGTATGCGGAGGCGTATTGCAATCTGGGGAACGCTTTGCGCGACAAGGGAGAGCTCGAGGAGGCGCTGGGAGCGTATGCGCGGGCGATTGAACTGGCGCCCCGGATGCCGGAGGCGCGGAATAATTTGGGCACGGCATTGAAGGAAGGTGGACGATTGGAGGAGGCGGTGGCCGCGTATCGCGAGGCGATTGCGCTGCGGCCGGATTATGCGCGGGCGCATAGCAATCTGGGGAGCGCGCTGAAAGACGAGGGGCGCGTCGGGGAGGCGATTGAGGCGTTTCGGAAAGCCGTGGCGATCAATCCTGATTTTCAGGATGCGCACAGCAATCTTCTCTTTGCGCTGCAATTTCATCCTGGGTTTAGGGCTGAGGAAATATTCGAGGAGCATCGGAAGTGGAGTGAACAATGCGCGGCGCCATTGAGGCGAATGGATCGAACCTACTCGAACAAGCGGGACACAAATCGCCGGCTGAGGATCGGGTATGTTTCCGGGGATTTTCGAGAACATTGCCAATCGCTCTTCACGATTCCTTTGCTGAGTCATCACGATCACGAGCGATTTGAGATTTACGCTTATTCTGGCGTGACGAAAGAGGATGAAGTGACCGGGCGGATTCGCACGTTTTGCGATGCCTGGCGGAGCACGGTGGGGCTCACCGATGAGGAAGTGGATGCGCGGGTTCGGGAGGATGGGATCGATATTCTGGTGGACCTGGCGATGCACATGGCGGGGGGACGGCCGCTGGTTTTTGCGCAAGCCGGCGCCGGTGCAGGTGGCCTGGCTGGCTTATCCCGGGACCACCGGGATGGGGGCGATGGATTATCGGTTGACGGATCCTTATTTGGATCCGCCGGGGGAGCATGAGGGGCGGTATGCGGAGAAGTCGGTGCGACTGCCTCAGACGTTTTGGTGTTATGGCGCTTTGAGCGATGATCCGGGCGCGAGCACCCCCGGCTTCGCGGAATGGGTTTATCACGTTTGGTTGCTTGAACAACTTTTGCAAGATATCGAATGAGAGCCTGGCGGTTTGGGCGGCGGTGTTGAAAGCGGCGCCGACGTCGCGGCTGATTTTGCTGGCGCCGCGCGGGGAGCCGCGGAGGCGGGTGATTGAGCGGCTGGGGGTGGACGGGGGGCGGCGTGGAGTTTGTGGAGCTTCAGCCGCGCGACGGGTATCTGCGGACTTATTACCGAATCGATGTTTGTCTGGAGACGGTTCCTTATAACGGGCATACCACGAGTCTGGATGCGATGTGGATGGGGGTCCCGGTGGTGACGCTGGTGGGAAAGACGGTTGTCGGGCGCGCGGGGTTGAGCCAGTTGAGCAATCTGAGACTGGGGGAATTGATTGCGCGGACCGAGGAGGAGTATGTGCGAATCGTCACTGAACTGGCGAACGATTTGGGGCGATTGGGGGAACTTCGGCGGACGCTGAGGGGGCGGATGATGGGGTCGCCATTGTGCGATGGGAAGAGATTTGCGGCGGGAGTTGAAGGGGCGTATCGAATGATGTGGGGGGAGTGGTGCGACGCGGCGACCGCGCGGGGTTGATCCGGTGGGTGGGGTCGTCGAGGGGGTTTTCAGGATTTCCGCAGTTTATCTGGCATGCTGGGCGGGATTCGTGGTTTCTTCCTTGGGGACGATGGCCTTCCGAACTTCCGGCGCAGATCGGCGCGCGATGAAATGCAAAATGCAATGCGGGGGCGAGGGAAACCATATCAGGCCCCAAAAGGTTTCCCTCGCCCCCGCACCCCACTCCCTTCCTTTTCCCCTCAAGCCGTCCAAGACCCCAAATGCGAAAAGGGCAGCCGTGCCTCGCCGGGGCAGTCGAGCTCACAAGGGTCCGGCTTTCTCTTTGCCTCCGGACGGTGAGGGGAAAAGGAGTGGGGATGGGTGGGTGCGGGAGGGAAGGGGCGAAACTCTTGGGGCCGGATGTGGTTCGCCCCTTCCCTCCCGCATTGCATTGGCCTTGGAATTTCACGAGCGTTCCCAACAGCCTCCAGAGCAAACCGCGTCTGGCGATCGGATGATTACATGGGGAGAGGGGATAAATTATTGCGCTGCGCGGAGGAGTGCCGGGTCTAGCCAGACGAAGCGGGCTTGGGTGGCGAAGTTTTGGCCGTAATCTACTTCCAGCGAGAGGGTTTTGGCTGTGCCCAGGGGGATCGTGACCACCGGGTAGATTTGGCCGGCTTTGATGTTCTTCTCTTCCAGCGCGGGTTTGCCATCGAGAAGAATTCTGACCGTTACGTCGGCCAGGGAGGAGTCGGAATCCACGGCGAATTGGGTTCGGAAGGCGGCGTATTGGCCGGTGAGGGCGTAGGAGATTCGGCTGTAGGCGTGGCAGCCTATCCCGTGGTGGAAGCCCGGGTATTTTTGGCCGATGGGTTTGTTGTCGGCGACGGTTTCGTCGAAGCGGGCGGGGAACCATTCGTTGAAATAGGGTTTATAAATGTTCTCGGCGGGGGTGAGATCGGTTAGCCAGGTTAGGGGGCCGTTGATTTGCTCGATGGTCGCGACGGCGGCGGGGTCGATGGGGCGGACGGTTTGATCCGAGAGCGTGAGGTTGATTTTGTCGGCGCTCTCGCTGACGGCGGGGATGGAAATGGCGGAACCGTCGGAGAGATGGACGCGGAACATTCGGGCGGCCGGGGGAGGCTGGGGGGAGGAGGAGAAGAGGACGGAATTGACGGTCATCCAGGGGAGGGTGGTGTTGGTGGTGGCGTCGGCGCCGGTTTGGAGGGTGACGCCCAGGGGCGCAGACGTTGGTGACGACGCCGTGGGCGGTGTCGCCGTTGGAGAGATGGACGACGTCGTCGGTGCGCGGCGCGGAAAGGTCGCCCGCGGAGGCGGAGCCTCGGACGATTGCCGCGACGTTATCGAGGGTGAGATTGAGAGAGCCCAGGAAGGAATTTTTCCAGATGATTTTTTCGCCGAAGACTCCGGCGGCGGTGCCGAAGATGTGGTCGCCGCCGGCGAGGAAAATTTCATAGGGTTCGGGGGTGGCGGGGTCGATGTTGCGCGAGAGTTCGAGGGTTTGGGTCCAGGGGATTTGGGAATTCGCGGTGGTGATGGTGTCGGGGGTGATTTGCGTGGTTTGGATTTGGGAGAGAGTCAGGTGCGCGTTGGTTAGGGTCCAGGATTGCTGGGCCCAGCAGGGGGCCGTCAGGACTAGCAGAGTTAGGAGGAAGAGGGTTGTGGTGGTTCGCATGGGGACACGCGGGGTTTCGCTATTCGAATGCGGTCGCGGCGGCGACCGCCGCTAAATATACAGGAGGAAGCAATTGGGGGTCAGCTTCCGGGGCCTTTGCCGTTGAAGACGGGCAAATACCTGTTGGGCATTTGTAATATAATCAAGGCCATGGCGGTGCAATAGTCGGCGTCGACTTCTCCTTCCCAGGAGCCGGAGTCGGGGGATTGGCGGGCAATCAGCACGTCGCGGATGCCGGGGTACCAGTCCTGCCAGTATTTTCCGCCCGCGAGGAACATGGCCTGGACGGCGTAGTAGTTGCCGTAGAAGAAGAAGTTGCCGCGGTCTTCGGGGCCGGGCTGGTCTGGGGTGGGGATGGATCTTGAGAGATAGTCGAGGCCTCGGGTGACGGCGTTGTCCTGGAAGACGCCGGCGTAATAGAGGGCGGCGGTTCCGGCGGCGGTGCGAGCGAAGCCGCTTTCGCCGCCGTGGGCCTGGTAGCTGAAACCGCCGTCGGAATTCTGGCAGCGGCGGACGTAGCCGATGGCTTTCTGGACGACATCGGCGTCAACCTTGATGCCCGCGTCGCGGGCGGCGCGGAGAGCCATGACCTGGCAGATGGTGACGGAGATATCGGCGTCAACGGGGGCGGGCTGGTAGCGCCAGCCGCCTTCAGAATTTTGGCAGCGTTCGATGAGTCGGACGGCTTTTTGGAGATGTTCCTTGACGTCGTCGTCGCCGGTCATGCCGTAGATTTCGGCGATGAAGAGAGTGGAGAAACCGTGGGAGTACATTTCGCCCTGGGTGGCGCTAGCGGTAAACAAACCGGATTCCTGCTGATTGTGGATGACGAATTCCTCGGCTTTTCGCACGATGTCGCCGTATTTGCCGCGACCGGGGAGATTGCCATCGGCCATGAAGGCAAGCCCGGCGAGGGAAGTGATGGCGGCGGTTGCGCCGTAACCCCCCCCGCCGCCGTAGGAGCCGTCGGGAGCCTGACGGGAGGCGAGAAAGTCGAGGCCGCGAGTGACGGCGTGCTGCTGGTCGGTGGTGATTTCGTTGCCGTTGACCTGACTGGGAGTCGCGGCAAGACCGCGCGGGGGGGATTGTTGGGCGAGGGCGGTGCGCGGGAGGAGAATGCATGGAGCTAAGAACAGCAGTAGCGCGCGGAAACCCGAAACCCGAAACCAGAATGTGCGCCAGCATCCGCCGTGGCGGGACGAATCTCTCCGCAGGCGAGTCGCCGTGGCGACAAATCCGAATGACCAAATGACGAAAAAACGTTGCGTTGCGATTCGGTCATTCGTCATTGGGGCATTCTGGTTTGATTCGTCATTCGTCATTCTGGTTTCGGGTTTGACGCCGCCGCCCTACTCGCCCGTCTTGGTTCCCAACGCTCGATAGTAATCGTCGATCAGGCCGCGGAATTTTTCAATGGGTTTTTCCGTGGCGGCTTCGATGACGGCGGCGCGCTTGCGCGGGGACAGCGCGCCCCATTCCTTGAGGGTTTGCGTGATGTCGGTTGTGGGGGTGCCGGTCGTGTCCACGTCGCGGTTGTTGGTGGCGACGGAGGCGGGCGTGGTGCCGGTGATCTGCTGGGGAGGCTGGCGCGAGGTGGATTGGTTGTCGGGCTGGAGGCCCTGGGTGGGGTCGGTGGCCTGGGAGGGCTGGCCCTGGCCGGGCTTGGGTTCGGATTGTTCGGCTCGGGCCATTTCGATGAGGGAATCCAGGTTGTCCAAAATGCGCTTTTGGATTTTCTGGGTGGTCTGGCCGGGATCGTGATCGTCGGCGAGGCGCTGATGGGAGCGGCTCATGCGCTGGCCGACGAGGGCAACGTCGTTTTTGACTTGATCGGGATCGGGCTGGCCGTCGCCGTTGAGCAGGACGTGCTCGAGTTCCTGGTTGTCGATGTCCTCGTCGCTGGCCTCCTCGGGGAGTTTTTGCTTGGGATCGGCTTCGGGGCCGACGGTCATCTGGTTGTGGGTGGCCTGGTCGAGGAGTTTGCCGAGGAGCGTGCGCAGCTCGCCTTGGCGCTCGCCGAGGGCGACGAGTTTTGAATCCGGGGGAATCGGCTGGGCGCTGAGGGTGACGGTGGATTTATTGATCGCTTCCTGAAGTCGCTTGAGGAGACGGAGCTCGGCTTCGGGGGGGAGAGGCGGCGCGCCGCCTTGCCCGCCGCGGCCGCCGGCTCCGGAATTGTGCCCGCGGGCGAACTGGCTTTGCTTGGGCTTGACCTTGAGGCTTTCGATCATGGCGACGATCTGATCCTCGATGCGCTGCTGTTCGGATTGCGTGACCGCGTCGGTCTTGCCGGCGACGAGATCGGTTTGCACATCGCGCATGGCGTCGACGATGTCGCTATTGGCCCAGACATAGACGATGCCGCCGAGGGCTTCGAGATCGCCCTGCATCTTGGCGGTGATGTCGGCCAGATCGCCCTGCTCGCCGGGGAGCTGGCGCAGGCGTATGGAATCACGATGGGAAAGCTGCCCGTCGGGCGTGCGCGGGGCCTGGTCGAGAGTCTTGGTGTCGCCGTCGATTTTCTTCTGAGAGGCGAGAATCTTTTCGTACGCGGCGCGCAGGGTGTCTTTCTTTTGCTGATTGAGCTGGTCGTTGTTCTTGCGCATCTGCTCGTCGAGATCGGCGGCGGTCTTGACGAGCGCGGCGAGGGCTTCGATCTGCGGAGGATCGTAAGCGCTGGAGAGGCGCTCGGTGTCGGAAACCGAGTCGTCGCGCAGGAAGGAAATGGCCCGGCTCATCTGCTGAGCGGCGCGATCGAGCCCGACGGCCAGGGACGCCCCATCCGGCAGCGATTCGGCGGCTTGACCGACGCTGCGGGCGTTCCGCTCATTCTGCTCCTGAAGGCGGCTTTGGGTGTCGAGATCCGGGACGGGGGGTTCGTGGCCTCGGGTCCACTGGGCCTTTTCGAGGAGATCATCGATGATTTTAGGATCGGTCTTGGCCAGAACGTCGCCGTTGCGGAGGGCGAGGTTCTGGTAATTCAATCCGGCCTGCTGGCGAATAAGCGATTGAATTTGCTGCTGCATGTCGGCCAGTTGGCGGGAGAGTTCCTCGAGCTTGTGGCGCTGCGCCTCTTCGAGTTCGCGGATCATCATTTGCAAGCCGACTTGCGCCTGAGCCTGGGCCTGCTGGGCGGCGGATTGCTGGTTTTGCTTTTGCGCCTGGGAACTTTGGCGCATTTGCGAGGCGACGGATTGATCCTGTCCGGATTTGGCGGCCTGCTGCATGGCGGCGGAGGAGGCGGGGTCGGTTTCTCGAGGCGCTTGGAGAGAGCGGATAATTGGTCGATCGCCTTGTCGACTTTGTCGGCCAGGGAATTCTGATCCTCCGCGTTCTTTTGCTGCTCGGCGCGATCCTGATCGCTCATTTGGTCGGGGGTTTTGCCGAGATTTCGCAGGCCGACGTCGTCACTGGCGCGGTTGATGCGGGATTGCTCGGCGAGAATTTCCTGAAGCTGCTCGATCTCCTTGGGCAAGCCGCCGGCTTCGCCCATGCGGGAGGCGGCTTCGTCGAGCTTCCGCGCGGCGTCTTCCTGCTGGTCCTGGGCGGCGTCGAGATCGGAAGAGCGGGCATCGGCGGTTTTTGAATTGTCCCCGGTGAGGTCCTTCGCGTCGTCGATTTTGGACGCGGCGGTCTTCATGGGATGCTCGGCGATGTCGCTGAGAGCGTCGCGAACGTCTGCGGCCATCGAGCGCAGGTCCTGGGCGGTCGATTTATTTTCGTCCATACGCTGCACGAGATCGCCGAGCCGCTCGGACGCCGATCGCGTTTGCGACGCCGCGGTGGTTTGCGTGGCGACGAGTGCCTCGGCCTGGGCGCGGTCGGCAAGGGTGAATTTCTTCTCGCCGGCGGACTGCTTTTGCAAATCGGCGGTCTCTTCCTTAATCGCCCGCTGGCTGTTGCGGACGTCGACGACCTGCTGGCGGACCTGAGCCAGCAAATCTCCCATGATCGAGGCGAACTGGTCCTGGCTGACGATCGCGATGCGGAAGCGCGAACTGGAGACGGGGGGATGAGTCTTTCCCTCGAAGGAAAAATTATCGGTGACTTCGAGGTGGTATTCGATCAAATCGCCGGGCTTGAGGATCGGCTCGATTTTGGAGAGGTCCCAGGGGTAATCGAGTTGCCAGCGGCGGATGTCGCCGGTGGTTTCCATGGAGTTCCAGGATGCGCCGCCGGCGGGCTGGCCGTTTTGGACGAGATCGACGGAAGCGAGAGTCTGGGGATTGTCGCCGAGGCGCATGACGACCAGACGGAGAGAGGAGATTCCGAAATCGTCCTCGGCGATGGCCTTGATGGGGACGATCGCCTGCGGCGTGCATTCCTCGTTGTGCTCGGGGTAGGTCACCTGCACATCGGGGGGCTGGTCGGCGCGGACGATGACCTGGTATTCCGATGCGTCGTTGTTGGCGAAGCCGTCGGCGTCAACCGCGCGCAAAGCAAAGGCGACGGTGTCGCGGGCAATCCATTTTCCGGACGCCTCCGGGCCTGCGGCCAGGTCCCAGGTGATGGTCGGGATTTTTGTCTCGCCCTGGCCGGGCAGAACATCCAGCGGGTGCGCGGGGTCTATATTTTTGTTGAATGTGGCGACAAGGGAGAGATTGGAGCCGTAGGTGACTGTGGCGGCGGTTGAATCAAGTTGGATCGTCGACGCAGACTCCCCGGTGTACGGCGGCGGCGTGACAATGAGCTGGACCGTCTTGATGCCGAGCGGCTCGACGACAGTGACCGTGCGCGGCGCGGTTGCGTCGTCACCGGCTTCGGTCCAGACGCGCATGGCCCCCTGGCTGTGGGAGTCGAGGGTCGCGGTGTAGATGCCGTCGGGGCCGCGGGTCATGAGTTCTTTTTCGATTCGGCCATCGCCCCAATCCCAGCAGACTTCGGCTTGGCGCGAGGGTTTGTCGCCTTTGGTCAGACGGATGCGGACGTCGATCTGCCGGCCGGCGGGAACGCGATCGGGGAGCGTGCTTTCCATGATGATCTGTACGCGCTTCGGCCAGGCCGCACCCTGAAATGGCGTCAGAAGCCGGGACATGGCGGGGAGGAGATATTCGCTGCCCATGAACAGGCCGAGCAGCGCCAGGACGAGGATCGAACCGCCGGCTCCGGCGAGGGAATACCAGACGGGTTTGGTGAGGACGGCGCTGATTCAGGTCGGTCTGGTGCGCCAGATCGGCGGCCTGACTCATCACGCGGTCCTGCATGATGCGCGAGCCGGGGGAAGATTGACTGGAGAAATCGACGGCGCTGCGGAGGCGATCGTCGAATTGGGGGAAGGCGTCCTCGAGACGCGCGGCGATTTCCGAAAGACCCATGCGGGCGGCAGCCGGGCGGGCGACCCAGCGGACGACTGCAGTCATGAGCGCGACGCCGGCGGCGATCATGATGACGACGCGCGGGATGGGGGCAAGATTCAGGAAATAATCTAGAAGGACGACCGACAGGAGAAGCCCGGCCGCGGCGGAGACGACCAGAGCGAATCCCCGCAGAACGCTGAGGCGGCGCACGCGGCACGCGCACGGACTTGAGGGAATCGATCAACGCCGTCGGCGGCATACTTCCGGTCCTTCGTTTACGGATCGTCCTTTAATCGCACGCGGGCCCCCTCCCCTGCCCTCCCCCGGAGTGCCGGGGGCGGGGGTAAAAATGGGCGCGCAGGCGAATGGCGTCCGTCTTACAACATGCCGAGCATCTTCCTGGCGATCCATTCAGTGGTGATGAGGATCGCAAAGAGTATTAGCGCGAGCGGAGCGTTCCAGAGGGGCTGGGTGGCCTCGATCGGGAAGACGCGAGCGGCGCTATGGATGATGGCGGGCAGCCTCGCGCCCGCCTGGTCGAACGGGATCGGTTCTTCGCCGCCTAATCGGCTGAGGCCCGCAACATCCACCCGCGGGTCGTCCAATTCCAACTGCGGCATCTGCACATTATACGACGCAAAGGAGGCGGCATTTCCCAATTGCATTAATTTGGCCGAAAAAGCGCCCGCGCGGTCGGCTGTATAGGAGCCGGTAAATACATCGGTTGCCATCCCCTGGCGGCTCAATTGCACCTGGCGGACGGTCTGGCCAGTGGCATCGTCGATAATTTGCACGGGGAGGGGGTCGGGGGCCTGCTGGATGAGATCGGGCGATAATAGCCGCACGCGCAGTGCCACCTGACGGCCCAGTTCGTAGGAGTCCTCGTCGCTGGTGAAGATGAGGCCGCGCTGGCCGAGTTTGCGGCCTCGGGCCAGATATCTGAGTTGCTGCACCCAATAGGTATTGAAAACGGATTCGCCGGTATAGAAGCGCCAGCGCCAGGAATCGTCGATGGCGGAGAACAGGGTGCGGCCCGCGCCGAATCGGCCGGCGACCAGAAGCGGCGCCTTGCGATTGTCGGGGCCGAGATCGGTGGGATGCTCGGCGTAGACGATCCCGACGCCGGGCTTGGCGGTCACGCCATGGCAATACCAGAAAATTTCCTGGAGATGATTTTTCAGAAACTCGTCGTTGGAAGCGGGGTCGGCGAAGAATCGGAAAATGGAGGTCTCCGCGCCGGCGGCGGTGATGACGGGGCGGAAGCCTTCGGTGATGGATGTCGTCGAGTCGTCAGGTTCGACGTGAGAAATATTTACCGGCAGTACCGGCTCGATGGGCGTTTGGCGATACGCCTGCGGGGACCAGCGCGGGCCGGCGACCATGGCGAAGCCGCCTCCTTTTTTGCTGACGAAGTCGCTGATGAGCTGGAGCTGGGCATCGGTGAATTGGCGCGGGTCAACGTCGCCAAGGACAATGACATCGTAGTCCATGAGCTGGTCGATGCTGCTGGGGAAGGCGGTGATGGCCCAGGTGCCGCCGGGACGCGACGGGTCGTCGCTGCCTTCCTGGCGGAAATTCGGGTCGGCGCTGGTGAGCAGGCAACTGATCTTGACGGTGCGATCGCGAAGCATGGAATTCTTGAGATAGCGGTAGTCCCAGCGGGGATAGCCGTCGACGTAGAGGACGGAGATTTTGTCGTCGAGGACGGCAAGCTGAACCTTGCGAAAGTTGTCGGTTTCGTCGATTTCGCCCGGCTGCGGGACGGCTTCGACGACGAGATTGGCGTTGGGCATGTCAGCGGTCGTGGGTTTGTATTGCAGTTCGGCTTCGAAGGGCTGGGAGTCGGGGGCGATGACCGTTTTGGAAATGTCGTGGCCCATGTCGTCCTTTACGGGAACGCGCGAGGATTTTGCCGTCCTCGGTGATCTCCCTCATCAGGCTGAGGACGATCGGATGGTTCGGCTCGTAGCCGGTGGCGCGAAGGGTGATTTTGAAATCGGTCACGTCGTCGACGAAAGCGGCGGGCTCGAAGTTGACGGATTGGACGGCGATATTGCGCGGCATTTGATCGGAGCCGATCGGAACGGGATAGATTTTGACGCCGAATGCTTTGACGGCCTGCACCTCGTCGCGCGGGCGCTGGCGGGGGTTTCGCGGCCGTCGCTGAAGATGACCACTCCCGCGAGGCGCTGGCCTTGTAAATCCTCCAGAACGGATCGAACGGAGGTGGTGACCTGCGTCTCCTGGCCGATCGGCTGGAGATCCGCGACATCGGAAATGGCGTGCGGGCCCCGGCTGAAGTCGTAGAGGCGAATGTCGTGCACCGCGGAGAGGCGGCGCAGCAGGCCGTTGTTGAGGAGGTCTTTCACGGCGTCGAGGCGGGAATGCGATTGCCCGTCGGTTTCGGGAACGTCCTTGATCTTCATGCTCGCGCTGTCGTCGACCAGGATCGCGACGACGGATGGATCGCGGTGCATCTGGCTGAGCGTGAGGAGCGGGCGATTGAGGAGCACGAGGATCAGGGCAAGAAGTGAGCCGCGCAGGATTCCGAGAAAGATGCGAGCCCCGCGGGATTTGCCTTCGCGGCGATAGACGTAAACGATCAGTGCGATTCCGGCGGCGATGAGGGCGAGATTCCAGAGGGCCGCGCCGCCGATGTATTGTTGCCAGGGCCAGGTGGGATTGAACTGGATGGAGACATGGCCTTCCTGGGCAAGGAAGCCGGGTTTGAGGCCGAGGAGGATTTCGAGGAGGCGTTGCATGAATGTTTAAAAGCCTGCTCCTCTGGCGTTGTAGTGACGGCGCAACGTTTCGTGATATCGAGTGCAAGTTGGCGCTCGGTGAAAGACGAAATGCAAATTCAAATACAATGCAGGGGAGGCGGGAGAAAAACCATACGGCCCCGTCCTGCGGAAACTGGCGGAATTCTCCCCCGCACCCCCTCCACCCTCTTTTCCTTCCCCTAACCGTCCAGGGAAAAAGGCAAATTTGGAAATCGCCAGCAAAGGTTCGCGACTTCGTCCTGAACCCCTTCCTCTTTCCTCCCCCGGATTACCGGGGGAGGAGGTTGTCGCGAGTATTTTCCGAAATCGAACGCTCATCTTAATTCCTTCGATGATGTCCGAATCTCATGGCCATGACGCATTCTCCTGCCGCCAGGGCCAGGACGGCTAGCATGACGCTCCAGCCTAAATCTTTTTCCGGTTGAGATTGTTCGGCGGCGGGGGGAAGGGAGTCGCCTTCCATGCGGATGTCGATGTCGCCGAGCATGGCTTTGAGTCCGGCGTCGTCGATCTGGCGAACGTCGGCTTCGTCCGAGGGGAGATTTGCGGCGATTTTAAAATTGTCGGCGCCGGTCGAAAGGGAATAAATGCCCGGCTTCTGGATGGGGAGGCTTCGATAAACGGTCTGGCCCTCGTCGTCAACGGACTGCTGGAGCGGATATTCGGTTTGCTCGGCGTCGCGCAGGATCGGGGCGGCGGTCATTTTGACGTTTGCGGGGACGGTTACACTCTGCCCGACGGCCAGGTTCATCCACTCATCGCCGCTGTTGACGGTGCCGAGGACGAGCATGTGCATGAGGGCGGGATAGGCCTGGTGAGCCATGAAGGTGGTCCACTCGGAATTGGGGTCGGCGCTGGTGGCGTAGTAGACGACGCGGCCGGCGCCCAGGGAGTGGACGGTGATCGCGGGATCGGGCGGTGAATTTTTGGAGCCCTCGGGCGGGCGAAAATCGAGAACGCGCTCGGCTTTGGAATCGGGGGGGAGATCGATTTGCCAATAGGTGTAAATTTCCGCGGCTTCCATGCCGGTGTCCTGGTGGCCGCGGAAATCCTCGAGGAGGGGATTGAGCAGGCCGTTGGGATCGAATGCGAAATGGATGGGCGGAGCGTCGGGGCCGACGCTGACGCGGCGCGAGAGGGGGCCGGGGAGGAGATGATGTTTATAGAGGGTGGCGTTGTAATTCTCGGCGGTGACGGGATCGCCCATGAAGATCATGAGGGTTCCGCCGGCGCGGACGAATTTTTCCAGATCAGCCGCGACGTTTTCCTGAATTTCGCCCACGCCGCAGAGACAGATGCAGCGGTAGTCGGAGAAGACCCGATTCGGGAGTTCCAGATCGCTGATGCGTTCGGTGGCGATGTAGCTGTCGGATTTGGCGCCCTCGGTGCCGGCGGGATTGAGGGCGGTGTCCAGGAACGCGCCGCTGGAGCCAAGGCCGCCGACGCCGCGTTCGCCTTCGACGATCAGGACTTTAAGCTGGCTGACGACGTTGACGACGCGCGAGCGGGAGTCGTCGATTCGCAGAGGATCGCCGCCGGCGACGGAGGCGGAGATGACGTGGATTCCCCCGGCGAGGGAAGCGAGGGTGAATGTGACTGGCGCTGGGGCGGCGGCGGGCGTGAGGGTGCTTGCGGCGGCGGGCATGGGCTGGCCGTCGAGGGTCCAGGTTAGTTTTGCCTCGCCCGCGCCGGGGCCGAAGCCGCGGACATCGGCCACGAAATCAGCGGCGAAGCGATCGGTGACCAGGGGGTCGGCGGGTTTGATCTCGACTACGGCATCGTTCCATTGGCCAGGGCGCGCCGACGTCGAAGTGCTCGATGCCGGATTTATAGATCATCGAAAGCTGGCGGGCGGTTTGCACGAGGGCGTCGGCGTCGCGCTCCCACGCGGCGCGGCGCGAGGCATCGATGAGATATAGATTCTTGTTGGGTTGATCGGAGGAGGCGGCGCCGATGTCGCGGGCGAGAGCCAGGGCGCCGGCTTCGTCCGAGCCGGCGCTGGTTTGCTCGATGCGATCGACCGCCGCCGCGGCGGCGCGGAGGTCATAGGTGGGCGTCGCGATGATCGCCCGCGCAGGGCGCGAGGCGGTGACGATCGCCACGGATTCCCCCCCGCTGCTGAGGCGGGAGAGGATGTCGCGCGCGAGGGACTTGGCACGATCGAGCTGTGTGCGGTCGCCCTGCGGATCGGTGGCGTAGGACATGGGATAGCTGTTGTCGATGACGAGTACATGCAAGCCTGTGCGCGTGGCGGCCAATTGCGCGAGGCTGTTGGATTGGCAACCCAGCGGGCGGGCCAGGGCGAGTCCGAGGAGCAGCACCAGGGCGCAGCGCGTCGCCAGGAGGAGAAGCTGTTCGAATCGCAATCTGCGGCGGTTTCTGCGCATGGCTCGCAGCAGGAAATCCATGGCGGCCCATTGGACTTCCTTGAACCGGCGGCGGTTGAGGATGTGGATGAGGATGGGAACCGCGGCGAGGCAGCGCCCGGCCGCGAAAAATGCGGGGGAAACAAAGAGGATCGCCAACATCATTTGCCGATCACGTGATACTCGCCGATCGCGTTGCCAGGAACGCGCTGAGGGAGACATCGAGCGGCTCGCCGCTGTTCATTCGCGTAAAGTCGATGTGCATGCCCCGGCACATCTGCTTCAGGCTGTGGGTGAATTCCGCCAGTTCCGCCAGATATCCCTCGCGAAGACTGCGCGGCTCGGTGAGCAGTTCGCCGCCGCCTTCCAGGCCCTTGAAGAGCGTCACATCCTCGAAGGGGAATTCGATTTCCATGGGATCGAGGATTTGGAAGGCCATCACTTCGTGCTTGCGATAGCGCAGATGGCGCAGGCCTTGTTGAAGCGAATCCGAATCGTCAAAGAAATCGCTGAGAAGGACGACCAGGCTGCGATGCGTGAGTTTTTCGGCAAGCTGATCAAGCACGCGGCCCGTGCTGGTCTTTTTTAGCGCGGAACGAGAGTGAGTTCGCGGGTGACGAGTTTCCACTGGGCCGGGGAATTACTCGGCTTGAAGAAGCGCCGCAGCTCGCTATCGAAAATCGCCAACCCGACGGAATCCTGCTGCTGGACGGCCATGTAAGAGAGGGAGGCCGCGATGGCGGTCGCGTGATCGTATTTGGTCCATTTGTCGGCCCCCTCGACGATCGAGCCGTAGCCCATGGATTCGCTGGCATCGACGACGCAGATGAGATGGAGATTGGTTTCCTCGAGATATTGCTTGAGATAGATTTTGTCGGTCTTGCCGAAGACTTTCCAATCGACGTGGCGAATGTCGTCGCCGGGGACGTAGGGGCGATGCTGGGCGAATTCGATGGAGATTCCCTGGTATGGGGAGCGGTGCATCCCGGCCATGAGGCCTTCGACGATGAGACGGGCCCGCAAATCGAGGGCAGAGATGCGGGCAAGCGTGCGCGGCTGGAGGTATTTGCGGTAATCGGTGTTGGTTTCGGACATGGCGACTCCCCTCACGCCGCCGGGCGCCCTTGATCAGCTTCGCTGCCGAGCTGTCTTTTTCGTCGTATTGCTGCCGCGGAATAAACTCGATCAGTTTTTTGACAAGCTGATCGCTTTTGACCCCCTCGGCCTCGGCGTTGAAGTTGGTGACGATGCGATGACGCAAAACGGGCAGCGCAACCTGGCGGATGTCTTCGGTGCTGACGTGGTAGCGGCCTTTGAGGAGGGCGCGGGCCTTTCCGGCGAGGACGAGGTATTGGCTGCGCGCGGGCCGGCGCCCCAGCCTACGAATTCGTTGACGAAATCCGGGCAGCCGGGTTCGCCGCGGCGAGTCAGGCGGCTGAATTGCAACGCATACTTGATCACGTGATCGGCGACGGGGACTTTGCGCACGATTTCCTGGAGCTGGAGGATTTCGTCGCCGCTGAGAACATGATGCAGTTCGGCGCGCTGGCCCGCTGTCGTCAGGCGGACGATCTGGAACTCCTCCTGCTCGCTTGGGTAGCCGACCTGCACGTTGAACATGAAGCGGTCGAGTTGCGCTTCGGGCAGGGGATAGGTCCCCTCCTGCTCGATGGGGTTTTGCGTCGCCAGCACAAAGAACGGCTGCGGAAGCCGATGCTGATTTCCCCCCGCGGTGACCTGGTTCTCCTGCATGGCTTCGAGCAGAGCCGCCTGCGTTTTGGGAGGCGTGCGGTTGATTTCGTCGGCAAGGATGACATTGGCGAAAATCGGCCCGCGAACAAAGCGCATCTGCCGCCCGCCGGTGGTCTTGTCTTCCTCGATAACCTCGGTGCCGGTGATGTCGGCGGGCATGAGGTCGGGGGTGAACTGGATGCGATTAAAGCTCAGGCCGAGCGTGCGGGAGAGTGTCGAGATGAGGAGCGTTTTGGCCAGACCAGGGACGCCGACGAGCAGGACGTGCCCCCGGCAGAAGAGAGCGATGAGCAATTCTTCAATGACGGCGTCCTGCCCAACGATGACTTTGCCGAGTTCGCTTTTGAGTTCCTTGTACCCGCCCTGGAGTTTTTCAACCGCGGCAAGTTCCTCGGCCGCAAGATCACCGGCCTGGGGTTCAACGACTCCGATCTGGTCAGTCATTTTCTATACTCCTGCACAACGAAGCCGTCGACCGTCACTGGTCCTGGGGAAACCGAGGGCGCACTTGCGCTCGACCCTCACCCTAACCCTCTCCCTGAGTACATGGAGAGGGGATAAGAGGAACCCATTGCCCGTCCTGGGGAAACTAGCGGAGGACGGGGAGAGGGAAGCAAAGGGCGTATCGCCGATCCGTGAGTATTATTGCCGCGCCGGTCCAACAATCCAATGGACGCCGACGGAGGGGCGAAAGTTGCAGATTTGCGGGATTTTACTCCCTCTCCCTGTACCCAGGGAGAGGGCAGGGGTGAGGGTTCTTGACGGGTTCCAACCGCGCGGGATTCTATATTACATGTTAGGCCGGCATGATCACCGTCCGCGAATGACTGGAATAGCCAAGCGCCTTCGGAGAGATTCCACGGAGGCAGAGCGGAAGTTGTGGGCGCTTCTGCGGAGCGGCCAAATGGCAAGCTTTCGTTTTCGCCGGCAGCATCCGATCGCAGGTTACGTCGTGGACTTTGTTTGCCTTAAGGAAAATCTTGTAATTGAGTTGGACGGTGGACAACATGGCGACGAATCGGGCTTAGTCAAAGACGCGGAACGAACGCGCCAATTGGAGCAGCTCGGCTTGCGAGTCTTGCGCGTGCCGAATGATGACGTGATGAAGGATCCTGACGCGGTGCTTAGGACTATTATTCGAGAGCTGACTCAGGTTCGACCCTCACCCTAACCCTCTCCCTGAGTACAGGGAGAGGGGACAAGAAAGTTTCTTATGCCTGAATTGCCGGAAGTGGAGACTGTGGTGCGGACGCTTTCGCCGCGGATTGCGGGGAGGCGGGTGGTGGGAGTGGAGCTTTTGCGGCGGATATTGTTGAGCCTGTCGGGACGGATATTGGCAGGCTTCTCGCGGGGAGAGTTATCTCGTCTATCGCCCGGCGGGGGAAGAAGATTGTTTTTTTGCTTGATGATGGGAATCGATTTTTCATTCATCTGGGGATGACGGGGCGGTTGACGGTTGAATCGCCTGGGTCGCCTCGGATTTCTCACACGCATCTTCTGCTGAGCTTTGGGAAGGATGAGATTCGCTTCGCGGACCCGCGCCGGTTCGGGGGAATTTTCTGGCTGGGGAAAACTGAATCGGAGGAAACGGGGCTGGGGCCTGAACCGCTGACGGTTCGGGCGGGGGAACTGGCTAAGCGCCTGTCCAAAACCAAGCGCGCGATTAAGACGGCGCTGCTCGATCAATCTTTGATCGCGGGGCTGGGGAATATTTATGCCGATGAATCCCTTTTCGCCGCGAAGATTCATCCGAAGATTCGGGCGGATCGATTGAGCGCTGCGCAGATCGCCGCGCTGACTCGGGCGATCAAAGTCGTCCTGCGGCGGGCGCTACGACACCGCGGAAGCACGCTGCGCGATTATCGGGATGCCAACGGCGACTCCGGCGACTTCCAAAAACTCCATCGCGTCTATGATCGCGCAGGCAAGCCATGTTCCGTTTGCGGGACGGCGATTACGAGGATCGTGCTTGGGGGGCGGTCGACGCACTTTTGTCCGAAATGCCAGGCGCGGTGCAGTTTTCCCCCTCGCCCGTGCCTTTAGTTCCGGCACGGCGGGCGCGGGTGAGGGCGCATTTTGAAATTCGAAGAATGCCCCTCACCCAGCCTCTCCCCATGAGTACATGGGCAGAGGAGTAAGACAAATGTTTTGGCTCCGGACCTAGGGGGCTGGTATTCTGCCTCGCTCAATGGCTCACGACGTTTTCATCAGTTATTCGACGAAGGACAAGCCGATCGCGGACGCGGCTTGCGCGACGCTCGAGTCCGCGGGGATTCGGTGTTGGATTGCGCCGCGGGATATTCAGCCGGGGGCGGATTGGAGCGAGGCGCTGGTGAACGCCATCGAGGAGGCGAAGCTTTTTATTTTGGTTTTTTCGAGTCATGCGAACGAATCACCGCAGGTGAAGCGCGAGTTGCAGCATGCGTTCGAGGCGGGCCGATTGGTGATTCCGTTTCGCGTGGAGAATATCCTGCCGAATAAGTCGCTGGATTATTACCTGGGGTCGGTGCATTGGCTGGATGCGATCACGACGCCGCTGGAGAATCATTTGCAGACTCTGGCGGCGAAAACGAAAACGCTTTTGCAGAACGGACCGGCGGAGGAACCGCCTGGGCCTGCTCCGGGCCCGCGGCCGGCACCGACGATCGCGACTTCTCCGGCCAAGGCGACGGCGGTAATTTGGATCGCCGCGGCGGTGATCATTGCGGTGGGCGCGGTGGCGATATTTTCGGTCTATAGGATGATCGGCCGGCAGAATTCGGCGGTGGTGACGCCGGCCCCGTCCCCCGCTCCGACCCCGACTCCCGCGCCGACCCCCCCGCCGGCGCCGATCCCCGCGCCGGTGATTGGGCAAAATAATGCGACGACTCAACCCGGCGGCTTCACGCCGGTCGCGAACGCACCGACGGTTGATCCAGTGATGGTCGATACCTGGCGGACGCGCTTCCCCACGCCCACGGGCGACGTGGTCTTCAACTGGCTGATCCACTCGGATGGCGATTACGCGCTCAACATCACGGGGCCGTCCACGGTGCCGGGCGAAACCGGGCACGCCATGTTCGGAAAAAATAACTGGCAGCTTCGCAGCGACGCCGGGCGCACCGATCAGGGGACGTACACCATTCAGGACTCGAATAACGTGCAGATCACGAGCACGCTGGGAACGGCGATCTGGACGCGCCTCTCCGCTTCGATGAATGAGCCGACCACGGTCGATGCGGCGATCGTGGGAACCTGGCAAATCAATATTCCTTCCGCGCAGGGAAACACCCTGCTCGTCTGGTCGATTGATCCGGACGGACGGTATTGCGTCGCGGCAACGACCAATGGGAAGACGCAATCCGAAGCTGGGCACGTCGACTTCGCCAATTCGATGTGGAGTCTGAAAGCCGACGGCGGCCGGACCGATCACGGGACATACACGGTGCTGAATTCGAATGCCGTGAGCATGACCGGGACCCTGGGGACGGGGACGTGGACGCGGTTTTCGCTGAACACGCCTGGGGAGTAGAGCCGTGGCGCAAGTAAGTGTTCCTGGTTTGCGCGCCGAATCCTGCGCATTTTGCCGGTCGGATCGGGGCGAAAGCGAACTCGAATATAGGGCTCGGTTAAATTGCCTTCTTTCTCTACTATTTTTATTGACATTGCGAATGCTGCCGGAGTAGTCTGCCGTGTACAAAGGCATCGCCGGGCGGGCTCTCGTATTTTGCGCATTTCCTAGGGTAGGGTCGGGACCGGCGGAGTAGGGAAAATGAGTGGGAAAATCTGGGTCGGGGTGTGCGTCGCTCTAATTGCGTCGTTGTTCGCGGCCAACCGGGCGTTCGCTCAAACGGATTATTTTGAAGCCAATATGGACCCGTTTCAGGAAGTGCCCCCGCACAACACGCCGGGGTACGGGTATACCGTTATCACACTCAACGTTTCAAATTCGCAGTTGACCGTCTCCAACGGCGACTACGCCGACCTGCTCGCCGGGGCGACGAGCGTCGTTCTCCAGGACGTGCCGGTGGGAATGAATGGCCCCACGATTGCCAATCTGACGCTCGATACCTACGGCAACACCACCGGTACCTTCAGCGGCACGGGATACCAGCTCACCAATCAGCAAGTAATGGACTTGATGAATGGAAATGTTTATGTCAACGTCCGCGACTCGGTCTATCCCAGCGGGGAAATCCGCGGACAGTTGGAGAGCGTACCTGAACCGGCGTCGATGAGCCTGCTGATCGCGGGAGGAAGCCTGATGCTCGCCCGCCGGCGGCGCGCGGCTTGATGGATCTCGATTCCAGATCTCCAGGAAATAAAGAAGGGCGCTGATCACTCAGCGCCCCTTCTATTTTGGTTTCAATCAACGTGTTTACTTCAGCAATCCGTCTTTCTTGGCCATGTGAGCGACCAGATCGACGACGCGGTTGCTGTAGCCCCATTCGTTGTCGTACCAGCTTACGAGCTTGAAGAAGCGCTTTTCGCCCTTGAGGTTGTTTTGCAGGGTGGCCAGCGCGTCGTAGATGCTCGAGCGGGTCGTGGATGAAGTCGGTGGAGACCAGTTCTTCATCACAGACGCCGAGGATGCCTTTCATATAGCTGGTGGAGGCCTTGCGGAGCAGGCCGTCGATTTCCTCGATGGAGGTGTCGCGGCCGGTGCGGACCGTGAGGTCGACGACGGAGACATCCACCGTCGGCACGCGGAAAGACATGCCGGTGAGCTTGCCTTTGACGCTGGGGAGCACTTCGCCGACGGCTTTAGCCGCCCCCGTGGTGCTGGGGATGATGTTGACGGAAGCGGCGCGGCCGCCGCGCCAATCTTTCTTGCTGGGGCCGTCGACGGTTTTTTGGGTCGCCGTCGTCGCGTGAATGGTCGTCATCAAGCCGGTTTCGATTCCGACGCCTTCCTTGAGAAGAACGTGAACCAACGGCGCGAGGCAGTTGGTCGTGCAGGAGGCGTTGGAGACGATGTCGTGCTTGGTCGGATCGTATTCATTTTCATTCACGCCGATGAGGAGGGTCTTCACTTCGCCCTTGCCGGGGGCGGAGATGATGACTTTCTTGGCGCCAGCGGCCAGATGTCCCTTGGCCTTTTCCGAATCGGTGAAAAGCCCGGTGGATTCGATCACATATTGCACGCCAAGCTGTTTCCAGGGGAGCTGCGAGGGCTCCTTGGTGGCCATGATACACTTGGTGGGATGGCCGTTGACGATGATGGTGTCGTCTTCTTCCTTGTTGGGTTCGCTTTTTTGAGTGGAGACCTCGTGCTTGAAATGCCCGTGCACCGAATCGTACTTGAGCTGGTAGGCGAAGTATTCGGCGTCCGTGGATATATCCACAACGGCAACGACGTCGATGGTCTTGCCGAGCAGGCCCTGATCGCAAATCGCCTGATAAACCAGGCGGCCGATGCGGCCGAATCCGTTAATTCCGATTTTTAATGCAGACATAATCTTGCTCCATTTAATTTTTTTGGGAGGTTCCGAGTCGTTTTTAAGACTATGGGTGGCCTGACGGCATGTCAAGCTGGGCCGGGCCCGACCGGAACGGAAATCGAACCAATGAGTATTTTGTGCGTTTTTTGTGCGATTGAAACCTCGCTTTCGGCCGCTATTATGCAAAATTGCAAGGAGTGGAATGTCCGGGGTTAGTCTTCCCGTCGAGCGCCCAACCGGCCGAGCGATTGTCGTCGGACAACCTTCGTGCCGCACAGCGCCTATATCGGCATTACAACGGTTGGGTTTCGCCTGCACGGAGTGTGACGATCCCTACGAAGGAATGCAGCAGCTCTGCCGGCGGCCGCTGTTCTATTCGGCGATGATCGTCTGTCTGCATAGTCTGTATCGCGAGGAATTATCGATTATTTCAAGCCTTAAGCGGCGCTTTACGCACATCGAAGTTTGGCTCGCGGATACGGACGGGCGGCAGGCGGCGCTGGTCGAGGCGATGCACCTCGGGGCGGACGGATTGATCGATGAGGAGGGGTTGCATCGTCTGGGCACCGCGACGATTCCGCCGCCGGCGGCATGATGAGCCCCTGCCGCTGCCGCCGCGCGAGCCGGTCGTGATCGAGCGCCCCCCCGCCGCTCTCGGGCCGGTTGAGACGCTGGAGAAGCTTCCGCCGAGCGAGATTCCCGCCGCCGAACCGACGCCGGCGCCGACGATGCCTGGAACGGACCCGCTTTTAACGGCCGAGGAACTCCGGGCGCTGCTTCAAGAGAGCCATCCTCCGCGGACCAATTAGCAGGCCCTCTGCTAAAGCGGTTTTCTTGCCCATCTTCACGGGTTTTCTGCAATTTAGTTCCGTACAAGCGATTGCCTTTTCTCGGGCGTGATTTACGCTACTTCGTCCGGCCATTTGGTTGTAGTTCTATGGTGCGACTCACACATGAACGAGTTTTGCTGATCGGGGACGAGGATCGGCAGGTCTATACCGCCCTGGCGCAGGCGATTCCCGCCGCGCATGTGCGGATGGTGCCGACGATTTTTGACGCGATCGCGGAACTGAGCCACGAGCAATACACAACCGTTCTCGCCGCGGCCGAGCCGATGGAACGTCGCCCCGAGGCGGCGGTGCGAACGCTGCGGGAGCTGAGCGGAGACAGCCGGCTGCTCCTCTTCGGTGATCCCACCCTTGAGCCTTTGTCGCAGAAGATGATGGATTTCGGCTGCGACGATTATCTGGTGACGCCGGTCACGGCGGCGGAACTGGTGGAATTGCTCAGCGCGTCCCCGATGCGACTTGCCGGCGCGGCCTCGAAGTGCGCGGCCGATGCTCCCGCGGCGGGTTCTACGGATTCCGTCTGGAGCGCGATTCCTCTGACGCAGATTGTTCTGGATGCGCTGATGCTGATGAGGAATCCGCAGGAATCGGTGGACCTCATCATCAAGCGGATCAACGCGACGCTGCCGGCGCCGATGAGCTTGTCCGCGACGCCCCTGGAGTCGCAAGGTCCGCCAATCAGCGGCGACGTCACGGTGATCACGCACCGTCCGACGGGGCCGATGAATTCCGCCGCGGGGCCGGCGATTGCGCCGCTGGCGCTTCATCTGGCGATTCCATCGAGCGCCGATCGGGTCGCTGCCGCGGCGTTTCTGGCGCAGCTCTCCGAGCATATCGCGCGGGTGCAGATCCTTCAGGATCGCCACGCGAGCCTGCAGCGACTGGCGATCACTGACGACCTGACCGGGCTGGCAAATGGCCGATATTTCCGGCATTTTCTGGCGAAAACCATCGACAAAGCCAAGGTGATGCGCTTCCCCGTCACACTGTTTCTTTTCGACATCGACAATTTCAAGAAATACAACGATCAATTTGGGCACTGCGTGGGCGATGAGATTTTAAAGCAGACCGCGACGCTGATGCGCCGGTGCGTGCGCGATCACGATCTGGTGGCGCGCATCAGCGGGGACGAATTTGCGGTGGTTTTTTGGGAAATAGAGGGCCCGCGCCAGCCGCGTGATCCCAAGGCTCCCCCCGCTGCCGGGCGCACGCCGCAGGAGACCCAGGAAATTCTGAATCGATTCCGCCGCCTGCTGGCGACGCACGATTACCCCGGTCTGGGCCATCATGGCAAAGGAACTTTGACGATCAGCGGAGGAATTGCCGTCTGTCCGTGGGATGCGCAGGATGCGAATGGTTTAATCGACGCGGCGGATAAGCAACTGATGTTCGGGGCGAAGAGGTCGGGGCGAAACTCAATTCACCTGGTCGGGGGTCAATGCCTGCCGATTACGCCTGAGGAAAATCCGAAACCTTAGCGGTTTGACAGCTATACGTTTATCGCGGTGATCTTCACGGCCAGAAGAGTCTGCCGGTGGCCGATCTTCTTGTGATATCCCTTGCGGCGGCGGTACTTGATGGTGTCGATTTTCTTTCCCTTGATTTCGCCAATGACGTCGGCCTTGACGGTTGCTCCAGGGACGGTTGGCGCGCCGATCTTCGGCGATCCGTCCCCCGCGATGAGGAGGACTCGATCGAAGGTGAGAGTTTTTTCGTCGGTTTCGGACCGATCGATGTTGATCACATCTCCAGCCGAGACCTTATGTTGCCTTCCACCATCATCGATAATCGCGTACATGGGCCAGCTCCGGGAGTTTTGGGAGGGAGCATTCTGCCGACCGGACGGGGGAAGTCAAGAAGCGGGAGGAGGGCTCGGCGGGAGCAGGCCGGCGTTCGATTGATATACTTGCGGCTGGCTGCCGCGACCCAGTCCTTTCCGCACGCCTCGCGCAACGGCCTCCTATTTTCACATCGTGAATGTAGATTTTACAATCTTCGCCGAGCAAAAGTATAAAGACACGATCGATTGGGCGAGCGACCAGGTGCAAAAGATCTACCGAGCTGCCCTTGCGCAGCCGCCTTTAATGGGCGGACTTCTGGTCGGCGCGAACGGTCGGATTGGGTAAAAGAGCCACCTGGTTGGCGAACCGATTTTCGCAGAATTGGGGATTCCTTCCGAAAAATCGCCTATCAGAGCCTTGCTCTCCCAATTTGCGACAGTGATAGCGCGGAATACGACAAATCGATACGGCCCCGAACTACCCCAAAATGCCATATCCTCTTGAATTTGCAAAAGGATAGGACAGAGTTATAAGAAATTAATCCATCTTTCCTGATGAATATTCTTGACATAATAACCACCCATGAGCGACACTACCTGGGTAGGGTTTTTACCGTGGTAAGGGCTTTCATTTCGTAAAAAGTTGTCGAACCGTGGCGGGGATTTTCTCTTCTTTTTTGAAAATCCCATGGAGAGAGGGAGAGGATCATGCGCCGATTTTGGGGTTTCGGGTGGGCATTTCTACTGATGCTGATGATCTCAGGGATTGCACGCGCTCAATCGTTGAATTTGACGCAGGTGTATCCGGATGCGGACTGTAATTTCTTTACGTTCAATTACACGTACAACGCCGGGACCAACGTCGGAGTTTTTTCAATCACGAGCACGGATTTCCAGTCGTGGTTCACTACCGCCTCTTCTCACGTCAGCATGACTTCCGGCAGCAGCACGTTTGATCTGACGGCCTATTTGCAGATCGTGGGCGGACAGGTTCAGGCGATTCCGAAAGCGCAGCTTCCTGTCGGGGATAACGACAGCCTGGTCGTGAAAGGAACGCCCACCGGCGGAAGCGCGACGGACTATATCGACTCGACGACTCTGACCCAATTCGGTTTCGGACCCAGCGACACCAATGCCGGCGCTGATTTTGAATTCGCGTTTATTCAGGATTCGAACGGCACGGCGTTCCCGACGGGCTCGGCGATCGGCGCGATCATTTTCGGCCCCACCAACGAGACGGGGTCAGGTAACGCTCCCATCTTTACCGAAAATTTCACCACGAAAAGTTCTCTGAGCGACACGGCAAACGTTTTCCCCGAGCCATCGTCGGGTGTTTTGATGCTGTGCTCCGTGCTTGGCATTGCTCGTCGTCGGCGCCGAGCTTGAAGAAATTGCGATTTGCTTTTGCGACTTTTGGGGCGTAGGGCAGTTATCAAATAGTTGTCAAGCGCGTGTGCGCACGGAGACCGCGACGATTCGAGTGAATCGATGCGCGGATCAGATGTCGTGATTAACTTTTAGTGAGGGAGACGTTATGCAGATTGCCAGTTGCCGAAAAGGTCGGCAGACCAAGCGTCGGTCGCGTTCCGATATCATGCTTCTGGAATCTCTCGAGCAGCGGCAGATGCTGTCGCTTCTTGGGGTTCTGCCCAACGTTCCGGCAATCGCTTATGCGGGCGGCGGCGGATTGACCTACACGGCTTCGACCAAGGCCTTCGTCGCCGATTCCACGCCGGTCGCGATCATCTTCCCCGATGGAACAGTGGATCCCGTCAACGATCCGACCGATCTCTCCCTCAACATCTCGGTTAACAACGACGGCAGCCTCGCCGGCAGCGGCATGCCCCGATGGATTTGACCGTTACCGGCGACATCGACGATCCGAGCGAATTGGTTTTCAGCGGAACCCTCATCTCTGGGACCGTCACCCAATTCGGCTACCAGGACAACGGCGACGGCACCGCCACCTACGACTTCCGATTCACCGCCACCGGCGGCGAACTGCTTACCAACGGAATGTTTGCCGGGCAGGACGTCGGTTTGGTCCTCAACAGCGAGAACTCGACCTTCACCGATGTGAACCCGGGCGATCCCGGCTTCAGCGTCGATTTCAGCGGCGACACCAAGGGCGTGCTGGGGGCGATCCCGGAACTCGACAGCATCTCCGGCGTCAAATACAACGACCTCAACGACAACGGCGTCCAGGACGCCGGCGAGCCGGGAATCAACGGAGTCTCCATCACACTTAGCGGAACCGACGACAACGGCAATCCCGTCCTGGAAACCACCACCACCAGCACCATCAACGGAGTCTCCGGCGCCTATACCTTCTCCATGCTTAACCCGGGGACTTATACCCTCAGCGAAACCCCGCCCGCGGGGTACGACGACGGCCAGGATTCCGCGGGAACTGACGGCGGAACCGTCGGGGCTCCGGGCACCAACTCCATCACTAATATCAATCTCGATCCTAACGAAACCGGCGGTGACAACGCCACCGGCTACGATTTCGCCGACTATCTCCCTGCCTCGGTCTCCGGAATCAAATACGTCGACGCCAACGGCTCCGACACCTACCAGGCCGCCGATCTGGGTCTCGCCGGCGTCACCATGACCCTCACAGGTCAGGATGGGCTCGGCAATTCCGTCACCGAGACAACGGTCACCGGCGCGTAACGGCGCGTACTCCTTCAGCGGTCTGGCTCCAGGGATCTATTCCCTCTCCGAAACCGCGCCGGCCGGGTACGTTGTCGAAAACCCCAACGTCGGTTCTTCGACCGGTACCGCCAGCCCCGCGATAGTCACCGGTATCAACCTGACCTCCGGTCAAGCAGCCACCAATTACAATTTCGCGGAGTACCAGCCCGGATCGATCTCCGGCATCAAGTACATCGACGCCAACGGCTCCGACGTCTACCAAAGCAGCGATGCGGGCCTCGGCGGCGTAACCATCACCCTCACCGGTACCACCGGCTCCGGCAGTGCCGTGGACCTGACCACCACCACCGCTTCCAACGGCAGCTATTCCTTCACCGCCCTGGCGCCGGGAGTCTACACGGTCACTGAGACCGTGCCTGCCGGATACACCCCCGAAAACGGCGACGTCGGCTCCCTCGGCGGCACCGCCGGCACCGCACAGATCGGCAACATCACCGTCACCTCCGGCGAAACAGGCACCAGCTACAACTTCGCCGAGTATCAGACCGGTTCGATCTCCGGCATTAAATACGTCGACCCCACTGCCAGCGACACCTACCTCGCGACCGATGCGGGCCTTGCCGGCGTGACCATCACCCTCACCGGCACCACAGGCGCCGGCAGTGCCGTCGACCTCACCACCACCACCGCTTCCAACGGCAGCTATTCCTTCGCCGGTCTGGCCCCCGGCATCTACATGCTCACCGTGACCGAACCCGCAGGTTACACCGGCGAAAAAGCCAATGTTGGCTCGCTGGGCGGCACCGCGGGGACCGGCGTCGTCAGTTCGATCACTCTCGGCTCCGGCAGCGCCGGCGTCAATTACGACTTCGGAGACGTGCCCCCTCAGAACTCTTCGATCTCCGGCATCAAGTACATCGACGCCAACGGCTCCGACGTCTACCAGAGCAGCGATGCGGGCCTCGGCGGAGTGACCATCACCCTCACCGGCACCACCAGCACCGGCGGCGCGGTCGACCTGACCACCACCACCGCCTCCAACGGCGCGTACTCCTTCACCAGTCTGGCCGCCGGAATCTACACCGTCACTGAAACCGTGCCGGCCGGCTATACCCCCGAAAACGGCGACGTCGGCTCCGCCGGCGGCACCGCCGGAACCGCCCAAATCAGCAACATCACCCTAACCGCCGGCGCAGCCGGCACGGCTTACGACTTTGCTGAGTACCAGGCCAGCTGCATCTCCGGCATCAAGTACATCGACGCCAGCGGCTGCGACGTCTACAAGAGCAGCGATGCGGGCCTCGGCGGCGTGACCATCACCCTCACCGGTACCACCGGCTCCGGCGCTGCCGTGGACCTGACCACCACGACCGCTTCCAACGGCAGCTATTCCTTCACCAGCCTGGCCCCAGGACTCTACACGGTCACGGAAACCGTCCCTGCCGGCTACACCCCCGAAAACGCTAACGTCGGCTCCCTGGGCGGCACCGCCGGCATCGCCCTGATCAGTCACATCGCCGTCACCTCCGGCGAAACAGGCACGGGCTACGACTTAGCCGAGTATCAGGCCAGTTCCATTTCCGGAACCGCCTACAACGATCTCAACGGCAACGACGTCGACAATTCCGAACCCGGACTCGCCGGCGTTACCGTCACCCTCACCGGCACCAACGGCCTTGGGAATCCCGTCACGCTGACCACTACCACGGCGGCCAACGGGACGTATTCCTTTACAGGTTTGGCGCCCGGTAGTTACACCGTGACCGAGACTCTGCCCGCCGGATACACCGCTGAAGCCGGCGACGTCGGCTCCCTGGGCGGAACCGCCGGAACGGAGAAGGTCAGCACTGTGACCGTGACCTCCGGCGAAGCAGGCACGAATTACAACTTCGGCCAATACCTGCCCGGCTCGATAGCGGGCACCGTTTACGTTGACAACAACAGCAACGACACGTTCGACGCCGGCGATACCGGACTGTCGGGCGTGACCGTCACGCTGACGGGAACCAACGGAGCGGGCAATTCTGTGTCCGCCACCACGACCACGGCTTCCAACGGCACCTATTCCTTCACGGGTCTGGCCCCGGGCACTTACACGGTGACCGAGACCCAGCCCGCCGGTTACACCGGCGAGACCGCCAACGCGGGGACGCTCGGCGGCACAGCGGCTGTTGGTGCGGTCAGTTCCGTCATGGTTGTCTCCGCCGGCAGCGGGTTGAATTACAACTTCGGCGAAATCGTGCCGCTCACGGACAGCATCAGCGGAACGGTGTACAAGGACCTCACCGGAAACGGACTGACGAGCGACGATACGGACCTGTCAGGCGTGACGGTCCAGCTTTACAAGGATGTGAACGGCGACGGAATTTACGATACCGGCGACACGCTTTACGCGACAACCACTTCCGCCGCGAACGGGACCTATTCCTTCACGAACGTCCCGCCCGGTAAGTACATCGTTGTGGAGGTGACACCTAGCGGATATATCGAAACCGCTCCGACGCTGCCGGATTATTACGGCATCAGTGTGGCCGCTGGGCAGAAAGTCACCGGCCTCAACTTCGACAACTACCAGGAAAGCAACTGCATGCCGACCTGCTTCAGCTTCCAGTTAAGCGGCGGTGGTTGCGCGACCACGACGGTAACCGACCTGCGCGGCGCAACTGCCCAGGGCGAAACGGTGACCGTTACCTTTACGGTGCCGACGGGCGCACCGATGACCTACACCTTGGTCTCCTATAACGCCCCCGATCCGGTCTTCAACGCTTCCGACGCCAGCGAGCAGACCGAATTCCAGGTGGCAACCGGCACGTACTCGTCCGGTACGCACACGCTGACGGTAACGATTCCGAACAATTACTATCAGATCGACTTCGTCTGCGGCGCCGCGATCAACCAGCTCGGGCCCGCGGGCAGCAATATCTTCTACTCGGCTCAGAATCGGCTCATCAGCGCCGACAACGCCGGGCTCCATGACGACGTGGATGACGAAAGCGCCACCATGCTCTTCTGGTCGAGCCTCGGGCAGACACTGATCAAGGATTTCGGCGGCTCGACGAGCACCACGCTGGGCAACTGGCTGGCGACGACGTATCCGAACCTGTTCGGCGGGTCGATCCTCGGCAATAAGACCGCCGAGACCGTGGCCACAAAGTATATGTCGTACTACGACGTCTCCGGCCAGAAGAACAACGCGCAGGTCATGGCGACGGCGTTGAACATCTATTCCTCCACACTGGGCCTGGGCGGAGCGCCGGGGTCTCCTTCGGATTCGTCCCGACAACCGATGGCCTGGGCGATGCAACGTTCGACGTTGGAACCAACGGCGCCGCGTTCGGCGTGGCGAATAATTCCACGATCAGCGTCACCCAGATGATGGTCGCGGTCAACGCCAACGCGAGCAACGGCGTGCTCTATAACAACGTCACCAGCCTGCTCAACGATTGCTACAACCAGCTCGGGCAGGTCAACGGCGACGGCGGCATCAATTAGGAGGAGGAGCGTATCAGGAGGATCGGCGCTTCGGCGCCGAGTCAACCAAGGCGGAGAGAGTGGCGGTCGGGTGCCTCTGGCATCCGACCGCTTTTTTTATTTCGAGGCAACCGGCTCGCCCTTCGCCGGTGCTGCCGCGGAACCCTGCTGCTCGCGATCGAGCTTTCGACCGCGGCCGACGAGGAGCCTGGCGGCCAGGCTGGTCCAGCCGGTCTGGTGGTTGGCCCCGCAGCCCCGCCCGGTCTCGCCGTGAAAATATTCGTAAAACAGGACCAGGTCCTTCCACCATGGGTCGATGGCGAACCGCTGGTCTTCACCGTGGCAGGGCCGGCGTCCGTTACGATCGGCGGTGAAAAGTCCCATCAAGCGCATCCCTAGATCGTCGGCAACGGCCTGAAGATTCTTTCGAATTCCCGATCCGGCGGGACATTCGACGGTCAGCCCATCGCCATAGAAATGGTGATATTTTTCCAGAGACTCGAGCAGGATGAAATTGGGCGGAAACCAGACCGGCCCGCGCCAATTGCTATTGCCGCCGAACAACGCCGTATCGGATTCGCCCGGCGAGTAATGGACGCTGTAGTCCTTGCCCTCGGCGGGGAAAACAAACGGATGGTCGCGATAGAACCGCGAGAGCGAGCGAATGCCGTGCGGGGAGAGAAATTCGTCTTCGTCGAGCAGGTATTCGAGCACGCGCAGCAGCCGCTGCTGGGACGGAATCGCCAGCAGATAGTGCGTGTGCTTGGAATCGGACGGTTTCATGTAGGAAATGTGCTTTGCCAGTTCGGTGCGGTTGTTGAGGAACCAGTCCATGCGCTTGCGGAAGCCCTTGAGCTGGTCGATCAATTCGCCGTCGAGCACTTCGACGGCGAAGAGGGGAATCATTCCCACCATCGATCGCAAGCGCATGGGGATTACTTTTTTGTCGACGTAGAGTTGATCGTAGTAAAACCCGTCGCGCTCGTCCCAAAGCCCGGTCCCGCCGAGGGTATTCATGGCATCGACGATGCCGACGAAATGCTCGAAGAATTTCGAGGCGATGTCCTCGTAAACGTCGTCTTCGCGCGCCAGTTCGAGGGCCATGGAAAGCATGGTTGAGCAGTAGAAGGCCATCCAGGCGGTTCCGTCGGCCTGGTCGAGCACGCCGCCGGTGGGAAGCGGCCTGGAGCGGTCGAAGACGCCGATGTTATCGAGCCCGAGGAATCCGCCGCCGAAGATGTTCCGCCCGCTGACGTCCTTGCGGTTGACCCACCAGGTGAAGTTGATCATGAGCTTTTGAAACGCGCGTTCGAGAAAGCGGCGATCGCGCTTTCCGCGCGGCGCGGTCATTTTATAAACGCGCCAGCAGGCCCAGGCGTGCGCAGGCGGATTGGCGTCGGAAAATTCGAATTCATAGGCGGGTATCTGCCCGCTGCCGTGCATGTACCATTCGCGCATGAGCAGGATGAGCTGTTCCTTGGCCATCTCCGCATCGACGGTCGCCAGCGTGATCGTGTGAAACGCCAGGTCCCACGACGCATACCACGGATATTCCCATTTGTCCGGCATCGAGATGATGTCGCGATTGAACAGGTGCAGCCAATCATGATTGCGCCCGTGCCAGCGCGATTCGGGCGGGGTCGGCTGGTCCGGATCGCCCGTGAGCCAGTCCTTGACGATGTAGTGGTAAAACTGCTTGGACCAGAGCAACCCGGCGAAGCCCTGCCGGGCCACGTTGCGGGAATCGGCGGGAAGGCGGCGTGAGACCACCGAGTCATAAAACGCGTCGGCCTCGTCGATGCGCTGCTTGAAGACCTGATCGAAATCCCCGTCAAACGGATTTTGCGGCGACGATTGCTCGGAATAGAGCCGCAGGCGCACGGAGACCTGGCCCCCTGGCGGAACCT
This sequence comes from uncultured Phycisphaerales bacterium, assembly GCA_963844715.1. Taxonomy (GTDB): domain Bacteria; phylum Planctomycetota; class Phycisphaerae; order Tepidisphaerales; family Tepidisphaeraceae; genus UBA1161. The sequence continues at coordinate 663,072 of CAWJPJ010000008.1, read as the reverse complement.
TGAACTGGTAATAGGCCCCCGCCTTGCTGCCGACGTTGGCGGGATTCACCGCGCCGGCTTCCTGGTTGATGATGAATCGGTGGAAGGCGTCTTTCACATACGGCGTGCGATTGGCCGCGCCGAAAACCCTGCTCAGATTCGTTTCATTCTCGGTGAACAGCCACGCGCGGTTGTTTGTCCTTCCCCTCGGCGGCGAAGCGGAATTTGCCAAGGGTCGTATGATCGATCAGAACCTTTCCGTCGGGTTGAAGACCGATGTACGGCTTCACGTCGCATCCCTCGTGGGTGCAGCCCCAGGTCCAGGTGTTGCGGGCCCAGAGCGTTGGAATCAGATGAAAGTCCGCCGGCTCGGAGCCGCGATTACAGACGGTGACGCGAATGAGCACGTCATCGGGCGATTTCTTCGCGTATTCGACGAAGACGTCGAAGTAGCGGTTTTTGTCGAACACGCCGGTATCGAGGATTTCAAATTCCGGATCGCTCCGGGTGCGGCGGCGATTTTCGGAAACCAGCCATTCGTACGGAAACGCCGTCTGCGGATATTTGTAAAGCGCCTTCATGTACGAATGCGTGGGCGTGGAATCGAGATAGAAATATTGCTCTTTTACGTCCTCGCCGTGATTACCCTCGGGGCCGGTGAGGCCGAAGAGCCGCTCCTTGAGAATGTTGTCGCTTCCGTTCCAAAGGGTCAGGGCGAAACAGATGCGGCATTCGCGGTCGGTAATGCCCAGGAGCCCGTCCTCGCCCCATCGATATGCCCGGCTGCGCGCCTGATCGTGCGTAAAATAATTCCAGCAATCGCCATCGGGCGAATAATCCTCGCGCACCGTGGCCCATTGCCGCTCCGAGAGATAGGGCCCCCACCGTTTCCAATTTGCCTTGCGATCGCAATCATCCTTGAGGCGGTTGCGTTCGGCGTCGGAGGCTGAGTTGTTATCTGTAGCCATTAGAGGGTCACCACATTTTTGATCCCGCCGGGTTTTCCGGTGAGAAGTTTCAACGCCTGATCGATCGTGAACCGGCCGGTGATCAACTTGCTCACCTCGCTCGGCCAGCGGCGGCGAAATTCGCCCAAATCCGATATCGCATCCATGAACGCCTGCTTGCCGGCATTGACAGTACCGTAAACGACCTGATTTTTCAGCACCAGGTCGCGCATGATCAGGTCGGTGTCCACCTCGATCGGCCCCTTGCGGCCCGGAACGCCCGTAAAGATGAAGACTGCGTTGGTACCGAGCACGCGCATCACGTCAAACGCCAGAGACGACGCCCCCACGGCTTCATAGACGAGATCGATGTTCCCGATTTGCTGCGCCGCGTCGTCAACGGAAACGCTCGTGGCCGGCAAAAAATGCGCCCCGATCGCGGCGCAGAAATCCGACTGCACGCTCGGCACCGGATTCCGCGAATACACCCACGTTTCAAACCCGCGCACAATCAGCGACATCGCCCCCAGCAGCCCCACCGGCCCGGCCCCGAGCACGAGCGCCTTATGGCAGTATTGCGACGGCTTGCCCTCCTCGACTGGACACCCCCAGGGCAATCGCGCCTGAATCTGCACCACCTGTTCCAACGCCTTCTGTGCGATCGTCAGCGGCTCAACCAGCACGGCAATGTCGCGCAGCCCCGGCGGGACGAGATTCATATAGCCCTCGTCGTCCACCACGAACTCGGTCATAAAACCATGCCGGCCCTTGATTCCCCGCTCGGTGAAGTCGCCGGTGTAACAAAAATCCTGCCGCCCGGCCCGGCAGGCGATGCAATCGGGATGATCGCACGGCCGGCGAACCATCGTCACGACGAGGTCCCCCTTCTTCAGCGTCTTAACACCCGAGCCGATCTCGACGACTTCCCCCAGGGATTCATGCCCGATGATGAGATAAGGCGACCCCTGCGGCGGCGTGCCATATTGAAACGAAACGATCTCTTTATCCGTTCCGCAAACCCCGACTTCGATCATGCGGAGCATCACATCGGCGGGATTGGGGATCGCCGGCGCGGGGTGGTCGATCACTCTCACTTCTTTGCTTGCCGGAAAGACAGCCAGGGCTTGCATGTGATCCTTTCCAGACAAGCTACCTGCGGGCGCAAAACCTGGGAAGGGACTTTAAGTTGCGGTTGCGGTTGCAGGTTGCGATTCGAGAGCATCCTCGATGGTGACCTTTGGGGGGCGCATCGACTTGAAATGGGATCGCAGACGGGAGGAGGGGAGTTCGACGAGATAGTAACTGAGCGTCGCGGCTCCCAACGTGAGCAGGACATCCTGCGGAAAGCGCCGCATCCAATGATCGCCGACTTTGCCGAAACAGAAGAGCTGCTGCCAGAGATAAAGACTGTAGGAGATGCGTCCGATCGCGGTGGGGAGAGGCGAGTCGAGAACGCGGTTCAGCAAGGAGCGATGCCCTTCGATCATAAAATTAATGATGACTGCGGCTCCCATGGCGAAGAGCCATGGCCTCAAGGAAACCACCGGCAGGTAGCGATCGAAGCGGGCGGGAAAGTAGACCACGAAGAAACAGGCGGCGATGGTCAGATAGACGTTGCGAGGACGCTGGAGAAGGGGTCCGCGGAGGAGTGGCAAAAAGCGGGGGTCGTGCCGGCCCAGGGCGATCAGGCATCCGAATAGTAGCATGTCGTAATTGAGATCGGTGCGCCAGACATTGATCACGGGCGGTGCGCCGAAGACGTGATAATTGATCAATCTCCAAAACGGCGCGGCGATCACAAAAAAAACCGTGATCGGGATATGCAGACGGCGGCGGGTCAGGAGCATAAAAAGCGGCCAGCAAAGATAAAACTGCTCTTCGATGGAAAGCGACCAGAAATGGATGGTTTCAAGGGACCCTGTGCGGGCGACGTTGCGGATGAAGAACACACATTTGGCGACGTCCGCCCAGGGGACGTACACCACTCCGCACATCGTCATGACGCGGACGACCAAAAGGTAAGCGAACGCGGGCGGAAGAATTCGCAGGAAGCGGCGCTGATAGAAGCGGACCAGATCGATGCTGCCGGACTTGTCCTGTTCAGAGACCAAAAGCCAGGTGATCAGAAATCCGGAGATGACGAAGAAAAACACCACGCCCCAGGCGGCGCGATTGACGATGGCCCTGAGGACAAAGTTCTGGGATTGGGCATCCAATCGCGAACAGAGATGCGAGAGGATGACCAGGAGAATGGCGATGCAGCGCAGCCCGTCCAATCCACTGAGACGTGCCGATTTGTGGGGAGATCCCTCCATTCGGAATGGACGTTATTCGATTGAGTGCAAATCCTCAACAACGGCCCGCGAGTGGGGACTTCAATGTCCTTTGCCGAAGAACGTCTTAATCGAATCGTAAATATCGTCCTTCGAATTGACCCGGCTGGTCAGGACTTTTTCATTCCCGCGCAGATGCTCGTGCAAGACATTGATGAAATTCCCCGAGCCGTAGGCGCTGGCGACCTGGCAATAGCCGAACATGTTGCATATCGGCAGCAGCTGCTCCTTGAGCAGCTTGACGCAGTCGCGGCTGTCGGCTTCTGAGCTGTTGTCGCCGTCGCTGAAGTGGAAGAGATAAATGTTCCATTCGTCGGGCGAATAATGCGCGTCCAAAAGAGACTTCGCGCATCGGAAGGCGCTGCTGATTTTCGTGCCGCCGTCTTCGCGGAGGTGGTAGAAGGTGTGTTTGTCCACTTCCTTGGCCGAAACGTCATGCACGATGTAGCGGGACTCGATCCCCTCGTAATTTTTCTAAGCCAGGTGTCGATCCAGAAACTCTCGAGGCGGACTAATTCCTTTTGCTCCTCTCCCATGGATCCCGAGACGTCCATCATGAAGACGATGACCGCGTTGGACTGGGGATTTTTGACTTCCTTCCAACTGCGGTAGCGGATGTCCTTACGCTGCGGGATGATGACCGGGTTGTCCGGGTCATAATCGCCGATCATGATCTGGCGTTTGAGCGCTTCCTTGAACGATCGCTTGAAATGGCGGAGCGATTCCGGCCCGACGCGCCGGATGCCGCTGTATTTATCGCGAACGGTCGTGATGCGGTGCTTCCCCTTGGGTTCGATGCGCGGGAGCTTCAATTCCTCGGCCAGAATCTCCGCCAGTTCGTCTAGGGTGAGATCGACCTCCATGATGTGCTGCCCGGCCTCGGTCCCGCCGGCCGTTTTGCCCTGCCCCTTTCCGACGACTTCCCCCTCTTTTCCCTCTCCCGCGCCGACGCCGGAGGAATTGTCGCCGTATCGAAAATGGGGAAGCTCGATTCCGCGGACGGGGATGCTGATGAGGTGTTTGCCTTCCTTGCCGATCAGTTCGCCCTTGGTGAGAAATTTCCGCAGATCGTCGCGAATGCGCCCTTTGACGATCTGCCGGAAGCGCTGGTGATCTTTCTCGATCTTTAGAACCATATTTCAACTGCCGGAGGCAAGCGGGTTGGTTCCGTACTCACCGTCATTTTAGCACGAATTTTCGCATCAAACCGGACGCCGCGAAAGAAGGAAAATCCCCATTAAAAGGACCAGGGCCGAGCCTCCCATGCCGACGATGGTTCCCGGGAGGTGTTCATTGGCCAGATCGATGGGGTTTTCGCCATGGTTCCAGCGCAGGGCCATCCCGATGCGCGGGTCGGTGAGCCAGAAAAAGACCAGGCCGAGCAGGCCGGTCAGGACCAGCGAATATCCGGAGCGTCGATTGATGCGTGCCACGTTAATTTCCAATCCGCCGCCGAACACAAATTTGTCGGCGTGCGGCCCGAACTGGCTGCCGATTTATTCGTCCTGCTTGGTATCACCGCGGGCGAAGATGCTGGCAACGTAGTTTAGCACGTCGGTCGCGCTGGTTTCGTTGTACCCGAAATACTTGATCAGCCGCTGCTTCACCACGTCGATCTTCTGTTGCGTTTCATCGTCGACAACGGTGCTGACCAGATTCTTCAACTTGATCGTGTCGCGCTGATCCTCGAACAGCTTCAATTCCAGGGCCTTGAGAAGCCGAGCGTTGGTGTTGTATTCGAACTTCTTGCCGTCCAAGGCCAGGGCGCCGATGTAATTCATGATTTCCTGGCGGAAATCGTCTTTTCGGCTTTCGGGGATGTCGATCTTGTCCTCGATCGAGGCGCATCAATCGTTCATCCGGATCCTCGTCGCGGCCGGTGTAGCGATTGCGCATGCGCTCGTGCTGGGTGTAGGCGCGGACGTTTTCGATGTAATTGGCGGCCAGGCGCTTGATCGCGTCCTCGTCGGCGCTGATCGCCCGCTGCACTTCGCCCTTGAGGATGTCTTCGTATTCCTCGCGCACGACGGCCAGAAGCTCCTTGTATTCCTTCTTCAATTCCTCATCCGTGATGAGCGAATGATGGCTCATCCCGCCCTCGAGTTCGTTCATCACCATAAACGGGTTGATGGAATGATCGAGCTGAGCCTGATGGCTGACGAGTGAATTGCTGATCTTGTCCTGGATGTAGCGCGGGCTGATTCCCTGCATTCCCTCGCGCGGGGCCTCTTCCTTCAATTCCTTGACGCTGTCTTCGGTGAAGCCGGGAATGCTCTTGCCATTGTAGAGCTTGAGTTTTTGCAGCTTGGTGATGCCGGCTTTCTTCGGCTCCGAGAGACGCGTCAGCACCGCCCACATCGCGGCCACCTCGATCGTGTGCGGGGCGATGTGGATGCCCTTGATCTTCTCGGGGCCGAAATCCTTGAGATAAATCTTGATCTCGTCGTCGAGCCGGATGTTGTACGGCACGTCGATCTTGATGGTGCGGTCGCGGAACGCCTCCATCATTTCGTTGCCCTGGAGCTTCTTGTATTCCGGCTCGTTGGTGTGGCCGAGGATCACTTCGTCGATGTAAGTCTGGGCGAATTTCTTGGGCTTGATCAGGTGTTCCTGGCTCGCGCCCAGCAGATCGTAGAGGAACGCCACGTCGAGCTTGAGGACTTCGATGAATTCGACGATGCCGCGATTGGCGATATTGAGTTCGCCGTCGAAATTGAAGGCGCGGGGATCGGAATCGGAGCCATACTCGGCAATTTTGCGATAGTTGATGTCGCCGGTGAGCTCGGTGCTGTCCTGATTTTTTTCGTCCTTGGGCTGGAATGTTCCGATCCCGCGGCGGTCTTTTTCCGACAGGATCAGCCGCCGCACCTTGACGTGCTCCATCGCCTTTTTCCAATCGCCGCTGTATTGCTCGAGGAGATCGCCGTAGATTTTTCGGCAGAAGGGGCAGACATCGCCGAAGAGGCGGATTTTCCGGCCGTCGGGGAGTTTTTCGTTGAGGGCGTCGAGCACTTCCTGCCGCGCTTCCTTGGGAATGAGCAGCAGCGGCTCCTCGTGCATGGGGCACTCGACGAATTGCTCGCCTTCGTCGCCGCCAGGGCCTTGATGGTGAACCCGCCACATGTACGTGAAGCAGCGGCCGACCTCGGTTCGGCTGTAATGCTCGAGACCCTTTTTCAGCAGGCGGGCCATCGTGGATTTGCTCGATCCCACCGGGCCATGCAGAAGCAGAATTCGTTTTTCGGTGCCGTAGCCTTGCGCGGCGGATTTGAAGAAATCGACCAGTTGCATCAGCGGGCGCTCCAGCCCGTAGATCGCGTCGCCCCCATGATCGATCGGGTCGGAGAAGAACTTGTACCGGTTCAGTTCCTGCTTGAACTGGTTAAACGATTCGCTCCCGTAGGAGAGGATCATTTCGTACACGCGCTGAAACGCGTTGCGGCAGACGTCCGGATGCTCGTGAACAATGTCGAGATAATCCCAGAAACTTCCCTCCCAGTGCTGCTCGCGGAAATTGGAGGAATCGACTTTTTTATCGATGATCGACACAAGGGAGTTGGATTTAGCGGGCATAGGCTGTCTCCGGCGCGGCGGCCAAGGTGCGTTGGGGCGACTGGTCCATTTCACATCCGTGTTTTGGGAGGGGATCGGCTGGCGAGGAGGCAGGACGCCTCGCGGCGGCGGAGTAGGCAGGAGTCGCCGACTGATCGGAAAGACGCGTCTGTTTTCCCCAGACGCGATCAAGTCCGACAGACGGTACAGCTCCGAACGGCTACGACCGGCCGATGGGGTCGCAAGCACGCCGCCGGTTTCAATCACCGACGGCCGCCCGCGGCGGCACGCCAATCGTCCACTTCCGTAACGCACACGGCGCACAAAATCCGTGGACGTTACATCCGAGCCTGGCTCGTTCGGCAAGGTTCTCCCGGCGGACTGCCGCGGGAACACCCCGTTCGGCGGGCTTGGCCCGCCGGTCGAATGAAATGCTCTGAGCCTCCGTCACCGAAAAGCGCACCAGGCGACGCCGACTTTTCCATGTCTGCCGTCATCCCGACGCATCCCATTCTGAGCGTAGCTTACCCCGCGTTTGGGTCGGTGTCTACGTTCTTGTTGATGTTATGTGCGCCGAAACGAGAAAGACAACGCGCCCGCCGTGGACTGTAAAACGAACTACGTCTTCACCAACGGCAGAATGTTAAACTGATCCCCAAGAATCGGCTTGCTCGGCGTTTCAAGCCAATCCTGAAGCACGCTGGCGTAAACGGAGCGGAAGTCGATCCCGTATTTCAGATCGCCCTGGTCGAGATCGGTCAAGGATGGATGGCGTCCGACCAGGCCCTGCTGAATGCTCCCGCCGAGGACGATCATCGGGGCGGCCGCGCCGTGGTCGGTTCCGTTGCTGGCGTTCTCCTCGATGCGTCGCCCAAATTCGCTGAACGTCATAACCAGAACCCGGTCGTCATTTTTCTGGGCTTTCAGATCTTTCCAGAACGCCGCGAGCCCGTCGGCAAGTTGTTTCATGAGGACGTCATGGCGATTGAGCTGGCCGGAGTGGGTGTCGAAGCCGGTGAGGGTGACGTAATACACGCGCGTCGGCATTCCCCCCGCGATCATCGACGCGACCATCTTCAACCCCGCGCCAAATTCCCCCGCCGGATACGTCGAAGCCGACACATGATTCCGCATCACGCGGAATATCTGGTCGCTGCTGAGCTGGGCATCCATGGCGGTGCGATGCAGGAAATCGAGTTGCGTCGCCTCGCTTTCGGCTGGCTTAGCGCCGGGAGGGATGGGGACGGGAACCGTCATGTTGCCGAACCCGCCGGTCGAAGCAGCGGCGGTTTCGTCGAACTTGTTCAATTCCAGGTAATGGGTCTTGTCGTGCCCGTTGTAGCGGTACGACTCGGCACGCTCGAGATTCACGGGCATGACGCGGTCGCCCTGCATCGCCAGCGGCAAAGTCTGCCCGACGGAGACGCCCACATGCGGGTCGCACCCTGGGCAGGTGTTATCGAAATATCGGCCAATCCAGCCGTCGCTGGGGGAATCGCGATCGGGCTGGGCGCTTTGCCAGATGTCCATGGCGCGGAAGTGGGAGCGGTTTGGGTTCGGATATCCGACGCCTTGGACGATCGCCATCTCGCCGTTGTCGAAAAGGTCTTTGATCGGGGCCAGGCTCGGATGCAGACCGAGGTAACCGTCGATCTTGAGAATCTGATTCGCCGGATGGCTGATGCGCGTGCGGGCCTGGTAATAGGCGTCGTCGCCGTAGGGGGTGACCATGCTGAGGCCGTCGTTTCCGCCGCCAAGCTGCACGACGACGAGGATTTTGCCGTCTTTTCCGCTGGGGAGCTGCGTTTGCGAGATATCAAACGGGCTGGATAGCGCCATCACCGTTTGATCGAGAAATGTGGGAATCGTGGGGGCGACCGCGAGCAGTGCCAAGCCCCTCTGCAAAAAGACGCGGCGTGTGGCCAGGTTTTGGTCCATAAGCTACCTCGCTAACACAACTGATACTCCGGCATCGACACAATCAACTGTACGACACGGCGTTGACCGTCCATATTTGTGGGATCGGGTCCTAATGCGCCGACCAGCACGTCTTTCTTGTCGTCGTCGATGGGACGCTGGATCAGGCGCTTGACCCAGTAATCGACGACGTCGCCGCTCGATCCCGGCGCTTGCGGGTCAAAATCGGTTCCCGCGCGATCCACGGGGGCAAGTCACGGCCGTCTCCTTTGCGCCGGACCATCGCCAGGGCGGGCACGTCCCCGCCGGCGAGCCAGACTCCCGTGTTATAGCGAATGAAGAGCGTGCTGGTGTTGATCCACATGTGCCCGCCGGGCCAGCCCCGGACATTTGGCGGGTTCAGGGGGACCTGGCCCATCTGATTGAGCGCGGAAATGACCGCCAATTCCGGCGGCAGTTGCAAGCCGAGCATGCGGACGGTGCCGACCATGAGTTGCACCGGCGATTTAATCTGCACCCCAATGCATTCCGGAGAATAAAACGCCTTGCTGGTCAGGATGGTGCGAACCAGCGGGCGAATTTCATATTGATTCGAATAAAAGAGGTCGCCGAGGGCAACCGCCAGATCGTCTTCGAGATTGTCGTACGCGAGATATTTGAACAATTCCCCCCCGACGAAGCGCGGGCAGGCGGGCTGCTCGAGGATGATGTTGAGGACATCGTCGCCGTCGAAATTTCCGCTGGCGCCCAGGAAGGTTTTCACGCCGTTGTCGTGGTCGAATTCGCGATAGATGAATTGGTCGCCGTCGTGGGTCCAGCCGGTGAAGGCTCGAGCGCCTTCCTTGACGTCGGTTTCGGTGTAATTGCCGATTCCGAGGGTGAAGAGTTCCATGACTTCGCGGCCGTAGTTTTCATTGGGGTGCTGTTTCCGGTTTTGCGCGTTGTTGAGGTAATCGAGCATGGCGGGGTCTTTGGAGATGGCGTGCAGGAAGGGATTGAAATTTCCAGCCGCACATCGGCGGAGAAGTTCGTTTTGTCGCCACATCAGCGACGCAGCCCGCTCGTCGCGGGCGCTGGTGGTGAAATGCCCGTGCCAGAAGAAGGCGAGTTTTTCCTGCAAGGGATGCGGCCCGAAGGCCATGCGATTGAGCCACCATTTGATGATCGCGCCGACGGCCTCCCGATTGGACTGCTGAAACTTCTGCTGAAGCATCTTCTTTTCCTGCGGCGTGCCGGCATCGTTCAGCATCATGTGAAGCTGGCGGAAATTGGACGGAAGATCGGCGATGCTCGACAAATCCGGCCCGGCATCGTCGCCCTCCTGGGCCGGAGCGTCAGGAAAATCGAGCAGCGCATCGACCGCCTTTTGGGGGCCGAGCTTCAAAATGTTTTCGACTTCTTCCGGCGTCCCGCCGAAACCGGCTCGGTTCAGCAAATGCGCGGCTTTGACTTCGTCAAACGGATCGGAATCCGTCGGCTGATAAGGCTGGAGCATCGGGTGGGTCGTCATCGCGGAATCCTGCTCCTTCTTTATCGTGTAAAACGCACACGATGCAGCGTTATTGCCCGCCGCCGTCCCCGAGCCCAAGTTTGGTCTGACCGGTAATATGCCTTTATACTGCCGGGCATGCCAGAACAATTGCTTCGCCTCGGCCATTCGCCCGATCCCGACGATGCCTTCATGTTTTACGGCCTGGCCAAGAATCTCATTCCAACCGGAAACTATCGGTTTGAGCACATATTGCAGGACATCGAAACGCTGAATCAACGCGCCCGCCGGGGTGAACTGGAGATCACCGCGATCTCAATTCACGCCTATCCATACGTCGCCGACAAATACGCTCTGACAAGTTGTGGCAGCAGCATGGGGGATGGTTACGGCCCGATGGTCATCGCGACCAAGGGCGTCAAATTGGAGGATTTAAAAGGGAAAAGAATCGCCATCCCCGGGAAGCTCACCACCGCTTTCCTGGCCCTCCAGCTCTGCATGGGAAAGGCGGGCGAGGCGTTCGAGCCGGTGGTCATCCCATTCGATGAAATCCCCGGCCAGGTGAAAGCCGGCGTCGTGGACGCAGGTTTAATCATTCATGAAGGCCAACTGACCTATCAGCAGCTTGACCTGCACTTGATCGTCGATTTGGGAATCTGGTGGCAGAAAAAGACCGGCCTGCCCCTGCCTCTCGGCGGGAATTGCATCCGCAAAAATCTCGGCCAACCCGTGATGCAGGAAGTCACCGATATCATCAAAAAATCGATCGAATTCAGCCTGGCGCATCGGCCCGAGGCGGTGGAGTATGCCCTGCAATTTGGGAGGGATTTGGATAAGAAGCTAGCCGATCAATTTGTCGGAATGTACGTCAATCAATGGACTTTGGATTATGGGCCACGGGGAAAGGAAGCAATTGTCAGGTTGCTGAAAGATGGGGCCAATGCAGGACTTGTACCGGCGATTAGTCAGATCGAATTCGTAACGGCACGGTGAGGGGTTTGGTCCCCTCGCCCCGGTACTCCGGGGAGAGGGTTAGGGTGAGGGGCCGTCTTCCGACCTTCGAAAAATTGCCCCTCACCCTTCCCTCTCCCCATGAGTACATGGGGAGAGGGAAAAAAGTCTATGCCACCGCCGCAATCGTCATCGGCACGGTCGTCTTCGTCTCCTTGACGCGTTCGATATCCGCGCCGACAGCCGCGAGTTTTTGCTCGATTTTTTCGTACCCGCGATCGATGTGATAGACGCGATCGACGCAGGTCGTCCCTTTTGCAACGAGCCCCGCCAGCACCAAAGCCGCGCTGGCTCGGAGGTCGCTGGCCATCACGCTGGCGCCCTGCAATTCCTTGACGCCCTGAATAATCGCCGTCGGGCCTTCCTTGCGGATGCGCGCGCCCAGGCGATTCAGTTCGCCCACGTGCTGGAATCGATCGGGGAAAATCCGCTCGGTGATCGACGCTGATTCCGTCGGCCTGGCAGAGCAGCGCCATGAGCTGCGCCTGGAGATCGGTGGGGAATCCTGGATACGGCTGAGTCGTCATCTCGACGGGATTCAACCGGCGCGAACTGCTGACGTGCAGCGAGCCGTTCTCTTCCTCAATGCGCACGCCGATCTCTTCGAGGCGGTCCGTGACGGCAACCAGATGATCGGCGTTGCAGTGGCGGAGTTCGAGTTCGCCGTTGGTCATGGCGGCGGCGATCATGAACGTGCCGCACTCGATGCGATCGGGAATGACCCGATGTTCCGCGCCGACTGATTTTTCGACGCCCTCGATGCGAATCTCGGCCGTCCCGTGGCCTTTGATCTGCGCGCCCATCTTGATGAGCAGTTCCGCGCAGTCGGAGACTTCCGGCTCGCACGCCGCGCCGACGATGACGGTTTCGCCTTCGGCGAGCGACGCCGGCGCACATGACGTTGATCGTCCCCAGGACGGTCGGCCCCTGCGCACCGCCGAGATACATGCGGCAACCGCGCAGTCTGCCGCGGACCTTGCCGACGATATTTCCGTTTTCGGTTGTGAATTCCGCGCCCAGTTTTTGCATGCCGCGGACGTGGAGATCGACCGGCCGGTCGCCGATGGTGCATCCGCCGGGCAGGCTCACCACCGCGCGCCGCGCTTGGCGAGCAGCGGCCCCAGCACGCAGATGCTGGCGCGCATGGTTTTGACGATCTCGTACTTCGCCTCGCAGCGCTCTTCATCGAGCACTTCGATGTCCAGCGGGCCGTTCAGGAGCGGGCGATTCAGCGCCGTCACGTCCCCCGCGCCGGCGGGATCGTTGCGGCGGACCCGGCAGCCGAGCTCGCCGATGAGTTTGTTCATTGAATCAATGTCCGAAAGCCGCGGCACGCCGTTCAGGCGGCTCGGTCCCTCGGCCATCAAACAGGCGGCGAGAATCGGGAGCGCGGAATTCTTGCTTCCGCTGATCTCGACCGCGCCTTTAAGACGTTGACCCCCGTGAATCAGAAAGCTGTCCATTTTTCTGCCCGTCCTTGGGCCGGAAAATCTTTGCGACGAATCAAAGAATTTTCCTATGGCCCGAAACGCGCCGCCGCGGTGAAACGCGCACGGCTGGAACGATTCGGTCTATCGGCCACTCCATTGGCCGAGCAATAGTCCCAGCATTGATGGTTCGACAATGCCGGTTTATCGGTCAGATATTGTAATGATGTGGGTCCGAATTCAAGCGCAAGCGCGAGAAAAATCCGAAATCCGAAACCAGAAATCCGAATCAAGCCCGAATGACCAAATGAGCGAAGGGCATTCCCCCCATTTTGTCATTCGGGCATTCGGATTTGATTCGTCATTCGGATTTCTGGTTTCGGGTTTCCGCCGCCACCCATGCCGTCATTGCAGCCAATGCATCCGTGTCGCCCATCTGCCGCGGCGGCCTTTTCATCGTCCAGGCGGACGCGGCGGCGAGCGCTCCGGCAATTTTTGCCTGCCTGGCGATCTTGCAGCAGCGAATCGCATCCACGGCCGATCCGGCGCTATTGGGCGAATCCTCCACGCTCAATCGCAGCTCCAATTCCAGCGGCACGCCGCCGAAACCTGTGCCTTCGATGCGGAGGAAGCAGATTTTGTTGTCCTTGAGGAACGGGACGAAATCGCTGGGGCCGATGTGGATGTTTTGCTCATCCAGAGGCTCATTCAACTGGCTCTGCACGGCCTCCGTCTTGCTCGTCTTCTTCTCTTCCAGGCGCTGGCGGCTGGAGCATATTGAGAAAATCGGCGTTTCCGCCGGTGTTGAGCTGGTAAGTGCGGTCGATGCGCACGCCGCGGTCGGTGAAGAGCCGGGCCAGGGCCCGATGGGTGATGGTCGCCCCGAGCTGTGCCTTGATATCATCCCCTACGCAAGGGATGCCGCGATCGGCAAACCGTTTGGCCCAGGCAGGGTCCGAAACGATAAAGACCGGCATGCAGTTCACCAGGCTCACCCCCGCCTTCAGGCACGCCTCGGCGTAGAACTCCGCCGCTTTTCTCGACCCCACCGGCAGATAATTCAGCAGAATCTCCGCCCCGCTCGATCGAAGTTCCGCCGCGACGTCCACCGGCGGCAAATCCGCCGGCTCAAAACGCCATTCGGCTGGGTATTCGCTCAAATGAGACGCCACGCCGTCCAGCACCGGGCCCATTTTGACGGTTACGCCCGTCCCCGGGACCGGGCGGGCGATCTCCTTGGTGTTATTCGGAAGCGCAAAAATCGCCTCTTCGAGAGGCGCCCGACTTTCGCGCATCAATATCAAACGCCGCCACGGGGACAATGTCCGAAACCCGCCAGCCCCCCAGTTCCGGGTGCTTCAACCCGATTTCAGACAGCAGCCCCTCGGGGTGGGCCCGGTAGAACGCCAATCCCTGCACCAGCGAACTGGCGCAGTTCCCCACTCCCGCGATGGCGACGCGAATCTCCGGCATCAATGCTATTTTACGCGACCCCTTCCCAAATCAACTCGGTAGTGGGTCAATTTCTACTTGCTTCCCATTTAGCGGTGATGCGCAGCACCGCGTTCCCCATCACCATCAAGTCCAAACCGGCGGCGGCGTGATCGAATCCGTCGGGCGCGGGCCCACGTCCTTCTTCCCGCTCCCGGCCAGGCGGCTTTCGGCCACAATGTGCATGTCCGCGTCGCAGTTGATCTGACAACTCAGCCGCAGCCCCACCTCGGCCCCAAGCCCACGGGCCGAAAGGATGGTTCGCTCCGCCTGGGTGACTTTTTCCGGCTCGCCGGAGATGAATTTCACGCGACAGGTTGTGCACCGGGCGTGTCCGCCGCAGGAATGCAATTGATCGATCTTCGCCTCGTCCTCGAGCGCCAGAACCAGGCGTTTCCCATCAGGGACGAAGAAAGTTCCGACACCTTCCACGGTTAATTTGGGCATATTTTGCGACTCCGCCGTCAGACTGCGGCCAATGTACACAGGCTGGAAAATTTGTCTAACACTGTTTTGGAAATTTCGATATTCTCGTCGCCGAACCAAAAAGTCATGAGCAATTTTCGAGGCGTCCTGGCGGCGTCGGCAGCATTCGTGATCGTGTCATTCGTCGCCTCGGCGCGGGGGCAAACGGTTCCCGTTTCCATTGATTTAACGCCGCCGGCTTGCTCCACCAGCCTCTACGACCCGCGTCCCCTCGCACCAGATGCCCGCGCCCGAGGCGAACGAGCTGGGCGTGACGGTCGCCGATTTTTCCTGCCACGCCAATGTACAGGGGCACGTCTTCATGCAATTCCCAAGCGGAGACGACGTCGTCACGGCCGTTCGCGTCGATTCGATCCACGTCACACTGCAACTGAAAATCACCGAATGGATCGACTTTCGGGCCGGACAAAAATCATGGCTCACGAAGACGGCCACGCCATGATCGCCAAGCACTTCTACGCCCGCAGCGACGAGGTCGCCGCCGCCATTGCGCAAATCTCATCGGCACGGACTTTTACGGCTCCGGCCCCGACGCCGAGACCGCCGCGACCGACGCCCTGAACGTAGCCGCAAGGCAAATCGCCCGCGAATACATCGGCCGCGTGCGCGATCCCTCGGAACTCGTGCAGAACTTTTACGATCGCATCACCGAGCACGGAACCAATCAGATCGACGAGATGGATGCCATCGAGCGGGCCATGCACGCCATCAGCAATACCCAAATCGCCAAAGTCGAATAGACTATTAAGGAATGCCAACGACGCGCGAGCCGTGGGTGACAGCGGGCGGGATCGATTGCCACGTCGCGGACCTGACGGCCACGTTCGCCGCCGATGTGACCCTCGCGGCGATTCAGCAAAAACTCGGTGAATTCGATCAATGGCTGCCGATCGACGGCGACGCGAATCTGCCCATTGGACTGCTCGTCGAGGAAAATTCCAGCGGGTCGCTGCGGCTTGGGTTCGGAGCCTGGCGGGATTTGCTTTTGGGATGCCAGTTTCGTTTAAACAGCGGGGAATTGATCACCGCCGGCGGGCGGACGGTCAAAAATGTCGCGGGGTACGATCTGACGAAATTCATGGTCGGGCAACGCGCCTTGTTCGGAAAATCGAAGCGGTCACCACGCGGACGTATAAACGCCCCGCCGCCGCCCTCGCCGCAAGGTTTGAACCCTCCGATCAATTCCTTGGGACGATCTTGCCGACCAAGCTGCGTCCGCGATGGGCAATACTGAATTCGAAGGAGCTATGGCTCGGCTGGCTCGATTCCCCGGCGGCAATCGATTTTTTTGCCAAAGAACTGGCCGTGCATCGGCCGCTGGAAATTCTTCGCCACGATTTACAGGCGGACATGGCGCTGCGGACGAAACTTTGGCCGCCTATTTCCGAGGGATTTTCCGCCTCCGTGCCCCCGGCGCGAATATCGAACTTCGCCAAAGATTTAATCGGCTGGTCCGCCGACGCGGCGTTCGGAATCGTCAAGGGGACCGCATCGGGGCAGGATGAGGCAATCGAAAATCCGCCGCCGAGGTCGGCGGGTCGGTTTATTTTTTCAAGAGAGGCGACCCCCCGCGCTGGTCGCCCAGTCCCGAGGAGCGCACCGTTTTGTCCCGCCTGGCAAGCGCGTTCAAAGCGCCGGATCAGTTCGCCGGTTCCTGAAGCAGCTTGGGGATCATGTCGGCCATGTCTTCGCGGGCATCGACGGTTCGCAGAATCCCCTTCCTGTCGATCAGGAAAAGCGTCGGAATACCGTTGATGCCGTAGCCGAGCGTGACCGGGTTCCACTGATTTGTCTTCGCGGCGTCGGCGTCGAAAAGCTGCGGCCAGGCGACTTCCGGATGCGCCGTCAGGAATTTTGTCAGGTCGTCGGCGCTGAAATCATTGGATACACCCAGAACTTCCAGACCCTGGGCGTGATTGTCGTTGTAGGCTTTGACGACGTCCGGCAGTTCCGCCATGCACGGCCCGCACCAGGTCGCCCAGAAATCGACGAGGATGACTTTCCCTTTCCAATCGGCGGTCGTGAAGGGCTTGCCGCCGAGTTGCGGGCCGGAGACGACCAGCGGCTTGCCGACCATGGAATCGAGTTTTTGCTGCGCCGCCAGTTCCTGGGCCACGGCCTGCGCTTCGGGCGATTTGAGATCGTCGGTGAGCACCTTCTGCACCTCGGCGAGCAGATCGGCGTTGGCGTTGCTTTGCGATTGCGCCATCGCCAGCGCTGCCGACGTGACGGACAGATCATCCGGATGAGCCTGCGCCAGCGCCTTAAGCTGATCGACCGATTTTTGCTGCTCCCTCGAATTGGTTTTGTTCTCCCACCAACCGGCCAGCACCAGCGAACTCTGCGCGGGAATCGAACCCGGCACGGATTTGGACGCCAGTTCCTGAAGCGCGGATTCGGTGGATGAATCGCCGTACAAAACGAGCATGGCGTGAATCTGCACGCGGTTGGTGATCGCCTGTTCCGCGGACTGCGGCTGAATCCGGGCCAGGGTCGCAAAATCGGCGTCGATGCGCTTCAATAGCGGAATCATCTGGTCCGCCGATTGCGCTCGCTTCGCCGGATCGAAGAGATCGCTGGGCGTCGGAATGAGCGTGCCGATTTGCTGCGACGCGGTCGTCAGGTCGGCGACGACGTCCTGAACCGAAGGCTCGGTCGCCGGCCCGGGCTGAGTCGTGGCGGAGTCATCCGCCAGACAGGCCGCGGCAAAAAAGAAAAGAGCGATGGCGACGGTGAAAAGCTTGATGGAGCGCGGGGGCATGAATCCTCCGTGAAGGTGCGATCGGTCGCGTCACGTTATACTTTATCGCCGAAAGGGAGGCGAGTCACCCCGATGAGCGAAATTGCGGCAAATACCCGCCTCGACCCGCGCACTTACCAGCGGGCGCTCTCGTGCGTCCATTGCGGGTTATGTCTGCCCGTCTGCCCGACTTATCTCGAAACCGGCCTAGAAGCCGAAGGCCCGCGCGGGCGGATCCAACTCATGCGCGGCGTCTCCGACGGGAACATCTCCGCCACGGAGCCGGTCAGGAAGCACCTTGATTCATGCCTCGATTGCCGCGCCTGCGAGACCGCTTGCCCGAGCAACGTGATCTATCACGAACTGATCGAAGAGACGCGGCAAAAGCTCCCGCGATCCGAGCCGTCGAAATTCACGGCGTGGATAATCCGGCACGTGATGCCCTACCCGCTGCGTTTGAAATTCGCGCTGGTGCCGCCGCGTATTTTGCAAAGGCTCGGCCTGTGGGGAATTTTCGGGCGCAGGGGGCTGATGAGAATGCTGCCGCGCCAGGGACCGATTTGGCCGACCAGTTTGCCGACGCATATGGGAAAGACCGGCGCGAAGGCGCGGATCGGATTCTTCGCCGGCTGCGTCGGAAGCGCCTCTTTTCCGAGGTCAATCGAAAATCAGTTGAACTGCTGGCCGCTTGCGGGGCCGAAGTCGTCGTCGGCGCGGGCAAGGGTGCTGCGGCGCGCTGCATCACCATGACGGAGATGCCCAGACCGCGCGCATCTTCGGCGCAAGAACATCGACGCCTTCGAAGCCGCGGGGAAATTGGATTATGTCGTCTCATCCGTCGCCGGCTGCGGGGCGATGCTGAGGGAGTATGGACTGTTTTTGCGCGACGATCCGATATATGCCGCCAAGGCGTTGGAGTTCGAAAAAAAGGCCCGTGATATTTGCCAGGTTCTGGACGATTTGGAATTGCCGACGATGAAGCCGGTGGCCGCTACCGTCACCTATCACGATGCCTGTCATTTAGCCCACGCGCAGAAAGTGACCGGCGCGCCGCGGCGATTGCTCTCAAAAATTCCCGGCATCACTCTTGTCCCGCTGCCTGAAAGCGATCTCTGCTGCGGTGCGGCCGGGACGTATAACCTGACCCAGCCGCAGATGGCCCGTGATTTGGCGGACCGCAAACTGAACGAAATCGCCAAAACCGGTGCCCAGATCGTAGCCGCCGGAAATGCCGGGTGTCGCCCTGCATCTGGCGGCCCAGGCACAAGATCGCGGCATAACAATTCGCATCGTTCACCCCGTCGAATTGCTTCATCAGGCGGTCTTCGGATCATCATGAAGCACACCTCCAAAAGCCCCAGGGAGACGGAAAAAATCGCGTCGGAATTGGCCAGACAATTCCGCGGCGGCGAATGCGTCGCCCTCTACGGGCACCTCGGAGCGGGCAAAACTCAATTCGTGCGCGGGCTGGCGCGGCATGGGGGCGAACGCCAAACGCGTCAGCAGCCCGACCTTCGTCCTTCTCAACGTCTACGCCGGAAAAAAACACAAGATTTTTCATCTCGACGCCTATCGAACCAGCGGCGAAGAGGATTTCGAGGCGATCGGATTTTCGGAATTGCTTGATCAGGGAGGCGTCGTCGTCGTCGAATGGGCGGAACGAATCGCGAAATTACTGCCCGCGCGAAGAATCGACGTGCGAATAAAAACTCGCGGACCAAAAACCCGCGTTATTGAGATTGTTCGGAAGCGGCGCGCCGCGTGAACGTGGCGACTAAACTGGCGACCGCGGCGACGAAGACGGCGACTCCCAACAACGTGGCAATCGCCGTGATTCCGGCGGCGGGTTTTTGCGGGTTGGCCCATTGCGCGATGGCCCCGGCGCCGGGACCGAGGATTGATCCCAATCCGATGAGCGCTTTGTGGTATCCGCCGTGCTCCGTGCTCCCCTCGCTCAGAACCATTCCGAAGTAGAGACTCGCGGCGTAGATCAGCGCCATCGCCGCCCCGAGCGTGACTTGGGCGATCACCATCACGGCCAGATTCACGCTCATCGACTCCGAGACCCGCAGCGTGATCCCCAGAAACGCGACCAGCAGGATCGCATTGGCCACAAGGAGCGCTCTTGGCCGCGTATGCCACCAGGTCGTCAAAGCGAGAAATGCAAAAATCGGAAACCGCGCCATCATCCAAACGGACCCGGCCAGCGTGCGCACCTGCGGGCTCAGCGCCCGGATGACCGGGAGCGTCGGCATCAGCGCCGCCGATTCCATAAAGCACCGCGTACGTCGCCGGAAGCGCGATGCGCGAAAGGAGCATCGCCAGGGACCGCAGGGAAACCAATTCCGGCTCCGGCGCCGTATGCTCGGGAGGCGCCGGCGGAACGTCGGCAACGACGCGAAGCAGAATGCCGCACATCAAATGCGCCACAACCGCCAGCACGAAAATCCTGCGCGGGAAGATCTCGATGAGCGTTCCGCTCGCCGCGACGGTTGCCGCGCCCACGATCGCCCAGGTGAGGTTGTACAGATTGGTCCGCCGCGCCAGTTCCTCGGCCGCCGCGCCGTCGCAGACCAGGCTCTCCAGGGCCGGCCATTGCGCCGCGCACAAGGTCGTGTAAAAAAGAAGCACGATGACGATCACCCACTGATTGCTCCAGCACGCCGCCACCGAAATGACAATCGCCATCGCAACGTTCAGCGTCCGCAGGAGCCGTCGGCGTCCCATGCGCCAGGAAAAAAAACTTGAAGAGAGCGCCCCGGCGACGTAGACGCAACCCTGTGAAGCGGATAACAATAAATTCGCCAGTGACCCCCACCCGAAACGCCGGTGCATATAAAAGAAGATTCCCAGCATCAGCAGGTTGGATGCATGGGCGGCGAGGGCTTCGGTCAGAAAAAGCTGCGGTAACCGGCGCGAAGGCGATCCTGAAGCGAAAGACACGGGCTATCGGTCCTGTAAGCGAGATTTCATTGCAAATGGAGCGGTCGCATCGTTAGACTTTGCGACTCCCCGCCCCAGCGGGAATTAGCCGATACAGTACGGAGAGGAAACAGCAATGCAAACAGCCGTCCACGTGACGCATGAGGCGATCCAGAAAATCGGCGGAATCGGCGCGGTCCTGCACGGGCTGCTGACCAGCAAGGAATATCTCGAAAAGGTTCCCCGCAACATTCTTGTCGGACCTTACTGGCCCGGCGAAGAGCGCGGCGAAAAGCGCCTCGGCCCCCAGGGCGAGGTCCTATATAGCAGCCTCGACAGCCTCTCCCGCTCCCCGCTGGCCGGGCGATTTCGCGAGATCGAACAACAGTTCGACGTCGCCATCGTCTACGGCCGCCGCAAATTCGTCAGCAAGGAAACCGGCGTCACCAGCACGCCCGAGGTTCTGCTGATCGACGTCTCCCATTACGACCAGGAAAAGATCAATCAGTTCAAATTTGAGCTTTGGAAGACCTTCGCCATCGAGAGCAGCAAGTACGAGCACATCTGGGATTACGAGCAGTACATGCGCCTCGCCAAGCCGGCGATCGCCTGCCTCAACCACCTGGGCGCCGGCAACGAGCTCGAGCCGTGCGTGATCCTCAGCCACGAATACATGGGAATGCCCACGGCTCTGGCCGCCATTCTCGAAGGGGAACGCAGCAATTTCCGCACCGTCTTCTACGCCCATGAAGTGGCCCCGATGCGCCGCATCGTCGAGCACCACCCCGGGCACGACACCATGTTTTATAACGTCATGCGCCAGGCGATCAGCCAGGGGCATTACCTCGAAGACGTCTTCGGCGATCAAAGCGGGTTCTACAAATATTCGCTCGTCAAAGCCGCCCGTTTTTGTGACGGCATCTTCGCCGTCGGGGACTATACGCTGAAGGAAATCCGCTTCATGGGCCCGGATTTCGTGCACGTGGACAGCCAGGTCGCCTACAACGGCGTTCCGCACTGGAAAATCAGCGCAGCCGACAAGATGGCCAGCCGCAAGAAGCTGCAGGCTTACGCCCATACGCTGCTGGGCTACGAGCCGCACTACGTCTTTTCGCACGTGACGCGCCTCGTCCCGAGCAAGGGCCTGTGGCGCGATCTGCGCGTGCTTGAACACGTCGAAAGCATTCTGCGCCAGCGGAACGAGACGGCCATTCTCTTCACCCTAAGCACAGAGGTCCCCGCCCGTCGCGGCGACGATATCCGCCGCATGGAAGAGCATTACCATTGGCCCGTCGTCCACCGCGAGGGTCTGCCCGACCTCTCCAACGGCGAAGCCCTCTACTACCAGGGCGTGCAGGAATTCAACGCCCGATCGCGAAACGTGAAAGTCGTCTTCATCAACCAATTCGGCTTCGACGCCAAAGCCTGCGGCGTGCGCATGCCGGCGGACATGGAATTCATGGACATCCGAAAAGGCTCCGACGCCGAGTTCGGCCAAAGCATCTACGAACCCTTCGGCATCGCCCAGGTAGAACCCATCAGCTTCGGCGGCATCTGCATCTTCACCAACGTCTGCGGCTGCGCCGGCTTCGTAGACAAAGCCAACGGCGGCCAACCCTCCCCCAACGTCATCGTCGCCGATTACACCGACCTCCCCAATAAAGGCATGCGCCCCGAGCAACTCATGGCCATAGGCCAACCCCAGCGCGATCAACTGGAACACGAAGTCTCCGGCCGCGTAGCGATAGAACTAGTCAACCGCCTCCCCCGCACCCCCGAAGAATTCGAACCCTTCATAGAACGCGGCTTCGCTTTGGCAAGTAAAATGAGCTGGGATGTGGTGGCGAGGGAATACGTTATTCCGGGAATCCTCCGAGCCAGTCGGCGCAACGGTTGAAGCAAATCGCTTAAAAGCGACTGATCCCGAAGTCACGAAGAAGTGGGTGCCTGTCCTTGGTTATTCTCGTTATTCATCCCCCAGTTATTGCCCCTGATTATTCTGGTTTTAGCACCTTCAATTTCTTCTCGCATGCTGTCGATTTCTCACCCCGGCCCGACGCAAAACGAGAAAACAAGTCCGCAAAAAACATTCGACATTTTGGTTGACCTCCCCTTTACGAGTCGTTAATCTCGAAATCCGAAATCGAAATGGGCATTCCTGTAGGGGGGAGCCTGATTCCCTGAGGTAAGCTGTCAGCGGAGCTAGGTACTCGTCAATTCATTCGAGGGAAGGAAAATATGGTAAAGGGTACAGGGTTTAAAAGCGCCTGCCTCGCCGCTGGCTTGGCTACGTCATGGGTTGCCGCTCCCGTCGCCACCGCCAGCCCTACCGAGGGAATTCATCTCACCATCACGGACAGTAGTCCGCTCAACGATGCGTATTTCCTATACCTATACGGAAGCGGCACGCCGGGTTTCAACTATTATTCCCTGGGGAACATCACTGCCCCGGGCACCACGTTGGATTTTTCCGTTCCTGCCACCGACGTAGTTGCGTATTCCATTGTCGGCTCATACGCCACGGGTGGGATCACTTTCGGATTTCGGGACCCCACGCTGGCGGTAGGCCAACCTTACTCCTCCGTCGTGGGATCTTCGCCCACTGACGAGTTAAATGATTACGACAGCCTTGTGGACGGAAATGCGGCTGCAACCGATTTCATAGACAGCACCTTTTCGTACGGAGCCGCACTCAACTCGTCGGTAACTCTCGTCAACTTTAGCGATGGGGTTGAGGCAGGAACGGCCACCGCCTCCGTCCCCGAACCCCTCTCCTCTTCCACCCTCTGTCTTTGCGGATCTATCCTCATGGCTCGCCGCAGGCGGCGGCACGCCGTGGGTTGACCCCGAATTTCAGATCGCATACGCCTACCGAATCAAATGACCTTGAGCGTCTGCATGATTGGCGCAATGAGCAGGACGATATCGTCCGCTGCCTCCGTTCCATAAATCCCATCGCCGACGAAATCATTCTGCTCGACACCGGTTCGACCGACAACACCGTCAATCTCGCCGCTGCCGAGGGCGCTGCCGTCACGACATACGCCTGGAACGACGATTTCGCCGCCGCGCGAAACGCCTCCTTCGCAAACGCGAAATCCGATTGGATTCTCTGGATTGACGCGGACGAGGAACTCCTGCCCGAGTCCATCCCCGAACTTCGCGCATCCCTTCTCCGCCAGGATATATTCGCCGTCAAACTTCTAAGACAAGACCTCGCCGACGATTCCACCCCGGACCAGTTCACCGAAATGTGGGCGCTCCGCCTCTTCCGCCGCCATCCCGCCGTCCACATGAAGGGACGTATTCACGAGCAATTCCATCCTCCCCTCGAGCACGTGGCCAAGTCCGAAGGCAAAAGCGTTTTCCCATCCACCATTCGCCTGAGACACTACGGATATCTCTCTCACAAGTTGAACCACAAACGCCGCCGGAATCGCGATCTGCTCTCAATGCAGCTTGCGGCCGATTCAGACCACCTCTTCTCTCTCATCGAACTCGGCAGGACCCTACTCGACCTCCGTGATCCCCACGGACACGAACTTCTCGCCCGCGCCGCCACGCAAATCGCGGCAGCCAGGGCTGCGGTCGATCCCCCCGTCGTTGTGACCCCCATCTTTTTGGAATATCTTTTCGCCTTCCCCCAAAGCCCGGCCGCCTCGATTATTCCGGCTCAAGTCAGAAACGAATTGTGCACCCGCTGGTATCCCGACACACCCCCACTACTTTGGCGTCTCGCCCACGAAGATTTCTCCGCCGAAAACTTCGAGCGCTGCGCCCAAATTCTCGAACATCTCATCGAGATCCGCGATCGCCGTACATTCGATCGAACGATGGGCTTCGCCCCCTTCGTCATGGGCGACCGGATCCTACTTAATCTCGGAAGCTGTTACGTCCGCCTCGCAGACCTAGATTGCGCAGAGAAATATTTCAATCAGCTCTTGAACAGCAAGGAATGCGCCCCCGAAGCTGCACAAAACCTAAAAGCGATCGCCAATCTCCGCGACCCACCTTCCCAATAACCCTTACGCGCCCCCCATTGAACGCCCATGACGCCGCCGAAATAGTCAGGGATAATTAGAGTCGGAAGAAGAAAAGGGGCCATCACTCATTCTCTCGCCGATTCAAGCACGCGCGACTGTAGATGATCTGTCACCTAGCAACGCCGCATTAATGTCATCGAATTAAATTCCTTTTTCTGAATTCTACGCTCCCACTCACAACCCAATGCCGCCCAGCCCCTTGCGCGCATTCCAAAAAATTAAATCTTCTTGCTATGAACATATTTATTTTCTTATTCTCGATCGCCGTGCGGCGATATCGAGCCGCCAAAGGCCTTCTTCTCCCCACTAGCCGGAGGGCCGCCATGGCGGCCAACTGTCTATTGAACGTCAAACAAACACCCCAACTCCAGAGCAGCAAACAACTTCCCCCAAAAATCCCCCCAATATTAGTTTGAATAGAAAACCCGCGCCAAAAAATACCCCCAGCCTTTTTCCGAATTCGATTTATTTTGCCGCCCCCAGCTCCACTTTCTACTCTCAACTTTCCACCCTCTAGGTCGCTGCGGCGACCTCCCCCACCCTTTTCCCAATACTGAATTTTCCCCCTTAGCTTCTAGCCTCCAGCTTCTACCTTCTAGTCTCTAGAAGCTTCTAGTTTCTAGCCACAAGTCCTTTTCCGTCTACCCAATCCAATTCCGGAACCGTTTGCTCCAGCACCCACTGGCTCCATCGGCTCTGGAAATTAAACAGGTCCGTCTCGCCCAATACTTCTTCCAAAGTCTGTAGCCCCGTCGGATCGGCATCGATATTGGCCTGGAGCTGCGTGAAATATTTCCCCAGCAGCCCCTTTTCCTGCATGTAGTAGCAGAGGTACCGCGCTTGCGTGAGGTAGGATTGATTGCGCAGCCCGATGTTCGGATCCCCCGTGATCAGGTCCTGAAACGAAAGGACGTGATCCGCGCGGATCGCATCCTGGAGCTGGGTTAGCCGCCAGTTGGGATAGGCGTAGATGTGTCCGTTCCGTTCGGTAGGCATCCAATAAAGTTCCCCAAACCCGACCCGGAACCAGAATGGGCAGCGCGGGAAATTCTCCCCCAGATAAACATCCATCAACGTCGTCGCCACTGTGCCCCCCCCGGTGCCGATATTGATCAGAATAACCCGGCCTGATTGCAAGTAATCGCTGAAGTCATTATCCGGATTAACGTCAAACAGCCGTCCACTATAGTGGCGGAAGGTATAAGCATTGTTGAAGAGCCACACATCCCTGATCCGCCCCGGGTCGCTCGGGAAAAAATCGTTTTTGATCAGCATGGCGGCCCAGGCGACTTCATGGCGGGCGTAGCGGCGCACCGTGTCGGGGTCGTCGTTGCCGATCACCACAAACGGATATTCCGGCACGGCCGTGAATCCCGGCGGAAGCGACGCCTGCGCCTGCTTCAGGTGGGATGCAAAGATCGCGCGGCGCTCGGTGTCAATCGGTAGATGCTGAATGTCTTCGCCGGGATAGACGACCGAAGCATCATCTACCGGCTGATCCGGCTTGTAATAGGGTTCCGAAAATCGCGAATACCGGAATTTTCCGTTCACCAGGCTGACCGCCGCGACGCTGATCCCCACCGAATATGCAAAGGCGAAATGCTGGCGCCTGCGAATGGCCGGAATGATGCACCAGAACGCAAATACCGGCAGGGAAATCCACGTGATCGGCAGCCCCCAGAAATAGGACATCGGCTCGTACCGCACTGTCAGATTGTGGACCCCCGCCGAAAGCGGGATGGCGCGAAGGCACCAATCGCCCGGAAGCACGGGATACTTCGCCAGGCCCGAGGGTCCATCTTCCTGCACATCCCACCCGCGCATAGGCGTCCGTGATCAGCAGAATCCCCGGCTGCGCAAGATTCGCGTAAATCTCCATCCCGTCGGTCGTCTGATGGAAGATTTGAACGATCGCCGGCGGCGGCTCCGCGCCGCTGTCATCCGGAAGCGGATTGGGCGCGGTTTCCAGAACCACCGTCTGGCTCGGATCAAACGACGGATCCTGCATCTCCGCAATCGCCTCCTCGCGCGAGCGGGCGAACTTCCATTTGTATACAACCAAAGCCTGCGGCAAAGCCCCCTGCACGCGCACGGCGGGTTTGTCGTCTTCGTTGAGATAAAGCCCCAGCCGGACCATTTTCAGCATCGGGGATAACTTGTGCACGGCAAGCTGATAGCCGTACTTCTCGGGGTCTTTCCCCTGCGTCATGGCCATGAACTCGGCGTATCGGCGCGGCATGAACGGGTCGTACCCCCAGATGTCGTTTTGTCCCTCGGATGCCCCACTATCCGTGAAGACCAGACTCGGAACATAAGCCCGCTGGTCCGGCGGCAAATCCGCCAGCGCCGTTTGCCACGCCGCCGGCATTTGAATGTCCGCCGGCTGCGTCTCGAACTGATGAATATCGAACGCGACAATCTCGATAACCGCGACGATCCCCAGCGCCGCGACGGCCCATTTTCGGCGTGGAAGAATCAGCAACAGCCCGCCCACGACGCAAAGCGTCGCGCCGGCAATGGCGATCTGAAGATTCGCATACAGCGGCGCTTGCCGGCGGAAATTCGAATCGAACAAGACCTTTTTCGGAATGATGACCGCGCCCTCGTTCCACATCCGGTCCATCGCCGTCCACCAAAGCCGCGCGTTGGAGGCAGGATGCAGATGCATCCAGACCGAGAACGCGACTGCGATCAGCCCGGGAAGGAGGAACACCAGGGCAAACCACGGTTTTGGATGCAGCCCGCGCCGCAGCCGGTCGAATCCAAAACCGGCGAGCATTCCCATGAACAGGCAAAAGAATAATCCGAACCGCCCGTTGACCCGAAAATTGCCGTACAGAGGCACGTATTTATAGAGAATGGGAAAGAGCCCCGTGTATGACCCCAGGGCAAGAATTACCGAAAGAATCACCATCGAAAGCGCCACCGGGGCGCCGCGATTGGGCCGATCGAAACCTCCGATCACAGCCAGGCACAACCCGCCCGAGCCCACGAACAGGCAGGTTTCCCAAAGAAACCAGCGCCCGAAATAGGGATGGAATTCGGACATGTCCCCCAGGAAATGCGGCATGATGATGGTCGCCAGATTTTCCGGCGCCAGCGAGTAGGACGCCGCCAGAAAGATGGACGCCCCGCCCCCGCGTACGGATTCCGAGGCGGTTTCCAATCCCACGAGAATCTGCACCGCCGCGATCCCGCAGGCGAACAGGGCGATGACAAGAAACCCGCCAATCGGAAAAAATTTGTGCTTCGATCGCGGCAATTGAATGAGCGTGTAAACGCCGGTCATGAGCGCGGTGTAATAGACGACCTGCGGGAACCCGGCCAGAATCTGCATGGTCACCGCGATCACTCCCAGCCGAACCCACCACCACGATTTTCGCGCAACATCCCGTCGGCGCAAAGCAGAATCAGCGGCGTCCACGCCGCGGCGCAGACGAACGAAACATGCCCCGCGTAAATGTGCAGGTAATATCCCCCGCCTCCGACGGCGATCAGGCCCGCCAGCGCCGAGCCGATCCGGCTGGTCATCCGGTACCGGCACCACAGAGCCGTGAACCAACCGGTCAGGAAGAAATGGATCGCGATGACCCAGTTCAGGGCAATATTCCAGGGAAGAAGAAGATGCAGCCAGTTGATGGGATAGAGGAGGGCCGTTTGCCAGTTGCCGAAAAACGGATACCCGGAATAGGAGTGCGGGTTCCAGAGCGGCAGTTCCCCGTTTCGCAGATGCGAAAACCCGAATTGCTCCCAATACCGGAATTGGCTGGTCACATCCGACCCGGCGTGCCCAATCGCCACAGGCCGGCTGCTAAGAAGCGCCATTCCAAACAGGAGCAGGGTCAGCAAAACGAACGGCCAAGCGAGCTTAAGGGCCTCCCCCGCCGACAGGTCGCGATGCGTTGCGGGCGCGGATTGTTCGACCTCTTGGACTAATGTCACACTTCATGTTTCGACCGCATCAAATCGAGGCTGAAAGTCCCTTCGTCAGCGCCGGCGGACATATCTTATTGGCATGTGCTGGCTCGGCTTAGCCAAACATGCTAAGAAATTGCCCCGGAGGCGGAAAATCGCCCTTGGGACGCCGTCTATTAGATGATTCTGTGGCGTGAAAGCGGGGAGCGTTTGGGGCTTGAGATGGTCGAGGGAAGCACCACAATTTCGGGCCTGGCCGCGCCGCAATCCTCGCCGGCGGAGCGGAATCGCCGCGCCATCGGCGCGGGGCTCGTCGCCATCCTCATCCTCTTTTACTTCTGGCGGATTTTTCTAATCGGTATGGATATCCGCGCCGGGCTCTGGTCGGGTCCGAATATGCGCGAGGATATCGACGATGCCATGACCAAGTCCGACATGATTCTGAACACCTCTCGGCAGCTTGCCAACCTGCCGCAGGACGCAACCCCGACGTTCCTTCAGGTCGTGCGCGGGTGGATGCAATTCTACGATCAAATGGACGTCGGCGTCGAGAACCGCGAGGTCAAGCTGGACTACCCGCCGATGCGATCGTTGATCCTCGTGCTGTGGGAGCGCCATGTGGAGGAGAGTTTCCCCGGGCTTCACAATTTCCCGAATGATCCAACCCCCTGGTATGTCCCCGCTCAGCATCGGACGCGCTGGGTGACCAAAGACGTTGCCCAGCCGATGCTTCTGATCAACACGGCCATGGAAGCCGTCTCAACGATTGCGACGTTTTTGCTCGTCTGGCTGTGGACCAATCGCGACGGGAAAAAATGGCGATGGGGAGATCGAATGCTGCTGGCCCCGCTCGGGGTGCTGGTGCTGCTGCTCTTGCTTCGCCCGATTCTTGGATGGACGCTCGCCCCAACAAACCCGCAAATCACCACGCCGATTGATTTGCTGGTGACGAGCGTGCCGTTCTGGCTTTTTCTGATCGTTGGATTTCTGTCGCTGGTCGGCCTGGCGCGATTTCTTCCTGTGCCGTTTCGCGGACCGGCATGTGGCATGATCGCCGGCACGCTCGTCTGGCTGAACCCGCCGATGCTTTTGGATGGACATGTCTGGCCGCAATGGGACGTCTGGCTGCCGACATTCTTTCTGGTCGCGGCGCTTCTGGCATCGGTGGATTGGTGGCTGTGCGCCGGGCTCGCCCTAGGCGTCGGATGCATGCTCAAGGGTCAGATTCTCTTTGCCGCGCCCGTCCTGCTCCTGGCGCCGCTATTGGCGGGTTGGCCGGGCAAGTTTATCTGCATTCTGTCCGGGCTGGCGGCTCGGAGCCGGGGTGATCGTATCGCCGTGGCTGCTCAGCAATCCGTCGGCGCTACACTATGCGATCGGCGTGTTCGCCGCCGGCGTGATCGTCCTGGCGGAAGTCACCGCCGAGCCGGCGATCTCGCGAATGGTCGGCTCGATGCGCCGGGTGAATCTCCGCCGCGTGCGCCCGCCAACGCCTCTGGCCCCGGAAACGCATGAGACGGAAATCGTCGCCGGCCCGGCCGAGCGCATCGCCCCCTACGTACTGATTCTCCGCCTCGTCGCCCTAGGCAGTGCGGCGATTCTCATCCTTTGGATCTTCTTCGATGTGCATTGGGTCTTGCGCCTCTGCGTCCTGGCGGTTTGCGCAGGGATCCTTATCGCCCCGCGATTCATCCGCCGCTGGTATTGGCCGACGTACTTCGCATTCGTTATCGCGGCGGGCATCTGGCTTGCCGGATTCGGCCTCGATGGAAAATTCTCCTGGTGGGATGTCGGCTTCGCCTACGGGACCAAGCGCTGGCAGCAGATGCAACTCGGGCAGTTCAGTTTGAGCAACCTCTGCTCGCTCCTGGAGTGCCGATTCGGCTGGCATCTTCACGACCCCGCCATGGCCTGGCCGTTTCAACTCGATTTGCGACAAACGCTCGGGTTCATTTATCTGCTGGCCGTCGTCCTGTGCGCCATCGGCGCGGCGATTCACATTCGCCGGCGCGATCCGCGCTTCCTCATCGCCGTTGTGACGCCGTGGGTGCTTTTCCCGACAATCCTGACGCAAATGGCGGCGCGCTACACGCTTCTGCCCGCGGTCATCGCCGCATCCCTGATCGGCGTCTCGACAGGCATGGCGCTGATGGGGCTTTTGATGACGATCTTCGGCTGCATCATGCTCGGAAACCAATACGTCAGCATCGGAAGCTTCGGCGGCGCGCCCGTGACCGG
Source organism: uncultured Phycisphaerales bacterium (assembly GCA_963844715.1). Taxonomy (GTDB): domain Bacteria; phylum Planctomycetota; class Phycisphaerae; order Tepidisphaerales; family Tepidisphaeraceae; genus UBA1161. The sequence goes on along the minus strand of CAWJPJ010000008.1, from coordinate 632,582 downwards.
ACTCATCACCCAGCCCACTTTCCCCGGCCTGGCATGGGCAATGCTTTTGGCCGCCGCCATCTTTCTCTATTGCGCGGTAGCCGCGCCGCGGCGCACAAAATTCGGGGAAATCGACCTGTGAATTCATCCCTGGACATAAGCGCCGTCAAAGAGCCGCCGCGGACGCTCGTTCCCGCGCCCGCGCGCGGCGCGACCTGGTTCTCTGGATTCTCATCGGGGTATTCATCATCGGTCAGGGAATCTGGGCCGCCTGCGTTGGGCTGAGCATCCGCAGCGATCTCTGGCCCAACACCCGCTCGACGCGATTCCAGGCCGATCTGGTAACCCTTTTCTTCCTCGGCAACGGCGCTCTCCGCGCCGAGGAGGCGCGCGACCATTTGCAGCCGATACAGCGCAAGCTCACGTTCTCCGAAACGTGCGATGCGATCGTTCATTACTACGACTATTGCCTGACCTCCGGGGAAGACCTGTTCGGCAATCCCTATTCCGGACTCGACTATCCCCCGCTGCGTCTGACCGTCGCCACATTTTTTGTCCGCCATGTACAGGAAACTCATCCCGAGTACCGGAATTTCCCCGCGCGTCGCGGCCGACCCGACACGGTCGTCCCGCAGGACGAGGACATCGCCTACCCGCTGCTGAATTTTAACACGGTGTGCGAAGCGCTTGCCGCCGTGGGAATGTTCGGGCTGGTCTGGCTCTGGGTGCGGCGCGGCGCCGGCAAGACCCTTCTCGACCCTCCCCCTCGCTACCCGCGCGGGCTGGCGGCGTTTTTGGTCGCGACCGCCGCCTTTTGGTACTGCTACGCCGGGCTCTCGGCCCTCCCGCCACGCGCCACGCCAACTGTGAATCTTCTCAGCGTCGTTCCGAGCGGCTACACCGCTTCCATCTACGGCGTTGTCGATGGACAGCAGAGCATCTCTCGCTGGCGCATCGAGTGGGGAACTTCCCCGGCTTATTCCCACGCCACCCCGTTTCGCCCGATACCGGGATTTCGCCCCATTCGCGTTCTGGTCACCATCAGCCCGGTTACGCAGGGACAGACGATCCATTTCCGCCTCGTCGCCAACGCCATAAGCGGCACCAGCGCCACGCCCGATCAAACTTTCGTCGCCGGTGGACCGAGCGTCACATTTTCGACCGATCCGGTCGGGGGCAGTTCCTGGCCGGATTGGCCCGCCTGGATGGCGATGTTCGTCCTCTTCATCGTCATGGTCGCCAGCGCCCGCATCCTCCCCCCGTCCATCGCGCCTGGGCTTGCGCGTGGATCGCGGCACTGATGGTCTGGTTCGACCCGATGGTCATTATCGACGGCCATGTCTGGCCGCAGTGGGACGTCTGGATCCTGCCGATTTTCATCTTCGCGGCACTGCTGGCGAGCGTAAATTGGTGGCTATGCGCCGGCCTCGTGCTCGCCCTGGGCTGCATGATGAAGGGGCAAATCCTGCTGGCCGGTCCGATCCTCTTTCTCTGGCCGATCTTTGAAGGAAAATGGGGAGCCGCGGGAAGAATCCTCACGGGATTCGCTTTGGGGACCGCGCTCCTGCTCTGGCCCTGGCTCATCAATTCGGGCGATGCGCATCATTGGATTATCCTCTTCGTCATCGCGCTGATTTTGTACGGGGACGGCCTGGTGATGCTCCGAAAATCCGCCCCGTGCCGCGCGGCGCACCCGCTTCGGTTTTATATCCTGATCGCGGTGGTCGCGTGCGCCGGGCTGTTCTGCATTTTTTGGTCCACGCGCCTGCCGGGTCATCGTCTCTGGGCGGCGGCGGCGACGACTGTTTTGATCGGGATGCCGTGGATTTTCGCCGGACGTTCAATCAAATACTGGACCCTGGCGACCGCGGCGGCGGGAGTCTGGGCGGCCGGAGCCACTCTCGGCGGCGACTTCGCCTGGTGGCAGCTCGGCTTCGCCTACGGCACCGTCAAGCACGACCAGATGCAAATGGGCCTGGGGAGCTTCACCAACTTCCCCTCCCTGCTTTTGCAACGCTACAAATGGGACCTGCACGACCCGGTCGGAACTCTTTCCATTTTGCATTGGAATTTCGATCTGGATTTGAAGACCAGCCTGGCGATCGCCTACGGCGCGACGCTGCTTCTGATGTCGTTCGCCGCCGCCATGCAGAGCCGCCGGAAGGACCCGCGCATTTTGATCGCGCTGTGCGCCCGTGGCTGCTCTTTCCCATCATCATGTGCCAGACGGGAGATCGATACATGCTTTGGCCGAGCGCCCTGTCGGCGGCGTTCGTGGCGGTCTCGACCGGCTTCTCCCTGCTGCACGTTTTGCTCGCGATCCTGGCGGCGGGGGAAATCGGGCATCAATTGCTTAACGGCGATCATGGGCGCTGGCCCGGCGTGTTCCAGTTTTTCAACCAGGCCTATCCGGAAGCGGCTTTCCTGATGATTCTGTTGGCGGCGATTGTCTTCTTTGCCGCCCTGATCCCCGGGAAATCGAAGGAATGAACTCAAGGCCCCCGCTTCCGTTTATGATATAATGGATGTGTCGCGGTTGATGTGGTGACCGCGTTCCGATTTGTCGGAATGAGGAAAGTCCGAACTGCTCCTGGGCACGGTGCTTGATAACGTCAAGGCGGAGCAATCCGACGGAAAGTGCCACAGAAAAGAAACCGCCGGGAAGAAATTCCCGGTAAGGGTGAAACGGTGCGGTAAGAGCGCACCGCGCCGAAGGTGACTTCGGCGGCACGGCAAACCCCACCGGCAGCAAGGCCAAATATGCGGAAAATGCCCCGCCCAGGGGCGTTTCGCCGGCGCAAAAACCGGCGATGTTTCCGCGGGTAGGCCGCTTGAGCCGTTCGGCAACGAACGGCCCAGAGAAATGGTTGCCGCCGGGTTAGAATCCCTCGGGATGAAGGCCCGGCAACAGAATTCGGCTTACGCGTTGGCCGCGACGAACCAGTGCCGGCGGGTTGGGTTCATATAATCCACCCGCCGGCTCCTTTTTTTGGGGAAGAGACCAAGAGACGGAGAGACGAAGTGAGGTGATCAGCCCACTTCGTCTCTCCGTCTCTTTGTCTCTTTGTCACTTCTAATTGCTCCTTGACTCCCCACCATTGTTAGGGTAATGTACTCCCCGTACGGTTTCCGAACTAAGGAAATACCATGAACCTGACTCCCCGCCAGTTGGACGTGGTCGTCGCGATCCGCAACTACCGCCATCTGCATGGCTACGCCCCCACCATGCAGGAATTGGCCGATCAGCTTGGGACCAGCAAGGTCACTATTTTCGAGCATGTCGGCGCTTTGGAGCGGAAGCGGGTTTTGACGCGGGATAAGCACAAGGCCCGCTCGCTGGAGATCGTTTCCGACGAGAGATTGCCGGATGAGAACCGCTCGACCAAGCTGCCGCTGCTGGGCAATATCGCGGCCGGGTCGCCCATCGAAGCCGTGGAAAACCGCGAGGAAATCGACCTGGAACAGATGTTCCATTCGCGCAGCGGCGTTTATGTACTGCGCGTGCGCGGGGAATCGATGATCGACGATCATCTATGCGACGGCGACTATGTGATCATCGAACGCCGCGAAACCGCCCGCAATGGCGAGCAAGTCGTCGCCCTTCTGGACACCGGCGAGGCCACCCTGAAGCGCTTTTATAAGGAAGGGGGCAAAATCCGCCTCCAGCCCGCCAATAGCGCCATGGAACCCCGCATCGTCGAAGCAGACCAATGCCGAATCCAGGGCGTCGTGATTGGGGTTTTACGAAGTTATAACTGATTGAACAGTTGCTAGTTGCGAGTTGCCAGTTAAAGACCGCGTTTTTGACTGGCAACTGGCATCTAACAACGGGCAACTATTCCCATGCGACTTTAGGCCTGGTTGTGTCTTATACTATTGAGGAAGGAGACTGCGGACATGATCGCTATGCGCTCCCCGGCTCCCAAAAACGTCTCGCGCGTTGTAGTCAAAAACGGCCCGGCCCGCACGCCCGCTGCGGCGCCCCGGTCCGCGAAGCCCGACGCAAAAATCCTCTTCAACCGATTCTTCCAATCCGTCGGCCCGCGCTCCTATCACTCCGAACTCAAGGAACTGCCCAACGGGAACCATCTCCTCGTCCTGACCGAACGCAAACGCGACCCCGAAACCGGCGAAGCCAGGCAACTGCGCCTTTTCGTCTTCGGCGAGGACTTCACCGCCTTCTTCCGGATGCTCCACGAAACGGCGCAGTTCATGCGCGAAAATCCCATCCCGCCGGAAATCAGGAAAAAGCGCGCGGAATTCTGGGCAAAAAAAAGGAAGAATTCCTAACTCGCATTCCGCGACCGTGTGATCGTAAAAGGTTTGGCTAACTGGTCCAGCACCACCGCCCCGCAAAATGTCAGCGACCAGAACACCGCCAAATTCAGCGGCCGCGGTAAATACATCACGCTCTTCGCCGACCACACATATCCCTGAACCACGTATATCGCCAAAGTCAGCGGCGCGAGAAATGCGACAAGCGATCCCACCGGCTTGATCCTCCGGCACAAGGCATGAAACCCATCCGATCCCGAGATGCGCATCATCAACAGGCACATCACAGCGACCATGGCGTGCACCATGAGCACGGTCTGAGGAATGTGTCCGCGATCCGTTTCAAATTTCACCCCCATATACACCCCGAATATCGCCAGAAATGCCAGAATATCCCTGGGAAGCGTCTTCACGGGACGATACGTAATCGGCGCCACCGTCGCGCCGAGTAGCGCCACGCAGCAAAAATACAAAGTATGCATCCCAGGCAAATTCCACAGGATCAGCCGCACGCCGGGACGCACCGTCGCGACGTCATGGGCAAACATCACCCAGGCCTCGCATGCGATCGCCGCGATGCATACCGCCACCATCGCCCTCGACTTGAGCTTCAGCAGCCAGTAAATGGCAATGTAGACGACCATGATGGTCCCCACGTAGGCATAAGGCGTCGGCCAAATAAAGACGTGCACGTAATCCCAAAAGCTGTGCGTCCCCCAAACGCCGTAGAGCGGTATTTGTAGTAGAATCACGCCCAGAATAGCCGTCGGATAGATCCGTCCAATCCGCCGCCAGTACCATGGGAAAAATCCCCGCCCGCGCGATTTCGCCCCCATCGCGACCCCGAAACCCGAAAGAAAGAAAAAGAACGAATTCCCCAGCAGTCCGTCCCCCCCCATCCACGTCGCCGGGTAATAATCCTTCAAGTGCGAGTTGCAGATCAGCAGTGTCGCCAGCGCCGGGTCAAATCCGCATCGTCGGGAAGCCACGGTTTCCGCGGCTTCTCTTGCGCAACGGCGCTTCCCGTATCTGGTCCGAGGTTAGCTCAACTGGTGCGCCCATCCTCTTCTTTCCGCCGCGCATCAGTATAGATCAGGTTCACCGCAAAACCAAAGACGCTCGCATGCGATGATCCCATCCTGTATTCTCCCCGGCCCATGCTCCACTTGCTTTCACCAATCGGTTTCCGCGCGGCGCAACTGCCGCCGGCATCAAAACCAGCGGAAAACTGGACGTCGCGCTCCTGCTCTGCGACCGCACTGCGACGGCCGCCGCCGTCTTCACCACCAACACCGTCAAAGCCGCCCCCATCCTCATCGGCGCCAAGCACGTCGCCGGCGGGAAACTCCGCGGCATCGTCCTGAATTCCGGAAACGCCAACGCCTGCACGGGAACCCGCGGGCGGCGCGACGCCCTGGAAATGTGCCGGCTGGCCGCAAAAGTCGCCGATACCTCCCCCGCCCTGATTCTCCCCTCCTCCACCGGAATCATCGGGCATTTCCTGCCTATGGACAAAGTCGAGCGCGGCATCGCCGCCGCCGCGCAGAATCTCGGAACCAGCGCCTCCCACGCCCATCAATTCGCCGCCGCCATTCTCACCACCGACCTGGTCCAGAAAAGCGCGGTCGTGCGAGTGCGTCTCGGAAAAGACTCCTTCACGCTAGCCGGCGTCTGCAAAGGCTCGGGAATGATCGGCCCCCAGCTCGCCCCTCACGCGACCATGCTCGCGTATCTGACCACCGACGCAGCGATTTCCGCCGGCCTGTTGCGTCGATTGCTCTCCGCCGCGGCGGAGGAGAGCTTTAACGCCGTGACCGTCGACGATCACATGAGCACCAACGACACCCTGGCGATTCTCGCATCCGGTTTGGGAGCCGAGATCGCCTCGGCGCGATCCCAAAAACTTTTCGCCGCCGCGCTGCAGGAAGTTTGTCAGGATTTAGCGCGCCAAATCGCCGCCGATGGCGAAGGCGCGACGAAAGTGGTTCGCGTCCAGGTGAGCGGCGCAAAAACCGAGGCCGATGCCAAGGCCATCGCGCGTTCGATCGCCAATTCACCCCTGGTGAAATGCGCCATGCACGGCAACGATCCAAACTGGGGCCGAATCATCTCCGCCGCCGGAAAATGCGGCGTGCGATTCAACCCCGATACAAGTTTATTGAAGCTTCAAGGCACAACGGTGTTTATGCGGGGCCGCCCCGCCCCCTTCAACCCCGCCAAAACCAGCCGCTTGCTTGCGAAAAAAGAAGTGGTCGTGGATCTGCGCTGCGGATCAGGCAAATCGACCGCGACAGTCTGGACCTGCGACCTGTCGCGAGACTATGTGCGGATCAATGCGGATTATCACACCTGAGGAAGAGATCGAGAGACAAAGAGACGGAGAGACGAAGTGTGTCCGCGAATTCACTTCGTCTCTCCGTCTCTTTGTCTCTTCGTCTCTATTTCGTGAGTTCATCCAGCAGCTTATCCACCGCTCCATCCAACTTCGATCCATCCGCGTCATAAGTTCCCGCATCCAGTTGCTGGCGGATGTCGGAGACTTTGTCGGTGCGGATGTTATTTGTCTGCAGCGCCGTCAGCATATGGCTGACGCCGGAGAGTTCCAGCTGGTCGGTCGCCGGGACTTGCGTCGGGGCGTCGGCGGGAATCTGCTTCTGGACGGGGTTGGAAACGATATTCTGTACCGGCGAGTTGCCGGCGACTTGGTCGATCTGGCTCATGGATCGCTCCGCGTTTTAGTCGGCTGACCTTGAAGGTCTGGCACACCAATCGGCACGAACGAGCTGGCGACTCCATCGCCAATCCTCGTCCTCAAGCATCAGCCGTGTGATCTCCTCATCGACTCTACCCCTTGTGCCTCTTGAAACCCTGAAACACAATCTGAAATTTACCTAACCCATTCCATCGTAACAGCTTAACATCCATCGACCCTCGAAGGCGCAGATTTTTACCTTTCCAGGGCCCTATTTCCGCGCCCTCAAAGTCTTCATAGAATACCCAGACTACCCATATTAAAGCAACGTCGGCCTTGGCAATTTTGGTCCCGCCGTTTTACGGGACGAGCCCAATATCGGACCTGTCCAGCCTTGCCACGCCCTGTTACCCCCGATACGTTCTGCGCCCATGTCCTGGCCGACCGCGATTCTCTTCGATTTTGACGGGGTCATCGTCAACAGCGAACCCCTCCATCTCCAGGCCTTCGTCAAAGCCCTCGCGGAGGAAAAGATCGACCTGACCTCCGAAGAATACTACCGCGATCTGATCGGTTTCGACGACCGCGGCGCCATCGAACACATTTATAAAACCCGCAATCTCCCCCTCGAGCCCAAAACCCTGCTGCGACTCATGACCCGCAAAAGCGAAATCATGATGGAGCTGATCGAACAGAACCATTACAAGGCCCTCCCCGGCGTCGAGGAATTCATCCGCGGCCTGTGGCGAAATTACCCCCTGGGCATTTGCTCCGGCGCACTGCGCGAGGAAATCGAAGCCATGCTCGAAGGCATCGGCTTGCGCGATTGCTTCGGCGTCATCGTCGCCGCCCAGGACGTCGCCGTCGGAAAGCCCGACCCACGGGGATACATCCTCTGCGCCAAGCTGCTCTCGGAAAAAATCGGGAAACCCATCAAACCCGCCGATTGCCTTGTTATCGAAGACGCGCCGACCGTGATCAAATCCGCCAAAGCGGCGGGATTCAAAGTTCTGGCCGTCGCGACAACCTATGATGCCGATCAATTGACGGAAGCGGATTGGGTCGTAAAAGCGCTCCAGCCGCGGGAAGTGCATAAGCAAATCCCGCGGCTGCAGGTGGAAACACCGAAAATCTAGCTGTTTTTCAATCCTTCGGAGCCGGAATCTGCTGATCCGGTCCGGATACTTGCGCCGCAGGCGCCGCGGGCGTATCCACATCCGGCGCGGCCGGCGGAAGCTGCTTCGGCGCATCCTGCGGATAAAGCCCCGGACCCGGCGTCATCCCCACGTTTCGCAGCGCCTGGTTCACCTGATCGTCATACTGATTCAGCCGATATGCGTCGCGCAGAACGGCGGACGCTTCCTGAATCTGCCCGAGCTGCTCCAGATAGAGCCCCAGTTCTTTCTGCACGACGAAGTTGTCGGGGTTCAATTGGATCGAGCGATGGTAATCGTCCATTGCCGTGTCGGCGTCGCCGCGATAGCGGAAGACCCGCCCCAGCAGCCAGTAGTCGATGTCCGACTTCTGTGCGGCGGCGGTCGTGTTGATCAGATCGATCTCGGTATTCGTCGAGTCGTGCAGGGCGACCACGCAAGCGAGCCGATCGAACGCCTTGTCGTGCAATTGGCGATTGAACCGGGCGCTGCCCCATTCCGGCATGACCGCCAGCGAGGTCTTATAGGCGTTGATCGCTTCGTGATAGTTTTGCGTCTGCTCGTAGCTCAGTCCAAGCCAATATTCGGCTTCCGCGTCGGTCGGGTCCTGTCTCACCGCGCTGCGGAAAGACCCTACGGCGTCGGAGTAATTGCCGTCGTTATATTGCCCGATCCCCGCGCACTTGGCGTCCTGCGCGTAAGTGAGCATGTCCGTCCCGCAAGCGGCGAGCATGCAAAGCGAGCCGATGGCTGCGATGCCGATTACGATTCGATTTACGACTGGGATGATCCTGCTGGAAGATTTCACGGGGGCTACCTCCATGTAGCAGTTCTCGCCTGGTTGACGATTGGCCTAATCCATTACGTCTATAAAGTTAACGTGTTGTCCCGGAGTTGCAAGAGGCAATGGCCTCTAAATCGTCTGGAAATCGCGCCGCTTGGGGTCGGCTATCGCCAGCACGACGGCGTTAATCGCCGCCGGATCAGCCGGCAAAATCGCCCGGGCGGCGGCTCCAAGGGTTGCGCCGGTGGTCATCACGTCATCCACCAGCGTAACCCGCTTTCCCCGAATCTTCGCCGGGGCGACCAGTCCAAACGCCTGATGAACGTTCGCGTCGCGATCATGCCGGGCGCGGATGTTCGCCTGCGGCGGCGTGTTGCGCAACCGCACAATCGGGCGGATCACGGGAACCCCCGTTTGCCTTCCAAGCTGGCGCGCCAGCGCTTCCGCCTGGTTGTAACCCCGGGCAATCTGCCTGGAAAAGTGCAAGGGGATCGGCACCAGACAATCCGTTTGCCCCACCACCGAAGCGATCCGCGGATTGCCCAGCATCCAATCCGCCAGAATCTCCGCCACCGGCCAACGATGATGGTACTTCATCTGGTGAACCAGATTACGCATCCGATGGCGGAAGAGCCCGGCCGCGACAATTGACTCAAATGGATAAACTCCGCCCCCCTCGCAATACCCGCACGCCGCCCCTTCCGGGATCGGCATGGCGCATCGCGGGCAGCAGTTGATGTTGGCCGAGGATTCCAACTGCCCCGCACATTCCGCGCAGAAGTGCGCATCGTCGCCGGTCCCCGAGCAAGATGCGCAACGTCTTGGATAAAGAAAATCGACCGCGTCCTGAAAGACGGCCGCTAATGTCATTTCCCTATTATAACGCCACTAACATGGATCCCACCGGAATCGCGCTCGCCCCCCTCCCCCAACCCTCCCCCGGAGTACCGAGGGAGGGAGCAGAAGGAGCGCTAATGTAAACTCGGATCCGTATAGATCGCCCCCACCCGCGTTTTCTGAGCATCCTGACGCCAACCCTAACGATTTCTTGACGCCCCACCCCCCTTCCCGTATCTTCGCCCTGCAGTTCTGAGTTGACCCGGACATGCATTTTGAGGATCGACTTTGGCTGCGGTAGCGATCATTCCTGCGCGGTTTGGGTCCACACGTTTTCCCGGGAAAATTATCGCCAGTGAAACCGGCAAGCCTCTGGTCCAGCACGTCGTGGACCGAGCCCGCCAAAGCCAGGGCGTGCGCGAAGTGATCGTGGCCACGGACGACGCGCGCGTCGTCGAGGCGCTTCGCCCTTTTGGAACGCGCTGCGTGATGACCCGCGACGATCACGCCAGCGGGACGGATCGAGTCGCGGAAGTGGCGCGCGGGCTTTCGGATGAAATTATCGTGAACGTACAGGGCGATGAGCCGGAGATCGATCCCAACACGATCGATCAGCTCGTCCGCCGCCTCGAATCGAGCGACGACGACATGGCCACTGCCGCCACGCCCTTTCCCGCCAATGCCGACCCGGCAGACCCGAACCTGGTCAAGGTCGTCTTTGATCTGGACGGCCGGGCCCTCTACTTCTCGCGGTCGCCGATCCCCTTTTTGCGTGATTCGACGAACCGGTCCCAGGCGGCGTATTATTTACATCAGGGCATTTACGCCTATCAGCGCGAATTCCTGCTCGAATTCGCCTCCTGGCGCCCGACCGCCCTGGAAATGAGCGAAAAATTGGAGCAGCTGCGCGTGCTGGAGCACGGGAGATCGATCCACGTGATCCGCACGCGAAGAGCCGTACATGGAATTGATACATTGGAGCAGTACCAGGAATTTACAAAAAGATATAAGGAAGTTGCCAGTTGCTAGTTGTTGGTTGCTAGTGGGCTTCTTCACTAGCAACCAACAACTAGCAACTGGCAACTATTAAAACCAATGAGCAACGAAGAATTACTTTACAAGATCGGGCAATCGACCGAGGAGACGGAGTTTTATACGCCGATGCCCGAAGGGTACCGCAAGGGCCACCATAAATACGTGGTCGTCGTCGGGACCGTCATGAGCGGGCTGGGGAAGGGAATCTTCTCGTCCTCCCTCGCCAAGCTCCTGCAAGACAAGGGCCTGCGCGTCGCCCCGATCAAGATGGAGGGGTACTACAACATCGACAGCGGGACCCTCAACCCCTATCGCCATGGCGAAGTTTTCGTCCTCGACGACGGCATGGAAACCGACATGGATCTGGGCACCTATGAACGGCTCCTCGATCAGGACCTCTCCGCCGCGAATTTCACGACCAACGGCCAGATCCTCTCGGCCGTGCTCAAGAAAGAGCGCGATGGCGCTTACCTCGGCCGCGATGTGCAGTTCATCCCCCACGTCACCGGCGAAGTGAAACTGCGGCTGCGCGAACTGGCCGCCAAATCCAATGCCGACGTCGTCTTCGTCGAAGTCGGCGGCACCGTCGGCGACTTTGAGAACCAGGCATATCTCGAAGCCTGCCGCCAATTGGCTTATGAAGAGGGGGAGAACTCGGTTGTCTTCGTCGTGCTCACCTATGTGCTGGAACCCGGGGCTCTCGGCGAGCAGAAATCGAAGGCCGCGCAACTCGGGATCAAGCGCTTGATGGAAGTCGGCATCATGCCCCACATCATCGCCTGCCGCGCTTCGAATCCCGTCAAGGAAAAAGTCCGCGAAAAGATTTCGATGTACACCAACGTGCCGATGAAGCGCGTCGTGACCATGCACGATGTCGACAGCATCTACACGATTCCCGAGGCCTTGCGCAACGCCGGGATGGATCGCGAAGTCCTGACCCTCCTGAACCTTCACGATCGCGTCGATCAGACCAAGGAAGATCAGGCCCGCCTCAACTGGCGATGGTTTGTCGACCGCATCGGAAAGGCGAGGAAAGAGATCACCATCGCCGTCACCGGAAAATACACGTCTCTTCGCGATGCCTACGCGTCCATCATCAAATCCGCCGAGCATTGCGGCGTGCATCTGGGGATCAACGTCAACTTCAACTGGATCGACACCACAGCCATTGACGCCAGCAATGTCGCCAAGAAACTGGCCGACTGTCACGGAATCATCGTTCCCGGCGGCTTTGGCGTCCGCGGCACCGAGGGCAAAATCGAGTGCATCCGCTACGCTCGCGAAAACAAAATGCCCTATCTCGGCCTGTGTCTCGGCTTCCAGATGGCGGTGATCGAATTTGCCCGCAACGCCTGCGGAATCGAAGGGGCCAACAGCACCGAATTCGACAAAATCCTGCAAGCAACCCGTGATCGACATCCTGCCGGAGCAAAAAAAAATCGAAGGTCTGGGCGGAAACATGCGACTCGGCGGCAAAGACGTCGAACTCAAACCCGACACCCTCGCCGCGAAGCTGTTCAACAACGCCAAGACCATCCGCCTGCGTTTCCGGCATCGCTACGAAGTCGACCCCAAATACGTCCCCACCCTCGAAGAGCACGGCATGATCTTCAGCGGCAAGCACCCCAAACAGCCGATCATGCAGATCCTCGAATTGCCGCAGGAGATGCATCCGTATTTCGTCGGGACTCAGGCGCATCCGGAACTGACCAGCCGGCCCCTGCGGCCCTCTCCACTTTTCATGGGATTCTGTGCCGCGGCGGTGACGTACAGCGAGGAAAAATCGCACCAGCCGCAGACGGTTTGATATTCTTAAATCGGCAAGTGAATGGCGGCGGAAACTTCCAAACAGATCACGAAGCTTCTGGCCGGCGTCCACGACGGCGACCCCGCCGCCGCGCAAAAACTCATGCCCCTGGTCTATGATGAACTGCGCGCCCTGGCCGCGCAACATCTGCGCAGCGAGCGCCCCAATCACACCCTCCAGCCGACGGCTCTCGTTCACGAAGCCTATCTCAAGCTCATCGACCAGACCCGCGTCCAATGGCAGGGGCGAACCCATTTCTTCGCCATCGGCGCTCAGATCATTCGCCGCATACTGGTCGATCACGCCCGCCAGCACAAACGCCGCAAACGCGGCGGCGGCGCGGCTCGCGTCACCCTGGACGACGCGGTGGCCCTGGCTCCCCAAAGGGACGAGGAGATTCTGGCCCTCGACGAAGCTCTGGAAAGGCTCGCCAAGCTCGATCCCCGTCAGGCGCAGGTCGTCGAGATGCGGTTTTTCGGCGGGCTCAGCGTCAAGGAAGTCGCCGAGCAACTCAAGGTTTCCACCCGCACCGTTGAAGGGGATTGGACCATGGCCCGCGCCTGGCTCCTGCGCGAATTGAGCCGCTAGGCTAGAATCAGATCCAACACCCGATGGACTCCGAGCAATACAAACAGGTCAAAGAGATTTTCCTGATGGTGTGCTCCCGCTCGCCCGAGGATCAGGACCGCGCCGTCACCGAGCTTTGCGGGGAGGATGAGGAACTTGCCGCCGAGGTTCGCTCGCTCCTGGAATCGCATCGCCGCGCCGACGAAATTTCCAAATCCCCTGTGACCATGAACACCGAGGTCGACGCCGTCGGCCCTCTGTCCAGCGGCGACGCCCGATCGACGATCAAATCCCGCTTCGCCCCCGGCACGGTCATCGATCAGCGCTATCGCATCGTCAGCCTGCTCGGCATCGGAGGCATGGGGGAGGTTTACCGGGCTGACGACATGACCCTCGAACAAGTCGTCGCCCTGAAATTTCTGCCGCGAGGATTCGCCAACGATCCGGACTGGCTGGAGCGATTTCACAACGAAGTGCGCATGAGCCGCCAAGTGACGCATCCGAATGTCTGCCGTATTTTTGATCTCGGCGCCGTCGACGGGGAACAGTTCATCACCATGGAATTCGTCGACGGGGAGGATCTCTCCTCCCTGCTGCGCCGCATCGGAAGACTGCCCGGCGACAAGGCCCTTCAAATCGCCCGGCAGCTCTGCGCCGGACTCGCCGCCGCGCATGATCGGGGCGTCCTGCATCGCGATCTGAAACCCGCCAATGTCATGATCGACGGGCGCGGCCAGGTGCGCATCACCGATTTCGGCATCTCAACCCCCGCCGGCGATGCATCGGCAAACTCAGCAGCCGGAACCCCCGCTTATATGGCCCCCGAGCAATTCACGTCGCATCAGTCCACCATTCGCAGCGATATTTATTCCCTGGGTCTGGTCCTCTACGAACTCTTCACGGGCCGTCAGGTTTTCAGCGCCAATTCCGTTCTCGAATACGCAAAGCTGCACGAGAAAACGTTCCCCACGCAACCATCCACTTTCATCGCGGACCTCGACCCGATCGTCGAGCGCGTGATCCTGCGCTGCCTGGAAAAAGACCCCGCACGCCGCCCCTCCAGCGCCCTGGCGGTCGCCGCCGCGCTTCCCGGCGGCGACCCCCTCGCCGCGGCGCTTGCCGCCGGCGAAACCCCCACCCCTGAAATGGTCGCCGCCGCCGGCGGAAACGTCGAAATGAAATGCTCGCGGGCGCTGATCCTGCTGATCCTCACACTTGCCGGCCTGGTCGTCGCCGCCTTGCTGTCCAATTCCGCGAGTCTGCTGCCCCGAATGGGCCTCGTCGAGCCGCCGGCGGTGTTACAGGAGAAGGCCCGCGATGCTCTGGCGGATGTCGGCCTGACCCAACCCATGGTCGGCCAGGCGCAGGGATTCGGCCTCGATTCCGAACTCCTCAACTGGATCGTCGAGCACGACGATATGCCCGACCGCTGGGACCGGATCGCCTCTCCGCGCTCCGGCGTGGTCCTCTATTGGTTTCGCCAAAGTCCGCAGCCGATGGTTTCCCGCGACGACATCGGCGTCGTGACCCTCGACGAACCCGCCCGCGCCGTACCCGGAATGCGCACGGTTGAACTCGATGCCCAGGGCCGCTTGCGCCGCCTGGAAATCCTGCCCGATATCGGAGAATCCGGCAGCGGCGACACTCAGTCCGCCCCCGACTTCAGCGCGCTATTCAAACTCGCCGGTTTGAATTTCTCCGATTTTTCCCCCGCCGCCCCGGCCTGGGCGCCGCCCATGTATGCCGATTCTCGCTTCGCCTGGAGCGGGCACTATCCCGAAGACGCAAAATCCAATGTGATCGTCGAGGCCGCCGCCCTGAGCGGCCGCTGCGTCTTCTTCAGCGTCTTCGAGCCCTGGCAGCAGGACGCCGAACGCGCCGGCCTGCCGCCGGTCCTGGGCGCTCGCCGCGGAAACGTCGGCTTCCAGGTCGGAATTCTGCTCGTCACGCTCCTGGGCGTCCTTCTGGCGTGGCACAATCTCCGCATCGGGCGCGGCGACTCGTCCGCCGCCCACAAACTTTCCGCCGCATTCCTGCTCCTGGGAATTCTGGTCTGGCTCCTCGCCTCCAGCCATGTGCCGCAGCTTTCCGTGGAAATCGCGATGTTCTATCGCGTCCTCGGTTTCATCCTCGTCCCCGCGGGTATCGTCTGGCTCTTCTATCTGTGCGCTGGAGCCGTACGTGCGCCGAATCTGGCCCGAAACCGTCATCTCCTGGAATCGTCTGCTGAACAATCAATTCAATGATCCCCTTCTGGCGTCCCATGTCCTCATCGGTTTGGCGGTCGCCTCGGCGATCGTTCTCCTGATCGACATGGGAAATCTGATACCCATGTGGATGGGCCACGCCGCCTCCGTTCCCAATATGACCAACCAGATGAAATTTCTCGCCCGCAACAGCGGCCTGGCGATGGCGGTCTGGTCGCTATTGGTTTCCCTTTACATGGGACTGCTCTATCTGCTCCTGCTGGTGCTCCTGCAACTGATCCTGCGGCGGAGATGGGCCGCCGGCGCGGCGTTCATCCTGCTCGTCGGCTGTCTGTGGATTCAATGGGAAGATCTGGTCGCGCCGCAAATCGTGGAATCGCTGATCGTATCCGGACTCATGCTGCTGCTTTTGGTCCGGTACGGATTGGTGGCCGCACTGGCGAGCCTCTGGGCCGTGCTTTTGCTGCGAAATGTGCCGCTGACTTCCGATTTCTCGGTCTGGTATTCCGACCAGACGAAATTCGCCGTGGGACTATTGGTCTTCGCGGCCATCGCGGCGGCCACGCTGGCGACCCGCTGGTGGCGGGCCTGGAGCGGGCGGGCCATCGTGCCTCCGGTATAATCCCGCCATGGCCCGATTCGTCGCGGCAATCGACCAGGGAACCGCCAGCACACGCTGCATCATTTTTAACCAGATCGGCCCCGTCGCCACCGCGCAGCAGGAACACCGGCAAATCTTCCCCAGAAGCGGCTGGGTCGAGCACGACCCAATCGAAATCTGGCACGCCACGCAAAAACTCGTCGCCCAGGCCATCGCCACCGCCGGCGCCAAACCCGGCGAGATCGCCGCACTGGGAATCACCAACCAGCGCGAAACCACAATTGTTTGGGATCGCAACACCGGCCTGCCCCTCTGCAACGCCATCGTCTGGCAGGACACGCGCACCAAACCAATGTGCGACGATCTTGCCAAGGACGCCGGCATCGATCGCTTCCGCCCCGTCACCGGCCTCCCCCTGGCAACTTATTTTTCCGCGCCGAAGCTGAAATGGATTCTCGACAACGTCCCTAATGCCCGCGCCGCGGCCAAAAAGGGAGACGCCCTCTTCGGCACCATCGACTCCTGGCTCATCTGGAATCTCACCGGCGGAAAATCCGGCGGCCGACACGTCACGGACGTCACCAACGCCTCGCGCACCCTGCTCCTCGATCTCAAAACCCTCCAATGGGATCGCCGGATGATCGAAATCATGGGCGTCGAGGAAAAAATGCTCCCCGCGATCACGTCCAGCATCGACCCGCAAGGCTGGGGCACAACCCTCCCCGACGGACCGCTGGGGGCGCGAGTCCCTATCTGCGGAAACCTCGGCGATCAACAGGCCGCCCTCGTCGGCCAATGCTGCTTCGACCCCGGCGAATCCAAAAACACCTACGGCACCGGCTGCTTTTTGCTTTTGAACACGGGGACCTCGCCCGTTCAAAGCAAAAGCGGATTGCTCACCACGGTCGCCTATCAAAAATCCGGCGAGCCCGCCCAATACGCCCTCGAAGGCTCCGTCGCCGTCGCCGGCTCCCTCGTCCAATGGATGCGCGACAAACTCGGCATGATCCAGAGTGCCGCCGAGATCGAAACCCTCGCCGCCGGCGATTCCGACAGCGGCGGCGTCTACATCGTGCCCGCCTTCTCCGGCCTCTTCGCCCCCTACTGGCGCCTCCGACGCCCGAGGCCTCATCGCCGGCCTCACCGCTTACGCGAATAAACATCACCTCGCCCGCGCCGTCCTGGAAGCCGTCGCCTATCAAACCCGCGACGTCGCCGACGCCATGTCCCGCGATTCCGAAAAAACCATCACCCACATGAAAGTCGACGGCGGCATGACCGGCAACGCGATCCTCATGCAATTCCAATCCGACATCCTCGGCATCCCCGTCACCCGAAGTAAAATTCGAGAAACCACAGCCCTCGGCGCCGCCTACGCCGCCGGCCTGGCGGTCGGTTTCTGGTCCGACTGGACTGAACTTCGCCGCCACTGGCAACAAGATCACACCTGGCAACCAGCCATGAGCAAGGAAGAAAGAGACAAGCGAATCGCAGGCTGGCACAAAGCCCTGGAGCGATCCCTGGGTTGGGTTTGAACGAGCCGATGAACGCCCAGCGCCGAACAAAAAACATTTTATCCGTGTCATCCGCGAAATCCGTGGTTTAAAACTCTGACCATGAACTGCACGAATAACGCCCACGGATCCCGGTACTCCTGGGCTTTGCTCCCATTTTTCCTTCTGGCGATCGATGGTCGATTATTGGCGGACTCGGACGACGCGCCCTTCGAAAATGCCCAGCCATTGAGTATGGATTTGCTCGGACCGGCCACCACGCAATCGGACACCAGCCGCCCCACGGCTAATCCGGATCAGGACGAACTCAACCAGTTCATCAAGCACTTCGCGGCTTATGAACCCATGTATTTTGTCGGAGGGGCTCAATCGCCGAACGTCAAATTTCAGTTCAGCATCAGATACCGATTTGTGAATCCCGACTATCAGGGCCCCACCCAAAATGATTGGTATCTCTCGGATTTGAATTTCGGCTATTCGCAGACGTCGCTGTGGGATACCAGTAATCCCGACGAACCCTTTTTTTACGACAGCAGTTATCGCCCGGAATTGTTCTACCAGTTCGAGGACCCGCCCCCGCTGTGGCCAAAGATTTTCACGAAGGATTTCCTGGTCGGCGTGGGACACGAATCCAACGGACAGATGGAGCCGAATCACCGCGGAATGAATATCGCCTTCATTCAGCCCTCGGCCACGATCGGAGCCGACACCCCCTACTTCCTGAAACTGGAGCCGCGGTTTTATTGCTATCTGGGCGACATCTCCGACAACCCCGATATCGAGAAATATCGCGGCTATTGCGACCTGCGCGCGGTATTCGGGCAGCACAACGGCGTCCAACTGGCCGCCCTCGGCCGCGTCGGCAGCGGCTTCAATCGCGGAAGCCTCCAGCTCGATCTGACCTGCCCGGTTTCCAATCTGCCCCTGCTGGAAAGAAGCGGCCTGGATCTCTGCCTCGATGTTCAATACTTCGTCGGCTACGGCGATTCACTGCTCACGTACAACCAAAGCAGTTCGATCATCCGGTTTGGGATTTCGCTGATTCGGTGAACTGGTTCGCGACCTGGACAGGAATCGTGCGCGCCTTGAAATTGCGGGCGCAGGAAATGCGCGTACCCCTCCGGCGATCGCCGCAAAGTCGCCCACATTTGTTCCTGGAGCGCCGCCATGTTCAGCATTCGCTCGGCAGGGGACTTATTCTGCGAAAGCTTCCGGCGGAACCGATCCCGTTTGGCAAGTTGTGCGGCCAGATCATCCATCGATAACCTATTGTACACCAAAACTTCCAGACATCGCTTTGGCCTGGCTTAAGCCGGTTCCGCATCCTTCAGCAGTTCATTCAAATCCAGCGGCTCCGTCACCATCGCCAATTCCCCCTCCGGCGTCCGCGGCCATTCCCCCCTGGGCCGATCCCAATAAAGCTCCACGCCGTTTTGATCCGGGTCGCGGAGGTAAAGCGCCTCGCTGACGCCGTGATCCGCCGCCCCTTCGAGGGGAATCTTCGCGGCGATCAATCTTCGCAATGCATCGGCCAGTTTCGCCCTGGTCGGATAGAGAATCGCGACGTGATATAGCCCGGTTGATCCCGCCGGCGGCGGCGTTCCGTCCTTGCTTTCCCACGTTTTCAACCCGATGTGATGGTGGTATCCGCCGGCCGAAAGAAACGCCGCGGAGTTTCCCATTTTCTGCGTCACCTGCAGCCCCAGGACGTCGCGATAAAACCGCAGCGATCGCTCCAAATCCGCCACTTTCAGATGAACGTGCCCGATGCGAACCTGCGGGTCGATGGGGGCGTTTGAATTTGCCATGTTTCGATTATAGTGCGCAGGACCATGGCCGCGATTAAGCTTCCCGACGGCAATATTAAGGAACTCCCCGACGGCTCCAGCGTCATGCAACTGGCCGAGTCGATCGGCAAGGGCCTGGCCAGGGCCGCCATCGCCGGGAAAGTCGATGGCAAGCTCGTCGATCTCTCCAGCAAACTCGCCGGCTCCCACGACGTCTCCATCATCACGGAAAAAGATCCGGACGGCCTTTACATCATGCGCCACAGCACCGCCCACGTGCTCGCCCAGGCGCTGCGCCACCTTTACGGGGACAAAGTCCAGTACACCATCGGCCCGGTCATCGACAATGGTTTCTTCTATGACTTCGAACTCCCGCCCGGCTTTTCGGTCGACGAACTGCCGAAGATCGAAAAAGAGATGGAGAAGATCGTCGCCCAGAATCTCGCCTTTTCGCGCGAGGACGTGACGCCCCAAACCGCCAAGGAACTGCTCCACAAGGAGAACCAGCGGTTCAAGGACGAGATTATCGACGAGTTGCAAAAGGCCGGGGAAAAAACCGTTTCCATTTATCGCCAGGGGGATTTCACAGACCTATGCCGCGGCCCGCACATCCCAGCCACCGGAAAAATCAAAGCCTTCAAATTAATGAGCGTCGCCGGCGCGTACTCGCGCGGGGACAGCAATCGCGAGCAGCTCACGCGCATTTATGGCACCGCCTTTTTCGACAAAAAGGAACTGGAAACTCACCTGCACCTTCTGGAAGAAGCGAAAAAGCGCGACCACCGCGTCCTCGGCAAGCAGCTCGATCTCTTCCACCAGCAGGAAGAAGCCCCCGGCAGCGTTTTCTGGCACGACAAGGGGTGGACGCTGTGGCGCATCGTCGAGGATTACATCCGCCAGACCATCCGCCGCAACGGCTACATCGAAGTCCGCACGCCGCAGCTTCTGGATCGCTCGCTTTGGGAAAAGAGCGGGCACTGGGAAAAATTCTCAGAAATGATGTTCGTCACCGAAAGCGAAAAACGCACGTTTGCGATCAAGCCGATGAATTGCCCGTGCCATATTCTGATTTTTAACCAGGGGACCAAAAGCTATCGCGACCTGCCTCTGCGGATGAGCGAATTCGGCGCCTGCCATCGCAACGAACCCGGCGGCACCCTTCACGGCATCATGCGCGTCCGCGCCTTCACCCAGGACGACGCCCACATCTTCTGCACCGAGGATCAGATCGAATCGGAAGTCAGGGATTTCGTGCGCATCCTTCAGCAGGTTTACAAAGATTTCGGCTTCGAAAAGGTCATTACCAAGCTCTCCACGCGCCCGGCCAAGCGACTCGGAACCGACGCCATGTGGGACAAAACCGAAAAAGCCCTTGCCGATGCCCTCATTCACATGAACATGCAGTACGACGTCAACCCCGGCGAAGGCGCCTTCTACGGCCCCAAGCTGGAATTCCAGATTTCCGATGCCCTGGGCCGCATGTGGCAACTCGGAACCATTCAGGTCGATGGCAACATGCCCGAGCGGCTCGGCGCTCGCTACGTCGGCGAGGACAACGCCGAGCACGTCCCCTTCATGCTCCACCGCGCCATCGTCGGCAGCATGGAGCGGTTCCTGGGGATTCTCATCGAGCACCACGCCGGCGCTTTCCCCCTCTGGCTCGCCCCCGTGCAGGCAACCGTTCTTTCCATCAGCGAAAAGTTCAACGCATATGCGGGGGAAGTGATTAATGCGCTAAAAGCCGCCGGCCTGCGCGTCGAGGGAAATCTCAATGCCGATAAAATCGGCGCTAAGATTCGCGACGCCGCCATGCAGAAAATCCCCTATCTCCTGATCGTCGGCCAAAAAGAGGCCGAAAACCGCACCGTCGCCGTTAGAACCCGCGCCGGCGTGGATGAAGGCGCCATCTCCATCGAGGATTTCATCTCACACTGCAAAGCCGAAATAGCCGCCCGCGGCACCTCGCATTAGGCTCCTGACGACGCGCAAATGCTAAATTTCGGGCTCGAAAACGATTCGCCCTTGTAATACATGTTTTTTCCCTTGAAAAACCAGCCCTACCGGCCGATAATTGTTTATAGTTCGAATATGTTTCGGCCCGACCGGCGTTCGGCCGGGCTTTGCAGGGAATGGTCGGTAGCCACAGATGTTTCACGAGTGACACTGCCGGGCGTCAGGGGTAACTCCTTCTGAGGCCGTGTCCCTCGCGAATGTCCGTGGCGTGTTTTTTTTGGAGGTAAGGTTATTACTACGAATTTCCGTCACAATGAACAGATCCGCATTTCGCCGATTTTCCTGATCAACGCTCTAGACGAAAAAGTTGGACCCACTTCCACCGCCGAAGCGATGCGCTCGCGCGCGAAGCCGGCCTGGACCTCGTCGAAGTCGCCCCCACCGCACGCCCGCCAGTCTGCAAAATCATGGACTATGGCAAGTGGCGCTACCAGCAACAGAAAAAAGAAGACAAATCCCGCGCCGGGGCCCGCGCCGGGCAGCTTAAAGAGCTGAAAATCAAAACCGTCAAGATCGGCGACCACGATCTGATGATCAAAATCAATCGGGCCCGCGATTTCCTCAAAGAGGGGAACAAGGTTCAATTCACGCTGCAATTCAAAGGCCGCGAAATGGCCCACCTCGATCTGGGCCGCGATCTTTTCAACAAGGTGAAGACGGAACTCTGGCAATACAGCAAAATCGAGCGGGACACGAAGATGGAAGGCCGCCGCATGACCCTGGTGCTCCAGCCCGAGCACAAGCCCGCCGGCGCCAAGCAGCCGGTGCCCGCGGGCAAAGCGCCGGCGTTCTCCGCCGGCAGCGGCATGAACATCCCCACCCGCCCGGCGGCCGCCGCACCAGCCCCAGCCGCCGCGGCAGCAGCGGCAGCAGCAGCCCCCGCAGCGCAGGCCGCGGCCCGGTAAGCCGCTATTTCCAGCAAAAAAAAGCCACCGGATGGCCCGTCCCGAGTTCGTCGATGGACCATCCGTTGGCTTTCTCGCATGTTGGACAGTTCCCGCCCGCTCTGCTATATTTCCCGCCCCTTCGCTTCTGGAAGGGTGTTTGTCCGAATTTCCAAGGATTACCCATGGCGTATAAGTTCAAGCCCAATAAAAGTGTCGCCAAGCGGATGCGTCTGACCAAGACCGGGAAGCTGAAACGCCATCACGGGTTCACCTCCCATCTCATGAGTTCGCGCCCCGCTTCCAGGCGGCGAAAGCTCCGCCAACCCGAAATCCTGTTCGAAGGCCACGCCCGAAACATGCGAAAACTCATGGGTGTCGGCGGCCTGCACCCCGGCAAAGTTCGGCACGAGCGAGAACTGGCGGAATCGGCCTCAGAGAGGAAGTCTTAACATGCCCCGATCCACCGGCGGCGCCACCCACGCCCGCAAACGAAAACGCGTCCTCAAGGCCGCCAAGGGTTTCCGAGCCGCCTCGGGAACGCTCTACCGCCCCGCCCTCGAATTCGTCCGCAAGGCCGGCGTCTACGCCTATCGCGACCGCCGCCAGCGGAAACGCCATTTCCGCTCCCTCTGGATCACCCGCCTGGGCGCCGCGCTGCGTCTTCGCGGAATCAGTTACAACCGTTTCATCCCCGCCCTCGTCGCGGCCGGAATCGAACTCAATCGCAAGATGCTGAGCGAACTGGCCATCGCCGACCCAGCCGCGTTCGACGCCGTCGTGGAAAAGGCGAAGCCCCATCTAGTGAAGTGACGAATGACGAATGATAAATGTGCGCCAGCATCCGCCGCGGCGGGACGAATCAATGCTCGAATGTACCAATGTTCGAACATTCGGTCATTGATTCGTCCCGCCGCGGCGGATGCTGGCGCACATTTATCATTCGTCATTCGTCATTTGAGCTTTAGCGATACCCCTTCTTGCTCCCATTGATCCACCAGCCGATGCAAATCCGCCGC
This sequence comes from uncultured Phycisphaerales bacterium, assembly GCA_963844715.1. Taxonomy (GTDB): domain Bacteria; phylum Planctomycetota; class Phycisphaerae; order Tepidisphaerales; family Tepidisphaeraceae; genus UBA1161. Next base: position 609,427 of record CAWJPJ010000008.1, on the reverse strand, counting down.
CGTGGCGTCCAACTGATTCACGCAATCCGCCATCGCCTCATACAGCCGGGGATCGTTGACGAACAACCCCGCCGTCCCCTTCCCCTGATCCACCTTGGCCGAGATGTTTTGCAGATTGTTCAAAACCCCGGCGATTTGCGTCAGGCGGTCTCCGAGCTGTTTGCTCAGCGACTGCGAATTCTGTTCCACGCTGTCGGTAAGCGTTTGCAGCTTGGCCGTTTCGTCGGATAACTGCGTCAGCGTCTGATTCAAATGATCGACCGCCCCCGACTCGCGGAACTGCTTCATGGTCTTGCGGATTTCATCGCTCATCTCCCCGATCTGCGTGGCGGCTTTGGTCACCTCGGGCGGTAGCAAGCGAAGCTCCAACCCCACATAGGCCGCCGGCAGCGTCGCCCCGGACTTCAACTCACCCTCGGGATGATTGCCGACGAGATCCAGACTGAGATAGGTGCCGCCGCTGATGGCGCTCGACGACGAAATGGACGCCGACAGATTCGCCGGCAGCGGCGGGCTGCGATCCACCTGCGCGTCGATGTCAACTCCGGAATTGTCCGCGCGGCGGACCAGATTCGTCACGCGGCCCACATCCACGCCAAGAAAATAAACCGGCGACCCCTGGCTCAGCCCGTCGGCGCGCGTGCTGGTGAAATGGATCGAAATCTGCGGCGGCGCGAAGAGCTCCGCCGTCCGACCCGAAAATTTCAGCGCCATCCACATGAACAGACACGTCGCCACCAGAACGGTGCTTCCGACGATGAGGTTTCGGCGATATGAGGACATACGAGCCTCCCGAGAGCCGCTCTAAAAAGAATATCCCGAACAGCACGTGATTGCGATTGCGCCGATCATTTTTCGCAAACGCCCTCCGGATCGAAAAGCGACAGACCCTCCAATTCCTTTTCCCCCGCCTCGCCCGTGATGAATCGCCGCACGATGGGATCGCTCGACGCTTTCATTTTTTCCGGCGTGCCGTCGAAAATCAGCTTCCCCTCGTGCAGCATCACGATGCGGTCCCCCACCTTGAAGGCGCTGTGCATGTCGTGGGTGACGACCACGCTCGTCACCGCAAGCTGCCTCTGCAATCGGATGATCAGTTCATTGATCACATCCGAGCGGATCGGGTCGAGCCCGGTCGTCGGCTCGTCGTAAAGAATCACCTCCGGCTCCAGGGCAATCGCCCGCGCCAGCGCCACGCGCTTGCGCTGCCCGCCGGAAAGCTCGGCGGGCATTTTCGGACCGGCGTCGGGAAGCCCCACCATGGTCAATTTCTGCTTCACGATCTGGGCGATCTCCTCCGGCGATTTGCGCGTGTGTTCCACCAGCGGAAAGGCGATGTTGTTGGCAACCGTTTCCGAATCGAACAGCGCCCCCATCTGGAATAGAAACCCGAAATGCTTGCGCACTTCGTTAAGCTGCCGCTCGTTAAGGTTGTCGATCCGCTGCCCGTCGAAATACACCTGGCCCGCGTCCGGCTTGAGCAACCCGACGATGTGCTTGAGCAGCACGCTTTTTCCGCTGCCGCTGGCTCCGATGACGACGAGCGATTGCCCCTTCTCGATGTTCAGGCTGACGCCGTTCAGCACGACCAGCCAGCCGAAGCGCTTGTATACGTTTCGTAGTTCGATGAGCGCCATGAGAATCAGCCGAAAACGCTGCGCATTCCGTAGATCGCTTCGTACCAGTCGTGTGCCAATTGGGCAAAGAAGAAATTCATGATGATGATGCAGATGAAACTGGCCACGAAGCTTTCCGTGCAGGCGCGCCCCACGCCGCTGGCGCCCGCTCCGCAGGTGAACCCCTTGTAACAGGCGATCAGCGCGATCGCCGCCCCGAAGAAGAACGACTTGATGATCCCCTCGTTCACCTGCCACATTTCCACCCCAAGCTGGGCGTAATGCCAGAACGGTCCGCTCGGCACGCCCAGAACCTTCACCGCGATAAACCAACCCCCGGCGATTCCCGTGATATCGCTGTAAATCGTCAGCATCGGCGTCAGGATGACGCACGCGATAAAGCGCGGAACCACCAGAAATCGAATCGGGTCGGCCCCCATGACGCGCAGGGCATCGAGCTGCTCCGTCACATTCATGGTCCCCAGTTCCGCCGTCAGCGCCCCGCCGATGCGGCCGGCCAGCATCACCGACGCAAGCACCGGCCCAATTTGCTTGACGACCGACAGGATGATCACGCTGCCAAGCCGATCTTCCTGCCCGATGGATTTGAACTGCGTATAGGTTTCCACGGCCATGACCATGCCGATGAACGCGCCGGTGACCGCCACGACCGGCACCGAGCGAGCCCCGACTTCGTACATTTGCGGCAGAAGCAGCCGGAGATTGCGCCATCTCAGGCCCCCCTGAAACAGCCACGCAAAGGTCCTGAACGCGAACGTGCAGAAATCCCCAAACGACGCGAGCGCGTTGTTGGTGTTTCGCCCCACCTTTTCGACAAAACCGACGGCCATGCACCCATCATACGGGGGTGGCCCAGACTTGCCAGCCGCCCGCCGCGAACAAAGCGTTTCTCTTTTACGTCACGTCCGCCGCCACCGCGCCGTCAGCCGACTCGATTCGGGAAAGACTCACGATGCGCTGAATCTTGAAGTTGCGGCGATCCTTCCGAAGCCGGCAAAACGCAATTAAAACCAGCTCGTCGTCAAACCGCCGAATCTGCAGCGGCTCGATCACGCGCTGCGAGCGCCGATTCGACGCGTCCACGTATTCCATCATCACCGGACGACGCGATTCCATCGCCTCTTCCAATTCCACCGGCAGCGGATTCCCGCCCGCGCCGGCCGACGGCCACGAAACCGGCCCCCCCTGCTCGATCAGCAGATCGCACATCGCGACATTCCATCCCCCGACCGGCTCCAGCAGCTTGTCAAAAATAATCCCCGTCGTCTGCGCGTTGGCCAGAGCGCGATGCGCGATCGGCGGCTCGTACTCCAGCCGCCGCGCCAGCTTGCCCAGGCTGTTTCCCCCGCGCCCAAATCGCCGCCGGGCGATCCGAACCGTGTCCAGAATCGGAAGGCGGCAAAACTCCGGCAAAGATTCGCCCCCCCTGCGCCGCTTCACGCATCAAAAACGACAGATCGAACGGAATGTTATGCCCCAGCAAAGCCGCTCCCAAAAGCATCTCCCTGCATTTTGGCCACGCCTGGCCAAACGTCGGCTGCCCTTTGCACATTTCATCGGTGATGCCGGTAATCGCCGACGCGCCCGGCGAAATCCGCCGCCGCGGATCGATCAGTTGCTGATATTCCGCGACGACTTTTCCGTATTCGTAGCGAACGATTCCGATTTCGACGATGCGATCGCCCAATTCCGAACTCGCTCCCGTCGTTTCGACGTCAAGACAAGCGATCGGAGTCGCGCCCGCGGATTGGAGCAATGAAAAAGTCATGCCCGTTGTTAGAGGTAATGATATCGCGGGATTCAATCGCAGAAAGCCAACGGACGGCCATCCGTTCGCTTTTTTTCACATCCGAGCGCCGACGATTGTCATATCAAACACAATATTTCCGTCGACCACCCCCTGATGCTTGCAGCAGATGACGTTTTTCCGTTGCCACAGCCGCTCCCCGAGTATGTACATCCGGCTCGGCGGCGTCACCTGGGCCCGAAACCGGCACTGCTCAATGCCCCCAAACCCCATGAACCCCGTCCATCCAACATATTTCTTCGCATAGAACGAAGCCAGTTGCGCCGCGCATTCGATCATGAGCACACCCGGAAAAATCGGCCGCCCCGGAATGTGCCCGGGAACCCAAAATTCATCCTCACGAACGTCTTTGTATCCCATGATTAAGTGTTTTTCGGCGTCGGCGTAGACGATGCCGTCCAGCATTTCCATGTCCCCGCGCTGCGGATTGAACTGACGAATGACCTCCTGATCGAACAGAATTCGATTGAGATCGATGCCGGCGAGGTCGAAAAGAATTTGCGCGGGCATGGAGAGATGATCGAAACTAACCCGTGTCGCAGTCGGGTGAATCTCGGCTCGGCCGGCGCGAGGGAACCCGCCCCTTTGAGGAGCGGCAGCTTAGTCGAGCCGGGACTCGCCGCCGTCAGGATTCACCGCAAACCCTGCACCCGGAAGTACTTGTGAATCGCTCAGGCCTGCGCCAGGTTCCGCCTGACGCCCTTCCAGGATCTTCTTGCGAACCTCCTGGGCGGCTGCCTTTACTTCCTGCATCTTCTTGCGAACACGCGTGCCGGCGGCCTTGTTGCCCCCAATGGCCTTGTTCACGTCTTCTTCAGCTTCGGCGACCAATCGCTTCAGCGTCTCATATTCCTGCATCAATGCCTCCATGGTTCTAGAGCATTAGGGGCAAAACTGTAATGGTAGGGGCAAAACGTGTCAAATTACGCGGGTAACATGGAATTGACGCTTTGCTGCTCCAAGATCGCCTTTCACCCGCGCACATGCCGCGCAAATGCATCCTTAAGTTTCCCGGTAACGGGTCCTGGCGCTCCTGCGCGATCGGTCTGCCGTCGATCCGGGTCACCGGAACCACCTCGGCAGCCGTGCCCGTCAGGAAACACTCATCGGCGATATACAAATCATATCGCTGAAGTGTTTTTTCGATTGAATCAATCCCCAATTTGCGCGCCAGATCGAGAATCACCCGTCGCGTCACCCCTTCAAGGATTCCGTCCGCCGTCCCCGGCGTCTGCAATTGCCCGCCGCGCACGATGAAAATATTGTCCGCCGAGCATTCCGCGACATTGCCTTCATGATTCAGCATCAGCGCCTCCGGAACGCCGGCATCCGCGGCTTCGAGCTTCGCAAGAATATTGTTCAGATAATTCAGGCTCTTCACCCGCGGCGGAATTGTATTCGGATGGTTGCGAATCACCGACGCCGTGATGATCGACATCCCCTTCTCGTACGTCTCCTTGGGATAGATATCGATCGTATCGGCGATCACGATGGTGCTCGGGTTCGAGCACCGACTGGGGTTCAATCCGAGATATCCCACCCCGCGGGTAAGAATCAGCCGGATGTAACAATCCGTCAGCCCGTTGGCGCGGACCACTTCCTGCATGATCGTTTTGAGTTCCTCGCGCGAATACGCCGGCGTCAGCCGAATGGACTTCGCCGAATCAAACAGGCGATGCAGATGGGCATCGCCTTCAAAAATCTTGCCCTGGTAAACCCGGATTCCCTCGAAAACGCCGTCGCCGTAAAGCAGGCCGTGATCGTACACGCTGATCTTGGCGTGCTCCTGATCGTAGAGTTTGCCGTCGATCCAGATTTTGCGGGACATTGGACTGCTCCCGGCGTAGAAACCCATTCTACGCCTTTTCCATCACTCCGTTATTAAGAACCAGGACTCGATCCGCCTGGCGGGCCAGGGTTCGGTCGTGCGTGACCATGATAATCGTCTGATTCGAGTTTTTGTGCAACCGTTCCAGCAGGCCCATGATCTGCCTCCCGGTCTCAAAATCGAGGTTCCCCGTCGGTTCGTCGGCGAACAAAACCCTCGGCTGATTCATCAACGCCCTGGCAATGGCGACCCGCTGGCGTTCTCCGCCGCTGAGTTGGTGAGGCTTATGCCGCAGCCGCTGCTCCATTCCCAGCTCCGCCAGCAGCTCCCGGGCCTTTTTTCGCAGTTCCGCTCGCCTGGATCGAAATCCCAGCCAGGAAAATTCGATCATCGGCGCCAGCAGCGTGTTTTCCAGCACGTTCAATTCGGGCAATAAATGATAAAACTGGAAGACGAATCCGAATTTGCGGTTTCGCAATTCGCTGCGCTGCGACGCCGACAGGCCCGCGAATTCGCGGTCCTCGTAGCACACCTTCCCCTCGTCGAATGATTCCAGCGCCCCCAGAATATGCAGCAAAGTACTCTTCCCCGAGCCGCTGCGCCCCTCGATCGCCAAAAACTCGCCCGCCTGCACGGCCAGATCGACTCGGCGCAGCACCTCCAGATCGCTGTCGCCCATGCGATATCGTTTGCGAAGCCCGGATGCCGTCAGCAATGCCATCGTCTTCCTTCATTCCCATCGCAAGGCTTCAACCGGATTCATGCGCGCTGCGCGAATCGCCGGAACCAGCGCCCCCGCGACTGCCGACAGAATCGCCACGGACACGATCACCACGACGTCCCGCGTATCCATGGTGTTCGGGATCGTGTCGAAAACGTACGTCTTGGCGTTCCACACCGTCACGCCCAGATGCTCCGACATCCAGGCGTGCAACTGATTGATGTTATGAATGATCAAATACCCCAATAGCAATCCCCCGCCGGCGCCGACGATTCCGATCGCCAGGCCGTAACCCAGAAATATCGCCATCACTCCGCTGCCCGTCGCGCCGACGCTCTTGATGATCCCGATGTCGCGCGTCTTCTCGACCACGATCATGAAGAAAATGCAGAAGATCAGGAAGATCGCCACGACACTGATGATCGCAAAGAGAATCACCAGCAGCGATTTTTCATGCTCGACCGCCGACAGGAAATCCGCCTGCCGCTCTTCCCACGTCTCGGTTACGATCGGATCGTAATTGAATGTCATATCGTCGTACTGCCGGGTCATGTCCGCCACGATCTTCTGAACCTCCGGCTTCACCAGATTCGGATCGAACCCCGGCTTCAGGCTGATCTCAATTTCGTCGCACCGCGCCGGCTGCACTTTCTTCTCCCCCGTCGTCGCGTCCGTATAGCTCTGCGCATCCATGTTCAAATCTTTTTGCAGCACATCGAACGGCACATAGACCGTATTCTGATCCACCTGGAAAACTCCCGTGTGGCTGTCATCAACAATCCAGTAAGGCCGAATCAGGCGGTTATCCGCCGTCACGTCTTCCCCCTGAGAAATATTCAAAACCGTCAGCCTCACCCAGGCTCGGTACATAAAATCCGTCCGCTGCACGACCCCGTGATCATCCGGCCGCAAACCGATCACCCCCGTCCCCACGATCATCCCCGGCCAACTCGCCACATCCGCCTTCGAATTCGGCAATGCATCCCGATACGCCTCCGCCGACAGCGGCTTGTCCCACGACGGAAACGCCCCCGCCTTCTGCCGCATCGCCGCCGCGTTCGCCTCGAGCTGCGCCGCATCCTCCGGCAGCGCGCCCTTCGCTTCCTCTTCATCTTGCGCCGCTTTGGCCAGCAGTTCCGATTTCTGAAGATGCAGGCTGTCCACGAATCCGTTCACCTGCCCGATCGTCTTGATGTCGTACCCGACAACTTCCACGCCGGTGCGAATCTGATCGACGATATTCACCAGCCCATAGGTATGAATCTGCGGCGAAGCCGCCTTCACCTCCGGCAGCGCCTCGATCTTGTCGATCATGTCCTGATAATGCGGAAACCCGTCCAAAGACAGCCGGTAAACCACCAAATCCCCCACCAGCGCATGGCTCGTCTCCCGAAACATCCGCAGCCATCCCCCCATCACGCTGATGACGACGAGCACCATCGCCGTACAGAGCATCACCGCAATCAAAGAAACCCAGGCAATGCGCCGCTTGCGCAGATACTTCGTGATGAGGAGGACCTTGTACATCAACCCTGCGGCTTAAGAAGCGGAAACAAAATCACGTCGCGAATGCTTTCAGCCCCCGTCAGCATCATCACCAACCGATCGATCCCCATCCCCAATCCCCCCGCCGGCGGCATGCCGGTCTTCAGAGCGTTCAGAAAATCCTCATCCACTTTCTGCTGCTCCTCCTTGATCCCAACCTGATGCGCAAAATGCTTGGCCTGGGCGTCCGGATCGTTTAACTCGCTATACCCCGGCGAAATCTCGACGCCGTTGATGGCCAGTTCGTAGACGTCCGCGAAAAACGGATCTTCCTGGTTCTCGCGCCAGCGGAATAATCACCGACGGCACATGCGTCACAAAACAAGGATCGATCAGCGTCGGCTCGATCAATTTTTCGTAGACTTCCTGAAGCTGCTCAGCGGGAGATAATCCCGATAGGTGGTGAAGGTAGTTACGGCGACTTTCGCCGGATCCGTACATATCACCAATTTTATCGACAACTGCTGAAGGCGCACTCGTCAAAGATTCTTTTGTGAATTCCCAACCAGTCATTTCTTTGACAAGTTCCGTCATCCGTACCCGCCGCCAGGGCCGCGCAGATTGATCTTCCGTCCATTGGCGTGCTCGATGAGCAGTTTGCCGAAAATATTCTGGGCAACGGTTGTGATCAGTTCTTCAATCAAGTCCGCCATCGTTTCCCAAGAGCCGTATGCCTCATACGCCTCAAGCATCGTAAACTCAGGATTATGCCGCGGGCTGATTCCCTCATTGCGGAAATTCCGGTTCAGCTCGAACACTTTCCCGAATCCGCCCACCAGCAGCCGCTTGAGATAAAGCTCCGGTGCGATGCGCAAATAGAGCGGAATATCCAGCGCATTATGATGCGTCACGAACGGCTTGGCCGCCGCCCCACCGGCCAGGCTCTGCATCATCGGCGTTTCGACTTCGACAAAACCCTTGGCCGTCATGAATTTCCGGATTTCCTGGATAATGCGAATGCGGGTCTGCGCCAGCCGCATCACTTCGGGGTTCGCCCACAGATCGACGTATCTCTGCCGATACCGCAGTTCCACATCCCCCAGCCCCTCCCACTTCGCCGGCGGTGGCAGCAGCGCCTTGGACGAAATCGAAACCGTTTCGCCCCAAACAGTCGTCTCCCCCTTGTTCGTCTGCCCCAGTTTTCCCGACACGACGATCTGATCGCCCAGATCGAGCAGATCGCGCACCTGCCAATCGCGCTCGGACAGGCGTTTCTTGTCCAATCCCACCTGAACATCCCCCGTCTCATCGCGCAACGTAATAAAGCTCAGCTTCCCCATATCGCGTTTCAGCACGATCCGCCCCGCCACCGAAACCGCAGGCCCCCCGTCATGCCCCATCTCCGGCTTATACGAAGCCTTCACCTCCGCCAGCGGCAACAGCCCCTCCACGCGCCCCCCATAAGGATCAACCCCCATTTCGCGCAGCTTCGCCAATTTCTGCCGCCGCTCTTGCTCGTAATGTCCGGTAGTTGCTTCCGCCATGGGTGAAAGCACGTGATCTTATAAGAACCGCCCGCAAAAGGAAAAAACCACCCGAACGCCCCCTCGCGTAAAGGGTGACCCCTCCCCCACCAGGCCAGCCAACGGCGATCGAATCGACGACGCGCCCTCATATACGAGCCCACGCGTCTCCTCGGCACGAATGTCCCACCCGACCTACCTCCTCTTCTTCTCGCTAGTCTTGACTGGATACATCTCATGGACCATTCTCTTAAACATGATGCGATTAAGCGCCTTCGCCGATGAAATCTCCCCAGACCTCGACCAACAGATCGCCTCGTTGAAGGATTGCGCCGTCACCCACCTGGAACTCCGCGGCGTATGGGGAAAAAACGTCCTGGATCTCACCGAAAACGAATGCCAAAAAATTAAATCCACGCTAAAAAAAATCCGGCATCGACGTGTTATGCATCGCCTCCCCCATAGGCAAAGTAAAAATCACCGAACCCTGGGAACCCCATTTCGAGCGCTTCAAAATCGCGGTCCGATTAGCCGAATATTTCTCCGCCCCCCTCATCCGCATTTTCAGCTATTACCCGCCCGAAAAAGGCCAGAGCATGGCCCCAAATCGCGACGAAGTCCTGTGCCGCATGCGCGCCAAGCTGGATTACGTAAAAAATCGCCCGGTGACACTCGTCCACGAAAACGAAAAAGAAATCTATGGCGCCAAAGGCAAGGAATGCCTCGATCTTCTGGCGACGTTAAACTCCCCCCAATTTCGCATGGCCTTCGACTTCGCCAATTTCATACAGGAGCAAGAGCGGCCTTTGGATGTCTGGCCGGCCCTGAAACCATACACCATCCACATTCATATCAAGGACGCCATTCTGGCCACCGGCAAAGTCGTCCCCGCCGGCAAAGGCGACGGCCAACTCGAGCCGATCCTGGTCGACCTTCACCGCGCAGGTTATTCAGGTTTCCTAAGCCTCGAACCCCATCTAAAAACCGCAGGCCAATTCGACGGCACCACCGGCCCCGAACTCTTCAAAGAAGCCGCCGATGCCCTCAAAAATCTGTGCCGAAAAAATCGCATCCCCCTCGCCGGCGCGTGACATCTCAGCCTCTCCCTATGTCCTCCGCTAGTTTCCGCAGGACGGGTGAGGGGCGATTTTTTTTGCGCGTCGAACGCCGACGGCGCAGCGCGACCACTCCCACCGCCGCGCTCGCTCCGATAACCGCCGCGCAAAACGCCGGCAGTTTCCCAAGATTTAAATCGCTCGCCTGCGAAAGCGCCGGGGTAACCGCCGCCATCGCATTCACATCCGACAGCGGCCCCGCCGAATCGTCCGCGCCAGTCCCCCCGTCCACGCCTTCCAGCGATCCATCCCCATCCGACAGGCTGAACGCCGCCGGCTGGTAGTCGCTGAACACGCCGCTCACCAGCGAACGCAACGTATCCATCGTCGGCAATGAATCCTCCCCCGGATTGACCACGCCCTGAACCATTTGCTGCGCCTCGGGCGCCGCTGCCCCGGGCGAACCCGGATCGACCGCGCCGGCCGCGATCCCCGCCGAGCTCGCCGAAGCCGCCGGGAAATTGAAATCCTCACCCGGGGAAAATTTTGCGCTATCGCCATCGTCAGTCACCGCGAAAAATGAATTCATCGCGTAGGAGTTGTTCAATTCGTTGCCGAGAATCGTGCTGAGATCGCGCGCATTGGCGTCATAATCCGGCCACGGCGTCAGCAGCTGAGCCTTCGCCGCGCCGCCGGCCAGCAATAAAACTAAACAAGCCAGGACACAGTCCTGAAAATAGGAAAGTTTGAAATTCAAGATTATTGCCTATGGCGCCGGCTACCCGGTAACGTGCGGTCAGTCGCAAAAAGTTTACGCCTTAATGTCCCCGCGGACAACTGAAAAAATTCGCGTCGCAAAATTCTACTACGTGTCTTTTCGCAGGTAAGCCGTAGTTTATTGGATTATTTGCAAGCCACTATTTGCTTCGCGTCAGCGTCTTGACAAGAATAGACCGCATCTCGGTTATGGAGACCCCCACATCTTCGCAGGCGAGATTCTCGCCCCTCTGGCCGGAAAATTTGCCGGCCGTTCGATCCGTCCGCCCCGATCAGTTGCTGATTCCGCTGTCGCACCGGGGCGGGGGCGCCGCCGAGCCGCTGCCCGCGGGAACCCGCGTCTCAGCCGGCGAAAAAATTGTCCGCCAGGACGATGAGCTTTCCCATATCCCTCTTGCGCCATTGGACGGCATCCTCGGCCCATTGCGCAAAGCGCGGCTCACCACCGGCCGAACCGTCCCGGCCCTGGAATTCGCCGCCAGTCCCAATCAGAAAAACCATCCGCCAATACCGCATCCCCAGGAGGAAATAAATCTGGTCGGATTGATCGACCGCCTGCGCCGCGCCGGCGTCGGCGCCGATCGCACCGCCAGCCCCGATCTGCTCGCCCAGCTGAATCTGGCCGTGCGCATTGGATCCCGCCGGGTCATTTGCACCATTCTCGATTCCGACCCCGGCCTGCGGCTGTGCGCCCTCATCGCCGCCACAAAGGCCCCGCTGATGATCCGCGCCATCGAACTCCTCCGGCAGGCGACCGGCGCCGAGCAGGCCCAGTTGGTCGTCGAAACCGAAGCCACTCCCCCATGGATCGACCCCCTCCGCAGCGCCGCCTTCAAGGCCGACATGGAGATCATCGAACTGGCCAACGATTATCCCCAATCCGATCCCACGCTCATACAATACACCCTCACCGGCGACCGCCTGCGCCCCGGTATGTCCCCCGCCACGCAGGGCGTCATCCTTCTCGACGCCGCGGCAGCCCTGGCCGTGGGCGACCTGCTCGACGGCCGCCCCGCCCTCTTCACGCCCGCCGCCGTAAACGATCACCTCCGCCATCAAAAACATTTCGTAAACGTCCCCGTCGGCACGCGCATCCGCGATCTTCTGGCCGCGCTGCAAATCCCCGCCGACGGCGTCACCCTTCGCGGCGGGGAGCTTCTCCGCGACATCCGCCTCACCCCCGACACCGTCCTCGCCTGCGGTGAACTCACCCTCCACGTCAGCCCGCCGGAAATCGTCCGCAGCCCCCAACCCTGCGTGCGCTGCGGGTGGTGTCTCGAAGCCTGCCCAACGCGCGTCCAACCCGCCGGAATTCTCGAAGCCGTCCAACGCGGCGATCACGCTATGGCCGATTCCGCCGGCCTCCACGCCTGCATCGAATGCGGCCTCTGCTCCCACGTCTGCCCCTCCAGACTCCCCCTGCTGGATGCCGCAAGATGGTGGCGAACCCTGGACGCCGATTTGGAAGGACGAAGATAAAGAATAGTTGCCAGTTGCGAGTTGCCAGTTGCCAGTGGAAAGCCCGTCTTCGCTGGCAACTGGCAACTCGCAACTGGCAACTATTCTCCCCTACCGGTTTAATACCCCCTTCATGCCGCAACTGGAAACATCGCCTCCCGTCGCCGCGCCCGAAATTCCTGCCATCCTCACTCCACTCCACAGCGGGATCGAAGTCGGCACCCTCGTCTCCCTCGAAATCCTGGCCACGCTCTTTCCTCTCACGGCCGGGTTCTTCCTCTTCGGCTGGCGCGCCATCGGCACCACCGCCGCGATCGTCCTCAGCTCCCTCGCCGCCGGCGCGATTTGGCGCAGAATCGGGTGGCGCGGCAGGCAGATGAACCTCTGGCACTGCCTCTGGATGGCCCTCGTTCTCGCCCTCATGCTGCCAGCTCAACTTTTCACGCTTGGCCCCATCGACGGCCGCATCGTCTGGCCCATCCTCCCGGCCGCGGGAATGCTCCTGGCCATGCTCATCTGGCTCCTGGGCGGAATGGGAACCCAGCGCATTCAACCCGCCGTCGTGACCCTTCTTATCTTGTTCGTCCTCTTCCACGACGCCCTTTCCCCGCGCGGCGTTTTGCGCATCGACCGCATGGTCTGGGGCGATCTCTTGAAATCCGCCCCCGCCGAATCGGTCACCGAAAAAGGCGCCTGGATCGTCGTTTCCCGCGGCGCCGGCGGCCCCGATGTCGACGCCCTCCAGATGGTCCCCGCGTCGGAAAAATTGCTCGCCTATACCTCCGCGCAACTGCGCCCCGATCGCTCGTCCATCACGCTGCAAATGCTCATCCGCGACCAGATGCCCCCGCTTGAAGACCTGATCATCGGCGGCCAATGCGCATCCATCGGCTGCGGCAGCGCCATCGCCCTGATCGTGGGCGGTCTTTTCCTCCTCTATCGCGGCTTGATCGACTTTCGCCTCATCATCCTCTCCCTCGCCGCCGCCATCTTTTGCTTCCTGGTCCTGCCCATCCCCGTGGTCATCACCACTACCGGCACGGAATTCCACTGGCTGGCCTTTCGCCCCCATTATCTCGGCTTGCCGGTCGCCATCACCTTCATGAACTATGCCCTCCTCTCCTCGCCGCTCCTGTTGACGATCTTCTTCCTGGCCAACACCGCCGGTCAGCGCCCGATCACGCGCCGCGGCCGTTCCATCTTCGCCATCGGGCTGGGCGCGCTTTCCGCGATCCTTCAATTGTATGTGTTCGCCTCGGTCGCTCCGTACATCGCCCTGCTGCTGGTCAGCCTGCTCACGCCCACACTCGACCGGACCTTGCGTCCCCGGACGCTGGTATGACGACGACCGCCCGTCCCGCGCAATCCCAGCGCACCTTCTGGCTCGCGGCCGCCGGCTTCGCCGTCTGCTCGATTGCCGCCGCCGTGCGCTCGCGCGGATTTCTCGAAGCCGACGGCGGAATGCACTACGTCCTGGCCCGCCACGCATTCGACTATCCGCCCTATCTGCTCGACGTCTGGGGCCGCCCGGTCTGCACCTTTCTGCTCGCCATTGGCGCAAAAATCGGCGGCCTGATCGGCGCTCGCCTGGTGAGCCTTTGCATCGCCGTCGCCACCGCCGGCGTCGCGCAAGCCATCGCCAAAGGGCAGGCAATGCGCCGCCCGGCACTGGCCGCCATCTTCACATTCGGCCAGCCTCTCCTGTTTCTCCATTCATTTTCAGAGTTGACGGAACTCCCCTTCGCCTTGCTTTTGGGCCTGGCGCTCCTGGCCTATCAGCGCCGGCAATGGGGATGGATGACCGCGCTGGCCGCGATTTCCCCCCTCGCCCGGCCCGAAGGGTTCGCTCTTCTGCCCATCGTTCTTCTCGCCCTGATCGCCCATCGCCGTTTCGCCTGGATTCTACTTCTTCCGGCCGGAATTCTCGCCTGGAGCCGCCCTGGGAAATCGATTTACGCCTGATTCCACCTGGAATCATTGGCTCATCGACCACTGGCCCTACGAATCCGGCAGCGAATATCCCCCCGGCTCCGTTTTCCATTTCTTTATTCTCCTACCCATGGTCATCGGCCCCTTTGCACTGCCCGCCATGTGGATCGGAATGGGCCTGGGTCTATCGCACTGGCGCGATTTGATCGGGACCAATCATCGTGGCAGGGTCGCCTTTCTCCTGGCCGCCGCTCCACTGGCGATTTTGCTGGGACACAGCCTCCTTTATTGGCGCGGCATGCTCTCCAGCAGCGGCGAGCTGCGCTATCTCCTCGTCGCCGCCCCCATGTGGGGAATCCTCACCGCGCAGGGCTGGGAATGGATTTTTGATTTCTTCTCCTGGCCCCGCGCCGCCTCCTGGGCGGCGCTGGCCGCCGTCGCCACGGGACTGGTCAACTTCCCCTGGCGGATTCTCCCGGTGGATGAGGAAAATAGCTGGCAGCAGGCCCACCGGGCCGTCGCCTGGTATCTCGCCGGCCCGCTAAAAGAAAGCTATCCCCGCGTCCTCAGCGATCATCCCGGGATTTTCTACTATCTCGACGTCGGCCCCGCCGGAAACGATCGCGTCGAAAGATGGTGCCAGGCCAACATCGACCATCCTTCGCCAGGCGTCATCCTTTTGTGGGACCCCATCTTCGCGGTCTTCAACGCCGATCCGAAACAAGTGATCACTCTCGATCGCGTCATCCGCGCCGGATGGATCGAAGATTGGCGCGCCGAATGGAGTTCGAACGTCAACAATCCCCCGCCCTGGGCCAATTCCAATCTCATCAACCGGGCCAAAAAGCCGGCGGATTTCGATCTCCCTGACACCACCACGCTATGGCACATTTTCCGCAGCCCGCTGGACCGCGATGGACACCCCACGGCCGCTTTGACGCTAAGCAACGGCAAGATTCAATGGCGGCAAACCCCCGGCAACCCTACACCGCGTGCAGATGGCGAATGATTCGCCCGGTGTGAATGTAGACGACGTCTTCGGCGATATTCGTGCAATGATCCGCGATCCGCTCGAGATTCTTGGCGATCATGATGTTCCCCAGATCGCGATTCGCCCGCTGCCCGTCCGTCTCCATCAGCGAGAGCATGTCCTGCACGATCTGGTGATACAGCGCATCCACCACGTCGTCGCTCTTAAGTACGTGGCGGGCCAGGGCCTCATCCCGCAAATTAAAGGCCTTGATCGTGTCGCGCAGGGTCCCCAGCACCGTATTGGCCATCAGCCGCAAGTCCGGCGGCGCCGGTACGCCCCCTGATGCGAAAGCGGGAGCATCCGCTGGGCGATATTCACGCCGCAATCCGCGATCCGCTCGAAATCCGCGTTGACCTTGATGATGGTCGTCACCGTTCGCAGATCGACCGCCGCCGGCTGCTGAAGCGCCAGGAGATCGATCGCGCTTTTTTCGACCTTGACCTCGGTTTCGTCCACCCGCTCGTCCAGCGCGATGGTCTGCTGCGCCAGTTGCGGATCGGCCGTGAAGACGGATTCGCACGCCTGCTCGACAACCTGCAGCACCGTGGTGGTCATTCTCGCCACTTGCGCTCGCAGGTCGTCCAGAAGATCTTCCAGATGGTGCGACATAGATTTCCCGGAACCGCCGATCAGCCCCCATCATCCAAAGCGCCCGGTGACATAGTCTTCGGTCTGCTTCTGGATTGGGTTGGTAAACATCGCCGACGTGGCATTGTATTCTACCAGCAACCCCATGTAGAAGAAAGCCGTGAAATCGCTCACCCGCGCCGCTTGCTGCATGTTGTGCGTCACGATCACGATCGTGTAATTCTCCCTCAACTGCGTGATCAGGTCCTCGATCTTCGTCGTCGCGATCGGGTCCAGGGCGCTGCATGGCTCGTCCATCAGCAGGACCGTCGGCTTCGTCGCCAGCGCCGCGCGATGCACAGCCTCTGCTGCTGCCCGCCGCTCATCCCCAAGGCGCTCGAGTGCAGCCGGTCCTTCACTTCCTCCCACAGCGCGGACTTTCGCAGGCAGTCCTCCACGACCTCGTTCAGCTCACTGCGCCGGGTGACCCCCTGCAAACGCGGGCCGTACGCGATGTTGTCGAAGATTGATTTCGGAAATGGATTGGGCTTTTGAAAGACCAGGCCGACTTGCCTGCGAAGAGCCACCAGGTCGACTTTCGGGTCGTAGACGTTTGCCCCGCCGATCATCAGTTCGCCCGCGACCCGGCAGCCCGGAATCAGATCGTTCAGCCGATTGATCGAGCGCAGGAACGTGCTCTTCCCGCACCCGCTGGGCCCGATCATCGCGATGACGCGATTCTTCGGCATCGCCAGGGAAACGGTTTTGATCGCTTCGTGTTGTCCGTAGAAAACGCTGACCCCGCGCCCTTCGATCAGCACTTCGGCCTGGTTAATCAAGTCGGGGGGCGTTGCCGTGGTGCCCGGCGGTAGGACAGGCCGCGGAACCGCGGGAGTCTGGATGGTCGGGTCCGCGGTCCGCTGCAAAGTCACTCCACTCATAGATCAGTCCCAACACGTAGCGCCCCGCAAGTGTAAGACAGATAGTGAAGTGTTCAAGCAGATTAAGAAACATTAACCGACCCCCCGCCCTCTTAAGGCGGTCTCGATTATGTAATTCAGCGCCAACCGAGCAATCCGTTGGCTAACAGAATCGCCGCAGCGAAGAAGACGGTCAGCTCCGCGACCTGAGTAACGATGGACACAATCATGGGCCTCATAAAGCGACTCCAAAAAGTTCCCACTGGCTGGGTACTGGAATCGTCCGTACCAGCCGCGAAGGTTGGCCAAAAGCGGTAGTCTGCGGGGGTTTTGGCAGGATATTGGCGCACCGCCCGCTGTCTTTGAGACCCTCGCCGCCCGTGCCGGAGTTTCCGCCGGTTATCGGCCGTTAGGGTCTTCCGCCGGCCCAACTTATGCCGTTCTTGCAGGCGAAATGCGGAATACTTACCGCAAGTCCTGTAACGACAACGAAGTAAAAAATGACTATATTTTTCGTATCTACCTTGCAATTTGGGATGGGGGAGAATAGTATGTTCCTCGTTGATTGCCTGTCGAGGGTGCCAGGCATAGCAGTACATGAGCCATGAGGGCTCCGACGTTGCTGTCGGAGCCGTTTTTTGTCGGGGGTTCAAGCGGGTTTTTTTCAGCTTCATATTCCCCCGGCAACTTACAGTCCTCAACCGTCCAAGCACCCCCTTGGACGACCTCCCTATCAAAGGGAGTTACGCCCCGGATCCCCCCGTCCGGGGCCTTTTTTTGCGCAATTTCCACCAGCGCGATTTAAAGCAGTCTCATCTGTTTTGTAGCCTCTACAAAACAGATGAAGTGCTCTAAGCGGTTTCGCAATTTGAAAAGTTTATGGCTGAGTCGTCGGCGCCGATGGCGTGAACGTCCAGTACTTCTTCAGCATCGGTATGACGTCGTCGTTCCCGCCGGACCGGCGAAACGCGACGTCCAGCCACCCGGATGCCCGATCTTCATGATGTGTGTTGTACGCGATGTACGCCAGCAGAAATACCGGCGTCGGATTCTGCGGCGAGTCGCTCGCCAATTGCTTCAAATCGTTTATCACATACACCAATCGCTTCTCGCCGAGTATCCCCTTCAAATCGTATTGCGCCAGCAGCAGCGATGAATCCTGCCTGAACGCCAGGCGAATGTCTGCCTCAGCCTGGCTGTAGTACGAACCGCCGAGCTCCGCATTCGCGCCGCCCAGCGGAATCAGCGCATTGTTCGGCGCGACCGCGGAAGCTTCGTCGTATCCTTCGATCGACTTGGCATATTCCCCGCGCGCACGTCTGATCTTCCGATTTCTTCAGCAGGTCCGCAAGGCTCTTCGATGCGATCCCTTCGGACAAACTTTTGATCTGCATCGGCGTCGGAGGCGGCGCGCTCGACGGCGCAACCATCGGCGGCGCAACCGCGATCCCGGTCGGCGTCGGCAGAACCGTCGTCGATTCCGGCCCGCCCGCCCCGCTCGGATTTTCCGCGCCCGGCGTCTGGCCCGCGGGGTTCTGACCCGCCGGACTCAGCGCCCCTTCACGCTTCTGCAAATTCGTCAGGAAATCCTGATTGGTCTGATCTTCGCTCGCGGGATGCGCCTTGTTGTACGCACTCATCCTTTGCTGAAGCGTCGCAATTTGCGTGCTCTGATCCGCCGGCGCCGGCAAAAGCGCCTGGACGTCGGGACTGCCCAGCGGCGACGTCGACATATCCCCCGCCGTCGGCGTCATCACCGTTGGTGCGACCGGCGTCGCCCCAACCGCCAGTTGCGAAAGCGGCTGATTCGGATTCTGCTGAGTCGGATTGTTCGGATTCATATTCCCCGGCGTCAAAGGCGCCAGCGCCGACGGCGACAAATTCGCGCTCGACGACGACGAACTCTGTCCTTGTCCCTTGACGCTCTGGCTCAACTCCTGTTGCATCTTCTGAATCTGCTGTTGCCGCAAATTCGGCTGACCCAGCGTGCCAAACGGGGTAAAGCCCGTCCCCGTCTGCCCCGAAGCGCTCTGGGGATTGGTATTGTCCGGAGAATTCTGGTCGGGACTCAATTGCCGCACGCCGTAGAGCGGCGACGCCATGAAATAAACCGGCGGCGTGGGATTTGTCGGATTCGCCTGCGCCATCGTATCCACTTGCCCCGGAATCATCAGATCGCCCGGCTTGGGCAGAGGCGCATTGAAATCCATCGGCGCGCCCAGCCGAAGATCGACCGAAAGATCCTGTTGCGTCGGCGGCAGCCGCGGCCAAAAAGTTCCCGCTGGCAGCGTTGCTGGGGACAAATCCCTCGGGAATCGTGGGACTGTCGGTTCGCGAATAGAACGCGTGAGGACCCGTATAATTCGCGGTGACCGACGGGTGGTCCAGCGTGGGGACCCCGGGTGATTCACGATCGAAGGCATCCAACTGCTCGCCCGGCAATGGCTGGGAGAATCCGCTTGGATCGGTAAACGCGGTAGGGAGACGCCCGCGGAATTGGAATCCTCCCGTCACGTTTCCGTAAGTGATATCGTTGGGCGTAACCGAAGGCGCCGCCTCCGCGGCGTTATATCCGCCGCTCCCCACTTGCGTATTGGCGTCCGTAGCATGCCCGTCCCCGCCCACGCGCAACTGACCCATCGCCGGCATGGCCAGCCCTGCCGCCACAGCTAACATGATTCCCGCCAACCCGCTGCGATTCATCGCGATCCTCTCTAAAGCGTCTGCGACCCTGACCACATTAATAGGCGATTATATGGGCATTCTCGGCTTCAAACCAATGCCGCCATAAGAATAAGACGCCCAAAAAGACATCAAGTTGCAACATTACCCAGCGTCAGGAAATATCTCAGGCCGTGGCATGAGCAAAATCGCTATTATTGGTGCCGGCAAGCCCTTTCCACGCAATCCGCACGATAAATACGTTCAGGAAAATCGAAATAAGAGACGCCGCCAAAGTAGCGTTAAAGACGTCGTCGCCGACCATATCCACCGCCCGCGCCGTGCGAACCACAACGAACGAAAGTTCCCCAATTTGCGTAAGCCCCGCCGCCGCCGCAATCGCCGTTCGCATCGGATACCGGAAAATCGCCACCACGATCACCCACGCGGCGAACTTCCCGACGATAATCAACCCGATCATCGCCGCCAGCAGGGGCAGGCTGTGCCGCAGCACCTCCGGCTCGATCAGCGTGCCCAGCGAGACGAAAAACATCGCCACAAACGCATCGCGCAGCGGAATCAGTTTCTCGTGCGCAGTGATGCAAATCTTGAGACCCGCTGATCGCCAGCCCCGCCAGGAACGCCCCCAGCGCCAATGAAAAACCGACCGTATACGCCAGCGCCGCCGTCCCCAGGCAGATCGCCACCGCGGCCAGCAGCATCAATTCGTCATCCCCCGTTTTTCCGACCCGGCGCAGAACGATCGGAATGATCTTCATCGAGAAAAACCCCAGCGGTATCAGCAGGACGATCGCCTTGCCGAGCACCCATCCCACCTTCGCCCATTGCCCTTCTCCCGATCCCGCGAAGGACGGGATCAGCACCGTCATCAGCACAACCGCCAGGTCTTCAACCAATGTGATCCCGATGGTGACCCTCCCCCATGTCGTGCTCAGCGCGCCCCGATCCGTCAAAAACCTGGCCAGCACCATCGTGCTGGCAACCGAGAGCGCCGCGCCGATCACGAAGCTTTGCGCCGTCGTCCAACGCAAAACTTTCCCCAGCAGAAAGGCCAGTCCGATCGACATCGCGATTCCGATCGGTCCTCCCAACCCCGCGACCCATTTCACTTTGAGCAGATCTTTGAGCGAGAATTCCACGCCGATGGAAAACATCAGCAGCACGACGCCGACTTCCGCCAGTTCCTCGAAGACGTGCACGTCGTGGATTTTGACGCCCGGCGTGAACGGGCTGATGGCGATCCCCCCCACCACGTACCCCACGATCAGCGGAAGATGCAGCCGCCACGCCGCCAATCCCCCGACCACGGCGGCGACGAATATCAACATCAAGTCGCGATAAAGAGGCAGATGCGCTTCCACGGGCGGGAGTTGTACCCACAATCGAACCCAAAAAAAACGCCCGCCTTTTGATGGGCGGGCGCTGACGTATCGGAACCGCGAAAATCGTGTGAGAGCGATTGATCAAACCCTCATAATAAGGTGGGTGATAGACCGAGGCGGGAGGGTTCTCCCGTTTTCCGCCTCGCCACTTCCCGGTCATTTCGGTCCCGGGCCTGCGTTGCGGCGGCGGCTATCCCCTAAAGGGTTTTTATAGGTTTAACCAAATAGAACTCTCCAATCACTTATTTCCGCAGTACAATCGTACGCAAAAATCATATCGGCTATCCCGCGAACCGGCAATTATGTTTTGGAGAGCAAAAATGCCGCCGGATGGCCGCCCCGAGTTCATCGGAGGGCTACCCGTTGGCGTTGAGTGAGTTGTATAACCTAGAATGGCGGCTCTTCCCCGCGCTTCCACCAATCCCCGTCATCTTTTCGCGGTTTCCGCGGCTTCTTCGGCGGACCGTCCCCCTCATCCTCCGCCAGCGAACCGCCGCCCCCATCATAAAATGGATTGTCGTTCCCCTCTTCATCCTCGTCGGTCGGCCCTTGCCGAACCATGGTCGCCAGCGTCACCGCGAAAATCGGCCCAATCGTCCGAAGCGTCGCGATGTCGGCCCCGGTGAACGGCTTGTCCCCGTCCCGGAACAGAATGATCTGCGCCAGCGATTCCCCAAGATAAGTGCAATGCGAAGCCAGCACCGTCTGCCCGCGCAGATACAGCGACTCTTCATCGCTGAGCTTGCTCGGTATTTCCGACGCGCTCAGATGCACCAGTCCGTCGCGGACAACCAGCGGCAAAAGATTCCGCCGCATCGCCTCGATCAGCGCCGTCTCTCCGGGAATCGTATATTTCATATACGCCCCAAGCTGGAACCCCGGCTCCGCCGCCAGCCAGATCGCCACATTCGCGTATCCAATCTGCCGCAGCAGCCAGTCCATCGCGTGGCAAAGCATCTGCTCCAGATCGTCCGCGCTGTGGATCGCGCCCGGAAAGATTCGCTGATGCGCACCGTATCCAGTTGCCGCGAAAGATCGCCGTAGGCGTTGATCAGATCGTTGCAAAGCAGATCGACTTTCTTGGCGACCACCTTGCGCGCCTCGTTCAGGCGCCGCACCGCGTCGCGCAGCCGGTCGATTCGTGTTTCGTTTTTCGCGATGAGGTTTTGCCGATGCAAGGCCGTTCGCAACCGGTGCAGAAAATCGTCGATTCGGAATGGCTTGGCCAGGAAATCCACCGCCCCCTCGCGAAGCGCCGATACCGCACGCTCGTAAGTCGGAGTCCCGGTAATGACAATCGCCCCCGCGGTTGGATATTTCCGCCGCAGATCGGCCAGCAAATCCGTCCCCGACCCGTCGGGAAGATTCAAATCCACCACCAGGAGATCAACGGGTTGTTTAGCCAGGATTTGCCGCGCCTCGGCAATCGTGCCCGCCGTGCTCAGTCGGCATTCCAGATTGCGTTCGACGGCATCGCCCACCAGGTCGATCAGGCTCGATTCATCATCCACGACCAAAAGCCGTGGCGGAGCCGTCTTCGAGGGCTTTACGGGAACGGCGACTGGCATCATGTAAGCTCCCTGCCTACGGAAAATCGGCGGGGTCTGGCCGATCTTCGGTTTATCTGTTCATCTCAAGTCGCGGCCTTGCGCTCGTGCCGGGCCGCCGATCCTTCGGCGGGAGGCGCGGTCGGGAGCAAAATCAACGTGCGCGTCCCTTCGCCTACTCTGCTCTCCATTCGCATCGAGCCTCCGCTCGATTCCACCCATCTCAGCGCCTTGGGCAATCCCATCCCGCGCCGGCGACCCGCCGGCTTGCTGCTGAAAAATGGATCGAACGCTCGCTTGAGCGTCGTCTCATCCATCCCGCATCCGTTGTCCGTCACCGTGATCGCCACGCGCGACGAATATGGATCGAACGCGGTATGAATCGCCACATGACCGCCGGTCGGATCGGTCGCCAACAGCGCGTTGTCGATCACCTCGGTCATCGCGGCGGCAACCTGCATGGGGTCCACCACCACTGCCGGGGTGTCTCCCATGGTTACCTCAATCTTCCTATCGGCTATCTCCGTATGCTGCTTGGCATCGTGTAGAGCACGCTCCACTAAATCCGCCGGTTCGCATTCCTGCGGGCTGGGCGGCATCGGTTTGGCGAAGTCCATCAGTTCGGTAATGATTTCACTCAGCCGGTGGCTCTGTTCGTGAATCAGATGCGCCGCCGCCTTGTGCTTGGGGTCCGTTAATTGCGACGCCAGCAACTGTGATCTCCCGCTGATTACGGCAAGCGGGTTGTTCATCTCATGCGCCGCGCCGGCGGCCATTTCACCGATGCTTGTCAAGTTCTTGGAACGCAAGATTTCGCTGTTGGCGCTCTGCAGCCGCCGATTCGTTTCCGCTAATTGCTCGGCTCAGCGCCTTGGCCTCCTCGCGAATCTGGGACGTTCGCAGCGCCAGCGACCATCCCCCCGACAGGGCGGATAATTCCTGGACTTGTGAGCTGAGCCGCTGAGCCTCACCGGTCGCGGCTCCCCAGACCACGCCTCCGATGCAAACCCCGTCCGCCTCGAGGCTCATCCAAAAACGCTGATCCCCCACCAGCCGCGGCGAAATCGCCGACAGCAGCCAGTCCAATTCGTCCCCCGCATGCAAAACCGGCCCGTCACCGGGCTGCGCGCCTCCGGGCGCTTCGGGGCAATCCACCAATGAAGTCTCGAATCGTTCCCCCGAATCATCGAACAGCAAAATCTCCGCGTAATCCTGCGAAGGCCCCATCGAAAACGCCCCCACGCACGTTACCGCCAAAACCCCCACCGCCGTTTGACCGATTGCCTGAAGAACCGCCTGCGGCGCCGAGTCCGGCGTCAGCCCGCCCTGAAACGAACTGAGCGCGTCGAAAAATTTCGCCCGCGTCGCCAGCCTTCGATTTTTCGTCGCAAGCTGGCTGCTTACCCGCCCCAATTCCTGATTCGCCCGCGACAACGCCTGCTGATACAGCTCCTTCGTGCTCGCCTGGCTCAGATGCAGCACCTGCGCCGAGATTCAATCCGCTCGATCAGCTTCGGCATGATCCCGGTGATCATGTCCGGCGCCAGCCCGACCGCCTCGAGCCACCGATCGCGCGTCGCGTAGAACGTGTAATTCCCGCTGAACCCAAGATGCTGCTCGCGAACCAGCAGGTCCGCCAGCGTGATCAAATTCACCATGCGGGGAAATTTCACCGTTGAAGGCAGCGCCTCGGGGAACTGCCCATGCAGCCAGATCGTCTCGCGCATCACCTGCGGCAGATTCCATTTCTCGGCCAGTCTCTTTCCCACCACCATGTGATCCAGACCGATCACCGATCGCTCGACGTCCGCAATGTTTCCGCGAAGCAGCTCCGCCGCTTCCACCACCCGGGCAAAGCTCTTGGGCAGAATGGTATCCAGCGCCACTTTTCCGATATCGTGCAGCAACCCGCACACGAACGCCTCCGAAGCCGGCATGGCGTTCTGCGCCCAGTACGCGCGGTGGGCCGATTCCGCCAGAAGCTCCGCGCAGCACGCGACCGCGATTGAATGTTTCCAGAATTCTTCCCGCTGAAAACCCGACCCGTGCGGCGCGGGCGCTGAAAAAGTCTCGAACACCGAAATCGCCAGCGCCGCGCTTCGGACCGCCTCGAACCCCAGAAGCATCACGGCCCGGTCGACCGTGTTCACGTCCCCGCGCACGCCCAGATCGGCGCGATGCACGAGTTGCAATATTCGGGCGGTAAGGGAGACGTCGCTGCTGATCAGCGACACAACCTGGCTGGTATCCGTTTCGCTGTTCGCCGTCGCGTCCAGGACGCGCATCGCCACCGCCGGCAGCGTCGGTAGCTGGTCCAATTGCTGGACGATCAGCTCAACGCGCTTGACCTGGAGATGATCCGGGGTGGAAGACATCGTGGGCTTTTCGTCTCGACGTGCCGGTCTACCTTAGACCGACAACAACTCGCCGATCCGTTCAATCAGCTTCTCAATATTGAACGGCTTCTTCACAAACTCATCGGCGCCGCTCTTGAGAAGATCGTTAATCTCGTCCTGATTGACCACGCCGGAAACGATCACGATCTTGATATGCTCAAAGCTCGGGTTCTTTCTTATCGTCTGGCAAACCACGTTTCCGTTGATGTCCGGGAGCATGTAGTCGAGGATCACCAGGTCCGGAACGAATTCCTGGGTGAGGATCCCCGCGTCGTACCCCGTGCTGGCCGTCCGGACTTCAAACCGTCCGTCCCGCTCCAGCACGTCCACGAACAGCTCCACGATCTCCGGATCGTCGTCCACCACCAGCAGCTTCATCTTCCCGTTATTCAGGGCATCCGGGGGTATCCCGTTGTCCTTCATGAACGCGATCAGGGCATCGCGCGGAATCCGCCGAAACCGGCTCCCCGGAACCCGGAATCCACGCAGCCGGCCGCTGTCAAAACAACGGATGATCGTCTGCTGAGAGACTTTGCAGATCTCAGCGGCTTCGCCCGTCGTGAAAACTGTCTTCATGTGCTTCCTCACACCCCATCGGTGTTAATTCCGGATGGGCAATCACAGGCATTACCAATTAGCCTGTTTATCTATCTTTCCCATTTGAACATCGACAGGTGCACTTTGCAACTTGAAACTGCCTAACAGGAAAAACCGCCAAGATCACAAAAGGTTATCGGACCTGCCCCAAAAGAGAAAGCCGATGGATGCCTGCCCCGAGTATATCGAAGGGCCATCCGTCGGCTTTCGTAACATGCGATGCGCTAAGAACTTCGCTTAACGGTAGAACTCAATAATCAAGTTCATGTTGACTTCAAACGGCACATCTTCCGGCACCGGCTGCCCCTTAATGGTCGCCGTCAATTGTGCCGGATTCCACTCCAGCCAGTTCGGAACCTGGTGCCCCGCGTTCTGCTCCATGTTCTCCCGCAGAAGCTTCTGAATCCCTTCCTTGAATGTGATCGTCTGCCCCGGCTTCACGAGGAAGCTCGGGATATCCGTCTTTGTCCCGTTCACTTTCACGTGTCCATGCGCCACGATCTGCCGCGCCGCCCAGATCGTCCGCGCCACGCCCAGGCGCCGAATCACGTTGTCCAGCCGCGTCTCCAGCAACTGGATCATCGTATTGGCGGTATTTCCCTTGGATTTCTTCGCTATATCGAGAAACCGCCTGAATTGCTTTTCCTGCATCGAGTAGTGGAATCGCAGCTTCTGTTTCTCGCACAGCCGGACGCCATATTCCGTATTGCGCCGACCGCGATACCCATGCATGCCCGGCAATTCGAGTTCGCCGCGGCCCGCATGTTTGGGAATGTCGGCAATGGGAACGCCGACCCGTCGAGACAATTTCAGCTTAGGTCCGAGATAACGGCCCATGAGGAGTGACTTTCTATCCCGACAAGTCGGGACTCAAAACAAGCGCCGCGGGAACCAACCGGCCTCCGGCTTACGCGCATTACTGGCATCCGGCATGGTCTTGAGGCATGCCGGGCCAAGGCCGGGAATCATACCCGACGCACTTCCGTTGGCAAGCCTCCCCCTAACCGAGTTATCACGCTTAACCCGCAAATCCATAACATCTTAACCCCCTATTCCCGCCCGACGATGAAGAGGATGCGGCTCAGCCCGCGCTATTATGTCGTGGCGACTGGTAACAAATGCCCTGGAGCACCCCCGCATTAAGGCTTGCTGGGAGATGACCCAAAGAGCCGTCCGCCGCTGCGTCGGGTGGCTCGGACCCAGGCTCGGCCTCGAAGGCAGAATCCTCACCGCCACGATGCTGATCCTCACCAGCGCCGTCGCCGCCGCGAACTGGGTCTGGACCTCGCAAAGCAGCGCCAGCGTCGCCGACATCATGGGCGAGCAGGCCCGCCAGATCGCCTACACCCTCTCCCTGGCCGCTCAGCCCTCGATCGAATCCAACGACGTCGACTCCCTCCGCACCGTCGGCTCCGACCTGCTCAAGACCCGAAACATCCTCTTCGTCGTCTTTTACGACCTCCAGGGTCGCGCCATCGCTGCCGTCCATCGCGACTCGGAATCCAACACCGTCCCGGATGCCGTGCAACACCCCGAGATCGAGTCGCTGTCCCAGGTCCGCTCGGGAACCTGGCCCGGCGTCGGCGAATATCTCCAGGTCAGCGCCCCCGTACTCAGCGGCGTCAACTCCGGCGACCCCACCGAAAAAGCCAGTCTCCTCGGCTATGTGTCCGTCGGCATCTCCACCGCGCAGGCGCAGATTCAAATCCGCAGGAACCAGCTCTTCGCCGGTTTCGTCGGCTGCACCATGGTTCTCATCGGGCTGCCCCTGACCTTCCTTCTCGTCCACCGCATCTTCGCCCCCATCCGCGAACTGGTCGCCGCCACCGACCAGATCGCCGCCGGCGATCTCGAAGCGCGCGTCGCCGTCGATCGCCGCGACGCCATCGGCGATCTCGCCCGCGCCTTCAATCAAATGGTCAACACCGTCCGCCGCCAGCGGTATGACCTCCATCGCGCCAACGACGAACTCGAGCACAAAGTCGCCCATCGCACCGCGCAGCTCGAAACCGCCAACAAACGCCTCAGCACCGAAATCGCCGAAAAAGAGGATTTTCTCCGCGCCGTCAGCCACGATTTAAACGCCCCCCTCCGCAACATCGCGGGAATGGCGGCCATGCTGCTCATGAAATATTCCTCGAAATTCGACGAAGACGTCATTCACCGCCTGGAAAGAATCCAGAAAAACGTCGAGGCCGAGACCGATCTCATCGCCGAGCTTCTGGAACTTTCCCGCATCAAAACCCGCCGCCAGAAAATGGAAATGGTCGAGATCGGCCCGCTCATTTCCGAACTCGAATCCATCTTCGAAAACGATCTCAGAACCGGCCAAATCGCCCTCATTCAGGATAACGACTTCCCGGTCCTGAAAGTCGAGCGCGCCAGGGTCCGCCAGATCTTCCAGAACCTCATCGACAACGCCATCAAGTACATGGGCGACGGCGAAAAACGCGAGATCCACGTCGGATGCTCGATCCGCCTCACCGAAGCCGAGTTCTACGTGCGCGACACCGGACTCGGGATCGACACCGAGGACGTCAGCCGGATTTTCTTCGTCTTCCGCCGCGGGAAAAGTTCCATGTCGCGCAACATCGCCGGCAAAGGCGTCGGCCTGGCCAGCGTGAAAAGCATCGTCGAAACCTACGGCGGAAACATCTGGGTCGAAAGCAAACCCGCCGAGGGAAGCACCTTCCGATTCACCTTTAACGGCCAGTACGTCGCGTCGCGCCTTCCCGGCGCCGCGATTTCGCAAAACGGCGATGATGCCGTTCCAAGCAAGGAGTGACCTATGTCTCACGATTCCGTATCCAATCGTCACCAGAAAAAGTCCTCCAACGCCGCGATGCGCCGGCGCGAGGCGGCGCAAGCCATCACCATCCTGCTCGTCGATGACGACTCGGATTGCCGCATGCTCATCCGAGACGCCATCAACGAAAGCAAGGTGAGCAACTACGTCTACGAAGCCGCCAACGGCCAGGAGGCCATCGAATTCCTCCTCCGCCGCGGCGAGTGGGCCAACGCGCCCCGCCCGGGTCTCATCTATCTCGACATCGAAATGCCCGGCATGAACGGCATCGAGTTGCTCAAGTGGATCAAGTCGCAGGAAAATCTCCGCGAAATCCCCGTGGTGATGATGACCGGAGTCAGCGATGAAACGCAGATGCGCCTCGCCGCCGATGCCGGCGCCAACAGTTACACCATCAAACCCGCAAAAGCCGAGCAATTTCTCCAGACGGTCCTGACCAGCACGAAGTACTGGCTGACCATCCACCAATATCCGGAGCATCATTTGCCGCCGGAGGAGTGCCGTAGATGAGCCGGATCACAAACGGCAAGTCTTCACCCTCTTGCCAAACATTCCGATAAACAAAGGAAAACGGACGTGACTGCCTCGAAAAACCCTCAAAAACGCGGTTGCAGCCCCCAGGGCTATATCGTAGCTGATCATTGACGCCAGGCTCGTCGCGGCCCGTGCCGCAACGCCAGTTAAGCAATATGGACACGGACAAACTTAATCTTCTTCTCGTCGAGGATGACGCCGATCAGCGCCAGTTGATCCGCGAAACGCTCGAAGACCGCTTCGGCGCCGGCACAGTAATGGCCGTCGACGGAATCCGTGCCGCCCTGGCCGAAGACCTCAATGCCTTCAACCTGATCATCACCGACTACAACCTGACCGACGGCACCGGCATGGAATTGCTCATGCAGGTCCGCCGCCGCTGCCGCACCCCCGTCATTCTCGTCACCGGCGAAAACGTGGCCCGCATCGCGACCGAAGCCGTCCGCAACGGCGCCACCGATTACGTCGTAAAGTTCGGCGACTATCTCTTCACCATTCCCCTCATCGTCGAGAAGAATCTCGCCGTCGCCAAGATGGAAGCGGAAAATCAGCGCCTGCGGGCCGAACTCGAAGGGGCCCTGCGCGAAGTCAAAAATAAAAACATCCAGCTCGAGCAATCGCTGATCAAAGTCGAGGAACTAGCCGCAACGGACCCGTTGACCGCCCTCTACAACCGCCGGCATTTCGGCCGCGTCCTCGAACAGCTCTATTCCGAAAGCGAACGAATCGGTTCCGACCTCTCTTGCGTGATGATCGACCTGGACGGCTACAAACAGCTCAACGACTCCTTCGGCCACGCCCTGGGCGATCAATTGCTCGTCGTCGCCGGAAAAGTCATCCGCGCCAATCTCCGAAAGATGGACATCGCCGCCCGCTACGGTGGCGATGAATTCGTACTGCTTCTCCCGCACACCACCGTCGCCGAAGCGCAAGGCGTTTCCCAGCGAATTCGCGATGATTTTCGCCAGGGCTCCGCGATCGTGATCCGCCGCAACGAAGGCGTCAACATGTCCCTCGGCATCGCGTCCCGGCAGAATGACTGCCCGACCAGCGCCGAGCAACTCGTCTGCCTCGCCGACGCGGCCATGTACCGCGCCAAAGCCTCAGGCAAAACGCCGAGCCGCCAAGCCACCCAGCAGAATTGATATATAGAGAATAAGTTTGCGCCCAGCGCAGAATCGAACGCCCGCGGCAAACTCGCCCTGCCCTAAAGTTCACGCCCCCATTTGCTCGAGCCGCCGTGGATCAAATCTCAGCTGGTTGCGCCCGTCAGCACCATGTTCTGGTGACGCAGTTCGGTGAGGCAGACGCTGATCGTCTCTCGCGCGGCCGATCCCAACCAGTCGCCCGTTCCCAGAATATCCAGCAGGCGAGTGGTCGAATGACCGTTGGCGTGAAACAGTCGAACCTCTCCGGATTCGATCAAATAGAACCAACGCGCCGGGTCGCCCGCCTCGTAGACCACTTGGCGGGCGGAATAGTCAATCGCCTGCCCTTTGGGCCCTCCGAGCTTGAACAACTCCTGGAAAATACCTCGCTTCTCAATTTCAACGTTGTCTGTCATTGGTAATACTCCCATGGCTTTATTGCCCATTTCTGGCTTACATATCGGCCATTTTGGCAAGATTGTGGAGTGCTCCAATATAGATTTTTTGGCGCAGGGTGCAAAACTGTCGCGGGGAAATATTTCCAAAAAAACGGTTGGGTCCCTAATTCTTCACTTGCGTAGCCAATATTCTCGCGATCGCCTCGCAGATTTCCGTCCGATGAACGCCATTAAGCGCCAGCGCCAATTGGGTTTCCATCAGTCCGTAGGGAATTCCGGTATCGTACCGCTGCCCCTGAGTCACAAGACACCAATACTTTTGCACATTTTGACGCAAGTGTTCTTGCGCCGCCGTCAGTTGAATCTCCCCCTTCTCGCGAATGTCGTTCTTGATCAGATATTCCAGCGAGTCAAAAATCCGCGGCGAAAAAATGTGCATCCCGAAATGCGCCAGATAATTCCCCGCCGGCTGTCCCGGCGTCACCAGCTTTTCCCTCGCCACTTCGATACTCGGCTTCTCGATGATCAACTCCGCCTTGTAAATCCCCTTGCTCGGATCGATCGGCTGCCCGCGAATCGTCCCGAATAAATGCAAGTGCCTCTCCAGCGTCGGCTGCACGGCCGTCAGCGCATCCAGCATGTACTGCTCGTAAATCCGCACCAGTTGCCGCGCGCAACGGTCCTTCACATCGCTGATATAAATGTGGTCCCCCAACAGAAGCAGAAACGGCTCGTCCCCCACGAATGACTTCGCCTGATACACCGCGTGCCCAAACCCCTCCGGCTCATGCTGCTCCGCGAAATACAATCGATCCCCGAACGCCCCGAGTTTCTCCGACTCCAGGATCGCCCAGTCCTTGCCGCGGAACCTCTTCGCATCGTCGTCATCCAGCCGCCGGAAATATTCCCGGTAATGCTTCTCCTCCCCCGGCTGGGTGACGATGCAAATCTCCTCGATCCCCGAATCGATCGCCTCCTCCCCGATGATCTGAATGATCGGCTTGGTCAGCCCGTCCCGATCCACCAGCGGAAACATCTCCTTCTGCACCGCCGACGATGCCGGATACTGCCTCGTTCCGCGTCCCGCCGCCGTGATCACCGCCTTGCGAACTTTGGCCATGCGTACTCCTTTGCCGCGTAAGGATAGATAACCGAGTTCCCGCGGCAAGTGGCCGAACACGATCCATAAGGATATGTTTCCCGCGTGAACGCGCGTTCGATCGACCGCCGCGGGGTCTGGACCCTCCTCGCCTGCGCAGCCGCCGCACGCCTCCTCTTTCTCCTCATTTGGCCGGCGCAAGCCTATTCCGCCGATTTGAAGGATTGGCGCATCGTCGCCGCCGCCATGCTCGTCGGCATCAATCCCTACGTGAAATATCAAATTCTCAATTGGCCCCCCATGTGGATGGAAGTGCTCTTCGTCCTAAGCCGGGTCTGCGATCGGCTCGATTGGTCCCTCTTCACAACCGTTCGCCTCCTCCTCATCACCGGCGACATGGTCCTGATCGCCTCCCTCTGGCATCTCCTCCAACTCTTAAAATCTCAGCAGCGCGCCTTCTTCCCAATCCTCTGGGGGCTCTGCCTGAACCCGTTCATGATTTTGCTGACCATCCAGCAGGGAAATTTCGATGTCATCCCAACGATTTTCATCCTCTGGTTTTTCGCATCGCTGATTCGATTCCGAAGCGGGCAAAACCCCATCGACTGGCTATGGGCCGCCGCCTGGCTCGGCCTCGGCGGATTCGCCAAGACATTCCCTCTGGTTCTCGCCCCACTCCTCATCGGCCAGGCCCGCCCGTTGAATCTGAAAACCCGCCTCCTCGGCGCCGCACTCGTTCTCGGCCCCGCCGCTCTTTCCCTCGCGCCCCTCTTTGCACTCAACTCCCGCCCCATCTCCAAATTCGTCATCTTCTACCGCGGAACCCAGGGCGCCGCCGGTGCCAGCGGTTTGCTCCTAGACCTCGGCGGCATCTCAGCCGTCACCCGCTACAACCCGATCTTCTCCGCCATTGTCTTTATCGCGCTCGCCCTCGTCGCCATCCAGCTTTGGCTCCGCCCCGTCAAAAACGACGGCAATTTAATCCTCCTGGCCGCCCTCATCCTCATCGGACTTTTCGAATTCGGCACCGGCTACTGCCCCCAATATTGGATGTGGCCCGCGCCCTTCTCTGTATCGCCTACATCCAGCGCCCGCGCAGCTTCAAAATTATTCTCGCCGCAATCGCAATCATCGTAACGCTGACCAACCTCCTCTCCTTCGCCTACGACCTCCGCTTGGGTCGCTTGGCATATTTTATCTGGCCGGGCGAGCTGAGCCGTCGCCTTTCCGCCGCATACACCGATTCCGTGCATACCGGCTTCCTCATCAATTTGCCGATGACCCTTGCGACCCTCGTCCTCTGGCTCGCCGGCGTTCGCTCCCTGGCCATGGCAAACCAAACTTCACATCAATGACTTTCCCGCCAACCGCCAAACCCGCCCGATCGCTCTGGACGCTCCTCGCCTGCGCAGCCGCCGCGCGCCTCTTCTGTCTCTATATCTGGCCTTCCCACGTCTTTTCCGTCGATCTGCAAAGTTGGGGAACTGTGGTCACTGCGATGCACGCCGGCTTCAACCCCTACCAGAAATATCACCTGCTCAATTGGCCCCCGCTGTGGATGGAAATCCTCTTCGTCCTCGGCCGCCTGTGCGATCGATTCGGTTGGTCGCTGCCCGCTTGCATAGTCCTTTTTCTCACCGCCGCCGATCTGGTGCTGATCTTCTCCCTATGGCGCCTGCTGCGGCTCCTGGATTTGCGCAACCGCGCCTTCCGCCCCGTTTTGTGGGGACTCTGCCTGAACCCGTTTATGATTCTCCTCACCGTTCAGCAGGGCAACTTCGACGTGATCCCCACCATCTTTGTCCTTTGCTTCCTCTACTCCCTGATCCAATTCCGCCGCGGCGGCGAACCGATCGACTGGCTCCTCGCCGCCGCCTTCCTCGGCCTCGGCGCACTGGCCAAAACCTTCCCCCTTCTGCTCATCCCCATCCTGATCGGCGAAGCCCGCCGCCTGAATCCAAAAATCTGGCTCCTCGGCGTCCTCCTCTGCGCCGCCCCAGCCTTCCTCTCCCTCGCCCCCCTCTTCGCTCTCGATCCGCACGGAATCATCGAAGGCGTTCTCCTCTATCGCGGCGTCCCCGGACAATCCGGAATCTCCGGATTCCTGTCCCTCCTCGCCGGCAGCGCCTCCGTCCATACTTATTCCGCCTACTTCACCGCCTTCCTAATCCTTCTGATGCTCAGCTCCGCTTCGATCCTCTGGCTGCGCCCCCTCCACCACGACGGCGACGTCATTCTCCTCACCCTGCTCCTTCTCATCTCAATTTTCCTTTTCGGCCCAGGCTCGGCTGTTCAATACTGGTACTGGGTGGCCCCCTTCCTCGTCATTGGCTATCTCCAATCGTCTGATCTGGCGCGGGTGATTCTCCCCGCCGCGATCGTCATTTCCGTCACCGAAATCATCGCCTACGCCTATCAACCCGCGATGGGCTTCTTTCTTTATCGCTGGGTGCAAACTCATTTCAACCGCGCCATCTATCGCTGGTTCTCGGTCGATCGCCATGTATTTCTTTTCACCCTCCCCATGACCGCCGCCACGCTGGCCCTTTGGATCGCCGCATTGCGATCCCTCCTCGCCGCCAGGAAAGCGCCAACCCCATGACTCCCGCACCCCGCGCAAAACTGACCCTCGCCGCATGGCTCCTCGCGGGCATCGCCGTCGCCGCGCGAGTCGTCTGCATCGTCTATTGGCCGGGCCATTGGTACGGAATCGACCTGCGCAACTGGCAGGTTATCGCCGGCGCGCTGCTCGTCGGCATCAACCCCTACCAAGGCAATGCCCTACTCAATTGGCCCCCCATGTGGATGGAAGTTCTCTTCGCCGTCGGCCACATCTGCGATCGCCTCGACTGGCCCTTCATGACTTGCCTCCGACTTCTTCTCACCGCCGCCGACGCCGCGCTCATTCTCTCCGCCTGCGCTCGCCCGCGCGTTGAGCCCGACAAAAAAGATCTTCGCCCCCATCATGTGGGGCCTCTGTCTCAATCCCCTGCTGATCCTCCTCACTGTTCAACAGGGAAATTTCGATGTGATCCCCACGACCCTGATCCTCTGGTTTCTGATATCGCTAATTAACTTCCGCCGCCGATCGGAAAGAGTCGATTGGCTCATCGCCGCCGGCTGGCTCGGCCTGGGCGCTTTTGCCAAAACCTTCCCCCTCATCCTCGTCCCCCTGCTCATCGCCGAAGCCCGCCGCGTCGATGTCAAAACACGCCTTCTCGGCGCCCTCCTATGTCTCGGCCCGGCGGCGATTTCCCTCGCCCCCCTCTTCTCCCTGGGACCCCATGATGTCCTCTCCGGCGTCATTCTCTATCGCGGAACCCCGGGCCCCATCGGCGCCGCCGGCCTCATCCTTCTGGTCGCGGGCGCTCAACCCTCCTCGCCTACGCCCCCGTCTTCACCGCCACGCTGCTGCCGGCAATGGTCGCCCTCTCCATCGGCCTCTGGCGCAGACCCCTGCGACGCGATGCCGATCTGGTCCTCTTTGCGGCAATCCTTTTACTCGCCGTGATCATTTTCGGCTCAGGAAATTCCGTCCAATATTGGTACTGGATCGCCCCGCTTCTGGCCGTCGCTTACGTGGAATACGCGCGCCCCTTCGCGCCGTCATCGTCGCCGCCACCATCATCATCGTTGCGACGGAGTTGGTTGTCTTCGCTTACAACGACCAGCTCGGATGCATCGCCTGCAAAATCAATCCCGCCGGAATCAATCACGCACGGCACGATTGGCTCGCCATCGACGCGAACATGACCCTCTTCTCCCTCCCCGCCACGGCGGTTTCACTCCTACTGTGGATTTTCGCGGTTCGATCAATAGTCGCGCCGGCAAAAAATCCACCCCGCCAGCAATAACACCGCCGCTTCAAACCCCAGCGAAGTCCCCGCAATCCATGCGGTGGTCCGCTTTCGCATTATTTTCCGCACTGCCGCCATATCCCCGCGCAAAATATCTGCCCGCTGTTCATCGAATCATTCTGTTCGTCATCCTCGGCCGATCGATTCTCCTCGCCCGGAATTTCCGACCGCCGAATCAGCTTCCGCTGCAGCAGCTCAACGGTTTCGGCCGTCTTGGGCAGCCCCACCATGGTCCAGTAAAAAAGCTCGTGCGCCCGCACGTAACTCGGATGGTATTCGTCCCGCGCCTGCAAGTCCGTCGCCAACTGCGTCTCCAGCAGCTTCTGCCGAAATGATGGCAACGTCGTCGACGACGCCGGAATCTCCGCCAGCGCCGCCCGCTCCCGGTCGATCTGGGCCAGCAAATTAACGTGCGCCCGCTCGTCATGCGTCTGGAACAGCAGCAGCGTCACTTCCGTCGTGTGCAGCCCGAACAGGCAAAGCCAAAACAGCAGCGTCACCAAAACCGCCGCCACCGTCGATCGCGTCAGCACGCCGATGAGAACGCAAAAGCAATATAGATAGCTGTAAAACAGCACGACGATCGGAATCGCCAGAAAAATCCCCGGCTCCCACGCATCGCCCCGAATTCCGATCACCAGAAAACTCGCAACGCAGAAGCAGGCAATCTGCAAAGCCACGAAAAGCAGTCCGCACGCATATTTTGTGAAAAACAATCGCCAGCGCCCGATCGGCTTGGACAGATACAGATCAACCGCCCCGCCGATCAGAAAATCCGGGAAAATACTTGCCGTCGAGATCAGCGCCAGGCAGGTCGCGAACGTCGTCAGCCACCAATTGATCCCCAGCGTGACGAACACCAATTTATAAAATCCCGCCGCCGTCACATCCCTTGAATTTAAAAATCGCGACGGCAGCTCGTACCCGAATATCGTAAACCCGTTCGGCGACAATCCCACCGCCGACATCGAGCCGGCGACCAGTCCCGAGATCGCCAGCACGATCCAAAACATTTTCCGCGAATTCAGATCGCGATACGCATCGACAATCAGCGCCCAGGTCTGATTCATACCGACGCTCCCCCGACCGCGCTCCCCGGCCCCACCGCGTCAAAAAACAATTCCTCGAGGCTCGGACGAAGCACGTGCATGCGCCGAATCACCAGTCCCTGCTTTCTCAGCGCATCCAAAATCCCCTGCACCTCCGCCGGCTCCGTCTTCCCGACCCGCAAACTGATCCCGTCAAACTGGCACCACGTCTGGTCCGGCAGTTTCCCCATCGCCGGCCTCCCTGCGCGCTGGAGCGTACGTAAACGCCCCCGGCAGCGCATTCCAAACCCCCGTCCACGGCTCGGGCTGCGCAGCAAATTCAAAAAAGAAACATTGCTTCGCCACCGTCAATTCATCGATCGTCCCCTGTTTGGCGACCACCCCCTGCACCAGAATCGCCACCCGATCGCAAACCGTCTCCAGTTCGCTCAGCAAATGGCTATTGATGAAAACCGTCTTCCCCTGCTGCCGAAGTTGCTGGAGCACCTGCCGAATATCGCGCCGTCCCGCCGGATCAACTCCATCCGTCGGCTCATCCAGCACCAGCAAATCCGGATTCGCCCCCATCGCCGCCGCCAGTCCCAATCGCTGCAGCATCCCTTTGGAATATTGCCCGATTTTCTGATCCCCCCACGCCCCCAGCCCCACCGTCGTCAAAAGCTCGCCCGCTCGCTTGCGCCGCGTCGGCCGATCCACCTTTGAAAGCGCGGAAAAAAATTCCACCGCCTGCCGCCCCGTAAGATAGCGCGGATACCGATGGTTCTCAGGCAAATATCCGATCCGCCCCAGCGTAGCCGTGTGCCCGATCGGAAAATCCAATATCGTCCCCGCCGCCCGCGTCGGCCGCACCACATGGGTCATGATTTTGACCAGCGTCGTTTTCCCCGCCCCATTGGGCCCCAACAGCCCAAAAATCTCCCCGCGCCGCACCTGCATTGAAATCCCCCGCAACGCATGCACCCGCCGCCGGTAAATCTTTTCCACATGCCGAAGATCAATCGCATCCGCCATCGGAGCGCGAATCATACTCGCAACAAGAACCCCGGCCCAAGGGCCACGTTTTCCGCTACCATACTCGCATGCCGCCTGCGCGTACCCGAATGTTGTACGCCGGTTCATTGCTCGTCGCCGCCATAGCCGGCATCGCCCTGGTTCTCCTCTTCGGAAAAAATCCCCCACCGCCCCCCTGCGCCTCCCGTCACGCAACCCACCGACGCGACAACGCAACCCTCCCCTCCCGCCGCAACCACCCTCTCCGCGCCGCCAATGCGCACCTACCCCCAGCTCCTCGCCGCCGATTTCCCAAATAATCCAACCACCACCGCTCCATCCGAAGCGCTCGATCTCGCCGACGCCGCCCACTTGCTCATCCCTCGCCGCGTTTATCTCTGCCCGCGCGGCGATCTCTGGTTCTCCGATCCCAGCGCCGATCCCCTCCCCAAAGTCCTGGCCCGCGCCGGCGACGAAACCGAGCACATCGCCGATCGCGACGTCGAGTACGTCCTATGGACCGTCGACACCCGAGGCAATCAGATCGCCTCCGCCGTGTGCCGCACCAATGACGGCTTCGAACTCGTCACCTCCACCGACGCCAAACCCATCCCCAATCGCCCCGGCCTCGATTGGTCCCGCGCCATGAATTGGGACGACAACGGCGCAACCCGCCTTATCGTCCCCACGCCAGACGGCATCAGCATCATCACCGTCGATACCCAACTGTCCGAATCCTATTTCCCCCTGCGCCCACCGGCTCCGGCCCCAAGCCGCAATTCCTTTTCGATCTTCGCGGCCTGCTCGCCTGGATCCCCGCCGACGATTCCGTCCAGCCCGGCAACGTCGTCGCACGATTCGTCGACGGCCATTGGCTCAAGCTCGACCCAACCGCCTGGCCCCCTTCCATTCTCCACCTGGTCCCCCTGCTGGGCGGCAGCGTCATGCAAATCCGCCGCGGCGACGACCCGCAAAGCGTCCAGCTCATCACCGAGCCCCTCGATCCCCAGTCGATCGACGAAAAAAAAAATCGAAGCTCTCGTCGATCAACTCGACGACCCCGACCCCGACAAGCGCACCGACGCCTTTCAGCGCATCACCGCATATGGCGCAGACGCCTATCCCCTTCTCCAGCAATTGCGCCCCGCCGCCTCCCCCACCGCCGGCCCGCGCATCGATCAGATCCTCGCCAGCGCCAATCGCGCCACCCTCGGCGTCATGGATATCCAGGACAACCTCCTCACCGTAACCGCCCGTCTCTCCGACGGCGGAGCCGTCTTCTTTGCCCCCCATGGCGTCTCCGTCCCCAGCGAAGGTCAACTCCCCCAACTCGTCAACCCCGCCTATCTCGTCATCCGCCCCGGCCGATACGTCGAATTGCTTCCGTCAGGGCTTTCCCGAAAAATGGATGAACAGACCCGGCTCGCCGCCTTTCACGACGAGTGGATCGCGGAAAAGCCACCGCTGAGCCCCGCGCGCTTTCTCCCACCTGATGAGCTCACCCCGCTGCTCCGCTCCTCCGAAACGGAATTCACCCAATGGCTAGGCTTCGACAACCACGGCCGATGGATTTTCCGCCGCCCCGGCGCCCCAAAGCCCACGCTCATTCTCGATCCCACCGTTATCGACCCTTCCCCGCGCTTAGCCGTCTGGATGATCGACTCCGGCGGCGACGTCGGCTGGAACGCCGCCGGCTGGCCCGTCGTCCAACGCCGCTCCGACCGCTGGATCCTCACCAACCACGATTGGGAGCTTTTGGCCAAAACCGACACCGCCCAAACCACCCCGGCCCCCCAGGGAAATCTCCTCCTCCAAGATTCCTCCGGCAACAAATATCTCGACGGCCGATCAACTCTCTCCGTCGTCCGTCCCAACGGGCGGCGAGGATATTTGGACTCTCCCCCAGGAAATCGCCGGCTCGCAGGATTTTCAACCCTGGCTGGTCTCGATTGCCCAAAACCGCCTCCTGCTCTTCAACGCCAACGGTAGAATTGTCCGCCTCCGCCCCGACGGCGCGGGCTTCGCCGTCGAAGCGATCTTCGACCACCGCCTAAGCTTCCTCCGATCCATCCGCCGAGTCTGGACCGACCCCGCCGGCCGAGTCGCCGTCTCCTACGCCGACCAATACCTGGCCATCATCTTCCCCGACGGCCGAGTAGACCCCGCCATCGCAGACCAAATCCTCCCCGCCAACCTAAAACGCATCGAGCCAAGATGATTGAAGTTCTGATCGGGACGCCCTCTTATCCCATGTCCCAAGTCTTCGGCCAGTTGCCGCAGTCGAACGGGTGATCCCAACCATTTCAAATTCACCCGAGCGGCCGCAAAAACTATGGGAAAACCTGGCCGTGTGGTTCTGCGCTGGTTGTCGCAATTCTTTCGCCCTCCGGTGAAGCACAAAGTCGAATGCAAAGCGGGAGGGAAGGGGCGAACCATATACGGCCCCAAAAGTTTCGCCCCCTCCCTCCCGCACCCACCCATCCCCACTCCTTTTCCCCTCACCGTCCGGGGGAAAAGCGAGAAAGACCGATCCTTCGGAGCCGGACCAACCCAGCGAACCCCGCTTTACCTTCCCGCATTTGGGGGTCATGGACGGGCTGAGGGGAAGTGGAAGAGGATGGAGGGGTGCGGGGGAGGATTCTGGCAGTTTCCGCAGGACGGGCCGTATGGGTGTCTCCCGCCTCCCCGCATTGCATTTGCATTTCAAACGAGCGCCATTGCCTCAAAAATGTATCAGGCGGACACAAGTACGAAGGGCGAAATGGAATGCGCCCGGAACTCAAATGGAATCTGTCATAAGGGGCAGAATGCGTATTGGCCTTCGGCCCGCCTATCACAAATGCGCAAAAAAACCCCGTAGGCGTGGGTGAGACCTACGGGGTAAGGAGGGAAGAAACTCCGTGTGATTGATTGCTTCTTTAAATACTACGTTCGTCCGATAACTAAGTTTCCCGCGCTCTTCATCAGCCGGTGCATTGACCCGGCTAAATTCATATCGACGCTAGTGCCCTTTTGACTTGTGCGGTAATGTCCGGCCACTTGGCATCGGGACTCTTATTGACCGTTACAAAATCTCCAAGAAGGAGCAGACTGCTCACCCCCGGCACCGCAAACAGATGGGACGCTACCGGGTGACCCTGGGCCGATTGCGAATTAAAAAAGCTTGCCGGTTGGTCGCTGATCGAGCGGTCCAGCACGAATTTCATCGCGTTCGGATTCGGAGTCGGCTGAACCTCACGTACGGTAAACGCCACGCAGGCCAACCTCCGAATTGAGGCGGACTATAGCAACTGATTTCCACGTTGCTACGCCAGAAATCGCGAAAATTAAATATTTTTTTGCCCATATTCCCTTGCCTACCCCCAACCGGCCAAAACCGCCCGCCTATTGACACGTCCGCCCTCCCCGGTACGATGGCCCTCCCTTCTGGTTCCGGCGGTTTTCGTCCGCCGAACCGGAAGTTTTTTTCTCGAAAATTCCGACAGGAAATGCAGATGAGCACATACATGGCCAAGCCGGGCGAAGTCGTCGCGCAGTGGTATGTGGTCGACGCCACAAACCAAGTCCTCGGCCGGCTCGCCTCCAAAATCGCCGGCATCGTTCAGGGAAAGAACAAGCCGACCTACACCCCACACGTAGACACCGGCGATTTCGTCATCGTCCTCAACGCCGAAAAAATCAGAGTCACCGGCAAGAAGGCCGACGTCTTGCAATATGAAACCTACTCCCGCTATCCCGGCGGCCGCCATCTCTACGACTACAAAACCATGAAGGCCCTGCACCCGGAGAAGTTAATCGAACTCGCCGTCCGCCGCATGCTCCCCAAGAGCAAGATGGGCCGCAACATCCTCGGCAAAGTCAAAATCTACAAAGGCGATAAACATCCCCACTCCGCCCAGCAACCCAAGGAATTGAAACTCGCGTAACTTCAACCACGGAACACACGACCATGTCGCAAGACGCGCCCACCGCTGAAACAACTGCTCCAGCATCCGATGCCCCCAAAGCCAAACCCGTCTACACCTGGGGCGTCGGCCGCAGAAAATCGTCCGTCGCCCGCGTCCGCGTCGCCCCCGGCACCGGCAAGATCGAAGTCAACGGCCGAACCCTCAACGAATTCTTCACCTCCGAAGGCGATAGAAAATCCATCTTCGGACCCCTCGAAGTCACCAGCACCGGCGGAAAAATGGACGTCTGGGCACGCTGCAACGGCGGCGGCGCCACCGGCCAATCCGGCGCCATCGTCATGGGTCTCGGCCGAGCCCTCGCCAAGTTCGACAGCACCCTCGAAGTCCCCCTCAGAAACGCAGGCTTCCTCACCCGCGACAGCCGAATGAAAGAACGCAAAAAATACGGCCAACGCGGCGCCCGCCGACGATTCCAGTTCTCCAAGCGATAAAACTGGAAATCCGAAACCAGAAACCAGAATCAAACCAGAAGCCCGAATGGCCGAATGCTATGGCTCATTCTGGTTTCGGATTTGATTCGGATTTCTGGTTTCGTCATTCGGGTTTAATCCGAGCCGTCAGCACCCGATCATTCCCCCCATGATCCTTCAACACCTTCGCCTCGATAAACTCCGCATGTTCCTTCGCCAATTCGATGGCCAACTCCCCCTGATCGAACGCGATCTCCAGAAAAATATGCCCTCCCGGCGAAAGCTTCGCCGGTGCTTGCTGCAAAATTCGACGATGAATCGCCAATCCATCCAATCCCCCGTCCAGCGCCGCAACCGGCTCAAAATCCCGCACATTCCGGTCCAACCCCGCGATCTGCCCCGTAGGAACATAAGGCGGATTAGCCACGATCAACTGAAACGGCAACCGATCGATCGTCTGCTCCAGCGGCTGAAATAAATCCCCCTCCATAACCGTCACCCGTTCCGACAACCCCAGCCTCTGGATATTCCGCCGCGCCAGCCCCGCCGCCGCCGGATTGATCTC
This sequence comes from uncultured Phycisphaerales bacterium, assembly GCA_963844715.1. Classification (GTDB taxonomy): domain Bacteria; phylum Planctomycetota; class Phycisphaerae; order Tepidisphaerales; family Tepidisphaeraceae; genus UBA1161. The sequence continues at coordinate 567,259 of CAWJPJ010000008.1, read as the reverse complement.
CGTCGCCAGCACGATCGACCCCTTCACTTGATGCGCAATCGTCGCCGCGATGCACCCGCTCCCCGTGCACAAATCCAGAATCCGCGGCGACTCCAATCCCTTCTCGTGCCGGATCAGTTGGATCACGTTCTCAACCAGCGTCTCCGTATCCGGGCGCGGAATCAGCACGTCCGGCGTCACCTCGAATTCCAAATTGAAAAAATGCGCCCGCCCGGTCAGATAAGCGATCGGCTCCTGCTCCGCCGCGCGCACGAACCAGCTCCCGAAACGCGGTCAGATTCTTCTCCTCGACCACGCGCTCATAATTCGTGTAAAGCTTGATCCGCGGCAGTTCCAGCACGTGCGCCAAAAGCAACTCCGCCGACAACCGCGGCGAGTCGATCTCCTTGCGCGTAAAATACCCCGTCGTCCACTCCAGCAACCGCCGAATTGTCCACGGGCCGTCCGTTCCAGGCATGGGCCGCGAATTGTAAATCACCCCCACGCGGTTTCCCAATCGAAAGGCCGCGTCTAAAATGAACCGTTCGCCGGAGGCTCGACATGAATCTGCGCTGGATTGCGGCCGCCATCCTCGGAGCGGCGTCGATCGCCCGCGGCGACATCATCACTCTCAATGACGGAACCGTCCTCCACGGCCGCGCCAGAAAAACCCCCGACGGATGGATCATCAATCGCGACGATGGAAAAGTCCTCGCCGTCGCCCCCGACCGCATCGCCTCCATTCAGGTCGTCGCCACCGCCCCAGCGCCCCAGGCCGCCATGGACGGCCTCGCCTCCCTGCGCCGCGCCGTCGAATCGCTGGATGACATCTTGCTGATCATCCCGCGCTACCAGCGATTCATCGCCGCCAACACCGACCCACAGGTCCTCGCCGAAGCCAAACTGGATCTGCAAACCTGGCAGGACCGTCAGACCCAGGGCCTCGTTAAAGTCGGCACCCGCTGGGTCACCCCCGATCAGCGCGGCAAACTCCGCCAGGTCAGCCAAACCGAATCCATCGCCGCCCGCGATCTACTGCTGCAAAATCACACCGAAGAAGCAACTGAACTTTTAAATCAGGCCCTCCTCGACGACCCCCAAAACGCCACCGCGATCTTTATTCAAGGCGTCCAGCTCTATAACCAAAACCAACTCACCAAGGCCCGCGACAATTTCGCCTTGGCCAACTCCATCGCCCCCAATTACGGCCCCACGCTCAACAATCTGGCCGTCACCGCATGGCGCCTCGGCGCGCAAACAGCCGCGATGGGTTTCTACGATCAGGCTATGCTCGCCGCCCCCGTCGCCCAGCCGATTCTCGATAACGTCGCCGAAGCCCTCGCCGCCCTGAGCCCAACCGACGCCCAAACCACGCTCGGCCAGCAGGCTGCCGCCGATTTCCGCGACCAGGACACCCTCCTTCGCGCCCGCCGCGCCAAAGACGGCCTCTACCGCTGGGGCGCCGGCTGGGTCACCTCCGATCAACTCGCCCAATTGCAAGCCGTTGAAAACCGAGTCAAGCAGCAGGTCGCCGATCTGCAAAATCAGTTCGACGCCATTCAACAGCGCCTGGGCCAGATCGACGCCGAGACCGATCAAAACACGCGCCAGATGCACCGCCTCGAAGCCGGCAGCTACATCGCCGGCGAAAACGGCATTATCTATCAAGTCCCCCTCCCGCAGATTTACTACCAGCTCTCCGACGACAACAGAAAATTGCAGCAGGACCGCATCGTTCTCCAATCCCAACAAGACGCCGTGCGCAACCAGATCGTCCAGGCCCAGCAGCAAGTCCAGGACACCACCACGCCGAAGTACACAGGCAGGCAGCGCCTCATCGGCGTCGAAGCCGCGCCGCTGCGCCCGAACAAACCCAAAGCTCTTCCCAGTCGACTCGGCCGTAATTGCTTTGATTTCGCGCCCTGCTTAGACTGGCCAACCGGCGAAAAATCCTCCACGGAGCTTCATGTCCGACGCAAATCCAAATCCCCTTTTGCCGCGAGTGCGCTCGGCCTACCTCGATTTGCTGAAGATGACGCTCACCGACTCCGCTCACATGTACACCATGGCGGCCGACGGCCATATGACCCAGGTCACGCTGCAAGCTTTATCTCCCACTCATCCGCGACTTGAAGGAAACGATTTGCCTTTCAACGCCGAAACGATGGTCGGACACAAACGTCTCCAGAACGTGCGGGAATGCATCGAAAAAATATTGCAGCACAATGTTCCCGGCGACCTGATTGAAACCGGCGTGTGGCGCGGCGGGTGCACCATATTCATGCGTGCCGTGCTCATGGCATACGACGCCAACGACCGCGACGTTTACGTTGCCGATTCATTCGAGGGCCTTCCCCGCCCCAACGTCGAGGCCTATCCCCAGGACGCCAAAATCGACCTATACAAGTACGAGTTGCTTTCCGTCTCCCAGGAACAGGTCGCGGCAAACTTTGCCCGCTACGGACTCCTCGACGAGCGCATCCGATTCATAAAAGGTTTTTTTTCCGATTCGCTTCCAAAGCTCGCGCCATCATCGCTGGTCCCTGATTCGCCTCGACGGCGACATGTACGAGTCGACGATGGTCGCTCTAGAAAACCTCTATCCCGGCCTGTCCCCCGGCGGATTTGCGATCATCGACGAATACAATCACATCATCGAATGCCGACAGGCCGTCGACGACTACCGCAAGCGCAACAACATCGCCGAGTCGATCACCCCGATTGACGGGCAAGGCGCGTTCTGGCGCAAGGCCTAATCATCCCCGCAGTAGAACCAACATTCGATTCACGCGTCAGTGTCAAACGAGCTATTCAAGCATCCGCGCTTTGCAGTTTTGGCGACCGACTAATGAATGGGCTTAAATAAAGACCCGATTAGGCAGGCAACTCAAACCGATCCGGCAACTCCTCCGTATCGATTTCGATCGACTCCTGAATGCACTCCGGCCCCAGTCCCACCCGCGCCTCGTCCCGGTGTGTCTCGACCATGATCAGCAGCGACTCCCGCAGATTCCGCCGGCACTCCTCCAGGGTCTTCCCGTAGGTCATTGCCCCGGGAATCTCCTCTACCCATCCTACGTAAACTCCGTTCGTTTCCGGCTTGATGATGGTGTGATACAGCTGCCGCATACGCCTTATCAAACCACTCTACCCCCTCTGCGTCAATAAAATCGAGGGTTTTCACTAAAAAAAGTTAATTTAGGCAAGTTAAGATTTGGTTAGAAGTGCACGGGTTGCGAGGCGAGCCTAAAGACGCTACTTTCGACTATCCATGTTGAATTAGTAGAAATTCGCTCCCCACCGGTGGGTGGCTGGGCTATCAGACAGAGGTTTGTGACGAATGAGTACCACGACAGATACGGCCCAGGATGGCGCTCCATCCGCCGCGCCGCGCAAGCCTACCACCACCCTCCCCAGCGTCACCGTTCGCTTCGCCGGCGACAGCGGCGACGGAATGCAGCTCGCCGGGACGCAATTCACCGATACCTCCGCCGCCATCGGCAACGACATCAGCACCCTCCCCGATTTCCCCGCCGAAATCCGCGCCCCGGCTGGAACTCTCGCCGGCGTCAGCGGATACCAAATCCACTTCGCCAGCACCGAAATCTTCACCCCCGGCGATGAAGTCGACGCTCTCGTCGCCATGAACCCCGCCGCCCTCAAGACCAATCTTTCCAGCGTCCGCGACGGCGGCATCATCATCGTCGACGAAGATTCCTTCGCCGCCATCGACCTCCGCAAGGCCGGCTACGCCAATAACCCCCTCGATGACGGCTCCCTGAGTCGCTATCGCCTCGTCCGCGTCCCCATCGACAAGCTCAACGCCGCCGCCACCAAGGAATCGGGCCTTGGAACCAAGGAATCGAATCGCTGCAAAAACATGTTCGCCCTCGGCGTGGTCTATTGGCTCTATGGCAGGCCGCTCGACCTCGACCCTCGAGCACATCGCCGCCAAGTTCGCCAAAAAACCCGCCGTCGCCCTCGCCAACTCCCTGGCCCTCAAAGCCGGCTTTAACTACGGCGAAACCGCCGAACTCTTCCACGAGCAATACCAGGTCCCCAAAGCCAAGCTCCCCGCCAGGCAAATATCGCAAAATCACCGGCAACGAAGCCCTCGCCATGGGGATGATCGCCGCCTCAAGGCTCGCCGGTAAGCCGTTAGTTTACTGCGGCTACCCGATCACCCCCGCCAGCGACATTCTGCATAATCTTGCCGCCCAGAAACATTTCGGCGTCATCACATTCCAGGCCGAGGACGAAATCTCCGCCATCGGCGCCGCCATCGGCGCCAGCTTCGGCGGTGCGCTCGGCGCAACCGGCACCAGCGGCCCCGGCATCGCCCTCAAGTCCGAAGCCATGGGTCTGGCCGTCATCACCGAATTGCCCGTCGTCGTCGTCGATGTCCAGCGCGGCGGACCCAGCACCGGCCTTCCCACAAAAACCGAGCAAGCCGATCTCCTCCAGGTCATGTACGGCCGCAACGGCGAATGCCCCGTCCCCGTCATCGCGGCGTGCTCCCCTTCCGACTGCTTCCAGGCGGCCATCGAAGCCTTCACCATCGCCACGCGATACATGACCCCCGTCGTCCTCCTCTCCGACGGATACATCGCCAATGGAGCCGAACCCTGGCTCATTCCCGACGTCGACAAACTCCCCAGAATCTCCATCCAGCATCCGTCCGCCAACGGCGAACGCGTTCCATGCCCTACAAACGCAATTCCGATCTCGTCCGCCCCTGGGCCCTCCCCGGAACGCCCGGCCTCGAGCACCGCATCGGCGGCCTCGAAAAACAGGAAATCACCGGCACCGTCAGCTACGACGCCGCCAATCACGAACGCATGGTCCGCCTCCGCGCCGCAAAAGTCGCCGGCATCCAGCCCGCCGGTCACGATCTCGTCATGACCGGCCCCGAATCCGGCGACCTCCTTCTCTTAGGCTGGGGCGGAACCTTCGGCGCCATCAAAGCCGCCACCCTGCAACTCCGCGAGGCCGGCCTCCCCGTCTCCGCGGCTCATATTCGCTATATCAACCCCCTCCCGCAGCGCCTCGGCGAACTCATCCAAGCATTCAAAAACTCCTGGTCCCGGAACTCAACCTCGGCCAGCTTCGCCTCCTCTTGCGCGGAAATTCCTCGTCGACGCCAAAGGCCTCAGCAAAGTTCGCGGCCAGCCGTTCACCATCACCGAACTCGTCCGCGCCGCCAAAACGGTCCTGGAAAACCGGGACCTCGATTCCGAACTTCGCCTTATTCACGACAACGATTTAATTAGTCCTGACGCCGAGGGAGGATGATCCCCAGATGAGCGTTGTCCCCAACACCACCAACCTCAACGTTCTCAAGCCCGCCGACTACGCCAGCGACCAGGAAGTCCGCTGGTGCCCCGGCTGCGGCGACTACTCCATCCTTGCCCAGATGAAAAAGGTCCTCGCCAAAATCGGCACGGATCGCAGCAAAACCGTCTTCATCTCCGGCATCGGGTGCAGCAGCCGATTCCCCTACTACATGAACACTTTCGGCTTCCACACCGTCCACGGCCGCGCCCCTACCCTCGCCACCGGACTCACCCTAGCCCGCCCGGACCTCACCGTCTGGATGGTCACCGGCGACGGCGACGCGCTCTCCATCGGCGGCAATCACTTCATGCACCTCATCCGCCGAAACGTCAATCTCAAAGTCCTCCTCTTCAACAACCGAATCTACGGCCTCACCAAGGGCCAATACTCCCCCACCAGCGAGCAAGGCAAGAAAACCAAGAGCAGCCCCGATGGGCGCCCCCGAATTCCCCATCCGCCCCATCAGCATCGCCATCGGCGCCGAAGCCACTTTCGCCGCCCGCGCCATCGACGTCGACCTTAAGCATCTCGAATACGTCCTCGAGCGCGCCGCCGCGCACGTCGGCACCGCCTTCGTCGAGATCTACCAGAACTGCAACATCTTCAACGACGGCGCCTACGACTACGCCACCGACAAAACCCGCAAGAGCGACACCACCCTCTACCTCGAGCACGGCAAACCCCTCATCTTCGGCAAGAACCTCGACAAGGGCATCCGCCTCAACGGCGTAACCCCCGAAATCGTCGATCTCAAAAACGTCACCCCCGACGACCTCCTCATCCACGACGAAAAAGCCCCCGACCCGACCCTCGCTTTCCTCTTAAGCCGAATGCGACAACCCGATTTCCCCGAACCCCTCGGCGTCTTCCGCGCCATCCAGCAACCCTGCTACGACGACCTGGTCCGCCAACAAATCGCCCAAGCCATCCAAACCAACGGCCAAGGAGATTTGCAAGAATTGGTAACGGGCCATGAGACGTGGACGGTCGAATAAGATATCGAAAGACAAGGCCACCCGCCGAGGCGGGCGAACCAATTCCGAAACCATAATAAGCCACAGCATTCGGTCATTCGGGTTTCTGGTTTGATTCGGATTTCTGGTTTCTGGTTTCGGATTTCGGATGACCGCGATGCGTAAACTTTTGCTAGCCATGACAGTCTTCCTCTCCGCCTGCACAACTTCTCCTCGCCCCGCCGATTTCACGCTCAATCTCTGGCCCGCCGCCGCCCCCGGCGAATCCCCCAATCCTCCTCCCGAAAAACCCATCGGCCTCGACATCACAAACGTCTCCGTCCCGACCCTCTCCGTCTGCGCGCCGACCCGAGCAAAAATGCCGGCGCCGCCCTCCTCGTCTTCCCCGGCGGCGGATTCGGCAAAATCGTCGTCAAAAAAGAAGGCCCCACCATCGCCCAGTGGCTTTCCAGCGAAGGAATCACCGCCATCGTCGTCAAATACCGCGTCCCGCCCCACAAGGGTCAGCCCAAGGAATTCATCGCCATGCAGGACGCCCAGCGCGCCCTCTGCCTCGTCCGCGGCATGGCCTCCCAGTGGCAAATCGATCCCAATCGAATCGGCGTCATCGGCTTCTCCGCCGGCGGCCGCCTCGTCGCCGGCGTCTCCACCCACTTCGATCAGCTTACCTACGACCCCGTAGACCAGTACGACTCTCCACAAGCCTCGCGCCCCGATGTCGCCCTGGCCATCTATCCGGGCGATCTCACCCTGAAAGACGGCACCCACCGCCTCAAGCCCGAAATCAAAGTCACCAAACAAACTCCCCCCACTTTCCTCGCCGTCGCCCAAGACGACAGAAGCAGCAGCGACAACGACAAGGACGGAAACGAGCACGCCGTCTTCTATTATGTCGCCCTCAACGAAGCCGGCGTCAGCGCCGAACTCCACGTCTTCAGCGAAGGCCGCCACGGCTTCGCCCTAAAACCCAGCAACGACCCCCACGGCATCTGGCCGACGCTAGCCATGAACTGGATGAAATACCACGCCTTCCTCGGCGGCGCCCCGCAAACCGAGCCTTCCCCGAACGATTGAATTTGAAACCCCACTCCCGCGAAGCCGGTGCAACTTGTTGCACCGGATCATTCACTTCGTCAAATTGAGAAACTCCCGCATATGCTGATCGTAAATCTTCTGCGCCTGCGGATCCGAAAGCGGCAGTCGCAATTCATTAATCACCTTCGTCCCCATCCCAATCCATTCCCGCCAGCAATTCGCGCAGATTTTCTCAAAAATCTCCTTCCCCAGCGGCGCACTAAACGGCTGTGAAGGCAGCCTCTTCCCCGCCCGCCCGCACCGATTGCAAACCACTTCCCCCTCCCCCGCGCTGACCTGCGGCACGCTCGCCGGCAATTCCGCGACCGGCGCCGCCCAAGTCCTTCAGCATCTTCACCATCTCGTTCCGCGGCGCAAATCCCCGCGCTTCGTCGCGATCTCCACCCCCTTCGTCAGCGTCTCGACCGCCTCCGGCGACCGATTCTCCTTGAGCATCGCCTGCGCCAGAAACTGATACGCCCGCGTCACATCCGGATTCAACTCCAGCGCCCGCTGCAGCGGCGCGATCGCCGCCGCCGCGTTCCCGGCGTCCAGATACGCCTTCCCCAGCGAAAAATGCCCCAACTCATTGGTCGGATCGGCTTCCGCCATTTTCCGAAATTGTTCTATCCGCGGATTCTCGCCCATTACTGTTTTCCTCCCGGCTGAAATTCACACCCGCAATTCGGACACACCACATTCCCCCTCCCCACCCGCGCCGGCGACGGCGCGCACGGCGCCAATTCATCCGCGTCCGTCACATCCGTCCGCCGATCCATCGCCAGATTCGCCAATCGATCCGCCAGCGAATTCTTCTCGCGCAGATTATGTTCGTAAAGCACCGATTGAAATAGCCCCGCCAATTTCGAGGCTTCCGTAAACAAATCCCGCAGCGCCTCATTTTTAACGCGATATTCCCCGCGCATCTGCTTGATGATCAATTCGCTGTCCCCGCGAATAAGCAGATTCCGAGCCCCGAGCTTCTTAGCCTGCCGCAAACCGTCGATCAGCGCCATATATTCCGCGACATTATTCGTCGCATGCCCAATATACCGCCCCACCGTAATCAGCGGCGTCCCATCCAAGGCCTTGATCACCACCCCCGTCCCCGCCACCCCAGGATTCCCCCGACTCCCCCCGTCAAAATTCACAATAATCTGCTCGTCCATGGATTCGGATTGTAGGGACTCATTCTCACAAATTCACGCGCGGAAAATGCAACCGCGGAGACGCGGAGCAAAACGCGGAGAATTCAAATTCATTTTTTTAAAGAATTGAATTGGTTTTCTCCGCGTTTGTCTCTGTGTCTCCGCGTCTCCGCGGTTGCATTTAAGGCTGCGCCGAAGCGATCTGCCATCCCCCGCCCAGGGCCTTGTATAGCGCCACCAGATCCGTCGAAATCGACGCGTCGCTTTGCGCCAGCACCGTTTGCGCCTCAAACAGCGACCGCTGCGCATCCAGCACCGACAAAAAATCGATCACGCCCTGCTGATACTGCTGCTTGGCCAGGTCCACCGCCTGCTGCGCCGCGTCCACGGCATCCGCCAGCGCCTTGCGGCGAAGCTGTTCCAGCCGATACGACGCCAGCGCATCTTCCACTTCATCCAGCGCCTGCAGCACGGTCTTCTGATAATTCACCGCCGCCTGCCGCGTCAGTTCCTTTTGCACGTTGATATTCGACCGGATTCGCCCCGCGTCGAAAATCGGCCAGCTCACCCCCGGATTGAGCGCAAAATACCGGCTGTTCCATTCAATCAGATTATTGATGTTCGAACTGTCGATCCCAAGCTGCCCCGTCAATTCGAATTTCGGATACAGATCAGCCTCGGCCACGCCAATCCGCGCCGACGCCGCCGCCAACTCCCGCTCCGCGCGCCGAATATCCGGCCTGCGCCTCAGCAATTCCGCCGGAACCCCCACCGGCACGTCCGGCGCCGCCGCCGGCATCGCCCCCGGCTCGCTCAGCTCATCCATCAGCGAATCCGGATCCTGTCCGAGCAAAATCCCCAGTTGATGAATATCGCTTTGGATAAATTGCTCATATACCGGCAGCGTCGCCGCCGTCGAAGCCACTTGCGCCGCCTGCCGCGCCACGTCCAATTGCGTCACGAACCCCGCGTGATACCGCGACCGCGTCAGCTCCAGCGTCTCCTGCTGATCGTGCAGATTATCCGTCGCGATCTGAAGCTGCCTCTGATTGCTGCGCAGCTCGACATAAATTCGCGCCACTTCCGCCTCGAGCGAGACCAGCACATCGCGCACATCCTCGATCGCCGCTGCCGTATCCGCATCCGCCGCCTCGATATCCCTCCTATGTCCGCCAAAAACGTCCAGCTCCCATGACGCGTCGAAACCGCCCTGATAAAGCTGCGTCTCCACTCCCGGCAGCCCGCCCTCTCCCAGCGGGCTCAGCGGCGCAAGGCCCGCCGTCGATCCCGTCCCCGCGGCTGCCCCCGACCCTCCCGTGGCCGTCGCCTGCGCCGGCGTCGCCTGCCCGGGAATCGCCTGCGGAACCACCAGGGGCGAAGCCGTCGGCGACGCGGATGGAAACGCCGACCCAAACGCTCCCGCCGGAATCACCACATTCTTGCTTCCTCGCCCGTTCTGATACCCCGCATCCGCGTTAACCGTCGGCCAAAGTTCCGACCCCACCACCCCGCGCTGCGCCCGCGCCTGCCGCAGCCGCGACCCCGCCGTCTGAAGATTCAGATTCCCCCGCACCGCCCGCGCAATCAGAGAATTAAGCACCGGATCGTGAAACGTTTCCCACCATTTCATCGACGCCAGCGCCGCCCCCGACGGCTGCGTCGACGCGCTCTCCGCAAAATCCGGCCGCACCGTGATATTCGGCGGCTTGTAGTCCGGACCCACTTCGCATCCCGTCAAAGCCGCCGTCATTCCAGCAATCAATATAAATTTCCGCATGCCCGGCTCACCTTCGTACGAACTCTAATGCGCCGCCTCCACCTGTTCCCCCGGACGCTGCTTTTTCAAAAAGAAGATCAGTCCGATCATCGCGAACGACGCGATCGCCAGCGTTTTGAATACATCGATATACGAAAGCATCGTCGCCTGCCGCTGCAAATTTGCATAAATCACCCCAATTGCGTGCTGATGCGCCGCCGTCGAACTCAAGCCCTCGCGCATCAGCCTCGTCGAGATCGACTTCACCGCCGATAGATAAATCGGATTCCCCGCCGATGCGTTCGCCACCAGGTTCGATTGATGGAATTGCGTCCGGCGGAATAGCATGGTGTTGGCCAGCGAAACGCCGATGCCCCCCCCCAAATTGCGCGACAAATTGATCAGCGCCGAAGCATGATTGCTCTTCCCCGGCGGCAGCCCGCTGTATGCCACCGTGTTGATCGGCACGAACAAAAACGCCAGCCCCGACGCCTGAAACACCCGCGCCAGCGCCAGCGTCGAAAACGAAACCTGCGTATCGAAATTGGTCATGTAAATCAGCGCCATCCCCTCGATGAACATCCCCGCCATGATCAGCCATTTCGCCTGCACGCGCCCGACCAGATACCCCGCCAGCGGCATGCACGCCATCACCGCGAATCCCCCCGGCGAGATCACCAGCCCCGCCTGCGTGGCCGTATATCCCAGCAAACTCTGCGTATATTGCGGCAAAAGCTGCGTCGTCCCGAACAAAATAAACCCGATCGCGAACATCATGATGTTCGTAAAAGCGAAATTGAACTTTTTCAGCAGCGGTAAATCGACAATCGGATCATCCGTGTGAAATTCCCAAAGAATCACCCCGATAATGCCGATCGTCGCCACGATCGTGAAGAAAAGGATGAAATTGCTCGACAGCCAGTCGTCTTCCTGTCCCTTGTCCAGCACCACCTGCAGCGATCCCAATCCCAGCGCGACGAACGAGAACCCGATGTAATCCACCTTGAATCCCTTCGCCCGCACCTTCGCCGTCTGCGCAACCGACGCCGCCGATTCCTTCAAAAGCTGGCTCACCAGCATCAGGCTGATGATTCCCACCGGCACGTTGATAAAGAAAATCCACCGCCAGGAAAAATTATCCGTGATCCATCCCCCCAAGGTCGGCCCGATCGCCGGCGCAACCACCACCGCGATTCCATAAACCGCAAACGCCTGCCCGCGCTGCTTTGGCGTAAAGGTATCCGCAAGAATCGCCTGCTCGCTCGGCTGCAGCCCGCCGCCCCCGATCCCCTGGATCACCCGGAAAATAATCAGCCAGCTCAGCGACGGCGCCAGTCCGCAAAGCAAGGAACTGCACGTGAACAACGCCACGCACAGCATATAAAAGCGTTTTCGCCCGATCACCGTCGCCAGCCACCCGCTGATCGGCAGCACGATCGCGTTGCTCACCAGATAGCTGGTCAGAACCCAGGTGCTCTCATCCTGGCTGGCCGACATACTCCCCGCGATGTGCTGCAACGACACGTTGGCGATGCTCGTGTCCAGCACCTCCATGAACGTCGCAATCGATACGACGACCGCAATCAGCCACGGGTTCACACGCATGCACGATTACCTGACCTTCACCCACGGCTCCACCGACATCCCCGGCGACAAGAGATGATCCAAATCGTCGTTCTCTCCCGGATCCAATACGATCTTCACCGGCACCCGCTGCACAACCTTCACATAATTCCCCGTCGCATTCTCCGGCGGCAGCAGCGAAAACCGCGACCCCGTCCCGTTCTGCACGCTCTGCACCGTCCCGTGCAGCGTCCGACCCGGATACGCGTCCACCTCCATCTCCACCGACTGCCCCGGCTCGATCCGGTCCAGTTGCGTCTCCTTGAAATCCGCCGTCACCCACACGTCCGTCGGGACGATCGAAAGCAACTGCTGCCCCACTTCCACGTACATCCCCTCTTCAGCGCTCTTTCGCGTCACGACGCCATCCGTCTCGGCGCGAATCGTGCAATAATTCAGGTTGTTCATCGCCTGGTCCAGCGCCCCTTGCGCCGCGTCCACGTTCGCCTTGGCAATCTCCAAATTCGTCGTCGCGTCCAAGACCTGCGCCTGCGTCGAGGTCACCTTCGCCTTGGCCTGGAGAACTAGCGCCGCCGTCGATTTCTGCGAAGCCGTCGCGTTATCCATCTGCTCCTTCGATCGCGCCCGCTCGTCCAGCGCCGCCCAACGCCTAAAATCGTCGTCCGAGTTTTGCGCGTTCGTCTGCGCCACCACCAACTCCGCCTCTGCCTGCCCCACGTCGGCTTCATCCACGTCGATCTGCGCCTGCGATTCCAAAACCTTCCCCTTGGCCGCCTCGAAGTTCCCCATCGCCTGGATCATCGCCGCCCGGTAATCCCGCTTGTCCAATTCGACCAGCACCTGCCCCTTCTTCACCATCTCGTTGTCGTCGACAAAAACCTTCTCCACGATCGCCCCCACCTTCGGGCTGATATCGATCACATGCCCGTCGATGAACGCGTCGTCCGTCGATTCATAGTTCCGCTCGTGCAGCCAAAACAAGAACCCGACCGTCGCGGCGACGATCGCCAGGATGATTAAGATGCGAAGCGCCTTGCCTTTGCGTGACGGAGCAGCCACTTCTTCCCGTGTCACATGATTAGTCGCGGTCATAACATGAAGCCACGTACTAGTGCGGCGAGCGTACTATAGGATCGGCTTTTACCTCGAACCAGTCGAAATGATTTTACCCGACCCGCGCCACTTTCTTCACACCGCTCGCAGCAATAAAACCGGCACATTCACCCGATGCTGCACCCGGCTGGCCGTGGTTCCGAGAACCAGGTCGCTCAATAATCTATGACCATGCGTGCTCATCGCGATTAAGTCGCACCCCTCCTGCTCCACCCACCGCACGATCTCCGTCACCGGTTCCCCATACGCCAGTTTCGCCTGCACCTCCAATCCGTCCGCCGCAAGCTCCGCTCGAACCTTCTCCAGATATGCCTTGTCCTCCGTCACTTCGCTGCTCACCGCATCCGGACCATACTGCCGCGCCGCCCATCCATCCGCCACGTGCATCAGCACGACCCGGCTCTTCAGCATCTGCGCCAGCGGGCGCACGTGATCCAATATCGCCCGATCCGTCGGCGTCGTGTCCAGCGTTATCAGTATCTTCCCATACATCGCCTCACCCCTTCGTTTGATCGACCAATGATACCAGGTCCTCGGCCATCTTTTCGACAACCGAATGCCACGCCCCCGATCGCTTCTGCCGAAACAACCGCATCGTCGGATACCAAGGCGAATCCTCCCGCTCTTGAAGCCACCGCCAATCCGGCGCGATTTTGAGCAGCGTCCACACCCGCTTCCCCATCGCTCCCGCCAATTGCCCCGCCGCCGTATCCACGCTGATCACCAGGTCCAACCCGTCGATCACCGCCGCCACATCCCCAAAATTCCGGATTCGCCCCGTCAGATCGATCAGTTCCATTCCCGCCGGCGGACTCTTCGCCTCCTCAGACCCCGCCCCATGTTGCAAACTATAAAACTGAATCTTCGCGCTTCCCAGCGGCCACAACATTTTCAGAGGAATCGACCGCCCCGGCGGATTCGCACGCGTCGCCCACGCCAGCCCAACTTTGAACTTCCCCTTCCCCTTCTCAAACACATCCTCAAATTTCTTCCCGCCCGTTCCATCGCTCTTGAGATACGCCCCCGTCCACGGCACATCCTCCGGCCCGCCCAATCTCATCACCCGCGGCAGGCTCACCACCGAACACTGCACATCAAACGCCGGCACGTTCTTCCCCCACGCCAACAGTTCATGCACCCCGCCCAGCGATGCAAACACCGGCATCAATTCGTTCGGGCATTGCAGCACCACTTTCCCGCCGCGCTGCGCCACCAGCGGCACATACCGCGCAAAATGAATGATGTCCCCAAACCCCTGTTCCGGATAAATCAAAATCCGCCGCCCGCCCAATTCCCCTCCATCCCAACCCGGCTCCACGAAATCGCGCCGATTCGATCGAAACTCCTCCACCTTCAATCGCCATTCATGTTCCGCCCAGCCGCGACCGTAATCCCCCGCGATCAGCAAAGCCCACCCATACCGCCAGTGCGCCGCCGCATAGTCCGGCCAGCGCTCCACCGCCTCCCGCCAAACTTTTCGCGCCTCGTCCGGCTCCCCATTTTCTTCCAGCAATTCCGCAAGTTGGAGATACAAAACTCGATCAACTGATCCACCGGCAATTTTCTCCCGCATCCCCCGAATCCCCGCCCCAATCCGATCCACTTGCTTCAGCGCCTTCGCCAATCCGGAAACCGCCGGCTCGAAATCCGGCTTAAGCTCCCGTGCGCGCCCAAGACACGCCGCCGCCTCATCCCACTCATTCACCGCGGCCAGCGTCACGCCCAAATTGTAATAAAATTCCGCCAGATCAGGCTGAATCGCCAGCGCCCGCCGATACGCCGCGATCGCTTCCTCGCGCCGCCCCAGCTCGTTCAGCGCCATTCCCAGATTGCTAAAATGCGCGGCCCGCCGCGGCGCAATCTCGATCGCCCGCCCGATCCATTCGATCGCCTCCCCCGCTCGCCCCGACTGACACAACGCCAGCCCCAGCAATCCCAACGCATCGGCATTGTCCGGCTCACTCTCCAAAACCTGCCGATACAGCGCCTCCGCCTGCGCAAATTTCCCGGCATGATGATGCCGCCGGGCCAAATCCAACGTCTGCTGATTTCTGGAAGACGTCATCGCCGACGCCGAAGGTTAGACGTGTGAAATGCGATTCACCCCTTGGAAGTCGCCCCCGGCGCGTCGCTCTCCTCGACCGCGATCGACTTCAGCACATCCTGCGCCGCCGTCTGACGATTGGTCGCCGCCCCGCCCGCTTTCGTCCGCGGCTCCTTCTTCTCCTTCACCTTGTTCACGGCCAATTCCACCGGCAACTCCTCTGGGATATACAAAATCCGATGACAACTCGGACAAAACATCAACTCATCCCGAGAATGCAGCTTGTTGTATACGTCAGTCACCAGATCCATATTGCAGATCGAGCAGGCATATTCTTCCCGCCGCCGATCCGGCTTCGTCAAAGCGCTCATCGCCTCCCCGTCGAACTTATCCGCCAGCCGCTCAAACGCGTCCCGCGCCTTCGCCGGCACCGCCTCCGCCGCCGCCTGCCGCGCCGGCTTCAGCGCATCCGCCTCTTTCTGCAATTCCGCCACCCGCCCCCCGATCTCGGCCCTCATCGCCTCCAATTTCGTCTCTTCTCCCTCCAGCGTCTTTTGCAGTTCCGCCGTCTCCGCCGCCATTTTCTCGACCGTCTCCATGGCGCGGAGCAACTGCTCTTCTACTTTGGCCTTATCCAGTTTTTCCGTGTTGATTTCGACCAGGAACGCCTGATACTCGCGATTGGTATTGGCCGTCTGCTGCTGCGCCCGCAACTTCTCGATTTTCTCGTCCCGAGCCTTCAGATCCAGGTCGAACTGCGCCGACTGGCTCTGTTGCTCTCGAAGCTTGGATTGATTCAGCCGCAGGTTCTCGGAAAGCTCCGAAACCTTCCGCTCCTGCACCCGCACGTTTTTACTCACCGCGTCCAGGCGTCCCTGTGCATCTCGGAGCTTGCGATCAGCCTGGTACAACCGAAACAAAGCCGCATTCGTCGGACCCATAGGATTCACTACTCTAACCTATGCCGCCGCATCTCGCCACAGTCCTAACGAAATGCTTATTGCTGCATACCTACATAGTTGCCAGTGAAGACGCAGGACCGCATTTACCGGCAACCAGCAACTCGCAACTGGCAACTATTCCCCCAATCCTTTAGGCTTCTTCCTTATGTCCCGCCAATGGCGTTGCGCAGTCGTCGGAACAGGAACCGTTGGGGAATGGCACGTGCGTACCATCCCCAAGCTCCCCAATTGCGTCCTGGCAGCCGTTTGCGATCTCGAAACCGCCAAGGGCCGAAAAGCCCTCGACAAACCCGGTCTCGCCGCGCCCGTTTACACCACCATGGAAGAAATGTTCCGCAAGGAGCAGATCGACGCCGTCCATCTTTGCACCCCCAGCGGCCAGCATCGCGAGCCCGCCCTGTTCGCCATCCAACATGGCAAATATGTCGTCGTCGAGAAGCCCATGGAAATCCACTCCGAGCGCATCGACGAAATGATCGACGCCGCGAAAAAACACGAAGTCAAAATCGCCGGAATCTTTCAAAACCGCTGGAATGAGGCCAACCGCGCCATCCGCGACGCCCGCCTCGCCGGCCGATTCGGACGCCTCGCTTGGTCCGGCTCCTTCACCCCCTGGTACCGCAACGACGAGTACTACGAAAAAGGCGGCTGGCGCGGAACCTGGCGACTCGACGGCGGCGGCGCCGTCATGAACCAGGGCATCCACCAGGTCGATCTCGTCCAATGGGTCGTCGGTCCGGTAAAAACCGTCAGCGCCTATGCCTCCAGCCGCATCCACGCAAAAATCGAAGTCGAGGACACCCTCACCTGCGCTCTCCAATTCGCCGACGGCTCCTTCGGAACCTACGTCAGCACCACCGCCATGTGGCCCGGCGGCCCCACCCGCCTGGAAGTCGGCGGCGAATTCGGAACCGCCATCAGCGAGAACGGCCTAAAACGTTTCGAATTCAAAGACCCCCAACCCAAAGACCAGGAACTCCTCGAAAAACTAAACCCCGCCAACGCCAAAAACAGCGGCGGCGGAAAAAACGCCGGCGACGTAGGCCTGGACCTACACGGCCAAAACATGCTCCACATCTACGAGTCCTGGACCAAAAACGAAGAAGCCGAAACCAACGGCTCCGAAGCAAGAAAAGCCGTCGCAATAATAGAAGCCATGTACGAATCCGTCCGCCGCAACGGCGCGGCGGTCGATGTGAAATAGCTAAGATAGACATCGCTCCGATCACCAAGCGGGATCGAGCTTTCGACCAGGGGGCGACAGATATGGCAATCACAATTCAAGACCGAGCCCTAATCGACCTTTCGCTAATGTTCCTTAGCAGGACGCTGAAAAACCCTCTTGACGAATGTTCTCGGTGGCGCTGAACTGTGTGACACCCAGACACGGAGGTCATTCATGCGAGGCAAGGCCGATCCCCAATCCATTTTGTTCATCGCGGCCATCGATCTGGAACAACGCGTCCGTCCTGATCATCCGCTGCGGGCCGTGAAGCGCATGGTCGATGAAGACTTGAAGGCCATGAGTCGGCGTTTTGATGCCGCCTACGCGGCCGAAGGCCGGCCCAGCGTGCCGCCGGAGCGGCTGATCAAGGCGTTGCTTTTGCAATCGATCTATTCGATTCGCTCCGAGGCGCAGCTCGTGGAACGGATTGATCACGACCTGCTGTTCCGTTGGTTTTTGGACCTGCGGATCGACGAAGAGGTATTCGACGCCACCGTCTTCTCGCACAATCGCGGGCGGCTGGAAGAGCACGGGCTGATCGGCGCGTTTTTCGACGGCACGGTGCGTCGGGCCATCGCCGCGGGACTGGTCAGCCCCGACCACTTCTCGGTGGATGGCTCGCTGATCGAGGCGTATGCGTCGATCAAGAGCTTCAAACCCAGGGATGAAAAGGACAAAAAAGACAATGATGCGGGAGATAACAACGGTTTTAAGGGCCGCAACGCCGAGGTGGACTTCCACGGCCAGAAGCGGTCCAACGACACCCACGAATCAACCACCGATTCCGACGCGAAGCTGGTCCGCAAGAGCGACGGCAAGCCGGCGTTGCTCAGCCATGCGCTGCACGCGATCGTGGAGAACCGCCACGGGCTGGTGCTGGCGGTGGAAGTCAACTCGCCGCTGGAGAACAGCGAGCCGGTCACCGCGTTGTCGCTGATCGATCGGGTCAAGAAACGTTTTGGGCTCAAACCCAAGACGGTTGGGGCCGACAAGGGGTACGACCAGGGTCCGCTGTTGCGTGGGCTGGAGCGAAGAAGAATCCGTCCGCACGTGGCGGTGAAGGAGGGCAAGATCGGCGGCGACACCGCCGCCTATCGCTGGAAGAACCGAGCCAACATCGCGGCCCGCCAGCGGATGCGTCGGCGCGCAAGACCCTCGGTTACGCCATCAGCCAGCGTTGCCGCAAGAAGATCGAGGAATGGATCGGCTGGGCCAAGACGATCGGCGGCCTGTATCGCACCCGGTTGATCGGACATTCAAAAACCGGCCAGCAGGCCCACCTGGCCGGGGCGGCGTTCAATCTGATCCGGATGCGCAACCTGAGTACCGTGTGAAACTCAACCTGGGCATGCAATCCGCCAACGAACTCGAACGAACTGAAGCCCTTGGAACGATCCGAGATGGAACCCGCCATTGAAAAGCGGCCAACAGACAGGAAAATGCGCCAACTCCCGAGTTTTTCAGCGTCCTGTTAGTGATTCAAAAATCATCACACCGGGAAATGATTTAATTGACCCAACCAAGTTTGATTTTTCAGTCGACAGTCTCGACGCGATGGACAAACACCTCGAAGCAATGCGCGCTCGAAATCTAGCCGGGCAGGAGCAAAAAATCTTTATCCTCCGCGCCGGAGCCTATATTGGCGAGGTGCTCCGCCGTCACGCGCTCCCTTCAATAGTGTGGCATTGGGTCGACTACGAGCAGGCTCTCGCACTCGAACCAAAACTGGGTCAATTTGGAAAGGACATTGGAACTGTGGCCGTTTTATGGACGCCGCCAAAACGATTCACATTCCCGCTCGCAAAGATAGGTAAGTTCCTTCTGAATGGCTCGGAAGATAGCGTCAAATTTTACGTGCAGGTAATGCTGGCCAAACAAGAACAATCGCCGCCGAAGCTTAAATAGCCAAACAAGGTGCAACTAGAATTCTCACATAAGCCAGCGCGGCGATCTAAACTCTCCCATAAATATAATCCGTCAAATGATGTATCACCTGTTCCTGCGCGCTCGCATAAAACGCGTTCAAATCCCCAATCGAAATCAGTCCCATTAATCTCCCCTGCCCATCGCACACCGGCAGATGCCGAATCCTCTTCCGCTGCATGATCGCGCTCGCGTCCGCAACCTCCGTCCCCGGCTCGCAGCAGATCACATCCGTCGTCATCACTTCCGCCAGACGAACGTCTTGCGGCTCGCGCCGCTCCGCCATCACGCGACGCAGCACATCCCGCTCCGTGAACATGCCCACCATCTGCCCCTCCTGCATCACCACCAGCGCCTCCGATCTGGTGCTGATTCATCCTCTGCACCGCCTCCAGAACGCTCGCTGCCGGCGAAATCGTGTGCAGTTTCGTGTCCTTGGACGTCAAAAGATCGGCTACCGTAGGCATGAAAAGCTCCTTTCGTCCTCCCGCCAAAACCCCCGATATGCGCACGCCACAATTTAATCCGTACGGCGCGGTTCGACTAAAGACAACATTGTGAATAAAATCCCATTCTTTTTTATGCCAAATTTCCCCATCGTCGCCATCGTCGGCCGCCCCAACGTCGGCAAAAGCAGCCTTCTCAACGGGCTCGCCCACAAGCGCATCAGCATCGTCCAGGACGCCCCGGGCGTCACG
Organism: uncultured Phycisphaerales bacterium; assembly: GCA_963844715.1. Taxonomy (GTDB): domain Bacteria; phylum Planctomycetota; class Phycisphaerae; order Tepidisphaerales; family Tepidisphaeraceae; genus UBA1161. The sequence goes on along the minus strand of CAWJPJ010000008.1, from coordinate 547,445 downwards.
CGCGATCGCATCGCCACCCCCCTCCAGATCGGCGACCGCTGGGTCGAACTCGTCGACACCGGCGGCTTCGGTTTCGTCGATCCCGATCAATTGACCGACCACATCCGCCACCAGATCGATCTCGCCCTCGCCCAGGCCGACCTCGTCCTCTTCCTCGTCGATTGCAAGGACGGCCTCACCGCCGGAGACCAGGAAATCGCCACCCTCCTGCGCAAACGCGGAATCAAAACCATCCTTCTTGCAAACAAAGCCGACGGCGCCGCCTCCGATGCCGCCCTCGGCGACTTCGCCCGCCTCGGTCTCGGTACCCCCCTCGGCATCTCCGCCCTCAACGGCCGCAACCTCGACGTCATCGGCGAGCAAATCGCAAAGAAAATCGATCTCTCCAAAGCTCCGAAGAACATCCCCGAACCCGAAATGCTCCTGGCCATCGTCGGCAAGCGCAACGCCGGCAAAAGCACCCTCGTCAATTCCATCGCCGAGCTCTACGAGGAAGACACCGATCGCGTCATCGTCTCCGAAGTCCCCGGCACCACACGCGACAGCATCGATGTCCGCTTCGAAAAAGACGGCAAGGCGCTGCTTGTCATCGACACCGCCGGCGTCCGCAAAAAAAGCCAGATGATCAAACGCGACATCGACTTCTACAGTTTCCACCGCGCCCAAAGATCCATCCGCCGCTGCGACGTCGCCGTCATGCTCATCGACGCCACGCTGCCCGTCAGCGAGCCCGATAAAAAGCTCGGCCGTTACATCGCCGACGAGCTCAAGCCCGTCGTCCTCGTCATGAACAAGTGGGACCTGGCCATGGAAAAAACCCGCGAAAATCGCCCCGACATCGACGACACCACCCTCATGGAGGAATTCGGCAAGTATCTGGACGAAACCCTCGTCAACCTCGACTTCGCCCCCATCGTCTTCTGCACCGCCAAGGACTCCAAAAACGTCCAGATCGTCCTCGACACCGCCCAGCGCCTTTTCAATCAAGCGAGCACCCGCCTAACCACCGGCCAGCTCAACCGCTCGGTCCGCCAGATTCTCCAGGAAAAAGTCCCCAGCACCCCCTCCGGCCGAAAAGCCAGAATCTATTACGCGACCCAAACCTCCGTCGCCCCGCCCACCATCGTCCTCTTCGTCAACAACCCCAAATTCCTGAACGAATCCTACCAGCGCTTCATGGTCAATCGCTTCCGCGAACTCCTCCCCTTCGGCGAAGTCCCCATGAAACTAGTCCTCCGCGGCCGCACCGGCCGCGTAAAAGCCAAGTCCCTCGACGAAGCCACCGACGCCGAACTCGAAACCGGAACCCTCGAATGACCCGCCCCATAGAAAACCCGCCTCCCATATTCATCTCCACCAGCACTCTTCACCGCCCGGCACTTTCATGGCGTGCCTCGCTATTCGCGCGCAGGATTTCAAAGGTGAACGTAAAGCGCGAAGGACCGACCTCCGTCAGCCGGAACATCGAACCGAATTAGGCCCGCAAATTCCCTGCATTTGGGGTGCTGGACGGCTTGAGGGGAAAAGGAAAGGGTGGGAGGGTGCGGGAGGATTCCGGCAGTTTCCGCAGGACGGGCCTCATATGGTTTTCCCGCCCTCCCGCATTGCATTTGTATTTAAAACGAGCGGCCAGGAGATTTTCGCATCTCAAAAAATTTCGGGCGGCAAGCTAAGCACTCAGCAAAATGAGGCCATTCGTCATTTATCATTTATCATTCGAATTTCGCCGGCAAATCTCCCCGCCAAAAAAATTCGATGACCCCGCGCCCCCTTCAATTTGAAATCCAGCACCAGGACAACCTCACCTCCGCGCGCACCGCCCGCGCCACCACTCGCCACGGCTCCTTCGACACCCCAGCCTTCATGCCCGTCGGCACCCAAGCCTCCGTCAAAGGAATGCTCCCCGAAAACCTCACCGCCGCCGGCGCCAAATTCTCCTGGCCAACACCTACCACCTCATGCTGCGCCCCGGCGAAAAAGTCGTCGCCGATCTCGGCGATCTTCACGCCATGATGGGCTGGCCTGGTCCCATCCTCACCGACAGCGGCGGGTTCCAGGTCTTCTCCCTGGCCGACATCAATCGCATCGACGACTCCGGCGTCACCTTCAAAAGCCACATCGACGGCAGCACCATCTTCCTCGACGCCGCCAAAAGCATCGCCGTCCAGAATCATCTCGGCGCCGACATCATCATGGCCTTCGACCAGTGCCCGGCCGCCGATGCGCCCGCCGAAGCCCATCGCGCCGCCGTCGAGCGCACCCTGCGCTGGGCCGAGCAATGCCTGGCCGCGCATGCCCGCGCTAGCGATCAAGCTCTCTTCGGAATCGTCCAGGGCGGCGTCGATATGCCGCTGCGTGAAATGTGCGCCCGCCGCCTCGTCGAAATGAACTTTGACGGCTACGCCCTCGGCGGCCTCGCCGTCGGCGAAGGCTTCGCCGCCATGGATTCCATCGTCCGCCAAACCACCCCCATGCTCCCCGAAGATCGTCCCCGCTATCTCATGGGCGTCGGCTACCCGCGCGACATCGTCGCCGCCGTCGCCGCAGGCATCGATATGTTTGACTGCGTCCTCCCCACCCGCAACGGCCGCAACGCCTACGCCTTCACCCCCTCCGGCCCCCTGCGCCTCAGAAATGCGCAATTTCAGCGCGATATCGCCCCCATCCAGCCCGGTTGCGATTGCCCAGCCTGCCTACGCTTCAGCCGCGGCGCCATCCGCCACCTTTTTTATGCCGGCGAGATGCTTGGCCCGATCCTCGTTTCCGTGCATAATATTCGATTCTACCAGCGGCTGATGGCGGACATCCGCCGAAGCATCGCCAGCGGTCAGTTCGACTCCTGGCGGCGGGAAGACCCTCGTTGCCGCCTCGGACCGGCGGAGAGCCGCCGATCCCGCCACGCTGGACGACTGACATCGAGGAGATTCGATTGAATACCGTCTTCCTTTTAGCCCAGGCCGCCTCTCAGCCCGCCACCGGAACTCAGCCCGTCCCCTGGCAATACGACCCCCAACGCTGGCTTCTCCCTCTCCTTATCGTCGTCATGCTCTTTTTCCTCTTCTCCTCCTCCAAATCCAAAAAAACCGAGCAACGCGCCCGCGACGACATGCTCAAGAACCTCAAACGCGGCGACCGCGTACTGACTGCCGGCGGAATCTATGCCACCGTTGTCGATGTGCGCGACCTCGACGTAGTGCTCAAGGTCGACGAAGGCACCAACACCAAGGTCAAATTCTCCCGTGACGCCATCAAGCGGGTCGTCACCGACGAGGAAAACAGCAGTTCCGCGAAATAACATCCCGGTAAGGACGTCCTCATGCCCACCAACCTTCGCTCCAGATTCACCTTCATCGGGATCATCGTAGTCCTTTGCCTGATGCTGATTTTCCCGCATCCCAGCCGCCTCACCGATCCGCATCTGACCTTCATTCAGAAAACCTCCCTCAAGCCCGGCATTGACATGGTCGGCGGCGCCAGCCTGATTTATGAAATCCAGGCCGCCCCCGGCTCCAAGACCGACGACCTCTCCACCCAGGTCATGCAGGCCCTTAAACGCCGCGTCGATCCCAACGGCGTCCGCAACCTCGTCTGGCGCCCCGAGGGGAGCAATCGCCTCGAAATCCAAATGCCCCTGAGCCCGGAAGCCGCCGAGGCCGGGGAAATCAAAAAAACCTTTGACGCCGCCTCCCAGGCTCTGGACGCCACCAACATCAAAACCGAGGACGTCACCGCCGCCGTCGAGCATCTCACCGGCGACGCACGCAAAGCCAAACTCGCCGCCCTCGCCATGGGCTGCCCGACCCGCACAACGCTCTTCGCGCAGCTCACCGACACCTACGATCAAATCCAGCATTTCAAGCAGAACCCCGACAAACTCTCCCTCCCCTCCCTCGCCGCCAAGCTTGGCCCGCTGGAGGACAACTATTCATCCCTGGTCGCCCAGATCTATCCCACGAACCTGACTTCGATGGATTATGAATCGATCCTCGAGGAGGCCAATTCCCCCGACGACGCGACGCGTCTCGCCGGACAGGGAAAGCTCGACGATCTCCACCGATTGTGGGAGCAGTACCCCGCACGCATCGCCGCCATGGACCAGATGGAGGCGAAGTTCAAGGATTATGACGCCGTCCGCATGGCCGTCACCGATTCCGTCGCCCTCGAGCATCTCCTCCAAGGTTCCGGCGTCCTCGAGTTCCACATCCTGGCCACCCCCGCCACGACATCCACCGCCGACCTCGCCGCCATGGACGCCCGCCTGCGTCCCGGCGGAAAAGGCCCCCTCCCCGAACCCGGCGACACCATCCGTTGGATGGATGTCGATAAAGTCTCCGAATTCGATCGCCCCGGCACGCCCCCCGAAACCCACGAATGGAACGGCAAACATTACATGCCGGTCCTGGTCACCCAGGAAGCCTCCATGACCAAGGCCAGCGCCCTCCCCTGGGGCCTCGAATCCGCTTACCCCTCTCGCGACGAAAACGGCGGCAACGCCATCGGGTTTAAATTTGACCCCGCTGGCGAAAAACTCTTCGGCGATCTCACCACTCACTGGTTCAATTACACGCGCAGCCGAGGCGGGCAATTCCAGGACGCCTACGCCGATCTTGCCATCGTCCTCGATAACAAAATCATCAGCGCGCCCAGAATCCTCAATCCCATCACCGGCGGCAGCGGAATCATCACCGGCGGCAACGGCGGCTTCGCCGGCGCCGATGCCGATTATCTCATCAACACCCTCAACGCCGGCTCCCTCCCCGCCCAACTTTCCAGCGAGCCCATCAGCAAAACCGAGGTCGGTCCCACCATCGGCGCCGACAATCTCAATCGCGGCTTGATCGCCTGCGGCTTCGGCCTCGTCGTCGTCGCCGTCTTCCTCATCTGCTACTACTACGTCGCGGGATTCGTCGCCTTCATCGCCGTCTGCCTCAATATCATGCTCATTCTGGCCGTCATGGCGGCCCTCAGCGCCACCTTCACCCTCCCCAGCATCGCCGGCATCGTCCTCACCGTCGGCACCGCCGTCGACGCAAACGTCCTGATCTTCGAGCGTCTCCGCGAAGAGCAACATCGCGGACTCCCGCTCAAAATGGCCCTGCGAAACAGCTACAACACCGCGCACAGCGCCATCATCGACTCCAACATGACCAGCATCATCACTTCCGTCTGCCTCTACATGTTCGGCTCCGAGGAAGTGAAAGGCTTCGGTCTCACCCTCATCATCGGCATCCTCGCCAGCTTGTTCACCGCCCTCTACGTCACCAAGACAGTCTTCGCCCTCCTCATCGACCGCTTCGGCGTCACCCACCTTGGCAGTCTCCCCCTCTCCTTCCCCAAATGGGACAAACTCCTCAAACCCAATTGGGACTGGATGGGAAAAGCCTGGATCTTCTACACCTTCAGCATCATCATGATCACCACGGGGATGATCCTCTTCGTCGTGAAAGTGCGCCAGGGCCAGATGATGGACATCGAGTTCGCCAGCGGCACCAGCGTGCAGTTTGAGTTGACCCACCCAATGGCTCAGGACGACGTCCGCAAGCTCATCGATCAGGCCAGCGACGAACATCCCAAGGAACTGCCCAGCCCCAGCGTCGTCGCAGTCGGCACCGATCAATTGCATTACCAGGTCGTCACCCCCAACATCGACCGCACCGCCGTCAAGTCCGCCGTCCTCCAGGCCATGGGAAGCGACTTGAAGCTTCAACTCGCCTCGCAGTTTGACGATTCCCAGTCCGATCTCCTTGCCGCGCGCGGAAAAACCGTCCTGCCCATTCTCGACAACGCATTCTCCGTCAACGGCTTCATCCCGCCCGCCGCGGCGGATCACGTCGGAGGCGTCGCCCTGGTCCTGGACCATCTTTCGCCCCCCTTGTCGCCCGACCAGATTCACGCCCGCCTCGATCACACCCGCCTCAGTTCCGCCGGCGGCGAAGGCAGCGCCGAAGAAGTCAACTACGAAGTCCAGGCCCCCACGCCCGAGGATAAGCCCACCGATTTCGCCGTGGTCATCGCCTGGAATCCCTCCGTCTCTTTCACCGCCGATCAGCAAAAATGGAGCGAGGAACTCGCCAGCCCCGTCTGGCAGCTGGCCCGCCAGGCCATCAGCAGCCCCCCCTCCTTTGAGCAGGAAACCAACTTCGATCCCGAAGTTGCCGGTGAAATGCAGCGCGACGCCTTCTGGCGCTCGCCTTCTCCATCGCCGCCATCATGGTTTACATCTGGATCCGCTTCGGCAACTTCACCTACGGCACCGCCACCGTCGTGGCCCTCATCCACGACACCATCTTCACCCTCGCCGCCCTCGGCTTCGCCCACTACATAGCCGCCGCCTGGCACCACAACTTCCTTCAGATTGAGCCCTTCCGCATCAATCTGACCGTCGTCGCCGGCATCCTCACCATCATGGGCTATTCCATGATCGACACCATCGTCGTCTTCGACCGCATCCGCGAAAACCGCGGCAAGTACGGCCACCTCAACCGCCAGGTCATCAACGACGCCATCAACCAGACCCTCTCGCGAACCATCCTCACCGCCGGAACCACCATCGCAACCGTCTCCTTTATGTATTTCATGGGCGGCGCCGGCATCCACGGCTTTACTTTCGTCCTCCTCGTTGGCATATTGGTGGGAACGTACTCGTCGGTCGCGATTGCCGCGCCGATGTTACTTTGGCACCGCGAGAAGACTTCGCCCTACGCCGCAAGATACGGCGCCGGGCAACTGCAGCGGACCGCCGGCTGATGACAGGCCGGTGACAATTCAGGGCCGTCGGGAAAGGAGTCCCAATCATGCGCAAGGATGTGAAGTTCGGATTAACAGTTGGTGCGATTCTCGTTGTTACTCTCATCGTCTACGCGCTCGTTCTCTCGCGCAGCGGACAAGCCATCAAATCCGAGGAAGCCAATGTAGGCGCGCCCACCGCGCCCGGCGATTCCTCCAGCGCCCCCAACCCCGGCGACGATCAAGCCAACCCCAATCCAACCGCGACGGATAACAATCAGTCCACTTCCGTCACCGACACCAACCCCGCCCCCGCCACTCAGCCCACCGCCTCGGCGGATCAGAAATTTGACTGGGGCAATGCCCTCTCTAACGGCAGCAAGGTACCCGCTGACGCCCCCGAGCGCACGGTCACGCCCACCATCGATCGCGTAAGCCCGAATGTTCACCCCGAGCTAATCGACAGCCTGCCAGCCACTCAGCCGTCTCTGCCCCCCGCCCTTTCAGCCCCCGCCGAGACCCCGGCTCCAACGGTTAACGTCCCCGCCGCGCCCCCGACAATTGATTCTCAATCGACTTCGACTGCGACTGCGACTCCCGCCCCGACAGCCGCCTCTCCGCGCACTCACGTGATCGCCGAGGGCGAAAGTCTCTGGACCATCGCCCAGGCCGTCTATGGCAACGGCAAGTACTACACCAAAATCATCGCCGCCAACTCCAACCTGGATCCCAAGCACCTGAAAGTCGGCGCATCCTAAGCATCCCCCCCCTGGGCCAACCCACCGGCTCATCCCAATCCGCCGCCGCCACGCCAAGGATCGACTCCACAACTCAATACGTAGTCGTCAGCGGCGACTCCCTCGAAAAAATCGCCCGCAAGCTCTACGACGATCCCACCATGGCCGACAAACTCTACGACGCCAATCAATCCACCATCGGCCAGGACGAAGACCGCCTCAAAATCGGCATGGTCCTCAAACTCCCCGAACCCCCGACGCAACACTGATCTAAAAGTTGCCGGGCGTCATACATATACAACAGCCGGGGTTTGGTCGCCCCGCACAGATTTCATAACGGCGCCGCCTCGCTACGCGCGATTTGCCCAAATCGCCCGGTTGGCGCGCCCTCGTCAATGACATCCACCTTCATCCCAAGGAATTCCCGCAGGTCCATCAATAGCCCGCCATGATCCAGGAGCGTTCGACCCTCATCGAAACGCACGATCAAGTCCAAATCCGATTCCTCCGTCGCGTCCCCCCTCGCGACGGATCCGAATATGCGAACATCATGCGCCGCCATACCGCCGCGCAATCTCCAGAATCGCCTCCCGTTTTTCCTGCAATATTTCCCGGGTCAATAACATGGCGCACCGTCCAAGACTATTTTATCATAGTCGTGGCTTGCTTAGCACCCACGGCGTTTTCCGTTCCCCAAAAGGCCCCTAAGCGACGGAAAATGAGAAAGACCTAAAACTTATACCGAACCGAAACCCCCAGCGAGGCCGGCAACGTGCTGTATTCCGACTCGCGAAGAATTTCGTTGATCTTCGAAACATTGCGATCGAACAAGTAAGCCAGATCGTACCCGTCGATCCGGAACGTCCACTGATCGTTCGGCCGGAACTCCAACCCCACATTCCAGAAAACGTCGGGCCCGTAAGGAGTCGTATACCCCGGATCGCTCAGCGGCACGCCTGCCGGCGGATTCACCAGACTCGCCGCATAATTCGAGTAATCCTGCCGCACCGGGAACCCCGAGTAGTAAACGAGGGACGAACTCACCGTCCAGTGCCTATCCAGGTCGTGCATCACCGATAGCTTCGTCACCGACGGCGCCCACGCGGCCAGTTCGTCCCCAAAACCATATGGCGCCGAGCTGATTCCCTGCGATGCCGCCGGCGAACCGCCGGGCACCGACCCGTAAACCAGCGTTGAAATCCCTTCCGACGCCATGATCCGCGTCGAATCCGCCTTCCACGTCAGCACGATTTCGCCGCCCGCGATCTGGAAGTGTCCCAGCGACGTTTCTTCCGTCGCGCTCGGGTTCCACCCCACCGCGTGATAGTCCTCGTAAAATTCGTCCACCGCAAGGTCCAACTGATCCGTGAATTTGTGGTCGTAGGACAATTCCGCCGTCAGCAGTTTCTCGGGGTCCGGATAAGTTCGCGTTCGATACCACTGGCCCCAGATATCTTCGTCGTCCGCGCACCGCACCGACTGTCCTCCCATCACCTTCCATGTATCCTTCTTGTTCGGCTCATAAACGATCGTGCCGCGCGGCGAAACTAGCCAGTACTGATACGTATTCTTGTCCGCCCGCACGTCCAGAAACGACGTCCATCCCTTGGCGAACTTCCACTGGTCTTCCCCGAAGAACGAATACGTTTGTGTCTGCCAATCCCGCGTCGGAACCACCGGCGTCAAATCCAACGCGTCCGACTGCGGCGGATCGTGATACCAAAGCTGCGAAAATTCCGTCCCAAAAGCCACCGACTGGCTCGCCACCGGCTTCCAATTCGCAATTAACTGCCCGAACAACTGGTTTTCGTTCGACACCCGCGTCGGCTGGTTGGTTGAGACTCCCGCCCGCTGGTCCTTATTCACCCAAACGTCATAACTCGTTAGAGCGCTTATATTCCACTGATCTGACACATCCTTCTTGAAACTGATCGCGTTCGTATAAACCTGATTGAGCGTCTCGCGCCCCGCCAGCCAGTCCGCCAGGCTTTCCGTCGCCGGCTTCGTCCCCGTGAAAATATTCGCGCCGGCCGAGTATCTGTGCCGTCCTGAACATAACGAACCCAGATCTCCCACGGCCCGTTCACATAACTCACATGCGCCTTCTGGTACGGCAGATCAAACGCCGCCTCGCCCACGTTCGAGATCGGCCCCCCGGTAAACTGCTGCCCCGCGATGTTCGCCGGCAGCCCATTCACCGCCGGCTCCGATTGCCCAAAGAAATATGGCGAATCCTGCCCCTGCACCTCGGCCGCTCCGTAATACACGAACAATCCCGACGTCTCGCTGAATTGGCGCCCAAACCGAATTTCCCCAGACGTGAACTGATCCCCAATTCCCTGCTTCACCGTCAAATCCGCCCCGGTAAACGTCAGGCCGGTATACGTATTGACATCCACAACGCCCGCCAGCGCCCCCGACCCATACGTCGCCGACGCCGGGCCACGCACCACGTCCAACGTGTTGATGTCCCCCATCATCGGCAGATCGCGCTCGTCCGCCGCCCCGAACAGCATCCGGTTGTTCATCGTCACGCCGTTCACTTGATAAAGGTATTTATCCTCGCGGTCGCTGATGATCCCGCGAATCCCCAGCGCGTCCGGCGGAGAATTGTGGGACATGATCTCCGCGTTCGGAACAAAAATGTTCATCACCTCGTCGAGGTTCCGCGCCCCCGATTGCTCGATGTCCTTCGCGTCCAGCTCTGTCACATCCACCGGGAGCGCCCGCTCGTCCGTCGGCGTCAAACCGGCGGGCGAGGCCACCACCACGTTCAGCAACTCTTCGATCGACATGCCCCCGAATTCATTCCCGCCCGACGATGACGACGACAGCGTCGTCGCGTCGCTGGAAAACACCGATGTCGTGGTCGTGCTGCTGGTGGTCGTCGGCTGCGTGGTGGCCGTACTCCCCATCGCCGCCGACGCGGCCGACAGAACGCACACCATCGCGATTGCCTTCCAACTATCTCTTGGCATGTTCGATCCTCGTGCCGCCGAACTTCCGCACGTCCTGATCTCCGCGGAACGTTCGCGCCGCCGCGGGCTCCGGTGAGGTGACGCACATTTGGGCCGCTGCCAGATCCGTTAATCTGCAACGCCTGTAGCGTTCACGACATCTGTAAGATCGTCTCGGATGGATCGCTGGGTTAGATTCAGTTGATTCCCGCCCGGATTTTCTCGGACCTTGCCCCGCTTTTGCCCAATCTTGCCCTCGAAAAACTGCCTCCCCCAAAACCCCCGCGCGACTGGACTCAGCGCGCACTGAATTATGGGCGCCGCGGCGCTTATCGGACCCTCTCGGCCCGAACGCCGGCTGATTTCTGATTTTCAATTTTCGAAGAATCTATTTTCGACTTCGAAACCGCCGGACCCACGATCTCCGCGCGCCGTTTCACCCCCGCCGCCGTTATTCCGGGCGAGCACTCCCTGTCCCCTTCCGCTGGTTTCGGCACGACGCGAAGGGGCGGGCATGACACTCAAGTATGATGCGTATCTGAGAGACGAATCATCTACCCCGCGCCCGGCTCTGCTCCTCCAGCCGCTGAATCAGCTCACACGCCTCTTCATGCCGCTCCCCAAGATGATTGTTCCAGATCAAAGGCTCGTTCCGCGCCAGCGCCCGCTCGATCCGCCGGCAAGCCGAAATCACCGTGCTGTGATTCCTCTTACCCATCTTCATCCCAATCTCCGGGAAACTTAATTTCGACAATTTCCGCACCAGATACATCGCCACGCTGCGCGCCAGGCTGATCGTCCGCTGTCGCCGCCCCGACATCAAATCCTTCGAATCCAGGCTGAAATATTCGCAGACAATGTCCAGCACGCCCTCCGGCCTCACCGGCGCCACCAGATGCTTGTCCAGGTCCCCCAACGCCGCCTGCGCCATCGCCACATCCGCGTCGCGCTGCTGAACCGTCGCATGCGCCGCTATGCGCATCGCCGCCCCTTCCAACTCCCTCACATTCTGCGTCACCCGCCGCGCGATCCATCCCACCACTTCCTCCGGCATCCCGATCCCCGCCCGATGCGCCAAACTCCGCAAAATCTCGCACCGCGTCGCGAAATTCGGCGGATCGATCCGAACCACCATCCCGCTGATAAACCGGTTGATCAGCGACTCCCCGAACTCCTCGATCAGCTTGGGATGATTATCGCTGACCATCACCACTTGCCGGCCCATCGCCTCGATGGCGTTGAACGTGTGCAGGAATTCCTCCTGCGTCGCCTTCTTGCCCCCCAGGAAATGCACGTCGTCGATCACCAGCAGATCCAGCTCGCGCATCCGCCGCCGGAACGCCTCGATTTTGTTCGTCCGCAGCGCATTCAAAAATTCGTTCGTGAATTCCTCGCCGGTCAGATACATCCATCGCTTCGCCGGGTGATTCTGGATGAATCGCTTGCATAATCCCTGCAAAAGATGCGTCTTCCCCAGCCCGCATCCCCCGTGCAGGAACAGCGGATTGTATTGCGCCCCCGGATATTCAGAGACGTAAAGCGCCGTGCTGTGCGCCAGTTGATTGCTTTGCCCGATGATGAACGTTTCGATGTCGTGACGCAACCGAAGCCGGCTCAGCGCCGCGTCCGCGTCAAGAGTCGAAGTCTTCCGCGCCGGCGCTACCGCCGTCCCCCCGCCCGAAATTTTCGATCCCCACAAATTCGCCGTCGTCACGCGTACCGTGCTTTCCGCCACCGCTGCTGCCGCCACCGTCTCACCGCGCCGCGCCTTCACCACCGCCATCGGCGCCACGGCCTCCTCACCCTTCCCATTCCCATTCTTATTTTCCCCCCCGTCCGTCGTGTCTGTCTCGAACAATTGCGGCATGACGTTGAACCGCACCGCCAGCGAACATCCCAGAACTTCCTGCGCCGCCTCTTGAATCGGACCGCCGAAATGCGTCCCGATCCATTCGCTGATGAAATCATTCGGGACGGCGATCTCCAGCCCGTCCTGCTTCAAATCCAGTCGCGTGGAATTATTGAACCAGACGTGAAATCGCTGCGGCCCCACCCGCTGTGCGATCGCATTGGCTAAACGAGTCAATTGCGGATCGTGCGCGCTAATGCAGCTCACAGCCTGCTCCTTCCGTGCGAATTCCCATCCGTGTCACGACGCATCATCGCGCCGCGACGGCACCGGGACGGCTCCACAGCCGCCTCTTGCCTATGACAATGGGATCCTTCCCCGTTGCGAAGAACAGGCTTCATGCCCGATTACAATTCGTCCCTGATGTGTTCCCTGACGTGTCTTGCGGGAAACCGCTTCTGGCCATTCCCGCCTCGCGCCTCAAATCGCCACACTCCCGTGACCTTCAAAGCGCTGTCTTAACCATCCCTGAAGACAATCAGAAAAATAAGCTGGGAAGACTTTGCTGTAAAGGACTTACTTGCCGGATTTTCCGTCCACAACGACAAATCCGCCCATAGAATCGGCCCCAAAAAGGCTGAAAAAAAGTTTTTTCACCCTTTCATCCACAAAATTATCGGACCTGTGGGCAGATTGTTAATTATTTTGTGGATAACCCCGAGAGGTTCCGAATCATCGCCAATTTGCTCGTCAGCCGCGCCAGCCCGAACCGGTAATACAACTTCAGCGCCGGATTATTCCGCCGATCCACCGCCAGCGAAAGCCGCCTCCGCCCCTGCTGATTCACCTGCAACATCGCCTGCCTCATCAGCAAGTCTCCCAACCCGCGCCCGCGCGCCTCGGGAGACAACCCGAGATAAACCAGTTCCAGCGAATCCGCCCCAATCACCCGGCTCAGCAGCAGCACCCCCAGCGCCTTCGAATTCTCAATCAAAATATGCCAAAGCGTCGCATCGAATTCGCCCGTCGCCTTATGCCCGGCGATCACGTCCTCAATATCCCGAACTCCCGTGAGCGCCGGACAGTCCAGGCTCTCCTTATAGCTTTCCAAAATCGCCCGTCCAAACAATTCATGCATCTGCGGCGAATAATTTTCCAGTCGCATTTCCTTCGGCAAAACCGCCCCCTGTGCCGACCGCGGCGCCGGCCCATGCAGATAGTTCAGCTCCGCGATTTCCGAAAACCCCTGAAGCGCAAAAAAACGCCGTGCCGGCAATTGCGCCGGATCGATCAGCACCTGCGCCAGTTGCACGTCCCGCCCCGCCAAATCCCGGCAAACGCACCCCACAAGTTCCCCCGCCGCCGCACTCTCGCAAGACCACTCCGCCGCCGTAAACAGCAGCGCCGTCCTCCCCGGCGACAGCAGCGGCAGCATCGACCACGCCAATTTCCCCTCTTCCAACCCCACCCAGGTCTCCCCCAGATTGATGTGCCTTTGCGCCGCGTACCGCAGAAAATCCAGCGTCTGCGACTCCGACGCCCGGTGGCACTCCGCCCCCAAAAACATCGCCGCCGCTCCCGGCAATTCCGTCGCCACGCCCTGCGGCACTCGATACGCGGCCGCGAAGGCCCATTTTCCAGGCCGTCCCCCTCATCTGATTGCGTATTTGACAACCTCGCCACCGGCGATAAGAATAACCTAAAGCCGGTGGATAGCTATCCGCCGGCGGCTTTTTCAACCCGTTTCTATCCTGCGGAGACCCGGAATGACGCGCTCTACGCTATTTCTGCCGCTAGTCGGCGCAGCGATCCTGCTTGCGCTCGGGCTATCCGCACCCAGCGTCCGCGCCGACTTCCCGACCCCCTCCACCGCCCCCACTTCCTGGGAACTCACCGTCGATTTCGCAAAGCCCCGCAGAATCCTCGTCCAAACCCCCGGCGACTCCGCCCCGCGCGCCTACTGGTATATCACCTATCACGTCGTGAATAACTCCGATCAGGACAAGATTCTCTTCTACCCCAGCTTTCAAATGCTCACCCAGGACGGCCAGCTCATCGCCAGCGACAGCATTGATGTCAAACCCGCCGTCTTCGCCGCCGTTCAGGACAAGGAACACATCAAGTTCCTTCAATCGGCCCTCGACGTCGCGGGACCCATTCATCAGGGCGAGGACCAGGCCAAGGACGGCGTCGCCATCTGGCCCGAGCCCGACCCGCGAATGGGAACCTTCACCATCTTCGCCGCAGGCTTCTGGGGTGATTCCGCCACCGTCAAACTCGGCGACCAAACCGTCATCCTCCACAAAACTTTACAGCAGACGTTCCATCTCGATGCCGACGCCCTTCACGAAGGCGACGGCGCCTCGTTCTGCAGGATTCCCAATACGTGATGCGATAAAAAGGTGACTCATGGCACATAAAAAAGGACAAGGCTCCACCAAGAACGGACGCGACAGCAACCCCCAATACCGAGGCGTAAAAGCCTACGGCGGACAATTCATCACCGCAGGCTCCATCATCATCCGCCAGCGCGGAACCAAGTTCCACCCAGGCTTCAACGTAGGCATCGGCAGCGACGACACCCTCTTCGCCCTCAAAGATGGCAAAGTCGAGTTCCAAGGCCGAAAAGTCCACATCCGCGCCGAGCAAGCGGCCGTTTAGACCAAAACCAGAAGCCCGAAACCAGAACCAAACCCGAATCCCGAATGACTCAATTAATCGCGGGACATCCATTCGGTCATTCTGGTTTCGGATTTGATTCGGATTTCTGGTTTCTGGTTTCGGATTTCCACCCGTGTTCGTAGACGAAGCCATCATCCAGGTCAAAGCGGGCGACGGCGGCGACGGCTGCGTCTCCTTCCGACGTGAAAAATACGTCCCGAAAGGCGGACCCGACGGCGGCGACGGCGGCGACGGCGGCTCCATCGTCATGGTCGCCGATGTAAACAAAGACACCCTCCTCGACTTCGCCTCGAAACATCACTGGAAAGCCCCGCGCGGCGAAGCCGGCATGGGCAAAAAAATGGCCGGCCTCTCCGGCGACGACCTCATCATCCAGGTCCCCCCGGGCACCATCATCTTCGACGCCGATTTGAACCTGGCGATTGCCGATCTCAACGCCCCCGAAAAACGCGTCACCATTGCCAAGGGCGGAAAAGGCGGCCGCGGAAACTGGCACTTCAAATCCCCCAAAAACCAGGCCCCGCGTTTCGCCGAACCCGGCACCGAAGGCCAGGAACGCCGCCTCCGGCTCGAACTCAAGCTCATCGCCGACGTCGGCCTCGTCGGCATGCCCAACGCCGGAAAAAGCACCCTCCTCCGCGCCATCTCCGCCGCCAGACCCAAAGTTGCCGACTACCCTTTCACCACGCTCGACCCCCAGCTCGGCATCGTCCAGCTCGACGCCGACCGCAGAATCGTCGTCGCCGACATCCCCGGACTCATCGAAGGCGCCCGCGATGGCGCCGGCCTCGGCCACGCCTTCCTCCGCCACATCGAACGCACCCGCGTCATCGTCCACATGCTCGACATGTTCCCCTCCGACGGCTCCGACCCCGCCGAAAACTACCGAATCATCCGCCGCGAACTCGAAGCCTTCAGCCCCGAACTCGCCCAAAAAACCGAATTCATCGCCGCCAACAAAATGGACCTCGCCGTCGACGACGAGGCCATCGATCATCTCCGAGCCGAGCTTCCCGACAAACAAATCTTCCCCATCAGCGGCGCCACCCATCGCGGCGTCGAAAAACTCCTGGAGGAATTGTGGCGCTGACCTGCGCAACTCCAAGTCGCCCTGAAAGAATGGCAAACCGTCTGCGACGCCCTCGCCTCCGGCCGCCAAATCCTCCTCCTCCGAAAAGGCGGCATCCACGAATCCGCCGGCGAATTCGAAATCGAACACCCCGAATTTCTCCTCTTCCCGACCTATGTCCATCAAAACCCCCCAATGCTAAAACCCGGCGTGAACCTGCAAAAACTCACCGCCGAGCCCGACCAAATCAACCTAACCGCCGCCGTCCAAATCACAGACATCATCCCCATGCATTCCCGCGCCGTCATGGACGCCCTGGACGCCCATCACATCTGGACCCCCGCCCTAATCGACATGCGCTTCAACTACCGCCCAGAAAACCCCCTCTATCTGCTCCTCGTCCGCGCCTACAAACTCCCCACCCCCATCACAATCCAAAACACCCCCGCCTACGCCGGCTGCAAAAGCTGGGTCCCCCTCGAGAAAGCCGTTAACGTCGGCGCCGCGATCCCCGCCCTAATCGACAGCGAATACGAAAAGATGCGAAACGTAGTCTCGGAAATGACGAATGATAAATGACGAATGACGAATCAATGTTCGAATGACCGAATGGCGCTTCGATCATTTGGACATTGGAATTTGATTCGTCATTCGTCATTACTACATGAAACCACGGCCTATGGCCGTGCGACCCTGTGTGGCTCTGCAGTTCGAGAAATTTATCCCCTCTCCCTGTGTACTCACGGGGAGAGGGTTAGGGTGAGGGGCGTTTTTCGGTTGTCGAGTGCCGCCCCTCACCCTAACCCTCTCCCCGGAGTACCGGGGCGAGGGGACAGATGCGCGAGACGCCAACAAAAATTCGAACCTCGAAAACCCCCACGCCCCCTTCGACGGGGCTACCTGAAGCCACCCCCTATGGGGGTGGAGCGTTCACTTATCATTCGTCATTTCCAAGAGCGCTTCCCCAACCCCGAGCCCATAACTCCTCCCATCCAAAAACTGCGGCCCACCCTTCAAAGCCCCCGATATTTTCTTTTTGATCGCCTCCCGAAACCCACCCTCCATCCCCAACCGGACCGCCATCTCCACATACTCCCCAGCATCCCTGGCAATGCACTCCGGCACACCTAACTCCCTCATCATCCCTTCCCCCAATTTCGATCTGAAATTCCCTCCCTCCATCGTCACCGGCACAAGCCCGCAAACCAGTCCGTCCAAAATCGTCGTCGCTCCCGAAAACGGAAACGAATCCAGATACACATCCCCCGCCATCATCCGCCGCAGCACTTCCTGCCGACCGGGCGCCCGTTCGAGCAGCGCCACCCGATCCGCCCCCGCGCCATGCGCCGCCAGCGTCGCGTTCATTCGCTCGATCCATGCGGCAAACGGAAATTTCGCCATCCAATTCGGGTTATCCGGATGCAGCACCAGCCGCGACCCAGGCGTCCGCGCCAAAATCTTCGCCCACGCCTCTTCCAGTTCCGGAACGATCTTGTACGCGTTGGCCCCCGAAACGAAAACCACTTCCTCTTCCCCAACGCCAAATTCCCGGCGCCCAACCCGCTCCTCCGGCGGCCCCAATCGCTCCGTTCCAAAATCGTAACAATGCCCCGCCCCCTTGAGTTGAATCAGCTTCTCCGTGTAATCCTCCGCCGCATTCGCCCCTTCAACCAGCGTCCCCGAAAGATGCGCGTCGATATTTCGAAACCCCGTCGTCACACACGAATTGACCGCCGCGATCTGCACCCGCCCCAGCCGATGCGCCGCCAGGATCGCGATCTGATTCGTCGCAGCGGTGAGGTTCGTCGTGACCAGCGCCACATCCAGATCCAGCGCGCGAATCGCCGCGACTTGACCCGCTAAATCCCCGCCGAGCAGCACCGTCCGATCCGCCAGCCCCCGGCAAAACCGATCCATCTCACTCTCTCCCCATTTGCACACGATCAAAATCACTTCAAATTTTCCGCGATCCAGATACCGATACAGCGGCAGCGCCGCGAAAGTCTCCGTCTCCGCCCCAACCCCCAGCGCAACCACACCCACCCGAATCCGCTCCCCCCGACGCGCCGCGAAAACGAATGATCCAGCCGGTGCCCCCTCGCCGTCAGCCAAGCCTCCAGCAGCCACGCCCGATCGCGCATCACCTCGCGCAAATTCCGCCGCGAAAAATACGCCGGCGTCACCTTCATCCCCGCCGCCGCATCCAGAATCTTCCCGCGCAGCGCGGCCGGCGCATCGCTCGACACAATTTCCCTCAGCCGCCGCAAATGCCCCCGCAAATAATCCACCGCCCTGTCCGGATCATCGCGCTGTCGATAAACCCGAGGCAGATACAAGCTAAACCCCAGATAGGCGCTCGTAAGCCATTCCGGCGTCCGCTCCACCTCCCACAACCGAGGAAGCTGATGCGGAAAAAACATCAGCATCGCCGCCAACATCGCCCCCGCGCTCGGCATATCCCCCGCCGCTTCCAAAACCTTTTCGCGCCGCGCTCATCCGCGCCGCTCACCATCCCGGCCCGCACCCCCGCGACCGCCATTTGCAAATGAATCCGCCCCATCTCCCCCGAAAACTCTCGCTCCGCCTCCCCATCCGAAAGTTCCAGCCAATATTCCGCCAGCGCGCGCCGCGCCTCCCTCGCCGCAGTCAGCGACTCCACGCTCTCTCCCCGCGCTTCCAGATTTTCCAGAAATCCCACCCTACTCCCTCTCCTTCACGGAGCCGGATACTTCGGCTTTCTCCCTTCCAGCACTTCCACAATATCCCGAACCACCCAGCTCATATTTTCCATCGCCGTCGTCGTCCGCGCCGCCAGATGCGGCGTCAGCAGCACCCGCTCCAATCCCAACAGCGGAAAATCCCCCTTCGGAGGCTCCGGCCAATACACATCCAATGCCGCCCCAAACAACCTCTTCTCCCGAATCGCGCTCGCCAAAGCCCCCGCGTCCAAAACTTCCCCCCGGCTTGTATTCAGCAATATCGCCGTCGGCTTCATCATCCCAATCTGCGCCGCCCCCACCAAATTCTCGTTCCCCTCGCGCATGTCCACATGTATCGTCAAAATGTCCGCCTCGCGATAAAGCCGATCCTTCTCCACCGCCTCCGCCGGAAATTTAACCAGCCCGCCCACATCCTGAACGTCGTTGTAAATCACCCGCATCCCAAACCCATTGGCCGCGATATGCCCCACGCGCCGCCCCACGCGCCCCATCCCCAATATCCCGATCGTCAATTCATTCAGCTGCCTCCCCCGACCCGTGTCCCGAATCCGTTTGAATTCCTTCGGCTCGTACGCCTTGTCCCGAAAAAATTCCCAAGGCCTCAAAAGCTGAAGGATATACCCAAAAATAAAATCCCCCACCGCCCAGGTATTCGCATCCGGCGTATACACCACCTCAATCCCCCGCCGCCGGCACTCCTTCACGTCAATATTCTCCAGCCCTACCCCGCCCCGCCCCACCACTCTCAACTTCGGCGCTTTATCCAATAGCGCCCCATTCACCTTTGTATACGTCCGCACGAGCAATCCCTGCGCTTCCGCTAATTGCGAAATAAATTGCGGATCGGTCGCCGGCATCTCCACCAGCCTCACCCGCTCGCGCAGCCACTCCTTCGGACGCGCGTCAGAACCTTCCGTCATGATCACCAATGCGTCTTGCCGACTCATGCCGAAAGTGTACCGTTGTGCAAGTGTTTTTGCCTCTGGCCCTTCTGATCCCCGCCGTAATTGCCGTTTTAATCGTCGCCTTCGGCGTTCACCCCGGCTGGTGCCAGTTCCATTTCGGCCTCCAGCTCATTCTCCTCACCCGCCGCCTTGAATGGCCCCTCGTCGCTGTCTCCATCATCCTCTGCCTAATCCTCATCGCTCTCGTCGTCGCTGGAAGAACTCGATCATGGTGGCTCCTCGGCCTCGCCCCCGTCCTGGCCCTACTCGCTCACCATTTCTCCCCCGACTCGGCCCAGACTTTTCGCGTCAACACCGACCCCGTCTTCGTCTCCGCCGATAACTTCACCGCCGACGACGATTGGGTCGTAGGCCTAATCGACTCCGACGGCCCCATCGCCTACCCATACCGCTTCCTTTACTCCCGCCCCCTCGTCATTCAAACCCAGCAGGATAAACCCCTCGTCCTCATCTGGTCCGCCTTCGCCAACCGCGCCCTGGCCATCCGCATCGATCGCTCCATCAAGCCCCGCGATCTTCAGATCGTCTCCATCCCCGCCAACACGCTGCTGATCTACAACACACGCCTCGGCCAGTTCATCAGCGGCATGACCGGCCTCACCCCGCGCGGCGAAAAACCCGCCGGATTCGGCCAATCCATCCCCACCGTCAAAACCACCTGGAAGCGATGCGCCCTCGATCATCCCCAAACCCGAGTCCTCTATCCTCCCGACGCCGACGTCGCGGGTGCCCCCACCCGCCCCCTCCTCACCGCCTATCCCACCCCCGACGCCGTTTTCCCCAAAAACACGCCCGTAGCTCTCATTTGCACCACACAAACCTCCGCCGTCCCCGACGATCAAATCGGCGCCGCTCCCAAAAATTTCTCCGACCCGCCCCTCCTCATCCTGCGCGATCCCGCCACCGGCTCCGCCCGCGTCTTCCTCCGCCAGGTTGACGAAGATCTATTCCCCCAATTCATCCCCGACCGCGCCCACAAACACGCCCCCGCCATCATGATCGACATGGACAGCCGCAGCTTCTGGACCGCCGACGGCCACGCCATCGCCGGCCCCCTAAAAGGAAAATCCCTCACCCCCGTCGACGTAGACGACCGAGTCGATTTCAACTCCGCCAAATTCTGGTTCCCCACCCTCCCACTCTTGTCCCCGCTTAAATAAGAGCGCTGTCTTCACTTCATAATTCATCGTTCATCCTTCATCGTTTCCTTCCCCTCTTCCTGCTATAATCCCAGTCAGAATTTATGCGATACGGCGTGATCATGGCGGGCGGGTCCGGAACTCGCCTCTGGCCTCTCTCCAGAAGCACCGTTCCCAAGCAGCTTCTCCCCATCGTCGACGGCAAAAGCCTCCTCCAACTCAGCTACGAACGCCTCCGAGGCATGATCCCTGCCGAACAGATTTACGTCTGCACCGCCGCCGCCCACGCCGAAGCTGTCCTGCGAAATCTCCCCGAGCTTCCCCCAAAAAATCTCCTCGGCGAGCCCATGGGCCGCGACACCGCCAACGCCGTCGGTTTCCCCGCCGCCATCCTCTCAAAAAATGACCCCGAAGCCGTCTGCGCCGTCGTCTCCGCCGACCACGTCATCGAACCCATCGAAAAATTCCACAAAGCGCTCGAAACCGCCTTCACTGTCGTCGCCCAGCGCCCGAGCGCCCTGGTCACCTTCGGCATCGTCCCCACCCACGGCCACACCGGCCTCGGCTACATCCACCGCGGCGAAGCCATCGACGTCCCCGGCGCCTATCGCGTCCTGGGCTTCTACGAAAAACCCGACAAGGCGCTGGCCGACCGCTACGTCGAATCCGGCCGCTACTACTGGAACAGCGGCATGTTCGTCTGGCGCTGCAAAACCGTCCTCTCCGAATTGCAGACCCATCTCCCCGCCGCCTATCGCGGCCTTCAGCAGATCGCCAACGCCTGGGGCACGCCAAATCAGGACGCCGTTCTCCGCGAGGTCTACCCGCGCCTTCCAGAATCAGCATCGACTACGCCATCATGGAACCCGCCAGCCACGACACCAAAGGCCCCGCCCACGTCGTCGTCGTAGAAATGCCCGTCGATTGGCTCGACGTAGGCTCCTGGCCCGCCCTAGCCGAAACCCTCAACACCGACGATCACAACAACGCCGTAAGCTGCCCCAAAGGCCTCTTCCTCGACTCCGACGACAACGTCATCGTCAGCGACGACCCCGACCATCTCGTCACCACCATAGGACTAAGCGACATGATCGTAGTCCACTGCCGCGACGTAACCCTCGTCTGCCCCAAAGAACAAGCGCAACGGGTCAAAGAACTAGTCACCAAGCTAAAAGAAAAATTCGGAGACAAATATCAGTAATGAAACGGTTCGCGCTCGAAGCTCGTGCGCCCGTTTTCTCCCTCGCCCTGTCTTCCGCCAGTTTCCGCAGGACGGGTGAGGGTTCTTTGCCTTTCGTACCGGAATAAAGCGTCAAACCCGTCGCGCGATTGAAGTATGATCCGTATAAAATAACAAAATGCGAACTCTCGCGATCGACCTCGGCACCCGCCGAGTCGGCCTCGCCCTAAGCGACGCCGCCGCAAAACTAGCCACCCCCCACTCCGTCCTACAAATCAAAACCCCCGCCCAAGCCATAGAAAAAATCCTAAAAGTAATCGCCCAGGAACAAGTAGAAAGAATCGTAATAGGCCTCCCCCTAAACATGGACGGCTCCCCAGGCCCCGCCGCCCAATCCACAAAAAAATTCGGCCAAGACCTCGCCGCCCGCGCCAACAAACCCATAATTTACGTGGACGAGCGCCTAACCAGCTTCCAAGCCGACCAGCACCTCCGCTCCCGCTCCCAGGCCGGCGAACACCTCACCAGAAAACAAAAAAAATCCCGCCAGGACGCCCACGCCGCCGCCATCTTCCTTCAGGAATTCCTGGATGGAAATCCCTCCTAATGCCAAAGCTTTGGTGTTCGGAATCCGGACTTTATGCCAAATATTGCCAATAATTGGCCGATAGGATAAAATAGATTTATGCCCTCCGATCCCGCCACAGTCACCATGAATGTCTCCCTGCCCCATCCCCTCAAGCAGTATGTAGACGGCAAAGTCTCATCCGGCGTCTACGGCTCCGCCAGCGAATTCGTCCGCGAAGTCCTTCGCGAGCGCTATCAGCAGGATCAGGAGAGGCAGCAAGCCAGACAGGCCCTGACCTCCAAACTCCTCGATGGACTCGCCAGCGGCAACCCCGCCCCCTTCAAGCGAGGGCACTTCCGCGCCAAAAAACCGCCTTGGCCAAGCCCCGCGGCGCCGCCAAGAACTCATGAAATATCGCCTCCGCATCTATCCCGCGGCTGACGCCGACGTGGACGATGCCGCCCTCTTCATCGCCCAGGACAATCTCAACGCAGCCCTGCGTTTCTACGACGCCGTTGAAATGACATACAGCCAGATCCGCAGCCATCCCCTTCGCTGGCCGCGCTATGAACTCGACCACCCCAGACTCGCCACGCTGCGCAAGTGTTCAGTCCCCGGCTTCCGCAAATACTTCATCTTCTATCTGACCCACGACGACATCATCGACGTGATTCGCGTCCTCCACGGCGCCCGCGACATACCCGCCGTCCTGTTCGATCCGCCGTGTGAGCCTTGACAGAAAGCCGCGGCGCCGCAAGACGCCAATCGCCACCCAAGAACGCCTTCGCGCAACCGCACGCCCCTCTCGAGTCCACCAGCCTAGCTCTTACCAATCTCCGGGTTCCACCCCCGCACTTCCGCCGCCCTCCTCTCCCCCTCTCATCCTCCAAAAAAATCCCCGCCTCGCTAACGATCCTCCCCACGCAGCTCCCCACCCCAATCTCCTCCGCGCAGCAATACAAAAGCTCATAATCCTCCCCATCGCGCAAAGCATGCTCCACCGCCGAAACCCCATCCCGCTTCGCCAACTCCACCGCATCCAAATGAATCGGCACCCGCGCCGATTCCACAATCGCCCCCACGTCGCTAGCCCGGCAAATATTCCCCAAATCCCGCAGCAACCCATCGCTGATATCAATCATCGCCGAAGCCCGCGGCGCAATCTCCCTCCCCATCTCGACTCGAGGAACAAAATCCATATGCCGACCAAGAATGCTCCCCCCCAGCGCCCCCGTGACAAAAATCTTATCCCCCGCCTTCGCTCCCCCGCGCGTCACCGGCTTCACCCCCGCGCTTCTCCCCAGCACCGTCACCGTCGCGACAAGTTTCCCATCCCAAACCCCGGTATCTCCGCCCACCACCGGGCAAGAAAAAGCATCCGCCGCATCGCGCAAGCCCAAAATAAAACTCCTTCGCCATCTCCCACGAATAATCCCGCGGCAGCGCCACCGTCGCCACGATCGCCGCCGGCAAACACCCCATCGCCGCGCAATCCGAAAAATTCCGATTCACCACCTTCCTCCCAATCTGTCGCGGCGAATGTTTCTTCGAATCGAAATGCACCCCATCCATCACCTGGTCCACCCCCACCAAAAGCAAATCGTCCCCCGCCCATTTCAGCACCGCCAGGTCATCCCCCACGCCGACTTTCACGAGCGGCGAGCCCGCCGACTGTCCCGCGATCCATTGCAAAAAATCCGATTCAGTGCCCATCGCTCGCTTCCAGCCGCTGGCGAATCACCGGCCAAGCCGCCGGCTCCCCGCCGCCCTCCGATTCAAACAGCGCCAGATGATCCGCATGTACCACCACGACGTCCCCCACACCCGCCAGCCCCGCGCTCTGCAAACTCACCGGCCCGTCGCTCGCCCCGATCTTGAATCGCAGCGCCTCCGCCCCCGCCGTCGCCCACGCATGAATCTGTTTGCTCGGCCACGCCCCATCCAATGCCAGCGGCAATGCATTCCCCACCACCTCCAAAAAATCCGCCGCCACCCGATCCCCCACCGGCTCATTCCCCGCAATGATCGTATACTTCACCCCCGCGCACCGCTCCCGCTCATTCAGCTCCCCCAAAAATCGCGAATCCGGAACCAAATCCCTCCCCGCCTGGCACAATCCCTCCCCGATCATCCACACCGCGCTCCACCCCGGATCATGCCGCCACCGCCATTCGTTTACCGCCAGCTTGCTGATCGGCGAAAGCGCCGCCCACTTCGACCCCTCATTCGGCGGGCAGATCATGATCAGCCGATCCACCCCCCCGCGGTAATCGTCCCCCTCCACATAATCCCGCACAATCAGCCCCCCCATGCTTTGCGTCACAAAGTCGATAGTTAGTTTCGGAAACGTTTCATGCAGCGCCCGGCAATTCTCCGCCAGTATTGCAGCGCTGCAACCCAGCGGCGCCTCCCCCGCATAACAGAAAACCCCCGTCTGAAATCCATCCGCCTCCAGCAACCGCGACAAATCCGCGCACGACCCCCGATCCCCATCCAATCCATGCACCAAGATCACCAGCGGCCGCTTTTCGTCGATCTTCCCTGGCAAAAATAGCCCCCACGTCCGCTCCTGCGCCGCCAATTCCCGCCCCGAATGCCTCCAAGCCCACCGGTCCAGCACATCCGCCGCCAAATCCCAGCCCGGGCTGTTCAATACCCCCGCTTCGATCCCCCCGAGCTGTTTCCAATCCATTGCGGCGGCCCGTCCTGGCGCAAAAAGCGAAAGGAGCAATCCAAAAAGACAACCCTTGTGTAGTTTCATCCCCGCTCCTTCCTAAAATCCCCGGTGCACCAACCTGCCCCCATTTTAAGCATAACATCCGTTCGCCGGCGAATCATTGCCCGTTCTTTTGTCTTTTTCCTAACAGATGATATGGACGAAATTGCAAAATCTGCTAAATCTAGGCTCCGTCCGAAAAATTAGTCTAATGCAGGCGACTCGCTGGCCGAATGATAAGGTAACACGGTTCACTTTTCGCCTGCAGCGATGGGGCCGATAACATAAGTCGAAACTTTTCTACCGGCTGATGTACGTAACGTACATCCAAAAGGATTTGAAATGGAAACCGGAGATTCTACTCATCCCAGACGTCGAACCATGGGGATGAGCTACAAGTTCCAACGCTTGCGCGAAAAAATCCGCCAGGCGGTGGAGTCAGGCGAACTCTCAGGAAAACTTCCTGGCGAACGCGAGCTGGCGCGACGCTTCCACGTCAACGCCAAAACCCTCAGCAAAGCCCTCACCGATCTCGCCGCCGAAGGATTGCTCGCCCGCAGTATCGGACGTGGCACCTTTGTCCGCGGCTCCAGCGCCGCCGATGCCGCTGCCGACGGACCCTGGCTCCTCGTCACCGATCAGGATGTCGAGCCCGCCATCGTCCATCACCTGCGCAGCCTCAATCCCCAGGCTCAGGTCACCGCCGATCTCGCCCTCCTGCGTCCCAGCTTCCTCAGCCAGTTCGCCGCCGTCGTCGACTTGGCGGGCAACACCCCCGAGCCCTTCGTCCGCGACCTGCTCGTGAGAAACATCCCCGTCGTCACCGTCGGCCGCGAGCCCCGAACCTATTCCACCAGCGCCGTCCTCGTCGACCGCGCCTCGGCGCTTCCCACATCGCCCGAAATCTTCTCCTCGGCGGTCACCGCCGCTTCGTCGCCGTCGAAGGACGCAACCAGACCCTCATCACCGAAACCATCCGCCGTCTCGCTCCCTCTTACGGCGCCGACGTCTCCGTCGATTCATGCTATCCGCGCGACATCCTCGTCGCCGTCGAAAACGGCGCCACCGCCTGCATCTGTGATTCACTCTCCGGCGCGCGCGAAACCCTGAACCTTCTCGCCCAGGCCCAGGTCGACGTCCCGGGCAGAATCTCCATTGCCGCCATCGGCTGCGCCGACGATTCCCCCTGCACCGGCTACTTCGTCACCAGCGCCGATGAAGCCAACGCCGTCGCCGATCTACTCCGCCACGGCCAGACCGGTCGCCCAACCCTCCTCTGGCTCACCGGAAAAATCCTCGACCGCGGCACCACAGCGCCCCTCGGCCTCGTCCAAATCCCCGACGTCGCCGGCGAATCACCAAGACCCCAAATCCCACGCCTCTCCGCCCTAACCGCCTAAACATCCCCCTTTCATCGCCAGCCACAAAATCTCGCCCCACCCTCCCCATATTTAGCGGCGGTGCGCAGCACCGCGCGGTCCCCCCCACCCCCAACCCACCCCACCACCATTCCATCCCCCCACTTGCATCATCCCCCGCATTCGCTAAAGTGTCCCCCCCGACCAGTTTTTAACTCTCTATCAAGGCCCCCTATGCCACGCACTTGTCATTTCACCGGCAAAAAAACCAGTTACGGCCACAAGGTCACCCACCGCGGCAAAGCCAAATACCTCGGCGGCGTCGGAACCAAAATCACCGGCATCTCCTCCCGAAAATTCAAACCCAACATCCAACGCGTCCGAGCCGTCATCAACGGCCAGGTCGTCCGAATCAAAGTCAGCGCCAAAGCCATCCGCAACGGCCTCGTCCAAAAACCCAAGCATCGCACAAAATCAGCGGCTTGATATAAAACCGCCAAGACGCCAAGCACGCCAAGCACGCCAAGCTCAGAGCGCAAGAAGAAATTTAAATCCCTCTGTATTTTTATTGGCGGTCTTATCTTGGCGTCCTCCGCGGCTTGGCGGTTCATTTTGTCTTTTTATTCTTCGCCGTTACCCTAGTCTCCATGCCCGGCCAGAAAATCACCCTCGACCAGGTCCGCCACGTCGCCATGCTCTCGCGATTGGCCCTCGACGAATCGCGCCTGCAAAAATTCGCCGGACAACTCGAATCCATCCTCGACTACGTCGCCCAAATCTCCAAGGTCGACATCACCGGCGTCGAGCCCATGGCTCACGCCCTGCCCATCCACAACGTCTTCCGCGATGACATCGTCGAGCCCAGTCTCCCCCTCGAAAAAGTTCTCGAAAACGCCCCCGATTCCGACGGCCCCTTCTTCAAGGTGCCCAAAGTCATCGGCGGCGACGAAGATTCCGCCGGATAAGCCCATGCCCCTCGCCTACGACACCCTCCTTGCCGCCAGAAACGCCGTCCGAGATAAAAAAATCTCCGCCGTCCAGCTCACCCAGCAGGCCCTCGACCAGATCGCAAAACTCGATCCCAAAATCCAGGCCTTCAATTCCCTCTACCCCGACCGCGCCCTCCAGCGCGCAAAAGAAGTGGACGAAGGAAAAATCACCGGCCCCCTCGCCGGCGTCCCCATCGCTCTCAAGGACAACCTCTGCACCAGCTACGGCACCACCACCTGCAGCTCCAAAATGCTGGAAAATTTCCGCGCCCCCTACGACGCCACCATTTGCAAAAAACTAGAAGCCGCCGGCGCCATCCCCGTCGGAAAAACGAACTTAGATGAATTCGCCATGGGCTCCAGCACCGAAAACAGCGCCTTCAAAACCACCCGCAATCCCTGGGACACCACTAGAGTCCCCGGCGGCTCCTCCGGCGGCTCCGCCGCTGCCCTCGCCGCGGGAATGTGCTGCGCATCTATCGGCTCCGACACCGGCGGCTCCATCCGCCAACCCGCCGCCCTCTGCGGCCTCGTCGGCCTAAAACCCACCTACGGCCGAGTCTCCCGCTACGGCCTCGTCGCCTTCGCCTCCAGCCTCGACCAGATCGGCCCCTTCGCACACAATGTCCCCGACGCCGCTCTCCTGATGAACGTCCTCGCCGGCCACGACCCCAAGGATTCCACCAGCGTAAACACCCCCGTCCCCGATTACCTAAAAGATCTCGACCAGCCCTTCCCCAACCTCCGCATCGGCATCGCCAAGGAATACCAGCTCACCGCCGGCCTCGACCCCCAGGTTAAATCCGCCGTGGATGCCGCCATCGAAACCTACAAAAAACTCGGCGCCGAGATCGTCGAAGTCTCGCTCCCCCACACCGAATACGGCATCGCCGCCTACTACGTCATCGCCCCCTGCGAAGCCAGCAGCAACCTCGCCCGCTACGACGGCGTCCACTTCGGCCATCGCACCAAGGATCCCGTCAAGGACATCATCGAACTCTTCTCCAAATCCCGAGCCGAAGCCTTCGGCGAAGAAGTCCAACGCCGAATCATGATCGGAACCTACGCCCTCTCCTCCGGCTATTACGACGCGTATTATCTCCGCGCCCTAAAAATCCGAGCCCTAATCAAAAATGATTTCGACCAAGCCTTCAAAAAATGCGACGTCATCCTCTGCCCCACCAGCCCCACCCCCGCCTTCAAAGCCGGCGAAAAAACCGGCGACCCCCTCCAAATGTATCTCTGCGACGTCTTCACCGTCACCTGCAACATCGCCGCCATCGCAGGCCTAAGCCTCCCCTGCGGTTTCACCACCGCAGAAAAACCATTGCCAATCGGCCTACAACTCCTAGGCCCCCACTTCGGCGAACAAACCCTCCTAAAAATCGCCCGCATGTACGAAAAAGCCACAGACTGGCACACCCGCCGACCAAACCTATAACCCCTCCCACGCTGGGACCCCGCCCCTTTAGCGGCCGTGCTCGCACGGCGCGTCCCTAATCTTCAAATATCCCCCGAGAACGGGTAACGCAAATTGCGATACCAAGCTCCCCTCGCGAACTTGAAGTTCCAAGCCGGCACCTCAAACGTCCAACTCTTCCCCGATTTTTAAAGTCACAATTTGTGACCTTGAACCGCAGACAAAATATAAAGTAGCTGCCTTATGCGTTCACTGACCGGGGGGTTGCGATGCTTTCGAGCGCGCACTGTTCTTTCCCATGGACGGTTAGGGGACGTCGGAAAAAGTGGTAGGGTTGCAGGCGAGGACTCCGGCAGTTTCCGCAGGACGGGCCTTATGGGGTTTTTCCTCCTCCCCTGCATTGCATTTGTATTTCATCGAATTGCAAATCCATCTTCAAACATTCAGCGCACGCCCTCTACCAGCGGGCGCAAAAAGCCCATTAGAAAAGGCGTCGCCATATCTCTGAATGTCCCCCGCGCCGGAACCCATTAAAACCCCGATCCAACACTTACCCAGGAAATTCCCCCAATTACAGGTCGAATCGCGAAACCCGCGTAGCAAATCCCCCCACCCTTTTTCGCAGATGTCGAATTCTCCGACCGCGACCCCGATCTACTTTCTCCCCTCAACTCCCTACCCACCAGCAAACCTCACCCCACCCCCAAAATCGCATTCACCGTTTTTTTCACCCCATACCTCTCCCCCCATTTCTCCGCCGCCGCCAGGGACCGCCGCGCCTGATTCTCAAAATCCCCCACCACTTTCAAAACCGCCCCCGCGATGCTCGCCGGATCGAATTTCTCAAACGTCGCCCCAACCCCAAACCTTTCCATCAAACTCGCCACCGTCGTCTTCTCCGGCCCCACCAGCGGAATCCCCGACGCCACCGCCTCCGCCGCCAGCGCCGAATACGAAGCCCGAAACGCCTTCGGCAAATAGGGGCACAAAATCACATCCGCCTCCTCGAGCAGACCTCCCCACTCCTCCAATCCCACCACCCGCTCATCCACGCGCACGCGCGATTCCCTCGCCGCCAGTTTCCGAATCTCCCCCTGCGCCTCCGGCAACCGCGACGGCTCCCCATTGTGAATCAGCAATCTCACCCGCGCATCCGCCTTCAAAAGCAGCCGCGCCACCTCCGGCACCAGCTCATACCCCTTGCTCGGCCGCTGATGCCCCAGCACCGCCACCGTAATCCCTCCCCCTCCCTCCCGCAGCCGAAGTTTCCCCGCCGCCCCTTGCAGCAGCGGCAAAACCCCCACCGGCCGATTGATCAAAATCCCGAACACCTCCGAGCTAAACGGATCGAACGTCGCCAGATGCAGATGCGAAGCCGTCCGCTGCTGCACGCACAGCGAAGCAAACCGGTGCAGCGTCGGCCGCTCATCAACCCGCGGATCGGGAAGCGCCAGTGAGTACCCGTGCTCGCTCTCTTTTATTTCCACGCCCGGATCGGTCCCAAATTCCATCACCACATGCGGAAGCTGCCCATCCGGCAATCGCCGCAGCCATTGCGCAATCCCCATGAACTGGCTCGGCTGCCCCGAGTTCAAATACAACGCATCCCCGGCCCCCATCGGCGCAAGCCTCGCAAGATCTTCCGCCGTCAGCTCCCAACACCGCTGAAAATTACTCAGCCACCCGCAAACCGCATCCCCATCCGTCGTCCAGTAGGTATGGGCCCGAAAATAAGGCCGCGCCCCCAGCGCCTCGCAAACCCGCGCCGACGCATCCTTAAACGCCAAAACCTCCGGCTCGATCCCCCGCGATCGCAATTCCCCCGTAATCGCCCGGCACGCGTTGGCGTGATGCCCCACCTCATCCTTCAGTCCCGGGTCCGCATAAATAAACCGCATCGAAACACCACTCCCGCTAATGAACCCTCTCCGTGATCTCCCCCTCACGTTCCCCCAATCCCCAGCTCGCGTCATTCACGCGCAGATTCGCCCGCGCATCGGCAACGATTTGCTCCAGCGCCTTCGGCTTATTCACCACCACTCCCGTCGGCTCCTCATGCCAAAGATGATAAAAATCGCACTCGATCAGCACTCCCAGGTTCCGCAGTCCACACAAATTCGCGAACCGCAGACACAAATCGTGTTCCATGTGGTTCCTGAAAACCAGGCTCTCGTCATACCCGCGCGTCCAGTGCCAAAGCCGCCGCGGCGCCAGCAGAATCCCCACCCCCCCGGTGAAATATCGCGGCCAATCCGCCGAAACCCCTCGCCAAATCGCCGCCTTGCGATCGATCGCCGTCGCTCCCGGCTTCAGGTCCCGCCTCATCGAAAAATACGCCCGCCGATCATCCTCCTCCAGAACATTCCCAACCCACCCCGCGAACCGGTCCCCGATCAGCGTGTCCTGATCCAGCCTCCCCGCGAATATCCCCCGGCTGCGCCGCACCGCCGCATTCAACGCATGCACCTCCGAAAACGGCGTCTTCATTCCCTCCGTCACACTCTCGGAAATATGCAAAAACCGAATCTTCCCCGTCGCCGGCAGACGCGTCTTCATCACCTCATAAATCGGAACATCGCTCCCCCAATCCGCCACGATCACTTCAAAATCTCCCCCCACATCCAAAATCCGCCGCAGCACCAGCCGCAGCCGATCCATCGGATTCCCGCAAAAATGATCGTTTCGCGACGCGATGAGATACGAAACCCGGCACGCCGGCGCACTCAACTCCATCTCTTCCATCTGCGCGCTAGACAAACGCCACTTCGGCTCGTCCAGATCCGGGCGAAGCTGCACCGCCCGCTCAAAACAAGCAATCGCCTCCGGAATCCGTTGCTCCCCCTTAAAAATCGTCCCCAGGCTGTCATGGAATCGTGCCTCCCCCGGATTCGCGGCTATCGCCTTGCCCAGCAATTCAATCGCCTCGCCATAATCCGCGAATCGCGATTTAAGCATCCCCAGCGCATACCAGGCCTCCGCATACTGCGGCGCCTGCGCCACAATGGCCCGATACACCTGCTCCGCTTCCGCATACTCGCCGCCCTCGGCGTGATTCTGCGCAGCCTGCATCACTTCCTGAACCGGAACCCGCGTCATCGCCCGGAAATCTTACAGAATAACCCCGCGACCCGCACCCGAGTCAGTTGGACTCGGCCTTCAGCATCTCCGCGATCGCCCGCAGATGATCCTCGTGCCAGGAAGAGATCCCCCCATCGGCGGAGTACTTCACCCAGTTATGCCCATACCGGCGCATTTCGTCGACCGCCTGCTCGACCGGCCAATGCTGATATTTGATGCGGATATAAGCCGTCACCAGCCCCGTCCGGTCATGCCCCGCCGAACAATGGAAAACCACCCCGCCGCTTTTGGCGTTTTCAAAATGGCGGCGGTAACCCGGTCCAGCCAGTTCTTCACATCCTGATCCGACATCTCCTCCAACGAATTCGCCCCCGCGTTGCTGATCGGAAAGGCAACATAATTCAGCCCCACCTCGTTCGCCGCCGCCTGCTCCAAATTCACCGTCGCCTGAATGCTTTTGTCATCATCGGCGCCGGCTTCCGGATTCAGAAATGAGATATCCGTCCGAATCCCCAGATCGCGCAGCCGCCGCATCCGCGCCACCGCCGCGTCGATTTCCGCGTCCGTAGGCTGCGTCGTCGCCATCTTCTTCCCCAGATCGCGCACCGGACACGCCGATCGAAAAATATCGACCTCTCCGTCAACCAGCCCCAGCGAATGAAAATCCTTCAGAACCGCATCGTCCGAAGGAACCTGCTCCCCCACGATTTGCTGCGCCGGCTGCGTCGAAGGCAACGTCTGCCCGCCAACCACCCCCACCGGCAGAACCATCAACGCCGCCAAAAACAATCGCCGAATCTTCGTCATCATTCTCCTCTTACCCTTTATTCCCAAAATCAACCACGCGGACAATAAGGCTCCGCCGTCGCGGCCCGTCGAATTCGCAAAAGAATATCCCCTGCCACTGCCCCAGCACCAGCTCTCCCCCCTCAATTAACACCGTCACGCTGCTCCCCACCAGCGACGTTTTTACATGGCTGTCGCTGTTCCCCTCTCCATGTTCGTAATAGCTTTCCGACTTCGGGACCAATTCCTGAAGCTTACCCAGCAGATCGTGCTGCACATCCGGGTCCGCGTTTTCGTTGATGGTCACCGCCGCCGTCGTATGCGGCACATAAACGATCGCCATCCCCGACCGAATTTTCCCCTCTCTCACCTCGGCCGCCACCAGATGGGTTACATCGATCATCTGGCAGCGCCGATCCGTTTGCACCGTGCGAGTTTGCATGGCCGCGGATTTTACTATGATCCCACCGATCGGAGGATTGCTAAATGCCCGCAAACGACATTCGTCTCACCGTGACAACCAAAAACGGCCGCCAAACCGCCAGTTCCGGCTCGGCATGGGAACCCAAAATGGGATATTCCCGCGCCGTGCGCAGCGGCAACGTCATCGCCGTCTCCGGCACAGTCGGAATCGGCCCGGACGGCAAATACCCCAAAACCCTCGCCGAACAAACCCGCCGGTCCCTGGCGATCATCCAAGCCGCCGTCGAAGCCCTCGGCGGAAAGCTCGAGCACGTCATCCGTACGCGAATGTATGTAACCGACGTCTCAAAATGGGAGCAGGTCGCCCAGGTCCATGGCGAACTGTTCGGCTCAATCCGCCCCGCCACGGCCATCGTCCAGGTGGCCAAACTTATCGACGCCGAGGCTCAGATCGAAATCGAAGCCGACGCGATCGTCCCCTGAGCCGCTGAACCGCGTTGGGGCCGCGGATTGCGCTACGCCCCCGGATGGTCCACCCGGGCCGATTGAATTGCCGAGCCACGCAGCGACGCCGAAAGATCGGGCACCACTCGATTCGGCTTCAGATTGATCACCACGGGCTTTTGCCCGCGCCGGCCCAGAACCTGAACCTTCGCCCCCGGCCCGACAATGACGCTCCCGCCGCTCATTCGCCGCAGATCGACCGGCCCGAATATGCGGCGCAACTTCCCCCCAAAGTAACTCGTGTCATACACATCCACCCAGCAATCCCTGCCGGACTTACGAAAGATCGGAGACATGGCAAACTCCTTTGATATTGTTCTGCCGAATTCCCCGGGCCGCGCACTCCTTTTCCCCTCTCCCCGTACTCGGGGGGAGGGCCAGGGTGGGGGGTCCCGCCCGCAAACCGCAGAAATTCCGGCGAAGTACTTTGTTACGCCAATTGCGACGAGCCCAAAAGTGCGCTGCCAGCCCGGCGTAGAGGAAGAGTTCGCAAAACACTTCCGCGATTCTCTTGGCCGCCGCTCAGCATGGCGGGTATAGTTAAGGGCCGTCCGATCGACCCAGCAATTCGCCTATTGTGGTGATGCAATGCATTTTTCGATTCGACAAGAGAGCAGCCGCGTCGGCGACGTGCGGGCTTTGATGCGCGTGATGCGCAGCTCGCTTTCCGCCGACCCCGACGATCTTTCCGACTCCATCACCAAAAAACGCCGATTGGTGGCCATGTTTTGCAGAATGCTCGGCGACCAGGCGCGCCAGGGCGACGGCGAGCCGCCCAAGTTCCCCTCGACCGAACCCCTCTCCCCCCGCCAGCGGCAAACCCTCGAACTGCTTCTGGCAGGCAACGCCGAGAAGGAAATCGCCAACCGCCTCGCCATCAGCCGGCATACCGTCCACGTCTATGTGAAGTCGATTTACAGGACTTTTGGAGTGTGCAGCCGCGGCGAATTGCTGGCCCGATGGGTGCAACGGTGAAGACCACTCACCTAAACCGGTGAGTGCGAAAGCAGCAGCCACCCCGCCACCGCGGCCAGAAAAATGATCCACGTCGAATTGATCCTGGGAACAATGATCAAAATCCCCAGGGCCCCCAAGAGAATCCCGCCGCAAATCCACGAGGTCGGCGGCTCCAGCGCCTGCGCCGCCATCACCACCGCCGCGTAGGCGATCAACCCCATGACCGCCGCGCTCATCGCGTCCAAAGCCTCGCGGCCGGAATCCGAGCGACGAATCCTCTCCACCCACCGCCCCAGTATCGCCACCAGCACAAACGACGGCGCAAAATCGCCGCCGTGGCCGCCAGGGCGCAGGCGACGCAGCCAGCCACGCCGTAGCCGAATTGATTGTGCCCCAGCAGAAAACCGACGAACGTCGCGGTCGTTAAAAGTGGGCCTGGAGTGATTTGCCCAACCGCAATCGAGTCGACCAACTGTCGTTGCGTGAGCCAGTGGTGATGATCGACGAAGGAAGTCTGCAAATACGAAATTAGCATGTACCCGCTTCCGAAAATCGTGGCGCCGATCTGTAAAAAGAGCAGGACCATCAGCAAGGGCCCGGAGATCGCCGCCAGATAGCTTCCGATCAGCGGAAGCAGAGGATTGAGCGCGGCCATGCGCAGTTTTGCCGAACGGCTCGCGCCAAGAACACCAGCCAGGACCAAGATCGCCAGATCCCCCATCGGAAATCTGAAATGCCGCGCGGCGATTTCCGCGGCAAAAGCCAACCCCACGACCACCGCCGCAAAAGGATTGCGAACCGCCGATCGCGCGAACCGCGCCACGGCAATGATCACAATCGCCACGACCGCCGCGTCGATCCCCCGGAGCATCCCCGTGACGCTCGGAAGCCGCCGATACGTCACATACAGCCAGGCGATCGGCAGAATGATGATGACGGCCGGCAAGATAAAGCACGCCCCCGCCGCCAGCAGCCCGCGCCAACCCCCGCGATGCCGCCCAAGAGCGATCGCCAATTGCGTCGAATTCGGCCCCGGAATGCAGTTGATCAGCGCGACCAGATCCAGGAATTGCCGGCGGTCGAGCCAGTTCCGCCGGCCCACCAATTCCTCTTCCATCATCGCAATATGCACAGCCGGCCCGCCAAAGGCCGTCAAACCCAGCCGCGTAAAGTAGCGAGCGATTTCACCCACACGAGACCGGCCCATGCGCGGGAATCTCGCGGCCAGAGGCAGCGGCGTCAAGCGAAACCAGAAATCCGAAACCCGAAACCAGAACCAAACCAGAATGTCCAAATGACCGAAAAGTCGTTTCGTCATTCGGACATTCTGGTTTGATTCGGGATTCGAGTTTCTGGTTTCGGGTTTCTTTTCCCGTTTTATAGGACGCCAAAAATAGTTAAATTAGTCATGGTCCCCACAGGATTAGACGACAGTCAGGATGTACCATGATCATGGGGATTTTGGAGGTAAATACCGTGGCCAAGTCCATTGCCGAGTGGATCGCGGAAGGGGAGGATTTGTACGCCGCTTCCCTCAGGGAATACCAGCAGATCGAGCTGGAACTCCAGGAGATGGAGAAGAAGCTCTCCGCCAAGCAGGACGAGGTCAACCAGATCGCCCAGATCATCGGCAAGCCCCTGGTCGAGGGAAACCGCCGCCTCACCGCCCAACTCATCGACGACCACGGCCCCAATTCCGTCCCCAACTCGCCCGCCACCATCGCACGAGCGCTGGCGGGAAGAAACCTGACCCGCTAGTTGCGGAAACCAGAAATCCGAAACTAGAAACCAGAATCAAGCCCGAAATCCGAATGAGCGAAAGGGCTTTCCCGTCATTTGAGCATTCGGGCATTGATTCGACATTCTGGGTCCGGGTTTCTGGTTTTCGCGCCAATTGGCCAAACCCTTCAAGCAAGGCTAAACTGAAATCATGTCCTCCGGCAGCCACATTCTGCCTAATCTTCCCAAGGTTCCCTCAGGTCGATCCGCCTTGCCCTACGAGCCGGTATGTGCGGTTTTCCGCCGCTATTTGCATGGCGAGAAACTGAAGTTCACTCCCGAGTGCGCGATGATTCTCGACGCGGTCCTGCGGCAAACCGGGCTCTTCGAGGCGGATCAATTGGCGATCCATCTGAGGGAACTGGGCCATCGCGTCAGCCGCGCCACCGTCTATCGAACGCTCGCCCATCTTCAGGACGCCGGCGTGCTCAAGCAGGTATTTTTCGACAACAAGCAGTCCTACTACGAAGTGATCGCGGGCAGGCAGGCGTACGATTATCTGATCTGCGTCGATACGGGGAAGGTCATCGAATTCAACAGCGATAAGCTCAAAAAGCTGCGCGACGAAATTTGCCGCGAGCACGGGTACGAGCCGCTTTCACACCAATTCCACATCTTTGGGGTAAGCCCGGAAGCCAAAGCAAGCGGCAAGCGGAGCAGTTCGGATCATGGGTGATTGGACGAGGCCGAGGTCTTGGACTTCGATCTAGCACATCGCCAGATAGCTCGCCAAAGCGAGGATCGCGATGCGGATCTTTTTGTCCCAGAACAGAGAACTTGTGAGTCTGCGCCAGCATGGGGAATTTCCTTAGCGGTCAGAGTATACAAGTGCCGTGCCGCCGATCGGAAATTGAGCCAGCCCCCGCGCCAGCCTTGAGATACGTGATGCGTGACCCGCGCCAGTTGAGTCCGTTTATTCCGTCTGTCGCCTGAGCACCTCATTCGATTGACCTGCGTCTCCCCGACGCAACACCGCTCTCCGAAAACCCCAAAACTGCAGCACTGTGCATGCACGTGCAATTTGACTTTCTGCACTCTATAATTGCACAAAACAACAGTGGATTGTTTTAGATATGAATGGTTTGTTAAGAGACCACGATTTATAAATTATTGTGATTGTTTGTGTTAGGTCATAAATATGTTGACACATATGATGTTGTACGTTAACAAATTGCCTCGGTCTCCAATTGTGTCGAGATCAAATTATTTCCATCCAAATTGGATGAAAGTGAGTAGTTCTGATCACGATATGTGTGGCTCGCCTGCGAGATAATCGGTGAGCTATGGCACAGAAATCATTATGTAAGCGAACGACCCTAGGGCGTTCTGAACTGCCGAGGAGACGTGGCATATCGTCCATTTTTTGAGACCTTAGCAAAAAGCGTACGTTTGTCGGATGCATGGATTGTGACATCCATGCCTCGGGGGGGGCTTCAGGTCGTGCAGCCGGGGACGGTGCGCGAAGATCTGCTTAGGGGCTACGCGGCGCGATTGGCATCTTGAAGATGCCATGACTTGGCGCGCCATCGCCGAGCGTCGCGCCGTCCGGCGCGCGACGCCTGGGCCGACGGACAATTCGAGGCATCCAATTTCTACACCGGATTGATGCAGTCGGGCCGATTCGGCTTCGCCGCGGCCGTGCCGGTCGAATCCCCCATCTTCGGCGGATATCCCGGTGCGCTTCAGGTCTATCGCTCACCCGACCTTGGGGATTTTACCGACGCGGAAATGCAATCACTCGATCATTTCGGCAAGCAGGCCCAGCAGATCGCCGCCTCGCAACGGTTAAGCCGCGCCGAGCCCGCCTACCCCAAACCGCCGGCGTGGATGCACCGGCCGACCGGCAGGCTTTTTGCCTTCGACTCCAACCTCCGCGCCGTATTACCGGTCGGAGGCACCGGCGTGGGCCCGCGCGTGCTCGACCAGGTCCTCCAGGATGCGCGCGAGCGCTTTAAATCGTTCGACAGCGCCGAGCCGGGCAATCGCTTCAGCGTCGCCGATTCAAATGGAGAATTGCGGGCGTTTCATGTCGTCCTTTGCCAGCGCTATCCGGCGCTGGGCAAGGGCCCGATTCTCTTTTATTGTCTTCAGCCTGATCCCTGGGACTGGCAAGTATTGCGGGCCGCGGATTTTGCCGCCGACAGCGAGATTTCCCGCCTCATCCCCGCCGTTCAGTTCATGCGCGAGCATTTCGCGCGGCCCATCGCTGGATGAAATCGCCAAGACCGTGCATTTAAGCCCCTTTCATTTCCATCGCCGGTTCAGCGAACTCCTGGGGATCACGCCAAAGCATTTTCTGCTCGAGTGGCAAATCTGCTGGCGCGAAGATATTTTTGGTCGCCGGAGAGAAGGATCTTGTGGAAATCTCGCGATTGTGCGGATTTGCGCATCAGAGCCATTTCACCAGCCGATTCAAGCAGGCGACCGGCCTGACGCCAACCCGCTGGCGACGGCTCGCTTCCAAGGCCTCCGCGTCTCCCCCGCAATAATTCACCGCAATCGATACTTGGCATCTCCACAAATCTTCCGCCTTTCGCTATGGTCTTGCCGTGGATCAAACGAGGAAGATTCTGCGCATTGGCAGCGTCAGCTATCTGAACGCCAAACCTCTGATTTACGATTTGGACCACGATCCCGACATCGAAATGGTCCTCGACGTTCCCGCCCGTCTCCTCGATGGCTTGCGCCACCAACGCTGCGACGTGGCGCTATTGCCCGTAATCGATTACCAGCGATTGGCCGGCTTGAAGGTTGTTCCCAGCGGCGGCATCGGCTCGGATGGACCGACTCTGACCGTTCGCATCTTTAGCCCTTCGCCGCTGTCCAAAATCGAATCGCTCGCGTGCGACGTCGAAAGCCACACCTCCGTGGTGCTGGCGCAAATAATTTTGAAGCAGAAATGGAACTTGTGCCGAAGATTCTGGACCTCAACCGACCGCGCGAAAACCCAAACGGTAGTCGCAGTGCTCCTCATCGGGGATAAGGTCATCACCGATCCGCCCGGGATGGAGCATCAGATGGATCTTGGAGAAGCCTGGAAGGAATTGACCGGGATGCCGTTCGTTTTTGCCGTCTGGACCGCACGTGCCGGGGTCGATTTGGGAGACCTGCCGATCCGACTGGAGCAGGCGAAACAAGCGGGCCGGGCCAATTTGGAATCGATCGTCGCCGAGCACGCCGCTGCCCGCGGCTGGCCACCCGACCTGGCCCGCCGGTATTTGGCCGAGCATCTCAAGTACGATGTCGGCCCCGTGCAATTGGCGGCTATCGAACTCTTTCACCGCCTGGCAAGCGAATACGGCCTTATCTCTCCGCCCAGGCCGCTGGTTCTTTACGAATAATTCAGTCGTCCCGCAGTTTTCTGGCGACCGCGTCGGCGAGCTGCCGTTCCATCGCTTCGTCGCGCCCGATCGCGTACCAATATCGCGTCGGCACGCTTTTCCCCTCAGACGTCGTGAATGTCGCATCCGTGCTGAGCGGTGAAAACACATAACGATATTGCGCCACCGAGGTGATCCGCCGCTGGACGATCGATAACTTTTCGACGAGCACCTTCGGCCGGGCCGTAAACAGGCCGTCCTCGGAACGCGAAAGCTCAAAGCGAATCGTCCGGCGAATCGTCTGCAAGGAGCTTTGAATGACGTCCGTAAAGCTCCCGGCGTCGCGGCGCCAGAATTCGAAAAATTGCGGGGAGATTTGCGGACGTGTCGTGATCAGGCCGTCGCGGTAATCCGTCCGGTCGATGGTAAACTGCTCGTCCCTGGCCGCGTCCAGACAGGCATCGCATAATTTATTGAAATCGAACCCCATCACCGAAGCATGCGTCGGTTGCCCCAGCCAATACGTGGCGGTCGCCTGCTCGGGGGGAATGTCGGCGGCCATCGTTCGCTCCGGCCCGGACCGGGATATCGAAACCCCTTCCGGCTCCGAGGCGCATCCAAGCGGCGCCAGCAGCAACACCAGAAGCAGACCAACGCGAGCGTTCATGACCATCCTGATTCCGTCGCGGCGGCGGGGAGGTCGTTCTCAACCTGCCCGCTCCATCTCTCGCCCACCGTGTGAATCACAATGCCGTTCATCGTCCCCGGCGTCCCCAGGGCCGCCCCGGTGACGATCACAATGCGGTCGCCCGGCGTGGCAAATTTGCGCGTGCGAACCATGTTGTCCACGCCTTCAACCAGATCGAGCATCGTTTGCGGCGGCGCCATTTCGAAGGGAATCACGCCATAATGCAGCGCCGCCCGCCGCAGCGCTCGATGGTCGCTGGACAGCGCCACCAGCGGAACCGGAAACCGGCTCTTGGAAAAAATCCGCGCCGTCGCTCCCGTCTGGCTCCAGATCACCACCAGCTTTACCTTCAGATCGGCGACGATCTGCCTCACCCCGCGGCGCCACCGCCACCGAAAATCGCAGCGTCGGCGAGCCCGGCTGGGGAAGCGTCGCCTGCGCCGACCGCGAGGCGATCAAATAATCCTCCGTCACGCCCGCCACGTGCGACATCATATGCACCGATCCCAGCGGGAATTTGCCCACCGACGTCTCCCCGCTCAGCATCACCGCGTCGGTCCCGTCAAAAATCGCGTTGGCGACGTCGCTGACTTCCGCGCGAGTGGGACTGGCCTGCTCGATCATCGTCTGCAGCATCTGCGTGGCGACGATCACCGGCTTGCCCGAGGTCTGGCAGCGGCGGATTAGGTCTTTTTGAATGATCGGTACCCGGGCGATGTCCAGTTCCACGCCCAGATCGCCCCGGGCGATCATCAGGCCGTCGCTCGATTCAACTATCGCCTCGATGTGATCCAGGGCCTCGGACTTTTCGATCTTCGCGATCAGGTGGATGTCGCTCTCCTTGTTCCGCAAATGCTCCCGGAGCAATTGCAGATCCTCCGGCTTCCTGACAAAGGAGAGGGCCAGATAATCCAGATCGTTCTCCACCGCCCAGTCCACGCATTCCCAATCGCGATCGGTGATCGACGCGATATTCACGCTTGTGTCGGGAAGGTTGATTCCCTTGGAGCTGCGAAGAATCCCGCCGACTGTGCAGTTGCATTTCACCTCGTTGGAATTCTTTTCCGTGCAAATGAAGCGGAGCAGGCCGTCCTCGATCAGGACGCGATGACCGACCTGCACATCGTCGACAAGATGGGCATAGATGCTGGTGACGCGCTTGCCGGCGCCCGGAATATCGCGGCGCTGAATGATGAGTTGCTCACCCGAGTTGATTGACAGGCCGCCGGTCCCGTCCACGTCGGCAATCTTCCCCAGCCGGATTTTCGGTCCGCACAAATCCCCCAAAACAGCGATCGGCTGGTCCCACCGCGCCGCGGCTTCGCGAATGTTCCGAAGCATCTGCAAATGGGCGTCCAGGTCCCCGTGCGAGAAATTCAGCCGGCAGACGTCAACCCCGGCCTGAAACAGCGAGTACAGCATCTCCACGTCGCCACACGCTGGACCCATGGTGGCGACGATCTTCGTACGAATCATACCGGAATGGATTGTGAGCTTTGCCGCTGCAATTGCAACAGGAGGCGACCCCGGAGCGCCCTTGCGCGGCTGCAAGATCGTTAGCGCTTGGTAATCCTCACCTTGCCGTCCGGCAGGGGTGTGACGTCGAAGACCCCGCCGGTTTTCAGGACGTTGATTATCGCGTTGTGCTGATCGGTGATTTTCTTCACTTCGTTCATCCGCACCAGGTAATAAAAGGGGTGCACCAGGTTCAGGGGTCGGCTTTGCTCGGACTCCTGTCGGAGCTTTTCGTTCGAATCCAGGACGCGCTGGTGCGCGAAAAGAATCGTGTTTTGCCTCAGCCAGTACCAGACCGATTCGTCGTTCCAAATCCGCGGACGGATCAGATCGACGGATCGAAATCCCTGCGATGAAAAAAGCCCGGCCCAGTAATCCGGGAATTGCTCGTTCAGGTGATGGTGCCCGCCTTGGAACGGAATGGCAGCAGAAAAGAGAACCAAATCGCCATGAGCGCAAAGATTCTCCACAAAACGATTGGCCGATTCCGGGCTGAGATGTTCGGCCACCTCCAGGCAGATCACCAGATCAAATCGCCGGCCCAGGGAAAAGCCCTGTTCCAGATCGCGCGTCTCCACCAAGGCGGAATCAACCACGAGTTTGGAGCGATCCAGCCAATTCCCTTCGATCCCGCGGACTTCGGCGACCCCGATCTCCTGCGCCGCTTTGAGGCAGCTCCCCACGCCGCAGCCGACGTCAAGAACGGATTGCGGCCGGACGAACTCGAAAAGGACTTTGAAGATTTGATGCGCTGAGGCGCGCGTTTTGGCCTCGTCTTCGACCAATTGGCGGTCGATCAGATCGTGATAGACCTTGTCGCGCGGATCGGAGCTCATGATTTCGAATCAGGCTTCTTTTTTCTGCGGCAAGACGACGCGAATGTGCGTTTCGTTCAGTTGCCGCTGATCGACGGGGCTAGGCGCCTGGCACATCAGATCGGCCCCGCTCTGAGTTTTGGGGAACGCGATGACGTCGCGGATGTTGGGGATGCCGCGGAGAATCATGATCAGCCGATCGACACCCAGGGCGATCCCGCCGTGCGGCGGAGCGCCATAGTGCAGGGCATCGAGCAGGAATCCGAATTTCAGCTTTTGTGCCGCGTCGTCGATGCCCAGCAAGGAAAAGAGCTTTTGCTGAACATCCATGCGATGGATACGGATCGACCCCCCGCCGACTTCGCTGCCGTTGACCACGATGTCATAAGCCTTGGCCTTGATCGACTCGACAACCGCCTGCTCGCGGCTATCGAGTTTCGACACGTCCTCATCTAGCGGCGACGTGAAGGGATGATGCGTGCTGACAAACCGCTTCTCCTCCTCATCCCATTCCAGAAGCGGAAAGTTGACCACCCAGACCCAGGCGAATTCCGCCGATGGAGTCAGACTAAGATCGGCGCCATCTTCAGGCGAAGCTCGCCAAGAACTTTGTGCACGACTTTGGGCTTGTCGGCTGCAAAGCAAAGGAGATCGCCCTCCTTCGCGCCCGTGCGCTGGATCAAATCCGCCGCAATCGGCGCGAGGAACTTGGCGACACCCGTATCCGGCCCATTGGCCGTGACTTTCGTCACCGCCAGCCCTTTTGCGCCAAATCCCTTCGCCCATTCGGCAAGCGCGTCCGTATCTTTCCGGCTCAGTTTCCCGCCGCCGGGCACGGCAATGGCCTTGACCATCGCCGCATTCTTGAACACCCCAAAATCCGTGCGCTGGCCCAGATCGGTGACGTCCGCCAGCTTCATTCCGAAGCGCAAGTCCGGGCGATCCGAGCCGTACTCGTTCATCGCCTGGTCGTAGTCCATGTGTGG
Source organism: uncultured Phycisphaerales bacterium (assembly GCA_963844715.1). GTDB lineage: Bacteria > Planctomycetota > Phycisphaerae > Tepidisphaerales > Tepidisphaeraceae > UBA1161. Next base: position 503,519 of record CAWJPJ010000008.1, on the reverse strand, counting down.
GATCGGGTTGGGGATTTCCTTGCCGAGGATTTCCTTCCAAATCCGCCGCAGCAGACCCTCGATGACGGCGATCACGTTTTCCCGATCGACGAACGACATCTCGACGTCGAGCTGCGTGAATTCCGCCTGCCGATCCGCGCGGGGGTCCTCGTCGCGGAAACAGCGCACGATCTGCATGTATTTGTCGCACCCCGCGACCATCAGCAATTGCTTGAAGAGTTGCGGCGACTGCGGCAAGGCATAGAAACTTCCCGGCATGAGCCTGGCCGGCACAATAAAATCGTGCGCCCCCTCCGGCGTAGACTTGGTCAAAAACGGCGTCTCGATCTCCCAGAATCCCTGATCCGAAAGATGATCCCGCATCATCTTGGTGACCCGGTGGCGAATGCGCAGAGTCTGCTGCATCACGGCCCGTCGGAGGTCCAGATATCGATACGTCAGCCGCTTCTCTTCCGAAACCGTCTCATGCTCGTCCGGCGAAAAGGGCGGCGTCGGCGACGTGCTCAGCACCGTCAAATCCTTGACCCGCACCTCGATCTTCCCAGTCGGCAGCTTCGGATTGATCGCATCCGCCGCGCGGGCCGAGACTTCCCCGCTGACGCTGATGACCCATTCGCCGCGAAGCTTGCGGGCCTCGTCGTGGTGGGCCTCTCCGCAAAGATCGGGGTCCAACACCAGTTGGGTCAGGCCATCGCGATCGCGAAGGTCCACAAACACCAAATTCCCGTGATCGCGATAGGAATGGACCCACCCAGCCAATTGGACGGCCTGACCCACATCGCTATCGCGAAGTTGGCCGCAAGTGTGAGTACGATATCGGGTGCGGATGGCTTCCATTGACAGTCACTTCAATAGTTCGATGAACTGGTCGACGGTGATTCCCGCGTCACGAATTAGTCCGCGAAGCAGACCGCGATCCAACTCACGATGGTCCGGAACGGATAGATTCACGGAAACGCCACTCTTGATCAAAATCATGTGGCTTCCGCGCTGACGGTTGAAACTCCAACCAGCCTTTTCGAATGCCCGGCGGGCCTCGCGGCCGCTGATGACCGGCAATTGCGGCATGCGCGCATTCCAGCCCTTATACCGTGATCAACTCGACTTCTTCCTCGCCACCCGGCTGCTCCATCTTGTCCTGTTCGACTTCCAGCCATGCTTCGACCGCCTGGCGGATATTGGACAATACCTCATCGCGCGTCTTTCCTTGCGACCAACATCCGCGCAAGGCCGGGACATGAGCGACGAAGCCAGAATCTTCGCCCGGTTCGATCACCACTTTGAGAACCATAAACATCTCCGACGGGAGCTCGAATTACTTCACCATGATATCCCAACGCGGCTGGCTGAGCCAATGCCGCATGACCTGTTCGGCGGGCTTGTCCTGGGGCGTGTATCCGCGCCCGTCGGGATCGCCGCCGGGGTCCATCGACCAGATCACAAATCCCGCCAATCTGGGTTGACCCCACCAACTCTCAAAAAAACCTTCGTATAACTTCCGCTGAAGATCGTTGTCCGCGTCAAGCTGCTTTTGCGTGTAATCCCATGGGTCCTTGGCGGCGTTGGCCAGGCTGCACCACCCGGCCTCGAGCAAAATCACCGGCTTATGCTGCTCGTCGAGGAACTTAAACATGTCCTTCTGGATATCCTGCCAATTCTGCTTGATCTCATCGACCGTCACATTGCGATCCTCGCCCAGGGTCCAGTAGCTGTTCATGCCGATGACGTCGAGGTATTTCCAGAACTTCACCTTGCGATAGCGGTCCCAGTTGGAGGAATAGGTGAGCTTCCCCTTGTAAATGTCGCGCACGGCCTTGATGGTGTCGATCCATTCGTCGACGTGCTCCTCGGAGGTGACCAGTTCCGACCCGACGACCAGCATATAGACGTTATGATCCTGGGCGATCCAGGCGTAATGCGTCAGCAAGTCGCGGTAATTCTCGAACCATTCGTGCCAGTCCTTCGGGTCAAGCGTGCCGCGCCAGTGCGTGTCGTTTGGATCGTCGAGCAAAACGATCGGCATGAGGATCACCCGCAGGCGCCGGGTCTTGGCGTGATCGATAATCTCCGCGAGTTGCGCGTCCGACATAGTCTTGCGGACATCGATATACATGAATTCGCTTTGGAAATTCTCCTGCCGCGCATCGACGACCAGCGAAACGGTATCGGCGCCGTCGTCGGCGATTTTGTCGATCAACTTTTCATACTGCGGAACCCAATCGACGCGCTGAAGCTGGATGGCCACGCCCGTAAATCGGCGCATCCCCGTCAGGGATTGCACCGCCGGCAGCTCCTCGGCGCTGCCCGCAACCGCCCCGCCATGAAACAGGGCGCCGATCATGATGGCGGCGTAGACAGCCAGCGCGAGGATCCAAATCTTTCGCCCAATCATGCAGTGCCTCGTTCCCCTCCACACTATAGAGGATGCGGTTCGCTTGGCAAAGTGCCTCGATTTTGCCGATAATGCCCGGGTACTTTTCGATGCGCAAAAAGCTACTCCCGATCCTTTGGTCCACCGTCCGCTGGGGCATCGCCGTTTTTGGAATTCTCTATGTTATCAGCAAGATGTCCTGGCACGACCAGGTCTACGTGCCCAGCCTCAGCCAAAAGCCGCTGAGCCTGCTGACGCAAAACGCCCAGGACACCGATCCCACCTTCACCGTACTCGATCCGCGCACCGGCAAGCCGATTGCGGTCCCGCGCGATGAGGTCAAGCCCCCGCCAAATCATCCGATCGTCGAAATCGGCGTGATCCGGATGGTCCGCCAGGCGAGGCCCAAATGGCTCGCCGCCGCCCTGGCGATTTTTCCCCTCACCATCATCATCACCAGCTTCCGCTGGCATGAATTACTCAAAGCGCTGGACATTCGCCTGCCGGTGACGCGCACCTTCGTCCTGAACATGGTCGGGCTCTTCTACAGCACCTTCATGCTCGGTTCGACCGGCGGCGATGCGCTCAAAATGTATTATGTCGCCAAGCAAACCCACCATCGCACCCGCGCCGTGATGTCGGTCCTCGTCGATCGGGCCATCGGCTTGATCGCGCTAATTATTCTTGGCGGCGTCATGGCGAGCTTGCAGTGGCACATCCACAAATGCCGCCAGGTCGCCGTGACCAGCGGGCTGATCCTTGCCCTCACCGCGGTCGGGATGATCCTGTTTTACAACCCCATTTTGCGCCGAATCAGCGGCCTGGATTTCCTGATTCCCCGCCTGCCCATGCAAAAACAGGTCGTCAAGGCGATTGAAGCCATGCACATCTACGGCCGCCGGCCCCTGCTCGCCATCGGCGCCCTATTCGCCAGCTTCCCCGTCCACGCAGTCGTGATCACCTCGGCCATGTTCTGCGGCATCGCATTTGGATTGCCGATCAAACCCTTCTATTACTGGATGGTCGTCCCCGTTCTCGTCTTGGTGGGTTCAATCCCGATCAGTCCCCAGGGCGCCGGCGTCATGGAATATTTCGCCATCAACCTGCTAGTGCCGCAGGGAGTCAACGTCGGCCAAGCCTTCGCCCTCACCATGTCCATCCGCCTAACCCAAATGATCTGGAACCTGACCGGCGGTTTCTTCGTCCTCCGCGGCGGATACCACGCCCCATCCGAATCCGAACAGAAACAAGTCGAGCGGGAAGATACTGACGACGGCCCCGGCAAATAACGGAGAATCATGCTTCGTAGAATCGACCGAATTCTCCTCAGCGTTCCCGCCCTTGGAAGCGCGGTCGTCTACTATCGCGACACGCTTGGATTGAAATTACTCCGCCAGGACAAGCAAGCCGCCAGTTTTTTGATGTCGGATGGCGCGACCGAACTGGTCCTCCGCTCCGATCCCGATCAAACCAGCGGGGAAGTCTATTATCTCGTCGATGATGTTCGGCTACTCTACGATCGGCGGGAGGAATTGAAGCTTTCGTTCGTACATCCGCCGCGCGCCGTTTCGCGCGGATACACGGCCGCCGTGCGCGATCCATTCGGAAATGTGCTATTGCTCCTGGATCGAACAACGGAAACAGGCGATTCAGCCGCGGTCGAAGACGCCGCCGCGCCGACCGCTTTATTTGCAGGAGTCGAACCCGAGGCATCGGCACAACCCGATCTGCTGATCGACCTCTATCAAAAAATCGCGCGAACCGCCGACGATCTCCCCTACACGCCTCAATTCGAAAAGCTTTGGAGCCTCTACGCCGCCAAACAAACTCCCCACCCCACCCGCGGCGAAGTCTGGCGCCAACTCCTCAACCTCCGCAAAGCCGGCAAACTCCCCCGCCTAGGCCCCGCCACCGGCCCGCCCCCGCGCCTCACCCCCGAACAACAAGAAGCCCTAAAACAACTCCTAGGCCAAGACATAGGCAAACGCGACCGCCTCCCCTACACCCCGCGGTTCGATCAGCTTGTAAACGATTTCAACAAAACCCGCGCAAGACCCCTCGGCCCCCACCAGGTCTGGCGCCTAGTCGCTCGCTTGGCGAAATAAAAAGCCCCGCCGTCTTCTCCGCTTTCTACTCTCAACTGTCGACCCTCTAGCAGGACGCTGAAAAACTCGGGAGTTGGCGCATTTTCCTGTCTGTTGGCCGCTTTTCAATGGCGGGTTCCATCTCGGATCGTTCCAAGGGCTTCAGTTCGTTCGAGTTCGTTGGCGGATTGCATGCCCAGGTTGAGTTTCACACGGTACTCAGGTTGCGCATCCGGATCAGATTGAACGCCGCCCCGGCCAGGTGGGCCTGCTGGCCGGTTTTTGAATGTCCGATCAACCGGGTGCGATACAGGCCGCCGATCGTCTTGGCCCAGCCGATCCATTCCTCGATCTTCTTGCGGCAACGCTGGCTGATGGCGTAACCGAGGGTCTTCGCGCGCCGACGCATCCGCTGGCGGGCCGCGATGTTGGCTCGGTTCTTCCAGCGATAGGCGGCGGTGTCGCCGCCGATCTTGCCCTCCTTCACCGCCACGTGCGGACGGATTCTTCTTCGCTCCAGCCCACGCAACAGCGGACCCTGGTCGTACCCCTTGTCGGCCCCAACCGTCTTGGGTTTGAGCCCAAAACGTTTCTTGACCCGATCGATCAGCGACAACGCGGTGACCGGCTCGCTGTTCTCCAGCGGCGAGTTGACTTCCACCGCCAGCACCAGCCCGTGGCGGTTCTCCACGATCGCGTGCAGCGCATGGCTGAGCAACGCCGGCTTGCCGTCGCTCTTGCGGACCAGCTTCGCGTCGGAATCGGTGGTTGATTCGTGGGTGTCGTTGGACCGCTTCTGGCCGTGGAAGTCCACCTCGGCGTTGCGGCCCTTAAAACCGTTGTTATCTCCCGCATCATTGTCTTTTTTGTCCTTTTCATCCCTGGGTTTGAAGCTCTTGATCGACGCATACGCCTCGATCAGCGAGCCATCCACCGAGAAGTGGTCGGGGCTGACCAGTCCCGCGGCGATGGCCCGACGCACCGTGCCGTCGAAAAACGCGCCGATCAGCCCGTGCTCTTCCAGCCGCCCGCGATTGTGCGAGAAGACGGTGGCGTCGAATACCTCTTCGTCGATCCGCAGGTCCAAAAACCAACGGAACAGCAGGTCGTGATCAATCCGTTCCACGAGCTGCGCCTCGGAGCGAATCGAATAGATCGATTGCAAAAGCAACGCCTTGATCAGCCGCTCCGGCGGCACGCTGGGCCGGCCTTCGGCCGCGTAGGCGGCATCAAAACGCCGACTCATGGCCTTCAAGTCTTCATCGACCATGCACTTCACGGCCCGCAGCGGATGATCAGGACGGACGCGTTGTTCCAGATCGATGGCCGCGATGAACAAAATGGATTGGGGATCGGCCTTGCCTCGCATGAATGACCTCCGTGTCTGGGTGTCACACAGTTCAGCGCCACCGAGAACATTCGTCAAGAGGGTTTTTCAGCGTCCTGCTAGATCGCCGCGGCGACCCCCCACTTCGTCTCTCCGTCCCTTTGTCTCTCCGTCGCTATATGCTTATTTAAAGATCGCCGCCGCATCCGAAATCATCTCCGGAAGCTCCGCAAACACGCCCTGAATCTTCGCCTCGTCCAGACCCAGCTCTTCGAGCACGGCCTGGTCCCACTGCTGGCACCGTGCCGTGGCGTTGAAACAGTCGTCCATTCGGCAAACCAGCGTGTCGGCCACATAAACCAGATTGACGATCTCGCGCGTATCGCTCCGAGAGAGCTTGGGATGATGATGAAATCCGACCACCTGCTGGAATTCTTCCGGGAAGCGCCAATATTCGGTCATCGCCTGGCCGAGTTGTTCGTGATCGACCCCGATGATGTTGCGCTCCAGGGCGCAGAAATTGACGGTTTGCGACCCGGCCAGGATTTGCTCCTGGGCGGTTTTGCAGACCTGACCGAGTTTTTCCGGATTGACTTGTAGATGGATCAGAAGTCCCAGGTCGTGGATGAGCCCGGCGAGAAATGCGTCGGAGCCGCGTCCATTAAGCCGGCGAGTTTTTTTCGCCAACTGCCTGGACGCGACGCCCACCGCCACGCAATGCCGCCACAGATCCTCAGCCGTGAACGGCCCGCTCAGTTCCGCGCCGCGGAACAGCACGCTCAGGTTCGCCGCCATGGCGATATTCTTCACCTCGCGGAAACCCAGCATGACGATCGCGCGGTCGACGGAATTCACCTGCCCGGGCAGGCCGTAGAAGGCGCTGTTGACCACTTTCAGAATTCGCGTCGATAGCGCGGGGTCGTTGCAAATTACCTGTTTAAGATGATGTGCGTTGCTGTGCGGGTCCTCGACGATCTGGACAATTTTGCTGGCGACCTGCGGCAAAGTGGCGAGGGCGGCCACTTTGCGAATGGCCTGCCGAATCAGGGCATCCGAACTTGGCGGAGGTGCGGCCGCGGGCGGTCGTGACGGTAGTGCCGACATTGTCGTTCAGGGTCTCCCACTTCTCTAATCGAGTAATGGGACGCCCCGCTTAACGAGTCTTCCCGCCTGAATATTGCTAAGGAACCAAACAAAGCGCGAATATGGGACGTTGCGCCCTTATTTTCCGGCCCGGGCCTTCTTTTTCCGCCGCAGTTCGGCATCAATAAACGCGTCGAGTTCCCCGCGATCCAACACGCTTTCCACGTTCGTCGTCTCCACCCCTGTGCGATGATCCTTCACGCGGCGATCGTCCAGAACATAGCTGCGGATCTGATTCCCCCAGGCGATCGAGCCCTTGTCGCCGTATAACGCCTTGAGTTCCTCGTCGCGCTTCGCCTGCTCGATCTGCTCGAGGCGCCCTTTGAGCAGGGCCAGCGCCAGCCGCTTGTTCTGCTGCTGGCTTCGCTCGACGGAGCAGGTGACTTGAATCCCCGTCGGCTTGTGTGTGATGCGCACGGCGGTGGCGACTTTATTCACGTTCTGCCCGCCGGGGCCGCTGGCGCGCCACGAACGCCACGATATCCAGATCGCCCTCGGGAATTTCGATTTCCGAATCGTCCTCCTCAAAATCCGGCACCACATCGACGGAGGCGAAGCTCGTTTGCCGTTTTCCCTGCCATTGAACGGGCTGGGGCGGACCAGCCGATGCACGCCCGATTCGGCGCGCATATACCCATAGGCGTATTGCCCCTTGACCAGCAGCGTGACGTTCTTGATTCCCGCCTGCTCGCCCCAATTGCGATCGACTTCCGAAACGTCCCACCCGCGCCGCTCGAAATGATAGAGATACATGCGCAGCAGCATTTCCGCCCAATCCTGCGCCTCGGTTCCGCCCGCGCCGGCATGAATCTGCACGAAACAATTCCGCGGGTCGTTCTTTCCATCCAGAAGCGATTGCAGCTCCACCTTTTCGGCTTTTTTCTCGAGCTGATCCAGCGTTTGATCCGCCTCCTGCATCGAGGCGTCGTCCCCGGCTTCCTTGGCCAGTTGATACAGCGCCCGCACGTCCTCCACCCCGCGCAGCATCTCCTCGACCGGCTCAATCGCCGCCTTAAGCGTCTTCACTTCCGCGACGACGCGCTTGGCCTGGTCCTGGTTGTTCCAGAACCCGGCGTCGCTCATCTGCGTTTCCAGTTCTTTTCTGCGCGATTGCCTGGCAGGCAGGTCAAAGAGAGTCCCGAATGGCGAACATCCGGGATGAAAGGTCTTCGATCGATTGGGAAAGATTCTCGTGGAGCATGAATAAAGTGTACTCGCAAAGAACCTAGTCTTCCACCGGACCCTCAAACACCGGCACGCTCATTCCTCGAGGCGTCGGCGGAGCCTGGTGCATCACGATCATCGGCACATCCTTCAGCGAATAAACCATCGCGATCTCGTCGCACCCGTCGCGCTTCGGGCAGCGCACGCAGTCGCTCCAGGTCTTCAATGGCAGGCTCTCCTTGGTGACGACTTCAAATCCCAGCTTTTCAAAAAAAGCCTGTTCGTAGGTCAGGGCCATGAGTTTTCGGATTTGCAGGCGGCGGGATTCGTCGATGGCCCATTCCACCAGCCGCCGGCCGACTCCCCGCCCGCGAAACTCCTCCTCGACGGCGAGCGAACGCACTTCCGCCAGATCGGCCCAGATGATCGATAACGCCACGCACCCGATCACGCGCGGCCGAGGGCCGGAGCGCTCGCCGTCGATCATCTCACCGTCGGTTTCATACACCGCGAAATCGCGCAGTGATTCGTAAATCTGCGCCAAACTCTTGAAGAGCATCTTCCCCAGCTCGGCGTGGCTGTTGATGATCTCCTGGATGCGCAAAACATCATGGATGGTCGCGGAGCGGATCATAGTTGGAGGTCAATCATAGCAGCTAAATGAGGGTCACGTCATTCGGCAGCGGCTCGGCGAGTCCGCGAAGGGGTGTGGCGGCGGTTTGCCACATTGCCCAACACGCCGCTCCGAATGGCAGGAACCCCAATAAACCCGGGACCGGCATTTCGAAATACTTGATCTGCTCGACGCCGCCCAGAAAGGGGAGATGGTAGACCCATTTGCTCAGCGCCCAGTAATTCCAAAACTCCCAAAGGAACCCACAGCATAAGCCGCCGGCGAAGAGCGCGAGGGTGCGGCCGTAGCGGCCTTCCTGCCAATCTTTCAAAAGGCTGGGCCGGCCGAGCTTTAGATTGATCGGGTCGAGCAAAAAGAAAAAGCTGCACCAAAGGCCGTAATTGGCGATGGAGTTGCGTCCGAGAATCGCCCAGGCGAGCAATCCGGCTCCGGCGACGCTGATCACCCCCATCGCCCAACCCGGCAACCGCCAGGGCCGGCTGCGAAGGCGATCCAGCTTCAGCCGATCGAAGAGCACCTGTCCGCTCATGAACATTGCCGGTAGCTCGGCCGCGAAGGCGATCACATAACCAATAAATCGCTGCGGCCAATTCAGCACCGGCGTGATATACGTCCATGCCGGCGGGGAAAAGCAATAAAAGTTGATCACGTCAAAGACGCACCAGATCACGATGCTGCACAGGCAGCAGAAAGCAAAGGCGTGAGGCCGCCGCCGCGCCGGGCTTCCCGCACTGGAGCGAGCCAGAAGCCCGTCCAGAACAAACAGGTACCCGAACCACGCGATCGGCGTCATGTAAACGGCGGTCCACCGCGCGGCCCAAGCCAGGGGCGTAGTGGGACCCGGCAGCGAAAGAATCGCCGATTCGCTTTCAATATGGCCGCGATTTGAAGATCGAACGTCGTAAAAGAGCAGGCATTCGGCGGCGAGGATCAGGACGAGCCCCAGCCAGAAAGTCTTCATGCCAGATTTTCCGGCTGCGGCGCCGCCGGGGCCGGTTCCGACGGGACCGGTTCCGACGGGGCCGGTGCGTCGGATGATTCGAGATGAACGGGCGAGGCAGGCTCAATATCCAACTCGCCCAAATCCGCCGACTGCGCCACGGCGATTTTTTTCTGGCGGATCAGTTCCAGAATGGCCAGGAAAATCCCAATCATCTCGCTGCGGCTGCGCCGGCCGAGAATCAGGGCGCGCAGCGTCAATCTCCCCTCGCGGCCCAGGCGGTCCATGATGTCGGCGGCGTGCAGATCGATCGGCGTGTCGTCGTAGATCACCTCGTGCTCGCGCGGCGTGCGAACCGTCACCTCCCGCATCAAGCGGCCAAACGCCGTCAGCAAATCCCAGATTTGCACCTCTTCCAAATCCAGCGGCGGCGGCTCATCGGCGTGCCCCGCCAGCGGCGCGGGGGAACGCGCGAATCGCTGCTCCTGCGTTTGCTGTCTCTGTTGAAGCAGCGCGGCGGAGTCCTTGAGCTTCTTGTATTCCAACAATTGCCGAACCAGTTCCTGGCGCAGGATCGGCCAGTTCCTCCGCCGCCGATGATCCCTCCCCGGTCGCGGCGGGCTGCTTGGGAAGCAGCATCGCGCTTTTGATTTCCATCAGCGTCGCCGCCATCACCAGAAACTCCCCGGCCACGTTGATATCCAGCCCCTCTTCGCGCTCCATCCCCCGGAGCATTTCCATATATTCCATGTAGCTATCGAGAATCCTGGTGATGGGGATGTCGTAGATGTCCAGTTCGTCGCGGCGGATCAGGTAAAGGAGCAGGTCCAGCGGGCCGTTGTAAACATCCAATTCCACGCGATATTCCACGTCCATCCTTGGTTGGGGCAATTGATTTTAGTGTCCCGTGCTTCATAATCCAATGTTCTTGAAAGACGATTCGATCATTCAGTTTGCCCGGGACGTGCTCCAGGCGGAGGCCAAGGCCGTCGAGGGGATGGCCGCGGCGCTGGGGCCGGCATTTGTAAAGGCCGTCCGATTGATCCAGGACTGCAAGGGATCGGTCCTGACCAGCGGGATCGGTAAGGCAGGCCACGTAGCGCGAAAGCTCTCGGCAACACTCGCCAGCACCGGCACGCCCAGCCATTTCCTCTCTCCCGCCGATGCCGTGCATGGCGATCTCGGCTCGGTGCGAAAAGGGGACGTCGTTCTCATCCTCTCCGCCAGCGGCGAAAGCGATGAGATTCTGCGCCTCTTGAACCTGCTCAAAAAATTGAATCATCCGGTGATTTCGATAACCGGCTCGGCCTTCAGCGGCCTGGGGAAGTTTTCCGATGTAGTCATTGAGATCGGTACGATTCCCGAGCCGTGCCCCCTGGGTCTGGCGCCCAGCGCCTCGACCACCGCCATGGGCGCGCTCGGCGATGCGCTGGCTTTGACGGTGATGAAGCTGCACGATTTTACGGCCGAGGATTTCGCGATGTTCCACCCCGCGGGGCAACTGGGGAGGAAGCTCATCCGCGTCAAGGAAGCGATGACTTTCCGTCTTGGCGAAAATCTTCCTGTCGCGTCGGATCAATTGTCCGTCGGGCAGGTCTTGCACGAAGTGAGCCAGATCAAGCGGCGCAGCGGCGCGGTCATTCTCGTGGACAAGACCGGAAAACTATCCGGCATCTTCTCCGACGGCGATCTCCGCCGACTTGTGACCGACAACGACGTCAGCGCCCTGGCGCGCCCCATCGCGCAAGTCATGACCGCCAATCCCAAACGCATCTCCGAATCCGCGCTGGCGAGCGAGGCGATGGCGATCCTTCGACAATATCGAATTGACGAATTGCCCGTGGTGGACGATCAGGATCGTCCCGTTGGGCTGATCGACGTGCAGGACCTGGTTGTGCTCAAGATGCTCGATGTCGAACCGGAGCCGTGAGGTGGGATCGTCTATCACGGACGGTATGCGGAGATTTCTTCCCATCATCCTGACGTTTCTGGCTGTCACCGCCGGTTTCATGCTGTGCCTCCGATTTCAGCCGCATGTTCCCTATTCGGGCGGAACCGGTACGGCCCAACCCGCCGATATCTCCCCCGGCGCCAAGAACCAGGACGTCTTCGTTGGCCCCGGCCAGGGGGTATGGGTCACCCAATACGACCGCGACACGGGAAAACGCGCCTACCAGTTCAAGGCCGATTTTTACGACAACCAGCCTGACGGCACCGTGCGCGTAACGCGCCCGATGATCGAGTTCTTTCTCTCCGATGGGCAGGTCGTGCACATCGAATCCGACGACGGCATCCTCCGCGTCGCCCCCGGCGCCGATCGCAACACGATGACCGGCGTCCCCGTCGAGCCGCCGCGCTACGGAACCCTCAACAACCACGTCGTCGTGCGGATTTATTCGTCGGTCGAGGAGCAGGCTCGGCAAAATCCCGCCGTGACGATGTACACGAGCCACGTCGAGTTTGACAACGATACATTCCGCCTTTTCACGCAAGATTATGTCGATGCCCAGGGACAAACCGTGCGGGCCGACGACGTGCCGGTGACGATTCGCGCCAAGCAATACGCCTTCGACGGCTCGGGGCTGGTGATGTACTGGGACGAGATGACCCGGCGGCTCAAGTCGCTGGATATCGCCCACGGGAAGCAACTGATTATTTATGACACCAGCGGGCTGTCGCTGGGGGCGACCCCATCCGCCGACGCCGCGCTCGCCCCCAATCTCACGTCGCCCGTCGCGCCGGGTATGCCGATTCTTGCCGACGATGTCAGCGCCCGCCAATCCGCCGGCGGAACCCGCTGTGCGCAATCGATATCTGGCGACGTTTTACGACAACGTCGTCATTTCCCAAGATCAGCTCCCCCTCGTGCAGGCGGCACTCATGCAGGTCGATTTCCTGCCTCGCGGCAGTGCGACAGACGAAACAACCGCCGCACCGGCCGCACCGGCAACCGATCAATCGACTCCGCCAGCGCCGGCGGCCCCGCCCGTTCCGCAGGCCCCGCCCGCATCGCAGCCTCAGCAATCTCCGATCATCGTCACCTGGGACGGAAAGATGCACATGGTCCCCACCGACGAGAGCAAAGCCGAGCGGCTCGACCCCGGCGAGTCGATCGTCACCCTCACCGGAACGCCTGTGCATCTCCACCATGTTTCCCCCGAGGACGGAACCGACAGCACCGGCACCTGCGCAAAGCTGGTTTATCACACCGCCGATTCCAGCGCTCATCTCATCGGCGATGAGAATTTCCCGATGCTCGTTTCCCAGAAACGCGAAAACAACGGGCTGCTCTCCACGCTGACCGGCAACTCACTGCTCTATTCGCGATTGAATCAGATCGCCGTGGTCGAGGGAGCCGGCAAAGCTCATTTCCCCGATCCGAACGAACCCAATACGGCGCTCGACGCGTCGTGGGACAAGAGTTGCATCGTGCATCTGACGTCTCTGGACGGCGGCACGCCGCAGATAACCTCGGCCGATCTCGCCGGGCAGGTGACCGTCGATCATCCACGCTTTGAACTCAGCGCCGACGATCTGGGCCTGGTCTTCGGCGAACCTTTGCAGGAAGGCGCGTCGCGGCAACTAAAAAGCGTACGGGCCACGGGCAACGCCCAGTGCGTGGTTCATGAAACGGACCAGACGGCGCGAAGCCTTTCCGGCCAGGAGCTTCAGCTATTCACCGCCCGCGATCCGACAGGCAGACTCTTTGCGAAAACCATCAAGGCGGACGGCGCGGCCCAGGCAACTCAGGGACAGGACAATCTCAACGCCGAGCATATCCTCATTTCATTGGTCCCCAAGCCGGCCCCGCAGCACACCGATCTTGGCGACGACCAAACCCAGAACCAGGGGGACGTGCAACTAAATGAACTCGACGCCACCGATTCGGTTCAGGTCCAATCTCCCAACGGCTCGTCGGCGACGGGAAACAATCTCACCATCGCGATGCTGAACGGCCACGCCCAGATTACCCTCCGAGGCGCCCCGGCGATCGCCAAGGACAAGGATTCCGAGCTGATCGCCCGGACGATTCGTCTCTCCGCAATGGATCAATTCTCCAAAGTGGATGGCGCCGGCGAGTTGGACACGCTCTCGGGAAACGCCGCCGCGCCCCCGGCCCCTCGCCGACCCCCGACTCGCGCCCCCTGTCCCCCCGCCCGATGAAAATCACCTGGACAAAAAGCGCGACGCTGGATGGGAAATCCAACCAGATTCATGTCCTGGGCGACGTTAGCGCGCAATCGACATCCGCCGACGGAACCGTCAACACCGCGCACGGCAGCGAAATGATCGCCACGCTGATTCCCGCCGCTTCGACTCAACCGTCCATCCCCGTTGCCGGCCAAAGCGACTTCAATTTCATGCGCAATAAGCAGCTCCAGTCGGTTTCGCTCCGCGATAAGGCTTCGGTCGAATCGACCCTCTGCGACGCCTCCGGATCGATTCTTCGCCGGTATTACATCCGCAGTAACCAGATCGATTACGACACCATCGGTCGAAAGCTCAGCGTCCCGGTGCCGGGGCAGATGCTGGTCGAAGATCACACCAAAGCGCAAGCAGAAAATGGCGGACAGGTGGGAATTGGCGGCGGAGGACGCGGGCGCACGGCTTTTCAATGGAGCCAGCAACTCCTCTACGACGAACTGTCGCGCACGCGCGGATATCCAGGGCGATGTCAAGATTCGTCATTGGGACGACGGGGACCATCCCAATCCGATGTTCCTGTCCGCCGACACCGTCCATGCGGAATTTGAGCCGATCGAACAGAGCGACGATACCCAGACGCCTTCGGACGACACCCCGGCTCTTCAGATCAGCCATCTATCGGCCGAGCACCATGTGGAAGTGGATACCGCCTCCGGCCCGCTCCGGTGCGGTCAGGCGGACTATGATCCCATCAAACAGATCCTGATTTGCCGGGCCGGCGACGAGGGAGATGTCACCATCGTCGACAGTCAGGGAAATGCCCAGGCGCATTTCAAGGAAGTTCGCGTTAATCTTCAGAACAACACCATGGAACCACGATAAATGAAACGAGAATTCCTGGAAGAGAAGTTTTCCGCCGCACTCGACTATCCCGCTTATCTGGAAACCGGCAACGATTCGCAAAGGCAACGCTGGAAGCAAGTCCACGCCGCCGCCGCGTTGACTGATGCCCAACAAAAACTGCTCGGCGGCTTTGTCCGCGAGATGAACCTTCTGATTGTCAGCGGCATCTGGTGCGGCGACTGCGTGCAGCAATGTCCGCTGGTCGCGCGCATCGCCGAGGCGAATCCCGCCAAAATTCATCTTCGTCTTCTCGATCGCGACGCCCATGGCGACCTCTCCTCCCAGCTCATTCTGAATGGCGGCAATCGCGTGCCGGTGGTGCTTCTGCTGGCCGAGGATTTTGAATTCTGCGCTCTGGCCGGGGACCGCACGCTCAACCGCTACCGCGCCGTCGCCCAACGCCAACTCGGACCCGCCTGCCCCACCGGCATCGTCGCCCCCGATCAAAATGAATTGGCGGCAACCCTGGCCGATTGGCTCGGCGAAATCGAACGCGTCCAGCTCATGCTCCGTTTAAGCCCCCGATTACGGGACCGGCACGGCGATTGATTGACATTCATCGATCCAGATTCATCATGCCCAATAAGTATGTTGATTTACCTTGCCGGCGGGGGCACCGGCGGACATCTTTACCCTGGAATCGCCGTCGCCGAAGCGCTGCGGGAAGCTCTGCCCGGCGCCGAGGCCGTCTTTCTGTGCACCACGCGGGAAATCGACCGCGTGATCCTGGAGCCGACCGGGTTTGAGTTTGTGAAGCAGCCGATCATTCCCCCCACCCGGAGCGTCGGCGGATTGCTCAAATTCTGGAAGAGTTGGCGGGACACCAAAGACATGGTCCGCAAGCTTCTCAAGCTGAGGAAGCCCGCGGCCGTCCTGGGATTGGGCGGATATGCGGCCGGAGTTGCCGTTAAACTGGCGGGCGCGAAAAAAATCCCGGCGGTTCTCGTTAATCCGGACGCCATCCCCGGTAAAGCCAACCAGTTCCTCATGCCTTATGTTCAGGCGGTTGCGTGTCAGTTTGATTCGACCGCCTATGTTCCCGCCGAACACCGAAAGAAAATCAAAGTCACCGGCTGCCCGATTCGAAAGGCCGTGCGCACGCTTCCCACGCGTCAGGAGGCCGCCGGGCGATTGGGGCTCGACCCGATGCTTCATACCCTTCTGATCACCGGCGCAAGCCAGGGCGCGCTGACCGTCAACGAAGCCATGCTCGCCCTGGCCGGGACCATTACGCTCAACGGCTGGCAGATTCTCCATCTTTCCGGCGCGATCACGTTGAGAAAGTCCGCAGCGGGTATCGCGAAAAAGGCGTTCCCGCTTGCGTGGTCGATTTCACCCCGGCGATGGCGGACGTCTGGGCGGTGACCGATCTGGCCGTCAGCCGCTCCGGCGCCAGCAGTTGCGCGGAACTCACGGCGTGCGGCGTGCCGTCGGTTCTGATGCCCTATCCCTTCCACAAGGATTTGCATCAGCGCGCCAACGCCAAAGTCCTTGAAGACGCCGGCGCTGCCGTGCTTATGGATGATGAGAAACACGCCCAAAAGAACGCCGACAAGCTTCGCCCCATCCTGGAATCGCTCCTTTATGACGCGCCGCGCAGGCAATCGATGGCCGACGCCGCCAGAAAGCTCGGAAAGCCCGACGCCGCGGAAAATGTGGCGAAGATCGTGGCCGGATTGGTTCAATCTTGACGGCGGCGGGTATCTCCCTAACAATCCAGCGCTCATGGCCGCTCACCAGATCGTTCATCCCGCCCTTCAGCCGCTGAAAGCGCGTTTCGCGGATGTTCCGCTGATGGCCGGTGAATTTCGCGATATGGTGACCGTCGTGGTGCCGCGCGAGCAGATCAAACCGGTTTGCACCTTCTTGCGCGATGACGCCGCCTTGCGCTACGACATGCTGGCGGAAGTGAACGGCGTCGATTACCTGAACTATCCGGGCGCGCATCATCGCTTCGGCGTTAACTACGGCCTGACCAGCGTCACCCACAACAGCCGCCTCTGGCTCAAGGTCTTCCTCGATCCCACCCAGCCGACCGATCCCAAAACCGCCATCAGGGATGAGGAAATTATCGAAAAGGGAGACCCGGGCCTGAAAGTCGACAGCGTCTGCGGCATCTGGCCAGGCGCGGAGTGGATGGAACGCGAAGTTTACGACATGATCGGGGTCATCTTCGTCGGGCATCCCGACCTGCGCAGGATTCTCACCTGGAACGGATTCGGGAGCTATCCGCTGCGGAAGGATTATCCGCTGCGTGGCGTCGGGGAAAGGGAAGATTACCAGATCATCACGCGCGCAAGGGGCATAACGTGATGCAAACCACCTCCCCACGCGACCCGACGCGGCGATTCTCGGACCGAGCCGAATACTACCTTCGCGCCCGGCCGCATTATCCGCAGGCCCTTCTCCATTTCTGCCGCAGTGATCTGGAACTTCGCCCCGGCGACGCGATAGCCGACGTTGGCTCTGGAACCGGACTGCTCAGCGAACTGTTCCTGCCCAACGGCAACCCTGTTTTTGCCATCGAGCCCAATCCGGAAATGCGCCAGGCAGCCGAACGACTTCTCTCGCGCTTCCCTAATTTCCACAGTCGCAGCGCGTCGGCCGAATCGACAGGCCTGCCCGATGAATCCATTCAATTCGTCGTCGCGGGAACCGCGTTTCACTGGTTTGACCGCAACGGCGCCAAACTGGAGTTTTCCAGGATTCTGACGCCGGGCGGATATGTCTTGCTTGTCTGGAACAAACGGCGGCGCGAGGATGACCTAAACCGGGAATACGAGCGAATTGTGCGAAAATATGAGATCGATCCGAACCACGCGGCCCGCGGGCTTTTGAGCACCGAAGACCCGGCCGAGCTTCGGGAATTCTTTGCACCTCAGACGTTCCAGACCCGGCAATTCGACAATTCGCAATCGCTCGATTTGGAAACCCTGCTCGCGCAGGCGCTCTCGTCCTCGAATCTGCCCTTGCCGGGACAGCCGCGATGCCAGGAGATGCTTGACGAACTGCGAGAGGTATTTGCACGACATGCCAGGGACGGCCGCGTCATCCAGCAATACGATACGCGTCTCTTTTTTGGCCGCCTAAAATAGGGCGTCCTCGACCGTCCCAAATTATGTTCGAACCGCTTACCGAGCGCAGGTATCTGATTCCTTTCAAAGCGACGCGCGTTCCCCAGCAAGTGGCGGATGTTCTGGTCATCGGCGGCGGCGTTGCTGGCCTGCGAGCCGCGATCGCCGCGGCGGACGCTGGGGCGGACGTCCTGGTTCTCACCAAGGACACCATCGATCAATCCAACACCTGGTATGCCCAGGGCGGCATCGCGGCTGTTCTGCAGCCAAGCGACAGCATCGAGTCGCATATCAAGGACACCATCGCCTGCGGCGGCGGGCTGTGCGATGAGCAAGCCGTCCATATCGTCATCGAGGAGGGTCCGAAGCGCGTCCTGGAGTTGCTCTCCTGGGGAGCACATTTCGATAAAAAAGCGGGCAATGCGTACGACCTCTCCTTCGGCCTGGAAGGCGGGCACAGTTTCGCCCGAATTATCCACGCCGCCGGGGATGCAACTGGGAAGGAACTGGCCCAGACGCTGATCAACACCGTCCGCGCCCGCGAATCCGTCCGCGTTTCCGAGCGATCGTTCGTGATCGATCTGGTGACCGATCAGGGCCAGTGCGTCGGCGCGCTGGCGTTGATCAACGGGCAGGTGAATCTCATCTGGGCCAAGCGAACGATTCTCGCCAGCGGGGGCGCGGGGCAGCTCTATCGCGAATCGACGAATCCCAAGATCGCCACCGCTGACGGGCATGCGATGGCTTATCGAGCCGGGGCGACCCTTCAGGACATGGAGATGGTGCAGTTTCATCCCACGACGCTTTATGTCGCCGGGTCCAGCCGCGGCGCTGATTACCGAGGCGGTTCGCGGCGAGGGGGCGTATCTGATCGATCGCGCCGGCCGCCGGTTTATGAAGGATTATCACCCGGCGGGCGAACTCGCCCCCCGGGACGTGGTCAGCCGGGCCATCGTGCAGCAAATTCGCAAAACCAACTACACGCACGTTTATCTCGACGTGCGCCACCTGCCGACCGAACCCTTCAAGGCGCGCTTTCCGCAATTGGCGCAACTCCTCGCCCAGTTCGATATCGACCCGGCGAAGGACCTGATTCCGATCCATCCAGCGACGCATTACATGATCGGCGGGGTCGCGGTGGACATGCAGTGCCGCTCGACCTTGCCCGGCCTTTATGCCGCCGGCGAAGCGGGTTGCAGCGGCCTCCACGGCGCCAACCGCCTGGCGAGCAATTCGCTTCTGGAAGGCCTGGCTTTCGGCGCCCGCGCCGGCGTGGATGCCGCCGCCTGGGCGATGTCCCACGACGTCAAATTCCCCAACCACCTCGAGCACAAGATCCCAGCGTCCAACAAGACCGAGCTGGACCTCGTCGACGTCAAGAGCAGCCTGCGCAGCGTAATGTGGCGCAACGTCGGCATCGAGCGCACCGGCGACCGCCTCGGCGAAACGCGCGAGATCATCGCCTTCTGGAGCCGCTATGTCATGGACAAGACCTTCTGGCCCGGCGCCAGTCCCGAGCGCAACGAATCCGCCTCCACCGGCTGGGAATTGCAGAACATGCTGACCGTCTGTTTTCTGATCTCGACGGCGTCCTATTCCCGCACCGAAAGCCGCGGGGCGCACTGGCGAACCGACTATCCCGCCACCGACGACGAGCATTGGCGAATGCACCTGCAATGGCGCCGGCCTATGGAGACGCCGATCCCCAAACCCATCGAATCGTCCCACGTTTAGCGTATGTTTTTGCTTGCTTAGGCGCGGTATAGTTGATGGCATCGGAGTGAACCATGACGGTTGGCAAACTTGAAGTCTCGCCCGAAAAGGTGCAGGTGTTCTGTCGAAAATGGGGAGTGCAGGAGCTTTCAATTTTCGGATCGGTCTTGCGCGACGATTTTGACGCCAACAGCGACGTTGACGTACTGGTAAGCTTCGTTCCCGGCAGCGCGATGACTTTCGAGGGCTTCCTGGAAATGCGAGACGAGCTTTCGACGATTTTCGGGGAAAGACCAATTGATCTGGTCGAAAAGCGACTATTGCGTAATCCATTTCGTCGTCATGAGATTTTGACCACTCGAGAGATCCTGTATGCGGCGCGATCCTTTACCGGCGCCATGAAATTGGTCCCCTCTCCCTGTACTCGGGGAGAGGGCTAGGGTGAGGGGCATGTCGCGAAGAACCCTCACCCCACCCTCTCCTTAGAGCACACGGAGAAGCGGACGGGACAATCCCTTCGCTCTGGGAAGTAACTTTTACGATCAATTACATGCCCCACTCAATAGATCAACAAATTCAGCTTTTGTCCCGCCGATGCGAGCGGATATTGACCGAGCAGGACCTTCGCCGGAAGCTCGAGCACAGTTCCGCCATGGGCCATCCGCTGCGGATCAAGCTGGGGATGGATCCGACGGCCCCGGACGTCACGTTGGGGCATGCCGTCCCGCTGAAAGTCATCCGGCAATTCCAGGAATTCGGGCACAAGGCGGTTCTCATCATCGGCGATTACACCGCGCGGGTCGGCGATCCCTCCGGGCGAAACGCCACCCGCCCCATCCTTACGGGCGAGGAAATTGAGGCCAACGCCAAAACCTACGTCAGCCAGATCGGCAAGATTCTCATGACCGATCCCCAGCATCTCGAAGTCCGCTGGAACGGCGAATGGCTCGGGGCGATGAATCTGATCGAGATCATCCGGCTCGCCAGCCGAAAGTCGGTCGCGCAGATGCTCGATCGCGACAGCTTCAAGGAACGCTTCCAGGTCGGCGGGGACATTCGAATCCACGAATTTCTCTATCCTCTTCTTCAAGGCTGGGACAGCGTGATTGTGAACGCCGACGTCGAAATGGGCGGCAGCGACCAGCTCTTCAACAATCTCGTCGGGCGCGAGTTTATGAAGGAAGAGGGGAAGGACCCGCAGGTCGTCATGGTCACGCCGCTGCTCGTCGGCACCGACGGCGTCGCCAAAATGTCCAAGAGCAAGGGCAACTACATCGGACTCACCGATCCCCCCGGCGGACCCGACGGCATCTTCGGCAAGATCATGCGCCTTCCCGATTCCCTGCTGGAAAACTATTACACACTCCTCACCGACGACGCGCCCGAGCATTTCCGGCCGCTCATTCAATCCCATCCGCGCGACGCCAAGGTGCAGCTTGGCAAGAAGCTGGTCACCTGGCTCCATGGCGAAGCCGAAGCCGCCGCCGCGGAGAAGGAATTCGTCACCGCCACCCACGGCGGCATCCCCGAGAACGTGCCGGAATTCCCGGTTGCTTCGGGCCCGCACAAGCTCCCCCCGCTGCTCGTCCAAACCGGACTGGCCGCATCCAACAGCGAGGCCATCCGCAAAATCCGCGAGGGCGCCGTCCGCATCGACGGCGAAAAAATCATCGACCCGCAAAAGGAATATCGGTTCGCCAAGCCCGCCGTCATCCAACTCGGCAGCCGCAAGTTCGCCCGCGTCGTCCCGCCCAGTTGACGGCGACCGCTCCGGCAGCGGACAATCCCACGCCATATGCAGGAAACAGGAAAAATGAACGATATTCGCCGCAGCCGCGGCGACTTTCAGCAATTCTTACACGGCAAGGGGATCGATATCGGCTGCGGAGACGATTGCTTGAAAGTCGACGACGGAAATGTCCGCCCCTGGGACGTGGGGGACGGCGACGCGCAACTCATGAAGGGCGTTCCCGACGGCGAATTCGATTTCGTCTATTCCTCCCACTGCCTGGAGCACATGCGCGACGTCCCGGAAACCCTGGCCAATTGGACGCGCATATTGAAGCCGGGCGGCTTCCTCTACTTCGTCGTCCCGGACTATCTGCTCTATGAGAAGCTAACCTGGCCGTCGCGGCACAACTACGATCACAAGCAGAGTTTTTCGGCCATGGTTCCCCGGCGCGCCGTGCAACGGCCGAATCACTGGCACATCGAGGATGACTTGAAACCCCTGATGAAACAGCTCGGCATGGACTTCGTTCGCTTCACGTTCGAGGACTTCGGCTACAATTACAACGCGGGGATTTTCGACCAGACACGCCTGCCCACCGTGGTCTCGCAACTCTGCATCGTGGCAAAGAAGCGATAATGGTTTGGGGTGGATTGGCCGATTACGGCTATATAAAATAGGGCGAGGTCTTTGATAAGAACGATTCGAGCCATTTTTCAACACGGGCATCTCAAGCCGCTCGACCCGATCGATCTGCCAGAAGACACCCGATTGATGATCGCGTTGCTCGACAATGACGATCTGCCTGCCGAGGGGATGGCGAAATTGGCCGGTAAGGACCGAGCGTTCGAGTTTTTGAACGATCCGCGCGAGGACATTTATTCGGATACTGACGGCGAGACTGTCTAAGAATGGCGCAAACTCAATTTCATCGGGGGATGGTGGTTCTTGTGCCGTTTCCGTTCGCCGACCTTGCCGGCCGGAAATTGCGTCCGGCGGTGGTGATCTCTGCTGACCCGCAAGCGGACGAACTGGTTCTAGCCTTCATCACAAGTGTCCTTGGAAATCGTTCGCCCCGCGGGGCCGAGGTGGAGCTTTTGCGATCAGATCCGGAATTCGCTCTCAGCGGCCTTAAAGTTGACTCTCTTATCAGATTGGACAAGGTCGCGACATTGTCAATTCACGTCATTGCCCCCGCCTGGGATCGCTCGGTCCCGTCACAATCGGGTCCCTGAACGATAAACTGACCCGGGCATTCGGCTTGAAATAGATTTCCCATTTGCAACGGAATAGAACGTGGCGAAAAAAAACCCGGAGTCTTTCGACTCCGGGCTGTGGGTGTTCGGCGCTTTGACAAGTGAATAATCGAAAAAGCCCTTCGCTCGCGTCGCCGCGGGCGTTGCCTCGGGTTTTTAAGGCCCTTGGACGAGGGGAGTGCTGACAAAGTGTTCCGAGCCCCAGATCGCTCTGGGTTCGGAATCTAAGTTAATCCCTTAGAAAGGAGGTGATCCAGCCGCAGGTTCCCCTACGGCTACCTTGTTACGACTTAGTCCCAGTCACCGAACCTAGCGTAGACACCCCTGAATCGAGGCGGCTTCGGCTATTTCCGGCTCCCATGACTTGACGGGCGGTGTGTACAAGGCTCAGGAACACATTCACCGCGGCGTAGCTGATCCGCGATTACTAGCGATTCCAACTTCATGGAGGCGAGTTGCAGCCTCCAATCTGAACTGGGGAGTGATTTTTGCGATTTCCATGAGCTTGCGCTTTAGGTTCGCTTTGTGCACTCCATTGTAGCACGTGTGTGGCCCTGGGCATAAAGGCCATGAGGACTTGACGTCATCTCCACCTTCCTCCGGTTTGACACCGGCAGTCCCCTTAGAGTCCCCGGCATAACCCGCTGGTAACTAAGGGCAAAGGTTTCGCTCGTTAAGGGACTTAACCCGACATCTCACGACACGAGCTGACGACAGCCATGCAGCACCTGTACTTGTTGTACCCCGAAGGGCCTACCCTACTTTCATAGGGATAATCCAAGCATGTCAAGCCCAGGTAAGGTTCTGCGCGTTGCTTCGAATTGAACCACATGCTCCACCGCTTGTGTGAGCCCCCGTCAATTCCTTTGAGTTTTAGCCTTGCGACCGTACTTCCCAGGCGGTCCACTTAGCACTTTTGCTTCGACCGCAAAACCGTCAGAGGCTCTGCGATCTAGTGGACATCGTTTACGGCCAGGACTACCGGGGTATCTAATCCCGTTTGCTCCCCTGGCTTTCGTGTCTCAGTGTCAGCGTATCCCCAGCGAGCTGTTTTCACCATTGGCGTTCCAAATGATATCTACGCATTTCACCGCTCCACCATTTGTTCCGCTCGCCTCTAGATAGCTCAAGACCGGCAGTATACCCAGCAGTTCCACGGTTGAGCCGTGGGATTTCACAAGGTACTTACCAATCCACCTACACACGCTTTAAGCCCAGTGATTCCGCCTAACGCTTGGCACCTCTGTCTTACCGCGGCTGCTGGCACAGAGTTAGCCGTGCCTTCCTCTGGGGTTGATCAGAACTTTCTAACCCCTGACAGTGGTTTACATCCCGAAGGACTTCGTCCCACACGCGGCGTCGCTCCGTCACACTTGCGTGCATTGCGGAAGATTCGTTACTGCAGCCCCCCGTAGGAGTCTGGGCAGTGTCTCAGTCCCAATGTGGCCGGCCAACCTCTCAGTCCGGCTACGCGTCGTCGCCTTGGTAGGCCGTTACCCTACCAACTAGCTGATACGATATCGCCCGCTCCCAAAGCGGTTGCCCTTTGAGATTCCCTTCATGCGAAAGGAATATATCATCTGGTATTACCTGCCCTTTCGGGCAGCTATCCCAGACTCTGGGGTACGTTAGCGATACATTACTCACCCGTCCGCCACTGGTGTATTGCTACACCCGTACGACTTGCATGTCTTAACCACGCCGCCAGCGTTCAGGCTGAGCCAGGATCAAACTCTTCAATTAAATTTCTTGGACCCGATCGCTCCTCAAGCACGGCGTTGTCCTTCGACCAGCTCAGGGCAGAACCCTTCGACTAGCTCCAGGCAAGAGACCGCGACTTACAGTTTCGCAAGCGGGGTTATCCTCGAAATGAGTTTGTCCAGACCGATTGGAATTAAGACAACTCCAACCGGCTGTTACTGCCCGATCAGTCGGCAAGACTATCGGGTCAGTCCCGATTCTCTCGCAAGCGAGAAAACCGAGATGCAAGGCTCAAACATCTTCGATGGCTTACTCAAAATTGATCAAGGAAGATCACTTTGCGTGCACCACAAGGATGTTTGAGATAGGTCTTCCCAGGTTTAACCCCGGGAAAAACATTCTGCACGAACCCAATCGTTTCACGGATCGCTTCGTGCTCACATCCTCGCGGCTTATCGATTATTCACTTGTCAAAGAGCATCTGAACATTCGATACGCAACCAGCGGCGGAAAGGACCGCCTCCTGCTGCGCCCCGATTTTCGAGACTCTCGTCCCGTAAGGGGAGGCAGATCGTATCGACTGTTACCGCCTTGTCAATCCAACCAAACCGTTTTTTTCCGGTCGGCCCGATAACTACGCCAAACCCAATAGCGACAAAAAACCACGAGCCGGATGGCCCGGATTCTTTCGCAATCGAACTTTTGACGTTGTTGCCTATTACAACTTGCGGCCAAGGCCTTTAGTGCTCCGCAGTTCAATCACCACGGACGGGCCTTTGCCGGGAGAAAGGCTTTCAACTACCGAGGGTATTATTCCCGCCTGACTTACGTTCGTCAAGCTAATTCAAATCTTTCGACAATTCGGCCTATTCTCTGGCATGCCGGCTTAGTTCCGCTGCAACTTCCGTCATAACCCCCGGCCAGTCCCCCAAGGTTTTCTGTCGAAACAGCCGCATCGAGGGATACCACGGCGTGTCTTGCCGGTCCGTCAGCCATCGCCAATCGCATCCGGTTGAAAGCAGCGTCCAGACCGGCCTCCCCATCGCCCCGGCCAGATGAGCGATCGACGTGTCGGACGTGATGACCAGATCCAGATGGCTCATCATCGCCGCCCGGTCCACGAACGCACCGTCGCCATCCAACTCGCCCAGTACGCTGACCGGCACCGTTTCCTTCAACCCCTCAATTTGCTCGAGCCCGGCCCCCTTTTGCAGACTCACGAGCGTCACAGTTGAAACCCGTCCCAACGGAGCAAAATGCTTAAGGGGGATCGAGCGAATCCCGTCCCCTTCAAACGTGGGGCTTCCCTGCCAACATAAGCCAACCTTGAGCCCGGGCAGGCTCTCAATAGGCTTTCGCCATCGCTCGACGCGCGCGGGATCCGGCTTCACATATGGAATCGGCTGAGCAATCGTTCGATCATCGATTCCCAGCAAGCCCGGCAAACTCAGCAGCGGCGACATAAACCTGGAAGTTGATCGGCGCAGGCTGGTCGATCGGAAACCATTCATCCACGCACTCCGTTGGCCGAAGCAACTCCTGCATCGCTTTTTGACATGCAAAGACCAATCGCCCGGCTTGCGCTTTCACCATCGGCAAAAATCGCATGAACTGAAGCACATCCCCCATGCCCTGCTCCGTATGAACCAAAATCGATCGCCCTCGAAGCGGGCTGCCGTCCCAACGCGGCCGCGGAATCGCGGTTCTCGCCACCAGGCCCGCGGCGAAACGCCATTCGTATTCGATCCACCCCTCCTTGTATCGGGCTTGCTTGAGCCAGACCGACGCGCGGTTGAAATGGGCCAGCGCATGCTCGGGCCGAATCGCCAGCAGCCGATTGAAATGCTCCTCCGCCCGATCCAGATTTCCCAGCATCATGTGGCATTGGCCGATGGCGTTGTGAATCTCGACCTGATCCGGCCGAAGCGAAAGGCCCCGCTCCAGCTCGGGCAACGCCTCGATGGGCTGATTCCGACGCATCAAAACGCGGCCGACGACCTGATGAGCCATCCCCGCTTCCGGATTGATCGCCAAAGCGCGCGCTGGGCAAGATCGAACGCCTCGTCGAATTGCTCGCGTCCGAGCTGATCCACCGCTTGCCTGACGTATTTAACCCAATCTGATTCGCCAGCCGTCATGGTGCCAGCACTATCGAATCGCCGGCCGGCCCTGTCCAGACGGCCGCTTGAAAACGCGCCATCTCCGCGATACCGTTCCCTGCCCCTGTAACGCGGAGAATGACATGTTTCCCCTGGCTGAACGAGTCAAATTGGTTTCCGAGTCGATCACCCTGGCCGTCAGCGCCAAGGCCAACGCCATGAAAAAGGCGGGCATCGACGTCGTCGGTTTCGGCGCCGGTGAACCCGATTTCGACACCCCCGCTTTCATCAAGGAAGCCGCCAAAGCCGCCCTCGACAAGGGGATGACCAAATACACGCCCACCCCGTGCATTCTTGAATTGAAAGAGGCGATCTCCAGGAAATTCAACGCCGACAACGGGCTCCCCTATAAGCCGGATCAGATCACCACCGGCGCAGGCGGGAAACATTGTCTCTACATGGCGTTCATGGCCGTGCTCAACCCCGGCGACGAGGTCATTCTTCCTTCGCCCTACTGGGTTAGCTATCCGGAGCAGATCAAGCTCGCCGGCGGCATCGTCAAGGTCATCCGAGGCGAAGAAGCCAACAGCTTCAAGATCACGCCGCGACAATTGGAGGAGGCGATCACGCCCAAGACGCGCATCTTCCTCATCAACAGCCCCAGCAACCCCGGCGGGCACGCCTATACGCCGCAGGAACTCAAAGCGCTTGCCGACGTCGTCGCGCATCACCCGAACAGCGTGGTCTTCTCGGATGAAATCTACGAAAAGCTCGTATATGAGGGGCTGAAATTCGTGAGCTTCGCGACGCTCCACCCCGATCTTTTGGAGCGCACGCTGACCTTCAACTGCC
The DNA here is from genome assembly GCA_963844715.1 of uncultured Phycisphaerales bacterium. GTDB lineage: Bacteria > Planctomycetota > Phycisphaerae > Tepidisphaerales > Tepidisphaeraceae > UBA1161. Next base: position 476,383 of record CAWJPJ010000008.1, on the reverse strand, counting down.
ACAGCAAAACGTTCGCCATGACCGGCTGGCGCATCGGTTACATCGGCGGGCCCAAGGCCGCCATCGACGCCATCAACAAATTGCAGAGCCAGATGACCAGCCATATCACCAGCTTCACGCAGCCCGCCGCCGTGGCGGCGCTGACCGATCCGCGCGGCGCCGAGAGCGTCGAGCAAATGCGCCAGCAATTCGAAAAACGCGGCAAGCACATGTGGCAGCGGCTCACCAGCCTGCCCAAAATCACCTGCGTGCGTCCGCAGGGGGCGTTTTATACCTTCCCCAACATCAGCGCATATTTCGGCAAAACCGTTGGCGGGACAAAAATCACCGACGCGATTTCCTTCGCCGCCGCGCTGCTTGAACACAATCACGTGGCGGTCGTTCCCGGCAATGACAGCGGGTTCGACACCCATGTTCGCCTCAGCTTCGCCACCAGCATGGAGCAGATCGACAAGGGCATCGATCGCATCGGCGAATTCCTCAAAAAGCTCGGATAACGAGCCGCATGAACGTCATCCTGGGGATCGGACTGATCTTCGCGCTCATCTTCGCCACTGCCGGTGCGCTGAAGATTTTCCCCGCCGTGGCCCGTGCCGTTCTGGGCGAAGATCCCCCCGATCGCATTACCTCGATGGACGGCCTGCGCGGCCTGCTGGCTCTGTCGGTCTTTCTGCATCACACCGTCATTTCCCACGGCTTTTTCGCCGGATATCCGTGGCGCCCGCCCCCGCATCGGTTCGATAACCTCGTCGGCCGTGCCGCCGTCGCCATGTTCTTCATGATCTCAGGCTATCTCTTCTGGGGCCGCGTGGTGCGGAATCAAGGCCGAATGAACTGGGTCAGATTCTTCAAAGGCCGCGTGCTGCGACTGGCACCTCTTTTTTATGCTTCCGATCTGCTGCTTTTTGCGATTGTCGCGATCGAGACCAGGTTCACGCTTCACGTCCCCGCCGCCCAGCTCGCGCGCCAGATCGGTATCTGGCTGTCATTCGGCTTCTGCCCCCCGGTCGATCTCAACGGGCTTAAGGACACCTTCACCATTCTTAGCACCCAATGGACCCTAGAATTCGAATGGGTCTTCTATCTGTCGCTTCCATTTCTCGCCCTGGTCTATCGCTCCACCAAACGGGATTGGCTGATTTACCCTGCCATCTTTGCCTTATCACTTTGGGTCGGCGGACGTTGGAGGTTATGCGCATTTTTTGCGACAGGTTTCCTTGCCGTCCACGTGCTCAGTTTCCGGCCGACCGTCCTGGCGCACACGCTATGGATGTGGGCCGGCATAATCGCTACGGCCGTCCTTTGCGGCCTCTACCGAGACGAAGTCGGCCTCGTTCAGATTCTGCTCATTTTTCTGATCTTCATCGCCGCCATTCAAGCCGCCGGTCCCTGGGCCATCATGCGCTGGAGGCCCGTCCGATTCCTCGGCCACATCAGCTACAGTGTCTATTTGCTCCACAATCCGATTATTCACATTTTTGCCAAATGGATATTCGGAGCGTCGCGCTACGGCGCCTTCAATCTACCCGAGCTATACGGAGCCGCCTTTCTCACCGGCCTGGGCGTGATCGCCGTCTCGACGGTCACGTTCGTTTTCATCGAAAAGCCGTTCTTCTATCGCTGAAGTGAGATGACTTGTCCCATGCGGCTGCTTTGCATCGCCGCATCGAGCAAAGCCATCGTGGGCAGAACCGATTCCGCACTCACGGCGGGATTTCCGCGTCCGGCGACCGCCTCAAAAAATTGCCGCCACATCTCTGATTCCGTCAGACCCGGCTCCCCCGCCGGAAGACGCCGCGGCTCACCGGATTTCTGCCCCTTTTGTCCCCTCTCCCGGTACTCCGGGGGAGGGCCAGGGAGGGGGTTCCCCGCGACGTCAGCCGCTTGCCCCCCACCCCAACCCTCCCCCGGAGTACCGGGGGAGGGGGAAGATGGAGTAGCGGGAAAGGGAGAAGGAGTAAATTCCAACTCCGCCCATTTCTCTGTGTCGAATTCGAGGCTGTATGGCGCCGTCGCCGAGCCGTACGTTCCATCGATATGCCAGCGCGGAAGCGGCTTCGTCGTCGTGGTGTTGATTTCAACCAGGGCGACGGCCCCATTGTCAAAATCAATCACAATCCGCGCGAAATCGTCGCTGTCATGCGTCCAGACGTTCCCGCGAAGTTGCGCAAAAACCCGCGAGGCCCGCGCCGGCAGCATCAGTTGCCATATCTGATCCAAAAAATGGCTTCCCCAATCGAGCAGCCCCCCGCCTCCAAACGCCGCCTCGTTGCGCCAATTCGGCCGATACTCCGCCGCCGCCGGCCCCACGCAACTGGCCCATTGACCCAATCGGCTTTCGATATTGATGATCTTCCCGAAGATTCCCGACGCGATCGCCGCCTTGACGGCCAGAAAATCCGCGTCCCAGCGCCGATTGTGAAAGACGCTCAGAATCCGCCCCGCTTCGCGCGGCTTCGACGATCTCCGCCGCTTGCGCCAGGCTCATCGCCAGCGGCTTTTCCACCATCACATGCTTGCCCGCGCAGCCGCCTGCATCGCCTGCTGATGATGAAATGCCGTCGGCGTGGAAATCAGAACCGCGTCGATATTGCGGTCGGAAATCAGCGATTCGAACGAATCGTGAACCGCCAGCCCCCGCTTTCGCGCCAGTTCCCGCCGCGGCTCGGTCACATCCGCAACCCCGGCGATCGTTCCGGCGGGAGCGATCCAGCCGGCGTGCTCCGCGCCGATCCGCCCGAATCCCGCGATGCCCACGCGACATGCGCTCATTGCAATGCGATCAGTTCATCGACGGATTATCCGGGATGTTGGATAGATCGGTCGGATGATCCATCATCCGCCGCGTCATCAGTTTCGACCAGAGATTGGGTTTGCCGTCGAAGATCATGTCCGATTCCGCCGGCACGACCAGCCACGATTCCACTTCCATCTCCGCCTCGAGCTGCCCCGGCCCCCAGCCGGAATATCCCACGAAATACCGCGCCCGCGCGTCCGACTGCTTGAGAAGAATCTCAATCTTGCCCCGCTCCGTCGTGAAATAGACGCCGGGGAAGACATCCGAATCCTTCGACAGTTCGTTGGCATGAATCACCATCAGCGGACCCTGACAAGGCCCGCCCTGATGCAAGACCTGCTCCACCTCGCACTGTTCCGGCAGGCTCTCCTTACACGCGTCGCGAACCGTCAACTCCAGCGGCCGATTCAGAACCAGACCCAGCGCCCCCTGTTCATTGTGCTGCACCATGAGCACCACCGTGCGCATGAAATTCGGATCCACCAGTCGCGGCGAAGCAATCAACAACTTGCCCTGAGTCGATGCCATATATCAAATAAGACCATACCGAGTCCGCATCGTTTGCGCAAGAAGCCATACCCCTGTCATTTTCGTTCAAGCGGCCGGAGCGGACACGGAGGGCTGGAAACCCTTGAGCTTGAGCAGATCCTCCCGGGTGACGGTCGCGACAATGGAGCGGCCGGTATGGAGAATAAATTCGACTTCGTATGCTTCGCCGTTCCCATGCGTGAGGACGACCGTACCGGTCTGGCCCCGCTCCAGTTTCTCATCCGGCAAGTCGCGCAACAGAGCAACGATGTCCAAGTCCACAATGGATGGCGACATAATTCACTCCACGTAGGCGGTCACCAAACGGGGCGCCGACTCGCCGGCGCGGATCATCCAAACGCTCAATATTGTACGGCTTCCGGCCGGACCCGTCATCGAAAATTTGATCTCGTATTTCGTGCCGTATTTGCTGTCGCGCCCGAGAATGGCTTCCTCGTCCTTCGCGGCCTGAAGCAATGCCGCGTGAAGACGCTGCCAGGAATCGCGCTCGATGCCCAGCAATCGACGGAACAATTCCGCGTGATGGCGTCCGTGACGATGCAGCGGACTTAGCAAATAATCCCGGATCTTGTTGTCCTCAATGATTGCCTGCGCCCTGTTTGGCAATTTCATTGAAGCTCACTCCCACTCGATCGTCGCCGGTGGTTTCGTAGATATATCGTAAACGACGCGGTTAACCCCGCGAACCTCGTTAATAATCCGATTGCTCATCGTCGCCAGCACGTCAAACGGAATCCGCGCCCAGTCGGCGGTCATAAAATCCTGGCTCTCCACGGCCCGGATGGCGATGACGCCGTCGTATGTCCGGGCATCCCCCATGACACCGACCGTTCCGATGGGCAATAGCACGGCAAACACCTGCGCCGTCTTTCGGTACAAATTCGCCGCGATCAATTCTTCGAGCACGATCTCATCGGCGTCTCGCAATATGCGCAGCCGCTCCGGCGTGATCGCTCCCACGATTCTCACCCCCAGTCCCGGCCCCGGGAACGGATGCCGCCAGACGATCGACTCCGGCAAGCCCAGCGCCTCCCCTACTTGCCTCACCTCGTCCTTGAATAGGTCCCTAAGCGGCTCGACGAGTTCGAAGCCGAGTTCTTCCGGCAGGCCGCCCACGTTGTGATGCAGCTTGATATTCGCCGATTTTCCGGCGTAGCCATGCCCGCTTTCGATCACGTCGGGGTAGAGCGTCCCCTGGGCAAGAAAATGCGCTCCTGGAATCGCCTTGGCCGCCCGCTTGAACGCCTCGATGAATTCCCGCCCGATGACTTTGCGCTTATGTTGCGGATCGGTCACGCCATCCAGCGCCGACAAAAACTGCTCCGTGGCGTCCTCCACGATCAGTTTTACCTTGAAGTGATCGCGAAAGGTCGCTTCGACGAGTTGCCGCTCGTTTTTTCTCAGCAAGCCGTTATCGACAAAGATGCAGATGAGCTGATCGCCGATGGCTTTGTGGAGCATGGCCGCGACGACGGAGCTGTCCACGCCGCCCGACAGACCGCAGATGACTTTCCCGCTTCCCACCTGTTTGCGAACCGCCGCCGCCTGCTCATCGACGAAATTCCCCATCGTCCACGAACCGGCGCATTTGCAGATGTCGTAGAGGAAGTTCTGAAAGATCTGCTCGCCGCGCGGGGTATGCGTCACCTCCGGATGGAACTGCACCGCGTAAAACGGGCGGCCCACATGCCGCGCCGCGGCGTATTTGCACGTCGGCGTCGACGCCAGCGCAATAAAACCTTCCGGCAGTTCATCCACCTGATCCCCGTGGCTCATCCAAACCGTCGTATCCTGCGGCAGGCCCCGCACCAGCGGATCGTCCGACACCACATGCAATTTCGCCCGCCCGAACTCCCGCGCCTTCCCCGGCTTCACGCGCCCGCCGAGAATTTCCGCCCCCAACTGCATCCCGTAGCAAATCCCCAAAATCGGCATCGGCAGCTTGAAAATATCCGGGTCGCATTTGGGCGCACCCTCTTCATAAACGCTCGCCGGTCCGCCCGAGAGGATGATCCCCTTGGGATTCATTTTCGCCAGTTCCGCCGCGGGAATATCCGGGCGCACCAGTTCGCTATAGACCCCTTTTTCGCGCACCCGCCGCGCGATCAATTGCGCAGTATTGCGCCCCGAAATCGAGGATGGGAATGATCTCGTCGTGGAGCATCCCGAGTTAATACCGCAAGCGCTTGCGGAATGCAAAATGATAGGCGCGCCCGAAAGCCAGCGGATGGCCATCCGTTGGCGTTTTCCTAGGGCCTGTCTGATGAATCCAAAATCCTGAAATAGCGACGGATCATGGCGAGCTTGGCCATGGCCTGAAAGTTCACCGCCAGTTTCTCGTAACGCGTGCCCAGGCGGCGATTCTCCTTCATCCAATTCACGCAACGCTCCACCACGTTCCGTCGGCGATACGCCTTGCGATCAAAGTTCTCCTGCGGCGGCTGATTCGATTTCGCCGGGATCACCGCTTGGATTCGGTGGCGACGCAGCCATCGCCGCACATTTCCGTAACTGTATCCCTTGTCGCCCGCCAGCCTCCTGGGGCGACGACGGCGGCGACCAATGCGCATCGCGTTCATCACCGGCTCCACGTACCGGCTCTCGTGGCATTGGCCGGCGCTGGCCTCGACGGCGAGCGGAACTCCCTGGCCGTCAGTAACCAGGTGGAGCTTGCTGCCCCACCCGCCTCGGCTGCGGCCCAACGCGTGATCCGCCGGTTCTTCCGGGGCGGTTTTGATTTTCTGGCTCCGGCGGCGGATCGACTGGCTCGCACATTGGTGCCGTCGATGCACCACAGGTCCCAGTCGATTCGTCCTTGCTTGTCCAACCTCATCTGCAGCCGCTGGAGGATTCGATCAATCGTTCCGTCCTTTCTCCAGCGGTTGAAGCGGTCGTAGACGCTTTGCCATCTGCCGTAACGTTCGGGCATCTCGCGCCATTCGAGCGCCCGAGTGCAGAATCCAGAACATGCCGTTGAGCGTGGTGCGGTGGTCGTTCCACTGCCCGCCGCGCTTGCCGTTGCCGGGCAGCAGATCGCCGATCAACTCGTACTGCTCATCCGTGAGCTCATAACGTCGCATCCGTGACACCTCGTCTGAAAACCGCTATTTATAACCAAAAGCGATTCATCAGACAGGCCCTAGTCGTCGAGCAAAAAGTTAATGACCCGCGGCGGCAGAATCGGCGATTTCACATCGACGACAAACTCCGCGATAACCACTTTGTCCCCGCGCCTGAACTGTCCCCATATCTTGTATTTCCCCGCATGCGGAAAAATCGTATGAAAAGGCACGTCCGGCCCCCCGCGCGCATCCGGCGACGGCGCCAGCAACTGCTCCGGATGACAATGCAGGTAAATCTGCGTGTCCTCCGAAATAATCACGCAATGCCCCATCGCCCCGATGTATGGCCGCAGATCGTTCACCGGCCGTCCATCGCTGTAAAGCCGGAAGAGAAAGTTCATATGCAATCCCGCCGTCGGAACGCGCGGCTGGAAAATCAGCTCCGCCGTCATGTCCGGATGGCCCGCGATCGATTCGCATGACGCCGCCGTCGGCACCAAATCCGGCGGATCATCCAATAGTTCCGGCGGCTTCCCCGCCGCATCATCCACAATCACCGGCAGCCGAAACACCTGCCCGCGCTGCCCCTGCGGCGTAATATCCGCGAACAGAAGATACGTCCCCTGCTTCTGAAACGTATACGGCAACGTCAGCGACCCATCCGCGTGCATCACCGGGTGCACGTGCTCGAAAAAAGTCAGATCCGCCGACACGATGATCAAGTGCATCAAATGCTCGTGCACCACCGCCAGATCGCGGAACAGCTCTCCATTGTGCAACGGCGTAAACTTCAATAGCATCCGTTTTCCCGCCAGCGCCTGGGAAGAAACATCCAGCCGCATGTCGTAATCCGCATCGTGCAGCGTCGGTCGCGGATACCGCATATACCGAACCAGCGGCATCCCGCACAGCGGACAAATCCCCGGCGTCTCCGAAATGATCCCATCGTGCATCGGACATTGATAAAGCGGCACCTCATTCGGCGGCACCGGTTTGATCAAATCCACCACCCACGGATCGAAATACCCCATCTTCATCTTCGAGCCGATCGGCAGCGCCGCCCGCGCAAAACGCCGAAATATTTTTCAGCGCCGGCTCTACCGCGGAAAAGTGCCACGCCATATCCCCGTCGCCGACTGCCGCCAGCGGTACCGTCATTTCGTTATATCCCTGCGAAATGAGCATATCGACCTGCCGCGCGGGCACCGGAACCGGATCATTTTTCAATTTATCGTAGACATACAAATCCATCCGCTGATTGGATGGATCAAACGTCAATTCGCCGCGAATCGGACCATACGGCGCGACCGTTCCATTGGCATGAATGGCCCATCGCTGGTACTGGCCATAACCGATGAACCACGGCAATCCCTCGTTGTAAGTGATGAGCAGAATCGACTCGACGCACATGAGCGTCGCGAACACAACCCCAAGCGGCCGCCGGTATTTAGGTATCGCGTCCTGAAGCAATCTGGCCGCGCCGATCCCCAGCGCCGTCAATCCCATGACGACGTGCGTGATATAAACGCCCGCCGCCACGTTCGCGTACGGCGCCACCGTATGCACGTGCGTGAACAGCATCCCCCCGCCGATGAGCGCCATCACCGCCACGACCTTCGAGGGAGTCTGAAACTTCTGCGCCCGGCGGCTTGCTGCCGGCGCAATCGCATCAGCCCGATCCCCCCGACTACCGCCAGCACGATCGCCAGCGTTTTATGCAACTGCACTTCGCGGTCGCGAAGCTGCCGCAGATCGGTCAGGCGATACAGATCCAGGTCCGCGAAGAAAAACAAGCAGATGCCGCCGACCAGCAACAATCCCGGGCCGACCCATTTCAGCTTGTCGGCTCTTTTGGGCCACAGGGCGTGCACAAAAAGCGACCCCGACAGCGCCAGCGTCAGCCACCCCGAAACGTGGTGCATGAGTTCCGAGTAGCGGAGATTTTCATCCGTCTGTCGCGTCGCCAGGGCGTTGAGGTCGTGAAGGGAAATGACGTTGTTCGCCGTCGCGCCGCGCACGGCCGCCCCGTAATCGAAAACCAATCTCCCTCCGAGGTATCCGGTAATCATCAGCAGGCCGTACCAGCTCAAGCCGATCACGATATAGATGATGAGCGATCTGCGATGTTCCGGACGGAGGAACAGCCGCCACGCCATGAGGATGACGAATCCCCAGCTCGAGATATTCGCCATGAGTTCGTGCCATTCGATTTGTTCCTGTGGGATGCCGGCGCGGCCGGCCCAGATTTCGGCGTAAATTCCGCAGATGAACGCGAAGAGCAGAAAGAACGTGCCCCGGAGAGGATTTTCCCCGCGTCGTTCCAGCGCGGCGCGCGGGCGATGAATCCTCCGGCGTCGAAGACCAGTCCCGCCAGCAAAAGCACCAGCGGGAATTGAACGAGCTTGGGATGTAGATCACCTAAGAGCTGCCAAAATTCCATACATGGAGTCTAGGCGAACCCTAGTCGAAATCATCCGGAATTGTATCCAGGTCGCGATAGGTTCGCGGTCTGGGCAGCGGCTGGGGAGCGACCGGCTCATCCTGCACCAAATGCTTATCCGCGGAGCCGGTCCGTGTCAGTGTAGTGGCCTCGGCGGCTCGCGGTGCGTCATCCTGCCGGGGCGAAGGCGCGGGCAGCGACGGAGGCGGAACGCGATCCCGCATCGGGCGAGGTCCCGAAGGCTCCTCGCGCTGATTCATATTTTGAGGCGCATTTTCTGCGCCGCCACGCCGCCGGCCCCGGCCTCCCCGGCGGCCTCGCCGACGCCGACGCTGCGGACGTTCGTCGGAATTCAGTTCGTTCCCGAGATCCGCCTGGGTGTCTTCTTCCAACACGTTTCCGTTGGGTTCGGACTCGGCGGCGTTGCCACCATTCTCCTCGGGCTCCGCCTCTTCGATCTCGCCGCGAATTTCCGTATCGATTTCCAGTTCTCCGACGCTTTCACCGACGGACTGTTCCTGCGGCTGGGTTCCGCGATCGAACCCGCCGCGGTTGCGACCGCGCCCGCCGCGCCGTCCCCGGCGCCGCGGACCCCGGCCGCCTTGCCCGCCGTTGTCGTCTCGATAATCTCGCCGCGGCGGACTGGATTCGTCTTGCTGCGCCGCCGGCGCCTCTTCGCCCGAAACCGCTTCGGCCGGCGAGTCGATCACTTCCTCCCCCTCTTCCTCGGCCTGCTCGCGCCGATCCACATCCTCCTCGACGTCCTCTATCTCGCGCGTTACGTCCTCCTCCTCGTCACGCTCGGGCAATTCGCGCGGGCGGCTTGAAGGCGGCGGATAAGGCCCGTGCCCGCGGTCCCGTTGGTTCCTCCCGCCGCGCCGCCGATTGTCGCCGCGCCCGGTATCGGTCCGCCCGGCGTGTCCCACATGCCTGGCCGGAAGCGGCTCGGCCGGGGTCATCCCCAGCTCTTCCAGATAAACCATCCCATCCCGCGCGTCGAACAACGCCAGCCTGATCTCGTCCGAGGCAATTTGCAGATCGGAACGAATGATCACCGGCTTGCCGCTTCGGCGCTCCAGTTCCGCGATCTGCACCCGCTTGCGATTCTGGAGATAAAAGTTCACTTCCGGCCCGACCGTCAGTTCGACCCGCGCCACGCCGCACATCAAACATCGCGACCGCCAATCGCCGCATGACGTCCAGGCTCATGCTCTCCGGCGTTTTGACCAGGCCGCTTCCCTTGCAGTGCGGGCAATCGAAATAAATCGACCGCTTCAGGCTCGGCCGCATGCGCTGGCGGGTCAGCTCGATGATCCCGAACTGGCTCATCCGCAAAACTTTGGTCTTGGCGCGATCTTTCTGAAAATTGGCGTGCAGGCGTCCTTCCAAATCGCGGCGATGCCGCTCGTAGCGAAGATCGATGAAGTCGCAAATAATCACCCCGCCCAGATCACGCAGGCGCAACTGCCGGGGAATTTCATCCGCTGCCTCGATATCGGTCTTGAACGCGGTGGTTTCGGCGTCGGCGTGCTCGCGGAATTTCCCGCTGTTCACGTCGATCGCGACGATCGCCTCCGTGCTGTCGATCACCAGCGATCCCCCCGAAGGCAGCGGCACGTGCCGCGAATACATCAGCTCAATTTCCCGTTCAATCCCAAACTTGTGAAAAAGCGGCGACGTCTCCTCGTAAAGCTCGACCTTGTTCCGCGCGCGGATTTGCGAGCTTGATCACTTCCTTGACTCGCTTGGCCACTTCCTTGTCGTCCACCACGATTCGTTCGACGTCCGTCGTGAAGACATCGCGCACCGTCCGCGTGACCAGGTCCCCCTCGGTGTAAAGCTCCATCGGGCCCGGCCCGCTGTCGCGCTTCTTGACGAAATTCATCCACAGCCGCGTCAGGTACGTCAGATCGCGCTGGATTTCCGTCTTGGTTTTTCCCACGCCGGCCGTTCGAATGATGAACCCGACGTCCTTCGGCGGCTTGAGGCTGTCGAGAATCTGCCGCAGACGCCGCCGCTCGATGTCGTCCTCGATTTTCCGCGACACGCCCATCCGGCTCATCCCCGGCATCATGACCAGGATTCGCCCCGGAATGGAAAGATACGTGCTCAGCGTCGGGCCCTTGGTCCCGATCCCCTCCTTGATGATCTGCACGATGATCTCATCGCCACGGCGCAGGCACCGCTGGATCGGCGGCCGATCGCGCCGCGCCAGCTTGCGGCCCACGATCTCCTGAATATCGCCCCCTTCTGCCGAAATACTGCGGCATCAGATCCGAGATGTGCAGGAATCCGTTGCGCCCAAGCCCGAAGTCGATAAACGCCGCCTGAATCGACGGCTCGACGTTCGCCACGCGCCCCTTGTAAATATTGCCGACATGACTGGTCGCGCTGCTGCGCTCCATGTACAGTTCTTCGAGCCGTCCGTCTTCCACCAGGGCGATTCGGCATTCCTCGCCCTGGGAGACGTTAATCAACATTTCTTTCGACACTGTGTTCCTCGTCTGCGTTTTAAAACGCTTCTGGATCGATTTTCTGGGTCTCATCGCGCAGGTAGTGCATGACTTGGCGTTCGCTGTCGAAGGTCATCACCCTCCGCGCCACCTGCCGCGCATGCTCCATCGTCGTGGAGCGAATAATTTTCTTGATCTCCGGGATATCCGGCCCGCTCATGCTGAATGTGGTCAAGCCTAATCCCAACAATAATAGAGTGTACAGGGGTTCGCCCGCCATTTCACCACACACGCTGACGCCGATATTACTGCGGCTGCCCTTGCGGATTACGTCGCGTACGAGCCCCAAAACCGCCGGATGGCCCGGGCAAAACAGCCCGGCGACCTTTTCGTTGGTCCGGTCGACCGCCAGCGTGTACTGGATCAGGTCATTGGTTCCGATCGAGAAAAAGTTCACTTCCTTGGCGAATTTCTCCGCCATCAGCGCCGCCGACGGCACTTCGATCATCATCCCGATGGAGATATTCCGCTTGAAATCCACCCCCTCGTCGTCCAATTCCTCCATCACGTCGTTGAGCACCATCTTCGCCTGCCGCAGCTCCATGAGCGTGGAGATCATGGGGAACATGATCCGCACGTCCCCCAGCACGCTAGCTCGCATAATCGCGCGAAGCTGGCGCTTGAACATCGGAATGTCACGCAGGCACATCCGGATCGAGCGCCCGCCCAGAAACGGATTGCGCTCGGGGCTCGCCGAGCGGTCCTGAGTATATTTATCCGCGCCCAAATCGAGCGTGCGGATGACGAGCGGCCGATTCTTGAGCCTGAGCAGCGCGTCCGCATAAGCGCCGTAATGTTCCTCTTCGCTCGGCTCGTGATCGCTCGCCAGATAAAGATACTCTGTTCGATACAATCCGATCCCCTCGGCGCCGCGGCGAAGCGCATCATCCACTTCCGCTGGAAACTCGATATTCGCCTGAAGGGAAATCAGATGCCCGTCCTGCGTCTGCGCTGGGAGTCCTCCCAGGGCGGCCAGATCGCTTTCGATCTTTAATCGCCGGCGTTCCGATTCGCGATGCTCCGCGACGACCTGCTCGTCCGGATCGATGATTAGTACGCCATGATTCCCGTCCAGGATCACCAGATCGCCGCTGTTCACCTCGGAGGTGATGTCGCCCAATCCCACGACGGCCGGAATGCCCATCGCCCGCGCCACGATCGCCGTATGACTCGTCCGCCCGCCCGCGTCGGTGGCAAACCCCTTCACATGCTTCTTGTCCAGCGTCGCCGTCTGGCTCGGCAACATGTCGTGCGCGATCACGATCGCGTCCGCGTCCAGGCGCGTCAAATCCAGTTTCTTCTGCCCGATCAGCCGCCGAAGAACCTGTCGCTCCACATCGTGCACGTCCTTGACGCGCTTCCGACAGATACCGGTCTCCCATCGTGGAAAACACCGTGGCGTACTTCCGCATCACCGAACTGACGGCATACTCCGCGGTCGATGATTCGCGGTAATCTCCTGCTGCATCGGCTTGATCACCGACGGATCGCGCAGAATCCCGATGTGAAAATCGAAAATCCCGGCAATGTCCCGCCCCTGCTTGGCAACGATGTCGTCGCGCAATTTAGTGAGATCGCCGATCGTCTCCTGGATTGCCAGATCGAGCCGCGCCATCTCCGCATCGACGCCCGCCACCGCGACCTGCCGCTTGGGAATAGCCAAATCCTCCGCGTCGAGCACGAGAGCCGTGCCGATGACCACGCCGGGGGAAACGCCTATGCCCTTTTTAATTTCCATGACTTACTTAATAGTTGCCAGTTGCCAGTTGCCAGTTGCCAGTCAATGCCTCCCGTTACGCGGGGTCGACCGCTTTGATTAGTCCCGAGACTAACCGACTTACCTCTTGCGCACGCGCGGACGGCATCAAGCTGATCTGATTCTACGTAGCCAAGTCTCTCGGCAATCAAAAGCTGTGTTTCGACTTCCTGCACTGAGCCGCGCCACACGCAGGAACATGGCAAATTGCTTTTGCAGCCGCCGCCCCTGCCCTTCAGCGATATTCGACGGCACGGACACCGAAGCCCTTCGCAATTGGTTGGTCAACCCAAACTGCTCGTCGCGCGGAAATCGCTGCGTCAACCGATAGACTTCCACGACCAGGTCCATTGCCTTCTGCCACGCCACGAGATCGCGATAATGCCTCACTGGCATAAATGCTTGGCCCTCTTCACTGGCAACTGGCAACTGGCAACTCGCAACTACTCTTCATTCTTCGCCGAACTTGTCTTCGAATAGTTTAGCAAGACTTGCGACGGCCGCCTCCGCGTCTTCGCCTTCGGCGCTGATCCGCAGGGGCGTACCTTGCGTGGCTGCAAGGATGATCATCTGCATGACGCTTTTGCCGTCCGCTTCATAGGGTTCGTCGCCGCCCTTGATGACGGTGACCTTGGAATTGAATTGATTCGCCATATCGACAAACGCCATCGCGGGCCGCGCGTGCAGTCCAAGAGAATTTTGCACGATGATGTCTCGCCAGATGGTCGCCATGGACGCCGGGTTATTCAGCCGCGCTCGAGAGCTGCGGCGGCGGATTATTTCCCCTGATCGGCTTCGTCGATCAGGTCCACGATCGCTTCGCGGGTTGAGGCCTGTCGCAAAAACCGGCGGAACATGTCCTTTTGAAGATTGCTGAAGACGATATTCATCGCCTGGAGATGCTGCTGCGGCTGATTCTCGGGGGAAAGAAGCAACACCACGGTGTAAACCGGCTGATGATCCAGCGCCGCAAAGTCGATTCCGGCGGCGCTTCGTCCGATCGTGCCGGACATCTGCTTCACTTTCGCATGCTTCACGTGCGGGACCGCCACACCCTTGCCGAACCCCGTCGAGCCGTTCTGTTCGCGCTTGATCAGCGCCGCGATCACTTCCTCGACCGCCGCCGCCGGCAGCGATCCCGCCGCCGTCAGCGCCTCGACCAGTTCCCTCAGAGCCCCGTCGCGATCCGACGCCTGGAGGCTGGGAACGATGGCCTCGGTCGCGATGAATTCCTTCAACTTCATGGTCACTGCAACCTTTCGATCGGCGATCCAAATTCCTTATCCCGTGCGCCGCATTTGGCGCTTGTCCGTGGACGCGTGTTTGCGATTCCGATATTTCTTCTTGTGTTCCGACAACTGCCGCTCGAGCTTGTCCATGCACCCGTCCACGCAGGCGTATGCGTCCTCGTGCGCGAACGTCGCCACAAAACGGGCCCGATGCTCCGCGTGGACGATCATCTCCACCCTGGCCTTCTGCTTGGCGGTGTCGAAGATGACTTCAATCTCCTGAATCCGGTCAAAATACCGCGTCAGTTTCGACGCCTTCTGTTCCGCGTAAGTCTTGAGTGGCCCTGTTACTTCCAAATGACGCGACGAAACGACAAGCAGCACGCAAACCTCCTTCAAGATGGGACCGGCGGCCCGGATCCAATCGGTATTTCATTGTACCGCAAATCGTCGCGCAAGGCCGCGCCGACGATGCAAAGCTTAACGCACCGGGGCCACCGCGTCATGTCTGCCCGGCGACGCGGGCGGCATCTCATGCCCCAGCAGCTTTTCCGCCTCGGGCGCGATCACCCCGCCGCTGACCAGCAGTCGAAACGCCTCTTCCACTGTCATCGGCAATTCCACCACCCGTTTACGGGGCACCACCAGAACATATCCGCTAAAACTTGTCGGCGTCGACGGCACAAAAACCGTCACCATCTCCTCCGGATCCGCCTCCGCCAGCTTCCACGGCCCGGCGCTGGTTACCAGACCAATCGACCAGATATTCTGCTCGTGCGGCTGCACCGCCACGACCCGGCTGCCGCTGAATTGCCGCGAATGATCCGCCAGGACGAAATCGGTAATTTGCTTCACAGCCGGATAAATCGCCCGAACCAGCGGAATGCGCAAGAGACCCCGTTCCACGAGCGCCCACGCCGTGCGCCCGATCAGATTCCCCACGAATACCCCGACGATGTAGATGAATACGATCGACAAGACCACGCCCAGGGCGCGCGTCCCGAAGGAGTTTTCGTCGAGATGGCTGAGAATATATTGCGGCGTCTGGAACGGAATCCACCCGCGGTTCCCCGCCGCGTACCAGGCCTGGCGGATAAAAATGATGATCTGCCGGCCGATATTCTCCCAAAGAAAATCCCAGGCCCACAGCAGGAGCCAGATGGTGACCAGCGTCGGCAGGACCGCGGCGAGCCCGCGAACGAAAAATCGCCGGAAATCTTGCACGAACCCCACCCGAGGCTGTTTCCGCGGATCCGGTGTTGGAAACAAAGGGGCGGTCAAAGATAGGCTCCATGACTCGCCCGCGCTGTCGGTTCAGCGCTCGAGTCTTATAGAGATTTATGGTACGCGGCGGACAGAGTCAATTATGGGGACGCCGACGCCGGCTCGGTTGTCGGCGCCGAAGACCCCCCAAGCCGTTGCGACGCCTGGATCGCAAAATCCTTCACAATCGGGTCCGGATCGCCGGATAACTGCGATGGAACCGCTTCGTTCCCGCCCGTGATCGACTGCCCCACCATCGCCAGCAGGCGGCTTTGCCAGTGCGCCGTATCCTGCCGCATCTGCGTCATCACGGCAGCCTGATCATCCCCCGTTGTCAGCAGCATCAGCGAGAAACGTGCCCAGGCGGCAACCGACGGCATGTCGTCCGTCGTAGCCTGCTTAATGTGCGCCACGAACTTATCGATGATCGGCCCCGAACCCGGCGTGTTATCACGCCTCATCATCTGCACCGCGTTGGTTAGAATGTCCAGCACCCGAATCTTCTCACCTCCGTCGCCGTCGTGGAGCTTATTGAGCAGCGCCTCCCGCTCATCGCCCGTTTCGATGCTCACCGATGAGCGCAAAATCATCCGCGAAAGTTGAACGCCATACCCGCATGGTCCCGGCCTGCCCAGCGCCGGCTGTCCGGCGCCGGCGGACGATACCGCCGCCGGGTTGGTTATGATCCCCATGTTGATCGTCAGCCCGATCCGCGGCTCGTCGCGGAACAGGTTGTACATCTCCCCGTCATCCACGCGCATGATCGTCGAAACCGTCTGCCCCACAGGCAGCACCAGCCGCTGCCCGAACCGGTCGAACGCCGCCCCGGCGAACGTCTTCGATTCCAGGCCTCGAAGCGTCGCGTCTCCCCACAAATCGGAATGCAGCGCCGCATCAGGCCCGATCGCCAGATCATATTGCCCGATGTTTTCGATGGTCACGCGCACCAGGACCGGCTGCCCGTAATCGAACGTAAATTCCGTCGGCTCCGCGTGAATGATGTAAAAAGACTGCGGATGAGAAACGATCTGAAGGAAATCGTTTGGAAACGAACTCATCGCCTCGGTGATCGATTCCGTGGAAGGCGGCGCCTCCAGCGTCACATCGTACTTCTTCAGCGCCCGAAAATGGTCGCCCCGATCAGCCCCGACGGATGACCCGCCAGAAGCCGTTTCCCGCTCACTATCGCTTCGCCGTGCTTGTGCGGATCGGCCAGGTCGATCAGCACCAGCCCCAGCGCCGCCAGCGGATCCGTTCCCTGCACCGCCACCAGCTTCGTGGAAGCCGCCACCGGGTCGCCCCCCACATATTGGCGCCAGCCTTGTAATCGCGCGACCAGCGGATCCTGCGCCCCCAAAAGCGTTCCCAACTCGTTAAGCAAAGGATCAGCGCCGGCGGCGTCATGAGCGAAATAGAGGTCGTACCAGGCCAGCGCCGCCGCCGCCGCGACATATCGATCCGCCAACTCCGGCCGCCCCGACCGCTCCAGCAAACTCGCATCGCCGGATAAATCCGGCAGCGGCGCCGCCGCGTCCGATTCCATCGGCTGAGTCGTCGCCGTCGTGTCCCCCGCCGCGCGGTTGCGAATCTTCAACAGGCAATTGGTTAGCGCGATCGACGTCTGCCGCAGCGCATCCACCGATGCCGCCTGGATCGACTTGTCCACCGGGTTTTGATCCGCCAGATACTTCGCCACCGTCGCCCGCAGCAGCCACCCGTCGACGTCACTCGGCACCGCCTGGACATATTGTGAAATCAGCGCCGTCGCATCGTCCCCGCGATCGGCCAAAACCAGCTCCGACGTCGCCCCCATCGCAAAATCCGCGTCCGGACGCACTCCGCTCAGCGAGTAGAGACTGTTGGCATAGCCGTAAAGCTCGATCGAGGAGTTCACCAGCGCCGCATCCGCCAGTTGATGGGCAAGCCGCGCCGCCACCCCCGGATCGGACGGGCAGGCCATCAGCAGGTTCAGCAACTGCTGCACCCGGTTCAGGCGCGACGCCGTCGCCGACGTCAGATCGTACTTGGCGCGCATCGCCGCGGAGTTGAGATGGTCCAGCGACAGCGCATCGCCAAGCATTTTGACCGCTTCATCCGTCTGAAGCCGCGCCGCCAGGAGTTCGGCGCACCGCACGGCCGCGGCGCTGCGAACTTCCGCGGGGAGCGCGTCTTTATCGATCACGTTCCGCAGGTACGCGATCTTCTGATCCGCGCTTTGCATCTGCGCCAGATAGAGATCCAGCAACTGGATTTGCGCGTATTGATCGTCGGTATTGAGATTGGTCGTGTAATTTTTAAGGACCTGGACGGCGCCGGCGGAATCGTCCAACGTCAACAGATCGTCGGCCAGCAAACGGGCATAGCGCGGTTCGGCGGGGTCAAGTTTCACCGCCGCCTTGAGGAGATCGGCGCTCTGATTCCACGCCTGCGGCGGTACGTCAGCCGTCCGCAGCATCTGGTGGGCAAATGCCTCCATGCGCTGTGCCAGGGCCACCGATCCGTTCGGGTCCGTAGACGCCGGCGTTACGGGCGCATCGTCCGCCATGGCCCGCGCAGCGCACAAACCCGACAGAATCATCGCCAACAGCGCCAGTCGTCGCTTCATTTGGTTCCTCTAATGTAAAGTCAATCCGATTGTCGCCAGGCTTCTCTTTCAGGCAAGGGGCCGGCGCGTCGTGGAGCTACCATGGCTGTGCAAACAAGTCCCGCAGCGCCGGGCGGTCGGCTGTGATCTCGGGCAAATCCGCGAGCAATTCCGCCCGCGCCCGCAGCCACAACGCCAAATCCCGACGTCCCGTTTTCAACGCCGCCACCGCGAGATATGCCTGGCCGCGGGCGGCATTCAGCGAAGGCATCAATTCCGCCATCTGCACCTTGGCCCCCACACCCGACAACATGGGCTCCCAAGCCCCAACGCGCCAGCCGTAATCAAGTTGCAAAAGCTGCAGCGCCAACGCCTCATGGAGGCTCAGGCGCTGCCGGCAAAGTTCCCCCAAAGCCGCAAACGCCCCGGATAAATCGTTTAATTGGAGCATCGAGTCGGCCATCATCAGCAGCGTCGACCGCGCCAGCCCCGGCGAACCCCCCTGGGCCAATAACGCCTGGCACAATAGCGTCGATTCGCGCCACCGCCTTTGCGCATGCCGCAGCAGGGCCAAGTGATGCAGCCCCAGCAGCTTGGCGGTTCGAAACAGGGAAAACGTGCGCAAAGCCGCATCGATATGGGATTCGGCCCGCTCATATTCCCCCGCGGCGATAAGCGACGGTGAATCCGCCGCCATTCGCGTTCCAAGCATGCTCCGGTAACTCAGCAGCATCCAGATTGCGCCAATTGCCACCAGCGGGATCATTTCATTTCCATGCGTGCCAAACAGCGGCCCGCCCAGAATGCAAAATCCCGCCGCCGTCAGGAGCGCGACGCGCAGAAACCGCGACACGGCAAGATCGCGCCGGAATCGAGAAATAGCCAGGTCAACCGGAAGCATGGTCACCGCACCTCCGTCGGCGCGACGGCCGCGGACAGCCGATCCTTCATCGCCCCCACTTCCGGATACCGCCGGACCAGTTCCGAAAGCGGTGCCAGCAGCGTCGCATTGCGATAGGCTGATTCCGCTTCGGAGTTCCTTTGCTGCATGTCGTACGCCCGCGCAACCAGCGCCCATGCGTCGGCGACCCGATGCCCCAACGTGCGGCGTACGTCGGCAAACCGGAGATTGAACGTCTCGATCGCCTCCGTGGGATGCCCGGTCTTCACGTCACGGTACATCTCGACCAGCGCCAGAGCCGCCAGTTCGCTGGGAGCCGCCCCTTGCCGCATATCGCGCCGCAATTCCGCAATGGCGCGGTCGGCGTCCAAAAGATTCTCGGCCCGAAGCAATGACATCGCGCGCCCAAGCTTCACCGAATGCGCCGCCGCGTCGTCCAGGGCCAATTCGTCCAGAATGCGATCGTAAACCATGATTGAGTCGTCGAACCGGTGGTACCGCGCAGCACCATCGCCAGGAAAAGCAGCCCCTGCCCGCGCGCCCCGGCAGACCGGGCCGGGCTCGATAGAAAATTCTGCACGCCCAGCGCCGCTTCCGCCCACCGGCGAAGTTGGATCAGCTCCTGGATCGTTTCCAATTGCTCCTGCTGCCGCCGGTACTCCCGGGTCGTCATGAGCCCATTAAAAACCCAACCGCCGACCAGGGTCGCCATCACCACGCTGAGCAAGAGTGACAGAGACGGATCAGACCCCGACCCGCTGAAGGATTGGCTCAGGAAATACCACGCCAGAACCGCCGCCCCGAGCACCCCCGCCCCTGCCAGCCGCCACCCGCCCCACCGAGGCATAGGCTCGCTGGTCTCCAGGAGCATGGGGACGTCCAGAAACGGAAACTCCGGGGGCATTGGGACCATGCTCATAGGAGGGATTCTACGGGGTATGACCCGCCAGTGTCACCTGCGGCACGTGGGCGATTGGCCGGGTCGGGTCGCGAGGCGCCAATTCCAGGCATCGGACGATATCCCGCCCGATTTGTGCCCTTAGGGCCTCGCCATTGGCGAATTTGTATTGGTCCCGCAGCCAATCGACCAGTTCCAGTTCAATCCGCCGTCCATATAAATCTCCCTCGAACCCGATTACGTGCGCCTCGACTTGCGTTTGGGTCTGGCCAAATGTCGGCGTCGCCCCGATATTCACAGCCGCCGGATAAACGCGCCCGTCGATCCGGCACCGTCCCGCATACACGGCAAGAGCCGGCAACATCTGCCCCTCGATCTGCAAATTCGCCGTGCGAATGCCGATCGTCCTGCCGCGCGCCGCGCCGTGCCCCACCGTCCCCGCCAGCACGTACGGCCGCCCCAAACAAATCGCCGCATCCCGAACCCGCCCGAAATCCAACAAAAAGCGAATCAGCGAACTATGCACCGCCACCAACCGCATATCCATCAGCGGAACCTCCACGGATTCCACCACGTGAAGCGTCAGCGACGACCCGACCGACCATTTGGCCAAAGTCTCCACGTTCCCCGCCGCGCCCTTTCCAAAATGAAAACTCGAACCCTCGACGAGATGCGAGACCTGGACCTGATCGCGCAAGAGCAGCCAGAATTCCTCGGCCGACAAATTCAGCACCTGCGGCTCCGGCGCCAGAACCACCAGAAAATCCGCGCCCAATTGTTCGATGAGGGGATTCTTCAGTGCCGGCGGCGTCAGCCGCGGCGGCGCGCGATCGGGACGCAAAACCGTGCTCGGATGCGGCTCAAAGGTAATCACCACCTGCGCGGGATTCCGTCTCATCCGCCAAACGTCTGCGCGGTCCGCAGGATATGCTGATGCCCCAGATGGACGCCGTCGAAATTCCCGACCGACGCCACGGCGCGCCGCGGGACGTGGGAGAGGCCCTCTAATCCGTGCAGAACTTGCATCTTGGATGATTATAGCGGCAGCTTAATTATTGCCCGCAACCGCAAAGCCCTGCGGCCGCACACGCGCGGGGGCCGTGCGCAAATCCAGCAGGAGGGCGAAGAACCACAGGAAGAGCACCGCCGCCACCGACAACACGATCTGCCATGCTCCCATCCACCACCAGTATGACGCCAGCAGCGCCACGCCTTCAACCACCCACAGATGGCAGACATAAACCGCCAGGCTCTTGCGCCCAGCGTCTGAACGAATTCCGCGAACGGCGAAGACGCCAGCAACCGCCGCCACATCATGTCCGTTACCACGATGATGCCGAAGATCATCGTCAGGTATCGGAGCGCTTCGCCCAGCGAGAGCGGCACTTTGACGAAGCTCATGTGAAGATTCAGGAACGGCAGGCCAAAGCTTGAAGCGTATTCCGCGTAGAACAAAACCGCAGAGCGCTCCATGCGACTCCCGCCGCCGCGATCTTCCATCGCGTTGCCAGACCATCATATTTTCTGAATATCGAGGCAAAAATGATCCCGCACACGAAGATCGCCTGCCAGAGAATCGGCGGGAAATTCTGTGCCGCCGCCAGTGATAATGCCCACGGATGACTCAATCCGTAAATGAACGCCGTCAAACTGGCCGACGCGATAACCGCCCATCCCCATTTGCGCCGCAGCAGTTCCAGCAGGAACGGCGAGAGCGCAATCATGATGATGTAGAACGGCAGTAGATCGCCCCCCTCGCGCATAAACAAAACATTGCGCAGCACGTGCCAGACGCTGTAATACACCCCGCCGTTGCCCTCCCATTCCGCCAGCAGCATTTGCCCCAGGGCGTTGATATATTGGATTCCCAAAATGTATAGCGCTCGCCGCCACAGCCCGATGTAGGTGTCCATGCGGCGTTCGGGATCCTGAGCGCGCGGCAGAAAAATCATGCCGATGCTCATCCCCGAAATAAATATGAATCCCCCGGCCGCGAAACGGGTATAACTCCCGACGATGTTCCCCAGAACGGCGCCGAATTGCACCTTCTGGTAGTACAAGTGGACAAGGACCATGTCGATCAGACACAGCCCACGCCAGAAATCGAGCCGCTCATCACGTGCGCGACGTCGAACGATTGGGGTCGCGATGTTGGCGGCGGCAATCGAACTGCTCAAATTATGCCCGCGGAAGGTTGGTTCACTCATATTACTTCGGCTCAATGTTCTTTTCAATTATTAGACACCCGTAAAGCGAGGAAAACATGCGTTGGACAATTTTTCCGATTTGATTCTTCGTATCTGCCGCCTCAATATCGGCTTTCGGGGACATCGTCATTCAACCGGTTGATTACTCTCAGGGCGGAGACCAATTAGAAGGCTTTATCGTCTACGACAATTCATTCCGGGACGTTCGCCCCGGCGTGGTAATCTTTCCCGAATGGTGGGGTCTCAACGATTATGCCAAGAGCCGAGCCCAGCAGCTTGCTAAATTGGGGTATGTGGCGTTCGCCGCCGATATGTACGGCAAAGGCGTCGTCACCCAGGATCCCAATCAAGCCCAACAACTCTCCAGCCGCTTTTATAATGACCCCGATCTCATGCGCGCTCGCGCCTCCGCGGCGCTCGATCAACTTAAAAATGAATCGCGCGTCGATCTCAAACACATCGCCGCCATCGGTTATTGCTTCGGCGGTTCCGTCGCCCTGGAACTCGCGCGCAGCGGCGCCGATCTGTCCGGCGTCGTGGTCTTCCACGGCGTACTCAAAACCACCCGCCCCGACGACGCCAAAAACATCAAGGGCAAGGTCCTCGTCTGCACCGGCGGCGACGATGCGTTCGTCCCGCCTGCACAAGTCGCGGCTTTCGAGGACGAAATGCGCAAAGGAGGCGTCGATTGGGAGGTCAACGTCTATGGCGGCGCCCATCACGCCTTTACCAACCCCGATGCCGATAAATTCAATATCCCCAACATCGCGTACAATGCCTCGGCCGATCATCGCTCCTGGGCCGCCATGCGGGCCTTTTTTGGCGAGATTTTCAACCCATGAACGATGAAAGGTCCGGCTGGTTAATACGTCCTTGCAAAGGATTACACGCCGGCCTAGACACGGCGTATAATTCCAACAAAGTCGTAATCCATGGAGAAGCCCCATGCCCCTGTTTGCCTATGAAGCGATGAATTCCTCCGGCCAGGAGGTCAAGGACGAGGTCGAGGCCGCCAGCAGCGAAGAGGCGATCGCCAAAATCCGCGGCAAGGGCTACTTCCCCACCAAGGTCAAGGAAAAGTCCGCCAAGAAGCAGGGCAAGAAAAAGGGCGCCGCCAGTGCCGCCGCCGTGGAGTCCGTGGCTCCAAAGAAACGGAAGATGCCGATCTCCATCGGCGGCGTGCCCCGCAAGCAGCTCGTCACCTTCACCCGCCAGCTCTCCACCCTTCAGGACGCCGGCCTGCCCATCCTTCGCAGCCTCCAGATTCTCGAGCAGCAGCAGAAGCCCGGCTTGCTCAAGGCGATCGTCGGCGGCGTCGGCGACGAAGTCGAAGGCGGCGGAACCCTCTCCGACGCCATGGCGCAAATACCCCAAGGCCTTCGACAAGCTCTACGTCAACATGATCAACGCCGGCGAAGCGGGCGGCGTGCTCGACCTGATCCTCGCCCGTCTGGCCGACTTCATGGAAAAAGCCGCCAAGCTCAAGAAAAAAGTCATCGGCGCCATGATCTATCCCGCCGTCGTCATCACGCATCGCCGTCGGCGTCGTCTCCATGATCATGATCTTCGTGATCCCCAAGTTCGAGGGCATCTTCAAGGACTTCCACGCCGAACTTCCGCCGCCCACCAAGCTCCTCATGGCGATGAGCTACTGGTTCGGCCCCGAATATGGCTGGGCGTATGTCCTCGTTTTCGCCTATCGCCATCGTCCTCGCTGATCAAGCTGATCCGCATGAGCGAGGGCGGCAAATGCGTCATTGACCAAGATCTTGCTGAAAATCCCCATCATGGGCGACATTCTCGGCAAGACCGCCATCGCCCGCTTCACCCGAACGCTGGGCACGCTCATCAGCGCCGGCGTGCCGATTCTCGACGCCATCAACATCACCAAGGAAACCTGCGGCAACGAAGTCTACAGCCCGCGCCCTGACCAAGGTGCACGACGCCATCCGCGAAGGCGAATCGATGGCCGATCCCCTCCGCGCCACCAAGGTGTGCGACGCCATCGTCGTCAACATGATCGACGTCGGCGAAGAGACCGGCGACCTGGACAAGATGCTCATGAAAGTCGCCGACAACTACGACAGCGACGTGGACGTGCTGGTCGGCTCGCTGATCAGCATTCTTGAGCCGATCATGGTCGTCGTCCTCGGCGTGATCGTCGGATTCATCGTCGTCGCCCTGTTCATGCCGATGGTGAGCCTGATCCAGGCCGTCTCCGCGCCAACCCACCACTGATCCCATGCTAGAGCCCGCCCGCCGTCGGGCGGGATTCACACTCGTCGAGATGATGACCACCGTCGCGGTGCTCATCATCCTTCTCGGCCTGATGGTCAGCCTCGCCCGTCACGTCCGCCTGAGCGCTTCCGATCAACTCACCAAGGACATCCTGCACCGCCTGGATCAGGCGATGGCAATTTACATGCAGCTCAACAACGATTCTCTTCAGGCCATCTCCCCCTTCATCGACAACTCGCGCCCGCTCCCCTCCGAAACCGCCCTCGAGGGAGCCGCCATGGTCAACAATCGCTCCTTCGTCCGCCTGTTGAATTCCCAGGGCCTGCTCAACGGCCGCGTGAGCGATCTTTCGGTGGCCAATTATGATCAGGTCTATGTCCGCGACGCCTGGGGGAGCCCCATCGTCTTCATGGCGCACATGCACCCCGCCGTCGGCATGGACACCAAGGGGTGGTTCTTCTTCAGCGCCGGCCCCGACGGACAATACCTCACCCGGGACGATAATCTGTATAGCTACGATCAGCGCCCGGCCCAGCCGTAACCCCCGGCGGCCCCGACGGAAGCACCGGCGGCGGCGCGTGATAATATTGCAGAACCCACGGAAATTCCTTGTGCCAGCCGCGCCAGATTAATCCGAGCGTCCAGCAAAAATAATGGACGAGATAAATTCCGGCGATGAGCAGGAGATAATTCTGCGGCCAATCGGTGAGAAATCGGGGAAATCCTTTTATTGCCAATCGCGACACGCCGATCATGCCGACGAGGTAAACCATCAAAGTGGCGATGAATACCGCGACGAGCAGAAAATATCTTACGCCGAGGATTCCGATCATTCGCCACGGGCGATCGGGGCGCAAATTCAGCACGGTTCCGCTGGTTGCGCTGGTGAGCAGAACGGCGGGAAAAATAAAAGTTCCCAGCGCCGCCAGCGCCAGGGCGAACGGCTCAGCGATTCCGAGCGGCAGCGGCAATCGCACGACGATCAGCGCGGGCAAAAAACAATAGATCACCGCCAGCGCGAAGCGCGAGAAGGGAAGCCAGATGTCCTCCGCGAAATTTAAATCGCGCAAGAATCGCGGCAATTCGTCGCGATCCTCCGGCCCGGTTTCCTCGATCACATTTGCGAAGTGCGCCGCCGACAGAAATACGGCGCCCAGGGCGATCGGAAGAAACAAAAGCCCAAGCTGCGGCAACGGAAACGCCAAGACCTCCAGAGCCGCCGCGTGCACGAGGAGCACGAAGAACATTGTGACGACGTTCACGGGATCAAAAAGCAGGCGCAGGGCGCCAGGATATGAATCGAAGGGCGGGCGTTTTCGCCGGTGGCGTAGTGCAACATCGGCCGCGCCATCGGCACCAGCGCGGGATTCACCGGGTCTTCGCTCGGCGCAAGCTCGATCGGCTTCACCAATTCGCCCGTTTCCGGATCGTAACGCGGGTGCGCGGGCGGCTCATCTTCCGCGAGCGGAATTTCCTCGACCTTTCGATTCGGCTGCGCCGGATAACGAAGATCGAGTTCCCGGCCTTCGGCGTCGGCTTTCTTGCGGCTGAAAAGCCTGGCGGTTTCGTCCAGTTCGTGCGGATTGGGGGCGACTTCAGAGACTTTGTAGGTGCCGTCGGGATCGACGTTATCGAGATCTCCCATTTTGGGAATGTCGCGCAACAGGCCGCATTTTGGGCACTGAATCTCCTTCCCGGCCATGTCGTCCGGAAGGCTGAATTGATGGCCGCATCGGCAGGGAAAGGTGATCATAGATGCTGGTTGCCAGTTGCTAGTTGCCAGTTGCTAGTGAATTGCCTTTTACTGGCAACCAGCAACTAACAACTAGGGCCTGTCTGATGAATCGCTTTTGGTTATAAATAGCGGTTTTCAGACGAGGTGTCACGGATGCGACGTTATGAGCTCACGGATGAGCAGTACGAGTTGATCGGCGATCTGCTGCCCGGCAACGGCAAGCGCGGCGGGCAGTGGAACGACCACCGCACCACGCTCAACGGCATGTTCTGGATTCTGCACTCGGGCGCTCAATGGCGCGAGATGCCCGAACGTTACGGCAGATGGCAAAGCGTCTACGACCGCTTCAACCGCTGGAGAAAGGACGGAACGATTGATCGAATCCTCCAGCGGCTGCAGATGAGGTTGGACAAGCAAGGACGAATCGACTGGGACCTGTGGTGCATCGACGGCACCAATGTGCGAGCCAGTCGATCCGCCGCCGGAGCCAGAAAATCAAAACCGCCCCGGAAGAACCGGCGGATTACGCGTTGGGCCGCAGCCGAGGCGGGTGGGGCAGCAAGCTCCACCTGGTTACTGACGGCCAGGGAGTTCCGCTCGCCGTCGAGGCCAGCGCCGGCCAATGCCACGAGAGCCGGTACGTGGAGCCGGTGATGAACGCGATGCGCATCGGTCGCCGCCGTCGTCGCCCCAGGAGGCTGGCGGGCGACAAGGGATACAGTTACGGAAATGTGCGGCGATGGCTGCGTCGCCACCGAATCCAAGCGGTGATCCCGGCGAAATCGAATCAGCCGCCGCAGGAGAACTTTGATCGCAAGGCGTATCGCCGACGGAACGTGGTGGAGCGTTGCGTGAATTGGATGAAGGAGAATCGCCGCCTGGGCACGCGTTACGAGAAACTGGCGGTGAACTTTCAGGCCATGGCCAAGCTCGCCATGATCCGTCGCTATTTCAGGATTTTGGATTCATCAGACAGGCCCTAGCAACTTGTCTTTCCATATTAGGACGGATTCAAACGCCGCACGTTTACCGTTAAAATGGGAAACGGACCCTCAAGGCAAAGGATGACTATGCGACGCGTTTGCATTGGGATAATGATGGCCCTGCTGGCCTGGCCGGCGATGGCACGGGGACAGGATGAAGTTAAGCCCGATCAATTGCAGAAGTTGTATAAGGACACCCTGGCCCAGCTAAAGGCCGCCCAGGACCGCAAGGCGGAACTGTCGGCCCGCGTCGACAGCCTGGAAAAGCAGCTTCAGGAGGCGACGGCCCAGAACGAGCTGTTGAATGCGCCAGGCTGCGGACTTTGCGGATAAGACGTTCTTTCTGAGGAGCTACTATGCGGCTTGGTTGCAGTTCATCGCGACCCGGCCGGGCCTCAAAGTCGATTGGGATGTCTTCCTGAATAGTGCCGTCCCGCTGAGCCCGGCGGTCCAGACGCCGATGGCGGACCCGGAGTGGCCGTTGTCTGCGATGCATTGATCTGCTTGCCAGCGGTTAAAGAGGGTACAAAAGTAAGCGCTTTTGAAATTGTGGGGGCGCGATTATTTCTACTTAAGTGTTCGTTAAATAAATAGTTATATCAATACGAGTGGGAGGTTCGGGGGTAGTGCGCTTACTTGGCGGGGTCGGAATTCCGCCTATCCTTCTGTATCGGCGGATTGTCCGCGTCGCGAATGATGCCGTACCGCTTCAGCCGCGGCCTTCGGTGCTTTGATCGGATCACCTGGCGGCGCGGATGGCCTCCGCGCGAGAACGGTCGCTAATGCCACGGCTAGAGCATTTCCCATTTTAAACTAGCGCCATCGATGCTGTTTTGCTAATCTCCGATTCAACAAGGAGGTTGCCATGGCATCGCAAACCGCTCTGACCCGTCGATGGATCATGTCGGCGTATCGTGCCGGCAAAGGCACGAAGGAGATTTCCGCGATCTTCGGCCGATGCGAGTCGGCCGTCCGCCGCGTGCGACAGGATGAACGTGAACGGGGGACGGCCGAACCGCTGCTTCATCTTCGTGGCCGCAAGGGGAAGTTGACCGGCGAGTTGAAGACTCGTTTGAGTCGGTTCGTGGCCGCCCGGCCGGATGCCACGCTCAACGAGATCAAAGAGAAGTTGGCGCTGGACGTGTCGCTGTCGACGGTCGACCGTTGGCTCAGGAAGCTGGGCCTCTCCTTTAAAAAAAGTCTCTCCACGCGTCCGAGCAGGATCGGCCCGACGTCGCCGCCGCGCGGACGCAGTGGCGTCGGCGGCTGAAGGACGTCGATCCCGAGCGTCTTGTTTTTGTGGATGAATCCGGGGCCAAGACGAACTTCACCCGATTGCGTGGCCGGTGCGGCCGCGGCGAACGGTTGTTGTGCAAGACCCCGGCCGGACACTGGAGCACGACCACCATGATCGCCGCGGTTCGGCTCGACGGCGCGACCGCCGGCGCGATTGTTCAAGGGGCGATGGACAGCGATGTTTTTGTCGCCTGGGTGCGTGAAGCGCTCGTGCCCAGCCTGCGAAGCGGGGACATCGTGGTGATGGACAATTTGCAGCCGCACAAACATTCAGAAGTGCGACGCCTGATCGAAGCCGCCGGCTGCGAACTGTGGTTGCTGCCACCCTACTCGCCGGATTTGAATCCGATCGAGATGATGTGGAGCAAAGCGAAGCAACTGATCCGCTCGGCGGAGCCCAGAACGTTCGACACCTTGGTCCGGGCTGTGTTCGCGGCAATGGACGCCGTTACGACCGAAGATGCCGCGGGATTTTTCCGCCATTGCGGTTACCGCCAGCCGCTAGTTTAATTTGGGAAATGCTCTATGCGGTCTCAACCGTGCGATCCAACCCCACCGACTTCACGACTCCCACCCAAATCCGGCGACTCATTTCAGTCCACGATGTCATCTAAATCCAACTTCAAAGCCTTGGCGATCGCTCGAAGCACCGATACGGAGCCCTGTTTGCGACCCGCTTCGATCTGGGCGAGATATGCCCGAGCGATCTTCGCCAACTTGGCAAGCTGCTGCTGCGTGAGACCGCGATAATCACGGAAGACTCGAATCGGATTCTCGCCGGCCACCAGCCTGTTCGCCACTTCGGATGGAAACGCCTCCTCGTTGCGGCTTTTGGCCGCGTCGTAAGCCCGGATATCGTCGAGCATGCGGGCATCGTGTTTGAGTTGCTCAAAATCCCTTAGCGGCACAACGGCGAATTGACGGCCTTTGCGCTCTATGATTTGCGGCTTCATTGATAGGCGCCTCCTCTCGGCTTGATATCCAATACGAGCAATTGCTTCTCTGTCAGTTCGTATAACACACGCCAGTCGCCGACCCGCAGCCGGAATCCGGATCTTCCCTGTAGTTGCGCGGCATTATTGTTGGGCGCATACGGGTCGGCAGCCAGGGCAACAATCTTTTTCTGGATCGTCTCCGCCGCATTTCGCGGAATCTTTCGCAAGGCCCGCAGCGACGATCGGCTATATTCGATCTTCCACACCCGATTCTCATTGTAGCTTATGGCTACATTGCCGGCAAGTTTGAAAAAAGCTTTGAGCGCGGGAAAGAGCGGGATGAAGAATTTTTTCGGGAATAATTTCCTTGCCGAGCGGGACGGGCCGGCTCGTATGTGAAGAACCCCGTCCGATTCGGGGGCGGTTGGCCGGCCGGTTTTGGGTGGGGATGAGCCGTTTGCGGATGGGGCACCTGATGAACCCCTTCCCATCGTGCCGAAACTGGCGGAGGGGACAGGGAGTGTTCCCCCTGAGTACAGGTGGAGGGGGGGGAAAGAGGCGGTTCAGGGATTTAATTTGTCGAGGGTCACTCGCACCGCTTCCGCCATGGCTTTGGCGGCTTGGTTGGGTTGTCTGGCCAGGCGGATGGCCTGGGTGAGAAGCGCCGGGTGGCGGGCGATGCGACTTACAGCGGGAAAAAACGCAAACTTAATAATTGTTGAGGGCTCATATGATAATTTACCCCTTGGTCTACCCGTGTAGCAGCGGACGGGCCTTCCTTTCACCTAAAATTTGCGGAGGGAAAATGCACAAGTTGAGCTTAAGCTTTTTTTTACGCGCCGCGGCGGCGGCTGTGGCATTGGTAGTCGCCGCTAGTGCCAAGGCGGCAATTACATACGAGTACACGACCTATGCCGGAAACTCTCCGGTGACGGAGTACTCTTTTACGCCCGGAATGCCGCTCACCATCCCGATTTATCTGCATGAGCAACTCACTGGCGGCAGCACTTCGCTGATCACGGCCGACGGCGGATTAGTCGGGGCCGCGTTCTCAGTCACGCAAACGAGTAACACGGGAAGCGGAACGCTCACGTCCGTCGCTGCGAGCGTGACCGGCAATGGCTCGAACTTCGCAGGCGGATTCAGCAACATGTCCGGCAAAGACAGTTCGACGTTCCAAGGCCTGGCGGAAGTCGTGTCGGTATTCGCCGCGAGTGGGCCGGTCCCCGACGCGAATGGGGACATCGAGATTGGTTCCATCACAATCACTACAAACACGCCCAACACCTACGTACTGGCGAATTACAACTACCCCAGTACCAAGAGCGACGACCTCACCGGGACGTTTGGGAACGGACCGGGCGCCTCCATCGGCGGATTCGACCTGGACCCAAACAATAGTGGCACCTACGCCTACACGGGCGCGATTGCGAATCCTGAAACAATTATTTTGGTGCCCGAGCCGGGAACGGTTGGGCTGCTTGGAATCAGTTCACTGGCTCTGCTGGCGCGGCGACGGCGAACGGTGATGTAAATCGCCGCGAGCGCCCATCAGGAATTTAATTTGTCGAGCGTCACTCGCACCGCTTCCGCCATGGCCTTGGCGGCTTGATTGGATTGCCGGGCCAGGCGGATGGCCTGGGTGAGGAGCGCCGGGTGACGGGCGATGCTTTTTGCGGCGCGGGCCGGGCTGGCGCGGCCGTCTTCATCGACCCATTCGAAAACTTCGGGGGAGAATTCCTCATCGGCTACGTCGCTGATGGCGCGGATGATCAGGATGGGGACATTCGCGTTCTGGGTTTTTTGCAGGACGATTTCGCTCTCCATATCGACAGCCAGCGAACCCGTCGTCTCGAACAGCTCTTTTTTTTTCGCGGGGGTTTCGATGACGTCGGCGGCGCAGTGGATTTTGCCCCAGCGGTAGGGAAGCTTTGGCCAGGCGGAGGGGTCGGGGGAGTCGCAGACGATATCGCCGATTTTTAGGGAGGGGTCGAGTCCGCCGCCCAAGCCGGCGAGGATGACGCCTCGGGTTCCGATTAGCATTTGGCTGCGCAGTCCGCGGCCTTTGGGGCCGACGATCTGGAGATCGGCGCCATCAATTCGATGGAGGACCCTGGCGACGGCTTTGGCTTCCATGGCCAGGGCGGTCAAAATTAGCCATTTACGCTCGGCCATGTGGGCACGCGGTTTCCGCTGTCGATGAAAACCCCCTCCCTTGCCCTCCCCCAGAGTACTGAGGGAGGGGATAAGAGGGGGGGAAATTAGCGGTATTGTATCTTTCGGGCACCCTGCGGTATGCTCCGTGCCCGTTATGGCTGTACCAGCTTCGCAAATGTGGACGGTTGCTTCGTACGTTTTGAAGCAAAAGCTCTCCGGGCGAAAACGATATCCTCTGGTTTTGATGCTTGAGCCGCTTTTCCGGTGCAATCTGGCTTGCGCGGGTGCGGGAAGATTCAGTATCCGGCTCATATTCTGAAGAAAAATCTGACGCCGGAGCAGTGCTTTAAGGCCGTTGAGGAGTGCGGGGCGCCGATGGTGAGCATTCCGGGCGGGGAGCCGCTTTTGCATCCGCAGATCGACCAGATCGTGAAGGGTTTGGTGGATCGGAAGAAATATATCTATCTGTGCACGAATGCTTTGCTCTTAAAAGAGAAGATGGATTTGTTCACGCCGAGCAAATATCTGACATTCAGCGTGCACATGGACGGGCAGAAAGAGCACCACGATTTTTCAGTTTGCCGGGAAGGCGGGTTCGACATCGCGCTGGTGGCGATCAAGCAGGCGGTGGAGCGCGGGTTCCGCGTGACGACAAATACGACGCTGTTCGACGGGACCGATCCGAAGAGCGTGCGGGCGTTTTTCGACGAAATGATGGAACTGGGGGTCGAGGGGATGATGCTTTCGCCGGGGTATAGCTACGACAAGGCTCCGGATCAGAAGCACTTTCTTGGCCGGGCGCGGACGCGGAAACTGTTCCGGTCGATTTTGAGCAACCGGTCGAAAAAATGGAAATTCAATCAGAGCCCGCTGTTCCTGGAATTCCTGATGGGGAAGCGGACGTATGCGTGCACGCCTTGGGGGATGCCGACGTATAACATTTTTGGATGGCAGAAGCCGTGCTATTTGTTGCAGGACGGGTATGCCGAGACGTTCCAGGAATTGCTCGAATCGACACAGTGGGAAAATTACGGGACGGAGAGCGGGAATCCGCGCTGTGCGAATTGCATGGTGCATAGCGGGTATGAGGCGAGCGCGGTGGATGACACGTTTGGGTCGTTCTTCGGATTGGTTCGCGCGGCCAAGGCGACGCTGTTCGGCGGGACGTATGCGGATGAGGGGGCGATGAAGCTGCTGGATCAGCCGATCTCGGGGCCGCATGAGGAGCTGGTGCCGATCACGATCGGGGGGACGGCCGCGAAGAGGGAAGTGGAAGTGTCGAGCCGGTAGAGCGGCTTGATCTGCCTTTTAGCGATACTAAGCAACTGAAACTGCCGTATGCCACAGGAAACCAAAGCACGTCCGTTTAACGCTGATGAGATTGAAGTTGCGCCGGGGTTCGTGCACGAAAATCTCGAGGGGTGGATCCCATCCGTCGCGACGGATGAGGAGATTCGGCTGGCGCTGGAGAAGGCGTTCGACTATCGCGGGGATGTGACGATCACTTTGAAAGATGGGACGACGATCGAGGGGTACATCTTCGATCGCCGGACGGGGAAAACATTGGCCGAGTCGTCGGTGCGATTGTTTCCCAAGGATCGGGATGAGAAGGTGGCCGTGAACTATTCGGACATCGCGCGACTGGCTTTCACGGGGAAGGACACCGCGGCGGGGAAGAGCTTTGAGACCTGGGTGAAGAAATATCAGGAGAAGAAGGCGGCGGGGGAAAAGAATATCCGGCTGGAGCCGGAGAAGCTGGATTGAGGATTATCCCTGAGGGTCGTGATCGATTTTGCGCGGGTCCAGCCCCATCTTCTCGACGAGCTTCGTTGCCAGCGCGTAATCCTTTTTATTTACCGAGTTGTTCAATAAAAATTCGGCGACGCGCTCATCGGTATAAATCTCAACGGCGGAACCCTTACCACTGCTGAGCTTCTTGCCGAGCCGCGAGGCCGGTACGAGCTTTTTGGAATTTCTGCGGGGCACGCGATGATTGTATCAGACCGCGTTCAGCATTCGTCTAAATCTTGCCAACGCGGTCAGGGGGAAATACAGCCTGTAGAGGTGGTATTTAAGGTAGAAGACTTTCGGGAAACCCGTGCCTGTGTACCAGTTTTCTTCCCAGTTGCCGTCGCTTCCCTGGTGGGCGATGAGCCATTCGAGGGCGCGGTGGACGTCAGGATCGTGAGGGCCGGCGGCGGCCAATAGGGCCATAGCGCCCCAGGCGGTTTGGCTGGCTGTGCTGGGGCCTTGGCCGATGAGCGATGCGTCCTCGTAGCTTTGTGCGGTTTCGCCGAAGGAGCCGTCGGGTTTTTGGACGGAGCGGAGCCAGGCGGCGGATTTTTGGATGTAGGGGGCGGACATGTCTTCGCCGACATTTTTTAAACCCGTCAGGATTTGCCAGGTGCCGTAGATGTGATTGACTCCCCAGCGGCCCCACCAGCTTCCGCGCGGGTCTTGCCCTTGGCGGATGAAATCGACGGCGCGGCGAATCAGGGGATGATCGGTGCGATAGCCGTGATGGCCGAGGCTTTCCAGGACTCGGCCGGCGATGTCGGGGCAGCTTGGGTCCTGCATGGCGTTGTGATCGGCGAAGGGAATTTTTTCGAGGATGGGCCGGGAGACAGTGCGGTCGAAGGCGGCCCAACCGCCGTCGGAATTTTGCATGGCCAGGAGCCAATCGACGCCGCGGCGGATGGCGGGCTCGGAGGCTTTTCCGCCGGCGCGGCGCAGGGCCATGGTGACGGCGGCAGTGTCGTCGACGTCGGGGTAGTGGGGATTTTTGAATTCGAAATACCAGCCGGAGGGCTCGACGCCGGGGCAATTGCGGACCCAGTCGGCGGGAAGACGGCATTCTATATCGAGGAGCCAGCGGGTGGCGCGCTGGGCGGGTTCGGAATCGGCGGAGATGCCGGCCTCGGCCAGGGCGTGCAGGGCCAGGCCGGTGTCCCAGACCGGCGAAAAGCAGGGCTGGATGCGAATGGTATCGCCTTCTTCAATGAAGAAATCCTCGAGGTGTTTGTGGGCGTCGCGGACGAGGGGGTGATCGTCGGGGTAGCCCATGGCGCGGAAGACGATCAGGACGTAGACCATCGGGGGGAAGATCGCGCCGAGGCCTTCGGAGTCCTGAAGGTGCTCGATAATCCATTTCATGGCGCGCTCAATGGCTTTTTCGCGCAGCGCCTGGAGGGGAGCTCCCTCGTAGACTTTGAGAAGCTGATCGACGCGGAGGAAGATTTCATTCCAGTTGCGGGGGAAGCCGTGCGGTTTGGGACCGAGGCGATTGGCGGCTTCGCGATCGAGATAGAGTTCGGGGATTCCGAGTTCAGTGCGAACCTGGCGCGTGTAGCGGAGCGTGGTCACCAGTCCGAGCGGCAAGATCATCGTGCGGGTCCAGGCGGAGACGTGATAGAGATTGAAATAAAACCACTTGGGGAAGAAGACGATTTCGGGTGGGATGGTCGGGCAGGAGTCGTAACTGATCTGGCCCAGGGCGGCGAAGTAGAATTTTGTGAAGCTGTTGCATTTTCCGCGCCGCCGGATTTGAGGACGATTTGGCGGGCGGCGCGCATGTAAGGCGAATTGGCATCGTGGCCGAGGAGTTTTAGGGCGAAATAGGCTTTGACGGTTCCGGAGAGATCGGGGGGTCCGCCGGGGAAGAGGGACCAGCCACCTTCGGGGGTTTGGAGGGAATGTAGGTATTTGCCGATTTTTTCGAGGCGGGGATCGGATTCCTGGCCGAGGATGAATTTGAGAAGGATGTATTCGGATTCGAGGATGCTGTCGCCCTGAAGTTCGCCGACCCAGAAGCCGTCGGCGTCCTGTTTATCGAGAAGGGCCTTTTGGGCCTTGTGCAGGGCGACGTTGGCGCGAGGTAGGAGGTCCGCGGCCCCGGGAGTGTTAAGCGAAGAAATAGCGGCAGATACGTTCACGGGCGGGAAACGTACTCGGCGGGCAGTTTGGGGGCAAGGCCGGCCCCGGGTGAGCGGCCCTGGTCATCATTTCTGACGTTGATTCGTGCTTATGCTTCCATAGAATCGCTTCCGAGCGGGCGGCACGTCCCTCGCAATTGCCGCTTGGTCGTATCCTATGGATCACCCTTTACACGATTGGCTGGAGCAAAACCGCGGACGCGGGTATGAGTTGCATGAAAAGCATCTCAATCCGGCGTTTGTGCGGATGCTGCGGGCCATCGACTTCGAGCGGAACTACGTGCGCGGGCAGGGGTGCTATTTGTGGGACGAAGAGGGGAACAAGTATCTCGATCTGCTCACCGGCTGGGGCGTCTTTGCGCTGGGGAGAAATCATCCCAAGATCAAGGCGGTCATCAAGGAACTGCTGGAGATGGATCGGCCGAATCTGGTGGCGCATGGATTGCTCGCTGCTGAGCGGCCTGGCGGCGGAGGCGCTGGTTCGACATACGTCGGACGACCTCTCGCGCGTCTTCTTCACCAATAGCGGAACCGAGGCGGTCGAGGCGGCAATTAAATTCGCCAGGTGTTTTACCGGGCGGCAGGATATCGTTTTCTGCGATCACGCGTTTCATGGGCTGACTTTGGGATCGCTTTCCGTGAACGGGGCGGAGTTTTTCCGGGAGCGGTTCGGGGAATTGGCGCCGGGGGGAAGAAAGATTCCGTTCAACGATCTGGAGGCGCTGGAAAGAGAGCTATCCCAGAAACAGGCGGCGGCGTTTATCGTCGAGCCGGTGCAGGGGAAAAGCTGCGAAGTCGCGGCGGAGGGATATCTGGCCGAGGCGCAACGGCTATGCCGGCAATTCGGGAGTTTGCTGATCGTCGATGAGGTGCAATCGGGGATGGGACGGACGGGGAAATGGTTCGCCTATCAGCATTGGCCGGAGGTCGAGCCGGATATGATTTGCGTGGCCAAGAGCCTTTCAGGGGATATGCGCCGGTGGTGGCGCTGGTGACGCGGCCGCGGATTATGGACGCGGTTTTCGATTCGATGGAACGCTGCGTGGTTCACTCCAACACCTTTGGGCAGAACGACTTAGCGATGGCATCGGCGCTGGCGACGATCCGGACTATGGAAGAGGAAAAGCTGGTGGAGAACGCCGCGGCAATGGGGGATTATGTCATGGATCGGCTCAGGCCGATCGCCGACGCGTGCCCATTTGTGTCGGGCGTGCGCGGCAAGGGACTGATGTTTGGGATCGACTTTGCGCGGCCGGAGTCTTCGCTGAAGCTGAAGATGGCGTGGGATATGCTGCACCGGCTGAACTTCGGGGTGTTTGGGCAGATGATCATCATTCCGCTGCTCAGCAAGCATCGGATTTTGACGCAGGTGGCGGGGTATCACACGGAGGTGATCAAGTTCCTGCCGCCGATGATAATCGGCGCGGACGATCTGGACTGGTTCCTGGGCGGGATTGATGATGTACTGGCGGATACCCAGCGTGTTCCCGGGGCGGCCTGGGATACGGTAACCGGGCTGGCGAAGCGAGCCATTCTCGCCTGACGTCCGTTCTCCAAACATGGGATTGCAGCGCCGATTGCTCACGGGTGTCCTGTTCGTCGCAAGACATCCGCGACTGATTCTGGTGGCGGTGGTGCTGACGCTGGCGGCATCGGTGGCGGTGGCGGTCAGTTTCCTGCGAATCTCAACCGATCAAAACCAGCTTTTCTCGCCGAAGGAATGGTTCTTCGCCAATTATCTGGATTTCATTCATCAATTCCCGGAGAGCGAGGCGGTTTATATTGTGATCGAGCCGCGGCCGGAGTTTGGCCGGCCGACGCTGCCCCGGTGGACGGGCGTCGCCGACGCGGTGACGCGGAAGCTGAACGACATGCCGGACGTGGTTCGGCTGGCGCAATGCCGGGTGCCGCTGGACAAGCTGGGCCGGCAGGGAATTTTGTTCGAGGACCCGGCAAAATTGCCGGAGGATTTGAAGCAAGCGCAGCAGCTTATTCCACTGGCGAAATTCTGGGGCGAGAAGCCCGGGTTTCCGATCTCGCAAATGGGGCATTCGCCGCTGGAGCGA
The DNA here is from genome assembly GCA_963844715.1 of uncultured Phycisphaerales bacterium. GTDB lineage: Bacteria > Planctomycetota > Phycisphaerae > Tepidisphaerales > Tepidisphaeraceae > UBA1161. The sequence continues at coordinate 438,842 of CAWJPJ010000008.1, read as the reverse complement.
TTCTTATCCGCGACGGATTTGCACCGGGATGATCAAACGGCGGCGTTCGTGCAGACGCTGGCGCAGAACTGGGTGGGAGCGCTGAAGGACCGGTCGCGGCCGCTGCGGGTCGCGGACGGAGTGGTCGATCTGGTGAACCTGAGCGCCACCGATCCTTCGCAGATGGGGTACTACTACACGTTTAACCAAAACGATCATTCTCAGTGGCGAATCCTGGCTGGCGTTTACCCCCAGCCAAAGCACGATTCGCTGACGGCCGTGACGCATGAGGTGGACACGATCCGCGACGCGGCGATTGCGGCGGCGGCGCCGTATAGCGAGTTTGAGATCGGCGTGACGGGGCGTCCGGCGCTGGAGGCGGACGAGATGCGGGCGACGGACATCGATTCGCATCACGCCGAGGCGTGCGCGATCGTGGCGGTCTTCATCGCAATGGCGCTGATGCTGCGGTCGCTGTGGCTGGCGCTCGCGGCGGAGATCGCCCTGGGGATCGGGATCGGCTGGAGCTTCGGTTGGGCAACCGTGGCGGTGGGACAGCTCAATTTGCTCTCGCTGGTTTTTTTGATCGCGCTGATCGGGATTGGAATGGATTATCTGGTGCAAATCCTGACGCGCTATCGGCTGGAGGCGCGGCGCTACCCCCGGCCGGAGGCGGTCTGGGTGGCGCGTGTTTAAGCATGTGGGGGCGCCGATCAACACGGCTTGCCTGGGCGCGGCGGGGGCATTTTTGGCTTCGACGCTGACTGATTTTAGGGGAGCGGCGAATCTGGGCGTCATCGCCGGAGGGGGATTGCTCTTGTGCCTACTGGCGGGTTATACGGCGCTGCCGGCGATTTTGATTTTGCGGCCGCCGAAGCTGAGGCCGCTTGAGGCGCAGAAGCGCTATCCTGCGCCTCGGCGGCGGATGGGGGGAATTGGACGCCTGCTGCTGCCGGGAGCGTGGCTACTGGTCATGGCCGCGGTGGCGCCGTATGCGAAATTGACGCATTTCAATCCCGGGCTCATTCAATTGCAGGTTCCCGGATTGCAATCGGTGGAGTTGATCCGGACGTTGCAGACGTGGTCGGCGGTCGTGCTGTCGAAGGATACGGCGGAACTACGCAAGGTGCGGAACGCGGTAACGGGATTGGATACGGTGGCCTCGACGGAGAGCGTGCTGACGGCGGAGGACAATCGGCAGTGGCTTTTGGCGCACGGGTCGGAATTGCCGGCGGTGAATTTCGTGACGCCGGAGAAGATTGATGCGGCGGATTTGGCGACCATCGCGCGGAAGGCGCGGACTTTGGCGGATCATTTTGCGGCCGGGTCGTCGGCGGCCAAGCACGATGCGGCGGGTCCGCTGCTGGAGTTTGCGGATTTGATTCAGAGCACGCCGGACGCGGCGGCGCGGCTTTCTGAATGGCAGGATGTGTTCGTCGGGGAATTGAGGGACATGGTTGAGAAATTTCATCCCGGGCCGCTGGACATGCAGGCGGTGCCGGCGGAGTTGCGCGACCATCTGGTGAGCAGCGACGGGACTTACGCGCTGTACATTTATCCCAAGGCGGATTTGTGGTACCGGGCGTTTCTGGATGAATTTGTGACGCAGGTGGAAAAGGCGGTCGCCGGCGTGCCGGGAGCGCCGGCGGTGACCGGAATCGCATCGGATGTTTATCACACGACCGGGGCGATCCGCCTGGCGTTTTTCCATGCGACGGCTTATGCGCTGGCGCTGATCTTCTTTTTGGTTCTGCTGGATTTCCGGCGCATCGGCCCGACGTTGGCGGCCATCAGCGTGCTGGGATTGGGGCTGCCGATGCTATTGGCGGTGATGGGATATCGCGGAATGAGCTGGAATTTCGCCAATTTCTTCGGGCTGCCGATCCTGATCGGGGCGGGGCATGAATATGGCGTGTTCATGGTGCACCGATATCTCGAGGCTTGCAAATATCCGCGGCGAGTCTGGCGCAGATGGGACACGAGCGATCGGGCGCTATTGCTGTGCGCGATGATCACGTCCGGCAGCTTCGGATTTTTCTGGCTGCTGGCGCGGCATGAGGGAATCAAGAGCCTGGGGGCGGTGATGACAATTGGGACAATTTGCATTTATCTGGCGGCGGTGATGGTGCTGCGGCCGCTGCTGAGGTGGAGGTTGGAATCGGGGGCGGCCAAAGAGTGCGATCCGCCGGTGAATCGTTAAAAGCATCGGTACGGATTTCCCAGATGACATTTTGGCTTTGGTGGAACGGACGCGCGTTTTAAGGCTGTTATTTCGCCCGTTTGCACCATGCTATATTTATCGGGGAAGGAAGAATTGAATCTTCGATTGGACTTTGACGGCGCGGCATGGCCTATGATTCACCTGAGCTTCAACAGGAGATCCGCATGTACGCTGTCATAGGTGCAACCGGTCATACGGGAAAAATTGTCGCTCAGCGGCTGCTCGATGAAGGAAAGCACGTGCGTGCGATCGGCCGCGACGAGAGACGCCTCGAACCGTTGAAGATCGCGGGGGCGGAACCGGTTGTGTGCGACCTGACCGACGCGGCCGCGCTTTCCCGCGCGTTTGCAGGCGTCAAAGCGGCATATGTCATGATTCCTCCGAATATGGTCGCGAAGGATTACCGGGCCTTTCAGGACCGGGTCACGGATGCCGTGAGTTCGGCGCTTTCGGCGGCAGGCGTCGAATACGCGGTTACGCTCAGCAGTTATGGCGCGGATAAAGACGCGAAAACCGGGCCGGTCGTGGGTCTTCATAAGATGGAACAGAGCCTCAACGCCATCGATGGGCTGAATGTTCTGCACCAGCGGGCCGTCTATTTTATGGAAAATACCTTCGCGCAAGCGGGCATTATTCATGCGATGGGAACAGCGGCGGGACCGGTCAGGCCGAATCTCAAGATACCGATGATCGCCACGCACGATATCGGTCGGGCCGCCGCCGAGCGGCTCCTGCGCCTGGATTTCAAGGGAAAACAAACCGGCGAGCTTCTCGGCCAGCGCGAACTCACGATGATCGAAGCCGCTGGAGTCATCGGCCAAGCGATCGGGAAGCCGGACCTCAGTTATGTACAGATTTCCGACGATCAGTTCCGCGGCGCGATGCTGAAGATGGGCGTCACGGTGGATTTCGTGAATTTGATTCTCGAAATGGTGGCCGCGATGAATTCGGGTCACATGCGGCTCTGGAAGCGCGATCACCTAAAAATACCATGCCAACTTCGTACGAAACGTTCGTTGCCGAAGAATTTGTTCCGCTTTATGAGGGCCAAGCGGCTCACGCTTAGGCTTGATTGTAATTCGATCAACATCGTGCCAGGCATCGGGCGGGGAACTGCATGGGAAGATCGGGGACGAGAAATTTCTCTCCGGTGATTGCCTCGGCGGCGAGATAGCCGCTGCGGACGGCGCCTTCCATAGTGGCGGGCCAGCCGGTTTGGGTGTAATCGCCTGCGAGGTAGAGATTGGCGATGCCGTTGGGGGGCGGGGCCTGGGGCGGGCGGAATTTGTCGACGCCGGGGTGGGGGGAATAGGTGGCGCGTTTTTCTATGACGATGACGCCGCGTTCGAGTTTGGCGTCTTGGGCGGCGGGGAACGTGTTGCGGATTTGGTTCAGGAAAATTTGTAGCAATTCGTCCTTGGATTTATCTGTCCAGTCTCGGGCGGCGCTGATGACGCCGTGGAGGACTCGACCTTGGGGATCTTTTCTGAACAGCCATTGGAGCGGGCCGCCTATGAGCGCGGCTTGGGGGAGAGTCATCACGGGGCGGTCGAACCACATGTGAGCGCCGAGGATGGGGACGCTTTGCAGGTTTTCCAGGGGGGCAAATCGCGAATCGGCTCTGGCGAGGTCTTCAGGAATCCATTTTTGCAGGGCGTGATAATTGACGGCCAGCACCACGGCATCGGCTTCGAGTAGTTCGCCGGCGATTTCCACGCCGGCGACGCGCGGGCCGGAGAAGCGTAAGCCCGTCATGCGGGTGGCGAGGCGCACGTCTTTGCAGGGGAGGTTTTCGTAGAGCTTGCCGAGGGGACACGCCGGGGTGCCCATTCGATAGGCGGCGGAATTCTCCAGGAGCGATTCCTGGAAGACCTGGATGGCGTACATCGCGGAGGCGTCGCGGCATTTTTCGTTGAGGGCGCTGATGAGGATCAGTTCGTAGAGCTTGTCGACCAGCGCGCCGCTTTGGCGGTGATCTTTCAGCCATGTTCCGAAGGGGGTTTCGGATAATTTGTTTCGGCCTTGGCGGCCGAGGCGCATCATGGCGAGCATGGCTTTGGTGAGGCTGGCGCTGGCCTAGGGTGAGGGCCGAGAATTTTGCAAGAGACAACGAGAGATGGAACGGGGCGGGGAGCTGCGCTGCAGCCGCTTAGGGTGTGGGTTTTGCCGTGCTCGTCTACGAAATAGATGGCGTCGTGCCATTGGATGCGGTCGGCGACGCCCAGGCGATTGTAGAAATCGAGGAGATTGGTGCAGCAGGCGAGGAGGACGTGCTGGCAGTTGTCGAGGATCTCGCCGGATTGGGGGTCTTCGAAGGAGCCGGCACGGCCGCCGAGGGTTTTGCGGGCTTCGATGAGTGTGACGTTGGCGCCGCGGGATTGAAGGACCGAGGCGGCGGCCATGCCTGCCAAGCCGCCACCGACGACGACGACGCGCTGGCCCGGCATTATCAGATTACCTCGATCGCGCCGCACGCCAGGCGATGCGCAGCTTGGATAATGCCGACAGGGAGACGCGCCGCTTGAGGACGCGGGCGGGGTCGGCGGAGATTTTTTCGAGCAGGCCGCGGTAAATGTCGGTCATCGCGGAGAGGGTCGGGCGGCTGGCGGGTTCGATGCGCGACTCGAGCTGGCTGGAATCGGCGTAAAACGATCTCGCCCGCTCTATTTGTTGCCGCATGAGTTCGATGAAGGGTGCGCCGGATTTGCCGATGAGGAGGTCCTGATCGGCGACGCCGGCTTCGCGGAGTTCTTTGCGGGGGAGATAGACGCGGCCGCGGAGGGCGTCTTCGCGAAGATCGCGGAGGATGTTGGTGAGTTGGAAGGCGACGCCGCGGCGGACGGCCAGTTCGATGGTTTCGTCGCCGCCGGTGAAACCGAAGACGTGAATGCTGGCGACGCCGACGACGCCGGCGACGCGATAGCAATATTGGCGCAGGGGTTCGAAATCCTCGAAGACGGGTCCGTCGAGGTCCTGTTTTTGGCCGGCGATGACTTCCTCGAAGACGTAAGCGGGGACGCCGTAGCGGCGGGTCATGTCGATGAAGGCGGGCCAGAGAAGGGAATTGCCGGGGATTTTTCCGGCCAGCGCATTGCGGGTTTGCTGGGTCCAGGATTCGAGCGATTTGTTCCGTTCGGAGACGGGGCGGCCGGCCTGGCCGTCGGCGATGTCATCGACGGCGCGCATGTAGGCGTAGAGGGCGAACATGGCGGAGCGGCGCGGCTCGGGGAGGAGTTTTAAGCCGTAGTAAAAGTTTTTCGCCTGCTGGCGGGTGACGGTCTGGCAATACTGGAAGGACTCGGCCGGGGAGACGGCGGCGGCGGACGCAAAACCGGTGGGCGCGGTGATGCTCATTGGGAGTCTCCGGCGTCCCCGTTTTTCCTGCCGACCAGAACGCGCCCCGCCATCGCGGCCACGGTGGCGGCAATGAGGCCGCCCTTTTGCCATTTCGAAAGAGCCGGGCGGCGCGAGAGCGTGTCGTAATTCTGGCGGCGGATGGAACTGAGGACGAGGCGGCCGCCTTTTCCGAAGAGGGCGATCTGCATGCGGACGGCCGGACGCAGGAGGGGGAGCAGCGCATCGCCGCGACTGAACATCTCGGCGCAGCGATCGACTTCGAATCGCATGAGATTGCGGAAATTGTCGTCGCAGCGGCCGTCGCGAATTTGCTCTTCGGTGACGCCGAAGCGGTCCATGGAGTCCTTCGGAATGTAAATGCGGTTGCGATCCAGAATGTCGCGGCGGACATCCTGCCAGAAATTGGCAAGCTGTAATGCGCTGCAGGTTTGATCGGAAAGCAACTGGCGTTTTTCGTCGCGGTAGCCGCAGAGATAGAGGACCAGCCGCCCGACGGGATTGGCGCTGCGCCAGCAATAATCGAGGACCTGATCGAAAGTCTGATATCGCAGGACTGCGCTGGTCCTGCTCGAAGGCGTCGATGAGATCGAGGAACGGCTCGGGAGGCAGGTCGCGGCGGCGGATGGTTTCGGAAAGAGCGACGAAGACGGCGGTAGTCGAGCGGCCGGCGAAACAGTCGAGGGTCTGGCGGCGGAAATCGTCGAGCAGCTTCAGCGAGAGATCGCGGTCGCCGGTTTCGTCGCCGAGATCGTCGGCGACCCTGCAAAAGGCGTAAATGTTGCAGAAATCCTGGCGGAGATGTTTGGGGAGCAAAAGCGTGACGACGGAGAAATTTTCGTAGTGGTCGCGCGCAAGCCGGCGGGTTTGCAACTCCGCCTCGGCTACGGTGGCGGTGGTTGCACTGGCCATGTCGAGAGTTGCTGCCTTCACCTGGGGCTATTGTGTCGATTGTGGCGGCGGATGCCAAGTCTTCATGTTTTTTACCGTTGCCTAATCCCCACCATTTCGCGCAGATAGAGGTTAGTAGCGGAGAGTGATGTTTTGAGGAGTCCGCTATGCGTTATGTTCTTATGTTGTTAACCCTCTTGTTTATCGGGTCCGCCAGTGGATGCGTAGTGCATGAAGACGTTCACCATGATGACCATTGGCATCACGATGACGACTGGCATCATTGACCGGTTGATCTGAGAATCTCCCCCGCTCTGCGATCGTCAAAATCTCCTTCCCATCGCGCGACGGCGATGGTGGCGACGCCGTTGCCGATGAGATTGGTGACGGCTCGCGCCTGGTTGACGAAACTTTCGATGCCGAGGAGAAGGACGATTCCCTCGACGGGGATTTTGTTCATCGAGGCGAGCGTCGCGGCGAGGGTCACGAAACCGGAGCCGGCGACGCCGGCGGAACCTTTGCTCGTTAGAAGCAGGACGGCCAGGACGATGAGTTGGTCGCCGATGGTAAGCGAGCGGTCGGTGGCCTGGGCGATGAAGATCGCGGCCATGGTGAGATAGATGGAGGTGCCGTCGGCGTTGAAGGTGTATCCGGCGGGGAGGACCATTTCGACGAGGGATTTTTCGCAGCCGATTTTTTCCATCTTGATCATCATCTGCGGGAGGACGGCTTCGGTGGAGCAAGTGCCGAAGGTGATGGCGATTTCGTCCTTGATGTACGCGAGGAATTTGAGGAGCGAGATGCGGCAGAGGTAGGAGATGAAGCCCAGGACGCCGAAGATGAAGGCAAGACTGGTGAGATAGACGCCGGCCATGAGTTTGCCGTAGGAGACGAGGATGTGCGATCCGTACTGGCCGATGATGGCGGCCATGGACCCGAATGCGGCCAGCGGCGCGAGCCACATGATGATGCGGACGATGCCAAAGAAAACGTGAACGAAGCCGTCGAGGACTTCGATGAGCTGGGTTTTGCGCGGGCCCAGAAGGGAGAGGGCGACGCCGAAGAGGATGGCCAGGAGGATGACCTGGAGCATCGTGCCGTCGACGAAAGCGCCGACGAAGCTGGTGGGGATGATGTTGATGAGGAATTCCCGGGGAGTGAGTTGCTGGCCGGTTTTGATAAAGCCGGCGATGGCGTGGGTGTCGAGGGTGGCGGGGTCGATGTGCATGCCGGCGCCGGGCTTGATGACGTTGACGACGACCAGGCCGATGAGGAGGGAAAACGTGGAGACGACTTCGAAATAGACGAGAGCCTTGAGTCCGACGCGACCGGCGGTTCTGAGATTGCCCATTTTTGCGATGCCGACGCAGACGGTGCCGAAGATAATCGGCGGGAGCACCATGCGGATCAGCTTGATGAAGAGATCGGCGAGGATTTTGAGCTGTGCGGCGGGTTTGCCCCAGAGGATGCCGACGAGAATTCCCAGGACAAGGCCGATGAGAAGCTGAACCCAGAGTTGGGCGAAGAAATTTTTTGTACGCGGTGCGTTTTGCGCCACGGATCACTCCGCCAGGGCTTTCATTTCGCGATAGAGGTCGGCCTTGCCCTCGAACCCGATGCCGACGAGGGCGGGGAGATTGACGTAGCCGTTTTCGACGTGGGTGCCGTCGGGAAAACCGCCGAACGGCTGGAAGAGATCGGGATAGGATTCGTTTCCACCGAGGCCCAGACCGGCGGCGATGTTGAGGGACATTTGGTGGCCGCCGTGGGGGATGCAGCGCGAGGGGGACCAGCCGTTTTCCTTGAGCATCTTGAGGGTGCGGAGATATTCGACCAGGCCATAGCTGAGGGCGCAATCGAACTGGAGCCAGTCGCGGTCGGGCCGCATGCCGCCGTGGCGGATGAGGTTGCGGGCGTCTTGCATGGAGAAGAGATTCTCGCCGGTGGCCATGGGGCCGGAATAATGCTTGCCGAGCTCGGCTTGAAGCTGGTAATCGAGCGGATCGCCGGCTTCTTCGTACCAGAAGAGATTGTACTTGGCGATTGCGTCGCAGTAGGCGATTGCCGTGGGGAGAGCGAAGCGACCGTTGGCGTCGACGGCGAGGCGCTGGCCGGGTTTTAGGATGCTGAGGACGGCTTCGATGCGCTGGAGGTCTTCATCGAGCGGTGCGCCGCCGATTTTCATTTTGACGACGGTGTAACCGCGATCGATGTAGGATTTCATTTCCTGTTTGAGGGCTTCGAGGTCTTTGCCGGGGTAGTAGTATCCCCCCGCCGCGTAGACGAAGATTTTCGGTTCACTTTTCCGTCGCCATATTTTTCAGCGAGCAATTCGAAGAGGGGTTTATTGGCGATTTTCGCGACGGCGTCCCAGACGGCCATGTCGATGGTTCCGACGGCGACGGAGCGTTCGCCATGGCCGCCGGGTTTTTCGTTGGTCATCATGCAGGACCAGATCTTGTGGGCGTCGAGATTCTTGCCGTCTTCGCTGAGGAGGGTTTCCGGTTTGGCTTCGAGAATGCGGGGGCGGAAGCGCTCGCGGATGAGGTTGCCCTGGCCGTAGCGGCCGTTGGAATTGAAGCCGTAGCCGATGATGCGCTTGCCGTCGCGGGTCTGGTCGGTGACGACGGCGACGAGGCTGAGGGTCATCTTCGAGAAATCAATATAGGCGTTGCGGATTGGGGAACTGATCGGGCGGGTAACTTCGCGGATGTCCAGGATCTTCACGAAAACTCCTCCCGGATGATCTTACCAGAGAAGAGCGGTATCGCGCGATAAAGCCCCCCTCCCTACCCTCCCCCGGAGTACCGGTGGAGGGGAATGAAGGCGTGTCAATCTTGGCGAGGAAAATGGATTACTGGTTCAGGGAGACGGAAGGGAAATAGAGCCCCAGTTCCTTGCGCGTCCACCAAGCTCCGGTCGCTTTGCGTTCCTGGAATGTGGTGAAATGATAGTCGTACATAACCGCCCGCACGTAACGCGGAGGATGATCCGGGAAGGGGTCGTAGGCCAGAAGTTTGACGACAGGCGGGGAGCCTTCGAGGAGGCGGATCATGAAATTTTCGAACCACGGGTTGCTCTGTGCGTCGCTCAGGGCGGCGAACCACATTTGCCAATCGAGGCGCGGCATGTGAGGGGTCGTGAAGACGGGGGCGCGATTGACGTCGCCGGGTTTATATTCGAATTGGTATTCCTTCCAGGTTTGGCCGTCGTCGCTGCCTTCGATGATGATTTCGTTGCGCTGGGTGGTCATGACTCGGAACAGGCCATAGCTGTTGATGGTGCGGAAGGGTTCGATGGCGTCGTCGACGGCTTGCAGCGATGCGGGCCAATTGACTTGCCAGCCCACGGCGTCGATGCCCTGCTTCAGCGTGATTACGAGAATCAGGATTGATAGCGGAATGGTGATGACGACCGGCCAGAGGCGCCAGCCTTTTGCGCTGCGCCAGCGCGAGATCGACGGATTCCGGCTCAAGCGGCGCGGCCAGAATGAATCGTCGGCAAGGAGAATGCACAGGACGATGGTGAGGAGATTGAAAAATCCATAATTGCCCGTGGCGGCGATGAGGAGTTGGAAGAAGACGGTTCCGAACATGGCGAAGAGGCGCAATCTTCGCGGGGCGAAATAAAAAGGCGGCAGGACGACCTCGGCGAAGATAACAACCCAGACGGAAAAGTGCTGAAACCAATCCGTGCCTGGGCGATGTACCAGCTTGTCCAGGTGGGGATGGGCTGGGTCCAGTAGTGGAATTGCATGGCGGTGCAGGCGCGCAGCAGAGGTCGCCGCTGGTGAGTTTGAGAATTCCGGACCAGAACATGACGCGGAAGAGTAGCCATTTGAGAAGCCAGCGCGGGATCGCGGGAGGAGCGCGCGTGTTTCGCAGGCGAGGCCACGGACCCCAGGGAGCGAAGAAGATCGAAATGAAACCGGCCTCGAGGAGCAGGCAATCCCACTGGAAGGAAAGGAAATCCTGCCCGGCGACGACGAGGGAGAGATAAGCCGCCCAGAGAAGGATAAGGATCGGGCCCGGGAAGATTCCCAGAATGAGCAGACAGGCCAGCGCTTCCCCCCCGCCGCAGAGGATGCGCAGGAACGTGTCGGAGGAATTCAGCCAGCAGAGGGTTGGCCAGATGAAGTAACGCTCCGGCCCGAATTGCTTTTGAACTTCGGTCACCAGCATCGAAACCGGCAAAATGCCTTTGCTCCCGACGAGGCCTTCGATCTGACCCCACAGGGACCAGAATGCGATTAAGTAGATGATCCCCAGGCCGCGCAGAAATAAATCGCGGCTGAGGACATAACTGGGCGGCTCGCGGCGCCAGCCGGAGAAGAACCATTCGAGCTTGTCGAAGGCGTCGCGATGATCGGCGACGAGGCGATAGCCGCCGTCCGTTATCCAGGCGAACGGCGGGACGCGGCGGTAGAGCCAGAATAGGATCGGCGCCCGCCCGCTGTGCGCCAGGGCGGCGAAGGCGGCACTAGCGCCGCGATAAACCGTTCCGTCCGGCTCGATGAGATGAACCGCACGGGTAAAATTTTCGCGCGGGATATCGGGAAATCTTTCGGCGGCGGTCTGGAAAGGTTCGGCGTCGACCTCTTCGGCTCCGCCGCAGCGCCAGCGGGCAACCCAGCGGCTACAGAAGGAGCAGTCGCCGTCAAAGACCAGAAGTGGTTTGCCGGGCGGAGTCACGGTTTCCCGCCGCCTATATTACGCTAATTCGGGGGCGATCCCTTATCCGGGGAGACTTGAGAATCGGGGGCCGGAGATTTCAGTTTGACGGAGCGCAGCCCGGAATATTCGGCGACGCTCTCGTTGACCCAATAGTCGCTGTTTCCGGCCAATTCCCCCACTCCCTGGCTCGGGTAAGAGGGAGGCCAGACGCGGATTGGCGGGACCTGGACGTCCAACTGGCCCTTCCGCCGCGCATTGGCCAGAAGATCATCGCGCCGGTGCATTTCGGCGGCGTACTGGTCGGATCGGCGCAACGCGTCGCGCACGGCCTGCGCCAATATCCGGGCCGGTCAGAATCGCGATGGCAAATCCGACCAGAAGCCAGGGCCGGAAGCGAACCCAATTAAGGCGAAACGCCGCGAAGGGGCCGCCCGGGCGGGTCAGAACGAAGGCAGTGAGCATCCAGCCGAGAAGGAAACAGAAGTAGATGGCATTGGCGGTGCGCGGAGCCATCTCGTAGCCCATGGCCCAGCTTGGTCCGAAGAAGCCTCCGGCCAGAATCAGGACGTAAGCGGTGGGAACGACCGGCCACCAGCGGGCGACCCAGCCGCTCGTCCAGCGCGGATGGGCGCCCCGCACAGCGGGATGGGACAAAAACAAAAGCGTGGCGATCCACAGCGCGAAATTTTGCGTCCACCAGAGGAGGTAGCTTTTCCCCTGAGCGATGCCGACGAATAGCGCGACGCGAAGATTGCCGTGATTGGCAAGGGTCGCTTCGCGGACCCGATTTCCCGGGGCCACGTAAACGATCAAAAACCCCACAACAGCGGCCAGGGTCGCGACGGTCCATGCTCGAGCGCTCCGGCTGCGAATCTGAAAGGCGAGAAATGCCCCCGCCGCGGTCACAATGACGAACATAAGGGCATAAAGTTCGTGGGTTCCGGCGGCAAATATCGTCCCCAGGAAAAGGAGCAAAAGTTTGGCGATGCCGGGCGCACGGTTTGAATTGGAGGCGCGAAGGAGCGCGGCGAGGACGAGCAGGTAGAGGGACAGTCCGAACTGATTCTCGGCCGCCCCGGTGAGCCAGTAGAACGTTTCACCTGGTCCGGGCATTCGCGAAAAGTAGAAGCAAATGAAACTGGCGGTGATGGCGACCAGAAGGCGCGCGGCGCGGCGCCGAGGACGGCGCCGGCGAATCGATAGACGGCGGCGGCCATGACCAACGCGAAAGGCAGGATGACCAGCGGATAAAATCGGAAGGTGACGGCGAACCGGGTGGCGATCAGTTCGATCAGCGCGCCGGCCCAGCGGCCGGTCCAGCCGACGTACTCCGAGCGGAGCGACGGCCAGATTCCCAGCTGGCGGGACTCGACGGCACGATAGAAATCATCCGCCAGGGGAACGGCGTGCCAAAAGAGCAAAAACCCCGTCCCGAGGATGATCCCCAGCGACGCGATGAAGATGTATTCGGCGATCGCAGCCGAGTTCAACGTGCGCTCTGCGCCCGACTTCTTCGTCGCTCCCCCAGCTAACAATGACATGGAGGCGGATTCTAAGCGTGCTCCGGGCGGCTCACAACAGAAATGTCATTGGGGTGCTTTGGCGCAGTAGTCTTGCCAAATCCGGCGATAGGCCGACTCGATGTCCCTGGCGAATGTTTTCTCGTCCATGAGAGCGGAATTGCGGATGCGATCTCGGAGCGTTTTTCGCAATTCCTTTAAGCGCGGGACATCGGCGGCGAGGTTGGCGGCGATCTCGATGTACTGTCGCTCGTTGTTCGCGATCAGTTCGGGCAGGCCGAGGTTTTGCAGGATGCTCGCTCCGCCGCGGCTGGCGGCAGTGCGGCCCGACAGGGTTACGACCGGAACGCCCATCCACAGGGCATCGAGGCTGGTTGTATGGCCGGGATAGGGGAATGGGTCGAGGGAGATGTCGAGCTGCCGGCAAAGTCGAACGTATTCGTCCCAGGGCAGGCGATTGGTCAAAACGATGCGATCGTCGGCGACGCCGTACCCGGACATGATGCCGCGGATTCTGCGCCCGGTTTCGCCCGCCGGGGCGCGGCACGATGAGCCGCGAGCCGGGCACGTTTGCGAGCAGCTCGCCCCACGTGTGCAACACTTCGGGGGTGACTTTGCAGAAATTATTGAGGCTGCCGAAGGTGATCTGGCGACGGTGTACGACGGGGGGATCGTCCAGCGGTTCTTGGTCGCCGTTCCAGCGCCAGCAGAGATAGGTGCGGAAGACGGATGGTTTTCTCGGTGTAAAAATCGTCGGTTCCCGGTGGGTCGAGCCAGGGGTCGCTGATGCGGTAGTCCATCGTGCTCAGGCCCGTGGTGCCGGGATAGCCAAGGTACGTTACCTGCACGGGCGCCGGCTTTCGCGCAAAGGTGAGCATGCGGTTTAAGCCCATGTGCAGGGACAGATCGACCAGGATGTCGATTCCGCGCTCACGGATGGTGTCGGCGACTTTTTCGTCGGTCCACCCGGCGACGACTTCCCAATGATCCGCGGCCGCGGAAATCCGCTTGGTGACGGCGTCCTCCGCGGACGAATTGCTGAAGCAGAAGACCTCGAATTTTTCGCGGTCGTGGTTGTCGATCAGCGGCTCGATCGCCTGGCCCACGGGATGCTGGCGGAAATCGCCGGAGACGTAGCCGATTTTCAGGCGGCGGTCGGGGGAGCGGTCGTTGGCGTGCGGGCGGATCGTCTCGGCGAGAGGGCGGGCGTGTTTTTCGTTCCAGTAGAGATGCTCTTTGAGAAGATCGGCGGCCTCGTAGGCGGGATGAAAATGCAGCACGAAGAGGCGATTGCTCGCGATCGCGGCGTTGGCGGGCTCGGTGGCGATCGCCTGATCGAAAGATTGGATCGCCTCGTCGAGTTGCCCGGTGTCTTTGAGCGCGGCGGCGAGATTGTTGCAGGTGGGAACGTCGCCCCAGCGCAATTCCAGCGCCTTGCGATAGGCAGCGATGGAATCGTCCCAGCAATCGAGCTGGCGAAGAATATAGCCCAGGGCGTAGGACGCGGTGTACGAGCGGGGTCGATATCGAGAACCCTTTGGAAAGTGGAGACGGCTTCCTGAAGCTGGCCCGCGCGGTGAAGCGAGGTGGCCAGCTGGAGATATTCCTCGCTGGCGCTGGGGCACAGAAGAATGGCGCGGCGATGGGCTTCGGCGGCGTCGGTCCATTTGCCCAGTTTTTGCAAGGAACGGCCCAGCTGCTCGAATGCCTCGGGGAAGTCGCCGCGGAGGCGGCCTGCCAGCTCGAATTCGCGGGCCGCTTCTTCGTGGTTCCCGGTTTCGGCGGCGATGAGGCCAAGATGATAGTGACAATCCGGCGCTTCGGGGTCCACCTCGGCGCAGCGCAGGAGCATTGCCTTGGCTTTGTCGCGCCGGCCTTGCTGCAGGTAGAGGACGCCGAGGAGCTGCATGGCGTCGGGTTCATCCGGGTGGGCGTCGAGGATTTCGCGGTACATCTTCTCGGCGCGGTCGAGCTGGCCGGCATCGTGGAAGGCGTAGGCGGATTCGATGAGTTGGTCGGTCGATTCTGCGGCCATGGGTGGTTACCGATGGCAGCATATCGGAGCGCGGGACTGGACGAAAGTGCCGCGATCCAGAGCTGAACTGGTAACCGCCGGTTTGCAAAACCAGTGCCGTGCCAATTGAGCCATCGCTGCAGAACCTCTTTGGCAACCGGTGGTTACTTCACCAGCCGCAGGCAAAGAGGATACCGATACGCCACCCCCTTGCTGGATTGGATGGTCGCGATGATCGAGAAGACCAGGCAGGTGACCTGAACGGTCGCGATCAGGATCGGGGCCATGCAGAAGCCGACGAAGCAGACGGCCGTCGCCAGCAATCGCGAGATCTGGAAGTTCAGCGCCTCCTTGGATTGATCTTCGACGAATGGGTTGGCGTCTTTTTTGAGGAGCCAGATGATCAGTGGAACGATAAACCCCGTGAAGATTCCCAGCAGGTGGGAAAGAAGGGCCATGGTGATTGCATCTTTGTCGGCGGGCGGACCGGCGTAGGGGGCGGGGTATCCTCCCTGCGGAGTGCCTGGGGATGCGTAGTTCACATTTCCCGAATTTGGATCGTTTTCAGCCATGGCGCCGGTTCCTCGCTTTTGCCTCAGACGACAGGTCTCCCAATCATACCGAGAGACTTCGGTTATCCAAAGCGGGAGCCTTGCAAACGACACCAGGAGCATACGGTCGCGAACGAACACCGCGTCGACAGCGGCTTATTGAAAAAAAAACGATGGACGACTCGAGGGGATTGGCCCAGGAAGGCGGCGCGGCTTGCCGGGCGATAATGTGAATGGCGATCAATGAATTGCGTCGGCTTTTTTTCTACGGATTCTTTTTGCGCGTATAGTTGTAATCCAACTTCGCAATTTTATCGAACATTTCTTCCGAACCTTTGATCCAGAAATCGGCGGCGCCTTCCTCCATGGCGGTCTCGCGTTCGGTTTTGTCGCCGCTGCAAATGATCACGGGGAGCGAGGCGGTTTGCGGACTTTGGCGGATTTGGCTAAGGAGTTCCAGGCCGGACATTCCCGGCAGGCGATTGTCCGCCACGAGAAGATCGGGCAGCGATTGTGAAATGATTCGCAAGGCTTCCTCGGCGGAGTCAGCCATTTCCACGCGATGACCGTGCATCACGAGAATTCGGCCGACAATGTCACGTGAATCGTGATGATCGTCAATGAGCAGAATCTTTGCCATACGTCTCCCTCTTGTAATCTACAGGTATGCAGAGCAAAGCCCGCGCCGAATCAAGTAAAAATGACCTGTTAATTTTTTCACACACCGGGGAATATTTCATTCCAAAGTCGGGGAATTCCCGATCCCCGAAAATCGCGATTATGGGAGATAATCACGTGAGGAAAAGCTGCTGATGAAAACTGCTTTGAAAAGAGAACGATTTATGAATGGGGCCCCGAGCGAGTTCATTTTTACGAAAGGAGCGGCTCTATGAAAGCTCTCATTTTTCTGATCGTGCTTTTTGCGGCAGCGCTGCTGCTGCTCACCTCCACGAGTTGCACCACGACGCAGCCGGGCGCGACCGATGCGCTGGGCAACTACAGCACGAATGTGAATGCCTCGCCCGATAAGGTGACCAATGCAGCCGACAAGGCGTGCCAGGATTTGAAGCTCATCAACGTCAGTTCAAACTCGACGAAGGTGGACGGAAAAGTCACCGCCAAGACCGCCCAGGGCGAAGATGTGAACATCGAGATTGCCCAGGCCGGCCAGGACCAGAGCAGCGTGACGGTGCGAGTCGGCGCAACCGGCGACCCGGCGATCAGCAAGGAAATTGTCGATCAGATCAGGAGCAATTTGTCCTCCTGGTTCTGACCGCGCGGGTTTTGTCCTTTGATTCCCTAAGCCGGCGGGGTTTTTACTCCGCCGGCTTGGTTTTTTGGTGGATTGATTGCTGCCTCGGGGGCGGGTCGTCTCATTTCAACTTAGGCTTGGCGCTGGTCGGCCTGGAGGCGGGAGCCCACCCGGCCAGGCGAGCCTGGATCAGGCGCATGAGGTCCGCCATGGTGATGATGCCGCTCATCCTTCCGCCGGTTTGCGTGGCGATCACTCTCCCTGACCCGCTGCGGCTCATGAGGTGAAGCGCTTCGACGGCAGTCGCCTGCTCGGGCAACGTCGGCGCATTCGATTTCATCACGTCCCTCACGGGCAGCCGGGGGTCTTTTCCCTGGGCATCCTCAAGCGTGACCAGACCCAGGACATTTCCCGCCTGATCCGTGACGGGAAAGCCCAGGTGATGCTCGTGCAGAACGCGCTGGGGCAAATCGGCGACGGGAAGATCGGCCGGCACCGTATGCACATCCGCGCTGATCAAATCGCGCACCAGAGTTCCGCCCAGAAGATCCTCAAGCTGGGTGGTGCGCGTTCTCAGCGCTGACGGCCATGTAGATGAAAACCGCGATCAGGAGCAAAAAGAAATTGAGGCTGAACAAACCGAACAGGCCCATCAGCAGGGCAAGACCTTTGCTGATTGCGGCGGCGGCGCGCGTGGCGTCCGGATGCGGCATCGCCAGGGCCAGCAGCGACCGCAGGACGCGCCCGCCGTCCATGGGAAGCGCGGGAATCAGATTGAAGACCGCCACCACAATATTCATGTAACAGAGGTAAGCCAGAACGAATCGTAGCGACACCAAATTTTCCGGCGTTGCGCGGAGGCCGAGCCAGCACAAAATTCCCAGCACGAAACTGACGATGGGCCCGACAATGGCGATCACGGCTTCGGCGCCCGGCTGACGCGGGATATCCTCAAATTGCGCCACCCCGCCCAGAAACCAAAGCGTGATCCGCCGCACGTTGACCCCATACCCGGCGCGGTCACGGCATGTCCCAGTTCGTGTATGACGACGCTCACGAAGAGCCCTGCCGCGGCCACCAAACCCAAAACATAGGGCATCGCCCCCGACGTGAGGGCCGGGGACATCGGGATCGAGAACATTTTGGCGAAATAGCCAACCTGGCTCCCGATGATCCATGCCAGGAGCGGCAGGACGATGAGGAAGGAGAGATCGACGTAGAGCGGAATGCCCAGAAGGCGGATGGGAAGCCGATAGGAGCGGCCAAACATGATTTTAAAATACCCCGGCGCCACCCAGGCGGCAACGTCAAATATCGCGCGAAAAGCCGAAGGCCCAGTCACAATAACTGGGTCTTCGGCAAGCGGAGAGTATGGCGCACGTAAGGGGTAAGTAAGCTCTTACAGATGGTCCTGGATCTTATCCATCAGTTGCCTGCTGATCTGCTCGTCGCCGGTGGCGCCGACGCGGATGGACACTTTGCTCACGTTGTCGCCCGCCTGGGCGATCGTGATGTTAACGTCCTGGCCCTCGGCCGTTTGGGCGGTCACCTTGCCGTCAACACTGGTTCCGGTGGCATTGATGTTCTGAAGATTCAGATCATTGCATGCTTTGTGCGCGGCGTCGGTGACCTTGTCCGGCGCGGCGGCGACGTTCGAGCTGTATGTGCCGAGCGTATCGGTTGCGCCAGGCTGGCTGGTCGAGCAGGCGTTGAGATTCAAAAACACGAATCCCCCAACCATCGCCAGGAAAAGAAAAAGTGCATAACGCATAAGACAACTCCTTCAAGAAGCGGCTCCGAAGAATGGGCGATCTGCCTGGAGCTTTAGAGTCGGCAAACCGCCCGCAGCCACTCACTCAGGGCGGCCGCTCGATAAATGTCCCGTCTTCGCGTTACTCCTACGCGTTCGGCTCGTCGATATTCCGCGGCACGCGCGATCCATGCTCCGTAAACGTCGGCGAAGATTTGAATCCTCCCTGATTGGCAATCGACTCGGCCACGAGCGTCTCGGTGTTATTCCACGAATCCGCCACCGCGGCGCGCGCCTGTTCCCAGGTCAAGCGGCTGGGGCCTCCAAAATCTTTCCAACCCTCGGCCAGATCGGAGAGAACCTGATCGAGTTTCACATTCTCTCCGCGGCGCCTTCGCTCCATCTGGCCGTAACGCAAGGCCCAGCGATAGCGGTCGAATCCGATCTCCGGATCGTAGTGACTCTTGTGCAGAATCACTTTTCGCCAATACACCTCATCGATGTCGGCGCCGGGTTGATCGCTCGACCTGTGCGCCTTATGGCGCATTCATCGCACCTATATCGGCGGTCCCATCGGGGGACGGCGTCCGGTGATCAGTCCGAACAGCAGACTGAGCACAAACAACACTAGAAAAACGAGGAACAGAATCCGCGCGATATCGGTTGCGTTGGCGGCGATGTTTCCGAAACCGAAAATCGCCGCGATGATCGCCACGATGAGAAATACCAGGCTCCAGCGAAGCATGAGCAGGCTCCTTTCAAGAACCACAGGGGATAAGGCAAACAGGATGCCGAAAGCGATAAAAGGGATGAAACATGCAAACAAAGTGAAAGCCATGACAAAAGGTCCAAGACCACCGGCAATACCGCCGAATTGTCCGCCGGCGTTCTGGGCCCATGCCGTTTATGTCGTTGTCGAATCGTTGAGGCTGAAATATGCTCGCGAATTGGTGGCCCCATGACGCTTTCTACATATCGAAAAAAACGCCATTTCAACCGGACGCCGGAGCCGCGCGGCGGCGCGGGGGGCAAAACATCGAAGACACTGGAATACGTCATTCAGAAACACGACGCGACGCGGCTGCATTACGACTTTCGGCTGGAACTCGACGGGGTGCTCAAGAGCTGGGCCGTGCCGAAAGGGCCCTCGCTTGATCCGTCGCGAAAATCGCTGGCCGTGCAGGTCGAAGACCATCCTCTGGAATACGGCGGCTTTGAAGGCGTTATCCCCAAAGGCGAATACGGCGGCGGGACAGTCCTGCTCTGGGACCGCGGAACTTGGGAGCCGCTGTCCGATCCCCATGAGGGCTTGGCGCAGGGAAAGCTTCATTTCATTCTCAACGGTGAAAAACTGCATGGCGAGTGGGCCTTGGTGCAAATGCACGGACAAGCGGGTGCGGGCGGGAAAATTGGCTGCTCATGAAGATCAAGGACAAATACGCCGCCGGCAACGACGACGTCTTGCGCGATGAGCCGGAAAGCGTCAGCACGAAGCGGTCGATGGAGGAAATCGCCGGAGCGCGCGACGACGTGTGGAGCGATGAGGCAAAAGAGGTCGCGCGCATTCCGGGTGCGGTGAAGGCGGCGCTGCCTGCGAAGCTGTCTCCGCAGCTCGCTGTTCTGGGGGAGTCGCCCCCCGCCGGGGAGGCGTGGGTCCACGAAATCAAATTCGACGGGTACCGAATTCTCGCGCGGATCAATTCGGGCAAGGTTCAACTCATGACCAGCCACTTCAAGGACTGGACCGCTAAATTCCCGGGGATCGCCAGGGCGCTGGCCAAACTGAAAGTCGATTCGGCCATTCTCGACGGGGAAGCGGTCGTCCTCGACAATCAGGGGCGGAGCGATTTCCAGGCTTTGCAGGAATCGATGAAGGATCCGGCCGGGGCCAATCCCGTCTACTACGCTTTCGATCTCCCGTTTTGCGACGGGTTTGATCTGCGCGGCTCGCCCCTGATCGAGCGAAAGAAACTTTTGCAAAAGATCATCGAGGCAAGCGACTTGGGCTCGCGCATCAATTTCAGCGAACATGTCCCGGGGAGCGGGGAAAAAGTTGTGGACAAGGCCTGCGCCATGGGGCTGGAGGGAATTGTCTCCAAACAAGCCGATTCAACTTACGTCTCCCGGCGCGAGGGGACGTGGATCAAAAGCAAATGCGGGCAAAGACAGGAATTCGTGATCATCGGCTTTAGCGATCCGCAGGGGCGGCGCAAAGGGTTCGGATCGCTGCTTCTGGGATATCACGACACACAGGGACGCCTGGTTTACGCGGGGCGCGTCGGCACGGGGTTCAACGACAAACTGCTGACGAGCAGCGAAAAGCGACTGCGCGGGCTGGCGACGCCGTCCGCGCCGACGGATTTGCCGCCGCCCGCCCGCGAGCGCCGGGGGGCACATTGGGTGAAACCGCAGCTCGTCGGAGAAGTGAAATTCACCGGCTGGACACGCGATGGGATGCTTCGGCATCCGGTGTTTGTCGCGTTCCGCACCGACAAGGCCGCCGCCGAGATTGTCCGGGAAATACCGGTCAAGCCGCGTAAGATGAAAGCGGAAGGAATAGCCGTGAAGAAAGCAGAAGATGCCGGCGAGACGACTATCGCGGGCGTCCGGCTGACGCATCCCGACAAGAATTTCTATGGTCCGGCCAAGACGACCAAGCGGGATGTGGCGGAGTATTACCAAGCCGTGCACGAGTGGATGCTCCCCCATGTCGTCAATCGTCCGCTCGCATTAGTCCGATGCCCGGAGGGGATCTCCGCTAAATGTTTCTTCCAACGAAACTGGTCGGAGACTCTCCCCAAACCTGTCGGCAAGGTGGATGTCAGACAGGGGAAGAAGGAATTTCACGTCACGGTAAGCGATCTGGCCGGCGCGATCTCCCTGGTGCAGATGGGTGTCTTGGAAATTCACACGTGGAACTGCACGAACAAGGACCTGGAACATCCGGATCAACTGATCTTCGATCTCGATCCCGGGCCGGGCGTAGCATGGAAGCAAATTGTGGAATCCTGCGCGGGCGGTGAAAGAAACGCTCGATTCGCTGAAACTGCCGACGTTCCTGAAGACCTCCGGCGGGAAGGGGCTGCATGTGACGATTCCGATCGAGCCGAATATCGGATGGGACGCGGCGAAAAGCTTTTGCAAAACCATCGCCAATTCCCTGGCCGAAAAATCGGACCGCTTCGTGGCGAATATGCGGAAGGATCTTCGGCCCGGGAAGGTTTACGTGGATTACAACCGCAACGGACGGACGGCGACCGCCGTTGCTCCCTATTCCAGCCGGGCCCGGGCGGATGCGCCGGTTTCGATGCCGATCACCTGGGAAGAACTGGGACGAGTGAAATCATCCGCGCAATTCACGGTTGAATCGGCGCCGGGATATCTGGATCGGCGAAAGAAAGACCCGTGGGCGGATTTCGAAAAATCGCGGGTCGATTTGCGGCGGGTTGTCAAAGAATGATCTTGAGGAGATTCGATCATGGCCAGGCCCATTTGGACAGGTTCGATCAGCTTCGGATTGGTGAGCGTTCCGGTTGAGATGAACATCGCGGTGCATGAGCACGCGATTCATTTTCATATGCTCACCAAGGACGGCACGTGCCGGCTTCGGCGCAAACTGGTCTGCCCGGAGACGGGGAAAGAATACGATTTCAATCAGACGGCCAAGGGAGTGGAGATCGGGCCGGAGGATTATGTGCTGGTCGATCAGAAGGAAATTAACCGACTGAGACCGGAACGCGGACGGACGCTGGAAATTGTGGAGTTTGTAGGGGCGGACGCGATTGATCCGATCTACTACGATCGGGTTTATTATCTGAATCCGACCAAGGACTCGAAAAAACCTTACAAGCTATTGACGGAGGCGATGAGCGCCAGCGGGAAAACGGCGCTGGCGCGTTTCGTGATGCGCGAAAGGCAATATTTGACGGCGATCCGAGTCAAGGAAGAAGGGCTGGTGCTGCACACGCTGCATTACTCCGATGAAGTGGACAGGATGGACGAGGAGATCGGCAACTCGCTGAAACGGATCAAGATTTCCGCGGGGGAACTGCGGATGGCCGGAGAACTGATCAAGTCGATGACGGCGAAGCTCGACCTGACGGAGTTCAAGGACGAATTCCGAAAAAAACTTCAAGCGCTGATCGACGCGAAAGTCCGCGGGAAGGAAATTACCACAGCGCCGGAAGAGCCGGAGCGGCCGCAGGGGCGGACGATCAATTTAATGGAGGCGCTGAAAAAATCGCTGGTGGCGGGGAACGGCAGCCACAATGGGAGCCGGCATCGACGATCGGCGTAAAAAGTCGCCGCGAAGAAAGACCGTTGGAAAAAACTCGACGCCAGAGCCCGGGGCCGGCAAACATCACCGGCCCCGGCTCTCGCGTTGTGATAATCGCCCGACTTATTGGTTGCGCTGGCCATGCTGGCCCTGACCATGCTGGCCCTGGCCTTGCTGGCCCTGGCGGCTCTGCTGGCCGGGCTGATTTTGCTGGCCGGAAGAACTACCGCGTTGGGGCTGGCTGCCGGACGATCCTTGCTGGCGCTGTTCGCCTTGGGAGCGATCGTCCTTTTCGTTTCCCTCCATGCGTTCACGGTCTTCATCTTCTTCGCTACGATTTTGCTTGCCGGATTGATCAGGGGCTTGAGCCACGGTGCACGCTTCCTTTCGGTTCGTTGAATTCCCGGCGAGCCACAACCAACGCTGGTTTGAAAAGCCCGACGGTATCACCCGGGTGGTCGAGCAAAGGCTGTACCTGACGGTGGTCATCATCTCACCATCCATCACAAAACATCAGGACCAATGGATCAAGCGTTGCGCCGAGATATTAATTTGAAAAGCAGCGACGATTTGTCATCCCGGGAAGGCGGGATGACATGGGAAACCACGCGAAAAATAAAGCGGGGGCCAATTTCCGATCTGGCATCGCACTTGTATCAAGGATTTGTAGAGCCGCCGTTTTGTCGGCTAAACGGAGTTTTTTATTTGAAAGGATGGATGCCATGGCTTTGCTTGGTAACACATTTAACAACCTGAATGACTTGTTCTTGAACCAACTCGAGGATTTGTACGACGCGGAAAACCGTCTGATCGACGCGCTGCCGAAGATGGCGGACGCCGCGACATCGCCCCAGCTTAAAAACGCTTTCCTCTCTCATTTGAACGAGACGAAAGGACACGCGCGGCGGTTGGAGGAGATCTTCGGGCAGATTGGCGAGGAGCCGAAGCGGGAAACCTGCGAAGCCATGAAGGGCCTCATCCGCGAAGGATCCGAGATGATCGGCGCCAAGGGGAATCCGTCGGTGAAGGACGCGGCCCTTATCGCCGCGGCGCAGCGCGTGGAACATTACGAGATGGCGGGGTATGGCGCGGTTCGCTCGTTCGCCCAGCGCCTGGGTCATCCGGAAATCGCCAGGATGTTGCAGCAGACGCTGGATGAAGAAGGCTCGGCGAACAAGCATTTGACGCAATTGGCGGAGGGCGGAATCAATGCCTCGGCCGGTGCGACGATGCCCGCCTGAGCCGGGATGCGAAAATGCCGGTTTATCTGGGGCGACGGCGAGAGCGATCCGAGGATCGTGATCGTCGTCGCCCCTTTTTTTAATTTTGACTCGAAAAGCGGGCGATATTCGGTACCGCGAGCGTCGCTATTTATAAGAGAGACTTTGCAATTGGAATTTAATTTGCTCATCATCTCGGTCTTGGAGACGGCAATGGTGACAAAATTAAAATGCGATTGGACAGGATCGGCGGCGGATTTTTTGCCGAAGATTTTATCTTTGCCGCAATTGCGCACGGCGGTGCAGCTGTGTCATGGGTGTGAATTGTATTGTCATGCGACGCAAGCGGTATTTGGAGAGGGACCGGAAAATGCGGCGATGATGCTGGTGGGTGAACAGCCGGGGGACCAGGAAGATATCCGGGGAAGGCCGTTCGTCGGTCCGGCGGGGCATATGCTGGATGAATGCCTGGAACAGGCGGGGATCAAACGCGACGAGATTTACATCACGGGCGCGGTGAAACATTTCAAGTGGGAGCCGCGCGGGAAAAGGCGGCTGCATGCGAAACCGTCGGCGCGGGAAGTGGCGGCTTGCCGGCCCTGGCTGGAGGCGGAGATCGCGGCAGTCAAGCCAACCACGATCGTCTGCCTGGGAGCGACGGCGGCGCAATCACTTCTGGGTTCCGCATTTCGATTGACCCAACATCGAGGCGAGTTTCAGAACAGCGAGTTTGCCGAAAACCTGCTGGCAACGGTGCATCCGTCATTGCTGCTGCGGATTCCCGATGCCAAGGATCGAGTCATTGCGCGGGCGGAATTTGTGCAGGATTTGCGGCTGGCGCTGTGCAAGACGAAATCAAAATAAGAAAAGAGCGGGAGTCGTATCAAAGCGTGGCGAGGATCTGCCCGGCGGCGCGCTGGCCGCTGGAAAGGGCGCCGGCGACCGTGCTGGCTTGGCCGGTCGTGTCGGTTGCCTCGCCGGCGAAGAAGAGGGTGTCGTCGATTGGCCTGGCCAGCGCAGCGGCGGGACGCAAGCCGCCGACGGTTACATAGCTGTAAGCGCCGCGCGACCATTCATCGGCGCCCCAGTCGTGAAAGTGGAACCGATCGAGAAGCGCCGCGAATTTTGCGCCGCGCTGATTGAATAACCGACATAGAGAATCGATGGCGGCGCGCCGGATGGATTGTCTGTCTAACCCGGCCAGCGCGATGGCCTTGGGGCCGCCGGCCCAGGCGGTCAGGATGGGCAGGCGCAGCGGGCGCGCGGTCCACCAGGTGGGGAAGGGCGGCGGACGGGTCGTGCAAGAAACTCGCATCGCGATCCAGCGCCGGGAAATGTAGTTTTGCGCCTTCGTGGATGTCCGGCCACAAAATACATCCCGATTTCTATTTCGTGGAGCCGCCGGCAGCGACTCCGTGGCACCGCCAATCATCGGCTGCCGCGGGCTTTTGCCGCAGGCGCGTCCGGCGCCTTTTCCCTTGGCGCCGCCGGTGCGTTTATTCACGGTGGCCCAGGCAATTTGCTCGGCGCGTTTTTTCCCATAGCCGCGGCGTTCGGCGCTCTCTTCAATGTCGCGAGCCTGCCGGCGCTGCTTGGGGGAATAGGAACTTTTATCTCCACGGGGCATGTGAAACTCCTTTCATAACTCACCTCGGAGCTTATCAGGCGAACGCTGATATCGAGAATCAGGAAAATCCGGGTTCCCACACGATTGCATAGGGACCTAAGATGCGCCGAGGAGTTGAGTTCGGATGAGTGAGCCGACGAGCTGCAAGACGATGTTTGGACGGCCGGCGCCACCGGCTCGTGCGTTATGCAAGAACAGACTGAATCAGTTGTAATCGCGTGCAAGACGTGCGGGCAGGTGCATCTCGTGGAGCCGCTGGAAGACGGAGTCGAGGCGAAATGCCGACGTTGCGGGGCCAGGATCATTAAAAGATCGCCGGATAGTTTGCACATGACGGCCGCGTTTTCGCTGGCAGCGCTGATCCTGTATGTCCCGGCGAATATTTTCCCGATTCTTCGGCTGAATATGTACGGGGCGACTTCGGATAATACGATCTGGGACGGTTGCAGGCTCCTGTTTATCGATGGGGATTACGTCATCGCGGTGGTGGTTTTTCTGGCGAGCATTTTGATTCCCCTGCTGAAACTGATGGGCCTGTTCTTTCTGGTCGCGACGACGCGCCTGCACTTTTCGCGGTGGAAGCTTTTGCGGACGTGGATTTTTCAGGTGATCGAGTCGATCGGGCGCTGGGCGATGCTGGACGTGTTCGTGCTGGCGGTGCTGGTTTCACTCGTCAAACTGCAACGGCTGGCGACGATCATTCCAGGCAAGGGATTGTTCGCCTTTGGCGCGGTGGTTGTCTTTACGCTATTCGCCTCGGCGAGTTTTGATCCGCAGCTTATCTGGGAAAGGGACGAGCTATGAATCGCACCGCCGGCGATCACAAAGACCGGCCTGTGAATCTCGCCAGGCCGGTGATCAAGAAACTGCGATGGCCGCGGCTTCTGGTGTGGGCCGCGCCGGTCCTGGCGCTGGCGATAGCGGCGTTTTACGCGTACGACTTTCTGGAACTGCGCGGGCCTGACGTCGCGATATCGTTTGCGGACGTCAGCGGGCTGACGCCGGGACAGACGAAAGTCATGCATCTCGGCGTGGAAATAGGGCAGGTGTCCGAGATCGATCTTAGCCCCGATCAAAAGCATGCCGTGGTGGACGTTCGATTGCAGCGGTGCGCCGCGGCGTTTGCAAAACAAGGCGCGATGTTTTGGATCGTGAGGCCGGAGGTCTCGCTGCAAGAAATCTCCGGACTGGCGACAGTTCTCAGCGGGCCATATATCGACACAGAGGCCGGAACGGGAGAAATTCAGAATCAGTTTACCGGATTGGATAAGGCGCCGGTGTCGCTGGAGGACGGCCTGCGAGTCGTGTTGAAGGCACCGCGCGTCGACCGAATGCAGGCTGAATCGCCGGTGTATTTCCGCGGCGTGGATGTCGGGGTCATCGAGAGTATTCAACTCGATCCGGATTCGACCACGGTGGACCTTCATATATTGATACGTCAGCAATTTGCGCCCTGGTCCGGGCAAATTCAAAATTCTGGATGATCAGCGGCGTGGATGTCAAAGGAGGACTGCTGACAGGCGTGCAGATGAAGGTGGAATCGCTGCGCACACTGATATCGGGGGGCGTGGCGTTTGCCACGCCGGAAAAAGATATGGGGGACCCGGCCAGGAACGGGGATCAATTCCCGCTCTATGAGGAAGCAAAGGACGAATGGGAGCAGTGGGCGCCAGAGATTCCGATCGCCGCGGAGGAATCGGACCACAGTGGCACGAATCTTCCCAGGCCGCCGCAAACGATTCGAGCCACGGTGGGATCGAACTAACGGCGCGAGGTATACAGAGTCGGATCATGTGAGCCGAACAGCCGCGATCCAGAGTTGAACTGGAAACCGCCGGTTTACAAAACCGGTGCTCTGCCAATTGAGCTATCGCGGCGGAAAATACGCCGTGCGGGCGAAAAGGGCGGCGACGGTCATTGCACAATTTCCAGGACCTTGAATTCCATCGTCCCGCGCGGGGCTTTTACTTTGATTGTTTCGCCGACTCGGGCTTTTATGAGGGCCTGGCCCATCGGGCTGTTGGCGCTGACGGGGAGAATATCGCTGTCGGCGTCGGGAGGCTGGGCCTCGCCTACCAGCAGAACCAATTGCTCGCTCTCGTCATCCATATCGAGGAGCTTGACGGTGTGGCCGATGAAGACGACGTCCTGGGGGACGTCCTCATTGGAGACGACCGAGACGTTCTTAAGCTTGGCCTCAAGTTCGGCCAGTTGGCGCTGGATGCTGCGGTTCTCTTCCTTGGCGAAGTGGTACTCGGCGTTTTCGGAGAGGTCGCCGAGCGCGGCGGCTTTGCGGATTCGGTCCTGCACGTCGATCTGGGCTTTATATAGCTCCTCGCGCTGGCGTTCAAAGCGGGCCTTCTCATCGGCGCTGACGAACTGCATGGGTCTGACTCCTGAAAATTTACGATAACCCAAAACGACGACCACCGCGCAGAGAGCGCGGTGGGAGCGGCAGAACGCATTTAATCATAACTCAAGCCCGGGCTTTGGCAACGAGGGAAATAGGCAAATTGACGCCTCCACGACGCCCCCTTAGACTTCGCGTGTCTCAGGAGCAAAGTATGGCTTTCCAATGCGTGGTGGTGACCCCCGAACAGCAGGTGATGGACGAATCGCTGACCCAGGCGATCATCCCGGCCGAGGACGGCCTTTTGGGCATCCTGACCCATCGCGCCCCCCTGCTCGCCAAGCTCGGCAAAGGCCCGCTGCGGCTGGACTTGGCTTCGGGGCAGAAAAAGACGTTCCGCATCGACGGGGGGATTGCCCAGATGAAAGACAATCGACTGACAATACTTACCCAGGTCGCCACGCCTCAGGGATAGCGGGTTTCCCCCTCTGTCCCTAATCGTTTCTAAATCACGCCTGCGGTTGCCAGGACTCGGTGGAAGACGTTCTGCCAGCGCATCGCTTCGCGCGAGCGGAAGAAGCCGCGGATTTCGGCGAGCTGGGCGGCGTCCTCGCCGCACCAGTGGCTCGTGGCCCGCTCGATCTGAATGCAGTGAAACATATCACGATAGACCAGGTCCTTTTTCAGGAACGGAAAATCGTTGCCGGTCAGCAGCATGAGATTCATGAGGTTCATTCCATTTTGCAGGGCCGATTCATCGGCCAGGGCGCGGCGGAGCATGAAGAGGAGCTGATAATCGGGCAGGTCTCCGGCGTTGACGGCGTTCGCACCGCGGCCGAACACCGCGGCTTTCGACTTCGCCTGACCGGAAAGAAGCCGCGCGACGATGTCATACGTGTAAATGTTCGACAGCAGCGCCAGCTGCGAGATGATCTTTTTTTCGTCGGCCGCAAAGACCTTTTCAAATACCGCGTCGGCGGGAAAGAGAATCTTGGGGTAGATCTGCGAGCGCACAAGTCGGCGGGTCAAGCGGATCTCGCCGCGATGGATCACGTGCCGTCGATAGGAGATCGGCCGATAGCGGCGGAAAAAATCCTGAAAGAGGGCAGAGTTGAAGACTTTTCCCGAGACGGCGAAGAACCAGCTGTGAATGTGATAGTGGAACTGGAAGGTCTCGGAGGTGCCGATGTAATCGTCGGGCATGTCGCGAAGCGATTCGAGAAAGCCCTTGAGGACGGAGGG
This sequence comes from uncultured Phycisphaerales bacterium, assembly GCA_963844715.1. Classification (GTDB taxonomy): domain Bacteria; phylum Planctomycetota; class Phycisphaerae; order Tepidisphaerales; family Tepidisphaeraceae; genus UBA1161. Next base: position 409,922 of record CAWJPJ010000008.1, on the reverse strand, counting down.
GCGCACGAAGATGCTGTCGTTGCAATAGATGACCTGCTTGATGTTCGGCTCGGCGAGGGACGTGAGATAGGCGGTGCCGTATTTGTGGGAGCCGAAATCGCGTCCGCCGGCGCTGCGCACGAGGATGGAATGGCAGACGGTCTTGAGTTCAGCGATGAGCGAATCGGCAAGGGGTCCGTTGTGGACGGCGACGACGTTGTACCCCGCGTCGCGGAGGCAGCCGAGGAAAGCCATCAGATTGGGCGAAACGCGCCGGCGCTGATAGATCGCGACATTGCACCATAGGCCGGTGGGCTGGGTCGGCTGGCCGGTATGAACGACCGGGGGCTTGCGCCGCGGCTTCTCGACGAGATAATACTGGAACTGATAATACGTCCATCCCAAACTCCAGAGGACACTACTGGGCACCAGCAAAATCCATCGAGTAATCGTGTTCATATTGGAATCCGAAGACCTTGGCGAACGGACCCGGGAAAAAGTGTACAGCGTTAGTTGTGAATCGTCATGGGGTTGGATAGCGCGTACGCCTGGAGGGTCGAAAGATCCAGCGCCCAGGCCTCGATTTTCAGGTCCCCCTTTGGAATCAACGTAACGGGAAATGTTTTGACAAAGCCGGCGGTGGCGTAATTCGGGTCGCCTTTCTCAGCGACGAGATCGGGGCGAGGCTGACCCGCGTCGCCGACGCCGAAGACGGTGGGATCGCCGGTTCCCTGCTGATAAGTCAGGAGGACGGCGGTCGCCGGCTCCTTACGATCGGGGAAGAAGGCCCACCCCTGGATGCCCCAATTGCCGGGGATATCGGCGGGGCGAACGATCTCGATCTGTCCGCAAATATTGCTGCCGTGCTGATGCGCCGCTTCGAGGGGAACGATGTCGGCGCTCTTAGCCAATGGCGGGTAGATGTATCCGAGCGTGTTAAAGAAATCCGCCCAGTGTTGGACGATGGGGAATTGCCTGGCGTTGCCGGCGGTGCGGTTTGCGAGCGCCTCATCCTGGAACTGGTCGATGAACATGAGGGCGGCCTGTCCGTTGGTGCGGCGGATTTTGAATTGCTGGCACTGCACCACGGCGTAGGCGCTGCATGGGATGTAAAGAGCGATCATGCCGCCCGCCAGAACGGCGGGCAGCGGGCGCGCCGCCAGGGCCCAGGCGCGGCGGAAGCCTTCGGAATAAAATTCGCGGGCGTCGCGGCAGAAGATCGGAATCAGGTAAATGAGCGCCACATACATCATGGCCGAGATGGTGGTGTATCGCGGAGCGATGGCTTCGCTGTATCCGAAACCGAGGCGCGCCAGGTCGGTGACGAAGGTGGTTGCGGCGACATACATGCCCAGCGTCAGCCAGGGGAGGGCCCGCTTGATGAGTTCGCCGTCTTTTCGGCGAGCCCATGCGTAGAAGAGCACGGCCATGAACAGAATCGTGACGAAAACACCGACGGCGATGGACTGCAAGATGGGCGCTACGTCCGTCCCCAGCCCCAGGGGCGAGCCCATATACACGAAGAAATAAAGCAAAAATTGCCCCGGGTGGCGCAGCGCTTCGAGCAGGGAAGGATGCTGCGGCGGTTTGACGTAACCCCGGAAATAAGACCAGATCGTCAGGGCGGCGCAGACCACCCAGCAGGCGGTCCAGATGTCCTTCACGATCAGGGACGTGGGTTTGCCGGCGTAACGCGTCAGGGGAATCAGGACTACCCAGATGATCATTCCGTTGGCGGCGGAATAGGTGCTGATCACGGACATCAGAATCGCAATCGGCATGCTGGCCCAGCGAGGCAGGCCCGTCATCAAGGCCAGCGCCGCGGACAGAATGCACAGCGTGGGCAAAAAGAAGTGGACTTCCATGCCCCAGAGCCAATTTTCATACTGGATGAGATGGAAGATCATCAAATTCGCGACGAACCAGGCGGCATAGCCCCAGAGGCGCAACCCGTCCGCGGCGGGCGGGAGCGTGCGCTTGCCAAGGCGATAGACGAGCACGGAAATCGCCACGGCGACTCCCCAGGTCGTAAACATCTCGTCCTTGACGTTGTAATGAGTGAGTTTCCCGACTCCCAGTATGATCAGGCGCGTGATGGCGATGCGATGCTCGTTGTGCTGGGCGACAATGTCGGCAAGGGTCAGCGTTCCGGCGTGCAGTTTAAAAAAAAGCGGACCGGCGATGTCCCATTCGTCGCCGAACGGGATGTTCACGCCGTAAAGGGCGATTCCGATCAGAGGGATTAAAGCCGGCAAAAGCGCCAGAGCAGGCCAGAACCCGCAGAGCGTCTTCCATCGCGGCGGACGGGATTCCGTATCGGTTTCTTCCATGAGGAGCGGAGATGGTATGGATTGCGAGAGCGCCATTCAACGTCCCGGCGGCTGACGCCGCAGTTGGTAGACCCGATTCGAATTCTCCGCCGCCTCGTCCACGATTTTGTGCAGCAGCTTGCGCCGCCGCTGGTAGAAATCCTCGCGGCTCTCGGCGGGAGCCGCGGTATTTTGCGGTTTTTGCAGGCGGACGAAAAATTCGTTCTCGTATGGGCCGGCGATCTGCTGGATATCCAGATAAAGCACGCCGAGGAATTTCAGATCGCGCAGGATCAATTCAAGGGACGCCGGGGTAAAGGCCCAGCAATGCACGTCGTGATAGGTTTCGTCGGGATGGGCATTAATATCCGTCCAGCGATTGAAGGCCTCCTGGAGCGTTTGCAGGGGGATGACGGAGGCCGGGTCTTCGTCGATTGAGAAGCCGAGCAGAAGCCCATCGCCGCGAAGGTACCGGCTGTGCAAAGCGTTTTGAAGGAAGACCTGCGCGGGCGTCGGGCGCTTTTGAGATTTGAAATAGGCGTCGAGCCAATCAGCCGTCGTCGAGAACGGGCGGAAGAAATCGAAGCAGACCCGCCGATCGGGAATGGCCATCGATACCACCCCGCCCGGCTTCAATATCAGTTGGCACCCCTGAAGAAACCGGATCGGATCAGGCAGATGCTCCAGATTATGCGAGGAGATGACGTAATCGAAACTTTCCGGGGGCTCCTTCGACGCCAGGTCCGCGATTTCCGTTGAGCTGCCGACGAGGTCCACATCCTCGATGTCGGGAATGAGTTCCCGAGAAATGTTGGGATCGGCGGCCGCTTTTTCGCGCAGGGTTTTCCCATCGAAGACGTCCAGAACCAGGCAGTGATTGCCGGCCTTTTTGGGCATGAGGGGGCGAAAATAGGGACCGATCTCGATCCCTTTTTGCTCGGGGGTGAGGAAGCGGGTGATTTGGGCTTTTCTGTCCATCGATCAGGCGGGGTCAACCCACCGATCGGACAGATTAAAGCGGGCCAGCGTTCGTTGCCAGAGGTCCCAACGTCCGCGTAACAAGTCGAGGGTTGCCCTGGTTTGCTGGGCCCCGGCCAGATTCCGGGTCTCCAGAGGGTCGGCCTGAAGATCGAAGAGCTGCTCGTAGACGGGGTTGGTCTTGATGTAGCGGATGTATTTCCATTGGCCGGTGCGGATACCCTCGGACGGTACGATCCGGGCGGTCGGTTCATTGTGGAATCGGTAGTACCATTCGCTTCGCCAAGGCGGGGTTTGGCCCAGGACCAGAGGCGTCAGGCTCTTTCCTTGAACGCCGGACGGCACGGCTTCGCCCGCCAGGTCGACAATCGTGGGCAGAATATCGATGTTGAGGACCATCGCGTCGGACGTCGCGCCTCGGCGTTTGGAGTCGATGCGCGGGTCCATAATGATGGTCGGACGGCGGATCGATTCCTCGTACATGAGCCACTTGCCCCCCAGGCCATGCTCGCCGTAGATCGAGCCATGATCGGCGGTATAGATAATGACGGTGTTGTCCTCGACGCCGTTCGCGCGGAGGGCTTGGAGGATTCTACCGACCGCAATATCCAGCCCGGAGACCAGGCGGTAGAGATCCTTTACCGCTTCCTGATACGTTGCAGGATGAAAATCGGGCGCTTCGCGTGTGCAACTGAGGGTCCCCTGGAAAAATGGGGGTTGGGCATCCAGATCGCTTGATTTGGGCGGCGGGACGACATTTTTGACGTACATGTCCTTCAGGGCGGGGTCGTATGGATATTTGCCATAAATCCCCGGCTGATCGCGCCCCTCATCCTGCACGTGAGGGGCTTTGAAGCTTACCTGAAGGAAAAATGGCTCGCGCCGGCTCCCCGTGTTCAAAAAATTCACGGCATGATCCGCCTGGCGGACCGTGAGATGTTTCGATTCACCGGGCTCCCAGTAGCGCCCTTGTCCCGAGAAGCCTTCGAAATAATCGTATGACGATTTAGGGAGATCGCCGCCGAGGCCCCATTTGCCGACGAAACCGACGCGATAGCCCCCGCGGCGGAGGACTTGGGCGTGGGTATTGCGAAAGAGGTCCGGGGCAATGGGAGTGAAAAAGTCCCCGATCTTGTGGGATGCGGCGTGCAAGCCCGTCAGGAGCGTTGCGCGGCTGGTGGGACAGATCGCGGTCGTCGCGAACGATTGGGTAAATCGCACGCCTCGCGCGGCGATCGAATCGACATTCGGCGTCTGGACGATCAGATTGCCGGCGCATCCCATGCACTCGGCGGCGCTGATCGTCGGCGACGAGCATGAGAATGTTCGGCCGACGCCGCGCCAGAGCGCCGCGCGTTGGATTATTCGACCACAAAACGGTCCCCGCGCCCGCGGCGAGGCAGCCGCCCAGGAAGCGTCGGCGGGAGACTCCTCGCGAGCGAGCGGACCCCTTCTGCATGCAGAAACTATACGTTTTACCCAGTCCGATGGCTATCCGCAGACCCGCCGATAAATGGACGCCCCTTGAACTTTTCGCGCTCAGGGTGAAAATGCGAAAATCGGGCGCGAAACGGGCGTCAAATTGGAAAGTGAGCGGGCATGAAGGCGGTCATTCTTGCGGGAGGGCTTGGAACACGCCTTGCCGAGGAAACGGAAGTCAGACCCAAGCCGATGGTGGAGATCGGCGGGCGGCCGATTCTTTGGCACATCATGAAAATTTACTCGGCGCACGGAATCAACGATTTCGTGGTCTGCCTCGGGTACAAGGGATACGTCATCAAGGAGTACCTCGAGAAATATCCTCTGCACACGTCGGATGTGACGTTTGACATGCGGAATCAGAAAGTGACCTTCCATCGCCGCATGACCGAGCCCTGGACGATCACGCTCATCGATACCGGCGACGACACGATGACCGGCGGGCGAATCAAACGCGCGCTCCCCTATGTCTCGGACGACGAGGCGTTTTGCATGACCTACGGCGACGGTGTCGGCGACGTGGACGTCACCGCGGCGATCGCTCTGCATAAACGTGAGAAATCACTCTGCACGGTGACGGCGGTGCGCCCGCCGGGGCGATTTGGCGCCCTTAAACATCGGGCGCGAAAATCACTGGCATGCAGGAAAAACCGGAAGGCGATGGCGGGTGGATCAACGGCGGGTTCTTTGTACTCTCGCCGCGAATCGGCGACTTCATCGAAGGGGACAACACAAGCTGGGAGCGCGAGCCGATGGAAGGCCTGGCGGCAAAGGGAAAAATGGCCGGGTACTTCCACAAAGGCTTCTGGCATCCGATGGATACGCTGCGCGACAAGCGGTTTCTGGAATCGCTCTGGGTGGAAGGCAAAGCGCCCTGGAAAATCTGGAAAGATTGAATGAAAGTTCTGATCACCGGCAATATGGCATATGTCGGCTCGGTCCTCGTCCCGAGTCTGGCTGGGGCGTTTCCTGGCATCGAGTTGATCGGTTTCGATAACGCGTATTTTGGGCATTGCCTGACCAGCGCCGCGGCCGATCCGGATCGGGCGCTCAAGACCCAATACTTTGGCGACCTGCGGCAATTCCCGGCCAATCTCCTCGACGGCTTGGACGCGGTCGTGCATCTCGCCGCTGTCTCGAACGACCCGATGGGGAAGCAGTTCGAGCAGGTGACCGAACAGATCAACATTCGCGCCAGCGTCAAACTCGCGGAACTGGCCAAGGCGCGGGGCGTCAAGCATTTTGTCTTCGCGTCCAGCTGCAGCGTGTACGGCGCGGCGTCCGACGGGGCGCGGACGGAAAAAGACGCGCTCGACCCCCTGACGGCTTACGCCCGCTCGAAAGTGGCAATGGAGCAGGCGCTCGAGGGGTTGGCGGACCGGAAAATGACCGCGACGTGCCTGCGATTTGCGACGGCGTGCGGAATGTCGCCGCGATTGCGGCTCGATCTGGTTCTGAACGACTTCGTCGCGTGCGCGCTGGCGAGCGGCGAGATCACCGTGCTCAGCGACGGGTCGCCCTGGCGGCCGCTGATCAATGTCAGCGACATGGCGCGGGCGATCGCCTGGGCGATTCAGCGCCCTGCCGACCGCGGCGGGGATTATCTGGTCGTCAACGCCGGGGCGGAAAAATGGAACTATCAGGTGCGCGATCTGGCGCATGCGGTGGCGGAAAAAGTTCCCGGATGCGCGGTGAAGATCAATAGCGCCGCTCCGCCGGACAAACGATCTTATCGCGTGGATTTTTCGCTCTTTAGGGAACTTGCCCCGCAGCATCAGCCGCTGGCGACTTTGCCGGGGACGATCGACGGCTTGGTCGAGGGGCTGCGGGCAATTGGCTTTCACGACAAGAATTTCCGCGAGTCGAATTTGATCCGTTTGCACACGCTCAAGAAGCACATCGCCGCGGGGCGATTGAATTCCGATCTGGTCTGGCAAAACCCGTAGGGCATTATTTCGATGAAATTTCACCCCAGCCCGATCGAGGGCGTATTCGTGATCGATCAGGAGCCGCGCGGCGACGAGCGCGGGTTCTTCGCAAGGTCGTTCTGCGAAAAAGAATTCGCCGCGCAAGGCCTGGAGACGAAATTCTGCCAGGTCAACAACTCGTTTAGCGTGCAAAAAGGAACGCTTCGCGGCATGCACTATCAGCTCGCGCCCTGGCAGGAAGTGAAAGTCGTGCGCTGCGTGCGGGGAAGACTCTTCGACGTCGCCCTCGATTTACGCGAGGGGTCCCCCACCTTCGGGCAGCATTTCGGACAGGAGCTGACGGCCGAGAATCGCAAATGGATGTATGTCCCGCGCAGGATTCGGACACGGGTTCCTGACCCTTGAAGAGGACACCGAGGCGTTGTACCTGGTTTCGAACTTTTATTCCGCCGACCGCGAGCGGGGCGTGCGGTGGAACGATCCGAAATTCAAAATTCAGTGGCCGATCGAGCCGAAAGTGCTTTCCGACAAAGATGCGAAGCACCGGGATTTTGATCCGGCGTACCACCTGCGATAATCGACGAGTCGCATGAATATCCTATTCACCGGCGCAAGCTCGTTCAGCGGATACTGGATGGTCACCGCCCTGCGCAAGGCGGGACATCGCGTGGTGGCGCCCTGCGCGGGCAGGTGGATGGATATGCGGACGTAAAAGCCCGGCGAGTGGCGATGCTGCCGGGGGCTTGCGAGCTACGATTTGGGATCAACTTCGGGGACGACGCATTTTTGAAATTGATCGAGACGGATGGGCCGTTTGATGTGCTATGCCATCATGCGTCGGAGGTGCGGGATTATAAAAGCCCGGATTTTGACGCGCGTCGGCGCGACGGCGGCGAATGTTCGCAATCTCGTTCCGGTGCTTCGAAAACTGCGCGAGAATAATTGCGGCAAGATGATTCTGACCGGCAGCGTCTTTGAGCAGAACGAAGGGGTCGGTCCGGAGCCCCGGCTGGCGTTCAGCCCCTACGGGTTATCCAAGGGATTGACGGCGGAGTTCGTAAAGTTCCACGCCCCGCGCGAGGGATTTTCGCTCGGTAAATTCGTCATTCCCAATCCGATTGGCCCGCTCGAGGAGCCGCGGTTTGTGGCTTATTTGATGAAATCCTGGCTGACGCGGCAGACGCCGTCGGTGAAAACGCCGGAGTACGTGCGCGACAACATTCACATCGACTTGCTGGCCGGGGCCTATGCGAGAATGGTGCGGACGCTCCCCGACGAACCGGGATACCTGCACTACGGACCCAGCGGATACATCGAATCCGTCGGCGATTTCACGCATCGCGTTTCGACGGAAATGGCCAAGCGATTGGGTGTCCCCTGCCCGGTGCGGCTGGAGACGCAAACCGATTTTCCCGAGCCCCTCTATCGCGTCAATTCGCATCGCCCCGACCAGGGAGAGGTCCAATGGTCCGAATCCGAAGCGTGGGACAAATTAGCGAATTTCTATCTGGGGAAGTGATTCCGATCTCTTCATCGCAGGAATAAATCCTGCAAAACGCTTTTGAATCCGTAGGAATACTTGGCGTAGTTGCCGGATTTCCATTCGCGGGAGATGACGCCGAGGCGCGAGGGCCAGCCGGGCAGGCGGTCGCGGGTGCGGCTGTGGTCGATCTTGGCTCGAAGCAAAGAAAGCGTTTGCTCCTTGATCGGCCAGCGCGAGCGGTTTTCATCGAGCCGGCGATAGGCCTGCTCATAAACATCAGCCGCCAGGCCGAAGGCATTTTGATGAATCTGCCGGCGCACGGCGGAGATTTGGCCGCGCAGACCTTCGGCAGGGAGGCCGATCTGATTCTCACCGTGAATGCGATAGTCGATGAGCGGTTCGGCGATAGGCGAGATTTTCGCGGCCGCGGCGGCGAGGAGCGTGATCCAGATATCGTGCGATCGGGGCAAGTCCGGCAGCGGCAATAACAGCGGCAGGCATTTGGCCCGGAAGCCGAGCATCGCGCCGGCGGCGATCGAGTGACGAAGCAGCACGGGCAAGCCGTCGCCGCGGCGGACGCGATCCTGTTCACTCGCGTCGAACCAGATGGAACGCCAAAAGGATGACCCCACGGCAGCGCCGTTGGCGTTAATCACTTTCGCATCGGAAAAAGCGAGGGCCGCCTCTTCGTCCTGGAACGCTTCGAGCATGCGGCGGACTTTGTCGGGGCGCCACCGATCATCCTGGTCGCAGAGGAAAATGAATTCTCCCCTGCAGCGCTCGATGGCCTGCTGGAAATTTTGCGATGGGCCTAATTGTTTTTCGTTGATTTCCAGACGCACGGGCATGGGGGCGCAGGCGGCAAAGTCCCGCAGGATTTTTTGCGTCTGGTCCGTCGAAGCGTCGTCGCAGACGACAAGCTCGTCGATTTTTCGGTCCTGGGAAGCGAGGCTCGCCAGTTGCTCGGCGAGATATCGATCGCCGTTGAAGGTGCAGAGGGCGACGGAAACTTTCGTGTCAGGGTTGGGCACGGATTTACACGGATGAAAAAAGGTCCTTGAGTCGTTTTTTCATCTGCGTCCACTTTTGCCCCATCTCCGCGGTCTCGGCGTTCTTTTCGTCGTAAGAGGCGGGGACGTGCTCAAGGATGAAAGCCGTGAGGGTGAATTCTCCCGGGTCCTGAAGCGGATCGAAGCGGACGAGGGAGGCGGGCTGATAGACGTTGACGGCCCGGTCGATGCGATTTTCGCCCGGGAAAATGGGGGCGAGTTCGACGGATTCGCAGTCGATGAATCCGCGGCCGTAATCGAGACAAACCGAAGCGCGCGACCAAACCGTCGATTGGATGGTGGCGCGAATCCGCATCTTCCCCGGCGGGAGCGAAACGGCCGCTAGGAACCGGGGAGAACCGCTCCCCTGCCAGGAGCCGTCCGAGTCGCGGGTCGCGCCGGAGACGGGGACGAGTTGATCCAGCCCCGCGTGTCCGTGCACCGCCGATTCCGCGGCGATCTTGGCGATTGCCGCCCGCTCGGCTTCCATCCGCCGATCGCGCTCTTCCAATCGCTTCAGTTCCGAAAAGATCGCCGCGTCGATCGAACTTTGCCCGCCTCGCGGCGAACCGACGATAAGGGGTGAGAAAACGGCCAGGGCGATATCAAACGGCGCCGCGATGTCGTCCAGCGTCTTGGCGAGATTTGATTCGTCTCCGCCGGCGGCCGTTTGAATCGCCTCATACGCGCTCTTTGCCCAGGGCGAGACGCCGGCCAGATCTTCCATCAAGGCGCGGTGATGCTTGAGATCGCCGCTGAGCGTCGCGTCGATCTTTTCCGCGGCGGAATCGAAAGACACCGGCCACTCCAGCCCGGCGGTCTTGGCGATCCGCGCCGCGCACGCCCGCCAATCCTCCAGAAGCCGGTCATATGACACAAAGCAGCGCGGCTGATTGCGCGTGGATCGCTCGGCTTCCAGAAGATGAGTCAGCCAAAGCAATTCGGATTTTTCGGGCGGGAAATGATCCCGACGTGCCAGCGACGCGGCGACTTCGCGCGGATGCCGAGCCGCAATCACGAACACAGACCGGATTTTCATCTCCTCCAAAACCGAAATCCAAAACGGGGCGAGGAGGCAAATCCTCGGGTCTTTCGGCACAAAAAGCGGACTTTGCCCGAATCGCTTGGCGAGCAGCTCCACCGCCCGGGCGCGAAATTCGCCGCATTGCGGCTTCTCGTACCAGTCGGCGGGAAACTTTCCGATCTGGTCCCACGTCCACCCGGCGGATTTGAACAATTCGTCGTTGAAGTCCGCGATTTCCTTCGATTCCCAATATCCTTTTTCGTTGTACTGATCCCCCGCCATCAGATCGTCGGGCATGGCCGCGCCCAGGAGATGGAGCACGCCCGCCAGCGCGCTGGTTCCGCTGCGATGCATGCCGAGCACGAGAATGGCGGTCGATTCAGCCATGCGAGCAGTCTATACCTTTCCCGCCGGTGTGAGGATGCGAACTTCGCAATGTTCTTCGGTCATGAGATTCACGATTCCCGTGGCCACGGGCGCCGGCGTGGCATCGACGCGGAACATGACGACGTCCAGCAGGCGATGGAGCCAGCTTTCACCCGTTTCGTCAACTTTTCCGAGCACGCCGGCGTTAAGGAAATAAGTGCCCGGCGCCAGGAGGTTTTTAAATTCGAAAGTCACCCGCGCCTGCTGCCCGGCGTCGACAAATTCCAGGCCGCCCGTGGGTGGATGAGATGCTCCGCCGGCGATTTCGATCCCAACGACATTTTTGATCATCATTCCAAAACGCACGCCGGTCGCGGGTTTGTCGAAATTGACGAGGTAGCTGTATCGATAGACGCGCCCCGGAACCAGCACGTTCACCCGCTTTCCCCCCGGCTCCAAAATCCGCGGCTCCTTGATCGTCGCCCCGCGCGAAACATACGCCACGATGCTCTTGGGCACCATGTTCGGATCGTATAAATCCTCCGACTCGCCGGTCTTCTCCCCGTTCGATCCCGACTCGTAATCAACTTCCTCGTCCGATTCCTGCGCTCCGGATGCGTCCAACTTCGTAATCTCCTGGCGGATTTCCTCCGATTTTTCCGGCGGGGCATAAACCAGCTTCTGATATTTGGCGACCGCGTGCTTCGGATTGGCCGTCAGCAGCCGCCGGCCGTGATCGAGCAGAACCGCCCTATCGCACAATTGCACAATCGTCGGGGCGGCGTGCGAAACGAACAGCACCGTCGCGCCGGCGTTGCGAATCTCGCGAATGCGGGCGAAGCATTTCCGCTGGAACGCCTCGTCGCCGACGGAGAGGAGTTCGTCCACCATGAGAATCTCCGGATCGACGTGGATGGCGACGGCAAACGCGAGCCGGGCGTACATGCCGCTGGAATAGGTCTTCACCGGCTGGTCGAGAAACTCCCCGATGTCCGCGAATTTCACGATATCGTCGTAGCGGGCTTCCATCTGCTTTTGGGTCATTCCCAAAATCGCGCCATTGATGAAGACGTTGTCGTGCCCCGTGAATTCGGGATTGAAACCGGCGCCCAGTTCCAAAAGCGCGGCGATTCTCCCGCGCACCTGCACGGTCCCCTTTGTCGGCGTGAGTGTCCCGCAGATAAGTTGAAGGAGCGTGGATTTTCCGGAGCCGTTGATGCCGATGAGGCCGACAGTTTCCCCCCTGTGGATGTCGAGGTCGACGTCGCGCAAAGCCCAGAATTCTTGATGAAAGCTGCGCCACCGGCCGAAGAGCATCTGCTTCAGGCGGTCTTCCGGAGCCTTGAAGATGCGATAGGCTTTGCTCAGCCCGCGCACGCGGATGGATAAATCGCCCGGCAGGGATTCAGACGACATCGGCAAATCCCGTCTGCGCATGGCGGAACCACGCCAATCCCGCCCACGCGATCAACCACGATATCGCCAGATAAACCCCCCAGACGATCCAATTTGGCTCGATCCCCCAGAACAAAACGTCCCGCACCTGTTCCAGCACCACGGTCAGCGGGCTTAAATACAAAAACCCGCGCACCGAAGAACTGATGTTGCTGAGCTGATAAAAGACCGGGCTCAGGAACGGAATGAGATTGAGCACCACGATTACCACGTGACGCAGATCGCGCAGATAAACCCCCAGCGATGAGATGAACCAAACCCAGCCGAGCGTCATCAGAAATAAAGGCGCGACGACGACGGGGAGCCACTGGGCGGTGTGCGGGGGCCGGCCGAGCGTGAACCAATAAAAAATCCCCAGCACCACGGCGCTGGTGAGCACGGTCACAAGCTCCGCGGCAACGGTCACGAAAGGCAGAATCTCCAGAGGGAAAACCACCTTCTTTATGTAAGTCACATTACCGAGCATCATGCCCGGCGCACGGCCGACCGATTCGTTGAACAGATTCAGCAAAATAATTCCGGCAAAGGCATTGAGGAAAAACGGCGCGGCTTTGCCCGATGGGCTGGTGAATTTGGAGTGAAAAATAAAGCTGAAAACAAACGTATAAACCCCGAGCATCAGCAGCGGCAGGAGGATCATCCAGAGAATGCCCAGGGCCGAGCCTTTATACCGGGCCTCGACCTCGCGGCGGGCCAGGCGCAGGATCAGCCGCCTGTGCTTCCATGCCGAGGAAAAGACCGACCAGGGGGTGGTGATCTGCCCGATTCTCGCTTGCGCCGGAGATTCGGCGGAAGCACCCTGCATCAGCATAAAAGCCTCTTTTCCGGGGCTTTTATAGCCATACCCATAGGCAATGCAAAGGATCGAGACCCGGCGCCCGAGGGGGTGATTTAATCTCGCCTCGCGGGGCGGGTTGCGGTACATTCTTGCACTCCATGACCAGCGTGGTTCGTCCGCCCCAACCCCTGCCAAAGCTGCCGACGATGCTGGAAATTCCCGCCTCGGCGACCGCGGCGCAACCTGCCTCGCAAGCTGCCGGGAAGCCAAAGCTCAAATGCCTGGTGATCGTTCCGGCGTTTAACGAGAGCAAATCGGTCGGCCGAGTGGTGCGGCAACTGCATCGGCTGCTTCCCGATTGCGATGTGCTGGTGATTGATGACGGATCGACGGATGACACCGTTCGTTGCCTCCCGCCGGAGGCTCGGGTGGTCAGCCTGCCGTTCAATCTGGGTATCGGCGGCGCGATGCAGACGGGGTATCGATACGCCGCTTTGCACGGATATGACGTGGCCGTTCAAGTGGACGGCGACGGGCAGCATCGTCCCAGCGGCGTGCGGGCGCTGGTCGAGGCGCTCCAGGAAAACAACGCGGATATCGTCGTGGGCTCGCGATTTCTGCTGCCGCGAAATTTCAAGACCAGCCCGGTGCGACTAACCGGGATTCGCCTGCTCAGCATATGGATCCGCATGCTCAGCGGGCTCAAGATCACTGATTGCACCAGCGGGTTTCGCGCCGTCAATCAGCGGGTCATTCGCGCTTACGCGCATTGGTATCCCGACGACTACCCCGAGCCGGAAGTCGTGCTGCTGCTGCACCGGTCCAACTTCAAGGTGATCGAAGTCCCCGCGCGGATGCGGCGGCGGATGTACGGCAAAAGCAGCATCGGGCTCTTCAGCGGAATGTTCTACGTGCTCAAAGTAGGCGTCTGCCTGTTCATGGACACGATGCGCCAGCCTTGGCCGCGCGGAAAAATCGACGCGTCGTGAAGAAGCAAAAGATCGATCCCCTCTCCCTGGTACTCCGGGGAGAGGGCGAGGGTGAGGGGCGCATTTTGGAAGCTCGAAAAACGCCCCTCACCCTGACCCTCTCCCCAAGGTTACATGAGGAGAGGGGACCGGAGGCCCGATTTTATGGTTGCGCGAATCATACTTCTGATTTTTGGGCTCGGCGCGGTCGCGCTGGCCGTGCGCCGATTGCGCACCTACAAGATCAAGGAGCGGCACGTCATTTTGCTGGCGCTGACGGGATTGCCGTTCCTGATCCTGGCGGCGTGGCCGACGGGCGTGGGGTGGGTCGCGGAAAAATTGCACATCGACTACCACACGGTTTCCCTGCTGTGCGTCTCGGCGTTTCTCATCTTGATGGTGTTTGAATTACTGACGATCGTAAGCCTACAGGACCGCAAGATTGCGACGCTGGCCCAGATCGTCGGGATACTCATGGAAAAACACGGCATGAACGAGCGGCTGCCCGAGAATCCGCCCCGGATTCCCCCGCCATGAACGAGGCCGCCGTCCTCATCGTCACGTTCAACGGCCGCGAATTTCTGGACGATTGTTTATCGTCCGTCTTCAATTCCAGCGATCCGGACATACAAACCCACGTCGTCGTCATCGACAACGCCAGCACGGACGGCAGCGCGGATTTCGTACGCGAGAAATTCCCGCGGGCCGAAATTCTCAGGCTCAATGAAAATCGCGGATACGCCGCCGCGAATAACGCGGGTTGGAAGCTGGCCAGCGAGAAGTTCCCGAATTTGGAATACCTGGCCATTTTGAATCACGACACGATCGTCAAATCGGGGTGGCTTGCAGCGCTTACCGGACAATTAAAAGACAGGGGGAGCGTCGCCGCCGTTCAACCCAAAATTCTTCTCTGGCCAAACAAGGATCGGATCAACACGGCGGGAAACAGATCGAATTACCTAGGCTTCGGGATCGTGACCGCGTACAACGAGCCGGATGATGGCTCGCACGACAAGCCTCGGGAGATCGACTTTCCCTCCGGCGCGGCTTTCGTTGTGTGCGCCAATGCCGTCGAGGCCCTGGGGCTCTTCGACGACGAATTTTTCCTTTATCTGGAAGACGCCGACCTCGGGTGGAAACTGCGCCAAACCAGCCTCAAAATCGAATACGCCCCCGCCGCCGTGGTCTGGCACAAATACACGTTCCAGCGGAACTACGAATTCTATTACTATCTTGAGCGCAACCGCTGGATGCTTTTGCTTAGCTATTACAAATTCCGCACGCTGCTTCTGATTTCGCCCATGCTGTTTTTGATGGAGCTGGGTCAGCTCTTTTTCGCCGTGCGCAACGGCGTGGTTTCGCAAAAGTTGCGCGCCTGGCGGTACTTCTGGCGCCCCCAAAATATCTCCTACGTCATGAACCGCCGGCGGCAGGCTCGCGCACGGCGAACAATATCGGATCGCCTGTTCACGATGGATTTCGCCGGCAAAGTGGAATTTTCGGAAATCAAAAGCCGCACGCTGCAGTGTGTCGGAAACCCCATCATGAACGCCTACTGGAAAATCGCGCAGCGGCTAATGTTTTGGTGAAGACTTGACCGCCCCAAACGCCGCAAAGATCGAATGCTTATGCAGGATTTCCACTCTGGAAAATCCCACCTCGCGCAGCAGATCAACCTGAAAGAACAAGCTCCGCGGCGTGTCTTCCTTTTCGATGTAGTCAAAAACCTCGTCGCGATACGCGGCATTCTTCAGATTCGTGAGATATTCGCCGTAGCGTTTCCATTGGATCGCCTGAATCTCCGGCGATTCTTCCAAAACCATGTCCCAGATCCAGAACGACCCGCCTGGGCCAAGCCCGCGGTGAATTTTGGCGAACACCGCCCGCCACTCGGCGTCGGTGCGCAAATGATGCAGAACCGCCCCCGCCACGGCAACGTCGAATTGCCCGTCGCCCACCGTCAATTCGCGAATGTCGGATTGGATGGCGACGACCTTCCCTTTCGTCGCCGCCGCGACGCGCTGCACTGCCCGGTCCAGCATCGCCCGGCTCAAATCGACCAGCGTCACGTCCATCCCCGGCATCTTCTCAAGCATCTTCAATGAGTAATTCCCCGCCCCGCAGCCAACGTCGAGCAAGCGCTTCGCCTTCGGCGAAACCGCCGCCGCCGCCGAGCAGATCAGCTCCAGCCCCAGCGGCGCATCCATCGTCGCCGATTGCCCGGTCTGCAAAACGCTGAACCGCTCGACATCCTTATCAAAGCGATCCCGAATCTCGTCCACCGTCGATTTCATGTGGTCCGCATCATAGGCGATATTCGCACGGCCAGGTATCGGCGACTTTGCGGAAGCTGAGCCGCTCCAGAATTGGCTGGCTGGTGGGCAGAGCGTCCACAATCAAATTTGCCGCACCCGCGGAGATCGCGTCGCGAGCCCTCGCCGCGAGAACCGCGCGATAGAATCCCCGGCCGCGATATTCCGCCAGCGTTCCCCCGCCATAAAGCCCGCCGAAGCGGCTTTGGGGATGGGTGTAGAGCCGGCCAATGCTCACCGGAGTTTGCGACCGTTCTTCGTACGCCACATAGCCGCGATGTTCGCCGTTTCCGGCCGCCAGCGCGGCGGCGAGTTCTCCCGACGTCAGCGAATAATCCTTCTTGAAAACCGCCTCCGCGACCCGGCGAATGTCCGCGATCTGACCCGGCTCCTCGATCCGAACCACGCGATGCGCCGTCTCCGCGATCCATGAGGGAGGATCGGCCAGATCGAACACCATCACCGACTCGCGCGCCCCGATCGCAAACCCGCGCGTTCTCAACCGATCCAGCAGATCGGGCGGGGAATCGTGCGAATAGACTTTCCACTCAAAACCGGCGCCGCTGGTCCGATGATGATCGATTTCGGCGTCGATCGCCTGATCTGCGTTGTCCCGGCTTAAATCGGATGCGATGACGGTGTGCCACAACCGCGCCGCCGATCGCAAGCGTGTAACCAGCGGCAATTTGTCGAGCACTTCCCCGAACCGGCTCAGATTGCGTCGCTCGTCGTCGAGTCGCCGGAGAATGTCGCTACTTGGCGCAGCCATCGGCGAAATAATCCTGCAACGGCTTCACCTTCCACCCCCCCGCCTGCATCGCCTTGATCGCGCGGGCCGCGGCGTTGGCGCCGGTCACCGTCGTCACGATCGGCACCCGATGCATCACCGCCATCGCCCGAATCTTCCCCTCATCCGTGGTCGGTCCCTTCTTCGTCGGCGTGTTGATGATGAGCTGAATCTTGCCGTTCTTGATGTGGTCCTGAATATTCGGCCGGCCCTGGCCCATCTTGGGGACGCGAACCGCCGGCACGTCGTTCCGAGAAAGCGCCTGCAGCGTCCCAGCTGTGGCGAGGATTTGGAAGCCCGACTCGGACAGCGCCCGGGCCGCGGGGACGATCGCCTCCTTGTCGGCATCCCGCACGGAAATAAAAACGTTCCCCTTGGTCGGCAAATCCGTGCCCGCCGCGATCTGGCTCTTGGCAAACGCATGGGGAAAATCGGCGTCGATCCCCATCACTTCGCCCGTCGAGCGCATCTCGGGCCCGAGGATGATGTCCACGCCGGGGAATTTGCTGAAGGGGAAGACCACTTCCTTAACGGAGGTGTGCTTCGGGTCAGGGAGTTCGTGGGCGCCCAGTTCGTCGAGCGATTTCCCCGCCATGACTTTTGCCGCGATTTTCGCCCAGGGCACGCCCGTCGCTTTGGAAACAAAGGGCACGGTCCGGCTGGCGCGCGGGTTGACCTCGATCAGATAAATCTCCCCCTCCTTGATCGCATATTGCACGTTCATCAGCCCGCGCACGCGCAGAGCCTTGGCCAGTTCCTTCGTCTGACTCTTCAGCCGCTCGATAATCGCCGGCGACAGAGAGTATGGCGGCAAAGCGCACGCGCTATCGCCGGAATGAATCCCCGCCTCTTCGATATGCTCCATGACCCCGATGATGATCGCCCCCCCGGACTCCGATTTTCCCGTTGGATCAAAATCCGCGACGCAATCCACATCGCACTCCGTCGCGGCATCCAGAAATTTGTCGACCAGAATCGGCGCATTGGCGATCGTCGAGGCGTCCACCGCGTTGGCCATGTAATAGTTAAGCTGCACTTCGTCGGAGACGATCTCCATCGCCCGCCCGCCCAGGACAAAGCTGGGACGCACCAGCACCGGATACCCGATCTTTTTGGCGATCTCCCGGGCCTCGCTGATGCTCCGCGCGATTCCGTTGGCCGGCTGCTTCAATTTCAATTTCTGCACCAAGGCCCGGAATTGCTCGCGATCTCCCGCCGCATCCAGCGATTCGACGGTCGTGCCAAGAATCGGCACCCCGGCGTTTTTGAGCCCCCGCGCCAAGTTCAGGGGCGTCTGCCCGCCGAATTGCACAATGACGCCTTTGAGCAGCTTGCGATCGCCGCCGGTGAGGCGCTCGCAGATATTCAAAATGTCTTCATGCGTCAGCGGCTCAAAAAAGAGCAGGTCGCTGGTGTCGTAATCGGTGCTGACGGTTTCTGGATTGGAATTGATCATGACCGATTCCAGCCCCAGCTCCCGCATCGCAAACGCCGCCTGGACGCAGCAATAATCAAATTCAATCCCCTGCCCGATCCGGTTGGGACCGCCGCCGATGATGACGACTTTCTGCTTGTCGGTGAGGCGGATTTCGTCTTCCGTGGCCGGTTTTCCATTCACCGTAAAAGGAGTCTCGTAGGTCGAGTAGTAATAGGGCGTGGACGCCTCGAACTCGGCGGCGCACGTGTCAACGAGTTTGTAAACCGGCTCGATCCCCGCTTCTTTTCGCATCTGCCGGATGGCGCTCGGCGTCGATCGCACGGCCGTGGCGATCTGGATGTCGCTATAGCCCCACTGCTTCGCCTGCCGCAAAACGCCGGGGAGATCGCCCGCCGTCAGTTGCGATTCGAAATCGACAAGCTGCTTCATCTCCGCCAAGAACCATTTGTCAATTTTGGTCAGATCGTAAATCTGATCGAGCGACCAACCCATCTTCATCGCATAGCGGATGTAATACAGCCGCCCCTGGCTGGGGATGACGAGCTTGCGGCGAAGCGTCTCCTCAGGAATCGGCCACTCGGATGTCTTGCCTTCCTGTGCCGGCAGCGATTTGTCATCGGCGTCCAACCCGAACCCAAACCGCTTCACCTCCATCGAGCGAATCCCTTTTTGCAACGCTTCCTTGAAGGTGCGCCCGATCGCCATCGCCTCGCCGACGCTTTTCATCTGCGTCGTCAGCGTCTCATCGGCATCCGGGAATTTCTCGAACGTCCAGCGCGGAATCTTGATGACGCAATAATCGATCGTCGGCTCGAAACAGGCGGACGTGTAATAATCCCACTTCCCGTCCTTGGCTTTTTTGCTGGTGATGTAATTCGGCAGTTCATCCAGTGTGTATCCGACCGCAAGTTTGGCGGCCAGTTTCGCGATCGGGTAACCCGTCGCCTTCGAAGCCAGGGCCGAGGAACGGCTCACGCGCGGGTTCATCTCCACGACGATCATGTCCCCGTTCTCGGGATTGATGGCGAATTGGATATTGCTCCCGCCGGTTTCCACGCCCACCGCCCGGATGATCGCGATGCTCGCATCCCGCATCCGCTGGTATTCCTTATCCGTCAGGGTCTGAATCGGCGCGACGGTGATGGAGTCGCCCGTGTGCACCCCCATCGGATCGACGTTCTCGATCGAGCAGATGATCACCGCGTTGTCGTTCTTGTCGCGCATGACCTCCATTTCAAACTCTTTCCACCCGATGACCGATTGCTCGATGAGCACTTCCGTCACCGGCGAGGCGTCCAGCCCGCGCTGCACGATCGTTTCGAATTCCTCGACGTTATAGGCGATTCCGCCCCCGGTGCCACCGAGCGTGAAGGCCGGTCGGATGATCAGCGGCAGGCCGATGTCCGCCATGACCTTCCGCCCCTCTTCCAGGGAATGCACGACGCCCGAGCGCGGCACCTTCAGGCCGATTTTGATCATCAGGTCCTTGAAGACCTGGCGGTCTTCGCCGCGATTGATCGCCTCGCGGCTGGCCCCGATCATTCTGACGCCAAATTTCTGGAAAACCCCTTTGTCGTAGCAGGCCACCGCCGTGTTCAGCCCCGTCTGCCCGCCCAGAGTCGGGAGAACCGCGTCGATAGGCGTTCCGCGCGATTGCTCGAGCTGCAAAATCTTCTCGACGCCCTCGGGCGTAATCGGCTCGATATACGTCGCGTCCGCAAATTCCGGGTCGGTCATGATCGTCGCCGGATTGCTGTTGATCAGAACGACGCGGTACCCCTCCTCCTTCAAGGCCCGGCAGGCCTGAACGCCCGAGTAATCAAATTCGCACCCCTGCCCGATCACGATCGGACCGGACCCGATGATTAAAATCGCTTGAATATCGTTTCGGCGCGGCATACTTCCAGTTCGTCCCACTCAAAATTCGGGGTAATGTATCGGCTCGCAACTATGGCGGCAATTATCCTTCATCACGGCTTCATGGGCGGCGGAATGAGCGTCGGACGCCTTAAATGGGTTTCCTTCCGCAACATCGACACCTATCTGGCCGAACACGGCTATCAGGTCTTCGTCTCCGCCGTGCATCCGACGGCGTCGATCCAGCGCCGCGCCGGCCAGCTCCGGAAATGGATTCTATCCCTCCTGCCGCAAATAAACTCCGGGCCGATCATTCTAGTCGGGCACTCCATGGGCGGCCTGGATGCCCGTTACATGCTCGCCGAGATGGATATGGCCAAACACATCTCCGCCCTCCTGACCGTCTGCTCCCCCCACCGAGGCAGCGCCCTGGTCGATTGGGTCCTCGATCATTTCGGCCGCCGCTGGAGGGCGATCCAATGGGCCGAGCAAGTCGGCCTGGAGACCGGCGCGCTGCGCGACCTGACCACCGAGCAATGCGCTCGATTCAACGAAAAGATCCGCGACGTGCCGGGTGTGCGATACGCTTCAGTCGCCGCCGCCCGCCCCTTCAAGGAAATGCCCGCCTTTGCAAGAATCCCCCACAAAATCGTCTACGCCGCCGAAGGCCCCAACGACGGATTAGTCTCCGTACAAAGCGCCCGCTGGACCAACTATCTAACCACCTGGAAAGCCGACCACTGGCAAACGGTAAACCGCCAATACAGCTGGCGAAAATGCCACCACCCCGCGAACATCGCCGAGAAATACTTGGATGCCATCGACATTACCCGCCGAGATCTCGCCCCCCGATGAGCTCAAACCCGCCACTTAAACCCCCAAACTGGTTTTGTGACGGCGGGCCTCCAAGGCGCGGGAATGTCCTTCCGCCGAACAGGCGGTTGCTTCAGAAAGGTAGATACTGGCGGGTGCAATGTGATGGTGGACGCGTCCGCCAAGTCCGAAGAGCGTTCCGGGCTCCAGTATGTAGATATTCTGCTTCAGGTTGCGCAGCGACAACTGCCCGGATTCACGGGCAAGGGAAATAGAACGCAGACGTAGCCAGGAAACAACCAACGGCGTCCCCGGTTCAGTTTTCCTCGCCGACGTCTATCGACGGCAAAATTTTCGTCCCATCAAATCGGAGTGACGGGACACCAATCAAACTTTTTTCTTTTCGATGAAATCGCGGGGCTTCAGTCGAACCCGCCTTGATCCCTTGGAACTCTTTGGAATCGCTTCTCGCGCCGGCTAGCGTGGACTTGCCGTTCAACACGCAACGGTTACGCACAGGAAAGTGGCGGGAATGGAGGTGGCGCTCTTATCAGGGTGGTTGTTCTGATTTTCAAAAAGCGATTGCAATTCCCTTTGCAGATCAGCCGCTCGACCATTCTTTTCCGCCGCATCGAACGCGTTCATGGTTGGCCCATAGTATTTTCGGAATTCATCCAGAAACACGGCTGGCGCACTGGGATAGTTAAACGCAAAGGTATCCCTGGCAAAGGAGATTTTTTCCCTTGCGACGCCGGCCGCTGTGAACCGCTCTATCACCTGGCTCTCGACACCCCAGGTCATCGGGCTAACAAATCCCTCCGGCGGCGGCGGTGCGTATGCGGAACTGATCCTCAAAATCTGGGCCACCAGCGTCGGATCATTGGGAATCCAGTTCCCCATCACGATCCGGCCGCCGGTACGGGTTACACGCACCATCTCTTTGGCCACGTCAAACGGTTTGGGCGCAAACATCGCCCCAAAAATGGAGACGACCAAGTCAAAAGTATGGTCGTTTAATTCGTGCAAATTGCTTGCGTCGCCTTCCTGGAACCGGCAGTTTGCCAAGTTCATCGCCTTTGCCCGCGCGTTCCCCGCCGCCACAAGATTGCTGGCAATGTCGACGCCCAACACCTCCGCGCCGAGTTTTGCCGCCGGCACAGCGGTCGTTCCATCTCCGCATCCGAGATCCAGAACTTGGAGCCCTTTCGTGATCCCCACTTTCTGGACCAGCGCCTCTCCGCTTTGCCTCATGCTCTGTGCAATTCTTGTAAAGTCACCTTTTTCCCACAACGCCTTGTTGGGATTCATGAATGTGCCTTTCTTCCTGCGCCGGCAAAAAAACGCTTCACAACTCTTCCCTGACGCCAGCTCATTGCGCGTAGAGGGAAAGCTGAATGGCCAATTCCAGATGCAGACTATTGCGTGCAACATTAGCGGATAATCACGAGTCGTTCAAATCCCATCGCTTGCTCGTCGTAAGTCGTGATTTCCGCCGGATTTTTGAAACTTCATTGAACCGCCAAGGATGATGCAAGTGCTGAGCTATCTAGCTGCGTCCCGGTTTCATTTCTTCGTCCTATGACAAGTGTTTCATAATGAATACCACGCTATTCAACGCCCAAACAAAAACCGGAACGTCTAGGGCCGTCAGAATGATTACAGCCGCGCAGATTAATGTTCCCGCGTACTCAAAGACTCCAAATCCTCTAATCGTTCCGACCTTCAGCGAGTAACAACCGCTAGCAAAACCCAGCAGAGAAGGAATAATGAACGCGATATGCCATGCTATTGTTTCGAATGCCGACGGTCGGGGCGGCGTTGGATTAAACGCTCGCTGCTGTGGAATCATGCCCATACCGATGATGCCCATTAGGCAATACCAGGGCACCTGAAGAACTGCGAAAACAAATGCCATTTTGCCCGACATCGCACCTAGCCGGCCTTGAGCCGCCGGGGCTTTTTCCGATGCGTAATTCAGCAATTGCGATTCGCGTTGTCCTTTCTGCAGTTGTTCAGATTCCGACAAGACGGCTTGGATCGGTCGGTCGGCAGTGCGCAACTTTGTCACTCCATTATTCTCCGGCTGGGGCATCAGTTTCTCCAATCATGAGTTGGTCGCTCATCCTAACTCCCTATTAAAGGTCCAAGTCTTCGTAGAATGTGTTGAGAATCTGATCCGTGGCGTCATTGAGAATTCCGGGGCACACACCAATACTACTATGAGTGAGCGCGCCGTAGTTAACGCCTATGAGTGAAGGATCGTTAACAGCAAGCCCATTTAGAGGCACTCCATGCACCTGAACAAAAGGTCCGTACCCTGCACTTTCGTAATAGTTGTAATCGATCGTATCCCCGTAGCCACCCCAGCCTGAAACCGGATTGGACGTGAGCGCTGTGCCAAACCATTCCTGGTATCCAACCCAGGCACCCGTACCGTAATTTACGGCGTCGATCGTTACCGCAATCGGCAAAAGCATATGAGTCGCCAGTGGACTGGAGAGCATTTTTTGCGAAATATTGTAGATCATTCCTCCACCGTGACTATAGCCAATCAAAGCATAATACACGACTCCTGGGTTGGTCTGCGGAGTTTCATTCTCGTAAGTCGTAGCGAAGCGATTGACCTCCATCGTCGTTATCTCATCATAGAGAAGTCCTGACCCGTCGGGCATTAGAACAGGCTGGATTTCTTGGGGTGGGTCCAAAGTCTCCTCCCAAGTGTTACGTCCTAAGTTGTCGTCACCGCCATCGTGAGGGTCGGCGGTTATATAGGCATTAAACCCATCATTTTCGAGGCGCCACCATATCTGCCCAACGCTATTGCCAGCCACATTGACGCCGTTTTCCACGGTGGGAACAATAGCCCCATTAACTACCTGAAGCCCTTGCAACAGGTAGGAAAGCGGTTGGTTTTGGCCGCCGACAATAACAACGACGTTGTCGAACGAAGGCGGAACGGTTTCGGCACTAGTTTGTGACACACACCACCCGCTAGGAATTGGGTCTTCTTCATCCACGTAATCGGCCTGAACGCTAATATAATATGGTACGCCGCTTGCCAAGAAGCTGTCATTTGTGGTTGCATCGGTAGTGCGAACTATAAAATTTGTTGCGTCCGCCTCGGCATATCCTGCCACCTTCCAACCGCCAGTTGCACTGGTCGAGATGTCGATGGTGTAGTAGACCAACCCAAGGATCGTATTGGGCTTATCCCAGGACACGAATAGCTCAAGGTCGTTAATACCGGCGACCTGCACATTTGTAGGCGAAACCGGGTCATCTACCGGGGTATTTAAATCGGGCGTTGTTATGGAACTCTGTCCAACCAACGTCGCCAGGCCCGCCGCATCGACGGAAAAGACTTGGTAGTAGTATTTTGTCGCGGCCGAGACTGAGTCGTCCTCGAACGAGGGTATTGGTATCCCTTCGCCAAGGAGATTTACCGGGTTTGGAGTAAAATTCGGCGTGGTGCTGCCATAAACTTCGTAGTACTGCGCACCAAGCACGCTATGCCAGTTCAGCTGCACCAAGTCAGTCGACATCGCCTGCGCCTGCACCGGACCGGGAGGAACGGTCCCTTCCTCGTCCTCGTTCACTTGCACGGTCCCCGCCGCGTAAAGATTCCCATTCTCGTCCGTGGCCGTGGCGAAGATCGTGAAATTCCCCGGTGCCGTCGCGAATCCGTCGGTCAGCGTTACCGTTGTGAGAGCGTCATTATTCTGCGTGGCCGTGCTGACCTGCCCGTCCCCCCATTGGATCGTCCAGGTCAGGGGAATGTTTTGCGTGGCATCGCTGGTGTTAAGAGTAAGCGTGTAAGACAAACCGCCGGTCGCCGTCGTCGGGCCAGTGATGGAGAGCGTCGGGAGTCCCGCTGTGGGAGTCCCGCCGTTCGTCAGCGCAAAATTCGTGAACGATGAAGTCGCATAAGGCGTAGCCGACGCCGTCACACTGTAGGTTCCGGTCACATCGTCCGCCGTGGGGATGTCGCTGGTGGCAGTGCCGCCACTGGTCAGCGCAACCGAGTCGGAGATCAACCGATTGGTTCCCAGCACGGCGGTCGCGCTCGTCGAGGGAGCAATGAAGGTCACGATACCGCCGCTCAGATCGGTCAGTCCGGAATCGTTGGCCGTAACGTGGACCCCCAGAGCGGTGGAGAATGGCGTATTGACGGCCGCGCTTTGATTGTTCCCCGCGGTGATGGTGACGTTGAACCCAAGGCTCTGAAACGCGCCGATGTCGGATGATCCCTCAGCGGGATCGCGGCTCACGCCACGCACATCCGTCGCGATCGCATTCCCGCTCTCATCGTCAAAGATGCCTCCCGCGTCCAGTGCCGGCGACCCCGGCAGCAGCGCCATCGTGTCCACGGTTACCGGAGTCGCCACCCCCAACGTGGCTCCCGCCATTACCGTTGCCCCGTAAGCTCCAAGCCCCGCCAGCAGCGCATTTCCGCCGATGAGGTTATTGGTTCCATCGAAGACATCGTCCCCGGCAGTGTATTGCGTGCCATAAAAATCACCGCCGGTATTCCCGGAAACGATCGTCCCGTTGATTGTCGGCGGCGGACTGCTCGCGTGGGTGACATAATCGTAGTGCGCGTTGAAACTAAAGCCCCCTCCGGTCCCGCCCGTCGCGGTGTTGCCGGAGATCGTCGAGTCGGCTGGTCAATCCCGATCGTCCGGACCGCTGGGAGCCGCGAAAGCTGAAACGACGCATCAAGGGATACGATCTGCTCAAAGTACCAAGACAGAACCTAAAGGCAAAGCACCGCGCGTTATGCTTAAACGAACGGCGTTCGTGACTGTCCCTAGATTCCTAAAAGCGAACCGCGTCCTCTTTAATTGCCTCGCCAATGGAAAGTCTCACCTTCCCCACATCCACCCGAACAAAATTATGGCGCCCACACATCCCACGGTACCAAGCATCGCAAAGATCCGGTCTACGAGATTGATCGGCCTAAGACAAAACATCACAAAAGCACCGAGTAAAACCCCCGCCGCCCGACGGCAAAAGTGAAACCCACACGACGCCTCTTGGCGTAAGCGAGTCAAGAAACTGGATCGGGCCGATATAGTTACACAGGAGAAACAACACACCGCCGAAAAACATGGTGCATGGCAGCTGCAAAATTGCGAAAATCATTGGAAGATAGGGGAGGATCGGCGTGCGGCCGTCTCCACCGTGGGTCGCCGCAGCTTTCGGCTTCGCACCACTCGGCCCGGCGTAATCAAGGGGCCTTCGGGCTTTCATGCATTTCCATGCCCTTATCAGGAAGCACAATCCGAGGCACACGCGGCATGCCCCAATCATCCCCATCGCCAATTCCAAAGGCAACAATAAGTAGGTGGTGGCGGTCCCTAGATTCCTCAAATTCGTTCTTTAATTCGTTCTTAGAGGAAAAAATGCCATAGGACCGCTCCCGCGGCCAACGCGGCAAAAATCAGCCCCATCAGCCCAAGAGCGTTTCGCTCGGAGAGTCCGCCCAGTGTTATAGATGCGACTCCCAATGGCAGCGCAATGACCGTCGGAAGCATTATCATGATCCACTGGACCGCCATCGCCTGGCTAGATGGCAATTCTTTGGCGCGGTCCCACGCAGACATGAAAGCGAGATACCCCCACGGAAGCTGAATAACCATTGCCGCGGCGGACAAGATTCCCGCTATGATCCCCACGGTCTCGTATGGCCGGGCGCCTTCGGTTTCGGTACCAGGGGTGACGTACTCCAGGGGCGTTGCTTCGGGGTCGGTTTTATTTTTCGGTTCGCCACTCATAACGCCCGCCACCATACATATCACACTACTGTGAAAAAAGTATGGCACCCACTAGGGCCTGTCTGATGAATCGCTTTTGGTTATAAATAGCGGTTTTCAGACGAGGTGTCACGGATGCGACGTTATGAGCTCACGGATGAGCAGTACGAGTTGATCGGCGATCTGCTGCCCGGCAACGGCAAGCGCGGCGGGCAGTGGAACGACCACCGCACCACGCTCAACGGCATGTTCTGGATTCTGCACTCGGGCGCTGAATGGCGCGAGATGCCCGAACGTTACGGCAGATGGCAAAGCGTCTACGACCGCTTCAACCGCTGGAGAAAGGACGGAACGATTGATCGAATCCTCCAGCGGCTGCAGATGAGGTTGGACAAGCAAGGACGAATCGACTGGGACCTGTGGTGCATCGACGGCACCAATGTGCGAGCCAGTCGATCCGCCGCCGGAGCCAGAAAATCAAAACCGCCCCGGAAGAACCGGCGGATCACGCGTTGGGCCGCAGCCGAGGCGGGTGGGGCAGCAAGCTCCACCTGGTTACTGACGGCCAGGGAGTTCCGCTCGCCGTCGAGGCCAGCGCCGGCCAATGCCACGAGAGCCGGTACGTGGAGCCGGTGATGAACGCGATGCGCATCGGTCGCCGCCGTCGTCGCCCCAGGAGGCTGGCGGGCGACAAGGGATACAGTTACGGAAATGTGCGGCGATGGCTGCGTCGCCACCGAATCCAAGCGGTGATCCCGGCGAAATCGAATCAGCCGCCGCAGGAGAACTTTGATCGCAAGGCGTATCGCCGACGGAACGTGGTGGAGCGTTGCGTGAATTGGATGAAGGAGAATCGCCGCCTGGGCACGCGTTACGAGAAACTGGCGGTGAACTTTCAGGCCATGGCCAAGCTCGCCATGATCCGTCGCTATTTCAGGATTTTGGATTCATCAGACAGGCCCTAGTTAAAAGCGCTATCCATGGCATTCTCAATGCCACTCAGGACACCGCTCGAATTATCGATGTTGCTGTGGGTGAGGAAGTCGATCTCGTAATTCGTTGCACTCAACATGTTGGAGCCTCCTACAATACCATCATACCAATTGGGCTCCCAATAATTCACACCGGTGCACGTTGTTGGCCAAAGCGCGGCGGGAGATACGACAACTGGTGCATCGGGGCCTATATACCACCCGTCCCTCGGCGTTAGCCAGGTCCCGCTCGAATCCGGTCCTGCGCCGTATTCAACCCCATCGATTGTGCCCACGAAAACGCCGGTCGTAAAAAACGGCGTCGCCGGATCGTTAACCAAGGTCAACATCATATTCCCCATGATCCCCACTCCGTGACTGTATCCGATCAACCCCAGATCGTAATAGCCTCGGTTAAGTTCGGTTTGCAGTTCAGTGTAGAGTAGGCCGGTGCCGTTATTATTGATTATGTCTTCATAAGCTGGCACGGCGCCTGGTGGTGGCATGCCGCCATAGCCGCTAGGCGCTCCGCCATCGTGCGGATCTGCCGTGAGAAATGCATTATAGCCCTCGTTTACGTCGTGAACCCAGACGGCCCCAACCCCGTCCAATGCCGGGTTCGCGCCCTGCAGAACCCCGCCCAACCCGACGCTGACCCCCTGTAGAAGTCTGGTCATTGGCTCGTCGTTGCCGCCAAAAACTAAGACGGTATCCATGCCCGCGCCGACGTCCACACTCGGGGTGACGACTTCAGCTGGTCCAGAAGAATAATCCCAGGCACTCTGATACCCGCTATTATATGATCTTACGCGAATGTAGTATTTCTGGCCTTCCTGTAGAAGGTCACTGCCGTTTGGTCCGGTCCGGACAACGTAGTTTTGGATGTACGACGCAGACGAAGCTGTTAGGTCGGTGTAGAATGCAGGCACGTCGCCGGCGTCTCCCCAATTGACCTGGTCGGTCGAAATTTGTATTTGGAAGCCATCTATATTTCGAGCTGTGCAGGTCCACGAAACGAATATCTCCAAGTCATTAACTCCCATCGCCTGAATGTCGACGGGTGCTCCGGACGGGGTTGAGTCTGCGCCCGAGCCGGGATCAATTGGGGCATCGAATAAAGGCGTCGCCGCAGAACTCGCGCCGACAAGGCCCGCAGCTCCTGAAGCGTCAATTGCGTATACCTTGTAATCATAAGTCGTACCCGCCGAAAGGTTGCTATCCGCAAAAGAGGGCGCGATGACGGCGTTAGATACGTCATTATTGTATGATGGTGTAAAGTTAGGGCTGTTACCGCGGAAAACTTCGTAGTACTGCGCTCCTGCCACGGCGTTCCAAGTTAGATCGACCAAATCCGTGGACATCGCCTCTGCCTGCACCGGCCCAGGAGGGAGACGCACTTCCTCGTCGTCCTCGTTCACCTGCCAAGTGCCAGCAACGTAAATATTCCCGTTCCCGTCCGTGGCCGTGGCAAAGATCGTAAAATTCTCCGGGGCCGTCGCGAATCCGTCGGTCAGCGTTACCGTTGTGAGAGCGTCATTATTCTGCGTGGCCGTGCTGACCTGCGCGTCCCCCCATTGGATCGTCCAGGTCAGCGGAATGTTTTGCGTGGCATCGCTGGTGTTAAGAGTCAGCGTGTAGGAAAGGCCGCCCGTCGCCGTCGTCGCGCCGGTGATGGAGAGCGTCGGGAGTCCCGCTGTGGGAGTCCCGCCGTTCGTCAGCGCAAAATTCGCGAACGATGAAGTCGCATAAGGCGTAGCCGACGCCATCACATTGTAGGTTCCAGTCACATCGTCGGCCGTGAAGGTGTCGCTGGTGGCGGTCCCCCCGCTGCTAAGGGTAACCGGATCAGAGATGAGTTGATTGGTCCCCAGCACGGCGGTCGCGCCCGTCGAGGGAGCAATGAACGTCACGATTCCGCCGCTCAGATTGGTCAGTCCGGAATCGTTGGCCGTAACGTGGACCCCCAGAGCCGTGGAGAATGGCGAATTGACGGTCGTACTTTGATTGTTCCCCGCGGTAATCGTGACGTTGAACCCTTGGCTCTGGAACGCTCCAATGTCGGATGATCCCTCAGCGGGATCGCGGCTGATCCCGCGCTGGTCACTGAGAACTGGGTTGCCCTTCTGATCGTCGAAGGTATTGGCTCCGGCGTCCAGCGCCGGCGACCCCGGCAGCAGCGCCATCGTGTCCACGGTCACTGGAGTCGCCACCCCCAGCGTGGCT
Source organism: uncultured Phycisphaerales bacterium (assembly GCA_963844715.1). Lineage (GTDB taxonomy): Bacteria > Planctomycetota > Phycisphaerae > Tepidisphaerales > Tepidisphaeraceae > UBA1161. The sequence continues at coordinate 379,972 of CAWJPJ010000008.1, read as the reverse complement.
CCCGCCATTACCGTCGTCCCGTAAGCTCCAAGCCCCGCCAGCAGCGCATTTCCGCCGATGAGGTTATTGGTTCCGTTGAAGACATCGTCGCCGGCAGTGTATTGCGTGCCATAAAAATCACCGCCGGTATTCCCGGAAACGATCGTCCCGTTGATCGTCGGCGGCGGACTGCCCGTGAGGGTGACATAATTGTAGCCCGCGTTGAAACTAAAGCCCCCTCCGGTCCCGCCCGTCGCGGTGTTGCCGGAGATCGTCGAGTCGGATGGTCAATCCCGATCGTCCGGACCGTTGGGAGCCGCGAAAACTGAAACGGCGAATCAAGGAATACGACCTGCTCAAAGAACCAAGACAGAACCTAAAGGCAAAGCACCGCGAGCGTTATGCTTAATCGAATGGCGTTCGTGCCTGTCCCTAGATTTCCCCCTCCCATCATATCGCACCCGCTATCAAAGCCCTGGCAACCACATATAGCAGCCATAAAGCGCCCAGAACGGAAAGAACAAGTCCTCCTACACCCAGCAAGTTCGGTCCCGACCGCCTCCATGTTTTCATCGAGCGATGCCCGCAGAATATCCCGACGACCGTCGGGATGCCCATGCTCACAAGTAGAACTCTAGCCCCCCAGTTACCCGGTAAGCGGTCCAACCCGAGACTCCAAGAGGTAAGCATACAAATCAATACCCAAGGAACTTGCGCCAGCCCCGCAATTAAGGACACTAAGTCCCACGCGAACGCTCGGTTTGCGCGCCCGCCGCTAGCATAATCAAGTTTGCCCGCATCATCGGAGGCGCGCCCTCCCGATGATTGATGGTTCTGCCTTGACATTTACGCATCGAACTGCTGGTTTAGCGATAAATTGCCCAACTAATTAATACGATAGCTGACCGAAGACAAAATTTGTATCAGTTTCGATTGCGCCCAATACGGCTTGATCGACTCCGATAGTGGAATGGTTTCCGGCGACCTGCAAGTTGAATGCCCCCGGCATAGTCGTACCACATATGAGCCCAAAATAACCGGAGACTCCCAGGGATCCCGCCGTCTCATAATAGTTGAATGCTATGCCACCCCAAATCGGGTTAAAACCGTCACTTAATGCAGGCGACCAGGCGAGGGGGTCCATTCCCTCGTTCGGGTTCAAACTACTACCAAGTCCGCCCATGAATCCCGTTCCATACCATACCGCATCGATCGTGCCCGCAAAAACCACCCTTGCCCATTGAGGAGTGTTAGGATCATACCAGAGGTCGGTCGATATCTTCGCGATCATTCCGCCCCCATGGCTATAGCCGATCAAGCCCACGTTCATAAAGCCCTGGTGGAGCTCATACTGTATTTCGTCATATAGGCGTCCTGATCCATCGGAATTTAAAACTGGTCCAATGGTCGCACCGGATTGAAGAGTCTCGTAGTCCGTTTCAGTCCAAGTTGTGTCACCGCCGTCCCACGGATCGGATGAAATGTAAACGTTGTATCCCAGATTGACAAGATCGGCCCAAATCTCGCCGACACTGTTTTGATTGGATTGCCCAGTAAGGACCCGGCCGGAATTGGAGGTGTCCACGGTGATTCCATTGAGGAGATAACTCATTGGCTGGCGAGCGCCGCCGCTTATAACGATCACATCATCACCGCCCGCGATAAAGGGACTGGGCGGCCTAACGGAAGCCTCCACGGTGCTACTGGCATAACCCGAGCCTGTTATGTAGCCTTGGGAATTCGTCAGAATGGCGGCAACATCGATATAGTAAGTTACGTCCTCTTGCAAGAACTGGGCTGCATTTTGACCGCAACCTCGTATGATAAAATTGTGCTGTGCCGGGCCAACCTCGCCGGCAAGATAACCCTGAGACGCGCTGGTCCCGATAAATATTTCAAATCCACTCATCTCTGTTTGCACGTCCGCCCAAGAGACGAAGATCTCTAAGTCGTTTACACCGACGGCTTCAACGCTTGCTGGCGCAAGGAGTTGCTCCGTCGTATCGACTTCGTCTGGTATCGAAACGGCGCTCCTACCAACAACCGCAAGCGCGTCTCCTCCGCTATAGACGGCGACTACATAGTAGTAAGTATCACCGGCGGAGACCTCCTCATCCTGATATGAGTTTGACCCTAGGTCGTCAGCGATCGACGTGCTGTATGTCGGCGCAAAATTCGCCGTCGTTCCGCGAAATACCTCGTAGTACTGGGCGCCGGCCACAGGGTTCCAACTCAGATCAACGAGATCGCTAGACATCGCCTGTGCCTGCACCGGCCCGGGAGGGACGGGCCCCGGGGGGACCGGCCCCTCCTCGTCCTCGTTCACCTGCCAAGTCCCCGCCACATAAATATTCCCGCTTGAATCTGTCGCCGTGGCAAAGATTGTAAAATTCCCCGGCGCCGTCGCAAATCCGTCTGTAAGCGTCACCGATGTGAGAGCGTCATTATTCTGCGTGACGGTGCTCACCTGCCCGTCCCCCCATTGGATCGTCCACGTCAGCGGAATGTTTTGCGTGGCATCGCTGGTGTTAAGAGTCAGCGTGTAGGAAAGCCCACCCGTTGCCGTCGTCGGCCCAGTGATAGAAAGCGTCGGCAATCCCGAAGCCGGACTGCCGCCGTTCGTCAGCGAAAAATTCGTGAACGATGAAGTCGCATAAGGCGTAGCCGACGCCATCACGTTGTAGGTTCCGGTCACATCGTCGGCCGTGGGGGTGTCGCTGGTAGCAGTCCCGCCGCTGGTGAGCGTCACCGGATCGGAGATGAGTTGATCGGTCCCCAGAACCGCCGTTGCGCTCGTCGAAGGAGCAATGAAGGTCACGATACCGCCGCTCAGATCGGTCAGTCCGGAATCGTTGGCCGTAACGTGGACCCCCAGAGCGGTGGAGAATGGCGTATTGACGGCCGCGCTTTGATTGTTCCCCGCGGTGATGGTGACGTTGAACCCAAGGCTCTGAAACGCTCCGATGTCGAATGATCCCTCAGCGGGATCGCGGCTGATGCCGCGCTCGTCGACGGTAATCGGATTCCCACTCTGATCGTCCTCGCCGACGCCGGAGTCCAGCGCCGGCGACCCCGGCAGTAACGCCATCGTTTCAACGTATTGAGGCGTTGATCCGCCGACGCTCGAACCCGCTTTGATTAAAGTCCCATAGGCGCCCATGCCTGCCAGCAGCGCATTCCCGCCGATGAGGTTATTCGCGCCGGTGAAGACATCATCGCCCGCCGTGTAAAGGGTGCCATAAAAGTCGCCACCCCTGTTCCCGGAAACGATCGTCCCGTTGATCGTCGGCGGCGGCACGTAGTCCATCTCGTGTCCGTACACGTCATCGGAATCGAAACTAAACCCACCTCCCTGCGTGGTCGAGGTATTGCCGGAGATCGTCGAGTCGGTAATCGCAAGGTCCGTACCGCCTGCCCAAATTCCGCCGCCCGTGAGGGCCGAATTGCCGGTGATAGTGCAGTTGATGACGGACAACGTGCCGCCCCCAAAATCGATTCCGCCCCCGCCATCTACGGCCGAATTTCCGTAGAGGGTCGAGCCCTCGATGGTGCAGTTGTCCTGCGCCTGGATGCCGCCCGCCTCGGTCTCGGAAGTGTTGTCGGCTGTCGCGGGGCGCGCCAAAACCGGCCATCAATGGGCGCTCAAAAGCGGCCAGTATTGTGACGCTTCGTATACCTCATCCGTTCAGTTCCATGCAACTTTCTGTTGAGTTATCAGCCGCGCATCAGGACGCCTGATCGGCGGGCGCCCCAGCACAAGAAGAGACCGTGCTTTCTGCCACGGTGTCTTCCGGAGGGGAGCACCCTCCATCGTCGGCGGTACTCCGCCGTCCTTTTGAATTTGCCTTTGTGGAAGGCTTCGCCTCCACGGCCTCCCCGGCGCCGCCGTGGCGCAAACGATAACTTTTGCCGGTGATGTTGAGGAGGGTGGCGTGCTGAAGGAAGCGGTCGAGGATCGCCGTGGCCGCCGGGACGTCGCCGATCAGCTTGGCCCAGTCTTCCAGCGGCCGGTTGCTGGTCATCATCGTCGAGCGGTTCTCATGGCGGCGCATGATGATCTCCAGCAGGCATTCGCCGGAGCGACGCGGAAGTTGTCGCATTCCCATGTCGTCGATGATGAGCAGGTCGGGTTTGAGATAACGATTCAGCGTTTTGTCCTGCTGGCCGAGTTCGTCGTCGCCGAGGAAGTCGCGGGCCAGATCGAAGATGGAGCGGTACAGAACCAGGTGTCCGGCTTTGATCGCCTGATGCCCGATGGCCTGGACCAGGAACGTTTTGCCGACGCCGGGTGGGCCCAATAGAAGCACGTCGGCTTTTTCGCGGATGAACTGACAGCCGGCCAGGTCGTGGATCTGCTTGCGTTTGATGGAGGGATTGAAGGAGAAGTCGAACTCGTCGAGGTTTTTGACTTCGCCGAACAGGGCGGCCTTGACGCGGCGGCTCACCAATCGGCTGGACCGCACGTTCAGTTCGTCCTGGAGAATCAGTTCCAAAAACTCGGCGTGATCGAGCCGATTGCCAGCCGCCTCGCTCAATCGGACTTCAAGGCTCTGGGCCAGGCCCGAAAGCCGAAGCTGTTTGAGCGTCTGTAACAATGAAGGTCTCATGGAATGGACTCCTGTGAAGGTGGTTGTTGGGTAATGGCCTGTCGCACGAATCGGCCGTAGTCGCCCAGGTCGCGGATGATCGGATGTTCTTGGACGAACTCGAAGTTCCGCTGAAGGGCGGGCGGATTCTGTTGTTCGAGGAGTTGGCGCAATGAACGGAGGTGATACGCCCCATGCCCCTGGGCGACTTGGCAGGCCTGCTCGATGACGCGGCGGGAATGCTTGTTCGTCAGGGACATAAGGCCCAGGAGCACGCGCACGCCCTCGATGCCGCGATTCTGGAGCATGGACCGCGCCCACTGCGTGGCGTGCGGTCCGATGGATTCGACCCGGCGCAGGAGCCAGGCCGTTCCTTTTTCGATCCCGCTGATCTTCTCCGGCAGGATATGGGCATCCAGCGTGGAGAAGGTCCCCGGCGGACGCTGCACGTGCACCGCGACGGGGCGCATCTTCTGATCCAGCAAGCGGATCAGGCGCCCATCCCAGCGCGCCCAAAGCTGCCGGCCCAAAAACTCCGGTGGGACCGAGTAATACGCGCCTTTGACCTGCACGTGTCCGTCCCGGCTGACGCTGCGCAACGCTTCGGCAAACAGATCGAATCTCGCCGCCGGCAACGGCAAGAGCGCCGGCTGCTCCGCCTGCTGGAACACTTCCTTCACCTGCCGGCGCGTCGTTCCATGGATGCGCGTATCGGCGACGGTCGCTTCCCAGGCCTGAAGATGCTGGTTCTGATCGGCCAGAGAACTGAAGGTCCGTCCCTTGAGGGCGTTGCCCTTCACATAGCCGATGCCCCGTTCGATCTTCCCCTTGTGCCGGGGCGTGTAGGGCTTGGTCGGCAGAATGGCGATTCCGTAATGCTCGGCAAACGAGCGGACCTTGGGACACAACTCCGGGTCGAACCAGTCCGCCCGCTTCACCGCCGCCCGAAGATTGTCGATCACCAGCGTCCGCGGCAATCCGCCGAAGTGCGCGAACGCATTCTCCAGGCAACGCAGAAAGTCATCGGTGGTCTGACGGTGCACCGCCTCGGCGTACCCCTTGCGGCTGTGGCTCAGCACGATGCGGAAGACCCAGGTGCTTCTCCTCTTGCCGTCGGAACCGACGATGGGCGGCGCCCCGTCCAAAATCGACCTGGGCCTCGGCGCCCGGCTCGCACTCCATCCGCCGGAATGGCGTTGGCGCCGCCGAGGTCAACTTCCCAACCAGCCGGCGAACACTGTAATAGCTGCCGGCATAACCGTGATCGGAGCAGAGGTCCTGGTAAATCCGCTGGGCGGTCAGCCCCATGCCCAGCTTCTGAACGATCACTTCACGCCAGGCGCTGGCGGCGCTGACCAACCCGGTGGGCGCGCCCTCCGAGCCGAGGGGTGCGCTGGCCGGTTTTGAATCTTCCCGCGCCGCCAGCCGGAGATGGCGTCCAACCGTCTCGCGGTGAACGCCAAGCTGGCGGGCGATGTGCCGGTTGGACCAACCATTGCGTGCAAGTGAAAGAATTGCTTGAACTTCCGCCATTTTGAGCTGATTCGCCATCGTGCCGTCGTCTCCCGGTTAGAACCGGGAACCAACGGTAATGATCGAATCTCCTGTGCTTCAAAATGGCCGGTTTTGGCGCGCCCCTCAGTGGCCGGTTTTGTGCGCCCGCTGACAGTCGGCGATGATCGAATTCTCGATGAGACTGCTTGAAATGGAGAGGCCACCGCCGGTCCCCGTGTTTCCTTCGACCAGACAATTTTTCATTAATAGGTACCCACCGAGCTCATCGACGCCGCCACCGTTGCCGCCGTAGTTGTCCTCGATGGTGCAGCTGTACAGGTTTAATGCACCCGTGGCCCAGATGCCGCTTTCCGTATTCCCGCTGATCGTGCATCCGGTAATCGTACAAGAGGTACATGTGTCGCCGATTGCCTCGCCCCCCGCGTTGCTTAAATTGTTGGTGAAGACGGAGCCCGTAATGGTAAGCGAACCTTTGTTGGCAAGCGTTGCGGCATACACTGCCCCGCCATATCCATCGCTGCCATTCGGATCGGGGCAGGAATCACCGCGCTAGCCGCCAGTACCGCGCCCCATATTGCGGGCGGTGTTGTCAGTCGCATCAGTAGCTATAAATTGCTATCTAGCTGCGTCCTGGTTTCGTTTTCCCATTTTCCACCAAACTAATTCATAGGATGAAGTGGAAGGCGCTCGTCGTGGCGGTCCCACATCTTATGAACGCGAATCACATGGATCCCAACCTCGCGTCCGAGAAGCGTTCCGTAAACATATTCCCCCGCGCCAGAGCAGTATTCTCCGCTAACTGTAATTAATTCATCGGGAGGAATGTCACCGAGATCCAACGCAACAAAGTCCTCGTTGCTTAGAACCGGCGAATACCAGGCCGGATTCCGTTTTTTATCTTCGTCCGCCAGGGCCTCAGGTTCCATAGATGGCTCACGAGGTCCTTCCTCTATTCGCATTTTATATAATCGCAATTTAGTCTGGTTATCTCCAAATTCCTGTACAAATACATACCCTCGCCATGTGCCTTCGCGGGTCGGGTATCCCGTGCAACCCGTGCATAACCCTACTAACAAAGTCGCAATCGCTACCGCTCTACAGCGGGAATTGCTGTGGGAATGTCCCGGGACTGGGAAGGGCAACCCCAAAGTCGAAATACACCAGCTGATAACAATATGCCACAATCGTATCATGGTTAACCTCGTCGCCAGGGAGATCTATAAATTCATAAAACGGGGTAGACGATTGGTCGTATGGAGCGCAAAGGTCCAGAGTCGAAAATTCGGGGCTCGTGTTTACGTTCTCTTGGTCCTGAATGATCGACTGTGCGCAAGCGAGTGTATTACCGCCGATCATATCATCGGGGAAAAATCTGCCGATTTGGCCCGTACCGAGCGAGGTCCCGAATGGGTCCTCTACGTCGAAATTCGACGTTATTCCCGATTGCTGGTAATAATCATTGAAGTTGATTACGTTGGAATCGAGCGGGCCCGTGAAGCGGATAAGACCCGAGACGAGAAACGCCGACGTTACCGGGTCGATGGCGTCAAACACTTGAATTTGCACCGGTGCTTCGAGGTCCCATCCGTTATTGACTACGAATTGGCCGCGCACGGGTCCGGAAGTGCGCACACCGAACAAATCCGAATCCGGCTTAGCTAGATCCTCGGTGACATTCGCGGCAGTAATCGCCCCCCAGCTGTACGCAAGTACGTAAATCTGGTGCGCCGCAATTTGAGTTGGAGTTATAACTTTTGTGTCAGTCGGATCGAGTATTGAAATGACGGCCATTTCGGCTTGCTGCCACTCGTAGTCCGCAAAGATGCGGCTGCCGACCAGATTGTAACCGTAGTCGCGAAGGCCATAGCCATTGATTCCAAAATTTCCGTAATCTACTATCTCGTCCAAGTATGCATTACCAACGGTGGGCGTCACCGCGGGATTGCCATTTCCAAAATTCAACCCGTAGAATGCCAGCAAATCCTTCTCGGTCCCTGTATCTGGGCCGACTGTTGATTCACTGTCTCCGATGTCGCCAGCGTCGGCCGGCTCACTCCCATCGACCCCAGGCTCCTGGTAATCCGCAGGTAAGTTCGTCGGCATCATTGCTCCAACGCACGCTGATGGGGCTGATTCTTGTGCCGACTTGGTGACCGCGGTCACCTCGTAATACCAAGTTACGTCGGGAGCAGAATTGAAATTGTCCGTGTAGCCAGCCGTCGTCACGTCGCTTGCGATCAGGTTACCCGGCGAGAGCGGGAAATTCGCCTCTGGGGATACATACACGTTGTACCCCACAACGTTTGGGTCACTACTTCCGATCCACGAGATGTCAATCTCTCCTGGTATGGCCTGAATAATTTGAAGCCCCGTCGGTGTCGGAGGTTGTGACGGCCATCCACCTGCCCGCGGCTGCGTCACTTGAACTGCCTGCGTGCCCGCCGCGTACATATTCGTCCCGTCCGTCGCCGTCGCCGTAATGATGAAATTGGACGTCGACGTAAAGGTATAGGTGTGCGTCTGCGTCGGCGTATTTTCGCCGTAAGGATAGGGGTAAACCGTGTCCGGGCTCCCATCGCCCCAATTGATCGTCCAGGTCAGCGAACTCGTACTGCTGGTGTTCAGTGTTAGTGTGTACGACGCACCAACGTTTACCGAAGAGGCTCCTGATATTGAGACCGTGGGTAGGCCTACCGGCAGCGATCCCATATTGGTTAACGTGAAGTTCGTGTAAGACGACGTCGCCATCGGCGTCGCGCTGGCGGTCACGTTGTAATTTCCCGGCGCATCAGGTGTATCGTCGGCCTCCGCGGGGACACTAACGTCTCCGCTCGCATTATTGATCGTGGCCGCATCGATGATCTGGTTCGTACCCAGAACGGCGCCGGCTCCGCTGCTGGGCGCACTGAACGTCACAATTCCACCGGTCAGGTTCGTGAAATTCGGATCGTTGGAGGTGACCTGGACGGCCAAGGCGCTTGAGAACGGCGTATTCACCGCCGCGCTTTGACCGTTTCCCTCGGTAATGGTGACATTAAATCCTTGACTCTGAAACGCTCCGATGTCGGATGATCCCTCAGCGGGATCGCGGCTCACGCCACGCACATCGGTCGTAATCGGATTCCCGCTCTCATCGTCAAAGACGCCGCCCGCGTCCAGCGCCGGCGACCCCGGCAGCAAAGCCATCGTTTCAACGTATTGAGGCGTCGACCCGCCGACGCTCGATCCGGCGGTGATTGAAGTCCCATAGGTGCCCAGCCCCGCCAGCAGCGCATTTCCGCCAATGAGGTTATTGGTTCCGTTGAAAATGTCGTCCCCGGCAGTGTATTGCGTGCCATAAAAATCACCGCCGGTATTCCCGGAAACGATCGTCCCGTTGATTGTCGGCGGCGGACTGGTCGTGTGGGTGACATAATTGTAGTGCGCGTTGAAACTAAAGCCCCCTCCGGTCCCGCCCGTCACGGTGTTGCCGGAGATCGTCGAGTCGGTGAGCACACAATAGCCCGCGCCATAAACTCCGCCCCCCTCGCGTGCGACATTTCCTGTTATCGTGGAATTCACCACCGCTAAATCCCCTCCCCCGTCGATTCCTCCGCCATGGTTCGCTGCGGTGTTATACGAAATTGTCGAGTCCTCAATAACGATGTTCGGAGTCGGACCTTCGCCGCCCGTATCAATATCAATACCGCCTCCGGAATCCGTCGAGGAGTTTTGAGTAATCACTGAATTCGATATTTCCCCTTCCCCGGAGACAAACACGCCTCCGTCCCCGCCGGTGTTTCCCTGGATCAGGCAGTTTTCGATGACAAAGCTCACTTCATCGTATACACCCGCGCCGTTGTTATTTTCGATGGTGCACTTATCCAATGTCAGGTCCGGTCCCGCGCTGATCGCTGGGCCCCCTCCGTCCCCACCCCCGTTGTCTTGGACGACGGAGTTGGTGATGGTCGTCGTACACGCGGCACACACCGCTTGGCCATTTTCCAAACCCTGCTCAGCGAAATTATTTAGGAATGTGGAAAAGCCGACGTAAAGCGAGCCCTTGGAACCTGCGTAAATGGCTCCGCCATATCCCCCGCTCACGTTGAGCGCGGTGTTGCCCGTGAAGGTCGAGTAGGAAACGGTAACGGTGCTCTCCTTGCTGAATATTGCGCCCCGCCCCCGTTCTCAAACCCATCGCGACCCACGTTGTCGGTGAAACTCGACTGATCGACTTCAGTGCCGGAAATGGTAACCGAACCGTTATACGTCGAAATGATGTGGCCGAAGTCCTGTGATCCGGTAAAAATCGCCCCGCCTTCTTGATACGCGAAATTGCCATAGAACGTGGAACTGGTAATCGTGACCGCCCCGGCGGAGTTCTCGATCCCGCCACCATACCCGTCGCCAAGTCCGCCTGCACGGTAAACTTGCGTTGTGGTATTGTATTTGATCGTGCTACCGGACATATTTACGACCCCTGTGCCGGACATATGGGTGTGATAGTTGTAGTAATTGTAGATGCCGCCACCGCTGAACAGGCCCGTGTTTCCCGAAATCGTGGAACTGGTAACGGTCAGGGCACCGCTGGAGTAGATTCCGCCGCCGGTTTTGGAAGCCGAGTTGTCGGTTACAGTGGAACTGCTGGAGATCGTGCATGTTGCGGAGTTGAAAATCCCTCCGCCGTAAGCGGCGATATTCGACTGGATGGTTACTCCATAGAGGCTTAAGGTTCCGGAGTTGTAGACACCGCCGCCGGAGTGGGATGCGGTACTGCCGGAAATCACACAATCACTTATCGAAAGCGTGCCAAGGTTCTCGATCGCGCCGCCACGCGTCGCCTGCGCCACCCGTAATCTTCATGTCGTCGAGAACGACACCGGTACCGGCGTCAACCACGAACGCGCGGGCGCCATTTGCGTCGACCGTCAGATCATTTATGCCCGGTCCATCGATCGTAATCGTGCCCGTGGGGTCATCCAGCTCGAATTGCCCGAGCGTCAGCGTCGTTGTTCCAGTTAGCTCCGGCGCAAAAGCAATGGTCTGGTTGCCTTTCAGAACGTTGGCAAGGTTGATCGCGTCGCGCAAGGACATATTGCCCGGATCGACAGGCCAGGCATCCTCGAGGGTAGTGACGACGATCGGTTCGGGTTGAGACTGAAAGGCTCCGATATCAGGATGGGAAGTCGATCGGGGGAAGCCCCGCTGATCGAAGGTCGCGGCAGAGTCGGGATATCCATTTCCCATGGCCGGATTACCCCCGGTCATCGGCAGGGGCACATACGTTTCGGTTGGACCGCCGTAGTAACCCAATGGCGACATATTCGGTATTCCGGTGAGATTTGCGGCCGCGGATAGCCCGCCGGATCCGTCGCCGATCAGATTGTCCTGGCCGGTAAACGCTCCGCCCGATAGATCGCATTCGGCATTGTTGCCGGCGAGAAGATTGTCTCCGACAATATCGCCTTCCAGAACGCAGTTCGAACCGTTGCTGGAATTGTCATATATGCCGCCCGCGAACTGTTCCATCGAGGTGGTGTTATCCCAAATTGTGGAATCTTCAACGGTGGCGGTCCCACAATCGCTATCGATGCCTGCGCCGCCATAAGCCCGATTTTGCGCGATCGTGGAATTGGTAATAGTAAGCGTGCCGCCGTTGAAGTTCGCGACGCCGCCACCATAGCGCAGCCTGCTGGCTACCGTGTTCGCATCGAACAGCGAATACGAAATTGTTGTGGTGCCGCCATAGGTATACAAGCCGCCGCCGTTACCGCTTTCGCTGATGTTGCCGCTAATCGTGCAGTCTGAGAGATTGAGTTCCGACGCCCAGTTCGCACTATCGATGCCGCCGCCGGACCAATGGGCCGAGTTATTGCTGATCGTGGACTCTGAGATGGCCGAGTATGAATCCCCGTCGAGATACAACCCGCCGCCGCCACCAGTTGAGAAATTTCCGGTGATCGTGGAATCGCTGATATTCAGATACGCTTCGCCTGCATCGGCCCCGAACGCCTGCCGGCCCAAGTTCGCTCGGCCGAAGCCCCCGCTGACAATCGAATTGAGCAGTAACGGAGACTGCGCCTGCTAATTCCTCCCCCCGACGAGGATGTGTTGTCGTCGACGGCCGTTCCTGACACGGTCAGTGAGCCGCCGTTCCCGATCCCTCCCCCGCTGTGCTCGGCGGAGTTGTAACTGACGGTGGAATTCGTCAACGTCGCTGTGCCAATGTTGCCTATACCGCCGCCGCCATATTGCGCGGCATTGTGCTCAATTTCCGTGCCGGAAACATACAAGGGTCCTCCGGCTGTGAATATCCCGCCGCCGCTGTAACCGGTGGTGTTTCCGGTGATCGTGCAATCGCTGATGTTGCTGGCGTAATAGCTGAGATTCTCGATGCCGCCTCCATCAAACTGGGCGACGTTGTTCTCGATTATCGATCCGTAGGCTTGAAGAGTTCCGCCGTCGTTACCGATTCCTCCACCGCCGCTTTCGCAGCTATTTCCGGTAATGGTGCAGTCTGTAACAGTCAGGTCCCCAAATTGATTGCGGATTCCGGCGCCAGAACCGGAATTCGTTGTATTTCCGCTTACTGTCGTGTGGGAAATTTCGGCGGTACCGTTGTATACAAAGACGCCACCGCCGCTTCCAATTCCGTCATTGCCGCTAATTACAGTGTTATCGTAGACATCCAGGGTTCCGCTGCTGTAAATGCCGCCGCCACCAAGGTCGGCCGTGTTGCCCGTGATGGTACACGAGGCAATGGTGAGTGGACTCCCGTGGCTATTGAAAATTCCACCGCCATATGACCCGCAAACGTTATCATGAATATAAGAGTTGAAGATCGTGAGACTGCCGTAGTAATTTTTTATTCCGCCACCGTTGCTCACCCCGGCAACAGAGTTTCCGCTAATTGTGGAATTGTTGATCTGGAGTGTGCCCCCATTGACGATGCCCCCGCCGGTGACAGTTAGGCCTTCAATGACCGCCTTCGAATTCCGATCGACAGCGATATCTCGGAAAGTTCCACCGGAATTGATTGACAGTGTTCCGGCCCCTGGTCCTTCTAAGGTGAGCGTCGTGTCGTCAAGCACCAGCGAGCCGAAGCCAGTCCCCGTGGCCAAAGTAATCGTGTGCATCGTCCCCGGCGTGAAAACGCTCGAATCAAATGTAATTGTTTGGTTGCCTCCGGCCGCATTCGCTCGATTGACCGCATCACGAAGAGATACCGTTGGAGACGTGCTCGCGTCGAGCTGATCGCTGATGGTATTGACAACGTAGGAAAGAAGAAGACGCGATTCGAGCGCCTCAACAATCGCTTTGGCAAGATGCAAACTCGAACGCCGTGATCGCCGACGACAACCCGGATCGCTACCGATGGACATGGCTCCCTCCGTCCAAGGAACGATCGCACCATTATGTCTTGGGGAATAGCAGTAACTTCAGAAGTGCGAACAACTCTTGGCGTCTCGCCCCTGAATTGCTTAATATTCTACGACTGATGACAAGTAAATATGGTACAAACCAATCCAGACAAGTCAAGTTAATAATAAACAATAAAATGGGCTCGGGGGATTTTGTGTCGGGTCGGAGATATCCTCAAAACTAGTCGATGGCTGCGACAGCCTCAGGCGGCGAGTTTCGTTCCACCTTCGAAGATCACTCGTGCAATGACCTCCGGCAGCAACGTGGTCCAAATGGCCAAAACCAGCGCCCATTGGAACCCAAACCTCAACTTGGGAAAAACTCGAAAAAGAACATACCCGCTCTGCGGTTCAATCGCCCCGTCCGTTGAATATTCAATAAATACCAGCGCCCATCTGCCCCAGGCCACCCCAACCCCCATCCACTTCAAAAGTGTCAACTTTTGTCCAATTTTCCGCCGCCCGCGCCGAAAATTCTTCCTCCTCATCTCAGCGCCGCGCGGAACATAACACCGCCGCGCGTCCGCCCGCTCGCGCCGATTCAACGGCCGCGAAGACCATCGCCAGGCTTTTGATGTTGTCGTGACATTCCCCCTGCGGTCTGTCGCCTGTGCGCAGCGCCTCCAGAAATTCCCGCAAAGACCCGGCGATTCCGCCATATTTCAATTCCGGAATTTTCGCGATAATCGTTTCCGCCTCCCGCACCATGCCCGATTCGCCCCGGACGATTCCCGCCACCGGCGGCGATTTGCCGTCCCACGTCGCCCCGCCGCCCGGGCCATACGCCCGCCAATCTGCTTCCCAGCTTGTCGTGAGGCCCTCCGCGCACCAGCTTCCGCGGTAGGTGTATCTCAAGCCCCCGGTCATCTCGAAGAGAGCGACGGCCGTATCCGCACCTTTGTGCCAGCTCCATTCGGGTAGGTATTCCTCGCAGTAGACGGAGACCGGATCGGTCCCGCTGATTTGCCGCGCCGAGTCGAATGTGTGAATGGCCATGTCCATCAGTAGCACGCTTTTCATTTCGGCGCGAAACCCGTTGAAATGAGCCCCCAGATAGAAATCGCTGTTGAGGATTCCCAGCTTCCCGACGTGCGCACGAATTAGTTCCCCAAACGCGATCGCCCCGGCGTCATAGCGCCGGCTTTGGCTGACCATATAAAGTTTCCCCGCCTTTTCGCTGGCCCGCACCATCTTCCTCGCGGATTCCATCGAATCCGCCATCGGCTTTTCCCCCAGCACGGGCACGCCCGCCTCGAGGGCGGCAAGCGTCACCGGACAATGCGCCGCAGGCACCGTCACATCCACCAAAAAATCCGGCTTCAATTCCCGCAGGGCTTTGGGCAGATCGTCATACGCCTCGACGCTGGTAAGTTTGAGTTCCTCGATTGCGGTCGCCGCCGCGCCGGGGCGGATGTCCATCCACCCGGCCGTTTTTACTTCCGGACAATCGCGAAGGTTCCGCGCCCAGTGCCTTCCCATCTCCCCGGCCCCCACAAGCAGTGCGCGGAATTTTTTCACGAAGTTCTCATTTGCCGGAGATCGGCTGAGTCGCCGGCTGCGTCGCCAGGTTGCGGATTTCCTCTTCCGACGGGCGCGTCGCCGAGACCGCGGACGCCATGTTCAATCGCCCGATCGTCCGCAGCAGATTGAAATAGGCGGTCTTGGTGTTGAACTGCGCCTCGGTGAGTTGCAACTGCGTCGTGAGCAGTGTGTTTTGCGCCGTCAGGACGTTCAGATAAATCTGCGTGCCCGCTTTGTATTGCGCATCGGCGTAGTAATACGCATCGTGGGCGGCTTTCACCTCGACTTGCAACTCGCCCAATTGCTGCATCGCCAGTTCGTAGTTGGTGAAGGCGGTTTCGACGAGCTGGTCGATCTGCCGGCGCAGCTGCGATTGCGTCAGCGCCGCCTGGCGGAATTGCGACCAGGCGGTCCGAATATCCGCGTGGATCAACCCAGCCGAATAAATCGGCAGATTCACCGATATCAGCCCCTCCCACGACTGCCCCTCGACAGCCTCGTCGTAAAGAATGTAATCCAGATTAACCGTAAGCGTGGGATAGTACTGCCCCACCTGCACCTCGACGTTTTCCCGCGCCGACGTCACCGCCGCGTTGGCGGCCAGCAGGTCCTGCCGACCGGCTTCGCCCTGCGAGATATACTGCGTCAACGAGGGAACCGCCGCCGGCGGCTCAAAGTCGTCGCGCAGGGGATTGCTCTCGATCGGAGCGTCCACCAGATACGCCAGCATCGCCCGGTCGTTCCGCACGCTCGCTCGCGCCTGATTCAGGGTGACCACCGTCTGCGAGACTTCCGATTGCGCCTGCGCCACCACCAGCGGGGAAGCCGTCCCCACCTTCGCCTGCGCTTCCATGTTTTCCAGATTCGCCTGCTGAACCTGAACCGAATTGCTCAGCACTTCCACGGACTGTTCATCCGTTAGAGTCTGGTAGTACGCCTGCGCCACGTCCAGGAGGATGGTCTGCTGCAAATCCAGAGTCAGTTGCTTTTGCTGTTCAATCGTCGCGTCGGCCGCCTTCAAAGCGTGATAGTCTCGAAACCCGTTGAACAAATTGATCTGCCCGTCAATCGGCACCTCCAAATCATGGGAGACGGTCCAGGTGCGAGTGCCGACGTTGGTGAGCGTCTCCGTCGGGGCCAGATTAAGCGTCGGGAGAAACGCGGCGAACGCCTTGTCCTTGTCGATCAGGGATTGCAGATAGTTCTCACCCTGAACGCTGAGATTCTCGGAATTTTCATTGGCCAGCTCCAGCGCATCCGTGAGCGTCACCACCTGCCCGGGCTGCACCCGCGCCGGGGCGGGCGTGTTGTTATCGATCACCTTGCGGTAGATCGATACTTCCTTCTTTTGATCGATCGCGCACCCGCCAGCAAAAATTAACATGCAAAACGCCGGCAGGAGCACTGCATTGGACATCCCTCTCCGCCGGTACTCCGAGGGAGCGCTCTCTGTCTCCTTCCGATGGTTTCGGCACGACGGGAGGGGGCCATTTGGTTTTTTATTCATATCGGAGCGCCTCGATCGGGTCGAGCCGAGCCGCGCGCATGGCGGGATAATACCCAAAAAAGATCCCCACCGCCGCAGACACGCCCAGCGCAAGCATGACGCTGTACGACTGCACGATCGCGGGGAAGAAGGTGAAGTTATCGATCAGCCACGCCGTCCCAACCCCGGCCCCGGCGCCGATCAAGCCCCCGACGCCGCTCATCAGCAGGGCCTCGAGCAGGAATTGGCTGAGAATGTCGGAATTGCGCGCGCCGATCGCCTTGCGGATGCCGATCTCGCGCGTCCGCTCGGTGACGGTCACCAGCATGATGTTCATAATTCCGATCCCGCCCACCAGCAGCGAGATCCCCGCCACCGATCCCAGCAGAACCTGAAACGTGCGATTGCTCTCCAGCACGCTTTGCAGAAACTCCGCCTGGTTGCGGATTTCCACATCGTCCGGCTGCCCCGGCTGGACCTTGTGCAGTTTTCGAATTTCCGCGAAGACCGCGGCCTGGACGTTGTCCACGTCGTCCGCCGAATCCACCTGGATGTCGATCTCGCGGATGTTGACCACCCCGAGCAAAATGTGCATCGCCGTCGTGTAGGGGACGATGATCTGATCGTCCGGGTTGAACCACCCCTGGTCCCCCTTGCTCTTGAGCACGCCGATGACCCGAAAATTGATTCCGTTGATTTTGATCACCTGATCGATCGGATCGGAAGCGCCGAAGAGATTGTTCACCGTCACCGGACCCAGGACCGCCACGTGCGCCCAGCGATCGATGTCCTGCTCGCTGAATATCCGTCCCTCTCCGATCTGGAAATCGCGGATCGGCAAATACGCTCCGCACGTCCCCAGCACGGTGGTCTGCGCATTCTGCGCCAGGTATTTGATCTGCATCGTGCGGCTCACCGACGGCGCCACGGCAGACACCCCGTCCAGTTTCAGCAAATCCTGCGCGTCCTCGACGGTGAGATTCTGCTGCGTCCCGTTCATGACTCCGGCATAAGCGCGCTGCCCCGGCCGGACGACCAGGAGATTGGTCCCCATCGCCGTGAACCGGGCGATCACCTGCGAGCGGGCTCCGGCGCCGATCGCCAGCATGGCGATCACCGCGCCCACGCCGATGATGATCCCCAGCATCGCCAGCATCGAGCGAAGCTTGTTCGCCGACAGGCTCTTAAGGGCGACTTTGACGATCATCCACAGAAGCATCGGTCGCCCTTTTACTTGCTCGCCGCCCACAGCGTCTGCGGCTCGACCGCGGGCGGCGGCGCCCCCTCGGCCGGGTCTGCGGGGTCGGCGACCTTTCCGTCACGCAGAAAAATCTCGCGCCGGCAATGCGCCGCCACGTTCGCGTCGTGAGTCACGACCAGCACGGTGCGCCCTGGGCATTGAGCGTTTTGAACAGCCCGAGGATTTCCTCGCCCGTCTTGCTATCCAGCGACCCGGTGGGCTCGTCCGCCAGCAGGATCGCCGGATCCGTCACCAGCGCCCGCGCAATCGCAACCCGCTGCCTCTGGCCGCCGGAAAGTTGATTCGGCTCGTGGTGCGACCGTTCGGCAAGCCCCACGGTTGCCAGCGCCTCGGCGGCCCGTTGGGCCGCGTCATGCCGCGCCGCGTAATGCAGCGGAAGTTCCACGTTCTCCAGCGCGCGCTCATCCGCGGAAGCAAATTGAAATTCTGAAAGATAAACCCGATCCGCCGATTGCGGACTTCCGCCAATCCGTTCTTGCGCATCCCCGAAACGTCCTGACCGGCCAGGAAATACCGCCCGTCATCGGGGCGGTCGAGACACCCCAGGATGTTCATCAGCGTGGATTTCCCGCTTCCCGACGGCCCGCGGATCGCCACCATTTCGCCGGCGGCGATCTCAACGGTCACATCGTCCAGCGCGCGGACGATTTGCCCGCCCAGAACGTAGGTCTTGACCAGGTTCTCGGCGCGGATGATCACCGCCGCCCTCCCAGCGGAAGCCCCAGCGGCCGCACCGCGCCCAGACCCGACCAGCGCCCGTTCACGTCGCCCCGGCGGACGACGACCGTCTGCCCCGCCTCGACGCCGGAGACGATCTCCTCGTTGGTCCCATCGTTGACGCCGGTCCGCACTTCCTCGTCTTCGGTCGAACCGTCGCCCTTGACGACCGTCACCCACATGTCGCGATCCTTGCGGAAGACCGCCGCCGTCGGCACCAGCACCACGTGCCGGCGCGACGCTTCGATGATGCTCACGTTCGTCGTCATCTGCGGCTTCAGCAGGTCCTTGTTGGGGCTGGTCACTTCGATCTTCACCGTGAACGTGACGACGTTGCTCGTATTCACCCCCTGGGTGGCGATGCGAACGACCTGGCCGCTGAATTCCTTGCCGGGATAGGCGTCGGCGGTGATCTCCACCGGCTGCCCGACCCGCACGCCGCCGATGTCGCTTTCATCCACCGAAGCGTTGACGAATATTTTTGAGAGATCGGAAAGGGTCAATACCGTCGTCCCGCCGCCGACGTTGCTGATCGCCGACGAGATGATGGTCCCCAGTTCCACTTCCACGTCCGCCACCACGCCGTCCATCGGCGCCGTGATCGTCGTGTAAGACAACTGCTGCTGCGCGTTGGCCAGGGCGATCTGGTCCGATCGGAGCTGCGCCTCGGCCAGATCGACATCCTGCTTCTTCACCAGGACGCTGGCGGCCTGGCTCTTGAGTTCCTGCTTGGCGATGATCGCCGCCTGAAGATCGGCGTCCGCCTGGGCGGCGTCCGTCTGCGCCGTTTCGTAATCCTGCGGCGCCGCCAGCTTCTGCTCCAGCAGCGTGCGCTGCCGATCCGCCGTGTTGCGAAGATTCGTCGCCTTGACCTGCGCGGCCGTGATGTCCGCGTCGGCTTTCTCCGTCGCGGTCTGCAAATCCAAATCCGCGACCTGGGCGTTCAGCTTCGCCTCGGCCAGTCTTGCCTGCGAGATCGCCACCTCCGCCCCCGCCTGGTCCACAAATGGCTGCTCATCGGACGGATCGAGCTGCACCAGCAAATCCCCCTTCTTGACGTGATCGCTCACGTCGTAGGGAAACTTGATAATCTGCCCGCTGGCGCGGCACTTGATCGCGACGTCGAGATTGGAAATCACCAGCCCCGTGCTGGCGACGCTCAGATTGATGTCCCCGATTTGCGCCGCGGAATGGATAACGTCCTCGGTTGCAAGAAGCTGCGATTCAGCCGCGCGGGCGCGATGGTAATACCATCCCCACATCGACGTGATCGCCGTCGCCGCCGCCACAATTCCGATGATCCGATTCCTGGTCATCTCCGTCCCTTGGCGATTCCATGCAGGATGATTCCCGCCGCATGGTCGCTCAGCCCGTTGTCCGCCGCGTGTTGCGGAACATGCAGGAGTATCGCCCGGACCATTGACAGCACATAAAGAGCCGTCAGTTCCGGCTTTTCATCGGCGAGGCGTCCGGCGCCGGTCCCTTGCCGAATCGTCTTCTCGATCAGGTGCAGCAGCTCCCTGCGTTTACCGCCCCACTTGCTATCCGCGTCAGGCGTGCCCGCAGTCCGCATGACTTCGATCAATTGCGGGTGATGCACGGAAAAATCGATCAGGCCATGCACGATAACGCGGATTTTCTCGCGCGGCTCCAGGCCGTCCTGGTCCAGCCGTTCCTTTAAATGACGGACCAGGTCGGCAAATCCATCATAGATCAATCCGTAGTAGAGGTCTTCCTTGCTCTTGAAATAGATGTAAAGGGTTCCCTTGCCGACGCCGGCGGCCTGGGCGACTTCGTCGAGCCGGACCAGGTGGAACGGCCGGGACGCGAAGAGCCTTCCCGCCGCCGCGATGATCGAGCGGTGCTTATTTTCGTCTCGTGGTCGCATGAAATCGCCGGGCGCACCGCCATCCCCGACCCGCCAGCCGGTTAAATTGTAGAAAAACTATCTGGCGGCGGCAAACGAGATTCAGGAATGGAGAAAACTCAATGGGATGACGGGCGGCAGAAATCCTATTGCCTGTTAAAATTGTAAATGTTCCCGCTCGCCTTGAAGGCATTTTGATAGGTCGGCGAGCCTGAAGTACTCGGGATTTGACTAAAGTCGCAGAATCCCCCATCCGACCGAGTCGGACCATCCGGACCGGCCGAGATCAGGATGTACGGCTGGATATTCTGGTAGCTCTCCCCGTTGTCGATCAGGTTATTCAAATTGTTATCTCCCAACATCCACTTCACCGCCAGCGACAAATCCGTCGTTGTCTGGCCGGTGGTTGTCGGCCGCGGATGCACATAGGTGTACAGATGCCACGGGATCGCTTCCGGGCCGGCGCTGCTGAGCGTGTCGATCACGGGAGCGCCGTCGCGCTGATCATAGATCGCGTAGGACCCATACGGAAAGGCGATCGACTTCACGGGCGACGTGTCGACCACCTCCGGAGCGGCATAGCCGAACAACGGACCAGCCGTGATCGGCGGCCCTAAAGGATTAGGCGGCCAGGATATGAACCCGTATTGAGTGGCGTACTGCGGGTAGCTCGACTGCGCAGTTCGATTGGTAGCCGGTCCGTATGCCGGAAAGTACTGGATTTCTCCCCCCCACCGGTCCAGCAATACGGGGTAGTGCATGTTGCCGACATTGTCCGCGGCGTCGCCCACGCGCGTTGGGTCGAGATAGGCGAGTTGAAATCGCTCGGGCGGTAAATATGGGCCCCAGGTTTTTCCGATCGCGATGCGCAATACGCCCGTCGTGCCGTTTGCCGTCGGCGCCCCGGGGCTCCAGGTGAGCCCGTTAATCCCGCTTGTAGTCACGCTGGTAGGACTCGTCACGCTAACGATCGCCGCCAGCGTGTGGACAAAGATGCCCGAGACGTTCTGCTCCTGATCAAACCACCAGACCGACTGTCCCTGCACAAATGTCGGAACCTGCGCGGGCAGCAGCGGCGTATTAAAGGTAACGGAACTCCCGCTGGCGGTCGCCGGAATATTCATCGTTTGCACGCGAAAGCCCGGCCCGTCGGCGCCGTCGCCGGCCGTGAATATGTTCGTCGTTCCCAGCGCCTGGGCGGCGCCGGGCCCGGGGCCCATCGGCGCTCGCGCCAAGGTCAGACATCCGGGAGGCTGCGTCGGGGGCGTCTGCCCGGCATTGGTGTTCCACGACGGCAGCGCAATATCCTTGGGGTACGATCCGAAATCATGGTGGTAGCTTTCCAACGCCGCCTCGATCGCCTGAAAATCCAGACCCTCCGAGGCGATTTCCGCGCTCCGCCGGGCGCGATTCACGGTCACCAGAATAATCGAAGCCAGGACCACGATGATCCCGATCACAATCAACATCTCGAAGAGCGTGAACCCTTTGCGCTTCCTCATTTGAACAATCCTCGCAAACCCAACCGATGGCGATCCGTCGGCTCGCATCCTATCGTAACCATTCGCCATGTCTCGCAACCGCGTCAATGGATTTGCCGGTAATCCTCGACGCTAAGGTCCCCCGCCGCCGTGGCGGCCGCCTGGATTACGGGGTCCGGGTCGGTTGAGGCATTTTCGATGCAAGCCGGCGCCGCCTGCTGATCCGCGCCGCGGGCCGCGTCGAATTTCAGCCGCCCGAGAGCCAAAATCGCCTCCACCCGGAACATGCGCTCTTTGGAACCTGTCGCGAAGGCAAAAATATCCCCCGCATGCAAGGCGATGTCCTCCTGCTCGGCACTGACCAGGGCCTGATAGATCGGCTGCACATGGTTGGCGTCGTAATCGCGCATGGCGCTCTCCAGTCGCCGCAATTGCGCCGCGCGATCCGCCGGCTCGCAATCCGCCATCGCCACCGTCGATTCGTTCATCAGGGAAAGTCCCTTGGAATATTCATCGTAAGTCAGGCGCTCGTCGTACAACTTTTCGCCCAGGGCGTAGACCGATTGGAAATATTGGATCGCCTTGTCGGTTTGATTGAGCAGCTTCAGCCGCAGCCCGGCGCGATCGATCGTGCGGGCCAGTTCGCATAGTTGGTCCAGCGCCGGATGATCCGCCTGATAGTCCACGATGTCGGCCGGATGATCGGCAAAGACCGCGGCGCTCGCCTTGCCCGAAGCGCCAGGATCAGCGCCACCCCCGTTGGCGGCGGATCGCTCGGGTTCAGTGCAAAGGTATCGTATGGGTCGGTGTTCGCCTGGTAGTCCAGCCACGCCTGGCGGTAATCCGCCGAGGCGTCGCTCGGCTGGGTCGCGGCGACCACCGGCGGAGAAATCGTCGGCGGGGAAAGCGGCGCCAGATTTGCCGGGTCCAGCCCCAGCGCCGTCGGAGGCGTCAATTGCATGCGCCCATAAAGCCAGATCCCCAGCACCGCCAGCGCCACCACCAGCGCGTATGCCCGACCACAACGCAACGCTTTTACGCATCGACACGGCTCCCATTGGCGCTCCTCCTGCGCTTGAAGACGACGCGGTGCCGCCGGTCCGCGCCAAATTGCTTATGTCGCCCCTGAAAGCTCGGCGCTCCGCACTGTGTTCTTCAGCAACATCGCCACCGTCATCGGCCCCACGCCCCCCGGGACCGGAGTAATGTAACCCGCTTTCTCCTTAACCGAATCGAACTCGACATCGCCCACCGTTTTCTTGGTTCCGTCGGGCAAGGTGATCCGATTGATGCCCACATCGATCACCACCGCCCCGTGCCGAACATGCTCGGCTGAAATGAGGCCCGGTTTCCCGACCGCGACCACCAGAATTTCCGCCCGCCGTGTATGCAGACCCAAGTCGCGCGTCGCGACATGGCAGGTTGTTGTCGTCGCCATCCGCTCCGTTAGCAAGAGGGCGATCGGTTTGCCGGCGATTTCGCTCGCTCCAACCACCACTGCCTCGGCGCCGCGGATTTGCACCCCGGTCGATTCGATCAATTCGATCACCGCCAGGGCCGTGCACGGGGCGATGCGCGTGTGGCCGTAGACCACGTATCCGATGTTCGCCGGGTTGACGCCTTCAACGTCCTTCACCGGGTCGATCTTGTATTGCAATTCCGTTGTGTTGAGCTGCGCAGGCAGCGGCAAATGGAGCATGATTCCCGTGAACGCCGGATCGGTGTTCAGAGAGTGCAGGAGCTGTCCCACTTCCTGGGGCGACGCGGATTGCGGAAGTTTCCGCAGCGCGTATTCGATCCCGCAATCGCGGCAGGCGTCCGCCTGCCTGGCGGCGTAGAGTTCTCCCGCCGCCGTCGAACCGACCAGCACCGCCGCCAGCGCAACCCGGCGCTTTTTCCCCGCCAACTCCGCGACCCGCCCGCGCACATTTTCCTTGGTAGATTGGGCAAGAGCGGAACCGTCAATGATCTTCGCCGACATGCCCGCCCATGATATCTTTTCGCCCCGCCCCATGCGATGCGCCGGGATCCCCGCGCAGTCTTTGTATCAGATCGGCCAGTTGGCGCGGTCCACCCGCGTGTCCGGGCTGCGAAGCGCCTTGCCCAGCAGCGACGGACAGAGCAGCAGCGTCAGCGGGCTGGCGATCTCCTGCTCATCGGCCAGATTTTTCAGCGCCCGCGTCTCACCCGATCGCAGCCCGATTTTCTTCGATACTTCCTTGATCAGTTTCCCCGCGTGATTCAGCGCCCGCGGCACCACTTTGTATCGCTGGCGATGCGTCATCCAGACAATCAAAATCACGAGCCCCAATCCCGCGATCAGGTACGGGACCATTTTGCTCACATCGACCGTCGAGCCGACGTGCTGGTTGATGCTCTGAAAAACTTCTTCCTGCGTCGGGACCCCCAGTGCCGGTGCGCAAATCCCAAATGCAACCGCGGAGACGCAGAGACGCGGAGCAAGACGCGGAGAAGACAAAAGGGAAATTTGTTTTAGACTTTTAAACATATTAATCCTCCGCGTCTGTCTCCGCGTCTCTGCGGTTGCATTTCATCCCGCCTTCTCTTTGTTCTTTTCCTGCACCATGTCCGCGACGCCTTTCAGAACCCCCACCGCATAGCGCCGCACGCGCAAGTTGTTGTCTTCCTTGGCCAGTTGCCCCACTTCCTGAAGCAGCTTCCACCATCCCATTTGTTTCAGCGCCCACATGGCCGAGATGCGATGTTCGGCGCGCTGGTCGTGCAGCATTTCGATGAGCTGCGGCCCGACGTTCCCGACCTTCATGCGGTGCAGCGCCTTGATCGCGTTGGCGCGCTCGCGGTTGTGGCTGTTCTTGGCCCGCTCCATCAGCAGCGGCACGAACTGCACCGCCGGTCGCATTTCGAGAATCTCGACCGCGTTGGCGCGAACGCGCGAATCCGGGTCGCTGAGCGCCCGATCCATCAGCACCTCGATCGACGCCGTTTCCATGTCGCCCAGCACCGTCACCGCCTTGCTGCGCACTTTCGGATGCGGATGCGACGCCAGCGCCGCCAGCGGCTCCCGCAATTGGTCCGCCAGATCCAGTTCCTGCGTCATTTGCAGCGCCTTGATGCGCTGCTCGACCGGACCGGCCGCCAGACGCCGGGACAATCGCTGCACGGCGTCGGGGAGCAGCTTCATCATCGCCTTGCCCGCCTGTTTTCGCGTCGCCCTGTCGAGGCGGTCGTAGCGGGCCCAGAAATGCTCGAAACCCGCCTGTCCGATGGACCGGCTGATGACACGCCGCACGCTTTCCGGCGCGTTGGTCATCAGTTGAAGCAGCATGTTGTCGGCTTCCGGAGGCCGGCGCCGCACGATTTCCCGCGCCGCCAGCCGCATGAGCCGCTCGTCGGCGTCGCTCAGCATCACCCGCAGGAATTGCACGCTCGATCCGCGCTGCGCCGCAAGGCAATGCGCAGCAACCGCAGCCGCCCCGCGTAATCGGTCTTGCAATGTTCCGCCAGGCGCGTCATGGCGCTCATCCTGCATCAGGTCGTGCGATCCGGAAACCGCCAGCCATTCCCCGATGATCGCCGCCTCCGGGCCCGGTCGATTTTGGATGTCCCGGATCAAATCCACTTCCTGCCACCACGCTCCGCGCGTCACCTGGTGCATGCAGAGCTGGAGTTGGTGGTCCTTCAGCCAGTGTGTCTTTCGCAAAATCGCGCTGAGCACGGGCGGCTCGGTGATGTGCGAGAAGACCGTCCCGAAATGGAGCCTCAGTTGTCCGTGCGTGGCCCCCAGTAGAAAAGCGTCTACGGTCTCGGCATTGGGCGGCTGCTGAAGGCGACGCACCATCATGCTCTGCCCGCCGTGTTTCGTCGTCTGCAGAATGGCCAGCGTTTTGCTCCTGGGCGAATCGGCCAGAAGCAGCGACGCCCGCAACAATTCCTGGGTTTGCTTCCCGCGATGAACGTCCAAAGCCCGCGCGACCGCCGTTTCGATCTCCGGTCTTTGCTCCATGATCTCGCGAAACCGAGTCGCGAAGACCGCCGCCGGCGAACCCTCGACCGCGGGTCCGTCTTCGAACGGCGGATAATGGTCCTGCAAATCGCGCGTGGTGTCGCTGACCCATTTGGCCAGGGAGAGAATCGCCTCGACCGCCGCCTTGCTCAGCTCTTCCTGCGAATCGTGCAGATTTTCGGAAATGACGTATGCCAGCTTCCCCTCGCGCCCCAGGGCGATCAATCTCATCGACGCCAGGCGAAGCTCCGGCCGGTCGCTCCGGCCGCTTTCGCGCAGGGCGTGGTGGAAGATCTTGATGTGCCGCAGAACGTGCCCTTGAAGACGGGGCGGCAAATTCTCGTAATAACTGATCACGCCGCTGAGCCCCCGGGTCGTTTTTCGCGACATCAGGGCGTCCAGCATGACCGCTTTTTCGACTTCCACCCCCAGGCGCAGCCCTTCCAACAGCACATCGTCCGCCGCCTCGTTCTTACTGGCGACCAATGCCTGGAGCAGTTGTTCATGCATCTCTTGAAAATTATCGGACGATTTCGCCCTTAGGCTTTAGCGTATAAGCGGTTGGAATTTGGTTGTTTCCCGGCCCCCGCGCGGTCAAAATGGTGGTGATTTTCCGATAGTCCCCCCGGAGGCATCTTTGCTTCGAGTCTGGATCATTTTGACCGCCTTATCCGCCCTGTCCCTCATCGCCGCCAGTTGCGCCCAGGAGCAGGAGGTCGCCACCGCCATCACCGCCGCCCAGGCCGCGACCGTCGCCTCGACGGAGATTTACGCGAACCTCGAGCAAACGGCCACCCAGATTTCCGGCGCATACGTCCCCTCGACGACCAGCCCCAGCGCCCCGGTCGTCCCCGGATTCACGGTGATCGAAACCTCCGATTCATACATTCTGGTCCGGGGGGATCAGATTATCGTGCTCAAGAAATCGCAAATGTACGGCTACAACCCGCCGCATACGCCTTAGAGCAGCGCCCGAAGATCGGCAATCACCTCATCCGGCTGATGATCCGCATCGGCTTTCTCCAGATCGCTCCGCCGCGCCACGCCGGTTAGCGTCAGAATCGTCCGCATCCCCATGCGCTTGCCGCCCCAGATATCCGATTCCAGATTATCCCCCACCAGCACGCACCTCTCCGGCCGAGCCCCCAGCCGACGGCACAGCTCGGCAAAAAAGATTTTCTCCGGCTTCCCGCAATAAACCGGCTGCGCATCCGCCGCGTACGTCAGCATCAATGTCAGCGCCCCGCTCCCAAACTCCCACCCGCGCGGGCTGGGATAAATTCGATCCGCGCAAACCCCCACGGCCAGCGCCCCCTTTCGCATCAAACCGAGCGCGATCCGCTGCCGCTCAAAATCCGCATATCGATTCGCCGGCGCCCCGACGATGATGGCGTCGCATTCTTCCGAATCCGATTGAACCCAAACGCCGCGGCCGCCCAGCATCTCCTGCACCCCTTGTGTCGCCAGATTAAACGCCCGGGGCCCGCCGGGACGCGGGAAATGCGCAATCACATAATCCACCGAAGCCGCCCCGGCCGTGAATATCTGCTCCGGCAAGATCGAAATCCCCATGCCCGCGAATCGCTGCACCACCCGCTGCGGGCTTGTTGTGCTGTTGGAAATACAGGCGAATTTAATTTTTTCGCTCTTGAGCCGCGCGATCAGATCCGCCGCGCCCGGCAATGGGTCGTCCTCGAAATAGACGGTGCCGTCCAAATCGAGGAGGACGGCATCGAATTTAGAAAAGTCCGTCGGCACGGGGGAACTATACCGGCAAGCGGCGTAGCGAAAAATCGAAGCGAGGGGAGACCGCTGGGACGATCGCGGCTTTATAGAAGGCAGTCGTTCAGTCCCATCAGCAGATTCTCCGCCGGTGAATCGCCATACATTGCAGACTCCAAGAGCTTGGCCAGGGAATCGCCCTTGTTGAGCAGCGCGCAACTGATCCGGAAGCTCCGGGCGTGACGCCGGAAATACGCCATTTCTTAACAGTCGCTCTCTGGCAAACTGCGTCAAAGACGCCAAAACCAAATCGTCCGCGGCAGATTCGTCGCCGAGTTGGAGCATCTCCTCGGTACGTTTTAAGGCCTCCACGGCGCAGTTTCCTGGCCTCGATTGCGGAAGGCAGCGGTATCCTGCCCCTCCATGAATGCCCTAGTTGTCCCCAACGATCCTCGGGGTCGTAAAGACCAATCCCAAACTTCATCGCCCAGCAGACAATTTCGTTGCCTTTGGCAACCAGGTCGTTCAACTCCTCGTACCGAGCAAAACGAAGGTCGACTTCCATCGGCGCCTCGATAGTCGGGCGAATACCGCGATAAACAATTAGAATATCGAAGTCAGAACGGCCGTGCCCGCGATCTCGGACTGCCGAACCCATTGCGACAAGGGCCAAGACCTCCGGGCGCGACGGAGCATCCTCCAAGAAGGTATGCATCCATTGCCGCGAGCCACCTGCCCAGTGGCGAATGCCGGCGAGTTTGTCAGTATAGAGTTGCCGCATAATCCCTATTTCGCACAGAATTCCGACACTTTGCTGAAGTAGTTTTCGATCTCTTGAACGATCGCTTTCGCGTCGTAATCCGACTTCTTTATTTCGGTATCGCCATAGCCTTCTGCTTTTCTCAACGCGTTCAACTTCTGATGCAATGGCGCGATATCCGGCAGTCCGTGGCGATTTGCCAAATTCGTGGCTTGATCCGCTTTTCCCCAATGCGTGCGGATCGGCGTCTCGCCGGCCTTGAGCGCCGTGCGCAGGATCAGCGCCTCCAGACAATAGGTTCCATAGGTACCCAAATCGCTCCAGTCCGGCGGATTCCAGGCACCCTTGACGCGAACGAGATGCTTTTTCGCGACTGCAATAAAGTGCGACGGGTCATCGTTTTTTTCGGCCATGGCGGATATGCTCCCGCGAGCAAATTCTCCCGCGCGATTGCGAGATTATAGCCTTTCCGCCAACGGCCTCCACCCGGTTCGCCCCGCGACTCGACTTAACCGGTCCGCTTTACAGAAATAACCCCCCGCCGCATATTCTCCCCAGCATCATGACAGCCACGACGATCCAGGACTCCTTCCGCCTCGCCAATCAATACCACGAAGCTGGCCGGCTTCCCGAGGCGGAAAAACTCTACCGCCAAATCCTCGCGCGATCCGAATCACGCCCAGTCGATCCATTATCTCGGCCTCATCGCCCATCAAACCGGCCACACCGATGTAGCCATCGATCTGATGCGCCGCGCCCTCGCCATCAATCCCAATCTGCCGGAGATTTACAACAATCTCGGCAACGTCCTGAAGGACAAGGGAGACCCCGATCAGGCAATCGAAATTTACCGCCGGGCCATCGCCCTGCGGCCCGACCATGCCAAGGCGTACGCGAATCTTGGCAGCACCGCCCGCGACAAGGGAGAGATGGGCGAGGCGATCGCCGCTTATCGCAAGTCGATCGAATGTTTCAAAAAGGCCAACGCCTCGGGCCCCAATTACGCCTACACGCACGGGAATCTCATCTACGCGATGCACTATCATTCCGATTACGACGCGGCCGCGATCGCCGAGGAATATCGAGCGTGGGGAAAAACCCACGGCGAGCCCCTCCGCAAATTCATCAAGCCTCACGGCAACGACCGCAATCCCGACCGGAAGCTGAGAATCGGCTACGTCTCGCCCGACCTGCGCTGGCATTCCGTGGGGCGGAATCTCCTGCCCCTGCTGCATCGCCACAATCGCGAGCAATTCGAAATCTTCTGCTACGCCCACGTGCTTCGCCCCGACCCGCTCACCCGCCTGCTGCGCGATCAGTGCGACCAGTGGCGCAGCATCATCGGCGTGCCGGACGAGCCCGTGGCCGAGAAAATCCGCGAGGACAAGATCGACATCCTGGTCGATCTCGCCCTTCACTCGGCCGACAACCGGCTCCTCGTCTTTGCGCAAAAACCCGCCCCGGTGCAGCTCAGCTATCTCGGCTATTGCAGTTCCACGGGCCTCGACACGATCGACTACCGCCTCTCCGACCCGCACATGGACCCGGAGGATTTCGATCTCTCCGTTTACACGGAAAAAACCATCCGCCTGCCGCGCACCTACTGGTGCTATCAAACCCTCGCCCAGACTCCCGACGCCACGCGCAAAGCCGGCGAGCCGATCACGTTCGGCTGTCTGAACACTTTCGGAAAAGTCTCCCCCGAGGCCAAAACCCTCTGGGCGCGCATCATGCAGTCCGTCTCCGGTTCGCGCCTCGTTCTTCACGCCGCGGTCGGCACGCACCGCGACATCATCCGCAAGTTCTTCGAATCGCACGGCATCGACGGAACCCGCGTCGATTTCCTCCCCATTCAGGCATACAACGACTATCTGCAAAGCTACGGCCGCATCGACGTCTGCCTCGATCCCTTCCCCTACGGCGGCGGAATCACCACGCTCGACAGCCTCTGGCAAGGCGTCCCCGTCGTGACGCTTTCCGGCGGAACCGCCGTCGGCCGCGGCGGCCGCAGCATCCTCACCAACATCGGTCTGCCGGAACTTGTCACCTATACGCAAGACGACTACCTGCGCGTCGCCGTCGACCTCGCGAACGACGCCGATCGGCGCGCCGAATTACGCCGAACCCTGCGCGATCGCGTCAAGTCCTCCCCCATCAAAGACGCCCCGCAATTCGCCCGCGACGTCGAAGCCGCCTACCGCCAGATGTGGCGAAATTGGTGCCAATCCTAGCAAGCCAACGGATGGGCCGCCCTGAGTTCATCAAAGGCCATCCCCGCGTCCACCCATATTTGCAAATCGACGCTCCATTTAATCCGAGTAAGTTCGGCAATGGGCTTTGAAATGCCAATGCAATGCAGGGGAGGAGGCGGAACCCCATCAGGCCCCAAGCGGTTCCGCCTCCTCCCCTGCAACCCCTCCTCCACTTCCGGCTTCCCCTAACCGTCCGAGCCAAAAAAGTCGAAGCCGTTTGCCAATCTGATGCCCGGATGCCGCTGATTCGCGCACCTAAAAAAATGTCGTTCTCCCTCTCTCCCACTGGACGGTTAGGGGAAGTGGAAGAGGGCGGAGGGGTTCCAGGGGAGGTGGGAGAAACCGCTTGGGGCCGTATGCGGTGTCTCCCACCTCCCCTGGTTTGCATTTGAATGAAAAAAGCTATTGCCTGATGCGACCGAACTGCGCGAGCCACCCCTTACGCCGATTCGATTTTTGCCCCCCAATCCCCTAAAATTCAGCTCTAGTTCGACTCGACTTTTTACGGATGAAACGAGCCTGGATTTATGTCTGAAACCACCCCTCCTGCCGACCGGATTGAAGACTTGCAGATCGAGCGGGAGCTGCAGGACAGCTATCTCACGTACGCCATGAGCACCATCATGGACCGGGCTCTGCCCGATGTCCGCGACGGCCTCAAACCCAGCCAGCGGCGGATTCTGGTCGCCATGAACGACCTGAATCTCCGCCCGCGCGGCAAGCACCTCAAATGCGCCAAGATCGCCGGCAACACCAGCGGCGACTACCACCCGCACGGCGAAGCCATCGTCTATCCAACCCTCGTCCGCCTGGCGCAGGAATGGAACCTGCGCTACCCGCTGATCGACGGGCAGGGCAACTTCGGCAGCACCGACGGCGACCCGCCCGCCGCCATGCGTTACACCGAGGCCCGCCCCACCGCACGTCGAGCAGGAACTCATGGCCGATCTCGACCTGGACACCGTCGATTTCCAGCCGAACTATGACGACCGCCTGCTGGAGCCGACCGTTCTGCCCGGCAAATTCCCCAACCTGCTGGTCAACGGCTCCACCGGCATCGCCGTCGGCATGGCGTGCAATCTCGTTCCCGCATAACCTGCGCGAAATCTGCGACGCCATCGTCCACGTGATCGACAATCCCGAATGCGAACTAGCCGAACTGCTGGAGATCGTCCCCGGCCCCGATTTCCCCACCGGCGGAATCATCTGCGGGAAAGACGGAATCGTCGAAGGATACAAAACCGGCCGCGGCCGCCTCACCCTCCGCGCCAAGATTCACACCGAGGAGCCCAAGGGAGGCAAAGCCCTGGTCGTCATCGACGAAATTCCCTACGGCGTGATCCGCAAATCGATCGTCGAAGCCGTCGCCGAGTGCCGTCAAGAAGGAACCGATCAAGGACATCTGCGCCATCAACGACGAAAGCGGCCGCGAGCATCCCTGCCGGATCGTCATCGATCTGAAGCGCGACGCCGATCCGAACGTGGTCATCAACCAGCTTTATCAATACACGCCGTGCCAGATCACCGTCAGCATGATCAACATCGCGCTGGTCAACCGCCAGCCGCGCACGATGGGGCTGAAGGAACTGATCCAGCATTTCATCGAGCACCGCAAGGAAGTGATCACCCGGCGGACGCGCTTCCTGCTCCGCAAGGCGCAGCAGCGCGGGCATATTCTCGAAGGCCTGATCTTCGCCGTCTGCGATATCGACGAAGTCGTCAAGCTCATCCGCGGCAGCAAAACGCGCGAGGAAGCCATCCGCAAATTGCGCGAGCGGTCCTTCCGCATCGCGGCGGATCATCCCGGCCGCGCCGCGACATCCCGGCGACCCTCGCTGGACGAAAGCCGCCGCCAAGCCCGTCCTGCTCAGCCAGGCACAGGCCGAGGCGATCGGCCGATTGCAGCTCATCCAGCTCGTCGGCCTGGAAATGGAAAAACTCGTCGATGAATACCGCGAAGTCGTCGAGGAGATCGAAGGATACGAGGCCATCCTGCGCCGAGCGAAGCCCTCGTCCTGGACATCATTCGCGAAGACATCTTCGAGATGAAGGAAAAGTACGGCGACGACCGCCGCACCGAAATCACCGGCGACGTCACCGACATGAACATGGAAGACCTGATCGCCCGCGAAGACGTGGTGGTCACCGTCAGCCATGAGGGGTACATCAAGCGTCTCCCCGTCGACACCTACCGCTGCCAGGGCCGCGGCGGCCGCGGCATCAAGGGCACCGAATCCCGCGAGGGCGATTTCGTCGAGCATCTCTTCGTCGCCAACACGCACGATCACCTGCTGTTCTTCACCAACCAGGGCCGCGTCTACGAGCGCCGCGTCTACGACGTGCCGGCAGATGTCGCGCACCAGCCAGGGCCGCGCGATCGCCGAATCTGCTGGAGTTCCAGCCCGGCGAAAAAATCGCCAACGTGCTGGCCGTCAAGGATTTCGCAGCGGGCGAGCATTTCCTGCTCTTCGCCACCGCCAAGGGCATCGTGAAGAAGACCGCCCTGGCGCCTACGGCAACATCCGCCAGAGCGGCATCATCGCCATCGGCCTGGAAGAGGGCGATTGCGCTGATCGACGTCGCCATCACCGGCGGCAAGGATCACATCATGCTCGGCACCAAGCAGCGGCCTGGCGATTCGCTTCGAGGAAACCGACGTCCGCGCCATGGGCCGCCCCGCCGGCGGGCGTCACCGGGCATCGCTTCAAACGCGAGGGCGACGACGTCGTCAGCCATGCTCGTCGTCCCCGGCGGCAGACAACGCCGGCTTGCAGGTCCTCACCGCCTGCGTCAACGGCTTCGGCAAACGCACCCCGCTGACGACTATCCCGTCAAGGGCCGCGGCACACGCGGCGTCATCAACATCGACGCCAACGAACGCAACGGCGACGTCGTCGGCATGAAGCTCGTCATGCGACGCCGACGAAGTGATGCTCATCACCGAAAAGGGAATCCTCATCCGCACCCGCGTCGGCGAAATCCGCGAAACCGGCCGAAACGCCGCCGGCGTCCGCCTCATCAAGCTCGACGAAGGCGACAAACTCGTCGCCATGGCGAAAGTGGAAATGGAAGAAGGGGAAAAGAATGCCCAATGAGTTGCCAGTTGCCAGTTGCCGGTTGCCGGTAGATGCATTGACCGGCAACTGGCAACTGGCGACTGGCAACTTTGTTTTCTGTCTTGCCTTCACCTCAATTTGCTACTTCGCCGCCGGCCCCACACTCGGCCTTTTCATCGGCGGCTTTTTCGTCGCCGCTTTCTTCGCCCCCACAGATTGGAAAACCGTCGCGGCGGGCGTGGCGCTCATTTGGATCATCCCCCTCTTTCAAACCGCCGACACTTTTTTTGAGTGGTTGAGATTGGCGGCTCTCCTCGTCTGCTTCGCGGCGGCCGTCGCGGCGATCAGCTTCTTTCTCAAGTCCGTCCGCGTTCATCCAACTTTTTCGGCGGCGATTGCGACTCTACTCGCCCTCGCCTGGCTCACCTGGCCGATCTGGCTATCCCCACAGATTCCCAATCTGTCCGACAATCTGATTAACCATCTGGTCGCCCTGCATCCCCCCCTTGTGGAAAACGGGGTTCTGCATGCCGAGCCTCCCTGGACCGAGCGGATCATCGCCTACCGCCTGACGCGATTGAATCAGGACACCCCCATCCACCTCCCGACCCAGATCTGGCCCAGCGCCGTCGTTCACCTCACCATCGCCGCCGCGTTTTTCTGCCTCGGTTGTGGAATCAGGCGTTTTTTGATTCGCACACCCGCCAGGGATTAGGCTCTCCCGCCGGGAATGACCCAACCCAATCCACCCCCGCGCTCCGTCACCGCCGCGCTCCGCGCCCGCCCGGCGGCCGCATTCGCGATCTGCCTCGTTCCGGGAATCGCCCTCCGCGATCTGCTCCCCTGCCGCCCATGGCTGTGGATGATCTGCCTATTTGCCTTCCTCGTCCTGTCAGCGATTCTCCATCGCCGCACGCGATTCGCCGATCTCGCCCTCGCCCTGGCCATTGCCCTCGTCGGGCTCCTGGCCGCCCAAATCGCTTATTTCCAATACCCCGCAAATCACGTCTGGATTTTTACGTCGCAAGCCGATCGTTTCGCCCAGCTCGACATGAAGATCGACGACCCGCCGCGGCTGATTCCCCCCGCCCCCGACGATCCGCGCCTGTTGGGCCCCAAGCAAACCGTGCGCGCCAATGTCGTCGCGATCCAAACCCGCCAGGGTCGGCGACCCGCCGTGGGAGCCGTCTCGCTATTTCTGGAAGAATTCAATCCTGCGCCTCGCTCCCGGACAGATCGTCCGCGCCACGGGAATTCTCGAGCGCCCCTCCGGCGCCATGAACCCCGGCGAATTCGATTTCGCCGCCTGGGAGCGATCCATTCGCACGCTGGCTTCCCTTCGCGTCTCCCACGCCGGCGGCGCGCAAATCCTTTCCGATCCCGGACCCGGCCCCATCGAATGGCTCGCGCAAAAATCCCGCCATCTTCTCGCCCGAGGCTTTCTGCTCGGGCAATCTTACGATCATGCCCTGCTTCAGGCTTTCGTCCTCGGCGACTCCGATCCGCAGCTGAACGATCTCGAAGACCAGCTCGTCAGCACGGGAACCGTCCATTGCATGAGCATCAGCGGCCTGCACATCGCCATCGCCGGCGGATTCGTCCTCTTCCTCGGGCGGCTCTTCCGCATCCCCGAAATCCAGCCTGATCGCCGCCATGACCGCCGTCATTCTTTACGCCCTGGTCGCCACCCCCACCTGGCCCGGCTGGCGATCCGTCATCATGTTCTGCGCCTTCGGCATCGCCATGCTCGTGCGCCGTCGGCCCGATTCCATTCAGTTGTTCTGCGTCGCCATCGCCGCGATTCTGCTGATCCATCCGGACGATCTGACCAACGGCGGATTCCAGATCAGCTTCGCCGCCGTCCTCGGCATGATTCTTTTCGCCCAGCCCACTTTCTACTGGTTCTGGGCGACCTGGCGCGGCCCCGACGCCGTCGCCCTTCGCCCGCCGCCGCGCAACGCCGCCGCCAACGCCGGCCGCTGGATCGTCCGATTCTTCGTCTCCGCCATCGGCGCGATGTGCATCGCCTGGCTCATGGTGATTCCGCTCATCGCCTATCACTATGGCCAGCTCAACACCTACTCCGCCCTCGCCGGCGTGATCCTTCTGCCCGTCACGGTCGTCAGCCTTCTCTTCGGACTGGCGAAAATCGCCCTCACCCTCTGCTGGCCCGGGCCGTCCCATCTCTGGGCCGTTGTCTGTTCCTTCCCCGTCACCTGTCTCAGGCAGATCGTCGAACTCATCGCCCGCATTCCAGGCTCCAAAATTCCCCTGCCGACCCCTCCCCTTTGGATGCTCTTCGTTTATTACGCCTTGTTCGCCGTAACGCTGCTTCATTTCCGATCCAGCCGCGTCGTCAGATCACCCGGCTCGGCCCCGCCATCGCGGTCGCCGCGTTTTTTCTGTCGCCGTTACTCGGGCTCTCGCGCGCGGACCTTCCGGTTCCCAATATGTGCTGACCCTCCTCAGCATCGGCGACGGACAATGCGCCGTGCTGCGCACGCCCGATCGGCACATCATCCTCATCGACGCCGGCTCGCAGACCGTATCCAATCTCCGCCGCGGAGTGCTCGAACCCTATTTGCAAACTCTCGATTGCGCCGACGTCGATCAAATGATTCTCAGCGACGACAGCTACGCTCATCTCAGCGCCGCCGGCGAAATTTTCCGCGATTGCGGCCACCCGACCGTTTTTATCAGCCCGGTCTTTGCGCGCCATGCGATGGGAAATATCCCGGCCGAGGATTTGCTCGACACCCTCTTCGAAGCGCAGACTTCCCCGCGAATCCTCAAAAAAGGCGACCACCTACAATTGCCCGGCGGCGCCACCCTCGACGTTCTCTGGCCCCCGCCCGATTGCAATTTGAGCGCGAACAATTGTGGATTAGTAATGAAGTTCACCTGCGCCGGGCGCACGTTTCTTTTCACCGCCGACATCCAGGACCCCGCTCTGCGCGAGCTTCTGAAACATCCCGCTTTGCTCAAATGCGATGTTCTGATCGCCCCCCACCAAGGATCCGCCGAGGCCGCGACCGCGGCGTTCCTCCGCGCAGCGCCACCCGCAGCTCATCATTGCGTCCGGCAACGCCAAGCTCTCGCGCCGGCAGCGGCTCTTCGACGATCTGGCGTCCGGCCGCCCATTTTATCGGACCAGCCGCTCTGGCGCGGTCACCATCACGGTTGACCCTGCCGGAAATCTGTTCACCGCGACGTTTTTAGGCACGCCTTGATGAATCATTGGTTTCGGACCTGACGGCACGGCGCGCCACGTCCCATAAATCACAACACATCATCAAAAAGTTGCTCCCCCACCCAAACCAGTTTTACGCAACCCCAATGATTATTGATGCTTGCGACTCGACTCGGTCGGTTGCATTTCCCGCCGCCCCTTAAGGCATTTTTGACACCTTGTAACGAATATTTCGTTTAATCCAACTTTGCCGATTTATTCGCCGATCTAACCATTGATTGTTGCCTAAGTAGACAGCACTCGCCAGGCTGTTAAGTGTCCGCTGAAGAACGATTTGCGGTTTTTGAGAAACGGGCAATGGAGGAGCTATGTCGATTGTCGAGCGCGGTATGGAAGAAATGCGGCCGAAGCGGGTCAATTCCGCGCGAAAATTGAATCGCGCCATGCTCCGGCAACGCCCGCTTCTGGAGAACCTTGAAAAGCGGTATCTGCTCTCCGCTCCTCCCCTGCCCGTGATCCCCACCGGGTCCGGCACCAACTTCCTCATCACCGCCTCCCCCTACAACGCCGTCGGCGACGGCACGACCAACAACACCACCGCCATTCAAGACGCCATCAACGCCTGCAACGCCGCCGGCGGAGGCACCGTCGAAGTCCCCGATGCCGCCGGCGCTTTCGAATGCGGAGCGATCTCCATGAAGAGCAACGTCAATCTTCAGATCGACTCCGGCGCCGAACTCCAGGCTCTCTCCGGCCTCAGCGCCAGCGTCTTTATTACCGTCAACGGCTGCTCCAACTGGGAAATCACCGGGCTCGGAACCGGCGCGTCCATGGGAACCATCGACGGCAATTCGGGCGGCCTGGCCGGCACGCTGAACTTGATCAAGATCAACGATTCCTCGATTGGCTTGATCCAGGAAGTCAACGTCAACAATTCCCCCCACGAACACATTCAGTGCGGCAGCGGCCTGGTCAACAATGTGACCATCAACGACATCAGCATCAACACCTCCTCCACCGCCGCCAACACCGACGGCATCGATCCCGCCGGACAAAACTGGCTCATCGAAAACTGCACCATCTCCGACGGCGACGATGACATCGCCGTCAAACCCCAGGACCAGTACTGCGCCAACATCGACGTCGAAAACTGCACCATCCTGGCCGGACACGGCATCTCCGTCGGCGGGGAAACCAACGCCGGTTTCAACGGCTTCATCGTCAACAACGTCACCTTCAACGGAACCACCAACGGTCTGCGGCTCAAAGCCGACCGCGGCAACGGCGGATTCGTCGAAAACGTCTCCTATTCCAATATCACGATGACCAACGTCGAGTATCCGATCCTGATCGATAGCTATTACAACCAGTCCAACGATTTCCCCACCGATCCCTATTCCGATCCCGGCTTCGCCGTCAATTCGACCACCCCGATTTGGGAAAACATTTCCTTCACCAACATCACCTCGACCGATTTGCAGAGCGGTTCCCTCGCCGCCGCCATTTATGGAATTCCCGAAGCGCCGGTGACCAATATCTCGTTTGACGACGTGAACATCACCGCCCTGACCGGCATGCAGATCGATCACGTGCGCAACATGAGTTTCGATTCCAGTTCGCACATCACCGTCTCCAGCGGGCCGGACATCGAAGGAACAACCTCTAGCTCCTATCCGACCCCCGTCGATTCGCAAATCGTCGCGGCTAATTACACCAACATCGACATCGGTTCCCCGACCGTTCCGTTCGACACGTCCGAATCCGTTTACGACCCTGACGCCGAAGACTGGACGGTCAACGGCGGCGGCGCCAATATCAGCGGCGCCAGCGACCAGTTCAATTACAGCTATCAATCCGTGACCGGCGACTCCAGCGTCGCCGCGCAGCTGACCAGCCTGACCGGCCCCGGCGGAGGCGCCGTGCCGCAGGCGGGCGTCATGTATCGCCAAAGCACCGACGCCGCCGATCCTTTCGCCGCCGTCGTCCAGACCACCAACGGCCAGATCATTTTCGAATGGCGCACCACCTCCGGCGGAACCATGCAGTCGTCCGCGCCGATCAGCCTCGCCGTCGGATCGGCGTTCGTGAAAGTCGAACGCTTCGGCAACAACTTCGCCGGCTTTTACAGCACCAACGGCGGCACGACCTACACGCAAATCGGCTCCACCGAAGCCCTCACCGGAATGGGCGCCGCCGCCAATGCCGGCCTGGCCGTCACGGCCAACAGCAACGGCGACACCGCCGCCGCCACGTTCGACAGCCTCGCCGTCACCTCGGCGCCTTCATCGCAGCTCGCCTACGCCGTCCAGCCGAGCAACGCCACCGCCGGCGTCGCCAATAGCCCCTCCATCGTCGTCGATATCGAAGATGCGGGCGGAACCATCAACACCAGCAACGATTCCGACGTCACGCTCGCCGTCGCCAGCGGACCCGGCTCGGCGACCGGAACCCTGACCGTCGCAGCCGTCGACGGCGTGGCGACATTCAACAATGTCATCCTCGACACCGCCGGCGCTTACACGCTCCTGGCCACCGACGGCAGCCTCAGCAGCGCCACCTCCAGCAGTTTCACGATCAGCGCCGCGGCCGCCGCCACACTGGCATTTTCTCAGCAGCCCACCAGCACCCAGGTGAGCGACGCGATTACCCCGCCGATCACGGTGGACGTCGAAGATCAATTCGGAAACGTCGTCGCGACCGACTCTTCCAACGTCACCCTCGCCACGGCCACCGGACCGGCGGCGATTTCCGGAACCACCACCATCGCCGCTTCCAACGGCGTTGCGACGTTCAGTAACATCAGCGCCGCAACCTTCGGCGCCTATACGATCCAGGCCACCGACGGCAGCCTCACCGCGGCAACCTCCAACAGCTTCGACATCACGTCGCCGACGGGGCAAAAGTTGGTCTTCGTGCAGGAGCCGACCAACGTCACCGCGGGAACCGCCATCAGCCCGGCGATCACCGTCGATGTGGAAGACAACGGCGGCGACGTCGCGGTCGGAGATTCCTCCAAGGTCACGCTCTCCATCGCCAGCGGAACCGGCGCCTTTACCAGCACCCAAACTGTCGCCGCCGTCAACGGCGTAGCGACCTTCTCCTCCGCCATCATCGATACCGCCGGAAGCTACACCCTCCTCGCCACCGACGGCAGCCTCACCAGCCGCGACATCCAGCAGCTTCCTGGTCACACCGGCGGCCGCGACTCAATTTGTATTCGCCCAGCAGCCGACCAATACCGTCGTGGGAGCCGCCATTTCCCCGGCGGTCATCGTCGATGTGGATGATCAATTCGGGAACGTCGTCACCACCAATACATCCAACGTCACCCTCAACAAAAATACCGGCCCCGGCTCCCTTTCCGGCACCGCGACAGTCGCGGCCGTGGCCGGCGTCGCGACATTCAGCAACATCTCCTTTGCCACGATCGGCGCCTACACGATCGACCCCACGGGCAGCGGCCTGAGCGCCCCCGTCTCCAACAGCTTCAACATCACGGCCCTGCCTCCGACGAAACTCGGCTTCGCCCAGCAGCCGGGTGTCGCGACTGCCGGCAGCAATTTCGGGCCGTCCGTCTCCGTCGATGTCCTCAATTCGAACAACGCCATCGCAACCGCCGATTCCTCCAACGTCACCATCTCCATCAATAGCGGTCCGGGAACGTTGATCGGCACGCTCACCATCGCCGCCGTCAACGGCGTCGCGACTTTCAGCGACGTCGCCATCGACACCGCCGGAACCTACACCCTCGAAGCCACGGATGGCTCCCTCACCAGCGCCACCACTGGCAGCTTCACTGTCGGCGCCGCCGCCGCTTCACAGCTCGCCTTCTCCCAGCAGCCCACCGGAACCGTCGTTAATCTTGCAATCGCCCCGGCAATCACCGTCGATGTCGAAGACCAATTCGGAAACGTCGTCACCACCGACAGCTCCGACGTTTCCCTCGCCACTGCCAGCGGCCCGGGCGCCCTTTCCGGCACGACGACCGTCGCCGCCGCCAACGGCGTGGCCACCTTCAGCGATGTCACCATCGCGACCGCCGGAACCTACACCATCCAGGCCACCGACGGCTCCCTCACCAGCGCGACCTCCAACAGCTTCAACATCGCTCTGGCCGTCGCCACCAAGGTTGTCTTCACCCAGCAGCCCACCGACGTTACGGCCGGCAACGTGATCAGCCCCGCCATCACCGTCAGCGCCGAAGACAGCAACGGAAATCTCGCCACCACCAATTCGTCCAACGTAACGCTCTCAATCGCCACCGGCTCGGGAACCCTGCTCGGCACCGTGACGGCCCCGGTCGTCAACGGCGTGGCCACCTTCAACAATATCTCCCTCGACAAGGCCGGCACGTACACCCTCCAGGCCACCGATTCGGGCCTGACCGGCGCGACATCCACCTCCTTTACGGTTGCCCCCGGAACCGCCACGCAAATCGTCATCGCCGACCAGCACTTCGTCGCCGCCCAATACGGCCCCGTGACTCTGGAAACAATCCTGGCCCTGGAAGACCAGTACGGAAACGTCGCCACCAACAACTCTTCCAGCGTCACCGTCAGCGCGGGCACCACCCTCTCTGGCCAGACGACCGTGCCCGTCGTAAACGGCATCGCCCAATTCCACAGCCTCTCCACCGGCCAGCTTGGAACCTACCAGCTCACCTTCTCCGACGGCGCGCTCTCCACAAGTTCAACCAATAATTTCCAGATCATGCGCATACCGCTGAAGTGGCGCGACTGGTTCGAATGGATTGAACTCCCAACCGTCACCACCACGGCCGAGGCCCAGAACATCGCTGAGGCCAACGTCGGCGCGGCAGCACCGTCAGAGAGCATCGCGCCCGGCTTCGTCGTCGCCGATCGGCAGCCGACAACGTCGGATGACACAACCAGCGCCACCACTTCAACCGGCGGCGCAACCAGCTCCTTGGATTCCGATTCGAAGATTCTGGATAACTAAAGCGCACTGCGCCCGCCCCATATCGCTTGATCCCACCCCTCGGCCGCCGATAGGCGCGCAGCGGCACACAAAAATGACGTTGCCACGCCCACCCCGTTTCAGGCAGAATGCCCCCGATGCAAAACCCCAACTCGATCTCTCAATCCCGCGAAAAATTAAAACCGCCGACGGCGTCGCCGACGCCTACATTTTCCACCCCGCCTCGGGCGGCTCCTGGCCCGCGGTTATCTTGTATATGGACGCGCTGGCCATCCGCCCCGCTCTCTTCGACATGGCGGCCCGCCTCGCCTCGCACAATTATTTTGTCCTCCTCCCCGACCTCTTCTATCGATCCGGCCCCTATCCCCCCTTCAACGCCGCCGATCTCGCCCAGGACGGCCCCGAGCGCCAGCGCATGATGAAGCTCTACAGCTCAATCAGTTTCGCGCTTCTAACCCGCGACACCGCAGCATTTCTAGATTTTCTAAAAACCCAAAACCAAGTCGCCGGCGAAAAAATCGGCGCCGTCGGCTACTGCATGGGTGGCGGCATGGCCCTCAGCGCCGCCGGCGCCTATCCCGATCGCGTCGCCGCCGCCGCCTGTTTCCATGGCGCGCCGCCTCGCCACCGACGCCCCCGACAGCCCCCACCTCCTCATCCCCAAAATCAAAGCGAAGATCTACATCGGCATCGCCGGCATCGACCCCCACTTTACCCCCGAAGAAAAAGCCCGCCTCGAAACCGCCCTCAAAACCGCCAAGATCGATTACACGATGGAAGTGTACGAAAACGTCCGCCACGGCTTCGCGGTCGACGACCACCCGGCGTACGACAAACCCGCCGCGGACAGACATTGGGAAAAGCTGCTGGAGCTATTTCAGGAAACACTAACCCGGAAATGACGCATCACAATCCGCGGTAGCTCTCGCGACGATGCGCCACGATCGTCACCGTCAGGATTGAGCGGCTGTCGTCCACTTCATAGACGATCCGCCAGTCACCGACGCGGATCCGATAGAGCGAATCGTGTCCGGCCAACTTGACACATCGGGATGGGCGGGGACTTGCAGCCAGTGCGTCGATCCGCAGCATGATACGGCGAAAAACAGCCTTATCGAGCCGGTCGATCGCCTTGCGAGCAGTGGGACGGAACTCAACGGTGTAGGCCATCAGGCCACTCGTTTGCTCGTTTTCCCCGCGCGATCGGCTTTGATGCGCTTCCACGAAATGCTCGCCCCGGGCTCAGCCAGTCGTCGTCTCGATTCGGCAACATCTCCCCAATCCTGGCGGCTCATGCGGCGTATCTGCCGAACAGTCTCCATCAGTTCGCGAAACTGGCGTTCTTCGACGATCACGAACCGCTTGCCGGCCACTTTCAGTACCTGTGCCACCATATGCTCACCTCTTGCGATCTCATTCTACAACGTGTGGATCGAATAACGAATCCTCGGGGTTTGGAATCCCGCCATACCCCGCCGATTTCAGTTCAGCATTCATCATTCATCATTCCGCATTCCCCATTTATCCAGACCCATCCCCCCCTTGCATCCCCCCTCCGTGGCCCGTATTTTGCTCTGAATCTCCATAACAATCGTGGGAGGTTATGTGCCTGAAAAGATACCCCTGTCGCGCGTTTATCAATCCGAGACCATCGACCGCCGAATCCTCGAAGTCGTCAAGGGCGGCAACTACATTCTCGGCCCCGAATGCAAGGAATTTGAAAAAGAACTCGCCGCCTATTTCGGCGTGCCCCATGCCGTCCTCTCCTCAAGCTGGACGGCCGCCGTCATGCTCCTTCACATGGCCCAGGGCCTCAAGAAAGGCGACGAGGTTCTCGTCCCCAGCCTGACGGCTTTCCCGAGCATCGAGCCGATGATTCACGCCGGCGCTCGCCCGGTTTTTTGCGACGTCGACGAAACCTACACCATCGACCTCGCCGACGCGCAAAAAAATCAACTCCAAAACCGTCGGCATCCTCCCCGTCTATCTCTACGGCCGCCCCGCCAACATCGACGGATTGCTCGCGCTGGCCAAGGACAACAATCTCTGGATCGTCGAAGACTTCGCCCAGTCCCACGGCGCCAAATGGAAAGGCAAGCGCGCCGGCAGCTTCGCCGAGCATGCCGCCGTCAGTTTTTATCCGTCCAAAAACTTAACCGTCTACGGCGACGGCGGCGCGGTCCTCACCTCCGATCCCAAAATCGCCCAGAAGATCACCATGCTCCGCAACCACGGGCGCAAGGACAAATACCTCCACGAAAAAGTCGGATTCAATCTGCGCTTCAACGAAATTCAAGCCGCCGTCGGTCGCGAGCAACTGAAAGTTTTGGACGAACTCAACGCCGGCCGCCGCCGCGCCGCGGATGTGGTACCGCCGGGAACTCGCCGGCGTGAAAGGCGTGCTCCTCCCGCCCATCGACAAACCCGGCGAAACCGAATCGGTCTATCACATGTTCGTCATCCAGCTCGACGATCACGACAAACGCGAATCGCTGGCCCGTTATCTCAAGGAAAACGCCATCGAAACCGGCGTACACTATCCCGTGCCCAACCATCTCCAGCCGGCCATC
Source organism: uncultured Phycisphaerales bacterium (assembly GCA_963844715.1). GTDB lineage: Bacteria > Planctomycetota > Phycisphaerae > Tepidisphaerales > Tepidisphaeraceae > UBA1161. The sequence continues at coordinate 335,686 of CAWJPJ010000008.1, read as the reverse complement.
GAGGAACTCTACGGCAAGCAGCCCCCCCTCCCGCGCACCGAAGAGGCCGTCAAGCGAATCCTCAGCCTTCCCATGTACCCCTCCTTAAGGGAGGATCAGGTCAAAACCGTGGCCGACGCGATCAAGAAATTCCTGCACTCCTGACGCATTGGCGGGTAGTAGATGAGCCACTCTATGCTCGACCGCAATTCAGCCCCCGTCGCCGAGGTGAAGCAGAGCGGCGGACATCGCCGCGTCGTACTCCTGGCCGCGATCCTCGTCGCCGCCGGCGTGCTCGCTTATTTCGTCCCCGTTAAAAACTGGCATCAGGACGCCGCTCAAATCCGAAAAATCGTCGCCTCGGCAGGAGTCTGGGTCTATCCCGCCGGCATCGCCGCCACCGCCATTCTCGTCGCCTGCGGCGTCCCCCGCCTCGTCCTGTGCGGAATCGCCGGAATGACCCTCGGGTTCTGGTGGGGACTGGCCGTCGTGCAAGTCGGAAGCCTCCTCGGCTTCTACGGCGTCTTCCTCTTCATCCGATGGGGAGGACGCGACTGGGGACTCCGCCACTGGCCCGCCCTCAGAAAGTGGGCCGATCTCGTCCACGATCACGGCACCCTCGGCGTCATCCTCATCCGCCAGCTTCCCATCCACGGCAGCCTCATCAATCTCGCCCTCGGTCTCTCCAACGTCAAACACCGTCACTTCCTCCTCGGCACGCTCATCGGCTCCCTCCCCGAGGCGATCCCGACGACCCTCGCCGGCGCGGGGCTCGTCCGCCCCTCGATTGAGGCGACCCTCAGCTATCTCGCCGTCGCGATGACCGCCCTGGTTGTCATCTGGATCGGCTGCGGTTATCTCCTTCGCGCCTTGCGCAACAGCCGCGCCGGCGCGGAAATTCTCGCCGACGCCGACACACTCAAAGGAGCCGGCGATTGATGCCCCAGCCCAAGATTTCTATCTGCGTCCCCGTTTTTAACGAGGCGGAAAACCTTCCCCTGCTCCATCAAGCCATCGTCGCCGTCGTCGATCCCGAAAAAATCGACGCCGAACTCATCCTCGTCGACGACGGCAGCACCGACGGCTCCTGGCAGGCGATCCAGGCCCTCGTCGCAAAAGACCCGCGCGTGCCGCGGCCTGAAATTCCGCAAAAATTGCGGCGAAACCGCCGCCAGCGACGCCGGCCTCCGCGCCGCTCGCGGGCAATATGTCATGACCATGGACGCCGATCTGCAAAACGATCCCAAGGACATCCCCAAATTCCTCGAGGCCCTGGCCAAGGGCCCCGACTGCGTCTGCGGCACGCGCAGTCGCCGTGCCGCGGAAAAGGCGACTCCTTCGTCAAAGTCGCCTCCAGTCGCATCGCCAATTGGGTTCGCAACAAACTTTCCGATGAGCAGATTTCCGACGCCGGCTGCACCTACCGCGCCTTCCGCCGCGAGTGCGTCCCCAGGCTCAAGCTCTATCGCGGCCTGCACCGATTCATCCCAACCCTTCTGAAAATGGAAGGCTTCACCGTCGTCGAAATCCCCGTCAGCAACAACCCACGCCTCCACGGCGAAAGCAAATACGGCGTCTGGAACCGCCTCTTCAAAAGCTTCCGAGACCTCCTGGCCATTCGCTGGATGAAAAGCCGCCTGCTAGGATATGAAATCGCGGAGAATCTCGATCGTTCCACGACAAGCGTAATAAGGGGCATACCATGGCAAATGGCGGACGAAGATTCACACCCGCGTCGCATTGCACTATTTATTGTGATCGTTTTGCTCCTGATCGCCTGGCAGGAAAACAAAAAAAACCCCGCCGGCCCCGCCGAAGGGCGCCGCCTTTTCCGGACAGATATCCACCACCCAGCCCTCCGGCCCCACCCTACGCGTCGCGACGTTTAATATCGACGGCGGCGCCGAAGGTATCGACCACGTCGCCCACGCCCTGCAAAACGGCGGCGGCTACGATGTCGAAGGCCTCGAAGAAGTCCACGGCCAAGATCAAACCGAATACCTCGGGAATGCTCTCCATCAGTCGTATCTTTATGCCCCCGTGGAAACCCAATGGTGGACCAAAACCTTCGGCAACGCCGCCATCACCGACCTCCCCGTGATTCATTGGCAGCGCATCCCCATCTCCAGCAACGATTCCGATTCAAATCGCAACGCGATTCTCGTCAACGCCACCTTCGCCGGCCATCCCTTGGCCATCCTCATCACCCATATCGATCGACACAATGATCATCCCACGGAGATCCGCGAGGTCGCCGGCCTCTTCCTCTCCCTCCAGGAACCCGCAATATTAATGGGCGATTTCAACATCACCGACAACGCACCCCGACATCGCCATCCTCGCCGCCACCCCTGGCGTCATCGATCCCATCGGCAAAGGCTACGACCGCATCTTCGCTCGCGGCCTGATCGCAAAAAATAGCGGCTTCGTCGAAGAACACGCCTCCGACCACCCCATGGCCTGGGCGGAACTGGCGCTACCGTAAATTCGGATAACGAACCGCCAAGCGCGAAGCACGCCAAGATAAAACACGCCAAGAATTCTTTTGTACCGATCGTGAACCTCATCGCAGCGAATGTCCGCGCGCTTTTCCCTCCCCGGTTCATACAGGTAATCCGGGGCAGGGTTGGCGAGGGGCATCCGCGCGATTCAAGTATGATTCCCATTACTTCGCGTGTTTTATCTTGGCGTTCTTGGCGTCTTGGCGGTTTCGCCCGCTTTTCAATACCAGACGTTGAGGATCAGCGCCAAGTCCTTGATCTTCCCGTCGAACATGCCGATCGACTGGGTCACGAATTTGACCTCGACTTCCGGATGTTGATCCAGCCATTCGTTGATGGCGTTGTCGAGATAATCCATGCCCTGATCGCTCAATCGACCGTGGAACGTGCCGCATCCGGCAAGCCGCCCTCGCACGCGTGCGGCGTTCGCTTCCAATTGTGCGGACCGATGTGCGCCTCGGCAACGCTGAATGCGCGAATCTTGCTCTTCACCGGCTCGCCGAGATTCGACTCGTCGGCGACCAGTGAGATCGGCTCATCATCATGCTTCATCGGCTTCGGCGCCGCCGGACCCATCGGGGTCACCGGCATCGGTCGAATCGTCGGATGAAGTGTGGGATGTGCCGTCGGATGAGCGGCTGGGTGCGCCTGTGGATGAATCCCCGGATGCGCCGCTGGATGTGTGTGCAAGCCCGGCTGACCAGGGTTCGACTGAGGACCGTTCATAACGCTTCCTCCAAAATTTTCCTGCCCCAAACGAAGTGACGACCCTTACTATAACATACCCGTCGATTTTGGCCACAAAACTCCCCCTACATTCCCCCCGCCCGCTCTGCTAAACTGCGGGTGTTATATGTCCTACACCGTCCTGGCCCGCAGATACCGCTCAGGCACCTTTGACGAGGTCGTCGGCCAGCAACACATCGCCCAGACCCTCAAAAAGGCCATAGAAACCGACCGTTTGGCCCATGCCTACCTCTTCTGCGGCACCCGAGGCACCGGCAAGACCAGCATGGCCCGAATCCTCGCCAAAGCCCTGAATTGCCAGAACGCCAAGGGTCCCACCCCCGCTCCCTGCGGAAAATGCGATTCCTGCCTCTCCATCGCCCGCGGCGACGACATCGACGTCATCGAGATCGACGCCGCCAGCAACACCGGCGTCGATAACGTCCGCGAGATCATCGAAAACAGCCGCTACCGCCCCGCCCGCTCCCGATTCAAGGTCTACATCATCGACGAAGTGCACATGCTCAGTAAATCGGCCTTCAACGCGCTGCTCAAGACCCTCGAGGAGCCCCCGGAACACGTGAAGTTCATCCTCGCCACGACGGAGCCCGAAAAAGTCCTCCCCACGATTCTCTCCCGCTGCCAGCGCTATGACTTCCGAAATATCTCCTCGCGCGAAATCGCCGGGCACCTGAAGAACATCTGCAAGCAGGAAAAGATCGACGCCGACGAAGACGCCCTGGCCCTCGTCGCCCGCGCCGGCAACGGCTCCATGCGTGATTCCCTCTCCCTCCTCGATCGCCTCCTCAGCCTCGGCGAAAAACGTCTGACCGCCAAAATGATCGAGCAAATGCTCGGCCTCCCCGCGCACGCAGCTCGTCAATCAACTCACCGAATCCATCGGCAGCGCCGACGTCAAAGCCGTCCTCTCGCAGGTCGAGGAAATGATCGCCGCCGGCCTCTCCCCCGACACGCTCCTCTCCGTCCTAAGCGACCAGTTCCGCAATTTATTGATCCTCCGCGCCTGCGGCCCATCCGCTGCCGATCTTCTCGACATCCCCGCCGACCCCAAGCTCGCCGCCCTGGCCGAAAAATTCGACCCAGCCGCACTTTCCCAAAACATCGCCATCATCGAAGAACTGCGAAGGAACATGCGCGCCAATCAAACCGGCCGCGCCCTGCTCGACGCAACCCTGGTCCGCCTGACCCTGTCCGGTCAATTCCAATCCATAAACCAACTCCTGGCCGGCGCCCCCTCCGAATTAAAAAAAAAGCCCCCGCAACCGGTAAGCGCTGACTCTTCATCCCCTCTCCCCGTGTACTCACGGGGAGAGCACTCCCTGTCCTCTTCCGCTAGTTTCGGCACGATGGGTGAGGGGCAGACCGTAGAACCGGCCGCCCCGCGCCATCGCAAGAATCCGCCTCATTCCCCTCCCCCAGCGTACCTTACGAGGGGGAATCGCACTCAGACGCCCCCGCCCCCGAGCCCTCCGTCGTCCCCATCAACGACGACGACGTCGTAAAAATCTGGCCGCGCCTCATCGCCATGCTCAAACCCCACGGCTCCGCTCTCATCGCAGGACTGAATCTGGCGACCCTCGAATCTCTTCAAAACGGCCAAGCCGTCATCCGCTTCAGCAGTGGCGGCGAAACTTTCGCCAAAGCCTGGGCCTCCAACGGCAAGCGCGAAATCATCGGCCGAACCCTCTCCCAAATCCGCGGCCAGCCGGTCGAGCTGAAATTCGAAGTTACCCCACCCGGCGCCGCGCCCGCCGTTCAAACCGCCGGCCAGACCGCCGTCGCCGACCCTCCGGCATCCGCGCCGCGCGTCTCCGTCGAAATTCCCCCGGAAATCCACTCCGACCCGCTCGTCCAGGCCGTCCTCAAGGAATTCGGCGGCGAAGTCGTGCGCTGTGAATGAAAGGAAAATATGGTCTTTGACGCGTTGAAAAATCTCGGCGGCCTCGGCGAACTCATGAAACAGGGCAAACTCCTCAAGGAAAAAATGAACGCCATGCAGGAGGAACTCGCCCGCAAGGAAATCACCGCCGACGCCGGTGAAGGCCGCATCGTCGCCACCGTCAACGGCAAACTCGAACTTCTAAAAATTCGCATCGACAAATTGCGCGTCGACGCGTCGAACACCGAACTGATGGAGGACATGATCGCCGCCGCCGTCCGTGCCGCTCAATCCAAGGCCGCGCAATTTATGAAACAGGAAATGGACCGGATCGCCAGCGAGATGGGAATTCCGCCGGGTCTGTTGCCGTAACGCGAAAAGGGGATTCACCGCGAGGAGGCATCCATGTTTGGATACCCGATTATTTGGCTGGTGCTATTGGCACTTAGTGTTTACACGATCTACGTGATCGTCACCAGCCCAGCCAAAACCGAGACAAAGATTCTGTGGGCCGTCATCGTCCTGCTTCTGGGCCCAATCGGCGTCATTCTCTATTTTGTAATTGGGAAGAATCAGCCTTAACGCGGCGCGGGGCGTCAGTCGCGCCGCGAGCGCAATTTCCTCTCCATGATTTTTTCCCGCCGCGCCGCCGCCGCGGCCAGCCACTTCTCCAGTGCCTGCCCATCCCCTTTTTTCAAAATCGCCATTACCCGCTCGATCTGATCGTGCAATCGTTCGATTCCATCGCGCACATTTCCGGCGTTATCCATCAGAATATCCCGCCAAAGTCCGGCGTCCCCCCCGGCAATTCGCGTCGCGTCCAGAAACCCCTGCCCGCAAAAATCAACCGACGAATCCTCCTGCATCGCCACCATCGCCGCGGCCATCAGATGCGGCAGATGGCTCACATCCGCCAGATGCCGGTCATGCTCCTCCGGCGACATTCGCACCACCCGCATCTCCAGCTTTTTCCAAAAGCTCTCGACGCCCTTGATCGCCGCCGCCGGGGTCTTCTTCGTCGGTGTCACGATACACAGCGCATGCCGAAATAAATCCGTGCGCGCATACTCCACCCCGCGCTTTTCGCTCCCCGCGATCGGGTGGCTCCCCACGAAATGAACCGATTTCGGCAAAATCCCCTCCGCGCTTTTCACGATCGACCGCTTTGTGCTCCCCACATCCGTCACGACGCACCCCGCCGCCAGCGAAGGCCCGATCTGGCGCAGAATCTTTTCAAACGTCCCCACCGGCGTGCAAAGAATCACCAGATCGGACCCCTTTACCGACAGCGCAAGGTCCGTCTCCGCCAGATCGATCGCCCCAATCTGCTTCGCCTTCTCCAGCGACGATGCCCGATGCCCCCACCCAATGATTTTGCACTTCGGCTCAACCGCGCGCACAGCCAGCCCGATGGAGCCTCCAAGCAACCCGACGCCAAGAATTGTAATTTGGCTTAACCTCATCCAGGCCGGGATTATACGGCCCCCGGCCCGATCTGCGACGGCGACAGCCTCTGCCACACATGCCGATAAGCATCCAGCATCGGCATCGACTCCGGCGCGATCATCAGTTCCAACTCATACGGCACCGGCGAACCCGACCCGCGCCGCACCGGCTCATCGAACCCCGCGACCCTCTTTCGCCGCCGCTTCCCCCGGATGATCCCCACCCCGTACTCCACTGTGAAAACATACCGATGCCGATGCCCCTCGGTACGGAAAAGCAGATCCATCACCCTCACATCCGCCGCCCCCAGCACCGGGATCTTCCCCGATATTCTCTCCCCCAACCTCAGCCGGTCCCACGGCACAAAGTGCATCTGCCACTGCGTCGCCAGCCCGCGCAAGCTTCGCCGCCGCTTTTTCGTCGCGGCAATCTGCGCCGTCGCCGCCGCCCCGGTCAGCATGGCCAGAAAGATCAGAAAATACTCCGGGGACACCCGCGCCTCCCGCATCAAGGCTGAGTCGCCGGCGGCACGCCCGTCGGCAAGTCAAACTTAAACCCATAATCCGGATCAAGCGGAATCAGCGATTGCCCGATCCAATTCGTCATCTCGGCGTAGTACGGATCCTGGTCCCCCGTAAACAGCGGATTCCACCCGTTCACCGCCGGATGCGGAAGCTCCGCGTCCGCCCGCGGCAGTCCAAACTGAATCAGCAGCGACTGGCTCGGATGCGTCCGATCCACCATCCGCCGTTCCAATTGCCCCTTCCCCCACACCGAAGGCTGCGAATCCAGCTTCAGCCGATACTGCTGAAGAATATAAAAGTTCGTATACCACTGAGGCGTCGCCACCGCGTCCCGATACAGAAAAAAATCCCCCGCCGTCCCCGAATCCCCATGGCATCCCGCCGCCGCGCAGCCGACCAGAATCTTCGGCTCGATCCGCCGGTGAAACACTTCCAGCGCCCCCGGATCGGAAAGGATTTTCACTCCCGCCGACAAATACGGATCGCCCAGCCCGATGACGCGCAGCGCCTGTTCCGTCGGATCCATCGCCGCGAATTCCGCCGGGTCCTGCCCGCTCTCGCGCAGGTATCGGGCCACCACCCCCGCGTCGAACCTCACCCGGACCGTGTCGTCCGACCTCAGCTCCTGCTGCCGGATCACGTTGATCTGGTCATCGGAAAGAAAATTCCCCGCCGGCGCCACCAGCGGCGTAACCCCCGGCCCGGTATACATATCCGACGGCTCCGTCACCGGCCCCTGCTTCCGGGAATTCAGGTTCTCCTTGGCGGCTATCGTGTCCAGCAAAGTCGCCGCATCCACGTTCCCGGGATCGATCCGCATCACTTCCTGCGCCGCCTGACGGGCCAGCGCATACTCATTCTTATCCAGGGCCCAGCGACTCAGTTCCAATCGGCTGCGGATATCCGTCCCCGGAAGTTGCGCCAGCCGCTGCTTGAACTGCTTGGCGATATCGTCCCCATAGTCGATGGAGAGGATATCCGTCCGCTCAACCGCGACCTGCGCGTTCCCGACTGAAATTGTCACGGTGTCGCTGTTCGGATCATCGGCCACGTCCCCCTCGATCGATCGCCCATCAATCGTCCGCACCACCCCCTGGCGCACGGCAGGAGCGAACAGCAGAGCAGGACCATCGCCCCAGCCAGCCACCACCACCGTCGAACCATGCCGCGCCTCCGAAAACCTACTGGCTCTTCTTCCCGCTCGAACCGAACAGGCCGTTCAGTTGCTGTTGCACGCCCTGCCCCGCGCTATTGTTCCCATTGCCCCCCAATATATTTCCAACGCCCTGCCCGACGCTATTCTGAACCTGCGATTGAAACGACTGCCCCAGTTGCGACCCAACCTGATTAAGCTGCGACGTAAGCTGACCCAACCCCGCCGACTGACCCGCCTTCCCGGCCAGCCCCGTGCAAACCTGCATAATGACATCCTTGAACGCCGCCCCATTCTCGCGCGTTATCCGAATTCCCAATATTCTTCAGCGTCAGCGAAGGCACCGTCACGTCCTGCTCCTTGGTCATCCCCGGCAGCCCCGGCAGAAAACTCACCTGCGCGTTAGTCACATCCAATTCGTCGATAATGAGTTTGGTCTGCGACGAAGACGAAGGCGGCGCCGCCGCCCCGCTCCCGGTGCTCGAACTGCTCGACGACGATGACGACTGATCCATCACCGCCTGCAAATTCAATTTCCCGCTCGATTGCTCAACCGTCAGTTGCGGCGCGTCGATCTCGATCTTCTGGATATGCACGGGATTGCCAAGAAGTTGTCCATAGCTCACGGCAACCTTAAGTCCGCCCACCACCAACATGTGCGGCGCCGTGTAGCCCTGCGGCGAGCCCACATCCAAACCCGTCAGCCCCACGGTCCCGCCGATCGGCGAGAGCGCCACGGCTTCAAGCGTCGTCGGAACGTTCAAGGAAGCCGTCGCCCCGCTCTGAATCGCATTTCGCACAATCGAATTTAAGCTGAACCAGACAATCACCAGTACAACCACCACCAGCACAACAACGCCCAAAATCATGCGGCGAATTATTTTCTTCATAGAGCCTCCGGTTCGGTATTGCCGATCTTGCAGTTCCGCGATCCCACCTCGGCGACTGCCTTTTATTGTCGATGCGATGCCATTCCGTGGCAACTGTGGATCGCTCCAGACCCTCTCCACATTGCAAATGTGCATAAATCACACAGAAAATTTTTTTATTTTTGGCCCCTTTACGCCAATCTTTTCATTGACATGCCCCTCATCATTTTTAAAATCCGCTTTCGCTTGACCGCCTAAGCCGTCCGGCACTCGGACGGCGCGGAGAACCCAACGCTGAGGTTTGTTCGACTTGGCGTAATTCGTTTGCGACCTGTGGATGCCTTTGACGAGGGGTCGCTGCGAATCGGGGCGTATCGGTGGCGTTTGGCACAACTGGGTGAGCGGCTCCATTCATTTCACCTCTTGTGCCCGCCGAGGGAGACTTTCAACTCCCAGCCCGTCAGCTAACTCCGTCGGCACGTGAAAGGGATCAATGCGCCTCAGAGGCGTCTCGATCCTGCCGTTGTTTGGTCCGCTCGCGCGATCGTGCCGATTCGTCGGCGTTTTCATGTGAGCCTTGCTCGCGTCTCGACGACGCAGGAGATACTGCCATGACCCCGCAAGTCGAAAGTCTTCGCAAAGCCATCGAAAACCTCATCGACGCCAAGCTCGTCGATGCCCTGGCCCGGCCCGACGGTCTCAGCCGCCTGCTGGCCCACCGCCGCACCGGCGTCGCCACCCCCGATATTCGAAACGCCGAGCGAAGACTCGAACAAACTCTGGATGAGCTGCTCGATTTTGGTGTGGAACAACACGCCGAACAGGCGGCTTAAGAAGACAATGCTGAATGATGAGTGATGAATGCTGAATTTAATTCATCGTTCAGAACTCATCATTCAGCATTTTTTTGCCCCCGCGCTCGATCGCTTCCCCAACCGCGGAATGATTGCTCCGCCAATATTTGCCAGGTTCAGGTCCGGCAGCGGCAGGCGCTCCGCGCGCGGATCGATCGCCCGAATCAACTTCCCCATCAACCGAGCCTGCGCCAAAGCTTTTCCCCAAACGAATAGTTCGGCCGCCGCCCGTTCGGGCAGAGCAGCAAGATCGTCACATCGTCGCTCGACAGATTCCCCACGTGCCTCGCCCCCACTTGTTCCAGCAAGCCATCGATAAATTTCTCCGGATCGCGCCGATCCAATCCCTCGACAATCTCCAGCAGCCCCGCCTCTCCAAGCAATTCGCCGTCTTTCGTCCGCGCTTCCGTCAGCGCATCGGTATAGAAGATCACCAAGTCCCCCACATTCAGTTGCACCTCGAATTGCTCATACTCCGCCAGATCGAGAATCCCCAGCGGAATATTGCTAGGCCGGCGGTCCTCCGCCTCCGTGTGCTCCAGGATCGACCACTTCTTTTCCGCCGCCCGATAGATCAGCGGCCGAGGATGCCCCGCATTGCAGATCGACAGTTTCCGCGTCGGCGCGAAAAATGTGCTGACCAGCGCCGTCGCGAAGCACCCGTCCTGGCTCATTGCCGCAAACTGCTGATTCATCGAGCGCACAAATTTCTTTTGATCCAGAAAATTGACGTATCGCCGCATCAGCGTCCGCAGCGAAGCCGCCGTTGCCGCAACCGCTTTCCCGTGCCCCGCCACGTCGGCCAGCATCAAGCGGTTGATCCGCCCCGTCGCGCAGCTTGATGCATAGTAAACGTCCCCGCCATCTTCCGCTTCCCCAAACGGACGGCTATAGACCCATGCGTCCATGCCGCCCATCTCGACACCCCGGCGCGTTGTCTCGCTGCCGCCCCAAACTTCCATGCACTGCATGTGCTCGTTCGCTGCCACGCCGGGATTATAGGCATGCCGCGCGTTGCGTGTTTTCAAACATGTCCATATGGTGACCGACGAACATGACATCAACCGAACATTCGATTCTCTGGCTGCTCGAAATCGCCGCCGCCGGGTTCGGAGGCGGCCTCATCGGGTCCATCAGCGGCCTGGGGGGCGGAATCGTCCTGGTTCCTTTTCTCACACTTTTTTTAAAAATTCCCATCGACGCCGCCATCGCCGCAAGCATCGTCTCCATCATCGCCACCAGCAGCGGCGCGGGTTCCGTTTATGTCAGGGACCGGATCACCAATATTCGCGTCGCCATGTTCCTGGAACTTTTCACCGCCACCGGAGCCCTCATCGGCGCCGGCCTCCTCGCCGGACATGTCTCCCCACGCCTGCTCGATATCCTGTTCGCGTCCGTCCTGCTTATTTCGCTGGCGCCCGTATTCGCCAAGTTCGGCGAAGAACTCCCCCCACCGATGCCCAGCGACCGCCTGGCCCGATTCTTGCGATTGGACAACCATTATTACGACAAACATCTCCGCCGCGACGTCCCCTACAACGTCACCGGCGTCCCCGCCGCGACGGTCATCATGTTCGCCGCCGGCGCCATCTCCGGACTTCTCGGCATCGGCGCCGGTGTCGTAAAAGTCCTCGCGCAGGAAGTTGCCATGAAGCTCCCCGCCAAGGTCTCCACGGCCACCAGCAATTTCATGATCGGCGTCACCGCCGCCGCCGCCGCCGGCGTTTATCTGCGCCGGGGAATGGTTTTGCCCTATCTCGTCGTCCCCGTCGCCATCGCCGTCGTTCTGGGCGCGCTGTCCGGAACGCTCTTAATGGAACGCATGAGCAACGCCCTGATCCGAAAGATCTTCGCCGCCGCCATGGGGATCATCGGAATTCAAATGCTATTGCGCGGCCTGGGCATCGGCGGTTAATCAAATGAACGACTCCCAAATATCCCCGCCAAAACAGCCGCGACTCGCCATCGAAGACGCCTCAAGCTGGATTCTCCGCGGCGGCCTGGTCGTCTCCCTAACCGTCATGCTGGTCGGAATCCTCTTCAGCTTCGTGCACGGCACGGTCTCCGTCGAAAGAATGACCAGCGACCCCTTCGATTACCACCCCGCCCACATCTGGCAGGGAATCTGCCAGGGCCATGGCAAGAGCATTATCGAATTGGGAATCTATCTCCTCCTTCTCACTCCCGTCATGCGCGTCGCCGTCTCGGCGGTCCTCTTCGCCTTTGAAGAGCACGACTGGTTTTACGCCGCCGTCACTGCGACCGTGCTGATCCTCACCCTGTCGGGATTGCTTTGGTTCGGTTGATGAGTAAAACTCCGGTCATGGCGAAGCACACCATTGTCTTGATCCCCGGTGACGGCATCGGTCCAGAAGTGACCCGCGCCGGACGCCGCGTCCTCGAAGCCGCCGGGTTATCCGTTGATTGGGTCGAACTCCCCGCCGGCGCCAGCGCCCTCGATCAGGGCTGCGAAAACGTCCTCCCCCAGCGAACTATCGCGGCCATCCTCGCCCATAAAATCGCTCTCAAAGGCCCCGTGACCACGCCCGTCGGCAAGGGTTTTAAATCCGTCAACGTCCAGTTGCGCCAAAAATTGAACCTCTACGCCGCCGTGCCGCCCGTTCGCAATCTGCCCGGCATCAAGACCCGCTTTGAAGGCGTCGACATGGTCATCGTTCGCGAGAACACCGAAGGCCTTTACAGCGGCATCGAGAACGAAGTCGTCCCCGGCGTCGTCACCAGCCTCAAGGTCGCCAGCCGCGCCGCCTGCACGCGGATCGCCCGCTACGCCTTTCGCTATGCCACCCGCCGCCATCGAAAGAGCATCACCGTCTTCCACAAGGCGAACATCATGAAGATGTCCGACGGCCTCTTCCTCGATTGCGCCCGCACCATCCACGAAGAGGAATATCCCAACATCGACTACCAGGAACTGATCATCGACGCCGGCTGCATGAAGCTCGTCCAGGACCCCGCCAGGTTCGACGTCCTTCTCATGGAAAATCTCTACGGCGATCTCGTCAGCGATCTATGCGCCGGTCTCGTCGGCGGCCTCGGCGTCGTCCCCGGCAGCAACATCGGCGACGAAGCCGCCGTCTTCGAAGCCGTCCACGGCTCGGCGCCCGACATCGCCGGAAAAGGAATCGCCAACCCCCTGGCGATCATCATGTCCGGCGTCATGATGCTCAATCACATCCACGAAGAAACCCTGGCCGAAAAAATCAAGCACGCCTACGACGCCGTCCTCGCCGAGGGAAAAACCCTCACCCAGGACCTCGGCGGCACCGCCACCACCGATTCCTTCGCCGACGCCATCATCGCGAAACTAAGGTAAGCCGCCGCCAGAACTTACCGTTCCCTTCGTAGTCCCCGTTACAAGTTCAGTAGGCGGATTTTCCAGTCGATAAACCGATTCGGGACAGGTAATCTATGAACGCCGCCAAAGCCAGACTCGCCGAAGCAATCAACTTACTGCGGAAATTATCGGCCTCCCACAAACAAGGCGATATTCGCCGCGCGCCCCGCGTCAACTTGCGCCTCGCCCTGGAAATCCGCGCCTACACCGATCACGCCCCCGTAAAAACCATCGCCGCGGAGTTGCAAGACATCTCCGCGCGGGACTGGCCATTCGCGTTCACGAGCCCGTCGCGGATGGCAGCACCTTCCTCGTTCAGCTTCCCGTCGAGAACCTCGACAACCCCATTGCTCCGCTCATCTGCCAGGTCATTCACTGCCGCCAGCAGAAAGACCAATCCTATCTCATCGGAGCCGAATTCATCGGGCAGATGGACACCACCGCCAAGGACACCAGCGAACTCATCCGCGAAGAGGAACGGATTCGCAATTCGATTTTCTCCTGATCTCCCGATCGCGGATCGCCTCCCTAACCGACTCTCGAAGCTTTCCGTCCGTCAACCAATCCGCCAATGGGCCAAGATTCAAATGGACCGGCTCATCCGGCACCCGCCGCCAATCGCGCGGCAGCTTCCCGCCAATCGAATCGAGCATCTCCCCGATCGTTTCCCGTTTCGCAAAGCTCCCATCCGTCACCGCGACCCGCCCCTCCGCCCCAAACACCCAAAACACCGGCCGCCCCCGATAAAGCCGATTGTGCCAAATAGAAAACTCCCGCGATAAAAATCGCCTCCGATCGATTTCCAATTCCCCCGTCTTATCGCGAACAAATTCCTCCAAATCGCCGTCCAGCGGCGACAAGCAAACCCACTCTTTTTTCTTCTCCCCACCCCACCGGCCAAGATAAATCCCCAGCGCATAACTGATTCGCCGCCGCTCGATTTCATCCCGCTCCAGCGCCAACGGCTTTTCCGCTCCATCTTCACATTCGATCCCGTATAAATCCGCCACGGTCCGATCGAGTCGCCCCTCGATTTGCGCCAATTTCTGCGCCATCCCCTCAAACTCATCCGTCAAAAGCGGCCCCGAAAATTCCGGACTCGTTTCATTTCCCCGGTCCAGCTCCCGGCTCAACTTCACCGCCTCGGCAACGTCCGCGCAATTCTTCCGGCGCTCCATCCGGCATCGGCAGCAACCGCAAATCCCCAACCTGAAAATTCACCGTCGGATTGATCGCCCCCAGCAGCTTTCGGGCCGCTGAAGAATTCAAAATCCCCAGCACCGTCAGCCGATCCTCCGGAAACAGCGCCGACCCCGCTACGTCAAAATACGTCCCCTCCTCCAGCATCCGCGCGCTGAACCGCCCGCTGGTCAGATACGAATAGGTGATCCCCGCCCGCCCATACCACGCGCTGTTCTTGGCCACCCACGACCATTGCCCATTCAAATACGGATACCGCGTCACGATCGCCCGCTTGATGCGCCGCCCGTCATCTTCCCAATCCACGCGATGCCGAGCCGCTTCATACCACCGGCAAAACCGCCCCCCCTTGGCATAAGGAATCCACCGCACGCGCTCCCCGCAAAATCCCGGCTCTTCCACTTCCCACCAATACCTCACAAACCGCAGATTGTCCGTCGTCGCCAGCCCCTGCCGCGGCGGCGCGATCTCCCCCAGCCGCCGGCACTTCCCAAACGCCCGCCGAATCGCCCCGTCCGTCCAATACATCCAAGCCGCGCGCGGCGACCCGTTCAGTTCATCCCCGGAAACTTCAAATCCCTTCGCCCCCCGAATCGCTTCCCGCAACGAGTCTTCTTTATCGTCTTCCTCCACCAGCCGAAAAAAAACTCCCCGCTTGTCCGCCGCCAGTTTTTCAGCCACAAACGCCACGGTCTGCAGCGTCCCCGGATTCCCAATATCGAATAATCCCGGCCCGAAATGCCCCGCCGTCTTCACCGCTGCCTGGCTGAAAACCTGCCGCCGCAGTTTTTCAAACGCCCCCGTGAACATGAACGAGTGCATGCACAAAATCCCCGCCCTGCCCCCCGGCCGCAGCAATTCCAGCGATTTAAGAATGAAACACGCGTAAGCGTCGCGCCACCCCGCCGGATACTTTTTCTTCATCCGCGCGATCCGCCCCGCTTCCAGATTCCGCGCCGATAGATAAGGCGGATTCGTCGCAACAACATCGAACTGCCCGTCCATCTCCACGTCGAACAGCGCATCGGCGACCCTCAAATTGAATTCGCGAATCTCCAATCCCGTCTTGATCTCCAGACTCTTCTTCGCCAGTTCAATCGCGACCGGATCAATGTCGAACCCAAACAGATTGTTCCGCACGATGCCTCGATCGATCTCGCCCGAGTCCTCGCATCCCTCCTCCCGATACATTTCCCGAAGCATCTCCATCGCCACCAGCCCGAAATTCATCGTCCCGCAAGCCGGATCGCAAATCCGCAATTCCGCCACCGGCCGCACCGGCAAGGGAGTCTCATCCTCCTTCACCATCCACTTCCATCGCAGCCGAGTTCGCGGATGCATCCGCCGCCACAATCGACCCAGCGTGTTGTGCAGCAAAAATTCCACCACCCATCGCGGTGTGAAGAGCTGAGTCACCGCCGGAATCTCCGCTTCCGAAAACTTCCGCCCCGTCCGCGCCGTCGCGCGATACGCCGATTCCAGCGCCGGAGAATTGATCGCCTGATAAATCAACCCCAGCGCCTCGTCCCGCCCCAGCAATTCCTCAAACCCAACGAACAATTTCGATTCGCCGTTTTTGTGCTTCCCTCCGCGCAGACGCCGCATCTCAACTGCCGCCAATGCCAGCAGCTCGCTCGGCCCGCCCGCGATCGGCACAATCTCCAGAATCCGCCGATACAGCGACCGGGATCGTTCACTTTTGATCGTCGATTTCATAGAGATTCCATCCCGCTCCGGCCCCACGATTCGGAAAAATTTCCACCAGGCGATACGCGTGCTCGCCGCGCCGAATCCGCTCCGCATCCACCAGCGGCCCGGTCACCCACCACTGCGCCGGCGCCACGCCCGGCCAGAGCGATTTCTCCCCCGCACGCTTGCAATAAAAATCAAACGTCAACGCATTCACGTAATCATCCCACCCGCAATCCACCGTCCCCACCGGCGTCCTCGAGTTCCGCGCCATAAACTCAATCGCCTCCACGTACCCATGCCTATCCCCGCAAAAAACCTCCGCCCCGCGCCACACGCCGCCCACCCCAAACAAAATCGCCGCGCAAAACACCGCCGCATCCCCCAGGCCAACTCTCCCTTCCCCCTCTCCCGGTACTCCGGGGGAGGATTGGGGGAGGGATGCCCCGCCTGATCGCAAACTCGGTCCCGCCGCCACCGATTCCAATACCACCCCCAACGGCACCATCAGAAACGGCGCACCCAAAACCAAATACCGCGGCGCGACATTCGCCGATATCCGGTGATCGATCGCCCAAGCCATGCAAACGATCACCCCCACATACAACGGCCAGTCCTCTTTCCCACGCCGCACCATCAAAACGATTCCCAAGATCATCAAAATGAGCGTCACCACACCCAGCGAATTTTCCCATCCGCCCGGAATATTGAACGTCTGGCTCATATACATAGCGTACAACTCGTGCAGCGTCAGATGCGGCCCGCCGATGTAGTGGAAAAATCGCAGATCGAAGATCCACAGCCACGCCAGCCCGACCACCACCGGAAAATGCAGAACGATCAGACCCCTCCACCAGGAGACCCAGGAACCCTGTCGCATTTCCCACGCCGACCAAAACACAAACCCCGTATACGCATACAAAAAAGTCAGTTGCGACAAAAACCCCAGCGCACAACAACCCCAGAACGCAACCGCCGCCCCCACACAGCGGCTTCTCAGATATCTCCCGCAACAAACCCAAGCCCCCGCCGCAAACGCCATCCCCAGCGAGTACCCCCGCGCCTCGCAAGACAAATCGATGATCTGAAAACTCGTCAGGGCAAAGAAAGCCGCCAGGAACGCCACCAGCTTCCCATGCCGCGGCCGAGCCGCCAGATATACCAGCGGCGGCATCGCCAATCCCGCCAGCAAACTCGGAATCCGGTAAACAAAATACCCGCGATTCGCCCCCGCAACCCACATCCAAAGCGACATCAAATGATGTTTGTTGTCATCGTGAACCGTGAAGAACAAATCCCCAATCCCGCGCAACTGAACCGCGTGCACGAGCGCGAAAATCTCGTCAAACCAAAGCGGCGCGAAACACCCCCAAACCCGAACCACCAGCGCCGCCAGCGCCAACCAACCCAAACGCAACTATCCACCACCACTCCGCCCGGCGGATCATGGTGTGCTTATACCCCAATACGGAAGTCAAAAATAGTCTGCCGGAATTTGTGTCCGCGCGAAATCGAGCCACTACGCCGATTTCTTCAGCGACCTTCCCCGATGCGCCGACATGGATTTGAGCTTGACCTTGTTCACAAAGCGTTTGGCAAATCGAAGGATTTCCACTCCGACAACTCGACCGTCTGCGTCGAAATCGACCACGACGCCAGGCTGCACCTCTTCGGAGCCGCTCACCCTGCCCCGACCCAGCGTCAGATATGCGGCGTCGACGCTTTGGTCGTATTCGAATTTCAGTTTGCTCTTACTCATGAACTTATTTCTTCAACAACCTTCTCAGCACCGTCTGCAAAATCCCCCCGTTCTTGTAATACTCAATCTCCACAGGCGTATCGATCCGGCAAGACGTCGTAAACGTCTTCCCATCCGCCTTCACCACCACATCCTGCTTCGGCTTCAGATCGTCCCCAATCTCAATCTCAAAAGTCTCCTTCCCCGTCAGCCCCAGGCTGTCCCGGCTTTCCCCCCTCTTGAACACCAGCGGCAATACCCCCATCCCCACCAGATTGCTCCGATGAATCCGCTCAAAACTGCTCGCGATCACCGCCTTAACGCCCAGAAGGAATACCCCCTTGGCCGCCCAATCCCGGCTTGAGCCCATCCCGTAATCCTTCCCCGCCAGCACCACCAGCGGCACATGATCCGCCTGATATTTCTGGCTCGCGTCAAAAATGCTCATCACCTCGCCCGTCGGAAGATACATCGTCACGCCGCCTTCCGTCCCCGGGGCCAGAAGATTCTTCAAGCGCACGTTCGCGAACGTGCCGCGCGTCATTACCCGATCATTCCCGCGCCGCGATCCATACTGATTGAAATCCACCGGCTGCACCCCGTTCTCCATCAGATATTTCCCCGCCGGGCTGTCCTTCTTGATCGCTCCCGCCGGCGATATGTGATCCGTCGTCACGCTGTCCCCCACCATCACCAGCACCCGCGCCTTGCGGATCGGCGCAATCTTCCCAGGCTCCGGCGCCAGATTTTCAAAAAACGGCGGCTCCTGAATGTACGTGCTCTTGGCGTCAAAATTGAAAAGCTCGCCCCCCTTGATCGGAATCTTGTTCCACGTGTCGTTCCCCGTCTCCACACTCGCGTATTGCGTCCGGAACATGTCCGGCGAAACGCATTCCTCCACCACACGATTCACTTCCGCCGCCGTCGGCCAGACGTCGCGCAGATAAACTTCCTTCCCGCCCTTCCCGCGACCCAGCGGCTCTTCCGCCAAATTCACATCCACCGTCCCCGCCAGCGCAAACGCCACCACCAGCGGCGGGCTCGCCAGATAATTTGCCTTCACCAGCGGATTGATCCGCCCCTCGAAATTCCGATTCCCCGAGAGCACCGCCGAGACCACCAAATCCCCCTTCTCCACCACCGCCGCCACGGCGTCCGGCAGCGGCCCGCTGTTCCCGATACACGTCGTGCATCCATACCCAACGGTGTTGAATCCGATCTGATTCAAAAACGGCGTCAGCCCCGCCTTATCCAGATAATCCGTCACCACCCGGCTCCCCGGCGCCAGCGACGTCTTCACATACGCCGGCACCCGCAACCCCAATTCCACCGCCTTCTTCGCGACCAGCCCCGCCGCCACCATCACCGAAGGATTGCTCGTGTTCGTGCAACTCGTGATCGCCGCGATCACGGTATCCCCGTGCGTCAGCTTCAGCCATTGATCGTCCCCCGCCGCTGTCCCCGATCGATCCAACCGCGCCGGCGCACTGGCATCCACCTGCTTCTTGAAAGTCTCCGCCAGCGCCGACCGGAAATTCGCCTTCACCTTCGGCAATTCCACCCGATCCTGCGGCCGCCGCGGCCCCGCCAAGCTCGGCGTCACCTTCGTTAAATCCAAATCCAACGTCTGGCTGAACATCGGGTCATTCTTCTCCTGCCGCCAAAGACCCTGCTCCTTGCAATATCGCTCGATCAAATCAATCTGCTTCTCATCCCGCCCCGTCAGGCGCAGATATTTGATCGACTGCTCATCCACCGGAAAGAACCCCATGGTCGCCCCATATTCGGGCGCCATGTTGGCGATCGTCGCCCGATCCGCCACCGACATCCCCGCCAATCCCTCTCCGTAAAATTCCACGAATTTATCGACGACATTCTGCCCGCGCAGGATTTGCGTGATCATCAGCACCAAATCCGTCGCCGTCGCCCCTTCCGGCAATTGCCCGTGCAATCGGAAACCCACCACCTGAGGCGTCAGCATATAAATCGCCTGCCCCAGCATGCACGCCTCGGCTTCGATCCCGCCCACGCCCCAGCCGACGACGCCCAGACCGTTGATCATCGTCGTGTGGCTGTCCGTCCCCACCAAACTATCCGGAAACGCCACCCCGTCCCGAACCTGCACAACCTTCGCCAGATATTCCAGATTCACCTGATGCACGATCCCCGTGGCCGGCGGCACCACTTTGAAATTCGCAAACGCCTTCTGCCCCCATTTCAAAAATTCATACCGTTCCCGGTTCCGCTCAAATTCCTTCTTCGCGTTATTCAAAAGCGCATACGCATTGGCATATTCATCCACCTGCACGCTGTGATCGATCACCAGATCCACCGGCACCAGCGGATTGATCTTTAGCGCATCGCCCCCCGCGCGCTTCATCGCCGCGCACATCGACGCTAAATCCACCACGCAAGGCACCCCCGTAAAATCCTGCAAAATCACCCGCGCCGGCTTGAACGGAATCTCCGCCCCCTCCCCCGCCGGCGCCCACTGCACCAGCTTCGTAACATCCTCCCGAGTCACCTCAAACTCATCGCAATTGCGCAGACAACTTTCCAAAAGCACTTTGATCGAAATCGGCAGGCGAGACATATCTCCCAGCTTATCCAGCCGGAAGATCGACAAGTCACCCGCCGCGCTGTTCAGTTTCGCCTCGGCTCCAAACGGATTCGATTTAGTTTTGGTGGACATATTTTAATTCGTTCCTTCGAAGGTTGGTGAGCCGAAAGATGATATGCGCCGCGTGCCGCGACTCAAGGAATAACTTGTTTCCACTACTGCGGCGCAAACTCCACCACAATTTGCGCATCCCCCGCCCACTGATCCCGATCTTTCACGATCGCCACCACCCCCGCCCGCGGCGGCTCCGCCGGGTCCACCAGCAACTCCTTCAAATAGTCATACTCCCACGGGCAAACCCGCCAATTCGCCACCGCCTGACTCTGTGCCCCCCCGCCCTCCAGCGGCGTATTCCCGATCTCCCGCACCACCGCCACCTGCTGCGAAAGCGCCGGCCCCCATCCCAAACCCTGCGCTCCCCCATTTCGTCCAATCAGCACCATCACCGACACCAGTACAAACCCCAGTGAGCCCCCATACGCCCAAAGAACGCACTTCCCCCATTTCGCAGGCAACATCTGAAACGTTCGATACCCCAAAATCGCATACGCGATCCAAGTCGCATTGAAATAATGCGGCCCGCCATAAACGCGCTGCGTTCCATCCATCCACACCTGGACCGCCAAAGTCCCCAGCGCGATCAACGACAGATGATCCGCCAGCGACGCGTTCATCCGCCGCACGACGCGCCGCCCCTCCCGCGCCGCGCGCACAATCCCGATCCACACCGCCACATAAGCGATCCCCGAAAAATACGCCGCGACCAAAATCAGATAAGGCCACACCCCCGGCAAACCATACACCCACTTCCGACCCAGAAGATTCGACAATCCCACCGCGGAAAGATGATGCCCCCCCAGCAACGGATAAAAATATCCCGCGTATGGCGAGCGCCCCGGCTCAATCGCCGGCGAATAGTTATTCGCAAGCCAATCCCAATACGGCCAAGCCGGAATCTCCACCGCCGTAAACACAACCGCCGCCACCCCCACTCCCCGCGGCCAATTCGCCCGCCGCAAAACCAGATGCAACCCAACCGGCGCCAGCAGCGCCAAACTCATCAAATGCGTCAAAGGCAAAAGCCCGGCCGCCGCCGCCGCAACGCCCATCGCCCACAACCGATTCCTCTTCAAATAATCCGCATACCCCGCGACGAGCAGCGCCGAAAGCGGAATACAAAAACTATTATCCCAAATCTGCCGGCTATAGTGCCACAACCAAGGCGACAGCATCGTCACCACCGCCAGCCAGGGATTCCAATTCAAAGTCCGCAGCAACCACGCCAGCGCGAGCGCCGTAACCGAACTGAAAATCACCGCCCGCATCATGACCATCACGACCGGATCATGCGTGATGCCGAGAAATATCTGATACAGCCAGATCGGCGCCGGCCCATACCGCGCCCGCGCATCCCCACCAATCCAAAAACCCCCAACGTCGCCGAAGTGAACGGAACCCGAAACCCAATCTCCGCAAAATGCCCCTGATTATAAAGCAGCGCCAGCTTCAGCAGCTTCGGCTCATCGTTGATCCAAGACGTATCCCCCGGCCGCACAAACGCCGTCACAATCACAATCAACGCCAGCGCAACACAAGGTAATCTCTTCCCCCCCTGCCCTGCGCCCGTACCGATTCTTCCATGAACCGAACATCATACCAATCGAAGCCTCCCTGCGAAGCGGCCAGCCACCCCGACTCAACGCTCGACCCCGCGCCCCCGCAGCAGTTCTAGTCGTGTGACCATCCAAATAAAATGGGCAGGTCGGACATGGGCGGTGAAGGACGGTTGAGGTCGAGCGTGAAGCTCGAAACTCCTTTTACATCTGCCGCCGCAGGCGGCGACTCCCCAGTCCCCCCTCGCGAAAAGGACCGTCCCCCCTCATCAGGCCAGCCCAACGCCATCAAATCGGCGACGCCTTCTCCCATACGAGCCAACGCGCGTACATCGGCACGAAAATCGCAACCGATCAATCCATTCATCAATCGACTGAAATCGCCCAACACAAGAATAATTCGCACAACCCTTCCCCTACCCACTCTCTTTTACTTTTCCCCCGCGCGCCGTAATTTGTTGTTACCATGAACGTCAAACTTTTAGACCTCACCGCGCAATACCCCCCGCTCCGCGAAGAAATCCGCCGCGCCGTCGACGAAGTTTTCGATAATCAGGCCCTCATCCTCGGCCATCACGTCGAAAAATTCGAGAAGAATCTCGCCGCCTATTGCGGCACCAAACACGCCGTCGGCGTATCCAGCGGCACCGACGCACTCCTCTGCGCCTCATGGGCATCGGCATCAAGCCCGGCGACGAAGTCATCCTCCCCACCTTCACGTTTTTCGCCACCGCCGGTTGCGTCGCCCGCCTCTGCGCCAAACCCGTTTTCGTCGACATCGAGCCCGACACCTTCAACATCGACCCCAATAAAATCGCCGCCAAAATCACAAAAAAAACCCGCGCCATCATGCCCGTCGATCTCTTCGGGCAGCTTCACAACCGCGAAGCCATCAACGAAATCGCCCAAAAACACGACATCAAGGTCCTCGAGGACGCCGCCCAGGCCATCGGCGCCCGCCGCCACGACGTCCGCGCCTGCGCCGGCGTCTTCGCGGGATGCCTCAGCTTCTACCCGACCAAAAATCTCGGCGCCTTCGGCGACGCCGGCGCCATCTGCACCGACAACGACCAGTTTGCGGAAGACTGCCGCCTCCTCCGCGTCCACGGCTCCGGCCACCAATATCACCACAAATTCATCGGCGGCATGTTCCGCATGGCCGCCGTCCAGGCCGCCGTCCTAAGCGTCAA
Source organism: uncultured Phycisphaerales bacterium (assembly GCA_963844715.1). GTDB lineage: Bacteria > Planctomycetota > Phycisphaerae > Tepidisphaerales > Tepidisphaeraceae > UBA1161. The sequence goes on along the minus strand of CAWJPJ010000008.1, from coordinate 312,329 downwards.
GCTCCCCCACCTGGAAACCTGGCACAACGCAAGAAGAAAAAACGCCGCCCTATACGACCAGCTCCTGGCCGGCGGCAACGTCATCACCCCCCACATCGACGAAGGCAATTGGAGCATTTACAACCAGTACGTCGTCAGAGTCCCCAACCGCGACCAGGTCAAACAAAAACTCCAGGAAAAAGGCGTCGGCTCCGCCATCTATTACCCCCTCCCCCTGCACTTACAGGAATGCTTCAGCTACCTCAACCACAAACCCGGCGACTTCCCCCAAAGCGAACGAGCCTGCAAGGAAGTCCTGGCGCTCCCGATCTACCCGGAATTGCCGGAGGAGCAACTGCGATTTGCGGCGGAACAATTGCTGGCGGCGTCGGTGTGATTCACGAAGCCTTGCGAAACAATCCCCGCCAATGCCTGGGATCGCGGTTCACTTCGTCCAGCAGCCGGCGAGCCCACTTTGCCGGTACCCGCTGCCCCTGCTCCCACGCCCGAACCAGCATCGGCGACACTCCCATCAAATGCGCGAAGATCGCCTGGCTCACGCCGATCCTCCCGCGCGTCGCTCGCACCGCATCCGGGCCATACTGTCGCGGATCGTCCGGCAATTCCACCGTGCGCACCGTAAAGCGAGACTCAACCGCGACCCCGGCTCTCTCCACCTCCATGGCTTCGCGCAGCGACGCGACAATTTCCCGCCCCTTGGCAGTCATCCCGCGCGTCGACTTTCGAGATTTCCTGTTCTCTTCCTTCACGGATTTCTTCCTTTCTTCAGCGCTTCTTCCAAACCTTCCAACGCCGCTTTGATTGCTTTGCGATCGGCTGCGCTTAGATTTTCCGCGTCCTTCTTCAGAAATAGCGTCACCAGATAGATTCGCCCGAATTGAGGAAACTGGGCGAACCCGACGCGCATCGACCCGCTCTTGCCTTTGCCGCGCGATGAGGGGGCATATCGGATTTTCCGCAGCCCGCCCGTTCCCTTCATCACTGGCGCCCCGGCCGGATCGCGCATAATCGCCGTCTCGAGCGATCGCAAATCCTCGTCCAGAAGCCTCTCCCTGGACCATAGGTTCTGAAAACCCGCCAGTTGGATCAGCGTCCAGCGCAAGACCCATACTATAATACCATGTGTTATATTTGTCAATCTGGCTTGGATACGATTTTTTCCAGGTCCCGCTGCCCCGGCTATTTCCCCGCCCTAAAGCACCCCCGCATATGGTCATCCACCAACCCCACCGCCTGCATAAACGCGTACATAATCGTCGACCCCACAAAACTCATCCCGCGCTTCTTCAAATCCTTGGCCAGCGCATCCGATTCGACCGTCCGAGCCGCCACTTCCTTCATCGACTCCGGCCGGTTCACCTTCGGCTTCCCCCCAACGAACCCCCAAACATAAGCGTCAAACGACCCGAATTCCTTCTGGATCGATAAGAACACGATCGCGTTCTTCCGCGTCGAAAAAACTTTCAGCCGATTGCGAATAATGTCCCCCGTCGCCAGCACCTTTTTCAATTCCCCATCCGTCATCTTCGCCACTTTCCCCGGCTCGAAATTCCTGAACGCCCTCCGATACCCCTCCCGCCGTTTCAGAATCGTGTACCAGCTCAATCCCGCCTGCGCCCCCTCGAGAATCAGCATCTCAAACAGCTTCCGATCTTCGTGCACCGCCCTGCCCCATTCCTCGTCGTGATAGCGCACGTAATCCGCCTTGTCCTCCGGAACCCACGAGCAGCGAATCTTTCGCGCCATAATCCCCAATCTTAATCCCCCCGCTCCTCTTTCAATCGATCTTTTTTCGCAGGTTGAATTTCCTCGCCCACCCCAAAATATGCGAATTCCGCGCAGCAATTCCGCTAAAATAAGCCCAGCGGACCAAACCCATGGAATCCAATCAAACGCCCCCGCCTCTCCCCCCTCAGCCTCCTCCTCGCCCGAGTCCCGTCGAACCCCTCGACTATTTCAGACAAGCTCCGCCCGCCCCCGCCAGTTGGGCCGTCGCCACGCGCTGTCGCAGCGTCGCCCAGTGGCACTCGCTCAAAAAATCCCTCGCCAGCGCCAACATTCAATCCCTCATGGGCTCAACCTCCCCCGAGCAGGAGGTCGAATTGCTTGTCCGCGAATCCGATCTACCCGCGCCGATCTGATCATCAAGGCCTTCCAGATGGGCCTCACCTGGTGCCCGCGCTGCGGCTCAACCGCGGTCAAGAAAGTCCCCCTTCCCTGGCGTTGGAAACTTCTGGACATTCTCCTCCTCGGCATGCTTCCCTATATGCCGCCCAGATATCACTGCCAATCCTGCCCGCACAAATGGGGCTAACGCACGCCGCGCATCACTCATGCTCTTCATGCGCCCCCTCAGCCAACAAAAATATGCACGCTACCTCCGGATCGGGATTCCATGATCCAGTGGCGTCGCCAGTCCCGTCTCCACGTCCAACGCCCACGCCTCCAGAATGGTGGCGCGAATGGGTTGAGGAATCTTGCCCGGATCGACGATCGCCTGCCAGCCGCAGCGCCCGGTCGCCTCGAGCGGGAGATTGCCCGCCAGGTCCGGCCGATCAAATCCCATTTTCGCCGCGGCGAAGATGATCGGTCGATCCTCCGCATCCCGATAGGTCAGAAAAACGCAGCTCACCGAACGCCCCAGTTGCGGAAAATACGCCCAGCCTCCCGCCACCATCGAACCCTTTGCATCCTCGGTAAAGCTGTCGATCTCCCCTTCTGCATCGCGCCGATCACCGTTGTTCTGCCGCGCAATCTGCGCGGCTTGGTCCGAGGCGATCAGCCGTGGATGCAAATCTCCCATCGCACTCAGCGCGTTGGCCGTCGCCACCAACTCCGCCGGCCAATAGGGGCCGTACTGAGCGCTTTCCGGATCGTCGGGCAAGATGTTCACCAGCAGCAGCGCCCCCTTCCCCAGCCGAAGCTTCTCCTCTCGCGCCGCGCCGCATCGATCGCGCTGGGAATAATGATCACCTGCGACAGGACCAGCGCGGCCGCCAGCACAGCTGGCGCCGGCTTCCAGCGCCCCGCGCCGAAAAAAATCGCCACCAAATTCACAAGGGCGATCGGGGTGTAAATCGCTGCCGACACGTACCGCGCGCTCACCGCCTGCTCCGGTCCAAACCCGGCGCGGAAAAACGCCGCGCTCAGGCCGCTCAAAACTCCAAACCCCGCCACCATCAACCACGGCAGAATTCGGTCGCACGTTTCCTGCCTCCCGCATTTCCAGAGCTTGCAGAAGTAAATTGCCGAGGCAAACACTACCGCCAGCACCACCGCGCCCGGAACCATCCGGTCGACCGCCCCCTGAACGTTCCCGAAATGAGGAAACGGCGATCCCATGAACGCCAGCGTCCACAGCGTGATCGCCGAAAAAGTTCTCGCGTAGGGATTGCCCTCAAATCCCGGCGAGTGATATCCGTGGTAATACAGAAAAACGACCAGCCCGCACGCCGCCAGCCAAACCGCCGCGACCCATTTTTTCGCCTTTCGCAAGTCGGAATCATCGCCCCAAAGCAGCAGGATGCCTCCCAGCGGCCAGGCGAGAATTCCGTTTCCCGAGGAAAACGTCGCCAAAGTCGCCAGCCCCAGGCACAGAACCAATCGGCCCCAAATCCGCAGCCTCGACCCCGCGACCCAAAAAGTCGCCAACATAAAAAACGCCGGGGAGAAATTTTGCAGCCCCATTCCCCAAAGCCAATTTTCGATCTGCGCCACCGAAAAAATCAGAATGTTGCAAAGGAACCAGAGGGGTAACCTCCCGCCCTCCGGTTGCGTCCGGCGAATCAGCAGCCAGACCAGCACCGACGTGGCCGCGACCAGCAACCACGCCGCCAACAGGTCCCCCACGTTGTTCCAATGCGTGATGGGATCGATCGCCACCCAAATCAGCCGCATCACCGCCGGGCGATGTTCATTGTGCTGCGCCAGGATGTCGCCGAGCGTGAGTTGGTGGGCGTGAGCCTTGAGGAGGACCCCGGCCATGTCCGGCATCCATTCGTCAAAATAATGAAAATCAAAGCCGTAATTGAGGATCAGCGACAGCGGCACAATCGCCGGCGAAACAGCCAACAAGAACCACCCCCACCGGCCCCATTTGCGTCCCATGATCGTCAATGTAGCCGAAACAACGCATGGGTTGAAAATCGCGCCGTAAACAGCGATAAACCTCCGTCCCCGCTCTCTAAACGAGGTCTTCAATGCCGATTTCCCGCCGCCGTTTCCTTCTTCTTGCACTCCTGGCAACGGGCCTATTTTTGATAGGAAACCAGGGGTTCGCCGCCGACACGACGGCTCCGGCGGATCCCGCGGGTCCCAAGGCCATCTACATTATCCGCCACGCCGAAAAGCCCGATTCCGATTCGAATTCCGATTCCGACGCCGATTCCAATCCCGACCCCAACCTCACTCCCAAGGGCATCGAGCGCGCCAAGGCCCTGGTTCATGTCATCCCCGATCACTTCTGCACTCCCGATTTCATCTTCGCCACCGCCCCGTCAAAGCACAGCAACCGACCGATCGAAACCGTCACGCCCTTGGCAAAAGCTCTTAACATGCCCATCCTCGATCCCTACGCCAGCGCCGATTTCGCCAACCTCGCCCACGATCTCCTCACCGATCCGAAATACTCCGCCAAGACCATCCTCATCTGCTGGCATCACGGCAAACTCCCCGCCCTCGCCCAAGCCCTCGGCGCCGACTCCCCCAAATCATGGAACCCCCGGGTCTACGATCGCGTCTGGGTCCTCACTTATTCCAATGGCAAAGTCGCCTTCCAGGACCTCCCCCAAAAAGCCCTCCCCGGCGATTCTGAAAAATGAGCGCTAGCGATGAAACAGCACGGGACGATCCAGCGGCGTCGCCCGCCCCGTATCCTCATCCAAAACCCACGCCTCGATAAATGTCGACTGAATCGCCGCAGGAATCTCCCCCGGATCAAAAATCGCCTCCCACCCGCAAATGCGAAGTTCCCCTTCCGGAATAATCGCCGCCAGATCATCCCGCCGGAATCTCATCTGCGCCGCCGCGAAAATGATCGGCTCTCCCGCCGCATCGCGATACGTCAGGAACACGCAAGTCGCCGCCCGAGGCACTTTGGGAAAAATCGCCCACCCGCGCACCCGCACCTGCGCCGCCGTCCGCCTGTCAAACCCATCAATCGCCCCCGCGACATCATGCACGCTCCCGTCATTCCGCCGAGCGATCAGCGCCGCATTGTTCGAGGTTAGCAGCGGCGGCCGCACGTCTCCGATCTCACTCAGCGCATTGGCCGTCTCAACCAAGCCCGGCGGCTCATACACCCCGATATAAGCGCTCTCCGGCGTGTGCGGCACCACGTTCAGCAGCAATAGCGCCCCCTTCCCCAGCCGATACCGAATCTCCCGCCCCCTCGCGATTTCCATCGCGCCGGGAAAAAACAAAACCTGCGACGCGATCAGCGCACCCGCCAGTCCCACCTTCGCCAATTTGAATCGCTTCCCCTCCGCCACAATCGCCACCAGATTGATCAACCCAATCGAAACGTAAATCGCCGACGAAACATACCGCGAACTCACCGCCTGTTCCGGCCCAAACCCCGCCCGGAAAAATGCCGCGCTCACTCCGCTCAGCAATCCAAACCCCGCCACCACAATCCAAGGCAGCATCCGCCCCGAAACCTCCCGAGGCTTCAGGAAGGCATAAACCACCGCCGCCGCCACCCCCGCCATAATCGCCCCTCCAAACACAATCCGATCCGTCTCCACCCCCGCCGGCTGCCAGTGCGGGAAAGGCGACCCCGCAAACGCCAGCGTCCATATCGATATCGCCGGAAATGTCCGGATATAAGGACTGGCGCCAAATGTCGGCCGATGATAACCGTGATAATAAAGATAGATCGTCCCCGCCCCTCCGATCGCCCAAATCACCCCCGCCCAAAACCGCTTCACAGCCGATGAATCTCCGCGCGGCCAAACCAGCAGCAATCCGCCCAAGGGCCACGCCAATATCCCGTTCCCCAAAGAATAAAAAGCCAGCACCGCCGGCGGCAGACAACAAATCACCCGAACCCAAATCGACCGCTTCGATATCGCAATCACCACCATCGCCATGAAAAAAAACGCCGGTAAAAAATTCGTCAGCCCCATCCCCCACAGCCAGTTCTCATGCTGCGCCGGCGAGAAGATCAAAAGGTTGCAAAGAAACCAAATCACGGCCGCCCCCGCGCGCGCTTGCGTCTTGCGAATCAGGAGCAACACCAGCCCCGACGTCGCCGCCACCATCGCCCACGCCACGACCAGATACGCGACATTGTTCCAATGCGTGATCGGATCGAGCGCAACCCAGATCAATCGCATCACCGCCGGCCGATGCTCGTTATGCTGCGCCAGAATATCGCCCAGTGTAAGCTGACCGTTATGAGCCTTGATCAGCGCCCCCGCCATGTCCGGCATCCACTCGTCGAAGTAATGAAAGTTCACCCCATACCGAAGAATCATGATCAGCGGCACCAGCGCCGGCGCGCCCGCCGCCAGATACCATCCCCATCGATGCCGTCCCATAGCCGCCCAATGTACCACGGAAGCGCGCCCGCAAATCGCTGAACCTGCGGGTCCATGACCCTATCGCTCAAACCGCACGGGGCGATCCAGCGGCGTCGCCCGCCCGGTCTCCTCATCCAAAACCCATGCCTCGATAAACGTCGAGTGAATCGACGCCGGAATCTCCCCCGTATTCAAAGTCGCCTGCCACCCGCAAAAGCGAAGATCCCCCTCCGGAATAATGTCCGCCAGATCGTCGCGCCGGAATCTCATTTCTGCCGCTCCAAAATGATCGGCCTCCCATTCGCGCCCACGTACGTCAAAAAAACGCATGTCGCGGCCCGCCCCAGCTTCGGAAAAATCGCCCACCCGCGCGCCCCCACCTGCGTTGCGGAAAGCCTCGTCGACCCGTCGATCGCCCCCGCCACATCCCGCCGCCCCCCGTCATTCTTGCGCGATCCGCCCGGCGTCGTTCGACGTCAGCAGCGGCGGCTGTAGGTCCCCAATCGCATCGAGCGCATTGGCCGTCCCCACTAACCCCTGCGCCGTGTAATGCCCGAAATACTGCGACTGCGGATTGTCCGGAACAATATTGATCAGCAACAACGCCCCCTTCCCGAGTCGAAAGATAAGCTCCCGCGATCGCCCTTCCTCCATCGCGGCCGGGAATATCAAAATCTGCGAAATGACCAGCGCAAGCCCCAAACCCCCCTTCGCAAATCTACACATCCGCCCAGGGCCCATGAGTGCAATCAGATTGATCAGCCCGATCGGAATGTAAACCGCCGGCGTGACGTACCGCGAGCTTACAGCCTGGCTCGATCCGAACCCCGCACGAAAAAATGCGGCGATCAGTCCGCTGGCGATTCCATACGCCGCCACCGCAAGCCAAGGCAGCATTCGCTCGTCCAACATCCGCAGTTTCACCACAAAATAGAATCCCGCCGCGACCGCCCCAAACCCGATCGCTCCCCCCACGATCATGCGCCCCCAGAACACGCCGGGCCCCTGTAATTGCGGAAACCAGGACCCCATGAACGCCAACGTCCAATCGCAGATCGTCCAAAACGTTCGGTCGTACGGGTTCATGTCGAACGTCGGCCGCTCATATCCCCGGTAATACAGCGCCATCATCCCCGCCCATGCCGCCACCCATACCAGTCCCGCCCACACACGCCCCGCCCGCGCCGACCTCTCCCCAACTTCTTTCACTCCCAACGCATCCTCCCTCGGCCAAAGCAGCAGCAAACCCGCCAGAGGCCAAACCAAAAGTCCGCTCCCTAATGAAACCGTCGCCAGTCCCGCCAGCCCCAGACAAGCCGCCAGTCGAACCGCCATCCCTTGCCGCGAGCGCGCCGCCAAAATCGCCGCCAAAAAGAAAAACCCCGGCAAAAAATTCGCCAACCCTATTCCCCACAACCAGTTCTCATTCTGCGCGGGCGAGAAAAGCAGCAAGTTACAAAGAAACCAAACAACCAGCCCCCCGCGAACCTGGGATTTGCGGATCAGCAGCCCCATCAAGAACGAAGTCCCCACCACCACCAGCCACGACACGATCAGATTCGAAATATTGTTCCAATGCGTGATCGGATCCATCGCCACCCAGATCAATCGCGTCAGCGCCGGCCGATGCTCGTTGTGCTGTGCAAAAATATCGCCCAGCGTGAGCTGGCCGCTGTGCGCCTTGATCAGCACCCCCGCCATGTCGGGCGCCCACTCGTCGTAGTAATGAAAATTCACCCCGTAACGAAAAATCAATATCAGCGGAATCAGCGCCGGCGCTCCCGCCACCAGATACCAACCCCATCGATACCGTCCCATAATCCATCAATGTAACACGGATGCGCGTTATGCAGCGGTGCCCCGCCTCCGACCGATAGATTGCAGACGTGACCGATTCAAAGCCCACTCCCGAGCAAGCCGTCCTTCAGCAGCTCGACCAGGCGCAAAAACAGCTCGATCAGCTCCACCATCAGCTCATGGAGTCGCAGCGACTGGCGACCATCGGCACCATCGCCGCCGTCATCGCCCACGAGTTCAACAACCTCCTCACCCCCATCGTCAGCTATTCCCAGTTCGCCCTTCAGAGCGCCCAGAGCGACAAGCCCGATATGCCCCTCATCTGCAAAGCCCTCTCCAAGGCTTTCGTCAGCGCCGAGAAGGCCGGAAAAATTTGCGCCTCCATGCTCAGCCTCGCGCGCGGGCAGTCCTCTTTTGACGCCGTCTCCATCCAGGGGATCGTCGAAGAGACCCTCATCGTTCTGGCCCGCGACCCGCAAAAAGACGGCATCGCCCTCCGCGTCCAGATTCAGCCCGATCTCTACGTCAACGCCGACCGCGTACAGGTCGAGCAGGTCCTCCTCAACCTCCTCATCAACGCCCGCCAGGCCATGCTCGGCAAAGGCGGCTCCCTCACCATCAAGGCGGCGCTGGTCGAAGACCAGGTCAAAATCCAGGTCATCGACAGCGGCCCCGGCATCCCCGAAAAGCTCATGCCCAAAATCTTCCAACCCTTCTTCACCACCAAAGGCACCGCCCGCGCCGACGAAGCCCACGGCACCGGCTTGGGCCTCACCATCTGCAAGGAAATCGTCGAACACCACCACGGCCGAATCCAAGTCGAAAGCGAAGTCGGCAAGGGAACCACCTTCACCGTCTTTCTCCCCTCCGCCAAACCCCCGCCGGCCCCGCCCGCCCAAGCCCAGCCCCACCCCGTCAAAACCGCCTAGATTCCTCAAAAACGCCTCTTTATCGGACCCATTCACGCGCCCGCCTCATTCACGCCGATATATCTCCGGCTAGAGCGGTCTGCCGCTCTAGAGGAGCAACACCAATGCCCGTAACCGTCGACGATTCCCCCCTCCAAACGGACGAACTCGGCCTCCAAACCGTCGGCCAGGTCCTCGCCCATCTCAAAACCAAAAACCGCCTCGTCGTCAACATCGTCATCGACGGCGAAGAACCCGATCTCGACCGCCTCGGCGACGTCCGCAAAAGCCCCATCGGCGAGCGTTCCATCTTCATCGAAACCACCGACCCGCGCCGCATGGCCGCCGAGGTCCTCGAACAAGTCGCCGCCCAACTCGATGAAGCCGAAACCATGAAGAACCAGGCCGTCGATCTCCTCCAAAAAAATCAACCCAACAAGGCCATGCAAAAGCTGGCCGCCTGCTTCGGCGCCTGGCAGCACGCCCAGGATTCCCTCGCCGGCGCCGCCCAGATCACCAAAATCAGCCTCGATAAAATCCGTCTCTCCGACCGATCCCTCGCTGATCTGCTGAACGACGTCGCCACCCAGCTCAAGATGATCAAATCCGCCCTGGAAAACCGCGACTACGTCACCCTCGTGGACCTGCTCGTCTACGACACCACCCAGATCAGCGCCCAATGGCGCCAAGCCGTCGCAGCCCTCCGCACTTCAATCGGCTAATCCTTATTCCCCCGCCCCCGGTGCTCCGGGGGAGCACTCCCTGTTCCCTTCCGCTAGTTTCGGCACGACGGGAGGGGCCGCGCGATTCCATTGACATGCGACTAAAATCCACCCAATGGATATCCAATCCCTCTGCGAACAAGGCCAGGAACAGCTTATGGCCATGGAATACCTGCAGGCCGAACTCACCCTCGTCCGCGCCGAGCAATTGGCCCTCGCCCAAAACGATTTCGACGCCCTCGCGCGCCTGTACATGCCCCTGCAGGAAGCCCGCCGCCAGCGCCGCCAGCGCTGCGGCGAAGGAACCATCCGCCTGGACCTGATCGCCAAATCCCCCGATGACAAACTAGACCCCGAAAAAATCGCTCCCCAATTCCCCCAAGGCCAGTTCCTCGTCGCAGGATGGGGCACCATCCAACCCGCCATCGAACTCCGCCGTTTGCAGCGAGACCGCGCCCAATATGCAGAGACCCTCCTCGCCGCGGTCTTCCCCAAAAAACCGTTTGATGTCGTGGTAATCGTCCCAACCGAAACCGACCAAATCTCGCACGACCAATTTCCCCCCCACAGCCTGATTCTGAAAAAAAACGAACTGCCCCGACCCGATTACAGCGAAGTGATGAACCTCTGGGAGCGCCTGCACGCCCCATTCCTGGCCGCCGCCGATGCCGAGCCCGACCCCCTCAAAAAAATCCAAGCCTATCGAAAAACGATCGAAGTGGATTACGCCTGTGAACTCGCCCACCAGAACTTAGCCGAGGTCGCGAAGCAGTTGGCGTCGGCTCCGTGAAAATTTTCGAAATCGATCCAGCGGAATCTCACCGAAATCCCCGCCCCCTCTTTCCCCCTCCCCCGGTACTCCAGGGGAGGGCGGGGTGGGGGCCGTTCGCGCGATCCAGTTGTGATGCGGATGGCTCAGCCTGCCCGCTTGCGCTTCGGCACAGTCAATTCAATTCCCAGCGCCCGAAGCATCGCGTCGGCGTAATCAACCCGCACCGATCGCTTATTCGCGAGGAATTCGTACACCGCCGATTCAGGAAGCCTCGGCGAAAATCGATTGGCCAGCTTCCAAAGCCGGTATGCGGTCAGGCCTTGCCGGTGCAATTCACGCACAATCGCCGCGCGAATCTGACTGAACGGCCGTTTCACGAAATTCATCTCCGGTATGTCCGAAGTGTCCACGGGCTTATCCATCAACCGCTCAAGCTCATCCAGCTCTTTTTTCGTACTCGCTCGCAGCCCTCGCGCAGTGCAGCGGATGATTCTGGATTTACGAACTCGTTCAGTCATTGGTTTCCATTGCGCGTCGAAGGCGGAATTTCCTGCGCTTGCCCCCTGACGATTTGATACCGCTCAACGATGTCCGCATCGTCACCCGAGCCGCCGACAACTCCATTGCGTCCCAAGCTGACCAGTGTAAAAGAGTCATTCCCATCGACTACATACTGAATCGGATGCCCCCAAACGTCCGTGGCTTGTCCCGCGTCACCCGCGCGCGGCGGCAGTGCGCCTAAGTTCGAAGGCAGACATTTGTGGCCGGAGAAATAATAACCAATGCGATCGGCCGTCACAAACATTCTGGTCCGAGTCATCGCCCGCGGTGGAATTACATCGGTGAGCCCAAAAAACAAAAAGAACAAACGCAATTACGGCAAGCGCGGCGATTGCGTTTGAACGCCTCATGACTGGTCTTCCGCCGATCACTGGCAACTGGCAACTAGCAACTGGCAACTATCCGTTTCACACGTCCAAATTCTTCACTTCCAGCGCATGCTCCTCAATAAACTGCCGCCGCCGCTCCACATCCTCCCCCATCAGCACGCTGAACAATCTCTCCGCTTCCCCGGCCTCTTCCAATGTCACCCGCAGCAGCACCCGCCGGCTCGGATCGAGCGTCGTCTCCCAAAGCTGCTCGCTATTCATCTCCCCCAGCCCTTTGAACCGCTTGATCTCGATCCCCTCCTTGCCCAAATCGAGCACGGCCGCGAGAATCCCCGAAACCCCCGCCACCTCATACGTCTTCCCCTCGCTGAGCAGCGCATATTTCGTCGGCAGCTTCTCCCCCGAAACCGACTCCTCCTGCGTCAGGAAATAATCCTCGATCAGCAATCCATACTGCTCCAGTTGCACGAACAGCTTTTCCATGTCCTTCACTTCGTGCAGTTCCTGGTTCTTCTGCACTTTCGCGCGACCCTCCGCCTCCTCCGGGCCCTCCAGTGTCGCGTCCGTGATCAGGTTCTGCTCGCGCAAATATCGCTCCCGATCCTGCGCGGAGTGGAAGAACATTTCCTCTCCATCCACCAGGACCTGATACAGCGGCAGCCGCCCCGCGCTGTCGCGCTTGGCCAAAAATTCCGCAAAGTCGATCCCCCGCCGCTGAATCACCTTCACCAACTCTTCCAGCCGGCCCAGCAAATCGATCACCCGCCGCAATTCCTCTCCCCCAAGCCGTCGCTTTTCCTTCGCCTCATCGTCGCGGATAACCAGTTCAGTTCCCTCGAGGCCCAAATCCGTCAGCGTCTTCCGCATCGCCCGCTCGTTCAGGACGTATTCCCCCTTTTTCTTCCGCGTCACCAGATAAAGCGGCGGCTGCGCGACGAAAATCCGCCCCGCCTTGATCAAATCCTGCATATGCCGGAAGAAAAACGTCAGCAAAAGCGTCCGGATATGGCTCCCGTCCACGTCCGCGTCCGTCATGATCACCACCCGCCCGTAGCGCCGTTTTTCCAGGTTGAAATCATCCCGAATCCCGCACCCCAGAGCGCTGATGATCGTGCGAATTTCCTCATGCCCCAGCATCTTGACGAGGTTCGCCTTCTCCACGTTCAATAGTTTTCCGCGCAGGGCCAAAATCGCCTGCACGTTGGAATCGCGCCCCTGCTTCGCCGATCCCCCGGCCGAATCCCCTTCCACCAGGAACAGCTCCGTATCCTCGTTCGATTTGCTCCGGCAATCTGAAAGTTTCCCCGGCAGGCTGTTCCCCTCCAGGCTGTTCTTCCGCCGCGTCAGCTCCCGCGCCTTCCGCGCCGCCTCCCGCGCCTCCGCCGCCAGCATCCCCTTTTCGAATATCGCCTTCGCGTCCTTCGGATTTTCCTCGAGATAATTCCCGAACTTCTCGTTCACCGCCGAACTCACGAACCCCTCAACTTCGCTGTTCCCCAGCTTGGTCTTGGTCTGCCCCTCAAACTGCGGCTCCGGCACCTTCACGCTCACCACCGCGATCAATCCCTCGCGCACGTCGTCCCCGCTCGGACGCACGTCCTTCATCAGATTCGCCGCTTCCGCGTACCGATTGATCGTCCCCGTCAGCGCGGTCTTGAACCCGCTCAGATGCGTCCCCCCTTCATGCGTATTGATGTTGTTGGCGAACGACTCGATCGTCTCGTTGTATCCGTCGTTGTATTGCAGCGCCACCTCCACCACCAGCCGCGACGCCGGGTCCTCCTTCTTGAAATAAATCACCGGCGTAAGCGTGATCTTCGCGTCGTTCATGTACTTGACATATTCCTCCAGGCCGTGCGCGTACTTATATTCCTCGCGCTTATTCGTCCGCTCATCCTCGACGATGATCTGCAGCCCCTCGTTCAAATACGCCAGTTCCCGCAATCGCTTTTGCAGAACCTCATATTTGAATTCCACGTCTGGAAAGATTCGATCATCCGCCCTGAACGTGACTTTCGTCCCCGTCTTGCTGCTCTTCCCCGTCACTTTCAGGTCCGATGACTTTTTTCCTCGCTCAAACTCCATGTGGAAGATTTTCCCTTCCCGTGAGACTTCCACTTCCACCCATTCGCTCAGCGCATTGACGACGCTCGCCCCCACCCCGTGCAGCCCGCCGGTCACCTTGTAAGCGCTATTGGAATCATGCTCGAACTTCCCCCCCGCCCCCAGCTTGGCAAACACCACCTCCACGGTGGGGATTTTCTCCGTCGGGTGGATTCCCACCGGAATCCCTCTCCCGTCGTCTATAACCGTGCAGCTCCCGTCCTTATTGATCCGTACATGGATCACCTTGGAAAACCCCGCCATCGCCTCGTCGATCGAATTATCGACGATTTCATATACGAGATGGTGCAAACCCCGAGCCGTGGTATCCCCGATATACATTGCTGGACGCGTGCGAACGTGCTCGATTCCCTCGAGCACCTTGATCATCCCCTCGTTGTATTCGCTGTTGGAAGCGGGGGCGGTTTCGGATACTTTTTCTTCGGCCATCCATGAACTCCTGTGGGGTCCTAAGCTTCACCCCACCTGCCTGTTTCCGGGTGATATGAAACGAACCAAACATTATCGCAGAATTCCGCCGGATTGCCACGCCGGCGGCCTTAAAAGAACTGCGGGATTTTCTCCCGTTCTCACCTATTTTAGGACCGTTTTTTCGATAAGTCTGGTCCTGCTTTCCGCCTCATTTTGCCTCGCCGTCGCGCCCCCGCAAGGCGTCCCAACCCGCATCGATACTCTGATCGACCAGCTCGCCAGCGAGGACGCCGTCCAGCGCAGCGCCGCCGCCGTCGATCTCCTCAAAATCGGACGCCCCGCGCGCCCCGCCGTCCTCCGCGCCGCCCGCGGCGACGACCCCGACCTCCGCGACCGCGCCGCACAAATCCTCCTCCAGATGCCCTGGTATCTCCCCTCCGATCCCGCCGCCATTCAGGACATCCTCCGCCATTACGGCAACCCCGACATCAATCAGCGCCGCCAGATTATCACCGGCGAACTGGCCGCCCCGCTCACCGATCCCGCCGCACAGCGCGGCAAGCGCGCCGGTGATGACCGCGCGGCGCTCCGCGACGATCCCGCCGTCTTCGATGTCCTCGCCCGCCTCCTCGCCGAAGACCCCAGTGTCGATGTCCGCTGGACCATCGCCGGCCAATTCCGCCGCATGGGCGACGCCGATCTCCTCTCGCGCTTCCGCGACATCCAGCCGACTGAAAACGATCCGCCCCTCCTCGCCCTCGGCGCCTACGCGCGTCTCGAAACCGACCCCGACCAGGCCCGCAAGCTCCTCGCCCGCTGCGCCGATCTGGAATTCGCCAATCCCTGCGACGACAGCGAATTCGATTATGTCGTCGATCTCCTCTGCGATTTCGATGTCGCGGACAAAAATTATGCCGCCGCCGCCGATCTCCGCCGCAAGCAATACGCCCGCGGCTCGACAACCGACGAATCCGGAATCCCCCTTCCGCTGTTGGAACTCTTCGCCCTCCAGGCCGATTACGGCCCCCTCCCCGGCCTCGACAACGATCTCCAACTCGCCGGTTCCGCCGCGCAAACCCCCAAAATCGAATACAGCCTTTCACTGCTTTACGCTCACCAGTCCAAACCCAAGGACGCCGCCGCCGCTCGCGCCGCCGCCTTCGCCGCTTCTCACACCCAAACCGAGCGAATTAATGTCGGCTCCTTCCTCGTCGACCACGGCTGGGACGACCTCGCCCAACCCGAATTCAATCAAATCCTCCAAATGACTCCCGACCCCGACGGCAACCAACCCCAGATCATCGACGCAAGATTCCAACTCGCCGCCATGGCCGTCCGCCGCGGCGATGATTTCGAAGCCGCCAAAAATACCGAACTCGCCCTTCGCGCGGGCGACGGCAACCTCACCCGTACGGACGGCCGCGGCAACTTAATCTACGTCTCCAGACAAGACATCTGGGCCGAAGTCCATTGGCGCTGCATCCGCGCCGCCCAGGCAAAACACGACAACGCCGAAGTCACCAAACAGCTCAACGATCTCCTCGAGCTGAAAGCCACCGACGCCCAAACCGCCATGGACATCGCCATCGACGCCGTCCCCCTCCTAAAACAACGCGGCCAATTCGACGCCGCCTCGAAACTTTTCAACACCGCCTTCACCGAAGAAAAAGCCAAACTCGACGCCCACCCTGACGACCCCGAACTTCTCAACGGCATCGCCTGGCTCTGCGCCGAAACGAGCGAACATCTCCCCGAAGCCCTCGTTTGGGCCACCCAAGCCGTCGCCAAGCTCCCCCAGGACTCCGCCGTCATCGACACCCTAGCCGACGTCAACTATCGCCTGGGCCACGCCCAAAAAGCCGTCGAACTCGAATCCCGCGCCCTACAACTCACCCCCGGCGACACCTTCATGGAAGCCCAACTAACCAAATTCCGCGCCGCCGCCGCCACCCAACCCTCCTCCCCCCCATAACCTCACCAACTTTAGCGGCCGCCTTCAGGCGGCGCATCCCAGACTATAATCCCCCCCATGTTCCGCCTAACCCGCGAAGTCCGCTTCGCCATCAACGACCCCCCCGACGACCAATTAAACACCCCGCCCACCAACAGCTTCGCCGGCTACCCCACTCTCACCGGCCTGGGCCAATATTTCACCCTCGAAGCCACAGTAGAAGGAACCCCCGACCCCCAATCCGGCTGCGTTCTGAATATCAAAGACATCGACCAAGCCGTCCGCCACCGCGCCATCCCCTTAACCGCCGATTTCCTCCGCTCCGGCCGCCGCAATCCCGCCGAGCTTCTCTCGCGCCAATACGAACTCATCCGCCGCGCCTGGCCGAGCACCGATCTGCACGCCCTGCGCCTAAGACTGACTCCCTATCTTTCCTACCAGATCCTTTCCCAGGAGCCCGCCATGGTCCGCCTCAGCCAGAAATTCGAATTCTCCGCCTCCCATCGCCTCCACAACCCCCAGCTCAGCGAAGAAGAAAACCGCCGCCTCTTCGGCAAATGCAACAACCCCAACGGCCACGGCCACAACTACGTCCTGGAAGTCACCCTCTCCGCCCCCGCCACCACTCAACTCCAAGTCCCCGACTTCGAGCGAATCGTCTCCGACACAATCATCGAACCCTTCGATCACAAAAACCTAAACACAGAGCTACCCCAATTCCGAGAATTAATCCCTTCGGTCGAAAACATAGCGATGGTCATCTACCGGCTGCTTAAAAACCCCGTCGAAAAATCCGGCGCCAAACTAGCCGCCGTCACAGTCTGGGAAACGAGCAAGACGTGGTGCGAATACTCCGAATGACGAACGACCCTTCGCTCATTCGGTCATTCCGTCATTGATTCGTCATTCTGGTTTCGGGTTTCGGATTTCAGGATTTCCCGCGCCTCTACCCGACGGCCACTTCAACCTCCGGCATCGTGTCCGCCACCCACCACAAAATCATCACCGGCACCATCCGCCCCAGCAGCATGATCGCGCAGTGCGCATACATAATATTCTGCGCATCCGGCACGCCCGAAAGCGTAAACCCCACATTACTCGCCCCGCTCACCGCGTTCATCAGCGTCCCATCAAACGCCGCCGCAGGATTGATGAACGAAAGCAGCATCGCCCCCCCAATCACAATCCCCGCATAAATCCCCACCCACATCACCGCCACGCCAAACGCTCTGCCCGCCGGCTCTCCCGCCAACAGCCGCCGCGTTCCTCTCCATAATTCCAGCACCGTCGTCGTCTTCAGCCCGCCCCCGGTCCCTCCCGGGCTCGCCCCGACCATCATCAAAACGACCAGCGCCCACTGCGCGCTCTGCGAAAGATCATGCACCGGCACGATCGGTAATCCTCCCGACCGCGACTCGATCGCAAAAATGCTGCTCGAAGTCGCCGCCTGAATTTCCGACTCCGCAGTCGGCGTACTGCGCGCCGAAGCCAGATTCAATCCCCATAGCACCCCAAACCCGATCACATACAGCCACGCGGAAGAAATCAGCACATCCCGCGAATGTTTCGACATCGCCCCCCTGCGCCCGACCGCGCAAGCCATCTCCATCAGCACCGGAATCCCCAATCCCCCCAGCGCCGTCAGCGGCAGCAAAACCCCGTGCGTCATCCAACTCATCCGATCCGGCAGCGCCCCCAGAAACAGCCCGCAATTCCCATACGCGCTCGTCGCCAGAAAACACCCGCGAAACCACGCCTCCCCCGCCGATCGGTCCCCCGTCACCAGCCCCGGCGTCCCCAAAATCACCGCCGCCGCCAGCGCAATCACCGCCGCATAAATCACCTGATCATCGCTGAACCGCGACCGAATGATCCGCTTCACCGCCAGCCCCCCCACGATCGTCGTGAACAGCGTCCCCACGATCATCAGCACCAGCACCACAACCTGCCCAAAAAACGCCAGCCCCCCCACGCCGGGATTTTGCTCATACCCCGTCAGCGTTCCCGCGTTGATGGCGAAGAAGAGCGCGCGTACCCCGCTGCGCGTCCCGGTCAGGAATCCATTCTGCCGGATCAAATAAAATCCCAGCAGCATCAATCCCATGTAGACCGGGAACGCCCAATTAGCCACCAGACGCCCCAGTGGGTCGTTCCTGGCCGGTTCTCCCTTGGGACGCGTTACTTTTTGTAGACCGTCTCGGGGTCGAACTTTTTCTCGCCGACGATTTTCCAATCTTTTCCCCCCGCCTGGTGTTGGCGGAAGAAGCAACTGTAATACCCCTCATGGCACGCCGCCCCGACCTGCTCCACTCGAACCAGCAGCACGTCCTTGTCGCAATCCGTCGCGATCGACTTCACATTCTGCACGTGCCCGCTGCTTTCCCCCTTCAGCCACTGTTTGTTCCTGCTCCGGCTGAAAAAATGCGTCTGCCCCGTCCGCACCGTCTGCTCCAGAGCCGCCCGATTCATCCAAGCCATCATCAGAACCTCCCCCGTACCGCGCATCCTGAATAATCGCCGGTATCAATCCGCTGGCATCGAATTTAAGCCCTTCCAATTGAGAATCCATAAGGGAAGTTTTGATGCCCGCCCCCAGTTTGTCAAACGGGTGAAGGAAAGGCACGAAGGCACATAGACACGAAGGCACATAGGCACGAAGGCACGAAGTGAAGGCAAGCCGCATTTGCATCTCCCTTCGTGCCTACGTGCCTCAGTGCCTATCTCCTTCATCTTGACCTCCCTCTCCTCCGTCGTAGCATCCCCGACATCAAGGAGACATTCATGCCCAAAAAAACCGCCGCCGACGTGAACGTCCGCGGAAAAAAAGTCCTCATGCGAGTCGATTTCAACGTCCCCCTCGAATCCGGAAAAATCACCGATGACCGCCGCATCGCCCAGGCCCTCCCCACCATCAAAGACATCCTCGGCCGCGGCGGACGCCTCATCCTCATGTCCCACCTCGGCCGACCCAAGGGCGGACCCGAACCCAAATACTCCCTCAAGCCCTGCGCATCCCGCCTCTCCGAGCTTCTCGCCAAGCCCGTGAAATTCGCCGACGACTGCATCGGCCCCGCCGTCGAACAGCTCGCCGCCTCCCTCCAGGACGGCGAAGTCCTGCTCCTGGAAAACCTCCGCTTCCACAAGGAAGAGGAAAAGAACGACCCCAACTTCGCCAAGCTGCTCGCCAAACTCGGCCGACGTCTACGTCAACGACGCCTTCGGCACCGCCCATCGCGAGCACGCCAGCACCTTCGGCGTCCCCCAGGCGCTCGCCGGCAAGCCCCGCGTCATCGGCCAGCTCATCCTCAAGGAACTCAAATACCTCGGCGAAGCCGTCGCCAAACCCGCCCACCCCTTCGTCGCCATCCTCGGCGGCGCAAAAGTCTCCGACAAAATCAACGTCATCGAGCAACTCCTCGCCAAGTGCGACACCCTCCTCATCGGCGGCGCCATGGCCTACACCTTCTTCCTCGCCCAGGGCAAGGAAGTCGGCAAAAGCCTCGTCGAGCGCGACAAGGTCGACCTCGCCAAAGGCCTCCTCGCCAAGGCCGGCGGAAAAATCAAACTCCCCGTCGACAACGTCATCTCCAATCAGATGACCGACGACGCCAAAACCTCGATCGTCGAAGGCAACATCCCCCCCGACATGGAAGGCTTCGACATCGGCCCCAAGACCCGCGAAACTCTACGTCGCCGAAATCGCTCAAAGCGAAAACCATCGTCTGGAACGGCCCCATGGGCGTCTTCGAAAAGAAACCCTTCGCCGCCGGCACCCACGAAATCGCCCACGCCATCGCCGAAGCCACCGCCAAAAATCACGCCGTCACAGTCATCGGCGGCGGCGACAGCGCCGCCGCAATCGAGCAACTCGCGCCTAGCCGACAAAGTAAGCCACGTCAGCACCGGCGGCGGCGCAAGCCTGGAATTCCTCGAAAATGGCCACTTTTCAACCTTGGATATTCTCGACTAACAATTGAAAATAAAAATAATTGCCAGCTATTAGTTGCCAGTTGCCCAGTAGAAGGCACCCACTGGCAACTGGCAACTGGCAACTGGCAACTATTCATGACCAATAATCCCTTCCAGCTCTCAACTCCCCAAATCGCCGCGTCGATTCTCTCCGCCGACTTTTCAAAACTAGCCTCCGAAATAACCGACGTCGACCGCGGCGGCGTCGACTTCCTCCACCTCGACATCATGGACGGCCACTTCGTCCCCAACATCAGCTTCGGCCCCGCCATCACCGCCGCCACCCGCCGCGTCACCCCCGCTTACCTCGACATCCACCTGATGATCTCCGAACCGGTCCGCTACGCCCCCGGCTTCCTCAAAGCCGGCGCCGACGCCCTCACCTTCCACTGCGAAGTCGTCACCGACGTAAAATCCACCGCCAGGGAACTCAGAAACCTGGGCTGCAAACACGTAGGCATCACGCTAAACCCCGCGACGCCCGTCGAAGACATTCTCCCCGCCATCGAGGAAGTCGATCACGTCCTCATCATGAGCGTAGTCCCCGGCTTCTCCGGCCAAAAATTCATGCCCGAGGTCCTCCCCAAAGCCGAAACCGTAAAAAAACGCCTCAGACCCAACCAACGATTGGAAATCGACGGCGGCATCAACCCCGAAACCATCGCCCACGCCGCCAGCGCCGGCATCGACTGGTTCGTCGTCGCCAGCGCCATCTTCGACCACCCCAACCGCCAAGCCGCCATCGCCTCCCTCCGACAGCAACTCATCCGCCACTAGCCGCGGCATTCCCCCTCGCCCCAGCAATCGCCTAATCACTTGGCCGAAATTCGCCGATCAATGTGGATTGAAGCCACTATATCTATAGCTATAATTATAACTATGAAGACCGTTCAGATGACCCTGGACAATCAGCTCGTCGCGGAGGTGGATGCCGCTGCCGAAAAACTCGGCACCACCCGATCCGCCTTCACGCGCGACGCCCTGCGCACCGCCATGACCCGCCTCAAACTTCGCGAACTCGAGGCAAAACACCGCGCCGGCTACAAAAAGAAGCCGCCTCGCAAAGGCGAATTCTCCGGCTGGGAATCCCAGCAGGCCTGGGGTGAGCCGTGAAGCGCGGCGAAGTTCGATGGTACAAATTCCCCCGCCCCGACAAACGCCGCCCCGTCTTGATCCTCACCCGCGACTCCGCCCTCGAATTCCTCGGCGAAGTCACCGTCGCCCCCATCACGACCACCGTGCGCGACATCCCCTCCGAAGTCCCCCTCACTCCCGCCGACGGCATGCCGCGCATTGCGCCGTCAATCTCGATCACATCCAAACCGTCTCGCGCGGACGAATCGGACCCCTCATCACCACCCTCCCCCAGCAAAAAATGCGACCGCTCGCCCCAGCCCTCCTCTTCGCTCTAGGAATCACCGACGACTGAATTCGTGAACCAACCAGCCCCGCCCGAATCGTTCCCCGCGCCCCCCTCCCCAATTTAGCGGCGGTGCGCAGCACCGCGATTCCACCCCCCCTGCGAAAATGCCCACCCCTCCCCCACCAGGCCAGCCAGCACCTATCGAATCGGCCGCGCATTCTCACATTCGAGCCCGCGCATCCCCTCAGCACCAAAACCTCCCCCGACCCATCCCCGCGTCGATTAATTTACGTCGGAGATTCCGCGAACCTTAAAATGTATTAACTACGCTGCCGAAGACTCCCGCATCTGCTCGATCCGCCCGATCAAACCCAAAGCGATCACATCGTACCCCCCGATCGCGGACGTACCCCGTGTCACCGGATGAACCACGAGCAATGTGTTCCGACATACCCCCACCGAGGTCGGACAAGGCGGCGTGAAGGACGATTGAGGTCGAGCCCGTAGCTCGAAATTCCTTTCACACCTGCCGCCCCAGGCGGCGACTCTCTCGTCTCTCCTCGCGAAAATGCCCACCCCTCCCCCACCAGGCCAGCCAGCACCTATCGAATCGGCCGCGCATTCTCGCATTCGAGCCCGCGCATCCCCTCGGCACCAAAACCTCCCCCGACCCAACTCCCCATCAACGCATTTACGTCACATATTCCGCGAGCCTCAAATCGAACGACTTATCCCCCCCACCCAACCCCCAATTCCCCGTCCTCCCATCAAAGTGCTATCATTACCCAGGCAAATAATTCAAATGTCGCGCACCACCCAAAACCCTCAGCCGCCCCCCTCGTCACCCGAACCCAATCCCGATCCCACCGATTCAGAAATCGCATCGTTATCAGAAGATTCCCAACAACCCACCGCCTTCGTCGAAGCCTGCGTCGAAACCGCTGTCGGTTCCGCCGTCGCCGCCGAGCGCCAGGCCCGCCACCGACCCCGCTTCGGCAAGCTCCTCAAACTTCTCCAGGACAAAAAAAACATCCTCGTCACCACGCACATCTATCCCGACCCCGACGCCCTGGCCAGCGCCTGGGCCTTGCGAACGCTTCTCGAAGCCCGCCTCCCCCACGCCACGGTTGACATGTCCATCAAGGGCGAAGTCGGCGGCGGAGTCAACGAAGCCTTCGTCAAAAACAGCAACCTCGATCTCAAACCCTGGAACGATTCCGCCCTGCGCGATTATGACGCCCACATCCTCACCGACGTGCAGCCGATGTTCTCCTACAACCCCCTCCCCGCCGATCTTCCTCCCCTCGCCGTCATCGACCATCATCGCAACCGCAAACGCCCCCACTGCCCCTTCTGCGATATCCGCACGGATGTTGGCGCCACCAGCTCGATCATCTTCAGCTATTTCATGGAGGTCGAGCAGTCCATCTCCCCCGAACTGGCCGCCACGCTTCTCTACGGCGTCGAGTCCGACCTCGCCGGCGCCGCCGGCCAACCCGGCGAACTCGACAACATCGCCCTCTCCAGCCTCACCCTCCTGGCCAATCCCAGAAAACTCTACCAGATGCGCTACGTCGACCTCCCCCAGTCCTACTACACCAGCTATTTCAGCGGCCTGTCCAACGCCTTCTATTACGACGACGCCATCATCTCCCACCTAGACACCATCGACACCCCAGAAAAGCCCGCCCTCATCGCCGACTTTCTCCTACGTTTCGAGCCCATCCACTGGGCCCTGGTCACCGCCGCCTACGAGAACCGCCTCGTCCTCAGCCTCCGCACCAGCAGCAGCAAACTCTCCGCCGCCGACATGATCAGACGCCTCCTAAGAGGCGCCGGCGAAGGCGGCGGCCACCGCACCAAAGCCGGAGGCTTCATCCCCCTCGAAACCAATTCCCCGACAGAAATCGAACGAAAGCGCACCGTATTGCGCCGGCGATACCTCAAGGCGTTGGGAATAAGACAAACCGTAGGCAAACGCCTAATACCTAAATCCGAATGACGAAACCCGAAACCAGAATCAAACCCGAATTCCCGAATGACCCATAGCATTCGCCCCGCCGATAGCCCATTCGGTCATTCAGTCATTCGGATTTGATTCGTCATTCTGGTTTCGGGCTTCGGGTTTTCGCCTGATTCTTCATTCGGGTTTCCGGTTTCTGGTTTTCACCCATAGTTATCCAGTAACATTTACGAACCCATGACCGCCCCCATCTCCAAAACCTACGACCCCGCCAGCATAGAAGCCCCGATCTACAAAATCTGGCTGGACGAAAACTGCTTCACCGCCGACCCCAACGCCCCCGGCTCCCCCTACAGCATCGTCATCCCTCCCCCCAACGTCACCGGCGCCCTTCACCTCGGCCACGCCATCAACAACACCCTCCAGGACATCCTCACCCGCGTCCACCGCATGCGCGGATTCAACACCGTCTGGATCCCCGGCATCGATCACGCCGGCATCGCCACACAAGCCGTCGTAGAAAAGCAGCTAAAGGAAAAAGAAAACAAAACCCGCCACGACGTCGGCCGCGAAGCCCTCGTCGAAAGAATCTGGACCTGGAAACAACAATACGGCGACCGAATCCTGGAACAACTCAAACGCCTCGGCTGCTCCTGCGACTGGTCCCGCACAAGATTCACCCTAGACGACCAACTCGCCAAAGCCGTTAGAGAAACCTTCTTCAAACTCTTCAAAGACGGCCTAATCTACCGAGGCAAACGCCTCGTCAATTGGGACGTGCACTTACAAACTTCGATCTCCGACGACGAGATTTACCATGAAACGGTAAAGACCAGCCTCTGGCACATCCGCTACCCCATCGACGGCACAGACAAATTCATGACCGTCGCCACAACCCGCCCCGAAACCATGCTCGGCGACACCGCCGTCGCCGTCCATTCCGAAGACCCGCGTTGGAACTGGGCCATAGGCAAATCCGTAAAGCTCCCCCTCACAGAAAGAAAAATCCCCATCATCGCCGACGACATCCTCGTCGACCCAAAATTCGGCACCGGCGTCGTCAAAGTCACCCCCGCCCACGATCCCAACGACTACGCAGTCTGGCAACGCCACCAAAACAAACCCGACCAGATCGACCTCATCAACATCCTCAACCCGGACGGCACCCTAAACCAAAACGCCGGCGCGTATTCAGGAATGAAACGAGACCACGCGAGAAAAAAAGTCGTCGAAGACCTGACGGCCCTGGGCCTCTTAGAAAAAGAAGAACCCTACGAAACCCAAGTAGGCCACAGCGACCGCAGCAAAACCCCCGTCGAACCCTACCTAAGCGACCAATGGTTCGTAAAAATGGCCCCCCTCGCCGAGCCCGCCCTCGAGGTCGTCCGCAACGGCACAATAAAATTCTTCCCAGAACGCCACGCGCAACAGTATCTAAGTTGGCTAGGCGAAAAACGCGACTGGCCAATCTCCAGACAACTCTGGTGGGGCCATCGGATTCCGGTGTGGCGCGGCACCTTTGCTCAATATGGCCTTAGGGACTTTCTTTTGCACAACGATGGCGAATCAGGGATCCTTAAGGGTCACGCGATAAACGGTGTCGAAATCCCTACGATCCTGATGCAAACCGAGGGAAAGAAGGAATGCTTCATGTGCGTTCCGCCCGGGCACGAGGATATCGAGAGAATTTTAGAGGAAACATTTAACTTTCGACAGGACCCCGACGTCCTAGACACCTGGTTTTCCAGTGCCCTCTGGCCCCACAGCACACTAGGCTGGCCCGACCGGACTCCGGATTTAGCAAAATGGTACCCCACCAGCGTCCTCCTCACCGGCCGAGACATCATCACACTCTGGGTCGCCAGAATGGTCATGACCGGCATGTACAACATGGGCCACCGCCCCCCTCTTACTCCCTCTCTCAGTACTCTGGGAGAGGGTGGGGGTGAGGGGCAGACCGCCGGAAATGCGCAGACCGCCCCTCACCCACTCGTGCCGAAACTATCGGAAGACAGGGAGAGGGGAAAGGAACTCGGAATCCCCTTTTTCCACGTCGCCATCAACCCCACCATCCTCGACGGCCACGGCGAGCGCATGAGCAAATCCAAAGGCAACGGCGTAGACCCCGTCGACGTCATCGAAACCCACGGCGCCGACGCCCTCCGCTTCACCCTCACTCACATGGCCACAGAAACCCAGGACGTCCGCATGCCCGTCAAGCGCGACGCCCAGGGCCGAAACACCTCCGACAAATTCGACCTCGGCTCCCGCTTCTGCAACAAAATCTGGCAAGTCGCCAACTTCTTCGTCATCCCCAACCTGGAAAAAATCCCCCCCGAAAATCCCGACCCGACCAAATGGACCCTGGCCGACCGCTGGATCGTCTCCCGCTTCAATCGCGCCGTCCAGGAATCCAACGCCGCCCTGGAAATTTATCGTTTCGACCAATACGCCAAAATCTGTTACGACTTCTTCTACGGCGACTTCTGCGACTGGTACGTAGAAGCCGCCAAGCCCGCGCTAAAGGATCCCGCCGCCGCCGGCCAGACCTCAAACATCCTCGCCACAATCCTCGACGGCTCCCTCCGCCTCATGCACCCCATGATCCCTTTCATCACCGAGGTAATCTGGAGCCGCCTCAACGAAACCCGCCCCGCCCCCGATTACAAACCCGGCCACCGCCTCATCCGCGCCCCCTGGCCCAAACCCGGCCAAATCGACCAGGAATCTCTCGAACCCTTCGCTCGTCTCCAGGAAATCATCTCCACCATCCGCGAAATGAAAAACGCCCAACAGATCGACGCCAAAAAGAGCGTCGACGCCGCGATCGTCCCCGTGAACGACTCCGACTCCCTCTCTCAAGACGCGATCCCCCTGATCGAAAACTTGGCCGTCTGCGCAATCAAAACACACGCGGAACTAAAGCAATCCAACGCCGCCCTGATATCCACCCGAGCCGGCCGCTGCGACATCTTCATGAGATCACTAATCGAAAAAGGCGCCGAAGAAGAGCGAACCGCCAAGCGCCGCGAAGAGTTGACGAAAACCATCCAAACCCTAAAAGCCCGCCTCGCCAACGAATCCTACACAGCCAAAGCCCCGCCGCACCTGGTCAAACAAACCCAAGACCAACTAGCCGCGGCCGAAGCCGAACTGGCGAAGCTGAAATGAAATGTATTCTTTGCCACAGATATAAATCAGATGGACACAGATAATACAAACCATGAAGATTTGAATGAGATAACCGAGAAGATCATTGGTTGTGCTTATAAAGTTGCCAACGTCCTGGGTTGCGGATTTGCCGAGCGGGTATATGAGAACGCCATGGTGCATGAATTGCGAAAAGCCGGGCTGCGCGTCGAACAGCAAAAGAATATCACCGTCATTTATGACGGCGTCGTAGTAGGCGATTATCTGGCCGACCTGATCGTCGAGGGAAAAATCCTCGTCGAATTGAAAGCAGTAAGAACCCTCGACGATGCCCACACCGCCCAATGCCTCAACTATCTCGCCGCAACCGGCATGCCCCTATGCCTCCTGATCAATTTCGCAAGAAAAGTAGAGGTAAAACGCTTCAAAAAATGAGTGAATTCGCATTTTCATCTGTGTCCATCTGATTTACATCTGTGGCAAAATTTCTTTTCTCCGAGCCCAAAATGCCCGAAAAAAGTGTCTCAACAGAATCTCTCGCCTCCCCCAAAGCCCAAAAACATTCGGGCAGAAAACTGCGGATAGCAATAATAGGCTGCGGCGGAATCTCCGAAACCGTCCTCCGCTCCCTCCAATCGATGCCCGACGTAGAAGCCATCGCCGCCGTCGACCCCAACCCCGACCGCTTGAAGGTAATGAAAGAAAAATTCGGCATCCAAAATCTCCACGAGCACTGGCAGCAGATGCTCAAGCAAGACGCCCCCGACGCCGTCGCCGTCTGCACCCCCAACGCCTTGCACGTCGAGCCGACGATCGACTCCCTCCTCGCCGGCTGCCCACGTCATCGTAGAAAAGCCCATGGCCATGAACCCGGCTCAATGCGAAAAAATGATCGCCGCCGCAAAAAAATCCAAACGCAAACTCGCCGTAGGCTTCCAATACCGCTTCCACCCCAATTCAGAATATCTACGACAATCCCGCGACGAAGGCCGCTTCGGAAAAATCCTCTTCGTCAAATGCCAGGCCCTCCGCCGACGCGGCATCCCCAACTGGGGCGTCTTCGGCCAAAAAAAACTCCAAGGCGGCGGCCCCATGATCGACATCGGCGTCCACGTCATCGAAATGGCCCACGACCTTCTAGGCTCCCCCAACCCCGTCGCCGCCAGCGCCAACACCTGGACTTACCTCGGCAACAAAAAAAGCAACGTCTCCTCCATGTGGCCCAATTGGGACTATAAAACCTACACCGTAGAAGACCTCGCCATTGCCCAAATCCGCTTCGACACCGGCGCCATCATGCAAATCGAAGCCTCCTTCGCCGCTCACATCAAGGAAGACGTCTGGAACTACACCGCCATGGGCGAAAAAGGCGGCTGCCAATGGGACCCGCCCCAAATCTTCACCGACCGCGCCGCCCACCTGGTCAACGAATCCCCCGCCTACATCGGCCCCCGCACAGACTTCGCCTATCTCTTCGACCTAAAACTAAGAAACTTCGCAGACGCCTGCCTGTACAACAAACCGTTGCGCGCCCCCGGCGAAGCCGGCCTGGCCGTGCAGAAAATTCTAGACGGCGTCTACAGATCCGCCGCCGCCGGAAAAGAAGTCCAGATCAAATAACCGCGGCGGAAACCCGAAGCCCAAAACCAGAATCCCCAATCAAACCCGAATGTGCGCCAGCATCCGCCGTGGCGGGTCCAAATGACGAAATGGCCCTTTCGGTCATTCAATCATTCGACCATTGATTCGTCATTTATCATTCGTCATTAGTCATTCACGGCGTCCCGAACCCCGCCGGCCGCCACCCCAGTTAAACATTCAGTCATTCGCGCATTCGGGCTTGATTCGGGTTTCGGGTTTCTGGTTTCTGGTTTCCCCTCATTCTGCTTCCGAAACAATCTGCTTAGGATCGCGCGGCACCAACCGCTGCCCGATGCAATCCACCAGAAAATCCAAATCTTCCAGCACAATCGCCCCAATCAAAATCGAATCCCGATCCGGCTCAACAATCGCGTTGAAGACGCTCTCTCGTCCCCCGTATGTCAGATGCACGTCTTTGACGATTAAGCGATCGGCCGTGGGTCCGTCCGCATACCGAACCATTGCAGTGCCGGAACTATCCACCCCAAGCTGCTGTGCGACCGACCCCGGAATGATAAGTCGGGCTGCGCCGGTATCGACGACCCCACGCACGCGCACCCGTCGTATTCGATCCGGTGGAATGACGCCCGCCTCGGCAAGAATCAGGTCCTTGTGGTTCGCCAAATCCACTTCTACCGAAAACCGCCCCATCGACTTCTCCCGTTCAGCGATCATGATAAACTCCAGTCTCAAGATACCGCGAAGCCTATTATAGCCATTTCAGTCATTCGGGCATTCGGGCTTGTTTCGGGTTTCGGGTTTCTAGTTTCGGGTTTCTAGTTTCGGATTTCCGCCCCCCCAGGCCGTCAATTTGCAACCCGCCCCCCACCCGATATGTTAGTTGCTCCAAAGACGGCGCCTCCGCCATCAGCGGACCTCATGCCCGACCCCACCTACCAGGTCACCGACCGCCGACCCATCGCCGCAAGAAAACTCTCGTTCTTCCAAAACCTCGCCCCAAAAATCGCCGCCCGCGGGATCACCGCCAACCAGATCTCCGTCGCCGGCGCCATCGCCGGAGTCCTCGGCGGCTCACTTCTCGCCCTCACCCGATTCACCCCGCTCCCCTGGTCCCGCGCCCTCTGGCTCCTCGCCGCCGCCTGCGTTCAACTCCGCCTCACCGCCAATCTCCTCGACGGCATGGTCGCCATCAACTCTAACACCGCCTCCGCCGTCGGCGAACTCTATAACGAAGTCCCCGACCGAATCTCCGACCCCGCCACCCTCATCGGCCTGGGCTACGCCGCCGGCGCCATCCCCTGGCTAGGCTGGCTCGCCGCCCTCCTCGCCGTCCTCACCGCCTATATCCGCATCCTCGGAAAATCCGCCAACGCCGGCACTGACTTCTCCGGTCCCATGGCCAAGCAGCAGCGTATGTTCGTCGTCACCATGCTCTGCCTCTTCATCGCCCTCACCCCCGCCGCCTGGCAACACTGGAAACCCGTCGAAGTCGCTCTCTGGATCATCATCCTCGGCAGCGCCATCACCTGCGCCCGCCGCCTCCATCACATCTCTAAAAAACTCCGGGGAGCCCAATGACCGCCCAAACCCATCAAAGACTCTTCGGCTACCAGCACGCCTTCGACTCGCGCCTCGTCCTCGGCCTCACCATCGCCGTCGCCGCCGTCCTCGCCGCCACTCCCGTCGTCTTCCACTTCCTCAAGCGCGCCGGAAAACTCGACGAAAAACTCCACCGCGAACTCTGGGAACGTTACGTCTCCTGGCTCATTCTCGCCCCCCTCATCATCGGCCCCGTCCTCCTCGGCGCAGCCGCCGCCAATCTCGCCGTCACACTCCTCAGCCTCCTCTGCTATCGCGAATTCGCCCGCGCCACCGGCCTCTTCCGCGAACGACTCATCAGTCTTGTCGTCGTCTTGGGAATCCTCCTCGTCAATTTCGCCGCCCTCGACAATTGGTACGGCCTCTTCACCGCCCTCGCCCCACTCACCGTCGGCGCCATCGCCGTCGTCTCCATCGCCCGCGACGACCCCAAGGGCTACATCCAGCGCGTCGGCCTGGGAATCTTCGGCTTCATGCTCTTCGGCGTCTGCCTCGGACACCTCAGCTTCTTTGCCAACGACCCGCGCTTCCGCCAGATCATTTTCTGGATCGTCCTCTGCGTCGAACTCAACGATGTCTTCGCCTTCATCTGCGGAAAATCCTTCGGCTACAGAAAGCTCGCCCCCAACACCAGCCCCAACAAAACCGTAGGCGGCGCGCTCGGCGCCCTCATCCTCACCACCCTCCTGGCCGCCGTCCTCGAACGCCTCGTCTTCCGCGGCACCGAAATCGGAACCTGGAGCGATGCCCTCACCCTCGGTGCCATGATCAGCATCCTCGGCCAACTCGGCGACCTCCTCCTCTCCAGCATCAAACGCGACATCGGCATCAAGGACATGGCCGCCACCCTCCCCGGCCACGGCGGCGTCCTCGACCGATTCAACAGCCTCCTCCTCGTCTCACCCGCCGTTTTCCACCACGTCGGGTATCATCTAGGCGTAGGCCTAAACGAGCCCTACAGAATCTTCAGCGGACTGCTCTAAAAATCCTTCCGCGGAGGACCCCGAGATCTACCTGTTTAGCGGCCCCGCTCGCGGGGCGCATGATCGAAAACAAATTCGAATTGCCCGATCATTTGCCCCTCACATGACGCACCCATGGACCCCTGGAAACTACAACCCGCCGCGCGACCTGGGCCTCCCCCTCGCCAAGCGCCTCCGCAGCGTCCACCGAGAATCCGGCCTGGCCCCCTGGCTCCTCCACTTCTGGTACTGGTCCTTCGTCCACACCAGCCTGAAAATCTTCCACCGTCTCAAAGTCCAAGGCCGCCAGCACATCCCCGCCCACGGCTCCTTCGTCCTCGCCGCCAATCACAGCAGCCATCTCGACGCCCTAGTCCTGGCCTCCTCCCTCCCCTGGCGTCTCCGCGCCAGCGCCTACCCCATCGCCGCCGGCGACACCTTCTTCCAAACCAACGTCACCGCCGCCATGTCCGCACTCTTCATGAACGCCCTCCCCATGTCGGCGCAAGACGCCCGTCTCCCACACCCTCGCCGATCTGCGCCCCGCCTCGCCGAAGAAGAATGCGTCTTTATCATTTTCCCCGAAGGCACCCGCACCCGCGACGGCTCCATGGGCAAATTCAAAGCCGGCCTCGGCATGATTCTCGCCGCCAGCCCCATCCCCGTCCTCCCCTGCCGCCTACGCGGCACCTTCGAATCCCTCCCCCCCAATCGCCGCTGGCCCCGCCCCCTCCCCATCCAACTCACCATAGGCCAACCCCTCTCCTTCCCCGAAACCCCCAACAATCGCCAAGGCTGGAACACAATAGCCTCCCAAGTAGAATCCGCCGTCACCGCCCTGGCCTGATCGTCCCCAGACAAAAATAAAACCCGCGCGACCTCTTATCCCCTCCCCCCGTGCCTCCGCCAGTTTCCGCAGAATGGGCAAGGGTGAGGGGCCGCGCTCGAAGAAAGAACATCGCCCCATCGCAAAAGATCGTCGCTTGATCACGAAGTGCGAACTACTCAGACATTCGGTCATTCAGGTTTGACTCGGAATTCTAGTTTCTAGTTTCCAGTTTCTAGTTTCTAGTCATGAGGGTTTCCCCCACCCAAAACCCATCCCTCCCCCGATCCCCTCATTCTCATTCTTCTGCGAAGCTGCTCACCATTGGAGGCAACATATATGATTCACACAGTCATTCTCCCCGTCGGCGCCATCGGCTACGCCGTCCTCTACCTCCTCTTCGGCGGAGGGCTAGGCGGCGCGTTTCTAATCTTTATCATCGCCAAAATGTTCGGAAGATAAACGGCGCGACTTCAGTCGGGCGAAAGCGGCCGTTCAAATCTTGGGAGGAAGATTCTCATCCAGCAGCAGCTTCACCGCGCCGCTTCCTCAACTGTGCGGCGCTTTGCCGATTCCAGTACCGCGACGACCTGCGAACGTTCTACGCTTGGAAATTGTTCAAGGAAATAGTCGATGCTATGCCCCTCCTCCAGCCAATCAAAAAGTGTCTGCACCGTCACCCGCGTGCCTGAAAAGCACGGCGCCCCATGCATCACCTTCGCATCTGCCGTGATCGCCGGTTCCATTCCCGTATTGTATCCTTCTCGCCCTTACATCCCATAAGAATATTCCGACAACGTCTCCGCAAACCCCCGCCCCTTCCACCCAAAATCCTTCTCAAACCCCTCCCCATCCCCCACACTATCCAACCCGCTCATAATCACCTGATCCCGATTAAACGGCAGCATCCCCCCCGGCAAAATCCTCGTCAGCAACTTCGCATACCAAACCGGAATCCCCACTGCCGCCTTCTTCTTCCCCACAAACTTTTCCGCCGCAATCCCATACATCTCCGGCCAGGTTATCCTCTCCGCCCCAACCAAATCATAACTCTTCTTGCTCGTCCGAGGATTCTCCAAACAATCCACAAACGCCCGCGCCACATCCTCCACATACACCGGCTGCACCAACCCCGCCCCCCCGCGCCCCAGCAACCCCTTCCCAAAATAAGGCATGAAAAAAAACGGCGCGCTTCGTCCCCCTGCGCCCACCCCGCCACCATCTTCATAAACTCGCCCCGCGCCCCATGAATCACCGACGGCCTGAGAATCGTCCAATCCAACCCGCTCCCCCGCACAAGCTCCTCCGCCTCGCCATTTAGTCTTGTGATAATCCGATATCGCCTCCGCCCCCGTCCCCAGCGCCGACATATGCACATACCGCCGAACCCCCTTCCGCCAGGCCGCCTCCACAACCCATCGCGTCGCCTCCACATGCATCTTCTGAAATGTAATCCCCTCCCCAGGCTTCTCCATGATGATCCCCACCAGATGAATCACCGCCTGACAATCCGTCATCCCCTCATCCAGCGCCCCCCCGTCAAAAACGCTCGCCTGGATCAACCGAACATTTTCCCCCGCCGCTATCGTCCTGCGGTTCACCAGCGCATTAACCCCATACCCGCGCCCGACCAGCTCCCCGACCACGGCCGACCCCACAAATCCGCTCCCGCCGGTAATAAAGACACGCCCCGCCATCGGCGGCTAAGATAACGATGATGTCTGCGCCTGTCACACTCCGGCTCGGAACCCGCGGCAGCCCCCTCGCCCTCGCCCAAAGCCGCGCTCGTCATCGCCGATCTCCAAGCCCTTCACCCCCATCTCAAAATCGAAACCATCATCATCAAAACCACCGGCGACCAACTGCCCGACATCTCCCTCGCCGACGCCGGCGGAAAAGGCCTCTTCGTCAAGGAACTCGAGCAAGCCCTTCTTGCCAAAGAGATCGACCTCGCCGTCCACAGTTATAAAGACGTCCCCGTGACCATGCCCCTCGTCGCCCAATCCAACTTGTCGCATCGCCCCACCCCCCGCCGACACGACCCGCGCGATCTCCTCATCTCCAAGACGGCAACAACTCTGCGCGATCTCCCCCACGGCGCTCGCGTCGCCACCGGCAGTCTCCGCCGCCGCTGCCAGCTTCTCGCCCTCCGCCCCGACCTCAATATCCTCCCCATCCGCGGCAACATCGACACCCGCGTCAAAAAACTCCTCGCCGGAGAATTCGATGCCCTAATCCTCGCCCTCGCCGGCATCGAGCCGCGCCGGCCTCCTCGAACCCTGGATGCACCCCATCCCCACCGAGGAAATCCTCCCCGCCCCCGGGCAAGGCGTCCTCGCCCTCCAATGCCGCCAGGACGACCCCAAAACCGCCGAACTCCTCGCTCCCCTCGACGACGGCCAAACCCACCTCTGCTCCACCCTCGAACGCACCATCGTCCGAATCCTCGACGGCGATTGCCATTCCCCCATCGCCGCCCTCGCCGAGTTCGTCGGCCGCACCTTCCGCGTCCGCGCCGTCGTCGGCCAACGCGACGGCGAGCCCCCCATCATTTCCGCCTCCGCCGAAGCCCCCCACTTCGAGGCCCAGATCGTAGCGAAAGTTTGCGACCAATTATTGGCACACGGCGCCGCCCGAATGCTGCATCCCTGATTCCCCTCTACCGGTACTCCGGGGGAGCACCCCCTGCCCCCTTCCGCTGGTTTCGGCACGATGGGAGGGGGGCTGCGGGGATCGAAGAGCGTTCCGCCGAAAAACCACACTTGTTTTCCGCCACCTTGATCCCCCAACCCTTCCGGCCGAAGAATAATGGGGTGTGAAGACTTTTTGTTTTGCGGAGTAATGTTGCGTTAATTACAATCCAAGGTCTTCAACCACCGCCGCTTAAGGATAGGGTGTATTGGAAGTTCCGCGGAATAAAGTATTAGTCCTGACTAATCCCGCCACGGTCAACGCCGCCGCGATCGATTCCCTTCGATTGCAGTGCGACATCGTCGAAACCGGCTCCATCGAAAAAGCCCTCGAACTCATCAAGACCGACCAGTTCACCGGCGTCTTCTCCGAAGCCGCCGATTTCCTCCCCCTCGAACGCGCCCTCATCAGCCAGCAGGCCCATCTCATCCTCAACACCATCGGCGAAGGCGTCTGCATCGTCGACGGCGAAGGCCGCTGTAACTGGATGAACAAAAAGATGCAGGCCTGGCCCGCCCGCGTTCACGAAAAAATCCGCCGCACCTGTCAGGAAGCCTTCGATATTTTCAGCAAGCAAGTCAGCCCCCAGCCCGCCGACGCCCCCGCCTTCAGCCGTTCCAAACGCTACGCCCTCAATATCGAAGACCAGCAGTACATGGAGTTGATCGCCTCCCCCGTCATCAATCCCCGCGGGCAGGTCGTCCAGGTCGTCGCCGTCGTCTGGGACGCCACCGGCACGCGCCGCCTCCAGCAGAAAATCGACGCCATCGACAACGCCGGCCGCGAACTCGTCCGCCTCGAAGGCGAAGCCCTCTGCCGGCATGAACGTCGGCCAGCGCCTCGAGCCTCCTCGAAGACAAAATCATCAGCTTCACCCGCGATCTCATGCACTTCGATCACTTCGCCATCCGCCTCCTCGATCGCAAAACCAACAAGCTCGAGACTCGTCATCAGCGCCGGCCTCCCCCAGGAAGCCCTCTGCATCGATCTCTTCGCCGAACCCGAAGGCCACGGCATCAGCGGCTACGTCGCCTCCACCGGCCGCAGCTACATCTGCCCCGACGTCGAACGCGACCCCCGCTACGTCACCGGCCTCGAAAGCGCCAAGAGCAGCCTCACCGTCCCCCTCCGCCTCCACGACAAAGTCATCGGCATCTTCAACATCGAAAGCCGCCACCGCGCCGCCTTCAACGAGGACGACCGCCAGTTCGCCGAAATCTTCGGCCGCTACGTCGCCGTCGCCCTGAATATTCTCGATCTCATGGTCGTCGAGCGCGTCAGCACCAGCCACAAAATCGCCGACAATGTCTGCTCCGAAGCCGCCGGCCCCCTCAACGACATCGCCTCCGACGCCAGCGCCCTCATGGACGACTACATCGGCCACGACGATCTCCGCACCCGCCTCCAGCAGATCCTCGACAACGTCGGCATCATCCGAAAATCCCTCCGCCAGGCCGCCGAAGGACCCAACACCGTCCTCGGCGCCGCCGACGTCAAAGGCGAAGCCGACCCCGTCATCGGCGGCATGTCCATCCTCGTCGCCGACGACGAACCCAACATCCGCAACACCATCTGCGACGTCCTGCGCAAATATCACGCCATGGTCACCACCGCCGCCAACGGCGCCGAAGCCATCGCCGATCTCAACCAGGCCCACTACGACCTGGTCATCAGCGACATCAAAATGCCCGACAAAAGCGGCTACGATGTCTTCGCCGCCGCCCACAAACGAAATGCCGCCATGCCCGTCATCCTCATGACCGGTTTCGGCTACGACCCCAATCACAGCATCGTCCGCGCCAGCCAGGAAGGCCTCCAGGCCGTCCTCTTCAAACCCTTCAAGGTAGACCAACTCCTGATCGAAGTCCGCCGAGCCCTACAAACCCCCGCCGCCCACTAATCAACGCACGAGCAAACCCTTTAGCGGGCGACCTTGGTCGCCGTGGCGCACGCGCAAGTCCCTTACGCCAATCGCCGCCGTCGCCCCAGCAACCCCAGCCCGCCCACCGCCAGCAAACTCAAACTCGCCGGCTCCGGCACCTCCGTAGGCGACAACACCTGCGTGAACGCAAACGACTCCGCCCCAGAAAAAGAAATATTATATTGCCACGCAAATGTCCCCGACGGCGCAACATTGTCCGGACCCGAGAAGTTTAGAATCTGCTCGTACTGCCCGGCGTATGGGCCGGTCGCATTCAACATTTCCGCATCCGACGTATACGTCCAGTCCGCCGGCGTCGTCGCCGCGATGCTCGACAGCGTAAACGGACTGCTCAGCACCACCGCCACTTGATACGCCGACCACGGCGCACGCCGAATCGTTCACCACCGAGTTGCTCAGAAACAGGCTCGGATCGAGATCAGAATCCGTCGTGAAACTCCCGTCCACCACGCCCGCCCCCGTATCCGTCCCGCTCAGCATCACGCTGTAATCCGAGCCCTCCACATTCTGCCAATTGCTCGGCGATAGCGCAACCTGGTCCCCCGCCGGATCCCACAAATTCCAATTCGTAATATCACCCCGTGCGGTCGACCCCATGAACGACACAACAACCGCCACCGTCGCGGCCAACCCAAACCGAATTTGCCCGCGCATACCCTCTCCGACTCTCCTACCCTAATAGGCCGACCCACAAGACTAAATGTCGGGGATGTCCGATCACAGGCAAATCCGCGAATTAACAAATTATTAACGATTTTCGCCCGCACCTGCACCATAATGATTTGACCACCTCCGCACATTTTCCCCCGAAATATCGCCGCTATTCAACGCGGCCCACCTTGTGAGCGGCGCGACAAATTCTCCCGCCGCCCATTTCCCGCCCGACTGCAACATTTGCAATAGAGCGCGATGAAATCGATTTGTCAGAAGGTCGATATTCGTCAACCGATTTATACTTTATGGATGATTCCGTCGCCGCTTCCCCGTCAGTGCAATCACATATATTGCCACGCACCCGAAGAACACGCCCATCAGCGCCAGCGACCTCGACGAAATCGGAATCGGCACTGATCGATGAAACATGATGCTGTCCCAGTACGGCATCCGCCAGTCCACCATCAGCATCGTGAACACCGCCACCATCGGCACAAACAGAAAAGTGAAAGTCTGCCGAACCATGAAACTTCCGTGTCTCCAGCAATAAATCGCCCCAAGCACCAATAGCCCCGTCACGCCCGAAAGCAATCCAAGCGATTCCCAGTCGTTGGCTTGCCATGCGAACCGGAACATCCACATGACGCTGCTCATCACGACCGCCAGAATCAGCCAGATCGACATTTTCTTCGGCCCGCAGGATTCCGCCGCCGAACTTGCCCCCGCCACCGCGCTCAATCCAAAAGATTTCAACCGGCTCCGCCCAAAGATAATGATCGCCGTCCCCAGGGCCGTGATCGCCAGCATGACCCCCATCTGCCGGTATCCGTTCCGGTCATGGTGAGTGACAAACGACGGCGAAAATGCGTAGACGAAATAAACCGCCCCCACGCAAATCGTCACCGCAACCCCGAATCCCGCGATGAACCACCGCTGCCCCCAGAGCGCCGCCCCTCGCATCGCCGCTCGAATCCCCCCGATCCCGCATCCAAATGCCAACACCGGCCCGAACAGCACCGTGAACCACATGAATAAACTCACCGACAGCGCCCCCGTCCCCTTCGCCGCGACCCCCAGCGTCCCCGACGCCGCCTGACCCGCCAGCGGCGGCAGCCCCGCAATAATCGCCGTCGCCAGCGCACCGCTCGGCGCCGACCGAACCAAATTCCGCTCCAGCGTCACCGCCACCTGCTCCCGCAGCATCCCCCTCCCGCGCGCCAGCCGCTGACGAACCGTCTCTTCCGTCGTCTCCATCGCCAGCGCCACCGCTCCTGTCGATTGCTCCTTCCGGTAATACAGCACCATCGTCTCCCTATAGGGCTGCGGCAGCTCCGACAAAAACCGCCACAGCATCTCCCGCTCTTCCTCACTCAGTGCCTCCTCCCTCGTCGACGCCGTCCCCCGGCTAGGCGCCATCTGAAACAATCGCGCCAACCGATTCTTCCCGCGCGATGTCGTTCGCTGATGATCCAGCGCTTTCCGCCGCGCGATCTGGCACAGCCACGGCGAAAGCTTCCCCGGTTCCTTCAAACCCGACAGGCTCTTCCACGCCGCCAGGAATGTCTCCTGCGCCACGTCTTCGCTGACATGAAGATCCCCGCACACCGAATACGCCGACCCAGCGATCATCCCCTGATAGCGCCGCACGATCCGCCCAAACGCCTCCCGGCTTCCCCGCCGGCTCTGCGCCACCAGTTCCGCATCCGAGCAATCTTCCGCCTGCAATAATGTTCCGACCATGACGAACCCTTCGTTGGTGAAAGTATCCGCCAATCAGACGACCGCCAAAGACGTGCGTGACAAAATCCGCCCACCTGCTCCTCCGCCCACCTGCTCGCCTGCCGAAGGGTCGCCGTGGCGACCTCCCCTCCTGCTCTAGCACGGCTACCCCGGCGGCCAACTAAACACCCGCCCCGCCAAAACATGCAAATGCAGGTGAAAAACCGTCTGCCCCGCCTGTTCCCCGCAATTAAACACAGTGCGGTACTCCTCTTGCCCCATCTCCTTCATCACCTTACCCGCCACCAGGAGCAACCCCCCGACCAGCTCCTGGTCCCCCTCCATCAGATCGTTCAGTGTTGCAATTTGCTTCTTCGGGATCACCAACACATGGACCGGCGCTTGCGGATTGATGTCATGAATGACGATATATCTGTCGTCCTCATAGGCGATTTTCGCAGGAATCTTCCGCTCGATGATTTTTGTGAAGAGTGATTCGCCCATGACCGACAGATTCCTATTGCGCCTCTGTAACGTCAAGCGCAATTCCGCTCCGTCCCATAACACGCCGTCGCCTTGCCGCCGGCGCTTTGCGGGATACACTTGAACCTTCAGACGCCGCAGGGACCGCGGCGTCTCCAGGAGGCTGTTATGTGTGGTATCGTTGCCTATGTCGGGAAAAAACTCGCCCAACCCCTTCTTATCGAAGGGCTTAAGCGATTGGAATATCGCGGCTACGACTCCGCCGGCATCGCCGTCATCGACGCCGACCAGCACCTCCACATCCGCCGCGCCGTCGGCAGGATCTCCGTCCTCGAAAATTCCCTCAACCACGCCGACAAGCTCCCCAAAGCCCACATCGGCATGGCCCACACCCGCTGGGCCACCCACGGTGCTCCCACCGAATGCAACGCCCATCCCCATGTCGACGACTCCGGCCAGATCGCCGTCGTCCACAACGGCGTCATTGAAAACTACGTCGCCCTCAAACAATTCCTCGCTGAAAAAGGCCACGTCTTCTCCAGTCAGACCGACACCGAAGTCCTCGCCGTCCTCATCGCCGACATCCATGCCGAATTGAAAATCAAAAATCACCTCCCGGCCGGTGCCTCGCTCCTCCAGCGCGCCGTCCAGGCCGCCCTCCGCCAGGTCGAAGGCACCTATGGCATCGCCGTCATCTGCAAGGATGAACCCGACACCCTCGTCGTCGCCCGCAAAGGCAGCCCCCTCATCGTCGGCGTCGGGAAGGACGAATACATCGCCGCCTCCGACGCCAGCGCCATCGTCGAGCACACCACCCAGGTCATCTATCTCAACGACAATGAAATGGCCGTACTCCGACCCACAGGCCTCACCACCGTCACCATCGACGACGCCGACGTCAACCCCGTCTACAGCCAGCTCGAAAACAAGCTCGAAGCCTACGAACTCGGCTCCTATGAGCACTACATGCTCAAGGAAATCTTCGAGCAGCCCGTTGCCGTCGAAAACTGCCTCCGTGGCCGCGCCGAAATAAAAGAAGGACGCATCGTCCTCGGCGGCCTCGCAAAATTCACCCGCCAGCTCCTCCACGCCCGCCGGTTCATCCTCACCGGCCAAGGCACCGCCTGGCACGCCGCCCTCCTCGGCGACTATCTCATGGAAGATCTCGCCAAGGTCATCACCGAATGCACCTACGCCTCGCGAATTCCGCTACCGAAACCCCATCGTCGAGGAAGGGACCGTCCTCGTCGCCATCAGCCAAAGCGGCGAAACCGCCGACACCCTCGCCGCCCTCCGCGAAGGCCGCGACAAAGGCGCGCTCTGCCTCGGCGTCGTCAACTCCGTCGGCAGCACCATCGCCCGCGAAGTCGACGGCGGAATCTACCTCCACGCCGGCCCGGAAATCGGCGTCGCCAGCACCAAGGCCTTCACCTGCCAGTGCGTCGTCCTCACCATGCTCGCCCTCTACCTCGGCCGCCGCAAATACATGAGCCAGAGCCAGTGCCAGGAAATCATCGACGGCCTCACCGCCATCCCCGCCCAGATGCAAACCGTCCTCGAACCAGAGCGACGCCATCAAAGACATTGCCCTCAAATTCTGCGACAAGGAAAACTGGCTCTTCCTCGGCCGCGGCTACCACTACCCCGTCGCCCTGGAAGGCGCCCTCAAGCTCAAGGAAATCAGCTACATCCACGCCGAAGGCATGCCCGCCGCCGAAATGAAGCACGGCCCCATCGCCCTCATCAACGAAGGCATGCCCGTCGTCTTCGTCGCCCCCAAAGGCCTCCAATACGAAAAAGTCATCAGCAACATCGAAGAAGTCCGAGCCCGCGGCGGCCACGTCATCGTCGTCGCCACAGAAGGCGACACCAGCATGCGCCGCTACAGCGACCACATCATCCACGTCCCCCCAACCCTGGAATGCCTCCAACCGCTGCTAACGGTTGTCCCCCTGCAACTCCTCGCCTACCACGCCGCCGTAGCCCGAGGCTGCAACGTAGACAAACCCAGAAACCTGGCCAAAAGCGTCACCGTCGAATAACAATCTTCCCCTCTTACCCCTCTCCCCGTGTACTCACGGGGAGAGGCCGGGTGAGGGGCAGCCTTCCCTCCTGCTCGACTGTTCCACCGTTCCACTATTCTCGCGCAGCGCGGGTGAGGGGCCGTCTTTCTACTCCCGACTATCTACCCACTAAAACTCAATTCCCCGCGAAGCAGGTGGTGCTCGCACCACCGGATCGATCCGCGCATTCCCCCCATCCCGAAGGTATTTTTAACGAACAGGACCCAACGAATAATTCCCCAACCAGTCCGCTCATGACAATCCCCGCGCCTCCCCAACGCCCCGCCAATCGCCGAGGAAAAAATCGAATCATCATCACGATCATCCTCCTGCTCGTCTTTTCCCCGATCCTGACAATGGCGTTCATGATCTGGCGCGAATTTTCCCAAACCGCGAACCGCGTGCACTGCGCCAGCAACATGCGCCAAATCGGCCAAGCTCTTCTCGCCTATGCCAACAACAACAGAGGTCGCTATCCCCCCGACCTGGGCGCACTCCTCAAAATCCAAAGTACCCCCATCACCGATTTCTTATGCCCGTCCATGCCCCACGGCGAATCTCCCCCCTCCAACTACACCCAACTGACTCCTGACCAGCAGGCCCAATGGGTCATCCAACACACGGATTTCGTTTACCTCGGTGCCGACCACGTGGAAGGCGAAGACCCAAAAATCATCATCCTCTACGAAAAAAACACCGAGCGCAACAGCGCCCCGACCTCGCCATCGGCCCAGTCGACGTCCAAATCCTTTACATGGACGGCCACGTCGAACAGGTCCCCCCCGCCGAAGCCCATCGCCAAATCGTAGCCCAGGTCGCCAACTAACCGTCGCACGCAAACATCGTTTCCCTGCCTTCGGACCGCGGGCGAGAGGGAAAGCGTGAGGGACTCATTTATCGCCCCTTTCGTCATTCACCCGCCCACTCTCCGCTTTCCACTCTCTATCGCAGCAAGTAAAATACCCCCACCCCGGAGGATCTCGCATGCGCATCCAACCCCTCATTCTTTCGTTCGCATTTGCCCTCACTCTCCTCACCATCTCGACCAACTCCCGCGCCGACGCCACGACCGCCCCAACCGATTCCATCTCCCAGCTCCAACTCCAATCCTCCGCCCTGACCACCCTCGACGAACTCAACCTGACCCCCGGCCAACTAAGAAAAATCCAAATGCTCTCCGCAGGCTGCGCCGACCCCACCTATATCACCCCCGACGACCCAGCCGTCTCACAGCCCTATCAAGACGCCCTCCTGAATCTGCGTAACGCCCTCGCCGCCGGCGACGACACGCTAATCACCCAGGCCCGCGCCGATTTCGACCGCGCCAAAGGCAACCCCGCTCCCTCCGAAGCCGCCTTCTCTCTTTCCGACTCCGCCCGCGCCGTCGCCCCCGCCGTGAGCGAAATCCTCAGCACCACGCAATACGTGAAATTCATCGCCCTTCACGCCGCCGAAATCCCCGACGCCGACGAAACCGTCGCCAGCGCCCTCGACGATTCCCGCAAAGCCACCGAAGACGACTACGTGGCTCTCCGCGACCGGGTCACCACCCAGCTAGTCCTCCTCTGCTTCGGCGACGGCCCCCAGGGCCACCCCGATCTCATCAACAAAATCAGCGCCCTCCTCGACCGCGCCCGCAAAATGACCGACGACGAATTTAAAGCCGAGCGCCCCGACCTGATAAAATCCGCCCGAAAAATCATCGCCGGCCACCAGGGCTCCCCCCAAACCGAACTAGAGAATTGGTTCGACGACCAAATGGCCCACCTCCTCTCCAACCCCGAACTCCCCACCGCCCTAGCCAAACGAATCCGCTCCCAAAAACCCGCACAATAAATTTTCCCCCCCGCGCCCCCTTCACACTCTTCACACCCTTCACACTCTTCACACCCTCTCCCCCCTCCCCCTCCGCTTTCTACTCCCCCCCTGCCCCTGTAATATTCCCCTCATCGCATCCTTTGGAGAGGTGTCCGAGTGGCCGAAGGAGCAGCACTGGAAATGCTGTAAGCGGCTTAAACCGCTTCGTGGGTTCGAATCCCACCCTCTCCGTTGTTCGCGCAGCGAACAGAGGTCGCCGCGGCGACCGATCTACTGCTTAACTGCTCTACTGCTCTGTATTTATATTGATGAAAATCCACCCCGCCCGTCCCTCTTTCACGCCCGCCCAAGTTCCGACAACCGCCGCGCACAAATCCGATCTCCTGACCGGCTCCCTCCTCATCCTAATCATCTGGCTCATCTACTGGCCCACCCTCCACGACGGCTTCGTCTTCGACGACCCCGCCCTCATCACCGGCAGCACCCTCATCCACGCCGACGACGGCCTCCACCGCATCTGGCTCACCTCCGAAGCCCCAGACTATTGGCCCGTCTCCTACTCCGCCTGGTGGATCGAGTGGCGCTTCTTCGGCGCCAGCCCCGCAGGCTATCACGCCGTCAACATCGCTCTCCACACCCTCGATGTCC
Organism: uncultured Phycisphaerales bacterium; assembly: GCA_963844715.1. Classification (GTDB taxonomy): domain Bacteria; phylum Planctomycetota; class Phycisphaerae; order Tepidisphaerales; family Tepidisphaeraceae; genus UBA1161. Next base: position 268,781 of record CAWJPJ010000008.1, on the reverse strand, counting down.
TCCTCATCTGGTTCGTCCTCCGCAAACTAAAAACCCCCGGCTCCTTTCTCGCCGCCCTTCTCTTCGCAATCCATCCCGTCAACGTCGCCACCGTCGCTTGGATCAGCGAGCAGAAGAACACCCTCTCCGTCTTCTTCTGCGCCGCCGCCATTTTTTTCTATCTGATCTTCGACCAGCGCCCACGCTGGATTTGGTACGCCCTTGCCCTCCTCGCCTTCGCCCTCGCCCTTCTCAGCAAAACCTCCATCGTCACCGCCCCCGTCGTCCTGCTAGGACTCGCCTGGTGGCGGCGCCGCCGCATCGATCGATCCGATCTTCTCCGCACCTTCCCCTTCTTCGCCCTCTCCCTCGCCGCCGCCATCGTCACAATCGCCCAGCAAAGATTCGTTCATCTACAGGGAGCCCCGCCCCCGCCCGAATCCTTTTTCGTTCGCTTCGCCATCGCCTGCCGCGCACTCTGGTTCTATATAGCCAAAACCCTCTTCCCCCTGAACCTCATGATGGTCTATCCCAACTGGACCATGAGCCCCACGCGCCCGGCAACTTATATCCCCATCCTCGCCACCCTCGTTTGCCTCGCCGTTTTGTGGCAGAACCGCAACCGCTGGGCCCGCCCCCTCCTCTTCGGCCTGGGCTATTTCGCCGTCGTGCTCTTCCCAATCCTCGGCTTCTTCCACCAGTCCTACCACGCCTTCTCGCGCATCGCCGATCAATGGCTCTACCCCGCCCAGATCGGCCTCCTCGCCCTCATCGCCGCCGCCGCCGTAAATCTCTGGCGACGCGCAAGCCCGAACTGGCGCTACGCCGAACTAACCGCCGCCCTCGCCGTGGTCTTTTTTCTAAGCCTCCTCACCCGCGCCCGCACCTACGTCTTCGCCAGCGAAGAAACGCTCTGGCGCGACACCGCCAACAAAAACCCCACCGCCTGGATCGCCTTCAACAACCTGGGCGTCGCCCTCGCCGGACACGGCCGCCTCGACCAAGCCATCCAAAACTACCAGCGAGCCATCCAACTCAAGCCCGACTACACCGACGCCTACGACGGCCTAGGCAACGTCTTCTCCGCTCAACAAAAATACGATCAGGCCATCGCAAACTACCAGCACGCCCTACAAATCACCCCCGCCGACGGCGACGCCCACGAGCACCTCGCCGAAACCTATTGGCAACAAGGCAATCCCCAGGCCGCAATCATCCAATGGAACCAGGCCCTGCAACTCCAACCCGATTCCCCCAATGTCCTGAACAATTTCGCCTGGGCCCTGGCCGTCACCGACCCCTCCCAAGGCGGCGATCCCCCGCGCACCGTCGCCCTCGCCCAATTTGTCTGCCAACTCACCGACAACGCCGACCCCACCTTCCCCGACACCCTCTCCGTCGCCCTCGCCGCCACCGGCCAATTCCCCGCCGCCGTCAACACCGCCCAAACCGCTTTAAACCTGGCCCGAGCCGCAGGCAACACCGACCTGGCAAAAAAAATCCAAACCCGCCTAACCCTCTTCCGCAATAACCAACCCTACCACCCCTCGAATCATTCTTAGACCGTTTCCCACCGCGACATTCGTCATTCTGGTTTCGGTCATTGATTCGGATTTCTGGTTTCGGGCTTCGGGTTTCACTCCGCGGATGCCCCATATCAAATCCCTGCCCCAAAACCCAGCACCCCATTTGTGGTTTAGCGCGATCCCAATTGATTTATCCATTTGATTATTCCGATACACTAAATGAACCAATCGGATTGATCGGGGTCCTGCTCATTCCGCCCCGGCTTCATCCTGAATCCCGCAATTCGTCGGCGGATGTTGCGCCGCGGGGGATCGCTGGTCTTTTCTTCGAGTTGCCACCATGTCCATTGCCGCGCCATTGCCGCAGGGCGCCGTTTGCCCAGCGACCGTCAGGCAAATTCTCGATTTTCAGGGCGTCGTCACCTTCTTCCAGCCCATCCTCTCCGCCCGGCAACGCTCCGTCGTCGGCGTCGAAGCCCTCTCGCGCGGAATTATCGGCCTCGAAGCCCTCTCCCGAGGCAACTACGCCGGCAGAACCGAATCCGGCGACCTCATCCCTCCCATCCAGCTTTTTCAAATGGCCGAAGCCGAAGGCCTCACCCAGGATTTGGAACTCGCCTGCCGTTCCACCGCCCTGCGCACCTTCGCAAACTTAAATCGCCCCGAGGACCTGATCCTTTTCCTAAACGTAACCGCCTCCGTCCTGGCCCGAGAAGTCGACAGCATCGGCGACTTGCTGAGGGAAATCAGCGCCCTCAATCTCAGCCCGCGCAATATCGCAATAGAAATCCTCGAAAGCGCCTTCGATGACGCCGAGCAACTGCGAATTCTGCTCGAATCATTCCGCGCTGAGGGATTCCTGCTCGTCCTAGACGACGTCGGCGTAGGCTATTCCAACCTGGACCGAATCCCCCTCATCAAACCCGACGTGTTAAAAGCCGACCGAAATCTAGTCGTCGATATCGAAAACGATTATCACCGCCAGGAAACTTTCAAAGCCTTGGTCCAACTTTCGCGCCGCATCGGCGCCCTAGTCGTCGCCGAAGGCGTAGAAACCGAACGCCAGGCCATCTCCGCCCTCGAACTCGGCGCCGACCTGCTCCAGGGCTTTTTCCTAGGCCGCCCCTCCCCCTCCTCCACCCTCTCCTGCTCCGACGCCGGCAGTCGCGTCATCGCCCTAGGCCGCCGCTACAAATCCTACATGATCGACCGCATCAATCAGCGCAAGCTCCAGCACCGCCGATTCAACATCATCCTCAACGAAATCCTCTGCGAGCTCACCCGCTGCAATTTCGAGGAATTCGACGTAGTCCTAGGCTACATCATCGCCGGCTACCCCAATGTCGAATGCGTCTACGTCCTCGACGAATCCGGCGCCCAAATCAGCACCACAGTCTGCAACCCCCGCCTCCCCCCGAGAACCAAAGGCGTCATGTTCCGCCCCGCCCCCCCCGGCGCCGATCACTCCCTGAAAGAATACTACTACGTGCTCCTGGACGTAGAGCTACAAAAATACACCACCGACCCCTACGTCTCCCTGGCCACAGGAAATCTCTGCCGCACCATCAGCACGTTCTTCAGAGATTCCCGAAACAACAAAATGTATATCCTCTGCATAGACGTTTTATGTGACTGATCTTCAGGCTCTAGCTTCCAGCTTCTAGCTTAGTGCGACTAATCGGTCCCGTTCTAGCCTCTAGTCTCTAGCTCCTAGGTTCTAGCACCTAGCTTCTAGCCTCTAGAACCATTGACGTGCTATGCGACACCGCCAGCTTCTAGCTTCTAGTTTCTAGACGTGCTCGCACTACCGGATTGACAACATATACCACGCCCTTTCCAGCGAAGGTCCCCCGAACGCCCACGGCGCTGCCGTGGGAGCACACCGCTAAGGACGCAAACCTAGAAACCTCCCCAAAAGCGTAACAACAGAATGGCGACTAATCACCTCTCCCCGTGCCCCCGCTAGTTTCCGCCGGACGATGAGCGGCATTTTCGCATTTGTACCCTCGCCCTGTACTCGGGGAGAGGGAAGGGTGAGGGGCCGTCTCCCCTCCTGCTTAACCGATCATCTGCTCGACGGCTCTCGCGAAGCGTGCCTGCCCTGAGGCAACTCGAAGGGTCCGCCCTGCATAACCGCCAATCCGCTTTGGAATCATGGCGTCTGTTCCTACACTGGTCATCGCGACGAATTCAATTGAGTTGCCAGTCGTTCACCAATTTCGAGAAGTTCTCGAAGAATATCTCGCGTTTCAGTTAGCCGCTCCAAAGATGAAACGTGTGCTGGCTGGGTAGAGTCGGTGATTCCAACGTCTTCAATAAGAGATTTTGCGTACGTGTAGAAACGAGCAATCTGGCGCGGGAGATCGCCGCGTAGTAAGCCAAGATGCTTCGTATTCGTTTCATAGACCCGAAAATAGCTTTGAGCGATGAGAACTGAAAACTTGATCGGCATATTTTGATTTCCGGACTCAGAGATTAGCCAATCCAGATCGCGCAGATATTGCCGACGTCGCACGATATCGAGGATTGCTCCAATTTCACCCTGAAAGGCTTTGGCGATGCTTCGACGCCGACTACGGTCTGTCAGCCAATTGTTGAAACCCAGACTGCCAACACTCCCTGCAATTCCTATTGCACCGCCAATGACCACCGACCAAAGTTGTTCATTCATAGAGGGCCCTATTGTAGTGCGACAGGATGAATGCGCGATTTTACAACCACGCAAGTTTCGTATCGAAATCACGGTCCGACAAGCCGGGCCGCAAAGGACGGTTTGAGCCCGCCGCATCGCCGGCGGAAGAATAATCAAAACCGAAACGCCCCCAGCCTTCGCCCCCGCCCTCCGTGCCTTCGCGCCTCTACCGTTCATCACTCAGTCATTCCGGCTTCTGCCATGGCGACTCGCCTGCGGACAGATTCGTCATTCTGATTTCTGGTTTCGGATTTCCCCCACTGACAACTGGCAACTACCAACCAGCAACTATTCCAAAGTCTGTTAAATATAAACTATACATCCCCTCAATCCCCGCTCTCCCCTAACCGCCCAATCACAACCAAAGTGTTACCTTTTGGCCGAAACCGCCCCCGCCGACATTGATCATTCAATCATTGATTCGTCATTTATCCCACCACCGCGGGTCGCCGTGGCGACATTAGTCATTCGTCATTGACCGCCGCGCCCGCCCCTAACTCTTCCCCGCCCCAATCGCCGCAGACTCGCCGAGAACCTCCCTCTCCGGACTATACCCCTGAATACTCCGAATCAAAGAAATCAGCGACTGCACCTGCTCCGCGATCTTCTCAATAGGCTGCTCGCTCGTAAGCATCTCCTCCGCCGCCGATGCCCGTTCCGAGACCACCGGAAACCCATACCCACCCCCCGACCCCTTCAGCCGATGCACCGCCCGCCGAAGCTCTTCCAAATTCCGCTGATCCAGCAGATACATCAGATGCGCAACCCGCTGCGGCAGCGCTGCAACGAACCCCTCCGTCAACCGCTTCATATACTCCTCCGGCGCTGGCGGCGATTGATCGCCATTGGCCGATCCCGCCGGCGCCGCCGCCGCATGTTGCGGCTCAACCAACGAGTGCGGCATATACCCCGCCAGCGTCGTGATCAGCACCTGCCGATCGATCGGCTTGGTCAGATATTCGCTGCACCCCGCGTCCAGGCACTTCGCCCGATCCTCCGCCATCGCGTGCGCCGTCAGCGCCACGATCGGCCGCTGATAACCCAATCGCCGCAGTTCCGACGTCGCCGTATACCCGTCCATCACCGGCATCTGCATGTCCATCAGAATGACGTCGAACGGCTCCTGCTGCGCCGTTCCAGCGCAAGCTGGCCATTCTCAACCGCGACAAAATCCGCCCCCGCCCGTCGCAGATACGCCGCGACAAGCCGCTGATTGTCGATTCCGTCCTCGGCCAGAAGCACTCGCCCGTTCAACCGGAGTTCCATTTTCGCCGGCTGCCGCGCCGTTTCGTCCGCCTTTGATTCCTCCTCGATTGCCGGCATCATTTCCGCGCTCTCGAGCGAACCGCCCTCGATCTGAATCGTGAACGTGCTCCCCACGCCCGGCTTGGATTCGGCAAAAATATCCCCGCCAAGAAGATGCGCCAGCCGTTTGCTGATCGCCAGCCCCAGCCCCGTGCCGCCAAACCGGCGCGTCATCGACCCATCCGCCTGCGTAAACGGCTGAAACAGCCGCGCAATTTGCTCCGTCGTCATGCCGATCCCCGAATCGCGAACTTCACACCGAATCGTGCTCCCATCCGCACGCGGCAAACAAGACACCTGAAGCGTGATATCCCCCTGCTGCGTGAATTTAATCGCGTTGCCGAGCACATTAACCAGAATTTGCTTGAGTCGAACCGGATCGGTCACCACCAATTTCGGAATCGGCCCGGAACTGACGCAATGGAAATTCAGATTCTTTTCCCCCGCCCGGAACCGCATCGTCGAAACCACGTCGTGGACGATTTGCGACAGATTGCACGGAATCTTCTCAACCGTCATCCGGTCGGCTTCGATCTTCGAGATATCCAGAATGTCATCGATGAGCGCCGCCAGATGCTTGGCGTTGCGCTGAATGACGCGCAGCGAATCGCGCCGTTCCGCCTCGGTTTGCTCGGAGTCGAGAACCATATCGGCATACCCGATGATGGCCGTCATCGGAGTGCGGATTTCGTGGCTCATATTGGCCAGAAACGCGCTCTTGGCCAGCGATGCGTTCAGCAACTGCCGGTTGCGCTCCAGCAGTTCCTTGCTATTGAGTTCGAGCGATCGCTCCAGAAGCGCGCGATCCGCGTCCGATTGCTCGTACGCCGCGTTCACCGCGTCGAGCAGCGCCTGCAAGGCCGCCGGAATCGGCGCCCCCGGTTCCAGATGTCGGCGAATTTGTCTTTCTAGCAATCGATGCATGGACATTTAATCAGCCCGGCGCGCTTCGCCGGCTCATTCCTCCCCTAAAGTCGTGACCGTCATCGTCTGGTTGTGCAATTCGCATTTCCCGGAATGCGTAAAGGGACAAATTTCTCCGTAGGAATAAAAACCCGCCGTCGCCACTTGCGGACCGAGAATTTGCCGCACCGCGTCGACCTCCTCGGCCACGCGATCCTTAAGAACCAATTTCCTCCCGACACAACTGATCAGCAGCGCCAACTGCACTTTCCCCTCGGCAGGCCCATGGCACGCCGCCTCCGCCGCCCCGCGGGCGCCGCCGGTCAAACCGTCGCAATTGGCGTGCATGAACTGCACGAACGACCCTTGCGCCACGTCCCCCGCGAAAGTCATGCTCTGTCCCCGTTCCTCAACCGCCAGAAGCGTACGCACCACCGGCGTCGAATTTTCGTCTCCCTGAAGATGCAATGGAAAAAGCAGGCCGCTCGCCGGAAGATTCGCCGCATGCTCGCCGAGGTATCGCTTGTAAAGCGACAGCGCGGACTGCGAGTCCAGCTCGAGCAGAACGTTCCCCTTGGATTTGGTGATTCGGCGCACTGGACCAAACGGATCCCATCCTCCCTGCGAGCCGTAACCGACTCTGATGTATCGCCCGTAAAATCCGACGGCCGTGATGATTCCCGACCTCGCCGGTGCATCGGCATAGATGAGCGTTTCCTCGAACCGCCCCCCGTCCCCCGCCAGCCCGCCGGTCACCGAAACCCCCGGCGGCAAATACTTGGTTAATCCTGCGCACCAAATCGCTCCCGTTGATCTTCACCCCTTCGGAGATAACGAAAACGTGCGCCAGTTCCGCGCGGGAGAAGCGCGCACAGACGCCGTCCGGCGTCGTAGCTGTCAGCGCATTGCGAGAGTTCCACGGTTACCTGCCGTAGCGGAGTTCGCTCGAAGCAGCAGGCGGTCACCACCATCGCGTCGCTGAGCACTTCATGCTCGTGGATTTCCCCCGCCGTCGAGCACCCGATAATTTTCGCGTTGGGATAGGCCTTGCGAATTGACAAAAAGTGCGCCGAATCTCTTACGCAATCCGTTTTACCGAACGCGAATACCAGTTGCGCGGATTGAGCCAGATTTACCGCCCGTTCAGCGGCTGACGCACCGTCGCGCGTCCACACAATCTGTTCGACTCGCATGGATTTCTCCCGCATGCCCACGGGCTGACTAACCCGGAAACAGCAACGCTTTATTTCAAGATCGACTGGGAAACGCACCGCCATTATTCGCGGGCTCACGAAGTAATCCGCAGCAGAAATCACCTTGTCCGATAACCGCGATCGGGGATTGTTACGACGCTTCGCTGATGTAGACTTTGTTGCTCATCGGAAGCTGGAGGGAGTTCATGAATCTGCGCCAGTATTCGAGGGTTTTATCCGGCGGAAGAGGCGGGGAGAGATAATAACCCTGCACGCAATCGCACCCCATGCCCGTCAGGATGGACATGATCGGCTCGCTATCCACGCCTTCGGCGATCACCTCCATATGCAGCGACCTGGCCAACGCGATAATCGCCTGAACAATCGGACGTCCTGTCGTACTCCCGCTGATCTTAGTAACAAATGACCGGTCGATCTTCAGCACGTCGATGGGCATTTGGTTGAGATACCCCATCGAGGAATACCCGGTTCCAAAATCATCCAGATGAAGCCGGACCCCCAGGCTGCTGATCGCCTGCAGCGCCTCGAGCATCGGGGCGCCGTTTTCCATGATGGCGCTTTCGGTGATTTCCAGGCACAGCCGTCCGGGCGGGAGCCCGCTGTCGCGCAGCACGTTGCGGATGTCTTCGATGAATTCCGGACGGGCAAATTGCCGGCCCGAAACGTTGACGCCGATGCCCACGCGATCCATCCCCGCCGCCTGCGGCGCAAAACGCATCATCTGCTTGCACGCCGCGCAGAACCCACAGACCCAGCGGAACGATCAGGCCCGTTTCCTCCGCAAGCGGAATGAAATCCAGCGGCGGAATCCGCCCGCGCTCCGGATGATCCCAGCGAACCAACGCCTCGAATTCCGCGATTTTCCCCGTCGCCAGCGAATGGATCGGCTGATAGTGCAGGCAAAGCTGATCCCGCTCGATCGCCTGCCGAAGATCCACTTCCATGCTCAATCGCTTCACGGCGGCGGCATGCATATCCGGATTGTAAATCCGGTAACGCTGCTTGTGGTCGCGCTTGGCATGATGCAAGGCCGCCTCGGCGTCGCGAAGAACCGTCTCGCGCGCGTCGTCGCCGAATTGCCGAATGCAATCCCGATCCGCAGCGAGGCGATCACCGCCAGTTCGCCAATCCGAAATGGCTCGGCAATCGCCCGCAGCAATCGCTCCGCGACGCGCCCGGCGTCTTCAGGACGATTGATCGGATCGAGCAGCAGCACAAATTCGTCGCCGCCCAGCCGAGCCAATTGATCCGCTTCCACGCGCGCAACCGTATCGAGACTGCGCACCACGGTGAGAATGCGCTTGGAAATCTCCACCAGCAGTTGATCCGCGATATCGTGCCCCAGGCTGTCATTGATAAGCTTGAAACGCTCCAGATCCAGAAAGAGCATCGCGAATAAATTGTCCGGATTGCGCTTGGCGCGCAGTACGCTCGCCGTGGCGCGATCGATCAGCAAGGCCCGGCTCGCCAGCCCGGTCAGCGAATCGTGAAGAGTGCTGTTGCGGAGAAGCTGCTGCTGGCAAAGAGACAACGCAAGCTGCCGCGCCTGCGCCGGGTCGGCGGGTTGGGCCAGCGTCCAGATATAACGCCGCGGCGATTGCTCTTGCCGAAGTTGCTTCCCGCGGGCGTGCGCGTCGGACCCGTACAACACAATCGGGATCTCGATGGCAGCCAATAATTCCGGCGAGTCGATCGTCTCCGCATCCACCCAAAGAACCAGGGACTTGCGATCGGATTTCAGAACCTCCCCCGCCTCGGACAGGGACCGGACAAATTGAATATCAAATATTTCGGTTTCGCTTGCTGAAAGCAATTGGCGAACGCCCTCGGCGTCGGTGGTCGCCGCCAGGACGGGCAGTCGGAGGATGGCGGTCGGTTCAGTCATGGTCCGTCGGCCAATTCCCTAAGCGGCTCCCCGCTTGGCGCCTTGCGACCCGGCAATGACGACGCAGTTGCGGCCCGAATTCTTCGCCTGCGTCACCGCCTGGTCGGCCATTTCAACCATTCCCGGCGGAGGAATGCGCCGCAGGTCCGAGACCCCGACGCTACAGGTGATCTCCACCGCCTTCCCATCATGATCCCATTTCTCTTCCTGAACCTTCTTTCGAATTCGCTCGCCCAATTCGGCGGCTTGTTCGGCTGTGGCGTTCGGGCAAAGAATGACGAACTCTTCGCCGCCGTAGCGGCAGACCACATCATCGGCGCGGCAGCATTCCGTCAATATGCGCGCCAGCCGGCGCAAAATCTGATCGCCGAAGAAATGCCCGTATTGCGTGTTCAGATCGCGGAAGTGATCCATGTCCACCATCAGGCACGACAGCGGCCGGTGCGCGTTTCGAATCAGCACCAGTTCCCCCGACAGCCGCGATTCGAAATAAACCCGGTTCCACAGGCCGGTTAATCCGTCCATCAGCGCGCGCTGGGAGAGCAGATCCATCAGATATTTGGCGCGGAGCGTTGCCCGGATGCGGGCCCGCAACTCTGCGGCATCGAATGGCTTGGTGATGTAATCCGTTGCCCCGAGTTCCAGACCCTTGATCTTCTTCTCCGTCGAGGTGTCGCCCGTGAGAAAGATCACCGGGATGCCCACCGTTTGCGGATCGCTTTTCAGCCGGCGGCAAACTTCGAAACCGTCGGGCTGCGGCATGTCGATATCCAGCAAAATCAAATCCGGATTGAGCTTGGCGGCCATCTCCAGGCCGGTCTCCCCCTCCAGCGCGAAATGCAGCTCGACCGGCTCGGCGCTCAGCCGGGCCTGAAGCAGCGCGTGCATCGGCTGGGCATCGTCAACGACTAGAATCTTTTGCAGCAACGGCGCCACCCTCCTGCGACGGGTTGTAACCCTCAACGTGCCGAATTAATTCCATTAATCCCCTCACCTGGGCCACGATCGTTTCCATCGGGGCCGACGCTTTGATGCTCTGCTCCGCGGCTGCCGCCGTTTGCGTCATGGTTGGAAAACCATACCCGCCGCCTGCCCCCTTGATTTGATGTACGGCCCGGCGCAGTTCGTCCACGTTCTGCGCGTTGAGATATTCCGCCAGCTTTTTCACCTGGGCGGGAAGTCCCGCGACGAATTCGCTCAAAACCTCCTGCATTTCGTGATCCCCCGCAAATTCGCTCTTGATCGCGCTGCCTTGAGATGCGGATGAGGGCGACGCAGCGGCCGCCGGGCCAGGCGCCGAGGGAGCCACGCCGGCGAGTTGCTTTAAGTGCTGCGCGATCGTCCCCAGCAAAAGCTGCTTTTCTACCGGCTTGGTCATGTAGTCGGTGCACCCGGCGTTGAGGCATTTGGCCCGGTCCTCGGACATCGCGTGCGCCGTCAACGCTATGATCGGCTGCTTGAATCCGCGCCGGCGAAGTTCCGCGGCGGCGGAATAACCGTCCAGCACCGGCATCTGCATGTCCATCAGGATCAAGTCAAACGGATTGGTCTGTTGAGCGGCGGTGGCCTTATCGACCCCGACCTGCCCGTTTTCCGCGATCGTGACTTCCGCCCCCGCCTTGCGAAGCAGCGTCGAAATCAGGCGTTGATTATCCAGCCCGTCCTCGACGAGAAGCAGGCGAGCCTTCAGGCTCCAGTTCTTGGTTGGAACCGCATGCGACTGCGGCTTGGGCAGGACCGCTTCGGTCAGTTCGTGAATCATCTCGACCCCCGCGAGGTCGCCGATCTCAACGCGAACCGTGAACGTGCTTCCCTTGCCCGGCGTGGAATCCACCGTGATTCCGCCCCCCAAAAGCTTCGCCAAACGCTGGCTGATCGCCAGACCCAGGCCCGAGCCGCCGAAGCGTCGAGTCATGGACTCGTCCGCCTGCATGAACGGTCGGAACATTCGTTCCATCGCGTCGGGCGCGATCCCGATCCCGCTGTCGCTGACCTGGAGCAGCAGAGCCTTGTTGTTTTCTTCGCACGTCACCCCCAGACGAACCGTCCCTCGCTCCGTGAACTTGATCGCGTTGCCAAGCAGATTGACCAGAATCTGACGCAAGCGCAGTTTGTCGGTCTTGATCGAACTCGGCACCGGGCCGTCGACTTTGAATTCGAATCCCAGCCCCTTGGACAGCGCCCGCGGCCGCATCAATGACAAAATATCCGACAGCAGCGACGGCAGATTCGCCGGCATGCGCTCGACCGTCATCTTGTCCGCTTCGATCTTGGAAATATCCAGAATGTCGTTGATCAGCTCCAGGAGATGCTGGCTGTTTCGCCGGATAATCTGAAGCGCGTCTTGCCGGTCCGACAGCGTCTGATCCGGGTCCAGCATGCTATCGGAATATCCCACGATCGCCGTCATCGGCGTGCGAATCTCATGGCTCATGTTCGCCAGGAACGCGCTCTTCGCCGCGTTCGCCTCTTCGGCGCGACGCTTGGCGATCGTCAATTCCTCCAACGTCGACCAAAGCTCGGCCGTCCGTGCGTTGACTTCCTCCTCCAGATGCGCCCGATGCCGCGTCAGTTCAACGTCGCGCTGTTGGATCTCCGTCAACATCTCGTCGAAACCCTTCACCAGCACGCCGATCTCGTCGCTGCTCGCCTGCGCCGGACTGACCCGGACGCTGAAATCCTTCGCGGTCGCAACCTTTTTCACCACCTGTGTCAGATGCACGATCGGGCCGGAAATGACCCGCTGCAGCCGGGAAACAAGCACGTAGGCCGCCCCCATCGTGCAGGCCAGGATGGTGAACAACACCATCAGATAGGCGTGCATCCGCTGCGTCAGTTCCTGCAGATCCGTGCGGATGTATGTTCGGCCGATCATTTTGCCGTTCAGCACGATCGGCTGTGAGAATTCAAACGAATCGGGGCCGAAGCGGGGGCCATTAATGTCGACTTTCGTCGGAAGCTGCCCGTTGTAATTCGCGCGGCGGAAGCTGGCCAGCAAATCCCCCTTGGCCGTGTAAACCCCCGCCATTTCCAGCTCCGGCTGGGACGCCAGAACGTTCAGCGTCGAGGTCGCCGCGTCGGAGTCGTTGAAGCTGACCGCCGCCGTCGAATTGCCGCTGATGATAACCGAGTTGGCGATCCAGTCTTCGGCAAACTCGGCCTTCACTTCGCGGTAGTCGTACATCAGGATGATCGAGCACGCGATCAGGAGCGACACGCCCGTCGTCGTCATGCAGACCGCGACAAGCTTTCCGCGAATGCTGAGTGATTCCGTCAAACGCATAATAAATACTTTGCTTTTTCCGGCCGCCAAACCAATCGGCTGCTATTGCTTCTGGTAAATCTTCGCCAGGCTCAACAGTTTCGAACTGATCCGCAGACCCGCTCTGGCCGCCGAGTCCGGGCTGATCTCGAATCGAATCTTTCCGTCCTCGAGCAGAAACCGAATCGTTCCGCCCGCGTCCAGAAATTTGTCGGTCTCCCCAATCGTCAATATCGGTTGATCGGCGACCTGTTTGAATATGTCATCCAAATGATCGTCCTCCGCCGCGGGCACGAACAAGAGTTGACACCCGGTGATCTGATCCGGTGAATCGAAGTGTCGCAAAATAACGGGCCGCCCCGCAATCGTCTTGTTCTGAAGAGTCTGCTGAAGGAAACTCCCGAATGGATCGGCTCCGATCACGGCGACCACGAACGGACTGTCCTTGTCCGTGAACGCACGGTCCGGCCATTCCGTGAAAAGTGCGAAGTTGTAGACAAAAGCGGCCTTGACTTGATATTCGCGGCTCGGCTCGTCGGTGCGCAGACTCCGGCTGGCGCCCAGCACGACGGCCAGAGCGATCCATGCGAATTGCATGAATTTCCCTACGAGCGACCTATTCATTCCACACCGGAGCTTTGCACCTCTGGCAATCAACCCTTGGCAGAAAATTCCCGCCAGCGCGGCTCAAGCCCGGGGACGTTGTTTCCCCAGAGCACGCGCCGCGCCGCCTGCAAAAACCCTCCAACAGTCGCATCGTGCGGGATATTCCGGCAATGACGACTAGTTCTGTATCGGCCCGCCTCAATCTGTGGATAAGGATGCAAGGTCGCAAATTGCGGTGGCCCATTGCGTCATACGGGGCCGATAATCCCCCGTCGCTTCGCGCTCTTTTGCCACTCCCCGCCCTGGCGTTAGGTTATTGTTTGCATACTAATCATTAATAAGGTGCACCCCATTAGCTCGCGATTAGCTGTCGCACTATCGCAAGTGAATTAACAGTTGAAAATCAGATAGCTAGCCATGTTAAAGGTGCACCCCATTTCTAACGATCTTCGGGCTATAACGCCGTCCCGGAACCCATGTCATCGCAAGTGCTTCTCGTCGATGATGATTCACTGCAACTGAATTTACTGGGTGGACATCTCGGATCGGCTGGTTATTCGGTCGTTGATGCCGCCGATGGCGATATCGGACTGCTCGCCCGCCTCCTGCGCCGGCGAGCGCTCTCGTTCGCCTGTACGACGATGCCGCCCAGGCGGTGCGCCTGCAATCCGAGCGAAATCATCTTTCCGACGCCGTGCACACCATGGAGCAGGTCCTGACCGTGGTCGAGCCTCACCCGCGAAAATGGCCGATCCGCATCGCCGATATTGCCGCCGCGCTCGAGCCTGCCGCGAAACCAACCGCGCAGGAATCACCCGTCCGATAAGGGGCAATCTCGCGTTTTGTCGCCGTGGCAAGTGCGCTGCCGATTCGGGCCGATATCTCTTGTGCCCATGGAAGTTGCCTACGCCGGCCACGACGAGCCCCATTCCGCCCCAGCGCGGCCGCCCGAAGGGGCGCCGCCCAAACCAAGTTTGAGAGCCCGCATCTGGCGCCGAATCTCCACTCCCCCGACTCGCAAAACATTCTGGAAAGCCGGCGGACTGATCTTCATGGCGGCGTTGACCTTCGTCATTGGCAACTTCTTCGTCCCCGAGAACAAGGCGGTCACCCGCCGCATGCTTGGCCACGATTTCCTCGCCTTTTATTTCGCCGGCACCTGCGCCCGGACCGGGCATTACGAGCGCCTTTACGATCTTGAATACACCAAAAAATTTGAACGCACGACCGGACTCGGCGCGAATCTGGAATTGGGCGATTCCTTCGGCCCGTGGTGGAACCCCCCCTTCGCGGCTTGGCTGTTCGCGCCCTTCGCGGCGCTCCCTTATCCGAAGGCGCTCTGACCTGGTGGTGCTTCGGAGGCCTCTGCCTGGCCGGCTCAATCATATTACTGATGCGAATGTTGCCCGGCGGATGGAAGAACAAGGCGCTCATTCCCCTCCTGATGACGACGACCCTGCCGTTTTTCCAGGCCTTCAGCCACGGACAAAACACATTTTTCTCATTGTTCCTGCTGACCGTCGTGGTCACCCTCTGGCGGGCGCGCGAGTCGTTTCTGGCCGGAGTCGTTTGCGGCCTGCTTTTCTATAAGCCGCAACTGGGCGCGATCGTCGCATTGGTGCTTTGCGTCTCCCAGGGCCGCCGCGCGATTCTGGGCGTCACGCTGGTCGGGACCGCGCTGGTCATCGTCAACGTCCTGACATTACCCGGCACCTTGCGCGAGTTCGCCTATCACATGCCCCTAAATCTTCATTGGATGCTCGAAGAGAATCATTACATGTGGGGACGCCACATCACCTTCAAGGGATTCTGGCGGCTTCTGTTCCAGGGCCACGCTGAAGGACCGACTGCCCCCATCGTTCTGGTCCTCTGGGGCATTTGCGAGGCCGTATTCGCCGGCGCCCTCCTCGCCGCGATCGCCTACACGCTCAAGCAACCCCGATCGGCCGCGCGCACGGATCGCCTCATCGCCGCGACCATCGTTTCGATGCCCCTCCTGATGCCGTTTTATTTTGATTACGATCTCCTTCTAATCAGCGTCGGCGCGGTGCTCTACGCGGCCGACCGCATCCGAACCGGCAGCGTTAGATTTGACGAGCTTCCCTGGGAAGACCGCTGGATGCCGCGCCTGGCGATCTTTCTGTTCGTGATGCTCGAATTCGGCGCCCTGATCGGCGGACATACGCGCGTCCAGCCGATCGTGCCCCTCGTGGCGCTCGCCGCCGCCCTGCTGATTCGCCGGGCCACCCGCCCGCTGCGGGCCGGCGATCTCACCGCCGCCGTTCGCGGCGCGGCGCCCATGCCTATCGCCGCCTGAACCGCTATAGTATCCCGCCCTGTGGCAACCGCCTCCACGCTTCGACGCGACATCATCTCCGCTTACGTCGTCACCCTCACACGCGTCTTCGCGTGGATTGTGGTGACCGCCATCGTCTATCGCGTCGCCGGAAAAACCGCCTTCGCCTTACTTGGGCTCGTCCAATCCACCGTCGGAATTCTCGAATACGCCGCCATCGGCCTCAGCCCCGCGATCATCCGCATGACCGCCGAAGCCATGCACTCCACCGGCGACCTTCTGCACGACACATCCCTCCCCCATGACGATCATCTCCTTCGCGCCATTCGCACCCCCGCCGTGCAGGCGGTTTACGCCAGCGGTTTTGCCATGGCGATGCTCACCTCCCTCTGCGGAGCGATCTTCCTGGTCATTTTCCTCGCCAGTTTCAGATCCTCGCACACCAACGTGGAAAGCGGTGGCGTCGCTGTCGAGCTGATGTTCCTCGTCGGTATGGGAACCCTCTTTCGAATGGCCAGCGACGCCCCCGGCGCCGCCCTGCAAACCTGCGGAAAAATCTTCGTCGACAATCTGCTCCTCACCCTCCACGAAGTGGTCTGGACGGCCGGCACAGCCTTCGATATCCGGGTTTTGCATTTGCCCTGGCAGCGCGCGACGGGGTTCGCCCTCGTTGCCGGGTCAATCCTCCTGCTGACTTTGCGGTCCGTCTTCTCCCATCGGTATGGCAGCGGCGTATTCGATCGCTGGTGGACCCGCGTCAAGGCGAATCTCGCCTGGAGATTGCTCACCTTCGGAGGCATGGTCGTGGCCGCGCAGATGGCCGATTATCTCTACGCCCCAACCAATAACATTCTGATCACCCGCCTGATCGGCTGGCAAACCGTCGGCGACTACACCCCCGCCGTCCAGATCGACGGCGGAATGCTCCTCCTCGTCTCCGCCCTCGCATCCGTCCTCCTCCCGCGCACCGCCCTGGCTCACGCGGCGGGCAACATCGCAACCGTCCGCCGCTATTATGTCCGCGGAACCCTCGCCACCGCCGTCCTCCTTCTCGTCGCCGCACCCATCATGTGGCTGGCCGCGCCGTTCCTGTTCACGCAATGGCTCGGCGGCCCGCTCCCCGCCACTTGCGCCATTCTTCCATTCGTTCTCGTCCATACCGTCATCGGCGGCACCAGCGCCGTCGGTCGATCCATTCTCCTGGCGATTGGAAAAGTGCGCGTCTTCACCGCCTCCGTTCTCGTCGGCGGCATCGCCAATGTCATATTAAGTTATTGTTTTGTCCGATATGGAAAATTGGGACTCCCAGGAATTGTCTTTGGAACGATCGTCGCCGTGACGGGGCGATGCGCGATCTGGCTCCCCTGGTATACCCTTCGCGTTCTGCGTCGAGAATCAGTCTCACAAGCGCGCCCCGCTCCTGGAAACAACCCCCCCGCCGCCCATTCCCTGATATCGCCCAAAACCCCCACAAAATCGCTGGAAAACAGCGCTCTCGCCCTTTGCAAAATTGACACTGATAAACCCCACTTCTATACTGCGCTCGTTCGTTCGCGGAGTTTTTTTCTTCCCAAACGGAGATATTAAAAATGCCAAAACTAATGACCAAATCTCGTTCCAAATCTCGTTCCAAACGCCCAGCGAAATCATCGCCACCTTCCCAAAAAATCAAACGCGTCTATTTCTTCGGTGGCGGACGCGCTGAAGGAAACATGGGGATGAAAGATCTCCTCGGCGGAAAAGGCGCAAATCTCGCCGACATGACCAACATGGGTCTTCCCGTCCCCCCCGGTTTCACCATCACCACCCAAACCTGCAAGGACTACAACGACCTCGGCCAAAAACTTCCCAAGGGCCTCATGCAGGAAGTCGAACAACATCTGTGCCGAGTCGAAAAAGCCACCGGAAAAAAATTCGGCGATCCGAAGAACCCACTGCTCGTCGCCGGCCGATCCGGCGCGAAAGTCTCCATGCCCGGCATGATGGACACCGTCCTCAACATCGGCATGAACGACAAGGTCGTCGAAGGCATGGCGCATCTCACCAACAATCCGCGCTTCGCCTACGACAGCTATCGCCGGCTCATCAACATGTACGGCGACACCGTCATGGGCGTCGATCACGAACATTTCGAACATGAACTCAGCCAGGTCAAGCAAGCCCGAGGCGTCTCGGAAGACACGCAGCTTAACGTCGATGACCTCAAGGAAGTCGTTCAGCGTTACAAAAAGGTTTATCGCGATCACGTCGGCGAGGATTTCCCCCAGGACCCCATGGATCAGCTCGAAGGCGCCATCAAGGCCGTCTTCGGAAGCTGGATGGGCGACCGGGCCATCAAGTACCGCCAGATCAACGACGTCCACGGCCTGCTCGGCACCGCCGTCAACGTCCAGTCCATGGTCTTCGGAAACATGGGCGACGACTGCGCCACCGGCGTCGCCTTCACCCGCAATCCCAGCACCGGCGAAAATAAATTCTTCGGCGAATTTCTCGTCAACGCCCAGGGCGAAGACGTCGTCGCCGGCATCCGCACCCCCATCGACTGCCAGGAAATGGGCACCCAGTGGAGCAAGAAAAGCTGGGGCGAATTGCTGAAGATCAAGGACACCCTCGAAACGCGCTATCAGCGACGTGCAGGATTTCGAGTTCACCATCGAAAAAGGCAAGCTCTACATGCTCCAGACCCGCACAGGCAAGCGCAATGCCGTGGCCGCGGTGAAGATCGCCGTCGATATGGTCAAGGAAAAATTGATCGACGAAAAAACCGCCGTCCTGCGCAGTCGATCCGGCCAGTCTCGATCAGCTTCTGCACCCCATGTTTGATCCCAACGCCGAGCGGATGGTCATCGCCAAGGGACTTGCCCGCCTCTCCGGCGCGGCCGTAGGCAAACCCGCCTTCACCGCCAATGAAGCCCACGAGCGCACGCAAGCCGGCGAAGCCGTCCTCCTCGTCCGCAAGGAGACCAGCCCCGAAGACGTGCAAGGCATGCACAGCGCCGTCGGAATTCTCACCAGCACCGGCGGCATGACCAGCCACGCGGCGGTCGTCGCCCGCGGCTGGGGAAAATGCTGCGTCGCCGGCGCCGGCGCCATCCACATCGACGACAAAGGCCGCACCTTCACCGTCGCCGGAAAAACCTACGGCCCCAATGATTTCATCTCCCTCGACGGAACCACCGGCGAAGTCATCGAAGGCCAAATGCCCACGGTCGATCCTCAGATGAGCGGCCCCTTCGCAATCATCATGAAATGGGCCGACAAATATCGCCGACTGCTCGTCCGCACCAACGCCGACACCCCCAACGACGCCCAAATCGCCCGCGACTTCGGCGCCCAGGGCATCGGCCTGTGCCGAACCGAGCACATGTTCTTCGATCCGGAGCGCATCCATCACATGCGCGAAATGATCCTCGCCACCACCGTCGACGCCCGCAAAATCGCGCTGGCGAAACTGCTCCCCTATCAGCGCGAAGACTTCGTCGGAATCTTCCAGGCCATGCACGGCTTGCCCGTCACCATCCGCCTCTTGGACCCGCCGCTGCATGAGTTCCTCCCCCACGAAGAAAAAGAGCAACAGCGCCTCGCCGATTCCCTCGGCCTGACCCTCCAGCAGGTCCAGACCCGCGTCAGCCAATTGCATGAGGCCAATCCCATGCTCGGCCACCGCGGCGACCGCCTCGCCATCACCTATCCAGAAATCCTCGAAATGCAGGTCCGAGCCATCATCGAAGCCGCCTGCCAGGTAAAGCAATCCGGCACCAAGGTTCTCCCCGAAATCATGATTCCCCTCGCCGGAACCAAAAAAGAACTCGACTTCTGCAAGAAGATCACCGCCGAAACCGCCGCCGCCGTCATGCAAGAGACCGGCATCAAGGTCCCGTACCTGTACGGCACGATGATCGAGGTCCCGCGCGCCGCCGTCACCGCCGACGAAATGGCCCAAACCGCCGAGTTCTTCAGCTTCGGCACCAACGACCTCACCCAGATGACCTTCGGCTTCAGCCGCGACGACATCAACAGCTTCCTCCCCGATTACCTCTCCAAGGAAATCCTCGAGCGCGACCCGTTCCAAAGCCTCGATGTCAGCGGCGTAGGACAACTCGTCCGCATGGCCGTCCAAAAAGGCCGCGCCACCCGCGCCGATCTCAAGTGCGGCATCTGCGGCGAACACGGCGGCGACCCGCGCAGCGTCCACTTCTGCCACGAAGTCGGCCTCGACTACGTCAGTTGCTCCCCCTACCGAGTCCCCATCGCCAGACTAGCCGCCGCCCACGCGGCCCTAATGGGCGAAACCAAGGCCAAGCACAACGGCCGAAGATAAGCGGTTCGGTTTAATCCAATAGCACGACAGGGCGACCACCTGGCCGCCCTTGTTTTGCATAGTCGCGCAATTTTAAATAAACTCTGTGTGGCAATTTGCCGTACAATATGTATGATATCCGCGCACTCTCTTATCCTCTCTCCCTGTACCCGGGGAGAGGGTTAGGGTGAGGGGCCGGCACGAAAACCATCTGCGATCCATATAATTCCTTATTAGGACAGCCATCATGGGTTCAGTTCCGCATAGCGATGCCCGGATCGAATTCCGCCTTCCGTCTGACCGGAAAGCAGAAATTGAGCGCGCTGCGGTCGCTCAGAATCGTTCCCTGACGGATTTCGCAACCGAAGCCCTGACGGAGGCTGCCAGGAAAGTTCTCGCCGATCGCTCGCGCCACGAACACGTACAGCTTTCCAATCGAGATCGTGATCGCTTTCTCGCCATGCTCGACGCCGGCGCCCGTCCGAACCCCGCCTTGCGCGCGCCGCCAGACGCCACCGCAAGCGAGCCGTATAGCAAAAATGGGAGCGATAGGTGCCCTGGTCGATCCGGCCGCTAACCTCCGCGCACAACGTCGGCACGTTCGATTGCGGCGAAGCCAGCCTCAATTCCTTTCTCCAACGCCATGCGCTAAATAACCATAAAGCCGGCCTCGGCAGAACCTTCGTCGCAACCCAGGGCGAGCAATCTGAGATCGCCGGATACTTCACCCTTTCAACCGGCTCCGTGCGCTTCGACGTCATCCCCGAACACGCAAAGAAACGCCTGCCCAAGTACCCGATTCCAACCGTTCATCTCGGCCGCCTCGCCGTCGATTTAAGATATCAAGGCAAAAAACTCGGCGAAGTTCTTCTCGTCGAGGCTTTGCGAAAAGCCGCCGTCGCCTCAAGCAACCTGGGCGTCTACGCGGTCGATGTGATCGCCCTGCACGACCGCGCCAAAGCCTTTTATCTCAAATACGGATTTGTCGAAATGCTCGATCAGCCCTTGCACCTGTTTCTCCCCATGGCCACGGCCCGCGCGGTCGCCAAACTCGTCGAAGAATAACCACGTTCGCGGCTGAATTATCCTCCTCATCTTCCCCTGGCCGGCTTGATCTCCAGATCCCCATTTTCCCCCAGCATCGTTTTGCACGCGCCCCCGGCCAGCCACGTTTTGGCCTTCTCATCCGATTTAAGATACGCATCCCAAAACGCCGTCGTCGATTGCTGAATCATCACCTGGAACGTCGGATCCATCGCAGGATTCCCCGTGCCCGCCAGCGGCCCGCTCGGCGAGCCGCCGAAAAAACCATATGGTCGCCGCCCTGCAAGATAATCAGATATTGATCCGCAACCGCGGGAATGTGGTCGAACGGCACTCGCCGGTCCTCCACCCTGGATCCGCCCACCGGGCTCACGTCCAGCGTCCCGGCCAAATGCATCATCGGAATCGAAATCCTGGCGAACGCCTCGTCCCACAAATCCGGATCGCGCGGCGCCGATTCGCTCATCGCGATCGCCGCCTTCACGCGCGGGTCAGACCAATCGTGCACCCGTCCGCTTGCCGATGTAAACACCTCGCCGGCAACCGCCAACGTCGTAAACGCCCCAAACGAATGCCCCGCGACTCCGATATGATCGAGATCCATCCTCCCTTTCAGAAGCGGATCATCCCTGTTGAGTTTTTCCAGCTTGCTGATCGTGAACCGAACATCCAGCGGCCGATTCATAATATTCTCCGGCGACACCGTGGCCCGCGCCATCGCCGCGACCACTTCATCCGGCGGCAAACCCTGCAAAATCGTATCGTCCGACCCCACATGCTGAATATGCACGCAAACATACCCAAAGCTCGCCCAATACTCCCCCAGAAATGCGTACCCGTTCCGCGATCCGCCCACCCCATGCGAAAAAATAATTACCGGAAACCTGCCGTCCGTCACGTCGGGATAATAAATCTTGACCGGAATATCGCGATCCCGGCGATCGTCCGTCCAATCGAGCAAAACAGACTTGACCGCCAGCGGCCCCGGCCGGCCGATATCCCGCCTCTTGCCCAGCGGCGGTTTGCAGTCTCACGGCGCAAGCCGCGATGAACCACACGACCATCCACGACCAGCGTAGTTTCTCCATGTCGATGCCTCCCCTGACTGAAACGCCGCCAATTATCCCGGCGGCAATTTCGCGCAAAAAATCAATCCAATTCTGCGCCATGATCCGCCCGATATCCGTATCCGAAAACCCGCCCTTGTTCAGCGCATCCGCCACCCGCGGCAAATCCGCCGATGTCTCAATCTCCTGCGGAATCTCCTCCCGCCCAAACCCGCCGTCCATATCCGTCCCCAACCCCACGTGGCTCGCGTCTCCCAGCAACTGGCACATATGCTTCACATGCGCCACCACATCCGTCAATTTCGCCTTCCGGCCCCCCCATTCATCCGGCGGCAAAAGAAACTTGTCGAAAAAGTTGATCCCGATCACCCCCCCGCGCTCGCCGACCGCCCGGATCATCTTGTCCGAAAGCTGCCGATCCGTCGGCACGATCTCCCGGCAATTCGAATGCGACGCCATCACCGGCCCCTGCGAAAGTTCCAACAGTTGCCAGAACGATTGCTCCGCCAGGTGCGAGAGATCGTGAATCATCCCCAGCCGGTCCAGTTTTTTGACCAGCTCGATCCCCGCCTCGGTCAGCGGCCCCGGCATCTTCGTCCCGCCGGCAAACCGCGTCTTCTTCCACGCCAATCCCACGATTCGCAACCCGTCATTCCAGAATTCCTGCAAATCCCGATCATCCCGAATCGGATCGGCCCCCTCCATCAAAAGCACCGCCTGCATATTCTTCCCCGGCTGAATCTCCCCCGCCGTCCGGACGAGTTTCAATGTTCCCGACTCGTCCCGCCGCCGATACCAATCCAGTTGCTTGATCGCCTGCACATGCGCCTCATCCTCATCGTGATACCCCGTGGGACTTTCAAACCCCGGCTCGCAAAAGATCGTCGCGCACAGCAGCCTCACCCCCCCCGCATACAAATCCGGCAAACTCACGCTAGGAACCCCATCCTCATCCGGCCGCCGCCCCCGAGCCGGCAACGCCACCTCCCGTCCCTTCACGGCGTTGTAAGCCAGATCAAGATGCGCATCGACAATTAGCATAAAAAAGTTGCCAGTTGTTAGTTGCGAGTTGCCAGTGGAAGAGCTGCATCGACTGGCAACTCGCAACTGGTAACTGGCAACTATGTATTCATCGCCGCCAAATGCCGAACCACGCTGCGTCCCAGCGCCCTCAGGTTGTATCCGCCTTCCAACACACTAACCAGCCGCCCCCCGCAATGAACCTCCGCCGATTGCACCAGCAAGCGCAGTCATCTCAAAAAACCCCTCCTCCGTAACATCCATGTGCGCCAGTGGATCTTCCTGATGCGCATCAAACCCGGCCGAAACCAGCAGCATCTCCGGCTTAAACAAATCAAGCTTCGGCAGTACCGCTCGGTGAAACGTCTCGAGATAAACCTCATCCCCCGCCCCCGGCTCCAGCGGAATATTCAATATCGTTCCGCGCCCAGGCCCCTCGCCGACTTCCCATTCATACCCGCTCCCCGGATAGCACGTCCCGGGATGTTGATGCAGGCTGATAAAAAGCACCGTTGGGTCGTCTTCAAACGCCGCCTGCGTCCCGTTCCCATGATGCACGTCGAAATCGACGATGGCGACCGTCTTCACCCCGTGCTCGCGCCTGCAGATACCGCGCCGCGACGGCGACATTGTTGAACAAACAAAACCCCATCGCCCGATCCGGCTCCGCATGATGCCCCGGCGGCCGCGCCGCCGAAAACGCCCGCAAAACTTTCCCGCCCATCACCGCGTCACAGCATCGCAGCCCCGCCCCGCACGAAAGCAACGCGACGTCATAACTCCGCGGCCCAATCGGCGTATCCCCCTGATCCAGCACCCCGCCCCCCTGGCTCGACACATGCCGCACAGTTTCAATTTGCGCAGGCAAATGCACCCGCAGCAAATCCTCCTCCAAAGCCGCCGCAGGTTCGATCTCCACGAGTTTTGAACCGCCCACCGGCGACAACTGCAAATTCACTTCGAATTCCGGAAACGGATCGGCCGATTCGACAAGCCCCGCCTCACGCACCGCCCGCGCGATCGCGCGGATTCGATCCGGTCTTTCCGGATGATGCGGACCCGTCAAGTGCTCGGCAAACCGCGCACTCGAGCAATACCCGGTCATTCCAGGCCGATCTTCTGAAACCATTGCGGCTTGTAATATCGCAGCCCCAGCGGAATGAGCAACAAAATATTGATCGCCGCCAGCCCCGCCATGAAGTGCCAGTTCCGCCAAGGCCGCATTCCGCCTCCCACCCCCACATAAAATGCCACCGCCGGAATATTCCCCAGCAGCGTCCCAATCGCCGCCTCGCGAGCCCGAATTCGCGTCAATCCCATCGCGTAATTGCTGAGCCCAAACGGATTCACATGCATCAACCGAACCGCCATCACAACGAGAAAGCCATTGTGCCCCAAACTATCCGCCAGCGCCGCCACCGCCGCCCGCCGCGATTCCGCCTTGGCCAGGAAAACTTTCCCCAGCAGCGTGCGCGACATGCCAATCGTCGCCGGCGCCGCGATCGCCGAAGCAATCTGGCACCACAGCACGCCCAAGTAAAGACCAAATCCATATCCCCCCAAAATCTGAAGCCACCACAAAGGCATCGCCAGCACCGCGAGCAAAAAATAAACCCCCACAAACGCCGCCGGCGCCCGCAAAGGATGCAATCGAACCCACTGATCAAACCGCAACCCCATCTCATGCAATCGCTGCCGATCAAGATATTGCCGCCCCTGGTCCGTCCCCAACAGCCAATAGAACGCCCCCGCAATCACCACAGCCAGCAACACCGCCAGAATAATCCGAACCCTGTCTCGCATCGTCTCCGCGCTCTGAACGCCAACCAAGGATTTCACGGATCACGCGGATAAGATTTCAAGAACTCCGTCTTCTCATCCGCCGCCCATCCGCGAAATCCGCGGTCAACACTTGTCTTATTCACCGGTTCGCAAACATAAGATTGCGCATGGCAATCCAATAAGTGAAAAACAAATAGTTCGCCCCAATAAAAACCTCCGCGCTCAGCACATAAAGATAATCCGGCGCGCTGGTGATCCGAAAATACCCCGTCGCTTGAAAATACCAATACCCCGCGATCGTAACCAACGTGACAATCGCCACCGGCAAACTATGCGCCGCGTGGTAGTAAAGCGCCCGAAGCACCACACGAAACGGCAGCCGATACCCGCGATATCCCGCTTCCCACACCGTCAATCTCGTCGCCAGCCGCAGCGTTCCCACCACCGCCAGATACGTCAACCCCGGCAGAATCATCAGCGCCCCAATATTCAGCCATTCGGATGGCGCAGGCTCGCGGACCATCCGCAGATATATATGCCAGTGAATCCAAACCCCCACACCCAGCATAAGCGACGTAATCGCCCAATGAATCCGAGCAAACCGCTGCGCAGCCGAAAGATCGCCCCGCGACGTGCTGGTCCGAAAAAAATGCGTCGGCCGGAAAATAACCAGCAGCGTCGTCACTGCAAACCGCCAAAAAACCGATCGCCCCGCCTCTTCCCACGCCGGCGCCGTCCGATATCGCTCCGCCACGCTAAGATCGATCGGAGACCCGCATTCCGGGCAATTCCCATCCCCCGGCAGGCCGTTGAGAATGTACCCGCAACTTTCGCAAAGGGTGTCCGTTTCCGATGGTGGGATGGTCGCCATGATCCGTTCAAAACCGAGTATACTGAACCTCGTGAACCGTCGCCTCTGCAGGATGTTCCTCCTCCCGGCCTGCTGCGCCTTGCTTATTTTAGGCTGCGGTCAGTCCCCCAGCACCCCCACCACGCAGGCGTCCGCCGCCCCCTCCACCGAGCCCACGACCCAGCCGCAAGCCTCCATCCTCATGATCGACGGCCAGCCCGACACCTTCGGCCCCGCCATGCTCCGACTGACCAAGACCGATGGCAAATTGGAAGCCCGCCTCTACAGTAACGAGCCCAAGGGAGTCCTCACCGGCGACGAAACCGTCGACTCCTACGACTTCGACATGATGCTCCCCGACATCTCCGATCCCGCCCAGATCGGCCAGGCCGTCTGGACCAGCAAATCCCCCAGCAGCCAGGAGGAAGATTCTCCCTACGGCATCTTTCTGAATCACCAGAAAAAAATCCTGCAGCCGATGGACGTCACCGTTCAATTCGCCGGCCAGGCCCCCGATGTGCGCGTCATCATTCAAGGCATGTTTTGGATGTATCGCACCGCCCCGGATTCGTCCCTCGGAAATACCCCGCCCGTCATGGTGCGGCGTGATCGGCTCGCTCGAGACGACGGCAGCGGTGAAGTAACCGGCGCCATTTCCTCAACAAATCCCGCCGCCGGCCGCCCCGTCGACCAAACCCTCTCCCAACCCGGAAGCCAATCAATCTTCTTCGCCGCCACCGGAAGAACCAGCCAGACCTTTTTATACGCCGAGATCTCCGCCAGCGCCCTCGCGTCCGCCGGCACATCCAGCATCATGATCGGCCGCCGCGAATCATGAGCGTAGTGCGCCATCGCGATATACCCGAACGCCGGCGTGTTCCAGAATTGATCGTTGCCGAAAATCAGCGGATCGCCAGGCCCCGCGTCCTTATCGATCACCCGCACCAGCCCCCGCCAATCCGGAAACGGCGGCGGCCCCTCGTTGTATCGCTCGATCGACGCCACCACCACGCTCAAAAGCATCGCGACAGGCGTCGCCCACCCCCACTTCCCCGGCAGCGGAAGCGGAATCGCCACCACCGCGCACATCGCAAACGACGCCGCAAATGTATACTTCGTATACGCCAGCATCATCGAGTGATGCAGCACGTCACGCACCGCCAGCGGGAGCATCACCCCCGTCACCCAGAACCACCAGATCAGCATTTGCGGCCGCCGCCGGATAAGCACGATCGGCAAAACATAAACGAT
This sequence comes from uncultured Phycisphaerales bacterium, assembly GCA_963844715.1. GTDB lineage: Bacteria > Planctomycetota > Phycisphaerae > Tepidisphaerales > Tepidisphaeraceae > UBA1161. The sequence continues at coordinate 241,799 of CAWJPJ010000008.1, read as the reverse complement.
CACCGCCGGCGCAACCGCTCGCGATCAAAGCCGATCTTCCCCATATAAATGCGCCACCGGCAAGAAAAAGCAATCGCAGCAAAATCGCGGTGACCGTACGGGCTATGCTCGTTCGCCCACTCATAGGGCATCTGAAAAGCCCCAATTGCTCGCGAAGCCACGGATACCAGATCGCCAGCACAAACACCGCCGACCCCACCATCGCGCCCAACCGCAAGTCGCCGATCCCTTCCTCGCAACCGCAGCAGCACATAAATCCCCAGCGCCGCAATCGGCGGGCGCCGCCAGATAATGCGTCAAAAATCCCGCCGCACACGCAATCCCCAATTCGATTAATCTACCCACTGACGCCCCGTCCTTCTCAATTCAAACCAGCCGCATGGCAAGCCACCACCCCGCAAAACCCGATCATCGTGTAACTGCGCGTCTGCTGGCTGAAGTCGATCTGCCCGACGGCCAAGAATCATCATCGGCCGCCGCGATTAGCCCCGCGCCGTCCGCCCCGTGGTCCGCCTCACCGCGTCATAGAGAATCACCGCGCCCGGCCAGCGAAAAAACCCCCGAAAGCGCTGCGCGTCGCCGAATCGCTCTCGCCAAATAAATCCATCCACCACCGCAACACCACATGATAAAGCGGCGGATGAATCGCGTTGATCATCCCCGTCCAGATATGCGCGCCACCCCGGCGCCCCCTCCATCATCGCCGCCGGCGGCGGATTCAGCAGCTTCCCCGCCGGCAAAAAAAATCGATCTTCCCCCGCCCCGTGGACAGATAAACCGACCAAAACTCGTCCGCGAATTGCCTTTCCCGATCAATCTGATGCCACCGCGCCGCCGCCCCCCAGACCAACAGAACACCCAGCATCACCCACGCTAAGCACCGCACAGTCCACTCTTCCCGCCCCCGGTACTCCGGGGGAGCACTCCCTGTCCCCTTCCGCTGGTTTCGGGACGACGGGAGGGAGCCATTCTCATCAGCTATGGTTCCGCCCCACCCCTCCGGAACCCTGTCCAGTTACTCGCCATGATTCACGAAACCGCGGCCACGCGCGGCGCAGCCGGCGACTTCTCACTCTTCACCGCATCCGGCTTCTTCCCATATTCGCGCAGCCCTCGGCGGAATCAAACTGATGTCCACCGGCCCGTAATCAATCCGCGGCGCATCAGCCGCCGCATCGTAACTGGCGATTGTCGCTTTCAAATATTCCTCATCATTGCCGCTGCGGATACGCCGGCTTAAAATGCGCCCCGCGCGATTCATTCCGCTGCAGCGCCCCCTGCAAAATCACCTCGGCAAGAATGATCATATCCCCCACCGCGCGCGTGAAACTCAGGTTCTGATTCGTCCACATCCCCGTGTCCGAAAGCTTGATCCGCTTATACCGCCCCTTCCATTCCTGGCACTTTTCAAGCGTCTGCTGCAATCGCTCGTTGTGCCGTATGACCGTGCAATTGTCCGTCATCCACCTCCCCATTTCGCGCCAAAGCAGGTAAGGATTCTCATCCCCATCGCTGGCCAGCAGCGTCATCCTGTCGATTGGTCTGCTTCGTCACCGCCACGTCATACGCGCTCTGCGGCATGTCGCCGTGCGCGACGTCCGTGCAATAATTCTTCACGCACGTCCCGCCGAAAAGCCCGTCAAAAATGCAGCTCAGCAGCGAATTCGCCCCCAGCCGATTCGCCCCGTGATACGCGAACGAGACTTCTCCCATCGCGTATAATCCCGGAATGTTGGTGGACATGTTCGACGGGTCCCCAAACTTCAGTCCGCCGGTTTTTTCATCCTTCCGGAATCCTATCCACAGCCCACCCATGGAATAGTGCACCGCCGGGAAAATTTTCATCGGCTCTTCCAGCGGATCGACCCCGACGAACTTCTCATAAATCTCCAGAATTCCCTCCAGCTTGCACAGCACCGCCTGTCGCCCGATCTGTTTAACGATGTCAGCCAGATCGAGATACACCATATTCCCCCCGCCAACCCCCAGCTTCATCTCCGTGCAAACCTGGAAGATTTCCCGCGTCGCGATGTCGCGCGGAACAAGATTCCCATATTTGGGATACCGCTCTTCCAGAAAATAAAACCGTTCGGACTCAGGAATGTTATTCGGATGCCGCGCATCGCCCGGACGCCTGGGAACCCAAACCCGTCCCCCTTCCCCGCGAGCCGATTCGCTGATCAACCTGCACTTGTCCTCCCCCGGAATCGCCGTCGGATGCACTTGAATAAATTCCGGGTTCCCGTATTTCGCCCCCGCCTGATAGCACCGTGATGCCGCCCCGCCCGTGCAGATCACCGACATCGTAGATTTCCCGAAAACCAGCCCGTTCCCGCCCGTCGCCATGACCACGGCGTCCGCCGCTGAACGCCCGGATCTGCATCGTCCGCATGTCCTGCGCCACAATCCCCACGCACCGCTCGTCATGAATCACCGGCGACAGAAACTCCCAAAATTCATATTTCGTAACCGCCCCCTCCGCCTCGCGCCGTCGCGTCTGCTCATCGAGTGCATAAAGGAGCTGCTGCCCCGTCGTCGCCCCGGCGAAAAACGTCCGCTTAAATAGCGATCCGCCAAACAGCCGCAGCGCCCGCTGCCCCTCCGGCGTCCGATTGAACGGCACACCCATCCGGTCCAGCACATCGATTATCCGCGGCGCCCAGTTGCACATCTCCAGCACCGGCGGCTGATCCGCCAGGAAATCCCCGCCCAGAATCGTCTCGTCAAAGTGCATCCACTCGCTATACCCCTGCTGCCGCGCAATATCATTGCAAGCGTTGATCCCCCCCTGCGCACAAACACTATGGCTCCGCTTTACGGGCACCATCGAAAACAAATCGACGGCAACGCCCTCCTCCGCCAGCTTGATCGTCGCCGCCAACCCGGCTAATCCGCCGCCCACTACGATCACGCGCTTTTTCGCACCCGTTGCCATGAAAACTCGGCTCCGTCTAATGAACGATCATCGATCCGTTATGAATGCTGGCGCCCAAAGCCAGCAAACCGCAAATCAACGTGAACGCGAACAAGATCGAGCAAACCACGCCCCACCGCTGTTGCGCCCGGCGCTCACCGTCAGCCCCCAAGTAATTGCCGCGCGTCCAAAAGCCGTTCGCAAGATGAAAGCACGACGCCGTGATTCCGATCGGATAGACGATATATGCGACCCAAAAGCTGGAGTTGATATGCCGAGCCGTGCTCGCCGTCGCCTGGTCCGGCACGAAAGTGAGTTGATCGGCGAAGAATCCTTTCATGGCAAACACGTGGAAGACAACAAACGCCGCGATCAAAACCGCGCTGATCCGCTGGAGCAAATAGAAGTAATTCTTTCCGAACGGATAAGCCGTAACATTCGGGCGGCCCGTGATGGTAATCCACCCGCCGTAGATCGTGTGATAAATAATAGGCAGATAAATGAACGCCCACTCAATGGCCCATAGGAAGGGCAAGGAGTGGATCTTGTCCACCTGAGCCTGATAGATGTCCGGGTGAGTCCCCTGAATCATCGTGGCGTTAACAAACAGGTGCACCACGATGTACCCCCCAAACACCAGCCCCGTCAGCGAATGCAGCCGCCGCCACAGAAAATACGAGGACGACCCCGTCGATGAACCCGTCAAACCACTGGCCGCAACCTGAGACACGTGGAAATGCCTTTCTAGCACGAAGCAACGGAATTATACGGTGGATGCGGCCAACCATGCAAAGCTTGGACCCCTCCACTAGCAACTAACAACCAGCAACTAGCAACTGAACTATTTCCCAATTACTCCACCGAATTTTCCAACCCCCCAATCCCCTCAATCTCCACCACCACCCGATCCCCCTTTTTCATAAACACCGCCGGCGTCCTCCCCATCCCCACCCCATGCGGCGTCCCCGTCAAAATAACCGCCCCCTTCCGGACCGTCATCGTGCTGCTCAAACTCGCAATCACCGCCGGCACATCGAAAATCATGTCCCCCGTCGAACTGTCCTGCATAACCTGACCATTCAGAAAAGTTTGCAATCGCAGCGCGTTGGGATTTGGAATTTCATCCCGCGTCACGATCCAAGGCCCCAGCGGACAAAACGTGTCGAAACTCTTCCCGCGCGGAAACTGCCCCCCGCCCAAACTCTTGTCGCGCTGCCAGTCCCGCGCCGTCACATCGTTGGCGATCGTATACCCCAGCACATAATTGATCGCCTCCTCGCGCGAAACGTCCTTCGCGTCTTTGGAAATGACAATCGCCAGTTCCCCTTCATAATCGATCTGATTCGACAGCCGAGGCACGCGAATCGGATCGCCCGGATTGTTCAACGTATTGCTCGCCTTGATAAAGAGCATCGGGTTCTTCGGTACGTCGATCCCGGTTTCGGCCGCGTGCTGTCGGTAATTCACACCGATGCACAAAATATCCGTCGGAACGACCGGCGCAAGCAACTTCTCAATCGCGATTTTGTCTTGCGTGACGGAATAGCGCGAAAAAATATCCCCTTCGATGCGCAAGGCCGACCGCTCGTCCAACCACTGTCCCCAACGAACCATTCCCCCGCTCACGCATCGAACGATCTTCACGCCAACCTCCTTCGCTTTACGAGCACGCCAACGCCCGCGCCCAGAACAATCATTGCACACACGGTCATGGGTAGATGTACCGCGGGCAGCGCCCAATCCGAGTTCATAAGCCTGTTGCTGAAATCCCGCATGCCGGGCCAGTGAATTTGCCAGAATAGTATCTTTATCACTCGCGGTCCGAAGGAGCGGAACCGCCAAAACAGAAAACCGCCCATCCACTCCTCGAAGGCGTAGTCAAAGATGTTCGTAAGCACAGTAACCACGCCGCTGGCAAAGAGGATGCGTCGATACCAGAGGGGCTGGCTTGGATAAGCCGCCAGCAACATCGGAAACACCCAAAACCAATACTGCGACCCGTACCCCGTCCCCAGCGTGAAAAGAGCCAGAAACGCCAGCCCAACCAGCAACGGCAGGTCGCCCTCCGCTGGCCACCGCCTGCGCAGCATCACCAGCGCAATCGCCGAAGTCAGAATCAATCCCGCCAGCGCATAGATCTTCGCATACCATTCCAGATTGACGCTCGCCCCCGCGATATGAAGCAGCGACATCACCCCGAACCCGCCCCCCAAGCTCTGGTAGCGAACGACGTGGTTGATGATGCCTTGCGGAGACAGCGCAAACAGCGGCGCCAGCGCCAGCACGGCCGGCCCGATGAACAGCCCCGCCCCCAGAAAGCGCGTCCGCCGGCTCAGCGGCTTGATCCCCCCCATCAGCACCGGCCACAAAATCACCGGAAACGTCTTGGTAAAAACGCCAATCCCCAAACACGCCGCCGACCACAGCCAGTCCATCTCGTCCCCGCCGCGCCGAAACTTAATCGTGAAAATCAAAAACAGCGTCACCCAGAAAATCGCGAACGCGTCGAAATTACAATGCTGCACCGTCAGGATCGTCAGCAAGGGATTCAGCGCATACCCCCAAAATAAAACCCGCCCCGCCATCTGACCCGCGCCCAGCAATCGCATCAGCGCCCAAATCGCCGCCAGAAGCCCCAAATCCCCCGCGATCAGAAAAAACCGAATACACTGCTCGAGGCGAACCCCCGTCTTCTCCGAAACGTGCGTTAAAAACCCCAGCGACTCCATCCAAAACGGCGGCCAGTTCAGCAGCGGATATTTCTCATAAGGATTCTCCCCCGTTTTCATCACCTTGGCCACGAACCGCCAGTCGTTCAGATCGATCGAAGCGCTCCGCGGCGGAAGCACCACAAACATCCAAACCAGCCGCACCACCAGCGTCACAGCGAGTAGCCACACCAACTCCCCGCCCCCCCGATGCCGCGCCGCGACGTTCGATCTACCGGAATCCATCGAATCGACTCGGATCAATTTCGACCCTCCCCCCATTTAGCGGCGGTGCGCAGCACCGCGCTCCTCCCGCAATTCCAGCAAACCACCCCGCCACCTACCGCCGCCGCTTATGCCGCCGATTGATTGGTATTTTGCTCCCAATCGTCCGCGGCGGCAGCGGAACCGGGCTCTGGGCAGCGGATTCCCCCGAGCCGCCCGTCCCGCCGCCCCAAGCCCGCTCAAATCGGCTCACAATCGGCTTAGACGGTGTGGATAAAACAGCAGCCGCCGGCCCCGCCCCATCCCAATCCGCCGGCGTAGGCCGAGGCTCAAAACCCTCGATCGTCGCCTGCGGAATAACCATGTTGATCAATTCCTCCACGCGCGTCAGTTCATCCCCCTGATCGCTGGCGACAAACGTAAACGCTTTCCCCGCCGCCCCCATGCGCGCCGTCCGCCCAATGCGATGCACATAAACTTCCGGATCTTCCGGAATGTCATAGTTAATAATGTGGCTGATGTCCGCGACGTCGATCCCCCGGCTCGCAAGGTCCGTCGCGATCAAGACATCAAATTTCCCCCCGCGAAAACTCTTCATCACCCGGTCGCGCTTGTTCTGCGCCAGATTCCCATGAATCTCCCGGCATTCGATCCCCTCGGCAAAAAGCTTCTTCGCCAGCTTCTCCGCCCCGCGCTTGGTCCGGCAAAACACAATCGCCAGTTCCGGATTCTCCCGCAGCAGAAGCTTCTTCAGCAAAATATATTTGTCCCAGGGCTGCACCGAAAAATAATACTGCTCGACGTTCTCCACCGTCGGCTTGTCATCCGCGCCCGGCGCGATCAATTTCTCCACCGGCTCGCGCATGTACTGCCGCGCCAGCTTGTCTATTTCGTCGGAGATCGTCGCGGAGACAAACATCGTTTGATGCGATGCACCCCCACCCTCCTGCCCTTGCGATCCCGGCCGCACGCCCTTGATGCGCGAAAGAATATTCCGGATATCGTCCCGGAACCCGATATCGAGCATCCGATCGACTTCATCGAGAACCACAAATCGGATGTTTCCAAACGAGATGATCCTCCGATCCAAAAGATCGATCACCCGCCCAGGGGTCCCCACAATAATTTCCGGCCCGTGTTTCAGGAATTTCATCTGCGCAACGATCTTCTGCCCCCCGAAGACCGCCACGGAGCGGATCGGCGTATGCGCCCCCAGTCGCTTGATCTCAGTCTCGACTTGAACCGCCAGTTCCCGCGTAGGCACCAAAATGATCGCCTGCGTCGCCAACCCGCGCGTGCATTTCTGCAAAATGGGAATCCCAAACGCCGCCGTCTTGCCCGTCCCCGTCCGCGCCTGGCCCAGGATGTCTTTCCCTTCCAGGGCCGGCGGAATCAGCAGGGTTTGGATTTCCGAAGGGGTGACAAAACTCGCGTCCGCCAAGGCTCGCAGGATCGAAGGACGAACCCCCAAAGCCGCAAACGCCTCAGGAACCGCCGGATATTCTGCTTTATCATTCATGAATTGAAGAACTTACGAAAAACAGATTGTAACGGGGACGATTTGACGGTTCAATCGTCGCAAATTTCGCGTGTGTTAATCCGCCAAACCCAGCGGATGGCCATCCGTTGGGGTTGAAACCGCCGAAAATGCCCACCCAACGCCTCAAACTAACCCTCGCCTATCGCGGAACACGCTATCACGGCTGGCAGCGCCAACTCGCCCTGCCCAGTTACAAAGGCCCGCCCCCCGAACCCGGCTGCGGAATCCCCACCGTCCAGGAAACCCTCGCCTCCGCCCTCGCCGCCGTCGTCCGTCACCCCGTCACCGTCGTCGGTTCCAGCCGAACCGACGCCGGCGTACACGCCAAAGGTCAGGTCGCCCATTTCGACACCGATCAAGCTCAAATCCCCCTCGAAGGTCTCCGTCAGGCCCTCAATCATCAACTCCCCGAAGACATCCTCGTTTATTCAATTGAGCCCGTCCCCGATTCCTTCGACGCCATCGCCTCCGCCGTGCGCAAGCGCTACCAATATTTCATCTGGACCGCCCTGGATCGAAACCCCTTCTTCCCCGATCAATGCTGGCACCGCTGGCAACCCCTGGACATCCCCGCCATGCAATCCGCCGCCCGATATTTCGAAGGCGAGCACGATTTCACCAGCTTCGCCCGCCCCGGCCACGGCCGCCAGTCCGCCGTCCGCATCATCCATCAATGCAAACTCTCCAACCTCGGCCACAAACTTGTCATCGCCATCGAAGGCAACGGCTTCCTCTGGAACATGGTCCGCATCATCGTCGGCACCCTCGTAGAAGTAGGCCAAAACCGCCATCCCCCCGAAGTCATCCAAAAAATGCTAGCCGCCAAAGACCGCCAGGCCGCCGGACAAACCGCCCCGCCCCATGGACTCTATTTGCAATGGATTCAGACCAACCCGGAATAACGAATGACGAGTGAAAAATGTGCCCCAGCACCCGCCGCGCCGGGACGAATCAAATCTCAAATCTCAAATCTCAAATTCTGAAACCGCACGCCCCCCATTCGGACATTAGATCATTGATTCGGCCCGGCGCGGCGGATGCTGGCGCACATTTATCATTCGTCATTCGTCATTCGTCGCTCGTCATTCACTTAGCGGTAGTCGCAAAAAGCTGCCGCTCATAAAGCTGCTGATAAGTCTCACAACTCCGCAGCAAATCCTCATGCTTCCCCTGCCCCACCACGCGCCCGCGCTCCATCACCACGATCGTATCCGCCGACACAATCGTGCTGAACCGATGCGCGATCACAAACGTCGTCCGCTCATGCATCAGCGACTCGGTCGCCTGCTGAATAAGATGTTCGCTCTCCGCGTCCACCTGGCTGGTCGCTTCGTCCAGAATCAGAATCGGGCTCTTCCGCAAAATCGCCCGCGCGATGCACAGCCGCTGCTTCTGCCCGCCCGACAATTGCCCGCCCAGCTCCCCCAGCGGCGTGTGATAAGCCTGCGGCTTTTCAATAATAAAATCATGCGCAAACGCCCGCCGCGCCGCGTCTTCGATTTCCATCATCAGCACCGCCCGCCCATCCGTGGCCGGCGCATCCGGCGCCGCCATCGGATTTCCATACGCGATGTTCTGCGCAATCGTCCCCGGAAATATCACGCTGTCCTGCGTGACAATGCTGATTTGTTTCCGCAGCGACGCCAGCGTAACCGTCCGAATATCCTGCCCGTCAATCGTAATGCGCCCCGATTGCGGATCATAAAACCGCGGCAGCAGTGCCAACAGCGTCGTCTTCCCGCTCCCATTGCGCCCCACGATCGCCACGCTCTGCCCCTTAGGTACCCGCAAATCCACGCGATCCACCGCCGGCGCGCTGACATTCCCATACCCAAACGTGACCCCCTCAAACAAAATCGAAGAACTCAACACCGGCAACTTCCGCCGCAACCCCTCCCCCCCCATTAGCGGCCCCGCTTGCGGGGCGCGACCCCCCACTCTCTTCCGATCCTCCCTCTCCACAGGCAACTCCAAAGTCTCGAAAATCCTCCCCGCCGCTGCATTAGCTTTCTGAAGCGCATTGCTCACCTTGCTGGCCCGCCGCAAAGATTCCGCGATCACCGCCAATGACCCCATCACCACCAGAAAATCGTTCGCCGTAATCGAATGCGCCACCACCAATTTCGTAGCCAGCAGCACCACGCACCCCATCATCAGCATGATCGCCGTCTCCAGCACCGGCGCGCTCAGCGCATCCGTCCGGCTCATCCGCAACTGCTCGCGAATCAGGTTCCCCATGATCTGCATATACCGCCGCCGCTCGTATCGTTCCGCCCCCGAGGCTTTCACCACCCGAATCCCCATCAGCGTGCTCTCAAGTTGCCCCAGCATCACCGAAGAAGATTGCAAAGCCGCCCGGCTGGCTCGCCGCATCTTCTTCCCGAACTTCCGCACGATGATCACCATGATCGGCGAGAACACCACGATCGACACCGTCAGTTGCCAGCTCAAAATCAGCGCCAGCCCCAACGCCATGATCGCCTTGATCGGCTCCTGAATGCTCTGCCCCAAAACCTGCTTGAAACCGTCCTGCAACGTCGAGGCGTCGCTCACCAATCGGCTCGTAATGTCGCTCGTCCCCTTTTGCCCAAAGAACTGCATCGGAACGCGCAGCACCCGATCATAAAGCTGCCGCCGCATGTCGTTGACCGCCAGAATCCCCACTTCGTCCGAAAGATATTCCTGAAAAAATCGAAAGCACTGCCCCGTGATCGCCAGCACCGCCATAATCCCAAACACCGCCGCCACCGCCGCCACCGGCCGCACCGGCAGCGCATCAACCAGATTCAACCCCACCTTCGCCAATCCAAACCACCCCGGCGTCTTGAGCCGCACCGCGACGGATTCTCCCCCAATAATGAGATGAGTCGACCCCGCACCCCCCCGCGCTATCCGCCGAAGAATCTCCCCAGCCTTATACGCCGGATCCGAATCCCTACCCGGAAACGGGCTGGGCGGCGCATCCGGCGGAAGATCAGCCCCTTCAATCACAACCCCCGGCTTCAACCCCGCGCCAGCGGCCCCTCCGCTCTTGTTGGTAATCTGAACAATCTGAACGATCCCCGGGTCCTGCTGAAAATGAACCCCCAGCCGCATCTCCGCCGTCTGCCGATACGCCCACCCCTGCAAACTATCCCCATTAATCAAAACCCGCAGCAACGGCAGCAACGCCCCCAGCCCCGAAGCCAAAGTAAGACCCACAAAAAATGCGCAAACAATCGAGATCGCTATATATATGCGATAAGGCAGCAAATACCGACAAGCCCGCCAGAAATGCGAGTGCTTCGAAGATTTGGCTCTTTTTTCCATCTTGTCCCCTCGCCCCGGTATTCCGGGGAGAGGGCTAGGGTGAGGGGCAGTCTTCTCTAACCGCGCCCTACTTCAGTATTTTCCCCTCTCCCCCGCCTTTGGTTCCGGCACGGTGGGCGAGGTGAGAGGCCGTTATTTCTAACCGCATCCCTTGCGCTCTTTTCCCCTCTCCCCGGTACTCCGGGGAGAGGGCAAGGGTGAGGGGCAATCCCCTCTAACCGCGTCCCTTGCGCTTTTCCCCTCCCCCAGTATTCCAAGGAGAGGGCAGGATGAGGGGCGGTCCTTTCAAACCCCGTCCTTTTTCAGTTATATCTACTGTCGGACCAACCAACGCACTTCGAGTAATATATGCCTCGCCTCACTTATGCCAGCATCCATCCCTCTCTCTCAGCCGGATATTACGCAAATCGAGATCGACGCCGTCGTCGATGTCCTCCACACTTCGACCCTCTCCATCGGCCCAAAAATCGAAGAATTTGAGCGTTCCTGCGCCCTAATGGCCTCCCGGCGCCATGGAATCGGCGTCTCCTCCGGCACCGCCGGCCTCCACGCCGCCATGATCGCCGCCGGAATCGCCCCCGGCGACGAAGTCCTCACCACCCCCTTCTCCTTCGTCGCCTCCGCCAACTGCATCTTATATGTAGGAGCCAAACCCGTCTTCGCGGATATCGATCCCATAACCCTCAACCTGGACATCGAAAAAGCCGCCGCCGCCATCACCCCAAAAACCCGCGCCATCGTCGCCGTCGAAGCCTTCGGCAATCCCAACGGCATGATCGAACTCGAGCAACTCTCCCAAAAACACGAACTCATCCTCATCGAAGACGCCTGCGAAGGCTTCGGCGGAAAATTCGCCGACCGCTGCATCGGCTCCTTCGGCCGCGCCGCCGTCTTCGGCTTCTACCCCAACAAACAAATCACCACCGGCGAAGGAGGCATGATCGTCACCGACGACGACAATTTCGCCGCCCAATGCCGCTCCCTGAGAAACCAGGGCCGCGACGGCATGTCCTGGCTAGCCCACCAACGCCTCGGCTTCAACTACCGCCTAAGCGAAATCAACGCCGCCCTCGGCGTCGCCCAGATGTCCCGCCTCACAGAAATTCTCGACAACCGCCGCAGAGTCGCCCACCACTACATGCAGCGCCTCATGACCAACCGCTACCTCATCCTCCCCACCCTCATGGACGAAACCCACATGAGCTGGTTCGTCTTCGTCGTCCGCCTAAACGACCTCTTCGAACCCGGCGACCGCGACCGCGTCATCCGAGAACTCCGCTCCGAAGGCATAGGCTGCTCCAACTATTTCCCCCCCATCCACCTTCAGCCCTACATGATGAACCAAATCAAAACCAAAGAAGGCGACTACCCCGTCTGCGAGTACGTCTCCGCCCGCACGCTAGCCCTCCCCTTCTTCAGCAGAATGACCGCCCCCCAAATCGACCGCGTCTGCGACACCCTCGAAAACGTTTTAGAAAAAACCCTAACCGGCCGAAAAGGGCGGTTTTGATCGATGATATAATAGGATTCTAGTTGAATCCCGCGCGCCCTCTTATCCCCTCTCTCTGTACTCGGGGAGAGGGCTAGGGTGAGGGGCCGGCACGAATATCAACTACGATCCGTATAATAGGTTTGAAGGGCACAATTATGACCACAGCCGGTCCCAATATCATCAAGCGCTTGCCTCGACACATGATCTCACAAATCGCTGACAAGGCGAGACTACTGGGCGTTACCCCCGAGCAATACATCCGCGATCTGGTAGAGGACGACCTGGCGTTTGAGCAACGGGCCCGAACAACCACGCTGGCCGAACTCATGGGCCCGGGCAGAGAAATCGACGAAACCGAGTTGGGCAAAGCCGTGGATGCTGCCCGAAAGCGACATCACCGCAAGATTCGCCGCAAGCGGTAAGTACGGCCGACACGCTATCGACTCGTATTAGTGGCGGGCGCTTGAGCAGTATCAGGTGTTGGAGAGGGCGGGACATACCAAGCTCTTGTGCCCGCGACCATATCTGTTAAGAAATTGAGATAGGAGGTATGGGCACCGCGAATGAAAATGCGATGGTTCGGTGCAATAGGAGGCGGGAATTGGATAGACCGCTGCAACACGGCCGCGAATTCGTCGCAGGTGCCAAACGTCGTCCGGATAACATGAGCGACGACTGCTAACACTGACCCGAGCTCGTTGTTTCCCGAATTGGCGTCGCACCAAATTTTCATATCCCTAAACGGGCGATCCTCTTTTGAGATTGCGAAGCCCTGCTCCGTCCTGAAGACGTGTTTGGGCGTGTGACCGGAATGAGCAATCAAATCGCGGTAATCGCGTAGCCAAAAGAAGAATGGCGTGCTTTTTGCGTAAACGTCCGCAATTTCCATTGGCAGAACGAACCGTTCCGCAATCTCTTGCGGTGTTCGTGGGTGGTCATCTTCTAATACCACCCTGCGGTAGGTCTTTTCTGGAAGGCTAACCTTCTTTTTCGTCTGATCGATGAGTGTTATCTTCTTCCACAGTCGGTGCATGATCTCCTGAAGTAAATCGAAGATGCCTCTACACGTAAGAAAAACATATTCGATTTCCGTCGCGATCATTCGCGAGTACCCATTGGAATGGCGAGGGCAATGATGAAAAATAAGTTCGATCTTGGCGAGACACGCGCTCAGATTGAGGAGGTCTGATCCAATTCCGTCGATGAATCGGGTTATGTCCGGCCAATATGTACGTTGCTGAAGGAATTCTAAGAACGAGGAATGGAAATCGCTTTTTGCTACCTTCGCAGTCGCAAAGTAAGAACTTTCACTGACGTCGACTGGCTTAGCTTCAAAAAGTCCGTGTGGCCCAGGAAACCACAAACGCCATGCGGTTCCGTCGTGTAAGGCATGAAAGGGAATATCCCGATCATTCAGATGGGCGATATCCAAATGCACCAACGCCTTTAAATGTTCACGGTTCACAAGCGCCATCGCATCACAACTCAGCAGCCCAATGGATTAGGCCTACGCTTATATAAGTTCATGCATCCGCCATAAACGCGGATCCTAAATATTTCCCGATTTTTCGGCCTACCGATTATGGTTTCACCTTTCCAGTATTAAAACCTCTGACGAATATATTCCAATCTAGGCCGTTCGCCTGAGAGAGGAATTTGAATATTTGGAACGCGTACTGGAGGAACATCCTTACAGCGTTGTCCATCCTGGCCTTGTCTAGACTTAGGACTCGTCTCTCACCATTCATCTTAAAGGGAAACCAAATCTCACAAAGCATCTGTTGCCTTTCATTCAGATCCTTCCATTGATCGGTTTTTATTTCATAATCCGCGTGTGTAACTGCGTGTCGCATTTTCGACGCGACAGCGTACCAGTCCTTCAGATTCACTAATCCGTTCTTAACTTCAATCTTCTCTAAGTCTGGCGCAAGCTGGCGGGCAAGCGCAAAGAGGTCCGAATTGTCCTTTCCTCTGCACGCCCTCCGCAGCAAAGAACGCCATTCGTCAAGGCTCGTCGGTGGATGCTTAGCATTGATTTTTTTCACAAGGTCCGCCGGCGCGCTGCTTGGGTTTGCCGTGAGGGCGGCGGCAATTACATCCTTCAGGAAGGTCTCGAACGCTTCATAAACCTGGGAGATCGTCCATGCCGTCGCGCGTTGATCAAGTGCGTGTAGGGCTTCCAAATATTCTTCATCCGCCACAGAGAAACCGCCTGAGGCGTATTTCAAAGGCCACCCGCCGTCTGTCTTACCGCTCAAGTCGATAATGGGAATGGACAAACCCGTGAAGATCGCTGGCAAGCCAGATTCATTGTTCTTGAGGTCCCGTCGAATAGATCGCTTTGCTTCGACAATTTGTCTAAAGAACAGTTGAAACAAGCCGCAGGCCACGTGTGCGCGCCGAAAGAGCTGCATCAATGCTGGCTCCAAAGGATTGCCCGGTGCTCGCGCCATTTCTGTTACTCCGATCAATCAACCAGATTGTAAGTCTGAACCAATCGCCGCTGAGAACGCCATGACTTTCTTCCAGTCCGTCCCCGAACCCGCCCCCTTCTCTCTTCTCCTCCTCGGCATAACAGCCCTCCTCGCCCGTCGCCGAGAACCGCGAATTTAGACAGGGCCAACCCATCAATTTTAAAAAACCCCGCCAAGAATAAGACCCACGATGGTTGTCTGAGCGGGCCGCTTACCTCCACGCCCGAAGTGTCCCTCGGGTCTACTTTCTACGCCCCCCGCGCGAAGTAGGCGCGCCTACCCACAATGCCCGGAAAAAATAGATACAAGTCTTTCAATTACAACGTCTTATGTCTAATATATGCGCCCCGGTCATTTTCAAAAGCGCATACTTTTGTACCCTTGTCACGCAAGGTTCACGTTTAGATGCCTCGCCCTTTCCCCCTATCCAAAACTAACTTCTCTTTATAATTTTCCCCACCCCCCGACCCTCTGGTATCCTCGCCTCCGTTCCATTCCATCAGGAGAAGAACATGGGCCTTTTGGACAAACTCCGCGGCGAACTGATCGACATCATCGAGTGGACCGACAACACCCAGGACACCCTCGTCTGGCGGTTCCCCCGTTACGACAACGAAATCAAAAACGGCGCCCAGCTCGTCGTCCGCGAATCGCAGATGGCGGCCTTCATCAACCAGGGAAAACTCGCCGACGTCTTCGGCCCCGGCCAATACACCCTCCAGACCCAGAACCTCCCCATCCTCTCGACTCTTCAAGGCTGGAAATACGGATTCAACTCCCCCTTCAAGGCCGAAGTCTATTTCGTCTCCACGCGCACCATGACCGACCGCAAATGGGGCACGCAAAATCCCATTATGATGCGCGATGCCGAGTTCGGAATGGTCCGCCTCCGCGCCTTCGGGGCCTTTGCTCTGAAAGTGAAGGACGTCGCCGCCTTCCTTCGGCAAGTCGCCGGCACCGAGGCGCGATTCACCGTCGACCAAATCGAGGAGCAGCTCCGCGATATGGTTGTCTCGCGTTTCGCCGACGCCCTGGGCGCCAGCAAACTATCCGCCCTCGACCTCGCCGGGAATTACGACAAGCTCAGCCAGAGCGCCTGTGCTTTCATCGAACCCGATTTCGAGGCGTTCGGCTTGCAAGTCGTCAAATTCGTCGTCGAAAACATCTCCCTTCCCCCGGAAGTCGAAGCAGCGATGGACAAACGAACCAGCATGGGCGTGATCGGAAACATGGCCGCCTTCACGCAATTCGAATCCGCCAGCGCCATCCGCGACGCGGCGCAAAACCCCGGCGGCCTCGCCGGCGCTGGCGCGGGACTCGCCGCCGGTTACCAGATGGCCGGGCAAATGTCCCAGGCCATGGGCAACGCACAATCCGCGGCGCAATCGCCTCCCCCCATGCCCGGCGCGCCGGCGGCCGCCGCATTCTTCGCCGCCATCAACGGCCAGCGCGTCGGACCTCTCAGCATGGACGATCTGTCCGCCAAAATCCGCGCCGGCGAAATCACCGCAAAAACCATGGTCTGGAAGCAGGGCCTCTCCGGCTGGGCAACCGCCCAGAGCGTCGCCGAGTTGGGCTCTCTCCTCGCCGCCGTCCCCCCGCCACTCCCGTGAGGATCATTCGGTGACCACCGCCGCGCCCCCATCCCTCGAAAGGCAATTTCCCTGTCGCCAATGCGGCGCAAAACTTCAATTCGCGCCCGGCACCAATCAATTGGTCTGCCCCTACTGCGGCGCCAACAACGAAATCGCCGCTTCCTCCGCTCCGGTTCCCTATCTCGATTTTCAAACGTACTGCCAGCAGACCCCCGGCACATGCGAATTGCACGAAGTCCTGATCGTCCACTGCACAGGCTGCGGAGCCCAAACGAAACTGGCCCCCGATGTCACCGCCGGACGCTGCGCCTTCTGCGGCTCGCCCGTCGTGGCCGAGGGAGTCTCGAAAAAATTGATCAAGCCCGCTGGCCTGCTGCCGTTTCTGATCAATAAAGCCCAGGCGAACTCGCTCTTTCGCAAATGGATCGCCGGCTTGTGGTTCGCCCCCACTGCCCTCTCGAAGCGCACGAGCAGGCCGGGATCGACGGCGCTTACATCCCCTGCTGGACCTATAACGCCGACACCATCACCGAATACACCGGCATGCGCGGCGACGACTACCAAACCACCGAAACTTTTACCGAATGGGTCAACGGCCGCCCGGAAATGCGCAGCCCGAACCGTCACCCGCACCCAATGGTCTCCCGCCTCCGGCGTTGTGCGGAATCATTTCAATGACGTCCTGGTCCTGGCAACGCAGTCCTTGCCGCCCAAGCAGGCGACGCACCTGGAGCCCTGGGATGTCGGGCACGTCATCCCCTACGCCGATGAATACCTCAGCGGCATGAGCTGCCAGAGTTATCAAATCGACCTCGTCGGCGGCTTCAACGCCGCCAAGCAGCTCATGTCCCCCGTCATCAACCAGACGATTTGCCGAGACATCGGCGGCAATCACCAGCAAATCACCAGCGCCAACACCCAATATCACGACGTGCAATTCCGCCATCTCCTCCTGCCGCTGTGGATCAGCGCCTATCGCTATTCCAATCGGGTCTACCGGTTCCTCGTTAACGCCCGGTCGGGACTGGTGCAGGGCGAGCGGCCGTTTAGCGCGATCAAAATCGCCATCCTCGCGACCGCTTGCGCGGCGGCGATCGCCCTGCTGGCAATTCACTTTTCACACTGATCGACCGCTTGATTCCCTGCCCCCGCGACGGAATGATGATCGCTGCAATGCCCGTAAATTTCTTTGCCGATGCGGCCGTCGATCCCACCTCGCGATGGCTCGTCATCACCCTGGCGGTGCTGACGATCGCCTACGCGGTCGTCCGGCCGATGTTCCGCCGCAAGGATCCCCTCAGCAAGCCCAGCCCCTTCGCCAGTCTCTCCCAGCAGCGATCCGTCGAGCGACAGATGCAAAACGTGCTCGTGGAACTTTCGGAAATGGCCCGGGAAATCAGCTCCCAACTCGACACCCGCGCGGCCAAGCTCGAGACCCTGATCAAGGAAGCCGATCAAAAATTGGCCGCCCTCAAATCCTTCAAGGAAACCGGTTACGTCCCCCCCGCCGCAGGGACGAATTCCATTCCCGCCGAATCGCCCCAACCCGCCCCGCCCCCCAGCCCCGTCGAATCGCGGCACGCGGACGTCTATGCCCTGGCCGACCAGGGCCGTTCGGCGCTGGAGATCGCCGAACGCCTCAATCGCCCCAGCGGCGAGATCGAATTGATCCTGGCCCTGCGTCACTAGAGAAACAAGAATGGCGGAACTCTGGAAGATCGTTGCGACGCTTGGGCTGGTGGTGATGAATGCGTTTTTCGTCGCCGCCGAATTCGCCGCAGTCACCGCGCGGATGAGCCGCCTCAAAGCCGCCGCCAAGCCCACTCTCGCCACCCGCGCCGCCCTGCTGATCGAAAATCGGCTGGATCTGTTTCTATCCAGTTGCCAGCTTGGAAATACCCTTGCCGCCTTGGCCCTGGGCGCCGTGACGGCATCCGCCGTGGCCAGCCTGATCGCCCCACTCACCGATGCCCTCCACATGTCGCCGCCCGCTCAGCATTTCCTGGCCTTTTTCATCAGCTTCGCCATCGTCGTCGCGCTGCATATCGTCATCGGAGAGCAGACCCCCAAGAATATTGCCATCGAATATAGCGACCAGCTCCTGGCGATCCTGGGAATCCCGCTGGTGGTCTTCACCTACATCTTTTATCCCGCGATCTGGGTTCTCAACGCCGGAACCCACGTCGTGCTGCGAACCTTCGGCATCAAACCCGCTTCGGGCGTCCAGGGCGGACTTCCGCACACCGAGCAGGAATTGCGCGCCCTCCTGATGCAGGCCGCCGCGCACGGCACCATCGCCAAAGGCAACGCCGTCATCCTCTCCAACGCGTTTGAATTCGGCGCATTGAAAGTGCGCCAAATCATGACCCCGCGCCCGGAGGTCGATTACCTCCTGATCGCTTCCCCCATCGGGGACATCCTCAAAACCGTGCAGCGAAGCGCCTTCACCCGCCTGCCCCTGTGCGAGGGAGATATTGATCACGTCATCGGGCAAATTCACATGAAAGATCTCTTCAACCACCTGCAACTGGTCCCCGGAAAGCTCAAATTCATCGACGAAAAAACCCCCGACGGAGAGGCCATCGCCATCCCCACGGGATTGCCCGGGTCGGCCGTGCACGTCATCGGATCGGGCCAGATTCAGTTGCGCCAAATCAAGCGCGACGTTTTTTTCGTCCCCGAGCTGATGCCCGTGTCGCGACTGCTGCGCCAATTTCAAACCAGCCACATTCACTTGGCGATCGTCGTCGACGAATATGGTTTGACGCAGGGCGTGGTCACGCTCGAAGACGTGCTGGAAGAAATCGTCGGAGAAATTGAAGACGAGTTCGATCCCATCGCGCCCACCGACCTGGTCCGCGAGGGAGACACCATTCGCGTCAGCGGATTATTCCCGCTCCACGAGCTGCGCGATCATCTTGGAATCAATCCCCCCGAAGCCGTCGGCGTCGATACCGTCGGCGGATTTATCGTGCAGCAATTGAATCGCTGGCCTCGGCCGGGAGACTCGGTCGATTTCGGCCGGTATCGCGCCAAAATATTGACCGTGCAGCAAAGACGTGTCGGGCAGGTTCTTCTCACCCCGCAAGTCGAAAACAAACCGAATCTATAAAATGCCGCCGGCGCTGTGAACCGTTCACAGCGCCGGCTGCCGACCTAGGGTGGTAAGACCGTTAAAACTTACATGTCTATATTACCGCAGTTTTCCGCCTGCGCCTAGTCAATGTCATTAATCCAACAGCCCCCAGCACGGCTATGCTGCCGGGCTCCGGCACGACCGTCGTGGCCAGCTGAACCGTCGGATCCCACGTCAGCACCGTGCTTTGCGACCAATTGAGGTTCGAGTAGGACGACGGGTTATCCGTCAGGGTTTCGTTGGCGTCTTCGTTATTGATGTTCCGCGGACCCCAGAATGCCGGGAAACTGTAACTGGGGTTGACGTCCGGCGACCCGCTGCCCGGAGCAGCATCCCCTGCGGGATAGCCATTTCCGAACCAGCCGCCGCTCGGCAACGCCGAATCTTGGGAGAAGATATTCGCGATCGTGTACATGGACGCCTGCGTGGCGGACAACACATGCGACCAGGACTGGAAGGTCGCGGTGTTCAGCGGGTTACTGCTAAGGTCCACGTCATTGTAAACCGCAAAACGGGAATCTTCACCCGGGTTTCCGCCGTTTAACCCATTGCTGGGGTTCGTTTCGGTGGTATCCCAGGCACTCCATCCGGCGCTGTTCATATTCTTCGTGTTGATGGTGTCGTTCATGTAAACGACAGCCGCATCACCGCCTGCCTGCTGCCAGCCCCAAGGCCGGCCCAGACTGTAGGTATAGTTTGAGGCGGACCACCCGTTGATGGTGGACTGCGTCACCGCCGCGTTGTTCGGATCGATGATTGCGTTTCCAGACACCGAATTGAGGGTGATCTGCGAGTTCATGAACACGAACCCGTTCGATGTAGTCTTCGCGGTGCTGGCCGCGGTGACGTCGCCCCCGCTGTGGTTGCCGTCAACGTTGATCACGTCGTTATTAAATACCGCGGTACCGTTGGCGAAAATGAAGTCGTCATCGCCGCTGATCGTCGAATTGGTGAAATAGTCGCGGCCGCCCTTGAGATACAGCGTGTCCTGATAGCCCAGAATCGAGACGTTGGTGTACGCATCCATGTCACCTTGCGAGAGCAAGGCCACGGCGGGCGCCGAAGACGTTTGCGTGTTTCCGGTAAACGCGCCCGCAGTCGTCTCCGCCTTTTTGGCGACGTTAACGATGTAAGGCGTATCCGTGCTGTTGGCAATGGTCAAATTGGCAACCGCAACGTTATTACCGGTCAGCATCAGCGTGGCGCTGTTGCTGGTCCCGATGGTTCCCGACCCGCTGTTGTAGTCCGAGTCCAGATATCCGGTGATGACGACGTCGCTGTTCTTTCCCGTAACGGAGTCGACACCGATGATGTCGACGTTACCCTTCCCGTATTTCAGGAAGCTCGTACCGACGTTGTATGTGCCGGCAAGAAGGAAGACACGCTCGGGATTGGTGGCCGATGACCCGCCATTTACAAAGTCCGACCCGTTGCTGTTCAGGGCGCCATTGGTTCCGCTGATGGTGTTCCAAACACCCGCGAATCCCGCGTCCGCGCCCGAGCTGGTTGTGCCGCCTTCAGCGCCGGTCCAACTGGGGTCAACTAGATAATCGGTGTAAGTGCCGCTGGCGTCGAATTCGTCTACGCTGCCCGCGTGGGCATAAGACGGACCAAAATAAGCCGCCGCTCCTACCGCCGCGGCCAGCATCAACGCCCGTTGTCCTCGTTTTCCAACTCTCCTCATCTCTGCCTCCGGATCCTGTTACCAACCCTTGGTCGGAGGCTCACGCACCGCTATATGCGCGAGATAGTCTGAGGTGGGTTATGCACCACACAGGTTATTATGACAAGAAGATAGTCTGACGATTTTTAACAAACTCTTTGTATTATCTGAGGAAAGAGAGAAAAGTACTGAAAAACCAGCATAAAAATGCGTTGAAGAAGTTGGTCATTTTCGTGCAACTGCCGCGATTTCGGAAGCCCTTGACGCAAAACATCCAAGCAATAAATTGATAAATTGCGCCCCGTTTCCCCCCATTTAGCCCCCGAAAACCGGGTTTTATCTTGGTTGGAATTCGGTAATATGCCGCTCGCACCTCGAACCAAGCGAAACGTATGACCGAAGTGGCTGAAGACTCCGGGAAAGCCTCGACGCTGAGTGATCTGACGCTCGAAGTACGCCGAGCCGGCGCCGCCGACCAGGAAGTCTTCCTCCAACACGGACTGTCTCTGGGGCGAAACGCCTCCAATACGCTCTGCATCGATCATCCCGATGTCGAGCGGATTCACGCCCAGGTCTTGCGACAAACCGACGGCAGCATGCTCCTGGAATGCGCCAGCCCGACCACGCAAGTGGTTCTTCCCGACGGAAAAAAGGTTCACGAACTGGTTCTCAAGCCCGGCACGACATTCAAGGTCGGACCGGCGACGGTGCGCTGCCTGAAGCGGACCACCAAGCCCGCGGTTTTCGTGACCGACAATCCCTGGCAAGTGCGCTGCCCCCGGTGCCATGAAGTCATCGCCGATCTTTCGCACGATGCGCACAAATGTCCTTCCTGCAAGAACGAGCTTTTTTACTTCCGCGAGAAAACGTCGAAATCGGAAAACGATCCGCCCGGCTTCGAGGGATGGCTCCCCAAGCACATCGGGCCGTATCAGGTTCGGGCGTTTGTCGCGCAGGGCGGAATGGGAATCGTGCTCCGCGGCTTGCATCAGGAAAACGACATGCCCGCCGCCGTCAAACTCCTCAAGGGCGATCCCGATCACGATCCCGTTTGGAAATCCCGATTCGAGGCCGAGATCACCACGCTGACTTCCCTGAAACATCCCAACGTCGTCCGCCTGCAATCCAAGGGTCGCGACGACAAACTTCTCTGGTTGGCGATGGATTGGATCGACGGCGTCCCGCTCACAAGCTGGATCGGAAAAATCCGCGGCGAAAAATCGTTCATTCCCCTCGATCAAATTCGCTCCGCCATGACTCAAATCGTCAGTGGCCTGCAATACTTGCACGGCCGACAGATCATCCACCGCGACCTCAAACCCAGCAACATTCTCGTCTCGCAGGACGACCTGGTGAAGATGGTGGATTTTGGCATCGCCCGAACCTCGAGCGGCAATACAGCCGTGGCGACGCGCCTTACGCAAACGGGAATGGTCGCCGGCACCGAAAGCTATATGGCGCCCGAGCAAGCCGAAGGACGCGACGTTTCTCCGGCAAGCGACGTCTATTCACTCGGCGTTATCTGGTACGAACTGCTCACCGGGCGCAGGCCGATGGGAAGTTTTGTCCCGCCGGAATCGTTGCGTAAAGATACCCCGGCAGCATGGAGCCGCGGCATCGCCCAAAGCCTGTCGATGGAACCGCGGTCGCGGCCATCGCTGGACGATATCTCACGAATGCTAAGCGGAATCGCGCCCCCGCCCCTACCCGCCGCTGCCCCCGTCTCCGGTCCGGTGGTCCCGCCTGCCCCCGCCATGCATGCGGGAGCACCGGGATATGCGCCTCCCGCGCGCCGACCGGCTATGCGCCCCCGCCCAGTGGATATGGACCGCCGCCGGTTCCGAAACCAGCGGGCTCGGGGGCTGGAGCGGTCGTCGGAGAGGTGATGCATTCAGCGGCGCACGGAGCATCCGTTGCCGCCGGCGAAGTCGCCTCGTTCCTGCACAAACACCCGCCCAAGGAATTGGCGCAGAAATTGGGTCCCCTCGGGACGACGATCCGGAAGAACCCGAAAATCTGGATCGCCGGCGGCGCAGTGCTCGCCCTGATCCTCATCATCCTCCTGATCCGCGGAATGTCAGACAGCGCGACCCCCGCGAACAACCCCGGCGGTAACAATGCGAATCCGGCCGCGGCCGCACAAGCGCAAGCACAGGGGTGCAGAACCCGACGGCAATTCCCGCCCAGCAGGCGGCGCCGAGTCAGGCGCAAGTGATCGCCGCCGAGCTTGGCGCATACCAGGCCGCCTGCCGGGCCATGTCGCAACAGGTGATGTACGCACAATTTCTCCCCGCCACCGATCCGCGCGTCTCAGTGACCCCCGAGGGGAACGGAACCTATGAAGTTCGCGGAATGTGCCAGGGGTATTTCCAGGGTCGCGGGTTTGGGGCGCTCCCCTTCAGTTGCACAGTTCACCAACAGCCGGACGGCTCTTTCACGACCGACCAGCCGCAGTACTAACATTGATTTTCAACGATAAATGACGAGGGCCCGCGAAGTGATTGCACAATAGCCTGCGTCCGGTAATCTGGCGTGTTCAAAGCTGGGAATCAGGTTTTGACTGCGCGTTTTTTTTCGTCCGACAATGGTGTTGTCCCATAAGCCTTTGGGGCTGAAAATGGGGTTTTTTGATGCGCGGGGCGTCGATGGTGTGTGGTAGGATGGCCGATCCGGCGCAACAAAGACTAACGGCGGCTGGCGCGACATATGCCGGCGGAGCCTCGCCGGAGACGCCGCGATGGATTCAATCCCCTCGCCGGCGCCAGGCTTCGGTTCGCCTGAAGACCAACGCGGAAGTGGAGTCCCGCGCCCGAGTTTACAGGATTTGTGCCGATGCCTTCTGAGTCTTCCGCCTCCAACGCCAATGCGCCGGGATTGCAGCCGCTCGGCTCGCACGCCCGCAGCCCCGCCCTGCCCCTCACTCGCCTTCTCACCCTCATCGGGTCCGATCCGCGCTGCCATCTCAACCTCGTGTCATCGACCGTCAGCAGGCAGCATGCGATCATCGTCTCCTCCGGCGGGTGCGCGTACGTGCGCGACCTGGTCAGCCGCACCAAAGTCCTCGTCAACCAGCAGCCCGTACTCGAAGCGGAACTCAAAGCCGGGGACGAATTACAAATCGGGAAATTCTCGTTCGCATTTACCCCGTCGCCGTCCCCCACCGCGCCAACGGCTTCGCCCGCGCCCGCGGCGCTGACCATCAGCGACCGGCCGGAGTCATTGCCTTTAAAAGGGTTGACCGTGCTCGTCGGGCGCGACAAAGAGTGCGATGTCGCCATCGACCACCCCGAAGTCTCGGCTCGACACGCCATTATTTTCAGCGTCGACGGGAAACGCTACGTGCGCGATTTGAATTCGCGCACTGGCACGTTCCTGAACGGCAGCCGGATTCGACAGCAAGAAGTGCTGTTCGGCGACCAGATTCGCGTCGGCGAGACGCGGCTTGGAATTGACGGCCGCCGTGCGCCCCAAGGCCGCCGCTCCGGCGCCAGCCCCCACGCCGCAGCCTTCCCGACCCGTCGCGCCCTCGATTCCCGCGCCCAGACCCGTGCCCGCGCGGATCGTCTTGCCGAGGCCCGCCGCGCCGAAACCTCCCGCCGCGCCGTTGCCGCTTGAGCCCGAACCGCTCGAGGTGAGTAAAGTCGAATCGCCCGTTGTGAGCAAAGTTGAGCCGCCCGCGGTCATCGAACCTGAACCGCCGGTCGTCGAAGAACTTGAACCGCCGCTGGTCAACGAGATCGCGCCGCCCGCCGTGAGCGAGGTCGAACCGACAGCGGAGATCGAAGCGGAACCGCCGAAGGTGGCCAAGTCGGAACCCGAGTTACCGTTCAGCGCCGCTAGAACTTGCGGAACCGACGACGCCCGCTAATGCGCTCGAGCCACCTGAGCCGCAGCCCGAGCCCGAACTCGCTCCGACCCCGCCGGCGGAAGATGCCGATCTACCACTCGCCCCGCTGGACGAAATCGAGCCGCCGCCTGCGGTGGTCTCTGAAACCCCGGCGGAGGAAGAGGTTCACGCCACCCCCCATGAATCTCTGGGGCCCATCGATATTGAAGAAGCGCCGCCCGTCGCAGAAATCGAGACACCCGCGCCGAGCAGCCCTGAAGAACTCGCCCAAGATCGAGAACTCGAAGCCCCGGCGGAAAGCCATTTCGAACCCGCACCGCTTGAAGAACCTGATGCGTCGAGGCCGGCAATTGCGGACGAGATCGAATCGCCGGAACCGGAGGCGCCCGCACCCGCCGCGGAGCCTCGCATTTCCGGTCTCGATCTGGACGTCGACGATTTCCCCGAGGTCGCGCGAGTCGCGGAATCACCGGCGGACGAACTCGATTTGCCCCCGGCACAGGAAGAGCAGCCGATGCCCGCCGAGGCCGAGAGCCCCGAGCCGGAGGTTTTGGAGACTCCCGGCGCTTCCGTCGGAGCGACTTTGGATTTGGATACCGTGCTTCCCCAGATGCCCGCCGGCGTTTCTGCCGCCCCTCTTTCGTCGCCGAGCGACACCGAATTTGGAAAACAAGTCGAACAATTCAGCGGCGAATCAACCGGACCGCTGGTCGAGGAATCGCCCGTTGCGGGCGAATTTGAGCCGCCGGCGTCCGACGATATCGAATCGCCCGCAGCGGTGGGGTTTGAGACAACATTGGTCAGCGACATCGAGCCGCCTGTGGTGAGCGAGTTCGAACCACCCGTGATGAGCGAGATCGAGCCGCCCGTCGTGAGCGAAATCGAACCACTCGCGGTAAGCGAGATCGAACCACCTGTGATGGGCGAGCTCGAACCGCTCGTGGTGAGTGACGTCGAACCACTTGCGGCGAGTGACATCGAACCGCCCGCGGTGAGTGATACCGAACCACCCAATTCGCCTCTGGAAACTCCTCCCGCGCCTCCCGCGCCGACGCGGCCTGCCGGCAAATTGCGCAGTTCTTTTTCACTCGATGACGGATTCTTCAACGCGGATCTGGCGGCGAACGGAATTTTCGTGCGGCAAAAGAATTCGTCCATCGCGACGTCGATATCTGGGCCGCCGCGTGTGCAGATTTCGCCGCTGGGGTCGAACCCGGCGCAATCCGGCGCCGCGCCGCGGCAGCCGCCGGCAGCGCCCGGCGCAAAGCATGACGCCGGTGCGCCGGACGCGAGCGGACTCGATTGGACTTCGCCGAGTCCGACGCTGGACGCGGACAATTTCCTTGGCGGATTGCCCGTCAATTTGATGCCGCCCAAAGCGCCGCCGCCAAATCGGCCGCAGGTCGCCGTGAGTTTTGACCAGCGTCGCCCGCAGCCGGGCAAGCCGGGTGCGCGCTAAGAAGCAGCCGGGCGGCGTGGACATTCCTACCCCGCCGCCCAAGGCGCGCCGTCAGCGGGCGACTCCGTTCGCGACCAAGAGCATGGGGATCGCCCCCGACGATGATCAGGCGCCCACTCCGCCTCGGCCCAATCGTGGAAATGCGCGAGGCAAGACCGCGGCGCCGGGGCCGACCACCGCCTTCGACGGGCTCGCCATGCCCGCCCGCGATGTCTTCTCCGATTTTGAAGCGACCGCCCTGAACGACGCGGCGTTTGGCGGAACGCGCCTCAGCCGCGGCGACGATTACATCCTTCCCGAAAGCCCCGAGAACGCGGAACGAATTGCGAATAATCCGGACGAGGATTTTGCCGACAGCGAATTCTGGGACCGGACTGACGAAGACGATGGCCTTCCTCCGATGGGCGCCGCCAAACCCGGCAGCACCGCCCAAGCCCCGCCCGCGACCGAGACCGAGCCGCCCGCAGCCGAGGAAACCGAAGCGCCGGCTGAAATCGCCGAGCAAATCCCCGAGGAAATCCAAAACCCGCTATCGGTGCCGGCGGCCGAATCTGAATTGGACACCCTCTCTCTGGACGATGCCCCCGCCGCACCGCCGGAAATCGAAGATAATCCCGTCGGTCCCCCGCCGCCGTCAGTGTTGAAAGACGAATCCGAGGAGACCTGGGCCGACGTCCCCGTCGCGACGCCCGCTCCGGTTGATGCCGCGGTCGATGAGCCTGCCCCCGTCGAAGAAATTCCACCCGAAACTCCTGCGACACCGCCCGCGAAGCCCAAGCGCCGGCCAAGCCGAACCCGCATTCTTCCCATTCTGATGCTCTGCATGCTGTTATGCATGGGCATCGTATTGGCCGGGATCTGGGTGGTGATTCAACCGAAATCGCATGTCGTCGGGACGCTGACTTATCTGAACATCAACTGGGTCCCGGGAACGGATGACGGATCGGGATTTGAAGCCGGTCAGCGCCGGATCATCGAGAGCCCCGACACACACAACCATGCGCGCGACGTCCTGTCGCAGCGCGATCCCGACACAAGCCCGGGTTTTCTGGGCGACGATGCGGCGAAATATCTCAGCGTGGCTTCGACCGTAAAGCTCTCCAGCGCGCAGGTCAACGGCCAGCCGCAGACCACCTTGCAATTGACCGCCGATGGATCGGATAAGACGCGCGACACGCAGCGCATGACAGCCATGCTTCAAGCCGTCATCGACGCCAACGCCTCGACCCTCGATGACAATCGCCGCGTGCGGCAAATCGCCGACGCGGCCCGGCAGGAAGTCGACGACGCCAATCAACGCATCTCCGAGATCAAGACCCAGATGCCTTCCCTTCAGCGGGCCGTCGACCAGGACCCGGACCCGACGGAATTCGCGGCGCTGACCCAGAAGAAAGACGATCTGCAAAAGGCGCGATTCGCATCGGAAGACCAGCTCGACCAGGATCGGCTGGACCTCGAGCGCCTGCAATCCGGCGCGACTCAGGCCGCCGCCGATCCGCCGATTGTGCCCGCCGCGCCCGATCCGCAGCTTGAGCAGCTGCGCCGCCAGATCGTCGCGCTGAACCAGGAATTGCAGGACGCCAAATCGCAACAATCCGCCGGCGTGGCGAGCGCACGCCAGGCGCTTGAGGCCGCCGAGAACCAGTTCAACGATCAGATCGCCGCATCCGACAAAGTCCTCGACAGCAGTTCCCAACTCCGGCAATTCGTCGACTCCGCCAAGGATTCGCAGGACAAGGCGCGCGAGATGATCACAACGCTGATCGTCGACGGCGAAGACCTACAGCGCCAATTGGAAGACACCCGCCGCGACGTCGAGGAAATGATCCAGACCCGGCAGCAGGAAATATGGGCCGGCGATCCCCAGCTCCAGCAGCTTCAGCAGCAGCTCGACGATGCCCAACACCGCTACAACGCCGCGGTCGGCGAAGGGGTTCAGGATCAGCAGCTACTCGGTTCCCTGCATACGGAGATCGACAACCTGACCGGCCAGGTCAAGACCCGCAAGGCCACCCTCGGCCTCGACCCCAGCGAAGTAAAAGTCGCCGATGGGCTCAACAAAGTAATCGATTCCCTTCGGCGGAAATTGCAAAAGGAGAAGGATCAAATCGACGACGTTCTGTCGCCGCTGGAAAAACAACTTTCCGATTTGGACCCGCAGGTGGCCGCTCTCCCCGAAGCTCAGCAAGACTTCGCGCGCCAGCTTCGCCAGAGCCTGCGGCGCCCTGAGCGACGCCCGCAAGAACTACGCCGACGCCCTCGGCGAGGGGGACACCGCTCCGTCGGCAAAAGTAACCGATCTGCAAAAACAACTGGACGACATCAAAGCCCGCTTCGATCGCCGCCAGGCCGATCTCACCCAGCAGCGCCCCCAGCAAGCCGCCACCGATCTGCTCAACGCCCAAAAGCGATTTGAAGTTGACAAGCAGTCCCTCGAGGATGTGAAGAAGCAGTACGAAACCGTGCGCGTGCAATATGACGACGAAGCCGGCCGCCGCGAAGACGCCCAGAACGCCCAGGCGCAATTGGGGGAATTGACCGAAGAATTGAACAACCGCCAGAGCCAGCTAGAAGTAGCCGCCCGCGATCGCGATCAGAAACAACTTCAAGCCGACCGATGCTTCGACATCAAGCCGCTCACCGATGCCGACATATTGGGCACCGCCATCGATCCCCGGCCGCTCTTCAGTCTCTACGCGATGGGCGGACTGGCCGTGCTCTTCACACTCATCACCATCTACGCCTCGCGCCGAGCCGCCGAGCGCCGCCCAGGCCGAACCTCCCCGGCGGACGCACCCTCACATCAGGAAGACGCCGACGACGACCGGCACATGATGCCGGCGTAGATTGTTAAGGGTCGATATGCAAGAAATCGCCCGAGGCGACCAATGAAGATTCCCGCCGACGCGGTCATTGCACCCGAAAAGCTTGCCAATTACCTGCTGGCGCACCGGCGTAAGAATGATAAGAGCCGATACCTTTTGCGGGCCGGTTTCGATCAAAGCAATCCGGAGGTCCTGGAAGCGGCAATTCGCAAAGCCTGCGCGGGCGGCGATGCGATCGCGCAACGAGTAAGCGAGTACGGAACCTACTTGCCAGTTGACTGGGCCGGGCGGTATCGGGCTCCCGGTGACGCTCGTTTGGCTGCACCGCGTAGATCTCGTATTCAGTTTCGTCACACTCATCCCCGATAGGGAGGCCGGATCATGACTGTGAAGTTATACGACGAAGTGGCACTGGGGCGTGACGTGCCGGAGGACAGCCTCAAAACGGGCGATGTCGCTACGCTTGTCGATCTTGTTCCAGGTCCACCTGGCCAGCCACAAGGCGCGGTGCTGGAGGTCTTCAATGCCCTCGGGCAGACGATATGCATTACTACCGTAAGCGTAACCGACATTCACCCGCTCAGAGCCGATGAAATTCTCAACGCTCGGCCGCTGTCGCGCACGGGATAATCGCCCCATCCTTACGGCCCAGTGGTGGGACCGGTGCTCGGCGCCGTGCTCGTCGTCGGATTATTCAACGCCGCCAACCGGTCCGACCCCATCGAATTACCCAGATCAATGGCTTGCTGATAATACGTCCTCGCCTGCCCGAGGTCTTTGGCGACGCCGTTGCCGTCGCGGTAGATATCGCCGAGGTACAGGGCGCACCACGAACTATCCGGCAGACCCTTCTTGTAATCGCCGATGACCGTAGGCCAGTCGATCGGGCCGTTGCGGCCCTGCTGGGTCATCCAGCCAAGGTTCGCCCACGCGTCGGAATAGTCCTGATTGGCGGCCTTCTGGAACAGATCGACGGCTTGCTTGTCGTCCTGCTGCACGCCATTCCCGTCGCGGTACAGGATGCCGAGATTGTTCATCGCGTCGGCGCTGCCCGCCTCAACCCCGCGCTTCAGCCACGCGACCGCCGCGGAAATATCCTTGTTCGCCCCTTGCCCGTTGAGATAGAAAATTCCCAGATTGCTCATCGCCAGACCGTTCCCCAGTTCGGCGGCTTTGCGATACCAGTCCGACGCCTGCGAGTAATCTTGCGTGACGCCCAATCCTTTTTCATACAGCCATCCGATGTTCACCATGCAATCGGTGTTGTCGGCCGCCGCCCCCTGCTGAAACCACGTCATCGCCCCCGCGTAGTCCTTGGCCATGCCGGTCCCGTCGCGGCTCATCATGCCCAGATGATCCATCGCCGTCGTCGAACCTCCCTGCGCTGCCTGCTTGAACAAATCCGCCGCTTTCGAGTAATCCTGCTGAACGCCGCGCCCGTACTGATACAGCAACGCCAGATTGCATTCGCCTGTGGCGTCGCCGAGATCGACCGCTTTCTGATACCATTCGGCCGCCTTGGAATAATCCTGCGGGACCCCGCGACCGTTTTCGTACATCCAACCCATATTCACCATCGCATCTGTGTTTCCGCCGTCCGCTCCTTTCCCGAACCATTTGCATGCCTCGGAATCGTCCTGCGGTATCCCCGTGCCGTCGCGATAAATCGTCCCCAGGCGATTCATGGCGCTGTAGTTTCCAGCGTCCGCGGCACGGCGGTACCACTCGATGGCCTGGTTGATGTCCTGCGTGACCCCTTTGCCATATTGATACATCACGCCGACATTCCCCAGACCGATCGGATCATTTAGGTCGGCCGCCGCCTGATACCATTTCAGCGCCTGCGTATCGTCGTGCGGAACCCCGTGCCCGTTTTCGTACATCCAGCCGAGATTCACCATCCCGTCCGTATTGTTATACGAGGCTGCTTTCTCAAACCAGGCAACCGCCTGCTGGTCGTCCTGAGCGGTCCCCTCACCGTCGCGAAAGCACTCCCCCAGGTGATTCATCGCCTCCCCGTTGTTCAGATTCGCGCCCTTTTGATACCAAAGAAACGCTTCGCTGTAATCCTTGGCGACGTTGTCCCCGAAGCGGTAATCGTTGCCCAGATAAAGCATCGCGTAGGAGCTTCCCGCGTCCGCGGCCTGCCGATACCACTTGATCGATTGCAATCCGTCCTTGTCCACCCCTTCCCCGTTTTCGTACATCAATCCGATCATCGCCCCGGCGTCGGCGATCCCGCCGTCAAACGCCTTTTTGAACTCCTCCATCGCCTTTTGATAATCCTGCGCCTCGCCCGTGCCGTTACGGGCGTGCATCCCCTCCTGGTAATCGGCCTGCGCTTGCGGATCGGCCGTCGGCGCAACCGGCCCGGTCGGAGCCGCATTCTCCTTGACCGCGACGCTCGGCTTGCTGGTGGCGGAATCCGCCTGCACGGTGCCCGCCGGATTCGTCGCCGCCACCGCGCCCATCGGCGCGGAATTGCTCGATGGCGTCGCGCTCTGCACGGGCCCGCTCGCCTGCGGCGCGCTTCGGTTCATCACCATCACTGAGACGATCGCCGACATCGTCCCCACCAGCACCACAACCGCCGCCAGCGCCGCCCAGAACAGCACCGACGGATGCGCCGGAACCATCCCCGTCGTCTGCGTCGATCTCCCCTGCGGAGGAAGAGGCGGCGGCGCGTAAGACATCGGGGCGCTCACGCCGGTCGAAGTCCCGATCGTGCCGCCCAGGGTCGGTGACAGTTTCCGCCCCCGGCGCCGACGCGGCGCCTACTGCCGCCGAACGCTGAAGAATGACCTTGGTCCGCGCCGCCAGATCCTGAAGATGCGCCTCCAGCGGCGGAGAAAGCGCGTCCAGCCAATGCACCGCCCCGATGTAATACTCCAGCGATTTGGTCGGCGCGATGTCCTCGACTCGGAACGGAATGACCGTCAACCCCTTCTCAAACCCGTGCTGCACTTCCCGGCGGACTTGGGGAGAGTTGTTGGCGTTCCCGGAAAAAATCAGAATAAGGATCTTCGCTTCGTCGATGGCGTTGACGATCGCCTCGCCCCAGTCGGCGCCGGGCTGGATATCGCGCGGGGCGATCCAGCACCGGATGCCGTGAATCTCCAGCGTCGCGCAAACAGCGTCGGCAGTCGGCTTGTCCTTCGTCGAGTAACTAATAAATAGATCGTGTGCCACCGTGAATTGACCCTTCGGTCGTGCACTTTACCTGATCCCATCCAAGCCTCAAAATGGGGCCGATGACCCAGCCAGACCTGCAATCGGCGGTGCGCCATCACCAGGCCGGGCGCCTGGCGGAGGCGGAAGCGCTTTACCGCCAAATCCTGGTCGATCACCCCGCGCAATCCGATGTTCTGCATCTTCTGGGCGTCGTGGCCTATCAGTCGGGCCGGGTCGACGAGGCCGTCGATTTCATCCAGCGCGCCATCCAGATCGAGCCCGCCCGCGCCGAATTTCACGGGAATTTGGCGCTCGCCCTCATCCAACGGGGGGAGTTCGCGCCGGCCGTGGCCGCGCTGGAGCGGGCGTTGGAACTTCGGCCCGATTTTCCGCAGGCGCTCGGAAATCTGGGAATGGCGATGAAACTCGCCAATCGCTGGGACCGGGCGATCGCCGCTTATCGCCAGTGGACCGCACGACGTCCGAACGACTCGGACGCATGGGAAGAACTCGGCACGGCTCTTCAACAGGACCGGCAATTCGACCAGGCGATCGTCGCGTTCCGCCAGGCGCTCCGCTTGCAGCCCGATCGGCTCAAAACCCGCGAGCAGTTGGTTGGCTCCCTTGCGGGCGCGGGCCACTTCGCCGATGCCCTTGACGCTGCCGAGGAAACAGTCGAGCGCTGGCCCGACTCGCCCGACGCCGCGCATCGTTCTCGCTGCGGGCCTGACCGCGGTGGAAAGATTCGAGGAAGCCGCCGCGGAATGCGCCCGAGCGATTTCCATCGCGCCCGACAATCCGCGGAACCATCATGAACTTGGCTTGGCGCTGACGAATCTTGCACGCTTCGCCGAGGCAATGCAGGCGCACCGCCGCGCCATTTCCCTCGATCCGAATTTCGCGGCTGCCCATCGCGATCTCGGATTACTGCTCATTCAAAGCGGCGATTTCGAAAATGGATTTGAGGAATATCAGTGGCGCTGGAGGCTCCCCGGATTGTTGCATTCCCCCCTGGAAAAAGAGTGGAACGGGCAACCGCTGAGCGGAAAGCGGATTCTGCTTCGGTCCGAGGGCGGTCATGGGGACTCGATTCAACTGGCGCGCTATTGCCCTCTTGTCGCCGCGCGCGGCGGGAAGGTGATTCTGCAAGTTCCACCCCAGCTTGTTCGCCTTTTGCAAGGCTTGGCCGGAGCGGATCAGATCGCCTCCTCAGTTGCCCCCGATCCGGAGCATGATTGCTACGCCCATTTGCTCAGCCTGCCGATGTTGCTTAAGACCACGATCGACACGATTCCGGCCGGGATACCTTATATACAGGCCGATCCGCGCAGGATCGCGAATTGGAAGGAACGCCTATCGGCAAATCCCGCCCCCCAAAAAAACATCGGCCTGGTTTGGGCCGGCGGCCCTCGTACATCGCACGATCGACTCCGTTCCATGCCGCTCAAATCCCTGGCCCCCCTCAAAGATATTCCCGGCGTTCGATTGATCAGCCTGCAAAAAGGAAAGCCCGCCGATCAGGCGCGCCGAAACCGATCACGGATTGATATTGGACGATTGGACCAGCGAACTGGCGGATTGGGCGGACACCGCGGCGCTCATCGCTTGTCTCGACCTCGTGATCAGCGTCGATACCGCGGTGGCGCATCTGGCGGGCGCGATGGGAAAGCCGGTGTGGGTGCTTTTGCCCTGGCCGTCCGATATGAGATGGCTCCTGAACCGCCAGGATTCGCCCTGGTACCCCACCATGCGCCTTTTCCGCCAGACCACCAGGGGCGACTGGACCGGGCCGGTGGCGCAACTAATTGAGCACCTCGGCAAGTTCGTGGCACAATGAGACCCGCATGATCACCGAAGACCTCTTTGAATCGGCGATGAATCACCACCAGGCCGGGCGCTTGCCCGAAGCCGAGGCGCTATATCGGCGCATCCTTGCCGAGGACCCGGCCGATGCCGACGTCCTGCAACTGCTCGGCCTGGTCGTATTTCACCAGGCGAGATTGCCCGAAGCCCTGGAATGTCTAGACCGAGCCGTGGCTATC
Source organism: uncultured Phycisphaerales bacterium (assembly GCA_963844715.1). Lineage (GTDB taxonomy): Bacteria > Planctomycetota > Phycisphaerae > Tepidisphaerales > Tepidisphaeraceae > UBA1161. The sequence continues at coordinate 207,399 of CAWJPJ010000008.1, read as the reverse complement.
GATCCGCAAGCCCCGGATTATCTCTGCAATCGGGGAATGATCCTGTCGGTCCTGGGGCGGGCCGTCGAAGCGGTCGGCGAACTTCGGCGCGCCGTTGAATTGAAGCCCGATTACGTCGAAGCCCATTACCAATTGGCCCACGCCCTGGGTCAAACCGGTCAGATCGATCAGGCCATCGCCTCGTACGAAAAAGCGCTGGCGCTGCGCCGAATTTTGCCGAAGCGGTCAACGACATGGGGGTATTGCTCGCGACCAAGGGGCAATCCGAAGCCTCGCTCGCGGCGTTCCGCCGGGCCGTCGAACTCAAGCCGGACTATCTCGAAGGTTTGAAGAACCTCGCCAAAGCTTTGCGCGAGGCCAAACGCAATGTTGAAATGATCGAAGTCTTGAGGCGCATCATCGATCTGAAACCCGGCCCCGAGGCGCCCTTCAACGAACTGGCGATCGCCCTGGCGGAAGAATACCGTCTCGACGAGGCGCTCGAGGCCTGCCATAAGGACCTCGCGCTGCATCCCGATTCCGCGCAATCGTATCTCAATCTGGGGACCACTCTTCATCGCATGGGACGAATCTCCGAAGCCCTCGAGGCCGGCCGGCGAACCCTCGAATTGGACCCGCAGTCCGCGCAGGCGCATCTGAACATGAGCATTCTCCATCTGCTCAACGGAGATATAGAGCGCGGCTGGACCGAGTACGAGTGGCGCTGGCGCGTCCTTCGCCCGATCATCCCCGAGCCGCGATTTTCCCAGACCCTGTGGGACGGGAGCGATCTGGGCGGACGCCGCATCCTGCTCCACCCCGAAGGCGGTTACGGCGATACCATCCAATTCGTGCGCTGACGCACCCATGGTCGCGGCGCGCGGCGGGCAAGTCGTGCTCGGCTGTCCGGAAGAATTGTTCCGCCTCCTCCAAACCCTCGACGGCGTAACCGAGTTGGCGATCACCGGCGCCGAGATTCCAAAATTCGAGGTGCAATGCCCCCTCTTGAGCCTGCCGCGCGTGCTCAAGACGACCCGGAATAACGTTCCCGCCCAGGTCCCCTATCTTCATGCCGATCCCGGCCTGTCGAGGATATGCCGAATGTCCCTCGCCAGCATTCCCGGACGGATCAAAATCGGCCTGGTCTGGGCCGGCAGGCCCGAATATTTCAACGATCGCAACCGGTCCATTCCGCTGGCGCGGTTCGTGCCCCTGTCGAAAGTGCCCGGAGCCTGGTTTTGCAGTCTCCAAAAGGGAAAAGCCGGCGAGCAGATTCAAACCCTGCCCCACGATTGGAATCTCACCGACTGGACACGCGAGCTACAGGACTTCGCCGCCACGGCCGCGCTGATCAGCAATCTCGATTTGATCATCAGCGTCGATACGGCGATGGCGCACCTCGCCGGCGCGCTGGGAAAACCGGTTTGGGTATTGCTCCCCTATTCTCCCGATTGGCGCTGGCTGATGTCAGGCAAAACCACATCCTGGTATCCGACGATGCGGCTCTTTCGCCAGCCGACCGCCGGGGATTGGGACACGCCTTTTGCGGAGATGGAAAACGCCCTGCGCGAACTGGCGGAGCAGAGCGCATGAATTCGGACGAAACCGCCGAAGCGTCGCATCAACTCGGTTTGTCGCTGGCCCAGCAGGGAAAATTTGCCGAGGCAATCGAGCATTTTCAGCGCGCGGTTCAGCTCAGTCCCGACGCCGCCGTCTATCAAAATAATCTCGCCCTCGCCCTGACTTCGGAGGGACAATACGACCAGGCCGCCGCCGCGCTGGAGCGCGCGATTCAGCTTCGTCCCGATTACGCCGAGGCTTACGCGAATCTGGGCAACACCCTGACGATGCAAGGAAGATTCGACCCCGCCATCGCGGCGTATCAAAAAGCGATCTCCCTCCGCCCCGATTTTGCCCAGGCCTACAGCAACATGAGCACGCCTTTGATGTACCTGAAGCGGCACGAGGAAGCCGTCGCCGCCGGAAAAAAGGGTCTGTCCCTCCGCCCCGACTCGGCAGTTTCGCATTACAACCTTGGCGCCGCCCTCGAAGCCGCCGGCAACTTGGACGAGGCGCTCGACCATTTTCACCGCGCCATACAAATTCGCCCCGATTTTATTCAAAGCCGGATCGCGATCGGAAACGTGATGAAGGCGATGGGCCGCATCGACGAAGCGGTCCGAGCCTTCACCCTCGCCACCGAAATGCGCCCCGATGATCTGACCGCAATGTCGAATCTAGCCTTCACCGTTCACTTTCATCCCGACTTTGACGCCGCCGCGATACTCAAGGTGCAGCGCCGCTGGAACGAAAAATTCGCCCGGCCCCTCGCCGGCGAAATCCGACCGCACCAAAACGATCCATCCCCCCATCGCCGCCTCAGAATAGGATTCATTTCGCCCGATTTGCGAGATCACCCCGTCGGCCGCGTGCTGCTCCCCATATTCGAAAATCACGACGCAAACCATTTTGAGATTTACGCCTACTCCGATTGCCCGATCAACGACCCGGTCACCGCGCGTTTGCGCGCGCCGTCCGCTGCCTGGTGCGAAATCGTGGGACTATCCGATACGAACGTCGCCGCCCAAATCCGATCCGATCGAATCGACATCCTGATCGATCTATCCCTTCAAACCGCCGGCAATCGCCTGCGGGTGTTTGCGCGAAAACCCTCCCCCGTTCAGGCGACCTATCTGGCCTATTGCAGCACCAGCGGCATGGACGCCATGGATTGGCGAATCTCCGACCCCTGGTTCGACCCGCCCGGCAACGACGAGTCGGTATACAGCGAGCGAACCTTACGGCTCACCGTTCCCTACTGGTGTTACGAGCCGATCATTACGCTCGATGTCGGCCCGCCCCCATTTGAGCAGCAGGGTCAGATCACCTTCGGCTGCCTCAACACCTACGCAAAAGTTTCCACATCGGCCTGGCGAACGTGGAAGCAACTCCTCAATCTCGTCCCAAATTCCCGCCTGCTCGTTCACTCAAATCCGGGAAGTCATCAAAAGGAAAAATCCAGCGAATTGGCGTCCGAGGGGATCGATCCGAATCGGCTGCAATTTGTTCCGGGGACTAACGCCCACCAATATTTCCGACAATATCTCGACATCGACATCGCCTTGGACCCCTTCCCCTACGGCGGCGGATTGACCACCTGCGACGCGCTCTGGAGCGGCGTTCCCGTCGTCACACTCACCGGCCGAACCGCCGTAGGACGCGGCGGAACCAGCATTCTCAATTATCTTTTCCTCCCCGAATTGATCGTGCCCGACGAGCAAAATTACCTGCGCATCGCCGCCGCCCTGGCGGCAGATCCCCCCGCCTGCGCGAACTTCGGCAAACCCTGAGGGATCGCATGCGCCAATCGCCCCTCATGGACGGAAAATCCTTCGCCGCCGGATTCCAAGACGCCTTGCGAAAAATGTGGCACAATTGGTGTCAAAGCCGGCGATGAACGACCCCGATTTCAAATTGGCGACAGACGAGCACCGCGCCGGCCGGCTGCCCGAGGCCGAGGCCATCTACCAGCGCATTCTTTTGCGTTTCCCCAATCACGCCGAGGCGCGGGCCCAATTGGCCTACCTTCTTTTTCAAACCGGCCGCTACGACGACGCCCTTCGGGAAATCCAACGCGCCATCAGTCAGGGCTCCTCCGTCGCCCCGTCCCAAAACACGCTGGGACTGTCTCTCGTGGCCCTGGGCCGCATCGACGACGCAATAGCCGCCTACCGCAAGGGAATCGCCGCCCGTCCCGATCTACCCGAGTTGCACAACAATCTCGGCACCGCCTACGAAGCGGCCGAGCGATTCGATGAATCCGCCGCTTCCCTGCGAAAGGCCTTGGAACTGCGCCCCAATTCCTACGAAATCCATGACAACCTCGGCCACGTCCTGAAGAAGCAGGGAAAATTTACGCAAGCCATCGCCGAGCACTTGGAAGCCATTCGCCAGAGCCCCCAACACGCGTCCCACCTCGATCTCGGCCTGCTTTATCTCCTCACCGGCGACTTTCGCCGCGGCTGGATCGAATCGGAGTGGCGATGGAAAGTCGTTCAATCCTCCGTCCCCGAGCCGTTCTTCCATGAAAAATACTGGGACGGAAGCGACCTCCACGGCCGCCGCATTCTCCTTCATCCCGAGGGAGGCTTCGGCGACACCATTCAATTCCTGCGCTACATCCCCCTCGTGGCCGCACGCGGCGGAAAAATCCTCCTCGGTGTCCCGCGCGACCTGGCCACGCTTCTGCACAATTACCCCGGCGTCCATGAGCTGATCCCCTCTGCGCCAGGAAATGCCGGATTTTGACGTCCATTGCCCCATGGCGAGCCTGCCGCGAATTTTCGACACAACAATCGAAACCTTGCCCGCCAAAGTCCCGTACCTATTTCCGCCTCCTGAACAAATCGAATCCTGGAACCACCGACTCGCCGCCGACAAGAACCTGAAAGTAGGCCTGGTTTGGGCCGGCCGCCCGGATTACGCCAACGATAACAATCGCTCAATGCCCCTCACCCGGCTCGCGCCCCTGGCGGATGTGCCGGGTGTCACGTTCTATTCCCTCCAAAAAGGTCCCGCTTCCGATCAGGCGAAGCATCCGCCCCCGGGTATGAATTTGATCGATTTGTCGCCGGCGCTGACCGATTTTCTGCAAACCGCCGCCGTGGTCGCGAATCTTGATCTGGTCATCGCCGTGGACACCTCGATCGTGCACCTGGCAGGCGCCTTGGCGCGGCCGGTGTGGGTGCTGCTCCCCTGGGTTGGCGATTGGAGATGGATGATCGATCGCGACGATTCCCCCTGGTATCCAACCGTGCGTCTGTTCAGGCAGCCGAAAGCCAAGGATTGGGAAACGCCCGTCCAGCACGTCGCCGAAGAACTGCGCCGTTTAGCCTCGCGCCGGGAGGCTCGATGACCGCCACGAGCCCAACGGACATTCTCCGCCAGGCGCACGAGCATCACCGCGCCGGCCGTTTCGAGGAAGCCATCACCCTTTACCGTCAGGTCTTGGCGCTACAGCCCAATAATGCCGACGCCGCCCATCTCCTCGGCCTGGCGGTCTTTCACGCCGGGCGCACGGATGAGGCGATCCAAATCATGCGCGCGGCCATGGAGCTTGACGCCAGCCGCGTGGAATATCATTACAACCTCGGCGTCGCCCTCGCCAACGCCGGACAAGTCCAGAACGCCGTCGCCGCGCTCGGTCAGGCGCTCCTGATCCAGCCGCGCCACGCCGATGCCGCGTTCAATCTGGGCCGGCAATTGCGGCGCCTCGGCGCGCTCGAAGACGCCGCCGACGCCCTGCGCCTCGCGGCGGAAATTCTCCCGAACGCCATCGTCGTTCATACCGAACTCGGCCTCACGCTCATGCAAAGCGGCGATCTGCTCGAAGGATGGCGCCAGTACGAATGGCGATGGAAACAACTCAAGCCCCTCTTTCCCCAGCCCGCGTTTTCAAAAACGCTCTGGGATGGCAGCGATCCCGCCGGAAAACGCATCCTGATCTACGGTGAAGGAGGATACGGCGACGCCCTCCACTTCGTGCGCTACGCCCCCCTCCTCAAGCAGCGCGGCGCGACCGTCCTCTTGCTCTGCCACCCGGAAATGTACCGCCTCTTCCGAACCGTCCCCGGCGTAACCCAGGTTGTGCCCGTCAATCAGCCTTGGCCGCAATTTGATATGCACTGCCCGCTGCTCAGTCTCCCCCGCGCATTCGGCACAACCCTCGAAACGATTCCCGCGAACGTCCCGTACGTCCATGCCGACGCCGACCTGAGCCTCCGCTGGCGGCGGCGCGTGCCGCGCCGTCGAGGCGGCCGATAAAAAATTCCACGTCGGCCTCGTCTGGTCCGGCGATCCCTCCCACTTCAATAATCCGTGGCGAAAGGTCGCGCTTCAGCAACTCGCCGCCGCTGGCGTCCGTGCCGGGCATTCGATTTTTTAGTTTGCAAAAAGGCCCCCCCGCCGCCGAAACCCGCCGCCCGCCGCCGGGAATGGAAATCATCGATTGGACCGAAGAACTAAACGATTGGGCGGACACCGCCGCGCTCGTGGATAATCTCGATCTGGTTATTTCCGTCTGCACCTCGACGTGCCACTTGGCCGGAGCGATGGGCAAGCGCGTCTGGCTCCTCTCCCATTATCCCGGCGATTGGCGCTGGCTCATGGATCGCCAGGATTCGCCCTGGTATCCCAGCATGCGAATTTTCCGCAACGCACCGGTCAACGACTGGAGTGATACGATTCAAAGCATGGCTGCCGCGCTAAAAGAATGGGTTCACCCATGAAAATCGCCTTCCTCGATTCCCCCGAAAGAGAATACACGGTACGCACCGTCGATGAAGCGCCGCTAGGCGGAACCCAAACCGCCGTCTCGCACGTCGCCCGCGGACTCGCCGAACTCGGCCACCAGATCATCCTCTATCGCGGCACAACCGCGGCCGGAACCATCGACGGCGTCGAACACCTCGCCAGTTCGCAATGCTCGCTCGAACAACTTCGCGCCCCTCTCGCTGGATGTGATCGTCCTCATCTCCAGCACCGGCGAGGGCCGGCGGATTCGATCCATTCAAAACGAAAAGCAACGATTGGTTCTCTGGGCCCACACGCCCGATGATCAGCCGTCATTCGCGGCCTTACGCGATTCCGCCGAGCGCGATGCCTACGACGACTTCGCCTTCGTAAGCCAATGGCAGGCCGAGCAGTTCCAAAAGGTTTTCGGCATCGATCCCGCGCGGTCCCACATATTACGCAACGCCGCCGGGCCGGAGTTTCATCGGCTGTTCTCACAGGACGAACCCATTCTCCCGGCCAAGGAAAAGCCGCCGATTCTGGTTTATTCCAGCGCCCCCAATCGGGGCCTGAATATCCTCCTCCAGGCTTTTCCAGACATTCGCGCCGCGCGCCAGGGACGCGGCTGGAGATCTTCTCCAGCATGCGCCTCTACGCGGCTAAGCCCGAAGAAGACCAGCGCAATTTCGGACAGCTTTACGATCAGTGCCGCGGAACGGAAGGCGTAGAATACGTCGGCGTAGTCCCGCAAGCGGAACTCGCCCACCGCCTCCGCCGCGCATCGGTGCTGGCGTATCCAAACACGACCGAAGAGACCAGCTGCATCGCCGCCATGGAAGCCATGGCCGCCGGATGTTTCATCGTCACCACCGCCGGCGGCGGCTTGCCGGAAACAACAGCCGGATTCGCAACACTGATCCCGCCGGGTTTGGTCCTGCCAGAGTACCGACGGCTGTTCGTCGAGGCAGTTGTCGCGCAACTCGTTCGAATGACTGCTGAGCCGAGCGAAGCGGAGGCATTCCTTCGCCGCCAGCGGCAATTTGCCCGCGAGAATTACGACTGGGCCGCTCGTCCGCGGGAATGGGAGCATTTTCTCGGCTCGCCATCGCGGGATTCGGCCGCGACGTAGCGAACATTTTTTTGCGAGTGCGTTACGATTTTGGGCAAAAGGTAACACTTTGGTTGTGGATGTGACTTTGGGGAATGTATGTTTTGCATTGAATAGATTTTGGGCCACGGATAAGAGTCGGCGGTGCACCGACATCGCAAGACTGCGGAAGTTTAAAAATCTCGCCTGACCGATATTCACTGTGGTATCATCGTACGAACACATCATGGCTGAGGCACCGCGATGAGAATCGCAATAACGATATTGATCGTGGCGACATTAGCCCTAGCGGCAGCAGCGTTTGGCGACGGGGCGGGCACGCAGCCAGCGGCCGAAAGTAACGCCCAGTCGGACCTTGGCGCCAATGTCCTGGCGAAGCTGCAATTCTCCGAGGATATGGGCTACTCGATTGGCGTACTCGCAAAGGGAGTAAAGAGTCATACCAATAACGACAACACGTTGGATGATTTCCCCGACGCATGGATTGGAAAGAGCTACACGCTCGTCGTTTCAAACGTCTCAAGCCCAGTCCAAATTCGCTTCATTACATCGGGAAAGATTTACGTGCTGGCTGGAATACATTCCCGCGAGACCGAGTTGGCGGCGCTGGCCAAAGTCGCCAAAAGAGAGGCGTCGCTGACCGCGACTGACAGCACGGTATGGAGCATCACGGCCAGCGAGGGAACTCAAATTGTGATTCCCTTCCAAGTTTGCCTTATTGCGGAATCCCTCGAAAAGGGTCTTGAGCAGAATAACGACACTCAGTCATTGGCGGATGAGGCAGAGAGACTTCGGGCGAAGGCGGCATCGGCGCAGCAGGTTCTTGACGGCGCTCGTGCCGCCGCAATCCAAAGGCTTTCGCAAACACAAGAGTACCAGGACGCCGAAGCCGCGATTGCGAATGCACAAAATGAAATCGACGCCGCCGATAACCCAGATGGGCGCGCGCAGGCAGCGGCTGACAAGGTAAACGCCAAGAGCCGCCTTGATCGGCTCATAGCGTCGGATCAATCGGTCATCGATGCGACGAAATCCGTAGCGGAGGCCGGTGCCGAGCTCAAGGCGGCGGAAGATCGATTGGAGAAGGCACAAGCAGATGTGGCGGCGGCGAGAAGAGCGGCTGTGGCCAGCGAGCGGGCGTCGGAAGCTCAAGCTGCCGCAGCCAAAGCCGCAGCCGACGAACCAATTAAGGCGGCCATGGCACAACATACTTTGGCCATTGGAATGACGCTGGACGAATGCAATACGTCAATTGGAAGAGCTGGCCGAATTACTGGTGCCGATGAATCCGCGACATGTTACGAATGGGACCAGTTGGTCGGACGCGATAGTTTAGGAAATCCGGCAGCGACCATACACTTTAGTGGTGTGATTCGGGATGGCAAGCTCGCCAGTTTCAACAAAGCGGACCCGGCACCATTTGACGCAGGGACCTTCCAATCGGGGCCGTAGGCCTGAAGGCGAAACGAATTCCGCCCTTGACCCTTCCTGGCATGGCACCGAATCGGATATCGAGAACTTGTGCCTCTCATCTATCTCTCTTTTCCGCCGCAACTTTCTTTGCGGGGGGGCTAGCGAGGTGGCCCGGTTTTGGTTTGATGAGTGTCCCCTTTTACTCGTCCTTTTATCCGATCTGCTCAGGCGTCTGACGCCTTCTGCGAGGAAATCACATGTCAGAATTCTCCCAAATCTTCAATGACTTTACGAGATAGCATGCCGAGCATCCGCTAACTTCTTCTGGAATATCTGCGGCAATCGGCGGGGTCGCCTCTTTGGCTGGGTCATGCTTTTTGAAATGGCGGCAATACTCCAGGCTTCGCAAAGCATGGCGAATCGCGCTTTCGGAAGAACTGAAATATCTTTCAGCGATAGTCGAAGAAGAACTTATCCCGAATGTGCTCAGCTCTGGATATTCACTGAAAAGATTGAACGAGGATTTTCTAGAGAACGCGAGACTCCATGGCTATACATTTGATAGGCGACCTGAATTCCTCCGGCGACTAGCGCATGCTTACAGAGACGTCATTCACACAAACTGGCTTCTTGGTCACGCCTTTGAGAACTATACGAAGGAGGATTTTGATAACGGAACCGCGCTCTCATCTCTTAATACTGTCTACGGGAAACTCCTCGCTCTAAAATGGATTGTGGATAAGAAACTCCATTTAGTCCGTGGAAAGGAACCGGCACCCCGACAACTTCCGTTACCTTCACCCGATATGAATCCGTTCATGGTTGCTGCCGTAAAGAGGAGAAAACAAAAACCTTGTTGATCCCGCGGCGAATTTGCTGAGCCGCTCACTACGACGGGCACGAAATCACTTCCCAAGAATACTTCAATGACTCCCGATCCCAAACCGATCTTTTTATTGGCGGAAGAATTTAAGAAGTCTGCCACCCTGCTTGCTCCGCAGTGGAATGCCGCGTTACTTCCCAGAGATGACGGACTCAGACAAATCAATTGGCCTCCCGAAATATTGCCGCTTCACACGGTGCCAACAATATCGGTTGAGGCGTTCGCATTTGAACTTTATCTCAAGTCTCTTTACGTAATAGACAAAAAGAAAACGCCTCCATTTACCCACGACACCAAGCAACTCTTTAAATCTCTGGATGCACTACGCCAATCACAGATCAAAAAATACTATCAGGAGTGGCGTAACAGCGACCTCGGCAAGGCGTATTCAAAACAACGCGATATGGAGTTTGAAACCGTATTGGAAGATTCTAAAGACGCCTTCGAATACTTCCGCTACATCTACCAACAACCCTCGCCAACCACCCACGGAAAGGGATGGGTAGCAGGTGAGGTGCAAGTGGCAACTAGACGGGTAATCCTCGACATCAACCCGGATTGGCTTCAGCCGTTCTATGCAACCACATCCCCGCCCCGTTGAGGGCAAGAATGGCGACTACAATTCGACCGCCAAAACGACGCAGGAAAGAAACCGACCCGGAGACCCAGCTAGTTCCCCGCTTCCGATTCGGCAATGAAAAGTTGCCGCCCAACGGCTCGATCAATCCATCCCCGCGCCGCGGCGTCCGCCCCTCGCTCGCAACTGGCAACCCACAACTGCCTGATCTGAGCGACGTCGAAGAGGCAACTATTTATTCCAAACTCAATCTCCAAAAACCGCATTCAAAAATGCGCCGACAACTCTTATTCAATTAAATGCATCTTTAACTCTTATTCAATTAAATGCATACTTCCGAATTTTCCGCTCCCACTCACAACACATTGCCCCCCAGCCTCTTGCGTGCACGCCAAAAAATTAAATCTTCTTGCTACCAACATATGCATTTTCTTTTTTTCGTTCGCCCACGGCCCTTTTCAGCCGCCAAATGGCCCCTCTTCCCCCGCGACCAACTGGCAACTGCCAACTCGTCGCAGAGCCGCCGTGGTGGCCAACTGGCAACTCACGTCTTTTTAACATTCATCAAACACCGCAACTCCAGCCCTCCAAACAACTTCCCCAAAAAAAATCGCCCAATTTCAGTTCGAATCGAAAATCCCAGGAAAATAATTACCCCGCCCTTTTTCCCAGATTTTATTTTTTTATTGCTCTTCTCGACTGCTCACCTGCTCCACTGCTCACCTGTTCCAGGTCGCCGCGGCGGCCTGCCCCCACCCTTTTTTCGAAAATGATTTATTTCTCCCGCCCTGTCTACCCTGAGCAAGGCCGAAGGGTTCTTCGTCTGAGGCCTCCAAACAGGATGTTTGGAGATCACCTAATATCATTCCAAGTCTTCTCCTTCCACCGAAACAGGTAATACGCCCCCGCGCCGTAGCCGGCGAGCATCAATGGCGACAAGGATAAGACTCAACTTTTCTTGCGCGGCCCGGCGATATTGATGGGTATTCCCTCGGGAAGTGGCGATTTGAGATGCCAATTTGGCATTTCAAAGACCGCACGCATCAGCGCCCCGCTTCCTCCGATTCATACCCCACGCGGCCTTTTTCCGGTTCCGGCGGAGGAGTCATCAGCTGGCGAATCGCCTCAAAGACAATCTGGAATTGCTTGTCGTATTTTTTTTCGATTTCGTCCAGTCGCCGGAGAAGATCGGCATGGCTTGAGAGCAGTCTACGAAGGCGCCCGAAAACCCTCACGATTTCAATATTGACGTGGATCGCCCGCTTGCTGTTAAGAACGCTCGACAGCATGGCCACGCCGTATTCGGTAAAGGCATAGGGAAGCGTTCGCCGGCCACCCCGACCGTCCGAGGCTGGAAACTGGAACTTTAATCTTTCAAATTCGAGCGGCGTCAGTCGAAAGGCGAAGTCAGGCGGAAACCGGTCAATATTTCGCTTCATCGCCCGGTTCAATGCTCCGGTCGCTACGCCGTAAAGCGTGGCAAGATCGGCGTCGAGCATCACCTTTTGCCCGCGGATGACCAGAATCGATCGCTCGATTCTTTCGTGTGGGATGAGAGAGGTTTCGGAGGTTTTCTTGCTCACGCAACCACTGATCCACCCGCGTCAGCGGATGTCGTTCCAAGTCTTTTCCTTCCACCGAAACAGGTAATACGCCCCCGCGCCATAGCCGGCGAGGATCAGCAATAGATAGAAGAACTCGGCGACTTCGTAGTTAGCACTGAGGGCGTCCGTGTGGACGAAGGAAAGCATATCCAGACAAGCCGTGCCGGGGCGGGTTAGCATCGGCAGCGACAGGGTGGCTACCGTCAGCTTCGTTCCCTTCTTCGAATCATTGTCGTCCGCCGTCACGGAATCGCCCTTAACCAGATGCAGGAAAGGCATGTAGGGGGACGCCTGATCCCAAGTGACCTGGCGGTAGGGCTCGCCGTAGATGACTCGGCTCAGCAGCACCTGCGGCAGCAGCACGAAGATCATGAACGTCACGGCGGCTCGCTCGGTGGAGCACCACGTCGAGACGATCAGGCCGAGGATGCCGGCGCCTACGCCGGTCAGGAGCAGGACGATGAATCCCATGATGACCGACGTGTTGTGCAGGGCGTCGGCGGCGGTTTGGTTGACGATGCTGGGGGCCATGAAGCGGACGACGATCCAGAGCAGAAAAGTCTGCCCCGCGGTGATGGTGACGGCGAAGAGGAGCTTTCCCAGCAAGTAGCCGTCCGGGTGCAGCCCGGCCAGGCGGTCTCGGATGTAGAGCTTTCTTTCCTTGACGACTTCGCGGACGGTCAGCTGCAGGCCCAGCCAGACGCTGACCAATATTGTGAAGAAGAGCAGCGCGATGGACATCGGCTGATTGCTCTGGGCGAGCATGATCAGGACGGCCAGAGCCGGGGGCTGGGCGATGACCAGGACCATCGCGGTGCGATCGCGAACGAGACTGAGGGAGGTTCGCCGCCAGACGACTTTGGCTTGCTGCCAGATCCGTTTTGCGCCGGGCTCGGGGGGCGGCGGAGGAAGCTGCCGCACGCGCGGCGCGAGGAGGTTTCTGGGTGGGCTTCGGATTCCCCGCTTGCGGCGGGCGCCGGCGCAGGCGCGGCGGCGGGTCCTTCGGCTTTTTTCTCGCCGGCGAGTTCCTGGAGTTTATCGAAGAGATCGGGGAGGGAGCCTACGCCGAAGGTGGCCAGGAGCTGCTGTGGCGGGCCCTGGTAGACGACGGAGGCGACATGCTCGGTCAGACCCAGGACGATGAGCTGATCGAAATAGTTGATGGTATCGAGGGTATGGGTGGTGCAGACGACGGTGACGCCGCGGCGGGAGAGGCCCCGGGCGGTTTCCATGAGTCGGGCCTGCATGCCAGGGTCGAGGCCGCTGGTGGGCTCGTCTAAAAGAAGTAGGCGGGGCTGCATGAGCATTTCGACGGCGACGCTGACGCGTTTGCGCTGCCCGCCGGAGAGAACGCCTACGCGCTTCATGCGATGTTCGAGGAGGCCGACGGATTCCAGCGCCGTGTTGACGCGGCGGCTCAGGGAATCGGGGGTGACGTCGGGCATGCGGACCATGGCCGCCATCTGGAGATTTTCCTCGACGGTGAGATCGGTGTAGACGAGATCGTCCTGGGTGACGATGCCGAGCTTGGAGCGGAAATAGGAGAGGTTTTCCTTGAGGGGGACGCCGTCGTCGAATTCGATGGTGCCGGAGGTTGGCGCGACGGTGCTGTTGAGGACGCTGAGGAGGACGGATTTTCCGGCTCCGCTGGGGCCGAGGACGCCGACGAAGGAATCGGGGGCGAGTTCGATGTTGATGCCGCCGATGAGGCGGCGCCCCTCGCGTTCGACGGCGACGTTTTTGAGATGCATGGCGATGCCGCTGCCGTCGAGGACGCATTCAAGGGTGTCGCCGGTGAATCGATAGGGTGGGCTGGAGCCGATGCGGACGCTGTCGCCGTTTTTGAGGAGGGTGCGTTTGATGCGTGTGCCGTTGACGAAGGTGCCGAAGCGGCTGTCCTGGTCCTCGATTTCAACTTGCGTTCCGTTGCGGATGAGCTTGGCGTGGACGCGGGAGATGGAGGCGTGGAGAAGGGGAACCGAACAGGTGCTGGCGCGGCCGAGGGTGATTTCGGCGGCCGTGATGGTTATTACCGGCCAGACGGGGCGGCCCGCCGCGGGAACTACCGCCGTAGATGAAGTAGACGACATTTAGACGCCCTCGATTGGTCCGCGGTGAATATGACCGGGAAATCATAAACGATGTAACAGGGGAATCTATCTCATTTTGCCCCGATTATTGCCGATTATTGGACAGGTGCACACCTTTTTTGGAGTTTCATTTTTCTTTGGGGGTGTGCGTATTGTACGGTTCGGGTGACGCAGCCGGCATTGCGCGGCGACCGGGAAACTCTGGAGAAGAGGAATTGGATTATGACGACAGAGAGCAAAACTGAGAATTCGTTGGAAATTGACCCGACCTGGCCGCCGGAGGTGGCGCTGATCATGGGGGCGCTGGCGGCGGGGCAATGGGCGGAGGAGCGGCGCGAGTCGCCGCGCCGGCCGTATCGGGTGAAGGCGGCTTTGCGGCTATATGCCGACGAACCGGGTTCGGCGGAGAAGTGCCTGTTTACGAGCAATGTAAGCCGGCGCGGGCTGGGATTTTTGACGCGGCATCGGCTGCCGCTGGGGTATGGCGGAATCGTCGAGATTCCGATGCCGGACAATCGCATTCTCACGATCCACTGCACGATGCTGCGCTGCCGGCAGGCGGCGCCAGGGTGGTATGAAGGGGCGCTGCACTTCCTTCAAGATCAGGAGGAATTCTCGGCTGGGGCGGACGACCAGCATTAGAGCTATTGCGGCTGGGGCAGCGGGCGGAGGCGGGTGGTGTCTACGCGGTACGCGCATTTCGTCGCTGGAGGAGCCGTCGCGGAAGATGAAGGTGGCGTAGACGTCGGTGGCGTCGGGGGGAAGCAGGGCGCTCCAGATGGTGTGGCGATCGCGGATGAGGTCGGGGTTTTCGTTGAAGTATTGATTGCCGTCTTTCAGGTAGCCATTCCAATCTATATTGACGGGGACGACGGTTTGGGTCTGTCCGGTTTTGTCGCCGATGTGGACTTCTCGCACGGCGGCCCAATCTACCAATGGGATTCGCCCGTCGGGGATGGAGGCGACGGTTGGGGCGGAATTGACGAACGCGCAACCTACGGCGCGGAGTTGGTTGGTGACATAGCGCTGATTTTGCAGCGTGGTTCGATAGGTAGTCAGAAGCTGCTGCCTAGTGGCGGGGTCGGTGGCGGCCTGGGCGTCGGCGAGTTGTTGCTTGGGGTCATCCGTGAAGGGGAGGGTGAAGGGGACGAAAAAGCCATCGACGGCGAACTGCTCGCGGGCGATGAATTCGGATTTGAGAGTCGAGACGACGATGGCCTGGCGATCCTGGTGGGCGAATTCGAAGGGGCCGGTTTCGTTGCCGTTGGCGTCGCGGAAAACCAATCGCAAATCTTCGCCGGCGGGCCAATCCTGGAGGGTCATGGGATAGGGGCGCGGGCTGGAGCGGGCGGGGGTTTCGAAATAGCCCTGTCCGTCGTAGGAGGCGCGGATGGTGACAGTATTCGGGGGGCAAAGGAAGGTGTATTCGAATTTGCCGGAGTTGGAGCGGTAGATTTCATAGACCGTTAAGGGCTGCTGGCCGTTGGGGGTGGCTGAGGGGGTTAATTGAATTGAGCCGAGCGGTTTGGGGATGGGCGGGGGCGGCATTGGTGTGACGATCGGAATGGGCCTCGGAGCGATCGGAGCAACGGGAGCCGGCGTTGGGGTTTGCACGACGGGAATTACGGGGGCGGGCGTTACCGCTGCCGGTGCTGGGGCAGACGGGGCCGGCGCGGGGGCGACGGATTGCGCGACGGAGGCGACCATGGGAGCGGGCGGGGGCGGGGAATGGCTCATGAGGCGGGCGCCGATGAGTCCGGCTGCGGCGAGAATCACGACCAGGGCGATCGCCAGGACAAGCATCGGGGATTTTTTTTGCGCGGGGGCGGGGGGCGCGGGGGTTTTCACATACGAGGATTGATCGTCGGAGAGATCGCGCGACGAGGTGCGCGATGTGATCGTCCAGCTTGCCTTTCCAGGCGTCGATCCAGTGCGCGGAGGAGACGAAAAGTTCGAGGGTGGCGGAGGGGAGAACTTCCTCGATGCGCATGGGGAAGACCATTTTGTTGGCGCTTACGGCGCGTTCGACTTCGCGGTGGACGAAGGGGGATTCGTTGGCGGCTTTGGAGAGGATGAGGATGAGGCATTTGGATGCGTGGATGCCGTGGATGATCGCGTCGGCGTAGTCGTGTCCGGCGCGGATGTTGCGGGGGGCGATCCAGCATTGGAAGCCGTGCGCTTCGAGGCTGGCGCAGACTTCGTCGGCCTTGACCTTGTCGGCCGACGCGTAGCTGATGAACGCGGAGAATTGTTCCGGCTCTTCGGACATTCAGATTTATCCCCCGCTCACGAGACCTTCGTTCCCAAAACCTGCTGAAGGTCCTCGAAAAAATTCGGATAAGTTTTTTGGACGCACTGGGCGTCCTTGATGACGATACCCGGAGCGGCGGCGGCGGCAAGGGCAAAACTCATTGCCATGCGATGGTCGTCGTAGGTCTGGACCTCGGCGGGCAAAATGTGCTCGGGGGGGTCGATGCGGAGGGTGTCTCCCTCGATCTCGGCCTGGGCGCCGAGGCGCTTGAGTTCGGTGGCCATGGCCTCGAGGCGATCGGTTTCCTTAACGCGGAGGGTGTGGAGTCCGCGGATTGTGGTGGTTCCCTGGGCCAGGAGCGCGGTGACGGCGAGGGTTTGGGCGGTGTCGGGCATGGGGGAGAGATCGACCTCGATGCCACGGAGGAGCCCGCTGCCGGCGATGGTGACGCAGTCCCTTTGCATGTGGACGGTTGCGCCCATTCGCTTGAGGACTTCGGTGAAGCCGACGTCGCCCTGGAGGCTGCCGCGGCCGAGGCCTCGGATGACGACCTGCGATCCTTCGTGCATGGCGGCGGCGGCCATGAAATAGGTGGCGTTGGAGGCGTCGGGCTCGACGCGATATTCGGTGGCGGCGTATTGGCCCTGGGGGACCACGATTTGCCTGGGCAGGCCGGTGGAGGCGTCGCGCAGAAGTTCGGGGGTAAGGCCGAATTCGTCCATGAGCTGCATGGTCATGGCGACGTAGGGCCAGCTTGTCTGGCGGCCGATGAGATCGACCTTAAGTTCGTGGCGCACGAAGGGGGCGATCATCAATACGGCGGAAAGGAACTGGCTGGATTGAGCCGCGCCGAATTGGATGAGGCCGCCGGGCAAACCGTCGGCGTCGATTTCAACGGGGGGGAAGCCGGCGCGTTCGAGGAATTTACTGCGGACGCCGAGGTCGCGAAGCATCTGCATGAGTTCGCCGATGGGGCGCTGGCGCATGCGTTCGACGCCGTCGAGTTTGAAGGCGCCTTTGCCGAGGGCGCAGACGGCGGAGAGGAATCGGATGGTGGTTCCGGAGTTGCCGCAGAAGAGATCTGCCGATGCGGCGGGGATTTTTCCGCCCTGGCCGATGATGGTTGCGGCGGCGGGAGTTTCTTCGTGGAGGGTGAGATCGAAGCCGAGTTTGCGCAGGCCGTCGATCATCACGCGGGTGTCGTCGGCGAGGAGGAGATTGCGAACGACGCTTTGGCCGGAGCTGAGCGCGGCCAGAACGAGGGCGCGGTTGCTGAGACTTTTTGAAGCGGGCGGCGTGATGCTGGCGGAGAAGGCCCGCTCGACCGGTTGGATGGTGACGTCGCTCATGCGGCGGGCATTCTACCCCGGTTGCGTCGCGGGCGTATCAGAATCCGGATGCAATCCCGGCCCCGGGAAGAACTGACTACCCTTCAGCGTCTTGCCGGGGCGGGTTGTGGGGGATTCGGCGGGCTCGATGATCATGGTTACTTTCGTCCCGGTGCGGGGGCAGATGGCGGGATTATATTCCCATTCCAGGGTTTCGTTGGAATTGCTGGCCAGTTCGGGGACGTCGATCATGGTCATGTCGAAGTTCACGATGCTGACGACGTAGCCGGTGAGATTGGCGGCGTATTGACCGTCGGGGAGGATGCGCGAGCCGTCGAAGACCCAGGTTTGCAGCGGCATTTCGTCGTGAGTCTTGACGGATCGGACGAGGCGGTTGGCCGGGATTGTCTGAATCTCCCCGTTTAACTTGAATCGGCAAAAAATTTGCAGGGGCGCGCCGGTCGGGGGGAACCAGGTGTCGGTGGTTTGCTCGTAGCGTGCGGGCTCGCCGGGGATGAGACCTAGCGCTAGAAGTCCGAAATGGACATCGGAGGGTTTGGCGTCGGTGCGGAGGACGGATTCGTGTTCGGGGCCGCCGACGGTGACGCAGAAGAATTCGAGGGGCATCTGGGCGTTTAGGGTTTCACACTGGACGCGGACTTGTTTGTGGACGGCGTCGATTTCTACATCGGGCAGTTGGCCCGTCGAGGGTTCGGTTGCCGCGGCGCCGAACGCGGGGGCGGAGGCGATCAGGAGGCACAGGCCGGCGATCCAGCGGTTCACGACTGCACCCGTTAATCGCGGCGGGTTTTTTAGGGTCGGACCTGCGGAAAATCGCCAGCACTCGGTCGAGACCGACTACGAAGAGGCGGTTGTCGTGTTCCAGCTCGACGGGGATGGCCTCGCGCGGGTCGAAGAGGACTTTGTCGTATTGGCGGATGGTCATGTCCTCGTCGTTTTCGATGGCTTTGCTGATGGCGATGACACGGCCGGTGATGACGGGAATTTCGTGAGAGTCGGGGAGGACGATGCCGCTTTTGGTTTCGCGTTTGTTGTCGTCCTTGCGAATGACGACGCGTTTGCCGATGGGTTCGATGATGTCGTATTCGGGGGCGCGCTGGGTTCCGGAGGGTTTGGTGGGCATAAGTCCTGATTATACCTGTTATCCGGTGGTGCAAGCACCACCGGCTTCGCGGGATGGGGCAAGAGTGCGCGCGGATTTTGACGGGAATCCGTATTATTTGGGTTCGTCGCCGGGGGGGAGTTCGGGGTCGGGCTCGGGTTCTACCAGGTCCTGGGCGACGCGGCTTAGGAAGAATTGGAGTTCGGAGACGGCCACGGGATCGGGGAGGGGGTCGCGGAGATCGTATTGGTGGGTGTGGTCCTCGGTGCTGTCGTCGCCGCGCTTTTCGCCCTCGGTGATGATGTGGTGCTCGAAGGTGACGCAATCCTCGTGGCTTTGCATGATGACCAGCTCGCCCCACCGCCAGGCGAGGTGAATGCGAAGAGAGAGCTGATTGCCCCAGGTGCTGACGCGATGGGTGATGCCTTGCTTGGCGAGCAAGCCGACGAGTTCGTCGACGGCGGGGAAGACGGCGCGATTGAGAAACTCGACGTAATTGTTGTTGTAATCCCCGAGCTTCTGAACGGCTTCGCGTTCGGCGGCTAATTTTTCGGGGGGGACGTCCCTGAAGGGTATGACCCGGGAGAACCACCACTTTGTAAAGGTCTTATCGAGCATGGGGGAAAAGAATAGAGCGCGCTGGCGCGCAAAGCCAGCCGGTCGATTGTGCGGCGGTTGAAGTCTTTCGCCTCTCCCTGGTACTCCGGGGAGAGGTTGGGTGAGGGGCGACGCTCGAACCACGAAAGATGCCCCTCACCCTGGCCCATCCTGCGGAAACTAGCGGAGGCATGGGGAGAGGGGATAAGAAAAAAACGGCCGGTCTATTTGGACCGGCCGTTTAACTTACGTTGAAAGGAAGAAGCGTTACTCCTTCACCTCGTATTCGGCGTCGATGACGTCTTCGTCTTTTTTCGGGCCTGTGGTGCCGCGGTCGGTGCTGGCTTCGGGGCTGGGTTGGGGGCCCTCGCCTGGGCCGGGGGCGGCGCCGGGTTTGGCGGCGGTGGCCTTGTAGACCTCTTCGCCCAGTTTTTGGCTGGAACGTTGGAGGGTTTCGAAGGCTTTCTTGATTCGCTCGCCGTCGTCGCTCTTGATGGCGTCTTTCAGGCTGTTGAGCGCATTTTCGATTTCGCCGCGGACGTCGGGGGAGACCTTGTCGCCGTAGTCGCGGAGAGATTTTTCGATCTCGTAGGCGAACGATTCGGCGCGGTTCTTCAGGTCGATGGTCTCGCGGCGCTTTTTGTCCTCGGCGGCGTGAGCCTCGGCGTCGCGCTTCATCTTTTCGATCTCTTCCTTGGAGAGACCGCCGGCGTTTTGGACGGTGATCTTGTTTTCCTTGGAGGTCGCCTTGTCCTTGGCGGAGACGCTGAGGATTCCGTTGACGTCGATGTTGAAGGTAACCTCGATCTGCGGGATGCCGCGGCGCGGGGGGGATACCCTCGAGATTGAAGGTGCCGAGCAGGCGGTTGTCGCGGGCGAATTCTCGTTCGCCCTGGAGGACGTTGATGGTGACCGCGCCCTGATTGTCCGAAGCCGTCGAGAAGACTTCCGCCTTGCTGGTGGGAATCGTGGTGTTGCGCGCGATGAGGACGGTCATCACGCCGCCGAGGGTTTCCACGCCGAGTGAAAGGGGCGTGGCGTCGAGGACGAGGATGTCCTTGACCTCGCCGGTGGCGATACCGCCCTGGATGGCCGCGCCGATGGCGACCACTTCGTCGGGGTTGACGCTCCTGTTGGGTTCCTTGCCATTGAAGAGTTCCTTGACGAGGCGCTGAACCATCGGGACGCGCGTCGATCCGCCGACGAGAACGACCTCGTCGATTTGCTCGGGGGTGAGCTTGGCGTCGGCCAGGGCGTCGATGACCGGCTTGCGGCATCGCTCGACGAGCGGACCGATGAGCTGCTCCAGCTTGCTTCGCGTGATGGTGATCTGGAGATGCTTGGGACCGTTCTGATCGGCGGTGATGAAGGGCAGATTGACGGTGGTCTCCATCGCGCTGGAGAGTTCGATCTTGGCCTTTTCGGCGGCTTCCTTCAGGCGCTGGAGGGCCATCGGGTCTTTGCGCAGATCGATGCCTTCGGTGCGTTTGAATTCGTCGGCCAGATAATTGATGAGGACCTGGTCGAAGTCGTCGCCGCCGAGGTGGGTGTCGCCGTTGATGCTGAGGACTTCGAAGACGCCGTCGCCGACGTCGAGCACGGAGACGTCGAACGTTCCGCCGCCGAGGTCGAAGACGCAGATTTTTTCATTCTTCTTTTTATCGAGCCCGTAGGCGAGGGCCGCGGCGGTGGGCTCGGGCAGCACG
Organism: uncultured Phycisphaerales bacterium; assembly: GCA_963844715.1. GTDB lineage: Bacteria > Planctomycetota > Phycisphaerae > Tepidisphaerales > Tepidisphaeraceae > UBA1161. Next base: position 186,449 of record CAWJPJ010000008.1, on the reverse strand, counting down.
CGGAGGACCTTAAGGCCGGCGATTTCGCCGGCGTCCTTGGTGGCCTTGCGCTGCGCGTCGTTGAAATACGCCGGGACGGTGATGACCGCCTCGGTGACTTTTTCGCCGAGATAATCCTCGGCGGTCTTTTTGAGATCGCCCAGGATCATGGCGCTGATGGCCTCGGGGGTGTATTTCTTGCCGCGGATTTCCACCTGCACGAGTTCGTCGGGCGCGCCGACGATGGTGTAGGGGACCATCTTCTCTTCCGAGGCGACTTCGGAGTGGCGCCGGCCCATGAAACGCTTGATGCTGAAGATTGTATTTTTTGGGTTGGTAACCTGCTGATGCTTGGCGTTCTGACCGACGATGCGTTCGCCTTTGTCGGTGAAAGCCACGACCGACGGCGTGAGCCGGCTGCCCTGGGCGTTGACCAGCACCTTGGGCTGATCTCCTTCCATGACGGCGACTACGCTGTTGGTCGTTCCTAAATCGATTCCAATGATTTTTGCCATAGTGATACTCCTGCCGGGGGCGTCTGTTGCGCGCACCAGCGGCCACCTAAGGGCAAAGCCCGTGCCACGCACGGCCGCGACCGGGTCGCTATCAACCACTGTATTTACAGGCGCTTAAAAAACAACGGGAAATCCGGGAATCGGACGAGAGATCGCATTTGGATGCCAAATCGACATCCGCCGCTGCCGTTTTTGGTGAGGGGCGGGTCTTGGACCGGAATCAGATTCGGGCGTGACGGCGTCGGCGGAGCAGGACGGCTCCGCCGATGGGCAGCATTGCCAACGCCGTGGGTTCGGGGACGGCCGAGAGGTCCGTCTGGAGAACCGCGATCGACGTTCCGTCGCCGATAGAGGCCATCACGTTTAGATATCCCTGGTCGTTCAGGGAATCCTTGAAGACGTCGTCCTGATTGGTCAGGCCGTTGACGTAGATCCCGTCCGGATCGATCGGCCCATACCCGGCGATGGTTTCGCCGGCGTAGAGGAGGACGGTCGGGCTTCCCGAGCCGGTCCAGTCGAGCATTGCCTGGAAAGCGGAATCGTTGTTGCCGGCCAATCCGATTTCGGCGTCGAAGACGATCAGGCCGCTTTGATTGATCATGGGGGACTGGAGGAGAGTCGGCAGACCCTTGATGACATAATCTCCGCCGGCGAATGGATCGGCAACGGAGGTGCCAAGGGTGGCGACCTGCGTGGGAGCGAAGGTTCCGGCGGAGAGGTTGTAATACTCGAGCGCTCCCCCGCCGGCGGTGGGGATGAAGTAAGCGAGTTGTCCGCCCGGGGTCATTTCGGCGGTGAGTTGTCCGCCGGTGGGGTTGCTGTCGAGGGTCTGCATGACGTGATTGACGCCGTTGCTGTTGAGAACAATTTCGGAGGCGGTTGGACTTGTGTTGGCCTCGAAGAGCGCGGCGTTGACGCTGGCGGCGAGATTTTGCTGGGCGGCCATGAGGAGGACGCCGTTGGCGAAAGTGCCGGAGATGTTGGTGGCGACGCCGCCGGAGAAAGTGACGACGGCTTGCGAGACGGCGTTATTTGCGGGAGTGGAGACGACGCCGAAGGTGGTCGCGCCGGTTGCGTCGGTCGAGATGCCGAGGGGATCGGCTTGGAAGAGGGCCTTGGAGCCCGCGGAGCCGTCGGAGGTGGGATCGGAAGTGAACTCGGTGGTTCGGACGGGCGAGCTGGTGCTGTTGCCGACCATCACGAGCAGATTGCCGCTGGAGTTGTATGGCTCGAATGCGACGTTGCCCTCTTGATCGACGGCCAGCGGCATGAAGCCTTCGGCGGTTCCGTAGGATTCTGGGATGGTGAGGCCGTTCTCTCCATCGAAGGCGACTTCCTGAACGCCTGCGCCGCCGACGTCATATTGAAAAACGCCGGCGTCGCTGTTGTCGTTGTTCATTCCGATAAAGGTCAGGCGGGTGCCGGAGCCGTCGGCGGCGTTGCCACTAATGGCGAGATTGGCGAATTGATCGACGGTGCTGGTGTCGTTGGCGGCGGTATCTCCGGCGGCCATGACGGTGGACCAGGAGGTACCGTTGTAATAGAGAACGAGTTGATTTCCCTCGTTGTCTGAGCCGAGGACGCCGACCTGGCTGCCGGCACCGGCGACGGTTTGGAGATCGAGGCCCTGGGTGAGATCGATGGTGCTTCCACCGACGGTCTGGTTTTGATTCAGGATGACGTTGAATTGGGTTTGCGCCCAGGCAGATCCGATTGCGAACATCGACAGGCCCGCCGCGCCTGTTGCGATCCGAACAACTCGCATGCTCACTCTCCTCCACCCTGACTTATCGGGCGTTTATTTTAACATGCGTGGCCTCGAATGAAAGGCAGAAAGGCCATATTTTTCGCATTTTTGGCCGCAAATGTCGCAAATTGAGAATCCGCAAGTTCGTGACTTTTTTACGATCTGGACAATAACGATTGCAGAAACGGCGCGGTATTGTTTGCGTTGAAGACGAAAGGGCGGGAGCGCGGATCGTGGGTGTGGCCGGTTTGCGCGATCGCGGTATACTCGATGGCTCACGCCATGACCCTTGCACACGACGCGGTTCCCGGGGAAAGCATTTCGATCAGCGGCGTGGGCCGGCGCTGGTCGGGGGTGGTAGCCGATTGGATTTTGCGCATTGGCGGGCGCTTTGGGCGCTGGTGCTGCTGAGCTATTTCGCGGCTTACAACGGGCAGTGGCAGATGACGCCGGACAGCGCGCTGTATCTGTCGTTGGGCCGGAATATCGCGACGGGGAAGGGATACACGTACAACGGCGCGCCGCACGACATGGTGTATCCGGGGCTGCCGTATGTATTGGCGGGGCTTTACAGAATCTTGGGGTCGGACGCGAAGGTCATTGCCGCGGCGGATTTTCTGATTCTTGTGGCGGGGCTGCTCCTGATCGGAGCGACGTTTCGGATGGTGCGGTTGGCGTTCGACCGGACGACGGCGCATGTCGTGGCGCTGGGGCTGGCGGGAGTTCATGAACTTTACCGGTATTGCTACACGATTCTCACCGACATTCCGTTTCTTCTGGGAGTCATGGCATTCCTGGCGGGGCATGAGGCGATCTTTGGGAAGCCGGATCGGCGCGGGCGGTGGTACGACTGGGGGCTTTTGCTGGTCGGGTTGATCGTGGCGATTGCCATGCGGCCGAACATGATCGGATTGCTGGCGGTTTGGATGGGCGTGCTGGTTTGGACGGCGGTGCGCGAGCGGGCGCATCGGGCCGCGGCGCTGTGGGCCATCGGTTTGGCGGCTGGGCTTGGGTTGCTTTTTGTGCTGCTCGATCCCCGCCACGCTTTGTCCGGCTCGGCGTCGTCGAGCTATGAGCATACGCTTCTGATCGATTTCACGCGGAATTTCAGTCATCGAATCACGGTGGACGCGGTCGCGAATTTGCGAGATTTGCTGGGAGTGACGGCGGCTCGCGCGGCGTTTGGCATGCCGTGGGGATTCTGGGGGGTCAATGCGGTGCTGGGAATCATGGCGCTGGCGGCGGGGCTGGCTCTGTTTCGCGTGCGGGCGCTGTGGGGGTGGTGGATTACCGTGACGATCGCGACGCTCATTCTCATCGTCTCGCATGATCGGTACATGCTTCAGATCTCGCCGCTGCTGGTTTTGGGATGGTGGAGATTTCTTGTGTGGCTGAATCGGCGGCTGCCGCTGCCGATCGGGAATTGGGTTTTTGCGATTCTCCTAGCGACGGGTTTGCTTGGGAACACGCTGCAACTGGGGAACATCATGCTGCGGCAGCATCTGCGGCCGTTTTATGCTTACTACGCGGGGGGAGATTATTTTGGATATCCGCAAATGGCAAAAGATATCGTCGCGCTCGCCGGGCCGAACGATGTCGTGGTCTGCCGGACTCGGCGCGGGCGGGTGCTGACGTTTTTGAGTCGGCGGCCGATTCTGGAGATTATTGATCCGATGCCGGGGAATTTTTCGACGTCGCCGCCGCTGATTCTTTTTGATGCGGACGATTCGGGTTTTTCGGATTGGCTGGCGGCGAATCGGCTGACGTTGGATAAGACGCCGCTGGCGAGTTTTAAGCGGAATCCTGGGCAGGAGCCGCTTATTCTCGCACGAGCCCACCAAGCCGGCTAAATGAACCTTGAAATCGCACCAAACCAGTCCTATATTCGGGTTGAATGCTTTGTTTGACTAGAAAGACCGATTACGCCCTGACGGCCCTGGGGTATCTTGCCGAGAGACAGGATCGGGTGGTTTCGGCTCGGGAGATCGCTCGGGCGTTTAATCTGCCCGAGGCTTTGCTGATGAATATTCTCAAGAGCCTTCAGGGCGATGCGATTCTGCAAAGCACGCGCGGGAAACGCGGGGGATATCAGATTGCCTGCGATCTGGATGGAGTTTCGCTTTATCAGCTCATCCAGATTTTGGAGGGGAAGGTTGAGCCGGGGTGCGATCATGAAGATATGCCGGGGGTTGGCCGGCGCGGGTGGAAGCCGGCGCCGATTCGGGCGATTCAATCTAAACTGATGCAGTTTCTTCGGGATGTAGCGCTGTCGGACCTGGTTCTGCCGGGCCGTCGAATTGATGTGCCGCTGGAGGCGCTCAGCGGGAATTCGAAATAGAACATTTGATTTCAAAGGAGTTTCGTATGCCTATCACACTTTCAGAGACCGCCGCGCGGGAGATCAAGAACATCATCCAGCAGCAGTCGCTACCGGCTGAGGCGACCCGTCTTCGGGTTGGCGTCAAAGGGGGCGGGTGCAGCGGGTTCAGCTATATGCTGGACCTCACCGAGGAACCCAAAGCCGAGGGGGATGAGGAAATGGAATCCAACGGCGTGCAGATTCTTTGCGATACGCGGTCCTATCTCTATCTCAACGGCACGGAAATCGACTTCCGGGACGAGGTGATGGGGCGCGGTTTCGTGTTCAAAAATCCAAACGCCACAAGCACTTGCGGCTGCGGAAGCAGCTTCAACGCTTAAAGAAAACCGGGCTTTTGTTATTGCCGGGAGCGGGGGCGTCGATGTAAGATAGTTGAGACTTAGTCTCAACTATTGATATGAGTTACTTATGCCTACGGCTGAAACCGAAATCGAATCCCTTGCGAATCGTGAATACAAGTGGGGATTCATTAGCGATATCGAGGCCGATTCCGCCCCGCCGGGGCTGAATGAGGAGATCGTGCGCTTCATCTCGCACAAAAAGCGCGAGCCGCAGTGGATGCTGGACTGGCGTCTGCGCGCGTACCGGCACTGGCTGACCATGAAGGAGCCGCGCTGGGCGAAAGTGAAATACGCCCCGATCGACTATCAGAAGACGATCTACTTCTCCGCACCGAAGCCCAAAAAGAAGAGCATGGATGAAGTCGATCCGGAGCTTTTGGCGATCTACAAGAAGCTTGGGGTGCCGGTGCAGGAGCAGGCGGCGCTTTTGGGGGTGGAGCAGCCGGCCGTGGCGGTCGATGCGGTGTTCGACTCGGTTTCCGTGACCACGACGTTCAAGAAGACGCTTGCGGAGAAGGGGATCATCTTCTGTTCCTTCGGGGAAGCCGTGCAGGAACATCCGGAGCTGGTGCAGAAGTACATGGGGTCGGTGGTTCCCTATTCGGACAATTATTTCGCGACGCTGAACAGCGCGGTTTTCACGGATGGGAGTTTCTGCTTCATCCCCAAGGGCGTGAAATGCCCGATGGAATTGAGCACCTATTTCCGGATCAACGCGCGCGGGACGGGGCAGTTTGAGCGAACGCTGATCGTTGCCGAGGACGGGGCATCCGTGAGTTATCTGGAAGGATGCACCGCGCCGATGCGGGATGAAAACCAGTTGCATGCGGCGGTCGTGGAACTGGTGGCGATGGAGAACGCGAGCATCAAGTACAGCACGGTGCAGAACTGGTATCCGGGGGACCGCGAGGGTCGCGGCGGGATTTACAATTTCGTCACCAAGCGCGGGGCTTGCCGGGGAAGAGGAAGCAAGATTTCCTGGACGCAGGTGGAGACTGGGTCGGCCATCACTTGGAAATATCCGAGCTGCATTCTCCAGGGAGACGACAGCATCGGGGAGTTTTACAGCGTGGCGCTGACCAACAACCGCCAGCAGGCCGACACCGGAACCAAGATGATCCACATCGGGAAGAACACGCGCAGCACGATCGTCTCGAAAGGGATCAGCGCGGGACATGGACAGAACACGTATCGCGGCCTGGTGAAGATCATGAAAGGGGCGTCGAACAGCCGGAATTACACGCAGTGCGATTCCCTGCTGTTGGGTGATAAGTGCGGGCGCATACGCAGCCTTACATTGAAGTGCGCAACACGACGAGCCGGGCCGAGCATGAAGCGAGCACGAGCAAGATCGGCGAGGATCAGCTTTTTTATTGCAAGACGCGTGGGATCAGCCTGGAAGACTCGATCAGCATGATCGTGAGCGGATTCTGCAAGGAGGTTTTCAGGGAACTTCCGATGGAATTCGCGGTGGAAGCGCAAAAACTTCTGGGCGTGAGCCTGGAAGGAAGCGTGGGCTGAAAACGAGCGGCGGCGCGAAGCGCCGCGTCCTTGCCGGAAATATTTTGGAGATCGAATGCCTTTTTTAGAAATTGAAAATTTGCACGCCCGCGTGGCCGCCCCCGGCGGGCGGGAAATCCTCAAGGGCGTCAATCTCGTGATCGACGCGGGGGAAGTTCACGCGATCATGGGGAAGAACGGTTCGGGCAAGAGCACGCTGGTGCAGGTGCTGGCGGGGCGCGAGACGTACGAAGTGACGGCCGGGTCGGTGCGATACGACGGGAAAAATCTGCTTGAACTTTCCGCGGAGGAGCGGGCCCGCGAGGGCGTTTTCCTGGCGTTTCAATATCCGGTGGAAATTCCCGGCGTGAGCACGAGCTACTTCCTTAAGACGGCCGTCAACGCCGTGCGTAAACACCATGGCCAGCCGGAGATCGACACGGTTGAATTCCTCAAGCTCGTCAAGGAAAAGATGGCGCTCTTGAAGATGGACCAGAGCTTCATGAATCGGGCCGTGAACGAGGGATTTTCGGGCGGGGAGAAGAAACGAAACGAGATTTTCCAGATGGCGGTGTGCGATCCGCGACTGGCGCTGATGGACGAGACGGATTCGGGGTTGGACATCGACGCGCTGAAGGTGGTCTCGCACGGGGCGAACAGTCTTCGCCGGGCCGATCGGGCGATTCTGGTGGTGACGCACTACCAGCGGCTGCTGAATTACATCGAGCCGGACCGGGTGCACGTGATGCTGGACGGAAAAATAGTGAAATCGGGCGATAAGAGCCTGGCGCTGGAGCTTGAAGCGCGCGGATATGATTGGCTGGACAATGAAGCCGCTTGATATGTCGCAATTGATCGAGAAAAAATCTCCAGGAATTTCCCTTGCGGCTCCCGCTTGGCTGGAGCCGGTGCGCCAGGCGGCGACCGATCGATTTCTTTCCGTGGGATATCCCGCGGCGGACGAGGAAGCGTGGCGGTTTACGAATCTCACGCCGATCACGCGGACGAAATTTCATGCAGGGTCGGCGAATATTTCCGAAGCCGCGGCCCGCGCGGCGCAGGGGGCGGCTTTCGGGCCGCGCTGCTCGGCGGAACTGGTTTTCGTCAACGGTCATTATGCGCCGAAGTTGTCCCATCCGGGCAAATTGCCGCCGGGGATTACGATCGCCGCGCTCTCTTCGGGAATGCTGGACGAGGCGTTTGTGCAGAATCATCTTTCGCGGCATGCGGGGATCGAGCTGACGCCGTTCGTGGCGCAGAATACCGGCTCGTTTCAGGACATCGCGGCGATTCATGTCAGCCGGGGGTTGACGCTGGAATGCCCGATTCACGTGATTTTCGTTTCGGATGCGGAGAAGGAAGCGACGATTTGCCATCCGCGATTGCTTGTGGTGGCCGACGAAAACACGGAGCTTTCGCTGGTGGAGAGCTTTGTCTCTTCGGGGCGGGCGGGGACGACATTGACCAACGCGGTGACCGAGCTTTCGATCGCCAACGACTCGCGCATTGATTACAACCGGATTCAGCTTGGGGCGGACTCGGAACTGCTGGTGAGCATGCTGGCGGCGACCTTGGGGCGGAACAGCCGGATGGTTTCACACGCCGCGACATTGGGCGGGAAACTGACGCGGAACGATTTGAATGTCACTCTGGCCGGCAACGGAGCGGACGCGACGATCAACGGCCTGGCGATCCTGACGAATCAGCAGCATTGCGACAATCACACGCTTCTGGACCACGCCGCGCCGAATTGCCCGAGCCATGAGCTTTATAAGCATGTGCTGAACGGGAAATCGTCGTGCGTTTTCAAGGGGCAGATTCTGGTTCGGCCGGATTCGCAGAAGACGGATTCGAAGCAGACGAGCAAATCGCTGCTGTTGAGCGACGAGGCGACGATGAACAGCCAGCCGGCGCTGGAGATATACGCCGACGACGTGAAATGCACGCACGGCAGCACGACGGGGCCGGTGGATGAGGAAATGGTTTTCTACTTGCGTTCGCGCGGGGTGGGATTGGAAGCGGCGCGGCATCTGCTGACTTACGCGTTTGCCGCGGATGTGACCCGGCGCATCAAGGTTGAGCCGGTGCGGCGGCGATTGGAAGATTTCCTGGCCGCTCAGCACGGCTTGCCGCGCGATTTGCGCATCACCGACCTGGGCCAGCACGATGAAAAAGCCCGGTGAAACAGCTTCTGAAGTCGATCTGGACGTTCAGGCGATCCGCGCGCAATTCCCGATCCTGAAGCGGCAGGTTCACGGCAAGCCGCTGGTTTACTTCGACAACGCCGCGACGACGCAGAAGCCGCAAGTCGTCATCGACGCTCTTGATCGCTACTACTCGCAGGAAAACGCGAACATTCATCGCGGGGTGCATTCGCTGAGCCAGGCGGCGACGTCGGCTTACGAGCAGGTGCGCGAAAAAATCGCCAAATTCATCAACGCCGGGGAATCGCGGGAGATCATTTTTACGCGCGGGGCGACGGAGTCGATCAATCTTGTGGCCGCGACGTGGGGGCGGAAATTTCTCACCGCGGGTGATGAGATCATTCTCTCGGCGATGGAGCATCACTCGAACATCGTGCCCTGGCAGATGATCGCGGAGCAGACGGAGGCGGTCATTCGCGTCATCCCGATTGATGACTCCGGGCGGCTGCGGATGGAGGAATTCGACCGGCTGCTGAGCGACCGGACGAAGATCGTCTCCATCGTGCATCTTTCCAATTCATTGGGGACGGTGAACCCGGTCAAGGAGATTATCGCAAAGGCGCATGGGCGCGGGGCAGTCGTGATGGTGGACGGGCGCAGTGGGTGGCGCATGCGCCGCTCGACGTGCGCGATCTGGATGTGGATTTCTACGCCCTCTCGGGGCACAAGCTTTACGGCCCGACGGGGATTGGCGTGCTTTATGGGAAGGCGAAGATTCTGGAATCGATGCCGCCGTATCAGGGCGGCGGGGACATGATCAGCTCTGTTTCGTTTGCCAAGACGACTTACAATGTTTTGCCGCATAAATTTGAGGCGGGGACGCCGCATATCGCGGGGGTGATCGGGCTGGGGGCGGCTATCGAATTTGTGCAATCCATCGGACTGGAAAAAATCGCGGCGCATGAGGAATCGCTGCTTCGGCGGGCGACGGGTGCGCTGGGGAAAATTCCTGGCGTACGGGTCATCGGCACCGCGCCGGAAAAAGCGGGCGTGGTGTCGTTCGTCGTGGATAATCCGCCGATTTCGACCCTGGATGTCGGCATGAAGCTTGATGCGGAGGGGATTGCGATTCGCACCGGGCATCATTGCTGCCAGCCGGTGATGGATCGGCTGGGAATCGCGTCGACGGCGCGGATTTCGATGGCGGTTTATAACACGGAGGAGGAAGTCGACTTCGTCGCGGCTCAGCTTGCGAGGATTGTTTCTTCGGCGCCGCGAACGGCTCCTACTCCTGCGCGCCGATTGTCGGACCATTGCAATTTCCGCCGGCGGCGGGCGCGTCTGCGCGCGCGGTGGCGGATGAGTTGATCGAGACGTTCGACTTTCTGGGGGATTGGAATGATCGCTATGCCTTCATTATCGAGATGGGGCAGAAGCTTCCGCCGATGCCGGCGGAATTGAAAACCGAGGCGACGCGCGTGCACGGGTGCATGAGCCTGGTTCATCTGTATTCGCGGCGCGTTCCTGGGTCGGCTGATTCGATCGAATTTCTCGCATCGAGCGACGCGGATATCGTCCGGGGGCTTCTGGCGATCTTGCAGAAGCTGTTCAGCGGGCAATCGGCACGGGCCATTTTGGATTTCGATACCGAGGCTTTTTTGAAGCGATTGGGGCTGGATCAGAATTTGATCATGGGCCGGCGCATTGGGCTGGCGAGCATGATTCAGCGGATTCGGGGCGAGGCGGAGAAGGCAAAAATCGGCCGAGCCGGCGGCGGCGCTGCCGGTGCTGCCGAATATTGGGCGGTATGAGCAGTTGAAAGCGGAACCGGCGGCGGTGAAGCCGCCGGTGGCGATGGGGCATCCGATGCATGAATCGCCGGGCGATCTGACGCCTGCGCAACGGGCGCTGGAGGCGACGGTCGTCGAGGTGCTGAGGACGGTTTTTGATCCGGAGATCCCCGTGAATATTTACGATCTGGGTCTGATCTACCGGATCGACATCGATGCGCAAAATCACGTGAAGGTGCGGATGACGCTGACATCGCCGGCGTGCCCGGTGGCGGGATCGCTGCCGGGGACGGTGGAGCAGAAGATCGAGTCGATTCCGGAAGTCGCCGGCGCGGAGATTGAGCTGGTCTGGGACCCGCCGTGGGATAAATCCCGCATGAGCGAAGCGGCGATGCTGGATTTGGGGTTGTTTTAATTTTTCACGTGGCCGGGATGTTCGTGGGCTCTCGCGCCGATTTTTTGTCCCTCTCTTCCGGTCGTCCGCTGGTTTCAGTGGGACAAGTGCTGGCAAATCGCCGGAAGAACCCTCGCCCCTGCCCTCTCCCTGAGTACATGGAGAGGGAGGAAGCGAAGGCGGCTTGCTTGTCGGCCGCCACTTCCGCCGTGACAATTCCATGCGGGCCAGATACATTTTTGGGCGATGCGATATTTTGCGGGTTGGACGGCGATTGTGGTTCTGTGCTTATCGGCCGCGGCGCGCGGGGACGATTCCGTCTGGAAATCTCCCGACGGAGACGGCGCCAACCTGCCGCGCCGATTTCCGAGCCGGCAAATTTCGCCCCGTCGGGAAATTCGTCGCTTGCGGCCCTGAATCCGAAATTGTTCGACGATACGAGCGACGACAACACCGTTTATGGCCCGCCTCCGGTTTCGCCGCAGCAGGTGCCGGGGAACAACGGGAACGTGGAATTCGATCTCAGCGCGTTGTACGCCACGGATTATGTTTACCGGGGCGTGGATCACGACGACGTCAGCCCCAGCGGGAATTCGCTGAACCTGCTGATCGACGGGCGGCTAACTTTCGATTTTGGGCAATATCCGCATCTCTTCGTGGGTGTTTTTGCCAACGTTTATGACGCGGACCCCGTTTCGCGATTTCAGGAAATCCGGCCGTCGGTGGGCGGGACGTGGGACCTGCGGCCGTTCCTGGTGGAAATCGGGCATAACGCGTACATCTACCCCGAACGGGAAAACTTCGACTCGTCGGAATTGTACGCCAAGGTCACCATCGACGATTCCTTGCTTTTCAATACCAACGGCCCGGTCTTTTCGCCTTACGCGATGGCGGCGTACGATTTCAACAGCGGCAAGGGGTGGTACGTGGAAATGGGGCTGAGCCATGATTTCGTCATCGAGGATTGGGGTTTGACCCTGACGGTCAAATCCTGCGTGGCCTATATCTCGCGGCTTCAGCAGCAATTCATCTTCATCAACACCATGCAGGACACCGGCTGGCAACACGTCGAGGGGGGACTCTACGCCAACTATTCGCTCAATACTCTGATGAACATTCCCAGACGATACGGGGAGTTCGATCTGAACGGGTTCATCAGCTACAGCGGGAAACTCTCCAAGCAGATTACGGCTTCCAACGTGCTCTGGGGCGGGGGCGGGGTCGGGTTTAAATATTGAGTTTGCCTTCGAGGCGGGTTCTCAGAAACCCGTCGAGAATGGGTTCCATTTTTTCTTGCAGGGCACGATTCGCGAAGGCGGCCCAGGCGATGCCGGTCGTCACATCCAGGGGGCCATCCATGGGACGGCCCAGGCCGTCGGTAATGACAATGCCGGCCTCCTCGGCGATCAGCCACGTCGAGCAATCGTAGGGATGGCAGCACAAGCCGGCGGGCTGGTTCTGAATCAAATAAAACCAGGGGCGAAGATCGGCGTTGAAGCGATCGTGGCCGACGATGAGTTCGTAGAATTGCCCGCCGGTGGAGATGTATTGATCCTCGTAAATGGTGGCGCGGGTGACGTCGGCGGGACCGATGAGGTTTCTGGCCAGGTATTCGGCCAGTTCGCCCGCAAGGACCTTCGTGCCGGGGAAGAAATCGGTCACGGAGATGAATCCGTGGTTGATATCGTCGGCGGTGGAGGGGGTGATCTTCAGTGGTTCGTCGCTGCCATCGTGCAGATCAACGCGGACGGCGCTGGGACCGCGCCCCTTGATCGCCCAGAGGACGTCGGCGTGGCCCATTTTGCTGGTGGGCAACTCCGTCATGACGCTCGACTTCGATATCGCGCAAGCGGGTATGGGCGCCTTTATTGGGGGCGACGCCGGCCAGGGCCCAGGCGGAGCGCTTGTCGTACATGATGGGGCGGGTTCCGTCGATCGGGTCAACGAGCAGGCGAATCGCGGCGTCTTCCCCGTGAATGCCCTCGGGGAAAACGCGATTGTCCACCTCGCGCCCGTCGGCGTCCTCCAATCCCTCGGCGATCAGGACCAGGGGCAACTCTTTTGACCACTCGGTGCAAAACTCGACGAGCATGGGTTCGACTTGGGTGTCGATTTTGTAGATGACGTCCGCCGAGCTGATTCGGCTGACTTCGCTCAATCCGCCTAAGCGGCGCGAGGCGATGATCATTTCGCGCACGGTTCGCTGGAAGGCGCGGAGGCGGTCGACGATTTTTTCGGGGGTGGGGATCATGGGAGCAGACCCGTCCCCACGATCCAGGCGCCGGGGCTGGTTCCGAAATAGGCTTCGGGTTCGTGGCCGGTTTGGGTTTTGTAGTCTGACATGATGTCCTCAATGGCCTGGGTGGCTTTGGGTGAATCGTCGGCGAGAATGGCGACGGTTCCGCCGCTGCCGCCGCCGGTGATTTTTGCGCCGTAGAGACCGGCGGACTCGCGGGCGCGGACCATGTCGACGAGCATATCGCACTCCGGCGCGCCCAGGAGCGCGTCATTTGTGTAGGACAAGTGCGAGGCGTACATAAGATGCCCGGCTTTGTCCAATTCTCGCTTGCGCTGATTTGAGTCGGAAGGCAGTGCCGCGGCTGCTTCCAGGTACTGGACGAAATTCCTCACACGGCGCGCTTCCAGAACGTGATGGTCGCACGCCTGGCGGACATGATAGGTTACGCCCGGCTCGACGCGCGTGGCGGTGTCGACGGTTGAGCCGTATTGATCAAGGAAAGCCTGGCCGACCATTTCTTCGGGGAGATAGGGGCGGAAGAATTTTTTGTAATCGTCGGGGTCGAGATTGGCGAGGTAACCCCGCATGGGATCGCCCTGGAGGTCCCGGCCGGCGGCGGCGCCAAGTTGGCGCATTTTTTCCAGGATGATGCGATGGCTCATGAAGGCGGCGCAGCGGGTTTGGCCGTACATTCCGCCACCGACGGAGTGTTTCACCTTGCTGTTGACGCCGACGGCGCGGATTCCGAGGGGCAATTTCAGGGAGGGAAGAAGATCGTGGGGCTGGCAGACCATGCGTAAAAGCGATCCGGCTTCGCCGAGGCAACTGCTGACCTGATCCATGATCCCGCAGGGCGTGCCGACCACGTTGTTTTCGACTTCCTGGCACATGCTGGCGACTTGGAGGGCGCTGACTCGATCGCGGAGATTCAGGTGATCCAGCACGTTCATCATGGCGGCGATTTCGATGGCGGCGGAGCTGCTCACGCCCGCGCCGAGGGGGACGGTACTGAGGACCGCCAGATTCATTCCCGAAACTTTTATTGGGTCGAGGACGCCGTGCAAATGGAGAATGGGCAGGCAGCCGATCAGGTATCCGGCCCAGCGCCGGCCGGGTTGATTGAATTCCTCGCGGAGCTTTTCGATTGGATGGCCGAGGAGGGAATCGAGGGGCATTCGCAGCGTGAAGGGCTGATGTTCGTCAAAGAGATTGAAAGAGAAGACCTGGACCTGCCGATCCGCGCGAGGCTGGAGGGCGACGGCGGCGGCGCGATCGAGGGGCATTTCGCAGACCATCGAGCCGGTGTAATCGGCGATTCCGCCCATGACATCGAGGCGTCCGGGGGCGCGGCTGACACGAATGGGGCGGGCGGGCGAAAAGTCCGCCGAGAGTTCCGCGCGGGCGCGCTGGAGCAATCTTCCGACAGGCGGAAGCGACCAGAGGTCAGGGCTGGGTTGCTGGGGCTGGGGAGTTTGACCCACCGGAACCCTCCCGTGATTGCCGCGAGGGCAACACGATCTGCGAGAAAAGCCGCGCCGGGCCGCCGGAACCGGCGGGGGCTTCGTACGTCGCCGAGAGGACGTAACTGCGATCCCACGCCAATTGATCGCACGCCAGGCGGAAGATATACGCGCCGCTGGCGCGATCCCAATGCGCCTTTTGCTCTTCAAAGGTGATCAGCGAAGCGCTGAAGGGATTGACGATGCGCTGCCCGCGCGGGTCGGGCCACCCGGGGCGGTAGTCGAAAATTTCGAAAAGAATGCTCCCGGCGGCTTTGGTGCGATCGCCGAAGGCGTCGTCAAATTCCACGACCGCCTCGACGCCGCTCGGCGTAGTTCCTCCGGCCCAATTTTTTAGCTTTGAAAAAGTATCCAATTGCATGGAGACTACGTCGAAGAGATGGCTTGCCTGGACGGCGGGCGACGGCTCGGGCGGCGGCGTGCACGCCCCCACGAACGCCAGCCCGATAATCGACAAACCCATGGCCAGCCGCATTTAAGCGAATGTAGAACCGGCCCGGCGCTGTCAAAGGCATGGGCCTGCGGTTTGGTTCAGCGAAAGACGCGTTATGTTTACCATGCGGAGGTTAAGTGCTCTTGTCGTGGCGGGGTTAACCGGGTGGGCAATCCCCGCGTTTTCTGCCGCCGACGGCCCGGCGACCCATCCTTCCGATTCGCAGCAGGAAATTCAATTTCAGCGCGGGAAATCTGATTTCGAGGCCGGGGATACCATCATTCTGACTTCCGTGCGCGGGCCGGCGGATTCGGTTTCGCCGGGAAAATCGTACGAAGTGCAGGGAACTTACATCCTCTCCTCGCATGACGTGGCGCGGCTGTTCGCGGGGGTCTACTCGCGGGCGGCGGGGAGGCGCGGACGCGGACGCCGATCCTTCTCAATCCGTGGTCATCGAAAAGGGAATCGGGAAGTTCGATTTGACGTTCCCATTCAAGGCTGTCGGATACCCATTTATCAGCTTTACCACCGCCTCGGGGAATGTCGGATTCGGGCAATTATTTTTTGGAACGACGGGATCGCTGCTTCAGGTGAGCGCCGATGCCGACACGGACGGGGACTCGTCGTCGGTGAGCGCAAGTTCCGGGCCGCCGGACAAATCTGTGGCATTGGGGGTCAGTACCGCCGATACGAACTTCAGTTTTGAATCGTTCCCGAGTTCCGCGCCCTCGGCTTCCCCGGCGGGCCCGCCGACGACGAGTTTCCCGAACCTGGTTCAGTTCACTAACGGGGCGAGCAACTTTCTCCCGGGAGATGAGATTATTGTTCGCGAGGTTCGGGGAACCGCCTCGACATTCCAGCCGGGGAATTGGTATCAGATCAAGGGGATCTATGCCCTGGGTTCGCACCCGCAGGCGATTCTGTCGACCTTCGTCACCGCGATCGGCTCAACCAGCGGGCAGGCCAACGTCGTGCCGAGCCAAACAACGATGGTCGGCGGGGGCACGGGGGAATTCGTGCTGGATCTGCCCATGCTGTATCCCGGCGATCCGCATGTGAGCTTCTATCCCGCGGGCGGCGGAGCCTCCTTTGGAACGATTTACTTCGGCACGGGCGGCACGGTTATGCAGTCGATCCCCAATGATCTTCCCGATACGCTCAATTTGAGCCTGGATAACAGTTACGTGACGCCGGGGCCGATCAGCAATCCGCTTCAGAATCCGCAGCAAGTGCATCCGGAGATGCCGACGCCGGCGTTCCCCACGCCGACGAATCCGACCGGCGGCGCCAAATCCAAGTAATCAATCGAATTCAAAACTATCCCGCGCGATGACCAGCGGGCGGTATTGTCCGATGTTGAGCAGCAATCCGGCGGCGATGCAACTGGCCACGAGGCTGCTTCCTCCGGAGCTGACGAAAGGCAGAGTTACGCCGGTCACGGGGAAGAGGCGCATGACCACCATTAGATTCAAAAACGCCTGCGCGGCCAGGAACGTGACGATGCCTACCGCGACCAATCTTCCGAACGGCTCGCGGGTCGCGGCGGCGATTTCGATGCCCGCGACGAAGAGGACGATGTATGCGGCCACGACGGTGATTGAGCCGATGAGGCCGAACTGCTCGCCGATGATGGCGAAGATCATGTCGTTGCGCGCTTCGGGGACGCCTTGACCGACGGGAATGACCCCCGCCCCTTTGCCGGTCAGTCCGCCGGACCCGCTGGCGACGAGGGCGCGCTGCTGTTGGAATCCCGATTCGCGGAGGGTCTTGGGGTCGTCCCCGAATAAACCTCGCACGTAACCGCGCTGATATTCGTGCACAAAAGTCGGCAAATATTTCAGCACCGGGACGTTCGGTTCGCCCGACAACCAAAAAATCGGGGCCAGCGCCGCGCCGATTCCGACGACGACGGCCAGGTGGCTGATCTTGCGCCGGCGACGAAGAGCATGGCCATGAGGGTCGGGACGAAAAGGGTCGCGACGCCCAGGGCGGGCTGCTTCAGGATCAGTGCCATCGGCAAGATCGTGAGCACCAGAGGCGGCAAAAGGCCTGGGAGCGTGCGATAGTTGTTGCGAAACCTCAGATACCGCGCCAGCACCATGACATAGGAAATCTTCATCAGCTCCGACGGCTCAAAGCTGAAGCCGGCGAAGGTGATCCAGCAATGGACATGATTGATCGCGTGCACGCCGGGGAGGGGGTGATGATGCTTTTCGGCGGCGGCGCCCAGCAGCGTGTAGATAATCAGCGCCAGGCTGAGGATATAGAGGCCCCAGGCCCAGCGGCCCAGGTTGACGTAATTGATCGCCTGCACGGCGCCCATTAAGGCGATGGCGACGAGGACGAAAAAAACCTGCTTGGCGCCGTCGGCCGGGGAACTGGACCAGACGCTCAGCACGCCCAGGGCGAGCAGGAGTGCGACCGCCGCCAGAACCGGCCAGTTCGTGGCGATGGCGAGCTGTTGCCAAACCCGGTTCATTCGTAAGCCGCCGCGGCGATCGACGCCTGCGGCCTGCCCGGCGGATGCATAATCCATAGCACCTCCCCCGGCGCCGGCTTGGCGAATCTCGCGGGCAGGTAAACGGTGACCAGTCGCCGATCCGCCCCGACGGAGATCGGCTCGCAACGCACCAGGTGCGACAGGGGCGCAGCGCGGAACGTGTGGTGCTGACCACCGCGTATTCCAGCGCGCCGGAGTCGCGCCAGGTGCGAATCACCCGCCGCTGGAGCAGCAATGAAGCGATGAGAGTCGCCAGGGTTGTGGGCAGCATGAGCGAACCGGCAACCAGACGGCGCGCCAGCAATTCCGGCTGCGTGCGGTCGGTCCAGACGGATGGGTCGGATGGATCGACGCGCAGCGAAATCGTCTGGCCGGGATGAATGAAATCGGTGTCGTTGACGACGGTCAGCGTCACCCCCGAGAGGGAGATGGCCTGCCCGTTGAAATTAAACGTGATATCGCAGGGGGCATCGGGCGGGAAAATCCGGCTGGCGCGGGAGTCGTGCTCGTCTCCGGCGGAAACGATGGTCGCCGTGACGGGAACTCCGTTCCGGATCAATTCCCTTTCGTGAACGTAGGTGGTGATCTGGTCGGAAAGGAACCAGATTCCGATGAACAACTGCGCCAGAGTCGCCAGCCACCAGAACCGGACGGAAGGCTCCCACCAGCTTCGCAGTTTCACGGCGCGGGTGATCGGACGGGGCGGCGCCGGGGCGCGGTGGAGGCGGCGGACGCCTCGGTCGGCTTATACGTTCCCGTCGCATACGGTAGCGAAGAAGACGGCGATTTGGACTTGGTGGGCGGCTGGGTCAAGGTCTCCTCACTTCGAAAGGTAGCCGCGCCGGACACATGCTTCAAGCACGTCATGGGCGATTACGCCCGCGACGGGACCGCCGGCTTCGCCGTATTCGACGAAAACGCAAAAGGCGACTTGCGGGTGCGAGGCGGGAGCATAGCCAATAAACCAGGCGTGATCCATGTGTTTTGCGGCACCGGAGCCTTGGTACCAACCCTCGGTTCCCGGCGTTCCCAGTTCGACCGGGACTGCGCTCGACGCGTCCGTTGATTTTGATGATGTCGCCGTTGGCGTCGCGCACGGGGATGGTCATGAGTTGGGTTTGCGCCGATCCGGTCTTGCCGGCGATTTCAATTCCTAGAAGTGGATCATTGGGGTCGGGGGGGTTTTGCAAGTCGGGGCGGATCTGGGTTCCGGTGCCGGCGTCGCTGTTGACCACGCGGCGCATCCCTTCGCGAACGGCGGCGACGGCCTGGGGGGCGAGATGCAAATCGACTTCCTCGGGTCCCATTTCCACGGGGCGGGTGGCGGCGGGAGCGACGTCCTCATCGGCAACGAGTCTTGGCCGCATCCAGATACCGTTGCGGGCGATGGTGGCGGCGACCTGCGCCATTTGCAGCGGAGTGGCGTGCACGCGGCCCTGGCCGATGCCGGCGAACCATGTCCACATTCTCAACGGTGAATGGACGGACGCGTCCACGGGATCGGGAATCATGCCGGAGCTTTCGTCGATCCCGATTCCCGTGGGACGGCCCAATCCAAACTGATCGAACCAATAACTCAGCTCGCGCATGCCCATCATGTCGGCGATGGTTTCAAAAACGACGTTGCAACTTCGCTCCAGGCCGTCGGAGATCGTCAGGAAACCCGTCGGGTGCGGAATCGGGACTGGGTGATGCATGGGCGACGGAATTTTGCCCGCCTCATACAGCCCGGCGACCCAGCATCGGCCGACGTGATATTTCACGCCTCGCAAAACGAGGTATCCGGTGCATTCGACGGTGCTCGTCGGGGTCATGAAGCCGTGGGTGATCGAGCCGCATCCCACGATGGTTTTCACCGTGGATCCCGGCTCCATTGCCATTTGGGTGGCGCAGATTGAGCAGGGGCAAGTTTAAATCGTCGCGGGCGAGCATCGGATATTCCAGATCGAGCATGTTGGGGTCGAATCCGGGGTTCGAGGCCATCGCCAGGACTTCATCGGTCGCCACCTCCAGAACGACGGCGGCGCCGTGCTGGTCGTAGCGTGTATCGCCTTCGATTTGGCGGCGTTTGGCGAACGCCGCTTCGATATCCTGCTGGAGGTCGATATCGATGGTCATCTTCACATCCTGACCGGGGATGGGATCGACGCTGGCGAGGGTTTCGTCGGTGCCGGCGATTTTTTCGACTCGGCCGCGCGCCCGCGGAGGGTTTTTTCGCAGAGGCCTTCGATGCCGCCGGTTCCGACCAGGTCATTCGGCCAATATCGGCGAAGCTCGTCGTCGCCGAACGGGTCGTTCGCTCCGACTTGATCGGCAGTGACTTGGGCGAGGTGGCCCATGAGATGGCACGCCGATCGGCCGTAAGGATATTCGCGGTGTTTGCTTGGGAGGAGGGAGAGGGCGAAGAAGCGATCCTCCTGACGGGCGAGAATCGCCTGGGTTTGGGGATCGACGGCGGGAAGGATGACGTGCGGCTCGGTTTGCTCGGCGATGTCCAGCTCAAATTGATCGATCGATTCGTCGCTGCCGGTGTCCGAGAGAAAATCGCGGTACCAGGCGGGGGATTTTCCCTGGGCGGTTTTTTTGGAGGCCTGTTCGAAGTTGCGCCACCAGAGATAACGGCGGCGCATTTCGACGCGCTCGACGATCGAACGGCGGAGGTCGTCGATTTCATCGGACGAGTTGCCGGAGACTTCGGCCAGTTCGGCCCACATGGCGTTGAGATCGTCGTGGGCTTTGGCGGTTTCGCTGTCGAGCATGGCGGGCCAGCGATCGGAACGGCGAACGTCCTTGTACTGATCCCCTAGCTGCTCCTCGAGGCGTTCCTGGGCTTTTTTGCGCAGCCAATCCTCATCCGGGTCCTCGACGATGGCGCGATAATCGACGCAGGCGTCGATGCACGGGGCGTCGAAGGCCAGGACGCGGCCCTTGCGGTCGAGGATTGAGCCGCGGGTGGTTTCGACCGGCTCCCAGCGCTTCATCAGATCGGAGGCTTCGGCCCGCCAGTAATTGCGCTGGAGCCATTGAATTTGCGCCGCCCGGAGCGTCAGGAGCGCGCCCGATCAGCAACATGAAAAAGAGGAGGACTTTCAGGCGGCGTTGAAACATGACCCATCCTTGGGAACATTTCGATCAGCGGCGGCCCAGGACCCTGGGCATTTTCCCTCGCTGCGAGGACTGAAAGCGGAAGACGCCTTTGATTCTCTGCAGAGCGCCAGGACTACTACGGCCGCCAGCGCCGAATAGATCGCCGCATAAAAGAGCGGCGCAGGCCGACGGGCGGATTCCCGCGCCCGGGGGGCGAAGACGATCGTGGACCGCGAGGACCATTGCCGTCAAGATCCCCGCCGCCAGAACGAGGGAAAAATGTGTCAGGGCGTGCTCGCGGTAGACGGTTTGCCGGGCGGAGGTCGCCATCAATCCGACCAAGCCGTAGCTGAACGAATAGAGGCCCATTGTTCCTTGACTGGTCAGGTCCTGCAATGCGCCGAGAAGAAACGCCGCCAGAAGCGCCGTGTCGCGCGGGGCATTGAGACAGATGAATATCACGGCGATGAGAACGAAATTGGGTCCCGCGCCTCCCACGTCCATCGCGACGGACAAACCGGTCTGCAAGCCGAGGGTGACGTAGGCGAGGATGGCGATTGTGCTCCAACGCATGGCTTAAGGCTTGCGCGTCATGACCCAGACGTCGGCCAGGCGCATGAGTCCGGCTTCCGGTTCCAATCTGATTTCCGCAAAGAGCGCCGCCTTTTGCGCGCGGCGGATCGACGCAACGCG
Organism: uncultured Phycisphaerales bacterium; assembly: GCA_963844715.1. Lineage (GTDB taxonomy): Bacteria > Planctomycetota > Phycisphaerae > Tepidisphaerales > Tepidisphaeraceae > UBA1161. The sequence goes on along the minus strand of CAWJPJ010000008.1, from coordinate 165,187 downwards.
GCCGACGCGAATGCCTTGGATGGACGTCGGCCAAAGATTATCCGAGAGCACAACCCAATCGTCGGGCTGAATCTGCGCATTCTTCACATCTTGAAGGGGGAGATTGGCGATGAGCATCTGCCCCCCGCCGTCGCCCTGGATGATGGGAAGGAGCTGGGAAATTTTGACGGCCTGGAGGGTGCCGTCGGGCTGTTTTTCGAAGCGCACGAATTCGCCGCTGACGACGAAGCCGGAGTCGGTGATGAGGCGGACGTGGGCGACGCCTTCGCCGGCGCGGTCGATGCGGCCGGCGAGGCCCCCGCCGTAGAGCACGGCGTCATCCGTTTGCACTTGCGAGTTAATTCCGCTGAGGGTCAAGCCGTCGCGATTTCCTGAATCGGTTCCCGCGACGGCGAAGCGATCGCACAGGCTTTTTAGATCACCCAGGGCTTGCCTCTCGTTTGCCAGGGCGCCGAGCCGATCGACTTCCATTTGCAGGCGGCTGACTTCCTGTTTCAGTTCGAGATTCTCCTCGCGGATGGCGTCGAGGGAACGCTGATCTTCCGGCTCGGTGCGGACGAGCCTGCGACGCAGCCAGGTGGCGATGTGATAGCTGGGGCTTGAGATGGGAACCAGGAGGGCGTCTAGCGGGACCCGGCGAATTTCCGAAAATCTCGTGGGGGCGGCAAATGCGCAAAGAAAGCTCAACCCCATCAAAGCGAGAAAAACTTGATTGAATCGCAAATTGAACACGAAAGCTCAGTTCGACCGGCACATCACCCGGACCTGCAGAGCCGCATTTGTCCCCTCTCCCTGTAATCGGGGAGAGGATTAGGGTGAGGGGCATTTCCGACCGACGCGAAAGAACCCTCACCCCAGCCCTCTCCCTGAGTACATGGAGAGGGGGAAATCCCGTCTCCGCGATCAGCGTTCGTCGGCGTCTGATTCCATGGTGTCTTTCCACACCTCGAGGTTTTCCAGATAGACGCTGGTTCCGCGAGCGACGCAGGTGAGGGGGTCTTCGGCCAATCGAACATCGAGGCCGGTGGCGTTGCCGATGACGCTGGGCAGGCCGCGCAGGAGCGAGGAGCCTCCGGCCATGGTGATGCCGTTTTCGACGAGATCTGCCGCCAGTTCCGGCTCGGCCAGTTCGAGCGTGCGGGTGACCGCCTGAATGATCTGGGTGACGGGTTCCTGGAGCGCTTCGCGGATTTCTTCGCTGGTGACGGTGGTTTTTCTCGGCAAGCCGCTGATCATGTCTCTGCCGCGCACTTCCATGGTCGGCTCGTGATCTCCCTGCGGGCCGGCGGAGCCGATTTCGATTTTGATTCGCTCGGCGGTCTGCTCGCCTATCGCCATGTTGTAGGTTCGCTTCATGTGATTGACGATCGCCTCGTCGAAGTCGTCGCCGGCGACGCGGACCGATTCGCAGACGGTGATGTCGGCCAGGGAGATGATGGCGACTTCGGTGGTGCCGCCGCCGATGTCGACGATCATGCTGGCCGTCGGCTCGATGACGGGAAGGCCGGCGCCGATTGCGGCGGCCATGGGTTCTTCGACGAGATATACGCGGCGGGCGCCGGCGCGCTCGGCGCTGTCATAGACGGCGCGGCGCTCGACGGCGGTGATGCCGGAGGGAATCGCGATGACCACGCGCGGGCCGATGAAATGCTTTCGCCCGTGCACGCGGCGGATGAAATAGGAGAGCATCGCCTGGGTGATTTCAAAATCGCTGATGACCCCGTCTTTGAGCGGCCGAATCGCGGTGATCGATCCCGGCGTTTTCCCCAGCATTTCCTTGGCAACCAGCCCGACGGCGTTGCCGTTCTGCAAAACCCGGCTGGTCCCCTTCTTGACGGCCACCACGCTCGGTTCGTTCAGAACAATTCCCTGGCCTTTTACACACACCAAGGTATTGCAGGTGCCCAGGTCGATGCCCATATCGACACTGAACATTCCCAAAAGCGAGTCGAAAATCACGCGTGAGTCTCCATCCGGTCCTTGAATGGCAGCCGACGCGAAAGATAACCACCGCACCCCCCGCAAGCAAATAACGCGGGGAGGGCGCGTCAACTATTCAACCGGTCGGTTCGAGTCAAAAGGAAGTACGGGCTGAGTAACCCAAAAATGCATGGCCAAACAAAAATCATCGCCGCCAATTCCCGATTGGTGAATAGCCCGAAGAGGATAAAGTAGCCTAATCGGAAGAAACTCGCATAAATAACGATGACGAAAATCACCGCGAATGGCCACGCCGCGCGCCGCCTCAGTCGGCTACCTTTACAGCGCCATCGCCACCAGCAGGCAAGAAAAAGGACACCGCTGCCAATCGACACCTCCAAAAGGCCTGGAATCAGCACCGTGAAGATTGAATCGAGGCTGAAAGAGAAACGGACCAGGAAGAGAGCTGTGACCGTAAACACGACGGCGAGCGCCGCCACCGCAAAGAACGCCATGAGAGTAAATGCTTCCGCTGCCGCCGGGAGATCTTCTTTCGGAGTCGCGTAGGAGAGCGGCACCAGTGGTTTTGTTTCGCTCCCCGGCGGGCGATCTTCCATGGCGGTAGGCCATTATACTCTTCCTCCCTCCCCACAACCGCCTGTCCGCCATATACTCGCCCTCTAAGGAGAAAGAGTGATGAACGTCCTTGTCGCCGGCGGCGCCGGTTATATTGGGTCTCATACGGTCAAGCGCCTCAAGGAAGCCGGGCATAATCCGGTTATTTATGACAATCTCTCGCGCGGTCATCGCGAAGTCGCCGAGATCGTCAAAGTCCCGGCGATCTTCGCGGACTTGAATGACCGCCACGCGCTCACGGCGGCTCTCAAGCAGCACAAGATCGACACGATCATGCACTTTGCGGCGTATGCCTATGTGGGGGAGAGCGTCGAGAAGCCTCTGCTTTACTATCACAACAACGTAGCTACGACCGTCAGCGTTTTGCAGGCCATGCAAGAAACCGGCGTTTCAAATTTCGTCTTTTCGAGCACCTGCGCTACGTACGGGGATCCGGACAAAATCCCCATCACTGAGGACGAAAAGAAAGCCCCGGTCTCGCCTTACGGGCGGAGCAAATTGATGGTCGAGCAGATTCTTCAGGATCAGTCGGTGGCGGACAAGAAATTCAAATTCGCGGCGCTGCGGTATTTCAACGCCAGCGGCGCGGCGATGGACGGGTCGCTGGGGGAAGATCATGAGCCGGAAACGCATTTGATCCCGGTGATTTTGCAGGCGATCCTGGGGCTCAAGCCGCAGCTCACGGTTTTTGGGACCGATTATCCGACGCCGGACGGGACCAACATTCGAGACTACATTCATGTGGACGATCTGGCGGACGCCCATATCCTGGCCATGCAAAAGCTCTCGCAGGCCAGCCCCATTTATTGCAATCTCGGTACGGGGAACGGGTTTTCCGTGAAGCAGATTATCGCGGCGGCGGAGAAGGTGACGGGGAAGAAAGTTCCGGTGGTTTACGGGCCTCGCCGGGCTGGGGATGCGATTGCGCTGTATGCCGATCCTTCGCGCGCGAAAAAGCTTTTGGGGTGGGAAGCGAAGCACAACGACCCGGAGTCGATCATTCGCTCGGCTTGGAATTGGTTTAGTAAGCACCCAAAGGGGTACGCGGGTAATTAAGGGGACGCGAAGAACCCTCACCCATCCTGCGGAAACCAGCGGAGGACAGGGAGAGGGAGACAGAGGGGAACGCGGAGCACTACCGTTTTGCTCGTTTGCCGCGGACGAATTTTACGCCGGCTTTGACGCGGGCGGCTTTGAAGCTGCCGAACCAGCGGATCGCGGCGCCGTATAGAGCGGGATTTTTTCGGCGAGCGGCGCGTGTCCGACAGATGTTCGCCCTCTCTTTTTGTCGCGCGGATTTCCTTCAGGACGGCCTGGGCATCCCACTTTCGCCGCTGGCGGAAATCTTTTGGATCGAGGCGGGCAGCCTTCAGCGCGGCGTCGTAGCTGCCGAAATATCTCACCGCAGCGGCATGGAGCGCGGCGCTCTGCTTTTGCATCGCCCCGCTGCTCATGGCCTCGGCATCGCGGGCCCGGCTCTTTAGCTCGAAGACCACGGTGTTGCGGTCCCAGCGCTGATAGCGGCTGATGTCGTCCGCGTCCAGGCCGGCGGCGTGCAGGGCCCGGCTCCACTTGCCAAAGAGCCGCGGCTGAAGGGACGCCAAGGCGCCTTTGCCGAGCAAATCCCCCCGCCGGCTGACGGCGGACCAGTGTAAATCCTCCCCCTTGTGCTTCGCCTTTTTGATCAGCTCGATGATTTTTTTTCGCGTCCACCAAGGACGGCGAAGTACCGACGCGTAATCGACCCCTGCGTGTTGGACGGCGCGGCGGTAGGATCCGAAGTGATACGCCGCCGCCGAGAGCAGGGCCTGGTGCGTTTTTGCCAGTGCGTTGTATGAAATTTTTTTTCCCGTTCGATGCAGCCCGCGAAGTTCTCTTATGATGCGTACTTCGGTCCAGACCATGATGGTTGCTTCCTCACTAAATTTTATAGTGCGCCCATAGCCTATTCGACAACGGTTAGAATCCGGGGATATTGCGGTCAATTATCATAGTTCCATGCGTAATTTGGACGGCGTCATCAATCTGGACAAACCCGCCGGGATTTCCTCGGCGGCGGCGATCAACCGCGTGAAGCGGGTTCTGCCGCGCGGCACGCGGATTGGACATGCCGGGTCTCTTGACCCGTTTGCCACCGGAGTACTCCTTTTGCTGGTCGGCAAAGCCACTAAAGCCAGTCAAATCGTCATGGATCAGCATAAGTCGTACGACGCAGTAACTAAATTGGGGGCTACGACGGCGACGGACGACATTGAGTCGCCCGAGCGCCCCGAGGCGGGCGCGATTCCGCCGAGCATGGTGCAAATCCGTCATGCCGCCGGACAACTGACCGGAGTCATCCAACAGAGGCCGCCGGATTTTAGCGCCAAGAAAATCCGCGGCCGCCGCGCTTGCGACCTGGTGCGCGACGGACAAACTGTCTCGCTCAAGTCGAACACCGTGCGGGTCGATCGCATCGAAATCGTCGATTGGAACTGGCCGTATCTCAAATTACGCATCGATTGCGGCAAAGGCACCTATATTCGCGCCCTGGCCCGCGATCTGGGAATGCTGCTCAATACCGGCGGGTATCTGACCGAACTGCGGCGCACGCGGATCGGCACGTTTTTGGTCGAGAATGCAGTTAAACTGGACCAGCTTCTGCTCGACGGGGCGGAGAAACACCTTGAGCTGGTCCATTATTCTTGAGCTTCGGCGTATACTTTCGGACTGTGCGCTGGATTGTCGGAGACATCCACGGAATGCTGCGGCCCCTTCAGGGACTGATTGACGCGGTGACCGAGCTCGATTCCTCACCGCAGTGGATTTTCGTCGGCGACTATGTCAACCGCGGCCCGGACGCCCGCGGGGTTGTCGATTTGCTGCTGCAATTCCCCAATGCGAGATTCTGCCGGGGAAATCACGACGACGTTCTCGATCTGATCCTCAACGGCTCCAGCTTCGCCGAGCAGGCCACGCAGAACAACCGCCCTATCGCCTTTCGATGGTTCATGGAACATGGCCTTGCCGACACGCTGGCGAGCTATGGGGTGCACCCCAACGACATGATCGAGGTGATGCGGCATCCAAGCGAGTCGGCACTGGATCGCCTGTTCGCGGCGGTCCCACAGAGCCACCGGGACTTTCTGCGCGGGCTTCAGCCGGTGATTCAGGAGCCGGACCTCTTCGTGGTGCACGCGAAATGGGAGACTCATCAGTCTGATTCCGACCCCGACCCCGCCGTCCGGCTGCATCACGACCATGAGATGCGGCGGGTCGCCATTTGGGGGCGTTTTACGGTCGAAGAGCTGGATCAGCCGAAGGCCTGGAAGCGGACCGGGTACTTCGGCCACACGCCGGTGGATGCCTACGGCAGCCGGGGCGGGTACGACCGGCATGGGGGTGGGAAGCTGATCCCCATCGTCGCCGAGAAAATCGTCCTGGTGGACACGGCATCTGCCCTGAGCCCTGTTGGCCTCCTTACCGCCTATTGCCCGGATGTTCCCCAATATATCCAAGCCGACCGGCGTGGCAATATAATATAACCATTTGTAATTAAATTACTTATGTATATAATGTTAAGATAGATTCGCTCTACCCACGGACAAAATGTTAAAATAGTGAAGATTTCAAAAGCACATCTCCGATACACATATCAACGCAGTTTGCCTATTTTAACATCTTCCTGGTAATGGTGGCAGGGACGCCTCCAATGTGTTGCAGAATCGGCAGCGGCTTAACGGACAGGCCCTCCGATCTTGGAGTAACGTCCCATGAGTCTTTCCATACCCAGCGTCTCTCTCAACGATAAGTACCTTGAACCGCTTCTGGCCGGTGACCGCGTCGAATGCCGCCGCGTCGTCGAGCATGCCCTGTTTAGCGGTATAAGCGCCCGTGATTTATTGGCCACCCTCATCTGGCCCACCATGGAGTCGCTCCAGGATCACTACCGCCAGGACCAGATCACGCGCAGCACCCTGAACCTGGCGACGCGCCTGAACCGGTCCATTACCGACCAGTTGGCGGCCCAGATTCCTCACAAGGAACGGAATAACAAGAAAGTGCTGATCTTCTGCGGCAACGACGAGCCGGAGGAACTGGGCGGACAAATCACCGCCGACCTCTTCGAAGCCGACGGGTGGACGACGCGCTTTGCCGGGGGCGGCGTCCCCGAGGACGAAGTCCTCAAGCTGATCGGCGAATATCGCCCGGACCTGGTCGTCATGTTCGCGACGCTCCCCTCGGGAGTGCCGGCGGTGCGGAAGCTCATCGACTATCTGCGCGAAGTGAATTCCTGCCCGGACATGCAGGTGATGTGCTGCGGCGGAATTTATAAGCGAGCCGAAGGATTGGCCGACGAGATCGGCGCCGATCTGTACGCCCCGGATGCGTTCCACGCGGTTCAGGTCGCCAACATCAATCCCGAGCGCAAGGCGACGGTGGATCAGCAGACGGTCGGCCGCACCCGCCGGAGCCGCAAGGCCGCGGCGCGCAAGGCGGCGAGCGCGACGCGCACGCCGGCTGTGCCGGGCGCGAGCGATGAGGCCGAAACCATCGAGTAAACCAGAAGCCCGAAACCAGAATCAAACCCGAATGCCCGAATGACGAAATGGCCTTTCGTTCATTCGGGCATTCTGGTTTGGTTCGGGTTTCGGATTTCTGGTTTGAGATTTACGCGGGACATTGGCCTATTGCCTGGCGCATCAATTCGCTTAGCCCGCGCGGATTAGCCAGACGCAGCCGTTCGAGAATGCTCGACCAGCGCTTGGCGAGCGAGCCGCCTTCGTCCCAGGGGCGGTGCTTGAAGAGTGTGTCAAAGGCGCGGCGGTGGCGTGCGTATTCGTCCTGGATGCGCACGAATCGTTCGGTAAATCCGGAAAGATAGGCATCGGCAAATTCGCGCTTGTCGGGGACGAGCGGGAGGCGCTTGCAGATCGGTTTGGCGTAAGAGGGGGCGCGCGATTCGAGCGTTCCGCGCCAATCGACGAATGTTCCGACGTGATCCGAAACCACGATCTGCGCGGGCATTCCCGAGGCGTCTTCGGTGACGATTTCGTCGCCCACGTCGAAGACGACTTCGCCGCTGAGTTCGGCGCGGCCGAGGATGATGTTGGACGCCGCCGCCTGGCCGAGAAGGCGGGCGAAGATCAGGGCGTACGAGCGGTCCTCCATTTTTCGGGCCGAGACCTGATCGGTGGCCGCGCCGGAGATGTAGTCGCGCTGGAAATAGGGAGACCAAATTCGGCGGGCGTGATAGCGCTGATTTTTGCCGAAATATTGCTCGCTGACTTTTCGAGTGGTTTGCGAAGCCTGAAGGTTCATCCCCAATTGCCGGCAGGCGAGGCGGCGGTCCTGGACGTATTCGGTGTATTCCTCGGTCGCCGTCATGGCGTTTTCGAGGTCTTTTCCGTCGTCGAGGTGCTCGCGCACGCCCCACTTTTGCATGCGGATGATTTGCAGGATTTCGCCGGTGGCGCGGCGCTGTTTGATTTGTGCGACATAGACTTCGCGCCTTCCGCCGCGATTTTCGTTGCGGGTGGCGGAGGGGAGCACGTCGCCGAGATTGAGGTATTCCATGTCCCCGTATTCCTGCACCAGATTCAGGATCAGGCCGCGGACGACACTGGAGAGCTTCTTTTCGCCCTGGCGGCCGTAGGGTTCCTCGATTGCCGGGTCGAGGATGAGTTCGCCCTCTTCGATGCGGCAGCCGGGGAGCCACTCGACGCGCATCGCGAATTCGGGATCGAGCCCCATCGTGCGGTCGTCCACCAGGGCGCCGTTTCGCTGCGCCATCAGCGAGGCGAACATCCGGTTGCGCCATTCAGGGTCGTCCAGATCGTCGTGGCGGAATTCGGCGGGGATTCGGTTCTGGAGCCGGTCGCAGAGAGCATTGAAGCGCGTGCGAAGCTCTCTTCCGCCGGCCGTGGCGGCCAATTCGAAATCCCCCATTGCGGGGACGCCGGGGGCGTGATCGGCCATGAAGAATTCGATTTCGCAATATCCCTCGCGGTTGCGGCAATTTCCGTAGGCGCCGATTTCGGCCAGGTGCTTGCGAAGCTGCGAGTCGTCGAGGTCGCCAAGTTTTTTGAGATTTTCGAAAGTGAGCAGGCGGGTTCCGGTGAAGGGGCTGTAATAATAGATCGGCTTGCCCTCGATGGAACAGCGCGCCTCGGCGATCATGCGGCGGATTTCCCTCGGATCAGTCGGCGGCAAAAATACCCGCCAACATTCTCCGCGCTTCTTGAGGGAATCGCGCAGCGCGCCGGTCGCTGAGGAGCAGATACTTGATCAGCCGCTTGGGGATCACTTCCTCGAGCAGCTCATCAGCCTCCTTGGCCAGATCCATTCGCGTGGGGTCGGGACGGATCAGAACGCCCTGCTCGTCGACGATCAGATCGACGGCCAGTTCCATCTCGGCGTCCTGCTCTATATCGGTGAGAGGCGGCTTGCCGCGCTCCTGGCGAGAGTGGTTCAGCGATTCGATATAGGCTTCGCGCTGGCTGGCGTGGATGCCGGGGAGGGTCACGATCGTGCCGGAGCGTGGAAAGACCGTAGCGATGCGGACGCGCAGATCCCCCTTGTCGTCTCGTGAGAGTAAACCTTCGCCCAGGGTTACGACCATTCCAATACTGTCCTCGGCGGGCAGTTGACGCCGCTTTACAACCAGGAAATCTTAGGAGGCGAATAATAAAAGATCGACAGCCGGTCCGCAGCGCCCCGGGGGCGGATTTTTGTCATAAATCGGTGTGGGCGGTCACATTAGCGGAGCGCCGTATTGGCCCGCCGAATCAGCTCACCGCCGGGCTTCTTCGCGCCGGACGCCGCCAGAAGAGCATCATTGCTTGATGTCGGACCACAACTTCTGCTCGACCGTCTGGAAACGCGAGAAGCTGACGTCGAGATCGGCGGTGAGTTTCCTGATCCGCGCCGGATCGGCGTTGGGGTCCCTGGCGGCGTCGCGCAGCGCCTCGGCGGCGTTATCCATGTCGGTCGCCCCCTCGGCGAATTGGCGAACGGAATCGTAAATATTCAGGTTCGCCATTTCATCCGGCTTGGGCTGATACAGCAGCCGCCAGGGGCTGTGCCGGATTTCCATGCTCGCGTATTTCAAATTGTCGCTGGTCGCCTTGAGGGAGGAGATGATTCCGTCGAAGCGGCTCCTGTTTCCGGCGATCACCTCGTGAATCGAGCCGGTTGTGTTTTGAATGTCCTGCATGGCGGACGCCGCGCGCGTCACGGCCAGATCCGTCTTCTGAAGGATCGAACGCAGATCGTCCAGCAACTCCGGCAGGCGCGCGTGAACATCCGTGGAGATCGCCCGAACATTGGCGATCGTCGCATGAATGTCGCCGGCGCTGGGGCCGAGGAGATCGTGAATGGTGTCGAGGGCACGGATCGCCGAGGCGGTGGTCTGATCGTATCGTCCGATGATTTCGGGCAAACGGACGTGCAGCTCGCGGACGGTCGCCGTCGCCGTGTAGCCCGTCTCGGTGATGGCATCGGCGGTCTGTCCGAATTTGTCGAGGTCGGTATTCACTTTGGTCGAGGCGCGCTTCAAGTTGGCGACGACTTCCTGGAGATCAGGGCCCATGGCGCTGACGCGATGAAGGAATCCGGAGAGCGCATCGGGATGTCCGCGGAGCATTTCGCCGCCGCTGAGAGGGGGCCCGGTTCCCAGGTTATCGATATTGACCGCCGCCGATCCGGTAATCGACTTCTCGATCGAAACCACGGCGTCGGACGCCATCGGGTAGCGCGCAGGAACTTCGATGTAGACCACCAGGTCCGGCTGATTGTCCGGCGTGTTTTGGGTGTTGATCACGATGTCGTGGACGTCCCCGACCTTCAGCCCGCCGATGCGGCACGTCGTCGCCGGGCGCAGGCCGCCGACGTCGTCCTGCAATGAGAATTGAACTCCGTAGGTCGAGAAGCGCTGGGTGAACCTGGAGGCGCCGCTGATGGCGATGATGACGAACACGACCAGCGCGAGGCTGGCCAACATGAAAATTCCCGCCCGGACGGCGTTACGCTGTGCTGCCATACGTCAGCGGCTCCCTTCATGCTCCGAGCAAATCCGCCTCGTAACCGCCGGCGCGGCGCCGATCGGTGAGCGGGCCTTCAGCCAATCCGAACACGAACTGATGCACCAGGGGATCGGCGCTGGTGCGCATCTGCTCCGGCGTGCCGCTGGCGATGAATTTCCCGCGATCCAGCAGAACCATGCGGTCGGCGATTCGGAACGCCGAATCCATCTCGTGCGTCACCACGACGCTGGTCACGCCGAGCTTTTTGTTCAGGTCGATGATCAATTGATCGATCTCGGCGCTGGTCACCGGGTCGAGGCCGGCGGACGGCTCGTCGTAAAACAGGATGTGCGGATCCAGCGCGATCGCCCGCGCCAGACCAGCCCGCTTTTTCATTCCGCCGGACAGCATGGCGGGCATCTTATCCGCATGCTGCCGCAGGCCCACAAGTTCGAGCTTGATTTTCACCATGATCTGAATGGTCGCCTCTTCGAGATCCGTATGTTCCCGCAGGGGCAGCGCCACGTTATCCGCCACCGACATGGAGTTGAAAAGTGCTCCGCTCTGGAAGAGGACGCCGACGGTCTTGCGATAATCGTCCAACTGATCTTCGGTCATGGATCGCAGGCTGCGGCCGGAGGCGATGATGTCGCCGCCGTCGCACATGGCGTTGCCGATCATCAATCTGAGCATGGTGGATTTTCCGGAACCGGAGCCGCCCATGATGACCAGCGTCTCGCCGCGGCGGACTTCGAGGCGGATGGCGTCGAGAATGACTCGGCCGTCGTAAATTTTAGTGGCATCCCGGACCTCGATGACGTCGTCGGGCATGCGTCACCATCCCAGGAAGTAAAAGATCGCCGTGAAGATCAGGTCCACCGAGATCAGGGCGACGATGGTATAGACGACGGTTTTGGTGGTCGCCACGCCGACGCCTTCGGCACCGCCGGTGACGGACAATCCCAGACGGCAGGCCATGGCGCTGATGAGCATTCCGAAGACGCCGGCCTTGATCAGGCCGGTGACGAAATCCTTCAGTTTCAGGGCGTCGAAGGTGTGATGGACGTAGAGGTCCGGGCTGATGCCGAGAAAGCAACCGGCGGTTGCGAGCCCGCCGATGCCGCCGGCGAAATCGCCAACGACGGCGATGCAGATCATCATGATCGTCGTGGCCAAAACCCGGGGGACAACCAGGAAGCGGATCGGACTGATGGCGTGGGCCTCGAGGGCCTCGATTTCCTCAGAGACCACCATGCTGCCGAGTTCCGCCGCGATGCTCGCTCCGGCGAAGCCCGTGAGCACGACGGCCGAGACCAGCGGCCCCAGCTCGCGCCCGACGGTGACGGCAATGATATCCGCCACCTTATCCAGCGCGCCGTAGTCGTGCAGGATCGGCGCCATCTGCAAGGCCAGGATCGCCCCGATGCAAAAGAGCACCAGGGCAACGATGGGAATGCTCCGCACGCCGAAGCGGTCCATCTGGTCCCAAAGATTCATCCAACCGAGACGACGGCCCTGCTTGTGAAAGAGGGATCGCGGCAGTCCGATCGCGGTGTCCAACAGGAGATAGGCGATCTCCCCCACAAAACGAAAGAACCCGATAACGGACGTGTACAGCAGAGCGATGGGGCGGAGAACCGTGTTCATGAAATGAGCCGGACTCAATCGCGGATTATTTCGCCAGAGCTTCTTCGTCGCTGCCGGCCAGTACGAAGATTGAATCCAGCCTGGCGATTTCGAGCAAGCCTTTGACGCGCGGCTGGAGAGCGCTGAGCATCAATCGACCGCCGGCGCGGCGGAGTTTCTGAAGCACTTCAACGAGCACCGCGACGGCGCTGGAATCCATGTACGGAACCTGCGATAGATTCAGCACCATCTTCTTAGGAAGCGATTTGGTCAGCATTCCCAGCAGGGCCGCGCGCAGTTCGGGACTGTTGTGGAGATCGACCTCGCCGCGCACCGACGCCGAGGACCGCGTCGTCACGGACCTGCGGGAGGGATACCAATTCGGTGTTCGGCTTTAACCTCTGACATGGTGGTGTTACCTGTCTAGCGGTCTTGTTGCGGCCGCAAGTATTTCACCATGGTCAACTGCATTCCATCCGACAACTGCGCGAACTGCACTTCGTCCATGAGTTTCTTGATGCAAACCAATCCTAGCCCGCCGGGCTTCAATAATTCGCCCGTTTTTTTCTTCGCGACCGCGGCCGGGTCAAACGGCTTGCCCCAGTCGCGAATGGTGAATCGCACGGCTTGGTCCTCGGCGGTGGCGGTCACCAGGATGGGCCGATCCGTCGCGCCGCCGTAGCCGTGGCGGATCACGTTTGCCAGCGCCTCGTTGATCACCAGTCCCACTTCATCGCACGCTTCGCGCGGGAGGCCGGCGCTGAGCGGCAAATTCCTCGATGCTCTTGCGGACCTGGCGAAGATTAGCCGGGTCGCTATCGATCTTCAACTCGAGCCTCTCGCCCGAGCGTCCGCCCATTCCGAAATGATTCGCCGATTGGATCATAAACCTCATGGACTCGGATGCGATTGCAGCCATAGGCGCCATTGTTTGACGGCAGGCCGCCGATCCTCCGCGTCGTCATAATACCGGTATCCGAAAGTCTGACCGGTCATTTTATGAAGGCGGCAGATCGCCGCGAAGCGAATCGCTGGATCATTATCGTCCAAATCCTGGATCAAACGTGGAATCGCGGTGCGATCGTCCTTGATTGCCGCGTCCTTGATCGCAGGAACCGCACTGGCGGCATTATCGCTTTTTATTGACTTGGGATCAGGCGAAAAACATCCGCCTATTCCGAAAGCCAAAATCCCGCAAACCAGTGCAATTCGCATGGACATATCTCAATGATAGTCATCGGCCAGAGCCATTTAACAGCAGTACCGCCGCCAAATATCGCGAAAAACGGCTTCCACGCCACGGGCAAAACGGCCCCCGTCCATTAAGGGCGATACTTCCATTCGCTGCCGCAATCCGCGACCCGAGTTGCTCCAATTTGCCAGTATCCCGCCCCAAACCGGTTGCCAGCGATACAAACCCTTCCTTCGATTCCGCCACCAATTCCCTGCTGAGTCCCAGATTTGCGTTCTGGCTGACTCCCGCCCGCGCGATCGCCGCCTTTCCCACCATGCTCACCACGGGGACCCCCATCCACACGGCGTCGAGGCTGGTTGTGTGGCCATTTACGGGGAATGTATCCAGGCAAAGATCGATCCGGCGATAGGTCTCCAGGTATTTCTGGCGAGGCAGGAACTCGACGAATTCAACGCGGGATCGCTCCACGCCCAGTTTGCTGATGACCCTTTGCCGATGCTCCCCGAGGGGGGATAACAGAATGAGCCGGGAGTTGGTCACCTCCCCCATCACCTTCCCCCACAGTTCCAAGGTCTGGTCCGTCACCTTGCAAAAGTTGTTCAAACAGCCAAAGGTTACATACCCGTTCCGGTCAGCGGGCAGTGATTGTACTGCCGGTACGTCGCCCAATGGCTCGTAACACCAAAAAGTATCCGGAAGGAGAACCGTCTTCTCCGAGTACCACCCATCGTGTTCGCCCGGTGGGTCGAGATACGGGTCGCTTAACCGGTAATCCATCGCGGTTAATCCCGTCGTACCGGGATAGGCCAGCCAGGCGACTTGGATGGGCGCGGGTTTTCTGGCGAATACCCCCGGCCTTCCGTGCGCCATATGCATGGTCAGATCGACGAGAATATCGATCCCATCGGCTTTGATTTGCTCTGCAATCTGCTCGTCGCTCTTTCCCACCGTGCTTCGCCATACATCCGTGTATTTTTGAATTCTCGCGGTGATTTCGTCGGGACGGCTCACATCGGCGTAGCAGTAGATCTCAAATTGCGCGTGGTCGTGATGCGACAGTAGAGGAATCGTGAAGAACGACTGGCAATGGCGCCGAAAATCCGGGGAGACGTAGCCGATTTTCAGCCGGCGCTCGGGATTTCGATCGTTTGAATGAGCTGTCGAGCGGAAAATATTTTTTCGATTCCAATCGAGATGTTCGCGTAGAGTTTTTTCCGGCGTATGGCCGGGATGATAGTTCAACGTAAAAAGCCGATTGCTCTGCGCCAGCGCGTGATCGGGGTGCAATTCCAATTCGCGCGCGTAGCAGGCCAGGGCCTCGTCGAATCGGCCCAATTCGCGATGGATCTCACCCATGTCATTGTGGGCATCCCGATAATCCGGCTGAATCGCGAGCACTTTTTGGTAGGCCGCCAGGGCCTCGTCGGGCCGATGCGCCTCGCGCAGGGCGATCGCCAGGTTGTAAGCCGCATCGGCAAAATCCGGCTTCGCCACCAGCGCGGAGCGATAAGCTTCAATTGCTTCCTCGCCTCGACCGGTCTCTTTGAGGGCATTGCCGAGGTTGAAGAGCGTGATGGCATGATTCGGGAATTCCTGGAGGGAAAGCCGATACGCTTCGACCGCCTCGGCGGGGCGACCCTGGTTCATGAGGGCGTTGCCGCGATTGAAATGCGATTCCGCGTCGTTCATGACGTCCACCGCCGCCACATCTCGCGCAACGCTTTTTCGAAATTCGCCGCGAATTTTTTTCCGTCCATGAGGGGCGATTTTTCCATTCTTTGGCGCAGTCCCTTTCGCAGTTCGCTCAGGGCGGCCAAATTCCCGGCCAATCTGACGGTATTTTTGACGAATTCATCCGGATCATGCGCAACCAGGGCGGCGTCGAGCCCGAGATTCTTGGTCTGGCTGAACCCCGCCCGCGAGACGGCGGTTTGCCCGCAAAGCGTCGCTACGGGAACTCCCATCCAAAATGCATCCAGACTGGTCGTGTGGCCGTTATATGGGAAGGTATCGAGGCAGAGATCGATTCGGTGGTAGGTTTCCAGGTATTTCTGCCGAGGAAGGAACTCGACGAATTCGACCCGGGACCGCGCCACGCCGATTTTGCTAATGACCCTTTGACGGTGCTCGCCACGGGGAGATAACAAAATCAGTCGCGACTCCTTCGTTTCGCGGATGACGTGCGCCCACAGGTCCAGGGTCTGATCGGTCACCTTGCAAAAGTTATTCAAACAGCCAAAGGTCACATATCCGTTCTGAGAGGCGGGCAGTGCTTGCACTTCCGGAACCTCCCCCAACGGCTCGTAACACCAAAACGTGTCGGGAAGCAAAACCGTCTTCTCCGCGTACCACCCCTCATGTTCCCCAGGTGGGTCCAGGTGCGGGTCGCTGAGCCGATAGTCCATGGCGCTTAATCCCGTCGTTCCGGGATAGGCGAGCCAGGCGATTTGGATCGGCGCGGGTTTCCTGGCGAATACCCCCGGCCTTGCATGCGCCATGTGCATGGTCAGATCGACCAGAATATCGATTCCATCGGCTTTGATTTGCTCTGCGATCTGCTCATCGCTCCTCCCCACTGTGCTTCGCCAAACATACGCGTGGTTTTGAATTCTCGCGGTGATTTCGTCGGGACTGCTCACATCGGCGTAGCAGTAAATCTCGAACTGCACATGATCGTGGTGCGACAGCAGGGGAATCGTGAAAAACGACTGGCAATGGCGGTAAAAATCGGGCGAGACATACCCAATCCTCAATTTTCGGGCCGGATTCCGATCGTTCTTGTGCCCGGTCATCGGCCGCGGATTCCGGGCGTCCCATGCCTTCATCTCGCGGAGAATCGCCGGCGAATTGAACTCGGGCATATACGCCATCGCGAAAAACCGGTTGCTGTGAGCGGCCGTGTAATCGGGATTGATGGTTCGTGCGCGGTCGAACGAGGCGATCGCTTCATCCAATCGCCCGGCCGATTGCAGGGCGTTGCCGAGATTCACGTGAGCCTGGGCCAGATTGGGGGCGAGATTGACCGCGCGCCGGCAAGCCGCGATGCCCTCGTCGAGCCGTCCGACGGCTGCCAGGGCGCATGCCCAGATTGGTCTGCGCCTCCGGGAAATCCGCCCGCACCATGAGGGCTTTTTGAAAGGCGTCGATCGCCTGCTCGAGATCGCCCTTTTCCTGGAGGGCGTATCCCAGATTTACGTAAGCCGGCGCGTAACCGGCGTTCAGCTCGATCGCCCGCCGGGCGGCGGCAATCGCGTCGTCATATCTGCCGCTCAATCGCAGGGTGTTGCTCAGATTGCTGAGGCCCGTGGGAAAATTCGGATTCAGCGCCAGCGACGCGTTGTACTGGGCGATGGCCTCTTCCAACTGCCCGAGGCTCTGAAGCACGTTGGCGAGGTTGTTGTGCACGTCCGCCGAATTGGGATTCGCGGCCGCCGCGCCGGAGCATCTCCGCGGCCTTGGGGCGCGATCGGTCTGGGCCAGAATAATCCCCAGCAGATGCAAGGCGTCCGCGTGATTCGGATCGCGCGCGATCACGTGCTGGTAGAGCAGTTCCGCCTCGGCCAGTTTCCCGGCTTCGTGGTCCTGCCTGGCCATCTGAAATAATTCGTGCGCATCCTGATTCATTGTCGCCAGGGAATGATAGACGATGGGCGGCCGGCTCGCCTCAACCGCCGGCCGGGGACGGATTATATGGATGGCCTTGTCGATAGAGGGCCAGGCGAGCTTCCATGCGCCTCACCAGCTCGGTTTGGCCCTCTTGCTGCGCCAGGGCGATGGCCGATTGCGTGGTCGCGACGGCGTCATCGAACCGCCCGTCGGCCGCGTAGGCGACCCCCAGCGTATCCAGTCGATTCGCATCCTGATTGCTCGTTGAGCGGCAGGCGTTCTCGGCCAGAATCACCGCGCACGCCGGGTCTCCCCCCTCCGCGGACGAAAGTGTCGCCAGGAGCCAGGCCAGATTATTTTCCGCCTCGTCGCAGTTGGGGTTGATCGCAAGCGTGCGCTCGTATCGCTCCTTTGCCTCGGCGATGTTGCCGTGGGTTTGCATCAAGTATCCCAGGTTGTATTGCGCCATCCAGGCGTCAGGGTTCTTCGCCAGGGTGTCGCGCCAGAGGGTTTCCAAATCGGAATAAACGGCGCACTGTCGCCAGGTCAGAATGGCGAACGCGCCGAGCAGAACGGCGGAAAAACCGCAGACGACCGCTCTCGAATGGATCTTCTGAGTAACGATCGCCGCGAACAGCGCGATCAATCCCAGACTCGAAAGGTACATCCAGTGGTCGCAGACGAAGGAGAAACGCATGAAATAGGCGTCCATAAATCCCAGGGCGGGGAAGAGGGTGCCGGTGAAAAAGAGGGCGGCGGCGAGCGGACCTCGGCCGATGCGGCGGCGGTAGTGCCACAGGACGCCGAGGATTGCGATCACGCTGATTGGGCAGAGCCACTGTTTCCAACTGGCCACGTTCAGATGCCAGCGCGGATAGATGAAACAAAGAGAGCTGGGCCAGAGGAGTTTGCCGAAATAGAACCAGATTACGCGACCGGCAATCAGGCATCGAGCGGGGAAGGAGATGTTCCATTCGGGGCCGATGGCTCCGACGTGGTATTTCTCCAGCCGACTGGTCCTGAGGCAAAAGCCGATGGAGATCGCGAAGAAGGCAAGCGTGGGGAGGACATCCCTCTTCCAGCGAATCTCCCCCCTCTTCCACCAGCAGATGAGCAGGAGAACCGCCGGAAATGAGAAGGCGGTGGCTTTGGCGAGGAGGGCGCAGATGAATAGAAAGAGAGCCAGCGCGTAGATGGACCAATTGGGGGACTTTTCTTCCGCTTTCCAAAAGTTGCTGAATCGTCCGTACGCCAGCAGGCCGGTTAGAAAGAAGACCATGGAGAGGACGTTTTTTCGTTCGGTGATCCAGGCGACGGATTCGACCATGACGGGATGGACGGCGAATATGGCACCAGCCAGCCACGTGCCGGGAACCTGGAGTTTTTTGAGCAGGGTCCAGAACAGCAGCGCGGAAGTGAGATGGAGCAGAAGGTTTTCGATATGGTAGGGAAGGGTGTGAAATCCCCAGAGGTGGTAATCGATCCAGAAGCTGGTGCCGGTCAGGGGGTAATATTGCTGAAGTGCGGTGCCCTGGAGCCACATCTTTTCCAGGCCGGAAAAGTCCTGGAGGAGCGGGACGATGCCGGTGGTCCAGGAGTTGTCGTCCCAGACGAACTGGCCATTGAGCGCGGGCAGATAGGCCAGCATGCCCAGCACGACGATCAATGCCCCGCCGGCAATAAATCGAGGCAGGTTGTGCGGCGGCTGGATTTTCAGCCTTTCAAGCGGCATCCCCTGCTTTCGCCGCGAACCACCGGTCGATTCGATTCCCGCCGCCATGCCCGCTAGAATATCCAGTTTCAATTCCCGACCAAACACCGGGTACCGGAGTGGACGAGTGAAATTCATCCGAATCAAAGGCGCGCGCGAGCATAATCTGAAGAACCTGAACGTGGACGTGCCGCGCGATCAGCTCGTCGTGGTGACGGGTCTGAGCGGGAGCGGGAAGTCGACGCTGGCGTTCGACACCATCTACGCCGAGGGACAACGGAAATATGTGGAATCGCTTTCGGCATACGCGCGGCAATTTCTGGAGCAACTGCAGAAGCCGGACATCGACGAAATCGAGGGGCTCCCCCCCACCATCGCCATCGAGCAGCGGTCGGCGTCGAGCAATCCGCGCAGCATCGTGGCGACGACGACCGAGATTTACGATTACACTGCGCGTTTTATTTGCCCGGGCGGGCAGGCCGTATTGCTGGGTTTGCGGAAGGCCGATCGCCAGCCAATCGCCTTCGCAGATCGTGGATGCGGTGATGAAGCATCCCGCCGGGTCCAAGGTGATGCTGCTGGCGCCGCTGATCAAAGGGCAAAAAGGGGAGCACAAGGAAATCTTCGCGGCTCTGCATAAGCAGGGTTATGTTCGGCGCGGGTCGATGGGCAAATGCTGGAACTGGCCGCCGAGAGCGCGCCGTCTTTGCAAAAGACCAAAGTGCACAACATCGAGGCGATCGTGGACCGGCTGGTTTTGAAGCCGGAAATTCGCTCGCGATTGGCCGATTCCGTCGAAACCGCGCTGAAGCTCTCGCAGGGAATTTTGATCGTCAGCATTCAGGGGGCCGACAATAAATGGGTCGATCAGACCTTCAGCGAGAAATTTGCCTGCCCGGATCATCCGCATGTTTCGCTCCCGGAGCTGGAGCCGCGGATATTCAGCTTCAATAGCCCGCACGGGGCGTGCCCGGCGTGCCATGGACTGGGGACGACGTGCGAATTCGATCCGGAATTGATCGTCCCGGATGAGTCGCTTTCCCTCGAAAACGGTGCGATCGAGGCGTGGCGGAAAAATGGGAAGCGGATGAACATTTATTACAGCCGCGTCCTGCGGCAGTTCGCCCGCGACTTCGGTATCTCCTATTCGATGCCCTACAAGGACATCCCCAAAAAAATCCGCGCCATCCTCATGGAAGGCACGGATGAACAGGGGGACGAAGGGACCGGAACCTGGTTCGAGGGCGTCATCCCCAATCTTCAGCGGCGATTCGAGAACACCGAAAGCGAATTCGTCAAAACGCGGCTGCATCAGTACACATCCGAACAGCCGTGCGCCAAGTGCGGCGGGACGCGATTGCGGACTGAGGCGCTGGCCGTGCGCATCCACGGCGATCCCGACGGGTCCAGCGAGCTTCCCAACGGGGGGATCCGACTGGCGGGTTACAGCATCTCGGACGTGACGGCGATGACCGTCGAAACCGCGCGGCAATTCTTCCAGAACCTGCGCCTCGGGCCCGAACAGGCGGTTATCGCCGAGCCGATCGTCCGCGAGATTTCGGCTCGGCTCGGATTTATGTCGGATGTGGGTCTGGCTTATCTCACACTCGACAGAAAAACCGCCACCCTATCCGGCGGCGAGGCGCAGCGCATCCGGCTGGCGACGCAGGTTGGAAGCGGGCTCGTCGGTGTTTGCTATGTTCTGGACGAGCCGACGATTGGGCTTCATTCTCGCGATAACGCACGGCTTATCCGCACGCTCAAGCGCCTCAAAGACCTCGGGAACACGGTCATCATGGTCGAGCACGATGAGGAGTGCATTCGGGCGGCGGATTATCTCATCGATGTCGGCCCCGGGGCCGGCGCTCATGGCGGAACGATCGTTTGCGCGGGCCACATGCCGCAGGTTCTGCAGAATGCGCACAGCACAACCGTGAAATATCTGACCGGCGAGTACGCCATCGTTCCGCCGCAGGTTCGCCGGCCGATGGATCCGAATAAATCGTGCCTAGAGCTTAAGGGGTGCCGGCAGAACAATTTGAAAAATATCGACGTGCGCATCCCGCTGGGCGGCGTGGTATGCGTCACGGGCGTCAGCGGGTCGGGGAAATCGACGCTCATCAATCAGACCCTGCTTCCCGCGCTGCGGCGAAAGCTTTACGCCTCGAAAGTAAAGACGGGCGCGTTCAAAGCCCTCAATGGCGTCAGCCGCATCGACAAAGTTATTGAGATCGATCAAAGCCCGATCGGGCGCACGCCGCGGAGCAACCCGGCGACTTATTCCGGTGTCTTCGACGACATTCGAAAAGTCTTCGCCAAGACCAAGGAAGCCAAAATCCGCGGATACGAGGCGGGGCGTTTCAGCTTCAACGTCAAAGGCGGCCGCTGCGAAGCCTGCCAGGGGCAGGGGACGAAGTGCATTGAAATGCACTTTCTCCCGGATGTATATGTTGCGTGCGAAGTCTGCCACGGTTCGCGCTACAACGCAGAGACGCTGGAGATTCATTATCGCGGGAAGACGATCGCCGATGTGTTGAACATGACGGTCGAGGAAGCGCTCGGCTTCTTCGAAAATTTCCCGCACATCGCGCGAGCTTCTTAAGGCGCTCAACGACGTGGGCCTGGGGTATATCAAACTCGGGCAGCCGAGCACGCAGCTTTCCGGCGGGGAGGCGCAACGCGTCAAGCTCGCGACCGAACTCGGCAAGAGCGCGACGGGCCACACGCTTTACGTTCTGGACGAGCCGACGACCGGGCTGCACTTTGCGGACATTCACAATCTGCTCAACGTGCTGAATCGCCTGGCGGATTTCGGGAACACCGTGCTGGTCATCGAGCACAATCTCGATGTCATCAAATGCGCCGATTGGATTATCGATCTCGGCCCCGAGGGAGGCGAAGCGGGCGGGCAAATCGTTGTTGCAGGGACCCCAGAACGGGTCGCCAAATCGGGACTGGGATATACCTCGGAATATCTCAAAATGAGATTGGCCCCGCGCAACCCGGAGGCGGAACAGAAGATCGCTTAAATGAATTAGTTAGTTGGCGAGCGGTTTACGACGGGTAGCCAGAAACGTTGCGGTGCACACAATCAGCACAGGCGCAAAGTACACAAATCCCGGCATCCCGCAAAGAAACGTCAGAGGCAGATAACGTAGGTTTCTCACAGCCCATAACCTAACACATTCAAATGGGTAAATCGAGAAGAAATGCGGTTTAAATGGTTTATTCCGGCTTATTATTGGTAATATGGAGAGATTGAGAAACGTGGGCTAGCAAAAATGGCCCTGCCGACGGCGCTGTTTGTCCGGAGTCGGGACGTTTGGGGAACCCGGGCCGTCGGTTAATATGCCGTGACTTGGGGCGATGGGACCGGACCAGCGGATGAACCAATGGCCCGGCGGGAAGGAGCCTGATCGTGCCGGAAAACTGTTCGGTTCGCCTCTACGCCGACGTCGTTTATGCCTACAGCCGTGGCGTCTTGCGCGGCATTGCCGACTACGCGAAAATCCACGGCGGGTGGGATTTCAATTTCTCCTCGCACATCGAGCCCGGCTTCACCGAAACCTTCGCCCGCGACAATGTCCGCGGCGTCATCGTCCAGATCCGCCAGCGCCAGCATGCGCAGGAACTGATTGCCAGCGGCGTCGCGGCGATCAACATCTCCAACGTCATTGAGCCGCCGATCGAAATGCCGGCGGTTCTTCCCGACGACATTGCCACGGGAAAACTGGCGGCTTCCTATTTTATCGAGCGCGGATTCAGGAATTTCGCCTTCTTCGGGATCAAAGGCGCCGCCTACGCCCAGCAGCGCGCCGACGGTTTTCAGGAGGCCCTGCGCGCCGCGGGCTTCGATTGCTCAATCGTGCAGCGCAAGGAGGAAATTGCCGGCGAGCCGGCCCTGGTCTCCCAGGACTCGGATCGCTCCGCGCGGCTCGAGGCGCTGGCCACGCTTTCGCGCCCCCTGGCGATCTTTTGCGGAAATGATTCGTGCGCGAAGGAAACGGTGCGCCTGGCGACTTCACTGGAGTTACAAGTCCCGGATCAGATCGCCGTCCTGGGCGTCGATAACGACGAAATCAATTGCGAACTGTCCGGCGTGCAGCTCTCGAGCATCTGCCTGAACACCGAACAGATCGGCTACGAATCCGCGGCTCTGCTGGCCAAACTGATTGCCGGGCAACCCGCTCCGGTTGAGCCGATCCTCGTCCCGCCCGTCGAAGTCATCACGCGGCGCAGCAGCGACGTGCTGGCGCTGGCCGACGCGGAAGTCGCCGCGGCCGTGCGCTTCATCCGTGATCGCGGCGGGCGCGAGATCAACGTCGAGGATCTCCTTTCGCGCACTCAGCTTTCCCGCCGGTCGCTGGAGATGCGGTTCCGCAAGGCTTTGGGGCGCTCGCCCTATCAGGAAATCCGCCGGGTCCAGCTTGAGCGGGCGAAATTGCTGCTGTCGCGCACGGATCGCCCGGTGAGGGAAATTGCCGACGCCTGCGGGTTCAAGGAAGCGCGGCAGCTCAGCATGGCTTTCCACGACCAAATCGGATTAACCCCGAGGCAATACCGCCGCAAATCCCGCCGTGGGGCGGATGAAGCGCCCAGCGAGGAAATGGAACATCAGGCCTGATTTTCGTAGAGGGATGGATCTTCCGAGACGTCTTTGGACGGGTTCCACTCGATCTTGAGATGATCGTACGCCGTCTTCGTGCGCGGCGCGCCCTGCGCGCGTGCGCAGAACCAGGCCCGTCTGCAATAAATAGGGCTCGACGACATCCACCAGCGTATCGATCTCCTCGCCCAGGCTTGCGGCCAGGGCTTCCACACCGGCGGGGCCGCCGTCGTAAACATTGATCAGCGTTTTCAGATAATTCCGATCCTGCTCGTCGAGGCCGCGCTCGTCGATTCCCTCGAGGCTTAGGGCCGATTTGGTCACGGCGAGCGTGAGTTTCGACGCGGCTTCCACCGCGGCGTAATCGCGCACGCGGCGAATCAGCCGATTGGCGATGCGCGGCGTTCCCCGGCTGCGGCGAGCCAGTTCCTTCAACGCCTCGTCCTCGCTTTGGAGCTTCAGCAGTTTGGCGTTATGCCGCAGAATTTCGTGCAGCGACTCGGGGGTATAAAACTCGATGTGATTGGCGATGCCGAAGCGGCTTCGCATCGGGCCGCTGAGCAAGCCGATGCGGGTGGTCGCGCCGATCAGCGTGAAAGCCGCCAGGGGCATCGTGATCGTCCGGGCGTGCATGCCGGAATCGAGCGTGATGTCCACCTTGAAATCCTCCATGGCGGGATAGAGATATTCCTCGACTATGGCCGGTAGGCGATGAATCTCGTCGATGAAAAGAACGTCGCCGGGCCCGAGTTTGGTGAGAATGCCGACCAGGTCCGCGCCTTTGGTGAGCGCCGGGCCGTTGGTGACGTGAACCTGGGCGTTCATTTCATGGGCGATCACGTGGGCCAGGGTCGTCTTCCCGAGCCCCGGGGGCCCGTGGAGGAGAACATGCTCGATCGGCTCCTTGCGCGCCTTGGCGGCATCGACGGCGATCTTCAGCCGGCGGACCAGCGCGTCTTGGCCGATATATTGGGAAAAGTTCTCGGGGCGAAGCGAGTAATTGAATCGGGTTTCCTCTTCCGATCCCGACTGGCCCGAAACAATTCTCTCGCGCGGCATGGGTATGTTCTAACATTACGGGTCACCCCCCACAAAGCCAATGGATGGCCCGCTCTGAGTTTATCGAAGGGCCGTCCGTTGGCTTTTACCAGGGCGGCGCCGGGGGCATTCGGGGCAGGGGCGGGGGAGGCGGACACGCGGGTTGCGGCACGGGCACGGTCGGCAGCGGGGGCAAATCCGGATTCATCCCCATCCACGCCGCCACCGGCGCGCCGTTTCGACACGAGGGGCAAAACGCCATCCGGTTCATCGTTCCGCAGTTCGGGCATATCCCGCTTCTCTCGAAGATGTCGAACGGCTGCCGGCACGTGGAACATCTCCAGAACGCCCCCATCGGCGGCGCCTGCCCACAAGAGGGGCACGTGACCCCCCCGCGCCGCGCCATGGTTTCGCGCGCCCTTAATATCTGCGCGATCTTGATTCCTCGGAAAGCCTGGAACCCCGCGAAGATCGCCAGGACGACGAGCCAGGGATTGCTCAAATAGATCGCCAAACCGACCATTCCCACCGCGCCGATGATCCCGAGCACGGCCGAAACCATCAAGCTCCGTCCGCGCCCAATCACGAACCAAAGCAGCGCCTGCACGATCTGCCCCCCGTCCAGCGGATAGATCGGGAGCATGTTAAACACGAGCAGCATCAGATTCGTCGCCGCGAAAACAAAGAGGAACCGATGGAGGTCGGTGTCGTGCGGCAAACTCAGCAGGGAATAGGTCGGAATCAGAATGAGCACGTTGACCAGCGGCCCGGCCGCGATGCTCCAAAGCAGCGCTCCGGGCCGCGGCGGCGGATTCACAAACGCGATCCCGCCCAGCGGCCAAAGCATGATCGTGTCCGCCGTCCCACCGACGGATCGGCAGGCCAGGGCGTGGCCGAATTCATGGGTCAGCACGATCGCGAAGAGTGAAAGGTATTCCGCGACGTTCCACCAGATCGAACTGTATTCCCCCTTGCGCGACTGAATTTCAAAGAGCGCGATGATGAACCACGTGAAATGGAGGTAGACGGTGATCCCGAAAATGCGAAAGAGCCGAAACCCCCCTGCCATGGGGGAACCTCCGCGGCCTGATCCAATCGAAGGAGCCATGAATCAATCATTGGCGCAAATGGGTTGAATCGCAACTCTGGGCTCAAACCCGAAACCAGAAACCCGAATGACGAATCAATGCCCAAAACCAGAATGACCAAACGGAAGCACCGCATTCGATTCGCGGGGACTATTCGGTCATTTCGCCATTCTGGTTTGATTCGGATTTCTGGTTTCGGGCTTCGGATTTCGGGTTCCGTGCCCATCACGCCCGAACCGTGCGTAATCTCAACATCTCCCTCACCAGCGCATCGGCGGTACTCAGGTCCGGCTCGGCGGCCTTGGCTCGTTCCAGCAATCGCTCCGCATCCGAGCGCCCGATCCCCAGGAGGATGATCCCGTCAATTGCATCCAGTTCAGCCGGCGATCGATCCTTGCGGGCCAATGGGGCGGCAACCGCCCCCTGCTCCATCGCAAAGTCGGTTAATTTCCCGGCCAATTCGGCGACGATCTGCTCGGCGGTTCGTTTCCCGATTTCGGGCAATTGCACTAGAAACCGGGCATCGCGATTCTCGATCGCAGCCGCGATCTGCCCAACCGGCTGAACCAGCGCCCGCAGGGCGCGCTTGGGGCCGATCCCTTTGACCGTCACGAAGAGCTGGAAGAAATTCTTGTCGTGCAGGCGGAGGAAGCCGATCAATCGCGGGGCCAGTCCGCCGCGCGTCGGGTCTCCCTCGAGGTCAAAAATCGTGTGCAGAGTGATCGATTCGCCGAGGCTTGCCTGCAATTCCGTGAGATCGAACGCCGGAACCAGAATTTCATACACGACCGGCCCACTGGCGAGGTGGACTCGATCGTCTTCAACGCGCCGAAGTTCGCCGGTGATTGCGCAGATCATCTGCGGCTCAGTTTACCGGAAATTTCCCGCCCGCAGCAAAGCGCCACCGCCAGGGCATCGGCCACATCGGGCGGCTTGGGCAATTCCTTCAAGCCCCACAACTGCTGAATCGCCTTCTGCATCTGCAATTTCCCGGCGTGTCCGTACCCTAGAAGCGATTTTTTCACGCGATTGGCGGACACCTGCTCAACGCGCACGCCGCGCCGCTCCGCCGCCAGCAGAATCACTCCGCGCGCATGCCCCATCAGGATCGCGGTGCGCGGGTGCTTGTAATGCGCATACAACTGCTCGACCGCGCAAACGTCCGGCTCGAACTCTTCGAACAATTCCCCCAACTCGGATTCCAACTCGACCAATCTCGCCGCAAGGGAAGACTTGGGCTTTAGCCGAATGACGCCGCCATCGATCAATTTCGGTGTTCGCTCAAAATCGACAACCCCGTACCCCGTGATCTGCAAACCAGGATCAATCCCAAGAACGCGCATAAAAAGTTGCCAGTTGCGAGATACCCGTCGCCAGTAAAAAGCATTCTCAGTCTTTACTGGCAACTGGCAACTCGCAACTGGCAACTCGTTTTATTCTTTCCTCCACCCGGTCCCCGAGGGGCGATCTTCCAGCGTAATCCCCAGCTCCTTCAAGCCATCCCGCACGGCGTCGGCGAGGGGGAAATTCTTGCTTTGCCTCGCATCGTTGCGAATCTTGATGAGAAGATTCATCAGGCCATCCACCAGCGCCGGCTGCTGCGTTTCCGGCTGCCGCACGCCGGGACGGAACAGGCCCAGAATCCTTCCCAGGGAAAGCACCGTTTGGGTCGCCGCCCCCGCGGCCTCCAGGACATCCGGCTGGCGATTCGACTCAGCGCGGTTCTGCTCGAGGAAACTGTTCACCTGCCCGGCGAGATCGTGCATCACGGAAATCGCCCCGGCAGTGTTGAAATCGTCGTCCATCATCTCGAGGAAGCGCATTTTTTCGGCCAGCGTCTGCCGCGCAAACGGGCCGACTTCGGATTCGAGGAGCTTCGCCGCCGCGCGATCCATATCCTGCACTTCGGCGTTCAGGGGTTTTCCCGTCAATCGCTCGATGCGCTCGACCAGTCGCGAAAAGACGGACAGACCTTTGCGCGAGTTGACCAGCACTTCGTCGGTGAATTCGATCGGCCGGCGGTAGTGCGTGCTCAGGAGCATGTATCGCAAAACCTCCGCCCCATACGTGCCGAGCAATTCCGTTGCGGAGACGACGTTCCCCACGCTCCCGCTCATCTTTTCCTGAGACCACTCGCCGCTGTTCAGTTTGGTTTTGACGCGGGTCAAGCCGTTGTGCAGCCAGTATTTCGCCAGAGGCTTGCCATTGGCCGATTCGGATTGGGCCAGCTCATTTTCATGATGGGGGAACATGAGGTCCATGCCGCCGCCGTGGATATCGAGGGTTTCGCCGAGGTATTTCTGGCTCATCGCCGAGCATTCGATATGCCAGCCGGGCCGCCCCTTCCCCCAGGGTGAATCCCACGCCGGCTCCCCCGCCTTGGCTTTCTTCCACAGTGCGAAATCCGCCGCGCTCTTCTTCCCCTGCCCCTCGAGTTCGCGCAGACCCGATTCCTGCTCCTCGACTTTCCGATTGGAGAGCTTTCCGTAATCCGGGTCCTTGGCCACTTCGAACCAGACGTTCCCGTCGGCAACGTAAGCAAATCCATGGTCGATCAGCTTCTGCACCAGCTCGATAATCTCATGCATGTGCTCCGAAGCTTTGGGGAAGCGATCGATCGAATCGATCCCAAATTGGTTGAGGCAATCCAGATATTCGGCCGTGTACTTGTCCGACAACTCCTGCACCTGCACCTGCTGCCGGGCCGCGGCTTCGATGATCTTGTCGTCCACATCCGTGATGTTGACGACCCAGGTGACCTCGTAGCCCTTGTATTTGAGATAGCGTTTGATCGCATCAAAGATGACGGGGCCGACCATGTGGCCGATGTGCGGCGGCTTGTAGACCGTAGGCCCGCATAAATAGATCCCCACCCTGCCCGGATGGACCGTGGCAAACATCTCCTTTTGGCGGGACAATGTGTTGTAAACTCGAAGGCTCATACAGACCTGTCGCGAATCGTTCCGCCCGGCCGTGGCCCTCTTCCGTGCCCAAGACGCGAAATACTATTATCCCAACTTAGTTCGAGTCAGCAATACGACCGCCATCGCGGCGATTGCCTCGCCGCGGCCGATCGCATCGCACTCCTCGTTGGTCCCGGCCTTCAGATTCGCCGGGGCGCCCAGCAGGGATGATAGCGACTGGGCCATCTTCGATTTAAACGCTTTCAATTTCGGCTTCTCCGCCAGCACCGTCACGTCCACATTCGCCACCGCGTATCCGGCGGCGCTCACCCTTTTCATCGCCTCCTCGACAAAGACGCGGCTCTGGGCGTTCTTCCACCGCGCGTCCGTATTGGGGAACATCTCCCCAATGTCTCCCAGAACCAATGCGCCCGAGAAGCGCGTCGACGACCGCGTGGAAGACAACGTCCCCGTCGCTATGCGCAATCGGCGATATTCCCTCCGCCACTTCAACGCCCGCCAAAATCAACTTCCCTCCCGGCTTCAAACGGTGAATGTCGTACCCCTGGCCGATGCGCGGCAAATTGTCGTGTTGTTGCGTTTTCACAGTCCGTATTCCCGTATTTTGCGATAGAGGGTGCGCTCCCCGATCCCCAGAATTTTCGCCGCCTGCTCGCGGTTCCCTTCGACCATTTTGAGGGTATTGCGGATCAATTCCTTCTCCGCCTGTTCGAGGCTGATGCCGACCAGGTTTCCGGTGGAAGCCGTCGCCTCGCCGGGGCTAGGAAGGCCCGGGGGGCGAATCTCGGCGGGCAGGCCTTCGGCGCCGAGGATCTTTCCGGGGGAGAGAACCACCATGTTTTCGATCGCCGTGCGAAGCTGCCGCACGTTTCCCGGCCAGCTATATGAAACCAGCAGTTGCTGGGCGGCGGGCGACACGCCTTCCAGTTCCTTATTGTACTTCTCTGAAAATTCCCGCAAAAAGAAATGGATCAAGAGCGGGATGTCCTCGCGCCTCTCCCGCAGCGGCGGGAGAACCAGCGTCACGCCTTTAATCCGGAAGAATAAATCCTCCCGGAACTGCTTGTCGGCGACCATGTCCTCGAGTTTTCGGTTTGTCGCGCTGATAAGCCGCACATCCACTTTGATCGGCTCGTTGCTGCCCAGCCGGACGACTTCTCCGTTTTCCAGCACACGCAGGAGCTTGGCCTGCATGGGGGACGGCATGTCGCCGATCTCGTCCATGAAGAGCGTCCCGCCGTCGGCGTGCTCGAAGCGCCCCTCGCGCTCGCCTTGGCGCCAGTGAAGGCCCCCCGCACATGCCCGAACAATTCGTCTTCCAGGATGCTCTCGCTGAGCCCGGCGCAGTTGAGCGTCACCAGGCGGTTCCGCCGGCGCTTGCTGTTGAAGTGAATGGCCCGCGCAATGAGTTCCTTGCCGGTGCCGCTTTCTCCCATGATGAGGACGGGGATGTCGCTGGCGGCCACCTGGCGCGCGGTCGCCAGCAGTTTTTGCATGGCGGCGCTTTTTCCGACGATCCCCTCGAAGCTGGATTGATCCGACAACTGGTCGCGCAGGACCTGATTCTGCCTCTGAAGCGACACGCGCTCGGCGGCGCGATTCACCTGGGCCCGAAAATGGCTCAAATCCAATGGCTTCTCGATGAACCCGTAGGCCCCCTCGTTCATGGCCTCGACGGCGATCGGAATATCCCCATGGGCGGAAACCAGAATCACCTGCGGGGGAGGGGTCAGATCCTTCGACAGCTTCAGCACTTCCAGCCCATCGCGCTTGCCGTCCATCACCAGGTCGGTGACGATGATGTCGTAGCTTTTTTTATTCAGCTTCTCCTTCGCTTCGCTGAGGCTATAGGCCAGATCGCAACGATGCCCCTGCCGGGTGAGCGCATCGCTCATGACCTGGGCGTGCTCTTTTTCGTCATCGACGATCAGCACTTCGGCTTTGAAATTGCTCTGCTCGGACATACCCCCGGAAATCTACCACGTTCGCCCGCGTGGCGAAAATGCGCTCCCATCAAAGAAGAAAGCCACCGGACGGCAATCCGTTGGCTTTTTGTCGCGTCAATACAACACGCGCTATCACCAATTCCAGAATTGATACCAGTGGTGCGTCGTGGTCGTTTCCGAAACCGGTTTCACGGTTGCGCTCGTCTGCTGAGCCGACGAGTTGATAGCCGTGGTTTCCGACGGCACTGCGGCCGAAGCCTGCACATGCATCGTCCGATTCAGCACGGCTCCCATCACTTCGTGAGCAACCAGCCGATAGGCGTCGGTTTCACTCTTGGGCCAGTTCGCAAAGTTGTGCTGCACACTCGTCAGGCGTTCCAGCAAATTGGCTCGCAGCGTCACGGCGTCCAGAGCCGCGGGAGCATCGATCCTCCAGTCGCTGCCCTGCTCGCAAATCAGGGGCACCTGCATGCCTCCGAGATGGGTCTCACCTCGAAGGGTCACCAGGGCGGATTCGCGATGCCCGTTGTTCGAGGCGGGGGATTCGGTCTGAATCGCCGCGAAACTCGGGCTGAAGATTTTCGTCGCGGTCGAAATCGAGAACTCGTCGCCATATTTTTTCTTCCAGTCCTTGGAGATCGCCTCGATATGCATTTTCAGATCGCTGCCGAAGCCCTCGGAATAGGTCTTCGATTTCTCGATGCTTTGTCGCTGCGCGTCGCGGAACGTGGAGACCAGGTCGGGCATGCCTTTGGGATTCATGGCCGCATCGGTGGCGCTGGCGATCACGCTGCGTATCCGAACATCCGTGATCGACGCCCCGCCCGGGTCGGTTTTCACGGCGGCGACTCCGGCGCTGACCATCTGATGAGATGGCTGCGTCGCCGGCGAATTGTCGGACGCCCGCGCGTTTTCCAGATTGAGTGCGCCGATCGAAATAACTGCCGCCGTAATAATTGCCGCTCTTTTCATGACGAAACCTCCTTAGAATATTGCCCGTCCGCGTGCGGCGCGGGTCGCGATTCGACTGCCGCCGCGATTACGTTCCTTCCTTTGAGTACACAATTTCGAACGTGTCCAAGTTGCGACGAATTAATTTTTTTTGTCGTGCGCTGATCCCGTTTAGACATGTTGATCGAAACATTCCGGCGGAGACGAGCATCAATCGCTGAATCGCTTCCCCATGCTCGTGACATCATCAGCCGCATACCCCAGCTTCTCGTAGAAGCGGATCACGTCCTGATTCGCAGTACGAACCTGCAAATTGATTTTCGGGCACCCCGCGGCGTGCAAAAGTTGCTCGGCATGCGCGATGATCAACCCGCCCAAACCGCGCCGGCGGTATTTCCGCGCCACCGCGACATAGTTGAGCCATCCCCGATGCCCGTCATATCCGGCCATCACGCTGGCGACGATCTTCCCATCGAGCGTTCCAACCAGAAACCAGTCGGGCTGAGACGCCATCTTTCGCGTGATTTCTTTATGCGGATCATTCCAAGGCCGGATCAGATCGCACTCCCGCCAGAGGGCAATCACGTCCGCCTCATCAGAAATCTCAAAGCGCCGGATGTCCATTTCTGAACGATATTAACAATCCGTCGAGACCCGTCCTATCACCTTCATAAGTTTTTTATTGATAACTCTTTGCATAAATAACGGACCGTGGCAAAAGTCGAATTTTGAACATTGGCGGAATCACCACAAAGACGTAGGATGGCTGCTTACGATGGTCGTTGCGGCGATGTTGCACGGGGCAAGCAGGAATCAAGATGGCGCAGCAGTTGGATAACCCCCGGTGCATTCCGTCGGCAGACGCGGTCGGACCGGTTGAGCCTGTCGTCACCAGTAGTATTGGTGAGTTTTCCCCCAACTCCGATTCACAATCGCAACTCCTATTGCGGAGCGATGTTTATCGCCAGCTCATTCAGGAACTGCCTTTCGCCATTTATATTTGTGATGCGTCGGGGCGCATTTGTCTTTTCAACGACGCCGCGGCGCAAATGTGGGGCCGCAAGCCGGAGATTGGCGCGGACATGTGGTGCGGGTCGTTCCGCATCTATCGTCTCGACGGCTCGCCGATGCCGCTGGACGAGTGCCCCATGGCTATCGCATTGAAGGAAGGGCGCGCGGTGCGCGATGTGGAGATTATCGTCGAGCGCCCCGACGGGGTCCGCCGGAATGTGATGCCGTTTCCGTCTCCGCTGTACGCGAACGGGCGGATCATCGGCGCCGTGAACATGCTGGTGGACGTCACGGAGCGGCACCAGTCGGACGAGGTGCAGAAGGCGGCCGAGATCGTCCAGGCGAGGCTTGGCGCGATCATCGAAAGTTCCGACGACGCGATCATCAGCAAGACTCTCGACGGGATCATCACGTCCTGGAACGGGTCGGCCGAGCGGCTCTTCGGCTACACCGCGGATGAGGCGATCGGGCGGTCGATTCTTCTGATCGTTCCGTCCGACCGGCACGATGAGGAGGTGCAGATCATCTCGCGCCTTCGCCGCGGGGAACGGATCGATCATTTTGACACGCAGCGGCGCGCTAAGGACGGGCGGTTGATCGACATCTCCGTGACGGTTTCCCCGATGCGCGATGCTTCGGGCAAAGTCATCGGCGCTTCCAAGATTGCCCACGATATTTCCGACCGCAAACGTCTGGAGCAGGAGCAGGAGCGGCTTCTGGAAGCCGAGCGGCACGCCCGCGAGCAGGCGCAGCGCGTCAATCGCATGAAGGACGAGTTCCTGGCGATCCTCTCCCATGAATTGCGCACGCCGCTGAACGCCGTCATGGGATGGGCCCGGCTGCTCACCGCGGGACACATGTCACCGGGAGACATGAAGGACGCCGGGCTGGTCATCGAGCGGAACGCCCGACTGCAAAAACAACTGATCGACGATCTGCTCGATATGAGCCGCATTATTTCCGGCAAATTGCGGCTGGAGATTCAGCGGGTCGACCCGTTGCCCGCCGTCAACGAAGCGATCGAAACGGTGCAGTCCTCGGCGGACGCCAAGCAGATCCGCATTGAAAAACATCTCGATCCCGTTGCCGGGCTGATCTCGGGCGATCCGGCTCGACTGCAGCAGATCGTCTGGAACCTGCTGAGCAACGCCGTAAAATTCACGCCGCGGGGCGGACGGGTGCGGGTGATCCTCCAGCGCGTCGGCTCGCACGTTGAACTCACGATCTCCGACACTGGCCAGGGCATCGTCCCGGAATTTCTGCCCAATCTTTTTGCGCGATTCAGCCAGGCGGACTCCTCGGCAAATCGAAAGCACGGCGGGCTTGGACTGGGTTTGGCGATCGTCAAACAACTCGTCGAATTGCATGGCGGTACGATCGAAGCTAACAGCGACGGCCCGGGAAAGGGCGCGGTTTTCGTGGTTCGTCTGCCGATCCTGCCCGTGACAATGAATCCCCAATGCGACGATTCGGCGGGCATGTCCGTCGCGATCCAACGCTCCGATCTTTCGTCCCTGAAGGTTCTCGTGGTCGACGACGAATCGGACGCCCGCGAACTGATCCGGCGGCTGCTGGTCGAATCGGGGGCGCAGGTTCTCACATCTGAATCCGCGACACAGGCGCTGCAAATGCTCGAGCACGACACGCCGGACATGCTGGTCAGCGACATCGGCATGCCGGGCATCGACGGGTACGAATTCCTCAGAAAAGTGCGGAAAATCCGCACCGGGGCGTGCGCGCGAATCCCCGCTATCGCGCTGACGGCCTTTGCGCGATCGGAGGATCGCACCCGCGCCCTTCGCGCGGGATATATCGCCCATGTCGCCAAGCCGGTCGAGCCGTCGGAATTGCTCGCGACCATTGCCGTTATCGCGGGACGGGTTGAAGAACACGCCTGAATTCCGGCCCTCTTGCCCCATTCTTCGCGGGACGATCCCCTGCTAAACTCGGAAGGAGAGACAAGCCAATCGAAGGAGGTTAATCGGCCATGCCGCGCCCTTATATCATTTGCCACATGTGCACGACCATTGACGGGAAAATCATCGGGCATCGCTGGCCGGATATTCCCGGCGTTCGCGGGTCCGCCAAGCTTTTCGAAACGACCGCGGCGAGTTTCAAAATCGGCGCCTGGGTGGTGGGCACGACCACCATGAAGGAATTCTCGTATCACGGGAAAAAACGCCTGCCGGCTGACGGGCCGGCCCCGCGGCGCGACCATATCGTTAAACCCAATGCCAAGACGCTCGCCATCGGCGCGGATGCCAAAGGCGTCCTCGAGTTCCAAAAACCCGAAGTCGGGGGCGACCACGTCGTTCTGCTCATCACCCAGCGCGCAAGCGATGTCCATCTGGCCCGGCTGCGGCATGCCGGCGTGTCTTATCTTTTCTGCGGCAAATCGGAAATCGATCTTCCGCTGGCGATGACCAAACTCCGCCGGGGTTTCAATCTGAAAAAACTGATGTGCCAGGGGGGCGGGAAATTCAACGGATCGATGCTCGGCGCGGGGCTCATTGACGAAATCAGCCAGGTTGTAGTCCCCATCGTCGACGGCGGCGTGGGCGTTTCGAGTTTTTTCGATGTCGACGATCCCCGGCAAACCAAAGCCGCCGCGGGATTGCGATTGATCTGGCAGAAGAAGCTTCCCAACGGCGTGAACTGGTTCCGATACAAGGTGCTGCGATAAGCGCGTCGAGGATGGGAAATCCAAATGCCCTTTAGCCACAGATGGGGCACAGATCAACACAGATGAAAATGCAAGAAATGATTTTGAATTTTATCTCGAATTGATCTTTTCCATTCTTCTCCGCGTCTATCTCCGCGGCCTCCGCGTCTCTGCGGTTGCATTGAATCCGCGTCATCCAAAATACGACAACACGGAGACGACGATCGCGTAGAAGATCGGGAACGCGAAGAGCGATAGCCGATTGATGCGAAACGCGACGGAGTGTTTCTCCACCCGGTAAAGTTTCAGCAGCAGGCATGATTGCAGAAGCGATAGGAAGATCATGAAGAGGCTGAAGAGGTGGATTTTGTCCCCCATGGTCAGGTAGGGCATATCCGGCAGATTGCCCGAGGTCACGATCTCGGAGCTGACGGCTCCGAAAATCGCGGCGACGCCGACGGCGAAACGCGGGTCGGTGTCGTTGGGCCTGAGGAGGAAGGACAAAAACGCGATGGCGACGGAGATGAACAGGCCGAGGAAGGTTTTGATATAGATGGAGTCGCCGGAGCGGGAGATGTGGATGGCGCAGGTGAAACGCGAATAGGTGTCGGTTTTGGATGCGCGCTGGGTGGGCTCGCCGAAATTGGTCTTATAGAGATGGTCGGCGACATTGAAGTCGGGATCGCCGCAGTTCCAGCCGGAGAGGACGACCGGCCGGAGGCCTTGCATGTGCTCGCTATCGACGACGTAGTAAAGTTCGTTGACGTCGTGCACGCCGTCTTCCAACTCGAGGATTAGCTGATGGGAATCGAGCGGGTATCTGCGGAAATCAAAGACGATGTGAAACGTGCCGCGGCAATGGTAGGAAACGTAATTGACTCCGTTGTCGGCCTGCCGATAGGGGTGTTCCTTGAGATCGAGTTCACCGTTCATGAATTCGAACTCGGTGGGGTCGATATCCCCCTTCCAGCGGAACCAGATGTAGAAGTCGACGACGTAGGTGGATTGCTTGAGATCCAGTTCGTAAACGTCGTTGATGTAGATGCCGACGTAGGTTTTTTGCGGGCCGCCGGGCTGGGTTGAGGGCTCGGTATTGGCGGCCATTTTCTGGGCATGGGCCGCGGTGCAGGTCAGGACAAGGCAGGCGATCACGGCCGGCCAAAGTGCTTTTCCCCGTATCATTGGAAGGGATGGTACTCCATAATATTTTCGTTGCCATAATCCACAGCGCTGGGCAAATCTGGATGCGAAAGGAGCCGCGATGCCGCGCCGCGACGATCAAGTGTTTGCCGTGACCGGAATAACGGGCCAGGTTGGGGGCGTGGTCGCGCGAACGCTTCTTGTCGCTGGAAAATCCGTACGCGCTGTGGTTCGCAACCCGGACAAAGCGAGGGAGTGGGGCGAGCAGGGATGCCAGATCGCGGCCGCGGAGATGTCCGACGCCGAAGCGCTGATGGCGGCGTTTTCCGGCGTGGACGGGGTCTTTGTGCTTCTCCCACCCGTTTTCGCTCCGTCCCCGGGTTTCCCCGAAGCGAAAGGCATCATCGCGGCCCTCAACTCGGCGCTGGCCAGCGCCAGGCCCGCGAAAATCGTTTGCCTCTCGACGGTTCGCGCGCAGGCCACGCGAACCAACCTGCTGACCCAATTGACGATGGTGGAGCAGACTCTGGGGAATCTGCCGATCCCCATCGCTTTTCTGCGCGCGGCGTGGTTCATGGAGAACTTCGCCTGGGATGTCGAGTTGGCGAAAAAGACAGGCATCCTCGACAGCTTTCTGAAGCCGCTGGACAAACTTTTCCCGATGGTCGCCACCGCCGACATCGGCCGCGTCGCAGCCGAAATGCTCCAGCATGAGTGGACCGGCCGCAAAGTGGTCGAACTTGAAGGCCCGCGGCGCTATAGCCCCGCGGATGTCGCGGCGGCCTTCTCCATATTGCTGGATCGCGCCGTTCGCGCCCAAATCGTCCCTCGCGAAAAATGGGCGGGGATTTTTTCCTCGCAGGGATCCACCAACGGCGAGCCGCGAATGGCCATGCTCGACGGGTTCAATGAAGGGTGGATTTGCTTCGAATCGGAAGAGGCCAAAACCCTCAAAGGCGTCGTTCCGCTTGAGACCGTTTTAGAAAATCTGATCGCCCGCGCCAGTTAATACGAACTGCTCGAACCGCCCCCGCGGATGATGGCCACGCCGCTGGATGTGCCGATGCGGGTGGCGCCGGCGGCGATCATGGCCTCGGCGGCGGCGCGGTCCTTGATTCCGCCGGAGGCTTTGACGCCCATTCCGGCGGCGTATTTCGCGAGCCAGCGGACGGCTTGGATTGTGGCGCCGCCTTTGGGATGAAAGCCTGTGGAAGTCTTCACGAAATCCGCGCCGGCGGCTTTGGCGGCGCGGCAGGCGGCGGCGGTTTGATGTTCGGAGAGAGCGGCGGTTTCGAGGATGACTTTTACGATCGCGTCCCGGCGCACGGTTTTGACGGCGCGGACGACTTGGGCGATGTCGTCTTGAACGAGGGGGTCTTTGGCGTCGAGCAAAAGGCCGAGGGGCGCGACCATATCGATTTCGGACGCGCCGTCTTCGATCGCGGCGACGGCTTCGGCGGCTTTGATTGAGGATTTTGCGGCGCCGAGGGGAAAGCCGACTACTGCGCAGACTTTGGCTCCTAAGTCGGCGGCGAGTTTGACCCAGGTTCCGTTCACGCAGGCGGTGGCGAATTTGAATTCGATTTGCTCGGCAGCGAGTTTGCGGATGTCGGCCTCGGTTGCCTCGGGTTTGAGGAGGGTGTGATCGATCGTTGCGGCTAAATCCATTTTCCCTTCTTCCTGCTCGTAATCTTAATCGTAATCATAATCTTAATCGGTGCTTGATTTGGGCTTCGGGGGGAGGATTAGGATTAAGATTGGGAACAAGGGCGGGCCCTTCGACAGGGCTCAGGGCGGGGGAAAATAAATCGAATTCGGAAAAAGGGTGGGGTAATTATTTTTCCTAGGGCTTTCGGTTCGAACCGATATTGGGGGGTTTTTTGGGGGAAGTCTTTTGCTGTAACGGGGTTGCGGGGGTTGATGAATATTGAACATACATTGTGTGGATTGCCCAGATTGCGCAGGCTTCGGAGGGTGGAGCAGGATTTTGGCAAAAAGGGACTGAAAATCGGAAATTAAATTGAAATTCATGCAAGGTCATTTTTTGAATTTTTGTGTGGGCTGATTTTTTGTAATTATATTTGGGCGCGGGATTTGACGGGTAGGTCGCGGGCGGTGGCGAAATATGCATTTTTTGTGATTTGTTATTTTTTTTGTCGGTCATAGCGTTCGTTCCGATCGGGTCAACCGGCTCGAATTCGAGAGCGGGTTGCCGATGCGAGGACGGCTGGCTGGCCTGCTGCGGTTCGAGTGATCCGTTTGCAAGGGGAGGGTTGGGAGTTGCCGCCTGCGGCGGCGGGTGCAGAGGCCCTCTTTCCTTCCCCTCAAACCGTCCGGAGGCGGAAAATGCAGCACCTGCGAGTCGGTTGCGGGTGTAAGTAAGCGGCGGCACGTCGCACGGGCGCGGGCTAAGGGAGGAGTCTGGGGTGCTTTGAATGCTGGTGCTTGTTTCTCTGCATGTGGGCGAGCAATTCCTTATACGCGATCTCCCCCAACGAGTAGACGAAGATGCTTTTAGCGGCGGCGATCTCATCGAACGTAAACCATCGCGGCATGTCTTCGCGGGCGGCGGGGATTCCGGGAATGTGCTCAAGAAACGCGACGGTCGCGGCTGTGGATGGATCGCGGCCGGGATCTTCATTCCGAGGGGCGTGCCAGCACCATCGAGCGAAGGCATAGATGCGCGCTATGAGGTCCTCATTGCGGGGTTCGCGGTAGGCCTTCTCGAATGCGCCGTGAATCTCAATCCATAACGCCATAATGCTGTCGGCCGCGGCAATTTTCTGGCGCAGTTCGGGCAAATGTTCGATAGCAGCGCGTCTCCATTGGGCCATGTGCTTTGCCTCCGTTTCATTTGTTGATCGCGGCGAGAATTTGGCGGATGGAGCCGAGGTGGTAGGCGGTGTGGGCGAGGCTGGAGAGGGCGCCGGCGGCGGCGAGGTCGTCCCAATCGGAACGGGCGGCGACTGCCTTTCGCCATGACTCTGCCTCGCGGCGGAGATTGTTGCGAAGGGTTCGCCACTGATCCTCGGTCACGATGGTGCGTTGCCAACTGGCGTTCCAGTCGGCGTCGGCCCAGGGGTTGGGTTCGCCGGCGGCCCAGCGGTTGAGGAGGGAAAGGCCGAAGTGAATGTGATCGGCATGGGCGGCGATGGTGGTCTTGCCGGGCATGGGGCGAGAGGAGGCTTTGGCAGCGTCGATCGATTCAAGCTGGCCGAGGAGGCCGGGATCGCCGGGGTTTAGGATATAGGCTTCCTGGGTGGGCGGGCCGTTGAAGATTTCTTGGAGGAGTTTGGATAGGGCACGGTGGAAGACTTCGTTGGGAGTAGTCATAGTACGGCCTCGTCTAGTAAAGGTGAGACGCTGTCACCAATTTTTGCTGTCGCATTTTCCGCACGGTTCGAATCTTGTCGAATCGTAACAAATTAAATACGGATTTTTGACCGCGGATTTCACGGATTAACGCGGATGAAGACAAGGTCATTTTGGGATTTCATCCGTGCCATCCGTGAAAGCCGCGGGTTAACTCTTTGGTCGCGTTCGGAGTCTACCCGCGGGCGGGCTGGCGGCTAACCGTCTTCACGCTTTCAAAGCATGGGCAATTTGATGAAGAAATCCGATCCTTTGCTGGGTTCGCTGGTGACGCCGATTTGGCCGCCGTGTTCTTCTGTGATTCTTAGGGTCATGGCCAGACCGAGGCCGGTGCCGGCGTTTTGGCGGGATTTAGGAGTCTTCTGATTCTTTCCGGTCTGGCATGGACATCTGGTTACTCGGTCTGGCCACGCCGGCGCGGAGGTCTTGTAGTTTTTGGCGAAAGGCGTCGGAACGGCGGGATTGGTCGTAGCGGGCGCGGGAAACGTCGTTGAGATGGCGCGGGCCCTTGATTTGGGTGTTTTGGAGGTGGTCGGCCCAGGCACGCAATTGGCGCGAACAGGATTCGGCGGCGGATTTTAGATCTGAGATTTGAGATTTGAGATTGGCGAACCTGGGCATGCGTTCCAGCAGGCAGAAGATGGATCGCACTTCTCCAGCGGAGCCGCGGGCGTAATAGAGGAATGCAATCAACTGAGAGGTCGATCCGCATTCGAATCCCTCGGCGATATTGTTGGGAATGGAGAGAGCGGCGCGCTGAAGTTGATTGGCGAGGTCGCCTTGGCCTACGAAGAGTAGATCCGTTGTCAGCGTGAAGATTTTTTCGGCTAGTTCTAGGCCGGCCTGCCATACGGGGACGTCTTCGAAGCGCTGGTAGGTCATGGGGGCCTTTCGGATTGGAAATTTCAAATTTCAGATTTCAAATTTCAGATTTTCATATTTGAGATTTCATATTTGAGATTTTCATAGGATATCGGGGGGCGGGGAAATGGCCAAATTTTTTTTGGGGGGGGGATCGTTGGATTGTTTTAGGGCCGGACGGATCATTTTAGGGGTAATTTTATGAAGAAATCTGATCCCTTGTTGGGTTCGCTGGTGACGCCGATTTGGCCGCCGTGTTCTTCTATGATTCTTCTGGTCATGGCGAGGCCGAGGCCGGTGCCGCCTTTTTTTGTGGAGTAGTAGGCTTGGAAGATTTTTTCGGCTTGCTCGCGGGGGACGCCGGGGCCGGTGTCGATTACGTCTATGACGGCCCAAGGGGAGTGGGTGGAGGCGGCCAGGATCAGTTCGCCGCCAGCGGTCATGGCTTGTAGGGCGTTGATCATCAGATTCAAAATTGCCTGTTTGATTAGGCGCTCATCGACCGAGACGAACAGGGGGTGGGGGCTGGGTTTGAAGCGGAGCTGGACTTTGTTCAGTTGCGTCTGGGGGGCGAAGAAATCGGCTAGCTGCTCGAGGATGGAATTCAAATCGACTTCCTTGCGGCGGAGTTCGATCTTGCCGGCGAAACGGAGGAAATCCTCGAGGATGTCGCGGAGGCGGCCGGCTTCTCGCTCTACGGTTTGCAGGCGGTGGGCGACGCGCGAATAGGCGGGATTGGTAGGGTCAATGTCCTCCTGGAGAAGCTGGAGATTGAGCTGGACGGTGGAGAGGGGATTTTCGATTTCGTGGGCGAGGCCGCCGGTGAGGGTGCCTAATTCGGCGAGGCGCTCGGCCTGGGCGGCGCGGGCGCGGAGTTTTTTTCGGGCGGCGCGGATGCGCTGGAGCGTTCCTTTTAGATGGATTCGCCAGGCGCGGATTCGGCGTAGGGAGACGGCTGCGAAGACGGCAACGCCAGCCGCGCCGACGGCCAAGCCGATCAGCAAACCGGATGCAAATGGATTCACGCCCGATACTGTAGCGGTTTAGACGCCAACATTTAATCGGGACGCGGCGTGCTGCGCCTCGAGGCGGCGAACCGAATGCGCCGAAAGCCCTTTGGCTCCGGCGACTTGCTCGAATTCGACCTGTTCCCCGTCCTTAAGGGACCGGAAGCCGTCGCCCATGATACTGCTGAAATGGACGAAAACGTCGGTTCCCTCGGGATTGAGGATAAAGCCGAAACCCTTCTTGGAATCGAACCACTTGACGGTGCCGTTGATCATGACCGTCCTCCCTAAACCAAATCGAGCGAGATCCGGGGGAGATGTGAGGCCCGGGACCGCGCCGATGACAGATGGAGAAATGAATCACCGATAGACAAGGAAAGGCGTGGCGGCAATCCACCCTTGGAAACAACAACCGATGAGAAGATTGGACGACTCTCAGACATGACCGCACACACTGCCCCGTTGCCGGCGAGGTGAAGTTAACCGGCTACGAAAAGATACCAAAACGGGCGTGGGATTTTCAACGAATTTCCTAATTTCCCACGGTAGGAATAGGGGAATGGCGCGCAACGGACCCTCGTCTACCTATATATTGGAGACGGTAAATGAACGGCTCCTCCCGGACCGGCCCCTCACCCATCGTGCCGAAACTGGCGGAAATTGGGACAGGGAGTGCTCTCCCCGAGTACAGGGAGAGGGGATAAGTGCAGAGCGCGCAGGGATTTAATCGGGATCGGAATCGAACTCGCCGGATTCGTATCGCCGGGCGAGGTCTAGATATGTGCTGGTTAGCCACCGCATGTATTTCAGTTCCTCGTCGGTAACCTGGCGGACAATCTTGCCGGGGACGCCGACGACGAGGGAGCGGTCGGGGACGACTAGGCCGGGGGGGAGGACGGCGCCGGCGCCGATGAGG
The DNA here is from genome assembly GCA_963844715.1 of uncultured Phycisphaerales bacterium. Classification (GTDB taxonomy): domain Bacteria; phylum Planctomycetota; class Phycisphaerae; order Tepidisphaerales; family Tepidisphaeraceae; genus UBA1161. The sequence goes on along the minus strand of CAWJPJ010000008.1, from coordinate 122,968 downwards.
CATTCACGGCCGACGACGGTGCGGCTGAGGAGGGTGGCGCTCATGCCGATGAGGGAGCCGAAGCCGACGTGTTTGCCGTGGACGACGGCGGCGTGTCCGATGACGACATCGTCTTCGATGGTATTGGGGATACCGGTATCGCAATGGATGACGACGTTGTCCTGGACGCTGACTCGGCGGCCGATGCGGACGGGGGCGACGTCGCCGCGGATGACGGCTCCGAACCAGACGCTGGTGGCTTCGCCGATGAGGCAATCGCCGACGATGGTGCAGTTTTTGGGGCGGTAGTAGCCGGAGGAGGTTCGGGTGAATCGGGGCATTGGGGGGAGATTAACCTATTCGATGAATAGCGGGGAGGCGAGTTTTTTGCGCTGCCGATCCCCTCCCGATCCTGCGGAAACTATCGGAAGACCGGGCGCGGGGGTGATCGGCGAGGTCCGCGCGAGGGGGAGTTCAAAACAAAAAAGCGGCGGCGCGAGATTCGCGCCGCCGCCAGGGAAAAGCGGATGTGAAGTTCGATCTATTTGCCGGTCTGCGGGTCGAGGCCAACGATTGTGGCGTTGGTCAGAACCACGGCGGGACCTTGAGCCACATCGATTTCACAATTGACGAACTTGACGCCATCGGCGTTGGCGATGCGGAGGGCACTCCGCGCCGCGATTTTGACGTTGTTGAGGGTGAGGTTGGTGATGTGGGATTCGCCGGTGCCGAAGATTTCGCCGGCGGCGCCACAGTCGGTGGCGGTCACGTTATTGATGGTGATGTCCTTCCAGATGGGGGTTTTGGCATCGATGGGCTTGATCTCGTCGAAGACGTCATCGCTCTTGGGGAGGGGATAGAAGCTGCTGATGGAGATGGCGTGCTTGACGTCTTCCATGGTGATGTTGTCGTAGGTGACGTCCTCGACGGTTCCGCCCTGGCCGCGGGGGGCTTTCATGCGGATGCCGTTGTCGGTGCCTTCGAAGGTGCAGTTACGGACGATCAAGCCCTTGAGGCTGCCATTCGTTTGGCCGCCGATGGAGATTCCGTGGCCGGACTTGCAGTGGATGTCGGTGATATAGAAATTCTCGCAGGCGGGATGCCCTTCGATGGCGCCATGGACGGGTTTGAGGGCGATGTTGTCGTCGCCGGTATCGATGGTGCAGTCCTTGATGAGGTAGTTGCTGCCGGAGGGATCGATGCCGTCGGTGTTGGGGGATGTCGGGGAGGCGGTGATCGTCAATCCGGAAATGAGAACGTCCTGACAGGCCTGGGGCACGAGATGGAACATGGGGGAGTTATGAAGGGTGACGCCTTCAACATCCACGCGCTGGCAATTCTTGAGGCTGATGAGGAGCGGACGATGCGGCGGGGCCGCGGGGTCGTGCATTTTTTTCTTGAAGGGGAGGAAGGCGAGCCACCACTTGACGCCCTGGCCGTCGATGGTGCCGGCGCCGGTGATGGCGATGTCGTGGAGATTATCTCCCTCGATGAAGTTCTGATAGCGTTTGCCGTTGCCTTCGCTGCTTTCATGGCTGGAGTCTTCGGAAACGGGGTAAATGGTGGGGTCGTTGCTGAAGGTGAGCGTGGCTCCCTGATCGATCTTGAGATCCATGCTGCTGACAAGGGAGAAGGCGCCGGTGAGGAAATTTCCCGCCGGGACAAGGACGGTTCCGCCGCCGGCGGCGGAACAGGCGGCGATGGCCTTGGTGATGGCGTCGGTGTTCATGGTTGTGCCATCTCCGACGGCGCCGTAGTCGGCGATGCTGAAGGTCTTGTCGGGGATGTTGGGCGCGGGGATGGTGGGCTGGGTGGTGGCGTCGTCGGCGCGGGCGATTGAGCCCGCCTGCGCAGCGCACAGCCGCGGCGGCTCCCACAAATGCGAGAAATCGGTTGGATCGTGAAAACATTAGGTTGACTCCTTAGATATTTTTTCCGCCAGAACGCGCGAATTCGGCTTCGTCGCCGAGGTTCCGCGTTTGAGCCATAATAAATACCCGAAAAGCAGCTATTTGTCGCGGCGATTCCTAAACCTGGCCGGGGTTTCGCCGACGGCGGCGCGGAAGACACGGGTGAGGTATTGGACGCTGGAAAAGCCGGTTTCGCGGGCAATTTGCTTGATCGTCATGTCGGGTTTGACGAGCATTTCCTTGACCCGGGCGAGGCGCATGCGTTCGATTTCCTCGTGAATAGTGCGTCCGACGACCCTTTTCATGCGCTGCTGAAGGGAAGCGCGGGAGATGCCGAGATGGGCCAGGACGTCCATGACGCGGATTTTGTCGCTGCCTCGGTCGCGGATGAAGCGGATGGCGCGATTGACCTCATCGTCGTTGCTGGCGACGACGTCGGTGGAGAGGCGGGTGACGACGCCGCGGGTCGGGGTGGTCGGAATATGCGCCGGGGGCTCGTCGCCGGCCATGAGGTGATCGAGCAATTTGGCGGCCTGATAGCCGGTTTCCTCGGAGTTGATATCGACGCTGGTGAGAGGGGGAATGGCCAGATCGCAGATGAATTCGTCGTTATCGACGCCGATGACGGCAACCTCATCGGGGACGGTGACTCCGCTGCGGCGGCAGGCGTCCAGAAGATAGAGGCCTCGTTCGTCGTTGCAGGCGAGGATTCCGATCGGCTTGGGGACGCTGCGGATCCAAGCGGAGAGGCGTTCCTGCTCGGCTTCCCAGGAATCATCGGCGGTAAAGGGCGGAGGAACGAAGAAATCGCAAGGAAATCCTGCCGCCTCGATATAGTTTCGAAAACAGGCGCCGCGAAGATCGAGACCGGGATGGACCCCTTCGGGCCGGCCGCAGAATCCGAAGTTGCTCAGGCCGCGTTCGAGGAGATGATCGGCGGCGAAGCGTGCCGCCTGGGCGTGATCCCCGCCGACGAAGGGGAAGGGCAAATCCGGGCGCGGACCGCGGAGATTCACGACGGGCATTTTGCAGTGCAGCATCATGTCGGCGACGGCGGGAGAATCGATGCGGACGAGAATTCCGTCGCCCTTCCAGTCGCGGAGCCATTCGGGAGGGGGATGACCCAATCCGCGGGGATGGAAGTAAACGGACCAGCCGGCGTGCTCGCGGTTGTATCGGGAGATGCCGCGAAGCAGTCCGCGGCCGTAGGCGCCGGTGGTTTCGATGAGGAGCGCGACGTGGCGCATACCGGGTTTGCCGTTGCCGGCAGCGGCGTTGCGCCGGGCTTGGTCTGGGAGTTAGAATCGGAGCGAGCTTTGCGCGAGGACGAAAGTACCGATCCGGCGGATCGACCTGCCGGGCCTCGTTCGTCGGCGCCTTCACGAGCCGCGCAACCCGTCCCGCCGCCATGGCTGCCGGATTCATCTTCTGAAGCCTCCCGGTCCAAGCACCTGCCCCGAGTCTTGGCGCTGTGGCGGCTGCCCGCCCCTTCGTAGATAACGTCCCCAGCTACCGAGACATAGGCGCACTGTATTAAGGTACGCATAACTTTGGTTTTAGATGAGAGACACTCCGAAAAAACTCATTTGTGCAACTTGTTGGTAAAAATTATATCATGGTCCGGTAAATGCGCACGAATTTTGCACGCGCTTGCGCCATTTTGACGGCGGTGCTCTATGTTACACTATTGGCGGCAATTTGAGTAGCCATGCGAACTTAGGAAGGAAATGAAGATGAGCGTCATTGAACATTCCAGCCCGGAGCAGGCGGGTCGTACGGCGGTTCCGGATCGCAGCCGGGGGTGGTTGAACGTGGTCGAGGCGGGGGCGGACCCCAGCGGGTCGAACGTCTGCACGCAGGCGATCCAGCGGGCGATTGACCAATGTGCCGAGGCGGGCGGGGGGACGCTTCTCTTTCCGGCTGGGCGGTACCTCACGGGAACGCTCTGGATGCGCAGCAATATCAATCTTTACCTCGATAGCGGAGCGGCGATCGTCGGGAGCGGTGAAGTGGCGGCATTTCCCCTTTGGACGAGCAAGTGGGAAGGCACCGGGGTCAAGCCGATGCATGCGGCGCTGATTGCGGGGGAGGGGTTGCAGAACGTTTCGATTACGGGCCGGGGAACCCTGGACGGCGGCGGGCAGCCGTGGTGGGACTTGTTCCGGCAGAAGAAGCTCGAGCACGTTCGGCCGAATTTGATAAGGCTGGTCGATTGCCGGGATGTTTTGATCGAGGGCGTTTTCCTGACGCAATCCCCCTTCTGGACGCTGAACCCGACGGCTTGCGACAACGTGACGATCAGCCGGATCACGGTGCGCAACCCGAGCGATTCGCCGAACACGGATGGGATCAATCCGGATTCGTGCCGCAATGTGCACATATCGGATTGCCACATTGATGTGGGGGACGATTGCGTGACGATCAAATCAGGGACGGAGGAGGATGGGCGGGCGAATCTCCGGCCGTGCGAAAACCTGACCATCACCAATTGCACCATGCTGCACGGGCACGGGGGCGTGGTGATGGGGAGCGAAATGAGCGGCGGGGTGCGGAATATCGCGATTTCGAATTGCGTTTTCAGCGGAACGGATCGGGGGATTCGCCTGAAATCCCGCCGGGGGCGCGGGAGCTCGATCGAAGACCTGCGGGTCGACAATATCGTGATGGACGATGTTCTGTGTCCGATGTCGATAAATTTGTTTTACGAATGCGGGGCGGAGGGATCGAGCCGGGTGACGGATCAGGCGGCGCATCCGGTGGATGACGGGACGCCGCGATTCCGGCGGCTGCGGTTCTCCAATATATCGGCGCGGCGGGTGAAATACGCGGCGGGGTATGTGCTGGGGCTGCCGGAGATGTATGTGGAGGACGTGGCGTTTGACAATATCGCGGTTTATCTCGATGTGGAAAACACCAAGGGCAGGGCGCCGGTGATGGCGCCGAACATTCCGGACATGTGCCGGGCCGGCATCATCATCCGCAACGCCCGGAACGTGAAGCTGCGGCGGGTCGACGTGCGCGCATCAGCTCGGCCCGGCGGTTTCGATCTCCAATTCCGAGGACATCGCCATCGGGGAGTTGTACGCGAGGCGAGACGGGAATGCCCCGGTCGTCGAGATGGACGGGAAAGAGGTTGGGGGCCAGAGAGGGCCGGCGAGATAGGGGCTGTTTGGTAACGCGGCCAATTGTGCTTCATGCCGATCGTAGTTGAGTCGCGGACCGGCCCCACCCGTCGTGCCGAAACAAAAGGAAGCGGACAGGGCGTGCTCCCCCGGAGTACCGGAGGAGGCGGAATGCGGCGCGCGGATTTAAAATCAGGCGCCGAGTTCCGGCCTATCGCGAGACGAATTCCAGGAAATTGTCGCGGAACATGAGGCGGACGTCGCGGGTGATGTCGGACTCGTAAACGCGCCGGCCGGTGTCGAGGGTTTCGGCGTATTTGTCGGCCAGCACCTTGGCGAGTATTCGGCGGCTGTGATCCCATTTGTATACGAGCTGGTCGAGCACGCGGGCGTCGGAGTGCTGGGGGATGAAGCTGGTGCCGAGCAGTTCGATGCGCATGCGCTCCATCTCCTCGATCAGGCTGGGATTGTTGAGGAACCACCAGCAGCCGAAGACCATCAGGTTGCCGAATTTTCGGGCGGCGACGCATAGCTCGTGCTGATTTTCGCGGGCGAGCATGGTGACGAAGAATTTGTTCTTGGGGAATTCGCGGCAGAGATTGACGACCGAAGCGACGTCGGACTTCCCGACCATGTCGCCGGCGTCGCCGAGGGCGGGATTCACGCGCAGTTTCGAGCCGATCATCATGGCGAAGGGGATTCCGCGTTCGGCGCAGACGGGGAGAATCGCTTTTTCGAGCATCGCCTGGCCGGCGCGGCCGAGCGCATCGTCGGCGGCGGCGGGATAGCGGAACTCCGGCGGCAAACTCACGGCGAGATAGATCGCCTGCTGGCGGTCGATCCAGTCGCGAAGGAATTGGCGAGTCTGGTCGATCGTGGCGGCGGAAATTTCCTCGCTGACGGGGTATCCCCACTCCGAGAGTTTTTTGGCGGCGGTGGGCCAGGCGCGGAGGAGGGGATCGATTCGCAGCACGGCCTTGAAGCGCGGGTCGTCGCCGATGCCGGGATCGGCGAGCCAGCGCTTGCGCTCGTTGTCGTCGAAGACGGGATTGGTCATGGTGATGGAGGAGACGTTGGCCAGTTCCATGACGCGGTCGATGTATTTGCCGGGGTCCTGCCGGGTGAAAAATGGGCGATAGGCGTCGAGGGATTTCTCGTTGGGGTCGAGGCCGAGGCGCTGGAGCGTGGTGAGCACGCCGCGGCAGGCTTCGCTGATGGGGGAACGCTCGACGAAGAGATTCTTCCAGATGTGGTCCGCCTGCTGCTGCTTGCTCATCTTCCAGAACTGCTCATAGGGAAGCTTGGTGGCGGGAACGACGCGGTAAACCTCGGCGACGAGATAGTGATAAGTCACCAATTCGTCGATGCCCCAGAGCAAGAGGCCCGCCGGATCGGGACGCCCGCTGGCGTTGGGGTCGGGGGTGCCGAAGGTGGGAGGGTAGAGATGGGTATGCATGTCCAGCACGGGCTGGGCGAAGAGCGTTTTTTCGACGGTTTTGAAGAGATTTTCGCGTTTGATGGGTTCGGAGTTCATGACTGAAAGAATGCAAAAAAAGGGCGGCGGGTCAATAGTGGAAAAAGGAAAGCGGAGCGTTCGATGAGGAACGCTCCGCCTGATTTCTTATGCGAAGGGGCAATTCCCAATGCCGAAGTTACGGCGTCCCGGAGAGATACATCTGCGAGAGGGTGCTGCCGGACGGATCTTCCGTAACGGCGTCATTGGGGCATTGCTGGGTAGACGGCCACTGCGTCGTGGGCTTGTGGTCGTCGCTGAGATCTTTATCGAAGATGGCAACTTCATCATACTGGCCCCAGAAGGCGTAATTGTTCACGCCGTGGTCTTTGCTCCACATAATGTCCATGTCGTTCTTCAAACCATTGGTGCCGGATTCACCCGCATTAGTACCATCGCCGACGGTCGAGGGGGGATCGGTCGACTCGACGAAAGTGGAGAACCCAGCCAGCGGCGTGGAAGCACCACCGGGGTTACTGCCGGGGGTAGTTGTATCCGGATAATTACCGTCCGCCTGAACAAAGGGACCACTTGCGCAGAGGGTGTTATTCCGATAGAGGCGGGTAATCTGGTTCCACTTGCTGTTGGGCCACACGTTGGGCTGATAACGGAATGTGCCCACCCAGAAGTCCCATGATCCGGTCGCCAGGTGCTGCGGATCGTGCACTATGTCATAAGAAGCCGCTTGATAATTGCCGATCTTAAAACTCATGTTTTGAGTCTTGTCGCAGTAGAACCGGATGACGTCGGCAACGTTCGGTCCGGTCGCCGTTCCAGTGAACGCCACGCGCCAGTTGAAGATGTAAATGCCGTCCGTGCCTCCAGTGGCCGCAATGCCCGGCTCAAGACCCAGAGGAGGCGAGTTAATCCAAGCGGCGACCGTCAGCTCCTGATCCGTCGAACCGCTATCGGTGTTGTTAAGCAAACGCGCAAGCTGCTGCATGCCGCTGCCGAAGACGTTGCCGACGTAATATGGGCCCGTGGGTGTTGCACCGTAAGGGCTGTTGGTGATGGCACCCTTCCCAGGGAAGCGCCCGTCCATACCCCAGATGTCACTCAGCGTGGCGAACAACGGTCCGCCGTACCCCGGAACGTAAAGAGGGTTAACGGGGGTGTACGTACCGCCGTGCTCGGGCGCAGGGGACTGAGAAGCATCGCCCAAATGCATATCGAGCGCACTTGGAGTCATGCGCTGGTCGTCGCAGACGATGGCCTGGTTCCTGACAATCGCATTACCCACGTCGTTGAGGAAGTTGTAATAGCCGATCAGATTCGTCTGGGATCGGAACGACGCGCTGAATTCACCCCAGCGGGCCATCTTGGCCATGCGTTGGGCTTTGGTCAACGATGGGAGCAAAATGGAAATCAGAATTGCGATGATGCCGATCACCACCAGCAATTCCACGAGGGTAAAACCTCTTGATCGCTTCATAAAACCTCCGTCATAGTGGGCAAAAAACCCGTTGAATGCTCGCTCTTGGAAACAACCGCCAGACCGTTACTCGGAATCGTTCGGCGTTTTCAGTGGGATTTACACACGGCAGGAACGCACACTGCGGTCCCAAATCACCCAAGCCAACCTCCATGCCTGGGTCCGCGTCCGCACTCTTCAACAATCATTACGTTGGGCGATACGACGATCAAATTTCTCTGAAATTTTGCAGCGACTTAGTAGGCCGTTCACATTTATCGTGGCAACTTCTCACTCCGCCGACAGGCCCGCCAGAATAGCTTGCCAAGCGATTAGCTTCAACAACTATTTTCGTTCCCCATAGGCGTTTTCGGGGCATTTTTGGCCATTTTTTGCGGCGTTACGCATATAACTCAATAATTTTCAGCATCTTATAGCCGATATTATCGGCGGGTCTCCTCTCCGGCGGGCATGACGGGGAGAGCGTGCTCTGGGGATTGGGCATGTTCATTGACCGTTCCGTCATCGGTTTCGTCCCGTTTCATGGTTGCCAGCCGGCGGAAGAACTTGTTCAGGTCCATGGCCCCACCGATGCCAAACCAGACCAGAGTGATCCCGGCGATGATCATGGGGATGACCAAGCCCATGACGAACCAATAGGTTGCCCAAGTCTCGTTGGACCATCCCTTGAAGGCCAGGTTCCAGACTGTCCCGACGACGACAATTGCCATGGAGAGCATGGACCAGACAAACAGGCCGCCCGTGACCAGCTTGTCGGTGAAAGTGAAGTTGTCGTTGATGCCCATGATTTTTTGGAGCCTGTTCCGGGGCTTGGCGGCGGGCTTGGCGGCGACGGCGATCTTGTCGTCGGCGACCGCCCACTTGCCGCGATTTAGAAGGCGATCCATATCGTGCCGCTCGCGGCTGGTCACCAGCGACATGGAAACATAGACCAGAATTGCCGCGACGGCGGCGATCCCTTTCATTTCCGTCCCGTTAAACGGGAAATTCGGCCAGCGATAGGGCGCGAGAATTCCAAACGCGGCGACCGTTGCACCGACGATCACCGCCAGCCAGGCGCCGGTGCCGGTGCCGCGGCTCCAGTAGAGGCCGCCGATGATCGAGATTCCCGCCCCGCTGACGAAGATCGCCTCGGTGATGGCCCACCAGTTGGCGATGTACTGAGTCTGCGTGAAAAAGTGGCTGAAGACCAGGGCGAAGGCGGCGACTCCCGTCACACTCCAGCGGAGGACGCGGACGTGCTGCTCGGGCTCGAGCGGGCGGCCGCGGAATGGGAGGACGACGTCCTGAATGAAGATGCCGCCCCAGGTGAGGATGTGGGCGGAGTCGCCGTCGGTCATGCCCAGGACCATGATGGTGAGGAACAGCCCTTTTACTCCGACGGGAAGCAGGAAGCGTAGCGCGACGGGGATTCGCAATTGGTCTTGTATCTGAAGGGGAGCGGATTTGACGAGTTGGAAGCCGGTGTAGTGGGGTTGCATGGTGTATGCCAGCGCGCCCAGCGAGACGACAACGAGCATGACGGAGCGGGCCATCATGCGCCAGTTGCCCAGGACGCCGCCCATCATGGCTTCGTGCGGGTTTCGGGCGGCGGCGGAATAGCCGTTGTCCTTTTGCACGGAATTGGTCTGATAGATGTACATGATCCAGTAGATCATGACGTACCAGAAGTTGAAGTTTTTGACCTTGAAGGCGTCAAAGGGATTGACCATGGAATGGCCGGGAGACTGCTGGAACATGAGGTGTTTGATCTCGCCCCAGCCGACGGCGTAGAGAATGGCCCAGATCATGATGACGTAAATGAGATGGGAAAGGATTCCGTCGATGCAGTTGATGACCAGGAGGGTGATTTGTCCGCCGACGAGCATCATCCATAGGCAGGAGCTGAGGTAGATGGCCATAACGATGTCGTTGGTGTGAATATGCAGCGGGCCCCAATGGGTGACGGGGGGGAGGCCCAGGAAATAGACGAAGAAGTTGGAAGCGACGGCGGGGAAGATGCCGTAGTTGAGGATTCCGGCGATAAAACCAAGAATGCCGGTGAATTTGCGGAAATTGCGGGAGTAGCGCATCTCGAAAAACTGCCCGACGGTCATGGCGCGGGTCTGGCGGTAGCGATAGACAATGAATCCGAAAAGGGATGCGATCATGAGCATGGGGAGGCCGAGGGCGTCCCACCAGCTCGTGACGAAACCGGCCGTGGAATAGGTTTGAAACTTGGAAATGGTATTGGCGACGCCGGAGGAGGCTTCGCCTTTGGCGTTGCAGATGAGATATCGACCGGCGGCGCGGCCCCCGGCCATGAAGTCGGCGACGCTGCGGTTATAGCGCTTGGTGTAGAGGGCGCAGCCGAAGACGAGGATGACCGACGAGAGGGTGATGGCCCAATCGATCCAATGCATGAACAAACTCCGGTTCTTTGGACCTCCGCTGTCGCCGGTGGAAAAGCGGCGAGCCGCCGCTAACGCCCCGCCTGGGCGGCGGTTAACTTAGCAGAAAACGAAAGAAATACGATGTCATTTATCGTCATTGATCGCACCGGCGCGGGGCCGGATAATTTCGGCGCGATGAAATGCCGCCTTGCCGCGACGGCGATCCTTGGCTGGGGGATTTTGCTTTTGCTGGGCGGGTGCGCATCGGGGCCGGGGGACTGGAATGTGCGGCAATTGGGGGCGATTGGGGATGGCGCGAGTCTGGATACGGCTGCGATTCAAGCGGCTTTGGATCGATGCGCCGAGCGCGGGGGGCAGGTTGACGTGCCGGCGGGCAATTATCGTATCGGAAGCCTGCGGATTGGGGCGAATACGACGCTGCGGCTCGAGGCGGACGCCGTGCTTTGGGGGAGCTGTAATGCGGACGATTATCCGATTGTGACCGTGCGGAATGAGGGGCGGTGGATGCAGGGACGGCGGGCCCTGCTTTGGGCGGATCATGCGGATCACATTCGAGTATACGGCCCTGGCCGGATCGTTGGATGCGATGCGCTGGGGCCGCTGCGGAATCCGCGGGGGCCGTTGCTGGTGGAGTTGATGAGGTGCGATGACGTCGTTCTCGACGGGTTTTTTACGACGTTTCAGCGGGACTGGTCGATTCATCCGGCCTTTTGCCGGGATGTTTCGATTCGTAATCTGACGATTCGGAGCAATCTGGCCAATGGGGATGGGATCGACGTTGATTCGTGCAAGAATGTGTCGATCGAGAAATGCGATATCGATTCGGGGGACGATGCGATCAGTCTGAAGTCCGGCGCGGACTGGCGGCGGTCCGGGACGGCGCGCCGACGGAGGATGTTTTGATCAGCGGGTGCAAGTTGGGGAGCAAGTCGTTTGCCGGGATCGGGATCGGGACGGAAATGTCCGGCGGTATCCGCGATGTGCTGGTGGAACATTGCCAGTTCAGCAAGGGGACGAATGCGATATTCATTAAGAGCCGCAATGGACGGGGCGGAACTATCCAAAACGTCTGGTTTGAGGATATCGACGCGAAGGCGAAGGCGTTTTTGCGGATCGACCTGGTGATGAAGGGGATCGCGGATTCGGAGCCGGTGCCGGGGGAGGCGGGGATTCCGCAGGCGGGGAATATCGGCATCTCAGACGCGCGGGTGGATTGCGATACGCTGGTGGAGGCGTCTAACATTTCGGCGGTGAAGCCGTTGGATGGATTGTTTCTGCTGGACATCACGGGGCGATGCCGCAAGGGGATTTATTTATCGAATATGCGGAATGTTGAGCTGCGCGACGTTCAGGTCATGGGGGCGAGGGTTTTTATTAACAATGTGACGGGAGTTGGGCTTGAGGGGGCGGCAGCATATAAGCCTAGCACGGCGCCGTCGACGCGGCGGTCGCATGCTTTTCATGCGGCGACTCAGGATTGACCTGTCGCGGCGCAGGCCTTCGATGTTGCGGAGAAGGACGTCGGCGCCGGGGACGTTGGCACCCCGCGGCGCGGGCGGCGGCTTTGGCGGCTTCGAGGTCCGGGGGTTTCAAATTCATCAGGGCGACGGCTTTGCAATAGGAGGCCTCGCCGAGCATGGGGTTGCGGGCCAGGGCGGCGTCGAACCATTTGATGGCCTCGGCGTGCTGGCCTCGCTCCATGAGCACGCGGCCGAGCGTGGTCATGCACTGCTCGCTGGCGTTGAGGGCCTGGGGAAATTCGTTGGCGGCGGAAACGGCCTGGTCCAGCTCGCGCAACTCGAGGTAAAGCAGCATCAGATTATTCAGCGTCACCGAATTGGCGGGGCTGGTTCGCAGGCTGTTGTACATCTGGATCGCCTGCTGCATGTGCTGCTGCTGGGAGGCGGCGACGCGCGTGTTCAATTCCTGGGGGGTGAGGCGATATTGCATCCGGCAGTTGCCGCATTGGCTGATGCTGGTCTTTCCGCTGACGGGGAAAAGCGGGATCAGAAAGAAAGTGAACCAGTTCCGCGCGCTCTTGGGCTGAAATAGGACGCGCTGGTGGCAATTGGGACAGACGGCCTCGGCGGGCGCGCCGTCGTTGGAGATCATGCGGCGCGTGCCCATCAGGAAGAAAAAGCCGCGATGTCTGCTCATGACTAGAGGCTAGATTCTAGGGCCTGTCTGATGAATCCAAAATCCTGAAATAGCGACGGATCATGGCGAGCTTGGCCATGGCCTGAAAGTTCACCGCCAGTTTCTCGTAACGCGTGCCCAGGCGGCGATTCTCCTTCATCCAATTCACGCAACGCTCCACCACGTTCCGTCGGCGATACGCCTTGCGATCAAAGTTCTCCTGCGGCGGCTGATTCGATTTCGCCGGGATCACCGCTTGGATTCGGTGGCGACGCAGCCATCGCCGCACATTTCCGTAACTGTATCCCTTGTCGCCCGCCAGCCTCCTGGGGCGACGACGGCGGCGACCGATGCGCATCGCGTTCATCACCGGCTCCACGTACCGGCTCTCGTGGCATTGGCCGGCGCTGGCCTCGACGGCGAGCGGAACTCCCTGGCCGTCAGTAACCAGGTGGAGCTTGCTGCCCCACCCGCCTCGGCTGCGGCCCAACGCGTGATCCGCCGGTTCTTCCGGGGCGGTTTTGATTTTCTGGCTCCGGCGGCGGATCGACTGGCTCGCACATTGGTGCCGTCGATGCACCACAGGTCCCAGTCGATTCGTCCTTGCTTGTCCAACCTCATCTGCAGCCGCTGGAGGATTCGATCAATCGTTCCGTCCTTTCTCCAGCGGTTGAAGCGGTCGTAGACGCTTTGCCATCTGCCGTAACGTTCGGGCATCTCGCGCCATTGAGCGCCCGAGTGCAGAATCCAGAACATGCCGTTGAGCGTGGTGCGGTGGTCGTTCCACTGCCCGCCGCGCTTGCCGTTGCCGGGCAGCAGATCGCCGATCAACTCGTACTGCTCATCCGTGAGCTCATAACGTCGCATCCGTGACACCTCGTCTGAAAACCGCTATTTATAACCAAAAGCGATTCATCAGACAGGCCCTAGAAGCTGGAGGCTAGAAAAGCTCGTCGGGGCATGGTTACATGGGGTTTATGACCTTGCGATTGTTCTTGTTTCTGGTGTTGTCTCTTTTCTGTACGGGGTGCGCAGACTTGGCAGTTTGATCTGGTGCAGCCGCACGTCGCGAGTCCGCAAATCACCGGGGATGATTGGACGGGCGTTTCGCTGGATCCGCTTCAGTACCACCTGCGCGGATGACGGGCGGTTGGTGATGCATATCTTTAATCCGACGAGCGACCCGATTGAATTGCTGGGCGGAAAAAGCGCGGTGGTCGATCCGGATGGGCAGAGTCATCCGCTGCAGAGCGAGACGATCGCGCCGGAATCTTATATCGACGAGGTTTTTCCGCCGATGGCGGATGAGGACGAAGCCGCATCGCCTGGGAATCAGTATGGAACCAGCGCGGTGACCGGGGGCGTGGATTCGCCGGGGTATATTCCGCCGCAGGGGTATGGGCCGGCGTCTGGGACGCCGGCGGCGGCGGCGCCCGATGCGGCGTACTGGGAATGGCGGGGGGAGACGGATGTGAGCATGACGCTGGTTTATGCGCAGGGGGAAAACCGAGTTTTCGCATTTCTTAATGATTCACCGCAGCAGGCGCTGAAGACGTTGAGGGGGCGGGCTCGACGGCGGCTTGCCTTGCGGCTGCCGGAGGTGTATACTTGCATTATGACGCAAATAAGCAAACGAAGACCCTTGACGCCGAAGCTGGCGGCGGGGTGCTGCGGGGCGATCGACGACCTTCTGGACGTGGAGCTTTTCAAGGGGCTGTGCGATCCGACTCGGTTGAACCTGCTGGCGTGTTTGTCCAAGTGCGGGCGGGCATGCTCGGTGAGCGAAGTGGCGGAATGCTGCTCCGTCGATTTTTCGGTGGTGTCGCGGCATCTGGCTCTTCTGGAGCGGGCGGGAATCGTGGACTCTGCGAAGGAGGGACGGACGGTCTATTACAAGGTGAAATACGGCGAGCTGGGGGCGAAGCTGCGAGCGCTGGCGGACGCCCTGGAAAGTTGCTGCCCTTCCTCGAAGCGCGGAAAGGGAAACGGGGGATGCTGTGGGCGGTGATCAGAAGAAACTGCGCGTGCTGTTTCTCTGCACGGGGAATTCGTGCCGAAGCCAGATGGCGGAGGGATGGGCGCGGGAATTGAAGGGGGACGTAATCGAGGCGTATTCGGCGGGAGTGTCGCCGCATGGGGTGAACAGGCTGGCGATTCAGGCGATGAAAGAGGCGGGAGTGGATATCGACGGGCAGCGTTCTAAGTATGTGGATGAATTAAGGGAGGTGCCGTTTGATTATGTGGTGACGGTTTGCGATGACGCGCATGAGGCGTGCCCGGTGTTTCCGGGGAAGACGAAGGTAGTGCATGTGGGGTTTGATGATCCGCCGCGGCTGGCGAAGTTCGCGCGGAATGAAGAGGAGGCGATGGGGCATTATCGGCGGGTGAGGGATGAGATTCGGGGGTTTGTGGAAACGTTGCCGGCGGGATTGGAGAGGCAACAGGCGGAGAAAAGAGAGGGGCAGGGATGAGGCGATTTTTGGCCGAGGCGATGGGGACGTTTGCGCTCGTCTTTTGCGGGACGGGGGCGATTGTGATTGACCACATCAGCGGGGGCGGGGTTTCGCATGTGGGGGTTGCGCTGACGTTCGGGCTGGTGGTGATGGCGATGATTTATGCGCTGGGGGATGTGTCGGGGGCGCATCTGAATCCGGCGGTCTCGCTCGGGTTCGCCGTGGCGCGGCGGCTGGAGGCGCGGTTGCTCGCGCCTTACGTTTTAAGCCAGTTGTGCGGGGCTATGGCGGCAAGTTTGACGCTGCTTTGGATGTTCGGGAATGTTGCGGGGCTGGGGGCGACGACGCCGGCGGGGTCGGATTGGCAATCGTTTGCGCTGGAGGCGATCCTCACGGGAATTTTGATGTTCGTAATTCTTTGCGTGTCGACGGGCTCGAAGGAATCGGGAACGATGGCGGGGATCGCGATTGGCGGGGTGATCGGTTTGGAGGCGCTGTTTGCCGGGCCGATCTGCGGGGCGTCGATGAATCCGGCGCGCTCGCTGGCGCCGGCGGTTGTGAGCGGGCATTTGGCGAGTCTTTGGGTTTATTTGACGGCGCCGTTTTTGGGGTCGGTATTGGCGGCGCCTTTGTGGATGGGCGTGCGGGAGAAATGATAAGTGGCACATTTTTGTGAACGGCGTATTCCGCGGATTGGCAGGGGGGAACGGATGTCAGCGCGACGCTCATCTAAGCGCGAGGGAAATCCATGTTTTCGCATTTCTCACTGGTTCGCCGGAGCGGATGTTGAGGGGGGGAGTTTTTTCAGGAGGTAGTACGACGAGGATGAGTCGGTCGTTGGGGCGGTTTGCGAGACGTCAACTTTTTTCAGAACGTAATAATATGGCTTCATGCCCAGGATGGTTACGTCGCCGCTCTTCCATTCGAGGAACATGTATTTTTGGGGAATTATATACTTGACTCCCTTGACCATTCCCGGTAAAATCTGGGCATGAAGGACAGAATCACGATCAGCACGTTTGAAGTCCTCCAGATGTTCCCCGATCAGGAAACCGCCCGAAAATATCTGGAGGCCCGTTTATGGCCGGACGGCGTTAAATGCCCCCATTGCCAAAGCGGCGAACGGATCACGACCCGCAAGGGCGGCTACTACCGCTGCAACGCTTGCTCGGAGGATTTCACTGTCCGCACCGGGACGATCTTTGAGCGGTCACACGTCCCGCTCCACAAATGGCTCTATGCGATGTACCTGCTGGTGACGGCTCGCAAGGGTATTTCGTCGGTCCAGCTTTCCAAGGAATTGAGCATCACCCAAAAGTCAGCGTGGTTTGTTCTGCATCGTCTGCGGGAAGCCTGTGCCGGTGATTTGGCCGCTTTACAGGGAATCGTGGAAGTCGATGAGACATACATCGGCGGTAAGGAAAAGAACAAGCATGGCGACAAGAAGCTCCGCGCCGGACGCGGGACAGTGGGGAAGTCGGCAGTGATCGGTATGCGGGAACGCGGCGGACGCACAAAGGCCGTGCATGTACAGGGAACTGATGCGGCGAACCTCCAACCGCAAATCATGGCCAACGTCGTCCCCGGCTCAACAATCCACACAGATGAGCACGCCGCCTACGCCGGACTCTCTCAAGCGTCCTTCCAGCATGCGACGATCAATCACAATACCGGCGAATACGTCCGAGACGGAGTGACGACGAACAGCATCGAAAGCGTATGGGCCGTTTTGAAGCGCGGACTGCATGGCGTTTACCACCACGCCAGCGAAAAACATTTGGGCCGTTATGTCGATGAGTTTGCGTTCAGGCTGAACGATGGTAACGTCCGTCGCCATACGCTTTCGCGGCTGGCCAGCTTCGTCCAAGCAACGCCCGGCAAACGAATCACATACAAGGAACTGATCGCATGACCGATGTTAAGGCGCTAGACGCGATTACCGACGTGGTTCTTGGCTATCGCCCGCCCAAAAAGACTAAGCCGAAAAAACGCAAGCAAGAAGCGATGGCTTCGAGGCAGCGATCCAAGAAAAAACAAAGTAAGAGGCCCGCACAGTCCAAAAAAGAAATGAGAAAAGAGGCATTATGAAACTCAGCGGAGCATTGGAATGTTACCACGAGCTTTCGGCGCAGATGAGCAACCTGTCTCGCCAACTGGCCATGGCCGCGTTAGCTGTTGTGTGGATTTTCAAGTCCGAATCCACTGGGCGATATCACGTTGCCTCGCCGCTGATTATCGCCGCCGCGCTGGCCGTTTTGTCGTTGGCCTGTGATTTTATGCAATATGCTTACGGGGCGCTTGCATGGGGATTCATTCATCGGCACAAGGAGAAACAGCTTGGCCACGATCAAGATATAGAATTCCATGTCCGGCGCGAGGTCAACTGGCCATCCATCGCGTTTTTCTGGACGAAGGGCTTGGCCGTCCTCGTGGCGTATGGATTCCTATTGAGTTTTCTGATCGGCAAGTTTTCCGTCTAAATCATTCGTCTTTGTTCCCGCCCTGATTCTGGCTGTCGTCTTTCCTCGGCCCGCTGCTCCCCGTGGTATCTGGTTTCGGCTCTTGGGTCGGCCTTCCAGCCTTTATGTCATCCCCACGAGAAAATCGCCTAGCGCCCGAATGCTCTGCATGAGATTCGCCAGACCGATCGGGCTTCGGAACATCCCTGTCCTTTGCCATAAAACCAACTCCCTTTTGGGCGGGTAACGACAAGGGTAGAGGGGAATCACAACGGATGCTACGATAGGCATCGGTTGGCCTCTATCACAGGCCGACCCTGCCGCCCGGACCTCGTGAGTCAGGGCGGCGTTTATTTGCGGAAATCGTATCGACGTGAGCAAATCGATGCAAGCCTAACGGGACTCAAGTATATAATTCCCTATTTTTGCCCTTGGATATCCTGCATCTGATAGTGGCTGGCGGTTTTGTCGCCGTGGTGAATGAGGGTTCCCCTCGTCCAAGTAAACCACGGCTCGGACGTCTTGCCATCCGCCAGCAAGGTCAATCCCTTGAAATACAAGCTGCCGGTGGAGGTTGGATGGTCGGGATTGAACATTGAGGGATCGGCGACGAAATCGACGGACTGCCACTGGCCGATCGCGTCGGGATCGTTGATGAAGGGGAGGTCGATGTTGTCGACGGTTGCGACTTGGACGGTGATCGTCATTCCCGCCAGCGACCCTTGCCATGTGCCGCCGCCGATATAGGACATATCAAATTTGCCGCTCGCATGATCGAGGGTTGTTCCATTGGGGGATTTAAAATGAATCAGACCGCTATAGGTGACTTCGAAAGAGGTGCCGGATTGGCTGTCGCCGATGCTGTTGAGGATGAGTGTGTCGATCGAAGCTCCGGAATCCGCGAGCTGGTGGACAATGCCGGCCTGAATTTTTTGCATGACAGCGTCACTTGAGGTTTCCCTGTCCATTTCCGTCCAGGCAAGGCCGGCATGAGTTTTTTCCGCAATCACATCCTGCGGCGTGGTGTGGCGCGAGGCAAAGACTCCAAAAACCAAGATGTAAGTTAACGCGTAAGTCAAAGCGATTCCGAGAGTGGAGGCGGCGACGAGGGCCGCGACGGCTCGCCGGCGGTTGGACGGAGTGAGCAGCCAACCGGCAATCAAATAGAAGACGGCGATGAGCGCGGCCCAGTCGATGCACCAGAGGGCGTGGATTCGTCCTTCGGCCACAAGGAATATCACCCATCCGGAAAGCACAAGACTTGCGGCGATGGAGGCGCTGACGGGCGGCGCGCGAGGTGTCGGCTGAGACTCGGGCTGGAAATAATCCGATCGCCAAGCCTGCGAAGATGAGGGTCGTGCCGGCATATTCCCATTCAACGCGCGGGGGTTCGTGAAGGAGGTTGGGCGGGCCCCCGCCGAAAAACAGGACGCCGAAGCCGAGGAGCCAGAATGTTGCGTTGATGCGAGCGGTAAAGAGAAGGCCGCGGCCGACGCCGGCGCGGTGGGAATGGGCTGGGCCAGCGCGAGGCGTAGTCTGGACCGATTGGGCAAACGCATTTTTGATGTCGCGATGGCTGAGGACGACGAGGGACCAGATTCCGATTGGCAGGCCGATGATATTTCCCGGGGCGGTCACCAGGGCCAGGATGGAGCCGCCGATGCATAACCCGCGATGTTCGAGATTTCGCATCTTCAGGGCCGCGAGAATGATCAGGCTGTCGCAGACAAATGCGGAGAGGATGATGGGAATCAAAGTGCCGGCTGCGGCGGGATTGCGGTGGGCGAAATAAATGACGGCGGCGACGTGGAAGAGCCAGTTGGCGATTCCGACGAGAAGTAAGCCGACCGACGGCCCGTTAAGTTGATCCCGCGGAACCCGGTCCGCCAGATTCCCGAATTGCCCTTGCGCGGCGGCGCGCGGCGGGGAATTCGATGGCGATGGCGAAGCCGATCAACCCAAAAAGCCCGAACAGGCCGGAGAGATGTGCGCAGTATGCCAAGGGAGGCCAGAGCGAATCCAGATAGCGAAGATTGCCCAAAAAGCCCAGAAATCCAAGGGCCGACAAATTCGTCAGAGCGATGGCCACGGGAGAGGTGAAACGGATTCCAACCATCAGTTCGACGAGACGGCACCAGGGGGAAAGATTCTGTGAGGTCTGTGCGGAGGCGGCGGCGAAGCGATCGGGTGTGGAATCATGAGGCGAATCGCCGGCGATGGTCTCGACGACCGTTTTTACTTCGCTCGCCTGCTGATATCTTCGCCGCGGCTCCCTTTCCAGGGGCGCAGGACGACCTCATCGAGGCGAACGTCGATGACGACTTTTCTGGACGGCGGTTCGATCAATTTATCGGGTGTTTTGCCGGTGAGCATTTCGTAGAAGACGACGCCGAGGGAATAGATGTCGGCTCGATGATCGACCTCGGTGGGACGGTCGCGCTGCTCGGGGGCCATGTATTTGGGGGTGCCCATGATCGGCTCGGGCGCGGCGTCGCGGCCCATCAGTTTGACCAGGCCGAAATCGGCGATCTTCACGTCGCCCTGTTTATTGAGGAGAATATTTTCGGGTTTGATGTCGCGATGGACGATGCCGTGCTCGTGTGCGTATTGGAGGGCTTCGCAGATCTGGGGGACGATGGCGAGGGCTTCTTGGGGGGAGATGTGGCCGCTATTGAGCACGTGCGGCAGATTTAGGCCGTCGACAAATTCCATGATGAAGAAATACCAGCCGGAGCGCTCGCCGAATTCATAGATGGTGACGATGTGGGGGTGATTGAGGCGCGCCATGGCCTGGGCTTCGCGGGCGAATCGCTGCGCGAAGGCGGGGGCGTGGGCCATCTCCGGGGGGAGGATTTTGAGGGCGACGACGCGGTCGAGATTTTTCTGGCGGGCCTGATAGACGGCGCCCATGCCACCGCGGCCGATGAGGCGGAGAATCTCGAGTTCGGGAAATCGGGCGGCCACTTCTTCGACCGCCGGGGGCAGCCACTGGGTGGGGGGAATCATCGTCGGGTTGGCGATGGTGTTGGTTTCCAGGCCGCGCTCGAGCAGACAGGCGGGGCATAGTCCGCGCGGGGCGCTGGCGGGCAGCGGAGCGCCGCATTCCGGGCATGAATTGGGTTGGCTCATTTTTCGACTCCGTTTGCGTCGCCCTTTACAAAAGCAAACGGCGCCCAAAGGTTACAGGGAGGCGAGCAATTGGCGAATTTCCTCATCCACAAGGCGGCGGATCGGCCACGGTTTGGGCGATTTCGTCGCGCAAGAGTTCGCGGTAGCGGCGGCGCAGGCGGTGGGCCGCGACTTTCACGGCGGCTTCGGTCATGTTGAGCCTGGCGGCGATGTCGGGATAGGTCGAGCCATCCTGGCCAATTAGGAGATGCTCGAGGGCGGCGAAGATTTTATCCTGATCGCGGGCGTGATAATCGTCGCGCAATCGCTTGAGGACCTGATCGAGAACCGCCAGCGCCCAGCGCCGCTCGAAGAGGCGCTCGGGGGTCATCTCATCGACGGGCTCGGCGGCGTAGCGCGCTTCGGCGTCGGCGCCGTTCAGAGGCACGATCTTTTTGCCGCCGCCGCGCTTTGCGGCTCGCTGTTTGTCCCATTCGTTGGCGAGATAATGATTGAGCGACGCCAGAAGAAACGAGCGGAATTTTCCTTTGGCCGGATCGACGGTCTCGAGGGAATCCTTCTCAAGGAGATGGGTGAAAAATCCCTGGACGAAATCCTCGGCTTGCGCCGGCGGATTCCCCTTTCGACGGACATAAGCATAGAGCGGGAACCAGTAGAGCGAAGCGAGTTCGCCCATGGCTCGGCGGGCGTCGGAGCCGTGCGCGCCAGTTGCCGGCGGCGAGGACGATGGTCCAGCGCGTGGCGGCGAATTGGGAATGTTCTGCGCCCATCACGCCGGGAATTGTACCGTTTGGCGACCCGCTACGCGGCGACGACCGCCGCGTGCCGTCATCCATTGGCCATGTGTTCAAATGGCCCTTTTTCTTAAGGCTGCGCCGGCGGCAGCAACGCCTGAATTTCGGCCAGAAGCGTGGGTAGCGAACCGGTGATGACCTGCCACACTTCCTTGTCGTCGATGAGGTCATATCCATGGATCAGCAAGTTTCGGAATGCGACAATGCGAGCGCTGTTGGAAATTTTGGCAGCTACGGATGGATCGATGCGGCCGAGTCGATTGACCGCCTCTCCGATGATTTCGAAATTCCGTTCGATCGCCTGACGTAGCGCTCGGTTGGCACGGTAGTCTTCGAGTGTTTTGGCCTGCACGGAATCCAGGATAAATCGGGTCGCGTCGAGGATGTCCGCCAGCAGCTTTGGGGTCTTAGGCTGCATAGAGAAGTTCGCGGGTACGGTTGACCTCGCGCACGAAGTAGGGGTTTTTCATGGCGGAGATCATCACTAAATCGACGGGGCGCCCGACCAGGCGGGAGAGGTCTTCCCTCAGGTCGAAATAGCGCGCGAGCCAAGGCCCCATATCCACATCGCGTTCGAATTCCACCAGAAAGTCGATATCGCTGTGACGGGGATCGAAGGAGTCTCCGGCGGCGGAGCCGAACACCTCCAGACGGGCGACGCGATGGGTGCGGCATAGGTCGGCGAGTTCAGCAGATTTAATCTTTAAAAGTGAAATCATTTTTGCCGCATGATTATACCACGGGCACCCGGCCCGGCACCCTTGCGGCCGAATCAATCGCAAATCGCCCGATTTCAAGGTATTTATGGCGCCATGTGGTGGGTGCTGGTTTTCGCGGCGGTACTGCTCATCGGGATCACTAAGAGCGGGTTTGGCAGCGGTGTGGGGCTGATGATCGTGCCGATGGTGGCGATTGCGTTTGGGAATATCCCGGGGCGGGGGTCGGAGATGGCGCTGGGGTTGCTTTTGCCGCTTTTGATCGTGGGGGATTTGCTGGCGGTGTGGCAGTATTGGGATCTCTTCTTTGCCGGGCCGGCGAAACAGTACGTGATCAAGCTGCTTCCCGGGACGGCCGTGGGGGTGGCGCTGGGAGGCGTGCTTCTGTGGTTTCTTCATCGGCAGGCTAATCTTGTCGGGGCGCTGATTCGCATCGAGATCGGAATTGAATCGGTTTTGCTGGTTTCGCTGCATTGGTGGCGGATCTGGCGCGGATCTCGGCGGCATCTGTTGCGTGAGCCGCTGCGGTCGCATCTGACCGGCGGTTTCGCGGCGGTCGAGCTCCACCATGGCGCATGCTGCGGGGCCGATTATTGCGATGTATTTGCTGCCCCTTTCGATGGATCGGCAGCTTTATGTCGGGACGTGCGCGGTCTATTTTTTCATCCTCAACACCGCCAAACTGCCCGCCTACTGGTTTAGCGGGCAATTCAGTCATTTTGAATTGAAATTGACCCTGGAGTTGCTGCCGCTGGTATTGGTGGGGGCGATTTTGGAAAATGGATCAACCGTCGCATGAAAGACCAGTTGTTCATTAAAATAGTTTATGCCATCACCTTTTGCCTGGGATGGTACATTCTGGTGGATGGGATTTTGCGACTTTACGGACGGCACATCGCGTAGGGAGCGCAAGTCATGAGCCAAATAAGGAGGACGGCGCTGATCACGGGAGCCTCGCGCGGGATCGGGCGGGGAATCGCCCTGGGGCTGGCGGGGGATGGGTTCAATGTGATCATCAATTATGCAGGCAACACCGCCGCGGCTGAGGAAACCAAAAAGAAAGCCGAGGCGCTGGGGGCAAAGGCGATTGTTATCCAGGCGGACATCAGCAACCCCGCCGATCGCAAGCGATTGGCCGAGGAAGGCTGGAACGCTTTCGGGCGGATCGATCTTTTGGTGAACAACGCCGGCGTCGCTCCCACGGCCCGCGCGGATATTCTCGAAGCCACGGAGGAGAGCTTCGATCGCTTGATCTCGATCAACCTCAAGGGCCCGTATTTTCTCACGCAGCTTATCGCGCGGAAAATGATCGACGTCAAGCCGATCGGGTCGCCGAAGATCGTCAACATTACCTCCGTCAGCGCCGAGGCGGCGAGCGTCAATCGCGGGGATTATTGCGTCGCCAAGGCGGGGATGGCGATGATGACGAAGCTTTACGCCGCGCGATTGGCCGAGCACGGGATCAATGTTTATGAAATTCGTCCGGGGATTGTAGAAACGGACATGACGGCCGCGGTTAAGGCGAAGTACGATCAGTTAATCTTGCAGGACAAGATCAACCCGATACCCAGGTGGGGCAAGCCGGAGGACGTGGCGCGGGCCGTTTGCGCCATTGCGCGCGATTTGCTCCCTTACAGCACCGGCGAAGTGATCCATGTGGACGGCGGGTTTCATTTGCGACGACTGTAGAGCTAATTAAAATGCTCTGATTGCCATGCGGATCGGAATTCTCAGCGACACGCACGACCGGGTGGAAGCGATGGCGGCGGGGATGGAGGTTTTGCGCAGAAATGGCGCGGAGATCTTCCTCCACTGCGGAGACGTCGGCGGGCAGCGGGTGATCGATCTCATGGCGGGGGAAAAAGTGATCTTTGTCTGGGGCAATACGGATTTCAATCGCGAGGAGCTGGCGCGTATGCGGCGGGATTGGGGGTCGATTGCCGGGGCGATCTTGCGGAATTGCAACTCGACGGGAAGATCATCGCCCTCACCCACGGGCACGACCACCAGATCATGCGGCGGATCATCAGCGGAAACACGCATGACTATCTCCTGCATGGACATACACACGTCGCCCGGGACGACCGGTCGGGAAAACTTCGGGTGATCAATCCCGGGGCGCTGTATCGCGCGGCGCGAAAATCGGTGGCGGTGCTCGACCTCCAGACGGACGTACTTCAACATCTGCCTGTGAATATTTGAAAGGGCGCGCTCCGGGCGGCATTGAGCGGTGCTAGAATAGGCGAACCGTGCCGCAACCAACCTGGAAAATCCGTAGTTTTCAGCCCGAAGATCTGCGGGCCTGCCGAAATCTTTACGATGAAGGCGGGCTCAACGGCGGTCATTTGGCGGAAAACGACACCGGGGCGGATATCGACAATATCGAAGCGGTCTACATGCATGCGCCGGGGAATCATTTCTGGGTGGCAGAAATCGAGACAAGTCAGATCGTTGGGATGGTCGGCGTGCAGCATTATGAGGAGGAGAGCGCCGGGCAGATTCGGCGCTTGCGGGTGGCTCATGACTTTCGCCGCCGGGGAATCGGGTCGGGTCTGGTGGAAACCGCGCTGAAATTCTGTCAGGAAAACCAGTATCTGAAGATGACGCTCGATACGTTCATGGATCGCGAGCTGGCGATCCGGGTGTTCAAGAAATTCCGGTTCCGCCACGAGACCAGCCGGCTGGTTGGAAACAAGGAACTGCTCTACTTCTATCTCGACTTGTATGGCGGTGCGCTGCGTCACGCCAAGGGGGACGAGATGCAACACGGCCATCAGCCCCAGCCGCCGGCGTTTCAGGGTTAGTCTTACGGTCTATTCGGGGGCGGGCTGGGGTGTTTCCTGGATGGGGGAATCCGGTTCCCACTCATAGAAGAGCTTGGCGACGGCGTCGGCGGTGCGTTGGACCATGTCCTGATGGACATCAGGCCGCGTGGGGATCGGTGCATCGCTGTGGAGCCAGGGGGTTTGGATCTGGATGAGTTGCCCATCCGAGGCTTCGGGAGGCCAGCGGGTTTCGCCGGTGGCGGCATCGACGACGCGGACGATGCAGTCGATGTCGCCGCGAGCCGAGGCGCTGCCGGAGGGGTCTTCCAGTTCGGCACGAATGACGTTGACGTAGATGACCTGTTTTGCGCCGAGTGCGCGGCCGATGCCGTCAATGGTCATCTTGTCGTATTTTTCGGTGTCGTCCTCGCGCAGTTTCGCGAGGAGTTGGGGATCGACTTCCTGTCCGACCTGATGGTCCTTGAGCTGCCGGACGAGGGCGACGCCGAGTTGATCGGCATAGAGTGTCGCCTCCCCGGCGTTGCCGTAGCTTTCGACCAGGACGAGGGTCGGCGCCTTGGGCAGGACGTATTGAGCTTTGATCGTGTCCGGCGGCGTACCGGCGTATGCCGCGGCCCCGGCGGCCTGGCACCCCCCTGCCGCGAGCAGCGTCGCCGCACAAATACCGCCGAACAGAATGGACCAAATCTTACTCATTGAACATCCGATTCATGGCTGACGAAGCGCTTGCCGATCTCGTCGCCGACGGCCTTGATCGTTTCGTGATAGACGTGATCCTCGTCCAAGCCGGGCAATCCTTCCGGCGGCGCATCCGAGGGATAGATGACGTTGATGTTGTCCTCCTGATAAGCCACGGTCGCCTTGCCTGCGGCGATTTCGATGACTTTGATGTTGATCGTCGCCGAGCCGCGGGTGAGATCGACGGCCTCGTCGGAATGAAGGGAGAACGCGGCGACCTCGATGTAGATCAGCCTCGTCGCGGGGACGGGCAATCGGAGGGCCACGTCCTCGGCGGCATCAGTCTCCATCTCGGGATGATCCTCCTGAAAGCGAAGAATCCGGTCGACCCCGATCCATTGAATGTTTTTGACGTCCCCACACCCCGCGTCGGCCGCTTCCTGGAGATTTCCGGACAACGTCTTGGCAATGTCGGCTTCGATGGTCGGATGATCGGACGTCGTCGCGCTATCGGCCCAGACCATGACGGCCACATGCTGATTTTTCAGTCCGCCATACGCGGCGGCGACCATGGGTTCGGGAACTGCATTGGCGACGGCGCCGACGGCGTTGCAGCCGGCCGGAAGGATCAGCAGGCCGAGCAAAACAATTGATCGGCAGCAGGCGGCAAGAGTTCCGCGATCGAGCGACGGGCTGTCCAAACGATTCCTCACAACCGGCGGGTTAGGAAACTGCTCTAGCTGCTCCAGCCATCCAGGCCGTGCAAATGGATATATATCTTCCAGGCCCAGGCGAGGATCGCCCAGGTCGTCAGCGGGACACCATAATACCGGGGCGGGATGAAGCGAAGCAAACGATGGATCCCCCTGCCGCTGACGGCGATATAAAGCCCCGCCCAGAAGACGGCGACGGCCAGCATCGCCAGGACGAATCCCATCGGCTGGACGTAGAAGCTCGCCAGCCAATTACCCCGGACGAACCAGGCGAAACTCGTTGTCATTCCACAGGTTGGGCATGGGACGCCGGTCCGGGCCAGGAAGGCGCAGGGGGGCATGGTCAGCTCGGTATGCGTGCCGACGCCGGTTGGGCTGGGGATGAGCTTTGCCGCGGTGATCAGCAGGGCTAGACACCCGACGGACGACGCCAGGGCGGTCGCTCGGCCGAAGAGGGAGAGGCGCTCGACCACGACACGTGGGGAATAAATGACTGGAACCGGGGGAGGCATTAACCCGAACTTATCCGGCGATGATGCATCGTGCAATTTTTGCCGTTGCTAATGAATGCTTAATGGGTGTGCAATGCGCAGAACTGAGGCGGACAAATTATTGGCGGTTTGGCCGTGCGGTATCACATTTGCGGAACGGGCAGTCCAGAGAGCCCATATCGTTTGTTCGGTATGGACGGATAAGGATTTACGAAAGGTGGGTAAGCCAGAAGAAATTTTTGCTCATTGACTTCCAGCCCGCTAGGGTTTTAATACGAAGTCCCTGGGAGGCGAATTAAGGCTACTTTTGGCTGTGAACGCACTTATCGAAGAGGGCGGATACATCCGATGTAGCTGGTAACGGTTCGTCTCCGCTTGCCCAGCAGAGTGTTCAGCCGTTGAAATTGGGCAGTGTTTTGCGGTCGGCCTCAAGGAAGTGGGCCCCGGATGGCGTGCGTCGCCAACTGTCCAAATTTTGTGCAGAGAGGGAGCCTAGAATTTAGCCCGCCGGAATTTTGCGCAAGGCGCAGGCGGGAGTTGGACCAACAAACCGGAAAGTGCTTGACCGATGATGCGCGTTTTTATGTTGGGTTGGGAGTTCCCGCCGTTCATCAGCGGGGGTCTGGGTACGGCCTGCTACGGTCTTACCAAGGCGATGAGCAGTATCGGCACGGACATCATGTTCGTGCTGCCGCGGCCGGTCGCGACGCCGTTTTCGACGCACGTCCGCCTGGTTAGCCCGCGCGCGCGGTTCGCCGCTGGCGTCCCCGACGACGGAATTCCGCCTGGATGAGTTTGATCATGTGACGTTCCGCACGGTGGACGCGGCGCTGACCGATCCGTATCAGTCGCCCTCGCAATACGCCGCGGAACGGCGCCGGCGCATCGGCGAGAAAATTCAAGGCGACCCCGGTAACCCTGTCGGACATGCCCGAACCGATTACGCAGCTTTCCCGGCCCGGCTCGACACCGGGATTCATCGGGGCCGAAGGCACGGTCAAATCGCAATACGGGGGCGATCTTTTCTCGGAGATTCAGCGCTACGCCATGCTCTCCGCCGAGATTTCGCGCAACGAGACCTTCGACATCGTTCATGCGCACGACTGGATGACTTTCCCCGCAGGATTGGCCGTGGCGGCGCTCAAGGGCGTGCCGCTCATCGTGCACGTGCATAGCACGGAATTCGACCGGTCGGGGGTGAACGTAAACCAGCAAATCTACGACATCGAACGGCGCGGAATGCACGGGGCGATGAAGATCATCGCGGTAAGCTATCTCACCAAGAACCTGATCACGCATCATTACGGCGTCGATCCGGCGAAGGTGGAAGTCGTTTACAACGCCATCGAATCGAACGGGAACGGAGGCGAACTGGAAAAGTACAACATCCACAAGGACGAAAAGATTGTCCTGTTCCTGGGCCGCATCACCATGCAGAAAGGGCCGGAATACTTCCTGGCGGCGGCGAAGAAAGTCCTGGAAGTGATGGACAATGTGAAGTTCGTGATGGCCGGCTCGGGCGACATGATCCGCCGCACCATCGAGATGGCCGCCGGCATGGGGATCGGGCACAAGGTGCTCTTCACCGGGTTCTTGCGCGGGAACGACGTGGAAAAAGTCTTCAAGATGGCGGACTTGTACGTCATGCCGAGCGTATCTGAGCCGTTCGGGATCGCGCCGCTGGAGGCGATGAGCCACGACGTCCCGGTCATCATCAGCAAACAATCCGGCGTTTCGGAAGTCCTCACGCATGCCCTCAAGGTGGACTTCTGGGACATCAACGAAATGGCCAACAAGATCATCGCCGTGCTGCGGCATCCGCCGCTGGCGAGCACCTTGCGCCAGCACGGCAGCTTCGAAGTCCGCCGCTTCAACTGGGCGGACGCCGCCAAGGCCTGCCTGGGCGTTTACGAGCAAGCCCGAAGCGCGATGAACGGCGTGGTCGCGTGACATTCTGGACATGGCCGATTCCAACATTCTGATTATCAGCGGGACCAATCGTCCCAATTCCAGCGCCCTGAAAATCGCCCAAATCGTCGAGGGCCATTACCGCGCCGCGGGCATCCCCGTCTCATTGGTCTCGCTGGAAGAACTGCCTCCAGAGGTTTTTCTGCCGACCTCTTACGAGAATAAGCCGCCGGCGATCGTGAACCTTCAAAATCGGATTTTAGAAGCGTCGGGGTTGCACATCGTTTGCCCGGAATACAACGGGTCGTTCCCCGGCGTGCTGAAATATTTCATCGACATGCTGAAGTTTCCGGAAAGTTTTCAGGACAAACCGGTCGCGTTTGTGGGGGAATCGGCGGGAATGTTCGGCTCGCTTCGCGCGGTGGAGCATCTTCAGGACATCTTCGCGTATCGCAAAGCGCATCTTTTTCCGGATCGGGTTTTCATACCGGCGATTCATACGAAGTTGGATGCGGCCGGGCGGCTGATGGACGCGGAGATCGATCTGCGCCTGGCGAAGCAGGCGGCGGGGTTCCGCGAGTACGTATCGCGCATTGGGCGGGAATCGCCGGTATAACTGCGGGGGAATGAATCGCCATGCGAGCGTTCTGCGGCTGATTGGGGCATTCAAGTTATTCAAGGGAGTTCTTCTGGCGCGGCGGCCATCGCGGCGCTGAGGCTGCTGCACCGAGACATCGGCGAAGTGATCATCCGCTGGGCGCTGCGGCTGCATGTTTCGCCGGGAAACCCGCACGTTCAGGAGCTGCTGGCCAAGGTCTATTCGTCGCATGGGGAACTGAAACTGCTTCCGATCGTCTTCGCGCTCGATACGCGCGATGTTCCTGACCGAAGGGGTGGGATTGATGCTGCTGAAGCATTGGGCGGAATGGATGACGGTGCTGACCACAGCGGGGCTCATTCCCATCGAAGTGTTTGAAATCTACCGGCGATTCACGTCCATCAGGCTGACGATCTTCGCGATCAACGTGGCGATCGCCGTTTATCTGGTTCGCAATCTCACCCAGCCGCGCGGCGAAAAATTAACGGCTATGCCCAGTTGAATGTGATCGGTCTTTCCACGTCGGGATGGATGCTCTTGCAAACGGGACAGGCATTGGCGGCAGCTTCCAATTGCTGCTTCTGCTCGGCGGAGAGTTTGGTGGGGATATCGAACGTCACGCCGAGCCGGGCAATGCGGCGCGGGCCGGTGGTGGTCATTTCCTTGGTGACCCTCACGCGCGTGCCGGTGAGATCGACCTTCATGCGATTGGCGGCGATTCCCATGATGGTGAGCATGCACGTACCCAGGGCGGTCGCGACCAGATCGGTGGGGGAAAAGGATTCGCCCTTGCCCATGTTGTCGACGGGCGCATCGGTGTGAAAGGTCGTGCCGCTGGGAACGTGGCGCGGGTGCAGCGAAGATCACCCTCGTAAGCGATTTGGATTTCGACCATGCGAACAGCTTGGCGGCATTCGGCCGGGATTTCAAGTGCGATTCAAGCCCAAGCCGATACCTTTTGATGAGCCAGACCAGCCCTATAACCGGAGATTTCGCTCGGGCGGCATGGAAAAGCCGCCTGATCGGCTGGGGGCTGCTTGCCGTCGGAATCGCGGTGCGGATTCGCGTTTATTTGGGAAATCGGTCGCTGGAACGCGACGAGGCGGCGCTGGCGTATAACATTATCCATCGCGGGTTCTTCGCGATTTTTAAACAGCTTGATAACGACCAGGCGGCGCCGATCGGGTTTTTGCTGGTTCAGCGCGGGGTCGTGCATTTCGCCGGGTCGGGGGAAAAGGCGCTGCGGTTTTTTCCGCTGATCGCTTCCATCATTGCGCTGATTCTTTTCTGGAGACTTTGCCGGGCGATTTTGACCCGCGCGCGGGGCTCATCGCCCTGGCGATCATCGCGCTCTCGGCCAAGCAATACTTTTACGCCTCGCAGACGAAGCAATATTCGACGGACGTCCTGGTGGCCGTTGCCATGCTCCTGGTCACGCGCCGGTGGATTTGGCACCGCACGAACAACCCCTCATTTTCATCATTGCGAATCGCAATTCTATCCGCGGCGGCGGCTGGCGGTTTGGTTTTCCCATCCGGCGATCTTCGTGCTGGCGGCGATCGGCATGGTCGGCGCGTGGGAATGTTTCCTTTCCTCTCCAAGGCATACGAGGGAACTGTCCATCATCTTCGGGGCATGGGTCCTCAGTTTCGCCATCAACTATATTTTCGTGCTGCATCGTTTGAGCCACCATCCGTTCATGCAGGCGTTCTGGTCGGCGGCCGGGGCGTTTGCGCCGTTTCCGAAATCCGGGGGGGCGTTCATCTGGTACAAGAAAACATTCTTCGATGTGTTCGAGGACCCGCTTGCCCTGGCGTTTTCCGGATTGGCGGCGCTGGCTTACATATTGGGACTCATCACCTGGTGGCGCGGCGACCGGCGCATTTTCGCGGTCCTTGTGCTGCCGATTTTATTTGCCCTGGCCGCATCTGTATTGCATAAATTTCCATTCAAGAGCCGCATGATTCTCTTCCTCACGCCGCTCCTGGCGGCGGGGATTGGGACGGGGATCGATCTGCTTTGGAGCGCCCCCGCCCCGCAGCGCTGGGGAGGCGTTTTAGCCCTGATTCTGCTGGTGATTTCGCCGGTCACGACGACGGCCGATTACGCCCGCCATCCGCCCAAATTGCACGAAATGCGCGACGCCCTGGCGTTCGTCGCGGCGAATCGCCGGCCGGGGGATGTTTATTACGTTTATCCGTTTTGTCAGTATGCGCTGGAGTACTACAAAGAGCGCATGGGCCTTACAGACATTACATTTCAACCGGAGCAAACCGCGCCCGGCGATTGGGCCGGGTGGGAAAAAGAACTGGCGCCGTTCGCGGGCAAGCGCCTGTGGGTGTTCTTCGAGGACCCGAGCGATCATGGGGGCGTAAACGACGAGCAGATGGCCCTGCGCATCTTAAGCGGCATGGGCCGCGAGGGCTGCAAGGACGATCCGTACGGCGAATTCGTCGCTTGCTATGATCTCCGTCATTAGCCGGTTAAACGCGCCGCTATAAACCGAACTTTTCTAATAGGACGTGAAGATGGTGCGCGTGCGCCGTCCGGCCGACTTTTGACGGCGGCAATTTTCTAGTCCGCCGCGCTTTTACCTAATCCTGTGGAGGAGTGATCCGCAATCCGCGTCGATGCGGATCACATGAAACGCCGTAACCAGAAAGCAATTTCAAAAGCGGGATGGGAAGCTCTTGAGGATCGTCGCCTCATGTCCGCGGTGATTTTCGCCGGCGGAACGCTCACTCTTAAAGGCGACACCAGCGCGGACAACACCTTCTATGTGCGCACCGCCACGGACAATCGCGTCTTTGGCATGGCGGACAACACCGGCGAGGTGCAGAACGCGCCGAGCATCAACAAAATCGTCGTCGATCTGGGCGACAAAACCGACACGGTTAACGTTTCGCCGCTGATTTCCGGCAATGTTGAAGTGGTCGCCGCCGACGGCTCCATCCATATGATGAAGCCCGGCTCGTCCGAGACATTCAAGCCCACGACCGCGACGACGGTCCAGACAACGCCGGTGGAAACGCCGCCGATTGTCGTGAAATCGGCCCCCACGCAGCCGCCCAGCAGTGATCCCACCGGCAACAAGGCCGCCGATGGGACGCAGGCGGTGATTACCCTCACCACCAGCGGAACCGTCTATCCGGAGCAGATGCTGAACGTTTCGGCGACGAATTCGGATTTCGGGCCGGGCGCGGATGCCGCGATCAATGACACGGTTACGTGGAATTTCGGAGACCCGACTTCGCAATACAATAACTTGGACGGCTTCACCGCCGGGCACGTGTACACCACGCCGGGCAATTACACGATCACGCTGACACTCACCAATTCGGACGGCCAGACCAGCACGGCCACGCAGGACGTCAGCGTCATGCAGGACAACCGCGCGACGATCTATGTTTCCAACACCGGCAACGACGCCAACGACGGGACGTCCGCGAGCGATCCGATTCAGAGCATCACGCGCGTGATGCAGCTGCTGAAGAGCAATACGCGCGTGCTGTTCCAGAGCGGCGGGACGTGGGATTTGACGGCCACGAGCGAACTGACCGCCGCCGGGTTGCAGAACGTCTATTTCGGCGCTTACGGATCGGGCGCGCAGCCTATCCTGGAATACACCGGGCCCAGCGGCACCCAGGGCGCGATCATCGGGATGTCGAACACGACCCAGGGATTCACCGTGCAGGGGCTGACTCTCAGCACGATTTACGCGGATAACAACGACGCCCAAACGATTCCGTCCGGCTTCTTCATCGCCGGAAACCAGATCACCATTCTTGATAACACGTTCGTCAACGTCCTGAACGCGATGAACATGAACAGCAACCCGGATAACGTGCTGGTGCAGGGGAACTCCTCCCCCAGCGCGACCGGGCTAAGCGCTTATTTCACGTTCATCCAGGGACAAAACATTTCGGTCATCGGCAACAACGTCAACACCGGAATGGGCGAAAGCCTGATCCGCGGCGGGGCCAACGGATTGCTCGTGGCGGACAATACGCTGAACAACAATCAGAAGGTCGACATCACGATCCAGCTTGGGACGTACGAATATATCTACGCCAACCAGATCGAGAACGGCGGCATGGGCGTCGGGCCGATCGGTTCGCCGGGCGCGACGACCGATGCGTCGGTCAACGACGTGGTGTTCGAAGACAACGTGTCCAACACGTTCCTGCAGATTACGCCGGGTTCGCATCAAATCATGGTGCGCGACAACGCGTTCACGCTGGACGGGAAGTCCATCACCATCGACGCCCAGGAAGGCGCGCCGTTCAACTGGAACGTGAGCGACGTCTATCTCATCCACAACACGGTTGTCGATACCTCGACCTACGGCGGATTCCTCACCGTCAGCAACGGGATTGCGCAAAACGTCAACGTGGAAGACAACCTCCTGGTCGCGCCGAAACTGCAAACCGGCGAGGGTCAGGGAATCATCAGCGTCGACGCGAACAATCTGGATATGTTCGGCACCATCAGTGACAACGTCTGGGCCATTCCGTCCCCGTCTGGATGGGCGCAGGGCGGATACTTCTACGTCAACGCCAAGGGCGGCGTGCAAAGCGGGTATCTGACTCCCGCGGAATGGGCCGCCACCGGGGTGCCCACGGGCGATGTCTACGAAAACGTCACGCTTACGAGCACATACATGGTCTCTGTCAACGGACTTACCGCCGGCGCGAATTTGCCGCTGGCGACGAGCTAGCGTGATCGCCCCAACGGCGGAGGGCGGCTCGAAAGGGCCGCCCTCCGTTTTTTTTGCGCAGTGTATTATCCCGCCGCCCATCGTGTATCATCGAGACGGTTTCTGGAGAGTGACCCAGCTTGAATCGAGCCAGGATTTTGATTCCCGTCGTCGCGCTTGGTTATTTGTGCGCCGCGGCGTTGGGGCAAGCGCAAGTCAATCTCCCCGGCTGGCCGGACAAATTTTACGAGAGCGATAAGTGGCTCTCGCAATTCCCCACGGACGAGTACGGCTGCCACGATTTCCCGATTCCGGGGAATCCGATCATTCTCGGCTGCCAGCCGCGTGATGCTCCCGATCTTCGCACCGCCCTGGAGCGAGCCCGCCGCGCCGGGACAAACACGATTTTGATTCGCGCCTACGATGAGGACAATCCCAATTTTGTGGTTGATCCCGTCACGGGGCAGTGCGCAAGCGTCTATACGTCTCGGCAGATCAATACGAATTTTGACATCAACGGCACCCCGGACCGTCCGGCGATTGTGGCGGCGCTGGGCGTTTCGGCGACCCAGCCGCGGCCGGTTCTGGAATGCAGTTTGGGAATCAAGGGCCCGCGCGGCGCCGATACGTTCACGGAAAATGTCGTCATCCAGCATCTGGATTTTTACGATCCGCAGGGGGATCCGTCGGTGACGGGGCAGCCTTCGGTGCGCTTCACGGCGATTGGAATGGTGGACGGCTCGCCGGGCGGAAATCACGTTTGCATCGAGGATTGCCGCTTCCGATTCTGCCGGGCGGGAATCGAGGCGCAGGAACTCAGCAGGCCGGCGGTGGCGTTCATGACGTTTGTCGTCAATCGCTGCACGTTCGCGCGATGTTACGGGCAGAATTATCAAATGTACGCCTATGCCGTGCATGATCTGCTGGTCGAGAATTGTGTTTTTTATCATGGCGGGTGGATGGAGCCGACGGACGGCTGGGGGGGTTATCCGCCGAACTTCATGCGGCACAACATCTACATCGGGGAGGACCACATCAACGAGCCGTCGCCGCGAAACGTGCGGCTGAAGAATGTGCTGTCCGTTGCGGCGGCCGCGTGGGGATGCGAGGGGCGCATTGGCGGGTCGGTCGAGGACTGTGCGTTCGTCGGGAACCCGTACTCATGTTTTCTGGCTGGAAACGACGCGGCGGCCGATATGGCCGGAAATATTTTTGATCGCGTGATCGTCGACGCCGGGGGATATAGCTGGGCGCCGCTGGCTCCGAACAATGATCTCGCCGGCGGCGGGTTGCAGTCGATTACCTGCCGGACGGTCACCTTTCGGAACGTCGCGATGGTTAACATGCCCAGCGCCGCGAATGTGATCCGCATTGACACCAAGAGCACGAACCGCCAGGATCCGATCGTCGCGACCGAGGCGAGGCTTGACCACGTTTTTCAAGGCCCCGGTTGGATTCTGCGGCCACAGACCGACGCCATCCAAACCCAGCGCCCGCCGGCCCCGCCTCCGATTATTTACGGATCGATCACGCCGGTCCCGGCGAACAATCTTTGGAACGTCACCACCTACGCGCAGAAACTCGGATTTGCCTCGTTTGACGAGCTTATGCAGAAAATCATCGAGAATCGCGACGGCAATCAGGTCGTGAGCACCGACGCACATGAGATCAACAACGCCGCTGCCGCCGCGGGAGTTTTAGCGCATTAACGGAACCCTGCCGGCGCGGATTCGTCGTTCCCGCGGTATAAGCGTTACGATCAATCGTGGGTATTCGTGTTGGGTGGAGGCGACGGGTTATTTTTGTATGACACGGATTATCCTGCCGATCTTTCCGACATGACCGCGACTGAAACGATTTCCGCCAAGTCGCCCCTTTACGCCAGAGCGTGGCAGTTCATGTCACGCCCCGCGCTGGGCTGGGCGATAATTGTCATTGGCGCGGCTCTGCGCATCTGGCGGTTCGTGCAGCCGCGCGGCGTCATGCATTCCGAGGCGGTGCTCGACTACAACATTCTCACGCGATCTTTCGCCGGGTTGTTCCGCCCGCTGGTAAGCGACCAGGCGTCTCCCGTGGGTTTCCTGCTCATGCAGAAGACGGCCACCTTGCTATTTGGGCCGAACGAACAGGCGATGCGCGTTGTTCCTCTGATCGCCGGCATAATCGCCCTGCCGCTCTTTTATCGACTTGCCAAAGTTGTCCTTCCGCCGCCCGGAGCGCTTGTGGCGCTTGCCTTTCTCGCCTTTTCCGAACCGGCCGTGCGGTATTCGTTCGAGGGGAAGCAATATTCCACGGATGTTTTGTGGACGATCGTCGTGATGATTCTTGCCCTGGGTATCCAGTCGCGCCGGGGACTAATCCGCCTGGGCGTCGTCGGCACGATGCTCATCTGGTTCTCCCATCCGATCCTCTTCGTCCTCGGCGGGGTCGGCTTCGCCCTGCCGTGGGAATATCTTTTCGCCAAACAGTGGCCGATGCTCAAAGCGATCCTCATCGCCGGCGCGGCGTGGCTCATCAGCTTCGGTATCAACTACGTCGCTATCTCGCGCTTCTACACCAGCAGCGCGTATCTCACCGACTATTGGGAGAATCAAAATTCCTTCGCCCCGCTGGTTCCCCATTCGGCTGAGCAACTTGTCTGGTATCCCAAGACGCTGCGAACGGCGTTTGAATTCCCCGTCGCGGTCGCGCCGGGAGGGAATCCTCATTTTTCATGGATACTGTGGCTGGCCGCGGCGATGTTCGTCGTCGGGTGCGCGATATTACTCTTTCGGCAAAGCCGATTATTCCGGCTGATTTTCGGCGCACTGGTGCTGACACTGTTCGCCTCGGGCCTGCATCGATATCCCTTCGGCGACCGACTAATTCTCTTTGCGTTGCCGCTGTTCATTTTGCCTCTGGTCATGGCGATCGTCTCGACGCCGACGATTCCCGCTCGGCTTGTTCTGACGATCGTCTTCTTTATCTATCCCGTCTATTTGGAGACGAAATACTCAATCCATCGGCCGATCTGGTACGACGTGAAGCCGGCGATCGCGTATGTGAAATCGAATTGGCAGCCGGGCGATGCGCTTTATCTGCCATGGGGCTCGGATGTGCTTGGGCGATATTATCTTGATACTCAGCCGGGCCTGGCGATTCCGGGCTCGCAGCCGGTTAGCGGCGTTTGGAAGGACGATTCGGCAGCCCGAACACCGGCGTATACGCAGGACCTCGAGGAATTTTTCGGCAAACCGCGCGTCTGGATCGTCTTCTCGATGGACCCGCTCCGCGAACGCCCGATCTATGAGCAAATCCTGGCCAGTCACGGCAAGCTGATCGACAGCCACGATTACACTGGCGGCGCAGCCGAGTTGTATGACCTCCGCTGACGACCTTCCCCAAGCGCGGAGTTAACACTTTTTGGTTATTTCCCTATCATGTCGCTGATGATTTTCCGCCGCGCTATTTTTCCGCTGCTTCTGCTGGGCCTTCTCTTCGTTCCTCGCGTCGAAGCGGATGCACCCCCTGCTACGCAACCCACGACGCAACCGGCGACGCAGCCGACTGTTAATTTCTTTGCCATGGGCGATTGGGGTGAGGGGGTGCCGGCCAGCGCGCGGTCGCATCCGATTTGGAGAACGTCGTCTCGAAGCAAGCCACGCCGGTTACGGCCATGCTCCTGGCCGGCGATAACTTTTATGTGAAGGTCTCCGGCGTGGATGACCCGGTCTGGCAAAATCTCTTCGAGACGATGTACGACCCCAAGCGCATGAATTTCCCATTTTACGTGAGCCTCGGCAATCACGATTATCCGGAATCAAAGGCCGATATCGAGCTTCAATATTCGGTCGTCCATCCCGAATCGAGATGGAAGCTCCCCGCGCACTGGTATCGCGTCGATTTCCCGGCGGATCATCCGCTTGTCAGCCTGTTCGTTCTGGATAGCAACAAGGATTCCATACCGCCGGACCAGTGGGCCGCTCAAATGCAGTGGCTGGAGGGCGAGCTGAGCAAGCCGCACGACGGGGTCTGGACCATCGCCATGGCGCACCACCCCATCTTCAGCAACGGCAGCCATGGCGACAACGGCGTCCTTATGACCACCTGGGGCGCAATCTTTAAGAAATACAACCTCGACGTCTACCTCTGCGGGCACGACCACGACCTGCAACATCTTGAAGTCCCGGGCTGGCACACCAGCTTCGTCCTCGTGGGCGGCGGCGGAAAGAAATTGGGAGTGATGCGCCGGGATAACCGCGGGCCGTTTTCGAGATCCATTCTTGGGTTTGGGAACCTGCTGTTTACGCCGGACAAGCTGACCGTTTCGTTTTATGACAAGGATGGGAATGTTGTGCATAGTTTTGAGAAGACGCGGGATGGGACGGTGACGATTTTGAGCAATACGCCTAGTGATAAGGCGACGACGAAGCCGCTTAGGGCCATAGAAACCGGCGGGTAGAACGGCAAGATAGAATGCTTAAGGAATTGGGCTTGCCACCCGATAGATTGTAAGGCATAATCATAATGTAAGGCATATTTATAAAGTAAGGAATCCATGACCCTGCATTCAACGGTCACCAGCAAAGGCCAAACGACCATCCCCGGTGAAGTCAGGGACTGCGCTGAACATCAAGCCCGGAGACAAGCTTGAGTTCGCCGTCGAAGGCGATCACGCCATTATCCGGGTACATCCGGGCACTCAATCATTGGCCGGCGCCTTGGCCAGTAACAAGGGAAAGTCGCTTAATTTCGCGCAGATTCGCGAGGCGGCAGCGAAGACCGCGTTGCGGCGGATGGGGAAGCGATGAGCGCCCGGCGGGTTCTGGACACTAACCTGATCATCCGCCACCTGACTCAGGATAATGCCCAGATTGCCGCCCGGTTGTTTGCGGCGTGCGACCGGGGGGAACTGGAGCTTGTCGTCCTCCCTGCAGTCCTAGAGCATTTCCCAAATTAAACTAGCGGCTGGCGGTAACCGCAATGGCGGAAAAATCCCGCGGCATCTTCGGTCGTAACGGCGTCCATTGCCGCGAACACAGCCCGGACCAAGGTGTCGAACGTTCTGGGCTCCGCCGAGCGGATCAGTTGCTTCGCTTTGCTCCACATCATCTCGATCGGATTCAAATCCGGCGAGTAGGGTGGCAGCAACCACAGTTCGCAGCCGGCGGCTTCGATCAGGCGTCGCACTTCTGAATGTTTGTGCGGCTGCAAATTGTCCATCACCACGATGTCCCCGCTTCGCAGGCTGGGCACGAGCGCTTCACGCACCCAGGCGACAAAAACATCGCTGTCCATCGCCCCTTGAACAATCGCGCCGGCGGTCGCGCCGTCGAGCCGAACCGCGGCGATCATGGTGGTCGTGCTCCAGTGTCCGGCCGGGGTCTTGCACAACAACCGTTCGCCGCGGCCGCACCGGCCACGCAATCGGGTGAAGTTCGTCTTGGCCCCGGATTCATCCACAAAAACAAGACGCTCGGGATCGACGTCCTTCAGCCGCCGACGCCACTGCGTCCGCGCGGCGGCGACGTCGGGCCGATCCTGCTCGGACGCGTGGAGAGACTTTTTTTAAAGGAGAGGCCCAGCTTCCTGAGCCAACGGTCGACCGTCGACAGCGACACGTCCAGCGCCAACTTCTCTTTGATCTCGTTGAGCGTGGCATCCGGCCGGGCGGCCACGAACCGACTCAAACGAGTCTTCAACTCGCCGGTCAACTTCCCCTTGCGGCCACGAAGATGAAGCAGCGGTTCGGCCGTCCCCCGTTCACGTTCATCCTGTCGCACGCGGCGGACGGCCGACTCGCATCGGCCGAAGATCGCGGAAATCTCCTTCGTGCCTTTGCCGGCACGATACGCCGACATGATCCATCGACGGGTCAGAGCGGTTTGCGATGCCATGGCAACCTCCTTGTTGAATCGGAGATTAGCAAAACAGCATCGATGGCGCTAGTTTAAAATGGGAAATGCTCTAGCCGAATGCGTTTTTGTGCTTGAATCGTTTTACCGCAGCCCTCGCGAGCAAATCAGTCAAACCCTCGGCCAATTGATTTCCAGCCCCGGCGTCGAACTGGCCGATCTCGACATCCAACTGAACGCGCTGGATCGCTACGGCGCCGGGAAAGTGCATTTTGTCGATTGCGTCGTCGCGGCCTATGCCGCCGCCGAAAAGATCGCCGTCGCAACTTTCGACGGGGATTTCAAAAAGTTTCCCGACGTGGAAGTGGATCTGGACTAGAGGGTTCTTACTTCTCCCCAGCCGCCCAGCGATCGACTATTTCACAGAGCAGATGGACGATCATGACGTGCATCTCCTGGACTTCGTTGGCGGTTTTGGCGTGGGGAACGATTAGGGAATGATCCGCCTGGCCGGCGATTTTTCCGCCGCCGCGGCCCAGGAGGGCCACGGTGATGGCGTTCTTTTTCTTTCCTGCTTGCAGGGCCTTTAGGACATTGGCGGAATTGCCGGAGGTGCTGAGGCCGATGAGGACGTCGCCCGAGTTCGCGAGGGCCTCGACCTGGCGGGCGAAGATTTCGTCGAAGCCGTAGTCGTTGGAGATGCAGGTGAGGGCGGTGCCGTCGGAGGTGAGCGCGACGGCGGGCAGCGGGCGGCGGTTGCGCTCGTAGCGGCCGATCATCTCCTCGGCCAGGTGCTGCGAATCGGCGGCGCTACCGCCGTTGCCGAAGGTGAGCACTTTTTTCCCGGACCCGAACGCGTCGCAAAGGATTTGCCCGACCCGCTGGATTTGCGGGGCGAGTTCGTCGGCGACCTTCTGCGCGGCCGCGGCGTGGCGCTCGATGTAGGCTTTGATCATGTCCGCCATGGATGGAATTGTGGGGCGATTCGAGGCGAATTGCAATCTCAATTGAATT
Source organism: uncultured Phycisphaerales bacterium (assembly GCA_963844715.1). Classification (GTDB taxonomy): domain Bacteria; phylum Planctomycetota; class Phycisphaerae; order Tepidisphaerales; family Tepidisphaeraceae; genus UBA1161. The sequence continues at coordinate 82,214 of CAWJPJ010000008.1, read as the reverse complement.
CAAAAGAACTGACACAGAGGACACAGAGAGCACAGAGGGCGCAGAGAAATAGCTTTTTTTACTTTCTACTCTGTGCCCTCTGTGTGGCTCTGTGTGCTCTGTGTTCGCATTTTCTCTTCGTCGCGAGTTTTTCCAATCTCGCCCGGGGGAGGTAAGATTCCGCGCCGGATGGTTTCGATTGTTATTCCGATCTTCAATGAGCAGGAGATGCTGAGCGCAGCTTCGGCAGCGCATCACGGACGCGATGCAGAACTCGGGGGAGGGGTGGGAGATGATCCTGGTTGACGACGGGAGCCGGGACGAGTCGCCGAGGATTTTGCGCGAGTTTGCCGAGCAGGATGCGCGGATCAAGGTGGTGATTCTCTCGCGGAATTTTGGGCATCAGCCGGCGGTAACGGCGGGGATTCATTTTGCCTCGGGGGATTGCGTGGTGCTGATCGACGGGGATCTTCAGGACCCGCCGGAGATTATTCCGCAGATGATCGGCAAATGGCGCGAGGGGTTTCAGGTTGTGCTCGGCGAGCGGACCAGCCGCAGCGAACGGGGGCGCGCGGGATCGGGTTTCGTTTGTTTTATCCGCTCCTTCGCGCCATCACCGATCTTCCTAATGCTCCGGACGCGGGAATCTTCGGGCTGATGGACCGCTCGGTCGTGGATGAATTCAACAAACTCCCAGAGCGCAATCGCTTCATTCCCGGACTGCGAAGCTGGCTGGGGTTTCGCCAGACCAGCGTGCTTTACGATCGCGTCGATCGCGCGGCGGGGAAACCCAAGCAGACGCTGCGCGCGCCTCATCCGCTACGCGATGGACGGGATGGTCAGCTTCAGCAACAAGCCCCTTCGCGTGGCCACCTGGTTCGGATTCGCCACCTCGGCCATCGCCTTCATCCTGGCGATTTATTACTTCATCACCTTCTTCACCGAGAAAAAGGAATACACCGGGTTCACGACGATCATCCTCTCGGTCTTCTTCCTGGGCGGGATTCAACTCATCTCGGTGGGAATTCTGGGCGAATACATCGGGCGCATTTACGAAGAGGTGAAGCAGCGGCCATTGTATGTCGTGCGGCAGCGGCTGGGATTTGGAGAGGCTGCCGAAAAAAAGAAGCCCGCGGAAATTCCGCGGGCTTGAGGGCCGCCATGAAACGGGTCACTTAGTGGTGGTAGTGATAACCACCCCAGCCGCCTCTGCCGTAGTAGTATCCTCTGCCGCCCCAGCCATACCCGCCGCGGAATCCTCCGCCGTAGTAGATCGAAACGTATCCGGGGGCATAATACGGAGTCGGGTAATAGGCGGGCGAGGCATAGTAAGCGGGCGGGGCGTAATACCCAGGGGCGGCATAGGCATAGCCGGGCGCCGAGTAATAGGCGGGTGGGGCGTAATACGCCGGCGCGGCGTAGTAGCCGCCTCCGCCGTAGTAGCCGCCGCCGCCATAGTAGCCGCCGCCGTAATACCCGCCGATCGGCAGCGAGAGGCCGAAACCCCAGCCGTGATTGCGATAACCGAAGCCGATCCCGCCGTAACCGAGCCCAACACCGACAAACGATCCAGCCGACGCAATGCTGGGCAAAAGCCCAAGCACCAGAGCGGCAACCGGAATCAACATGAGGCGTTTCATGGCCTTCTCCTTTTTTGTTTCTTCTTCTCCAACTTACCAGACACTTATCAGTCCGGTGAGTTAGGTCCTTCACCCATTAAACGCGTGAATCCGGCCCAAATTCTGCAAGTGAATAACGTCTTGATAAAACAGCCGCTTACGCTTGATTCACCCGCTCCAGGACCAGATTATCGCGATGCACTGCCTCATCGTAGGCCCCTTCCTGGAGCATTTGTCGGATTTGCTGGCTCTTTTTTCCCTTGATTCGATCCATGTCCTCGGATGAATAATTGCTCAAACCGCGGCCGATGAGCGCGCCGTCCGCACCGGCGATTCCGACGGGGTCGCCGCGCGAAAATATCCCTTCGACACGCACGATTCCCGCCGGCAAAAGACTCTTATTCTGGTCGACCAGCGCCTTGCGCGCCCCGTCGTCCACGACGAGCATGCCGCTGAGTCGCAGCGACCCGATCCAGCGGCTGCGGCTGGAGCGCTTCTTTCCCGCCGGGGCAAAGAGAGTTCCGATCTCCTCCCCCGCCAGCAGGCGTGAAAACAAATCCGGCATCCGCCCGTCGGCGACCAGCATCATCTCCCCGGTGTCGGTGACCATCTGCGCGGCCTGCAATTTCGAATCCATCCCGCCGCGACCCAGCGCCGATTTTTCGTCGCGAACATGTTTGCGAACGTCATCGACGCTGCCGGCCATCCGGACCGGCTTGCCGTCCGAATCGAGCACGCCGTCGACGACCGTCAGCAGCACCAGCAGATCGGCGCGCAAGGCGTGCGCCACCATGGCCGCGAGGATGTCGTTGTCGCCGAAGGATATTTTTTCCAGCTCGGCGGTGCTCACGGTGTCGTTCTCGTTGATGATCGGGATTCCCCCCAACTCGTGCACGGCCAGGATGGTGTTCCGCAGATTCAAGAATCGCGACCGATCGTCGATATCCTGGCGGGTGAGGAGGAGCTGGGCGACGTGCAATTTGTGGGGTTCAAACGCGTCGGCCCAGACGTCCATGAGCCGCCGCTGCCCGATCGCCGCCACCGCCTGCAATGCCGCCAGATCGGCGGGGCGCTTGGCCAGACCCAGTTCGCCCAATCCCGACCCGATCGCCCCGGAACTGACGACGGCCACGCGCAATCCGCCAGCGCGGATTTTCGCCAGTTGCGCCGCGATGGAGGCGACGAACGCCGCGTCCAGCCGCCCGTTTTTGTCGCTGAGCAATTGGGTGCCCAGCTTGACGACGACGGTACGGACGCCGGAAAGATATTCGGCGCGATCGGTCATGCGCGAAAGTATACTCCCAAGCTGGCATGACTGCCGAATCGCACATTCTGCCCCACCGTCTGAACCTGGCCCTGATCCATCCGCAGATTGCGCCGAACACGGGGAACGTCGCCCGATCGTGCGTGGCCACGGGAACGCATCTGCATCTCGTGCGCCCCTTTGGATTTGTGCTGAGCGACAAAAATCTCCGCCGCAGCGCGATGGATTATTGGGACCGGCTCAAGCTCACCCTTCACGACGATGACGCCTCGTTCTTCCGGGCCGTCGAGCAAAGCGGCGAGAACTTCCGGCTCTTTTCCAGCAAGGCCGAAAAATCGCTTTGGGACGCGCGATTTGCCCCGACGGACTGGCTCATTTTCGGGAGCGAAACGGTCGGCATCCCCAGGGATTTCCTCTCGGCCCATGCCGACCGAACCGTGCGGATTCCGCAGATCTCGGGGGAGCGATGTTTGAACCTCTCGACGGCCGTCGGAATCGCCCTTTATGAAGCGCTCTCGCCAGATACGGCCATCGGTGGTAGAATAGCCGCCCATGAAATCGCCGCTCCTGGAAAAGCATTGCAAGGCTTGTGCGCCGGGCACGCCGGCGCTCACCGACGCGCAGGTTTCGCTGCTCCTGGACGAGGTCCCGGATTGGGATCGCCAGGGCAAGGAGATCGCCCGGACATTCAAGTTTGAGAATTACCATCACACGATGGCGTTCGTGAACGCCGTCGCATGGGTGGCGCATCGCGAAGATCATCATCCCGACATGGAGGTTGGATACAACCGCTGCAAGGTGCGCTTCAGCACGCATTCGGCCGGGGGGTTAACCGAAAACGATTTCATCAGCGCGGCCAAGATCGACGCGCTGTTGGAATAACCCTTCCCCATGCCCACGGCGGCCCTTCTTCTGCTCATCGCCACGCTTCTGCCTCTGGCGTCGTTTCTTTTACTGGCGATCCTCGGCCGGCGCATGGGGCGGCCGCTGGCCGGTTGGGTTGCTACCGCCTTTGTCGGCGCCAGCGTCGCATGCAGCCTGGCGGGAATGATCGCCTGGTTCAACGGCGGACAACTCTACGGCCTCACCTGGGGCCCCGGCGACAAGCCGATCGAAATCTCCTTCAAATGGCTGCCCATCGGCAGAGGCATTGCCCAGGACCATCCGGGATTCGTCGATCTGGTTATTTACGTGGACAGCCTGACCATCGCTCTCTTCAACGCCGTTTCGCTTGTCGCTCTGCTGGTTCACGCGCACGCCGTCGGCTCGCAATCCGACGATCAGGATTTCCCGCGCTTTTTCACCGTGCTGAATTTCCTCACCTTCGCCTCGCTGGCCCTGGCGATCAGCGGGAGCCTGCTGCAAATTTTCATCTTCTGGGAGCTTATTTCCGTCGCGGCGTATTTATTGAATTCGTACAAACACGATCCCCTCGCCCGCCAGCAAGCTCTGCGCGCATTTCTCGTCGGCGCAACCGCCGACATCGCCTTCCTTCTGGCGCTGATCACCCTGACGCACACGATGGGGAACCTGACTCTTTCCGACTTGACGCGGCTTCTCCGCGCCGGGGCGACGCCGCCCGCGCCGATTGGGCATTTCACGCGCGTCGGCGTCGGCCTGCTTCTTTTCATCTCCGCCGCCGGAAAATCCCGGCTCTTTCCGCTGCAAGGGTGGCAAGCCAGCGCCGCCCATGCTCCGCACGCGGCGTCCGCTCTTTTGCAAACCATCGCCGGGGCGGCGGCGGGAACCATTCTCCTGGCCCGCACATTCCCGCTCCTCACCCACGGCGTTTTGAGCCTGATCCTTGTCGCCGGGCTCCTCTCCTGGAGCATCTCGGCGTTTATCGGCATCGTGCAAACGGATGTCGATCAGGTCCTCGCCTGGGGCACGACTTCGCAAATGGGGCTGCTCTTTCTGGCCCTCGGGCTGGGGAGCTGGATCGGGGCGCTCTTCCAGTTGTTTTCGCACATCTTTTTCAAATCGCTGCTTTTTCTGTCCGCCGAGAATGTGACCCGCGCCAGCGACGGCGGCGGCGATTTGAATCAATACGGCGGACTGCTCCGCCTGCGGCCCCTGACTGCGACCGCCATGGGCATTGGCGGCCTAGCGATGTCCGGCGCGCCGTTTACTTGCGGGTATTTCAGCCAGGAGATGATCTTCACGCACGCCGGAGCGTTCGCGCTTGCCCAGTGGCAGGCACATCACGCCTGGTGGTGCTGGATTGTCTTCGCCCTTCCCATGCTCGCCGCCGGCGCCGCGACTCTGGCGATTACGCGCTGCTGGATGCTCATTTTCTGGGGCAAGCCGCGCGCGATGGCGGAATACGCTCCGTCCGACCCGCGCACCATTCTCTGGCTCCCCGTCGCGGCATTGGCAGTGCTCAGCATCATCGGGGGCAGCCGCCTGCTGGAGATCAAGCCGATGCTCGCGCAAGCCGTGAGCGAAACGGAAAATTATTGTTATGCGCAAGAGGACAATCCCGTGCACTGCGCCGGGGAGCTTCCTGGAAGCGTGGCCGGTGGACACGGACTTGCGCGCCGACACGGACGAAGCTCGCCCGACCGACACGGTCCACGCGCAGCTCGACGCCGCGTCCCGAATTTTTCGCGCCGTCTATCCCTGGTCGTTCGGCCTGGGTCTGCTGCTCGGTTTTGTGCTTTATCTGCGCGGATTCACCGCCGCCAATCTGCTTTTGAAGCTTCCGCCGCTCCGGTTCCTGCACACGCTGCTGCGCCGCCGGCTTTTTCTGGATGATGTGATCGCCTCGCTGCCCGCCCAGATCGCCCGCCTGGGCGGCCAGGTTGAAACTCATCAAGCCGGGGCGCCCCTGGTCGGATTGCTGCGCCGGGCTTCGGACACCCTCCGAGCCTCTGGCCGGTAGCGGCAACTTGACTTAGATTATCCGGCGGCCGCCCTTTCATGATCGAGATCGTCCAACACTATCTGCTGTCGATCCTCATTTTTCTGCCGACCGCCGGCGCGATCGCGATTCTCATCGTCCGCCACCCGGCGGTTATCCGCTGGATCGCGCTGGGAACGGCCATCGCGGTCTTTCTTCTCTCGCTGCTGCCGGCGATCCCCGCGATCTACGACTGGCGGTCCGCCGGCCCGTACGCCTACGGCGACGTCGGCGGCGTCGTCCAACTCGTGCAGCGCATCGATTGGATCCAGGCCATCGGCGCTCAGTATCTCGTCGGCCTTGACGGTCTCAGCCTGCCGCTGGTGATTCTGACCGCCCTGCTCTTTTCCCTCGCCAGCGGGGCCGCGTGGATGATCGAGCGGCCGATGGGTTTTTTCACGCTCCTGCTTTTGCTTGAAACGATGATCCTGGGCAGCTTTCTGGCCCTGGATTTCTGCGCTTTTTTTCGCATTCGCCGTGTTGACGCTCCCGCTGATTTTTTTTTCTGCTCGGCTGGTGGGGCCGATCGCGCCGCGCCGCGGCGGGAAAAGTTTTCATCCTCTGGTTTGTCATTTCCCTGCTGGCCCTTCTCATCGTCATGCTCGATGCGCACGACCGCTGCCATTCGTGGGACTTGATCGCGCTGGCCCGCCAATATCCGCAAGGCTGGGGAGGCAAGGCACTTTTCCTGTTGGCGTTTCTCGCGTTTGCTTCACGGATGCCGATTGTGCCGTTGCATTTCTGGGCGGAGGAAACTTACTGCGAATCTCCCGCGGCCCTGGGGATTGTTTTTGCCGCCGCCTCCACCGTGGGCGGGTATGGCTTGATTCGCGTCGCCTGGGCGCTTTTCCCTCACGTCGCGGGCGGTTTGGGCCCGCTGATCGTTCTGCTCGGATTGCTCAGCATTCTCTATGGCGCGGGGAGAGCCCTGACCCGGGCAAATTTCAAAGCCATGATCGCGGATCTCGCCGTCGTTCAGATGGGATACGTCCTGCTCGCCATCGCTTCCGCCGGCGTGAGCGCGGCCATCTTCATGTTGACGGCGCAGGCTGGCCATCGCGCTCCTGCTTGTTGCCGCCGATATTCTGGAAAGCCGGGCCGGCCATGCTGAAATCGCCAATTTCGGCGGCGTCGGAGCGGAGATGCCCGCCTTGTCAGGGATCGGCTTCGTCGCCCTGCTGGCGGCCATCGGCGTGCCGGGACTTTGTCTCTTCGTCGGGCAACTTCTGACCCTCATCGGCGTCTTCAGCGCCGGGGTCGGGCGGTGGGGCGCACTTTGGCTGGCGGCTGACGGGCCTGCTCGCCTGTTCCACTTTCCTCATCACCGCCGCCGCGTGCCTGGGCGCTTACGGCAAAATATTCCTCGGGTACCCGCGCCAGCCCCACACCCCCTACCCCGATCTCGATCAGCGCGAACTGGCGATCCTCATCCCCCTGCTCATCTGCATCGTCCTGCTCGGCGTCCTCCCCTGGGTTTTTGTCCTTTCCCTGACCCAGCAAACCGCCGCCGCCTTGCTTGGCGGATTCTTCTAGCAAGGCGATAATCCCGGCGCATGCTCCAGCGCGAGATCTTCTTCGACCGGGATAACACGCTTATCGTCAGCGACGGCTATCTCGGCGACCCGAATCTCGTCGAACTGATCGACGGCGCTGCCGATGCCGTCGCAAGGGCGCGCGATCTCGGCTTTCTCGTCGTCACGGTGAGCAACCAATCGGGGGTGTGCGCGCGGACTCTTCGGCGAGGATGCCGTGTTCGCCGTCAATCGTAAAATGGATGAACTACTCGCACGCCAAAATCCCAAGGCCATCATCAATCAGCACGAATATTGCCCGTTTCATCCGCAGGCCGTCGTGGAAAAATATCGCAAGGACAGCAATCTGCGAAAGCCCAAGCCGGGAATGCTTCTAAGAGCCGCCAAGGCGATGGAGATTGACCTGGCCGCTTCATGGATGATCGGCGACGCCCCGCGCGACATGGAGGCGGGGCAGGAAGTGGGCTGCCGCACGATCCTGTTTGTTGATCCCGAGTTGCCGCGCTCGCCCGCCACGGAAGTGAACACCGGCGTCGAACCCGATGCCGTGGTTCACACGCTGGCGCAAGCGATGGACTTTATCGCGCAGAATATCCAACAGGACGCTCGCTAGCGAAATCTCCGGCCTCTTTACCGCGGAGTGCGCGAAGATGAGAAAAAAGATTTAAACCACGGATTTCGCGGATGGCACGGATGAAGACAAAATTCTTGAATTGAATTTATTCGCGCCCATCCGCGAAATCCGTGGTTTTATTCTTCGGATTTGCTTCGCGTTCGGATTTTACTCGGGCGGCTTCGCGGTTAAACCCTCTTAATGCACATTCAGTCGCGGTAATGCACGCCGCAGCCGTATGGCTTGGTTTCTGGTGTGCTTACGGCTTTTCCGCCCAGGATTTCATCCAGGGCATTCTGCACGTAGTTCACTTTGCCGTCGGTGCGATCCCCGTCCGGATCGTTGTCGATGGCGCCTTTGTAGAGCAGGCTGCCGTCGGTGCCGATGATGAACATCTCCGGGGTGTTGGTGGCGTGATATTCCTTGCCGACGGTTGTGTCCACGTCGTTCAGAATCGGATAGCTGATCTGCTGTTCATCGGCCCACTGTTTGTCCGTTTCGTTGGTCGTGTCCTTGGTGGAATTGATCGCCAGCCAGGCCACGTTCCGCCCGGCATAGTCGCCGGCCAGGGTCTGCATGGTCTTCACCTTGTAGTGTCTCTGAACGAACGGGCAATTGGGATTGGTCCATTCCAGGACCACGATCCTGCCCGAGAAATCGCTCAGGCTGACGTTCTTGCCGTTCTGATTCTGCAGCGTGAAATTCGGCGCTTTAGCGCCGATCATCACGCCGGACGAGGATGAGTCGTCGGCAAATGAATAAAAGGCCAGCCCAAGGGCCGTCGCCAGCATGACAAATAGAACGCCGAACTTTCGCATAAGAGCCTCCAATTGAGTCATCGAGTGTGATCGGAATTATAAAGCGCCACGATGACGCCGCGGCGCTCGCCTTGCGGGTTTTGGAATCCGATCACCGCCGAAAGGTCCTGGCCGAGGGAACTTTTCCCCGCCATCGTTTCCACGCTATAGCTGATTCGTGTCGTGTTCTGATTTGAGTTTACCTTCACGGAGCCGATGTTGTACACGTCGTTTATCTCCGGCAGAAATTGAACGCTCGCCGGGGCGGAATGTTTCCAGTTAATCGTCAATTCCATCGCCCCGGGGGATCCGGAAGGTCCAGGCGCCCCGGTGCTCTGCACTGAATCCACATCCGGCGATTGCGATGCGTCCACGGGAACCTCCCGCGCCGCGGCGTCGAAAAGCTCCGTATTAACCGGCGCAGCCGTCTCCGATGCCGGCAGATTGATCGAATCCTCACCCTTGCCCGGGATGCACACATCCTGGCAAACCAGCCATTTCACGGATGCCGAAAACTTCCCCGAAAAATCCTGCGGCAACTGAGCCGGCGGCGTTACGGTCGCAAAAAGCAAAACGGAATCTTCATATCCAAACATCACGATATTCCCCGGGTCCTCGATGCGCACGGGCGTCGGATATTGCATGTCGCCGATGGTAAATCCGTCGGGGGCGGTGAAAGTGACACGGGTGGGCAACCCGGCGTCGCCGGGATTGGTCCAATAGACATGCCAGCCGGGATCGATGGTCAGCTTGATTCCCAGCCGAAACGGCTTGCCGGGCGCGATCGCCGAAGTGTCTGCCAGGAATTGATAATGCACATGCTGGGCAGTCTGGGCAGGCGCGACCAGCGGCAGCAGCAGAACCGCCGCCAATGCGATTAATCCTCGAGTCCACCGCATGGAGCCATTCTAGGCCCGCTCCCGTGCTCCGGCGGCAAATTGAAAATCTTTCATCCGAAACTTACAATAGTGTGACATTATGGGTCTGGCGGTTTCCCTGGGAACTTATGAACTTCGAAACGCCCTCCATCTCCTTGCCCTCTAGCGGTTTGGCTTCCCCCGCGCTCAACGCCAACGTACTGGTTTTGAATCGTCTTTATCAGGCGATCCGCGTCGTCAACGTCCGCCGGGCCTTTTCCATGCTTTGCCGAGAAATGGCCGAGGTCATCCACATTGAGACCAGCGCCAAGGGGGAAAGCCGCTGGCAGAATTTCGACTTTGAGGGGTGGCGCGAGATCAGCCAGCTTAAGGCGGAATTCGAGCCGCACGACTACGACTGGATTCACACGGTCCGATTCCAGATCGCCGTTCCGCGCATCATCCGTCTGCTGGCTTACGACAAGCTCCCCCGGCAGGACGTCAAATTCAATCGGCGGAATATCTACGCCCGCGACGGCAATCGCTGCCAATACTGCGGCAAGCGCACCCCGACGACGGAACTCTCGCTCGACCACGTCGTCCCCAAAAGCCAGGGCGGGCGGAGCGTGTGGGAAAACATTGTCTGCTGCTGCGTCCGCTGCAATGTGAAGAAGGGCGGGCGTACGCCGGACCAGGCTCACATGCACCTGATCTGCAAACCCGTTAAGCCGAAGCGCAGCCCGGTCATCAACATCCGGCTCGCGGATCAGCGGTATTCGAGCTGGAAGCATTTTTTGGATACGGCTTACTGGACTGTGGAATTGAAGTAAGGGAGCCGGCAAAGAGGGGACTGGCGAACTGGACCGCCCGGCGCAAAGTATTTTGCATGGTAGGTCGACGAGAATTCAGCGCCACCAAAACGGCAAGACAACCTCTTTTGACATGCCGCACCGGGCATCGGCATCCCCGATTTCGACGTAGCCGCATAACCCAAGGAAGGACTGCCGCCAATGCAAAGTCGGCCAAGCGATTTTCAAAATCATCTCGAACATGCTCGCTCAGCCTACGTCTTTGCCATTCGGAGTCTACCGGATCCGGCGCTGCTGAGAAAAGGCCCGATCGAAGCCAATGGCTTTACTTTTGCCAAGCGATCCCAAATTGAGTCGATGTTAATTGAACTTGGATGGGCGTTCTTTTGCCGGTACGAATCCTGTTTAGAGGCGAATCTCAAGCGGCGTGACGTTGAGCTGAACAAGAACGTGTCATTGCTCGATTGGCTGCAGAGGAACAACGTTAACATCCCACGCGAGTTGCGTCCCGGCCTTGAAATCTATCGGGAGATCAGAAACAAATTGCACCATGAAGACGGAGCCTCTCTCGATGGATCTCCTGATCGAGAGATACACCTACTTCCGGACCACATGGAGAGGTTTTACGAACTGTTCAAGTGGTGCGGAACCCGGATCGAATGCGCGGGCTAACCAATAGGCTGCGCGGAATTCGGTTGGCTCGCGAAGGGGAACAAAATGGTGTCACGACCCGCTACCCATTCCTGAACATCATGCGTCCCGGCTATGGCTCGCCCATCCGTGGCAGGCGAGCGCCGTGGCGAAAATTGATAATCCTCACGATGCCGGCTGCGTCATCGATCCAATAGTGGATCAGATAAGTCCCTTCAAAAACATTTTTGCGGACCTGATGGCCAAGCCGGCGAGTTGCATCCTCATCGATTGAGTGTCCTGGCATGTCACCAATACCCTTGATCGCGTGCGTAACCGCCCCTCCCACTTCAGAGCGTTTTCGACCGAGTCCATGGCAATTTGCAGCACCTGCGCGTCGATTTGACTTGCACCTTGGCCGCAATGATCACAGTCAGCCGCTTCACCTGGCGTCGCTCTTTTTTCGTCGAGTTTTCTTCATTGCCAAAAGTCGCCCCTGAGACCGTCGAAGAATTCGCCGGCTTCGGCGCCTTTACCCTCATCGATTTCCCGCATCGACTGGCGCATGACCGCGACGTCGCGAGCAAGCAGGGCCTCCTTAGCCAGTTCGTCATAAACCGCCGGGGCCACGAGCACCGCGCGGGCTTCGCCGTTCACGGTCAGGATTTCCGCTTCGCCGGTCTTATTCAGCCGATCGAGCGTTTCGGTCGCTTTTTGGCGGAAGTCGGTCAGGGATTGGGTGTGCCGAGTTGAAATCATGGCTTGCCTCATTAATTCGTTACGAATTCATTATGACCTATATCGACCATCCGTGTCAACAAATTCAATGTCCAACCGATGCCGGCTTCGTGCCATTCTCTGAAAGCATTGGCACAGAGGACACAGAGATCACAGAGGGCACGGAGAAGAAAAATCGATAGGGAAAAAGCGAAATCGGGTTTTAATTTTTTGACTGGTCTTCCTCTGTGCCCTCTGTGTGCTCTGTGATCTCTGTGCCTATGTTTTTGAGTGAAGCGATGCTGTAACAGCGATCTGATTCGATTCGCCCCGTAGGACGGATCACCCCTCTTTATTCCATTCATCCCCGTCCCCATCCACGGCTCGCCAGAGGTACCAGGCGGCGACGGTACGGTGCGGGCGCCACGCCTCGGCCAGTTCGGTCATTACCTTGGGCGTGGGGTGGTTGGGCAATTTGAAATGGCGCTGAACCGCGGCGCAAGGCCGAGGTCGCCGATGGGCCAGACGTCGGGGCGATTCAGGACGAAGATGAGGAACATCTCAGCCGTCCATTGTCCGATGCCGTTCACGGCGGTCAGGGCTTCGATAATCTCCTCATCGGTTTTGCTCGAGAGTTTTTTGGGGATTCGTCCGTCGATGAAGTGTTTGGCCAGGTCGATCAGATACTTTCGTTTCTGCCGGGACAGCCCGATCTTTTCCGGCAGTTCCTTCCCGGTCAGCAATTTCAAAACGCGCGTGGGCGTGGGGCGTTTGCGCGGAAAACAGGCGCAAAACCTCGCAAACAGCACTTTGGCGACCTTCGACGAGATCTGCTGGGAGTAAATCGCCCGGCAAAGAAGGACGAAATGGTCTCGCTGGGGAAACAGCCGGCACGGGCCGATCGAGGCGCGAATCCGGCGCAGAACCGGATCGGAACGCAGATGCTTTTCGGCTCGCGACCAGGAGGGTTTGGATTTCATGTTAGGCCGTGCATGGACAGGTGCCGGTCCGGCACCTTACAATTGTTTACTCACAAACGCACGTGCGAAGGAGCCTCCATGCGTCCGCCTATCAAATTGAGCGCTATTGATCAGGAACATCTCCAGGAGTTGTACAACGCGGCGGCCGTCCCGCGAGAGGAATTGCCGTATACCACGTTCTTCGACGACATCTGCCAGGGGTTCCAGGACCGCACGTTCAAAAACGCCCATCCCGAGCAGGTTTTTGCCGCTCTTCTTAAATATGTTCGCAGCGGCAGCCATCCGGCCCAACCCGTGCAGGAAGTGCCGCTCAGCGACGAGCAGCTCAAGCAATTGAAGGATCTTCTGCCTCGCCACGCCAAAGGCGGCAAGGTATTGCCCTACGGGGATGAGTTCGAGGCCGTGCATAAGGAATTCAGCAAATTGTCGGGGACTTCTTTGGAGACGGGGGTTTTCTGGCGAGCCATCATCCGCTCGCAGGGTCCGAAACGGCGGCCGCCGAAGAGGGTGAAAGTGACTGCGCCGCCGGCTGAGGAAGAAGACGACGGGGAGTAGAACGCCCCTGTCACGTCTCGACAACCACGTTGCCCACCGCCTCGTTGTCGAACACATCCACCATGCGCACGGCAACCTTATATATGCTGGCCCCATGCAGCTTTTTGGCCAGCATGGTTGGCGCCACTTTCGCCTTCTTCCCATTACCGCGGGTGGCCTTCCATTGGCTCTTGAACGTGGGCCCGTCGCGACCTCGGCCGTCTGGAATTCAATATCCAGCGGGATCGATGGGCGCTTGGGGTTGGAATCGCACACCAATCGCGCCGAGTCCTTTCTTGCCCTTCCGGGCGCCTACTGCGGACTTCGCCGGGCGGTCGCGGGCTCCGATTTCAATTCGAATTTCCGGGCTATCTTCCCTACCCGGATCGCTTGGTGATGAGCTTCTGAACCTTGGAAACCAGTTCGACGGGGACCCCCATCATCGTCACCGCGTTGCTGTGGTAAGCCGCCTCGTCCTCAGCAGCGGCCTCGCCTTCCGTCTGGTTTTCATAATGGGCGATGATCGCCGCCACCTTACGGCGGTTCAAACCCTTGGGATAGCGGTTGGGATCTCTCTTGGTCCGGGTGTGACGGTTGGCGGCCTTGGCGGATTTCTTCATGATAAACCTCGCTTTTTCATGCGGCGGCGCAGCGCCTTCAGCGGCTTGCCGTGCAGATCATACGCGGTGATCACAAAAACGCCCTACTGGCCCACAACATCTGTGTGGCGATCCAGTCGATTTATGAACTTGGGATTCAGCCGCAATTCGGGCTGGCGGGGTAGCGGTCAACGAATGCCTTGACGTCCTCGTCCCAAGCGCCGGTTACATTGATAATCGAAATAGCCGTCGGCGGTCCCCCCCTTAAATGACACCAGGGGGAGGCGGTCAACGATTTTGCCGGGCTGTCGCTCAGTGCGGAGCCGTTCGAGCACACCTTCTGCCCGATCCTCATTCACAATGATTCTCGGCAGACCCGGCCTGCCCGCGCTCGGATCGAAATAGGGTCGTTCGTACATGGTCGATTCAGCTTAGAACTGCCCGGTTTGTCTTAACAGCCAAAAATTGATGGATTTCGAAAATGTTGCCCGAAAAGTCCGGCGTCTGCCCGGAAATTCGTTAAGCGGGTTATTCGGGCAAAGCCGTACTTGACACCAATTCCCTATTAATCTATAGGTTACTAGGAATAAGCTTTTGGTTTGCAGAAGTGTTACCTTTTGCTACCTTCTGACCCCTTACATCATGACAACCGATTGGAAAACGAAGCTTGGAAGCCGCGTCCCTGCTGACTGGGGCGGCGAGATTGATCTTTTCGAGGCTCAGATTGCCCTTCGCAAGCAGGGGAAGGTGGATGAAAAAGTCTTTGCCGAGACTGCGCCTTCGCCGCGGGGCGTATGGGCAGCGCTACGACAACGGGCAGCGGCACGATGGATCGAAGACTCAGAAGCTCGCTTACCCCCCGCTGACCAAAGGGCCTGAGACGTTTTGGGACGCGCCGGGAATGCTTCGGATCAAGATTCCGTTTGGCGGCGTGAATCCCGAGCAGATGATCGTCCTGGCGGTGCTGGCGGAGGAATATTCCGACGGCATCAGCCACATCACGACTCGCCAGGACATCCAACTGCATTTCGTGCATATCGACGACATGCCGGATGTTTTTCGGCGTCTGGCAGCCGTGGGTATCACCACGCGCGAGGCTTGCGGGAATTCCGTGCGCAACGTCACCGCCTGCCCCCTGGCGGGCGTTTGCCATACTGAGGCGTTTGATGTCACCCCTTACGCCAAGGCGCTGGCGTTTTATCTGCTGGGGCATCGCGACATTCAGGACTTCGGGCGAAAATTCAAAATTGCGCTTTCGGGATGCGAAGAGCAGGCGTGCGCGCTGGTCAGCATGCATGACCTCGGCGGCATTGCCGCTACCAAACAAATTAACGGCAAGACCGTTCGCGGATTCAAACTCTTCGTCGGGGGCGGCCTGGGGCATGTGCCTTATCAAGCAAAGTTGCTGGATGAATTCGTCCCCGAAGAAGAACTTCTTCCGCTCTCGTGCGCCATCGGGCGGGTTTACGCGCGGCTGGGGGAAAAGAAAAATCGCAATCGGGCCCGAATCAAATTCCTGGTGCAGAAACTGGGCATCGACGAATTTCGCCGGCTTGTGCAGGAGGAACGCCGCACTATGCCGGATGATCCGACTTGGAAAGAACATTTCGATCGCATCCCCAAATGGAATGAAACACCGTCACTTCAGGCGGTTCAACTGAACGGGGCGCGGCGGCCGGAGGGATTTGACGCGTGGCAAGCGACCAATGTTTATCCGCAGCGCCAAAGCGGCTACGCCGTGGTGACCGTCACTTGTCCGCTGGGCGATTTGTCTTCGGATCAGATGCGGGCGCTGGCGGACATTTCCGCGCGCTACGCCGGCGGAAACGCGCGGACAACGGTGGAGCAGAATCTGGTCTTCCGATGGATCCCGCACGGGAAATTGGTCGATCTGTATAACGAATTGCGGGCCCTGGGCCTGGGCGACAGCGGCGCGGGAACGATCGTGGACGTCACCGCCTGCCCGGGGACGGATACGTGCAAATTGGGGATTGCTTCGTCGCGCGGGCTTGCGGGCGAGTTGCGCACGCGCCTGGCTGCCAAAAGCGCGAGGCTCGATCAGGCGATCCGGAATCTTCGCATCAAAGTTTCCGGGTGCTTCAATTCTTGCGGGCAGCACCACGTTGCCGACATCGGGTTCTACGGGAATAGCCGCAACATCGGCGGATACACCGTGCCGCATTTCCAGGTCATGCTCGGCGGGATGTGGAATAAAAATGGCGGGAGCTACGCGCTGGCGATGGGCTCGGTTCCCTCGCATCGTGTTCCCGAACTGATTGACGCCCTGACGGGCCGCTATGTCGCCGAGCGTCAGGGGAACGAGACGTTCCAGCAGTTCTGCCAGCGGATCGGGAAGAAGGCGCTGAAGGAGATCGTCGATCAATTCACGGCCGTGCCGGCTCATAACGTCGACGCGTCGTTTTACAGTGATTGGGGCGACCCGCGCGAATTCACCATCGGCGACATGGGCGTGGGCGAATGCGCGGGGGAAATCGTCTCGCTGTCGCAGTTCGGATTCACGCAGGCCGAGAGCGAGGCGTTCGAGGCGCAGCTTCTTTTGGACGCGAATCAATTTCGGGCGGCGGATGAAAAGGCGTATCAGGCGATGCTCACGGCGGCCAAGACGCTGGTGCAGCTTGAATATCTGGACGTGCCGAATGAGCCGGACAAAATCGTCGAGGAATTCCGCAAGCGATTCGTCGAGACCAAGCTTTTTTGGGACACCTATCATCATGGGCAGTTCGCCAATTATTTGCTGGCCCGGCACGAATCCCCGGACACGCGCTACACCGCCGACACGGCCCACAAGCTGGTTGAGGAAGCGAATCTTTTCATCGACGCGGCACACAAGTGCGACGCGAAATATCAGGCGCAGAAGGCCCAGGCCGTGGCGGCGAAGTGACCCATGGACGCGTTTAAGATTTCAGCAAAGATATTCGCGGCCGACGATCAGTTCCCTCACGATCGATTCGTGCCGGTGTTTCATAAGTGGATTCAGAACCAGGCGATCGAGAATCACCTGCTGATCGACGTGGCGGATTACGGCGCACGTGGTTGCCGGGCCGGGAACGGTGCTGGTCAGCTCCCAGGCGAATTTCCATATGGACCGCGAGGGGAATCGGCTTGGGCTGAGTTACTGGCGGAAGACGCCGCTGCCGGGGGATTTTCGCGACCGGCTGCGGGCGGTGATTCATGAATTGATCAAGGCGTCTATCCTGCTTGAGAAAGATGTCGCCGATCTTAAGTTCAAGGGGGAGGAGATTCAGGTTCGGCTGAACGATCGGCTGAATGCACCGGCTAATGAGCAGACCCTTGCGGCGGTGAAGGCTGATTTTGAAGCCGTCGCGGGGGAGCTTTACGGGACGGGATTCAAACTCGAACCGCATATCTCGGCGAATTCTCTTTTTGAGATTCGCATCAAATCCGCGAGCGCGGTCACGCTGGCCGCGCTTTTGGATCGCATGGGGGCGTCGGTGCCTTCTCGATAATCGCGCGGGACCCCGCGTCCGCCTTTTCCGAAATTTCATGCATTTCTTCGCGTCCTTCGCTTCTCCGCGGTTGACCGTGCCGGAACTGAAGGTGGACCGCGAAGACAATCCCCACAGCCATCGGGCTCCGGACGCGAAGGCTAGGGAAAAACCAGCTGCGTCACACGATCCATACTGATCAACGCTGAAATCGTTGCCTATACTCCCACGCGCTATGAATCAGCGGCGAGAAAGCGTGCCAGAGGTCATCGCCACTCGACCTAGCGGCTCGGGTCAGGCCAAGGAGCGACTATGAAAGCGATTGTGGTCTATGAGTATGGGAGCCCAGATGTTTTGCGATTCGAAGATTACGCCGATGCGGTTGCCAATTCCGGCGAAGTGCTGGTGCGGGTTGTCGCCGCGGGCATAAACCCCATCGACCTTAAGCGACGTTCGGGTGCGCTCAAGTCTTTTGCTCCGATTCACTTCCCCGGCATTCTTGGATACGACGTCGCGGGGACGGTTGAAAAACTCGGGGCCGGGGTCCAAGGTTGGAAAGTCGGGGATAAGGTCTTCGCGCTGACCGATCACACTTATGCTGAATTATGCGCTGTGAAGGCCTCCTGGCTGGCGCGCGTGCCGGATGGCTTGGATCTGGCGGAGGCCGCGGCGCTGCCGGTGGTTGTGACCACGGGATATCAGCTTGTTGTTGAGGGGGCGGGGATCAAAGCCGGGCAAACTGTGCTGGTTACGGGCGCTCTCGGGAGCGTAGGCCGATCGGCGGTATTCGCGGCCAAGGATCGCGGCGCGACCGTGATCGTTGGCGTGCGTGGAAAACAGCTCGACGCCGCGGCGAGCCTGGGCGCGGATTCCGTTGTGGCGATTGACGATGATGCGGCAATAGCGAAATTGCCTTCCCTCGACGCGGTGGCGGATACGATCGCCGGGAAGACGGCCGAGAAGTTGCTGGGCAAAGTGAGAAATGGCGGCGTCTTCGTCTCGACGGTGGCTCCTCCGGCAAACGCCAGGGAATTCCCATCGGTCAAAGCTGTTGCATTTAAGTCGCATCCTGATGCCGCCACGCTGCTCCTCATGGGCGAGGCGGTGCGGGATGGCAAATTGACAATTCCCATCAGCCGAAAGCTCCCCCTCAAGGAAGCCGCGGCGGCTCATGCCGCGATTGAAGCGGGGTTGGGTGGGAAGGTTGTGCTGCTGGCGTAGACGCCGGTTCAGCACGCGGCAAGAGTGCTTGGGGAACCGGGGTACCCCTCGCGACGCAAACCATCGTGCTGAATGCATCATCTCCGCATCTCCGGCATTTCTTCGCGCTTTGCGGTTTAAATCCATCTCTAGGAAAGAAAAAGATGGAAAGAAAAAAGAAAAAAGGTGACATCCACCATTGTTGACGCGTTCCGCGGTTTGGGTTAGGTTTTTTCTATGCCTCGCACTTCTCGTGCCGCGGTGGGCGGCGTGGTTTATCACGTGCTCAACCGTGGCAACGGCCGCATGAAAATCTTCCGCAAGCCGGGCGATTATGAGGTGTTCGTGGACCTGATGATCGCCGCCAAGCAGCGGGCCGCCGTTGAGATATTCGGATTCTGTTTGATGCCCAATCATTGGCATCTGGTTTTGCGTCCGCGCCGCGATCGGGATTTGGCCTCATATCTGTCCTGGCTCACCAATACCCACGTGAAGCGTTATCGCGCTCACTACCGCCGCACGAGCGGGCACCTTTACCAGGGGCGTTACAAGAGTTTCGCGGTGGAAGAGGACGCGTATTTGCTCACGCTGCTGCGCTACGTCGAGGCCAATCCGCTGCGCGGCAAGCTCGTCAGGGGGGCCGAAGAATGGCGCTGGTCGAGTCTGGGGTGCGACGCGAAAGTATCCAGGGCGCTGCTGGACGCTTGGCCGATCGAGCGGCCGCGGAATTGGAAATCGCTGGTGAACGAGGCGATCGCCCCAGGCGAAATGAAGCGGCTAAACCAGAGTTTCAAACGGGATCGGCCGCTGGGAAGCGCGATGTGGACTATGCAAATGGTGCAGCGGATGGGATTGCAATACACGCTCAATCCGCGTGGGCGGCCCAGGAAGACGGGAACGAAGGCGTGATTTGATGGATGTCACCTTTTTTATCTGATTTGATGGATGTCACCTTTTTTCTCCACTGACAAAACTCGACATATTAAAGGCTGAAGTAGACGCGATTATCGATACCCTATCACGACCGTTGGCACCCGAAGACATTCATGCGGGGTGGAACGACGCATTGCGGCGAAGGTGGCTGGATTGGTTCGCGCAGATCAAAGGCAAACTGAATGCAAACCTCCCGTTCAAGCGGACGGATGTTAACGTGGCCTATGGCCTGGGTTTTGTGGGAATTGAGCAAGGCGTCTTGGCGGAGCGTGCCGTGCGCATCGGTTCGATGCTAATGGAGCTTGTCTGACCTTCCCAGCGCCTTTGCGATCAGAGCGGAAATTGCTGGCGAAAATTTTAACGACAGCGCCGCCTCGTGGCCGTGGGGGGACATTTTGGCCCAGGTGCGGCGGAGGATTGTTATTAGTTTTGCTTCATCGTGGCGGGGCGCAAAATCGGCTAGTTCGGTTTCTAGGAAAACCAGGCAGACGACGTCCTCCAGGGCCTGCATGTCGGGATTGGTTTTGAGTCTCTCTTGCGCAAAAGGGATTGGACTTGCGCGATGGTTTGGGCGTCGTAGCCGCAGTCGGCGAGGATTTCGGCGGCGGTTTGGGCGTGAAAATCGTACAACGCCGTGCGCCATTTGTGGTAGCCGGGTCGGGTCATGGGGTAATCAGATCGCGGGATCATCCAGCGGCGGATGTGCTGGCTTCTGGCGGCCAGACGAAGGGGCTCTGATGCATCGGGATAGAGGCGATGGAGCCATTCGGTCATTTTTTGCGCGTAGATGATTTGCCTGGGATCCTCGGCATTGGCGGCGTCAAAGCGGCGGATGGCTTCGTTGAATCGATCGGAATTCATGGTTCGACTTGCACTCGATTGTATCCGAAGCGGCAAATTTTCTTATAATGACGCCGGTGGTATCGGGCGCGGGTGCAAAACAATCGCATTCCCGCGCGCTGTGCATCCATCCCCTCTCCCTGTATTGGAGGGCGAGGGCGAGGATGAGGGGAGATCGGGGAAGAACCCTCACCCCGGCCCTCTCTCTGAGTACAGGGAGAGGGGGAAAAAGTATCGGGCGCAGAAGGAGCTGTGCGTGGCCAAGCGATCGCCGCTTTCGGAAAAATTGGATGAGATCAGGGAGCGAATTGCCGCCGCCGCGGGCAAGGCGAAGCGCGACCCGGCGGACATCACGCTCATTGCCGTGACCAAGACCGCGGCTCCGGATCAAATTCGGGAGGCTCTGCAACTGGGAGTGACGGACCTGGGGGAAAGCCGCGTGCAGATTCTCATGCAGCGGGCGGGGCAACTGAACGAATATTACCAGCGGCGCTCGATTCATGGGGACGAAGCCCCACCGCAGAAATTGCGTTGGCACATGATCGGGCATTTGCAGCGGAACAAGGTGAAGGGGCTGCTGCCGCTGGTTCATGCGATTCACAGCATCGACAGCCTGCGACTGGCGGAGGAACTGGACATTCAGGCGGGGAAAGCCGGGCGGCGGATCCCGATCCTTCTTCAGGTCAATGCGTCAGAGGAGGGGAGCAAATTCGGCGTGGCCGTGGGGGCGGCGGTGCATCTGGGCGAGCAGATCGACTCGATGCCGAATCTTCAGCTTGTCGGGCTGATGACGATGGCGGAGTTGGAAGCTCCCGAGACTAAAATCCGCCACACCTTCGCCCGCACGCGCGAAGTTTTCGAAGAAATGAAATGGCACAAGATCGGGGGCGGGAATTTCCGACACCTGAGCATGGGGATGACCAACGATTTCGAGGCGGCAATCGCCGAGGGGTCCACGATGCTGCGCATCGGCACCGCGCTCTTCGGCGGGCACATCCTGGAGGGGGAAGTTCACGCTGAATAATTCGACTCCGCCCGATCTTCAAATCCCGACCGCGCCATGCCCAAGATCGATTTCTTCAATTTCTTCCGTTACATGCTGGCGGTGATCGTCACGGTCTATGCGACGGTGGTGACACTGCAATCGCTGTACGGCTGGTACGCCTATCTCAATAGTCCCGATAAATACGTGTCCCTGATCCGCCGATACGTGATCGTACAGGGGTTGCGATTGCGCTTCCGTGCGTTTTGGGGAGATGTGCTGGTTTGCGTGTTGTTGTCGGTGGTCTGCCTGCTGCTGTGGCGGGCGCACGTGCTGGTGTCCCGCGATCGCGATACGATGGACCATGCCGACCAACACCTCTCAACCCGATAACGCCCCTTCTTCTTCGCCCGCCGCCGCGCAAGGCCAGATCGTGCGCACGACGCGGCAGATGGCGGATCTCCCCATCGACGAGCTTTCGCATCTGGCCGAGGAACTGGGGCTGGAGCCGACGCGATACAAAACGCCGCAGGAACTCGTCGCGGCGGTGCAAAATCGCAGAACATTGATCGCCAACATGGATCGGCAGGCGATGCTGGACGTGATTCGCTGGGGGCGGCGCCCGCTGGCCGTGAATGCGACGCTGGAGCAGATCGCCCGGGAGATCGTTTGCATCAAATCGATGCGATTCGCGGGGCTTTCGCAGCGCGGGCTGGTCGTGCTGGCGCGTCTTCGCGGGATCGACGCCGACGATGCACAGGCGGTTCCGGAACTGATTCAATCGCTGAAGAAAAAGGAAGGGTTCTTCAACCGGATAAACCGCAAACGGCGGGCGATGCTGGGGGCGTTCGTGGCCAATTTGTTCGGGGAAGCCCAATCGGATCGCGACTACCAGTTTTTGCCCGACGATTCCGACGGGACCGGGCCAGCCAAAGCCGCGCCGACTTCTTCCGATTCGATCAAAAGCGAAATCGAGGAATCGGGGCTTTTGGGGGGACTGACCAATCGGATCAAGAAAACCGCCGACCAATATCTCAATCAAAAATTGGACGAGATCGAGGCGAGGATCGATCAGAAACTGGATGAGATTGACCGGCGGCTGGCGGAATGGCGCGACAAGGAAATTGCCAATCGAATCCGAATCCTCAAAATCACGCTCTGGGCGAGCGTCATCGTCGGGATCGTGTCGCTGATTTATTCCTACGTGTCGACGTACGTCTGGCCGCACTGATTTACGCAGCACTGATTTACGCAGCATGGAAGCGAACCAGAACAACGGAGGACGGGTCGAAGGCGTCTTCCGGGCGCTGCGGCATCGAAATTACCGGCTCTTCTTCGGGGGGCAGCTCATCTCCCTCATCGGGACGTTCCTCACCAATACGTCGATGATCTGGCTGGCTTATCTGCTGGCGCCTGATCCGCAGAGAAAAGCGTGGCTTATCGGCGTCGTCGCTTTCGCTTCGCAAATTCCCGTGTTCATCCTCGGGCCCATCTGCGGGGTGTGGGTGGATCGTCTCAATCGGCAAAAACTACTGGTTGTGACGCAATCGGTCTCGATGCTCCAATCGTTCGCACTGGCGTTTCTGTCGTTCACCCATTTGATCAACATTCCTTCCGCGATCGGGCTGGCGCTACTTCAGGGGACAATCAACTCCCTGGACATCCCCGGGCGGCAGGCGTTTCTTGTCGAAATGGTGACCGATCGGCAGGACCTGGCAAACGCGATCGCGCTGAATTCCACCATGGTGCACGGCGCCCGCCTGATCGGGCCGGCGATCGCCGGGCTGCTCATCGGGTGGCTGGGGATCGGGTGGTGCTTTCTGCTGGATGCGATCAGTTATATCGCCGTGATCGCGGCGCTGATTGCCATGCGCATCAATCCGCGGCCCCCGCGGCGCACGACGAGCGTCGCCGAAGAATTGCGCGAGGGATGGGCGTACGTGAGCGGATTCAAGCCGGCGCGGATTCTTCTGGTGTTGATGGCCATCTTCAGCCTCTCGGGAATTCCGGCGATGATGGTGCTCATGCCGATCTTCGGGTCGTATTTTGGGCAGGCCGCTCGTGGGGCGCAGATTTTTCGGATTCCTGAGCGGCGCGTTCGGGGCGGAGGCGCTGGTGGGGGCAATTATGCTGGCTTCGCGGAGGACGGTCGTCGGTTTGGGGAGAATGATCGGGGTTTCGTCCCTGGTTTACGCGCTGGCAATTGCGGGTTTCGCGCTGTCGCGAAATATCTGGATCTCGCTTGCGATCGTCCCCTTCGCGGGGTGGGGGATGATCACCAATTTCGCCTCGACGAACACGATTCTTCAGACGCTTGTCGACGACGATAAGCGCGGGCGGCTGATGAGCTTTTTCTCGATGGCATTCATCGGGATGGTGCCGTTCGGCGTATTGGGGGCGGGCGCGCTGGCGTCGCGATTGTCGTATGGCGCGGACCCGGTTGTGGGCGCCAGCCGAACCATTCTGATAGCCGCGGCGGTTTGCCTGCTGGCATCGATCCGCTATTGGATGCTCATGCCGAAGCTGCGGCAGATCGTCCGGCCGATCTATATCCAGCGCGGGATCATGCCTCAGATCGCCGAAGGATTGAAGGCGACCGACGCCGCGGCGCAATCCGAGGCATAGCAGGACGCCGCCGGCAAACGAGACAAACGCCGCCATGACGCTTATAACTTTGCCAGTGACGCCTCAGGCGCTGCAACAATTCCTGGCGGATTTGCCGCGGGTGGGGAAGCTGCTGAAGGATCGCGGCTATCGGCAGATTTGGCGATTCGATTTCGAGGGCAAAGGGTACTACCTCAAGTTTTTTCCCCGCCGCCGGTGGGATATCAAACGCCTTTTTCGCGGAAGCCCCGCGCGATTGGAATTCGATCGGCTCGTGCAGCTTCAAAAGGCGGGCGTCGCAGCGCCGCGGGCGGTCGCGCAACTTCTCGGATTCAGCATCGCCGGCAAAAGAGGGGACGCGACGATTCTGGAAGCCATCGAGCCGGCGACGCCGTTGGATCTCTATCTGCACGGGCTTCTTCGGGAAGGACGCACGCCCCCCAATCGCCTCGAATTGGCCCGGAAAATCCGCGTGCTTTTGGCACAGCTTGCCCGCGCGGGGCTGGGGCATAACGACCTGCACCTGGGCAATTTTCTTTTGCGCAACGGGGAGGTTTTTCTTCTGGACGCTTATGCCGTGCGCGGCGGCGGATTGTTGCCCGAGCAGGTCATGGACTTGGCGCACAGCGCCAGAGTTTCCTACCGCGAACGGAAATTCTGCGCGGCTGGAACGAACTGGGGCCCGGCGGGCCGCCTCCGAATTTCAATCCCGTGAGCGCTCATCGCTGGGAAAGGCTTCTTCGCCGCATCACGGGCGAGAATGCTTATTTTGGAAAAATCCGTTCGGGCGCGTGGGAGGGGATCTTCTTCAAGCAGTACAAATTCCCGCGGCGATGGGCGAGCGCGAGCGATCTGAATGTTTCGCGCAGGATTGGGAAGCGGCGTGGCCGAAGCTTTGGGGGGATTTGGAAGCGGGACGTTTGACGCCCCTGAAACGCGGCGCCAGCGGCGACGTGTGGGCGGCGGAAGTCTGCCTCAGCGGGCGGAAAATTCCCATCGTCATCAAACGCCCGTTCAAGCGGTATTGGTATCGGTATATCAACGAGATCGGGCGCGGCAGCCGATCCTGGCGGGCCTGGCGGAAGGCGTGGGCGATGGTCATCCGCGATATCCCGACGGCGTGGCCGCTGGCGGTCATGCAGAAAAGACAGCTTGGCTACATCACCGACTCGGCGATCGTTCTGGAGCGCCTCGAGGGGGAAGGCCTCGTCACCGCCGATCTCGAGGCGATCGCGCCGGCGCAGCGCGAGACCTTCTTTCGCCGGCTCGGCGGAATCCTGCGCAAGATCGACCAGACCGGCATGTCCCACTACGACTCCAAGAGCAGCAACTGGATCGTTCAGCAGGATGAGATTCTGGGCCCGCGACCGATACTTATCGACGTGGATGGATTGCGATTCCGCCGCTGGCCGGCGATGGGGATGCATCGGCTGCTGCGATCGATGCGGGAACACGGGCAGTACACCCCGGCCGATTCCCTGGCCCTTTGCCTGGGTTATTCTCCATTTTCCCAGGTCCATCCCGACGATTAACCACCGATTGCCCGCTATAATTCCGCGTGAAATGACCGAGCCCCATGACCCGCCCCGGCGGGTGCTGATCATCAAGCCCAGCGCCATCGGCGATATCGTCCACGCGCTGCCCGCGCTGGCGCGATTGCGCAAGCTCTGGCCGGAGGCGAAAATCACCTGGCTGGTGACCCCCTCCTGCGCGGCGCTGGTTGAGAATCATCCGATGATCGACGAGGTCATCCTTTTCGACCGAAATCGGTGGGGGAAAATCTGGTATAGCCCGGCTGCCCTGGCCGACCTGATCCGGTTCATCAAGAATCTTCGAAGCCGGAAATTCGACCTGGTGATCGATTTCCAGGGCCTACTGCGGAGCGGCTGGGTGGGCTTGGCGACGGGCGCGCCACGTCGAATCGGATTCGCCAACGCGCGTGAGGGGGCGGTTTTCTTTTATACCGATCGGGTGGAGTGCTCGTGGGAGCTCGATCATGCCGTGGAGCGATATTTGAAAATCGCCGGCGCCCTCGGATGCCCGGAGGGGCCGGCGGAGTTCGCATTCGCGGTGGACGACGCCGATCGCGCATTTGTTGCCGATCTTGTTCCGCCGGGCCGGGCGTTTGCGGTGCTGATGCCGGGGACAAACTGGGAGACGAAGCGCTGGCCGGTGGATCGATTCGCGGCGCTGGTTCGGCCTCTACATGAGCGGTTTGGATTGGACTGCGTGGTCGCGGGGGGACCCGCCGACGCCGATCTGGCCCAGCAGATTCCCGCCAACTTTGACGTAACAGGGAAGCTCAATCTTCGGCAAATTGTCGCCCTGCTGGAGCGGGCGGCCTTGGTTGTCGCCAATGACACCGGGCCCATGCATATCGCCGCCGCCCTGGGGAGGCCGCTGGTGACGCCCTATGGCCCGACGTGCCCGCGGCGGACCGGCCCGTTTGGGCGTATGGACAGCGTGATCCGCCTCGATCTCCCCTGTAGCCCGTGCCTTTCCCGGTCCTGCACTCACCAGAGCTGCATGCAATGGCTCGATGTCCGGCCCGTCCTGGAACTGGCGGAAAGCCAGATGATGCGATATTCGATCGCCTCATAGGGGGCGGGATCAATCCAAAACTGCTCCATCTACCGCAACTTCTGATAAATGCGGCATTCTTGACTCGTAAACGCGGATAATTAAGATTGCGCTAGTTGCCAGTAATCATTTGTTACGCGATGGGCCGCCGTATAAACTTCCCTGCGAACACTTAACAAGGGTTGCCCCTATGATGGCTCAGCCACGTTCCGCTCTTCGCGCGGTAGTGCTGCCTGCTCCTGAAACGAAGTTACAAGATACTCCTACCCGGCGTTTGCTTGGCGAATTGGGCCACGACGTCGCGCGGGCCGAGACGCCCGATCACGCGATCGAACTGCTCTCGCACGACCATACCGATTTATTGGTCGTTGACGTCACCAATGAAAACCAAAACACGCAATTAATCGATTCTCTGGCCATGCTTCCCGATGACAAGCGCCCCGTGCAGGTGGCGATCTATACCGATGCGATCAGTGCTCGTCTACGCGATTTCCGCCGGACCTATGCTCATTCCCAGGTTCACATATTCCTGAGGCCGCTCCATATGCATGGACTTCTCGGAGTCCTTCGCAACATGGAACGGACCGATATGGTGGAACGCGCCGGCGCCTGAATAGCCCGGATAAACCCTATAAATGTTAAGGTTGGCTTGAAGACTCGGTTGTAGTCTGAGTCGATGGTTGGCTGCTGGGATTTTGCAACAATCCGAGCAATCCGTCGTGGCCGGGTTTAAGCATGTAGCCGAACAGGCGGGCCGTCCCCAGGGTGATCGCGGGAGCGGGGATGGTCGTCACATTTGGGTCCAATGCATTTCCAGTGATATGAAACGTATAGAGCAAAGCGCCGGTCGCCTTGTTGAACAGGCTCTGGACGATCCCGGCGAAGTCCCCCGCCACCGTGCTGACAATGGGGATTCTCGTTCGGTCGATTTTGGATTGCCAATCCGCCAGCGGGGCCGCCTGCACATACATATTCAGATTCCCGTCGAAATCCACGCTGCCCGAACCTTCCAAGCCGAGTACGGGCGCGTTGATGGCGGCATCGCGCAGCAGGACGCGCTTGTTCTCGATGCGGAAGAAGGCCGCCGCTTCGCTGAGCGTTAGCGCCTTTTGCGCAATGGTTGCGCTATCAGCTATTCGCTTCAGCACCGGGATATCCCAGAGAACGCCTTTGTGAATCTCGAACTGCCCAGCGGCGGTAAAGAGCGCGTCCGCGCGTTTCCCTTCATAAGGCCCTGATCCGTCAAACTTTGCGCTTAGGTTCACGAGGCCATGGAATTGCGATTTGTCCAAGTATTTGGCTTGCAGCAGCGCCGCGATTTGCGACAAGTCGGCCTTGTGGGTGGTGACTTCTCCCCCGAACTTATATGGCCGGACGCACGCCACGGAACCATCGGTCTGGAGATTTCCTCCCAGCGCCGAGCACTGGAAGTCGTTGATCTCGACTTGCTCGGGGAGAATTTCCCAACTGCTTTTGATCCCCGTGAGATTGATGTCGCGAACGGTGATGTTCGCCGAGGCGTCGCCGCTGGATGCAACTTGCAGGTCGTAGTTGAGGACTTTTCCACTGGCGATATCCCCGATGATCCATCCCTTGATCTCCCATGGCCCGGCGGGACGAAATTGCGCGAAAATCTTGTCCAATGGATCGGGATAGTCGGCGATGGGCGGATGGAAATTCATCACTCCGTCGATGTTCGTCAGCCGCACGATGCCGTGCTCTGCGGAAATGAGGGGCCAGTCCATCGACGTGGTGAACCGATCGTCTCCGTATTCCCCGGTGAGCCCGGTCGCGTGCAGCGCGCCACCCGTCGTCTTGATCATTCCTCCGTCGAGCCCCAGGGACGTCTGGCCGCTCTTCACGAAGAATTTCGAGAACGACAGCATCGCCCCCTGCCGATCGGCGGACGCCACGGCGTTCAACTGGAGCGCGTCGATGGATGTATCCGCCACCGGCAGATTTCCCGAGACATCCTTGGCCGTCAGGCGCGACCCAGCCGTGATTTTGAGCCGGATGCCGCGAGTTGATATACAACGTGCCGTTCACACCGAGGTATCCGCGCAGATGATTTTGCTGGATCAATTGCTCCAGCGGATCGGCGGCGGGTGCCGGAGCGTTCATATCCGCGGCGAAGGAGAATTGATCCAGCGAGACGATGCGATGATCGACGTTCGCCGACCCATCCGAATCAAAACGCGCAATCGGGCCCGCCTCGGTGATCTTGAAGTTGTAGTCGGATGGAGAAGCGGCCGTGGCGTCCATGTTCAACTGAATTTTCGCCCAGGTATTGCGCTGCGGCGTTGAATCCTGAAGCAAAATCTGCCCGCCCTCGATCTTCAATCGCCCGATTTGCACGATTTGGGAGGGCTTTTTCTTCCCATTTTCCTCTTCCGACTCGGACGATCCGCTGGTGAGAGATTGCAGGTCGATGATCTTTGCCGGCGATTTGGCGACCTGCACCACCGGGTCGATCATGTGTATCTCTTTCACGAGAACCGGGCCGCCTCCAAACGGGAGCCGATCCAGCGTCACCCTCAACTCCGCGACATCGATCAAATCCGGCGGGGCATCGTGATGCGGCAGCTCGAAATGACAGTGATGCAAAACGAACGAATAGGGCGGGCGATACGAAAGCGAATCGGCGGAGAGATTGGCGTTGAGGTTTTCCTTGACCGAAGTTTGGATGCGGCTGAGCAGAATTTTCCCGATCAGAATCCGCCCGCCAAAGACGATGATCGCCAGCAACGCGATAACGATCGCGACGAGTCGCCAACGTCTTTTTTTTCGTTCCTCACTCATGCGGGGTCATCATAACGCCGGTCATGCGCCGGCGGGGCGTGCGAATTTCCTGGAATTATTCCCCCGGCCTTGTGGTGGTGAGACGCGTCGCCGGTTGTGTCGCGGGCGCGCCGCTGTCGATGTCCTCATCGTATAAATTTTCACTCGGCTGCGTCGCCGCCGGCGTTCCGGCGTTGATCTTCCCCTGGCGGTATTGCAAGTACGCCTCGCGCGTGAAGACGTACGGATCGACCGCCGCCGCGTTGCGGAATCGGAAGATATAGTCCGAGCGCGACCGCGCCTGGATCGTATCGACCGCTCCCAGCGGATAGCCCACGTCGTCGGGAAGATTCAGCCATGTCAGCGGCGTCGCCAGCGTTTCCACGATCGGGCCCGTCACGTCGCGAAGATCGTATGGACCCAATAGCGGCAAGACCATATACGGCCCGGGGCCGTAGCCCCATTTCCCTAGCGTGACGCCAAAATCGTTTTCGTGCGCGGGAAGGCCCCACGGCGTGGCGATGTCCAGAATTCCCCCGACGCCAATCGTGCTGTTGATGGAAAATCTCCCGAAATCTCCGAACCCCTGTTTCCATTTTTTCTGCAGAAAATCGTTAAAAACCACGTTGAAATAGGTGAGGTTATCGAAGCCGTTCCCGATCCCGTCGCGGATCGGCCTGGGGACGATCTTTTCGTACGCATCGGCCGCCGGCTTAAGCGCCAGGCGGTCCAGATTGTCGTTGAGTTTGTAGAAAAACCGGTTGGATTTCTCCCAGGGGTCTTCCTTGTTCTGGGCGTCGACGCATCCGCCGCAGAGGCTCATCGCTCCGCAAACCAACATCATCAGAATGACCCGCCGATGAATATCACTTTTCATTGGCGGCATTCTTATCGTGTAGCACTTGAATCAGATGGTCGATCCCGCCGTTGGAGACGATCTCCTTGAACTGCGCACGGTAATTAGACACCAGGCTCGCGTTTTCGATAGTGAAGTCGATCACTTTCCATTGCCCCTGGCGATTGCGCAGGCGGTAATCGACCTTGGCCAGTTCCTGGTTCGGCTGGCCGTTTTGCGTGCCTGTGATTTTGGTCTGCACGGTCCAATCGCCGTCCTGCTCCTGCCGATCGCCGGTGATTTTCACGTCCTGGTCGGTGTAATTGTCGATCAGATGAATATAGGTGTTGGTGACCAGATCCCTGAATTCTTGCCCATACTTCGACTTCTGGTCATCGTTCATGTCGCGCCACGGCTGGCCAAGACTCAGCTTGCCCATGATTTCAAAATTAATGTTCGCATAGGCGATGTCCCTCACCTTGTCGCGCTTTTGCTGGGGGGAAAGACTCTTATTGCGCAGGACGGTCAGGACATCCTGTGAAACTTTCTGCATCACCGCCGGGGCCGACGGCTGCGTGGTGGCGTCGTCCGCCCTGGCAACGCGCAACCCCGACAACAGGCAAAACAGCCCCATCGATACCCATAACCCCGCGATTCGATTCATCATTTTCTTCCTTAGCCTAGGGCGCGGTCGCCGGCGCCGTCGTGGTTTTCCCGCCCCCGGTTTTGCCGTAAATCAATTGCCCGATCAGGCGCTCGAGAATCACCGCCGATTCGGTATAGCTAATCTGGTCGCCTGATTTCAGCACGGTTTCATCGGCGCCCGGTTGCAATTCGATATACCGGTCTCCCAAAATTCCGGCGGTGACGATCGAAGCCGAGGTATCGGTCGGCAATTTCAGCGACGGATCGAGATTCATATCCACCCGGCGCGAAGATCGTCCTGAAGCGAAATTGCCGAAACCTCGCCAACCCGCACACCGGCGACAACCACCGGCGCCGCAGCGCTAGTCCCCCCGTCTCATCAAATGCGGCCCAGAGCTTGAGCCCCTGGGGGCCGTGCCAGTTCAGGTCGCCGATGCTGATGGAGAGATACGCGATCGCCGCGATGCCCGCCAGCACGAACAATCCGACGATAAAATCGCGTATTGGAGAAAGTTTCATGGTTCAGATTCCCCATAGTGCGGTAATGACGTAATCGGTCAAGAGCACGGTGACGGAACTGATCACCACGCTGGATGTGGTCGCCGCGCTGACTCCTTCGGACGTGGGTTTGCTGGTGTAACCGCGATAGGTCGCGATCAGTCCGACGAGCAATCCGAAGATCACGCTCTTCAGCCCGCAGCATTCGATATCGTTGTGAAAATCGACGGCCGAGCGCAGGCTCGACATATAACTCCCGGGATCACCGGACAGGAAGCCCACGCCAACGAGATATCCTCCATACAACCCGCAAACGATGAACAGGGCGGTCAGCAGCGGCATCACCAGGAGCATCGCGACGGCCTTGGGTTTCACGACGAGGCTGATTGGATCGACCGAGAGCATGCGCAAGCCGTCGAGTTGTTCGGTGGCCACCATCGCGCCGATCTCGGCGGTCGTCGCCGAGCCGGCTCGTCCAGCAACGAGCAGCGCCGTCAATACGGGCCCGAGTTCGCGAATCAGGCTCAAGCCCACCAGCGCCCCAAGAGAGCGCATCGCGCCGAATCGCGACAGGGTGTGATGCCCCTGCAATCCGAGCACCATCCCCACCGCCATTCCGCAGACGCAAATGATCAGGATCGAGAGGACGCCGATCTTGTAAATCTCGCGCACGAGAGCGGCGAAGCGGAGCGGGGCCGAGACGATCGTCCGCGCGACATCCAGCGAGAAGACGGCCATCCCGCCCAATTCCTGGACGAAGCGAACGGCCTTGCTGCCGACTTGTGAAACCGGATTAACCATCAATCGCCAGTCCATCCCGGAAAAATTCCGCGGCTTCCGCGTCGTTGCTGGCCCGCAATTCGGCGGGGGTTCCCTGCAATACCCGATCCTTGAATATCAAGACAGTGCGGTCGGCCATTCGTGTGGTGGAGGGAATATCGTGGGAAACGACGATCAGGGTCATCTTAAACTGCCGATTGATCTCGAGCAGGACCGATTCCAGCCGCCGGATCGACACCGGATCGAGGCCGGAAAACGGCTCGTCGCAGAGGAGGACCTCCGGCTTGCGGATCATGGCCCGCGCCAGGGCCACGCGCCGGAGCATCCCGCCGGAAAGCTCGCCGGGGAGCAGATCATCGGCATCGCTTACGCCCACCGCCTGCAAAATCTCGCGCACCGCGGCGTCAATCTCCTGATCGCTGTGCATGCGCTGTTCGCGGAGCGGGAGCGCCACGTTGTCAAACACGGTATAGGAATCGAGCAGCGCCCCGCCTTGAAACATCATCCCCAGTTTTCGACGAAGCTGGGCGAGCCCGCGTGAAGAAAGCCGGCTGACCTCTGTCCCATCGACGAGGATGGATCCCGCCTGCGGGCGGATGAGACCGCCGACCAGTCTCAGGACGGTGCTTTTGCCCGATCCGCTTCCACCGAGGATCACCGAAACGCGTCCGCGCGGAAAAGAGCAGCTGAGCGAATCGAAGACGCGCCGCCCCGCGTATGCCATGCGCACTTGATGCAGAGAGATAAACTGGCCGTCGTCCGCCACGCGGGCGGCATTCTAACCAAGCGAGGGCGAATTGCCCGCGCCCCGCGGCGTGACCCAGCGTAAATCCCCGGGGCGTGTCCGGGGAGGGGAAAGCCCTGCAAGAAGGACTGGTTACAGCGCGAATTGCATTTGCACGCGGAAGACCCATTCGCTGCCTCCGCTGCTGACCAGGACGCCCGAGCCGTTGTCGTCGACGGGGGAGCCGTTGGGCAGATAGGTGGCGTCGGTGGTGAACTTTAGATTTTGTCCGAAGAAGTAGTAATTGATGCCGGCGGTGATTTCATCGATGTTGGTGTTGGTGCCGGCGGCAAATTCCTTGCCGTCGAATTTGAGGTAATCAAATCGGCCGAAGACTTCCAGATGGCGCGGGTCCAAAAGATAGCTGGCCTGGACCATCGGGCCGTAGTCGTAGGTATCCCCGGCCGCGCCGTTTTGCGAGGTGTAGCGGCCGACGTAGGAGCCGTAGAGTCCAAGCGGGCCGTCGTTCCACTGCACGTCGGCGGTTCCGTGAAGGACATTGCCGGGGTTGACCTGGGTTTCATCGCAGCCGATGCCGCCGACGAGCAGGTTCGAGCTGTCGCCGAGCGAGGTGAATTGGTCGTAATCACTCCATTTGCCCATGAGTTTAAGTTCGTCGCGCGTGCCGACGCCAAAGTAACCCGGGCGCGAGGCGGGGTCTTCGAAGTTGACGTCGTTGGTGCCGTATCCGTTGGTGAATTGAAGTTTGGCGCGGATGGCATCGGTTTGGTAAATCCCCATGACGCCCTGGCTGAAGGCTTCGCCGTCCGACAGAATATCGTCGGTCAGGGTTCGGTCGGCCGCCATCATGGTTCGATCGAAGATCATCTGTTCGTGGGCGAATGGGGACTTGAACTGCCCGCCTTCGATATAAAACGGCGTATCGTGGAAATGATATTTCAGCCACGCGTCAAACAACGAGGCATCGCCGCCCGAACGATCGGTCTGAATGAAGATGCGAAAGCTCAGGTCGGGAGTAAAGGCGTTTCCCTCGGCGCCCAATTGCATGCGGCGGATTTCGAAGCCGTTTTGCGCGTCATATTGATCGTTGGTCGCGTTGTGCTGGCGAAGATCCGTGGTGTTTCTAATTTGCAGCAGGGTGAACGGGTGAATCGCGAAGTCTCCATTTCCGCTGGTAAACCATAATCCTTTGTTGGTATCGAAAGTGACATCGACGGCGAGGGCATCGGCGCGCGGTTCGGGTTCGGCTGCGCTGGGCTGCGTTGTTGCGGCCGCCGACTGAGACGGCGCGACGAGTTCGTCGGGCAAGGGGGACTGGGAGCTGGACTGGTTTTGCGCGGCCGCGTTGGACGGGGAGTTGGATGGGGCGGCGTTGGGCTGGTTCTTGAGCTGCTGCATCTCCAGATTGAGCGACCCGACCTGTTGCTGAAGCGAGTCGATCTTCTGCTGAAGTTCGGCTGGGCTCGGCTGGGTCTGCGGTGCGGCCGGCGCCGCGGCGCTGGCGCCAAGAACGAACAAAACAGCCATGACCGGCCCGGTTGCGCGGTTACGCATAAAAGGAACTCCTGAATGTGGTCGGGGCGTTATATCGGCGCGTATATAACGAAGGCAAAATCGCGGCCCGGTTTCAACATGCGGGGCGATTTGGGGGTCAAAATGGGGAAAATTATCGGACTATAGGGCGCGTCGCCGTGCGAAAACCGGGTGTTGCCCGATCCAGCAAATGTTCCATTTGCAACTGAATATCGCGGTAGCTGCTGAGAAGCTGGCGGCCGAATTCCGTCACACGGGCCCCCCCGCCGCGCGTTCCGCCGGTGGCGGTTTTGATGACCGGCTCGTTCCAGGCGCGATTCATCCCATCCATGAGGAGCCAGGCGCGCCGATAGCTGAACCCCAATCGCCGCGCCGCTTCCGACAAAGACCCGCACGCCTCGATCTGCTCGATCAGATCGCTACCCGCCTCGGTGATCGCCGAGACGCCCCCGATCTCGACCCAGACGCGCCCGCGTATGACCGGCTGGCGCGGAGTCTTTTTAGTTCGGGAAGACGGCACACGGTTACTCGTTGATGGTGTTGTCCACGACCGTCGAGATGATGACTTCCGTCGCCTTGATCACGGCGATCGCAGGCTTCCCGACTTTCAATTTCAGACGCTTCACCGAAGACGTGCTGATCAGAGAAACGATCCGGTGTCCCCCGCCGATGTCGACGATCACTTCCGACATCACCGAACCCCGCTTGAGCGAAACCACCTTCCCCGGAAACTGATTGCGTGCGCTCAGCGCCATGTCAGATGCCCGTTGTAATCGGTTGCGGCCCGACCTATCGCGCTTCTTCCTGGAAGCGCGCGGTTGCGATTATATCAATTCCACCCGAAGCTGGGCGCGGCGGGGCAAACTACGGCACATCTTCGCCGTAGGCGCCGTTGCCGATGTTATGTCGGTAACCCTCGGCTACTTGCGGGGACGGTTGCGTGCTGGGATTCGCCGCGGAGACGCCGCTGGAAGTGTTGGTCGACTGGCACGCCGTCAGCGACAAGCCGCAGACCGCCATCAGGGCCGCGATTGCAACGGAGACCAAAGATTTGGGCATTAGACCTCCTGGTCTTAACCAAATCTTATTGGCCGAGTCTTCGTACTTTCAACTCTCCGCAACGAATTCATCGCGGAGCATTTGAACTTACAGGGCGAACTGAAGCTGGGCACGGAGGACGACCTCGTTGTGCCCGCTGTCCTTTAGAACTCCAAGCGTCGTCACGTCGAGCGGGGAACCGTTGGGGAGCCAAGAGGCGTCGAACGTGAGCTTGATATTCTGCTTGTGAATGTAGTAGTTCACGCCCGCGGTGATCTCCTGCACTTCGCCGGTCGCCAGGCCGGTCGTCGATCCCAGAGGAAGATAGGTGTAGTCGTACCGCGCGAATGGCTCGATCTGATCGGTCACCAGATAAGCGGCCTGAGCCTCGAAACCGGGATCGTAATAAATGCCCGGCGTTACGCCCTGGTTGTGCACCAGGTCTCGATAGGAGCCCAGATAACCGCCATACGCGGAGAAACCGTTGACGTTCTGATAGGTGAGGTCGGCGGTGTGGAAGAGGACGCTGTTGGAGCCGGACTGGGAGTAATCGCCGCCGATGCCTGCGACGAGAATGTTCTGCTGAGCGCCGAGGGCGGTGAAGCCGCCGTCGTATTGGCGATAGGGATGCAGGTCGGGGGTTCTGTCGCCGATGACGAGCCACTCGCCGCGGTCGCTGACGCCGAAATTCGTTGGCGTGACGCCTGCTCCCCCGCCGACACCCGTGCCGATGCCGCCGGTGTCGTAGAACTTGGAGTTAAGGCTGTTGAAGCCGTTGTGGAAGATGAGCTGGTCGCGGAGCTGATCCTGGTCATAAACGACTCCGACGCCCTGCACGCGGCTGGTCTGCCCGCCGCCGATCAAATCCTCCACCAGCGTGCGATCCACCGCCAATAACGACGCTTCGGACAGATTTCTTTCATGCCAGACGGGATCCTTGAATTGGCCAAATTTCAGAGCAAAAGGCGTATCGGAAAAATGATATTTGCCGTAGGCGTCGAGCAATCCGGGGGTGGCGCCTTCGTCGGCCTGGGCCTGAATGAAGTAGGTGAAATTGCTTGTGAAGTTGCCGTCGAGGGTCAATCGCGCCCGGCTGACTTCAAAGCCGTTCGCCGTGTCGTACCGCGGCCCGGGAACCGCGCTGCCGTTGCCGGGCGCAAGTTTCTCGCGGTAAGTCGCCATATAGCGTAAATCCACCACCGCGCCGGGATGCAAAGAGAACTCGTTGTCATCGCTGCGAATCACAAACCCGACCAGCGGATCGTAACCGGTGGCGAAGTCCTGGGTGGCAAAAAGGTCCGGCTGCGCCGAGTTTGAGGTGACGACCGCCACCGGCTGGGTCGCCGGAACGGCGGCGCTTTGCTCCTTGGATTCCAGGCGATCGACCTTGGCGTTGAGCGCATTGATCTCCTGGCGAAGCTCCGCGGTGTTCTGATCCTGGTCCGAGGGGCGCGACGTCGGCTGGACGGAATCGCCACGAGCGAACGACGCGGCCCCAAGCAGGCCGCCGGCGATCATCGCCAGAATGACCGGGCGCTGATGGATCCGTTCATGAAAAATGGATGGAACATGCCCTGGGTTTTTCATCTCTTCTCCTTGCTTCGGGGTTGGGTTTGTTAGAGGCAGGAAGGAACGGAAAAATTATCGTCTAATCGCAACAGTCTGCCATGGCGATTATTAGGCGGCGAATCATTTCCGCTCCAATTGACTGAAATCCACGGTAAATAATACTATTCCTACCGTATTTATATACTATATACCGGGTGGGACCCGATGCGCCAAGCGGAAAATCGATCCGATTTCCTACGAAGCATATAGGATTAAGATTTAACTTTCTTATCTACCGTTAATTAGGGAAATCCACCTGCGCCGATATTCTTGCAACCAATGGTGTATTTCGGTGTGAATTTATGGATAGAGAGCCGAGGATTTCGCCCGTTGCTGCTACAATTCGGCCTGACTTCTAATTCATCCAGAAAAGGGATGTTGAGCCCTCTCGTGCGGAGGGATGGCTCACTAATTCCGGTGTTTGACCTGTTCGCGGCCGCTCGGACTGCCGAATCTTCTTACATCCGCGGAGTCCATTAAATGTCCATCGTCGCGTTTGCCCTCAAACGCCCCTACACGATCTTTGCGGCGCTCATTCTCGTCGCTCTGCTCGGCGTCGGCGCCGCGCTCCGCATGCCCACCGACATCTTCCCCGAGATCGACATCCCCGTCGTCAGCGTCGTCTGGACCTACAACGGGATGAGCCCCGAGGACATTCAAAACCGCATCGTCGTGCTCCACGAACGGCAGCTTGCCTCGCTGGTCGACAACATCGAACGAATCGAATCCAACAGCTACCAGGGCGTCGGCGTCATCAAGGTCTATCTGCATGAGGGAGCGGATGTCACCCGCGCGGTCGCCCAGCTGGGGAGCAGCGCTCTGGTTGTTCTCAAATACATGCCGCGGAACATCACGCCGCCGCTCATTCTTCGTTATGGCGCAACCGACGTACCGATCATCGAATTGAGCGTGTCGAGCGGATCGCTATCCGACACGCGGCTGAACGATCTGGGCCAGAACATCATCCGCCCGGACCTGGCCGTCGTGCAGGGGGCGTCAGTCCCGTACCCGTATGGCGGCAAGCCGCGCGTCATCATGGTCGATCTGAACAAAGACGCCATGCAGGCCCGCGGCCTCTCCCCCACCGACGTGAGCGACGTCCTGATGAAGCAAAACGTCATCCTCCCCTCCGGCGACGTCAAGCTTGGGCATCGCGATTACACCGTATCCATGAACAACAGCCCGAATCTGATCACAACCATCAATAATTTCCCGGTCAAAGATGTGGACGGAAAAATGGTTTTCATCCGCGACGTCGCCCACGTCCACGATGGGTTCCAGATTCAGACCAATTCCGTGACCGAGAACGGCCGGCCAGGCAGCCTCATGATGGTCCGCAAAACCGGCGGCAGCTCAACGCTGGCGGTCGTCAACGGCGTCAAGGACGTCCTGCCGGATTTGCGGCTCCTCCTGCCTAAAGGCGTCGACATCAAGCCGATCTTCGATCAGTCCATTTTCGTCAAGGCATCGCTTAACAGCGTCCTGATGGGCGGCGCCATGGCCGCCGGGCTGACCGCGCTGATGATCCTGCTTTTCCTGGGAAATTGGCGATTGACTGTCATCATCCTCGCGTCGATCCCCCTCTCGATCATCGCCGCGATCCTGGTCATGTATTGCATGGGTGAAACGCTCAATACCATGACCCTCGGGGGGTTCGCGCTGGCGGTCGGCATTCTCGTCGACAACTCGACCGTCGTGATTGAAAACGTCGAACGCCATCTGGTTATGCTTAGAAAGCAGATCGAATCGGCGATTCTCGAAGGCTCTGCCGAGATCGCCGTGCCCACGCTCCTCTCGACTTTGGCCATCTGCATCGTCTTCGTCCCCATTTTCCTGCTTCAGGGAACGGCCAAATATCTCTTCAGCCCGCTGGCCATGTCGGTGTGCATCTCGCTGCTGGCGAGCCTGGCGCTATCGTTCACGCTGGTGCCGGTCCTGTTCAAATATCTCATGCGCCGGCACATGCAGACGCATCAGGATCACGACCCGACTCACAGGCACCATAAGACCAAAAATCCCCTGAGGCTGTGCCACCGCGGCTTCGACCGGGGGTTCAATTATTTCCGCGAGACTTACAAGACAACCTTAACCTGGTGCGTATCCCGGCCGATGCCCACCATCGCTTTTTTTCTGGCTCTCATGGCTGTCTCCTGCCTTTTGTTCCCGCTACTGGGCGAGGATTTTTTCCCGCAGGTTGACGCCGGGCAGATGCGCCTCCACGTCCGCTGCCCGCCCGGTACGCGCATCGAAACCACGCAGGCTGATTTCGCCCAGGTCGAGACCGCCATCCGCCAGATCGTCGGGAACGATCAGATTGATGTGATTCTGGACAACATCGGGCTCCCCTACAGCGGGATCAACATCGCGCTGAGCGATTCCGCCACCGTCGGTCCCATGGACGGGGAAATCCTCATCTCCCTGAACAAGAAGCACACCCCCACCGCCGAGCACATGAAAGATTTGCGCCGGGATTTGCCGAAGCGATTCCCCAGCATGGAGTTCTTCTTCCAGCCGGCGGACATTGTCAATCAGGTGCTGAATTTTGGGCAGCCGGCACCGATCGATATTCGCATTACGGGCCCGGACAACGATCGGGTTTATGCGGTCGCCTCGAAGTTGGCGCATGACATTCAGAGCGTGCCGGGGATCGTCGATTCGCACGTCTTCCAGGTTCCGGATGCGCCGGCTCTGAGCGTGGACGTGGATCGGACCTTGGCGCAGGACGTCGGCCTGAGCCAGCAGAACGCCGCCGCCGATCTCCTCGTCTCCCTCAACAACAGCGCGCAGATCGCCCCCAATTTTTGGGTCAATCCGCGCAACAGCGTCAGTTATCCGCTGGTGGTCCAGGAAGCGACGTATAAGATGAATTCCATCCAGGACATCAAGGATATCCCGCTGGCGACGGATACCGATAGCCGCTCGCAGTTGCTGACGAATATCGCGAGCTTTGGACGCTCCACGATCCCGATGGTGATCTCGCAATCCAACATCCGCCCGGTCTTTGACGTCAACGCGGACGTGCAAGGCCGCGACATGAAGAGCGCCACCGACGCCATTCAGGAAGTGATCGACCGCGATCAGCCTCCCGCCTCGAGCGCGATGAAGGTCAATTTGTCCGGGCAGGCCGAAACGATGCGAACCAGCTTCAACGGCCTCTTTTCCGGCATGGCCTTGGCGGTCGTGCTTGTTTATCTTTTGATGGTCGTCAAATTTCAGAGCTGGCTCGATCCGATCATCGTATTACTGGCCGTGCCTTTTGCCCTGGGGGGCGTGATGTGGATGCTCTATTTCACGCAGACGCATATCAGCGTCCCTGCATTGATGGGCACGCTGATGTGCATCGGCCTAACCACCGCCAACAGCATCCTGGTGGTCACGTTTGCCAATGATCGCCTCGAAGCGGGCGACGACAGCTCCAGCGCGGCGATTACCGCGGGATATATGCGTATTCGGCCGGTTCTCATGACGGCGGGAGCTATGATCCTAGGGATGATCCCCATGGCCCTGGGCGTCGGCGAAGGCGGCGAGCAGAACGCGCCGCTGGCCCGCGCGGTCATCGGCGGATTGCTCTTTGCAACGTTCGCCACGCTGATATTCGTGCCATCGATGTTCCGTTTGCTCAGCCGGCGCAGTCAAGTCGCCTTACAGGATGGTGCCCGTGCAACCGCATAATCCCGACATCAACGGCCCGGAATCGGACGGCCCCGACGGGCATTCCGTTTCCCCCGATTCAATCGCCGAAGTCACGCTGATTAAATTGGAGCGCGAAAGGCGCGCACCACGGCGATCCGCGCCCTTCGCGCTCCACGGGGCGGATTCTGGCGATCTGCGCTGCGCTGCTTGGAATCGCCCTGGCCGTGGGATTCGTTCTTGTCCAGCATTCCAAGGCTAAGGCGTTTGAAGAATTGCAGGCTGACGCCGCCACCGATGCCGCGGCTCCGCCGGGCGTGGATGTCGTGACCGTCAAACGCGCCCGGCGACGCAGTCGCTCCCGCTGCCGGGGGCGGCGCACGGCTGGTATGAAAGCACCATTTATGCGCGGGTCAGCGGGTATGTCGGACAATGGTATGTCGATATCGGGGATCATGTAACCAAGGGGCAGGTCCTGGCGACGATCGAAACCCCGGACCTCGACGCCCAGCTCCAGGCCGCCGAGCACCAACTGGCGATCTCCGGGTCCGAAGTCGAGGTCGCCCAGGCGAACGCCGATTTCACGAAGACCACTTATGAGCGGTGGAAGCAGGCCGAGCAGGGCGTCGTTTCGCAACAGGAACGCGAGGAGAAGAAAGCCGAATTCAACTCCGGCGTGGCCCACCTGACGGCCGCGGAATCCAAAGTCAGCGCCGATCAATCCAACGTCGATCAGCTCAGCGCCCTGGAAGCCTTTAAGCGCGTGACGGCGGCCGTTCGACGGCGTCATCACCGCGCGGCGCATCGACATCGGCGATCTCGTCACCGCCGGCAGCACTTCGAATACGACTTCCCTCTACGCGATAGCGCAGATCAACAAAATCCGCGTGTTTGTCGATGTTCCGCAAAACGAGGCGTCTGGAATGACCGTGGGCGTTCCGGCCACCGCGCGATGCAACGAGTATCCCGACCAGGACTTCACGGGCGCCATCACACGCACCGCCAACGCCATCGATCCGGCCACGCGAACCCTCCGCGTTGAAGTCGACATCGACAATCCGCAGGGGGTTCTCCTGCCCGGCATGTATTTGCAGGTCACCTTCGACATCACGCGCAAGGGACTTCTTCAGGTTCCCGCCAGCGCCATGATCTTCCGCGCCAGCGGTCCGGTCGTCGCGGTCGTCGGGGACGATGGGCAGGTCGCCTTCCACAAAGTCAACATCGCCATCGATAATGGCGATTTCGTGGAACTCTCCTCGGGCGTCGCGCCGGATGACAAGGTGGCGCTCAATCTCAGCAATCAAATAGATGAAGGCGACAAGGTGGTGGCAACCGACATCGATTCCCCGGTGAAAGTCGTCGACGCCCCGGCCGCGCAGGATCCGATCGCCAAAGCGTCCGGTTCCCAAACCACGGCGGACCCTGCCGGGCCAACGCACTGAACCCAAATACGCCGGAGCCCATGGTTATGAAAGCGGTCGGAGTCCTATCCATCTCGGCGATCCTGACGGTTCTGGCCGGATGCAGCGTCGGTCCGAACTACCACCAGCCCGATGTGAAGGTCCCGGATAATTTCGAGCCTGCTCCGACGACCGCTCCCTCCACTGCGGCGAGCCGCGGTGACGGTGGACATGACCCGCTGGTGGCGCAGCTTTAACGACCCCGAACTCGACTCCCTGATCGACCGCGCCATCGCCGCCAATCTGGACATCGAGATCGCCCTGACGCGCGTGCAGGAAGCGCGGGAACAGGAAGCCGTCATCGAAGGCGCTTCGCTTCCCTTTGGGGGGGCCAGCGGGGCCGTGGCGCGCGGCTCGGGGACCAATTCCGTGAAGGGCCGAATCGACGGCCCCCTCAACGCCGGCACCAACACCGACGGACTGAAGGAAATCACCCAGGTCGTCGGATTTGACGCCGGGTGGGAGCTGGACATCTGGGGCAAATACCGTAGGGAAATCGAGGCGGCAAAATACAACACGCAGGCGATGGCGGAAATGCGCAACGCCGTGCTGATTACGGTCGTCTCCGACGTCGCCCGCGCCTATCTCGACACGCGAACCCTGCAACTGCGGCTGGCGATTCTTCAAAACAACATCAAAAGCGCGCAGCTCACCGTACATATCGAGCAGCAGCGCGTCGATCTGGGAATTGTGAATGAACTCGATCTGGCGCTGGCGAAACGCGAGCTGGCGGTCCTTCAGGCCGAGGTGGGCCCGCTTGATTCGAGCTTGTCCGCCTGCGCGCGACCGGGTGGCGGTTCTGCTGGGAGAGTATCCGCAGGACTTATCCGCCGAGCTGTCGGCTCCCGGCGAATTGCCGCAGGTTCCGGCCGCGATCCAGCCGGGATTGCCCGTCGATCTGCTTCGCCGCCGGCCCGATATCCTTGAAGCGGAGCGCGAAGTCGCGATCAATACCGCCAACGTCGGGGTCGCCATCGGCCGAGCTCTTTCCCAACGTCGCCGTCACCGCCGGCGTCGGCTTACAGGGGCAGGGGATGGGCCGAAGCGACCCGATGAATTCCTTCCTCTGGTCGGCGGGTCCGTTGGCGGAATGGCCGCTTCTGGATTTTGGCGCACTGGACGCGCAGATCCAGACGCAGAAATTGGAAACGCACGCCGCCCTGGTGAACTACAAGCGGACGATTCTTTCCGCGGTTGAAGAGGTGGACGACGCGGTCGCCGCCTTCGCCGCCGAGCAGGAATGCGCGGGGAATCTCGCCGACGCCCTCCAGGCCGGGCAGCGCCCGTCACGCTGGCGCAGGAGCGATACAATCGCGGGATCATCGACTTTCTGAACGTCGCCGACGCCGAGCGACAGCTATACGTCCTTCAGGATCAGTATGAAGTGACCCAGGAAGCCGTCGTGCTGCAATTCATCGCCATCTACAAGGGACTCGGCGGCGGGTGGGAGGATTACCAATCCATTCCCGCTCCGTCCAAGCCGCAACCGGCGATCATCGCCACCTTCCAGCAGGTGCTGGGCCCTTCCGACCCGGAGAAATAAACCGCAGAAAAGAAAAAGGGCCGGCGTTCGCACCGGCCCTTTCGTTTCCGCACTCATTTTTTTC
Organism: uncultured Phycisphaerales bacterium; assembly: GCA_963844715.1. Classification (GTDB taxonomy): domain Bacteria; phylum Planctomycetota; class Phycisphaerae; order Tepidisphaerales; family Tepidisphaeraceae; genus UBA1161. Next base: position 38,622 of record CAWJPJ010000008.1, on the reverse strand, counting down.
TAAAGCAACAGCTGAATCTGCGTGATGAAGACCACCTCAGCCTTGTTGTTGTCGGCCAAGACATCCGAACTCGTATCGCTGATGGGAATTCCCGTCGGCAGATAGGTCACCATTCCCGTGAACTTCAGATTGTGTCCATAGAAATAGTAATTGGCGCCGAGCGAGATGTCCGTCACGTTGTTGTTGCTCCCGGCCGGGGTGCCTTGGAGGTGCATGTATTCGTAACGGGCGAACGGCTCGAGCTTGTCGGTGATCATGTAAGCGACCAGTACGTCCACCGATGGCTCATAGGTATCCGCCCCAAGATCGCCCGGCGTTCCGAACGAAGCGCCCGGGTTGCTGGTGGCGGGAATTCCGATCTGATGATTCGTATACCGCCCGAAATAGCAGAGATACGCAAACCAACCTTCCGGATCGCCGTATTGCAAATCGGCGGTGTGCGAGATCGTCTCGTACGCGCCGCTGCCGTAAGACCAGTCGATGCCGGAGCCGAGCACCAGCAGATCGTCCTTGTCGCCGTAGGCGGTGAGCTGGTCGTAATCCTTCCAGTTGCCCATCATCTTGTACTCGACGCGGCCGGCAACGCCGCCGTCATAGGCGTTGCCGTTGTTGGGGGCGTCCTCGAAATTGGTGTTGGCGCTGCGGATGCCGTCGTTCACGCCGGCCTCGGCGCGAAGATCCGTCTTCGGATCGTAAATCGCGGTGATCGCCTTGGTGAAGGTATCGGTATTTCCGAAGATATCGCCCTGGAGCGAGGCTTCCGGCGCGCGATATTTCGACCCCACGATGTTTTCGTGATCGAGCGGATCGTGCATCTGCCCGGCATGGAGATAGAACACCGTGTCCGGAATGTGATACTTCATCCACGCTTCTTCAAGCACCGGCAGGCCGCCGACGGGAGACGTCGTCGTTCCCACCGTGGCGCCGGCTGTATTCTTCACTGTCAGCGTGCTGTTGGCGCGATTCGTGGCCCAGTTGATGAAGTAAGTGAAATCCTTGCCGAAGAGATTGCCGTCAAACCCGAAGCGGGCCCGGCGGATTTCGATGCCGTTTTGGACGGGATAATTCCCATCCGCCATATTCGTGACATCGCGAACCTGGATGTGTATCCACGGCTTGAAGGTGTAATCCCCGTCTTCGCTGGCGATGAAGAAACGCTTGGCCAGGTACCCGGAGGTCGCATCCCCCGTGGACGCATCGAACAACTGGCTGTTCTGATTCGCCTCGGTGATGACCTGCTGGACGGCCAGCTCTTCGTCGACCTGGTTTTCCTGCTGATTCGATTTCAGCTCGTTGACCTGCGCCTTGAGTTGCTGGATTTGCGCTTGCAGGTCTTGATTACTGGGTTGAGTCGCGGGTTGATCGGCAAGAACTGTTACAGCCCCCAGTCCGATCATTCCCGCCACCATCGCCGCACCCACGCGACGCCTCAGGTGGAACATAAAGCCTCTCCTTTCCCTTGACGGCGCCGAAACGCCGCAACAAATTCCCTTTTCTTCGTGCGCGCCGTCCGATCCCATTTTCTCCGTGGGACGGCTCCCGATTATGACCTCCGGAACCCCCCTGCCGCAAAAACATCCTTGGCCCCCGACATCATTCCGGCCCTTTGTTCAGATCGCGCAAACCTTCTCAAAATGCTTGATTAGAGAAATCCCCACCATCCACGGCAGTCATTCGCGACTTTTATCAAATTGCTGTGATTTACCGATCAAGAGATGCCGTTGCAGATGCAGTAACACTCGGCAAGGCAAGCGGTTCAAGCTGCGTGGCTTTGGTGGTCCGCGCGGTCAGGCGGCCGGTCGCGGGCCAAACAATCCCCAACCAGAGCACCAGAAACATCGAGACCCCGACAGCCACCATGACCGGGAACGGGTGCCGATCCGGCCCGCTGGTCTGCCCGGCGGCTTGTCCGGGCTCGGTTCGCAAAAACATCGTAGCTACGATTTTCAGATAGTACGCCGCGCTGATCGCCGCGTTGATCACCAGCAACACCACCAGCCAGTAGAGATTCGCGCTCAGCGCCGGGCCGATCAAATAAAGCTTGCCGAAGAATCCAATCGTCAGCGGGAGTCCGATCAAGCTGAAACAGCTCACCGCCATGGCCAGGCCAAGGACCACGTGCTTCCGCCCCATTCCCGCCAAATCCTCGAAAGTTTCAGCGCTCGTCGCCGGCTGGGAATTGCGGCTCGGAAGGAGGATGAGCACTCCGAACGCGGCGATGTTCATCAGTCCGTACGCGGTCAGATAGAACAGCACGCCGCGCAGCGCCGCGGTTTGGATATTCGGGACCTTTGTGGAAACCAGCGCCGTGACTCCGACCAGCATATAGCCGCTGTGCGCCACGGAGCTATAGGCTAAAACGCGCTTGACGTTCCGCACCTGCACGAGGCCGAGCGTGTTGCCGATCGTCATGGTCAGGAACGCGAGAATCCAGAGTAGCTTGACGATATCGGGCGGCGCTGCCAGGTTCCGCCGGTCACGGCATAGAGAATCTTCAGCAGCGCGACAAACCCGCTCGCCTTGGGAACAAAGCTCAAAAACGCTGTGACCGGCGTCGCGGCGCCTTCGTAAACGTCTCCGGCATAAACATGCATCGGCACCGCCGCCATCTTGAAGGCGAATCCCGCGATGAGCATCACCACCGCCAGGGTTTCCCAGGGCGTGAATCCCGTTGCCGGCGACATTGCCGCCTGGATCTGATCCAGCTTGGTCGTGCCCGTCGCGCCGTAGAGATAGCTGAACCCAAACAGCATGACCGCCACCGCCATGGCGCCGAGGAAGAAATACTTGACGCCCGCCTCCTGCGCTACCGCGAGGGGCCGGGAGATGCTGACCATGATGTAAGTCGGGATGCTCGCCAGTTCGATCCCCAGGAACAGGAGCATGAAGTCGTTCGCTCCGGCCACGATGAACAGCCCGGCGATCGACAGGAGCATCAGGGCAAAGAATTCCCCTGCCTCGGCGCCCCATTCGACTGCCGGCCCGCCCGTCCCTTGCGGATTATCCGGCCAGGCGAGCATGACCATGAATATCGCGATCACCGCCGACAGCAGCTTGATATATCGCCCAAACTCATACACCTGCACGGTGTGCATGTTATCGGCCAGCGATGCTCTGCCCGAGAACCTGGAAAATTGCGAAACGAGGGCGATCGCCAATGCCAGCAGTGCAAACACCGGCGCCGAGCGCCGCACGCCCGCCTGATGCGATACGCCGAGCAAAAATAACCCGCACGCCGCCGCGCACAGCACGATCTCCGGAAACATGGCGTGTATCAGTTCTCTCATGACTTATCTCGCCGAAGCCTCGGTCGAGCGGTACACCAGAGGCGCGTCCAATTTGCTCACAGGCCCTCTCAGCGACCGCAGCAGCGGCCCGGGATAAACACCCAGCCACACCACCGCCACCGCCAGCGGAACCAGAATCGCGATTTCCCGCGCGCCGATATCGCCGGGCGTCGCGTGGCTTTCTCCATGTTCGCCGTGCAGCACCGGCGTCTTCAGCGGGCCCCAGACCACCTTGGCGAGCATGTGCAGCATGTAGACGGCGCCCAGAATAATTCCCAATGCCGCCGTCGCCCCGTATTTGATCCCCAGGAAATTCGACGTAAACGCCCCCAGAATCGTCAGAAACTCACTCACAAATCCGTTCAACCCCGGCAGCCCGATGCTCGACAGCGCAAACAGCACGAAAAAGAACGCAAGGATCGGCATTCGCTTCGCCAGGCCGGAGAGTTGATTGATGTCGCGGGTGTGATACCGATCGTAAATCATGCCGACGACGAGGAAGAGCGCCCCGGTCGAAAGCCCATGATTGATCATGTATAGGATCGAACCTTCGATGCCGTGCGTATTCAGCGCGAGCAATCCCAGCACGCAAAAACCCAGGTGCGAGACCGAGCTATATGCCACCAGTTTCTTGATATCCTGCTGAACCCAGGCGACGAGCGCTCCGTAGATCACGCCGACCACGCACAGTCCGCCGATCACCGACAGGGTCCTGGCGAAGGTGACCTGATCCGTGGCGATAAGCCCGATCGGCACCGCCAGGCGCAAGAGTCCATAGGTCCCCAATTTCAGCAAAACGCCGGCGAGGATGACGCTGCCCGCCGTCGGCGCTTCGGTGTGCCGCCAATGGCAGCCAGGTATGCACCGGAAAGAGCGGGACCTTCACGGCAAACCCCGCCATCAGGGCCAGCAACAGCCAATAGCGCTCGGTCGGGGTCAATTGCGTTTGTGCGAAGAGGACGACCTTTTGAATGTCGAAGCTCCCGGCCTTGTATCCCAGATAGATCGCTCCGGCCAGCGTGAAGACGGACCCCGTGAACGTGAAGAGGAAGAACTTGCCCGCCGCGTAGCGCCGCTCCGGGCCGCCCCAGATCCCGATGATGAAAAACATCGGCACCAGGGTCAGTTCGAAGAAGATATAGAACACGAGCAGGTCGCGCACCACAAACACGCCGAGCATCGCCGCCAGCAGCAGGAGCATCCACGCGTAATATTCCCGCGACCGGTCCTGGATGCTCTTAAAGCTCGCCAGCACCGCCAGCGGCACCAGCAGCACCGTCAGCAGAACCAGCCACAGCGAAATCGAATCGACCCCCAGCGCAAACGCCGTCCCGATGCCTGGAAGCGCAAAGCCCGTGTATTTGTATTGCAGGAAGCCTGCGCTGTAGTTGAACCCGCACGCCATGATGAGCGCGACCAGCAGCGTCGCCGTGCTGACGAACAGCGCCCATCCGCGCGAAACCGCCTGCGGAAGCAACGCCCCCAGCAGGGACCCCAGGGCTGGGACCAGCAGAAGCAAAACTGTCAGACCACCGTTCAAATTCCAACTCCGATCAGACGAACATCAGCAGAAGAATCGCCGCGATGCCCAAGAGCATGGCGGCGGCATAGCCCTGCAAATAACCGCGCTGCGTGGAAAGCTTCATCGCAAAACCGCCGAGCTGCGGAATCAGTCCCACTGTTGATACGATCCCGTCCACGATGTACCGGTCGATGTCGAAAATCGCTCCCCCGCCCAGAAGAGCGGGTCCACGATCAACGCCTGGTACGCTTCGTCCACCCAATACTTGGCTTCCAGTATGCGCGTCAGCGGGCCGAGCTCTACGGCCAGTCTGTCCCCGCGAGCGCGGTCGGCCAAATGGAATACATAGGCCAACCCAATGCCCGCGATGGAAATCAAACCGCTGATCATCATCAGCGGAGAAATCGGGAACGAGCTCTTCTCGCCCCCCGCCTCGCCCTCGGCCTGGACCTGTCCCAACCCGTCGGCGTTAATCAGGTCACTCTTGGGCCCGTACCAATCGACCGCCATGTCGTAGCTCATCTCCATCGAGGGGCTCTTGCCGAGAAAATCCCGCAATTGCTGTGACGGCCAATTCAAATACCCCGCGCACAGCGCCCCGATCGTCAGCAGCGCCAGGGGCAGCATCATGACCAACGGCTCATGATTGTGATGGTGTTCCTCCGCGTGCCCGTGGGCGCGATCGTGGGCATCATCATGTCCGTGGCCATGATCGTGGTCGGCATCAACCTGATGCGCCGGAGGAGCCGGCGGAGGCGGTACGACCAGCGGACCCTGAAACACTCGGAAATAGAGCCGGAACGTGTAATACGCCGTCAAAAACGCCGCCAGCAGCAGAATGATCCCCAGCGCCGGGCTCTGGCGGTACGCGGCCGCGACAATTTCGTCCTTGGAGAAAAATCCGCTGAAGAAGGGGAAACCGGCCAGCGCCAAGCACCCGACGAGCATGAATATATTCGTCCAGGGCAGGACTTTCTTCAGCCCGGACATCTTCCGCATGTCCAATTCACCCGACATCGCATGCATCACGACGCCCGAACTCAAGAAGAGCAGGGCCTTGAAAAACGCGTGTGTCACGAGATGAAACACGCCCGCCACCGGCGCCATGACTCCCACGCCGACGAACATGTAGCCGAGCTGGCTGATCGTGCTGTAGGCAAAGACCTTTTTCAGATCGAACTGCCGCAGCGCGATCGTCGCCGCAAATAGCGCCGTGAAGGCGCCGATCTCGGCCACGGTGTTCATCGCCGCCTGATTTCCGACAAACAGAACGCCGCAGCGGGCGATCATGTAAACGCCCGCGGTCACCATGGTCGCGGCGTGGATCAGCGCCGAAACCGGCGTCGGGCCTTCCATTGCGTCAGGCAGCCAGACATAGAGCGGGAATTGCGCCGATTTTCCGAACGCTCCCAGCATCAGCAGGAACGGGATCCATTTCATTTCCGCGCCGTAGGTTCCGCCGGTGTGCAACGCCAATTGGAATACCCCTGGCGCCATCACCGATCCGTCGCCGAAATAGCTGACGGTATGAAAAACCTTCCAGATGAGCATGATCCCGAGCCCGAATCCAAAATCCCCGATTCGGTTCACCAGGAACGCCTTTTTCGCCGCCGCGACCGCCGAGGGTTTTTCGTAGTAGTACCCGATCAGCAGATACGAGCAGACCCCCACGCCTTCCCACCCCAGATAAAGCATGATGAAGTTGTTCCCCATCACCAGGCAGGTCATCGCGAAGATAAATAGCCCCAGATACGCGAAGAAACGGAAATACCCCGGCTCCCCCTTCATATACCCGGCGGAAAAGACCGTGATCAGGAAACCGACCCCCGTCACCACCGTGAGCATCACGGCCGTCAGGGGATCAAAATAAAATCCCGCCATCGCCTTGAACTGCCCCGCCTCGATCCAGGTGTACCAGTCCTTGTTGGCCCAGAGTTGGGTCTGGCCCGATTTCCAGAGATGGATCATCTGGAAGAGGAGCGAGAGGCTGATCACGGCGCTGGCGCCGACGCCGAGCCAGATCGGCCAGTGCGATTTCCCGCGCAGGATTTTGGCGCCGAAAAATCCCGAGATCACCGCGCCGAGCAGGGGCAGCAGCGGGATCAGGTAGGAATATCTGACGGCAAAAAGTGCGTCCATGGGGATTGTTGCGCTTCGATCAACCCTTTAAATCTCGCCAGGCGTCGGCGTCCAATGTGTTTTTCTTTCGGAACAGCAGAATGACCAGACCCAGCGCCAGCGACGCTTCGGCCGCCGCGATCACCAATACGAAAATCACAAACGCCTGTCCGGCGAGATTCCCGGTATACCGGCTGAAGGCGATCAGATTGATCGCGACCGCCTGGAACATCAACTCCGTGCAGAGGAACATCACGATCAGATTCCGCCGCGTCATGAATCCGATCAAACCGATGGCGAACATCATCGCCCCGACCGCCAGAAAATGTTGTAACGCCAGCGTGCTCATGCTCAGGTTTCCGGAAAGGCCTTTTGCGCGGGGTTGGTCGTTCCGTAGACGGGAATGCTGTGGGGACTGTCGTCCAGCGGCGTCATCGTCGCGTTAATCGTCTCGGCGCGAACCTCGAAGGTGTCGTAAATATCCGCGACGCGCCGGCGCGATATCACGATCGCCCCCACCATCGCAACGGTCAGGATCAAACCCGCCAGTTCGAGGTTAACCATTTGATCTTTAAAGAGATATGCGCCCAGCGCCTGGGTCGATCCGTGCACCGCTTCGTCGTCCCCGGAAACCGCCACCGCCGGCGTCGCCGCCAGCGGCGAAGGAGAGATTTTCCCGGCCTTGTCGAATACCACGTAGAGCAAGACCCCCATCAGCGCAAAGCCAATGCAGCAGGCGCGTAAATGGTTCGCGGCTGACGGCGTCAGACTCCGCCAAACCCATCAGCGCGCAGATTCTCCGCTCTGCGCCGATGCCGCCAGCATGATCACAAAGACGTAGGTTACAAGGATCGCCCCCGCATAGATCAGCACCAGCGCGGCCGCCATAAATTCAGCAAACATCAGCACGAACAAACCCGCCGACGCAAATACTGTCAATACAAAGTAAAGGGCGGAATAAACCGGTCGGGGATGCGTGATAACACGGACCGCCCCGACGATCGCCACCGCTGAAAATATCCAGAAATATGGCCCCGTTCCGGACAAATCCTGCCCCGCGGACGCATGAACCACCGCCACGGCCAGAATCAATCCGCCCGCTGCGAGCAGCACTTTCCCCAGCTTCGACCCGGTTGGGCGCCTTCGCGCCGGCAGGGTCAGCAGGGTCCCCAGTCCCGCGACCACGCAAAGGGTCAAAATCGCCAGTGGGGCCACGGTGATTTGGACGTCCGCCAAACCAACAGAGGGCGAAAGGGAAACCGGAAGCCGGGATAGCGTAAAGGCGATGCCGAGCATGGGAACCGTTGCCACTCGCCCCGACGCAGCGGCTTCTCCAAGCCGCCCAATGCGCTGGTTGCGGATGAGCGCGCAAAGTCTATTGATGCGCCGTTTGTTTGCAAGTCACCCCGATTTGGATTTCAATACCGCTTATAAGCCCTTACGGGGACGCCTTAGCGGGAATTTATCTGATTTTTGTTGTTTTGCCTTCCTTCGCTAGAATGAGGCACTATATGAGTGGCGGGATGTTCTACTTACGTGACCTACCGAAGTACGAAGCCATCTGCAAGCGGTGCGAGCGCTACCCGGATGTCGACCCCGCTTCAGTTGAATCCAGTCTGGTTCTTCTTCGCGTCGCCAGCGACATGATGACGGCCCTGGAAGGATATTGGGCGCGCAACAATACCTCGCAGGGGCGCTTTTGCGTGTTGATGGTTCTAAACCGGGATCCAAGTATCGGCTTGGCGCCGTCCGATCTGGCACGCCGTTGTGGCGTGACGCGTGCCACAATGACGGGGCTTCTCAACGGGCTGGAACGTGACGGCCTCGTCACCCGAGCCCCCGACCATCACGACCGGAGAATGGCGACCGTGCGGCTGACCGAGCAAGGCACCAAATATCTCGATAACATTCTTCCCGACTATTACCGCCGAACCGCGGCCCTCATGGCAAACCTCATCGAGGACGAGAAACACCTGCTCGAGCGCCTGCTCTGGAAAGTAAACGACGGCGTCAAAGCCTATTCCGACCCGGCGCCGCATTAGATCATCATCTCGGCCTTACGACCGCGATGCCGCCAGGTCTACTCGATCTCCGGTCACCTTGACGCCCTCTTGCTCCAGCAGCCGTCGCTTCGCCGCCAATCCGCCGGCGTACCCGATCAGCCGCCCGTCGGTCCCGACCACCCGATGGCAAGGCACCTCCGGCGCATAGGGGTTTCGATGCAACGCATGCCCCACGGCCCGGCCTCCTGATCGCAGCTTTTTTGCCAAATCTCCATAGGTTGCCACCCGCCCACGCGGGATTCGAACCGTCAGGGCCCAAACCCGCTGGCTGAAGGTCATCCCCGGCACAATTCGGCCATGCCGAATATCTGACTCAAAATTCGCCGCTTTTCCGGACATAAATGCCTCCTGACACGTTAAAGTAGTATTTTCGCTTTTCCTCTTTTGACGAACGGGCGTTTACCGACGTATAGATAGAGCCGAGTTTGTTGACATGAGTACCATCCCAGCTCCAAATCCAGGCGTTGTTCCCGCCGACCGACCCGAGGCTCCCGAGCCGGCAACCGAAGATCGCAATATCGCGCGATTGCCCATCGGCGCTCATATCCCTCCCGGGCGACTTTCCCGATGGTATGACGTCATCGAGCAATTTATCAGCCGGCTTTCCGTCCGCGACAACTTTTGGAATCGAATCTGTTCGCTGATCTGGCTCCCCTACGCCTTCTTCAGCGGCATCAAGATGAAGGCCCTGGACGCCAACACTGCCGCCATCCTCCCCTTCCGCCGATTCAATCGAAACTGGTATCGCGCGATGGCGGGCGGGGCCCTCCTGGCCAACAGTGAAATCGCCGGCGGAATGTACGTCTTCGGAATCTGCGGGGGAGACTACACCGTCGTGTGCAAGCATCTCGAGTACACCTTCCTGCGCCCTGCTTCGGTCCCGCACTTTATCGCATGAACCCCCGGGAAGACATCCAAAAATTGCTTGCGACCGGACAGGAATTCAACATCACCCTCGACCTGGATATCACCCAACAAATGTCCGGCCTGGGCCAGCGCGACAAACGCGTCGGAAAATGCCAAGCCACTTTCCACGTCACCCCCAAGGCCCAGCAAAAAGCGAAGCAGGCGCGGAAAAGATTCGTAAATGGTAGATAAATGATAAATGATAAACGGAATTATTCACTTGACAAAACCCCCCTCAATCCTTAGTATGGGGGCATGGAAACCAAGAAAAAATTCCCGACCCAAAAGGGCCAAAACGTCCTGAATCTTACCGAAGATCAGGCTCGCCAGCACATTGAAAAGCTTCTCTGGCCGGACGGCCAGCCGGTTTGCCGGAACTGCGGATCGGTCAACGCTTACCGGATGCAGGGCGCGACTTGCCGTCCGGGCCTCTGCCGTTGCCGCGATTGCGAGAAGCAATTCACTGTGACCGTCGGGACGATCTTTGAAGACTCGCACCTTCCGCTTGCCGTTTGGGTTCGGGCAATCCACCTAATGTCCACCAGCAAGAAGGGCATCAGCGCCTTGCAGCTTCAACGCAACCTTGGGCTGGGCAGCTACAAAACCGCTTGGCATCTTGCTCATCGAATCCGGCTGGCCATGCAATGCACGCCAATGCCCAAGCTACTCAAAGGCGACGTACAGATTGACGAAACCTACGTCGGATCATCCCGCTCCGGTCGGTATCTTGCCCCCGGCGAAAAGCCAGTGAAGCGCGGACGCGGAACCAGCAAGATTCCGGTCCTGGCGCTTGTCGAAACCGGCGGACACCTTCACTCGCAACCGATTGAACGGGTCAACAGCGCGACGATCAAAGCGGCAATGCAGAATCGCGTTGATCCGTCGGCGCGGCTTGTTACCGACGAACTGCGGGTCTATCCGAAAGTCGCCGCTGATTACGCGGGCCATTCGACCGTGAATCACGCCGCTGGCGAATACGTCAATGATGAAGGCTTAACGACGAACGAAGCGGAAGCATATTTCGCGCTACTGAAGCGCGGGATTCACGGCACGTTCCACCACGTTAGCAAGAAGCATCTTGGCCGCTATTGCGACGAATTCAGCTTCCGGTGGAATGGCCGGAAACTGGAAGACGCGACTCGCCGGGATGCGGCGGTCCATGGCGCAGAGGGAAAGCGCCTGATGTTCAAGATGCCAGCGGCACAGCCGCCGATGGCCTGAAAACAGCCGATTTGTTTTCAAAGAGCCGCGCGCTGGAAAATTGCTGGCGACGGGGTATGATCCCGCACTGTACTCGGCTCCAAACCAAGCGCCTCTCATTGGGCTACGCCAGCTTAAAGTGGGCCTTGCGCCTGCATGGTCCCCGCTAGAACGAAGGCCGTGCAGGCGTTTTTCTACCCTGGCGCTCTCCCGGTCGGTCCCTACCGAGTCGCGCCGAAATCTGTTGTCGCCATAGTTACCTCCGATCTTGTGTTCGCCTCTGCGGGTATATAGCCCGGTGCCTATTCCTATAGAGCCGCACCGCGCTGCTTTTCCCCGTATCTAATTCAGGGCGCACCCCCACCCGGAACCTTCAAAGTTCTATTATTGAGCACCGATTGAGCATCGATTCCGATAATCCCTTGAAATCCTTACGTTGGTGCGCGGGTAAAAATTCCGATGTTGTTCGGATCATGGTGCGTAGCTTCTGCGGCTGGTGAGTATGAATTAATGCGAGGAATTAATTCACACTAAAACCGTGAGTTTTAACCAGCAATTGGCGTTTTGTGCGGAGGTGTGAATTAATTAGGGGATTGACGGACCGAGGACGCGGGAATTATTTCATGGCATCGCTGAGCCGCCTTTTGTGCCGGTTAATCATGTCGCGAACGACGGCCTCTTCCAAACCGCGTCGGCGACAAAAATCTCGAATGGTTGTATCTGCGGCCTTCCAGTCGTTGTAAATTCGCGAGTCCTCGACGGTATTGCTTTTCAGTGTTCCGCTTGGCCTTCCCCGTTTTCGACCCGATTTGCTAAATCGACCGTCCTTCAGTTGCTTCAGATAGAGCAATAAAACTGGCGCGCTATATTCTCGCAAGTCGATCGGGTCTTTCCCCGCATCGACAAGATCAACTTCGATTTTGTTCCAGGGCGGAGATGGTTTGGGGAAATTTCCATATCGGTTTTCGATTAGAGCGATATCGGCCTCGGTTGGCACATATAGCCTCCGTTTCCCCCTGCGGAGGTGAATGCTTCCAATACTTTTTTCGTTTATCCATAGTTGGGGCACCCGTACCGCACGAGGATGAAGCGGATACAAGTCCCATGCCCACCACGCCTTTTCCTGAGATTGGGCCGCCATGTTCACCAGTTCCATCGGGTGGGTCCGGGCGACGTTGCCACTGGTGAACAGCAACGCCGCGCCGAACCGTTAAGCCGGGCAATTACTCCGGCTTTCCCGATGTGCCAATTTTACCGCGAGAGTATTTGAATGGAAAATCAGTGCGAATTTAGCGCAGAAAGTATCCGCGAAATTCTCACCCAGCCGCTGGCGCTTCGGGTTCCAACTGATGCGCATTCGTGGGCGCTGGGAAAGGAAGAGCCTCCCTCTCTAGATCGAGAAACCCAAATAAGAAAGCGCAGGTCCAATTCAAACAGGCAATGCGCCTCGGCTTCCGAGTTGCCCAGATACTTCATCCACAAATCTATTATCCATCCTGTCTTCTTTTCTTCCTGAAGTATCGCCGGCGCAATTACAAATGTTGGAGTCTGCCATTCAGGAGGCATTGTTGGATTGTGGTGGGACGTTGCCAACCAATATCTTTGTAGAGAAATTAAAAAATGCCCTGCAAAGACAACGTGGCTCAGATAGTCGGCGAATAGGCTTCTGTCACGGAAAATGATACCGATCATAAACTCCCATTCGCCCGGCGCACTCCTCGTTGTCCCAAACGTGTGGTCGAGGCGAACAGTCTCATAGAGGCCGTTCACTTTGCTATTAATTCGCGCCACGAGGTTTTTCATCATCGGCTCAGCAGCCAATTCTGGAATCTCGTCAATCGCCCTCGGATTCTTAATAAGCGAGTGATATCGAAATACCTTTCCATCGCGCTCAACAGTTTCGTATGGAATGATGATCGCGTAATTGTGGAAGCTGAGGCGTATCTTGGGAGACTGCATTAGGACTTGTTGCATGCCCATGGTGTGAATCTTAACGTCGCGATTTGAACGTGCTATAGTGACCGTATGGCAGGCAAACCCAAGAAGTCTCATTCGGGCCGTGGCGGGTTGCGGGTATCGCTGGCACCGCTTACGCCGGATCAAGCGCTCGCTGGACTACTCCGCGTAAAGCCGGAAGATGTGAAGCGGCTGGAAGCGGCAGAGAAGTCCCGGAAGCCCAAGAAGAAGTGAGCCGCGTTGGCCCACGCCCCGCACATCAGCTAGTGGCGGGTTTCGTCAAGTGAATAACTCCGATGATAAATGATAAATGACGAATCAATGCTCCAATGAACGGACCGATCTAATTCGTCATTCGTCATCTGAAATTCGTCCTTTCGCCTCGGGGGCGCGCTCGATCTCCTGGGGAATATTCCTGGCGATTTCCTGGACCTGGTGCATCGGCATGTTCCTGCCGGTGATCCTCCTGCGCGATTTCGGGTGGGCGGGGTTTTGGGTTTTCGCCATTCCAAACTGCCTGGGGGCGGCAGCGATGGGGTGGGTGTTACGCAGCCCGGATTCCAGTCGCGAACTGGTCCGCCGCCATGAAGCCGCTTGCGTCGCGTTTTCCTTCGTGACCATCGCTTTTCATGCATTTTTCGCGGCCTGGCTGATTCGTGATCTCTGCGGCTCCCCGACCGGGCTCTATCTCGCCGCCGCCTTCGTCGCTTTCTGGCTCATGATGCAATGGCGCGGGAGCGGCAAATTCCTCGCCGCGGGTCTGGCCCTGGTTATTTCGCTGGCGGTCATCGCCTGGGGCATCCGTCGCGGCGATCTGCCCTACGTGGCCGAGCCGATCCCCCACTCCCCATTTTCTCTGCCGCGGATCGACGCCCTCTGGCTCGCTCCGGTCTGCGCATTCGGATTCCTGCTCTGTCCGTATCTTGATCTGACTTTCCATGCCGCCCGACAGGGAACGGAGGGTTACGAATCCCCCGCCGCGTTCACGATCGGGTTCTGCGTCATCTTCCCGGTCATGCTTCTGTGCACGATCGCCTATAGCGGACGGCTCGTCGCGGGATTGGACCCCGTCATCTATCCGCAACTGGCCATAATCCTTTCGATCCACTTCATCGTGCAAAGCGGATTTACGGTGGCCGCCCATGCCCGTCAGCTTGCCGCGCGCGTGTCGCGCATTTCCATGCGCACGTTCATGCTTTTCGCCCTGGCGATTATCGCCGCGGTTTTCCTGGGGATTCTGTCGCAAAATCGCCAGTACCATGCTCTGAGCGCCGGCGAAGTCATCTATCGCGCGTTTCTCGGTTTCTATGGCCTGGTCTTTCCCGCGTATGTCTGGCTCGCCGTGGTCCGGCCTCAAAAATCGATGCGCCGCGTACTCTTCGCCGTCGCGGCGGCAATGCCTTTGTTCTGGCTCGGCTTCATCGAGCAGCGGATGATCTGGCTGGTCCCCGGTGTGCTGATTCCGATTTTGTCCAAGTGGTCGTTCATGCCACGCCGGCCGGCACCGGCTTCGGCGGTTCCGCCGGCTCGGGCTGCGGAAACTGGCAGGTGATCGTCGTGCCGACTCCCACCGTCGATTCCAATTTCACCGACCCATCCAGCGCGTGCATCGCGTGCTTCACGATGGCCAGACCCAACCCCGACCCGCGGCCCGCGCTTCCGCTTCGCGCCGCGTCCACCTGGTAAAAACGCTCGAAGACCCGGTCGATGTGCTCGCGGGCGATCCCGATCCCGGTATCCGCGACCGTCACCGTCACCAGTTCCGGCGAAGTCTGGCGAATCGTGACCATGACCTTCCCGCCGCCGGGCGTGAATTTGATGCTGTTTTCGACCAGATTCTTCACGACCAGATTGAACAGCCGGGTGTCGGTATAGAATCCCGCCGGCGCCGTCGGGTCCTCGTCGCCGATGCGAAGATCGACGTTCTTTTGCCGCGCCAGCGTTCCCAGCGCCCCCCGCAGACTGCTGAGCAATTCGCTGGTCTTGACCATCGATACCCGGGGGCGATTCTCCTGGCTCTCGACGCGCGACAGGTCCATCAGGTCGCGCAGCATTTCTTCCAAACGCCTCAGTTGCCCGTCGATGACCTGAATGCAGCGCTCGGTCTGCGGCTCGTCGTCCCGGTAAACGTCCCGCAGCGTCTCAAACGCGACTTTGATCGCCGCGATCGGCGTGCGCAACTCGTGGCTCGCGTTGGCGACGAAATCGGTCTTCATTTGCACAGCCCCCGTCAGCGCGCTGACATCCCGCAATACCAGCAGCGAAGATCCGCTGGCCATCCGCCGCGCCACGGCTTCGTAAGTAAGCTTTTGCCCGTTTCGCGCCAATCGGATTTCGCGCTGCACGGCGTTGGGAACCGCCGCGCCGCCCGACCCGGCGATCAGCGCTTCGTACAACTCCACGATCTGCTCGTCGTTCACCACGTGCACGAGCTTCTGGTTCAGCACTTCCGACGGCGTCACCGAAAGCAACTGCGCCGCGGGCGCGTTCAGGAGTACGATTCTCCCGTGCGGGTCGGCGGCGAGGATCGGGTCGGGCATCGTATCCATCAGCGCCCGTAATCCGCCGCGCTGCTGCTGCAGGTCGGTCAATTGTTTTTGGACTTGCGATGCCAGCAGATTGAGGTTCCCCGCCATCATGCGGACGACTTCCGTCCCCTGCGGCTGGGCCCGCTCGGACCAGTCGCCGTTGGCCATGCGCGTGATGACCTCTTCCAGATGCCGCACCGGACTCAGCCAGAGCCATCTGAGAATTTGCGACGCGACCAGAACCAGGAGCCCCGCCCCCAGGACCGACGCCGATACGATCGTCACCAACCGCCAGCCCGGCGGCGCCACCGCCGCCGCCTCGGCGGCAATCGCGATCAAGACCGCCACCCCCGCCAGCGGAATCAGGCATTTTGTAATCAGTTGCTTGATGCGCATACCTGATTCACCATCGCAACATTCTAGCCGGCCTCCGTCCCAGTCCTACCCGATCACCCCATCGTCCGCGAGAGGGTTCGGGACCCGGCCACCCGTTATTTACGGCTCGAAATTCCCTATCAATCCAATATCTTCACTAATTCCTCTCCCGAAACGCCCGGGAGAGGAAATATAGGGAAGATGCGTTAATCCAGATTTGTAATTGTACCCGCGATGGTTCGGCGGGTCAGTCGGTTTCTTCGGGAGATTCCCGCAGCCGATAGCCCACGCCGCGCACCGTATGCACCAGCCAGCTTGCCGAGCCCAGTTTCTTTCGGATGGCCGTGATATGCACGTCGATGGCGCGATCCGTCACGAAAACATCCGTCCCCATCGCCTTGTCCATGAGCTGGTCGCGCGTCAGCACCCGCCCGCGCGACTGAACCAGAGCAGCCAGCAATTTGAACTCCGTCAAGGTGAGCTTGATCGTTTCCCCTTCAACGGCCACTTCGTGTTTCAGCGTGTCGATGCTCAGCGGGCCGGCCTTGAGCAGTCCGCCTTCCGGCGCCGGCGCTCCCCGTCTCGGCGCGCCGCATCACTGACGCCACGCGGGCGAGCAGAACCTTGATGCTGAACGGCTTGGTGACGTAGTCATCCGCGCCCAGCGTCAGCCCGACCACCACGTCCGTCTCTTCCCCCTTGGCGGTGAGCATCACGATCGGAATCTGCGCCGTTTGCGCATCCGCCTTCAGGCGTCGCGCCACTTCCGTTCCGTCCAGACCCGGAAGCATCAGATCGAGAATGATCAGGTCCGGCGACATTTTCTTGGCCATCTCCAGCGCCTGATTGCCGTTGGTGGCAACCATCGTGTCGTAGCCGTTGCGGCCAAGGTTGTAAGCGACGAGATCGACGATGTCTTTTTCGTCATCGACGACAAGCACTTTGCGTTTGGTATTCGGAGGCGTTGCGGCGGTGACGCGCACAGGCGAGGCATGCCGACCACCATCATTGATCCGGCTCATGAGGTCTCTCCCACCAAGTCGCATCATTGATCTCATCCCTTTGTGGACTCTTTTACCCACATAGATTTGAATCTACACGCCGCTTCGTCAAGGTGTTAGCGCGGGCTTAACGCAACCCAAAGGGCATGCAATGCCGTACCTTCACGCAACCGCTTGGCGAGTCAGGATTTCTGCATCGCGTTTGCCCAATAGCAAGGACCGATTATGATGTCCGCCAATCTATTCTTGCGAGGTGCAAACGCTTATGGACCAAAAGATGAATCGCCGCGAACTGTTGACCGCCGCCGCTGCCGCCGCGACCGCGGCCTGCTTCTGCTGCCTGCCCGGCGTCGAGCGCTTTGGCGGACGACGCGACCACCGGACCCACGACCGTCGACGTCGGCACCCTCGCCGACTATAAAGCCGACGGCATCACTCCCACCTGGCTCAAGACCGCCCACATCGCCGTCATCCGTCACGCCGGCAGAATTTATTCCTGCACCTCCGTCTGCACGCACAGAGGCGGAATTCTTGGGACGCCCGACGGCGTCTCCTTCCTCTGCCCGCGCCATCACGCGACGTTCGATATCGACGGCGATGTCACCAAAGGCCCGGCGAAGTTGCCGCTGAACCGCTACGCGATCGCCGTCGGTTCCGACGGCCACATCGTCGTCGACAAGACCAAGCAGTTCACGCCCGACCAATGGGACAATCCCGCCAGCTACATTAAGGTGAGCTGACAGGCCTGAGCACGATCGTTCCAAAATGCGTGCGCGACGTCCCGGCGTTCCACTCGTCCGGCCCGCGCTGACCGGCAACGAAGTAATCCGCGTACAGCCCCGGCGTCACCAGCATCCGCATCGGCGAATCCACCGGCCCGCCCGCCAGCGAATCCGCTCTCCCGATTCGGCGCATCACCATCGCGATCGGCTCGTCCGCCTTGACGCTGCCATGAATCGCCACGGGAATTCCATCCGAGCCGCATGTTAAAACCAGATTCGCCGCCGACCACTGATCCTCGTCCATCATCATCGGGTGCGCCGAGCCGGAAACGGCCAGATCGAATTCCGTATCGCGATGGGCCTTGGCGAACATCCAAACATCATCCACGCACCAGTTCCGTCCGACGTCGAGGCGCACAATCCCTTCCGCCGAGGCGGTGGGTGAATACCGCTGGTTGTTCGAATCGGCCACGTACCAGAAGACGCACGATAAAAGCACCGCCGAGATCATCCCCGCCCGCGAATTCAGCAGGCATATGCCCCCCATCAATATGCCGAAGATCGCCCCCAGCAGGACCGTATCCCACCGATTTGCAAAGCTTTTCCCGCCAATCCATTGCAACGTCGGGCCGTAGGCGTCGGTATTCACCTGCGCCGGCAGCGGTTTCATCCCCGGCGCGATCCAGAACCCCGTTTCATTCTTCCAACGCAACTCGACACTCGGCTCGCGCCCGCCGATCACCACCAGGGTCACCCCCGTCGCCCACAATTCGCGAATTGTCGGCTCCGGAATATTCGCCAGTCCGATCGGCGTAACCAGCAGCGCATCGAGCGTTTCCCACGCCATCGCCGGTCCTTCCACCGGATGGGCGCCATCGAGTCGAATGGTGACGATTCGCTTCCCGGGAAAAATCCGCCCCGCCGCCGATGGATCGCTCCCCGCGTCCCCCACCAGGAGATCCGAATCGTCCAGCGCGCGCAATTCCAGATTCCCTCCGCGCGCCTCGGGATCGTAGACAAGAAATGGAACGATCACCCTCGACCCCGTTGCACTGAAGACCTGAGTGGTCATCGCGCCCTCGGCGGCCAGTTTCGCGCTTCCGGCCGATCCCGAAAATCGCACGCCACCGGCATGGCCCGCCCGGGATGAAAATATCCGTGCAGGGGGGCGCTCGAAGCTCTGCGCACCGCAAACCGCGGCGCAGTAAAAAAACGCCGCGACAAAGATCGCCGCTAGTCGCACTTTCACATCCCCAGCTCGACCGCCAGTCGCAACGCCTCGGCTACGCTCCACGCCTGCGCGAACGCCCCGCACGCCCGGTGCGGCTCGTTCCCCTCGAAAATCTCGGAGATTTGCCCGATGCATCCCCGATCCATCGTCGCCAATAGCGATGAAAGCCATTTCTTCGCCTGCTCGACAGCGGCAGGCGACCACTCGTGAACTTTCAGGTATGCGTCCAGGAACGCCCCCAGCAGCCACGGCCAGACCGTCCCGTTGTGATATGCCTCATCGCGCTTTCTCTGCGAGCCGCGATATTGACCGTGATATCTCGGATCGGTCTTGGCCAGCGTGCGCAGCCCCACCGGCGTGAGCAATTCCCGGCGCACCGTCTCGACGACCGCCGCCTGCTCGTCGCGATTCAGGGGGCTGTTTGGGAGCGAGACCGCGAAAATCTGATTCGGCCGGATCGACGCGTCCTTCCGCGGCCCGTCCACCACGTCCGCCAGTCCCCGGAACGGGCTCAGCCAGAACGCCTTGCGAAAGCTCTCCGCCACGCGCTTCGCCTCGGCCTCTTCCCCGAGCAATTTGAGCGCGTGATACCAGAGCGCATTGATCTCGACCGCCTTCCCCTGCCGCGGCGTAAACACAACGCCGTCGCATTTCGCGTCCATCCAGGTCAGTTGCGTTCCGGCGTCCCCCTGGGTGACCAGTCCGTCTGCCGGATCGACGCCGATATGAAACCGCGTCCCGCGCGTGTACCCGGCGAGGATCGCCTTGCACGCCGGCAGGAGCAGCTCGTCCATCGTCTTCTTGTCCCCCGACCGGCGCGCGTATTCAAAACAGGCATGAATGAACCACAAGCTCGCATCCACCGTGTTATACGACGGCTCGTTCGTGTAATCATCGAACCGGTTCGGAATCATCCCCAGACTCACATATTGGGCAAAAACCGAAAGCACCTGCCGGGCCTCGGCAAATCGCTCCGTCACGAGCAAAAGCCCGGGGAGCGAAATCATTGTGTCGCGCCCCCAATCCGCGAACCACGGATACCCGGCAATGATCGTCGATCCATCCTTGTCGTCCGGCGACCGCCGATACGCCACGAAATCCTCCGACGCCCGCGCCAATCGCGACAGCGCCTGCGAAGGCGCTTTCCACGGCAGCTTCGGCGCCGCCGCCCGCCGGCGCTCCAGCTCGGCGTCCCAATTGAATGCCTTCTCATCCCCCGCACTCGCCCATAGCGTGATGGTCGCGGCCCCGGTCACCTTCAGCGAAAAATGCCCGGGTGTGTACAAATCCTCCGCGTCGTCCTGCCCGCGCTCCGTCTCGACCGAATAAATATGGCTGAACCACCAATCCGGCTCGCAGACAAACTCCCCCGCGTCGGAAACGATCGATACCTTGTTCTTCCCATCCGCGACCCAGACGCTTTTTTGCTCGTACGCCCCCTGCAAGCTCGCCTGCCCGCGCCGAAGCTGATGAAAATCCAGCAATCGCACGAACGGGAGCAGCTTCAATTCCACCGGCCGCTCCGACATCACCATGTATCGAATTCCCGCCGCGTTCATCCGCCACGGCATCTGCAACTGCTTGATGACGCGAATCCCCTCGGCTTCGTACGTCCACTGCACGAATCCGTCGTTCTCTTCGAATTGACGCAGATATCGGTCCCCGCGCGGATGAAAGCGGTCGAAAAACTGGTTGATCGACAGCTCGAGCAGCCGTTCCTCGTCCCCCTGGAACGTGAGGATTTCCCCGATGCGATTGAGCAGCATGATCCGCCCCACCGGCGGCAGCATCGCCGCGCACAGCAACCCGTGATATCGGCGCGTATTGCATCCGACGAGCGTGCCCGATGCGAATCCCCCCAGCCCGTTGGTGACCAGCCATTCCTCTTCCAGAAATGGCCGCAACTCACCGTGTGTTTCCACGGAATAAACCGACATGATCCGGCTCAGTCTGACGCCAACGCCCCCGGAACGCAACCGGCCAAACCCATCTTGACACCCCCGAACGCCGCGGAAATGATACGGGACTTGCGAATTGCGGCACCTTTAGCTCAATTGGATAGAGCGTCGGTCTACGGAACCGAAGGTTGAAGGTTCGAGTCCTTCAAGGTGCGTTCCTAAGCTGCTCCGAAATCAAAATTTACGGCAGCGGCTTAAACACCTTCCGTCTGGGAAACTCCCGCTTTCGGCCCAAGTTGGTCAGATTTTGGTCAGTCGGATCGTCTGTCGAGCCGACTGTGCCGACCAAGACCTGCTGAATTTGCTGCGCCTTATCGATGTCCTCCGGACGCACCGACAAATAAAACTGCTGTGTCGTCTTAATGTCGCTGTGTCCGGCCAACTGCTGCACCACGTGGATCGGCAGTTCGTTTGCCCAATTCGTGATGCAACTGCGCCGCAGGTCGTGGATCGTGTAGGGACCAACGCCAGCCCGACGGCAGATCGTCTGGAACCGCCGCAGGGCATTGTTCATCAAATCCCGATCGGTTTGCCAGAAGCCGTCTTGGACTTGCTGGCAGTAATACTCCCATCGACCATGATCCATGAACGCATAAGGACATTGCTCGGGTGCGATCGTCTGCCACCTTGTCAGCAGGTCGATCGCCTGCCTAGGCAGTGGAATCGATCGCATTTCGTGGTCCTTCGGCGTCCATGCCTGCACGAACCCTTCGGCTACTTTTCGCGTTACATGAACCTGGCCTGATGCAAAGTCGATGTCTGCCCAGGTTAGATTCAACGCTTCACGAAGACGCATACCGGTCGTGTAAAGCACTACGAGTAATGCGCGCCACATCGCATCCGGCGCCCTCCCGGCCAAAGCCACAAAATCATTAGGCCGGCAATACGGCGGACGCTTGCACCCACCTTCAGCAGTGGAACGCCGGAGCATGGATTGGCTCCCTTTGCCAAGTAACCTCGGAAAATCGCGAGGTTGAACAGACGCCGAAGCGTCTTGACCTCACGATTGGCGGAAGCCGGCATAATACCGGCGCCAATCCGTTGCGAGCGGAACTGCTCGATCTCCTTTGCGGTGACGCGATGAATCGACCGTTCCCAGCCGATGGAACCGGCCAGGAATTTCAAGGTCGCCAACTGCATATGCAGTGTCTTTCGAGCGACGCTGCCTTTCATCAGCTGCTTGTGGTCGTCGTAAAACGCTTTCAGTGAGACCGGTGCCGGGGCATCGCCCTTTCCCTGCCGGACCTCTTGTTGTGTGTTTTCGGCGAAACGCTCGGCCTCCTTTCGGCCATTAAAGCTCTTGGAGTACCGATTGCCGTCGTTGCCGAACCACCGCGCCACCCAACTGAACGGCCGCTTTTTTGGCCATTCGGATTTAGGTAGCGGGTGGCCCGACGCATCGGTCGGAACCGGCCCGTAATAACTGCGATAGATGCCAACTTTCGTCGTCGCCATGATGGGAACCTCTCCGGCCCGCATGCCCGGGGCCGATTGGGCCACCACGTGACGACTGACCAATGAGAGGAGTATAGCGCCAGCCGGCCGGGGCGTGAAGGCAATTGCGAGCGAAATTCGCAAGGTTTTTAAGCTTCCGTTTTCACTTCCAGAAAGCGATCCAATTCCTTCCTGCGGAACCACACATGCCGCGCAAACTTGGTGGCGCGGAGCTCTCCCTTGTCGCGCCAGAAGGTGATGGTGCGCTGCGCCGAGCGCGGCGTGTGGGAGCCGATCTCGTCCAAGCGCAGATACTGCGCCGCCTCCAGCGGAGTCATCAGGTCAGGGAACAGGGCCGGCCGCGGCGGCCACTCCAATGGCAACGGACACCCAAGTTTTTCCTCCTGGTCGTTCATTGCTTTTCCGAATCTGATTTTTGTTCCGACTGCTGAAGCTCATGAATGCGCTCAAAGGCTTGCTGCGCCACCTGCGCAAGGACCAAGAGGTCGTCCCGTCCGAAACTATCGGTACTTTGCCATTTGTTCTGCGCACCGCGGTATAGACGTTGGAAGGTCGCGGCGAACAGAGGGCGGCTGTTGTTGCCATGGTCCGCCGTGTTCTTCCAAATGGCCGCTTTGACAGCGCCTCGGCGGATCTCGGCGACGGGCTTGATCGAATTATTGTTCATGGAATGTCTCCTAGAAGATTGACATAGCACCGGCTGGTTAGCGACTATGCCTTTTGGGTGTTTGATGAGCCGTGCGCCGGTCCGATACTGGCCGAGGCCGCCGCCACGGGATGCTGTTTCTTGAACTTCCGGAAGGAGCGGTCGCTTGCCAAAATCTCCGTACGATCGGCTCCAACAGGTCCTTGGGTTCAATCTCCTGCCCATAGGTCTGCATATAGTGCCGACGATAGAAGAGCAATTCATCGTTGAGAGCCGGATCGAGCCTCACGCGGTATTCCACGGGCGGCCGGTCGTCGCGGAGCTTGGGTAGAGCGATCTTGTCCATAGCAGTTCTCCCGCAATTCAATTGCCGTAAGATGGAAGCGCAAAGTCCCTGTTGACCAATACCCGCACCGGCCAGCCGGGGCGGACAGTAATGGTCGGCTGCACATTCAGTTGCCGGTCGATGATCTTGGAGCCGATGGCACTGGCCTGCTGCGCAACGGCATCGCCCACGACATCCCCCGAGGAATTATTCACATCCTCCTGCGGATTGCGGGCCAGGTTGCCGGCGTAGGCGACGATGCCGGAGAGCACCGCGGCGGCGGCAAGCTTGTCGCTGTGATAATCCACCTGATCGGCGATCCCGGCGTATCCTCCCCCGTCCGTGCCGCGCATGCGGTCGAGATTGACGGAAGCTCCGTCTGGAAAGAGCAGCCGATGCCACACCAACAGCGCCCGGTCCTGCGCCATGCTGATCTGGCTGTCATAACTGCCGTAGAGCCGTGCGCCCTGGGGAATCAGCAGGTGGTCTCCCGTGGCCGAGTCATAGACGGGGGACGTGACAGTCGCCACCACGTCGCCGGGCAGATCGGTGTTAATGCCGGTGAGCAGCGCTGCGGGAATCACGGTACCGGCTTGCAGTTGATAGACGCCGGACTTTTCATTGGGCGGCTCTTGCAGAACCGGCTGCTGTGGCTCACTTCCTGGCGAAGACGAGCCGTCGAGGAAGGCCAGCTTGCGCTCCTGGTCACTTTGCGGCTGTGACGCCGGCGACTGAGGGAGCAGGTCTTCAAGGCGCTGCCGCTGGCTCTGGATCTCTCGCTCAAAGGCGTTGCCATTGTTGGTGGCAGACGGCGCATCGTTCGGGATCGGCGCTTGCGTCGTCGAGGGTTGTGCCTCCTGAACCCTCGTGTCATCCATTTTGAAAAACAATCCCGACGCCCAGACCTTGGCCTGCTGCTGGCCGGCGGCGGATTGATAGGCGGCGATTTGCTGAGCCAGTTGCTTATTCTCCTGGCCCACCTGCTGGATAGATTCGGCCAGACGCGCCAGCGCCTGCTGTAATGCTTGCTCGCGCGGCGACGGCTGCATGGAGCCTTGGTAAAGATTCTGCCGGTCCGCATCCGCCGATACGGCGGATTTTACCTTGGCGCTGGCCACGTCCGCATAGGTGGAAGGCAGATCCGCGATGGGTGAAGGCTTGGCATTCTCCGGCGGCAGGTCGATCTTATGCTCCTGGGAAGCGCAGGACGAAAATCGATCCCCAGACCCACGATCAGGGCTGCCGCGACCACGGCCGCCAGGAGCGCCGCGGCCAAACGAATATGCCGGCGCTTCAGCCCCGACACGCGGCCGCGGGGAACGCGAATGGTCAGGTCCTGTGATTGCTCGGCAGAATCATCACGAGGAGGATCAATGGGTTCAGACATGGCATTTTCCTTTTTGCTGCAAGCGGATTGATTCAAAGCAGGACCCTTGGCGCCGCCGCTACTCCCGCTCGATTCGGACCACTTCCTGGGGCGATTCGCCTAAGCGCAGCTCCGCCTTGCGGATCACCTGATCGACGATGTAATAGTTGCCTCGCTGGCGGTAATTGACGAGCTGCGCATCGCCTTTGCGGCTGAGCACAAACAAAGGGGGCGCTTCCTTGGCGTCCAAACTTGCGGGAAAGGCAATGTAGGTCTTGTGACCATCGGTGAAGACGCGCAGCGGCATCCAATCGGGTGTGTCCCCCTTGGCGCGGATGGTATAATCAAAATCCAAGTCTGCCAGATTCACGCTCTGATCGATCAACATCTGACTTAGCTGATTCTGCTGCCGCTGTTCGTCCGCAAACTGGCGGGCAAAATCAGCCGGATAGGTCCACTGGACAGCGGAGTGGTAGACGCCGGCCATGCTCTGCAAGTCAATCTGGTAAACCCTGCGGTCCGTGGAGAGGACCAGATTAGTTTGGAGGTCCGGCTTGAGGGGCTTGATGAGCACCAATGTCTGAATGCCAATCCCGCCGCCGCTGTGACTGTCGCCGACCAGCCACTGCGCGGTGTCTCCGCAGACTTTGGAGATCAGTTGCTCTCCGGGTTCCAGCAGGATGGTCGTCACGTGACCGGGACTGGCGATGACCTGATAGACCATGCCTGATACGAAGTCATAGGTCTGGACCGCCTGGATAAATCCCTCTTCCGTCGGCCGCTGGGTAGCGCCGCGCGTGGCGTCGGCGATCACCTGCCCGGCGCATGGGCTGTGAGGCGGCGACCGGACGAGTCTCCGGCAATCGCCGCCACTGCGGGACCGGTACCGGCACAGCCACCTCCCTGACGATAGGCGGCGGTGGCTCGGTGATGCGACTGGCCTCTAAGTAAACGGTCTGCGGCGGCGGCGAACTGCCGCACCCGGCCAGCATCCCCGCGGCGGCGAGCCATATATATGTTGTATGGAAAGAACCCTTCTGATTGATCTGTTTCATAATGCGCTCCTGATAAACACGCGATTGAGTGACAAGATCTTTGACTCTTAATTGTTCCCGGCAAACTCCTGACTCCACGTGAAGCTGGTGACGTACACGCCCAGGGGATTTTGAAAGACGGCACGGGCGGTTTTGGGCGGGACGATCCGGGTGGTGAACAGACCGGTCCAGTAGCTGACCGTGGAGCGGGCGCCGTTTTCAAAGGCGGTTTCCCTCCAGCGCACCTGATAGCTGGCGTCGGAGGCGCTGCAGGACGCTGACGATCTCCACGGCCACCATCACATCCTGGTTGGCGGGATCGGCCAGGCCGGCGTGGGAGCCGTACTCGCTCATGGTGGTGACGGCATCGCCGGCCAGGTAGTGATAAGCTTCCTCCCAGTTCTCCTTGAGCACGACCGGATCGGAAGGGCGTGAACGCACCTTCCGCACCAGTTCGGCTATGTGAAAAGCGACCTGGGCGCTGGTGGGCGTGTAGCCGCGGTCCAGAAGCTCGACCTCGCCGATCAAGCGCCCCTGCGGGTCCACTTGCGCGACATACGCCTCGATCCGGGTGCGGCTGGATTGATAGAGCAGGCCAATCGTCAGCACGCCGCTGAGGGCCAGTGCGGCGAAGGCCATCATCCGCCAGTTCTCCGCTTGCACGTGGGCTGAGCCGATGCGCTGGTCCCACGCCTGTCCCGCGAGGGCAAAGGGAGACTGTTCAACTCCGTGTGACTGATAGCTGCGCGTTTGTTTTTTGAACATGTGCGATTCCTTTGCTGGAAAAACCTCTTATTTGCCGTTCGTCTTAGGCAACGCGCCGGCCGCCGCGGCGGCGGACGCACCGGCGGCGACCGCGGCGCCGCCCCCTGTAAACATCGAAGCCGCCTTCATCGCGCCCCGGCGCATGGCTTGACCGGCGTAGGGCGCGCCCTTCTTGGCCGCGTCGATGGCGGTTCCCGCGGCATACGCGCCAGCCCCACCGGCCATGACGGCCCCGCCCATGCCGTCGGCGGCCAGACTGGGCGAGCCGGAGACCAGGTCCGAACTCATGGAGGTGGCCATGCGGGCGAGCAGCAGCAGCGCCACCGCGCCGATCGCCGCGGCGGTCGCCTGGCGGATGGTGAGGGAGTCGGCGGGGACGGCGATGACCTGCTGCACCAGATTCAGCCCCAGCGCCATCACCAGGGCGAGAACCATCAGCCTCACGCCGCTGGCGATGAGCCAGCCGATGGGGCGCTCGGCCAAAAAGGCGGTCTTGCTCAGCAGCGCCATGGGCAGGAGCACGAACGACGCCAGCGAGCCGGCCTTGAACTGCACTAGCGCCAGGAATATCTGAAACGCCAACATGGCGAAGGAGATGAAGTAAACGAGCGCCGCTAACTCGATAATCATGATCTGAGGCAGGTTCTCGAAGGTGGCGCGGATGCCGGTCAGCTTGGTCGCCGCCATGATCATGTTCCATGCTCCGGACCAGC
The DNA here is from genome assembly GCA_963844715.1 of uncultured Phycisphaerales bacterium. Taxonomy (GTDB): domain Bacteria; phylum Planctomycetota; class Phycisphaerae; order Tepidisphaerales; family Tepidisphaeraceae; genus UBA1161. The sequence continues at coordinate 11,451 of CAWJPJ010000008.1, read as the reverse complement.
CGATGGCGACGACCTGGCCCGGGTTGTAGAACTGCTGGGTGGAAATTGACAAATTCCCCGCCTTCATCCCCAGGCTCACAAAACCCTGGCCGACGGTGTTGATCAGCGAGGGCCAGTTCATCACCAGCCAAGCAAAGAAGCCGATGTAGAGGAATCTTCGCGCAGCGCCGAAAGCGCTTCCTCCTGGCTTAAGGCCCAGGTAAGTCCCGCCAACGTCAGATTGATCAGCAGCAGGGTGGCGAAGAGCCAGTAGACGTCCCCCTGGATCAGACCGAAGCCGTGGTCGATGAAGTCGAGGGTGTGCTGCAAAACGTCGTTGAGGACATTGCCTTCATCCATAAAGAATCCCTCCGCTTCGCGGAGACCTGGGAACTCAATTTCCAAAGGGTTCTGAGACTGGCGCTACGTCGTAGGTGGTCTGGGCGTCCGCGGTGGCGCGGTTGACCAGTTCCTGGTTGCGCTCGTATTCGGCGGCTTCCTCGGATTGCTGCAAAGCAAGGGACCGCTGCGTTGACAGTTCCGCCGCCTGCTGGTCCTGAAGCTGGGCGCTGAGGGTCACCAGCATCTCGTTGGTCGCCTGGATCGCCGCCGTTTCACCCGGAGCGTTCTGGCTCGCCGTGGCGAGGTCGCTCATGCGCTGTTGCGTGCCGCTCATGGAGGCCACTGACGCTTCCTGCATCTGGATGGCCTTGGCCGCCGCGCCGCGGGCCGCGGAGTTCCACTGGTCGGGGTATTGCGCGATCTGTGTGTCGGATTGGCCATGCCAGTCCTGGGGAGCGGGATAGGTGTCGTGGATCAATTGCGCGATAAGTCCGCAGTTGAAGGCGGCGGTGAAGCCGATGGGCTCGGTCGAGCCCTCGCTTTGCATCTCTCCGCAGAACTGCTGGAGGGTCTGCTGAATCTGCTCCATGATCCCCACCGCCTGCTGGGCGTTGGAGATGCTTAGGTGCTGGAGCATGCGGCTTTCGTTTTGCAGGGATTGGATCTGGTTCTGAATTTGCTGGACCTGGTTATCGATCTCCTGGGCCTGATGCGCCAGTTGCTCGATCAGCACCGTCCCATTAGTCGGGTCATAGACGATCCACTGAGCGTTGGCCTGCGAGGCCAAAATCAAAGGAAGCAGAAACAACCCTGCAAGGACGATATTGCGAATGAAGTTCTTATTCATGGTTTATTCCTTCGTGGTTGAGATTTGAGAACCTGGACTATTCATACTGTCGAGCAGTGCCGCATCCACTCCCCGCGCGGCGAGAAACCGTCTGGCAAATTCACTCCGCGGGTGATCGCGCAGAATCTGGCCGGCGAGTGTGCGGTCGCCGTGGGAACTTGCGGCGCACAGCGCAAGGGCCACGGGACCTAATCCAAGATCAAAGAGGCGGTCCCCCTCGCGGCTCTGGTAGTAGTAATCGCGCTCGGGCGCGGCGGAGGCGAGGATGCGAAGCTGCTGCTCGCTGAGGCCGAAGGCTTCATAGACCCGCCGCACGGCCGGCTCCATCGCCCGTGCGTTGGGCAGGAAGATGCGCGTGAGGCAGTTTTCAATCAGCGCCGGCGCGATGGGCGAGTCGGCGATGTCGCTGAGGCTTTGGGTGGCGAAGACCACCGCGACGTTGCGCTTGCGCAGGACCTTGAGCCATTCGCGGATTTGGGTGGCGAACAGTCCATCCGCCAGAAACACCCACGCCTCGTCGAGCACAAGAAGCGTTGGCCTTCCCCCTGTCTCCTGGGCGGCAAAGCGCTCTTCCAGACGATGAAATAAATAAGTCAGCACCGCCGCGGTGGCGGCTTTGCTCTGCATCAATTGCTCGGTCTCAAAAGCTTGCCAGGTTCCACGATTCAAGTCGTCCTGATTGGCGTCCAGCAAGTGGCCGTAAGGCCCTTGCAAGGTGTAGCGCCGCAAAGCTTCCTTGGCGGCGCGGTGCTGCAAGAGATTGGTGAAACTGCTGAGGGTCCGATCACGAGTCTCGCTGGCGCCCAGCAGTTCCAAGACACGCCAGAGCTCTTCCTTGAGGATCGGATCAGGCTTGACGCCCTCGCGCTCCAGGATGTCTAAAAGCCATTCCTGCGCCCACAGGCGCTCCGGCGGCTCATGCACGCGCGCGAGCGGCTGAAAGCTCAAGCCTCCTTCGGTCGCGCCAAGATCGTAGTAATCGCCGGCGGCGGCGAGCGTCAGCACCTTGCAGCTTCCCCCCTTGTCAAAGAAGTAGACCTGCGCCTGCGGATAACGCCGCCACTGGCTGGCCAGGAAGTTGAGCAGCGTGCTCTTGCCGGCCCCGGTGGGGCCACAGACCATCGTGTGGCCGACGTCCCCCTGAAACAGCGACAAGCGAAACGGCGTGGCGCCCTTGGTCTGGGCTTGGAGGAGCACAGGACCATTCAGGTGCTCGCATCGCCCCGGTCCCGGCCATACGCTGCTGAGAGGGATCAAATCGCAGAGATTCAGCGAGCCGATCACCGGCCGGCGCACGTCGGCATAGGCATGGCCGGGCAGGCTCCCCAGCCACGCCTCTACCGCGTTGACGGTTTCGATCTTGGAGACCAGCCCCACGCCGTCGATCACGCGCTGCACCGCCGCGGCCTTCCGGCGGGCCTGGTGCAAGTCGCTGTCCCAGACCGTAACGGTCAGGGTCAGATACCCATAGCTGCACAGGTCCGCGCCAAGGTATTGCATTGCCTCATCGGCATCGTGGGCCTTGTTGACGCTGTCGCTGTCTTCCAGGGTGGAGGCTTCCTTGGTGATTGTCTCTTTCAGCAGCGAAGCCAGGCCCTTGCGCTTGGCGAACCACTGGCGGCGCAGGGAGGCCAGGAGCTTTTCGGCATTGGTCTTATCCATCGGCAGCCACCGCACCACCCATCGATACGGCAGAGGGAGTTGATTCAGCCCGTCCAAAAGCCCCGGCATGGTGCGATGGGGGTAGGCGCGGATGCTGACGGTCTGGAGATAATCATTGCCAAGTCTTGGCTCGAATCCTCCGGCTAAACAATCGTCGGTCAGCATCTCATCCAGGTAGAACGGCACTGGCGGGAGCTCGACGCGCAAGTGCCGGCGCGTGGAGACGCATTGATGCAGGTAGGTCAGCAGGTCGCTTTCAGCGACTTCCAAGACCATTGGCATGAAGGAGCGCAGCAGTCCGCCGATCTGGTCCACCTGGCGCAGGAAACTTTCCAGTTCCCGGTGATAGTCTAGTCCGCGCGATTGCGCCGCGGACTCGACAAACAAATCGCGTCCGCTGGCCAGGCGCGTCCTCGGGGGTCAGGTAGGTCAGAACCAGGGTGTGATCCGATTCAAAATGCGTCTGGTCCGCCTCAAAACACTTTCGCCGCTCGGCTTCGATCGCGGCGGTGACAGGATCGGGGAATGCAGAAGCCGGGTAATCCTGGCTGGGGCGGCGATGGGCTTCGACGTGCAGGCACCAGCGCGAGCCTAGGCGCTTCAGCGCATTGTTCATCCGCGCCCGCACCGCGATGAGCTCGTGATCCGAGCAGCTATCCAGGTCCGGCCCGCGGAAGCGATACGCGGCCAGAAATGACCCGTCTTTGTTCAGAATGACGCGCGGGTGAACGAGCGCCGCCCAGGGGAGGTAGTCGCTGAGCTTTTTGCCTTTGCGGCGATATTCGGAGATGTTGAACATGAGCATCAACCTTCCAGATGAGCGGGCAAACGAATCTGACGGCGGAACACGTCCAGCCACAGCGGATCGGCCTTGGTCAGCGCCACCGCCGCCGCGTGCATCGCCAGTCCCAGGGGTACGCCCAGCCACCAGACCTGCAAGCCCAGGGACAGGGCCGCCGCCACCGTGCCATTGAGGATCGCCACCGGTCGGGGTACGCCGCCCATGAGCACCGATTGCGTCAGGGAAATGCTCAGCGGGATCTCAAAACCTTCGGGCTTTTCCTGATGAAGCGAGCTTGTTGATGGCGTTTTCAAAACGTCAGCCCTCCGGTGAACCCGAAGAAGGTGAGGCCGAACTGCGCGGCGGCGAAGGCGATGGAGAGGCCCAGGACGACGCCTAGCACCCGGCGCAGGGTGCTGCCCCCTTCGCTGAACGCGAAAGCGAAGCCGACCGAGACGATGGCCAGCACCCCCAAGCCCTTGGCGACAGGTCCGGTGAGGCTCTGGACGATCTGGTCCAGAGGACCTTCCCAGGGCATATCCGTGCCGGCGGCAGAGGCGGCACTGGGGACCAGCGCCGCCGCGACGGCCGCGGCTGTAGTCCATAGCCAACGTGAGTTGTTTCGCATGAATGACTCCATTAGATCGACTCCTGATCCGCTCCGTTGCGCCGGAACTCCCGGCGACCCGCCGTGCGATCACATGGGAGTATGCGCCTCGCTTATGCGCGCAGCGCGCAAGTTCAACGCGAATTGGCGCGCGATTTGGTGATGCAGTTGAATTGGCGACGCATCGTTTACTGGCCGCGCCACCGCTACGCGGCGGTGGATGGCGGCAGCCTATTGCGGCGGGCGGGAGGGTGAGGGGGAATCGGGGGAGAGGGTTTACCCTCTCCCCCGCGCGACCTCAGCAGAACGACAAAAAGCCGGATCGGGATGAACCGATCCGGCTTTCAGCGATCAATACAACGTAGCGTGAATTATGCGGCCGGCGACTGCTCTTTCTCCTCCGCCCGTGGCGTTTCCCGCAGATTGGACGGCAGCCATGCGTTGAGCTTCGCCGCCAGCTTGACATCCTCCATGCGTCCTTCGGTGGCATCGGTAAACAGCTTGGCAAGCTCCGAAACGAGCTCCGATTTCTTCTTCGTCTCAGCGGCTTTGGCGTACACCGGACCACGCAACTCGCCGATCAGGTGGGCCAACTGAATCTTCTGGTAGCCTGACAGCCATCGCTCATCAGGACGCCAGTAGCGACGCACCTCCACGCCCAATTCCTCGGCCAAGCGCCAGACCAAAGCGGTCTTGCGTTGCAGGTGAGCCGTCACGCATTCGACCGTCAAAAGGTCGATCAGGTTATCCAACTTCCTTTCCGACAGACCCTTGATCGCATCGTAAGCGGCATCGTCCTCGACATAATGCTTGTCATGCAGCGGGTCCAGTTCCGACCGCTTTTCCCGGAGCTTGACGAGCGCCGCCGACGTGAAGCCTTCGGCCTTGTCGGCGTGAACCGTCGTGCCGTTGGCGTCGTGCCGGATTGCCAGCGCTTCGCTGCGCACCTTCTCATGCAGGATCAGCGCCAAGACCCGCTTGCGGCGGGCATGGTCGCCCAATAGCGCTTCGCGCACCGCAAGCGCCTGATGCGTGAAGGTGACGGCAAGCTGAGCTTCGCGCAAGTCATCGGAAGTGGGCGGCTTCGGCGCTTCGAGGGAGCCGTCGCCAGCCCGCCCATTGCCGTTGCCGGAAGCGTTCTGACGATGACGCGGGATGCGGTACTCTCGCCGGACCCGGCCATCGGGATCGAGCAAAAGGAACGCCGTGCCGACGGCTTTGGTGACCTCGGCATAGTGAACATCGGCATCCTTGGTCAAGGCTTGTTCCTCGTCGTCCAGTGCTTCCAATTTCGTCTGCACGACCTCGAACGCGCCTTGATCCGACTCGTCGAATTCCTCGATCTTCGATTCCAGCTTGCCGCGCTTGTCGGCCAGCTTTTTGAGCTTGGCGGTCGTCTGCTCATCGTACTCCTTCGGAGCATCCGCCATAGCGTACAGCCGATCCTGCACGTCGCCCTGCGGCCCAACCACCACGTCGGCCCAACCTTCTTCGATCAGCGCTTGGCGCTGCGCAAGCAACGCCTCGGCCTGCGCCTCCATGAACGCTTTGCGCTCCACCAGCACGCGCTCGGCAAACAGGTCTTTGCTGACAGCGGACTCCGGCAATTTGGAAATGTCGAACGTGGCGGATTTGGCGTCGATCCACGCATGGGCGATCACGTTGCGGACGTGCTGCGCGTGCTGTGGGTTGCCGCCTACTTCCTGCCAGACTTCCAATTGCCGTTCTGGTGGAACCGATGCGAACGCCTCGGCGGTCGCGGTATCGATTGCGCCTTGGCGGTATGCCGCCTTAACCGGCTCGGCCAGCGTGGCCAGCTTCATCCGCTGGCGCACTTATGTGTTGAGTATATTTATGTTGTCAGATCACACCAACCAGTGGCTTCCCTGGACGCGATAGGCTGTTGTGACCACATAATTTTTTACAATGCCTGCAAGAACTCCATCAGTTTTGGATTGGCTTTCCATGATTTGCGTTTGGACGACCTTGGCCCAGTGAGCTCGCATGTGGCGAGCATTTTTGCTTTGGTTTCCAAGTCGATCTCGGCGTACACGTTGGTCGTATTGATTGACACGTGACCAAGCCAGGCGCGAATGGTGTTGATGTCCACGCCAGCGCGCAGTAGATGTGTTGCGGTGGTGTGGCGGATCGTGTGCGGCCCGACTCGCTTCCTGGCCAGCGTTGCGACTTTCCTGCTGGCCGCGTCGACGTGCCGCGACACCAACGCATGAACGCCGAAACGTGTGAGCGGCTCGCCGCGTTGGTTTAAGAACAGTTTTTCGCCTTCGGCACGGTTGTCAGCCAGTTCCTTGAGCTTGTCGATCGTCGTGGGCCAGAGCGGACAAAATCGAGTTTTGTTCCCCTTGCCAACCAAGCGCACCGATCCGGCGCCATCGGCGCGGCGTTCGATATCAGCCAGCGTCACCGCAACTGCCTCGCTCACGCGGGCGCCGGTGTTGTACAAAAACAGCAGCAGTGCATGATCGCGGCGACCAATCTGGCGCGCAACATCCGGCGCGGCGATCAGAGCGTCAATCTCCGGCTTATCGAGATAGCACAGCGCCGGTCGATGGAACCGCTTCGATGGAATAACCCGGATTGCCGAGCACCAGGCGATGTGTTCGGGTGCATGGTCGGCGACAAAGCGAGCGAAGGCGTGGATGGCGGCAAGCCGCTGGTTGCGAGTACGTATGGTGCATTTGCGCTCTGATTCCAGGTGTGACAAAAAGCTTCGCAACCGATCAGGCGAGAGCGCATCGACTGTCAGGCGATCCACCGCCGCACCTGTCTTCTTGGAGACGAAAGGCATCAACTGAGCGAAGGCATCGCGATAACTGCGCTGTGTGTTGCGCGATAAATTGCGTTCGGCAACCAGATGTTCCAGAAGGAAACGGCGAATCCACGTACCCAGTAAAACGCTTTTTTGTGTCATCATCCTGCCATCGGTAAGGCGTAGTTGCGGAAGAGAGAGCTTGCCTCCTGGGCCAGTTCGCTGGTCAGTTGCAGATAAACCTGCGTCTCGCGAACGCTGCGATGGCCCAGATACGTCGCCAAGCGTGGTAGTAATTGCTGAACGTTCTTGCCCGCGCGGTACCAGCTAATCAGCCGGTTCACAGCGAAGGTATGCCGCAGATCATGCAACCTCGGCTGAAAGAAAAAGCTGGTTGGTCGGCGGATTCCAATCTGTTCGCGCAGGAGCTTGTAGCTGTGTTGCGCGGTCTGCTTGGCAATCCGCCGTCCCGTGCGATCGGTTAGAAACGGCTTGTCATTGCCGGCGTCGCCGGCGCGATGCTTGCCTTGGTAGGCGATCAGCAGACTGCGCCGGTCAGCGCCGATCGGCACCAGCCGGCTTTTGTAGAACTTGGTCTGGCGGATGGTAAGGATGCTCGCCCGCAGGTCCACGTCTTCCACATTCAGCGCCAACGCTTCGCTGATGCGAAGCCCGCTGCCATATAGCAGCAACAGAATCGTTCTCATGGTGGCTGGGCTGAGTAACCAACAGTTGCGATACCGCTGACTGGTCGCTTCCAAGAGCGACTTCATCTCCGCGACCGAATAAATGTAGGGAATGAACGACCACTGCCGACGAGGCTTGTCCCGCGGCAACGGAGACGCCGATGCGTACTTGCGGCTGATCGCAAACCGATAAAAACCGGCCAGGGCATGATACTTGGAGAGCCAATAGTTGGTGACGGGGCCATCTCCATCGAGATAGCGGCGCACTGTTTGAGGAGTCACGCGCCGCAGCTCGACATCGCCAACGGCTCGGGCAAAGGCGTGGAGCAGGCCTTTTTCTCTGCAAAAACCAATGCCCAGTGATTGGCGGTACTCCACGTAACTGTTAACACAGGCCGAGACCTTCATTCCTGCTCCTTCAGGCTACATAACCATACAGTTGCCGCCGAGCGCATCGCGTCGCGCAAAACCGGTCGGGATGCCGAGAGTGTCGGCGCTCGCAGGCGGCGTTGAACTCGATCAGTTCGCCCAAATCGACGTCGCCCACCGTCATCAAGCTCGTCATATCCACCTTGGCGTAAATCTCAGTGGACTGAACGATGGAGTGCCCAAGATGATCGCCGATCTGTTTGAGGCTGAATCCCTCCGACAACAAATGGGTTGCACAAGCATGACGCAAGCCGTGCGGTCCGTAACGCTTGAGCTTTTGGCCCAGCGACTTCTGGCGGTCGCAGACGACCGTGGCAGCCGACATCAACGGGCGATAAGGCTGAAGCATGGAAATGAAGACCTCTCTGTGCCGGCAGATGGGCCGGATCTTCAGATAGGCGACGATGGCATCACCCACGGTGGAAATGAGCGGATAGGTTCCGACACGATGCAGCTTCGGCCGTGGCGGACGAATGACCCCATTCTCCCAGTCGATATCTTCCAGGCGCAGGCCGCAAACTTCGCCTGAGCGAAAACCATAAACGGCCATCAACAGCATCATCGCGCGATCGCGAACGTCGACAGGATCGTTGGTATCGGCTGAATCAAGCAGTTCACGGACTTGTGCCCATGTCGGCCCCTGGGGGTAGCGTTCGTGGCGATAGAGCCGCGGCGCATGGATGCAGTCCCACAGGGTTGGTTCGCAACCGCGCCGACCGCCGAGCCAGCGCAAGAACACGCGCACGTGACAGATATGGCTGGCGATGGAGCACCGCGACCATCGCGTGAACTGTGGTTCCTGTAGATAGCCCGTCAACATTCGCGCGTCGAGCTTCCGCAAATCGCCGCCCGGATGTTTGGCCGCCCAGGCTAGAAACAGGCCAACGTCGCGGCGGTAAATGCCGACGGTACAGGGCGACCATCCATGTTCGGCGCGCTTGAACTCGATAAAACCCTGCATCAGATCATCGAAAGGCCCGCGGATGAACGAACGTTCCATGCGTCCGCAAAATGCCAGCCAATGTCTTATCCGGCCCAGGAATTTATGGATGGTGGCGGCCGATGGCTTCCTACGATGCAAGCCGCCGCGAAAGTTGCCGTCACGCCATTTAGGACCCAACGTGCGCAACTGTTCCTCGTTAACAACCTGTCCAGGCTTGAGGTCCAGCAATATGGCAGCATGGAGGGTATATCCAGCAGCATGTTTGAACGTCTCCAGCGCGCGGCCATCTTCGACCAGATGCCGCAGGTAACGTTCCCGTTCCTCGCGCATCGGGCTTTCGCGGTGCAACTGCAAATGCTTTCGACGGGTGACAAACTGCTCAAACATCGCGGAACAAATCGAGATCGGCTTTGCCCGCTGCTTCGGCAATGAGGCGTGGACGATCAATTAGTTATGTTGCGAGTATCGGCGTGGGAGTGGAACAGCATTAGCTGATCGAATGATGGCGCACACGGGATGAATCCAACGAAAATAATGCTCTTGCCGTAACAGATCAGAAGCGAGAAGGCCCACAGACCACAGGAACATCTCTTACGGCCGAGCACATAACTAAACTCAACACATAAGTACGACAGCGCATGAAGTTGGCGACACTGGCCGAGCCGGTCAAGACCGCCTATCGCCAGGGCGCGAATTGACACCGCTACCGCCGAAGCGTTCGCATCGGTCCCGGCGGAAAGGCAATTGGAAGTCTGGCAGGAAGTGGGCGGCAATCCCCAGCACGCACAGCACGTTCGCAATGTAATTGCGCACGCATGGATTGACGCGGCATCGGCGACCTTCGATCTGGCCAAACTGCCAGATGGTGCGGTCAGCCGGGATTTGTTCGCCGAGCGCGTCCTGATCGAGCGCAAGGCGTTCATGGAAGCGCAGGCCGATGCGCTTTTGACCGAGCGGCAAAAGCTGATCGAGGACGGTTGGGCCGAAGTGGTCATCGGCCCGCAGGCGGATGTACAAGATCGGCTGTGGGCAATGGCCGAAGCGCCGCAGGAGTATGACGACGCGACGACGGCCAAACTCCAAAAGCTTGCCGACAAACGCGGCAAGCTGGAAGCCAAACTGGAGGAACTGGACGGTGAGGACAATGGGGCAAACCAAGCGCGTTCGAGACGGTTCAAACCAAGTTGGAAGCGCTGGACGACGAGGAACAGCGCTCACCAAAGAGGCGAGCGTTCATTATGCCGAGGCGACCAAGGCGGTTGGCACAGCCTTCCTTCTACTGGACCCCGATGGACGGGTTCGGCGTGGATATCGCATTCCCCGGACCCGTTCGACCGGATCGGGGAAGCGCGAACGGTGGCAACGGTCCGGCCGGAGATAGCTACGACGGATGCGCCGAAGCCGCCGACTTCGGACGACCTGAAAGACGGACAGCTTGCCACGACTTTCACGCAACAGGCATTGGCCGTGCGTGAAGCCGTGCTGAAAGACGCCACAACCCGCAGGCGGATTCTGGCCATCATTCTGCATGAGAAGGTGCGCAGTGAAGCGCTGGCAATCCGGCATGAGGCCAACGGCAGCACGGTTCATGCCGACAATGCCGAAGGGTTCACGTCCGCCGCACTGGATGGAATCCGCAAGCGCCGAGCCGAGTTGGACCCGCTGCATGACAAGCATTATGTCGAAGATCATGCGGCCTATGACGCCTTCCAGGCGCTATCGGATAAGAAGTTGGATGCACTGATCGACTTGCTTACGGTCGAGTGCATCACGGCCCACCTGCAACGCCGCACCGAATTGGTCTGGCGTCTGGCTTCTGAATTGGGCGTGGAGATTCGCCGCTACTGGCGTCCCGATGAGCGTTGGCTGTCGGGATACCAGAAGATTCAACTGGCCCACCTGATCGGCGAATTGCGTGGACCAGTGTACACACGGGCAGCCGAGCTTAAGAAGAAATCCGAACTGGTTGCTGAACTCGCCAAGCTATTTACCGAGGCAGCCGAGGGCCGCATGGAGGATGCCAAACTCGCCGCGAAGTTGAACGCTTGGCTGCCGTCCAATCTCCGGGATGAGCCGAAGCACGAGCCATCGGAGCAGGCTTCGGCTGCCTGATTGATCGCCACCATCACAACCAAAGAAGCCGGATCGGGCGTACCTGATCCGGCTTCTTTGTTGGCTCAATTCGCATTGGCTGTCTTTCCCCAGGGTAAATGTTGCGCAGGATTGGCCGTCATTCTTCACGGTGGCTACGTATCTCTGGTCCAAATCTCCTGCATCCAGCCGAGTGAGATTCCTATCTGGCTGAACTCAAATCTGTCGAGCCAGATTTGACGTTCGGTATCTGTATGGTATAATCGGTTTAGTTAAATCCATCGGGTTTAACTATTATTTTGTATTTAAGAAAG
>CAWJPJ010000007.1:0-1424533 GCA_963844715.1 uncultured Phycisphaerales bacterium | reverse complement strand
CAGGACGCTGAAAAACCCTCTTGACGAATGTTCTCGGTGGCGCTGAACTGTGTGACACCCAGACACGGAGGTCATTCATGCGAGGCAAGGCCGATCCCCAATCCATTTTGTTCATCGCGGCCATCGATCTGGAACAACGCGTCCGTCCTGATCATCCGCTGCGGGCCGTGAAGTGCATGGTCGATGAAGACTTGAAGGCCATGAGTCGGCGTTTTGATGCCGCCTACGCGGCCGAAGGCCGGCCCAGCGTGCCGCCGGAGCGGCTGATCAAGGCGTTGCTTTTGCAATCGATCTATTCGATTCGCTCCGAGTGCAGCTCGTGGAACGGATTGATCACGACCTGCTGTTCCGTTGGTTTTTGGACCTGCGGATCGACGAAGAGGTATTCGACGCCACCGTCTTCTCGCACAATCGCGGGCGGCTGGAAGAGCACGGGCTGATCGGCGCGTTTTTCGACGGCACGGTGCGTCGGGCCATCGCCGCGGGACTGGTCAGCCCCGACCACTTCTCGGTGGATGGCTCGCTGATCGAGGCGTATGCGTCGATCAAGAGCTTCAAACCCAGGGATGAAAAGGACAAAAAAGACAATGATGCGGGAGATAACAACGGTTTTAAGGGCCGCAACGCCGAGGTGGACTTCCACGGCCAGAAGCGGTCCAACGACACCCACGAATCAACCACCGATTCCGACGCGAAGCTGGTCCGCAAGAGCGACGGCAAGCCGGCGTTGCTCAGCCATGCGCTGCACGCGATCGTGGAGAACCGCCACGGGCTGGTGCTGGCGGTGGAAGTCAACTCGCCGCTGGAGAACAGCGAGCCGGTCACCGCGTTGTCGCTGATCGATCGGGTCAAGAAACGTTTTGGGCTCAAACCCAAGACGGTTGGGGCCGACAAGGGGTACGACCAGGGTCCGCTGTTGCGTGGGCTGGAGCGAAGAAGAATCCGTCCGCACGTGGCGGTGAAGGAGGGCAAGATCGGCGGCGACACCGCCGCCTATCGCTGGAAGAACCGAGCCAACATCGCGGCCCGCCAGCGGATGCGTCGGTGCGAAGACCCTCGGTTACGCCATCAGCCAGCGTTGCCGCAAGAAGATCGAGGAATGGATCGGCTGGGCCAAGACGATCGGCGGCCTGTATCGCACCCGGTTGATCGGACATTCAAAAACCGGCCAGCAGGCCCACCTGGCCGGGGCGGCGTTCAATCTGATCCGGATGCGCAACCTGAGTACCGTGTGAAACTCAACCTGGGCATGCAATCCGCCAACGAACTCGAACGAACTGAAGCCCTTGGAACGATCCGAGATGGAACCCGCCATTGAAAAGCGGCCAACAGACAGGAAAATGCGCCAACTCCCGAGTTTTTCAGCGTCCTGCTAGACCCCGTTTCCGCATTTCCGGGGGTGCGTACTCCACAATTTGCTTGACACTTGTCAACACCCCGATACGATTATGCCGATGAGCAGGCCAAGGCATCCCAAACCCGCCATAGAGGCGGCCGTTAGGTATGCCGAGACGCTTGGATGGAGCGTGCATATGTCAAATGGTCACGCTTGGGGCCACCTGTACTGTCCTCATCATTCACGCGACGGGTGCAAAATCGGCGTCTGGTCCACGCCGAGAAATCCCGAAAATCACGCCGCGCCATATACGAAATCGGATAGACGGGTGCCCGCACCGAGCGAGCGTTAACGCTGAAAACAAAGAAGACTGACGCATGAATAATCAGAATTCCCAACGTGAGTACGATTTCGCACTGGTGATAACCGGCGTACCGGACTTGACGCCGGAGGTACAGGATTGCGCTTTTCAATTCTGGCTGCGATGACGCGACCTTTAGCATCCAATATGGGTGTCTATATGCGGAGTTCTCGCGTACCGCCGAGTCGTTGAAAGGCGCAATATTGAGCGCGATTCGTGATGCTGCGCAAGGCCAATATCGGCGCGGAGGTCGATAGCATTGACGAATCCAATCTTGTCACTCAGGCGGAAATTGCCCGGCGCATTAATCGTAGCCGTCAGTTAGTTTCGCAATACATCTCGGGAGAACGCGGGCCGGGAAATTTTCCGCCCCCCGCGTGCCATTTTGCGGAAAATGCGCCGATGTGGACGTGGTGCGCCGTAAGTTTTTGGCTGGCACAAAACGATATAATTCGGCGCGAAGAAAGCTCGAATGCGGAAGTGATGGCGCTGATAAATGTCGCCCTTGAACTAGAGAGGCAGGAGCAGAAAAACCCTGAATTGCTCCGGGAGATAACCGAGGCACTGGAAACCTCCGCATAACTGTTGCGATCCTCTCGGCAAGCTGGCCGGAATCATTGGTGATTCTCAACCCTTTAAGCATGACCAGAAGTTTGCATATGTAGATTAGCGTACCAGGCAACTGGCGCCGCACTAAATTTCAAACCGGCCCACTACCTCCGTTTTTCCCATTCACGCTCTTTCCGTTCACGTGGCCATTCCTTCCCAGCGAGCGGAATTTTCTGCGCAGGACCCCTCGAAACGGCTCGAGATTCCGATCGCCGGATTCCCGCAGGCAAGCCAGGGCCGTCAGCCGGAGCGCTTCGGTGGCCTGGGCGGCATCGTGATAACCAAGGGCCAGAAAGAGTTCCACGACCACGTCGCCGGGGAAGCGGCGCTTCGCCTGCTGAAATTTCCGAACCGCATCCCGCACGCGGCCGACGTTTCGCAACGACGATCCAAGGCAAATCAGCGCATTGCGCAGCGCCGAGCCTGAAAGGCCCAGGCGGATGGCCCGCTCGTAAAAGGGAATTGCCTGTTCCTCGCGTCCGAGCCGGTCCAGGGCCAGGGCGGATTCGAGCCACACGCCCGCCTGTGCGCGGATAGCGCTGCCGCAATCTGCGCGAACCCGCGCAGTCCCCGGGCAGCGGCGAATTTCTTGCTTTAACCTGCGCATACTAATTCCGCGAGTTTTGGAATCTCTACGGCTTTTCGGCATCGGCTTATCTTACCTTATGAGCGAATGCGTAGGTGGAATTTCGGCATCGCCAGGGTATACTTCGTCCCCAGCCGGTTGGATCCGGCTTTTGATCGGCGGGAACGGCATGGATGCGAAGCACTCCCAGGGCGAAGTCCGATGTCTTATCTCCCGCTCCGCCCTCCTCCATAACGTATCGCTCATCCGCAAAATCGTCGGAGTTCACGTCAAAATTTGCGCCGTAGTCAAGGCGGACGCCTATGGGCACGACGCCGATCTGGTCGCCGATACCCTGTGCAATTTCACGGATGGAAAAACCGAAGCCCCCACGGTGGACGGGCTTGCGGTCGCGGATATCGAGGAGGCGGCGAATCTTCAGCCGGTGGATGTCCCGCTCACGATCCTACGCCCGGTCGAAAACGCTTATATGGGGGAGCAGCGGAGCCGCCTGGAACTGGCGGCGCAGAGCGGATGGATCCTTTCCCTGGCCAGCTCGGCAGCCGCGGACGATTTGAATCGAATTTGCCTGTCGCGCGGCTTGCGGGCCTCGGTCCAGATCATGGTCAATACTGGCATGAACCGCGGGGGCGCGGAACTGGCGGATTTTGCGGAACTTGTCGCCAAGGTCGCCTCACTTCCGGCCCTGCGATTACACGGGATTGCGACGCACTTCGCCTCCAGCGACGAGCCGAATAATCCGTTCAATAATTTGCAGCTGGCGCGCTTTCAGGAGGCCCTCTCGCAGGTGCCGCTGAATCGGACGGTGCTCCCGCTCCGCAGCGCGGCCAATTCCGGGGGAGTCTTCTATCACCCGGATTCCTGGCTGGACATGGTCCGCCCGGGAATCGCCGTTTACGGCATCGATCCCAGCGGGCGGCCGAATCTCGACCGCCACCTTCGCCCGGCGATGCGCTGGACGGCGCCCTCATCGGCATTCGATCCGTGCCCGAGGGAACCACCGTGGGCTACGGGCAAACCTGGATCGCGCCGAAACCGGCCCGGCTGGGGCTTGTGCCGATCGGCTATGCCGACGGTTATCCCCGGTCGCTATCCAACTGCGCCAGCATGATCGTCCATGGCCAGCCGGCCCGAGTGACCGGGCGGGTGAGCATGGATCTGACGGTGATCGATTTGACTCAAATCCCCAGTGCCACGATCGGCGACGAAGTGATTGTGCTCGACAGCGATCCGCTCAGCCCGGCAAGCGTGTACCGGCTCGCGGAACTGGCCGAGACGATTCCCTACGAAATCCTCTGCCGGATCGGCAAGCGCGTCCGGCGAGTTGGGGTGGACGACTTTGGAATTCAATCGCGCGGGGCGAGGTCGCTTCTACTGCCGCCGATCTCCCATGATCTGAACCAGGAAGAGAAAGAGGTTCAGGAAATCGAGATAGAGCATCAGCGCGCCATTGATGCTGAGGCGCGCCGTCATGGCCGCATCGCCCGCGACCGAGACCGCGATCTGCTTGAGCCGCTGCGTATCGTACGCCGTCAATCCAAGAAACACGGCGACGCCGATATAAGAGACGATCCAGGCCAGCGCCGTGCTGTGAATGAAGAAGTTCACCACGGTGGCGGCGATAATCCCGATCAATCCCATGAAGGCGATTTTTCCCATTCCGGATAGATCGGCCCCGGTGACCTTACCGTAGATGCTCATCGTGCCGAACATGACGGCGGAGGCGACGAACGCGCCGGCGATCGAGCCAAGGCTGTACATCACGAAGATGCCGGCGAGCGTGAACCCGTTAAGGGCGGCGTAAACGAGAAACATGCGCGGTCGCGGCGGTAGCGCCGAGCTTGTTGACAGCACCGGCGATCACGCCGACCAGCAGAATTTCCGCGATGAAGAGGATGATCAGGGTCGGGCCATGAAATACGGTCGCCAGAACCCCTGGCTGAGTGGAAACCCACCAGGCGACGGTGCCCGGTCAGGGCCAGCCCGATGGTCATCCACAGATAGACCGCGTTAAAGAACGCGGCGATCACCGGGGCCAACTGCTGGTCGGAACTGTAATCGAGAGGGAACCCTCCCGGCTGCCGCGAATAGGGCGACGGTCCAAACATGCTCATAGTGATCTCCTCAGTCAAAGCGTACGGCGGAATTGTAGAACCAAACTTTACCCATTTCCTTAACCCGCCACCATGTTTGCAAAACATTAATCAACTTTTGCCCATCGATTCGTGCGATTTGCCGAGGGCAAATTTGAGCAAATCGCCCCGCGTAATAATGCCTATAACTTTTTGCGAATTTTGCCGATCCACCACCGGAAGACGCCCAACATCGTGCTTGCTCATGTGTTCCGCCGCATCCAAAAGCGAAACATCGGGGTGCACGACGACTGGCAGCCTTTTTATGATCTCTCGCAAATGCATATTTGGATCGTATGAAGGATCGAGCAAGTCCCGGCGCGTCAAAATGCCGACCAGATTGCCCGCTTCGTTCACGATTGGATATCCCTGATGCCCCCATCGCTTAGGCTCCGTATTGAGTCTTTGGCGAACGTCGGCGACTCTTTCGTCAGCACAAAGAGTGACCACATCGGGCGTCGCCGCCTGGCTGACGGAGGCGTGCGCGAGGGGACTGGCCTCGAATTCCGCCGGAGGCGCGAACGCCGCGGCGGGCAATTTTTTCCGTCATGATGGTGTTGCTCATGAACAGGCATGAAACCAGGAATGCGGTGGAACAGCCCGCCAGGACGGGAAGAATTCCCAGCGGGCCGAAGCGTAGCTTCGAAGGCGAAGATAATCGATGCAAGCATTGCTCGGGACGCCCCGGCGAACAGTGCCGCCATGCCGACGAGGGCCGCCATTTCCGGGACGATGCCGGCGTGCGGAAAAAACAGGATTCCCAACCGCCCCAGGGCGAATCCCAACCCGCCCCCGATGGTGAGCAACGGGGCAAGCGTGCCGCCGGAGGTCCCGCTGCCCAGCGCGATCGCCCAGGAGATGAATTTCCAAATGCACAACGAGATCACAGCCGCCAAAGTGAATTGCCCGGACAGCTCCCCCCCGATGTTGTCGTATCCGACGCCGAGCGTGCGGGGCTGAAAGATTCCGACGATCCCCACCGCCACAGCGCCCAGAGCCGGCCAGTACATCCAGTGCAAAGGCAATTTCTCGAACAGGTCCTCGATCAAATAAACCGCCCGGGTCGCCCCGATGGCGGCGACCCCGACGATCGCCCCGATGATCGCGTACACAATCAAGGCCGAGATCGCGGGATTGGCCAATTCGATCGAAGAGAAGCAGGGAAACGGCAATCCGAGAAGAAATCGTACCCCCGCGGCGGTCGCGGCGGCGAAGGCGACCGGAATGAACGAGCGGGGCCGAAATTCAAAAAGGAGCAATTCGATCGCCAGAAGAACCGCCGAGACGGGCGTTCCGAACGTCGCCGCCATCCCCGCCGCGGCACCGGCGGCAAGAAGCGTTTTTCGTTCCTGGGGTGTTGTTTCCAAAATCTGGCCCACGAGCGAACCCAAAGCCCCGCCTGTGGCGATGATCGGTCCTTCCGCACCAAAGGGGCCGCCCGTCCCGATCGCGACGGCGGCCGAGAGAGGTTTGAGAAACGTAAGCGGGCGGGGATTCGGCTTTCGTGCTCCAGAACGCTTTCCATCGCTTCGGGAATTCCATGCCCGCGAATCCCGGATGACCCGTATCGAGCCATCAAACCGACGATGACGCCGCCCGCCACGGGAACGAAAATCACCCAATATCCCAGATGATTCCCGCCAGGATCGACCGTCGTATAGGAAATGCGCCCATAGAACGAAAGATTGATGATGAACGCGATCAGACAAACCAGTCGCCTTCGCCGCCGCCGAGGCGACGAGCGCAACCATGACCGCCAGAGCCGAGATATAGAGCGTTCGCTTGTCGACGAGCGTCGGACGCACCGGGACGTGCGCGGCGATGAGCGCCGGTTCAAGCGACGGCGAAACCGCCAGCCCCTCCGTCGTTGATCCATTCGCGGACAGATCTTCAATCATTTGTTCTCCCCGGTCGCGAGCCGGCTTCCTCGAAAAACATCGCTGCTTCATGCCGGTGAATGCCGGTTTTGCGGATGAGTTCGGACAAAAGCCCGGCCAATCGCCCGCGCTGATTCGGGCGCATGCGTCCCGAGCGCCGCGATCAGCCGCTCCTGCGCCGCCGGCGGCGCGGCGCGAAGCAGCGACGTCCCGCTCGGAGTGATCGAAACCAGGGCGCTGCGCCGGTCGCGCGGGCGATCGCTTGCGCACGATGAGTCCCCGCGCGCACCAATTTCGCGACGACCACGGACACAGAGCTTTGATCCGTGCAGGTGCGGCGGGCCAGTTCGTTGATCGACGCCTCGTCCCCATCGCGCAACTGCCGGAGCACAAAGACCTGCGCGGCGCTGAACCCGGCGGTCTTTTGCGCCTCGCTGTCGAAAACGCGCAGGAGGCGCACCAGCCTGCGGATCGAGTCCATCACTTCGCGGGCCGGGTCAGTTGTATGGGTTCCCATATAAATGACTATCATAGGGACGCCGCCCCGGTTGTTCAAATTTCCCCGCCCCCGGGTATGCTCAACCCATGGCTGCAAAAGAACTCACACTCCGGGCGTTTCAAAAATACATCTTCGACCGCTACGAAAAGGTCGATCGAAAACGGGGAACGCCCAAGACGTTCCTCTGGTTCATGGAAGAGATCGGAGAATTGGCGACCGCGCTGGCGGGGAACGATCGGGAAAATCTGCGCGAGGAATTCGCCGACGTGCTGGCCTGGCTGTGCACGATGGCGAACATCAACGACATCGATCTGACCGAAGCCGTGCGCCGGAAATATCTCACGCCCAAGCGGCCTCGGGGCCATAAATGAGCCATTTGGCGGGCGTGCGCAGCACGCCGTGCGAACGTCGGTCGGCGCTTGCACGGCGTGCTGCGCAAGCCCGCCAAATAAATGTGTGGATACCCAACCGGCCATCTGGCGGTAAACTATCCAGACCATGTCCAACACCGACCTCCTCACCGCCAAGGCGGAACATTCCAAGTTCTGGCAGAACGCCCACAAATATTTCGACCGCGTCTATCAGACGATGAACCTCGACCCGATCTGGCGGCAAGTCCTCGCCAGCCCCAAACGCGTCCTGACGGTCTCCTGCCCAGTCCGCATGGACGACGGCAAAATCCAGGTCTTCACCGGCTATCGCGCCCAGCACAGCAACGCCCGCGGGCCGTTCAAGGGCGGCATCCGCTACGACGTCTCGGTCAATCGCGACGAAGTCATGGCCCTGGCGATGCTCCAGACCTGGAAAAACGCCCTGGTTGATCTCCCCTTCGGCGGCGCCAAGGGAGGCGTCGTCTGCGACCCGCGCAAGCTCTCCATGGGCGAAAAAGAACGCCTCACCCGGCGCTACACCAGCGAAATCCTGCCCCATCATCGGCCCCATGGAAGACATCCCCGCCCCCGACGCCGGCACCGACGCCCAGGTCATGAGCTGGTTCCTCGACACCTACAGCATGATGGTCGGCCACCAGGAACTCGGCGTCGTCACCGGCAAGCCCGTCCACCTCGGCGGCTCCGTCGGGCGCGAGGAAGCCACCGGCCGCGGAGTCATGAACGTGCTCCGCAAATTCCTGGCCACGCAAAACAAAACCATCGACGGGGCAAGAATCGCCATCCAGGGATTCGGGAAACGTCGGCTTCCATGCCGCCCGGCTCCTGGAGGAACGCGGCGGCGCTGATCATCGCCGTCTCGGAACGCAAAGGCGGCATTTACAACGAGCACGGCGTCGACGTCGATCACCTCGGCCTCTACTACCGCGAGCACGGCGACTTGCTCGACTACCCCAACGGCGAATCCATCACCAACGAGGAACTTCTCACCTGCGAATGCGACGTGCTTATCCCCGCCGCCATGGAGAGCACGGTGACCGAAGAAATCGCCCCGCAAATCAAGGCCCACACGGTCGTCGAAGCCGCCAACGGCCCGACCACCCCCGAGGCCGACGAAATTCTCCGCGACAAGCGGAATCACGGTGCTCCCGGACATCCTGGCCAACGCCGGCGGCGTAACCGTCAGCTATTTCGAATGGGTCCAGGGCCTGCAAAATTTCTTCTGGAACGCCAAGCAGGTGCAGGATGAACTCCAGAAAATCATGGAAGGCGCGTTCAACGCCGTGAACGCCAAGGCGGACGAGACGGATTGCGATTACCGCACCGCGGCGTACACCATCGCCATAAGCCGAGTGGCGGAGGCGTGTCAACTCAAGGGGCTGTTTCCGTAAACCAGAAATCCGAAACCCGAAACCAGAATCAAACCAGAATGCCCGAATGACCGAAACGCCGTTCGCCGACTCAGTCGCGCATCTCGATTACCCGGCAATCGCCAGGACCAATCCCCTTGCGACCACCTGCGACCGCGTCAGCCCATGTCGCTCGGCATAGGCATCCGCGCGCTCCAACAGCCCGCGTTCCACGGTGATGTTCACCGGCTTTGCCCCTCGACCCCGTTTGGGCCTGCCCAGGGAGCGCTTGGCTTTTTTCCACAATTCCCGCTCGGCGGGCGTCAACGCGCGCGAGTGTCTCTCATTCGCCGCCGCCTCCGCCTCGCGCAGTCTTTTCCGAGTCGGACAATGACATGAATCGATCGAACTCCCGGCGCAAGGCGCGCGCTGCCGCCGCCACATCGGCTTTCGACGTCCGGTTGCGATTCTTCTTGCTCATAACACATCCTCGGTTCAACGACGCCGCTTGCGGCGATGCCTTCGACCTATCCTCAACGGCATCGCGTGTATCACGTAAATGACTCCCGGCGGTGAAAAAATATAGATCACTTTCAACAACCGGTCGCCCTGGCCTCTGCCTTCCACGAGCCATTTGCCGTCGCCGATCTTGCGCGGAAAGCCGCGCGACGGCCGCCTCACAACGCTTTCCGCCTCGCGGTAATCGCATCCGTGCTTGGCAAGGTGTTCCAGGTTCCAGTCGTTCCACCGAAACTGAACCACCATGTATATAAATATACATTTAATATCGGAAAAGTCCACCCCCGACTTGCTTCGCGCGAAATGTTATCTTTAGTGCTCTCCGCCCAGCGCGTTGGCGATCTGCTTGGCGTCCCCGATTTGCGTGATTCGCAGCCCGAAGTTCTCGGCGACTTTCACCGCTTCGCCCTGACCGATGACTTTGTTGTTGACCATCAATTCCAGCGGCTCTTCGTTGCTTTTGGAAAACTCGATGATCGCCCCGACCCCCAGCCGCATGACTTCATGCACATTGAGCCGCCGTTCGGCAAGGCGAACGATGATCGGCACCTCAAGCTTCAAAATGCGGCTCCAGTTCCGTCTGGGAAGTGGCGGCGGGGACAGCCTGGGCGTGCATGACGGGCATCCGTTCCTCACATGCCGACGCAAAAACAACGACGGCTATAAAACATTATCGGCACATCGATTTGATTCGCAATAGGAAGGGGCCCCTGGAGGGAAATCCGAAACCAGAAGTCCGAAACCCGAATCAAACCCGAATGCCCTAAAAGCTCGCCGCATTCATTTGGTCATTCGGTCATTCGGGCTTGATTCGTCATTCGGATTTCTGGTTTCTGGTTTTCCCCTGTGCCTATTCTCAAACCTTCTTCATCAGCAAACAAGCATTATGCCCCCCGAACCCAAAGCTGTTGCTGAGGGCCAGGACGACCTTCTTATCCCGCGCCTTGTGGGGGACGAAGTCCAGGTCGCATTCCTCATCCGGTTCGTCCAGGTTGATCGTCGGGGGAATGAGGTTTCGCTGGATGGTCAGGGCGGTGATGACCGCCTCAACGCCGCCGCTGGCGCCCAGGAGATGGCCTAGCTGGCTCTTGGTCGAGCTGATGGCCAGCTTCTTGGCCTGGGGGCCGAAGGTGTATTTGATGGCTCTCGTTTCGGCCAGGTCGCCCAGGGGAGTGCTGGTTCCATGGGCGTTGATGTAATCGACCTGGTCGGGTCCCGTCGCCGGCGTCGCGAAGGGCCAGTTCCATGGCCCGGCTGGCGCCGCGGCCCTGCTCATCCGGGGCGGTGATGTGATAGGCGTCGCCGCTCATTCCGTAGCCGACCAGTTCGCAATAAATCTTCGCGCCGCGCTTCTTGGCGTGTTCGTATTCTTCGAGAACGACCACGCCGGCCCCTTCGCCCATGACAAAGCCGTCGCGCCCCTTGTCCCAGGGGCGGCTGGCGCGCATGGGGTCATCGTTGCGCGTCGAAAGAGCCCGGGCGGCGCAGAAGCTGCCAACGCCCAGTTCGCACAGCGCGGCTTCTGAGCCGCCGGCGATCATCACGTCGGATTGATCGTATTGAATGAACCGCCCGGCGTCGCCGATGGCGTTCGCGCCCGTCGCGCAGGCGGTGGCGACGGCGGTGTTGGGACCGTGAATGCGGAAGAGAATCGAGACGTTTCCGCTACCGGCGTTGACCATCAGGCGGGGAACCGTGAACGGGCTGACCCGGCTCACGCCGCGCGTGCTAAGAATTTTGTTTTGCTCTTCGAGGGTTTCGATTCCGCCGATGCCGCTCCCGATCACCACCCCGCAGCGAAACCGGTCCTCTTTTTCAAAGTCCAGGCCGGAATCGATCACGGCGTTCACCGACGCCTGCACGGCGAATTGCCCGAAGCGGTCCAGGCGCTTGGGCTGAAGGCGTTCGGTTGTGAAGCGCGAGACGTCGAGCTTGGTGAGATCGAAACTGGTGCATTCGCCGCCGAATTGAGTCGGATATTTGAGGGTTACGGGGTCCCAGCGGCGGATGGGGCCGATGCCGCTCTTGGCGGCGCAGAGATTGTCCCACATCCCTTCGACGGTTTCGCCCAGGGACGTGACGACTCCCAAACCCGTGATGACAACACGGCGCCTACTCATGCTCGGGAACGCTCGATCGGTTACGGCTCGAGTTCGTTACTTGTTACCAGAGTGTTCCTTGATGTAATCGATCGCCTGCCCGACGGTCTGGATTTTCTCCGCCTCTTCGTCAGGGATGGAGAGCTCGAACTCATCCTCGAATTCCATGACCAACTCGACGGTATCCAGCGAATCCGCGTTGAGGTCGTTGATAAAGTGCGTTTCCCGCGTGATTTCGCTCTTATCAACGCCCATTTGTTCGCTGACGATTTCGATCACCTTCGTATCGATGTCTTCCATAGAATCCACCTGCCCTGACCCTTGCGATAAACCCCGGACCACGCGGCCCGAGAGTGGAAAAACTATAGCCGTGACGGGGGCTTTTGCAACCCAACGGAGTTACATCACCATACCGCCGTCAACGCAGATCACTTGCCCGGTTACATATCCCGCATCCGGGCTGGCGAGGAAGGCCACCACCGCCGCGATCTCGTGGGTGCGCCAAAGCGCTTCAGCGGGATCAAAGCCTTGGCCCCTTCCTTGATCTGATCGTTCAAAACGTCCGTCATATCCGTCGTGACGAAGCCGGGCGCCACCACGTTGCACGTAATATTCTTCCCCGCCAGTTCCTTGGCCACCGACTTGCTCAGACCGATCAATCCCGCCTTGCTGGCGGCGTAGTTCGCCTGCCCGGCGTTTCCGGCGACGCCCGAAACCGAGCTGATATTGATGATCCGCCCGCCCTTGGCGCCGCATCATCGGGCGAGCCGCCGAGCGAATGGACACGAAGGCGCTTTTCAAGTTCGTTTCAATCACCGAATCAAAATCCTTGTCGTCCATCCGCAGGATGAGCCCGTCCTTGGTGATGCCGGCGTTGTTCACCAGCACGTCGAGCCGGCCGAGTCGCTCCGCCGCCCCTTCCACCGCCGCCGCGAGCGCCGTGCTGTCGGCAATATCACACGTCACGGCCTCGGCGGACCCTCCCTCGGCGGCAACCTCGCCGCAAATCTGCTGCAACTTCTCCGCGTTCCGCGCCAGCGCGACGACGTGAAAACCGTCCTTGGCCAAGCGCTTGACGATCGCCGCGCCGATCCCGCGCGATCCGCCTGTCACCAGCGCTACACGTTTATCTGTCATTTCCGATTGCTCCTGCGATCAAGTAAAGGCGAAAAGCATCAGCACGGAGATCACAGAGAGCACAGAGAACACAGAGAAGAAAATCCGAAATTTGTTTTTTGCTTTGTTGCATTGAATTCTCTGTGCTCTCCGTGTCCTCTGTGCTCTCTGTGCCAATGCTGTTTCATTATCCGAGACTCTCCACCGGTAATCGTCGATTTATTCGCTTGGCGAGGCCCGCGAGGGTGCGGCCCGGCGATAACTCGATGAATCGCGCTTCGCCGCCGGCCAACAGGGCCTGCATGGTTTGTTCCCAGCGCACCGGGCTGACAATCTGTTCGACGAGCCGGCGCTTGATCGAATCGGGGTCGCCGTGCTTTTCGGCGGTGACATTCGAATAGACCCGCGCTTCGGAACGCTGATATTCACTTTATCCAATTCCGCTTTCATCTTATCGGCCGCCGATTGCATCAGGGGGCTGTGAAACGCACCGGCGACTTTTAGTGCGGTCGCCTTAAATCCCGCAGCTTCCGCCGCCGCCAGGGCCCTTTGGCAGGCCGGGTTTGAACCGCTGAGCACGATCTGCCCGGCGCGTTGAAATTCGCCGGAACCAGCACTTCGTCGCCGGCGGCGCTGTCGCAGATCGCTTTGGCCGCCCCTTCATCAGCGCCCAGGATCGCGACCATTCCGCTGGGCGATGCCACCGCGGCCTCCTGCATATATCTGCCGCGAGCGGCCACCAGTTTCAGACCTTCCTCAAACCCAAACGCCCCCGCCAGGTGCAGGGCCGTATATTCGCCCAGGCTGAGTCCCGCATACGACGTAACAGCCGCCGCGTCGAACATCCCTTTTTCGATCGCATGCTGAAAACTCGCGACGCCGGCCGTGTAAAGCGCCGGCTGGCTGACATCCGTTTGATTCAACCGCTCTTCCGGCCCGGAAAAGCAAATTGCCGTAAGGTCGAACCCCAGGACCCGATTCGCGGTTTCGAAAAACCCGCGCGCGGCGGGCGACGCGTCGAACGCGGCCTTGCCCATGCCGACCGCTTGCGCCCTTGCCCGGGACACAAAATATAGAGGCTATTTGCCATCCTAATGATTCAAAACAACAGCATTGGCACAGAGGACACAGAGAGCACAGAGAACACAGAGAGGAAAATCAGTTTTTTTTATTTTTGTCATCCAACTCTTTTTGCATTTCTCCGTGTCCTCTGTGTCCTCTGTGCTCTCTGTGCCAATGCCGTTGCTTTCCAAACTCTAGATTTTCAAAACCGCATTCGCCCAGGTCAGCCCGCCGCCAAAGGCGACGAAAATCACCGTGTCCCCCTGCTTCAGCAGCCCGGCCTTGTGTGCTTCATCGAGGGCGATGGGGATGGAAGCGGCCGACGTGTTCCCGTAGCGGTCGATGTTCACATATGCCTTGTCGGCGGGCAGGCCGAGCTTCTCCATCGCCGAGTCGATAATCCGCTGGTTCACCTGATGCGGAACGATCAGCTTCACCTGATCGTTGGTCAGCTCGCACGCCCGCATCGCTTCCTCGATCAATTCCTCAAATTTCGTGACCGCGAATTTGTAAACCTCTCGCCCCTTGATCTGCATAAATTGCTGCCGATTCTGAAGCAGCTCCACGGTCATCGGATTCCGGCTGCCCGGGATGCACTTCATCGCCTCCGCGCCGTTCCCGTCGGCGTGAAGCGTCGAATAGATTAAGCCGCGTTTGGGATCCGTCGAACGCTGAATGACCACCGCGCCGGCGCCGTCGCCAAATAAAATACAACTCGATCGGTCTTTGAAATCCGTGATGCGGCTGAGCGTTTCCGCGCCAATCACCAGAACCGTCTTGTATTGCCCCGCCTTGACGAAGTTGGCACCGGTGACGGCCGCATAGATAAATCCGCTGCACGCGGCGGTTAAATCAAACGCGCCCGACGCCGGGAATTCCCAAAGCCGCGCCGACGAAGCAGGACGTAGCCGGGAAAACCATCTCGGGCGTGATCGTGGCAACGATGATCAGCTCGATGTCCTTCGCCTCGATCCCCGCCGACGCGATCGCTTTCTTCGCCGCCGCCGTCGCAAGCGAAGCCGTGGTTTCGCCCTCGGCGGCAATGCGCCGCTCGCGGATGCCCGTCCGCTGCACGATCCAATCGTCATTGGTATCGACCATCTTCGAGAGATCGTCGTTGGTGAGCCGCTTTTCCGGCAGTTGACTGCCGAAGCCGGTGAAGATGGCGGAATAAAGAGGATTCATCGTTGACTAAAGTTCTATGCCGCGTCGGGTCGAATGCTGTCCCGGATTCTTTTCACGATGGTGTCGTTGATATTGCTCGTCGTGAGGGTCTTGGCGACGCGAATGGCGTTCTTGATGGCCTTGGCTTCGGATCGGCCGTGGCAGATCAGGCAATACCCGTCGACGCCCAGCAGCGGCGCGCCGCCGTATTCCTGCCAGTCGTGCTTCGCGTAAATTTTCTTCATCACCGGCGCGAAATTTCCGACCAGCTCGGGCGCGGCTTCCTGTAATTCCGCGGCAATCAGCTTAAACAGCCCCTCGGCCATCCCTTCCGTGAATTTCAGCACGATATTTCCGACAAATCCGTCGCATACGACCACGTCCACGACGCCGGTAAACAGATCGCGCCCCTCGACGTTGCCCACGAAATTGATCTGCGGCTCGTCGCGCAGCAGCTTTCCCGTCTCTTTGACAACGGAATTCCCCTTGGCGTCCTCTTCGCCGATGCTCAGAAGCCCCACGCGCGGGTCTTGCACGCCGCATACGGCCGTCGCGTAAGCGCCGGCCATGTAGGCATATTGCTCCAAATGCTGCGGCTTGGGTTCCGGATTGGCGCCGACGTCGCAGATGACCACTTGCCCATGCGTCGTCGGCAAAATGATGGCGATCCCCGGCCGGCTCACGCCCGGCAGCAACCGCATGCGCAACTGCGCCGCCGCGACGCACGCGCCCGTGTTCCCCGCGGAGATCACAACATCCGCTTCCTTCTTGGCCGCGAGCTTGCACATCACGGCGATGCTGCTGTCGGGTTTACTCCGGATTGCCTCGACCGGCGATTCGTCCATCGCGATGACCTGCGTGGTCGGCACAATATGAAAGCGATTTTTTTGCTGGGGGGAGAGTGGCGAGGAATCCAGGCCGTCGCGAATGACCGCTTCGTCGCCGACAAGGTAAACAGCATCCTGGCCGTCGAGCAACGAACCGGCTTGCCAGCATCCTTGCAGAATTTGCGTGGGGGCGTGGTCGCCACCCATTACATCCACCGCAACTCGCACTGATCCTCCTACGGAGTTGCCAGTTGCTAGTTGTCAGTTGCTAGTTGCACGGGTTGCGCTAGTGAATCTAGCAACTAGCAACTAACAACGAACAACTTCTTGCATCTCATCCTTGCTCTTCTTCCATTTGCAGCGCCAGCTTGGGATTGACGTATCCGCAATTGTCGCACGCACAATGGGGCAGCTTCGCGTTCCCGCACTGCGGGCAGCGAACATAATGGATCGGACGTAGCGCATGATGGGAGCGGCGTTTACGCTTGCGGGACTTACTGATTTTCATGACCGGTTGCATAAAGACGGCTCCCAATAAAAAGCCACGGCGGGTATCACCCGCCGCGCTGTTCGGCAAAAGCCTATTTGGGGGGGAGGGTTCTGTCAAGAACGGCCGAACCGCGAAACCAGAAGCCCGAAACCAGAAACCAGAATCAATCCCAAATGCCCAAATGACCGAAAGGGGCCATTTCGCTAATTCAATCATTCGGGCATTCGGGTTTGATTCGGATTTCCGGTTTCGGGCTTCGGGTTTCGGGGGTCAACCGACTCCCCTTGCCAAGTCGCGTGCCTTATCCAAAGCGGCTTCAATAGCAGCGGGCTCCTTCCCGCTTCCCTGCGCCATCTGCGGCCTCCCCCCTCCGCCGCCGCCCGCGACGGCGGCGACCTGTTTCACCCAATCACCCGCCTTAAGGCCTTTGGCAATGAGATCGTCGCTGACCGCCGCCACGAACGTCACCTTCTGGTCGATGGCCGACGCCAGCATGATCGCGTGGCTAGGGGATTTCTTTTTCAGGGAATCCATGGCGGAGCGAAGCTGCTCGTCGCTCGCGCCTGGAATCTGCCCGACGATGACCGGACCGTTGGCTTCGGCCAGTAACTCGCCGGCCACTTTAACCGCATCCACTTGCCCCCCGCGCGAGGCTTTGGATTTTTCGAAGGCTTTGTGCTTCGCCTGAAGCTCCGCGATAGCCACCTGGGCGCGGCGTTTCACGCGGAGCGGAATTTGCCCCCCCGCCGATTTTTGCAACGTGTTGATCAAGCTCGGCAACTGTTCCTCAGGCGCTAGCCGTGCGTGTTCGATCGATTTTTCAAGCTCCTCGCCGGAGTGCTTAACGGCCCCCGCGGAATCTCCCGTGACGGCCACGATTCGCCGAATCCCCTTACTGACAGATTCCTCGGCCGTCAGGACGAATTGAGCGATCTGATCCGAATTTTTCAGATGCGTCCCGCCGCAGAATTCGATGGAGTATTGCCGCCATTTCGGATTCGCGGGATCCGCGAGCAAATCCTTAACAGGGACGCCGATGGACACAACCCGCACGCGCGGCGGATATTTTTCACCAAACACGGCCCGCAGCCCGTTGATCTTCAATGCCTGACCCTGCTCCGCTTCCTCGGCGTAGACAGGCAATTTTTTCCCAATCTCTCGATTGACCAAATCCTCGACTTTCGAGATTTCCTCATCCGCCATCGACTTGCCATGGGAGAAATCGAACCGGAGTTTTTCGGCATCGACAAGCGAGCCTTTTTGCTGAACGCCGTCGCCCAGGACTTCACGCAAAGCCCAATTGGCGATGTGCGTGCTCGTGTGATTTTTCTCCGTTCGTTCGCGACCACCGAGGACAACGGCCTCGACGCGCTCCCCAACATGAATCTGCCCACTCCGCAAACGCCCGATATGCAGCACAAACCCGCCGACGGACCGAGTATTTTGGACGTCGAAAGTATTGCCCCCTCTCCCAGTACTCTGGGGGAGGGCTGGGGTGGGGGGCGTTTCGTCATTATGAGAAGACCCCTCACCCATCCCGCGGAAGCTAGCAGAGGACTGAGGAGAACGGATCAGAAGACGAAGTTCCCCTTTGTCGCCAACTTGCCCGCCCATTTCCGCGTAAAAATTCGTGCGATCCAGAATGATCGCCAATTCTTCGTCTTCAATCGCCGAGGCGGGCGAAAGACCCAGGTCGTCGCCATTCCAAATCGCCATCACCGTCGCCTGGATCGGCTCGTGCGAAAATTTGAAATGATCGTCCGTGGCCTTCACGCCAGTTTGCGCAAGCTGCGACACCGAATCGGGCGACAACTCCGCCAGCGAAGATTCCTCCGTCTTCCCGCCCGCCCGCGCCAGTTCCTTCGCGCGCTCCATCAATTTTTCATACCCGTCGAGATCGACCTTCAGGCCGCGCTCCTCGGCCATGATGCGCGTCAGATCGATGGGGAATCCGTAGGTGTCGTGCAATTTGAAAGCGCTCGCCGCGTCGATCCGCAATTCCTTTTGTCGGCCGCTGAGTTCGGAGAGCGCTTGGTCAGTAGGAATTGGCCCAATCCTCTCCCGCGTTTCGCCATTGATAAAGTTAAGCTCCGACGAGATTTGCTCTAAGGCTGCGGCTCGTCCTCGGGCTGAATCTTCCGCGACGCGCACGGGTTGCCCAGGGCTTAATACCCAGCCGCGCCCCAGCAACTCAGCGTATTGTTTACCAATCTCGTTGGCGGCCGCGAATTCGAATAGCGCTATCCCGCGATCCAAAGTCCGCCCGAACGAAACCTCCTCCTCCTTTATAAGATCAATCACATGCTTCGGATTCTTCTCCAATTCCGGAAACGCCGCCCCCATCGAATCGACGATTACGGGCACCAGTTCATGCAGGAACGG
Source organism: uncultured Phycisphaerales bacterium (assembly GCA_963844715.1). GTDB lineage: Bacteria > Planctomycetota > Phycisphaerae > Tepidisphaerales > Tepidisphaeraceae > UBA1161. The sequence continues at coordinate 1,405,736 of CAWJPJ010000007.1, read as the reverse complement.
CTCGTGCAGATCCAAATGCTGCCGCCCAAACCGGGCCGCGCGGCGCAGAATCCGCCGCAGCACATACCCGCGCCCTTCGTTGCTCGGCACCGCCCCATCCGTCAGCGCAAACGTCAGGCATCGCGCATGATCCGCCACGACTCGAAACGCAATATCATGCCGAAGCTGTTCATCCGCCGCCTCGGCCGCCGGGTCGGCGACGTTGGTCTTCGGGAATTTGCCCGCATATTTGAAATTTGAAATCTCAGATATGCGATCAAACAGCGGCGTCCACAAATCCGTCGCGTAATTGTCCTCTTTCCTCTGCAAAACCTGGCAAATCCGCTCGAACCCCATCCCCGTATCCACGTGCCTGGCCGGCAGCGGCGTCAGTTTCCCGGCCGCATCCCGGTTGTACTGGATGAAAACCAGATTCCAAATTTCCATCACCCGCGGATCGTCGCCGTTGACGAATCTGCCGCCGCTTTTATCCGGCGTGCGGTCGATGTGAATCTCGCTGCAAGGCCCGCACGGCCCGGTGTCCCCCATCTCCCAGAAATTGTCCTTGCCGAAATAATGGATTTGATCGTCCGGCAGCCCGGCAATTTCCTTCCACAACTTGGCCGCCTCCTCATCGCGGGGAATGCCGTTTTTCTCATCCCCCTCGTAGCACGTCGCATGCAATCGCGTGGGATCGATCTTCCAGACCTTGGTGAGCAGCTCCCACGCCATCTCGATCGCCCCGCGCTTGAAATAATCGCCAAAGCTCCAGTTGCCGAGCATTTCAAAAAACGTGTGATGCCGCCGGCTGCGGCCCGACGTCGTCCAGATCGTTGTGCTTCCCCCCGGCCCGGATGCACTTTTGCGTATTGGCCGCCCGCGTATAGGTGCGCTTTTCCTGCCCCAGAAAAATCGGCTTGAACTGATTCATCCCCGCGTTGGTGAACAGCAGCGTCGGATCATCCAGCGGCACGACCGGCGACGACGGCACGAACGTGTGCCCGTGCTTCTGCACGAAAAAATCGATGAAATTGCTGGCGAATCTCGGCCGAAGTCATGGGGCGAGAATTATGAGGGAAGAAGTTGCCAGTTGCCAGTTGTTTGGAATAGTTGCGAGTTGCCAGTTGCCAGTTGCCAGTCAAGGCAAATACCGGCTACGGACCGCTATTCGACGAGCTCGTAAAAGCCTGTCCCGTCGCGTTTCAGCTTGCCCTGATCGGCCAGTTCCTCCCAAATATCCCGCCCAAAGCCCGATGGTGGTTGGATGGAGACGATTTTGCCCTGGGACCCGCCCGTCAGGGGGCTGTGTCCCAACTTGGAATCGTCGTCGAGGCGCGTGAGCTTCAATCGCTTTTTAAAGGCTTTGAGTGCTTTGCGAAGTTCGTCTTCGGTGCTGGGCATGGCAAGCTCCTGTGTCGCGGCATATATTGATCGCCCAAGCCGAAAATTGCGAGGGCGGACGAGTTTGCCCGCTTATTGCCGGAAAAATCATGACCCTAAATTATCAAACACCCGGTAAACCGATTCCGACAAATCACGACGCCGTTTATTCTTCACTTTTAGCGGCTTTCGCTTTCTTTTTGTTAATGGGTGTTGGCTTTATGGTCTGGATGATGTGGCTTCCGACTACGCCGGCGAATACCAAACCCGCATTCCAGTTGATAGTTTTTACAGAGGCTGCTTATGGCGCGGTGAGCCTTTTGGTTCTTTTGATTCGTATACTTCTACCGACTTACCGTCGCTGGCCAACTTTCGCATTAAACATCATCTTGCTCGTGTCAATTCCGTTCGGCACCGCCTTGGCCATCTACGGTTTCTTAAAAGTCGATAAGCCGCGCCTGCAACATCTTCCTCCCCCGCTGCCTCCCAATTAACTGTGGATTGTCAATCGGCTGACCCGCTGCGCCCTGCATCGCATCTGAATTGAAGCATTTATCGGCACTTACACCGCACAATTGCCGCTACAGATAGGCTTGGCTAGCATGATCATTCTGTATGTCCTCACAAGAACCCAAACCCCCGGAAATCGGCTTATCCGCGAAGGCCCGCCGCACCGGCGAGCAGCCGATCAGCTTTTTGATGGCGGCGGTGGTGGCGAATCCGAAGCTCATCAACCTGGCCGCTGGATTGGTCGATCCCCTAACCCTGCCCATCGAGGCGTCGCAGACGATCACGCAGAAGATTTTGGCCGACCCCGCGAGCCCGGGCGGCGCTGCAATACGACACGACCCAGGGCCTGGCCGGCCTGCGGAAAGCCGCCGTCAAACATCTTGAAACCCTGGAGAACAAACCGGCCAACGATTTCGCCGTCTCAGAGCGCGACATCGTCATCACCACCGGCTCCCAGCAGGCCCTTTATCTCATCGGCGACGTCCTGGTTGACCCCGGCGACATCGTCATCGCCGCCAACCCCTCTTATTTCGTTTACACGGGAACGCTGGCGTCCTTCGGAGCCGATGTGCGGACCGTGCCGATCGACGAGGACGGAATGGACCCCGAGGCGATCGAAAAGCTCCTGGAAAAAATCGATCGCGAAGGAAAACTCGAAAAGGTCAAGCTCATCTACGTCCAGAGCTTTTACCAGAACCCGACGGGGTTGACGCTTGCCCTTCCAAGGCGGAAAAGACTGCTCGAAATCGCCAAAAAATTCAGCCGCCGGCGCCGGATCTTGATTCTCGAAGACGCCGCCTATCGCGAATTGCGCTATGACGGCCCGGCTTTGCCGTCGATCAAATCGTTCGACGAAACCAACGAGTTTACGATTCTGACCCAGACATTCAGCAAGCCGTTCGCCCCAGGAATCAAGACGGGTTACACGGCGATGCCGCCGGACGTGCTAGAGGCTGTCATGCACCAAAAGGGGAATCACGACTTCGGCTCCAGCAGCCTCGCCCAGCACATCGCGCTGGAGGCAATGCAAAGCGGCCTCTATCAGGAGCAGGTGAAGCGACTGTGCGAAAGCTATCGAAAAAAACGCGATGCGATGCTGGAGTCGCTGAAAAAACACATGCCAGCTGCGGCGTCCCCTCTTTCCCCCTCTCCATGTACTCAGGGAGAGGGCTGGGGTGAGGGTTCTGCCGGTCGCGCGGGAATTGCCCCTCACCCTAACCCTCTCCCCGAGTACAGGGAGAGGGGACAAGAGTCCCCTCACCCGATCCTGCGGAAACCAGCGGAAGACAGGGAGAGGGGACAAGATGAGGAGATCCACTGGACCCACCCGCACGGCGGCTTATACATCTGGCTCACACTGCCGCCGGGAATCGACACCTCGCGCGAAGCGCCGCTCTTCAAATCCTGCGTCGATCGCGGCGTGATCTACGTCCCCGGCGATTACTGCTTCCAACCCGACGAAACCGGCCGCCTCCCCAAAAATTTTATGCGCCTAAGTTTCGGCCAGGTCGCCCCCGACCAGATCGAACCGGGAATCGCAAAACTCAGCGACGCCATCTCCTCCCAACTGGCAACTGGCAACTGGCAACTGGCAACTACTCTTATTAAATGAGCAAAACGCTCTTCTGGTACATTTTCTGGCCGCTGCTTCGCGTGTTTGCTCTGACCACCTGCGCCCTGGCGGGGATCATGAGCTTCGCCGGGCTGCTGCGCCCGTTGACTGAAAACGGCCTGGACATGCGGCAGGTCAACCAGATGCTCCTCTATCTCACCCCCGCGATGAGCACCTATTCCCTCCCCGTCGCCGCGCTCCTGGCCGCGACGATCGTTTACGGACGGCTCGCCTCCGACAACGAGTTGACGGCCATGCGCGCCGGCGGCATCTCCTATATTTCCATGCGCGGATTTTCGATCGCCCTGCCGGCCCTGGTTCTGGGTTTGATCGTGGCGACGATCAGTCTGATCATGCTCTGCTTCGTGGTGCCGGTCTTTTCTCTGCGGGTTCAGGAGATCGTTTACTCGAATATCGCCAAGGTGATCGCCAGCGACGTCGAGCGCGATCACGCCGTGGATTTTCAGGGGATGGGTGGAAGCTGGCACGTTTTTGCCGAGTCGGCGTATCTGCCGCCGCCGGATCCGAATAATCCGCGAATCCAGCAAGTCGAGCTGATCGGGCCCGCGATCGTCACCTATGAATCGCCCACCGAGGCCAATCCGGACCTGCACATCCCGCGCGATTTTTCCCTGGCCCGGCGCGCCATGGTTACGATCGAACGCAGCGGCGAGGAGCGGCCCTGGGGCGATCTGGCGGTGCCGATGGCGACCCTCACCGTCCATCTCACCGACGGACTGAAGTTCCCGCGCGAATTCTACGGAAATGTGCAGGCGGGGGTCGCGGATACAACTTTCGGACCCGTCGAAATCCCGTCTCTCATTCACGAAAACGTCAAATTCCTCAACGTTCAGCGGCTCACCGAACTGGCCCATGATCCGAGCCACAGCGAACGCGTGCAAAATATCCTCATCGACGTCGTGGCCCGCGAGCAGGAAGCCAAAACACTCGATCTCATCTCCGCGCAGATCAACCGCGGCGAGCCGAACGGATACGTATTCCCCACCGTCGGCGATTCCGACACCTTCCGCATCGGCGGCGACGGCGCATCATCCGTGCGCGACGGATCGGAACTGATCGTCACCGCCCCGCCGCGCGGCGACCAGTCGCGAACCGTCTGGATGGAGCAATCGCACGGCTCGCAGCGCACGCTCACCGCCGAAGCAAAGGAAATTCACATCCGCGCCAAACCCGACCGATTGGCGCATCGCGTGACCATAAGCATCGAACTCTACGACACGCTCCTCCACACCCAGGAGGGCCCCAGCGAACGGCTCAGCTTTATCCGCAGCTTCTCCGAGCCGATGCCGGCGGAGGTGAAGGCCGTCGAAAAGAAAAGCGTCGCCGATTTTCAGAACGATCCGACGATTACCCAGAGCGATGCGATGTGGCTGCATCATGAGCAGGTCGCCGTGAATAATTCCGCCCGCAGTGAACTGCATGGCCGAGCCAGCTTCGCCCTCAGTTGCCTGATTCTCGTCATGATCGGCAGCGGCTTGGGAACCGTCTTTAGAAGCGGGAACGTCCTCAACGCCTTTGCCGTGAGCTTCGTCCCCGCGCTACTCAGCATCACCCTGATTTTCTGCGGCCAGCAGGCGGCGACGCACGTCCCGTTTGATCTCGGTCCCTCCTTTCACGATCCGCTGCTAACCGGGCTCGCGTTCATCTGGGGCGGAAACGTAATCGTCCTGGCGGCCGCGATCTGGTTGACCGTCCGATTGCAACAAAGATGAGCCAAACGCCGGTAACTTCGGCCCCTGAAATCGCCGCGCAGCCGGCGCCCGCCAAACCGCGCCGCTGGCCGGGAACGGCCGGCGTCTTGGCGCTAGCGGGCCTCACCCTCGTCGCCCGATGGGTCTTTTCCAACTTCCGCCAGCTTGTCCCGGACGAATGCTATTACTGGGTCTGGTCGCAGCATCCCGCCCTCTCGTATGTCGATCATCCGCCCGTTATCGCGTGGCTTATTCGACTCGGGACTCATTTCGAGGGAAACACCGAATTCGGCGTTCGCTGGCCAATGGGAATTCTCGCCGTCGGAATGGTCCTGATTCTCTGGCGAGTCTCACTAAGACTCTGCCCCGACAAACTCGCGGCCGGATTCGTGGCCGTGAGTCTCCTTCTCAGCCCCATGGTCGGAATCATGGGCTCGATCGCCACGCCCGACACGCCCGCAATGTTTTTCCAGACGGCGGCGCTTGCGTGCGTGCTTCTGGTTTTCCTGACACCCTCCGCCGGTACTCCGGGGGAGGGAAATGAACGCGAGGCCCTCCTCTGGCTCGCCTTCGGCCTCTTCCTCGGTTTGGCCCTGGATTCCAAATACACCAGCGTGTTCCTCGGCGTCTCGGTATTAATCGCCCTCTTGATCGATCGCCAGGGACGGAGGCAATTGGCAGCGCGCTGGCCCTGGATCGCCGCGGCCGTCACACTCGCCGTCTTTTCCCCCGTCATCATCTGGAACGCCACCCACGGCTGGATCAGCTTCAAGTTCCAACTTCATCACGGCCTGTCCAGCGACGACAACACCCGCCTCGACCAGCTCCTTAAAGTCCTCGATTATTTCGGCTCGCAGCTTGCCATCGTGACGCCGATGATTTGCGCCTTGTGCGTGTTCGTCCTCGCCGTCTTTGCGTGGCGGATGATTCGCGGCCGCGCGACGATGCCGCAAAAATTGCTCGTCGTCTGCGGCGCCCTCCCCCTGATCTTTTTCGCCCTGACCTCCATCCACAAGCGCGGCAACGGCAACTGGCCTCTCTTCGGATACATGCCCGCAACCCTCCTGGCGGCGCAATATTTATCCGAAAACTGGAAGGGCTGGCGTACCTGGTGGGCCCGCACCGGCGTCGGTGTGGCGGTGATCTGCCTGATCGTCATCCACATCCCCGAAATCATGATGACCATCAGCCCAAAGCTCGGCAATCCCCAATGGGACCGCCTCTTCGGCTGGCGCGAACTGGCGCAAAAGGTCCAGGACGTCCGCCAGGACTCGCCGATCTATACCACCGACTATGAATACGCCTCGGAGTTGACGTTTTATCTGCCGGATCATCCCAAGGTCTGGGTGCTTTCCGACCAGCGCCTCGGCGATCATCGCCCGACCGTGTTCGACCAAATCCCCGGCTACACGCCGCCCGGCGATCACGCCCGCATCCTCATGGTTCGCATGGCTCACGATTACGATCGCGGCGACAAAAACGACACCATCAACCAGATCCTGGTCCACGACGAGCATTTCACCAACCTGGACCTGACGCAATTCACTTTCGTAAAATGCGGCCGCGACGTCCGCACCAACTTAATCACCATCGCGACGAAATAAATTCATGCTCAGCATCCTCGACAAATACGTGCTCGGCTCGTTCGTTCGGGACTATCTCATCAGCCTGATGGCCCTGGTCGGGCTCTATATCGCCCTCGACATGGTCTTCAATTTCGGGAATCTCACCCAGTCCAACAGCCACGCCCTGGCCGGCCTGTCCACGTGGCGAATCGCCTATGACATCGGGGATTATTACTTCTACCAGTCCTTCTTTTTCTTCGCGCAGATGGCGGGGATCATCGCCGTGGCGGCGGCTTCGTTCACACTCATGCGCCTCAGCCGATTCAACGAATCGACCGCCATTCTCGCCGCCGGCGTTCCCCTTCTTCGCGTCGCCGCCCCGGCAATTCTCGCCGGCGCGGTGCTGAATCTCGTCCTGCTTCCGGCCGATCAGGAACTCCTCATTCCGCACATGATCCCGATGCTGGCCCGGGACCGAGGCGATATTCACCAGGCGGCGGTGCGGACCTACCCCGTCGACATGATGCAGGATGAAAACGAGGCGCTCTTCAACGCCGCCCTCTACACCCCCGCCACCGCTCACTCCCCGGCAAAGCTGGATTATCTGGATGTGATCGAGCGCGATTCGCAATTGCGCCCCACGGCCCATCTCTATGCCGCCAGCGCCAACTGGAACCCGCGCCTTCAACAATGGGACCTCATCGATGGCAAGCGCGTCCCCATCGCATCCCCCGACCAAACCGTCCCGCCCGTCGTCGAGACCGCCGCCGTTTATCGCAGCGACATCACCCCCGCCGAGATCGTCCTGCACCAGAACGAGGATTCCCTGCAATTTCTGTCGCTTGCACGGATCAACCAGCTCCTGGCCCGCCCAAGGAATTACGGAACGACGAATCTATTGCGCAATGCGCTACACGCGCCTGGCCCAACCGCTGGTGAACATCATCCTGATGCTTCTGGCCATAGCGATGGTCCTGACCCGCCAGCCGCAGACTTTAAAAACCGCCGCCGCCAAAGCCATGCTCCTCTGCGGCCTTTGCATGGGCTGCGTCTTCCTGGCCTACGAACTGGCGGCAACCCCGCCGAGCCCGCAATGGGTCGTCGTCTGGCCCGCCATGATGGCCTGGCTGCCGATCTTTATCTTCGGGCCGATCGCGGTTTATTTGTTGGACAGGATTAAAACGTGATCGTTGGTTCAATGTGCGAGTCCGACTGGATTCTTTGTTTGCGTGATCGAAGCATGATTTGAACAGCGTTACTCGCCAAAGAGCTTGACGCCGGCTTTTTTGGCGGCGTCACGAAGTTTCTCGTCACGCGTAAACAGAGGCAGCCCCAGGCGATCGGCCAAATCCAGATAGACGGCGTCATATGCCGTCAGATGATAGGTCTTGCCGATCTCCGCCAAGCTTGACGCCGTTCTTTCCGCCGGTTCCGGCACGATCTCGACCGGCGTTTCATCAATCAGTCGCAAAATGCGGATCGCTTCCACCTCGGTGAGCAGTTTGCGCCGAGTGTGCACGAGCACGGCGTTGGCGACTTCCAACCGCCATAGCCAGGGGGCGACAAGGTCGGATTTTTCGAGGAGTGGGTCCAACTTTTCCGATCCGCGGCCTTGGTGCAGGAGCGAATGCAACACCACGTTGGCGTCGATGACGACGGATTGCATTACCGGCGTCCTTCTTCGATTGCCGACTTGATTCCTTCGGAGCTGATCTTCGGCAACTGGGCGCGCAGGCGCCTCCAATCGGAAAAAATCTCCTTACGGGACCGGCGGCCCGCCGGCCTTCGATGGGGCACTATGTCCACATACGGCTCGCCGCGTTTGGTCAGCGTGACAGGTTGTCCGGTGCGGCGAACTTGTTCGGCAATCTTCGAGAGATTGGTTTTGGCATCGAAGAGGCCCACTTCTTTCATAACGTATCCTTCTAGTCTGTTAATCTAGTCTGATTATCGGCCCGATTCTGCGGAGAGTCAAGAAGAAAGCGGGCTGGGGTTTATCCATGAAGTTGCAAGCCCCATAAGAGCATGATTTCATTCTTCGCTTCCACCCGCCCCTGATACGCCGAGCGATCGACTCGCTCGATCGTGCACCCCATCCTCTCATAGAACCTGCACGCGGCGACATTCACGTTTTGGTTTCAACCATAAGAAAGTCTCGACGCATGCCGCTTGCCCACCGCGCTGCTTCTTGGAAAAGGGCCGAGCCAAGGCCTCGCCGACGGTGTGACGGGGCGACTCTTATGTCCCAAAGTACCGCAGCGCGAGGATCGATGTCCCGCATTCCGAGGCTCTTGCCATCCGGCGCCACCGCCGCTGCCCCCACTACTCCCGCCGACTCAATCGCAATCCATAATCCCCATTGGGAAATATCGAAGCGGCCGGCCCAGCTCTCGGGGCCGCCTTCGAACTGCGCGTCATAATTCTTGAGGTAGGGCGACCGAACCGCGGCTCGCGAAGCGCGACGCCACCCGTGGCGCGGACCGTTTCATCGATCTCAACCTCGAATGCAATCGGCACCCGGGCATAGTCTGCCAGTCGATCCGCGGAGATTTTTTTGACTGTGAACGACACGTGGAACACCCCTTTATACTCGGACTTGAGTTTAAGGGGACGTAGGTCCTGTTTGCTCTCCGAACTTCAAACAATGCCGTGGCCCGTTCGGCGTTTGTAATGAGGAGATGTGAGCCGATTGTGATTGTGAGTCGCGTGTGAAATGCGGTCCGCATATCGCTCAGATCGCGGCCGGCCAGGTTTTCAATCCCAGGTGAACGCACTCCCAGCTTATGACATCGCCCTCGATCAAGCCCTTCACCCCCAAATTTCGCATGATATACAGGCAATGCGCACGGTGGTGCATGCCGTGGGTGGCGACGTGCAAAAGCCCCGCGCCGAGCGGTTTTCGCGTGGGGGGCTTATCCAGGTAATCGACGAAAAAATCGTCTTCGCGCCTTTCGCTCGTCACGCTTCTGCCCAGGGCGAGCAGTTGTTCGGCGACTACATCCAGGCGATTGGTCAGGCCCGAGACAGTGCTTACCGGCGGGGCAGCCTGTGCGCTCCACCGCTGAGGCTTTCCGGTCATCAAGTCACACCAACATTCCATGTTTCCGATCATGTGAACAAATGTACGACGGAGCGACCGATGGCCAATGTCGAACTCCCGGTCGAGTTCGGCGTCGCTAAGGCCGCTCGATAGCGCAAGGAGCGATCTGGTCGTCCAGGCGTCGTGTCGCAGTAGTCGTTCAAGAATGGTCATCGGATGATGAGCGTTGCGCCGGCTGAACGATTAAAAGGGAGTAAAGAAACGTCGCTCTTTTATGAACATGCATCCCAGAATTATAAGTAACCATCAAACTCCCATCCTCGCGAATCTCAAACGCTCCCTACGCCGCTTTCCAAAGATATCCATCCGGATCGGAAAAGTATTTGTCGGCTTTCGCTAGCCTTCGCTTTTGGCCTCGCGTTTGAGCCTTTCCCAAAGATCGGACACATCCAACGACGTCACCCAACGTTGTACATATGCCAAATCTAGCGATTCCTTTTGTAATTCGTAAACGCTCAGCGCGTCCCCGAACTGCTTCTCGCTTCCGCCAGACAACTTCGCCCAGCGAAGTTTCATCAAAATTGTGTCCTCGGGGGACGAAATATAAAGCTGATACCCTTCGAACATTTCCGGATGCCGGCGCAAACCGGGACTGGTCGAAGGGGTCATCCGTCAAAAGCCAGAAGTCCACTTTGTCGCCGCCCACGACATCAAGAAGATTGAACTGGCTTTTTTGCGCGACGGCCCGGGCGATCGCAATTTCGTCCAGATAGTAATCCGGCGCCGGGAACGCTGACAAAAGAGCTTTGATTCCGGCCAGCGTAATTGCAACGACAAGATCGATGTCGTGCGTCAGTCTCGGCTCACCCTGCAAGCTCGATGCAAACGAACCGGTGAGCATGTACGGCGTACCGGCCGCCTCCAGTGCCGCGATCGTTTTTTTCAATAGTTCCGATTGTGACATCGCGCGATCCGCTTCAAATACTCCGCGTGAATCCCCCGCTCGTCCAAGTCCGGAAATCGACGCCTAAGCCCATGTAGAAATAAGCGATTCCCAAGTTCGGTTAGCTCCATGGCCTTCCGGAGGCGCTGCTCGGGCGTCATCCGTCTTAAAACTTCGATGTATTTGCGCCGGTCGGCTCTGGATTTTTCAGCCACGAGATGATTCTATATCGCGGGATCAAAAAATGATCCCATTTCTTGCAGGGGGGGCGCTACCCTATGAGGGTTTCGGGTGCCTACCGCGTCCGAATCACATCCGCCGACGAAAGCCCGTCCGGCATATCCCCGTCCTCTAAATACCCGTACCCCAGTCCCACCCCGTACGGCGAAATCCCCAGCGCATGCACCAGCGCCTCATGACGCTGGAAGGCGAACGCATACTCTCCGTCTTCGAGCGAGCTGCTGAGGATATGCTCCACCTTCGCCACGTTGCCCGAGCCGAACGCCGCGCAAAGCTTCTTGGCGTCCCCGCCGCTGGGCGCGGTAACCTGCGACGCGTCGAAATACCCCGGCGTGCTGTTGTACTCGTCCTCCAACTGCCCCTTGGAGTAAAGCTGATACCAGAGGATGTCGTCGTCGTGATTCAGTACAGCCAGCACGGCGCATTTCAGCCGCTGCGAAAGCATCTCGGCCAGACTGGCGATCTCGCGCTGATCCTGTTTTTCCGACGCCGAATCGAAAACCACCACCGAGTTGTTCACCGCCGGCGTTACCAGGCACGACCTCCCGGCCAACTCCTTTGCCGCCGCCAACTGGTCCACGCCGCCAAGCGTAAAATTTGTGTAGAAGTTTCCCATGTACCGCCTTTCCAAACGAAGTGAACGAATGTGCCCCGGCCACCGTGCGGCCGTCGATTTCGCTTCCGACCTTGCACGGGCCGCCCGGTTTTACTTAATCGAGAGGCGATTCGCAGTGGATGGAAGACCCATCGCCGCCCGATTGTACCGAACTACCCGCAAAAATCCGCGATTCCGACCGCACGCACCCTATATTACCAGACCCGCCGAAATTCCGCATTTCGATTTGCCCCCGAAAAAAATGAATCGTACATCCAATACCGTCAGGCAAACGCACCGTATGCCTGTTCCGTGTGGAACGGTAGGACGGGACCTGACGCGACGCTCCCCTTCCCACTTTCTGGCGACGCCGGCCGCAGTCACACCGCGGCCGGCGTTTTTTTTTATTCCGCTCCCCGGCGGGAAAACGCCGTCGAACGCGGCCCGGCCCGCGCCAAGCCGGATAAACGCTCCCCCGGGTCAATCTGTCCGCCTTGAAGTTACCTGGGTACAGGCCGATAATTAAAAAGCCGTCATTATGCAGGCTCAGATCGTGCAAATTCTTAGCTCCCCCGACTACCAGCAGGAGGTCCTGCGCGGCGCGGAGATGCTGTCGGCGGGCAAGCTGATCGTCCTGCCGACCGAGACCAGCTACGCCGCCGCCGGGGTCCTGACCCACCCCGCCGGCGCGAGCGGCATTGAACGACCTGCGGCCGTCGTCCGCCCGGCGGCCCCTGACCGTCCACGTCGCCAAGCCTGCCGACGCCCGGCAGTTTCTTGGGGATTGCAGCGACCTGGAATTGCGGCTCATGCGAAAGCTCTGGCCTGGACCGGTCGGGCTGATCTTCACCGTCCCCGAGGACCGGCGCTGGGAGGTTTCCCGAACTCTCGATGTTCCGATGGAGGACCTTTACGACGAATCGACCATCACGCTGCGCTGCCCGGACCATCCGGTTTTCTTTGATGTCGTCAGCCAGGTGAATCAGCCCGTCGCTCTCACCGCCCCGCCCGGCGGCCGGCAGTGCGCGGCGGATATGGACGAGGCCATTCTCGATAAAGTTGAAGCCGTCCTCGACGCCGGCGAAACCCGTTTCAGCAAACCCAGCACCCTCGTCCGCGCCGGCAAGGACTCCTATGAATTGGCGCGCGAAGGCGTGTATGATCGGCGCATTATCGACCGCCTGATGCGAACAACCCTCCTCTTCGTCTGTAGCGGAAACACCTGCCGCAGCCCCATGGCGGAGGCCATCGCACGGCAGGTCATGGCGGAAAATTTGAAAATTTCGCCCGATGAACTGGAGAAGAAGGGGATCATGGTCGCGTCGGCAGGCGCATATACCCTGCCCGGCGCGCGGGCAACGGCACAGGCCGTCGAGGCACTGCAAGGCATGGGCCTGGATATCTCGCGCCATCGCGCCAGAGCGCTGACGGTCGAATTGATCCATCAGGCGGATGTCATTTATACGATGGGCCAGAGCCATGCCCGGGCAGCGGCGGCTCTGGTTCCGGCGGCGGCGGATAAGATCGTCCCCCTCGACCCCGAGGGAGACATCGAAGACCCCATCGGGGGCGCCGTCGAGCTATACGTCGCCACCGCCAATCGGATCAAAACGCTCATCGAAGCACGTCTGGCTGAGAAGGCCCTGTAGAGTTGTTTTTTTCGGGTCGGAGGTTGAATGAAACTTGCGGTCGCAAGCGATCATCGCGGCTACGAAGCCAAGCGAAAGCTTATTCCCCATCTCAAGCGCCAGGGGCACGAGGTCGAGGACTTTGGCTGCGAGTCGACCGCCGCCGTGGATTACCCAGACTTCGCCCTCCCCGTCGCCCGCGCGGTCGCCAAGGGAACCAGCGAAATGGGCATTCTCCTCGACGGGTCAGGAATCGGCATGTCCGTCGCCGCCAATAAAGTCCGCGGCGTGCGCGCCGGGCTGGTCCACGATGAGGTCACCGCCCGGCGAGCCCGCGAGCACAACCACTGCAATGTGCTGTGCCTCGGAACCGATTTACTCAGCGACGATCAAATCCGCCAGATCGTGGAGATTTTCCTTACCACCCCTTTCGGCGAGGGCCGGCACATTCGCCGCGTTGAAAAGCTGAAGGAATTCGAGACCGGGCCGTAAGTTCCGCTACGGGGCAGTGCCAACAGGTCGTCGCGCCAAAGCGAGCAATTTGAAGCCGGTGTGCTCGATCGGGCTTAAGCACAGTTCGAGCCCGACTTCCTTTAATTGCTTCAATAGTCCATCGCATTCCGAATCGCTTCCATGAACTTCCATCATCAGCAGGCCGACGCGCGCAAACGTCGCAAGCTGCGTTCGAACCAGCTCAAATTCCGCCCCTTCAATGTCGATCTTCAACACGTCGGCGTCGCGGTTATTCAGAATGGATGCCAGAGTCCTGAAAGGCACCTCATAAGGAGTTGCTCCATCGAACGGTTCGATCCGCGAGGCAAGATAGTTTTTTGTGTTCACCCAGAGCGTTCCAGTTCCCTCGGTGGAACCGAGCAATACCCGATGGACCTCAGCTCGCTCGGCAATTCCCGCATCGGCCAAATTCCCGCAAATAGTGGTTTGCAGCCGCGGATTAGGCTCAATCAGCACAAATCGCGGCTGCGCGTCGGGGAACCGGGCCCGAATGCAGCGATCCGCGAGCACCGAAAAATGCCCGCAATGCGCGCCGCAATCAATCACCTGCCTGGGCGCTCGAGGCATCAAATGAAAAAGCTGCCAATAAAACGGATTGATGAATACATCCGCAAAGCTCCCGATGTCATACTTTGTGCGCATCCGCAAGCGCGCAGCGTCGTCGAGGCGGAACTCGCACGTCGCCAGCCGCGACAGACGCCGATATAGAAACGCGGGTAAATTCTTTCCGGAGGACATTGTTCGCCCACGCTGTCGAATGGCCCGCGCTGCCGAGTCAACCGCGCCAAGGGGCTCGGCTCCACTTCATCGTCGGCCAGACACCGGAGACGCGCATCCCTTGCCCGCTCCCACGGATCATTTTGCGGGCCAAGTCTATCAGATCGGGAACCGCGCAAATAGGCTGCCGCGGTAAGGGGCGCAGGTCCCGCCGAACCCCACATTCCCCTTCGGGGGCAGGCAATATTGGCCGGTTCGGCGCTCCCCTGTCTCGATTCGCAAGCTATCATCCTTTCCAGTCGATATATATGCATTCCAGCGCCGTATGGTCGGTCCGCGCCTTATAATCGCGTGTAAGCCATGAGTGTGGCCAACGATATTCCCGATCGGCGGTACGAGCCGCGGATCTCCTTCTGGCAACGCCCTGCCGTACAGAGCTTGCTGCCGTGGGTCACCTCTCTCGGACTTCACATCACCATATTGCTGGCGGCGCTGATCTTTCTGCCGCCTCTGGTCATCCGCGCCGCGCGCGAGGTGAGCAAGGAACAGGTAATCGTCCCGGATACGTCCCTGGCCGACGACGGCCACGCCGGCGGGATTCCCAACCCCGGCATCGGGGGCGACCCGACGCGCGAAGCCGCCCAGGACAATGATCCGAACCAGAACGATTCAAAATCCTGGGCCCTGCGAAAGAGCGAGGATCTGGCCGAGACGCTCAAGAGCAATCCGATGGAGAATCCCGATGCGCTCGGAGCAGGCACGAGCCTGGCTTCGCTCGGAGCGCTCGCTTCGAGCAATGACATGGCCGCCTTCGGCCCGCGCGGCGGCGGCGGCGGAATCGCCCCCAAGAGCCGCATCTTCGGCCACGGCGGAAACGTCGGCCGGATCGTCTATGTCTGCGATGGTTCCGGTTCGCTGGTCGGCATCAAGGAATACGTTCTCAAGGCCGAGCTGAAAAATGCCGTCGCAAATCTCGCCCCGATCCAGGCGTTTAACGTGCTGATCTTTCAGGAAAATCCCGACTCGCATTTCCTGGCGATCAATCAGAACATCGCCATGGCGACGCCGAACAACAAAACCCTCCTCTTCAACTTCCTCGATCAGACCCTGTCGTTTCGCGGCACCACCAATCCGATCCCCGCGCTGCAGGAAGCCTTTGCCGAACAGCCGCAGTTGATCTTCCTGCTCACCGACGGCGATTTCGACGATCCCGACGGCTCCGTCGTCCTGGCCAAGATCAATGAACTGAACGCCGACAAGAAAGTCCACGTCAACACGATCCTTCTTTTGGGGAGCAAGGCCGAGAAAGATACTTATAAGGACTTCGAGCAGACCATGACCGATATCGCCACACAGAACGGCGGGGTGTATAAGAAGTTCTATTGCGACGATTTCTAAACAAGCTTTTCCGCCCGGCATCGAGCGTAGGCAGCGAGATCGGCTCCAGCCACGCATCGGGCCGGGAACGAATCCGGGTCGTTTGATGGTTGCTGAATTCATGCCAGTCTGGCGGGCTCGAGACGTTGCGAGGGCAGTGTCCCCGGTCTTGGGTCAAAATCCGTCGGCGTTGCGAGGGCAATGTCCCCGGCCGATGGATGCGGACGGCGTGGCGGCTCCCCCCGGAATGGCTCTCCCTCGGGAGAGAAGGATCTTCCCATGTCCAAGCCTTACTCAAACTCCAGGCTCCGCCTGGCGCTTTTCGTCGTCCTGATAGGAGGAGCAATCTTCCTGCTCTCCGGCCCCACCCAGGCGCAAACCCCCATCGGGCAGCCGCAGCAGGTCGTCGCAAAACCAGGGGTCATCACCCTGGTGATGAATAATCTCGATCCCGTCTTCTGGGTCATCTTCGCCCTCTCCGTGATCGGATTGACCCTCATCATCCAGGGCGTGATCAAGAATCGCGAATCGGTCTTCATGCCGATCCGCACCACCGAACTCATCCGCGACATGATCTCGCAGCGCCGCTTTCAGGAGCTGCTCGATTTCACTGAGACCGATCCCAGCTTCGTCAGCAAAGCCCTCAATCCCGCCCTCAAGCGCGCTCCCAGCTTCAACAGCATGAAGGAAGCGATGGAGACCGCCATCGGCGAGCAAACCGCCGAGCAATTCCGCAAAATCGAATATCTCAACATCATCGGCAACCTCGGGCCGCTGCTCGGCCTGCTAGGCACCGTGCTCGGCATGATCGACGCCTTCAGCACCATGGAAGCCCAGGGCGGGCAGGCCAACCCGGCCTCCCTCGCCGGCGGCATCTCCAAGGCCCTCTGCCATACTCTGCTTGGCTTGATGCTGGCGGTCCCGTGTCTGGCGGCGTTCGGCGTCTTGCGGACGGTCGTGGACCGGCTCACCGTTCGCGGCGCCCTGGTCGCCGAGGAACTGCTCCTCATGATCAAGCCCGCCGAGGCGCGGCAGACGCCGCCCCGGCAGTCGCTGGGCGCGCCCATCATTCCGCCGCGCGCGTAAGGTCGATCTTTTTCCTCCCCGCTTGATCGGAGGCGTCCAATGCGCATGCGTCGCATGCCCCATATCGCCGAAGGCAGCGTGAACGTCACGCCCCTCATCGACATCGTCATGTGCATGATCGTTTTCTTCATGCTCGTGGCGAAAATCGGTATCAATACCGGAATCGATAAAACCATCGACATTCCCACCAGCTTCCTCGGCACCGACATCAAGGACATGGGCAACACCCTGACCCTGAATGTCATCAACGGGCCCACCGGCGTGACCGGCGCCCAGCCGATCATCACCGCCCTCGTTAAAGGCCACATGACGGAGTTGAAGCTCCGCCAGGAAATGGAAGGAACGATGCAAACGCCCCTGCGCGACACGCTGATTTACATCCGCATGGGCGACCCGTCGCGCGGCTTGCCGCCCAATCCCGACTTCAAGGTCATCATCCGCGGCGACAAAACCCTGACCTACCAGTTCCTCGCCCCCGTGCTCCTGGAATGCAATCTGGCGCACGTGAAATCTTTCGCCTTCGACACCAAGAAACCGGATTAGACACATGAAAATCCCAGGCTCGAGAAAAATTCACTATGAGTCCGGCCCGAACATGACCCCCATGGTCGACGTCGTGCTCGTCATCCTCATCTTCCTGATGATGACCGGCTCGTTCGGCGCGGCGGAGCACTACCTCATCAGCGATGTCCCGCTCGAGGTCAAAGGCGCCGGCGCAGTCCAGGCTCCCAACGGCCCCGTCCCGACCCAATTCACCATCAAGGTCTCCGAGGAAGGAAAGTATTACATCGCCAAGGCGGGGAACTTCGCCTCCGTGAAGAGCAAGGATCCCATCGCGGCGTACAAAACCCTGCGCGATGATCTATCCGATCAGCTTAAGAATTTCGTCGCCGCCGGAATCTCCGTGCAGGACATCCGCGTAATCATCGACCCGGCTTCGACCGTGAGTCTGGACAATCTGATCACAGTCATGGACGCCGCCCAGGACGCGGGATTCAAGAAAATCGGCTTCGGCGTGAATGAATGAACTCACTGAATCGGCGGATTATTCTCTTTATTGCGGTTTCCCTCCTTCCGGCGGGGCCGCTATTCGCGCAGAGCGAACCCGCGACTCAGTCCTCGCCTCCCGTGGAAGTCGCCGAGCAGCAGCGCCTCGTCGGCCTGGCCGATCAGGACAACGACGCGGCGCTCAGGCAGGCGTTCGATGTGGACGGCCTTCAGCCGGATCGGCAGACTTTTTACCTCGCCGTCGAGCACGTCAATCACGCCGCGACGGACGCCGAACTTTCGCGCGAAGATCGCCTCGATCAAATTCAGCGCGCCGCCCCCGATCTTCTAAAAAACATCTCGCAGCTCACCGATCCGAATCTGCTCATGCAACTCGGGCAGCAGCTCGCCGCCCACGGCGTCGATGACCAGACCGCCGTTCTCGAATACTGGGGCACAAGCGACGAGGGAAAGGGAATTCTCCGCCCCATCGCCGAGGCGGCGTGCGCGACGTTCGGCGCCGCCACTAAATTCGCCACCGACCAGGCGACTGATCTGGCCAATCGCATCACCCGCCCGGACGACCCCGTCGCCGAAGACTGGCGCAAGATGAACGATCTGGCCGGGTCCGCGGCTTATCAAACCGCGCGAATGCAATACGCGTTCGCCCTCTCACTCGACCCCGCCGATCCGCGTTTGAGCAAGCAGATCGACCAGGCCACCGCCGCTTTTACTCAGTGGGACACGCCCGATTCCGGCATCCAGCCGCAGGCCCGGTTCCTGCTCGCCAAGCTGCATCTCCTGCGCGGAACGCAATCCGACATCACGGCAGGCACGCAATTGCTCAGTTCCCTCCTGAGCACCGGCGACGACAAACCGACACCGACCCCCTCCGCCGCGCTGCAATTCGAGGCACGATGTTTTCTGGTGCTGGCGGCATTGCAATCCGGAGACGCCGACGCCGCGCAATCGGCTTTGGCCGACGCCACCGCCGACGAGCAAGCCCATTTCGCCAACGACGCCGAACAGGCCGCCACGCTGCATTTGCTCAACTATCGACTGCTGGCCCTCAAAGCCGATCAGGCCACCGGCGACGCCAAGCCCGCCGCCGACGCCGCGGCCATGTCGGCACTCACCCAACTCGTCAGCGATTTTCCCAGCCTTCGCTCGGTGATTTACCAGCAGCTTTCCCTGCGCGTGAATCCCGATGCCGATCCGGCGACCCTCCCCACTCTGGTTCTTCTGTCTCTCGTCGATCAGGGCAAGCAAAAGGTAATCGCCGCCGGAGAAATCGGCGCCGACCAGTCACTGGATGCGGATCAAACTGCCGCGCTTCGTCAGGGGCTGGCCGCCGCGAAGGAATTGCTGGTGCGCTACCAGGCCGGAAAAATCCCGCCGGAACAGGCGGTTGACCCCTCTCTTATGAGCGGAATTTTCGATGAATTCCTGGGCGATAAATTTGAGGCGGCCGATGCGCTCATGGACCATATCCAGCGCTTCCAAAAGATGGATTCCCCGGCTCTGGTCGCGGCGGCGAAGCTCGATTTCGCCCTCGACCGCGCCCGCGGCATCATCGCCGATCTTCGCCAGTCGCTCCCCGTCGATGCCCACGGAAGGCTCGATCCGCGCGTCGAAAGATTGCAGGATCGCTTTCTCCCAATCGCCATCAATCCCCCCTTCAATCGCAAGGAATTTGCTCCTCAATACGCCGCCAGTCTTTTAGCGCAAGGCCACTGGGATGAGGCGGCGAAGTTTTACGAGATGACCCCGGATTCCGATCCGCCGGATCAGCTCCTCGCCGCCCGCTATGGGGAAATGGTGGCCCTTAAAAATAAACTCGACGAAGAGGCGGGGCTCACCGACGCCCAGCGCCGGCGCCGCGCCGACAAAATCGAGGACCTGGCCCAAAACGTGCGCGTGCTCGCCGCCGAAATCGAGGACAGCTCGGAATCCGATCCCGACAAAACCCGCGCCCGCTCGACGCTGGCCCGAACCGCCCTTCTGGCCGCCGACGTCACCCGCATCGACGAGCACGATCCCCAGCGAGTCCTCGATCTCCTGAACGGTTTTGAGGATCGCGTCCGCGGCTTGCCGGACGCCGCGGCCCTGCTCAACGGCGCGCTCTTCCTCCGCGTGCAATCCTATATGCAGCTTGGCCGGAATCACGACGCCACCATGACCCTCGTCCAATACCTCAACGCCACCGGCGGGGGCGAAGGGGCCCAAACCGTGCACGATCTGCTCACCGTTCTCAATCGCGACCTGGACAAGGCGCCGCGCCGAATCCGATGCCGCCGCCGCCGCCGGGGACTTGGACGAGCAGCGCGCCGCCCAGCGCTCGATCCGCCAGCTCGCGGCGAATCGCGCCATGCTTAGCGGATATCTCGTTCAATGGGCCAACGACAGCACCGATCCCGGCATTCACATCCATCTCTACACCTATCGCCGTTTCGACGCCGACTCCAAGCGCCTTGCCGCCGAATTGCAAACCGATCCCCAGACCCGGAAGAAACAATTAGCCGATGTGCTGGCCCTCTATCAGGATTTGCAATCCACCCAAGGCGTCGCGATGTATCGCGCCGGTTTGGACGGCGGCGCGGCCGCCAATCCCGATGCGACCGATCCCCTCGTGACGCTCGGCATCGGCCTGACCGCCTGGGACCTGGGCGACTGCCAGACCGTCAAGCAAACGCTCGGCGAACTCATTCAGGATCAAAAACTCGGGGAAGATAACGAGCAATACTGGGAAGCGACATACAAGCTTCTCGATTGCATGAACGAGCTGGCCAAATCCGGCGATCCCCAGACCCCCATCACGCAGGTCCAGCAATCGCTCAAGGTTTTATATCTGATCTGGCGCGACGGAACCGGCGGCCCCAAGTGGCACGCGAAGTTTGAATCCCTGCGAAAAGAAGTGCTTCCCGACTGGTCCGCCCCCGCTACACCTTGATCCAACCCAGGTCCCAGGCGATCACCGCCAGGCCAATGAGCAGCAAAATCCCGCCCAGGATCAGCTTGATCTTGTTCTTGCTCTCCTGCCACCCTCTTCTCCGCGGCGGCCGCGGCGGAGCGCTTGGATTGATGACCAAAAATTTTCCCAACCGGTTTCTTTTTCTTGCCGGCGGGCTCCTCCTCTTCGACAACCAGCGGCTTCGGACGAACCACCGGCTTTTCATCGGTGGGAGCGACGCCATAAAGCGATTCATCCTTTTTCGGCGGCTTGACGCCCGGCGTCATCGACGCGATCTGCGCACCGGCAGGCGGGTCAGATCGCGCGGGAGCGAGGGCAGGCACGCTCTTGACGACGGGAGTCGGCGCCGGCGCCTCCTTCGGAACGGCAAAAACGTTGCCGCACTGGCATTTGACCTTCTTGCCGGCGATCTCCGGCTTCCACGTCCAACGCTTTCGGCACTTGGGACAATTGAAAGACAGCTTCATCGATCCGCTTGTCACTCGTGCCCCCGTAGTTGTTCCCATAGTTATTTCCCCGCGCACCAGCGGCGCCACAAATCGCGGTAAACTTCCTCGATATTATGCGAAAATCGCCGCCAGTCCATCAGCGCCGATTTCTTCATCCGTTCCCGGAGGCTCGCTCGCATTGTAGCGAGCCGGGGCAAATCCGACGCCCAGGAAATCGCAATTTTAACATATTCCTGGGGGGTCTTGGCAACCATCTCGGTTAGCCCCAGGTTCGACGCCTGGCTGAACCCCGCCCGCGACACCACCGTCGGCCCCATCAGGCTGACCACCGGCACCCCCATCCAGTTCGAGTCCAGCCCGGTCGTATGCCGCGTTATATGGATAAGTGTCCAATCCCAGGTCGATCCGATGGTAAACCTCCAAATATTTCTGCCGGTCCTGGATCGGTACAAAATCGATCCGCTCCTGCGCAATCCCCATCACTTCAAGCACCCGCCGCCGCGCCGACCCCTCCGGCGCAAGCACAATCATCCGAGAATGCGGTACCCCATTTAATATCCGCCCCCAAAGCCGCAGCAGCGGCGGATTCACCTTACAAAAATTATTCAACGACCCAAAGGTAATGTACCCATTCCGCGAAGCCGGCAGTGCTTGCACTGTCGGATCCTCCCCCAGCGGATCAAAGCACCAAAACGTCTCAGGCAACCGGATGGACTTCTCAGAATAATTCTCATCCCCCACCCCCGGGGGATCGAGATATGGATCAGTCAACCGATAATCGATCGCCGTCAACCCGCTGGTTCCCGGATATGCCAGCCACGCAATCTGCACGGGCGCCGGCTTCCGCGCAAAAACCAGCGGCCGTCCCCGCGACATGTGCATGGTCAGATCAACCAGCACGTCGATGCGATCCCCCCGGATCATCTCCGCAACCTGCGAGTCCGTCATGCCGACGGTTGATCGCCACACATCCGCGTAAGACTGGATTTCCGCGGTGAAGCTATCCGGCCGGGGGACATCCGCGTAGCAAAAAATCTCGAATTTCTGGTGGTCGTGCCGCGAAAGCAGCGGGATCGTGTAAAGCACCTGCACATGCCGATCGAAATTGGGCGACACGTACCCGATCCGCAGCCGGGCTCGCTCGGGATCGCGATCGTTTTCGTGCGGCTTGATCTCCCCGGCCAGGGGTTCGGCGTGGCGGCGATTCCAAATCCGATGCTCCGCCAGCAACGCCTGCGGATTCTCCTCAAAGAACAGCATCGAATAAATCCGGTTGCTGTCCGCGACGACGTGATGCGGGTTTCTTTTCAGGAGCTTGTCGAACCATTCCATCGTCTCCTTGAGCCGCCCCAAATCCTTCAGCGCCATCGCCAGATTATTCAGCGCATCGTCGAAATCCGGCCGCCGCGCCACCGCGCGTCCGAACGCATCGGCGGCCTGGTCGCAATTGCGCAATGAAACATGCACGTTCCCCAGTTGCGTCAGGGCGTCGATGTCGTGCGGATCGAGCCGGGCGGCGATTTCCAGCGGCGCAATCGCGCCGGCGCGATCGCCCATCGTCGCCAGCACGAACCCCAGGTTATATTGGTGATCCCGCTGGTTCGGATCGAGGGCCACCGCCCGCCGCAGCGCCTCGACGGCCTCGGGAAAGCGGTTCTGCCCGAAAAGCGTCACCCCCAGCATTTGCCACGCGTCGGCGCGATGGGGATCTCCTTTGAGAATCTGCCGATAATGAAATTCGTCTTCCGCGGCCGGCATGACGCGATCTTAATCGAACTTCCGCTGGTTTGAACTCGCTGGAACCCACCGGTAGACTCTTGCCCGAAGGAACCGGATTTTGTGCAGTATGACCCAGCTCGCCGCACCCCCGCCAACCGCCGCCGCCCCCCTCAAATCCAAGGTCATTTTGGAGCCGCGATCGGGATGGCAGCCCATCCATTTCGGCGAATTATGGGCCTACCGCGAGTTGCTCTTCATCCTCGCCGGACGCGACGTCAAGGTTCGCTACAAGCAAACCGTTCTCGGCGCCGCCTGGGCCGTCATCCAGCCGCTGCTTTACACCATCGCCTTCGTGGCATTCTTCTCCGGAAACGCCCCCGCTAACGTCAATCCCAAGGTCTACTTTTTCTGCGGAACCCTGATATGGCAGCTCTTTGCCACCGCGGTCACCGGCGCCAGCAACAGCCTGATCAGCAATCAGAATCTGATCTCGAAGGTCTATTTCCCAAGACTCGTCATGCCCATCGCCGCCGTGATGGTCTCCGTGGCCGATTTTCTCGTCGGGTTCGGGCTCCTGATCATCATGCTCGTTATTTTCCGCGTGCACTGGCAACTGACGATGCTTCTCTTCCCGATCTTTGTTCTTATGGCGTTTCTTTCCGCCCTTTCCGTCGGGCTCTGGTTTTCCGCCATGAACGTCGAATTCCGCGATATCCGCTACGTCATCCCCTTCATCATCCAATTCGGCATGTTCGTTACCCCGGTGTTCATCCCCTTCGACAGGGTCACAAAACCCTGGAAACGCTGGCTTCTGGAAATTAATCCGATGTCTGGCCCGGTCGAGGGATTCCGCTGGTGCTTCCTCGGAACCAATTTCGACCCCTCCCTCCTGATCGTCTCCTGCATCGTCATCGCCGCGCATGCTCATCAGCGGCTTGTACTATTTCCGCAGAATGGAAAAAACCTTCGCCGACTTGGTCTAGCCTTGCCGCTCATTGCGACCGAGATTAATTCGCAATCAGCATTCGCATTTCCAAATAACGCCGCCACATACCGCTCCGGATCGAACGTCTCGATATCCTGCGGCGTCTCCCCCAATCCCACGAACTTCACCGGAATCGAAAGCTGATCGCGAATGCTGATCGCCATGCCCCCCTTGGCCGTGCCGTCAAGCTTGGCCAGGAAAATCCCCGTGATTCCGATCGCCTGCGAAAATTGCTTCGCCTGCTGAATGGCATTTTGCCCCGTCGTCGCATCCAACACCAGGATCACTTCCTGCGGCGCCCCCTCGATGCGCTTGGCGACGACGTCGCGGATCTTCGTCAGTTCGCGCATCAGATTCTGCTGCGTATGCAATCGACCGGCCGTATCGACGATGAGATAATCGAATCCGCGCGCCTTGGCCGCTTCGCACGCGTCATAAGCCACCGCCGCCGGGTCGGCTCCCATGCGGTGCTTGACGATCTCCACGCCGATCCGCTCCGACCAGATCGTCAGTTGATCCACCGCCGCCGCCCGAAACGTATCGCTCGCGCACACCATCACCTTCTTGTGCATCTGATCCTTCAGCAGCCAGGCCAGCTTGGCGATGCTCGTCGTCTTTCCCGGCCCCGTTGATTCCCGCGACCAGAATCACCGTCGGCCCCGAGGCCGCTTGGCGCAATTCCCGATCCTGCGTCGGCCAACCCGAAAGAAGCTGCCGCCGCACGATCTGTTCCGCCTCGGCGGCGTTCTTGATCTTCCCGACGCGCCAATTTTCGCGAATCTCCCCGATGATTTTTTCGACGTTCGCCACGCCCAAATCCGCCTGGAGAAATTTCTCCTCTAGTTCGCGCAGAAACGCCTCGTCGATCTGCCTGCCCGGGATGAAAAGCGTGCGCACGTCGGTGTTGAGCACCGCCGCGGTTTTTCGCAATGCGCCTTTTAGTTTGTCGAGGGTTTTGGAGAAGAAGCTCATGCGGGAACGTCAGGTTTGGGCGGCTGCTCCTTCAGGATCGCGTCGAGCACGCCGTTGATGAACGCCGGGCTTTGCTCGGTTGAATATTTTTTCGCCAATTCGATCGCTTCATCAATCGCCACTTTCGGCGGCGTGTCGGTGTGCGTCAACTCCCACGTCGCCAGCCGCAAGATCGCCCGATCCACCCCCGGCTGCCGCCGCGGCGGCCACTGCGGCGCCAGCCGCTCCAAAGTCGCGTCCGTCGCCTGGCGAATTTCCCACGCCCCCTGCGCAATTTGCATCGCGCGCATCCTCACCACCGCGTCGTCGCTCCAGTCCCCCATGACCTGCCCCGCCGCGGCCACATCGGAGTCCCCCTGCGTGTCCCACAGGAAGAGCACCTGCAGCGCCAGCTCCCGAGATTTGTGCATCTGGCTCATGATTCGAACACCCGCCGCACCCCGACCATTTCAAGCGCCGCCTCCGCCGCGCGCTTCCCAGCGTGACCATGCGAGCCCCCAATTCGATCCCGCGCCTGCTGCTCATTGTCCGTCGTCAGAACGCCGAAAATCACCGGAATACCCGTCTCCAGCCCCACCTGCTGAATTCCGCCGCGCCGCCTCGCCCGCAACATAATCAAAGTGCGGCGTCTGCCCCCGAATCACCGCTCCCAGACAGATGACGGCCGAATATTTCCCGCTCGCCGTCGCCCATTTAGCCGCGATCGGCAACTCAAATGCCCCCGGCACCCGACAAATCTCCACCCGCTCCTTACCCATTCCCAATTCCGAAAGCCTCGCGATGCACCCGCGCAAAAGCTCCTCCACGATCGCCTCATTAAACCGAGCCGCGATAACCGCAAACCGCGCATCGCCCGGCACCCGCGTAGCATCAAAACCCGGCGGCTTATCGCTCATTCCCAACAGCCTAAGCAAACCTTAACACAATAACCATCCCCCTCTTATCCCCTCTCCCCGGTAATCCGGGGAGAGCACTCCCTGTCCCCTTCCGCTAGTTTCGGCACGACGGGTGAGGGGCAAGTCTTAGAGTGAGGCACAATCCCCGCAAAGACCCCTCACCCCATCCCCCGGAAACCAGCGAAAGACACGAAGACGGGCAAGTCGTGCCCGGACCCGAGCGCAATAAAAAATGCTACTCAATTCTCAGCAAAACCTTCCCCATCGGCCCCTCGCCCAGCCGTTCAAACGCCTCCGGAAGCAGATCAAACGGAAACACCCTATCGATTTGCGGCCGAGCGCCGATCTGGTTCAGCAATCGAACCACCGCCCGCCACGCCCCATGCGCCTCCGGCCGCGAATACATCCCCACCGCCACGCCCCCAATCCTCAACCGGCGAAACAGCAACGTGGACGTATTGAACTGCGGCACCGGCCCGGCGAGCCGCCCCACCACGCTGATCTTTCCATGATTGGCCATCGTGTCGATCACGTGCGGAAAAAGCGTGCCGCCGATGTTGTCGATCGCCAGATCGACGCGCCGGTCCCCCAGGCTCTTCAGCAAGTTCTTTGCCCACCCCGGATCAGTCGTGGTCACTACAAAATCCGCCCCCAGGTCCTGCAACCGCGGCCTCTTTTCCTCCAAACGCGACAACGCGACCACCGTGTGCCCCATCGCCTTGGCAAGTTGCATCGCCGCGATTCCGACGCCGCCCGATGCCCCGGTGACAAGCACCACCGACTGCCCCATCTCTCCCCACTGCGTGATGGCCTGGTAAGCCGTCAGATAAACCAGCGACGCGCTGGCCGCCTCCTCCGTCGTCCATCCTTCCGGCGGCGCGACGATCGAATCCGCCGCGACGGCCACACGCCCCGCAAACGTCCCCCACCGAATAACTCCCGTGTCCCCCCGCAGCACAAGCAATTGCTGCCCGACTTTGAACTGATCCACCTCCGGCCCGATCGAACTGACAATCCCGATCCCATCCCGCCCCAAAACATGCGGCACCGCCGGCCGCGATGGATATTCCCCCAGCGCCAGATACCGGTCCGCCGGATTCAGCGCCGCAAATTGCAGATCGAGAACCACATCCCCCGCCCCGGCAATCGCATCGGCGACCTCCACCATGCGCAGATGATCCAGCGATCCATATTCAGTCAACAACCATGCATTCATATCCGTGCATCATACGTGCCCGCCGCACCGGTACGAAATCCGGAATTTCCGTTCCCGTCCTCGAGCCGGGCGGGGACAATCAACGGATATGAGTAAAAGAAAACGGTCGCGCAATATCAAAAAGGAGAAAATCATGACTCAGCGAACCGTCACGCTCCCGGAAGTCGGCTTGATTGCCGGAACACGCGCAGCCCTGGGAATGGGAATAGGGCTCTTGATCGCCGACCGGCTCAGCAACGATCAGCGCAAAGCCGCCGGCTGGGCGTATTCGCGTTCGGAGCGATCACCACGTTCCCCCTGCTCGCCGAAATTCTAAAAACACGCCCCGCCCCCGAAGATAACGGCCATCACGAGTTCCACCCAAGGCTCCAGGGCGAACGCGAGAAGTCACCCTCGCAGGAGTAACTCCCGTCGTCGCAGACACCGGGCATCTAACCCGAAACGCTCACGCCACACGCGCTCTACGGCGGCCCTTTGGCCTGTACGACTCCATCTTTTGCGTGGCCGACCGATCGTAAAGCTTTTCGCCGCAGTTCGGACACTCAAGAAACTCAATATCCGGGGCCGTATAGGCATGGCCTCGGAAGTTACATTCCACGTCACGTTTAACGCGCCGAAGTGCACCCCGTCCGCAGGTTGGGCAAATTCTTTTCGACATCGGGAACGCCCATCCGACCCTATTCCTCTTCCACCTTCGGCTTATATTGCCCCGCTATCTGCTGCTGCACGAACGGCGGGACCGCCTCGTAATGGCTCAGTTCCATC
The DNA here is from genome assembly GCA_963844715.1 of uncultured Phycisphaerales bacterium. Classification (GTDB taxonomy): domain Bacteria; phylum Planctomycetota; class Phycisphaerae; order Tepidisphaerales; family Tepidisphaeraceae; genus UBA1161. The sequence continues at coordinate 1,377,879 of CAWJPJ010000007.1, read as the reverse complement.
GAAAACGTCCCCTGCCCCCCGGTCACGCTTTTTAGCTGCGATTGGTACTGCATGACCTCCGCCAGCGGCGCCGATGCCTTGATCAACGCCATCCCGCCCGGCAAAACGTCGGTCCCCAGGATTCGCCCGCGCTTGCCGGAGAGATCCCCCGTGATCGTCCCCATCTTGTCCTCGGGAACCGTCACTTCCATGTTCACGATCGGCTCAAGCAACACCGGCTTGGCCTTAAGAACGGCATCCTTGCACGCGAATTTTCCCGCCGCTCGGAACGCGACTTCCTTGCTATCCACGGGGTGGTGCTTTCCGTCCGTCACGCACACGCGCACATCCTGAAGCGGATACCCGGCTATCACGCCCTGCTCGAGCAGATCGTGCACTCCTTTTTCGACCGCCGGGATGTATTGCCCCGGAATCGCCCCGCCAAAGACCTCGTTGACGAATTCAAAACCCTTGCCGCGCTCCATCGGCTCGATTCTCAGGTACACCTCGCCAAATTGCCCGGCTCCGCCCGTCTGCTTCTTGTGCCGATGATGCCCCTCGGCGATGGCGGAAATCGTCTCGCGATAAGCGATCTTCGGCGGTTTGGTATCGACATGCAGCCCGCGATTCGCCAGCCGCTCCAGCACCAGCCGCAGATGCAATTCCCCAAGCCCGTTGATGACGACTTCATGCGTCAACCGATCCGTCGCCCAGCGGAACGTCGGGTCTTCCTCGGCAACCTTGGTAAGCTGAACCGAAAGCTTCGTTTCGTCGCCGCGCGCTTCGGCGCGATCGCCAGCCCGTACATCGGCGTCGGGAATGTCAGTGGCCGCAGATGCACGGTATCCAGCGCGTGATCATCATGCAGCACGTCGTTGGTATGGATTTCCTCGATCTTGGCCACCGCGCCGATATCCCCCGCGATGATCTGCTGAGCCTCGTGATGTTCCTTCCCCTGTAGATAAAAAATGTGCCCGAGTTTGACCGGCTTTTTGTTGTGCCCGATGTAAACCTGCGATTGCCCGCTGCACTTCCCCTGGTGCACGCGGAAGATCGCCAGCTTGCCCACGTACGGATCGGTCGTGACCTTGAACACATGCGCCAGCAGCGGCTTGTCCGCGTCCGGGCGATATTCAAAAGGAACCTCCTCCTGAGGCTGCCCCGGCGCCCCACCGCCCCGAAACGTCAGGAACGGCCTCGGATTCCCCTCCTGCGGCGACGGAAAATGCTTGGCGATCGCGTCCAGCAATTCCGCAACCCCCACTCCGCTCTTGGCATCCGTAAACAAAATCGGCACCACATGCGCCTGATCCATCGCCATCTCAAACGGGGCGTGCAGAACCTCGTAATTCGGCTCCTCCCCGCCCAGATACCGCTCCATCAGCGTCTCATCCAGTTCCACAATCTGGTCCAGAATCGCCGTGTGCGCGTCCCCCACCGAAAGAAAATCGCTCTCCCCATTTTTATTCAGCAAACATTCCACAACCGCCTTCCCATGGCCCGTCGGCAGATTGATCGGCAGGCATTCATGCCCAAACGTCGCCTGGATATGCGCCACCAACCCTTCCAGATCGACATCCGGAACGTCGATCTTGTTAATGATGATCGCCCGCGGCAGATCGAGCGACCGCGCGATCTCCATCATTCGCCGCGTCACCACTTCAATTCCGCTCACCGCATTGATCACCACCGCCACCGTCTCCACGGCCGGCAGACACGCCACCCCCTGCCCAATCAAATCCGGGCTGCCCGGCGCAGTCGATCAGATTGATGCGTTTCCCCAGATGTTCCAGATGAAGAATCGACGAAAAGATCGAGTGCTTGTGGTCCTTCTCCTCTTTCTCAAAATCGCTGAAGCTCGACCCATCGACTACCGACCCCTTCCGCGTAACCGCCCCCGAAGCGAACAGCATCGCATCGGCCAAAGTGGTCTTCCCACTCCCACCATGACCGGCCAAAAGGACATTCCTGATATCACCCGTCGTGTAAGGCATGATGAGCCTCCTCGTCTTTTTTACGGCCCAACTGATAGCGTATAGATTGCGTTAAGGGCGGGCAAGAAAAAGATTTGGAATCGCCAAACACGGGGCAAAATTGGTGCGCTTGGAGTTCGATTACGAGCCAATCTATCGTTCAAAAACGACACGCAATGCCAGGGGAGGAGGGAAAACCCCATAATGCCTGTCCCGCGAAAACTAACGGAATCCTCCCCTGCAACCCCACCACCTTTTCCACCTTCCGCTCAACGCCCCAGGGGGGAGAACGCCAATGGGATTATGCAATTGGCCCTACGCTATTTCGCCGCCGGACGGTTTGAGGGGAAGGAAAGAGGGTGGTGGGGTGCGGGAGGATTCCGGCAGTTTCCGCAGGAGGGGCCGTATGGTTTTCTCCCGCCTCCCCGCTTTGCATTTGAATTTGGACCGATTAACCAGAAATCTGACATATTTGCGATAGTTCGCCCGCCCCCTCTACCTGCCAGGCAAATCACCGATCCACCCACCCCATCGGCCGATTCCCATAAGTTTGCGGCGTCGTCGAACCCGTCGGCGCCAGCCACCGCACCGCATTCTCAATCACCCTCAGCACATTCGCATCATGATAAGTTGGAAACGTCTCATGCCCCGGCCGGAAATAAACGATCCTTCCCGCCCCGCGCGTCCAGGTGCACCCGCTTCGGAAGACTTCGCCCCCCGAAAAGCTGCTGATCAAAAACGTGCACTCCGGCTCCGGGACGTCAAAAAATTCCCCGTACATCTCCTCGCGCGGAATAACGAAATGATCGTTGATCCCCTTCACGACCGGATGCCCCGGCCGCGTCACCCAAAGAATCTCCCGCTCATTCTCCTCCTCGCGCCATTTCAAATCGCACCCCGTCCCCATCAATTTCCGAAAGATTTTGGAAAAGTGCGCGCTATGCAAAACCAGCAGCCCCATCCCCCCCAAAACGCGATTGAACACCCGCTCGACGACGTCATCCTTCACTTCCGGATGCGCATGATGCCCCCACCAAGTCAGCACATCCGTCGAATCCAGCACATCCCCCGAAAGCCCGTGCCCCGGCTCGTCCAGCGTCGCCGTGCGCACCGCCAGATCGGAACTCTTCCGCAGATGCGAAGCAATCGCCTCATGCATCCCGCGCGGATAGATCTCCGCAACCTTAGGATTCAACTTTTCATGACGAAATTCATGCCAGACGGTAACGCGGATGGACATGGCGCCTCCGGAATCGCGGGGGGATAAATGCGACCACAGAGGACACAGAGCCACACAGAGGCCACAGAGAAGACAAACTAAAAATTAGCTTTCTCTCTGTGTGCTCTCTGTGTGCTCCGTGTCCTCCGTGCCAATGCTGTTATGAACGAAGTGAGAATACAAATGCGCCAGACTGCGCACAAGTGAACGGTATGAAGAGAGGAATTATCCCCCGTACCCCCAAACCGCGGTCGAACACGCGGGAATAAATGCGACCACAGAGGACACAGAGCCACACAGAGGCCACAGAGAAGACAAATTAAAGATTAGCTTTCTCTCTCTGTGCACTCTGTGTCCTCTGTGTCCTCTGTGCCAATGCCGTTATGAACGAAGTGAGAATACAAATGCGCCAGACCGCGCACAAGGGAACGGTACGAGGCCAGGAATTAACCGCCGTACTCGCCGCTGCCGATTTCCTGAACTTCCCGGTAATCGCCGGGATCGCGGTCTTCCTTGGACGCCGGAACCGGATATTCTCCGATCGCTTCTACCTTAAAGAACGTCGGCATCAAATCCGCATTCTGCAGCCAGTTGCGAATGACCAGTTCCAGCGCTTGATCCAGATTTTCAACTTGCGCTTTGGGAATCGCGTTCAGATATTGCTCGGCCGCGTCCCCAAATTCCTCCCGAGCGCGAGCCGCCATGTTGGACAAAATGGCTCGTGCGTGTCCCCCCGCCTTCGCATCCGCCGCGACCATCCGCCCCACAAACACCGACTGCGGCGACGCCGGCGAACGCCGCGCCGATTCAATCGCCGCCGCCAGCGCCTCTTCGCGCGTCGCGTACGGCCCGCGATACTGATCGCCACTCAGCGAGTAAGCGTATTGAGGAATCATATTCGTCCCTCCAGCCTCTAACTTACTATATGCCCACTCCCCTCATCGGCACCCGACCCTGACGACATTAGGGGTCGTAACGCCTTTGACGGCAAGCTCTTATCCGGAAAATAGGCCGGGGGAGATTATCCCTTCATGCCGGTCGTGGCGATCCCCTCGATAAACGTCCGCTGCGCCAGAAAAAACAGCACGATTACCGGTGCAATCACCAGCACACTCGCGGCCATCAGCTCATTCCACGGCGTCCCCCCGTTCTGCGACTGAAACGCCTGCAACCCCAGCGTGAGCGTGAACTGGCTCGACCGCTGGAGATAAACCAGCGGCCCCAGGAAATCCCGCCAGACATACATGAACGTGAAGAGCGCGACGACGCTCAGCGCCAGGCGCGAGAGCGGCAGAATGATATGCCAGTAAATCCCCCACTCATTGCACCCATCAATCCGCGCCGCCTCGGATAGCTCCTCGGGAATCGTCACAAAAAATTGCCGCAGCAAAAAGATGCTGAACGCCGACCCAAACCACGCCGGCACCCAAAGCGGCTTGAACGTCCCCAGCCATTGAATCCCCGTGTGATCCCCCAGCCAGCGGAAGATCGCATACAGGGGCACCATCATCACCGGGAACGGAATCATCATCGTCGAGAGCATCAGCGCAAACAGCAGTCCGCGCCCGCGAAATCGAATCCGCGCAAATCCGTAAGCGACGATCGAACTGGAAATCGTCACCCCGGCAACCGTCAGCGCGGCAATGATCAGCGTGTTCCGCGTCCACAAAATAAAATTCGCCCGCGGATTCTTCAGCACATCGACGTACGTCCCAAACATCGGCGGATCAGGCAGCCAGCGCGGCGGATACTCCATCGTCTGCGGCACCGTCTTCAAACTCGTCGAGATCAGCCACAAAAATGGCAGCACCATCATCCCGCAGGCGATCAGCAATCCGCCGTATGAAAGGGCCACCGCGATTTTTTGCGATCTTTTTGCCGAGGCTTCCATTCATTTTCCCTGGTAATAGACCCATTTCCGGCTCGTCAAAAACGCCAGCCCCGTCAGCGCCACCACGATCAAAAGTTGAATCCACGCCATCGCGCTGGCGTATCCCATTTTCAAATACGTGAACCCCGAATCGTAAAGGTAATACGTATAAAAATAACTCGCCCGGCTAGGCCCGCCGTTGGTCATCAGATAAGGCGCATCGAAAACCTGAAACACGCCGATGATCGCCATCACCAGATTGAAAAAAATCACCGGCGAGATCATCGGAATCGTCACGTGCCACAACCGCCGCACCGGCCCCGCCCCATCCAGGCTCGCCGCCTCATACAATTCGCGCGGCACATCTTGAAGCCCAGCCAGATAGATGACGGCCGTGTTCCCGCAACCCCACACACTCATCAGCGCCAGCCCCGGCAGCACCCATCGCGTATCCGTCAACCACCCCGGCCCCGGCAGCCCCACCCACCCCAACAGCCAATTCACCAGCCCCAGCTTCTGATTCAGCAGCCACAGCCAAAGCGCCGCCGACGCAATCGTCGGCACCAGCGACGGAATGAAAATGATCGTCCGAAACAGCGACTGCCCCGGCACCTTCTGATTCAGCAGCAGCGCCAGCCCCAGCGCCACGATCAACCCCGCGGGCAGCGCCATCGCCGCGTAAACGAACGTCACACGCATCGCGAGCCAGAAAACGTCATCGTTCCAAAGCAGCCGGTAATTGTCCCACCCGCACCACAACGGCGACTGCACCAGCGAATATTGGCAAAAACTGTAATAAAGCGAAAGCGCCACCGGAATCAGCGTGAACGCCGCGAACCCAATCAGCCACGGCGAAAGAAACGCCATCCCCTTAAGAAAATTTCGCCCTTCCCGGCTCACTGGTTTTTCCTCCGCGCCTGATCCTCCCGATAAATCCGCAGCTTCTCCTCTTCGCGTGCCTGCAGTCGATCCAGCGCATCCTTCGCGCTCAGCAACTTCCCCGTCTCCGGATCGACCGCCAGAGCCGCCAGCCCCTGCGCCAGAGACTGCAAATCCTTCCCCACTTCCTGCCCGATCGCGTTGTCAATCGGTCCATAGGCGTTGGGGCTGCTCGACAATTCCTCAAACACACTGATATACGGATTCGGATGATGCGCCAAAAAACTCGCGCTCACTCTCGCCAATGGCGAATTCGTGCATTGCAAAGAGCAGATTTTCTCCATCACGTCCTGCCGATTCACGTAAGCGATGAATTCAAACGCCGCCTCCTTGTGCTTGGCCCCTTTAGGGATCATCAGGCAATTGAACGGACAAAAAGTAACATCCGTTTGCCCCGGCACATTCGACGGAAACGGCGCCGCCGCCCATTCATGATCCATCTCCGGCTTCAGTATATGAATGAAATTCGCCATCCACGGCCCCTGCTGTTCCATCGCCACACGCCCCGCAATGAACGCGTTCTGAACCGTGTTGAATCCCCCCTTGGTTGGATCGTTGGTCCCCGAAAATTCCCGAATCTCGTCCGCCCCGATCGCCAAAGAATAATTCTGAACCCACTGATAAGCCGCCACCACGCGCGGATCGTTGAGGATGAATTTCTGATTCGCCGAGTCCCACACATCCGTGCCAAACCAGATCTGTGTTTCCGTGATATACCACCCCGGCTCCATCGGAATATATCCCGCCCGATCCAAATGCCGCCGCCCGCTCGAATCCGTGCTATAGACATTCAACGCCGCCGCATATCGATCCAGCTCCTCCAGCGTCCGCGGCACCCGCCCCGGATCCAGCCCCGCCCTGCGCAACGCCGCCGCGCTATCGTGAAAAATCTTCGTGTTATAAAACAGCGCCACCGCCCCCGGCGTGCTAGGCAGCGCATACAAATGCCCGTTGTAATGACACGCCTTCCAATACACCGGCTTATAGTCCCCCCCGCTTATCCCATGCGCCGTCGCCAAATCCTCCAGCGGCTCCAGCGCCCCAGCGCCCCATACTGCACCACCACATCATGAAACAATCCCGCCACATCCGGCGGCGTACCCCCCGCGATCGCCAGCAATGTCTTATATTGGATATCGCTCGTCGAAACGTACCGAACGTAGATGTGCTTCTCTTTCCCGACCGTATTATTGAAATCGCGCACGATCTGCGCCATGTCGTCGCTTTCCTGCCCCGTCCACTTTTCCCAATACTCGACGATGGTGTCCCCGCGCCGATCCGCCGGAATTTCCGACCCCGCCCTGGGTCCGAAAATCAGGATGTAAACCCCCGCCGCCGCCAGCAATGCTGATATGACTCTGGAAAAAATTCGCAAGCGGCCCGAATCGTCGCGCCCCGCCGCCGATTTTTCAAGCCAAGGCCCCTATAATCCCTGCCGATAAGACTAAGGAATTATGGTTCACCCCTGGCACGATGTAACCCCCGGCGAGCACGTCCCGCGCGAATTCGCCGCCGTGATCGAAATCCCCTTCGGCTCCAGCGTGAAGTACGAACTCGATAAAGAGAGCGGCCTCATCAAGCTGGACCGCGTCCTCTATTCCGCCGTCTACTACCCCGCCAACTACGGCTTCATCCCCCAAACGCTCGCCGAGGATGACGATCCCCTCGACGTCCTGGTTCTCTGCCAAGAAACCGTCGTCCCCCTGACCCTCATCCCCAAAGTCCGCACCATCGGCCTGATGACCATGATCGACGCCGGAAAAAAAGACCACAAAATCATCGGCGTCGCCATGGAAGACCCCGAATTCAACAGCTACGTCGAAGCCAGCGAAATGCCCGCCCACCGCCTCGCCATGCTCCGAAGATTTTTCCAGGATTACAAACAGCTCGAAGGCAAGGCCGTCGAAGTCGACGCCATCGAACCCGCCGCCAAAGCCTACCCCATCATCGAAGACGCCCTAGCCCGCTACAGCCAACAGCGCCGCAAGGGATTTAAATAATCATTTGGCCTGCTCAGAGTACTTCTCTTCCTCCTCCCCATGTACTCAGGGGGAGGGCTGGGGTGGGGGTTCTGCCCCGAGAACGCTAGGACTTCGGCGGCGCAGAATCATTTCCAAATCGAAGATTAAAAACCGCCCGCGAGTACGCTAGAGCCGCGGAGATCGTGGAGACAGACGCAGAGAATTCAATTTGCTCTGATGAAATCCTCCGTCCGAGAATCCTCTTTCCCCCTCTCCCTGTACTCAGGGGGAGCACCCCCTGTCCCCATCCGCCAGTTTCGGCACGATGGGTGGGGGTTCTGCTCCGAGCACCCAAGGATTTCAGCAGAGCAAATTCAATTCTCTTTTTTTGAAAAGCAATTCATTCTTTTCTTATCTCCGCGCTCTCCGCGTCTCTAGCGTACTCGCGGGCGGTTAATCCAGCGTACTCGCGGGCGGTGAATCTTTTTTCCGGAATTTAAGTCTCCACCCGCCGAAACTGCGGCCGCTGCGACAGCGACAGCACCCTCCCCCACGCCCGCATCGCCAGCACCGACAGATACGCCGCCGGCAGCAGCGCCAACACCGCCAGCCCCGCCCCCGCCCCGGCGTACGCCGCCGCGAAAACCCCGTCATACACAATCAGCCAAAGCAACCCCGCCAGCATAAGCGTTTGCCCCGCGTCGCGCGGGTTGGGATTCATGCGGCGAATCCAAATCGCCAGCCCCACAAACACCGCCGACGCGATCAGCGGAAAAAAAAGCTGCGGCCCCACAGTCAGCGCCTCGCTCATCGGCAAAAATGGATCGCGCTCATGCCGCCGCCACCACACCAGCGCAATCGCCAAAAGATTGATCCCGACCAGTCCCATGCAAACCGACCACCAATGCACCGGCCGCAGCGCCGGCCGCTTCTGTTCCCAGTGATAAGCCAGCATCGAAACAATCGCCACATGATTCAAAAGCCAAAGCGGATGCCACAAAACCGGCAGCCCCGGCGCCGCGATCGTCGCATGAAAAAATCGAATCAATCCCAGCGAAAGCAACCCCGGCGCGACCAGGTATTTAGCCATGAAATCATAAAACGTGATCAGCGCCGCCGTGAAAAAGACCAGCACCAGACTAAGCGAAGACCCCGGCACGACATTGGCATAAGTCTCCCCCCCAAAAAGCGCCATCAGGATGAGAAGCGTGCAAACCACATGCGCCGTTCTAACCCCAATCCGCCCGCTAGGGATCGGCCGATTCGGCGAAATATGCTGATCCCGCCGCCGATCGATAATATCGTTCAGACTCATCCCAAACCCATACAGCCCCACGGAAATCATCATCAAAGAAAGGCACTGCCGAAAGGTGAGCTGAAGCCAAAGCGATTCATTCCCCGCCTGCTTCGCCGCCGTCAGCAGCATCGCGCAAGCGCTATCCGCCAGCGCAGTAAACACCAACGCCATCCGTGTGAGCTGCAAAGCAGGCAACAATCGCCGAGTAAGAGAATTCATCCGAACACTCGCCAAATTCCGCGCGCCCCTTCGCACCCGCTACGTCCTCTCACTCCCTCTCCATGTACTCAGGGAGAGGGCCGGGGTGAGGGTTCTTTTCCCTCCCTCCCCCGGTACTCCGGGGGAGGGCAGGGGAGGGACCCGCGCCGATCCAAGTACAATACTCAATCACTCCCCAATTGTTCGATGAGAGCACGACTAATTCAACCATATGGCCTGCGTCGTCACCATTTTGCGATGCCCGCCACCAAAGACACGGCTGCCGCACGCGCTGTTCCCTTCTTTTCAACCAAAAACCAATGACGGAGATTCCCGGCAGAGCCGAAAAGTGTCGGTGCATCGCAGCCTCGAATGCCTCTTCCCTCCGGACGGTTGAGGGGAAGCCGGAGGTGGTGGTGGGGTGCAGGGGAGGCCTCCGATAGTTTCCGCAGGACGGGCCTGATATGGTTTTCCCGCCCTCCCGCTTTGCATTTCGCCTTCGCCCTTTTATGCGCCGAATCGCCCTCGGATTCAAAAGCTCTCGCGTCGTCAAAGAAGGCCCCCGCACGCTCTAGGCTCCTGCTTCTAAAGCCTAGGCTCTTCCAGTGGCACGGGGCAAACATCCTTCCGCTTGCAGTTCACGCATCGCCGCCCTTCCCACAGCGCGTTGAACTGTTCCAGCACCGCGTCGATCATCCCCGGCGATTCCGTCCACACCCCCCACTCGAAATTCCGCCGCCCATCCGCCTTGGCCCCCAGCCCCGCCCCCGTGAAATTCGCGCTCCCCAGATACATTCTCCGGCAATCGACGATCACCGCCTTCGCATGCAACCGCGGACACCGCCGAATCACCAGATTCCGAGGCAACCCCTCCTTCAATTCCTGCAAAGCCGGCCCGCTAGGCGTCCCCGCATGCAGGAGCCGAACTTCCACTCCCCCCTCCGCCAGTCGCCGCAGCGCCCGAATGATGCTCACCCCCCGACACCCCGGCACCGAAGGCAAAATCATCGCCTTAAAATCCGCCGTCGCGATATCCAAACTCACCCCAGCCCGCAAAATCCCCTCCTCCACCACCCGCCGGTAATGCTCGGCATCGACGACAAGTTCGGCTTCGCCGCGTGCGCCGGCTTTCCGTACGGGCAGTGCCAGCGATTGTTTCATAGTGGCGTTATCGACAAATGGAGCCGCCGCACTTTGCCCCAACCGCCGCCTATCAAACACGGGCGCGGATGTATTTTAGTCCCCTCTCCCTTTATCCCGCTAGTTTCCGCAGGACGGGTGAGGGGCGATTCTTGAAAGGAGAAGGTCGTCCCTAACGTCTATCGATTCGCGCTCGCCCACCTTCACACTTTCACACTTTCACACTTTCACACCCAAGCCGCGCCCTCCCCCGGCAATCCCGATCTCGAGTTCCCCTCATAATCATCATCATAATCGTAATCCTAATCGACTGCTTTTCCCCGTCCCGGATGAACGTCGCCACGGCGATCCCGCCCGCCGGGTTGCATCGATCGAGCCCCCGTCCGGGCGGTTCATCGCAAAATCCGACAGTTCAAATCCCGGAATATTTACGAAATCGTCCCAGTAAATCGCCTTCGAGGCGCCCGCGACGTTTAATAAGGCAGTTCACCGCAACGTCAATAATCTTCTCATCATGAACAAAACAACTCTTCTTCAGTCCCGTCGCCGGGAAGTCTGGATCGCTCTCCGAAATGGGAAACGCGGCGCCGCGATAGTTCTGTGTGGATATCGGAAGGCAGCCAACGCGATTATGCGGAAGAACCTCCACGATCAACCAAGGACGGCGGTCTTCACAGCCTCCCCAAATCACTTGTGCATCGTAAATATCAAAGCGATTCATCGATCGCGCTCTAGCAGGACGCTGAAAAACCCTCTTGACGAATGTTCTCGGTGGCGCTGAACTGTGTGACACCCAGACACGGAGGTCATTCATGCGAGGCAAGGCCGATCCCCAATCCATTTTGTTCATCGCGGCCATCGATCTGGAACAACGCGTCCGTCCTGATCATCCGCTGCGGGCCGTGAAGCGCATGGTCGATGAAGACTTGAAGGCCATGAGTCGGCGTTTTGATGCCGCCTACGCGGCCGAAGGCCGGCCCAGCGTGCCGCCGGAGCGGCTGATCAAGGCGTTGCTTTTGCAATCGATCTATTCGATTCGCTCCGAGGCGCAGCTCGTGGAACGGATTGATCACGACCTGCTGTTCCGTTGGTTTTTGGACCTGCGGATCGACGAAGAGGTATTCGACGCCACCGTCTTCTCGCACAATCGCGGGCGGCTGGAAGAGCACGGGCTGATCGGCGCGTTTTTCGACGGCACGGTGCGTCGGGCCATCGCCGCGGGACTGGTCAGCCCCGACCACTTCTCGGTGGATGGCTCGCTGATCGAGGCGTATGCGTCGATCAAGAGCTTCAAACCCAGGGATGAAAAGGACAAAAAAGACAATGATGCGGGAGATAACAACGGTTTTAAGGGCCGCAACGCCGAGGTGGACTTCCACGGCCAGAAGCGGTCCAACGACACCCACGAATCAACCACCGATTCCGACGCGAAGCTGGTCCGCAAGAGCGACGGCAAGCCGGCGTTGCTCAGCCATGCGCTGCACGCGATCGTGGAGAACCGCCACGGGCTGGTGCTGGCGGTGGAAGTCAACTCGCCGCTGGAGAACAGCGAGCCGGTCACCGCGTTGTCGCTGATCGATCGGGTCAAGAAACGTTTTGGGCTCAAACCCAAGACGGTTGGGGCCGACAAGGGGTACGACCAGGGTCCGCTGTTGCGTGGGCTGGAGCGAAGAAGAATCCGTCCGCACGTGGCGGTGAAGGAGGGCAAGATCGGCGGCGACACCGCCGCCTATCGCTGGAAGAACCGAGCCAACATCGCGGCCCGCCAGCGGATGCGTCGGCGCGCCAAGACCCTCGGTTACGCCATCAGCCAGCGTTGCCGCAAGAAGATCGAGGAATGGATCGGCTGGGCCAAGACGATCGGCGGCCTGTATCGCACCCGGTTGATCGGACATTCAAAAACCGGCCAGCAGGCCCACCTGGCCGGGGCGGCGTTCAATCTGATCCGGATGCGCAACCTGAGTACCGTGTGAAACTCAACCTGGGCATGCAATCCGCCAACGAACTCGAACGAACTGAAGCCCTTGGAACGATCCGAGATGGAACCCGCCATTGAAAAGCGGCCAACAGACAGGAAAATGCGCCAACTCCCGAGTTTTTCAGCGTCCTGCTAGAGATCAGATCCCGGCCCGATGGTCTGCTTCATCGACGCAAGCAACTCCCCCGGAATGACTACCCGGTCGTGGCGGAATCGACGTTTGTCACCCGACACTTGCGCGATGCACTCGTATGGGATCGGAGTGGACGTACCCTCAACATAGCAGGCGATGTACTCGGGCAAACGATGGGTCTCACTAGCCAGCGCCCAGGCATTCTTCTTGCCATGCTCTTTAAATATTTTCTTAAGGGTGTCGAGCTCGTCGTCTGAGAGGGCCGAAGTGCCTGCCGATTTATGCGGACGAATCTTGTTATTCTTGACGGTCAAGTATCGATACGCGAGTTGATCGGCCCCGTCAACCAGCCCATTGATAAGGTCCAGCGTGCAGGACGGAACCGGTCCGTAAGGCATCGCCACTTGCCTGTCGCCGGTAATCGGCGCTCCGGTTCGAATGAAGTGTTCTCGATCGGCAAGGTAAATCAGCTTGATGAGCTTGATCTTCTCGACTTCGCCCAATTTCTGGGCGAAATACGACATCGCCTGCACGGCTTTTTCGATATTGAATTGATAGCTGAGTTGCATAGAACTCGCGACAAGACGCATTCTTCCGCGATAAGCAAGCCGCTACTCAATTATCGGCCTATCCCAGCCACCAGTCAAACCGGCGTGTTTTTTTTGATTTTGCGAGCATTAAACACGAGCTACGCACCGACCCCGACACTTCCCACTTTCCCACTTTCACACCTTCACACCTTCACACTCAAGCGCGCCCCTTCGCGCCCTCCCCCGGCAACTCCGAACTGGACATCCCCTCCTAATCATCATCATAATCGTAATCCTAATCGATTGCCTTTCTTCATCGTCCATGAACGGCGCCGCGGGGGACCGGTGGGCAGTGTGAGGGACGAGGGCGCAACGGTTCACAGCCGCGCATGCTTGGTAATCCGCCGGCTGCTGGGGTTGTGCGCACCGACGCGCGGTGGCACCACGCCGCCGAATTGCCGCCGAGCAGCAAAATATATTCACTGACCATCTGGAACTGCACTGAGGCCGTACAGATCGAGTACTGCAACGTCAATTCGTTTTTGGTTGCTTTCAATCCTCGAATTTAGCTGTCGCGCCTCGCCCTCAGACAATAACGATCGCTTCAACGCCGCAACGGAATCCACAATAATTCGCACCGATTCCTTGATCCGCTCTGCCAATAGCCTTTCGGGCCTGGTGAGTGGCAATTTCACCGGGAGATGCTGCAGATACTGCTTGTTCGCTGGGTAATAGCCCCCGTGAAAATGATTGCTGAGGCGGCGCATCGCATAATCAAGTAATTTGCTGTTCAGCAGTCCGACTAAGAAATCGTTGGAATTCTCGCCCAGGATCGCCGCAACTGACGGCTTCACCGAAAGACCATAGCCGCCCGTCGTGACGTTCACGAAAAATCTTCCGGTGAGGTCCGCGACCGCCTGTAGGCGCTGGATCATATATGGGACGAGAACCTTCGCACCTGTCCAACGCCTAATGTTTTGCGCGCGCGAAAGACACCACCAAGTATCACGAAATCGCCCTCGCTCGCGACGTTCGAGCGCCTCCCTGTGGGCCTGTAAGTAGCGCCAGGTTAGCGGGTAATTCCTCGAGAGTTCATCCATCGGCAGAAGTTCCTCCGTTGCCCGCTCGTACGGAAGAATGAGCAATTGGTCGCGCTCAACGTGGTATGCCTCAAATCCCTGGCGGCGCACGACCGGAACCGTTATTGACCGCTCGATCTCAATCGAAGTGCCCTCAATTTCTGATTGAAACAAGCATAACCGGGGATTCGTGGGATGTTGCTTGCCAGTCGTTGGACAAGAACACGTCATCTGCCCCGGTGACAATACCCTGAAACACGGCATCGCAAACGCCCGGGAATAGCGGCACGCTGACGTTTACGAGCGACCTAAAGAATGCCTGTGTGGCCTCGTCGTGAAACCGCCACTCCGTGCCATCCGTCGGAATCGTTGCGCGGAAACGCACGACACCTTTTGCCGGCTTCCCGGCGTCAATCGCGGCACATTGGGCGACTCCGTCTTCCAGTTCCTTCACGCGGGCCACGTCGACGGCAAAATCACCGCGTTTTTCGCCCAGGGCGTGAATCGCCGTATATGTCGTGGCGTTTTTGAATACTTGTTGATCGCCAAAATCCACAACAGATACAAGTAGGTTGCTGCCTGCGATGATGCGCCGCAGCGCGAATCCGTCCCGATTCTGCCAGAATTTGTGGGGCATGATGAAGCCAAGCAGCCCTCCCTTGGCCAACAGACTAAGACACCTTTCGACAAAGATCATATAGATGTCAAAGCTACCCCGGTGCGCGCTTTCGTATTTCCATTTGTAGAACTCGGACTCCTCTGAGGCCCATTTTCTGAGTTCCTGGACACGAATATAGGGCGGATTTCCCACAATGCAGTCAAATCCGGTCCGCCCAGTTCGCCGTTGCGAGGTGGAATCTAAAAGCCTCCCAAAGCCCCTCGTCTGACTCGTCCAATCAAAGCGGTTCATCCGAAACGCGACATCGTCGTCCTCCTTAAACAGCGTTCGGTGGCGGTGCGAGACAAATGCGTCATAGCTCTGTTCATCTATGAGCGAGTTACCGCAGCGCACGTTGTTGTCGAGGGATGGAAGTAGCTGTTTTTCCACCCAAAGAGTAGCCCAGTTTTCGGGCAGCTCCGAATCCAGCATTTTCACGTAAAGCGACATTACCGTCACCTCGACGGCCTGCTGATCGATGTCGACCCCGTGAATGCAATGAATCAGTAGAGCCGCACGGAAATCCGGGGCTAGGTGCCATCGACCCTGCCGATCCTGAAACGCTATCTCCGATTTTTTCTTTCGGGTCTTGGTCCCGAAGTCTGCAGAAAGTGCGGGCACCGCTGCTTTAGCAAGGGACGGATCCTTTTGGACGACAGAAAGACAATAATCGAACAGGTATTGCAACGCGGCCGTGAGAAAGGACCCCGATCCACAGGCTGGATCGAGAATTCTAACCTCCAAGACTTCCGCAGGGGTTCTTCCTGACAGACGAGGCCCTACCACACGCCTAATGATCGAGTCCACGATAAACCGTGGCGTGTAATAAACCCCACCCTTGTGCCGAACAGCGGGCTTCCGTGTGATACCAACGCTTTTCCCAGCGACGGTCACAACGTCGCCGAGAAACCTCTCGTAGACGGTACCTAAGATGTCAACGCCAATCTCTTTGAAATCCCATGGCCCCTCCGCGGGGTATAGTGTTCGCACAAAATCGGCGAGCACTGAGCCATCCACTTCAAGCTCGTCCGAGAAATGGGGCTTGAAAAGATACCCATTGAATCGTCTATCAAGTTCTCTGAACGTCGCGGTCAAAGAGTCATAAAACTCTCCCCCCTCGACGCCGATCCGGTCCAAATTTTCGCGCAGCTGTCCATAGGCCGTTACGCCCCGATCTTCCAGGACGCGCATAAATACAAGGCGGTCCATGATGCGCTGAACGGCTTCAGTGACCTTAGCGGCTCCATGAATGGTCTCGGCCTCGGGGAATGCAGCGACGTTTTGGGCGTAGATGGCTTTGGCTAATTGCTTCCTGTGCGCGTCGAGGAAGCTCAAGAAAACATCATCAACCGGCTCAATCCCTTTTAAATCGAAAAGAGTACGATCGACTGTCCTAATTCGGCGGCCGGCCTTTAACTTCTTCACCTTAGCCAGCAGTTGTTCCAGGGAGCCAGCGGCGACCGAATCGCGCGAGAAGGTCGCCATGAGAATATCCCATTGGGCAGAATACTGCGGATAATCCAGACTGAACTCGCTGACTAAACCACGCGCGGGTTCGTCGAGGATCGGTCAAAGCGTCGTGTCGTATA
Organism: uncultured Phycisphaerales bacterium; assembly: GCA_963844715.1. Taxonomy (GTDB): domain Bacteria; phylum Planctomycetota; class Phycisphaerae; order Tepidisphaerales; family Tepidisphaeraceae; genus UBA1161. The sequence continues at coordinate 1,361,336 of CAWJPJ010000007.1, read as the reverse complement.
GCCGGAACTGCTCGAAATCAGTCAAAATGGCGAAGGGGATCGTCGCGTTCCAGGCGTACATTTTTGCCTGAAATATCGATTCGCGGTCCGTGTCGATATCAACGGCGGGTTTTTTCGCCTCGACAACGAAGCGAGCAAATCCTCCGACCCGGAATATGTAATCGGGTCTTCGGCTACGAACACCGGTCGGTTCTGCGACCTCGACCGTCTTTTCGATTATTACCTCGGCGCTTGAAGGACCAACGTGTTTCGTGTCGCCAACGTCCCATCCGAGCAGCCGCCAGAATGGATCGATGAACTGCTGCCGAATTTCTGCTTCGTTGGTTCCCTTAGACTTGTATTCCTTAATGTGACTGGCAAATCCTCGTACAAGGTCATCGACGGCTTCCGATTCAGCGTCTGTCCCCATAGTCATAGATTAAGAAGGCCACCGATCCGCGGCAAGCGTGCTCGGGCCGGCGCGGCGCTGGTGCCCGATTGGCTCCGGAATCAAATCCAAAGATTAGGGCCAGCATGCCGGGCGATTACGATTTCGAGGCCCGTCAAAAGATTTGTTCAAAATAAAACAGACCCCGCCGCACTTCCCCCACAATCTCCATCCCGCCAAGCAAAAAAAGAATGGGACATTTCGGGACATCCTGAGACAAGCACCCCGCGCCACGACCTCAGGAACGCGGTTCGTGTCCCACCCATCGAGCAGGTGAGACACCCCGTGAGACACCCCGTGAGACATCCCTCCCCCGCTCCCCTGCTCACCTGTTCCCCTGCTCTACCGCTAACCGGTACTACCGGGTAGCGGTGGGCCCGTTGAACCAGAACAAAATGCTCGTGAACACCCCGATGGCAATTCCAATGACGCAGATCGCCGTCGCGACCGCGGCAATCCGCGAGCTGTGCAGGTCTTCCCTTCTCCAGCGGATGGCCATGGCCAACGCCGCCGCCGCCATGGCGAGCGACGGAACCCCGAAGGTGAATGTGCCGAGGATGACGCCCACGACGCTGCCGAGGAGGACGGCTTTGTCCCAGGGGATGACCAGATGCTCGGGCGACTGCCGCACCGGCGCGGGCCGCGCCGCGGGGGCGGCGGGCATGATCGGCACCACCTTCTTCTGCGGCTTGGGCATCGGCGGCGCTTCCGTCGCCCGAGCCAGCGCCGGCGCCGGCTCCGTCGGCGCGGCCGGAGGCAGCGGCATCATCATGCCCGCCTGCACGCAGCCATACGCCGCACATCCGCCGTTCTCTTCCCAGCATTTCTCGTGATAAGGCTGGGCGCACGCCGGGCAGCTCAAACTCGCCTGTGCGGAACTGATTGCCTTTTGGCAGATCCCGCACATCTGGTCCTTCACATCCGCCTTGGGTTGCGGGTGCGGGAAATCCACCGCCAGCGGATCGTGCGGCCGCTTCAGGTTCCCAAGCTCGTCCATCGCGGGCATGTCGGCGATCGAATCGTTCGGCGTCAGCGGCCGCCGCAAACCCGACGCCGGCGTGCCCGGAACGTCGATCTCACCCTTGCAATGGGCGCAGTGCCCGTAAGCGCCCGCCATGCTCGATGGAACCCACAAGGCGCGCCCCGCACTGGCAACGGATCAAAATGCCATGATCGTTAAAGTCCGGATTAGTCCCTTTTTCACTGATCCCGAACGAGATGGCCCCATCGGGGAGTTTGTCGGTGGTTCGGAAAATGAGCCGTTCGCAGCCGATGCCGATGACGTCGCCGTCGTGGAGATAAACCTTGCCCGCCGCCTTCTGCCCGTTCACGGTCGTGCCGGCGCGGCTGGCGGCGTCGGCGACGTAATAGCGCTTCCCGTCCACATCGATCCAGGCGTGGATGCGGGAGATGGACCGCTGCTCAAATTGAACCCCGTTAAATGGCTTGCGCCGATCAGCACGCGGCCCTTGAAAGAGCCGGCGGCAACCTGGCCGTTGTTGGATGGTATGACTAGGCTCGCCATCTATTTTTCGCCCCTGTCCGGACCCAAAGCGGTCTGCCGCTCCAACTAGCGGCCATTTGTCCACGGCTGCATCGGATGCCGTGTCTTCGCTCCATCCTGCGGAAACTGGCGGAACTCTAATACGCTTCGTCGCTCATCCTTGCCTTCGTTGCAGCCGAGGCCAACTGGCTCGCTACGCGGAGCCGCAAACCGCTCTAATTGTAGCGCAGGAAGACCGCCGCTGCACCAGCAAATTGGAGCGTTTCCCTATCAGTGGATACCCAGGGAATTCCCCTGGGACTACAAGGCGCCCGACCGGCGACCGCGAAATGAACCTACTGCCAGATGCTAAACGGCCATCTTGGCATCGGAAGATTGAGCATTTTGATGATCATGCCCGCTAAATATCCCATCGCCGCGAACAAGCCCAGCGCAACCAGAGCCAGGAATAGCCTTCCCGCCGAACTCCCGGTTGGCTGCGGCTGCGCGGGGGCTTTGCCCGAGCGCGGCCGGCCGCTTTCCGGGATCATCGGAAACAGCATCGGTTGTTGGATTTTGCCCATACGAAGCCTCCCAAAAGGTCGTGTCGAGAGGCCCACACCGACAGGCAATTTGAAACCCCGCTTCCCACTATGGATATACCCCACAACCCCGGAATTGCCAATCGATTCCGAACCGATGCAGTCCAATAAATACGTGGCAAATATCCAGTCGCAGGAGGGGCACCCGCGATTGGCGAGCATGAGTGCGATCCACAGCCGAATCCGACAAAGAAGAATGCCAGGTGAACGGTAACGCCCGGGATAAACGCGGCAAATGAAAGGGCCATTCCGCCGATGCGATTTGCGCGGGGCATGCCGCGCCGGGCGCAGGCGGAGGTTCATGTTTTCGTGCCGCTTGCGCAGGCCTCGCCGCAAGAGCATAAGGGCTGCCCCCGCGATAAGAAATCCACAGCTGGGCTCCGGGACCACCACCGCGATGTCCGCCTCGATCATCCCGTTGGTAGGTTGAACGAATATATCGCTGTTGGTCAGATCCGCCGCGGAAGTCACCAGGCGGCGATCGATCGTCGTATTCTCCAGCAACACCTCAACCCCCGGCACCAGGGTGGGATCGTAGGCGCCGCTGAACCCCGCATAATTCACCTGCAAATCGCTGTCGCCCAGGTTGTCATTGATGAACTGAATGTTCTGCGCGGGCGCTTTGGGGAGCGCATAAATCGACGACTTTTGCGCCGCGGTATTCACAGTGATGTTTGAAAACGTGATATTGCTCCAGAACGGGGTGGTCGAATTCACCGCGGCCGTGCCTGCGTTGGCCGCCGTCGAGGGCCACGCATCGGATCCGCTGGTGGCGTTGTACCAACTTGAAAGCTGGATCGGCGTCCCGATATTGGGCATGCTGATGTCGTTGTAGGTGACATTCGTCACCGATCCTCCATTGCCGCGACCGGCTTTCAGGCGCAATCCGTAAGTCGTCCCGTTGAAGGTGACATTGTTCACAGTCATATTGTTCAAGCCTTATGTGTTGAGTATATTTATGTTGTCAGATCACACCAACCAGTGGCTTCCCTGGACGCGATAGGCTGTTGTGACCACATAATTTTTTACAATGCCTGCAAGAACTCCATCAGTTTTGGATTGGCTTTCCATGATTTGCGTTTGGACGACCTTGGCCCAGTGAGCTCGCATGTGGCGAGCATTTTTGCTTTGGTTTCCAAGTCGATCTCGGCGTACACGTTGGTCGTATTGATTGACACGTGACCAAGCCAGGCGCGAATGGTGTTGATGTCCACGCCAGCGCGCAGTAGATGTGTTGCGGTGGTGTGGCGGATCGTGTGCGGCCCGACTCGCTTCCTGGCCAGCGTTGCGACTTTCCTGCTGGCCGCGTCGACGTGCCGCGACACCAACGCATGAACGCCGAAACGTGTGAGCGGCTCGCCGCGTTGGTTTAAGAACAGTTTTTCGCCTTGGGCGCGGTTGTCAGCCAGTTCCTTGAGCTTGTCGATCGTCGTGGGCCAGAGCGGACAAAATCGAGTTTTGTTCCCCTTGCCAACCAAGCGCACCGATCCGGCGCCATCGGCGCGGCGTTCGATATCAGCCAGCGTCACCGCAACTGCCTCGCTCACGCGGGCGCCGGTGTTGTACAAAAACAGCAGCAGTGCATGATCGCGGCGACCAATCTGGCGCGCAACATCCGGCGCGGCGATCAGAGCGTCAATCTCCGGCTTATCGAGATAGCACAGCGCCGGTCGATGGAACCGCTTCGATGGAATAACCCGGATTGCCGAGCACCAGGCGATGTGTTCGGGTGCATGGTCGGCGACAAAGCGAGCGAAGGCGTGGATGGCGGCAAGCCGCTGGTTGCGAGTACGTATGGTGCATTTGCGCTCTGATTCCAGGTGTGACAAAAAGCTTCGCAACCGATCAGGCGAGAGCGCATCGACTGTCAGGCGATCCACCGCCGCACCTGTCTTCTTGGAGACGAAAGGCATCAACTGAGCGAAGGCATCGCGATAACTGCGCTGTGCGTTGCGCGATAAATTGCGTTCGGCAACCAGATGTTCCAGAAGGAAACGGCGAATCCACGTACCCAGTAAAACGCTTTTTTGTGTCATCATCCTGCCATCGGTAAGGCGTAGTTGCGGAAGAGAGAGCTTGCCTCCTGGGCCAGTTCGCTGGTCAGTTGCAGATAAACCTGCGTCTCGCGAACGCTGCGATGGCCCAGATACGTCGCCAAGCGTGGTAGTAATTGCTGAACGTTCTTGCCCGCGCGGTACCAGCTAATCAGCCGGTTCACAGCGAAGGTATGCCGCAGATCATGCAACCTCGGCTGAAAGAAAAAGCTGGTTGGTCGGCGGATTCCAATCTGTTCGCGCAGGAGCTTGTAGCTGTGTTGCGCGGTCTGCTTGGCAATCCGCCGTCCCGTGCGATCGGTTAGAAACGGCTTGTCATTGCCGGCGTCGCCGGCGCGATGCTTGCCTTGGTAGGCGATCAGCAGACTGCGCCGGTCAGCGCCGATCGGCACCAGCCGGCTTTTGTAGAACTTGGTCTGGCGGATGGTAAGGATGCTCGCCCGCAGGTCCACGTCTTCCACATTCAGCGCCAACGCTTCGCTGATGCGAAGCCCGCTGCCATATAGCAGCAACAGAATCGTTCTCATGGTGGCTGGGCTGAGTAACCAACAGTTGCGATACCGCTGACTGGTCGCTTCCAAGAGCGACTTCATCTCCGCGACCGAATAAATGTAGGGAATGAACGACCACTGCCGACGAGGCTTGTCCCGCGGCAACGGAGACGCCGATGCGTACTTGCGGCTGATCGCAAACCGATAAAAACCGGCCAGGGCATGATACTTGGAGAGCCAATAGTTGGTGACGGGGCCATCTCCATCGAGATAGCGGCGCACTGTTTGAGGAGTCACGCGCCGCAGCTCGACATCGCCAACGGCTCGGGCAAAGGCGTGGAGCAGGCCTTTTTCTCTGCAAAAACCAATGCCCAGTGATTGGCGGTACTCCACGTAACTGTTAACACAGGCCGAGACCTTCATTCCTGCTCCTTCAGGCTACATAACCATACAGTTGCCGCCGAGCGCATCGCGTCGCGCAAAACCGGTCGGGATGCCGAGAGTGTCGGCGCTCGCAGGCGGCGTTGAACTCGATCAGTTCGCCCAAATCGACGTCGCCCACCGTCATCAAGCTCGTCATATCCACCTTGGCGTAAATCTCAGTGGACTGAACGATGGAGTGCCCAAGATGATCGCCGATCTGTTTGAGGCTGAATCCCTCCGACAACAAATGGGTTGCACAAGCATGACGCAAGCCGTGCGGTCCGTAACGCTTGAGCTTTTGGCCCAGCGACTTCTGGCGGTCGCAGACGACCGTGGCAGCCGACATCAACGGGCGATAAGGCTGAAGCATGGAAATGAAGACCTCTCTGTGCCGGCAGATGGGCCGGATCTTCAGATAGGCGACGATGGCATCACCCACGGTGGAAATGAGCGGATAGGTTCCGACACGATGCAGCTTCGGCCGTGGCGGACGAATGACCCCATTCTCCCAGTCGATATCTTCCAGGCGCAGGCCGCAAACTTCGCCTGAGCGAAAACCATAAACGGCCATCAACAGCATCATCGCGCGATCGCGAACGTCGACAGGATCGTTGGTATCGGCTGAATCAAGCAGTTCACGGACTTGTGCCCATGTCGGCCCCTGGGGGTAGCGTTCGTGGCGATAGAGCCGCGGCGCATGGATGCAGTCCCACAGGGTTGGTTCGCAACCGCGCCGACCGCCGAGCCAGCGCAAGAACACGCGCACGTGACAGATATGGCTGGCGATGGAGCACCGCGACCATCGCGTGAACTGTGGTTCCTGTAGATAGCCCGTCAACATTCGCGCGTCGAGCTTCCGCAAATCGCCGCCCGGATGTTTGGCCGCCCAGGCTAGAAACAGGCCAACGTCGCGGCGGTAAATGCCGACGGTACAGGGCGACCATCCATGTTCGGCGCGCTTGAACTCGATAAAACCCTGCATCAGATCATCGAAAGGCCCGCGGATGAACGAACGTTCCATGCGTCCGCAAAATGCCAGCCAATGTCTTATCCGGCCCAGGAATTTATGGATGGTGGCGGCCGATGGCTTCCTACGATGCAAGCCGCCGCGAAAGTTGCCGTCACGCCATTTAGGACCCAACGTGCCAACTGTTCCTCGTTAACAACCTGTCCAGGCTTGAGGTCCAGCAATATGGCAGCATGGAGGGTATATCCAGCAGCATGTTTGAACGTCTCCAGCGCGCGGCCATCTTCGACCAGATGCCGCAGGTAACGTTCCCGTTCCTCGCGCATCGGGCTTTCGCGGTGCAACTGCAAATGCTTTCGACGGGTGACAAACTGCTCAAACATCGCGGAACAAATCGAGATCGGCTTTGCCCGCTGCTTCGGCAATGAGGCGTGGACGATCAATTAGTTATGTTGCGAGTATCGGCGTGGGAGTGGAACAGCATTAGCTGATCGAATGATGGCGCACACGGGATGAATCCAACGAAAATAATGCTCTTGCCGTAACAGATCAGAAGCGAGAAGGCCCACAGACCACAGGAACATCTCTTACGGCCGAGCACATAACTAAACTCAACACATAAGTGCGCTTATGTGGTGGACAACATAAGCGCACGTAATTCGTCTCCCCGCCGATCGATATTCCGTTCCCGCGAAGTATCACGTCGTTGAGAATGCTGACGTTGTTAACGGGCCCTTCATCCGCCTTGGCGACGATGTCGTCGTCTCCATCCGAGATCGTTGAGTTTTCGATCAGAAAATTCGACCCCGAATAGTCCACGCCGTCCGTATTGGACAGGGTCAGCGCGTCGGAAATTTTGATTCCGTTGATGGTGACGTTTGAGTCCCCCTCGGTCACCAGGTGTTCATGAGACGCGTTTTCGATCGTCACGCCGTTGACCAGCAGGTTCTCCACGAGATACAGAGCGATCATGTCGTTGTTGCTCGTCGTCGACGCATTGTCGTTGATGATCCCCGACCCGGTGATTTCGATATTCGAATTGAATTCGGTATTCGCGATCAAGGTATTGGCTGGCGTCATGTTCTGAAGCGTCGCTCCGGAGTCGATTTGCAAATTGACGTTGCTGCCCAGGACCAGTTCGTTGGACATATACGGCGCGGCCGACGCGGGGATTTCCACCGTCGCGCCGTTTACTGTCGCGCCGTTCACGATCGTCTCGGTGGACGAGGTATAGTTGAGGAAAGCCTGGATGATCGACGTGTCGTTGCTGGTTCCGTCGCCGGTGGCGGTCAACCCGCCGTCGATGCTTGCCCCGCTGACGCCCCCGTTGGGCAACGTCACGTTGTAAACCACGGGCCCGATCGTCGGCAGCGTGGGATCGGCCTGCGCGGCGCTCCATCCAAGGAACGGCGATGCCGTCCAAACCGCGGACCACAACACATTTCTAATAAAGGGACTATGCGCGCGTTGCGCGGGCAGCGAGTGCAAAATCCGCATCCAAAATCTTTCGCCGTCCTACGCTCAGCCCGTCGCGCCGGACTGCCCGCGCGCCCAAGCCAATCTCCCGTCCACTCTTCCGCAGGTTCGCAAGGCTACCATGGAATTGTCCGCCCAGCCCCCAAAAATCCGCGAAATCTTTTGTCATTTTCCAGCGAACCGCTGGCAAAAATGGCGTGCTTCCGAACCAAGTCGTTCGATCCAACCCCCCTATCTTCACGCCGCGGCGGATTGCGCCAGGATCGACGTCATTGTTACACAGTTGCCGCCTTTTTCCTTCGAGCAGTACATTGCCTCATCGGCCCTTTGGAACATCGTTCGATCGTATAAATCCCCCGCATCGGCGACTCCGATGCTCACTGAAATGCGAATCGATTGCCCGTCTTTTCGAAATTCGGTTTTGGCCGCATTCTCCTGAATTCGGCGGGCCAGGAGCACGGCGTCCGCCGCTCCGGTTCGCGGCGAGATGATTGCAAACTCATCGCCGCCGTACCGGCAGGCGATATCGCCGGTCCGGCATGCCCCGGAGATGATTCCGGCCACCTCGCGCAAGACGCCATCCCCGAACGGATGCCCCCAGGTGTCGTTGAGTTCCTTGAAGCGATCGATGTCCATCACGATGCAGGAAAGCGGCGTTCCGAATCGAATGCGCGACGCGATTTCCGCCGCCATTTGGCGGTCGTACATGGCGCGATTGCCCAGACCGGTAAGCGGATCCAGCAGCGCCTTCTCCTCGAGCAAATGCACCATGTGATTTGGCCGACCGTTCGGCGTCGGCGATCGCCGCCTTTATGGCGGGCGCCGATGCGCCCGCGGCGGCGATCTCGTGCACCCCGACTCCCACGACGGCAACCTGCCCCGATCGCACCGCTCCCGTTCCGTCGAACCGCCTCTGTGCGTTTTCCGCCCAGATCCAGCATTCCCCCAGCGGGGACGAAGGCTTCACTACCGCCAGAGTCGATTCGTCGAGGCAGACCCCGAGATCGGCGCGCTTCATATGCTGGCGGAGGGTTCGCGCCGCCAGATAAAGCGTCCGGTCGCACGCCTGCCCGTTTTTTTGCGCGCCTCCCAGCTTGAACACCACGCATCCCACGACCTGCCGCCGCTCATTCGCTTCGGGGCTGGCCGGGCCGAGTTGTTCCAGCGCCGATGCGCCCATAAATCCGCACATCGGATCAGAGCGGTCTTGCGCGCGGACTTTTCCCTTTCCCCATGGGGCGCGCCGATCGCTGTGCGCTCGTCTCCACTGGCTCACCGCGTGATTCAGCCGATTCATGAATAATTTCATTTCTTCGCGGATGAAGCGGCGCAGATGGCGCGGGTTCGCCGTCGGGCTGAAATCCCCGTCGCGTGACAGGGTCGGAAAGAGAACGATCGGCTTCTTCTTTTCGCCCCACTGGTTTTCCATCGCGTCGATCATTCTTTGGTCCGTCACCACCGCGGAGATTGATTCGTCCAGAAGGGCCTCGCGCGGCAATCCGGCTCGTCGGCGAATCGCAGTTTGAATCGCGGACCCTGCTCGGTAAGGAATTTCCGCAGAAACTCCCGCCGCCGGATATCGCCGGTCGCGATCAGCAGATGCTCCGACGCGGATTCTTCTGGGGACAATGATTTCTTATCCCGCAATTCGGCGTTAGAAATCGGCTTATTCATGCCGCAACGCCTCCAGGCGAAAAAAATCGCCGCCATCCGGTTATTGGACTCAAAGGTTATCGAGAGAGGTGCGCAACCGCTTTGCGTGGTCGGCCATCAAGAGAAAATCCCCGCCGCAGGTGCGGCAGGGATGTGGGTGTTGCGAATATTCGAATCAGAAATCGGCGGCGGCTAGCTCGATCTTCCCGCGGGGACGGGATTGCGCGGCTTACGCCTGCGCATCATCGAGCGCCAGGCCGCCCGCGAGCAGGAAGCCGCAGCTTGGCTCGGGCACGACGGCGCCCTCGATGGCGATATCGGCCTGATACAACCCGTTGGGCGATTGAGTGAAGTAGGTTGAATTCGCAAGTTCGGCGGCCGCCGAACCGGGAACCATCAAGGTCCCATTCAATGTAGTGTTGATCAACTGGACATCCAAGCCGGATACCAGGGTCGGGCTATAGGTGCCGTTGTAACCGGCGTAATTGACCGTGAGGGCACGATCGAGCGAGACATTATTGAAGACGACGTTCTGCACCGGAGCTTCCGGCACCCCATAGATTACCGAATTGCTCGCGGAATTGGTCTCGGTGATGTTTGAGAAGGTGATGTTCTTCCAGATGGGCGTGGTGGCATTGACCGCCGCGTTGGTCGCGGCGGCGGCGTTTGAAACGCCGTTCGCACTTGGCCACGCATCGCTGCCGTTCACATACCAACTGCTGATCTGAATCGCCGTCCCGACATTGATCATCGTGATATCGTTGTAGGTGACATTCGTCACCATGCCGCCGTTCGCGCGGCCGGCCTTGAGGCGAATCCCGTTGGACACGGCGTCCAGCGTGGGGGAATTGAAGGTGATGTTGTTCACGGTCATGTTGTTCAATCCGCCAACCGTTTCACCGCCGATGGAGATTCCGTGCCCGTTGGTAATGACATCGTTCTGGATCAGGATATTGCTGCAGAACGTGTCCGTCCCGGTGTTTTCGCCGGGCTTGGCGACGATGTCGTCGTCGCCGTCGGCGATCGTGCTGTTTTCAATCAGGAAATTGGTGCCGGCGTAGTCGATCCCGTCCGTATTGCTCCGAGTCAGGTTTGAATCGGTGATTTTTATCGCGTTGATGGTGACGTTGTTGCAATTCTCGGGGACCAAGTGCTCGTGTGCCGAGTTTTCGATGGTCACGCCGTTCACCAGAAGGTTGGTGATGTTCGACAGCGCGAGCATGTTGTCGTTGGAGGTGCTGTTGCCGGCGTTGTTATTGAGAATTCCGCCGCCGGTGATCGCGACGTTGGAGATGTTACCGCTGGTCGTGATCAGCGTCGTGAGATTCGAGCTGTTTTCCAACGTGGCGCCGGAGTCGATTTCCAGATTGACGTCGCTGTCGATGGTCAGAGTCTTGGTGAAGTAGGCTGCCGCCGCTGCGGGAAGCTCCACTGTGCCGCCCGTGACGGTCACGCCGTTGACCAGCGTGGTGGCGGTCGATGCGTAGTTGATGAAGTCCTGGAGGACGGTGGTGTTGTTGACCGAACTTCCGGTCCCGGCGGTCGCTCCGCCATCGATGCTCGCGCCAGAGACGCCGCCGTTGGCTTCCGTGACATTGAAGTCGAGCGGACTGATCGTCGGGAGAGTTGGCTGGAACTGCGCCTGCGCTGCGGCCTGGTAAGCCAGCATGGGCGCGGCCGCACCCGCGGCAGTCAGCATCATTTTGTTAAACAAGGGGCGTTGACGCGCGGGCCGCTGTGACAGCGAACACAAAATCCGCATCGAAATTTCCTCATCTCCCCAACCTGTATCCGGGAAGCCCTACCATAGACGACCTTAACCCTCTCCAATCAGGTCTGTCTCCGCTATAGGGAATATTACTATACGAATCACCCACGTCCACATTTATCTGTCGATTTTGCAGTGGAGTAATCGGGAAGAACCAAGTTAGAGGGCGCCTCAAAATGCAAGTTGATTTATCCAAAGTGACATTTCCGCTAATTTGGGCTGGAAATGGGGGCCAGTTATCGATCAGCGACAATCTATCGCCGTCAATAGGGATTTCCGGCCAAGCATTCCGCGGCGGGTTCAAGTTCTGCGCAAAGTACGATGTAGCCCTACGGGGTGCTTGTGCCATAGGGATCGAGTTGTGGTCGAGATTCGGTTGTCGCCTGCGACTAACTCGAACTTCCCACGGCGGCCGGGTCCGCCGGCTTTCGCCTTCGCATCATGAGCGCCAAGCCGCCCGCCAGCAGGAATCCGCAGCTTGGCTCTGGAACGACGGCACCCTCGATGGCGACATCGGCCTGATACATCCCGTTGGGCGATTGAGTGAAGTAGGTCGAATTCGCGAGTTCGGCGGCCGCCGAACCGGGAACCATTAATGTCCCATTCAATGTGGTGTTGATCAACTGGATATCCAGGCCGGATACCAGGGTCGGGCTATAGGTGCCGTTGTAACCGGCGTAATTGACCGTGAGGGCACGATCCAATGACACATTATTGAAGATGACGTTCTGCACCGGTGATTCGGGCAACCCGTAGATCAGCGAATTGCTCGCCGAGTGGGTCTCGGTGATGTTGGAGAACGTGATGTTCTTCCAAATCGGCGTCGTGGCATTGACCGCCGCGTTGCTCGCGGCGGCGGCGTTTGTAGTGTTTACGCCGTTCACGACCGTGTTTGGCCATGCGTCGGTACTGCCGTTCACGTACCAACTGCTGATCTGAATCGGCGTCCCGACGTTAATCATCGTAATGTCGTTGTAGGTGACATTCGTCACCAGCCCGCCGTTCCCGCGGCCCGCCTTGAGGCGAATGCCGTTGGACACGGCGTTCAGCGTGGGAGAATTGAACGTGATGTTGTTCACGGTCATGTTGTTCAATCCGCCGATCGTTTCTCCGCCGATGGAGATTCCGTGCCCGTTGGTGATGACGTCGTTCTGGATCAGGATGTTGCTGCAGAAAGTTCCCGGCTCGGTGTTACCGGGCTTGGCGACGATATCGTCGTCGCCGTCGGCGATCGTACTGTTCTCAATGAGGAAATTGTTCCCCGAGTAGTCGATCCCGTCCGTATTGCCCAGGAAATTCGTATCGGTGATTTTTATCGCGTTGATGGTGACGTTGTTGCAACCCTCGGGGACCAGGTGCTCGTGGGGCGAGTTTTCGATGGTCACGCCGTTCACCAGCAGGTTGGTGATGTTCGACAGCGCGAGCATGTTGTTGCTGGACGTGGCGCTGGTTTCATTGTTATTGAGGATGCCGCCGCCCGTGATCGCGACGTTGGTGATGTTGCCGCTGGTGGTCAGCAGCGTCGTGAGCGGCGAGCTGTTTTCCAACGTGGCACCGGAGTCGATTTCCAGGTTGACATCGCTATCAATCGTCAGAGTCTTCGTGAAATAGGCTGCGGCCGCGGCGGGAAGCTCCACGGTGCCCCCGGTTACGGTCACGCCGTTGACCATCGTGGTGGCGGTCGAGGCGTAGTTGATGAAGTCCTGGAGGACGGTCGTGTTGTTGACGGAACTCCCCGTCCCGGCGGTCGCACCGCCATCGATGCTCGCGCCGGAAACGCCCCCGTTTGCCTCGGTGACGTTGAAGTCGAGCGGACTGATCGTCGGGAGAGTTGGCTGGAACTGCGCCTGCGCAGCGGCCTGGTATGCCAGCATGGGCACGGCCGCCCCCGCGGCAGTCAGCATCATTTTGTTAAACAGGAAGCACCCGCGCGGGCCGCTGTGGCAGCGAACACAAAATCCGCATCGAATTTTCCTAATCTCCCCTGCCGGATCCGGGCAGCCTTACCATTTGACGACCTGGACCCTCTCCAAGCAGGCCTATCTCCGCTGGTAGGGAATGTTACTATATGAAACCCAGACGTCCATATTTTTCTGCTGATTTTGTAGTGGAAATTGTTTGGATAATCCGCCGGGGAAAGTGTGGGAAAACGTATCCTTGCCATCCAATTATGGCCGTTTTTGGTAATTTGGGAGGAAATTGGGGCCTGTAATCCGCCAGTGCCAACTTGACGCGGTCGATCTACGCGGGATTTCTTGCATTAGCGCGCGCCAGCCGCCATTTCGAGAAACGCATTCTCCACATTCCGCGCAAATCGCTTGGCGTCCATCAGGGGGGAATCAAGCATTCTCTGGCGGATTTCCCCTCGCAATTCTCTCAGCCGATCTAAATCGCCGGCCAGTCGCACCGCCAGTTCCACAAACTCATCGTCGCTCGGCACCGCCAATTCAGTCAGTTTCAGATTCGATAGATGACTGAAGACCGCTCGCCCGCACGCTGTTCCCCCAATCTGCGTAACGATCGGCACGGACATCCACAAGCAATCCAATCCCGTTGTATGACATCCGTATGGAAGCGAATCGAGTGCCACGTCGATGCGATTGTGCGCCGCGAGATATTCCAGCCGCGTGATGCGCGGAATAAATGAAACGCGGGATGGGTCGACTCGAAGTTGCTCGATGATGCGACCCCGGAACAAACCTTCGGGCGCAAGTAAAAGCATTCGTGAGTTGGGCACGCGGTTGAGAACCTTCGACCATCGCTGAAGCGTATTGGGCGTAATCTTCCCAAGATTATTCAGGCATCCGAACGTGACGAACCCCGTGGTTTCCGCCGGCAGTGCGCCGACCGGCGGCCCGTCCTCCAGCCCCATCGCCTCCCGGTCGTAGCACCAGAAACTGTCGGGCATTCGAATCAGTTTTTCGACGTAATGGATTTCCGTCATGCCGGGCGGATCGAGATACTGGTCCGTCAAATGATAATCCATCTCGGCGAGCCCCGTGCCGCCCGGATACCCGCCGAATGTCACTTGGACTGGCGCCGCCCGGCGGGCGAAGACCAGGAGTCGATTCCGATGCGTATGCCCGGCCAGGTCGACCAGAATGTCAATCCCGTCGTCTCGAATCTGCCGGGCCAGGGCGTCGTCGGATAATCGCGACACGTCGCGCCACTGATCGGAATGAGTCCGAAACTGCTCGGTAATCCGGTCCGGGCGGCGGAGATTGCTGTAGGCGAATACTTCAAACGCTTCCCGATCATGCTCGCGAAAGAGGGGAAAAAGGTTTCGGCCCACGACATGATCCGCAAAATCCGGCGACACGTATCCGACCCGCAATCTGCGGCCGGAAGCGCGGCTTAGTGTCGGCGGGGGGTCCAGCTTCTTGAGGGGCCTGGCGTGACGCTGGTCCCATTTCTTCATCTCGGCCAGAATCCTCGGCCCGTCGAATTGATCGCTGTAGTGGATCATCAGCAGATAGTTTTCGTGCGGGACCAGCGCATCGGGCGCGACATCGATCGCCCGGCGAAAACAATCCAGCGCCTCCTCGATGCGGCCCATCTCCTTGAGCACGGCTCCCAGATTGTTCAGCGCTTCCGCCGACATCGGCCGCAAGCGGAGCGCCTGCCGCAAGGCTGCTTCCGCGTCGTCCAGTTGCCACTGCCCCCCCAGCGCCGCCCCCAGCGCGTTTTGCGAGAGAAAATCATCGGGGAACCGATTCACGAGACGGGAGTAGATGGCGATCGCCTGCCGCGCGTTTCCCTCGGCTTCATATGTCGCCGCCAGATTGAATTCGGCGGCGGAGAAATCGGGGCGGTGGCGAAGCGCTTCACGATAGGCGTCAACCGCGTCGCCTAGACGGCCTAATTCGCGCAGCACGTTCCCCAGATTGTTGTGAGCCTCGGCGAAATTGCTTCTAACGTCTATCGCGTGCCGGTAAGCATCCGCGGCTTCATCCAGTTTCCGTTGTATTGAGAGGACGTTGCCGAGGGAAAGAAATGTCTGCGCCACCCGGGGCTGAATCTGGAGCGCCCGCCGAAATTCCGCCGCCGCTTCATCCCATCTCCGCAGCCCCGCAAGACTCGACCCCAGATTGAAATGAAAATCCGCCCAATCCGGTCCATTGGCGATTGCCCGCCGAATCAACTCGACCGCCTCCTCGTTTCTCCCGTTTTGCAAGGCGATCACGCCGAGTAGATGCAATGCATGGCCATTATTCGGCTCGCGAGCCAGAATTTGCCGATAGATCGCCTCCGCCTTGGCGCGATCTCCGGCCTGATGCAATTGAACCGCCGACGCCAATTCCTGATCTGTGGTCATCGAGCCAGCGTGTTAAACCGGCTGACGAGCAATTTCAAGCGCGGCCTGCTGGGTCATGCGTCTTTATCCTCCGTGGGGTTGGGCTTCCGCCATCCGTGAAATCCGCGTCATCGGTGGTAAAAAAAGAATTTGACCGCGGATTTCGCTGATGGCGCGGATAATTAAATTCAAACACCCAGATCGGCCGACGCGAGTTTCCAGGCCAGACGAGGTCCGGGCGTGATACGCAAACGTCAATCCTGCGGACTCCGATCGAGTCATCGAAAATCTCCTGGGAAACTTTTCGTCGGGAACGATTTCTCAGCGGCTATGACTGACCGGCTCCGGCGGCGCACTGCTCGATTGATGAAACGGCACGAAGCTGCCGAAGCACAGCCATTCGATCAGCAGGATCGCCGCCACGCCTCCGAGCAGAGGCACCAATCGCCGCGGCTCCAGGAGCTGTTTCCAGAGCGGCCGGGTCGAGGGATTTCGCAAGACCGCCTCGCGCCGCCACGTGGCAAAGCAATCCCGCCAATACCGCCGGCAGCGCGTAAATCCCCTTGAGCTTCAATCGCTCGCGCAGCTCTTCCAATCCCTGATGCACACGCCGCGAGATCGTCGCGGCCGATAGGCCGGTTCGCTCCGCCAGTTCCACCTGCGATTTGCCCATCAGGTAATGATCCACCAGCAGCGCTCGCAATTCCTCGGGCAGTTCCGTCAGCGCCTGATCGACGCATGGGGAAAGCTCCGCCCAGGTGCAGGCCTCGTGATTGTTCTGATCCGCGTAGGCGATCTCGCGATGCCGCCTGGCCGTCTCGCTGCGGAGCATGTCCAGGGCGAGATGCGTGGCCGTGCGATGCAGCCAGCCGCCGAGATTCTGCGTAACTTGGGTTCGCGAGCGCATCAAGCGGAAGAACGTCTCCTGCGAGGCGTCTTGAGCCCGCGCGCCATCTCCCAAAATCCGCAGACAGGTCGCGTAAACGCACCCTGCGTATTGGTGAACGATCCGCCCGAAGGCTTCGGCGTCGCCGCGATTCGTCCACCGCCGCAAAAGCTCCAGGTCGGCATCGGCCTGCGGCTCCGGGGGGCGCGAATTGAAGGGTTTCGGTCGTCATGCCGCTCGTTCCAAAATACACGACGGACTGCCCGGGCAATTCTTTCACGCCCCCAAAACCCGGGTTAGTTCCACCTCGTCGGTAATTCCCTGCCGCAAAAGCGCTTGCCCGGCCTCACGAAGACTCTGATAACCTGGCCGCCGGCAATAGATGGCGGCCAACGCATCGGCATCCCGCTTCTCCAAGATCGCCCGTTTCAATTCCCCGTCCACGGCCACAAGTTCCGCCAACGGAGCCCGCCCGTGATATCCGGATTCGGCTTTTCGCCGCACCAATCTCTGCGCCAAAACTGAATGCAAACTGCTGGTGATCTGGTACGGCTCGATCCCCATCTCCCAAAGTCGCCCGATCGCCCCCGCCGGCATCGAGGCGTGCAGCGTGGTAATCAGCCGGTGGCCCGAAAGCGCCGCCTGCACCGCCAGGGTCGCGGTGGCGGCATCGCGAATTTCTCCGAGCATGAGGACCTGCGGGTCCTGCCGCAGGATGCTGCGCAGCGCCCGCTCATAGGTGAGCTGCCCAAACGGGGAAACTTCGATCTGTGTCACGCCGGGAAGATGGCGCTCGACGGGGTCTTCCAAACAAATCACGCTCAACCCCGGTTGAGTTGCCACAATCTGCGCGAGCAGCGCGTAAATCGTCGTCGTCTTCCCCGAGCCGGCGGGCCCGGTGAGGATCAGCATCCCCGACTCCGCGCTGGCGAATCGCCGCAGCCCCTCCAAAACCCCGGGCGGCATCCCTAGCTCCTCCAAAGTCCCCGGGTGCAGATATTCCGCCGGCATCCTCACCGCCGCGCGCAATCCATGCACCGTAGGCATCACCGAAAGCCGCAGCTCAATCTCTCTGCCCTCGAATTCGAAACTGATCCGCCCCTCCTGAGACACGTCCAGTCGGTAGGTCAGCAATTTCCCCATCACCATGAGCCGCGCGACCGCGGCCCGCCCGACGGTCGTCTCGACGCGCTGCCGCGTTTCCAGCATCCCGTCGATTCGATACCGAATCTCCCACCCATCGGCCTGCGGCTCCAAATGCA
Organism: uncultured Phycisphaerales bacterium; assembly: GCA_963844715.1. Taxonomy (GTDB): domain Bacteria; phylum Planctomycetota; class Phycisphaerae; order Tepidisphaerales; family Tepidisphaeraceae; genus UBA1161. The sequence goes on along the minus strand of CAWJPJ010000007.1, from coordinate 1,343,550 downwards.
AATCGCTCGCCCGCTCCCGCAGTGCATCCAGAAGCACGCGGTCCACCAATGTTCGAACATCCGCGATGGGGGCCGACTGGGTGGTCATGGGGCAATTCTATCACAGGTTTGCGGTTGGAAACTCACGCTTTATATGGACGGAATGGCCCCCAAACCCCTTTCAGGGCGCAATGCCACAATGGACTTTCCGTATGATGAGCACTGTGGGATCAATCAGGTGAGCGCTGGCCGCCAGTTCGGCATGTTATGCGCGGGTGATTGAGGAATTGGTTGCGCTGGTCCGAAAGGATGAAGCATGTGAATTTCGTACGCCGCACCAGTTCTCAATTCTGGCGTGCTATCCGGTGGTATTTTCTATCACACAGCTACCCCGCGGTGCGGGCCGGTCTAGGGGCGCTGCCAATCAAAGAGAGATGGCGTCTAATCCGACTCGCTCATGGCCAAGCGTACCGGCACTGGCAAACCTGGCTAGGATTGCTATTGGCTCTATTGGCCTTTCTCTCAGCGCTTTGGCTAGTCCGTTTCAACGAATTTGCCGCCGCTTGGTGGATTTTCATCGTTCAAGGGTTTGTTGGCATATCGATTCACATCAACTCCAGAAAATATTTCGCAGAGAAAACTCTTTGCGAAATGTTTACGAATCTATGTTCCCAATGCGGCTACGACCTCCGCGCCACGCCAGAGCGCTGCCCGGAATGCGGAACCGTCCCCGCGAAGACCTTGAATTCCAATTGACCGTCGGTCGCGCGGTATAATTTTCCCTGATGAGACGCCTACACCGATGGCTCCTCAGCGCGCTCGCGGCATTGTCTCTGCTGCTGGCCGCGGTCACCGCCATAGTTTGGGTGCGAAGCTATTGGATTCAGGATTCTCTGCTTTGGACCGACGACTCATTCCAGCCGTACATTTATACGGAGTCGAGAAAGGTCGTTTGCGCTCATGGAGGGCTGCAATTATGGCACGAGTACTGGGAATGGCACGGCGATCTCGATGGGTTTATTCCGTGGGGCCATCGCTTCGAGCACACTTCAAGCCGGTCCCCCGTCTACCCATATTTCATCAACCAACGTGTGCAAACGCCACCCACCACTGATATTCGGTTCAAGGGCTTTGAAATCGTGTATCTCAACTATCGCGATTCATTCCTCGTAACGGACAAAATGGGAAAGCGTCCTATGCAGATTGTTCGCCAGCAGAGCATAACTCTTCCTCTCGCGGTCATCTTCTTACCCGCGATGATCCTCGCCGCCCTATGGAAGCGCCGGGAAACCAAGCAACGCCGACGGTTCGCGCAAGGCCTCTGTGCCACCTGCGGGTACGACCTCCGCGCCACCCCAGGCCGCTGCCCGGAATGTGGAACTGTGCCAGCCAAGCCTGAATATTCAAAGTAGCCCATCACCGCTTCTCGCACTAACTTGCCCCCACTCCCAATCTGCTATATATTCCCCGCCCCTAAATCGACCAAAAAGGACCGCATCATGGCCATCGACTTAAAGCCCGGAAAAACCGTCCGCATTACGATAAACAAAACCGTCAACCGGGCCGCGGCTCGCAAGACGCTTGAGCGGCTTTTCATGCGGGATAAGGCGATCCGCCGGCCTATCGAAATCCGCAGCCGGAATTTCAAGGAACTCCCCAAACGCCGTGGCGGGCAGATTTGGACGAAGCGGCCGAACAAGGTTCACCCCGATATCGTCCGCGGCGCTTCGGCCGACGTTAAAGCCACCCCGCAGAGCATCAAAGACCTGAGCAGCGTCGCCGACTTCATCACGATCAAGTAACCGGCCGCGCAGCCGTTACAATCGGTACAAACTCCCACCTCTGGTGCACTCCGTCCAATAAGGAGTGCCGGTTTCGTACTCGCAGCTTGCGATGGCCCTCAATTCTGGCGAAAAGGTATTCGGGAACACACTGTCAGTTCACCCTCAGCCTCAGCGCCAAAAGGGGGGCGATTTGGTCACAGGTTTCCTGCGCATGCCGCGTCTGGAGCGGGCATGGTAGCCTCGCTCATTGCCAGAATTCCGCGCGGGCTTCGGCAGCGCGCCCGGCGATTCCTCGGGGATGCCGCGCCTGCGCCGGCCGCTCCGCAGCTTCGCGAAATCACCCTCGATAAAGTCCTCCTGGGCGACGAGAACGGCGTCTCCGCCGCCGCGCTCGCGCGGGTGACCGGCAATCTGCTGCGCGCCTCCCAATCGATCGAGCAATTTCCCCACACGCAGCTCCTTCGCCAGTATCAGGAGATCGGCGACCGCCTCTTCGAGCCCGCTGTTCTCGAGCAAACCCCCTATTTCAAGAATGGGGCCGAATGCGTGGACCTGATGGGGCATTACTTCGAGGCCTGGTCGGAAAACGATGTGGCGAACGTCGTGCGCCGATTTATCGCTTCATTCAGCGGCGGCGACCCGGCCGCGTATGCGCCGCAGGAGGGCCAGAGCGGGCCCGGCATGCCCATCCACGTTCGCCCCATCGAATTTTCCGACTGCTATCAGGTCATCGACGGGCATCACCGCCTCGCCCTTGCCCATGTGGCGCGGACTCGGGCACGTTTCGGTCTGCGTTGAGCCGGCCCCCGTCCTGACGCCTCTTCAATCGCTTCTTATGGATGTTCAGTGGACCAAGGGCAAGTTCCTGGTCTATCAGCCTGTCGATGCTCCGGAACTGAAACACCGATGGATTCAAACCCGCAAATGCTCTGACCGCTTCGAGAAAATGCACGCCTTCCTTCGCGGCAACAATCTCCTCCCGCCCAGATCGCAAAGCTTTGTCGACATCGGCTGCGGGTATGGTTGGTTCGTCCGGGAGATGACCCGGCTCGGCTTCGACGCTTACGGAGTCGAACTCGACCCCGTCGCCACCATGGTGGGCCAGGCCGTCTACGGACTCCAGCCCCGCCAATTCTTCCGGATGGATTGCGTGCGGTTTCTGGAGCGCCTGCGCAAACTTACGACGTGGCGTGCTGTTGCAGCCTCATGCATCACTTCGCGCTGGGCGAGGAAAGCCTGTCGGCCGAAACGTTCATCCGATTGATCGATCGCATCGCGGGAAAAGTCCTCTTCTTCGACACCGGCCAATGCACCGAGTCCTGGTTCAGGCAAACCCTTCCGCTGTGGAATCCGGAATTTGTGCAGGCATGGCTGAAAAAGAACACCACATTTAACGAGGTCATCCCTTTGGGCCCCGACGAGGACGGGGTCGCGCCCTTCGGCGAGAACTACGGCCGAATGCTCTTTGCCTGCGTTAGATAAGAAGGATTCGTACCGCGCCCTAGTTCGGCTTGCCGCCGATCACATCCAGCAGCGCGGAAAGACTGAACGGCTTGGACAGGAACTGAACCGGCTGACCGTGAAGGACGCCTGCCTCGTATTCGCCGCTGATGGCGACCACCCGCGCCGGGCGATGACTCGGGGGAAGTTTTGCGCAATGCTGCAACAACTCGAATCCGTCCATGACCGGCATGCGCAGATCCGTGAGCAGCACGTCAAACCGTTGTGTCATCAGATACTTAAGGCCCTCTTCCCCATCCCGCGCGGTAACCACGTCGGCCCCCGCCTGGCGGATGAGCTTACCCATCGCCAATCGCGTCGGCGTATGATCCTCGATCACCAGAATGCGCGGCCGCTTGCTTCCAGCGTCGGCGCTTGCATCAGCCATTAAGGTCACCGTTTGCTCCACCGAAATGAAAAATCCAACACTCCATTTTTCGGCAGAGCCGACACCATTAAATTAACTTTATTGCAATGATTTCGCGTTCGCAGGGTCCGATCATAGCAACTACCGCAGGCGCAATGTGACGGCAATCACGTTGCCGGGAATAGGCAATAGCCGAATCCAAAACACCGGTCAAAACGAGAGAAGCCCGCTAACTCCGGCCCGGCGCCCGGCCTTGTAACATTTATCCGTGGAGGCATCTTAATACTTCAAACGTGTTAAACCCCGCGGGGCACGCTGCTGCCGATGCCAACTGTCACTGAATAAAGGGGATATATCGGCCAAAATGCCCCCCTCCAATCGGATGTGTGCCCACCCGGTTAATCCGCGGCAAGCCATAAGAATTTTCATGAAGGATTTTTGCGCAATGCAGTCATAGTCATTAATTCCTATGCCACGTCGCCCAATCCCGCGTCCATCGCCATGCGAACGAGCGCCGCCGTGTTTTCCGCGCCGGTCTTGGCCAGGAGATGAGCACGATGATTGCAAATGGTTCGGTATGCGACCTGAAGTTCGGCCGCGATTTGCTTGCTCGATTTTCCCGCGATCAGCAATTTCACGATCTGTATTTCCCGTGGCGTCAATGACCGCATGATTTCGGGACCGTTCCCCGAATCGCTTCTTGACTCCGCCGTGTCCAGCGTATGCCGGATCTTTTCGATCAATTGGTCGTGAACCAGCGGCTTTTCCAGGAAGTCGATCGCGCCCAGTTTCATGCTTTGAACCGCGGTGCGGATGTCGCCATGGCCTGAGATCATAAGCGTCGGAAGGCGCACCTTCCGCTTCCGCAGCAGGTCGAGCAGTTGCAGCCCGCTCATCCCTTCCAGGCGAAGATCCAGCAGCAGGCAGGCGCGCCCTGCCGAGCGATATTGCCGCACGAATTGCTCCGCCGAGGCGAATGTCTCGGCGCATAGCCCCGCCGATTCCACAACCACGCGCAGGGCGCGCCGAACGCTCGGCTCGTCATCGACGATGAACACAGTCGCTGCCGACGCCATCGTTTGCATTTCCATATACGCCTGACTCGCGCGGAACGCCTTAAGCTCGGCCCGCCGGCGGTAAAGAAAATTCGAACGTCATTCCCCTATCCGCATTCGCCGCCGCCGAAAGCCTGCCGCCGTGCGATTCCACGATCGATCGGCAGATCGATAATCCCAGCCCCAATCCCTGCGGCTTGGTGGTGAAATACGATTCAAAAATCTTGCCGGAGATCGCCGCCGAGACGCCCGCGCCTCCGTCGATCACGCTGACGCGCACCTGCCCCGATGATGTCGCCGCCACGCGGATCACCAGCCTCTTCTCCTCCGAATCCAGCTTGTCCATCGAGTCCAGCGCATTTTGAATCAAATTGATCAGCACCTGCTGAATCTGCACCGAATCGACCTCGACCTCGGGGAGATCGGAGGCGATATCCAGCCGCGGCCGCATTCCGGCACGCTGAAACATGTGCCGCATCAACTCGACCGCTTCCTCGACCGGACGTTTGATGTCCTGCCGAGTGTGCAGGGGCGATTGCTTGCAAAGATAGGCCCGCAGCCGGCGGATGATCGCCGCGGCACGGCTCGCCTCCTTGCACAATTCCGACAGATATTCCGCCATCTCCTCGTTGGGTTTCGCCGTGCCGCCCGGTTTTACGGAGTCCAGGCAAACCCCACCGTAGCTTAGGATCGCCGTCAGCGGCTGATTCAGTTCGTGTGCCAGATTCGAAGCCATTTCCCCCACCGACGCCACCCGCGACAGATGCGCGATCTGCTCCCGCGCCTGATCGGTGATCCTCTCCAGCCGCCGCTGCTCCGTCACGTCGCGAGAAACCCCGATCACCCCGATGATCTTCCCGTCCGGGTCCCGATACGGCGCGCGGCAGGCGACGAAAATCTTCGGCTCCTCCCCGGGCACGCGCAGCGTTCGCTCCGATGTGTTCGGCAGCCCCGTCTCCATCACCTGCTCGTCCAGCTCCCGCAACGTTGCCGCACTCTCGGCATCGAACACCGCGGTCACGTCGCGCCCGAGAACCGCGGACAGCGGCTGCCCGAAGCGCTCTGTTCCGGCTACGTTAAGAAATAGATATTTGTCGTCGAGGTCCTTGACGAAGATCGTATCCGAGTTCGCATCCAACGCCTCGCGCAAAAGATGCACAGTGCGTTTTAATTCCTCGACTTGCGCGGCAGATGTGGAGCGGACCGCTACGTCCTGTTCGCGAAGTTGCGTTGTAACATCCGCCAAAGTTACAGCCCACCTCTCCTTTTACGATCTTAACCCAAATTGTAGTTAAGTTGCGCAATTTAGCGACAAAAAAACGGGGCATGGCGAGATGCAACCCATCCCACCGCAGCAAGTTATTGAAATCGCCCCCTAATACGCTTGGGCAAATAGAACCTGGGTCGAGGTAGTTTGGCCGCTAAATATGCAAGGCCCGCTGCCGCCGGGCTGATCCAGCGGAATGCAGCGAACGGTCGCCTTGGTCTGTTCCTTGATCTTCGCCTCGACCGCCTTATTCGGCTCAAACCAGACCCGCACAAATCCCCCCTGCTCGCTCAGGATCTTCTTCATTTCGTCATAAGTCGTAGCCGTGCGCGTGTTTTGATCGCGGAATGCCTTGGCCTTCTCGTACATCGCCTGATGGATCTGCTCCATCCGCCCCCGTAGCCATTGTGGGGACAGTTCCGCCAGGGTTACCGTCGATTTTTCGCGATCAAAACGCCTTTTGAGGACCATGGTCCCGGCCGCGACGTCTCGCGGTCCGATTTCCATCCGTAGCGGCACGCCTCGCTGTTCCCAGTGATATTGTTTGTCTCCCGGGCGTGCGTCCCGCCAGTCGACCACGATCTTCTGTGCGGTCGTCGAATCCACGAAATAATGGCGCAGCCCGTCGGACGACAGCCGCGCCATCCCCGCGGCCACTTCGTTCGGCCCCGCCAGCGCCGCGACGACTTTGTCGGCAAATTCCTGAACCGCCTGTCTCTCGGCGTCGCTCTTGAAGATCGGCACGATCGCCACCACCGTCGGCGCCGCGTAGGGTGGCAGGACCAGCCCGTCATCGTCGCTGTGCGCCATGATGATCGCCCCGATCAACCTCGTGCTCACTCCCCAGCTCGTCGTGTTCGCAAATTCGGTCTTCTGATCGCGACCGAGGAACTTGATGTCAAACGCCTTGGCGAAATTCTGCGCCAGGAAATGACTCGTCCCGCATTGCAGCGCCTTCCCATCCTGCATGAGCGCCTCGATCGCATAGGTTGTCTGCGCCCCTGGAAACTTTTCCGCATCGGTCTTCCTCCCTTTGATCACGGGCAGCGCTAGAAACTTCTCCGCAAAATCCGCGTACACGTCCAGCATGCGCAGCGTCTCCGCTTGCGCCTCCTCGGCAGTTTCGTGAGCCGTATGCCCCTCTTGCCAGAGGAATTCGGCCGTGCGAAGGAACAGCCGTGTGCGCATCTCCCAGCGCATCACGTTGCACCATTGATTGATCAGAATCGGCAGATCGCGATAGCTCTGCACCCACTGTGAATACATATGCCCGATGACCGTTTCGCTGGTCGGCCGGACAATCAGCGGCTCTTCGAGCTTACCCGCCGGCGCAAACCCCCATCCGCTTTTTCCAAAGCCGAATGCGTCACCACCGCGCATTCCATCGCAAACCCCTCGACATGCTCCGCCTCCTTGGCTAGAAAATTCATGGGAATCAGGAGCGGGAAATAGGCATTCACATGACCGGTCTCACGAAAGCGCCGGTCCAAGTCCCGCTGAATCGCCTCCCAAACCGCGAACCCCTCCGGGCGGATCACCATGCACCCCTTCACCGGCGAGTAATCCGCGAGCTGCGCCGCCTTGATGACGTCCAGATACCACTGCGAATAATCCTCAGCCCGCGACTTAATATTCTTGGCCATAACCCCCTGATATAATTGCTTTCCGGGATTTTTACCATTCGAGGTCCAGCGAATTGATTAACCGCCAAGACGCCAAGGCCGCCGAGAGAATTCTGGTTACCAAATCCGTCGTATTTTTTCGCGCTCGAAGTCTATCCGTCATAGCGGGGGCCTTGACGGTAATACTTCTGGCGACGGGCTGCTCGACGGTCCAACACGATATTCAATACGGCCAAGCCGGGGATCAAAAGCTTTTGTTGGACGCCCGCGAGCCCGAGGGCTCCGGTCCGTATCCCGTCATCATCCTGGTCCATGGCGGCGGGTGGACCAGCCGCGATAAGGCGCACGAATTCGACTCGCTGGTCGGGCCATTGAAACAGGCCGGCTTCACGACCTTTTGCATCAACTACCGGCTGGCCCCGGCCAATCGCTGGCCGGATTGTTTGGAGGACGTGCAAACCGCCATTCGCTGGGCGAAAGCGCACGCCGGGGAATTTAAAGGCGATCCCACTCGCATTGCCCTGATGGGCCACTCCGCGGGCGGCCACCTCGTCTGCCTAGCCGCAACAATCGCTGACGACTCGACTCGCGTTCAAGCCGTCGTCGCGCTCGCTCCGCCAACTGATCTCGTCATGGATTGCAAACTAAGATCGGGTGGCCTGAGTAAAGGCCTACAAAACCTCACTGGCCATCCGAAAAAACTGGATCCCCAAATCACGGCTCAACTCGAAGACATGTCCGCGGTCAACCACATCAAACCGAATCTCCCCCCGTTTCTACTAATGCAAGGCACGAACGACCATGGCGTTCCGCATCAGGAAGTCTTGGAATTCTGGGCCAGACTCCTCAACGCCGGCGATTCAGTGGAGATGATAGACGTCCAAGGCGCCGGGCACGAGTTCAAGGATTGGGATAAATTCGATCCGAGCTATTTGCCGAAAATGCTCGTCTGGCTGCACCAGAACCTGCGATGAGACTGCCTTTTCTTATCCGCGCCCATCCGCGAAATCCGCGGTCTAAATTCTTTTTAACCGCGGATTTCGCGGATGGGCGCGGATGAAGAGAAAAAGTCGATAATTGAAATGCCGCAGACGACAGACCCGCCCCTCCCGGCCATTCAGTCATTCGAACTTGGTCGCCGCGGCAACCTATTCAGGGCTAACGAGTTGGAGTGGAAGATTGGAGGGTTCATCGGCAGCTCCAGCGTATCGATACACTCCCGCGCAGGCTGATCGAAAACGGCACCGCGCTGAATCCCGGTTCCGTTACCTCGGTTTGCACTTTATCGGGGCTGGCGATCAGCGTGCCATCCTTCAATTGCCATTGGCCATGAGCGACGCCAAAGAAAGGCGATCTCAGCACGTATGCGCCATTCGGCTTGATTTCGATGGAGGGATAACCAGCGGAAAGGTATTTAATCCACCCGACCATTTCATCGACGCTCCAGGTCAATTGGACTTTGTTCTGCTGAACGGCCGTCCGAGCTTCTCGCTCCCAGGTGCTTTCATCTACAACGAACTTCCCGACGAATGACGTCGGGCGCTCCGCAGCCGCTATCAAGGGGAGGAAAGCCAGGAAAACGAGTGACGAGATTAAGGTCGATTTCATATTAGAGCATTTCCCAAATTAAACTAGCGGCTGGCGGTAACCGCAATGGCGGAAAAATCCCGCGGCATCTTCGGTCGTAACGGCGTCCATTGCCGCGAACACAGCCCGGACCAAGGTGTCGAACGTTCTGGGCTCCGCCGAGCGGATCAGTTGCTTCGCTTTGCTCCACATCATCTCGATCGGATTCAAATCCGGCGAGTAGGGTGGCAGCAACCACAGTTCGCAGCCGGCGGCTTCGATCAGGCGTCGCACTTCTGAATGTTTGTGCGGCTGCAAATTGTCCATCACCACGATGTCCCCGCTTCGCAGGCTGGGCACGAGCGCTTCACGCACCCAGGCGACAAAAACATCGCTGTCCATCGCCCCTTGAACAATCGCGCCGGCGGTCGCGCCGTCGAGCCGAACCGCGGCGATCATGGTGGTCGTGCTCCAGTGTCCGGCCGGGGTCTTGCACAACAACCGTTCGCCGCGGCCGCACCGGCCACGCAATCGGGTGAAGTTCGTCTTGGCCCCGGATTCATCCACAAAAACAAGACGCTCGGGATCGACGTCCTTCAGCCGCCGACGCCACTGCGTCCGCGCGGCGGCGACGTCGGGCCGATCCTGCTCGGACGCGTGGAGAGACTTTTTTTAAAGGAGAGGCCCAGCTTCCTGAGCCAACGGTCGACCGTCGACAGCGACACGTCCAGCGCCAACTTCTCTTTGATCTCGTTGAGCGTGGCATCCGGCCGGGCGGCCACGAACCGACTCAAACGAGTCTTCAACTCGCCGGTCAACTTCCCCTTGCGGCCACGAAGATGAAGCAGCGGTTCGGCCGTCCCCCGTTCACGTTCATCCTGTCGCACGCGGCGGACGGCCGACTCGCATCGGCCGAAGATCGCGGAAATCTCCTTCGTGCCTTTGCCGGCACGATACGCCGACATGATCCATCGACGGGTCAGAGCGGTTTGCGATGCCATGGCAACCTCCTTGTTGAATCGGAGATTAGCAAAACAGCATCGATGGCGCTAGTTTAAAATGGGAAATGCTCTAGCCTGATCGGCTGTCAAATATCTTTTACTCAATTGTTAAGATCGAATTTGGCGGACGTGGCTCTAGTCTCGTGAGTCGGGTATCCCAATCATCTACGGCATGTCGAAGGCCTTTCGAATCGCCGCGAAGACCATCACTCGCTTTTCCTGGGACAGCACCGTGATCACCTCACCCAAGGCACTTCGCGGAATGGTAAAGATATTGTCCAACGATACGGCGCACGCGGTCGGCACACCGTCGGCCGGTTGAAGAATCACTTCGGTCTCGAGGTTACGGATCGTGCGCGTGATCGGCGCCACCGTCAGACTGTTCATTCGCCCCACGACAGAATCGCGCGTAATAACGACGACAGGCCGGCGTCCGAACGGTGGCGGAAGTTGCGCCAAACGACGCTCCCCTGCTGGAGGCGGGGCATCGGCTATTTCTCCCAGTCCCTGAAGTCTTCCGCGGGCAGCACCGCAATCGCCGCGGCAACCGAGCCGGAAACTAGCGCCTCATCGTCTTGCAGATCGCCCCCCACCCAATTTCCATTAGCAGAAGTTTGATCGGAGGTTCGGACTTCCACTTCCGTGCCCTCAGGCAATTGGACCGGGGTATCCAACACGATGACGCCTTGCCTGACACGTCCGCGGTAAGTCATAGGCGAGCAATTATAGCACGTCGCCGACCGACGGTCACAATCGCGGTCGGGACGAGATTCCCCCGGTTAATGCGGCATCGGAAATTTCTTGCAGAACTCGGCCACTTCGGCGCGAATCGCCGTCAGTTTCCCCGCGTCGTCCTTGGCCAGGATCGCCCGATCCAGGAAATCCGCGACGACTTCAACGTCCTTTTCCGTCAGGCCGCGAGTCGTCACGGCAGGCGTACCCAGTCGCAAACCGCTGGTCACCTTGGGCGGGCGCGGATCGAATGGAATCCCATTTTTGTTGGCGATAATTCCTGCTGCTTCCAAAGCCTTCTCGGCATCGGCGCCGGTCAGGGACTCGTTGCGAGCCCGAAGATCGACGAGCATGAGATGGTTGTCGGTTCCGCCGCTCGTCAGGCGATATCCTTTCTTCTGTAGCGCTGCCGCCAGCGCCTTGGCGTTTTTCACGATCTGCCCGGAGTAAGTCTTGAACTCCGGCTTGAGCGCCTCGCCAAACGCGACCGCCTTGGCCGCGATGATGTGCATCAGCGGGCCTCCCTGGCTTCCTGGAAACACGCTGCGGTTGATCGCCTTGGCCATCTCCTCATCGTTGGTCATGATCAGTCCCCCGCGCGGTCCGCGTAGAGTTTTGTGCGTCGTGGTCGAAACGACATGAGCATGCGGGAACGGCGAAGGATGATGCCCCGTCGCGACCAGCCCCGCGATGTGCGCGATGTCCGCGAACAGCAGCGCCCCCACTTCATCGGCGATGGCCCGAAACTGCGCAAAATCGATCGTCCGAGGATACGCGCTATACCCGCAAAGAATCATCTTCGGCTTCAGTTCCTTCGCCTTCGCTCGCACCGAATTGAAATCGATCGTCTCGGTTTTCGGATCCAGCTCATAATGGTCCGGCTTATAAAAAATCGCCGACGTGTTCAGCTTCATCCCGTGACTGAGATGCCCGCCGCTGGCGAGATTCAGCGAGATGAACTGATCTCCCGGCTTCATCATCGCCATGAACGCCGCCAGATTCGCATTCGCCCCGCTATGCGGCTGCACGTTGGCGAACTTGCACCCAAAAAGCTGCTTGGCCCGGTCGATCGCCAGATTCTCGATCTGATCGTAAAACCCGCACCCCCCGTAATACCGAGCCCCCGGATATCCCTCGGCATATTTATTCGTCAGCACCGAGCCCGCCGCTTCCATTACCGCCGGCGAAACATGATTCTCGCTGGCGATCAATTCCAGCGTGGATTCCTGCCGCTGGGTTTCCAGACGGATCAGTTCAGCGATTTTGGGGTCGGTTTGTTCTAGTTTCATATCAGCAGATGATAGAAAAAAAGCCAACAGATGGCTATCCGTCGGCGTTCGTCGCTGTGAGTCAGGTGACGACTGGCAGCTTAAGCCGGGGGATGAACCGCTCTCAACCGCTCGTATAGCGCGTCCGGCGCCAAATCCGCCCCATTCGGCCAGCAAACCACGCCAAACTCATCAATGCGCACTTGATTGAAAAAGTTCAAGTCTTTTAGCGGCTCAAAAATCTTCCCGAAAGGTCGGTCTTGCAAGTCCACCATGCCGCGAGTCCCGTCGGAGAAAGCGACTTCCAATTTCCACCCCGGCACTGCTCTTACGAAGACGACTTTCTCCATGGCGCGGTCCCGATCGTATCGGGAAAGTTCACACCCGATTCTTCAACCGCAGCGAATTCTCCACCGCCGGTCTTCCCATCGGGTAATACTGGAACCCCGTCTCGCGCATCAAATCGCGGTGCAGGCAGTTGCGCCCGTCGAAAATAATCGGCGTGTTCATCGTCGCCGCGATCTTCCTGAACGGCAGCGTCCCGAACTGCGGCCAATCCGTCAGGAGCGCGACTGCATCCGCACCGGCGGCGGCACGAGACGGCATCGGGGGACCACTCGACCTCTTCCTTGAAGACCTGCTTCATGTTCTCCATGGCCTTGGGATCGGTCGCGCGAACGCGAGCCCCTTTGTCCAGCAGGTATCGCATCACATCCAACGCCGGCGATTCGCGGATGTCGTCCGTGTCCGCTTTGAACGCCAGACCCCAGATCGCGATTTGCGATCCGGCCAGCGGGCGTCCCAGCTTCTGCTCGATTTTGTCGACGAAGCGCTTCTTCTGGAAATTGTTGACCGCCTGAATGGCGCTGACGAACAGGTTCTCATGCCCGACGGCTCGCGAGATATGCTCAAGCGCCGCGACGTCCTTGGGGAAGCAGCTTCCGCCGTATCCGCATCCGGCTCGCAGGAACGCCGGGCCGATGCGCTTATCCGTGCCGATCCCTTTGCGAATGTCTTCGATATCGGCTCCGTACGCCTCGCAGAGGATCGTCATTTCGTTCATGAACGAGATGCGCGCCGCCAGCATGCTGTTGGCCGCGTATTTGGTCAGCTCCGCGCTCTCCCACCCCATCGTCAGGAATGTATCTTCATCCTCCAGCTTGACGAGCGGATCGTAGAGCCGGCGCATCATGCGGAACGCCTCGGGGCTTTCGCCGCCGATGACGATGCGGTCCGGCTTCATGCAGTCCTGCACCGCCGTCCCTTCCTTAAGGAACTCCGGATTGCTGACGACTTGCACGTATGCTTTGGTTTGCTGTTTGAGAAAATTGTAGAGTTTGCGATTGGTGCCCGCCGGGACCGTGGACTTCACGACGATGGTCACCATGTAATCGTTGCTCTGTTCGGCCAGGGCGTCGCAGACTTCCTTGCCAGCCCCCTCGAGGTAGCTCATGTCCACTGTGCCGTCGGGCTTGGGAGGGGTGCCGACGCAAAGAAAGACCACCTCCGCGTCCTTCACCGCCGACCTCACGTTATCCGTGAATTGGAGCTGTCCCGACGCGTAGTTCTCTTTCATCAATTCGTGCAAGCCCGGCTCGAAAATCGGGCACTGCCCGTCGAGCAGGGTTTTCAGCTTCTTGGCGTCTTTTTCGACGCCTCGGACAGTATGTCCGATACTCGCCAGGCACGTTCCGGTGACCAGACCCACGTAACCACAGCCAATGACAGTAACGTCCATCGCAATTTCCCGTTAGAAAAAGGCCCGATAACAAGGCTAAGGGACAACTCTAGCAGTTCCCGGCTCAGGCTCAAGAATGATTTAACATACTACACGGACCGGGGCAAAGCCTGTTTTGTTAGATCAAATCGGATAGATACGGGCCTCGGGTTATTGGCGGAAGAGGGGAATTTCGTGGGGGCGATAAAACATTACAAAGCTTCGTCCGCAAGCTGTTTCTCGTGTACCATGCCCATCTTATACGCCGCCACCACGATCGATCCGAAAATCACCATGTAAAACGCCATGGCATACCGGGCCCGCATGTAGGCGATCAGCGCGCCCAATATGCAAAAGCCGATCGCCAGCAAATAGCTGATCACCACGGTTTTTCGAACCGAATACCCGCGAGCCAGAAGCTGGTGATGAAAATGATGCCGGTCGGCGCTGAAAATGGGCGCCGATTCACCCAGCGCCGCGCGAACGCGAGCGAGGTATCCAGCACCGGCAGGGCGAACATCACCATCGCCGCCAAAAACCATTTCGGCTGCTCCTGTCCCATCAAAATAATCATCACCGCGCAGGCGTACCCCAGAAACATGCTTCCCGCGTCCCCCATGAATATCGACGCGGGATTGAAATTGTACGGCACGAACCCAAGAACCGCCCCCAGCAGGGCCAGGGCCAGTATGATCCGCACCATGTCCCAGTCGGGATCGAGCCGCTCCGTCGCCAGATGTACCGCCAGAAAAAGATACCCCGCACCGATCACGGCGGTAACGCCACCGCAGAGTCCGTCCAAGCCATCAAGCAAATTGGTCGCGTTACTGCACCCGACCACCAGGGCAATCACGACCAGGCTACTCAGAACATGAACCAGCGGATGCGGAAAGTTGAACGGGTGGCCCAGAATGTCGGCAATGCGAAGTTCCACCGGGGACAAAAACGGCCCCAGGCAATTGATCCCCACTCCTTGAGTGAGAAGGAGCAGCGCCGCCAGGATTTGCCCCACTATTTTGAGCCTAGGGCGAAGGTGCTTCAGATCATCCCACAAGCCGAGGCAGACGATTGCCCCGCCCGCGGCGACGATGCACAACTTGACTCGCAAACGCGTCCCCAATTGCGGCTCGACGAGATGCAGTTGACTCAGCGCCAATCCCGCCATCCACCCCATGAAAACGGCGACGCCCCCCAGATATGCCACCGGAGCGCGATGAATTTTGCGAACCGAATCGGGTTGATCGACGATCCCGTAGTAGATGGCGATCGAGCGCATCACCGGAGTGAAAATAAAGCTGACGATAAACGCCGCGTAAAAAACGTATATGTGTGGGGCCAGGGCCTCGTCCCACGATATCACTGAAGTGTCCGCTACAACGTTCAACATGCCTCGAATGCCTCACTCCGCGCCCCGCCAGCCCGCTTACGAAGATCAAGTATAGTCCATCGGAAATAGTTTCAATAACCGGGCCGCGGGTTGGGCGGACCGATAACCCTCGCAGCCGCATTGACCTTTTTCTATGTATTCGACTATCGAGGGGATGTGGTTAATGGTCTAACGAATCCTTCACCGAACGGATAATCTGATCCAGCGAATATCGGGGCTTAAAGTCGATCACCGACCGAATCTTGTCCAATCGCGGCACGCGCCGGGGCAGATCGTCAAACCGCTGCCCATAGGCTTGTTCGAGGGAAATGTGCTCGACGCGCCCGCCCGATGCGCAGAATGCTAATCACCCGCCCGGCCAGATCGTTGATGGAAATCTCTTCGTCGCTGCCAAGATTGAAGACCTGCCCGACCGCGCCCGGCTTTTCCATCAGCCGAACCAGCGGCGTCCGTCACGTCCGCAACGTGGCAGAAACAGCGGGTCTGTTTCCCGTCGCCGTAAACTTGCAGCGGTGCCGCTTTGAGCGCGGCGGCCACGAACCTCGGCAAAACCATCCCATACATTCCCACCTGCCGCGGACCCACGGTATTGAACAGCCTCACGATCACGACCGGCAGCCCGAACTGCTTGCGATAAGCCAGCCCGAGAAATTCGTCGATCCCCTTGCTGTAGGCGTAACACCATCGGCTCGCCGCCGTCGGTCCGACCACCACGTCATCCTCTTCGCTGAAAGGGACTTTGGCTCCCTTGCCGTAAACTTCCGATGAGCTGGTGATCAGCACGGGCCGGCCGAACCGCTGCGCGGCTTCGAGCACCACTTCCGTCCCGTGAATGATGCTGCGAATTGTGCGCACCGGCTCATCGACAATCAGTTGAACCCCCACCGCCGCGGCGAGATGAAAAATCATGTCGCAATCGGCGGCGGCGACGTTGACGGTCGCCTCGTTTTCAACCGAATCACGGATAATCTGGAGATTGGGAGCGGCGGCGACCGCAGCGAGATTCTCGATGCGCCCGGTGGAAAAGTCGTCGAGAACGGTAACGGAATTCCCGTGCGCCAGAAGCAGCTCGGTGAGATGAGAGCCAATGAATCCGGCGCCGCCGGTGACCAGAAATCGCTTGCCCATATCCAAAAGGTTAAGTCCGCTGCCGCAGCAGCGTCCAGCATGATCAATGCGGAGACCCCGCGTGCACGTAAATGTAAATCGAAGCCAGATTGAAAAGAGCGTGCAGGATCATGCAGCTCCACAAATTTCCGGTGCGCTCGTACACGTATCCCAGACATACACCGAGGAAAAACAGGGAGGGCCAGGCCCATTTCGTCGGATGCACCAGGGCGAAACAGGCGGCCGTGATGAGCACCGCCGTCCAGGGACTGCGAGGACATACCGAAGATAGGTTTGAATTTGCCCGCGAAAGAACATTTCCTCGGCGATTGGGGCGAGCACCACCGCCGTTATGACGATCGCCACGCGCAGCCAGGGCGATTGGGTTTCGCCAAGGATAAGCAATAATTCGTGGGCCACGGGATGCTTCAGGCCCAACAGGCTCCAAATTGCTTCGGACCCGACCTCAACCCAGTAGATCAGCGGCAAGACCACCACGACGGAAATGATGCCGCCGACCAGGCCTGTCGGAAACCGGCTGAGGCCGATCCCGAGCCGGCGGATTCCCTGCGGGCGGATTGCCAGGGTCCCGGCAACCATTCCCAGCAGCGCCGGCAAGCTCCACCCCGCCGTTGAACAGGACCTGCTGGACGTCGGTGAGGCCTGACTGTCCCTGCCGGCTGGACACCTCCCCGGCGAGCAATGAAGCGGCTCCCCATGCGAATAGACCCATTCCGGCGATACTCAGCAACGTCGTCGCCGGCTCCCCCTCTTCAAGGCGTTCCGGGCCCTTGATACGGCGCGGCAGGAAGACCCCCAGCATCGCCGCCATCGCCAGCGAAATCGCCGTTGCTATCCCCAATGCGATTTCCGACATGCTTCCTTCCCGATGCCGCCCGTGATTGACATTCGATCCGCGCCATTTACAACAACGGTCGGATTCGTCCGCTATTGCGAACAAAGCGGCGGCATCTTAGCCCATGAGCATTCTCGATCAAATCGTCGAAACCAAGCGGCATGAGGTTGCCGCCGCGAAGGCCGCCGCACCGCTGGAGAAGCTGAAGGAGACGATCGCCTCGCTGCCGCGCCCGCGGAACTTTTTCCAGGCCGTGACCAGCCGCGGCAAAAAGCCGCTGAATCTGATCGCCGAGATCAAAAAGGCGTCCCCCAGCGCCGGCTTGATCCAGCCGAATTTCGATCCGGTCGAGACCGCCAAGCTGTTCGCCTCCGCCGGCGCCGATGCCCTGAGCGTTTTGACCGACGAAAAATATTTCCAGGGGAGCCTGGATTATCTGCAGCCTGGTGCGCGACGCTGTCCCGCTGCCGGTTTTACGCAAGGATTTCCTGATCGATCCCTACCAGGTTTACCAATCGCCGCGCCGCCGGTGCGGACGCGATTTTGCTCATCGCCGAATGCCTGGAAACGTCGCTCATGATCGATCTTCAGATCCTGGCGACGGAATTGAACATGACTTGTCTGATCGAGGTCCACGACGTCGACAACCTGATGCGCGTGCGCGATCATGTCATCGGGTTCCCCCATCGGAGTTACAGTCTGCTGGGAATCAACAATCGCGACCTGCGGACGTTCAAGACCGATCTGGGAACGACCCTGCGGCTCAGCGAACTGGTCGCCGACCCGCGCGTGCTGGTCAGCGAGAGCGGGATTCACACCCGGCAGGACGTTTTGAAGCTCGTGGATGCCGGCGTTACCGCTGTCCTGGTCGGCGAAAGCCTCATGCGCAGCGACGATCCCGTGGGGAAGATCGCCGAGTTATTCGCTCCGGAATAATCCCTTACAAACCGCCGCCGGGGCCATTGCCCTGCTGCGGCGGCTGTTGTTGCCCGCCGGCACCGCCCGGACCGTGCATCGCCAGGAAGACCTGCATACCGGCCGTGTAAAGATTCTGCACAAGCTGTGTCGGAACATACGCATCCACACGCAGCGCCGAACCATCCGCGCTCGACGGCTACGCCCACCGGAGGAAGATCCTCAGGAATCTTGACGCCCATGTCCATCGAGGCGAACTGCTTGGCATAATTCAGAGCTGTTGCCGCCCACTGATCCAGCGGGATGTACATCACGCTGAGCCTCTGAGTCGGCAATTGCGAAACCACGGACTTCAGCGCGGCGCTCTTGGCCAGCGGATCGTCGCTCGCCTTGATCGCCGTCAGCGTCGCGCTCACTGTGGGATCGGAAATCCCCATGAAAGTCAGCAGCGTGTTGTCATTCACCGCGCCGACGTATTTGGTCGGACCATTTGGGCCGTAGAGGAACATCATGAACTGCATCGCCTGCATCTGCTGGGGCGTTTGGCCGTTCATGTTCAGCACGGTCTGGAATTCGTCGAAGCTGACGCCGTCCACGGTCTTTGCCGCCGCGGTGACGGTCGTCGACCCCGCCGCCTGATCCAGTCCCAGCGTCTTCATCGCGCTCTGATAGGCGTCGGTCATGGTGTGCGTGGCATTGAGCATGGCCTTGGCGTCGCCCGTATTGATGGCAACCGCCTGAAGGAGGGGGTCCTGCCCGAGCGTCCCGCTCGGCGCCATCAGCCCGAATCGGCTGCCGGTCTGCGCTTGCACCAGCGTCTTTATCCCATCGATTGCGGTATTGATCGAAGCGAAGTCGGGCCCAAGCGTCGAGATCGACTGCTCGATCGGATCGACGAAATCCGTTAGCAACTGGGTCATCTGCTGCGGGCTGGAAATCGAGCCGCCGTACATCAGATATTTTCCGTCCGGCAGGCCGTCCAGGAGGGAAGCGTCGGTCATTTTTGATTGCCCAATGACCTGTCCGAGCTTCGAGTCGGGGCGGAAATCCATGATCATGGTGTCGCCGATGCCGTCCGTGCTGATGTTGGCGCTGGCGGTCGCGTCATCCATATCGTTGAGGAATTCCTCGCCAAGATTCATGACCTGATTGACCAGAACTTTGGCGACGGGCGCGAACTTGGTCATATCCAGGGTTCCAAGCTTTTGCCCCGATGCCGCTTGCTGGTCGATCTGCTGCGAGGCCTGGATCCGCAGCTTCTCGATCTGCGGAATCGCCATCATGCGCAGCCCCTTCACGTTCACCAGCGCGACAAAATCCTTGGTGTCCAGTTCCTTCTGCGCCAGGGCGCCGACCGCCAACATCGTCGTCGGCTGCTTGGCGACAAGGTCGTGGTAAGGGCTCGCCGCCGCGTAATCGCCCCAGTGGGCGACGTAAGTCGCCCGCGTAGCGTTCTTGAAATGAACAGTCGTTACGTCGCCGTCCGTCGTGGCGCCGGCAAAATTCGAGAGGAATGCCTGATAGTCGGAAACGGGGACCAAGATCAGAATGGCGTCCGCCGTCGAGCCCCCCGCCGCGTTGGGATCGAGCAGCGCGAAGCACAAATCTCCCGCGCGATTGAGCCCCGCGTTGATTCCCGCGTCTTTGCACCACATCCCCAGCGGGTCGGCCATCCCGGGCTGTAGCTGCACGATTCCCGCCGCGCCGCAGAAATCCGCGATCTTCTTGCTCGTCGCTTCCAGGTCGTTCACCCGATAAACCACCAGCGCGCTATCGGGAATGAGCTTGATCGCCTGCGCGTGGCGCACGGCGACCAGGACATGACCAGCGTCATCACCAACACCGCGCACCATTTGGCCAATTTCATGGATTGCTCCTCGTCAGTCCCCATTTTGCCCGGATCAACGCTGGTATCCTATCGAAGGATTCAGACGGGTCAAACAACTAAAAGCGGGCTAAAATAATGCGGGAATCTTATAATGACCGCAGAGGCCCATTGATGATTCTTCCCATCGTCACGCAACTCGCCCCCGCGCCCTCCCGATTTGAAAACGGGCCGCGGTCTATTTCCGCGGTGCAGGTACTTCGAATCAGCCTCACCGACCGGTGCAATTACCGCTGCGTTTACTGCATGCCGGAGGACGGCGTGCCGTGGTTGGCAAAGCAGAATCTGCTGACGAAAGATGAAATCCTGCAAGTCGCCCGGGCGGCAATGCGGGCGCACGGCATCACCCGATTCAAACTTACCGGCGGCGAGCCCACTCTCCGCCCGGATTTGGCGCAGATCATCACCGCCCTCCGGTTTGAAGGCGCTGACGATATTTCCCTGACCACGAACGGCCAGCTTTTGGCCGATCTCGCTAAACCGCTACACGAGGCCGGATTGGATCGCGTCACGGTCAGCCTCGACAGCCTCCGCGAGGACAAATTCCGGCGCATAACCGCGCAACGGAAATCTCCGCGCAGTCATGGCGGGCCTGGACGCGGCCGAGAAGGCCGGGTTCTCCTCATTGAAGATCAACTGTGTAACGATGCGCGGAATCAATGACGACGAACTGGCCGATTTCGCGCGCCTGACCCTTACGCGCCGGCTGACCGTCCGCTTCATCGAATATATGCCCCTCGGCGACGCTGCCCTCATGCACGCCGGGCCCGCGCAAGGCTGCGCCAGCCAAGACCGGGGCGATGGGTCTCTTGTCCCTGAATCCGTCGTGCGCGAAACAATCGAGCGCGAACTCGGCCCGCTGACTCCGGTCGATCGTCACAGCGAAAGCGGCGTCGGGCCCGCCAAGGTCTGGCGCTTGCAGATTGGGAAGTCGCGCGGACGAATCGGGTTTATCAGCGCGATGTCCATGCCATTCTGCTCGACATGCAACCGCCTGCGTCTGACCGCCGACGGCGTGCTTCGATCTTGCCTGTTCGATGGCGGGGAAATCGACTTAAAGGCCATTCTGCGTAACGGGCAATCGGATAATACAGACGCCCTGGCTGAAGCGATGGTCGAATGCATTCGCCTCAAACCGCAGACTCACTCCCATCATGGAAATCGGCAGATGAGTCAGATAGGCGGGTAGCCCGCTACCCGGGAAATCGCACCGTTGCCGAATTCCATATAGAATTTCCGTTTCAGCATGCCCCAGCAGCGCAACGATCTGGTCGATCGCCTCGTCTACGCCGCCGTGCGCACGGCTGCCATGCTCGTCCATGCCCTCCCGGTGGATTTTTGTCTCGCCTCGGCTCGGTTCTTCGCTCGAATATGGTATCGCCTCGACGCCCGCCATTCGGCGCGCAGCCGGGCCAACCTTCGCAATTCGTTTCCCGATCTCAGTACCCAAGAATGCGACCGAATCGCCCGCCGCAGCGTCGAAAACCTTTTCATGCTCGTGGTGGAAATTCTTTTTGCGACCCGGCTGATTCACATTGAGACGTGGCGGAAATACATCCGCCTCGGAAACATCCAGCAAACCCTGAGGCTGATGACCAAGGGCAGCAACGGCCACAGCGGCTTGATCATGCTCACCGGCCATTACGGAAATTGGGAGATCACCGGCTACACCCTAGCCACCCTTGGCTTCGAAACCGTCAGCGTCGCCCGCCCGCTGAATAATCCCTATCTCAACGATTGGCTGATGGGCGTGCGCCAGCGCCGCGGCCAGCGCAGTCGTCGATAAAAAAGGCGCGGCCATGGAGATCGCCGATCTACTTTCGACCGGCGGCGTGGTCGCCTTCGTCGCCGATCAGAACGCGGGACCTAAAGGCGTCTTCGTCGATTTCTTCGGCCGCAAGGCCAGCACCTATAAATCCATCGCGCTCCTGGCCATGCAATTTGAGGTCCCCATCATCGTCGGCTTCGCCCGCCGCATCGAGCCCCACTTTCAATTCCTCATCGACACGCAAGACATCATCTATCCCGACGATTGGAAAAACGAGAACGATCCCCTCATCTACATCACTCAGCGATACACCAAGGCCATCGAAAATTTCGTGCGCGACGCCCCGGAACAATATTGGTGGATGCATCGCCGCTGGAAAACCCGCCCGAAAGGCGAAACCCCGATGCCTTACGATTAACCGACATTCGCACCCAGGCGGCGGCGGCCCGCATTTCTCCCTCCCCATGTACTCAGGGGGAGGGCTGGGGAGGGGGTTGTTTCCCGGGCAGCAAAAGCGATTCATATTGTTTGAAGACGACGTCCCAATTAAATCGCTCCGCCACCGCCGCTCGGCCCCCATCGATCAGTTTCTCGCGCAGCTCCTCATCCCCCAGCCCGAGCCGAATTGCGCCGGCCAGCGAGCGGAGATCGTGGGTGCTGGTCAGAATCCCATTCGCGCCATCCGTGACCACATCACGTATCCCCGGAACGTCGGTCGCGACGACCGGGACGCCCGCCGCCATCGCTTCGATCAAAACCAGCCCGAATCCCTCCGCCGCCGAGGGGAGAACCAGCAGGTCCAGCGTCGCCAGCGCCGCGGCGACGGCGGTCACCGTGCCGTGCAGAATCACGCGGCTTTGCAGATTCAGCCGCGCGATTTCCGACTCGATCCGCCCGCGGTCTTCCCCATCCCCAAAAATGTGCAGGCAGATCCCCGGCTCAAGGAGCGTCATCGCCTGCACCAGGCGGGTGACGCGTTTAATTGGATCAAGCCGCCCGATGAATCCGATGTTTCCGCCCGAGCGACCCGAGGCTCGCTGAAAATCCGCCGGCTCCACGGCGTTGGGAATGACCACGATCTTCCTCTCCGGCACGCCCGCAAACCGCCGCGCTGCTCGCGCCGCCGAGGGCGACGGCACGACCACCTTCTCGGCAACCCACTGAACGATGCGCTGAACGGTCCAATGCCATCTCGGGTAAGGCTGCGTCGTCTGGATCGACTGGACGAACCGGACCGTCGGAAACAACGGCCGGCACAGCGCCGCAGCCGCGTTGGCGTGAAGCAAAAAGCTGAAAACCGTGCCGATTTTGCGAAGGTGGATCAGCTCGATCAATCGCACGATCGCCGTCACGTCGGACGGCGAGCGCGCGTCCAGGGCCGTCGCGTCGATGCGCCGCTCCCTCAATTGGTCCCCCACGGGGCCCCACCGGTCCAGGCCCGCGACATGAACGTATGCCCCGGAGCGCGCTAAACGAATCGCCAATTCCCGCACCACCGTCGGCGTGCCGCCGATTTCCAAGTCCGTCATCAAAAGCAGAATCCGCGCCGCCACGATTGGCTCAAGTTTAACCGGCGGCTACATTGGTCCGCCATGACCGGTCCGCTGCGCTGGGGAATTCTTGGCACAGGAAACATCGCGCGGCAGTTCTGTCTCGGCATCAAAGGCTCCCGCCACACGCACCCAACCGCTGTTGGATCGCGCACCGAATCCGCCGCCCGCGACTTCGCCAAGCTTTGCCACATTCCCCACGCCCACGGGAGCTACGAATCGCTCATCGCGGACCCCAGCGTCGACGCCGTTTATGTCGCCCTTCCCAATTCGCTGCACGCGCATTGGACAATCCAGGCGCTGCGGGGGGGCAAGCACGTCTTGTGCGAAAAGCCGCTGGGCATGAACGCCCCCGAGGCCGAGCGGATGTTCGACGAGGCCCAAAATCCGGCCGCACGTTGATGGAGGCGTTCATGTACCGCTGCCACCCGGCTACCGCGGCGGCGGTGCAGGCGGTCGCCGACGGGGCGATCGGGCATTTGCGGCTGATCCGCGCGAGCTTCTGCTTTCGTACCCGAAGAATCGATGGGAACGTCCGCTTCGCCCGGCAGTTGGGCGGGGGCGCGCTCATGGATGTCGGATGTTACTGCGTCAACTTCGCCAGATTATTCGCCGGCGCCGAGCCGCAATCCATCGCAGCCGTCGCGCAATTTCATTCCAGCGGCGTCGACGAAATCACGGCCGCCACGCTGCGCTTTCCCAGCGGGTTAATCGCACAATTCGTTTGCGGCCTCGCGACCCAGGCGGACAACACCGCCTATCTATGCGGCGACGAGGGATTTATTGAAATCCCAATACCTTGGAAGCCGCGCCCCAAGGCGAAATTCATCGTCACGCAGGGAACGCCGCCTAAAATGGACGGCGGCGCTGCCCATCGGGCCGCCAAACCGCCCCGGGTAATTCACTGGGTCAACGCGCGGGCGGAACTGTATGCGGTTGAAGCAGACGATTTTGCCAATTCCATCCGCAGCGGCTGGCCGCCGCGGGTCACCCGGGAGGATTCCATCGGCAACATGCGCGTGCTGGACGAAATCCGAAAACAAATCGGCCTTAGCTTCGAGTAATTTATGCAAATCCTTCGCAACAACGGCGGAATCGCCGCGACCAATTGTTATCTGATCGCCGATGAATCGAGCGGCAAAGCCGTTCTCTTCGACGCCCCGGACCACACCACCGCGCCGCTTCTGGAAGAAGCCAAGAAGCGCGGGTGGGATTTAATCGGTCTTTGGCTCACGCACGGCCACTTCGATCATGTGGCCGATCACGCGGTGGTCACCGCCCAATTCCCCGCCGCCAAAATTCTGATGCACAAACTCGACGAACCGAAATTGATTCAACCCACCACCCGATTTTTCACATTGCCTTTTGAGATCCCCTCGCGCCATGCCGACGGGTTTGTTGAAGACGGGCAGGAACTCTCCATCGGCTCCCTGAAAGTGCGAGTGATTTACACCCCGGGCCATTCGCCCGGCCACGTCATGTACCATTTTCCCGATCAAAAAATTCTGATTGGCGGCGACTTGATTATCATGAACGCCGTCGGGCGCACGGATTTGCCGGATTCAAACGAAGCTGATCTCTACGACTCGATCCGCAAGGTCATGAAACTCCCCGGCGACACGCACCTTCTCACCGGCCATGGAGAAGCCACCATCTTGCAGGCGCAGGCGGATTACAATCCCTATGTCGCCGAGGCCCTCGCGCGGAAATAACCGTCACTGCTGCGAATGCGGCGGCTGGAGCGTGATGGTCACGGTCGCCGAATCGCCCGAAAGCTCGACGCGCATATGCCCGTGCCCGACGTGATGGAGCATCGCCAGCACGCCGTATTGGCCATGCGGGACATTGTCGAACACGAACGTACCGCTGTCGTCGGTCGTACCCTGGGCAATGGAAGGGGGCGGCGTGCGATGCCCGCCGGCAGGCGGATCGGTCGGCTGGGAAGCCGGATCGCGATGATGAAATTCGCCGCCCTTTATCAGCAACACGGTCGCCCCGGCAACCGGCTTGCTGTCCTGACCAACCACGTGAACTGTGATCGACCCGCTGGGCTGCGTAGTGGCATCCCCCTTGG
The DNA here is from genome assembly GCA_963844715.1 of uncultured Phycisphaerales bacterium. Taxonomy (GTDB): domain Bacteria; phylum Planctomycetota; class Phycisphaerae; order Tepidisphaerales; family Tepidisphaeraceae; genus UBA1161. The sequence continues at coordinate 1,318,150 of CAWJPJ010000007.1, read as the reverse complement.
CCGAACCGGCGGGTAGATAGACCGCAACCATCGCGCAAAGAACCGAAACCCAAATAGAAATGGAATTATTGAGCCGCATGGCCGAACCCTCGTTTAAACCCACGTAAGTTTAAACGATATTGGCCCTGAGATATTCTCGCCGCATATTCTCCTCCCCCGGTCATGCGCGGCAGAGCAGAAAGGGGCACAGCGATCCGATTACTGGGCCAGCCACAGCATCTGCCACAGGTCTTGCAAATCCAATGAGATGCGCACGCTCGCCGATCCGTCTGTTTGATAATCCACGCTATAAACATGGGCATGCGGGCCAGGGTGCGGTCGATCGCGGCGGCGAAGCGAGGGTGGGACGCCGAGATGTCGCGAAGGGTGTGGCCCGTGCCGACGGGAAGGTGCTCGATTTGCTGCCGAAGGTTGTCCGTAGCGGCAAGCTCAGCGGCGCGGGCGGCGTGGAGGGGTGAATCGGCGGTGGCGGTTGCCGAGGCGTCGAGCTGTCGGAAGATCCAGTCGGGGGGTGGGTCGGGGAGGACAAAACGCTCGGGTTCGGAAGTTGGTGCGACCGATGCCGCCCCACCGTGCCCAACCGGCGCGGCCATCTGCCGGGAAATGGCATCGGCCACGCCGCTCCAGGCACGCTCGTCGGCCGGCAACGGCAAATCGGTCCGACCCGTCAGGACCGATTGAAGTTTTTCCACGAATCCCGGCGCCGAGACCGCCAGTGTCACGCCGATCTGACGATCATCTCGGAACTCGACCAGAGTAATCGGCTGCGGAACGATCCAATCGTTCATCGCATGCCCTACCGCCGGAATCGCCAAGGCGTCCCCGACCGTTTTTCCGCCCGCCAGCGCGACCCCCTGAATGCTGGCCAGAATTCGATTCGCCGCATCTTGCCGCGCCGCGGATACGTCCTGCTGAATCTCCTGCTGGGATGCATCCGCCCAGGCGGGCGCGCCGACCGGCGGGCGAATCTGGTCGATCGAACCGGTGCTGGTCCCCGTGGCCGAAAAAACCCGGGCATCCCACGATTTCAGATCGCTGGATAGTTCATCCGGGCTGATCGGCGTCGTCTGCGTGTTGCCAGCCGCAATCTGCTTCAGCTCCGCGCGCACGGTCGAGGCGGGAATATCCATGCGTATCTGGCATGTCTGCGCATCGATCCATCGCGGGCCCCCGATCTGCTGCGCCTGCCGGAGAAGCGCCAAAAGCTGCGGATGGGAATCGGTTTTGTCCAGAAACGAGTTGACCGTCAGATTCGGGCGGATGGATTCGGCGGAGATATCGCTGTTCAGGTTGTAGACCGCGCTGGCGGCCGCCGCCGCGACGAGAGCCTGCGGGTCGTCCGCCATGGCAGGCACGCAAAGGAGGAGGTTTAAAAGTATGAGAATTGACGCGCGCATTGCGATGGGAGCCTCCGCGAAGCGCCACCCATTAGACAGACAGTCCCCGGCGTCGGGAAGTTAGCCATGAAGCCGCCAAAAGTTATGAGACCTTCGGGTCCCCAGGCCGCCCCGAATAGGTTTGATTTCCCCCGCTCCGGCACGTAGCATTTCGCCCATGATTTCCCGTCGTAAAACGCGAAAAGTCGTTCTGGGCGATGAAAAACATGGTTTCGTGGGAATCGGGGGCGATTCGCCGGTCTCCGTCCAATCGATGACCAGCGTGTACACGCATGAAATCGATAAATGCGTCGCGGAGATCAACAAACTCGCCACCGCCGGTGCCGATTTCGTCCGGGTCGCGGTTCCGGAGCGAAAAGACACGGCGGCCCTGAAGGAAATCCTCCCGCGTGTGTCGGTCCCCATCGTCGCGGACGTTCACTTCCACTTTCAGCGCCCTGGAAGCCATCGAGGCGGGGATTCACAAAATCCGCCTCAACCCCGGCAACATCAACGACCGGGCCCAGGTGAAAGACGTCATCCAGGCCTGTAAAGCCAAAAAAATCCCCATCCGTGTCGGCGTCAATGAAGGGTCGATCGTCGAACGCCGGGATAAGCAGCGCCGCATGAAGGAACTCGGCGGCGTCTTCTCCAACAACAAACACGGCCATCTGCTGGCTATCATGGTCACCAAACTCGAGGAATATCTCGAAATTTTCCACGAGGAAGACTTTCACGACATTGTCATCAGCGCCAAGAGCATCGACCCAGAACTGGTGATCGCCGCGTATAAGGAAATCAGCCAGCGATTCGATTACCCGCTGCACCTCGGCGTCACGCATGCCGGCCCGAAGGAAACCGGAACCATCCGTTCCGTCGTCCCCCTGGGCCATCTACTTTGTACCGGCATCGGCGATACTCTCCGAATCAGCTACGCGAACGATCCCGTGTACGAAGTTGAAGACGGTTTGGAACTCCTATACGTCCTGGGTCTGCGCACAAGAGTCGGCGCGGAACTGATCGCCTGCCCCACCTGCGGGCGGATTCAGGTCGATCTCTTCAAGCTGGTTCAGGACGTGCGGAAACAACTGTCCAAGGAAATTTCCCTGCCCATTAAAGTCGCCGTCATGGGCTGCGTGGTCAACGGCCCCGGCGAATGCGAAGGGGCCGACATCGCGATTTTCGCCGGCGATCGCAAGGGGATCATCTACGTGCAAGGGCAGCGCGTCGCCAACGTGCCCGAAGAGGACATTTTGGAGAAGTTGCTCGAAGAATGCAGGAAATTCGAGCAGGAAGTCAAAGCCGGCCGGGCCAAACTCGGCGAGAAGAAAGTGGACATTCTTCCCCCCGACCCCGTCGGCGAAGTGGGCAGCGGCTGGGAAAAGATCGAAAGCGAGCGGGGCGTCTCGCTGCCGGTCATTAAGTAATCCGAGCCAAGGGCGGCTCTAAATCGCGGGAGGTCCGGCCGTGAAACTCATCACGCATCTCGTCATTTTTGTTGTCGGCGCCGGAATAGGAATGGCCTGGGGCGTACATCATCCCCAGGAAGCGCAGAACCTCGATCTCCGCATCCAAAAGGAAGTCGCCCAAGCGAAAGTGGACCTCATTCATCGCTTTGCAACTGACGATCCGAACGCTGCGGCCAAATACCAGCAGGAAGCCCAGGACGCGCAACAGAAGCTGGATGACGCGAACAAGCAGTTGGCGAATCAATAGAAGGCGGTGCGGTTTTTGGATATCCTTGGGGGATGGGCATTCGCGTTGGAATCCTCGGTGTAGGCGGCTATGGCGGCGGGGAAATCCTCCGCCTCTGCTCAACCCATCCCAATTTTGAAGTCGTTCATGTTTCCGGCGAAACCTCCGCCGGGAAGAAGCTAGTTGAGCGGTATCCGGGGGTTCATTCGAAACTCGCAAACCTCACCATCGAAACCTGGAATCCCCAGAGCCAGAAAAACCTCGATTTGCTGTTCGCGTCCCTCCCGACGGGTGCCTCGCGCGGAGCATTCGAAGGCTTGGGATCGAATGTCAAAATCGTCGATATTGGCGGCGATCATCGGTACGCCGACGGCTGGGTTTACGGTCTGGCGGATGTCTGGCCGGAGAAGATTCGTGGAGCCAATCGCGTCTCGAATCCGGGGTGTTATCCCTCGGCGTCGCTGATTGCGATCGCTCCGTTGCTGGCGGCAAAAATCGTCGCCGCGGATTCGCCGATCATCATCGACGCCAAGAGCGGGGTCAGCGGCGCAGGGCGCGGTGGGGAATCCAAGCTCGGCTTTGCCGAAGTGAATGAAGACGTTTCAGCGTACGGCCTGCTCAAACACGTTCACGTCCCCGAAATCGCCGCAACGACCCAGTCTCTCCTCGGCGATAAGGCCGCGCAAATTATTTTCACACCCCATCTAATCCCCATGACGCGCGGAATCCTGGCCACATGCTACCTGCGCGGACAAGCCACAACCGAGCAATGCTTCGCCGCCGCACGGAAGTTTTACGCCGGGCGCGCTTTCGTGCGTGTGTCGGAACAGCCGCCGCATACCAAATGGGCCACCGGCTCGAATCTGGCGTTCGTTTCCTACGCCTCGGCCGGGGATGGGTCGATCGTCGCTCTTGGCGCGATCGACAACCTCGGCAAAGGCGCCGCCGGGCAGGCTGTGCAGAATGCCAATCTGATGTGTGGATTACCGGAAACCGCCGGTTTGGAAGGCACGCCCCTCTGGCCCTAATTTGGGTAATTATATACTTGCCAACTCACGCTGCCGATCTGCCGGAAATCCTAACGCGCCCCGATTCACTTTCGCTTAGATCGTCCCGACTTTTCCTTCGCCATCTCCGCGTCGATTTTTGACTTTGGCACGGCCACGCCCCGCGTGCCGCGAGAATCGTTTTCCGCATGGCTGCTGCGCCATCTGTCACTAATACGTCATTCGCTGTCTTGTGGTGGGATTGTTTCATGTGTTCTCCAGTTGCATTATACCGCGCCTCATGCGTCGATGCCGAGAATCATCTTTCACCGGGATAGTTTTTTCAGAGACTTCGACGAAGAGGGTGTTTTCAGCCATTGATATTTCCGGCGTCTGCGGAAGGTTTTTCTGTCTCTGGTTGCGCGACTGGCGTTTGCGGTTCGACTGCTTGCGCTGCCGGCGTTTCTGGAGTCACGGTCGTATCGGTCGCCAAGGCCACTAGCGGTTGCGCCTTTAGTCGTTGAATATTATCATACTCTTCCGGCGTCACGATCCGAAGGGGAGAACCATCGGCAAGAAAAATCTGTTGATCGAGCTTGAGAAGTGGCTTTTTGTTTCTTCTTTTCGTTCCGTCGTAAGTTAGGAAAAATTGGCTATTTGTCTGCGCCGCTGTCGCAATGTGGATAGAGTCGGCGCTGTCCACTTCATATTTTCTTCGAATGTCCCGAGCGCGTTCGGCAATGAAAAGTCCGACTGATTCGCGGTGTACGAATGGACGCTCAAAAAAATCAGAAATTATGGTTTCCTGATCGGCCGATAACGTTCCCGTCAATCGAAGCGTTTCGGCAATCGTGAGCATGGACACAACGATCTTTAGTTTTTTATCTTCCGCGTCTTTAGCGATTGGAAAAATTACAGGAAAATTTCCTGGCGTCTGTTCTAAAAAATGGATGACGATACAGGAATCCCACGCGATCTGAGGTAGAAGATTACTCGCCACCCCTTACCCTTTCCACATAATCAGCCGGGTCCATCCCGCTGGTTATATCAATGCTAGGCATCGACGCGATCCGCGGAAATTCAGATTCATCGCGGAGTTGGGTAAGTTTGGACACTTCGATGGAAGTGGTTTTGCCCATGCGATCCAACCTCGCGCGACCATATACCGCAACTCGATGCGGGAGCGCTTCTTTTACATCTTCAAGATTAACTACTCCCTGATCGAAGGTGCAAGTTATTTCTTCACCTGTAAGTGGATGGGATATCCTGAATCGAGATTTATCTGTCTCGACTGTTACCTGATCCATTATGCCCTCAATCGTCGTCCACTCCGTTCGGAAAACCGGAGTTGGTTTGGAAAGTTCCGCCACGCGATTGACCAAATTGGGCGTGACCTTTACAGCGCGAACGCCGGGGGAGGAAATCATAAGGGATTCAAAGCCAGTTCCCAAAACTTGCGCTAATTCCCTCGTGCTTTCAATAACGGCACTACTGAGTCTCGGCGCGATTTTCGGTTTTCTTTTTTGTTGGAGAGAACGCAATTCACCCATTCCGCTCGTGACTGCTCCGTTGGCTTGTGGATTATTAAAGGTAAGGCTAAGCCGCTCACCCATTTTTATCTTGACGACTTCCCATTCGACGGGGGAATCTGGATCAAGGGTGCGAAGCCATTTCATTGCCTTTCCTAGCACGTCTATAAGCTCGCGCACCGTCACCTTTCCCCCCGTTCGCTTTGTGCTGAAGGTGACTTGTTTCGGCATGTAGACCGTTTCTGTTATGCGTCGGGCGTTACGCTTCCCGCGCCCTTGCCGTTTTCTGAATCCGGCTCCATGTCATTTTTGCCGATCAGCGTCCGATAATCCAGTCGCTTGCCGGAAATGCCCCGAAGAGCGCCGAAAAACCTATTGAAATCATCGGTTTCTCGGTGGTTAAATCTGTAGGCTTCGGAATCCACATAAGCCGCAAGGTGATATGGCTCAATCGAAACGTGCGTTCCCTTGATGCACCTTTTGAACAGCGCCCAGAAATTTTCCAAACCGTTCGTATGAACCGCGCCTTTGACATACGCTTCGGCGTGGTCAACAAAATCGTGGGCAAAAGTCGATTCAATCCCGCGATATCCCATGAGTGCGTCCGTGAAAACCTGCGCACCCGGTTCGACGTTCCGGTGAATTACATCATGGAGAGTTTCCTTTTGGCGGTTCGGAACAACCGTGGCGCGGACAGTGCTATGCTTTTTCCCGCTATGCCGTTCAAGCAATCCCATGACCGGAGTCATGTGTGTTCCGCCGGTCATGCCGTGGACTCGCGCTTCACGCTGTTTCTTGTGCATGTTCTTGGCAAGTCCCCCCACCAGGGTTTCATCGGCTTCGATTGTTCCGCAGAGTTTCTTATCGAACGATCCGACGTGTAGCGCGTGACGGACGCGATGCAACATGAACCACGCGGACTTTTGAGTAATCCCCAGCGCCCGGTGAATCTCGCAACTGCTAATAGAATTCTTGGCGTTGACTTCCAACCAAAAGGCGATGGCCCATTTGTCCAGACCTAGCGGCGAATCTTCCATGACGGTTCCGGTTTTTACCGTGAACTGCCGAAGGTTGTGGGTTCGATTGCACTGGAATCGTCGATACTTCGGATTATAGTTGGCTTCGGTCGATCCGCACCGTGGGCAGACCACGCCGTTCGACCAGCGGACATTGACGAAAAACTCATGGGCGTTTTCATAGACCGCGAAATACTTAACGGCTTCCATCAGCGTTTTCGGCATCTTGATTTTGTCATTGCTCGTGTTCATGCCGGAATTGTACGGAAATCAACCAGAGTTGTCAAGTATATAATTGCCCTAATTTGCTGGCGACTGTTCAATCGACTTTCATTTCGAAAGCTGCCGCCGATTTGCTCCGCGATTGAAGCGCGTGAATCGCCATCGGGATCAGACTGATCGCAATGATCGCCAGGATCACGATCTCGAAGTGACTTTTCACCACGGCGATTTGTCCGAAGAAGTAACCGGCCAGGGTCATCGCGCAGACCCAGAGCACGCCGCCGCTGATGCTGAACCCGATAAATCGTGAAAATGGCATCTTCCCGATCCCCGCGACGAAGGGGGCGAAGGTCCGGATGATCGGCACGAACCGGGCCAAAATGATGGTCTTGCGCCCATGTCTGTCATAAAAGCGATGCGCCTCGTCCAGGTGCTTCTTGTTAAGCAGCCAGGTCGAGTCCCGGCTAAAGACCTTTGGGCCCACGCGATAGCCAACCGTGTAATTCAGCACATCCCCGCAATTGGCGCATAGGCAGAGCAAAACGATCACCAGCGGCAGGTTGATCGGCGACCCCGCCGTCGCCGCCAGTGCTCCGACCGCGAACAGAAGCGAATCCCCCGGCAAAAAGGGCCAGACCACCAGCCCGGTCTCGCAGAAGACGATTGCCGCCAGAAGCACATAAACGCCCGTCTGATGATCCGCGGCGAAGCTGTTCAGGTGCTTGTCGAGGTGCAGGACCAGGTCCAGAAGCTGATGGATTAAAGACATCGGTGGCGTTGTTATCGGCGAAGTACCGGCCGATCTCAAGGCGTGAAAGCGAAGGTTCACCGCGTATTAAAATTGAGCCGATATTATTCTCGATCGGCCGCCGTCCCAGACATTGCCTCGTCGGGGCAGCCGCCCCTACAATCGGGGGCCGCTCAAAAGGCGTCCCCCGGCGGCATTGGCTGAAATCCGAAAGAGGGACCGGCGCCCAACAAGCGCCGGCCACAGGAGATGGACATGTTCGAACGATTCACGGACCGGGCACGAAAAGTCATGGCGCTGGCTAACCAGGAAGCCCAGCGCTTCAATCACGAATACATCGGCACCGAGCACATCCTGCTCGGCCTCGTGAAGGAAGGCTCCGGCGTCGGAGCTAACGTGCTCAAGAATCTGGATGTCGATCTTCGTAAGGTAAGGCTTGAAGTCGAAAAGCTGGTCAAGAGCGGCCCGGATATGGTCACCATGGGAAAACTCCCACAGACCCCGCGGGCCAAGAAAGTCATCGAATACGCAATCGAGGAAGCCAGGAACCTGAATCACAATTACGTAGGCACGGAACATTTGCTGCTCGGCCTGCTTCGCGAACACGACGGTGTCGCGGCGCAGGTGCTCATGAATCTGGGCCTCAAGCTCGAGGAAGTTCGGGAAGAAGTTTTGAACCTATTGGGAGCAGGCGTGGAAAGCGAAGAACCCCAAGCTCAGGAAAAACAGGGACAGAACCGTAAAAGCAAGACCCCGGCGCTGGACAGCTTCGGCCGCGATCTGACCGAACTGGCCCGCGAAGGACAACTCGATCCGGTCATCGGCCGGAAAAACGAGATCGAACGCGTCATCCAGATCCTCTGCCGACGCCAGAAGAACAACCCCGTTCTCCTCGGCGAAGCCGGCGTCGGCAAGACGGCGATCGTCGAAGGTCTGGCGCAGATGGTCGTCTCCAGCAACGTGCCGGAGATTCTGCACGACCGCCGCATCGTCGTGCTCGATCTGGCGATGATGGTGGCCGGCACCAAATATCGCGGACAGTTCGAAGAGCGCATTAAGGCGGTCATGAACGAAGTCCGCCGCGCCAAAAACGTCATCCTCTTCATCGACGAGCTACACACCCTCGTCGGCGCCGGCGGCGCTGAAGGGGCGATCGACGCCAGCAACGTTCTGAAGCCCGCGCTCTCACGCGGCGAGATTCAGTGCATCGGCGCGACGACGTTCGACGAATACCGCAAGTACATCGAAAAAGACGCGGCTCTGGCGCGGCGATTCCAGCCGATCACGGTCGATCCGCCCAGCAGCACCGATACGATCGAAATCCTCAAGGGCCTGCGCGACCGGTACGAAGCGCATCACCGCGTGCAGATTCTTGACTCGGCTTTGGATGCCGCAGTCGAGTTATCCGACCGCTATATCACCGGGCGCTGCCTGCCGGATAAGGCCATTGACGTCCTCGACGAGGCCGGCGCTCGCGTCCGCCTGCGGAGCATGACCAAGCCCCCGAATCTGGCGGAAATCGAGGAGCAGATCGAGCGGCTGAGCATTTCCAAGGACGAGGCGGTTCGCAACGCCGAATACGAGGAAGCCGCCAAGCTCCGCGATCAGGCCGAGGGCCTGCGAGCCAAGAAGGAAGAGATGCAGCGCCAGTGGCGCGAGCGGGCCAAGGAAGTGGACGGCGTCGTGGACGAGGAAGTCGTCGCCGAAGTCGTCAGCAAAATGACCGGCGTGCCGCTCACCCGCCTGGAAAAAGAAGAGGCACAGCGCCTGCTCGAACTGGAAAACGAACTCCACAAGCGCGTGGTCTCCCAGGACGAGGCGATCAAGGCCATCAGCAAAACCATTCGCCGGGCCCGCTCGGGTTTGAAAGACCCGCATCGCCCGATGGGGTCGTTCCTGTTCCTCGGCCCGTCCGGCGTCGGCAAGACGCTGCTCAGCAAGGCCCTGGCCGAGTTTATGTTTGGCGATCAGGACGCCCTCGTTCAGATCGACATGAGCGAATACATGGAGAAGCATAACGTCAGCCGCCTGATCGGCGCGCCTCCGGGCTACGTCGGCTACGAGGAAGGCGGGCAGCTCACCGAGCGCATCCGCCGCCGGCCGTATAGCGTCGTCCTCCTCGACGAAGTAGAGAAGGCGCACCCCGACGTCTTCAACATGCTCCTTCAGATCATGGAGGAAGGCCGTCTGACCGACTCCTTCGGCCGGCATGTCGATTTCCGCAACGTCGTCATGATCATGACCAGCAACATCGGCGCTGAACTGATCAAGGACGGCGGCCCGCAGTTCGGCCTTCAACCCTCTCGCAAGGGCGAAAAGGAAGAACGCACCTACCAGACGATCAAGCAGACTCTGGTAAAGGAAATCGAGCGATACTTCCGTCCCGAATTCATCGGACGTCTCGACGACGTCATCGTCTTCCGCCCGCTGGGTCGGAATGATCTCGAGCACATCGTCGAATTCGAGCTGCGCAAGGTCACCAAGCGCCTTATCGACCATGGCATGAAGATCGAATTGACGCAGGAAGCCCGCGACTTCCTCATCGACAAGGGCACCAGCACCGATTTCGGCGCCCGCCCGCTGCGTCGGGCCATCGAGCAAAACGTCGAGGACCCGCTCAGCGAGGAAATCCTCCGCGGCAACTTCAAAGGCAAGGACCTGATCCGCATCAGCGTCAAGACCGAAGAGGCCGGCGATAAGCATCTGTACTTCGATGCCGTCAACACCGCCGACGAAAAGGCCGCCGCCGGCGACAAACCCGTCGCCGCGCCGGCGGCGTCTAGCGACGCAACTTGATCGCGGTTCTGAGACTTGAAAAAACCGTAAAACCCCACCGAGCAGCCCGCCAAATTGCTCCCTTTCTCGGTACTCCGGGGAGGGAACAAAGGGATCGCCGCCAAAAATTAAATTGGCTTATCGCCGCTCCCTATTCACTTCCGGCAGCGCATCCGCCGGCCGGGGTTGCTCGGGCTCGCCGACGATCTGTCTGGCGTGATTCAATGCCTCGTCGATGTTCGCGTGCATGTTCTCCATGCCGATTTTGTCCACGAGCCCATATTGCGTCATCGCGTAGATCGGCTGCGAGTGCACGCCTGAGAGCAGGAGCACGGTGCCCTGCTTGCGGCACTTGTGTTGAAATTCATCGAGGGCATGCATCCCCGTCGCGTCCACCGCCGGAACCCGCCGCATGCGCAAAATGAAGACCTTCGGCGGCCGCTCCAGGCCTCGCAGCGTGTCTTGCAGCCGGTCGGCGACGCCGAAGAAAAACGGCCCGTTGATCTCGTACACCTCGGTATGGGCCGGAAGCGCTCGGCGGGTGATCGAATTCGGATCGATCAAATCCGCGAACTCGTCTTCCTTCTCCTCCATCTCCTGGCGGATGCCGCCCACGATTGTCACGTCCGTCATGCGTTTCATGAACAGAAACGCCGCCAGCACCATGCCAACTCCTACGCCTTTGGTCAGGTCCGTCAGCACCGTGAGCCCGAACGTCGTCAGCAGCACCAAGCGATCCGCGCGGGCGCGGAAGATCGACTTGAAGTGATCGATCTCCGCCATATTCCACGCGACCACAATCAGGATCGCCGCCAGAACAGCCAGCGGGATCTGGCTCGCATATGGCGCGAGCAGGAGCATCAGGATCAGCAAAGTCGCCGAGTGCACCATCCCCGCCAGCGGCGTTCTGCCGCCGCTTTTCACGTTGGCGGCCGTTCGCGCGATGACGCCCGTCGCGGGAATCCCGCCGAAGATGATCGACGCGATGTTGGCGATTCCTTGCGCCACCAGTTCGCAGTTGCTCTTATGTCTCCCGCCGATCATTCCGTCGGCCACGACCGCGCAAAGCAGCGATTCGATCGCACAAAGCAGCGCGATCGTCGTCGCCTCCGGAATCAGCGTATACGCCCGATTCCACGCCACTGAAACATCCTTCCAGCTGGACAGCTTTACCGGCATATGTGGGGCCGGCAGCCCGCTGGGAATCCCGCCGAACCGCGTCCCCAATGTCTCGATCCCCCCGGCGCCTGGCTTGGCCGACAGATGCAGCGTCGAGACCAGCACCGCCCCGGCGACGACGACAATAATCGCTCCCGGCACGCGCGGAGCCAATCGGCGCAACGCGATCAGCATCAACAGCGCCCCGATCCCAAATCCTGCCGCCACCCAATTGATCGAGTGAAAAGATTGGAACAGAACATGCCAGCCGCTGAGGAATCCCGGCGGCATACCGTGCACAAGTTGCCCTTTGTCGTTCACATAGCTGACGGCCAATCCCAGAAGATCGCGAATTTGCGACGTGAAGATCACGACGGCGATCCCGCTGGTGAATCCCGTGGTCACGGGATACGGAATGAATTTGATCAGAGACCCAAACCCCGCCAGCCCCATCAGGATCAGGATCACCCCCGCCATAAGTCCGGCGATGCACAGCCCCTCATACCCGTCGCGGGCGACGATCGCCGCGATGATCGCCATGAACGCCGCCGCGGGTCCGCCGACCTGCACCCGGCTTCCTCCCAGCAGCGAGATAATGAATCCCGCGATGATGGCGGTGAAAAGCCCCTGCTCCGGCCGCACCCCCGCCCCAATCGCCAAGGCCAGCGAGAGCGGCAGCGCGATAATCGCCACCGTCACTCCCGCGCCCAGATCCTTCCAGAAAAACGCACGCCCGTACCCCTCGCGCAGACAAACGATTGTCTTGGGAAGAAAGGCGTCCGAGATTTTCCAGTTTGAGTCCTTAGGCCCGATCGTGGCCGCCGAATTTATTCCTGTCATTTTTCAACAACTCCAATGCACTTTATCGGCAAAATGCCGCCCAATGGCCACTTGTGCACCCCGACCTGATAACATGCCAACTGGAGCAATATCCGCCGAAATCCGCGCCTCAATGCAATGGGAACTATTAACCGTTCGCGACCCATCAACTCATTATTTGCCGCCCCCGACTTGTCACCACCGGGCGGATTCGGGCATAATCGCAGCGATCAGATTGGAGAGGTGGCCGAGCGGCTGAAGGCGACGGTTTGCTAAACCGTTATACGGGGTCAAACTCGTATCCCGGGTTCGAATCCCGGCCTCTCCGTTTTATTTTGTCGCGTTTCGAATTTTGTCGGGCGACGCTGACCGCGCCGCCAGCGGAGTCCGCCGATGAGTCCGCTATTGCAAACGTCCAAATACGCCGATAAATAGGGTAACAACTTGGCGGTGGAGTCCGCCGAAATCGCCTCGATGACCTCGGGGCCAATGACTCCTGCCGGGCATTTGCCCGTTGGGAGATTTGCGAGAATCTGCCCTGACGGGGCTCCCGCCGCGTCAGGGTATTTTCGTTTTCAGGGCACGACTATGAACACATTGATGGCTCGATACTTGGCGATCGCTATGGCTGGCTCAGCCGGTGCTCTTCTGCGCTATGTGCTGGCCTCGCAGATCGGCAAGCTCAATCTCCGGTTCCCCCTCGGCACGTTCATCATCAACATAACAGGCAGCCTCTTCCTCGGATGGTTTGTCGCTTACTCGGGGAAGTATAACCTCTCGGATACCACGAAACTTGCCATCGGCGTCGGATTCGTCGGAGCTTATACGACCTTCTCGACGTTTATGTACGAATCCAACAAACTTGCCGACGATGGCGCGGGCTTTTTGGCGATCATGAATCTGCTGGGAAGCCTTTTCGCGGGCATCATTGCCGTGCGATTGGGTATGATGATTGCCAACTGGAGCTAAAGATCGACATGAGCCTCGTCGGCGAACAAGTTCTGCTCCGGATCTATCTGCAAAGCGCCGATCGCGCTCCGCTCATCCCCACTCACGAGCGCATCGTCAAAGCCGCGCGCAAGGAAAAACTAGCCGGCTGCACCGTCATCCGCGGAATCCTCGGGGCCGGCTACCACGGCCTGATCCAGTCCTCGCCCTGGTCGATCATCCAGCATGTTCCCGTTGTCGTTGAGATCGTCGACAGCGGCGAAAAGATCGCCCAATTCGTCCACGGCCCGCTCGACAAGATCATGATCGGCGGCATGCTCACCCTCGAACGCGCCGCCGTCATGATGTATAGACAGCGCCAGCAAACCGATGCCAATCACCTGAGCCTTGCCGGCGCACTGAAACCCCTTTCCACCCTGCCCCACATCGAACCTGGGAGCCATATGAACAAGCAGGAAAATGGCGTGCTTTTGCGCGTTTTCATCGGCGAATCCGACAAGCATCAGAAAAAACCCCTCCATGAAGCGATCGTGGAGAAGATTCGCGAACTCGGCCTCGCCGGCGCCACGGTCCTGCGCGGCACCGAAGGTTTCGGCGCCCGCAGCGTCGTCCACAAGGCGGCCCTGCTCGAGATGTCCTCCGATCTCCCCGTGGTGATCGAAGTCGTCGACACCGAGGACAAAGTCAAAGTGCTGCTGCCCCATCTAGAAACCATGGTTCAAGAGGGAATGATCACGATGGAATATGTGCAGATCCTCATGTATCGCCACGGCTCCGCCGATCGCGCGGCGGTTCAGTCGTAAGCCACCGAAGCGATCAAAAACTACAACTGAATAATCCCGATAGTCTCATCGTTTATTTTTTTCTGACAATCCTTTTGCAGTTTGCGCACCGTCTTCTGCAATCTTTGCAGAAACATTTCAATTTCATCTTGCGCAGATTAGATACCTTCCTCACTCAAACAGGAGGAAAAACATGTCAGGAAGAAAGTGCAAAGCGATTGGCGCTTTTGTCGAAACACTCGAGAAGCGCACGCTTCTCTCGGCGTCATTTCTATCGCACCTGGGATTTCCAAACGTCATCTCGTCGACCGTGCCCGCGAATGGCGATGTGAATCCTTACGGCGTCGCCTTCGTGCCGCAAAATATCGCCGGCGGGGGGAAGCTCATTGCCGGAGATGTCCTCGTCTCCAATTTCAACACCAGTGGCAACGCTCAGGGGACCGGAACCACCATCGTTGAAATCAATCCCAATACTGGCAAGCAGACCACTTTCTTCCAAGGCCCCACCGGATTAGGCCTCACCACCGCACTCGGGGTCCTGCCGGAGGGATTCGTCCTGGTCGGAAACGCTCCTACCGGCGGCGGATCCACCATCAACGGCCCCGGCTCCCTACTGATCCTCGATAAAAATGGCCACGTCGTCGATACCCTCAAAAGCTCCGTATTTCTCGATGGCCCATGGGATTTGGCAATCGACCAGCACGGGTCCGTCGCCGACGTATTCGTCTCCAACGTACTGAACGGAACCGTGTCGCGCCTCGTCCTGTCCGTCCCCTCGAGCGGCGACAACGTCAAAGTGTTGGGCGAAAGCATTATCGCCAGCGGTTACGGCGTGGCTCCCAATTCGGCCGCTCTGATCGTCGGCCCCACCGGCTTGGCGTTCAATCAAGCCACCGACACGCTCTACGTCGCCTCGACCGATGACAACGCGATCTATAGCATCGCCAACGCCGAGACCACCCCGTTCCACGTCGGCAAGGAAAAACTCGTCTTCGCGAATTCTCATCTCCGCGGCCCGCTGGCTCTCGCCTTCGCCCCCAACGGCGATCTCCTGACTGCCAACGGCGACGCCGTGAACGCCGATCCGAACAACGTCGAAAACAGTGAGATCGTCGAATTTACGCCCCAGGGTCAGTACGTCACGGAATATGAAATCAACCCCGCCGCCGGCGGCGCGTTCGGGCTTGCAGTGCAAACCATCGGTGACCAGGTCACCTTCGCGGCCGTCAATGACGTAACCAATCAACTAGAAATCTGGAAGTTTGACATCTGACTTCCCATGCCCATCCACTGATTGAATTATGTCATTCCGAAGCCCGGCGAATTTATTCGCCGGGTATTTTTTTGCGGGCTAAGCGCAACTCTCGACATGGCCGGGAGACGAAATGCGCCGCAAGACCCGGCACGAACCGCGGGATTTCGTGTTTGGTTTCCGCGCGAGATATAATTGCCGCGTGCCCGCCCCGCATCCGAACGACTTGGACGGCTGGATTCGCCTCGGCAATTCGCTGGTGACCCAGCGAAACTACGACGAGGCCGCCGACGCCTATCGGCGCGCGCTGGAGTTGCGGCCGGATTACGCGCAGGTACATAGCAATTTGGGCCACGCGCTGTGGAAATCCGGGCGAGTTGATGAGGCGATCGCCGCCTGCCGTCGAGCCATTGAATTGCGTCCTGATTACGCCGCCTCGTGGGTCAATCTCGGCAATGCGCTGCTCGATGCCGGACGATGCAAAGACGCGATTGCCGCCCAGCGTCAGGCCCTGATCTTGGCGCCCGACGAACCCGCCGCGCACTTCAACCTCGGGATCGCCCTGCTGACAAGCGGCGATTATCCCTCCGCTTGGCCGCATTACGACTGGCGCTGGCGCGTCCCCGGGTTCACTTCCGCGCCGCGGCAATTTTCACAGCCGCAGTGGACGGGCGAAAATCCCGCCGGTCTGCGCGTCCTCGTCCACGCCGAGCAGGGATTGGGCGATGCCATCCAATTCGCGCGATTTGTGCCGCAAATCGCCATGCGGGGAGCGATGGTTTATCTGGAATCGCCGCCCGCGCTGGTCCCACTGCTCCAAACGCTGGACGGGCCGGCCCGCGTCATCGCCGTGGGGGAACCGCATCCGGAATTCGATCGGCATTGCCCCCTGTTGAGCGTGCCGGGAATTTTGAAAATCTCGACATCAGATTTGCCCGGCCCCATTCCTTATTTGCGATGCGAAAGCTCGCGGATCAAATTCTGGCAGCAGCGCGTGGCGCAACATGGCGGACGCCTTCGCATCGGCCTGGCCTGGGCCGGCAGTCCGAAACATCTCAACGATCGGCAGCGATCCCTGCCACCGGCGTTCCTCGCGCCGCTTGCATCGATTCCTGGCGCTCGATTCTTCAGCCTGCAAAAAGGCGGCGATCCAGGTCAAAACGAAATGATTCCCACCGACCTTCACCTGATCGATTGGACAAGCGAATTATCCGACTTGGCGGAAACCGCGGCGCTGGTCGCCAATCTTGATCTGGTTCTGTCGGTGGACTCCGCGGTGGTTCATCTCGCCGGAGCTTTGGGAAAACCGGCGTGGGTGCTCCTGGCTGCCGCGCCGGATTGGCGTTGGATGCACGGGCGCGCCGATTCGATTTGGTATCCGAGCGCGCGGCTGTTCCGCCAAACTGTTCCGGGCGATTGGACAGGCCCCATTCGCCAGGTTGCCGCCGAACTCCGCAAGTAAATCCGCCACCCCGTCGCCCGGGATCAGTGCGCAAAAAAAATGGAGATATCCAAAGGTGCTCGCACCCGCGGATATCTCCGTGCTTTCGGAATTCGATTTCTAGTGATCCGTATCGAGACACGCCTGGCATTCGGCCAGCGCTTCATCGACCTTGTGCACCGCCGCCGTGCGATGCCCGTCGAAATCTCGATCGGCGTGCATGAGATGATCGCGCGCGGCCTGCAACGCATCCATGGCCGCGTGAATTTCCGGATGATGCTCATCGAGCGCGATTGGCGCGGGGTTTCCCGACGCAACTGTGTTGATCGCCATCCCGCCGGCCAGACCCAGTCCCAATACTCCAACAATTGCTGCTGTGCGAACGCCAATCATCGGCGCCTCCTGTTAAGGGTTTCAAATCTCGTCCTATACTTCCGGTTACAACGTGCCACCTAAACAAATATTTACCGGCAACGTCGCTTATATCGCAACCCCATTTTCGGCCATTATTTACCCAAAACTCCAGTCACTCTCGAAATAGTTGGGGAATGGGCGATCAGCTTCCCGTCACAGAAAACGGACAGCCCCGAACCGCGCCCGTAGCGCATGCCGGTTTCGTCCCACAATATCGTCAGCAAATGCCCGTGATACGGGACTCCGTCCAGGCAAAACCACGGCCACGCGCCCGCCGGCACCAGCGGATTCACCTCCACAACATCATCCGCCCGAGGCCGCAAACCCGCCAGCCCCGTGATCACAAGATCACAAAAAGTGGAATGGTTGTAATAACGACTGCGCGGATTGTTTCCTTTGAGCCAATATCCCGTGTAAGGCTGCTGATACTCCCCGATGTAAGGCTTCCCATCCATGATGTGCGATCTGGCATAGATATCCATCGCATCGAAAAACACCTGAGACGTCATCGAGTGATGCTGATAATCGTTGAGCAGATTTTCCAAAGCCGTCAGGGTCTGCGAAGTCGCAAACGGCCAGACCGCGCCGTCCCATTCGCAATCCCCATGCACGCGCATCATAAAGCTCGGCTGGCGCCTCTCGGCCGTCGCTAATCCCCATGGCAACCAGAACCCTTCCGGATCGGTCAACTGTTTCCACGCCGCGCCGTATTCATCCGTGTCATCCGGCAATTCGAAATACCAGGGGATGAACCCAATCGCCTCGCGCGCGGCGAAATCTTCCCGCCTTGCAAAAGAACCTTGAAAAATCCCGCATGCTTGTCCCAAAGAATCGCCTCTTCGCGGCCTTTGATCTTCGCCGCCTTGGCCCGGAATTCCTTCGCCACATCCGGCTTCCCCGCCAGATCGGCAATCGCCGCGATCGCCATCGCGTTCCCGTACATGTAGCTGGTAATCGTCGGCCGCGAGTTCTTCAGCTTCCGCGACCCGCTGATCGACTCTTCCATTCCGTCGCTGACATCCTTCTGCCAGAACAGCCCGCTCGGCTGAAGCCGCTCGATTTCCCACTTGTGATAATCGTCGATAAACGCCGGCAGCAATTCGATGAGAATTTTCGATTCCCCCGTGACGAGATAGCGCTGATATGCCGCCCACTGGACCCACCCGCTGTATTTGTGCAAATGCGGCTGAGCCTTCCCGTCCGCGCCAACAAACCAGAACCGCAAATAATCATCCAGATATTCCGCATCGCGCAGCCACCGCCCCTCATTGATGTGCTGCCCGATCGCGCAACTGATCGTGTCGTAAGCCCCCGCATGCGACACCGGCGTGATGAATTCCGTGATTACAAACCCCTGTGGCGTCAGCACGATGTGCTTGCGATACGTCCACCAGCGGAAATAGTAAATCTCCGTCAGCCACGGATCGGGGCACTCCCACAGCGGAATGTTCTGCTGCATCCAATTCCAAGCGGCGGAGTTCGGAATCGCGTTGACAACTCCCTCCGGCTCCATCGTGTTGAACGTGTCGACGAAATGCTCGAACGCCTTCGGCTCGAGCACCGGACTTGGGTGACTCGGTGCGCTGGCGCATCCCGTAAGCATGCGCGATTGCCATACCGACGATTGCGTTACGAAGACCAGCCATAAACAGTCATGCTCCGCACTTCCGCCTGCGGGGCGAAGAAGTAACTGCCAATATACCCGACGCCGAACAGAACCAGGTGGCTGTATACGCCCACCATCAACTGCGGCTCCGTGTAATTGAACCGGCCGAGATTCAACAAGCCGTGACTGGTGGCAAAAGTCCAGGCGGTAAAGATGACGCACGCGATGATGCCCATCCAAACGCCGCCGCGATTCGCCCGCGTGGTGAAAAAAGCCAGGGCGAACAGCCCGGCGATCCCTCCGGAAAAAATCGCATAAACGTCGAATATATTCGCCAGTACGTTTCGCTCTCCGAACCGGGCATAGAGACACGCCGCGCAAATCGCCGCGGCTCCCGCCACGGCCACGATTATTTTCCCGACGCGCAGCCGCGCCTTCCCATCCGCCATCGGGCGCAGTCGCCGATAGAAATCCTCCACAACCACCGCCGACAGGCAGTTCAAATCCGATTGCAGACTCGACAGTGCCGACGAAATCAATCCGGCGATGACAAACCCGATCACGCCCGCCGGAAGTTCCGTCTTAATGAAATAGGGAAACACCGCCTCCGGCCTCATCGCCGGCAAACTCTTGCCCGTCAATTTATAAAACGCCCACAATTCCGTCCCGATGAACATAAACAGCGTCCAGACCGGCACGCATAATCCCATCCCCAGCAGCGAAGCCCGGATGGCCGCCCGATCCGATTTCGCCGCCAGAAATCGCTGCACCACCGTTTGATCCGTCGCGTATTTTTGCAGTGAGTAAAAGAGGCCGTTCAAAACCAATACCCAGAACGTGCGCCGCGCCAGAGTGAAATCATACGGCCCCAGGCTCATTTTCCCCGCCGCATGAGCGACGCGAAAAACATCCGCCGGGTTTCCCGTGGCCTTGAACAAAAGCAGAGTCGAGCAAAGCAAGCCGCCCGCGACCAGCACGAAACCCTGAATCACTTCAGTCCAGACGACGGCTTGCAGCCCGCCGATCAGCGTCGCCCCCGTCGCCACCGCGCCGACGAGAAAAATCGTCTCGTAAACGCTTAATCGCGTCAGTTGTCCCACGGCCATCGCCATCAGATAAACGATGAAGCCAATCTTCGAAAAATGCGCCCAAAAAAAGCCAGCGAGCTGTACGTCCGCGCCCCGTATCCAAACCGCTTTTCGAAATACTCATACGAGCTGATTCCAATGAACCGCCGATACACCGGCACGATAAACCGCAGAATGCTCAGCATCACCGGCGGCAGCATCAGCCCCTGCACCAGCAGGATCCAGTTGTCGGAAAAGCCGTTCCCCGGAAACGCCAGGAAGGTGACGGAGCTGATGATGGTCGCCATCAGCGAGATTCCGATCGCCCACGCCGGGAGCTGGGAATCGCCGAGATAGTATTTTTTGGGATCGGTCTGTCCGCGGCGAAAATGCAAGGCGATGGCGAAGATGCCGGCCAAGTACAGGCCGATCACCGCGTAGTTCAGCCACATGTTTCGCTTTGAGTTTGCAAAGGAGGAAGCACGCGCGGGGAACAAATCCCCTGCCGCGACATGAGCAATTTCAACTTCGCGATTGACTCGCCCAGCGAAACCCCCTGCTGGTATTGCGCCGACAGCCGATCCGATTCAGTTTGAAGCTTCTCCGCCTCCGCCCAATTGCCGGCCCGCGCCGCGTTAAGCATCCCGACATAAATCTCCGCCGCGAGATTCGCCGTGCTCGGAACCAGTCCGTGCGCTCCAAGCTTCAGGCACTCGCAAGCCAAGGAAATCGACCCGGCCAAAGCGCGAAACGCCGAATCCCGGTGCTCTTCGATCAATTTCGTCAGCCGCGGCAAATCGCGCTGCGAATCCTTTATGCCGATGATGTTCGGATGCTTGCTCAGCCGCGAAATCGTCTCCAGCGGGATCGAAACATGCGTGGTCTGCGGAATATTATAAAGCAGCAGCGGCAGCGGCGAGCGATCCCCCAGTTCCTGAAAATACTTCTCCAGCATCGAGTCCGAAATCGGAAAATAAAACGGCGGATGAGCCACCACGGCGTCGGCGCCCGCCTGCTTCCACATCTCGGCCGCTTCGATCGAATCCGCCAGGCAGTTCCCGGAAATCCCGGCGTACAAAGCCGCTTTTCGCGGCTGCCGCGAGATCGCCGCGGCCGCCTCGTAAGCAATCTGGCTCCGCTGATACCGTTGCATCGAGAGCCCCTCCCCGGTGGTTCCCAGCACAAAAATCCCCTGCACTCCCTGCCCCACCAGCCGGGACACGAGCCGCGAAACCGCGGGGATGTCCACATGCCCGTCCGGCGTGAACGGACTGACCATCGGAACGATGATCCCGCCGAAGAATTCCGCCTCGCCAGCCATCCGCCGCCTTGGTTTAGTTCGTCTCCGCACAATCTATGGCCCCAGCCAAAAACTGCAAATGATTGTGCATTTCGCATGTCGCCGAAACGTGACTATGCTAAAGAGGCGAGTGAACGAGCTTGAACAAATGATCCAGGCGTTCGACGCCCTGTGCGCATCAGGCAGTCCCGCCGCGCTCGCAACCATCGCCGCGGTGGAAGGCTCCGCCTACCGCCGCCCCGGGGCTCGCATGCTCGTTGCCGCCGACGGCCGCGCCTGGGGCGCCATCAGCGGCGGCTGTCTCGATCGCGATGTCGCCCGCCGAGCCCGACTGGTCATCGATACCGGCAAGCCCGACGTGTGTTGCTACGAATCCCCGCGCGATCCCGAAGATGAACTTCGCGACCCCGGAGCGTCCCTCGGCTGCGGCGGACGCATCGACGTCTTCATCGAGCCCGTCAACCGCCAATCCCCCGGCCCTCTTCCAGTTCTCGCCCGCGCCCTCAAAGAACGACTCAGCGCCAGCGTCGCAACGATCGTCCGCATCGATCCGCTCACCGATGTACAGCGAATGACCCAATTCGACGGCCACGACCCCGTGGGTAATGTCGGCGATCCCCTCATTCGCCAGAGAATTCTCAGCGAATTCTCCCGACATCAAAGCGGCGCTCACCTGCTGAGAATCAAGGCAACCAACGGCGCCATCGCCGACGTCCTCATCGAGCGCATTTCACCGCCGCAATCCTTGACGATTTTCGGCGACGGCCGCGATGTCGCGCCGCTGGCCGAAATGGCCCGACTTCTGGGCTGGCATGTCACGGTCGTCGGCCGATCCGATTCGATTGCGCAAACCGCCGAAGATGCCGCCGCCGTCGTCATGGCCCACGACTATCGCCGCGATCTGGCCGTCCTTCGACAGGTCCTGAACCATCCGCCCCTCTACATTGGAATCCTCGGCCCGCGTCACAGAACGCGCCGACTCCTGGCGGCATCTGGAGCGGACTGGCAGAGTCCCGATCTCGCGCGCCGATTGTTTTGGCCCATCGGCTTGGATGTCGGCGCCCAATCCCCGCAGCAAATCGCGCTGGCAATCGTCGCCGAGATTCAAGCTGTCTTCGCCGGTCGGACCGGCGGACATCTCCGCGACCGCTCCGGTCCCATCCACGGTTTCGACCGCCGCGATTCGAAAGCCGGGACCGCGTGGAAGTGAACCCCCGCGAAAAAATCGCAGCCGTTATCCTCGCCGCCGGAGAATCGCGGCGCATGGGGCAACCCAAACAACTTCTTCGATTTGAAGGTCAGTCCCTTATCCGCCGCGCGGCTCAGGCCGCAATCGACGCGGGGTGCAGTCCCATAATCGTGGTAACCGGATTTAATTCCGAGCGGGTGATTTCCGAATTGAACGATCTCCCCACCCGGCCGATTCAAAACTCGAACTGGGCAGCCGGCATCGGATCGTCCCTTCGAGCCGGCATAACGGCGCTCGAGTCCGAACCGGCTCCGGTGGCCGGCGCCGTCATAGTCGTATGTGACCAGCCATATATGACCGGCGAAGTGCTCCGCAGCTTGATAGCCAGATGGTGGGAAAGCGGAAAATCGATGGCGGCGTGCTCCTATTCCGGAACCTTCGGCACTCCCTGCTGCTTCGCCCGCCGGAAATTCGTGGGGCTCCTCAACATCGCAGATAGTTCAGGCGCGAAACAATTGTTATCGGACGATCAAGCCGATCTTGCCCTTCTCCCTTGGCCCGAAGGCGCGATCGACTTGGACTGCCCGGAAGACCTCATAACCGTCAATTTGGAAAAGAATTTTGCAAAAATGTTGTAAATTCTCGAAATATAAGGTAAGAGATTTACTTACGACCCGCAGGATCCCCGGCAGAGTTCCCCCCCTCTCTGCCCCCTGCGGGTCTTTTTCTTTTTATGGCCCCCTCTAAACCCGCCCGCACCAATTTAGCGCTCACACCTCTAATTCCAACCGTCTTAAATGGGCTCGAACCCCCGCGCGTGATCTGAATCACACCAGCCGGAACCCCCAGCGCCTCGGCAAGCAACCGCACAACTGCGTCGTTCGCCTCCCCCTTTTGCGCGGGACGGCTTGTAGTAACTTTTACTCTGTTGCCGTAAAAGCCAACTATCCGATCCCGCGACGCGCGGGGAACGACTTTCACCGCCAGCTCCACCGATCCCTCGCGCTGAATCACTTCAATCGCCAGGCGCGCACCATTCCCGCCAGATCGTTCGATAAATCGCCTCCACGTTTTTGGCGAAACGCCCCCCGTTCATCAGCGGAGAATTCCGCATCCTATCTCGAAGCGTCGCCCGCATCTCCGCCAGGCGGTTCAAATCCGATGACCAATGGATAGCTACTTGCGTGAATTCTTCGTCACTCCAGGCAGCAAGTTCCGGTAAGGCAAGATTAGACAATTGACTCCACCCCCCGCGCCCCACCGCCGTCCGGCCCACTCGTGTAATGACCGGGACGCCCATCCAAAACGAATCAAGACTCGTGGTATGACCGTTATACGGCAGCGTATCCAATCCAATATCGATTCGCTGATAAGTCTCGAGATATTTTTCCCGGGCCTGGTAAGGCGCCATTTCGATCCGGCCTGGATGCACCCCGCGCATCCGAAATTCATCCAGCAACTGATCGCGCTGCGACCCCAACGGGCAGAGCAGGATCATTTTCGAATCCGGAATCGCCCGCAGCACTGTCCCCCATAAATCCAGCGTCTCTCGGGTCACCTTGCAAAAATTATTCAAGCAGCCAAACGTCACATACCCGTTCCGCGAAGCGGGGGGTGCTTGCACCTCCGGAGTCTCAGTCAAAGGATCGTAACACCAAAACGCCTGCCTCGAGCCGAATGGATTTTTCGCAGTAATTCAAATCGCTATCCCCCGCCGGATCGAGATAAGGATCGGTCAGCCGATAGTCGATCGCCGAAACCCCCGTCGTCCCCGGATACGCCAGATAAGTCACCTGCACCGGCGCCGGCCGCCGCGCCAGCGCCAGCAATCGCCCATTCGACATATGCATCGTCAGGTCGACCGCGATATCGATCCCATCGGCGCGAATCTTCTCGGCAACTTCCGCATCGGTCATCCCCACAATGCTCCGCCACTGACCCATATATCCTTTGATTCTCTCCGTCGCGCCGTCCGGACGCCCGACGTTCGCGTAACAGAAAATCTCAAAATGTTCGTGATCGTGGTTAGAAAAGAGCGGAATTGTGAAAAATGATTGGCAGTGATCCCGAAAATCCGACCCCACATATCCAATCCGAATCCGCCGTTTCGGATCCCGGCTGTTTGCATGCGCTGCAACATTCTGTCCCAGCCTTGCCGCATGCATCGCCCCAAACCGCAAATTCTCGCGCAAAATCGCCGCCGAATCGTAATCTGAACTGTAATAGACGCTGTAAACCAGATTGCTGTGCGAAATCCAATCCGAGGGATGCAGCTCGACCGCGCGCCGATACGCCGCGATCGCCTCATCCAATCGCCCAGCGTCTTTCAGAGCGTTTCCCAGATTGCAATAGAGGATGTGATAATCCGGTCGGAAAAAAAGCCCCGCCTTGAACGCCGCGATCGCCTCATCGAGTTGCCCCATCGTCCGCAGGACGCTCCCCAGATTATTCTGCACCTCCGCATTGCGCAGGCCGCAGCGCCAGCGCCTTCCGATACGTCTGGGCCGCCTCGGCATACTCGCGCACGGCCTGAAAGCGCATTCCCCAGATTCGTGTATGCCTCGGCATAATCCGATTTGAGTTCGATCGCGCGCCGATACGCGGCCACGGCATCGCCAAAATCTCCGCGCTTTTTCAGCGCATTTCCCAGGTTGTACCACGCCTCGGCGAATACCGGCTGCAATTCGATGGCCCGCCGAAGAACGCCCACGGCGTCGTCCAATCGCCGCGCATCGGTCAGCGCACAGCCCAAATTATTGCTCGCCCCGGCAAAATCCGGCCGCAACTCAATCGATCGCCCAAACGCCGCGATCGCCTCATCGAGTCGCCCCGACTTTTGTAGCGCTATCCCCAGGTTGTTAAAAATCGCCGGCGATTCCGGCCTGATCTCGATCGCCTTGCGATACACGTCAATTGCATCGGGCGTCCGACCCAGCACATGCAGCGCGTTGCCCAGATTGTTCAGCGCATCCACATGATCCGGCCGAAGCCGGATCACGCGCCGATAAACGTCGATCGCCTCCTGATGCCGTCCCAGCGCCTGAAGCGCCGTACCCCACCCAAACCAAGCCTCCGGTAAATCCGGCTGAAGCTGCGCCGCCCGCTCATGCGCCGCCAGCGCATCCTCCTGTCGCCCCATCGCGGCCAAAACCTGCCCCAGACTGATCTGATACCGCGCCATCTGCGGCTTCAATTCCGCCGCGCGACGCACCATTTCCAGCGCCTCCGCCGTCTTTCCGCTTTGCAAATTCGTCACGCCCAACAGATGCAATGCCTCGGGGTGGTCCGATTCGGAGTCGAGAACTTGAAGGTAAAGCGCCCGCGCTTCGCTCAGCCGCCCCGCACGATGATGCTCGATAGCCTGATCAAATGTCTGCGCGATCGGGTCCGGCATGGTAATCGCCGCAATTGTACCCGCGCTCAATCGAAATGCCCCGGCCCCCATGATAAATTCATCGCACAGGAGTTTTCCCTATGCGGCGAGGAATGGATGTCTGGCCGGCGTTTCTCACATTGTTCATCGTCACCGGTTGCGCAACCGTCCCACCGCCCCCGAGACTTTCCTTCGACAGCCACTGCTACAAAATTGACGGCAAAGACACCTTCGTCTTTAGCTCCGCGTTCCATTATTTCCGCTGCCCAAAACCCCTTTGGGAAAAGCGTTTTCAAACCCTGAAGGATGCCGGGTTCAATACCGTCGAAACCTACGTCGCCTGGAACTGGCATGAGCGCACGCCGCCGGTCGATCCCGCCGATTTCTCGCAAGTCGATATGTCCGATCTCGACGATTGGCTCGACATGGCGATCCACCGCTTCAAATTCAACGTCATCCTCCGCCCAGGTCCTTACATCTGCGCCGAATGGGACGGGGGCGGCTATCCCCAGTGGCTCGTCACCCGCCGCCCGGCAACTGTCCGCCAGGGACGCTGGCTTCGCGGCGACGATCCCGCCTATCTCCAATGGTGCCGCCACTGGTACCAGTCCGTCGCCACCGTCGCCGCCCCCTATCAAATCACCCACGAGCCGCCCGGCGACCCCGGCATCATCCTCTGGCAAATCGAAAACGAATACATGTACGCCCCCTTCAGCGCTGAGGTAAAGCGCAACCAGCTCGTCGCCCTCGCTCATGACGCTCGGGATTTCGGAATCGACGTCCCTCTTATCACTTGCATGACAGATGATCCCCTTTTCCGCCAGGACCCCTTTCTCCGCCAGAACGTCACCGAATGCCGCAACACCTATCCCAACTACGACCCGGGCAGCGAATTGCATAACCTCACCATGCTAGACGATTACCAGCCCGAAAAACCCCGCATGGTCACCGAGCTGCAAGGCGGCTGGTTCGCACAATTCGGCCCCGGCGAAAAATTGAGCGCCGACAAGGGATACACGCCCGAGCAAATCGCACATGTCACTCTGCTGGCGTGGGCCCACGGTTACTCCGGCACCAATTATTACATGGGCTTCGGCGGCACCAACTTCGGCGATTGGGCCGCAGCGGGAATCACCACCACCTACGATTACGCCGCCCCGGTCCGGGAATGGGGCGCTGCCAGCCCCAGATATTTCGCCGTAAAAAGCCTCGGTGATTTCATCCGCCTTCACGGCCCGACCCTGGCGCGCACCGACGCCGAATCGATCGACGTCGCCGATGCCCCCGACGATCTAACCGTCATCCTCCGCCGCGCCCTAGACGGATCGCGCTTTCTCTTTCTTTTGAATAACCGCCGAACTGAAGGCATGCACGGCAACCTTCACATCAGCAGCCCCGCCGCATCGGCAACAATCGCGGCCGATTACGATTTGAAACCCTTCGGCGCAGGTCATCTATCTTCCTCCAAGCGCCACCAGCACATCTCAAGGCGAGCGCTATCCCAGGGAAATTCTGGCCCCGGCGAATCAACCTCAAATTCTGAGCATCCCGATCACTTCCATGCGAATTAAAGTTGAGCCGGGCCCCGCCGACCTGGATTGGCAGCCCCTCGCCCAAGGGCAAGGCGTCGAGGACTTCGGAATATTCGATCGAAGATTCATCTGGTATCGAGCCTGCCTAGACGAAAGCACGTTCGGCAAAAATTTACTTCTCAGCGCCTCCCTACCCGACCAGGACTCCTTTATCGCCGAACTCGACGGAAAACGCGCGAACGTCTCCCGCCATGATTCGCGTTTGGTCGCCGGGTCGATTTCCCCGACCCCCTCCGGCGATGGCATCCTCACTCTCCTCTACGAAGACGGCGGACGCCCCAACGGGGGCGACGATCTTGACGCTCGCACCGGACTCCACGATCCCATGATCAGCGATTTCCGATTCCTCCCGATCACATTCGACTATTGGGGAATCGGCGCCGGCAACACCGAACGCTGGATCAACATCAACGACGACCCCAAACAAGCCCCCGCGCATCAAACCGTCACCATCCAAAGACCTTTCGACTTATCCCACGAAGACCTCCGCGCGGGAGCGACCCTCTTCACGGTCGGCCACATCCGCGGCCAGGCCACCCTCATCGTAAACGGAAAAAATCTCGGCCGGCTCCAGCGCAAACAGAACCTGGCAAAAATTCTCCGCGCCGGAAAAAACGAAATCGATATCACCTTCGCCCCGGGCGATTCCTCCGCGGGCATCAGCGGCGGTGCGGAACTTGATTCCACCCGTCATCCCCACCCGCTCCCCGTGCAATGGGAAATCTCCGGCCAAAGCGCCGGCCTCTCCCAAAACTGGTTCCAATCCAACCTCGACGAAAGCGATTGGCAATCCGCGACCGTCGGCGACAAACTCGACCCGCCTGATTCCGACCCCATCCACCCGATCTGGATTCGAATGCATGTGCAGATTCCGCCGCAACCCGGCCCCTGGCGTCTGCATCTCGACGCCGCCGGCAACGGCTTCCTTTACCTCAACGGCCAGGCCCTCGGCCGATATTGGGAGGTCGGCCCCCAAAAGGACTTCTACCTCCCCGAATGCTGGCTGAACGTCGCCCGCGGCTCCGACAACACAATCACCCTCTTCCTCCGCCCCACTGATTCCCCACTCCGGATCCGCCAAGCGTCGATATCCCAATACCCATGACGGCACCCCATAAAATGCCATACCGACAACTTTTTCCTTTCTTTTCATTTTTTAGTTGACACCAAGGCAACTATGTCTTACTTTTTGCAACCGGAATGGCAACAATTCACGACCACGCCGACACGATTACGCTATCCCTAGGCAGCCGCATCCACGCGATGCGGGAATCGCGGGAGTGGACCCTGGAAGAGTTGGCCGAGCATACCGGCCTTTCCAAAGCCTACTTAAGCCGATTGGAGGGTGGTGACCGCCAACCTTCTATCGCCGCTTTGGCCGCTATCGCCGGGGCGTTCAGCGTCTCCGTCGGGGCTCTCTTCGATGCCCCGATGAAACCGCCCTCTGCATGATCATTCGCGGCGGAAGCCTTCCCATCGAACACGCAAACGGACTGATCTTTCAACCGCTTTCTGGCTCAACCAAGCCCTTCAATCTCCATCCCATTGCCGTAACGGTCCCTGCCGATCGTCCCGGCGCGGAAACCTACCAACATGATGGGGAAGAATGGCTCCATGTCTTATCCGGTCGCCTCAAGCTCGTCATAGGTGGCGAGCAGCATGTGCTGGAACCAGGCGACTCGGCGCATTTTGACTCGCGCTTGCCACATCGACTCGACGCATTGGATGGCAAAGACGCCAGGATTTTCCTGGTCGCCTGCCCCATCCCCGTCACGCTCAATCGAGGAACTGAGCTTGCCGGCGTCGGTGTCGAACAATACGCCGGGTAAGCGTCGGAGCGCATAACTCGGCCGCTGAGAGGAAACCGCAAACTAAGGCTGGCGGAATAGGAGACCCGGTCTGGGCCAAGGGTGTCGGTGCGTTACCGCGCATGGCCCGGACGGGAATTGTGAGGTTTTTAGGAGTTTTGTCATGAGCAATGCACCTGTTCCCGGCGCGTATGCCGAAACTGTCAAGAATACGCATACCAAACTCAAGCATAATGCGCTGAACTTCTGGGAAGTGTCCGCGCAAGCGATCGCACTCATATCCCCAAGTATGACGGCGGCGCTGATCGTGCCCCTGATGTTCGGAACCGCCGGCACTGCCGGCTGGCTCTGCTATCTCTTCGGCACCATCATGCTCCTGTTTGTGGCGATCAGCCTCAACCAGTTCGCCAAGCGATACACCTCCGCTGGAAGCATGTACGAATACACCGTCAAAGGGCTGGGCCCCAAGTTCGGCGGTATCTCCGGCTGGTGCCTGCTCTTCGCCTATATGTTCATCGGCATCGCCGGCGTCACCGGCTTCACCCACTTCGCCTCGATGCTCCTCACCCAGGCCGGCGCTACGGGTTGGCTGTCGCACCCCTGGATTACATTGTTCGCGGTCTGCGTCTTCTTTTCTTGGTTTTTGGCCTATAAGGACATCACCTTTTCGACGGTTCTAATGCTGATCTTCGAAGGTGTTTCCGTCACGGTCATCATGATCCTGGCTATCGTGGCCGTCGCCAAGACGGGCGCCATCGACACCGCTCAGCTCCACCCCACGCAGGGTCACGGCCTTGGCGACATCGGTCTTGGCGTCGTGGTCGCCATCTTCAGTCTCGTCGGCTTCGAATGTGCAACCGCCTTCGGCGAGGAATCCAAGAAGCCCCTCGTCACCATCCCCCGCGCTGTCATCGCCAGCCTTATCGTCACCGGAGCGTTCTTCATCTTCATCACCTACGTCGAAACCCATGCCCTGGCCAACAACAATCCCACTCTCGACCAGCTCACCGCTCCGCTGACCACGCTCAGCGAAAACCTAGGCATGAAATGGATGGGTGTGGTCATTGAAGTCGGAGCCATGACCAGCTTCTTTGCCCTGGCGATGTCGTGTCTCAATGCCGGGTCGCGAATTGCCTTCAGCATGGCCCGCTACGGAATCTTCCCGATCTCTGTCGGCAGCAGCCACAAGCACAATCTCACCCCCCACGTTGCCCTAACTGTATTCGCCCTGATTCAGTTCATCATCCCCTCGATCTTCATGTTGATCGCCTACGCCGGCGGCTGGCAGGCGGATGGGATCTGCATCCCCTTCGATGCCTTCAACGCCGCAGGCTTGTTCGGCGCGATGGGCTTCAGCGGCGCGTACGTTCTGATCTCGCTGGCCGCCCCCTTCTATCTTAAGAAAATCGGCGAACTCAAAGCCTGGCACATCGCCGTATGCGTCATGGCTGAAGTCCTGCTCATCGTCCCGATCGTCGGGCTGGTCTATCCGGTCCCGCCCTTCCCGGCGAATGTGCAGCCCTATATCTTCGGCGGCTATCTCGTGATCGGTATCATCCTGATTCTCATCCGAAGCCGAAGCCATTCGGAGATCGCTGAAATCCGAAAAGTTCTGGAAGAAACCGCGATGGGGCCGTCGACCCCCTCGTCGAGCCCCGCCCCGGAAATGCCTGGCGATGCCGAGCCGGCCGTGGCCTAATGGGTTGTATCCGCGCCGGCGGCAAATGGAGACCCGCCGCCGGCGCGGTATGGTAAAATGGCGGAGCGAGGAAACGAGGCACGGATGGGGTTTGCATATCTCCAATCCATTCAGGTCGGCAAACCCCAGAGCTATAGAGACGAATTCGCCATAGAAACCCACGATAAGCCCTGGACCAGCGGCTTCTTCAAAAACCCTGTCATCGGCCCCGTCTTCGTAAGCAAAATCAATCTCATCGGCGATGGTCAGGCCGATCTGAAACATCACGGCGGCATCGACAAAGCAGTCCTCGCCTATAGTGCCGATCACTACCCCGACTGGCGCCGCCAGCTTAACAACCCCGATTTCCCCCACGGCGCCTTCGGAGAAAACCTCACCATCTCCGGCTACAGCGAACAATCGATGTACATTGGCGACATCTTCTCCATCGGCCCCGTCGTCTTTGAAGTCTCCCAGCCAAGACAACCCTGCTGGAAACTCGCCCGCCGCTGGCGCATGAACGAACTGGTGCCGATGGTCATCGCCAACGGCCGCACAGGCTGGTATCTCCGCGTCATCGAGGAAGGCAAAATAGAAAAAGGCATGCGCATTTTGCTTTTAGACCGCCCCAACCCCGATTGGCCCGTGGCTCGAGCCAATCAAATCCTTCACCACCACAAAAAAGATCTTGACCTGACCCTAAGTTTGGCCGCCGTTCCGAAACTCGCGCAAGCATGGGTCAAAGAGCTAAAAGAAAGAGCCGACCGCCTCGCGGAAGTGCCCGCAACCGCCGACTGATTAATTCCCGTTCCCAAATCAGCAAGCGAGCCAATTTTCCCATTCCCTCTTTCGCTCAACAATCGAGAAAAGAGGTACGTCCCCTTTAATAAAGGGGACGTACCTCTTTTTTGTGACCGTTTTTAGTTCAACCCCACCGCGTCTATTGATTCTGTTTCCGTCAGATTCTTATCAGGCGTTGTTCGCAACGTGGCGGCGAGTCTCTCCATCTTCGATGGCGACCTCTGACCAGCCAAAAAAACTGGGAGTGAAGAGTTCGCATTCTCATGGGAAGTCCGCGTCAAGGTCACGCCCCGTTTTTGCCTGCGAACGAATCGGCATCGCGAAGCGTCGCCTCGCCGGTTCGGCCGACATCGGCCATCCTCCAAAACGAAAAAGGAACCAAAGTCCGGATCAACCAATTCAAAATCGTAATCGACAAGAATGGCGTAACTATCTTGCCGCTTGATCATTACCCATTAGACGGACCGGCTCAATGTTCGATTTGCGCTCATTCCCGCAGCAGGAGTGGCCTTTCTTCCTCCTGCTGATCGTTTTCCTTGCTATCGCCGGGTTCCAATCCTGGCGCACGAAGCGAGGGAAGCAACTCAGGCGTGCCAGACAAATCGCCGGTCGCTGCCGCCGATGTGGTTACGATCTCCGCGGAATCCCGGATCAATGCCCGGAATGCGGTAAGAGGCTCCCCAAGCTACAAAAACGAACCAGAACCCCGGAGCTTTAAAGCGCGCACGCAACGGCTTACTAACCGCGATTTTAGCATTTCCATTTAACGACTCGTACAATTGCATTCGCAAAACACCGGTTGGCGGCCGGTCTCGGAGGGATATTCCATTGCAAGGAGCTCTCGAATGAAAAAGACCGTCCTAATCATCGTTGGCATCATTGTCCTCGCTGCGTTGAGTTTTATCGCCTCCTACAATCACCTCGTCGGTCTTAACCAGCAGGTGAACAGCCAATGGGCGCAGGTTCAGAACGTTTACCAGCGGCGAGCCGATCTGATTCCCAATCTGGTTCAAACCGTCCAGGGCTCGGCCAATTTTGAAAAATCCACCCTTGAAGCCGTCACGGACGCCCGCGCCTCCGTCGGCCGAGTCACTATCGACGCCTCCCACGCCCCCGCCGACGCCGCCACGCTCCAGCAATTCCAGGCTTCCCAGGACCAGCTTTCCGGGGCGCTATCCCATTTGATGGTCGTCGCCGAGGCTTATCCCGACCTCAAATCCAGCGAAAATTTCCGTGAATTGCAGGCCCAGCTCGAAGGAACGGAAAACCGGATTTCCGTCGAGCGCGGCCGCTTCAACGACGACGTCCAGGCCTACGACACAGCCGTCCATTCCTTCCCATCTTCGATCACCGCGTCAATGTTCGGCTTTGCTGACAAGCCCTACTTCGCCGCTGCCCCCGGCGCGGCCACCGCCCCCACCGTCAATTTCGATTTCAGCAATAAATGACCGCCGCCGCCCCTGTCCATCCTCGGTGGCACGGCATGATCGCGGGCCTGCTCCTGCCCCTGCTCGTCCTCTTCGTTGTCGTGCCGTCGCGCGCCGCCGAGGTCATCCCGCCCGTCCCCGACCATTATTTCAACGACTACGCCAACGTCGTTTCCCCCCGTGACGCCGATCAATTCAATCGGCAGCTCGAGCAATTCGAGCGCGATACCTCCAACCAGATCCTCGTCGCGATTTATCCCAAGATGCAGACCGACTCCGACATCGCCGATTACACCTTCCGAATCGCGGACTCCTGGCGCATCGGGCAAAAAGGAAAAAATAATGGCGCCGTCCTCTTCGTGTTCATCCAGGACCATCAGCTATTCATACAGGTCAATTACGGCCTTGAAGGCGCTCTTCCCGACGCCACCTGCAAACAAATCATCGATGAGCAGATCACGCCCAAATTTAAAACCGGCGATTACACCGGCGGCCTCCGCGACGGAATCAATGCCATCCTCGCCGCCACACGCGGCGAGTACAAAGGCAACGGCAGCACCGTCAATGACAGCAACTCCAACAACGGCAGCGGCGGCGCCTCCATCGGCTGGATCATCCTCTTCATCATCCTGTTCGCATTTCTCCAGTTCATGCTCCGAATGACCAACATATTCAACGGCAGGTCCTATTACGGAAACCGCCGCTCCTACGGCTACTTCGGCGGCTGGGGAGGCGGATTCGGCGGCGGCGGTTTTGGAGGCGGCGGATTCGGCGGCGGGGGCGGGTTCAGCGGCGGCGGCGGAATGGGCGGCGGCGGCGGCGCGGGAGGCAGTTGGTAATCCCATGAAACACTCCCATTTCATCAGCTCCCTCGACAAATCCCGCGTCCGCGCCGCGATTCTCGCCGCCGAGGAAAAGACCACCGCGCTGATTCACGTGCGCATTTCCAAGCGCGCCGAGCCCGACGCCCTCGCGGCCGCCGAAAAATATTTCAAATCCCTAAAACTTCACAAACATCCCCATCGCAACGTCGTCCTCATCTTTGTCGCCCCTAAATCCCAGACCTTCGCCGTCTACGGCGACGCCGCCATCCACGCCCGCGTCGGCCCGGACTTCTGGAATATTCTGCGGGATGAAATGGCGGCTCACCTGAAGGAATCGCGCTACACGGATGCCCTGATCCACGCCGTCGAAAAAGCCGGAAAACTCCTGGCCGAGCATTTTCCGAAGGCTGCACAAAATGTGGCTGAATGAATCGGAATAAGAGCGGGAGAACGGTGGATTCAAAAAAAGATCGCTTTTGAACCGTCATCCCGGGCTGGAAACTTTCGATGCTCCATCATCGCCCCGCACTCAAGTATGCGTCCATCCCCGCCGGCAACGGGGGTCCGGACACTTCCCGGTATTGCGAATCGACATATTTGTAGAACTCCGCGGCGAACACCCGCGTTTGGCGCGCCGGGATTCCGTCGTAGCCGCCCCCATTGCTGACCTCGATGATCGGCGGATTCCCCTGCCGGGCAAGCGTCTGCGTCATCGCCCGCTGATCCGCCTCGTCCGAAAAATAGCCCGGCGCGAACATCATTTGTCCCCCCGCGAATGGTCGCCCGGTCAGGTAGTACAACATCGTCATATAGGGGACCGCCAGAAAGCTCTGTCCTTTGGCCGTGTGCTCGTCGATGAAATCAATCGCCCCGAAATAAGGCAGGCCCGGCTCGGCAACACGCAGCCGGCTTACAAAAACCGCCGGGGGATGCGCGTAAAAAAACGTGTAGTCATGCACGACCTCACTGTTGAACCGACGCACCGTCCCCTCTGCCACCGGGGCCCAAAGGCAAATTCCCATCGCCCCGGCCAGCGCCGCCAAACCCATCCCGCGCGATATCAGGCCCAGGCGCGACCTGGCAACCGCACCGGCTATAAACGCAACCAGCACGTAACCCGGTGCGACGGCCTGCATCAAGTGCTCGCAGTCGGACCTGTGGGCTGATTGCAATAAACTCAGAGCCGCGTACATAGTCAAGATCAGCACGCTCCAGCGCATAGGCCGCTGCATCCGCTTCCAACGGACCAGTAGAACCAACAGCGCAACGACGGGCACCGATCCCCAGACCAGGTACGCCAGTGCAAAAATATTCATCGCCTCGTAGAACGGTTTTGAAAAATCCAGGTGCGGAAATGGCAACGAAAGGCCCACGGCGTGATGGGCCGCGCCTACCGATGAATCCAACAAGTAATTCTTCAACCCGCCGCGCAACCAGAAATATCAGCCATGGAGACGCAACCGCCACGATCATCGCCGGGAACTCCACCAGGGCCCGCCGCGCCGAGCGCTCGACGATCAGAATTGCGGTGACGCCGCTGACGAATGCGTACATCCCCTGTTCGGGCCGATACAGTCCCGCAATGGCGGTCGTCCCGGCCAGGAGCGCCAGCCGTCCCCTCCCCGGCCGGCGGATGTAACCGAGCAGGGACGCCATGACCAACGCCGCGCCTAGAAAAATGTAGTATTTGTAAAATCGCGGCAATATCGCCAGCGCCAGCGCGGTGCATATCAACCCGATAAGCGTCCCGCCCATCTCCCTGGCACAGAAGAATAGCAGCAGGAATGCCACCGAATAGGCCAGCGCGCACAGAAGGAGTTCCGCCGCAATCGTACCCCCGCCGATGCGCTGGGCCACGAAGGAAGCGTAAAAGGTCAACGGCCCATACGTGCTGCGGAAGTCAATGAACGGATGCTCCCCGAATTCAATTTGCCCTGCTCCAGCGAACTGAATGCCCGCGTCCGGATCGGAAAGGACATAATCCGGCTTCGGAGTCCGCATTACCACCGCCGCAAACGCCAAAAGAAAAACCGCGGTCGCGACAAGTTTCCGCCGGAGCGAATTGTGCGTGCAAGCCGCCGCCACCTCGGTCATTTGGGTTGGATCATTCAATCGCATGCTCCATCGCGTGCGTGCTTCGCGGAAACAATTGCGTCGCCTGTCGAATCTAACCGACGTGGCCAAAAGCGACAAAATCCATCTGCCGCGGCAGGCCCGATAGATGGGACTCAATCGCCGAGAACAACGATTGGGATGGCAGCGTTATGCACCAATGATGCGGTATCGATGGGCGGGGAGGAGGCGCCCGGGGGTATCAGATTCCGCGATTTTCGGCCGCATTCTCCGAAAACCCTGGAGACGTGAAGGAATGAATCGGAATAAGAGCAGGAGAACAGTAGAGCAGTAGACCGCAGTGGAGACGATCTACGTCGAGCATTTTTTTCCTCTACTGTTCTACTGCTCCACTGCTCTAATTTTGCCTTCGGCAAAATTGGAGGCGGGGGGAATCGAACCCCCGTCCCGGGATGTCTGACAATGTCGGCCTCTACATGCTTAGTCGATTGTTTAATCTCGACGCCGAAAACGAAAGTCGACATCCTTTCCCGGCATCAAGCCGTCTGAATCTCACGCGACGACCAACGGCCGAGTCGTCGCGCCAGCCCGAAAATTGCAGCCTACGAGTCACGGGCTACTCGAAGGACTGAGGTTGCCTTTAATTAGGCAGCCATACGAACCGGAGCGGCCGTGAAGCCGACCCGGCCTGCAACATCGCTGTTGGCAGTTGTGATTTTGCTCACGTGATTAACCAGGCCAAGTGAGCGTCCTGGGCATGCCACCGCCACCGCAGCCGTCCGGTCGAAACCAGTCGCCCCCGTTTGTGATACGAACTCGATTGCTCGAGCGCATCGGGGTTGAAGGCACAGTGGTCAACTTGTGAAAGAACCTGGCGGAAACCCGAAACCAGAAACCCGAATCAAGCCCGAATGCCCGAATGAGCGAATAACGTTTCTCCCATTTGGTCATTCAGTCATTCGGGTTTGATTCGTCATTCTGGTTTCGGGTTTCGGGCTTCCGCACGCCCGTATTCTATATCGCATCCCCACCCCCGGCCACTTAATTACCCCCCGGCTATTCCCAATTTCCCCGACGCAAAATACGCGTCCATCCCCTTGGCAAGGGTATATTGCGGTTCGTACCCCAGCATTCGCCGGCTTTCTGTTAAATCCGCCTCCGTCCAATCCTGGGTGAACCCGTAAGGATTCTCGAAATAATCCGGCTCAAGATTCGTGTTCAGCACGCGATTGAGTTCCGCGACCACCTGATTGAACGTATACGCCGCCCCACACCCCACGTTGAATATCCCCCCGCGTTTGCTGTGCAGCGCGTTGATATTCGCCTGCACGCAATCGTCCACATGCACAAAATCCCGCCGCTGCTCTCCTGCCGTGAAAATCCGCGGCCGCTTTCCGGCGCGCATCTGCTTGGCCAATTGATGAATCATGCTGGCGAATTTCCCCTTGTGATCCTCTCCCGGCCCGTACACATTAAAATATCGCAACCCCACTACCGGGTTCTTCAGCTTCTGCCGGTAAAGATCGGCAAGATGCTCCATCGCCAGCTTCGAATATGCATACACATTCAGCGGCTGCGGCGGCGCCGATTCCTTCATCGGAGCCGGGCCCTGCCCGTAAATGCTCGCGCTGCTCGCCCAGACCACCTGGCTGTTCCAATCCCTGGCCAGATTCAATATGTTCCGAAACCCCTCGACGTTGTTATGCGTCATCTTGTGCTGATCGGTCACGGTCGTATCCGTGATCGAAGCCTGGTGAAAAATCACCGCGCACGGCTCGATCGCACGCAGCGGCGAAATGTCCCCCGCCACATTGACGGTGATCATGTCGCCGCGGAAATCCTTGAGATTCATCCAATGCGCCGATGAGAAATCATCCGCGACCACGACTTCATGAGTGCCGTTCAGATGCCGGGCCAGATTCGACCCTATGAAGCCCGCGCCGCCGGTTACCAGAATCCTCACATACACCTGCCTTCGCCAATTCCGTCGCACTTTTTTGGCCGACCAGTGCCACATTGTCGTAGTTAAATATCCCCGCCGCCCGTTCTTTTATTCATCGATGACATTTCCTAAAGGACTTGAAATACAAGAGTAATGGCTCGAAGGCAACATTTTCGAATCGCCAAAAAAGTTATCGGCACGATGCTTGCGATACTTCCCAGCAACCCAGTCGGATGTAGAGATACGCTTAGCTGGGTCAAATTTAGCCCATTCTTCCCCCGATGTGAAGAGTGTTTCGCATCCACAACCTGAAACACTCTTCATCAGCCCCATTCAGGGCCGACCTTGCCCGGGTCGGCTCTTTTTTTATTTTTCCGTCCGACACGTTTTGAAGTAGATCACCGCATCCACAAAATTCTCGCTCTCAACGATCTCCGATTGCGCCAGCCACCTCGCATAGTCCGCATCCCCTCCCGGACCGAAACCGATCTTCCTGGCCAAATGCGTCTTGATCGGGCAAAGATGCGCCGGCTCCCCGCTCGACTCCTCCAAGGCGCTGATCGGCATCACCGACTTAAATTCGCCCGCCGCCACCTCTCCAACTTTGAATCCCACAAAATCCGGCCGGCCCCGCATGCGCCGGCAACAGCACCGCGACGAAATTATCCGCCACCATGTCCTCCACATCCACGAAACAGCAATACTCCCCATGCGCTGAGTCCAGCAGCTTCTTCCTCCGCTCCCACATCGCCGCTGGACCCGGATCCAGGTCGCACAATAACTCGATCTCTTCATGCCCTTTCAATTGCGGCACAAGCCGGTCCAGCAACGCCTTGAGCTGAGCCTGATGCGCCGTCTTCGCCGCGATCAGGATCGACAAACTCCTGATCTGCGCAAACTTCGGCGCCGGCATATTCCCCGGCTGGCAAATCAGTTTCCCCGGCTCGATCTTCCCTGCCAGTAGCGCCCCCAACGCCGCCGCAATTTTCTCGCGACCCTCCATCCCCGCGGCTTCGGCGTAGCTCAAATGCTCGATCCAATTCCGCCGCGGCTCCGATCCAATCCACCCTCGCGCCGTGATTGCAATCGTCGGCGTCCCCGCCGCGTATCCCATGTGCAACGGAAATGCGTCCACGCTGACCAAAACCGCCGATTCCCGCAGAATCTCCAGCAGCGAATCCGATCGGCAGTCCCCCCCGCCAATCTCCACCAGTTCAAATTGCGCCCCGTATTTCTCCCCCAACCACCGAACCAGATCGGCCTTCAAATCCGCCGCATAGGGAGACGTCTGCCCCTCCAGGCAATAAGCAAGAATCGCCTTGCCCCCCGCCGGCTTCCAATCCTCCGGCGGCGCCTGCGCTCGATCGAACACACAAGGAAGAATGTGATACTTATCCAAATACCCCGCCGCCGCCCAAGACTCCGTCAACAAATTCCGCGAAGAGTGCGGCGACGCCGGATTGTCCGCGTTAACCTGCAAGCACAGCACTCGATCAAATCCCCGCGATCGCGCATGCGCCACCGCCGCATCCGGGGGCTCAATCTCCCCCTCCCAGATCGCCGGCTTCACATAACTCGCTCCCTCCAACAGCGCCGCAAAATCCCGATGCACATACCACGAAACCTCATGCCCCTTCCGATGCAAATCCATCGCGATCGGCAGCGCATTGACGATATCCCCAAATCCCCCCAGCAGAACGATCGCGATTTTCCCCGGCGTCTCAATCGCATCGCTAGACCGATGCCGAATATGTTCAATCCCGCAAGGCGGCAAATACGCATACTCCCGCGGAATCGCATCCTCTGATTTCCGCACCCGCGCCCCGCCGACGTGCAGATGATGGCACTTGATCGATCGGCAACGGTTATAAACCGAATACCCCGCGTCGCGCAAAAGCTGCCCGAATAATTGGTCCACCCCCGCAACCCCCAGCGGAAAATCCGCCGCCACATCCGGCGGCCACCCGCGAAAAACCCACGCGTCCTGGCTTGCCGCGGGATTGACGGAAAACTCCCCGCCCTCCTCATATCTAGCGAGCGCGAAGCACTCTGAGTGTCCGATGTAGTCGAGCAGCGTGGCGGTATCGTCAAAATAAATATCGCTGTTCGCGACGATCACAATATCCGCCCACCCAACGCGCCCGCGCGCTTCCGCCAAGAGCTGCCGAAACGTCGGGCGCTCCGGATTGGTGATCTCGTGAATTCGATCGATAAATTTGCACGCCCGATTCCGCCGCAGCGCCTCGGCGTTTTCGGCGCGCCTCTGTGAATTCGTGGCCGGGTACGAATTGATGATCAAATGCGTCATGACGCTCGTCCGCCGTCCGCACCGCATTTATCCCCTCTCCCTGTACTCGGGGAGAGCACTCTCTTTCGTCTTCCGCCAGGTTCTGCGCGAGGGGTGAGGGACGATCCGCGCGGACCGAAAGAACCCTCACCCCTGCCCTCTCCCTGCGTACAGGGAGAGGGAGAAAAAAGAAGGCGTCCGCCGCGTCGTTCCTCCGCCGATTGCAGGGGAATTGTCGGCGATTCGAGAGCCTTACTCTAAACTGACTTGGCATAGATCACGGCGTCGATGAAGTTCTCGAATTCAAGAAGCCCGCTCGCCGCCAGTTTCCGGGCATAGTCGCCATCTCCCCCGGGGCCAAAGCCGATCTTTCTGGCGATTTCGGTTCGCACCGGGCACAGATGACTGATGCCCAACGACCCGCCGCCCTCTTCCAACGAATGAATCTCCTCGGACTGCACCTTTCCATCGGCGACGCGCCCCACCTTAAAACCGACGCAGTCGGGCCGATCCCCCAATGCCCGAACAATCAGCCCGATATAATCGCTCCCCACATTATCCCCCACGTCAATGAAGCAACAATACTCGCCATTGGCCCCGCGCAGAAGATTGTTTCTCTTTTCCCATAGCGGAGTTTTGCCGTCGTCCGTATCATCGACCGTGACTTCGATTTCGTGATGACCGACCAATTGCGTGACCAATCCGTCGAGGAGCTGGCGCAAACCGGGCTGATTCCGGTTAACCGCCGGGATCAAGATGGATAGCACGCGAAGCTGCGAAGGAGGCTGCGCCGGCATCTCTTCCGGCCGCACAATGAGGCGCCCCGGTTCGATTTTGCCCGCGAGCACGGCGCGCAGCGCGGCCGAAATCCTCTCAAACCCGTCCCCCATCGCGCTTTGCCCGTAGTCGATCTGCTCGATCCAGTTTCGCCGCGGCTCGCTGGCCCTTCGACCCTTCGCGGTGATGGC
This sequence comes from uncultured Phycisphaerales bacterium, assembly GCA_963844715.1. Lineage (GTDB taxonomy): Bacteria > Planctomycetota > Phycisphaerae > Tepidisphaerales > Tepidisphaeraceae > UBA1161. The sequence continues at coordinate 1,277,054 of CAWJPJ010000007.1, read as the reverse complement.
GATGGTCGGCGTACCCGCCGCATATGCCATGTGCAGCGGAAATGTGTCAACCGAGATAAGGACCTTAACCTCGCGCAGGATCAGCGATAAGGCATCCGGCTTTCCCAGCGATGCATCGATCTGCAGAAGGTTAAAATCGCCGCCGAAATTCTTCTCTAGCCAGTCCACCAGGCGCTGCTTCGAGTCCTTCGGATAGGGCGAGGTGCGGGCGTCCAGACAATAGGCGAGGATCGGCTTCCCTCCCGCGGGCTTCCATCCCTCGACGGGCGCGTGTGCGCGATCAAAGGCGCACGGAAGAATATGGAATTTATCCAAATACCCGCGCGGGCCCACATCTCCGCCGCAAAGCTTCTCAACTTTTGCGGACTCGCCTCCGGGAAATGATCGGCCTGCGTCCCCAGCACCAGATCAAACCCGTGCGCCTTGGCGTGCTCGGCCGCCTCCGCCGGCTTCTTGTAGTCCCCCTCCCAAATCACCGGCGTCACATAGCTGACTCCCTCCAGCAAAGGAGCACACTCCGGACGCACATACCAGGAGACCTGGTGACCTTGCCGCGCCAGGTCGTACGCGATCGGCAGCGCGATCACGATATCCCCGAACGCCTGAAGCTGAATGATCGCCACCCTCCCCGGCTTCAGCACCGGATCCGACGCCCGATGCCGAATATTCTCGATGCGGCAGGGCGCCACCAGCAGTCCCTCACCCGGCACCTTGTCACGCTGGGCATCGAAGTATCGAATCCCGCTGGTGTGCAGATGGTGCGACTTGATCGATAACGACGGGTTGTAAACCGAGTACCCCGCCTCCTTCAAAAGCCAGTTAAACCGGTGGTCGCACCCCGGCACGCACGTCGCAAATTCCGCCGCCACATCCGGCGGCGGCCCGCGAAATACCCACGATGACTGGCTCCCCTGCGGATTCTCGCAAAGCTGTTCCCCCCGCTCATCTTCATATCTCGACAGCGCGAAACACTCCTCGTACCCGACATGATTCAGCAAACTCGCCGTATCGTCGAAATAAATATCCCCGTTGGCGATCACCACCACGTCCGCCCACCCCACGCGAGATCGCGCCAGCGACATCATCTCCCGCATCGACATCTGCGCCGGCTCGGCGACCTCGACCACCTGGTCGATAAAACGGCAAGCTTTACTGCGACGGACCGCCTCGGCCATCTCGGCATTGCGCTGCGGCGCCGCGTCGCGGTACGTTTTAAGGAATAAATGAACCATCGGCGCGGCTCTCGAAACTCACGGACCGCCGCGCGCCGGTGGAAGGTCCGGGCGATTCGACGACGATTCCGGACTCGACGCCCCGCTCGGGAAGATCAGCTCGTCCCCGTCCCGCAGAACATAGTTCTGCTTTTCATCCATCAACTTTCCCGACGCGTTCAATTGAATCAGTTGCCGCGACTTTCCCTCAGGGCCTTGCCGGACCAGCACCAGTGTAATCGCCCCGACGTTGGCATCCGCCAGATCGCGGTCCAGCACGACCGAGACCGTATCGCCCGGATGCAAATCATGGCGTCCCGCGGCCGGCACGTTCCCGCTAATTAAATATTGCGGGCCCGCCCCGGCATGACCTTCGCTCGAGTGGTCCGTCCCGCAACCCCACAGCAATGTAGCGGCAAGCAACAAAAAGAGATGCGGTCGCATTAACAGACTCCTAATGCTTCACAATTATACTCAGAACCCTTGCCTCTGCACTTCCGCGCGGTAATCCGCCAGGGCTTCCTGCCAAGGCCGCATCGGCCGCCCGACCCGCCGCGCGAATGGCTCGATGTCCAGCACGCTATATCCCGGCCGGATCGCCGACTCCGGCCTCATCTTCTTCCACTCCCCGCTGCTCGCCGGCGAAATCTGCGCCTTCACGCCAAATTGCCCGAGTGTCGCCGTTGCAAATTCGAACCAATTCGTCGTCCCCGAATTCGTCAAATGCCAGATGCCCGAAGCTCCGGCGTCTAATAGGTCCAGAATCCCCTCCGCCAAGTCCGGCGTATACGTCGGCGAGCCGAACTGATCGTTCACTACCGTCAGCGGCTTCCCCGCCTGCGCCGCTTGAACCATCGTCCGCGGAAAATTCGCCCCATGCCGCCCATAAACCCAAGCCGTCCGAACCAGCAACCACCGCGCCGGCGCGTGCTTCTGCAATTCCGTCTCCCCAAGCAATTTCGACCGCCCGTACGCGCTCAGAGGATCGACCTCGTCATCCGGCAGATACGGCCGACGACCAGACCCGTCAAAAACAAAATCCGTGCTAAGATGAACCAGACACGCGTTCTGCTCCCGGCAAAGCCGCGCCACCCGTCCAACCGCATATCCGTTAATCGCATCCGCCCTCTCCCTTTCCTGTTCGCAAAGATCAACCTTCGTATGGGCCGCACAATTCAGCACCAGCGAAGGACGATGTTTTTTAAATACTTCGGCTAATTTGCCCTCATCCGCGATATCCAATTCCGACCGCGACAACCCAATCGCCCTCCGCCCCCGCGCAGCCAGTGCATCGGCAAACGCATGCCCGAGCATCCCCCCCGCCCCGGTAATCAAAATCGAATCGTAAAGGCTCATGGCTTCTCCGCCAGCCAGCGAAGCGGCTCGCCTGTCAATCTCAGCCGCTGCGTCGTCCAATCGGACATCGGAACCGTCCCCAGCTTGCGATAGAGTTTCAACGCCGGCTCGTTCCAATCCAGCACCGACCATTCAATCCGTCCGCAATCCCGATCGATCGCAATCTGCGCCACCCGCCGAAGCAGCGCCAACCCAATCCCATTGCGCCTGAATTCGGGAAGCACAAACAAATCCTCGAGCCAAATCCCCGGCTTCCCCACAAACGTCGAAAACGTCCCAAACCAAAGCGCAAACCCGGCGGGCTTGCCGCCGAGCCTGGCGATGATCGCTTCGGCAGCCGGATGAGGGCCAAAAATATTTTTGCGAAGCAGGTCCTCCGAAGCCTGGACCTCGTGCGCAAGCTTCTCGTACTCCGCCAAGCGCCGGATGAAATCTAAAATGACCGGGACATCGGCTTCAGCCGCGGGCAGGATGGATATTTCCGATCCCTGCGACATCTATCTCCCCGAATACTGCGTTTCGTAGTATTTCAGATATTCACCGCTTTTAATGCTCCGCCACCACGATTCATTCCGCTTGAACCACTCGATCGTGGTCCGAATCGCCTCCTCAAACCGATGCTTCGGCGACCACCCCAGCTCGCGCCGAATCTTCTGGGCATCGATCGCATACCGCCGATCATGCCCGGGCCGGTCCTTCACATATTGCACAAACTGATCCCAGGGCTTCCCCATCTCCCTCAAAATCGTCTCCGTGATCTTCCGATTCGGAATCTCGTTATTCCCCCCGATGTTAAACACTTCGCCCGCGGCCCCTTTCGTCAGAACGGTCCAGAGCGCATCGCAATGGTCTTCCACATAAAGCCAATCGCGGATGTTCATTCCGTCGCCGTACAACGGAACTTTCTTCCCCTCGATCAGATTGGTCACAAAGAGCGGGATCAGCTTTTCCGGAAACTGATACGGCCCGTAATTGTTGCTGCATCGCGTGATCAGCACCGGCATATTGAACGTGTGAAAATAAGCCCGCGCCAAACAATCCGCCGCCGCCTTGGTCGCGCTATATGGGCTGTTCGGCTGAAGCGGCGTCTCCTCGGTGAACTTCACCTCCGGCTTATCCTCCGGCAGCGACCCGTAAACCTCATCCGTGCTCACCTGGAGAAACTTCTCGACCCCCTTCGCCCGCGCGATGTCCAAAAGAATTTGCGTCCCGACGACATTTGTCTGCACGAACGGCCCCGACGACAAAATCGACCGGTCCACATGGCTCTCAGCCGCGAAATTCACCACGTGGGTAACCTTGTGTCGCTCCCACGCCTCCGTGACTTGCAACGGCTCACAGATGTCCCCCCGGATGAAAATCACCTTCTCGCCGAGCAAATCCTGAATATTCGCCAGATTCCCCGCATAGGTCAGCTTGTCGAACGCCACGATGGTGTCGCCGGTTTTTCGCTCCACCAGATACCGAACAAAATTCGATCCGATGAACCCCGCGGCGCCCGTGACCAGAATACTTGCCATGAATCCGATTCTACAAAAGGACCGTCACTTATGCGCCTCTTCCTTGTTCGCTCCCCCGCACTGCGAAATCATATTGCATGCCTTCAGATAGAAGTCGATGTTTTCCCCCGCGTCGGCCCAAAACCCGTCGACCTTGTCGGCCGTCATCTCCCCGCGATCGATATACGCGTTATTCACATCGGTGATTTCCAATTCGTTTCGAGCCGATGGCTTTAGCGTCCGGACGATGTCGAATACCTTGTTGTCGTAAAAATAAATCCCGATCACCGCCCAGTTGCTCTTGGGCTCCTTCGGCTTCTCGACAATCCGAAGCACCCGCGTCCCGTCCAATTCCGCGACGCCGTACGCTTTCGGATTCTCCACCTGCGACAAAAGAATCTTCGCCCCCTGCCCCTGATGCCGAAACTTCCGGCAAGGCTCCTTGATCGTATATTCCAGAATGTTGTCACCCAGGATCAGGCAAATACTATCCCCCCCCACAAAATGCTCCGCCAGACTCAGCGCCTGGGCGATCCCCCCCGCCCCATCCTGATAAGTGTAATTCAAATTCTTCAGCCCAAAATCCCGCCCGTTCCCCAGCAGCCGGATGAAATCCCCGCTGTTGTTCCCGCCGGTGACCAGCAACACTTCATCAATCCCCGCCTTGGCCATGCACTCCAGGGGATAAAAAATCATCGGCTTGTTATAGACCGGAAGCAGATGCTTATTAGTGACTTTCGTCAGAGGCAGCAGCCGAGACCCCGTCCCGCCGGCAAGAATTACGCCCTTCATAAAACCTCACGAACAAAAAATGCTGAATGATGAACACTGAATGATGAATTTAATTCAGCACTCAGCATTCATCATTCAGCATTCCGCATTTCCTCTCAGCCGACTACCGCCAGGCTGCGCACCGACTTCGGCAACTCGAACGAAATTCCCTCTTCCAAAAGCGTCTTCGTCTCCACCACGCCCCCGAAATCCCGCTTCAGCCGGCCGACCAGATCTTCCACCAAATGCTCCGGCGCCGACGCCCCCGCCGTCACCAGAACTGCTCCGATCCCGTCAAACCATTCCGTCTTGAGTTCCGACGCATCGTCGATCAAATAAGCCGGTTTTCCCACTTCCACGGCCCGCTCCACCAATCGCTGGCTGTTCGAACTGTTCTTGCTCCCGATCACGAGCACTAAATCCACTTCCGGACTCATGAACGTCACGGCGTTCTGCCTGTTCGTCGTTGCGTAACAAATATCGTCCTTGGCCGGATATCGAATATTCGGGAACCGCTTCTTCAGCGCATCGATGACTCGCTGCGCATCCGAAACGCTCAGCGTCGTTTGCGTCACGTAAGCCAACCGGCTCGGGTTCGACACCTGAAGCCTCTGCACTTCCTCCGGCGTCTCGACCACAATAATCGAATTCGGCGCTTCCCCAACTGTCCCCACCGCCTCATCGTGCTGCCGATGTCCGATGAAAATCACCGTATATCCATCGCGCACGTAGCGAAGCACTTCCATGTGAACTTTCGTCACCAGCGGACATGTGGCGTCCACTTCCACCAGCCGCCGCAGCTTCGCCTGGGCTCGAACTTCCGGAGAAATCCCGTGGCGCTATAAACGACCAGGCCCCCCTCCGGCACTTCGCGTATATCGTCCACAAATGTCACGCCGCGCGTCCGGAACCCATCCACAACGTGCCGGTTATGCACGATCTCATGGTAGACGAAAACCGGCGGCCCTTTGAGGGAAAGGACCTGGTTCACCGTCTCGATTGCCATGTTGACGCCGGCACAGAATCCGCGGGGATTGGCAAGAATAATTCGGATCATAATTTTCGCCTATGATCCTATCGGAAGACGCTGGGCACGTCCAACGCGCGTCGGCTTGATCTTTCCCGGTGCACTCTTATTCTTGGCGCGGATTGGATTGGAGTAAGAAGTGTCGCAGGTTCGGCCGTTTGCAGCAGTTCGATACGCCCGTAACAAGGGGTTTGATTTCTCAAACCTGGTCGCCCCCCCGTACGACGTCCTGGAAGACTCCGCCAAAGCCGCCCTGCAAGCGAAGCACCCCAATAATATCGTCACGGTCGATCTCCCCCACCTACCCGCAAAAACCGTCGGCCCGGATGAAGCCTACGCCGGCGCCGCCGTCACCCTCCAGGCCTGGGTCGCCGCCGGCATTCTTCAAAAGGACGCCAAAGCCGCCTTCTATCCCTACGCCCAGACCTATCAATACGGCGGCCGCTCCTTCCACCGCCGCGGCTTTCTGGCCCTCGTCCGCCTCAGCCCCTTCGGCCAGGGCCAGGTTGTCCCCCACGAAAAAACCTATCCCGACGCCATCCACGACCGCCTCAAACTCTGCCGCGCCACCCGTATGCAGTTGTCTCCCATCTTCGGTCTTTTCTCCGATCCGCGCGGACAAGTGACCAGCGCTCTCTATCGCAATCTCGCCAGACCCGAAATCTCCGCCACCCTCGGCGACGTCCAGAACGATCTCTGGTCCGTCAACGACAGCGAGGCCGAAAATACCGTCATCGACTTCTTCGCCACACGCCCGATTTATATTGCCGACGGCCACCACCGCTACACCATGGCCCTTCAATATCAAAAAGAGATGACCGAAAATCCGGCGGCCGCTGGCCCCCAACCATCCCGCCAATTTCTGTCTTTTCGATCTCGTCCCCATGCAGGATGACGGCCTGTTGATTCTCCCGACCCATCGCCTCATCGGAAACATCCCGTCTTTCGACGAAGCCGCATTTGAACAAGCCCTCGCCCCCGTCGCCGACGTCAAGCTACTGCCCATTTCAGAATCACAGTTACCCGATTACATCGACTCCGTCCTCCCCAAGCAGCCCGCCGCGACGTTCGGCCTCTTCGACGGCCGCACCCGCAAGAGCTGGCAGATCACCTTCAAGAATCCCGACGTGCTCGCCAAGCTCGAACCCGATCATTCTCCCGCCTGGCGAAAGCTCGACGTCGCCATTCTGCAGCGTTATCTCCTCGACGAGATTCTCAAGCCCAAATTCGCCGCCGGGCAGGACCCCACTCGCGGCTACACCGCCGACAGCCACGCCGTCACAAAAATGTGCGATGGCTCCAAATACCAGATCGCCCTGCTCCTCAAGAGCACCCCCCTGCACGCCCTGGAAGAACTAGGCAAGACCAATGAGGTAATGCCCCAGAAGAGCACCTATTTCTATCCCAAGCTGGCCACGGGCATGGTTCTGAATCCGCTGGAATGAGGGAGCACCATTGCCCGAACGCTATTTTCAGCACACCTTTTCCAACGGACTCACACTCCTCTGCGAAAAGATGCCGGGCGTGCAATCCGCCGCCATGGCGATCCAACTCGTCGCCGGCGCCGCCGGCGATCCGCCCGGAAAATCCGGCTGCGCCACCGTCCTGGCCGATCTCGTTATCCGCGGCGCCGGCGACCGCGATACGCGCCAACTTAGCGATCATCTCGACCGCCTTGGCCTGCACCGCTCCAGCGGCGTAGGCGTTCATCACGCCCGCTTCGCCTGCGAAGCCGTCGCCGGCCGCGTCATGGAGAGCATCCCGGCTTACGCCGACATCATCCGCCGCCCGCAACTCCCCAAAACCGGCTTCGAAGCCGCGCGCGATCTCGCCCTTCAGGCCCTCGAAAGTCTTGCCGACGATCCGCGGCAAATGTTGCTTGTCAAACTTCGCCAATTTTTCTTGCCCGCTCCCTTCGGCCGAAACCCCGTCGGCGAAGTCAAAGACCTGAAATCCCTGACCCTCAAGGACGCCAAAACCGAATGGCAGCGCCGCTATCAGGCCTCCGGCGCCATTCTCGCGGTGGCCGGAAATGTTGATTTCGATCCCCTCAAATCCGAGATCGAAAAATATTTCGCCGACCTGCCCTCTGCCGCGCCGCAAGGCGATCGAATCCGTTCCCTCGAAGCAAAAAAAACACCACGAATTGCAAAAGAGCGAACAGACCCACATCGGCGTCGCCTACCCGTCCGTTCTCGAGACCGACCCCGATTACTACGTCGTCCGCCTCGCCATCGAAGTTCTCGGCGGCGGAATGAGCGGCCGCCTCTTCACCGAAATCCGCGAAAAACGCGCCCTCTGCTACAGCGTCTGGGCCGGGTATAGCAGCCTGAAGAATTTCGCCGGCGTCCTCGCCTACGCGGGAACCAGCAACGAACGCGCCCAGGCCACACTCGATTGCCTCCTGGCGGAAATCCGCCGACTCGCCAAAGGTGTCACCCAACAGGAACTCGATCGCGCAAAATCGGCCTCAAAGCCAGCCTCATCATGGACGGCGAATCCACCTCCGCCCGCGCCGGCGCGATCGCCCACGATTTCTTCATGCGCGGCCGCATGCGCCCGCTCGACGAAATCAAATCCGCCATCGATGAAGTCACCCCCGACCGCATCAATGACTATCTCCGCCGCACCGAACCCAAGGATTTCACCATCGTCACCGTCGGGCCCACCGAACTCAAAACGCCCTCATAAAATCCCTCATGCCCCTGAAATTCCATCATCATCGCCTCCCCAACGGCCTGGACGTCATCGCCGAATCCGACGCCGACGCCCATTCCTTCGCCGCCGGGCTCTATGTCAACACCGGCAGCCGCGATGAGCCGCCCAAAATCAACGGCGTTTCCCATTTCCTCGAGCACATGATGTTCAAAGGATCAAAGCGATATACCTGGGAAGACGTCAATCGCATCTTCGACGAAATCGGCGCCCGCTATAACGCCTTTACCACTCAGGAAAACACCGCCTATTACGCGAACGTCCTGCCCGAATTCACCGCCCGCGTCGTCGAGCATCTGTCCCACCTCCTCCGCCCCGCCATCCGCCAGGAGGATTTCGACACCGAGAAAAAGGTCATCCTCGAAGAAATCGCCATGCACCAGGACGACCCGGGCTACCGAATCTACGACGCCGTCATGCGCGAGCATTTCGCCGATCATCCCCTGGGAATGAGCGTCATCGGTTCGGCCGATTCCATCCGCGCGCTGACGCGCGAACAGATGGTCGATTATTTCCAGCACCATTACGGCCCCGACAACATGGTCCTGGCCGCCGCTGGGAAACTCGACTTTTCCCAACTCGTCGCCATGGCCGAAGAATTCTGCGGCTCCTGGAAACCCTGCGGGATCAAACGCGATCACTCTGTCCCCGTCTATTCACCCAATCGCAAAATCATTCTCGACGAAAAACTGAATCGCCAATACACCATGGCCCTCACCCCCGGCCCCTCCGCCCAAGACGAGCGTCGCTTCGCCGCCAAAGTCCTCGGCGACGTCATCGGCGAATCCGAGGGCAGCCGCTTCTATTGGGCCCTGGTCGACAACGCCATCGCAGAAGACGCCGATTTCGGCTTCTATCCCCACGACGGCTGCGGCAGCTTTTATTTGTCCCTCACCACCGAACCCAAACGCACCGCCAAAGCCCTCAAAATCGCCCGCGACGAACTCCAGCGCGTGAAAAAAGATCTCACTGACGAAGAAGTCGAGCGCGCCAAGAACAAAATCGCCAGCGCCATCGTCCTGGAAGGTGAACTCCCCATGGGCCGCATGCGCTCCATGGCCGGTAATTGGGTCTACACGAAAGAATACCGCTCCCTCGAACAAGACATGGAAACCCTCCTGGCCGTCTCCCCGGAATCGCTGCGCGAACTTACCCGAGAGTTTCCCTTCGACCCGATGACCATCGCGACGCTAGGCCCCAAGCCCGTCAAGTCAGTAGATTAAGCTCACCGAGAAGCAGCTCGATCTGCTTTTCCCACGTCAATCGTTGCATCAAAGCCGCTGCCGCCGCTCCGCGCCGCCGCGCTTCGTCCCGATCCCGATAAACCTGCTCCAGCAATTCGATCAACTCCTCCACGCTCGACTCTCCCCATCCCGCGACATTCTTAAATGTCCCCGTCGCGCGCGGCGTCGTTTGTTCTTTTAACGCGTAACACACCTCGTCCGAGATCAAATCCAAGTGCCCCGTGTTCGCAGACAAAATGGTCGGAATCCCGCACGCCATGCATTCCATCGCCACCAGATTTGTCCCCCCCTCCGCGCGATTTGGAAAAATCGCCACGTCCACATCCCGCAGCATCGCCCCGATCTGCCAATTCATTTGCGGACCCAGATCGACAAATCGCGCCACTCCCTGCCGGCTCAACCAGGGACCCAAATCCGCAAGCCCGCTGGCCAGCGCCTCCGGCGATCCCGTCACCAATCCCGCCGTGTCAATTTCCCGCATGGTGTCCGGATTGGCATTCTGCCACGCGAACGCCAGAAACGCGTCCGGATGCCGCCGCTGAAACTCCCGCACGGCCGCGATCACAATGTCCTGCCCCTTCCGATATTCCAATTTCCCGCCCGAGAAGATCACGAAATAATTTTCCCACAATCCCGACTTCGGCCGCACATGAAAGAGCGACGGGTCGATCCCCTGAATCACAGTCGCGCAATTTCGAATCCCGTATGACTCCAAAATCTTCTGGTTCCACCTCGATCCGCACAGAATCTTTCGAAAGGCTTTCGCTTTCTCAATCGCGCCCGGATTCAGCACGGGATCCTCCATGAAGACCGTCGCGTACAACTCCTCCCCGCGAAGTTTCCACCCCACCGAATCCGGTCCAAGCTGATTCCCCAGCGCCAGCAGCACCGGCCCGTCCACCTGAAGCACCGCCTCCGGATCGGCGGCCGCGCACTTCTGGAAATCCAGCCGCGTCGGCTCCGCCAGGGCCAGCAATGCCCGATCAAACGGATGCACGGTCGTCCACTTCGGCGTCTCGACGATGACCGGCATCACCCCCTGACAGAGGGCCTGCATCGCCAGATTCAGCCCGTATACCCCCCACCCCGTATACGCATTAATCGGTAAGTTCGTCGCCAATTGCCGCATTGCACGCGGATTCTCGCCCTCTGACTGCATAATTCAATCTCCCTCTGCCGATGCTACAATTCCCCATATGTCCGAATTCCCGGCCAGAAAATTCACCATCAACGACCTGCGGGCAGCCCGCAAATCGGGGCGAAAAATCCCCATGCTCACCTGCTACGACTTTCAAATGGCCCGCCTGATGCAGCAGGCGGGCGTCCCAACCCTCCTCGTTGGGGATTCCGCCGCCAACGTCATCCTCGGCCTCCCCAACACATTATCCGTTTCCCTCAATTTTCTAATCGAAATCACCAAAGCCGTACGCCTGGGTGCGCCCAACTGCTTGGTAATAGCGGACATGCCGTTCGGTTCCTACCAGGCTTCCCTCTCCCAGGGCTTCCGAAACATAGTTCGTATGGTGCAACTTTCAGGGTGCGACTGTGTAAAAATAGAGGCGGCTGTCCGCCATGCGCGGCTTATTTCGCGCCTTTCGGACGCCGGTGTCGCGATGATTGCACACCTGGGCCTCCGGCCGCAGACGATCGGTTTATCGGGCGGTTATCAGGCCCGCGGCAAAACCGCGGACGACGCCGAGCAGATCGTCTCCGCCGCCGCACAAATGGAACGTGCGGGCGCGGCCGCGATCCTGCTTGAGGCCGTGCCGCCGGAAACGTCCCAGGCCGTCGTGAACGCGGTCCAGATTCCGGTCATCGGCTGCGGGGCAGGGCCGGCGTGCCACAGTCACGTTTTCGTGACGCATGATGCCCTCGGCTTAACCGCCGGAAACAAGCCGCGATTTGTCCCCGAACTTGGTGACATCGCGGCGCCGCTCGTCGAGTGCTTTGCGAAATATGTGCGGATGGTGAACGATGGCAAATATCCTTCCGTAGAACATCTGTACGAAATGCCGCGTGAGGAGAAATCGGCCTTTATTCGCGCCGAAAAAAACGAGAAACCATTTTGATCAATCAGGAGCAACGCTTATGAATCCAGTTCGATCCAGGGCCGTGGTAGGTCTGTTTGCGATGGGCGTCTCGCCGCCGGTTACTTCGGCGGCCGACCCCTCCTCGAACGCGTCGAGTTTGCTCGCGCCGAGGCTACCGTCGAGAACACCCGCCAGGAACTCAACACCGTCGAAGACCTTTCCACCGTATTCCGTCACGTCGATAAAGTGGTCGAACCCTCCGTCGTGCAGATCGACGTGAAGAAGACCATTCAAACCGCGGGCGCCCCACAACCCGATGAAGACCTGCGCCATTTCTTCGAGCAACATGGTTTCCCCTTCCCCGGCAATCCCGATAACGGCGCGCCCGAGGAAGAAATCGGCACCGGCAGCGGCGTCATCATGGACACCGCCGACGGCTTTGGATACATCCTCACCAACAATCACGTCGCCGGTGACGCCAGCACCATCGATGTGCTCCTCTCCGACGGTCGCAAAATCTCTAATAAAGACGTGACCGTCCTCGGCACCGATCCCAAGAGCGATCTGGCCGTCCTCAAAATCAAGGCTGATCGGCTCATTCCAGCACGCTGGGGCAACAGCGATGAACTCGAAGTCGGCGATTGGGTCATGGCCTTCGGCAGCCCGTTCGGCTACGTCGGCTCTATGACTCACGGAATCGTCTCCGCCCTCAAACGCGACCATGTCGACATTATCATGGGCGGACAGGGCTATGAAGATTTCATTCAGGTTGACGCCCCCATCAACCCCGGCAACAGCGGCGGACCCCTTGTTAACATCCGCGGTGAAGTCGTCGGCATCAACACCGCCATCGCCACGCGCAGCGGCGGGTTCCAGGGTATCGGCTTTGCCATCCCCTCCAACGACGCCCGTACCGTTTACAACTCCCTGAAGACCAACGGCACCGTCGTCCGCGGCTGGCTCGGCGTCAGCCTGCACGACGTCGCCGATTTCTCGGCAGAGGCCAAGAGCTTCGGTTACACCGGCAATGAAGGCGTCCTCATCGAAGAAGTTGGCCCGGACAGCCCGGCGACCGGAAAACTCTTCCCCGGCGACATCGTCGAAGCTTTCGCCGGCCAGGCCGTCGCCAACTCCCAGCAACTGCGATTCCTGGTCGCCGGCACCGCCCCTGGGACCAAGGCGACCTTGAAAGTCTTCCGCGACGGCAAGGATCAGGACGTGGATATCGTCATCGGCAACCAGCCCAAGGACCTGGAAGCCGCCATGGAGCAGGGTGGTGCAGCCCCCGGTCAGGATAATTCCGCCGTCGCCCAGCCCACCCAGGTAATGGGCCTCACGCTAGGCACGCTCGATAAACCGACCGCCGACAAACTTGGCATCGACTCCGGCGCGATCATCACCGATGTCGCCCACGGCTCCGCCGCGGAAAAAGCCGGCTTGGTACCGGGCGACGTCATTACCATGGTCTTCCGAACCGCCATCCACAACGCCCAGGATGCCGCAACCGCCCTGGGAACGGCCGACCTCAACAAAGGCGTGCGGCTGTATGTTGTGAGCCGCGACGAACAATCCGGCCACGTCGTCTCGCGGTTTGTGTTCCTACAGAATGGAGATGGCGATCAGTAACTCGCTCTTCCCCCTCTCCCTGTACCCAGGGAGAGGGCCGGGGTGAGGGTTCTTCCCGACATTCCGAAATGCTCTAACTTTTTCGGCAAGCCCCGGGACAAACCGCCCGGGGCTTTTTTCGCGCCGATCCCCTTGTCATATAACGCTCGCGCACTTATCTCTTCCTCCCGGTCTTCCAAGCGTTTCTGCCGGATGGGTGGCGGCTGGATTTATACCGATCTTCTGATTGCGAGTATCATTTGTTCTTTTAGCTAGTCCTAAAATTCCTCGGGGCACTCCCCTTGCCGAGCAACTCAATTTCTACGTCCAGGTTTTGGCGATCAATACGCATCTTGCTCGCAGTTCTGCCGGCCGCCGGGCCCCTGCTTCTTATCCACCGTTACGGCGTCGATTTCCACCGTTATGACGAATGGGATCCGGGCATCGCGGGGCTGTTCGTTAAATTCCACAATCATCAAGCCACGCTGGCCGATTTGTTCGTCCAAAATAACGAGCATCGGATCGTCGTGCCCAGGCTCTTGCTGCTGCTGACCAATCCTCTGACGCACTGGAACAACTTCGCCGTTCTTCTGATGGGGTGGGCTTGCGCATGCGTGACCTCGCTGGTGGTCCTGGCGTTGATCCGCAAATCACTGGCGACACACGCAAGAATTCTTCCCATTTGGTTCTGTTGTAATCTGCTCATCTTCTCCCCGCTGCAATTCGAGATTTGGCTTTGGGGCATCGGGCTGGACCAGTGGATGCTGACCGCGATCCTGTTTCTGTCTTTTCTGATCGCGATATCTCGTCTGCCTTTGCCGTCGAAACTCGCGTTGTGCATCGTGCTCGCCGCCGCATCCACCTATTGCTTCGGCAACGGCCTGCTCGCCTGGCCGCTTACGGGCATTCTGCTGCTCTGGTCCGTGCGTGCTGATTTGGATAGGCCCAAAAAATCGGCGGCAGTTTTCGCGTGGATCGCCGCCTGTCTTCTGTGCGTTGGATTCTATTTCCATCATTACATCGCGCCGCCGAGTTCGGCTAAATATTCCGGCGGCATCGGCATTCTCGATCGGCTGCTCTACAACCTGGTCTTCATGGGCAGCCCATTTGCCCACGCGATTCACTACTCCGCGACCGTCGCGTGTGCCGTGCTGGGCGCTGTGATGTTTGCGATGCTTCTATCCCTCGCAGCATACTTCGCGCGGGCCTGGACGACCGGGCGAAAGCAGTTATGCGATCGAATGATCGTCTGGTTCATCGTCGCCGCTTATGCGCTGCTTAGCGGCTTGATGGCGTCTTTTTCGCGCCGAATATGGAGCGGAACAGGCGATCACTTCCCGGTATATCGCCTTTGCCGTCTACTTGCCGTTGGCGCTGGTGGTTCTGATCCCTATCGTCGCGGCGGATTGGGTCGCGGGCGCGTCGTTTCCCCGCCACGCGGTGGCGAACGTAACGCTTTGCGGCCTGGTTCTGGCTCTTGTTGTCCTGGAGGGACTGGCCGTTCCAAAAGTTTTGGACGCCTGCTGGACAACCCGCCTGACCCAACGGCAGGGGAAGGCCGCACTGCTTTTGGTGGATGAGCTGCCGAATAATCCTTTAATTCCTTATTTGGTTGGCATCCCCCAGAACGTAATTCCCGAGGCGCACGTTTTGAATGAGATGGGGTATTTGCATCCTCCCCTGACTCAAACCGACGACGCGAGCCAACTCGAGGCCCGCGATGACGGCGAGAATGCGCCCGTCGTCGGGCAATTGGACGGTTGCGCGGCCGACCCGCGCGGATTTATTGACGTAAGCGGCTGGGCGATCAATCGAGACACGATGCAATTTGCCGACGGCGTCGTTCTCACCTACCAGGATTCCAGCGGACGCCCGATCATTTTCGCCCCGGCGAGAACCAACGCCCTTCGCAAGGATATCCTTCAGCGCTACGGGAAACCCATTTACGAATGGTCCGGCTGGCAAGCCAGATTCGTCCCGGCCGAAATTCCGCCGCAAATTAAGAACACGACCATTAACGCCTGGGTTCTTGATGCGGACACCGGTCTCACTTACCGCCTAAAAGGCGGCTGCGCGTTTCGGCGATGAAATGTTTGGCGAGTTCAACGAACGGTCGATGTCGAGGATTTTATTTGCGCCGCGCATCCGATTTTTTTGATGGAACGATTTGGTTTTCGCCAAAAGGTTACACTTTGGCTGCGTTTGGCGTATTAGGGGGTCTGGGTGATTTGCGTAGCGGAATGGCGGTCGCAGACAGCGGGCAAATAAAAATAAATAAATTTGAAGTTCGTCTAAGTCGAGCCATTACGCGGGCATAGGCGGCTTGCCGGGATTTCGCGGGCTGGAAAGGGCGCGAAAACCTTCAGGTTGCGCACCCTTATGTAGGGAACGACGTTTTTTTCCGGATTATGGCGGCGGCTTCTATGCCGTCCCAAGGAGACAAGTTATGGATCGGCGAATTGCCACGCAGGATGACGATGAGGAAGGCAAGGAACTGAGTCGCTTGATGGAGGGGCTGGATGTGGACCAATCCATTGCGCTGCAGGTGCTCATGAGAGGGGGGACGATCACCGCTGCGGCGGCGGCGGCGGACGTTTCGAGAAAAACCATTTACCAATGGCTGGACGGAGCCCATCCCTTCCGGGTCGCACTGGATCTGTGGAAGCGCGATCTGGCGCAATGCGCGCGGACACGGCTGGTGATGATGACGGACCTTGCGACCAGCAATGTTGCGCTGGCGCTGCGGCGCGGGGACACGCGTACCGCGGTGAAGTTGCTGGAAAAGCTGGGAGTGCTGGCCCCGCCGCCGGTGGGTCCAACGGAAAAGGAGGTGCATCGTGACAGAATTCATGCCAGGACCAGTGAGGAAGCAGCGCGAACCGATCTCGCCCGAGAAGCCATGGACGACATCGGAAAATGGAACGACGAATTCGCAGCCGCCCGGATGGAGCTCGATCCGGCCGTCGGGATGTACTACGGAGCAATGGGACAAACGATTGGAGACGATCCTCAACGCGGCGTCGATGGGCGCGGCGGACGACGAGATGATCGTCGCGTACGCGATGACGGCGGAGGAGATGGCGGTTCTTCATCCGTACATCGCGCGCAACCGGGCTCGGCGTCGAATCCTTCTGCGGCAGATGCTGACGCGTCTGGCAATGGAGAAGGATCGGGCGGCGATTATGGCGTCGATTGAACCGCAGGGGGCGTGCCTGATTCCGCAGCCGCAGTTTCCGCCTAAGGTGGGGTGAGGGGGCGGGCGGTTTGTAAATAGGGGGGGTCGCTGATTTCCCGCTATTTGCCCTATTCTCCAGCGCATTTCGGTCATTTCGGGAAGTGACCCCTTTATGACCGCCTTTGATCGGTGGCCGCGGCGTGAATCGATTGGTTCGGGAACCTTCTGTTAATCCGCGGTTCTTGGCGGAAGTTGCACGTGAACGGTCGTCGGGTCCAAATCCCAGAAACCCGGCGAGAATAAGCCGATAACTGGAACAATGAACAGGCAGGTACCAACGATGTCTAAGACACCGGTGCCGGAGATTTTCCTGCCAACCACGGCTGTTCCCACACGTCCGCCATACTTGGCGCTGACGGCATACGATCTGTCGCGTTCCAGCGAGATCGATACGGGACTGGTTCCCACCGGGTTATTGTCAACGTAAACAGTTGCATCCTGTTCTGATGCAATAATCGTTACCATCTGGTCTGATGGCTGGAATGCAGAACAGCCTTGGAGTAACAGCATTCCAATAAGCGAAAGCGAAGTCCACTTCATCATCCCCATTAAACCCCTCCGTCATTAGATGTTCTGCGATAAGTACGTAGACGCCGCGCCAGTGCGCGAAGACTTGCGCCGAAGGTTGAGAGTCGGAATTCAAATATGCCACATATTCGATGGAAGGCAAATTTGTAGTCGAAATGCTTCGAATAGCCATCCGATTGCTACATCTGAAAAAAAAGCGGCGCAGCTCTTTTCTAACTCGCGCAACCTCGAAGGGACCTCTCACTACCGCGAACTCGCGTGGTCTCCCTGGTTCCCCTGCGTCCACCCGCCGCCCAGCGCCTTGTATAGGGACACTAGATCCAGGGAAACTTGTTGCTCGCTGACCGCCTGATCGGTTTGGGCGGCGAAGAGGGTGCGCTGGGCATCGAGGACGCTTAGGAAATCCGTTGAGCCTTTCTCGAACAAATCCGTTGAGAGATTCAGGGCCCGCTGGTCGGCCGTGACCTCCTGGCGGATGGACTGGAGTTTTACCTGCTCGCGGTTGAAGGCCACCAGGGAATCGTCCACATCCTGGAGGCTTTGCAACACCGCCTGCACGTAAACCTCCAGCGCCTGCGCCTGTAGGGCATTTTGCACTTCGATGTTGGACTTCACTTTCCCGGCGTCGAAAATGTCCCAGGTCACGCCGGGGGCGATCTCATAGGTGCGGCTCGAATATTCGAAGAGCTTTCGAAACTGATTCGCCTCATCTCCCAGCGTGCCGGTGATGGAGAATTTCGGATAGAGATCCGCGGTGGCGACTCCGATCTCCGCGGTCTGGGCGGCCAGCTGCCTTTCGGCGCGGCGAATATCCGGCCGCCGGAGCAGCAAATCGCCCGGCAATCCCGGCGGAATCGCCCCGGGTCCGACGGGGATCGGGCCGGCCGGGCCTAGCTCCTGCGAGAGGGCGCCGGGGTCCTGGCCCAGCAAAATCCCCAGGTGGTGGATATTCATACGAATCTGGGTCTCGAGGCCCGGAATTTGCGCCGCGGTAGCCGCGACCTGGGCCTCCTGCTGCGCCACATCCAAATAGGGAGACAGCCCCCCTTCCGCCCGATTGCGCGTCAGAGTCAACGTCTGCTCCTGGCTGTGCAAATTCGCTTGCGCCACATCCAATTGCCGCTGAGCGCCGCGAAGCTGGACGTAATTGGACGCGACTTCCGCCAGCAGGCTGACGAGGACATCGCGGCGATCCTCGATGGCCGCTTGAATGGAAGCATCCGCCGCCTCGACGCCGCGGCGGGTTCCGCCGAAAATGTCCACTTCCCACGACGCGTCGAACCCGACATCGAACAGATCGCTCTCCTGCCCCGGAAAACCGCCCCCGGATTCGAAGCCGCTCAGCCCCGGGAGATTCGAGCTTTCCCGCGAGTGGGAAAACTGTCCATCCGCATTGATCTGCGGATAGTACGCCGACGCCGCGATTCCGCGATTCGCCCTTGCCTCGCGCACGCGCGCTTCGGCCGCGATCAAGTTCGGATTCCCCTTCACGGCCCGGTCGATGAGCGAATTAAGCTGCGGATCGTCGAACGTCTGCCACCACTTTTGGAAATCCTGCTGGCCCGGCGCGACGGCCGCCGACGCCTCGGTGGTCGGGCGCGTCGCCGATGCCGCCTCGCTGAATTGCGCCGGCAGGGTCATCTTCGGCTGTTTGTAATCCGGCCCAACCGTGCAACCGGCCAGAACCGCACAGATCAACACACCACGCTTGATTAAACGCATGAATAGCTTCCCTTCAATGTCGGGGGAATTATAGTCCCGCCTCTGGAAGGGGGAAAAATGGCTGGTGACCCCGGTCGGTTAAGCAAGCTTGTCGCCCGGGCCGATCAAGTAGTCGCCTTCAAGAATTGCCCCTGCCCCCACCGCCAGGCTTGGAGCGGAAATATCGCCGTTTACTTCCGCCTCCGGCCCGACCAGCACCGGCCCCTGGCTGGTGATTTTGCCCTTGACCTTCCCCCGCACGATCAATCCCCCGCACATAATGCGGTCGACAACCACATTCCCCTTTTTCTCGACCGTGACCACGCCGCAGGTTTCGATCGCGCGGCGCGGCGTGGTAGTCCTTGATCGCCATATCCTCCAGGCGCAGGGATTTGTTGCAGAACCGGCAAGTCACGCTCAGCGCTCGCCGGGCAATTTGCTGCGGCTTCTTGCAATGGAGACAGACAATGGCGATCTGGTCGTCATTGCCCTGCGGAGAAGCGATTGGCTCCAGGGGGATGGCCATATCTTCGGTTTATCGGCGCGCACCGCTCTGCAACGGTGGCGAATTTTGCAAAATCAGCCGGCGCGGGCCGGTTGCGGCGTTCCCTGCGCGGCGGCTACTCCCGGACGCGAAACGCTCACCTGCACCTGCGGTCGCGGCGTTCCAGCCTTGACGGCTTCCGGGCCCACGCTCACGTGCCCGCTGAAGGCGGCGCCTTCCTCGACCACCAATCGCCCCGCCCGGAGGTCCCCCTCGAATCGCGCGGAGTTCTTCAATTCGACCCGGTCCGTCGCCGTGAGATTCCCTTTGACTTCCCCTTCGATGACGATGGAGCCGGCTTCCACATCAGCCGAAACCTTCGCTTCCTTGGCGACATGCAGCCGCCCGGGGGTCATTATCTTTCCTTCAACCCGGCCGTGCACGCGCATGCCTTTGTCGAAGGAAAGTTCGCCTTTGAAATTGGCGTCGGGACCAAGAATCGTCGCAAAGTCTTGCGGGGATGAATCCGCCATGAATCGCCTCCTGGGTGAAAAAATCCTTTTGGGCTGGATTATAGCGACGGCTCGTGCGCTAGCCAGTAAACTTTCCTGGTGTTACAACATTTCCACAAAAATTTATGCGAACCAAAGACCAGATTTTAAAACAAATCTCTGACGCCGGCGTGGTCGCCGTCATCCGCGCCAAATCCAAGGATCAGCTCGTCGGCCTCACCGAGGCGCTGCTGGCCGGGGGCGTGCCGAGCATTGAAGTCACCATGACCACGCCGGACGCCATCGCCGGAATTCGCGTGTTATCTGAGCGATTTGGTGATTCCGCGGCCGTGGGCGTCGGAACCGTCACCGACGCCAAAACCGCGCGCGAGGCCATCGCCGCAGGAGCGGAATATGTCGTCTCGCCTATTTTGAATCTTGAAATCATCGAAACCGTCAAAGGCCTTGGGAAAATAGTCATCCCCGGTGCTTTCAGCCCGACTGAAATTTACACCGCCTGGACCGCCGGCGCTGATGTGGTGAAGGTATTCCCATCCACCGGGCTCGGACCCTGCTATTTCAAGGATATTTTGGCCCCCCTCCCCCAACTAAAACTGACGCCAACCGGGGGCGTGGACCTTAAAAACGCCGCCGACTGGATCAAAGCTGGAGCCGTCTTCGTGGGGGCCGGGTCGTCGTTGATCTCCAAAGAGGCCCTGGCCAGGAACGACTGGGCCAGCGTGACGGCCAATGCGCGGGCATTCGTGGAAATCATCCGGGCTGCCCGCTGGAAATAGGCGATTTCTGGCCGCAAATTGCTCTTTTGTCCGATAGGATTGGGGTATGGACGTCATCATCATCGGGGCAGGCGGGCATGGGCGAGTGGTGTTGGACATCCTCCGCGCCGCCGGGCAGCACAAGCCAATCGGCTTCATCGACGCCGACCCGCAACTGGCGGGAACGCAGATCGGCGGCCTTTCCGTCTTAGGCCAAGCCAATTATCTTCCCAAACTCAAAGCGCAGAAGGTGAAAGGCGCCATCGTCGCCGTCGGGGACAATCGCGCTCGCCGGACCTATGCCAAGAAGCTTCTCGAGCAGGGGTTCGAACTCATCAATGCAGTTCACCCCAGCAGCGTGGTCTCCCCAACTGCTCGAATCGGGAAAAATGTGGTGGTCGCCGCCGGGGCCGTCATTGGGACAGACGCCATCGTCGCGGACCACGCGATCATCAACACCTCGGCAATCATCGATCACGAATGTGAAATTGGGCAAGCTGTGCATGTTTGCCCTGGCGCGGCGCTGGCCGGTCGGGTTCGGGTGGGCGAAGAGGCGTTTATTGGCCTGGGGTGCCGGATCATTCAGTGCCTTACCATCGGGCGCACAAGCAGTTGTGGGGGCGGGAGCAGTGGTCATTGAGGACGTGCCCGAGGGGGCTACGGTCGTTGGGGTGCCGGCTCGCATAATTAAGTCCGTGAATGAAACTCTCGCCGCCTCGGGAGCGTAGTATAATTGCACGAATTGATCGGCGGATATCGGTCGATTAGTATCATATATTCCAAGGACGGAGGTTCCTGATGAGTGTTGTCTACAACCCTGAGGCGGACATCATCGCCGAAATTGAGCGGCTCGAGCTGCGGGCGCGGGAGATCCGCCGCACGGTCGAGCATGTCCGCAACGCCGAGGATCGGCGTGTATTGAATCGCCAGCTTCAGGAATACAAGGACCAGATCGGGTTCCTTCGCCAGCGCCTTCCGTAAACGCCCCTCGCTTTCGTTACCCCTGGTTCCCGGTTATCGTGGCTTTCGCTCCATGATTCGGGTCATCCTCTGCCTGATTCCGATCAGCTTCGCGATCTCCTGGTTTCTGACGCGCCTGATCCGAACCGCCGCCCTTCGGGTAGGATTTACCGACAAACCTGGCGGCAGGAAGATTCACTCCAATCCCAAGCCCCTGGGCGGCGGCATCGGAATATTCTGGGGGTTCGCCCTGCCGGTCCTGGCAGGGTTGGTTTACGTCAATCAATTCCCTCCTCCCGGCCGTTTTGCTCACTCGCCCCTCATGACCGCTTATTGGTCCGGGGCGCGGCAGCAAACGCCCATGGCTTTGAAGATTCTTGGGGCGGCGTTTTTCGTTCATCTTCTTGGTTTGTGGGATGACCGCAGGGCGCTGGGGCCCTATTTCAAACTCGTGGCGCAACTCGCCGCTGTAAGCGCTCTGGTCGTGTCGGCCGATTTGCGGGCTCTTACGTTTCTCGATCACGCGGTCCCCGACGGACGATGGATTTCCGTCGCCTTGACCGTTCTCTGGATCGTCGCGGTCACCAACGCGTTTAATTTCCTGGACAACATGGACGGCCTTTCCGCCGGAGTGGCGTGCGTCTGCACCGCCGCATTTCTCGTCACAACGCTGACTATCGGCCAGTGGTTCGTCGCCGCCGCCCTGGCGCTTCTCCTGGCGCTTTGCTTGGATTCCTTTGGTTTAACTTTCCGCCCGCGACGATTTTCATGGGGGACGGCGGGAGTCTCACGACCGGATTGATTTTGGGCATCTTGACGGTGAGAACGACTTATCTTGCCCCGGGGACGACTTTGGCCAATCGTTGGTACGCCATTTTCGCGCCGGTCGTCGTTCTTGCTCTTCCGCTTTACGATCTGATCGTCGTCAGCTTCATTCGCATGATGAAAGGCAAAAGCCCCTTCGTCGGCGACACCAATCATTTCAGCCATCGGCTTGTCGCCCGCGGGATGTCGCGCCGCACGGCCGTACTCTGTCTCTATCTCGTCTCCGCCGCCACCAGCAGCGCCGCGATTCTCCTGCCCAGAATCCGCGGCGATTTCGCCCTGCTGATCTTCCTGCAAACGATTCTCATCCTTGGCGTCGTGGCTCTCCTGGAACAGCATCCCATGCCAAATGAGAATCAAAGCCCCGGCAGCGCGGATCGGAAAAATAACCCATGACGCTCCACGTCCCCATAGCCAAAGCCAAAGGTCGATTGGGGGCGATCACGCAAATTGCTTTTTTTGTGGCGCTGGCGCTGCTGGCTGCTCGCTGCACGATTCTCGAAGCGGTGCGCGAGCCGTTCCAGGTTTCGCCCGGCGTCGCCCCCTATCCGCGCGGACCTGGTGCTTCCACGTCCCTCGCTCTCGATCTCCTTAGTTGCGTTCCCGCGATGCTCGTCATTCTGCGTGCCGCGATCGATCGCGGCTATGCCATTCGCCATAGCGCGAGCATTTTTCTGGCCGTGATTCTGACGGCGTGGCTCATCTTCAGCATCAAATGGGCCAACGATAAATTCGCCGCGATGATCTCCGCCGCGGATTTCGCCGCGGCGATCGTCCTGCTGTGGACGGCGATGCAACTGGTCCGCAGCTGGCTGCGCATGCCGCGTCGTGGCCGCGATCGTCTTCGGGCTGCTTATCGTGCTTCTCGTGCACGGCATCTACTACAAATTCGTCGAGCTTCCCGACCTCATTCAGAATTTCGAGCAGAGCAAAGCGCAGATTCTCCGTGATCGCGGCTTCGCCCCTGGCAGCTTCGCGGCCAGGCAATTGGAAAACAAAATCACCGCGGGCGAGCTGATCGGATTCAACGCGTCGGCGAACACCTTTGCCGCCATGATCGTGCTGACCACGATGATCGGGATCGGCGCCATCATCCAACGGCGGGCCGACCGCGACACCCCGGGGTGGATCGCGGCGTTGCTGGTTCCGCTGCCGGTCGCCGCGTGGCTTCTGGTCTGCACTGAATCCAAAGCTGGCGCCGCCACGGCGATCCTGGGCCTAATTATGTTCTGGGCCATCCGGCGCTGGCGCGGCGTGCTCGCCACTCGCCCGGCCAAATCTTTCCATGTTGCCTTAGCCATCGTCATCCTCGCCATGCTCGCCGTCATCGCCCACGGCCTCTTCCACGGCGGCTTGCCCACCGCCAGCCTCAATTTCCGGTGGCGATACTGGACGGCTTCCTGGCGGATGTTTCTCCGCCATCCCATTCGCGGGATCGGCTGGGCGAATTTCGGGCCCCACTATCTGCGCGACCGCCTCCCCGCCGCCTCCGAGGAAATCCGCGATCCCCACGACTTCATGGTCCGATTTTTCGTGGAACTCGGCGCCGTCGGCGGCGTCCTGCTTGTCGTCTGGATGATCCGCCTCTCGCGCGAAATGACCGTCCCCATCACTCCGGCCCCGCCGACCCAGCGCGCCGTCCCCTCTCAATCCCGCGCGGCCATCGGAATTCTTTTCGCCACCGCCGTCCTATCCATGGCCATCGCCACATGCGCTTCGCTCGATTTCACACAGGACCTCAGTTTCATCGTCATCGAAATCATGAAGCGCTGCCTCTATCTGTGCGCACTGGCCATCGGTTCGATGCTCGTCGCCTTGCGCTCGCTTCAGGACCCGCGCCTCGATGACCGCCCGGCCCCGTGGATTCTCTACGGAATCCTCGTCGCCCTCGGCCTCTTTCTCATCCACAATTTAATCGAGTTCTCCCTGTTCGAGCAGGGGGCTACGTGCCTTTTCGGTTTTTTGTGCGGGACGGCCCTGGGGGCAAGGCAGCCCGACGTCGCGGCCCGTCGCTCGCGCGCTCCGGCTCGGCGGTCGCCCTCGCGCTCATCACCGCTACTTTGTTCGCCGCGGCCGTCTTCGTTTGGATTCCCGTCACACAAGCCGAGGACCTGGCCCAATCCGGCGACGACGCTCTGCGCGCCGCCCATTTCGACGAAGCCGCCGCCGACTATCAGCAGGCCTTCGCGCGATGGAAGTGGAACGCTGACTACGCCTTCCGCGCCGGCCGCGCGCTGCAGATCGAGTTGGATTCCCTTCTTGCCGCCGGCAAGGAATCGCAAGTCCCCGCCGCCCTTCGCGTGCAGATTCGCTCCTTCTATACCGCCGCCATCTCCCACGACCCGTCCAATATTTCCGCCTATCTTCAGCGCGCCGCCCTCTCGCTCCAGGTTCTGGACGCCGATCAGGTCGTCTCCGATTTCAACCGCGTCGTTTACCTCGATCCCAATGATGTCGATATCCGTTTGCAATACGCCGCGGCTCTGGAAAAACTCCGCCTCCCCAAACAAGCCGCGGAACAATTCCAACTTGCTCTATTTTATAACAGTCAATTGGATCGCGCCGAGCCCAAGCGGCTTCCCGAGGATGAAGTAAGCCGCATCAATATGGAACTCGACGCCCTGAGCGGGTCCTGACTCCCGCGAAAAATTACAGATTTCATTATTTGACTTTTGTAACTTGCCCGGCGTATTCTCCCGCATGTCAGCATCCCAAAGGAGCAACCATGCGTGATACCACTCTCGGCGGCCGATTCACCTTCCCCGCGACATCCCTGACCGTCCATCGCATGGGCTACGGCGCCATGCAACTCGCCGGGCCCGGCGTCTGGGGGCCTCCCAAGGACCCTGAAGCCGCGGTCGCCGTCCTGCGCGAGGCGGTCGCCGCCGGCGTCAACCACATCGACACCAGCGACTTCTACGGCCCCCACGTCACCAACCAGATCATCAAACAGGCCCTGCATCCTTACCCCGCGGACCTGGTCATCGTCACCAAACTCGGCGCCCGCCGCCCGCCCGACAAGTCCTGGCAGCCGGCCATCTCGCCCCAGGACCTCACCGACGGCGTACACGATAATCTCCGCAATCTGGGCCTCGACGCCCTCCACATCGTCAACTACCGCGCGATGGGTAAAATCCATGGCCCCGCCGAGGGTTCCGTTGCCCAGCAAGTGGCGGTCCTGGCCGACCTCAAGCGAAAGGGCTTGATCCGCCACATCGGCCTAAGCAACGTCACTGCCGCGCAGATCGCCGAGGCGCAGGCCCTCACCGACGTCGTTTGCGTCCAGAACAATTTTAACCTCGCCCAACGCGAGGATGACGCCCTCATTGACGACTTATCCCGCCAGGGAATCCCGTACGTCCCTTTCTTCCCTCTCGGCGGCTTCACCCCGCTCCAGTCGTCCACTCTCTCGGCCGTCGCCGCTCAACTCGGCTCGACGCCCATGCAAGTCGCTCTGGCGTGGCTTCTGCACCGCGCGCCGAACATCCTGCTCATCCCCGGCACGTCGTCGCTGGCGCATCTGCGCGAGAATCTCGCAGCCGGGAAGTTGACACTTTCGCCGCAAATTCTGGCGGAGTTGGACGGAATTGCCGCCGCGACAGAAACTGCAAAGCATTAAAAAAGTAGCAACGAAAGGAGTTCAATCATGCGAGTCTTTCTTACCGGAGCCACAGGCTTCATCGGCTCTGCCATCGTTCAGGAACTCATCAAAGCCGGCCATCAGGTGCTCGGCCTGGCTCGCTCGGAGGCGGGCGCACAAGTCGCTTATGGCCGCCGGCGCCAAGGTGCATCGCGGCGATCTCGAAGACCTGGCCGCCCTGCGCAGCGGCGCCGCCGCATCGGACGGCGTGATTCACACCGCCTTCATCCACGACTTTTCCAAATTCCAGGCCAACTGCGAAATCGACCGCCGCGCCATCGAAGCGCTCGCATCCGCGCTCGCCGGCTCGGACCGGCCCTTGATCGTCACCTCCGGGACGGCTCTGCTCACTCCCGGGCGCGTCGCGATCGAAGAAGATGTGGCGATCCCCGCACCAACTCGTTTCCGAGAGTTTCGGAGGAAGCAGCCGCTTCCGCGGCGGCACATGGCGTGCGCGCATCGGTCGTGCGCCTTCCGCCGTCCGTCCACGGCGCGGGCGATCACGGCTTCGTGCCAACACTCATCGCCATCGTGCGCGAGAAGCGCGTTTCGGGGTACGTCGGCGAAGGCCTCAATCGCTGGCCGGCAGTCCACCGTCTCGATGCCGCTCATCTCTACCGCCTCGTCCTCGAGAAGGTTCCGCCCGGCCCCGCTATCATGGCATCGCCGAGCAGGGCGTCCCATTCCGAGACATCGCCGCCGTCATCGGCCGCCGCCTCAACATCCCGGTCGTCAGCAAAACCCGCGAGGAAGCGGCCGCCCACTTTGGTTGGTTCGCGCCGTTCGCCGGGATCGACAGCCCAGCCTCCAGCGTGCTCACGCAAGAATGGCTGGGATGGCGCCCGACGCAACCCGGACTGCTTGCCGACGTTGATAGTGAACCGTATTTCAAAACGTAATTCGAGAACCCATCGGCATGCTCCAGTACCGACAGAGACGCCCGGCGGGTAGAGTGAACCCCATGCCCGCCGCCGACGCACCGCTCACTCGCGATCGCATCCTCGCCGCCGCCGAGGATGTCATCCGGCGCTTCGGCCCGGAGAAGGCAACCGTCGTCGACGTAGCCCGCGCGCTCGGCGTCAGCCACGCGGCTCTCTACCGCCACGTCTCGACCAAAGCCGAACTGCGCAACCTCGTCGTCAGCAAATGGGTCGACCAAACTCTCCCCAAGCTCCGCGCCATCGCCGACAAGTCCGGCCCCGCCCCAAATCGCCTGCGCCAACTTTTCGAGACACTCATCGGCATCAAGCGCCAGCGTGCCGCCGACGACCCCGAACTTTTCGCCGCCTATCTCAAGCTCGCCCAAGTGCGCAAGTCCATCGGCGCCGCCCACGTCGATGAACTGGTCAATTTGGCCGCCACGATCATCCGCTCCGGCGTAAAGGACGGCGCCTTCCGCGCCGTCGACCCCGTTGCCGCTGCCCGAGCCGTGCTCCTCGCCACGACCTGGTTCCATCACCCCACTCACGCCCAAGAATGGGCCCACCCCACTATCGACGCCGCATTCGACGACGTCTGGAAGCTCCTCATGAACGGCCTGTGCGCTGCCAAACGCCCCGCATAGTGGTGGCAACTCGCCCCACTCCAAAACCTCCCAAATTCTCACCCCGGCGTTCGTGCGCCAAATGCGATCTATTTTCTATCGTTCCCCCCCCGTGAACCCGTATAATTCTGAGCCAAATGCCTTTGAAAAAAGAACAAATTAGGGTTGAGGCGTTAAAGCTCGATCCCGCCGAGCGCGAGTGCTGGCGGAAGAACTCCTCCTGAGCATCGATGAAGAAGGGCGGGAGGCAATTGATGCCGCCTGGCTCGCCGAAGCCAAGCGCCGCGACGCGGCGTTTCAAAAAGGCAACGCCACGGCGAAACCCATTGAATCCGTGATTGAGCGGCTCAAGAGCCGGGTTCCCAATCCATTTCCTCTTTGACCTTTCCCCGTGCGTCCGGCATAATCCAATTTGACCAATCCGCAACCGTTTTCCATTGGAGTTTCCCGATGCCTGGCGTGCCCTGGCAGACCATCCGCCTGCCCCAAGAAGCTGCGGTCATACTTTCCGCGGCTTCGCGCGTCACCATGGCGGGAACCGTTGAGGAACTCATCGAGCTCGCCTTGCGCGACGCCAAGCCCTCCGGCTTTCACGAAGTTTCGTACGACGTGCCGGGGCAGGGGCGAGTTCTCGAGGCGACGGTCTGCCGGGTCCGCAACGGCGTCGCCGCCAACTATCCCGACCCCTACATGTCGCCGCCGGGACCCCGACTGCATGGTCATCGGCGACAACAACCCCACCAACAAACGCCGCTATCGAGACCGCTTCGGCGCCGACTTTGAGTCCGTTCGCCAGAAAACTTTCGACTGGCTCAAGACCCAGGAACTCTGCGTCTTCCCTTTCGTCGCCGGCGGACGCTACAAGGCGATCCACGCCATTGCGATCTGTCCCGCCAACGCGGGATTCTTCGCCATGGGACTGGCGATGCTGCAGGGAATTCTTGCCGCCGATCAGGTCCCCGATAATTTCGCCCCCAAGGCCGTCGTCTATGTCGCGCCGCCATTCAGGCATACCCATTTTGAAGGCAAGCAGGTCGTCGTTCACAACCGACGCGACCATCTTCACGAACTGTTCAGCTACAACCTCTATCCCGGGCCCAGCGCCAAAAAGGGAATCTACGGCGTGCTCCTCACCCTCGGCGAAACCGAAGGGTGGGTCACCGCACACTGCTCCACCGTCCAGGTCGTCACCCCCTATGATCGTGAAACCACGTTCATGCACGAAGGCGCCAGCGGCAGCGGCAAAAGCGAAATGCTCGAGCACGTTCACCGCCAGCCGGATGGGCGGCTCCTCCTCGGCACGAATCTCATCACTCAGGAAGAACGCCTCATCACACTCCCGCGCACCTGCGAGCTGCACCCCGTTACCGATGACATGGCCCTCTGCCATCCATCCCTGCAGGGCACGGATGGAAAACTTACGCTCATGGACGCCGAGGACGCCTGGTTCGTCCGCATCAATCATATTTCTCGATACGGAATCGATCCGCATCTCGAGGCCCTGACGATCGCGCCCCCACGCCCGCTGCTCTTTTTGAATATCGACGCCGTGCCTGGAAGCCGCGCTTTGATCTGGGAGCACACGATGGACGCGCCGGGGAAGCCGTGCCCCAATCCGCGCGTCGTGATTCCGCGCGATGCCGTCCCCGACGTGGTCGATGGCCCGGTCACGGTCGACATCCGCAGCTTCGGCGTCCGCTGCCCGCCGTGCACCGCTGAAACCCCCAACTACGGCATCATCGGTTTCTTTCACGTCCTTCCGCCGGCACTTGCCTGGCTCTGGCGACTCGTCGCCCCGCGCGGGCATGACAATCCGAGCATCATGGACAACGAACAGATGGGCTCTGAAGGCGTCGGCAGCTATTGGCCCTTCGCCACCGGCCGGCGCGTCGATCAAGCCAATCTCCTGCTCCAGCAAATCGCCCGCACGCCGCGCACGCGTTATATCCTCACTCCCAATCAGCACGTCGGCGCGTGGAAAGTCGGCTTCATGCCGCAGTGGATCACCCGCGAATACCTCGCCCGCCGGGGCAGCGCCACCTTTAAGCCCGAGCAGATCGAAGCCTCCCGCTGTCCGCTCCTGGGTTGGGCTTTGAAAAACATCATGGTCGAAGGCCAGGCCATCGGAAATTCCTTCCTCCGCACCGAACTGCAACCCGAGATCGGCGAAGACGCCTACGACAAAGGCGCCGGCATCCTCCAGGATTTCTTCCACAAACAACTCCCGAAATTTCTCGAATCCGATCTCCTGCCCCTCGGCCGTCAAATCATCGACTGCTGCATGTCCAACGGCTCGGTCCCCGATTACGCGCTGCTGTTGCCTGACGAATAGCGTTTGAGGCGTTAGTATTTCCATTTCGCTTGATCAGGCGACTCATCCGCGATGGACCCTCAAGAGCAACTTAGCCGCGCCCGCCACGCCCGTGATTCGGGGGATCTGCGCCAAGCCGAAGCGGCCTATCGCGAGCTTCTGGCCGAAAACCCTGGCGACTCCGTCGGGCAATATGAACTGGGCACGGTTCTGGTTCGCCAGGACCAGGTGGACGCCGCCCTCGGCCCCTTGCGGGAAGCTGCGCAATCGGCGCCGGGTCGGCCCGATTTTCGCACTATCTTGCCCTGGCTCTGGAAATGGCCGCACAATTTGCCGAGGCGGAGGATTACCATCGCAAAGTGCTCGCCATGGCGCAGGCGAACGCCGCCCGGCACAACATGGCCGGCAACGCGCGCCTCGCTTTATCGCAGATGCACTATCATCTCGCCTTCTGCCTCGAAATCGCCGGGAAATTGGAAGAATCCGAGACTCAGTACCGCCAGGCGATCGACCTGAACCCCGATAACTTCGCCGCACGCGTCAATTTCCCTATTCTCCTGCTCAAAACTGATCGCGCGGATGAAGCCTGGCGGGAATTTTTCACTGCGATGCCGCTCATTGATCCGCTTCGTAGCAAGTTTTCGGCAAGACAATGGGATGGTTCAGACCCTTCGGGAAAGCGCATCCTCGTCTCCGCCGACGGGCCATTCGGGGATACGCTTTGGCTTGCGCGATTCATCCCGATTTTGCGCGGGCGCGGTGCGCAGGTTATTCTTCAATGCCAATCCCCTTTGCTCCCCCTCATTGGGCATTTGGCTGATGAAGTGATTCCAGTCGGCGCGGACCAACCCGATTTCGACTATTACGCCGCGCTGGCTGGACTGCCCCTGGCTCTCGGTTTCACCGCGCCCCCTCAGCCGAGTGGTTGTCCTTATCTTGCCCCACCTCCCGACCGGCGCGCTGCATGGAAGGGGCGCGTGCCCCGGGACGGCGTACCGAATATCGGACTGGTTTGGGCCGGCAGCGAAGGAGATCGCTCCCGCTTCCGCTCTCACTCGATTCAAATCTTCAGCGCCCTGGCGAGGGTCAAACCCGCTCGCTTTTTCAGCTTGCAAAAAGGTCCGAGGGCGAAGGAATCGCCGTCGGACGAAATGGCGCTGATTGATTTCACCGATCAATTGCGCGATTTTGCGGACACGGCGGCGCTGATTGAACAGTTGGATCTGGTGGTGAGCATCGACACTTCCGTCCTTCATCTCGCCGGCGCGATGAACAAACCAGCCTTTGCCCTTATTCCGTGGCGGAATAGTTTTCAATGGTTATTGGATCGTGACGATTCGCCGTGGTATCCGGCCATGAAATTATTCCGCCAAACCGCGCCGAATGACTGGCAAACCCCGGCCCGCGCGATGGCCGACGCAGTTATTCGCGAGATTTCCGGGAGAAAATAATGCGCAAGTTTTGCACCGTCCGCGACACGCCTCGGTGGATAAATTGAGGCAAGGAAAATCTCTTCTCGCGATCAAAAATTTCTTCACTACTCTAACCGCAGAATGATGCGATTGTTAAAGTCTGGTTTAGGTTCTGAGACCCTACATTTAGTAAAGTTTTCGTTGAAGAATACCAGATGTTGTGTATATTGGCGAAATCCCCCAAGCGCGGGGCGTCAAGCTGCCTCCCACGGCCTAAGGGCCATAGAATTGGGCGGCGGCGTGCCGCGAAGATCACGTCGCGCGGGATTCAAGGGCGTCGTTAGGATGATGACGTAGTAGCCGCCGTGCCTCCGTATGCCGGAGTGCAGCAGGAAGTCCGCCGCGCCGGGTCAACCCCTCCTTGGTTAGCCCGGCCGGTGCGGTCGGCGAGATAACGATTGGCCGGAGAGGATCGGTTTTTCACTCATGGGAATACTCTGCGACTCTCAAATCCGCGAACTCATCGGCATCGAACCCTTTGAGGAAAACATCAAGCGGCAGGGCAAGATCAGTTACGGAGTCTCCAGCTACGGCTACGACCTCCGGGTCGGCTCGGTCTTCAAGATTTTCACCAACGTCAATTCCGAGATCGTTGACCCGAAAAAATTCTCGGAGCGCAGTTTCGTCACCATCGACACCGATGAGACCCGCCAGGACCACGTCCTCATCCCGCCCAACAGTTTTGCCCTCTGTGAGACCGTCGAGAGTCGATTACCATGCCGCGCGAGTATCTTGCCATCTGCGTCGGCAAGAGCACCTACGCCCGCTGCGGAATAATCGTCAACGTGACGCCGATCGAGCCGGAATGGCGCGGCCGGATCACGCTGGAAATCAGCAATACGACCCCGCTCCCTGCGAAAATCTATGCCAATGAGGGAATCGCCCAATTGTTTTTCCTCAAGGGCGAGCGAGTCTGTTCAAAAAGTTACGCCGATAAGGCGGGCAAATATCAGGATCAAAAAGGTTTGACGCTGCCCAAAGTGGACTGAGGGCGGCGTGAGAGTATGCGTGATCGCATCGCCGTCGCGATGCGGTGATGGATGTCCGTTGCGTTTTGGGAAGGATTCTTAGCCATGAAAATCGCGCGACGATTTACCAAGCCGGGCCAGGACGCCCTCAGCAGCGTTGACTATGAAAAACGCACCAGCCGGATCACCAATCCGGACGGCTCCGTCGTTTTTGAAATGAACGACGCCGAGATTCCCAAGAGCTGGTCGCAGCTGGCCACGGACATCATGGTCAGCAAATATTTCCGCAAGGCGGGAGTCCCGCAGAAAGACGAGCAGGGCAACCCCATCCGCGATGGCGAGGGCAACGTCGTCACTGGCCCGGAACGCTCGGCCAAGGAAGTCATCCATCGCCTGGCCGGCTGCTGGCGGTATTGGGGCGAAAAATACGGGTATTTTGACACGGCCGAGGACGCCCAGAACTTCTACGAAGAACTCTCGCACATGCTCGTGCACCAGATGTGCGCCCCCAACAGCCCGCAATGGTTCAACACCGGCCTGAACTGGGCCTACGGAATCACCGGGCCGGCCCAGGGCCATTACTATTGCGACCCGCGCACCGGCGAACTGCTCCGCGGGAAGGACGCCTACACGCATCCCCAGCCGCATGCGTGCTTCATCCAGTCAGTCAATGACGATCTGGTGAACCCCGGCGGAATCATGGACCTCTGGACCCGCGAAGCCCGCCTCTTCAAGTACGGCAGCGGCACCGGGTCCAACTTCAGCGGCCTCCGCGGGGAAAACGAACCCCTCTCCGGCGGCGGAAAATCCTCCGGGCTGATGAGCTTCCTCAAGATCGGCGATCGCGCCGCCGGCGCGATCAAGTCCGGCGGCACCACCCGCCGCGCCGCGAAAATGGTCTGCCTTGATCTCGATCACCCGGATGTCGAGCAGTTCATCAATTGGAAAGTGCGCGAGGAACTGAAAGTCGCCGCCATGGCCGAGGGAATCAAACGACTCCCCAAGGACAACAAGGAACTCGCCGCCCGCCTGGGCCTCAAGCTCGACTACGATTTCAACGGAGAAGCCTACATCACGGTCAGCGGACAGAACTCCAACAACTCCGTGCGCATCCCCAACCGCTTCTTCAAAGCCGTCGAGGAAGACGGCGTCTGGAACCTCGTCGGCCGCACCAGCAAGAAAACCATCAAGAGCGTCAAGGCTCGCGATCTGTGGGATCAGATCGCCTTCGCCGCCTGGCGCTGCGCCGATCCCGGAGTGCAATACGACGACACCATCAATCAGTGGCACACCTGCCCCAAGAGCGGCAAGATCAACGCCTCGAATCCCTGCGTCACCGGCGACACCCGCGTCCTCACGCCCGGCGGCATCTGGCGGCGCATCGACCAGATGATCCACCTCCCCAGCCGTCTGGTCACCAATCTCCACGAACAGCTCATCAGCGCCACCGAAGGCGCATTCCCGACCGGAAATCGGGAGGTATTCGAACTCCGCACCGCCGGAGGTTACACCCTCAAGCTGACCGCCGACCACAAAGTCTGGACCCGGAATCGTGGCTTTGTCGCGGCAAGCGAATTGAATAATCAGGACGAGATCAAACTCCCCGGCGCCACCGCCGCCGTGCTGGAAATCGGTCAACCCCGCGACGAGCAATTCTTCCAGCTCCTCGGGCTATTCATTACAGCCGCCAACGCCCCTGCGGCCGCGGGGCGCTGCGCCATGCGTCTCGATACCTGCCTCGACGACGCCGAACTGGTCGCCCCCCTGGGGAAATACGTCCGCCTCACCTGGTGCGACCGCGCCGGGTACGACGACGACTACGTCAACCAGCTCATGCTCTGCGACGAGGACGTCGAGGACACATCCGAGACCACCGGCGAAGGCGGGACCGCCACCGCCGTTCTCGGCAATCATCGGCTCCTCAGCCGCCTCCGCGCTTATGTCCGTCATGACAACAGCCAGCGCCGCCTCAGCGACGACGCCTTCACCGCCGGCCTGGCCGCCCAGCGCCACGTTCTGGCCGCTCTCTTCACCGCCGACGGCCTCATCATCGACGGCAATCTCGAACTGCGCCTCGACAGCCCCGGCCTACTCCAGGACGTGCAACTGCTCCTGCTCGGCTTCGGCGTCCAAAGCGCCATCCTCGCCGGCGACGGGCTCACCCTCCGCGTCGACCCGCGCAATCTCGCCGCCTTCGCGAAGCACATCAGCCTCATGCCCGGCAAGAAGCTCCAGGATCTATCCGCCGCCGTCGAATCCGCCGGCGCCGCAATCCTCCGAGAATTTTGACCGCGTCGAATCCCTCACCGCCCTGGGCCGTCAGCAGGTCTTCGACCTCTCCGAGCCCGTTACCCAGTCCTTCGTCGCCAACGGACTGACCGTCCACAACTGCTCCGAATACATGTTCCTCGACGACACGGCGTGCAACCTGGCGTCGCTCAACGTGATGACCTTCTTCGACCCCGAAACTCGCCGTTTCGACGTCGAAGGGTATCGCCACGGCATCCGCCTGTGGACCATCGTCCTGGAGATCAGCGTCCTCATGGCCAGCTTCCCCTCCGAGGAAATCGCCAAAAAGAGCTACCGCTACCGCACGCTCGGCCTGGGCTACGCCAACCTCGGCGCCATGCTCATGCAGGCCGGCATCCCCTACGACAGCGAAAAAGGCCGCGCCATCTGCGCCTCGCTCACGGCGATTCTGACGGGCGAAAGCTACGCCACCAGCGCCGAAATGGCCCGCGAACTCGGCGCTTTCGCCGGCTACGAGGAAAACCGGAACGACATGCTGCGCGTCATCCGCAATCACCGCCGCGCCGCCTACGACGTTGCCAACAACGCTGCCGCCAAAAAAGGCCTCAGCGAATACGAGCAGCTCGACATCAAGCCCGTCGGCATGGACGCCTCCCAGTTCTCCGACAATCATCCCCTTGCCTCCTCGCATCTCCTCCGCGCCGCGCAGGAATGCTGGGACCGCGCCCTGCTCCTGGGCGAAAAGCACGGCTTCCGCAACGCACAGACCACCGTCATCGCTCCGACAGGAACCATCGGCCTGTTGATGGATTGCGATACCACCGGCGTCGAGCCCGATTTTGCCCTCGTCAAATTCAAGAAACTCGCGGGCGGGGGTTATTTCAAAATCGCCAACCAGTCCCTCCGCCCGGCCCTGGTGAATCTCGGCTACGCCGCCGAGCAGGTCCACGACATTCTCCGTTACGTCATGGGCACCCTGAGCCTCCACGATGCCCCGCACATCAATTACGAATCGCTCCGCCAGCTCGGCTTTACGTCGAAGGAACTGGACAAAATCGAGGAATCCCTCCCCGGCCAATTCGAGATTTCATTCGCCTTCAGCCCCTGGTCCATCGGCGCAGAAACCCTCAAGCGCCTGAACATCCCCGAATCGGCTTGGAAAGCGCCGGGTTTCAATCTGCTTCAGCACCTCGGATTCTCGCGCGCAGCAGATCAACGAAGCCAACGACGTCATCTGCGGCCGCGGCACCGTCGAAGGCGCTCCGCATCTCCGCAAGGACGATTACCCCGTCTTCGATTGCGCCAACAAGTGCGGCCGCCACGGCGAACGCTTCATCCCGGTCGAAGGCCACATCCGCATGATGGCCGCTGCCCAGCCCTTCATCACCGGCGCCATCTCCAAAACCATCAACCTCCCCAACGAGGCCAACGTCGAGGACATCAAGAGCAGTTATTACCTCAGCTGGAAATTGGGCCTGAAGGCCAACGCCCTCTATCGCGACGGCTCGAAGCTCAGCCAGCCGCTGAACGTCAAGAGCGATGAGGAACTCGACAAAACCGAGGATGACGACGAGGAAAATGTTGAAGCCGCGCGACAGGAAGTAGCCAAGGAAGTGGTCAGCGCCGCCAAGGCTCTCTTTGCTGCCAAGTCGGCGACGAGCGACAACCTCGCCCCGGCCCACACCCATGTCGTCGAAAAAATCGTCGAGCGAATCGTCGAGCGCCCCTGCGCCGGCGCCTCCCCGACACGCGCAACGCCATGACCCACAAGTTCGACGTCGGCGGCCACGAAGGGTACATCACCGTCGGCCTCTACGACGACGGCAGCCCTGGCGAAATCTTCATCCGCATCGCCAAGGAAGGCAGCACCATCGGCGGCCTGATGGACACCATCGCCACGCTCGTCTCAGTCAGCCTCCAATACGGCGTCCCCGTCGAATCCCTGGTGAGAAAATTCGAGCACGTCCGCTTCGAGCCCAGCCGGCCTGACGCGAAACCCCGAAATCCCCTTTGCCAAGAGCCTGGTCGATTACATCTTCCGCTGGCTCGCCATGGAATTCGTCCACGGCTACAAAGCCGCCAACGCCCCCAAACGCGAATCCGCTCGCCCCGCCGCCGCGGAGATCGAGGACAAATCCGCATTCCGCCGAAGCGACGACCGAAGCCGCCCCGAAGAAAAAAGGCGGCAACGGGCATGGACCCGCATCGACCCGGACACGGCCGAGACCGTTCGCGTACACGCGATGAGGAAATCCAAGCCGCGAAAACAACCGGCGCCGGCGGAGCCTTCGATCGCGACCGAATCTTGCGGCTGGCGATCGTGGTCGATCCGCTCAGCCAGGCAGAGTTCGGAATTGCAGGCGGATGCCCCGGCGTGCGATGTGTGCGGCAGCATCACCGTCCGCAGCGGGACTTGCTACAAATGCCTGAATTGCGGGAATTCGATGGGGTGCAGCTAACCGCTTTTATCCCCTCTCCCCATGCCTCCGCTAGTTTCCGCAGGATGGGACAGGGTGAGGGGCAGATTTCCCCCCCGGTGCGTCAAGATCCGACGACACGGACCTCCCACTCCTATCGCACGGATTTTGGTATACTTGACCTGTATGACGATCCAGGAGATTCAACGCCTAAGGGAAGAAAAACCCTTCAAACCTTTTAGGATCCTGACCGCTGACGGGCGGAAATATGACGTGTTTCACCCTGAAGTGTTAGGCCAGTCGGCCTCCGGACGGCTCATTTCTATTGGAATGGCGGATGATTCGTTCGTCACTCTCGATCTGCTCCTGGTCACGGGAGTTCAGCGTGGAATAAAACCAGCCAAGAACGGACGGAAGAAGTAGTAGTGATCCGATGAAGTCCGCCACGGAATATGTCTATATCGTCGAATGCGCTGACGACGGCAGTTATTCTGCCTACGTGCCCGACCTCCCCGGCTGCACGACCAGCGGCGACACCCCCGACGAAATCCGCGTCAATATCAGGGACGCCGTCGCTTCATACATCGATTCCCTCCGCGAACACAACGAACCCGTCCCGCCCGCGCAATCCACGGCGGACGTCGTCGATGCCGCGTAGAATGATAAAGTATCCAATCCGCCGGCGGCAGAATGGTGGATCAATGAAATCGACAACCGCGATTATTACTCGCAGCTTGCGCAGCTCGAACGAGCGTTGAACATTTCGCTGACGAACGAAACACCGAGGAAAAACTGTCGAGCGCCGCGAAAGCCGCCATCAGGCTCAAAACATTCCGCGGCAAAATTATCGCGCAAGCGAAGTTAGACGGTCCCCCCATGCCCCCGGACCCCGAACCGCCGCCCGATCCCCAGCACGTCACCGTCACCCGGCGTGACAATGTCGATTTCCCCACCGATCTGCCCAATCAATATTCCGCCGGAAGCCACGGCTGTCTGGGCACACTTGCCATCTGGACGCTCGCCTGGCTGGCCGTCGCCTATCTGGCCATTTCCCGCGCCTGGCAATCCCCTGACTTCTCGGCCCTCGTCGGAGCCATCGTATCCGGCACAGTCGCCTTCATCGGATGCCGCTTTATCCAACGTCTGCTGCGAACCGATTCCCCATTGACCCTCGTCAACATCTCCGGCTACGTGACTATCCCTCGCCAATTCACCGGCTGGATCGCCGCCCTCCTTGCCGCCGGCGTCGCCGTTGCGTTGAACTGCGGAGTCTTCGTCCTTCTGATCAAATCCGCCAAAGCCGGCTTCGGCTGGTCGATCCTCATCCTGGTCTTCTTCTCACTTGTCGCCCTCTTCCTCCTGTTCGTCCTGCTCACAGGCATCGGCGTCACCATCGACCGCCTGCGCAGCCGCAAATAGTCCGTCACACAATCGCCCGCACCCGCCCGTCCCCGTGCCCGCTCGATTTCCCCCAAATCCCGGGAATCCCCTTCCCGCACGCCGGGCAGGACCCGTCTGGTTTCACTCGATTTTCCTTCACCAAAAATCCCCATCGCTTGATCACCGTCGCCCCGCAATGATGGCATCGCGTGTTCTCCCACTCCCCCACCTGCCCCGGCAGATTACCGGGATAGATATATTTGAGCCCCGCCTGCACGCCGTAGTCGACGATCTTCATGAGATCTTCCGCCGTTGTCTGGCGATAACCGTCGGTCATTTTGTAATCCGGATGAAACGCCGTCACATGCCAGGGCATCAGCGGATCGACGGATGCCAGGAATTCCGCCATGCGTTTCAGATCGTCGGGATCGTCGCTGAACCCGGGAACGACGAGCGTCACGATCTCCACCCAGAATTTCCGTTCCTTCAGCATCCGAATCGTCTCGACGACATTCTCCATCACCCCGCCAAGCTGCCGGTAGTTTTTGGAATTGAACGTCTTCAGATCGACTTTGTACGCATCCACCCAGGGCCTGATAAAATCCAGCACTTGCGGCGTCCCATTGCCGTTGGAAATATACGCACACTTCAGCCCCCGCCTCTTCCCCTCCTTGAACACCGCCACCGCCCATTCGCTGGTGATCAGCGGCTCGTTATAGCTCGAGGCGATCACGGGGGATCGATGCTCAATCGCATAATCCACGAGTTGCTCCGGCCGCGTCTGGCGAGGCGCCGCCGCGGCGTCCGGATCGCGCAGCATCTGGCTCGTCACCCAGTTCTGGCAATACCCGCAATGAAAATCGCACCCCAGCATCCCAAACGTCAGCGCATCGCTCCCCGGCAGACAATGAAAGAATGGCTTCTTCTCAATCGGGTCGCAAGCCAATACCCCCACGTACCCAAACGGCACCCGCAGCGTGCCGCCATCGTTGAACCGCACCCGGCAAACCCCGTCCCGCCCCGGCTGGACCAGACACCGATGCCCGCAGGCGAAACAGCGAATGCCATCGCCTTCCCGCTTGATCAGCGCCTCCGCCGCCGGCGCGCTGAATTGATGGAGCATCCCCTTCAGCGATTTGAGTCGCTCTTTGCCTTCCAGGATGTTCAGTTCAGCCATCGCTGAACCCCCTTAAAACGGATTTTAGGTCGCCGATTTGTCCCCGGCCAGATAATGGTCGTATTCCTTCTGCAAATATTCCCTCTCCCCCATCCCGTCATGCACCAGCACGCGATACCTGAAATTCAGCGGCTCCCCGCCGGCGATCTCCATCGGCTCATTAAATAAAAACGCCGCGTTGAAGAAAATGCTCACCTCGGTGCCGCCGTACCAGGGCGTCGGATGGCGCGGATTCGAGGGATGATCGAACATCGCGATCCCGCCGGTCGGGCGCACCCCGCCGTCGAGATACCCCGAAAGATCGCACCACAGCGCCTTGTTCCCCACCGGGCGGGTCGCGGTCGATCCATCCGAAAAAAGCAGCCGCGGCTCGTGCCAGTCCCGCGTCCCGCGAAACGACAACCCGCCATACCCGCCCCAAGTCGTATAGGGCGTCCGATCTAATTTCGAATCCGCCGTCGGCGTCAGATTGAGCAAAAAATCCAGCGCGTAACTCCGCTCGTCGATCGGCCGATATTCAATCTTCCTCTGCTCGTCAAAAACCACGCCCACGTCCCCCGGCCCGACCCACTGAAGCCGCGAAAACATCGACAGATGCCCATCCTCGCGGTGCGCCACCGTCGGCGGCGCCAGTGTGCGCTGCACGCCCCAAACCGTCCCCTCCTTTTCTTCCCAAAAATTGTACCCGTTGACGAACTTGATCGCGAACCAAAGCCCGCGCTGCCACCAATGATCCCAGGGCTCGAGCAAAGAAATCACCCGGCCCGCCGGCGTAGCCAAAGGATGAAAAAACGGCTTGGGCTTCCCCGAATAAACGTATCGCCAAAGCACATGGCCGCGCGCCGGATCGACCAGCTCCAGATGCTTGCCCACTTCATGATTCAGGTTCATGCGGGGAATTGTACTCGCAGTGCACCCATCACCGCTAAAACCCGAAACCCGAAATCAGAATCAATGACCAAATGACTAAGAGCCTCTAACAAAAATGCACTTCCCCATGTTTATGGTTGATCGGACAATACGGCTTGGTCTTAGCCATGGAGGGCTTTATGACCAAGCCGTTGGTGACCGACGAGCTTTGGGAGTTGATCCGACCCCTGCTTCCCAAGCACCGCAGTGGTCCAGGAAAGCGCGGCCGGCCGCCGCTGGACGATCGCGCGGCGTTGTCGGGTATTCTGTTCGTGCTCAAAACCGGCATTCCGTGGGAATACCTTCCCCAGGAGATGGGATGCGGCAGCGGCATGAGTTGCTGGCGTCGACTGCGCGATTGGAACCATCGTGGGGTTTGGACGAAGCTGCACGGACTATTGCTGAATCGATTGCGGCGGTCGAATGCCATCGACTGGTCGCGGGCCTTGGTGGATTCTGCTTCCGTGCGGGCCGTGCACGGGGGAAAAAAACGGGTCCGAGCCCGGTAGATCGCAGGAAAAACGGTTCCAAGCACCATGTATTGACCGATGGCAACGGCACGCCGATGGTTGCCCTCCTGACGGCGGCCAACCGCCACGACATCACGCAACTGCTGCCGCTGATCGATGCGATTCCAAAGGTCTCGGGCAAACCGGGCCGGCCGCGCTGGCGGTTCGAGGTGGTGCAGGGAGACCGGGCGTATCACTCCGAACCGCACCGAAAGGCGTTGCGTCAGCGTGGCAGCCGCCCGTTGCTGGCCCGACGCAACCGCCCGCACGGAAGTGGTCTTGGCAAAACCCGCTGGCCGGTGGAGCGTACGCTGAGTTGGTTGCATCAGAATCGCCGACTGCGAGTCCGTTACGAAAAACGGCCCGACATCCACGCCGCGTTCATGACCGTGGGTGAGGCAATGATCTGTTGGAACAGGCTTCATTCGCATTTTTGTTAGAGGCTCTAAATGATCGAAACAGCCATTTCGTTCATTTAGGCATTCGGGTTTGATTCGTCATTCTGGTTTCGGGTGTCGGATTTCTCCAACTCATCGCTGCGGCATCTTCGACTGATCCTGATTCTGATTCTGGTTTTGATCCTGATCGTGATCTTTGTCCTGCGGAGCTTGCTTATCGGTCGGCTGCGGCTTCTGGGCCGGTTTCGCGGGTTGCTTCGACTTGTCCTGAGCCGGCCCCTTCGGCGCGGGTCCTTTATCCGCCGCTGCCGGGGTCCCCGGCCCCTTCGGCCCGGGCCCGTTGGCCTCGGTGGGCCGCTGCGGATTCTCCATCGGCTGGCCTTGGTAGGTCCGATCCGCCGTCGAGTGCTGCTGGTCCGGCTGCTGCTGTGGATGCTGCGCGGGCGCTGCCTGAACCACCGGCTGACGCTGATCGTCCGGCCGAACCTGCCCCTGTGACTGCGGCGGCAAATCCGTCCGATGCGCCGCATCGGGAACTTCCTTCGGCATCGGCTTGGCCGGCGTCGCTCTCACCGGCGGCGCGGCTCGGAATTCCTGCTCATGACCGCGAATCTGCTGCGGAGCGACATAATGCGCGGGCTCAACGCGCAGGCGGCGGTCCATGGCTCGCGTCCCTCACCCAAGGCTGCGCCTGCGGCGGCCGCCAATCCGGGGCGCGATGCCAGCCGCCCGATTCCGGCTGCCAACCCTCGTGCCAATCCCCGCGATAAACCGACCGGTCGCTCCAATCAAACGCGAATCCCAGCCATACGCCCACCCCATATTGCACGCCAAACGTCAGCGGCTCCGGACGCTGATAACAATACACCGCGTCGTAGCTCGGAACACAAATCACGTCCGGGTTCGCCGGCTGCAAATAAATCACCGGCCCGTCCACGATCACGTCCATCTGCGGCGAACTCTGCAAAGTCCCGCACGCATACGCCTGCTGGCGCAATTCCTGAATCGCGTTCATCACCGATCCCTGGTCCGACGCAAACGCCGAACCCAGCGAAGTCGTCCACTGCATATCTCCATTCATGTACTGAAGCACGGAGGGATAATGCACCAGCGCCTGCACCGACG
This sequence comes from uncultured Phycisphaerales bacterium, assembly GCA_963844715.1. Lineage (GTDB taxonomy): Bacteria > Planctomycetota > Phycisphaerae > Tepidisphaerales > Tepidisphaeraceae > UBA1161. The sequence continues at coordinate 1,234,497 of CAWJPJ010000007.1, read as the reverse complement.
GATCCCACGGCTGCTGCGCGATCACGGCGTCCGGCGCACCTTGATTCATCTGCGCCCAATACGCCGCCTGCTGAATCTGATCCGGATAAGTCGACGCCGGCAGGAGCACCGCCAGCAGCGGATCGGGATAGAGCGCGATCGGCGCCACCAGTTGCTGCAACGCCGCGTCCGCCGGAACCACCACGGGCGCGGAGCCGGCGCCTGCACATACACCGGCTGCGGCGGCGGTGGCGGACCATTGTCCTCTTCCACCACGACCGGCGGACAACCCGCCGTCAACGCCAATCCGAGCGGCGTCAAAACGCTGATCCCCCAAAAACCCAACTGCCGCATTTTGGCCTTATTCATAGACTTTTCCTCTGGAGATGAACGCGATGTGCCTTGCAATGGTGCGCATTATAGAGGTTCGCCGCACTTCTAACAGCGCCCCAAGCCCGAATCGATCCGCAGCGGCTGTAGCGAATTGCAATGACCGAACAAAAATGCCTTTATGGGTCCTCGTACACGCCTTGGATTATGCGGCCCTCGGAAGTACAGGCGACCACGGATTTGCCGCACCGGATGAAGAACGTCTTGGGGTACTTGGACAGTTGGGCGACAAACGCCGGGTCCTTCTCATCGCCGAGGGTACCGAGCGGAATGAAGTCTTGATTCCGGCATTCGATATCGAGATACCGAGAATTGCTGTAGACGACGCTTCCCCACGGTGTCGTTCCGCCCCCGCGAAACAGAACAATGTTGGGGGAGAGAACACATGGGTATGAAGTGATTTCCCTCATGTCCGGTGCTGTCAGCATGCTGACCATATCCGAATCCGCGACGACCCGACTGTAATATGACCAGGTCGGAATTCCTCTGCTTTTTAACAAGCTACATATCTCCGCGTTGTAACCAGGCTCCCATCGCCGCATCCAACTATGCCTAAGGGGAAAGCCAGATGCCGCGTCAATGAACGACTGAAAACCTATGCCCTTTTCCTCGCGATATGTAGCCATGTTGCTGCCGATAACAACGGCGTTGCGGTTTGCCCAATCCGCATCCGCGAGCCGAGCGCCGCGGCATCGTCCATGGCAACGGTAAACCTCTCGTAAGTGAACGGAAATAAGGTGGCGATCAGGGTAACGCCGCCCAAAATCCCGATGCGCACCACCGGACTGCGCCGAATTGCCCGCGCATTTCCAAAGACGGCGCAACGCCGAACATCTGGTATGCCAACCGACTCAGCAGCGCAACGATCGCGGTGAGCCCGAGATGAACTGGTACCGCGAATATGAGATTTGCGAACCATAAATCCAGCCCCATATGGTGCGGATTCATGTTTGCGAATGGCAAGGTCCCGGCGTCAATTCCGCTGGTCACCAAAGCGTAGATGAGAAGAGCTTTTCTCGAGAGCGGTCCACCAGGAACGATCACGGTGAACATCGGAACCGCAAACACCCATAGCCACGGCGGCGCTTCCAGAAAGCGCTCAATCGGCGGCCAGGAACTTCGGGAATAAGACGGAATGCAAGCGATACCATAAATGACCGTGCAGATCGCGAGTAGCGCGATCGCCCCCCAGTCCGCTACCGAGAGCGGCGATTTCAGGGTCGGCGAAGCGTAGTCTATTACCGGCAACCCATCTGGAATTAGGCCCTCTGGCGAGTGGAATTCTTCGTTCTGCATGGCGGATCACTTCGCTGCAACCGGCCGCTCGATCTTTGCAAAACCACTCTATTGTAGCAGCGTTGTGAACGACGCTCGAGTTCTGATTCAGCGGACTATCGGTTCTTGGCAAGGAAACCGCTTATGCTCGAAATCCATCGCCCGCGATCATCCGACAGCATCCCGCAGTGCCCGCTGGTCTCGAATATTTCCAGCCGTTTCGGCCCGGCCAAATGATCGAATAGATTCCGAGCCTGCGCGTCGGTCACGCGCGGATCGCGCCCGCCCTGCATCAGCAAAACCGGGCAAGTCACGCGCGTCGCATAATCGGCCGGATTCAGATCGAATGCGTCGTACCCCTGTTGAACTCCGCCCCAGAACACGAGCAATCTAGCCGCCGGAAATTCCGGAACGCGCATCGCGTCGAACCGATTTTCCACGGTGGAAAGCAGGCGATCAAAAACCGATTCAATAACAATCGCGCGCGGTTGAACGCCCAGTTCTCCTGCAGCGCGCAACACCGCCGCCCCGCCCATCGATTCCCCATACAAAACGATCGGCTCCCCCGGCCATTCCCCCGCCGCGAATTTCATCGCGCCGGCCACATCATCCGCCTCGAAATATCCGAGCGAAGTGTTGTCCCCAATCGACCCGCCGCTCCCGCGAAAATCGACCAGCAGCACGTCATACCCCAAGCCATGAAACGCCTGCGCCGAATGCAGCAGCGAAGATTTGCTCGAGCTATACCCGTGAAATTCAATGCACACCCCCTTCGGTTTCCGGGCACCGATGAACCAACCTTCGCAATCCTTGCCCGACAAACCGCCGAAGCGCACCGTCTGGTATTCCAACCCCACATCCGCCGGCGTCGCCGAATCCTCCGGCCGCGGAACCTTCACCCCCATCAAAAGCACCCGCACCTTCTGGAGCCGCGTTAGCGCCTCCGGCGGACTCGTCCGCACGCCTCCATCCGTAAAATGCGTCATCGCCCTCGCCTGGAGATACGCCACCGCGTTCAGAAATAAAATCCCCGCGAAAGCGATCCCCGATAAAGCCCAGGCAATCCGACGACGGCGTGTGCGTGGTAGGCGCATCTTATCTCTGAATCACAATACTCCCCTCCAATGGAACCGCCTTCCCCGTATCCGTGTCAAATGCCCACGCGTTGATTCGTGTCGTGTTCACGCTGCTCGGGAGCACCGCCAATCGCAGCGTCGCCTGCCAGCCGCATTTCTCATAGTTCCGCTGACCCATCTCCCTGGCGATATCATCGCGCTGCAATCCCATATCCGCCAGTTTGCAGATCACATGGCGCCCTTCCCCGTCCTCATAGGTAAGAAACACCGCGTCCGCGGGCTCGCCGAACCGTCGAAATATCGCCCAACCGAATAGCTGGACCGCGTCCTTCCCGATCACGTACCGCTCCATCCTCCCTTCGGCGCCGCCGACATCGCGCAAATTATTCGCCTGAATCAAATCGGCATCCGCGCTCTTCACCACGCGCGGATGCATATACCCGCACGCGCTGGCCGCATCCGCCATCCGGTGCAGCGCAACCGGCGTCGGAAAAACATTCACCAGCTCCGGATTATGAGGCAGCACGTCGATCAGCAAAACCGCCGCCTTCGCCTCGCGCTGAAAATTCCGCCAATCGTCCGAAGCCGCCAGCGCCGGCGAAACGCAATTCAACTGAAGCATGATCAACCCCGCCCCCGCCACCGCCGGCGCCTGTTTCCAGATATAGCTCGCCCCCTCCGAAAGCCGCAGCTTCAAATCCCCGCAGATCATCGGAATCAAATTCACCAGCGCCACCGGCAAATAAATCGCGATCGTCGTATACCGCGTCTCCAATGGCTGCCCGAGAAACACATACCCACCGCGTCCCCCCGCCCCCAAAACCGCGTTGGCAATCGCAAAAATCCCCACGGCAATCCAAGGCAGCATCTTCCGTCCCATGTCCTCCCGCCCGCGCTCCCACGCCATCGCAAAATATCCCAGCGCCCCCAAAATAGCGCCAGCAAGATCGACCCGCAAACTCCCGCCATCCCATACTGCGACGCCCCGCTCCCGGCTCCCGCAAACGGATTCCCCAAAAACGTCACCAGATAAATCAACTTTTCCCCCATCGAGCTGTGATACTCCCCGACCCCGCTTTGCGGAAACCTGTAGTCAATGAGATACGTGCCGCTAACGATCACGCAGCAGATCCCCAGCGCAATCATCATCCTCAACTTCGTTTTCCTATCTCGATTCTCTTGCCCAAGTATGAGCAACGCCGCCAGGGGCCAGGCGATCACCCCGTTCGCGCTCGAATAAGTCGCTCCCGCCGCCAGCACCACGGCGGCTGTCCCCTTGATCCAACTTCTAATATCCGACGTCAGCATCGCGATCATCCCGATCGTGCACGCCGCCACCAGAAAATGCACCGTCCCAATCCCCCACAACCAACTCTGCCTTTGCACCGGCGTAAAAATCAGCACGTTGCACAAAAACCATCGCCACAACGCCCCGTGCCGCGCCGAGTTTCGGCAAAGCCATAGCACCCCCATCGAAGCCATGCACGCGAGCCCCCAACCCAGCAGCAGCACGTCGTAATTATTCCAATGCGTAAATCGATTCATGATGATGCCCAGAAGATGCAGCATCACCAGGCGATGCTCGTTGTGTTGCGCGACCAGGTCCGCGAAGGTGAGTTGCCCATGAAACGCCTTGACGTAAACCCCCGCCCAATCCGCGTCCCACTCATCCCAGAAATGGAAATCCACCCCATCGCGAGAATCATCCACAGCGGCAAAACCGCCGGCGCAGCCGCGGCAACCCAGCCCAACCAACGATACCGAGCTAAATTGCCAACCGCCGTCTTTTCTCGAAATGAACCAGCTTCGCCGACCAGGGCCCCGCCCTAAAAAAAGCCCAAACCACCGGTGCTCGTCAAATACACCGCGCCAATAACGGCGCCCTTTTTCAACAGATCTGCAATCAATAATAAACGCGCCCGGACTTTCGCCAACCAACAATCCGCCCGACCGCGGCCCCCCGCAGAACCCCATTGTCTCCCCCACTTTATCGCCAGAACTATTGACCCCGACGGGATTCGAACCCGTGTCGCGGCCTTGAAAGGGCCGTGTCCTAGGCCTCTAGACGACGGGGCCGTGACGCAAGCCTCCAAAAGCCCACGCCAGGGAAGCGGCACAGTATGCCGATGCCGGCGATTTGGTCAACGCCACGCGTTTCCTCGTCCGCCAAGTATCATCCGCCGTACGGCACGCCCGCTGCGCCGAGTGACTTGTTCAAAAACATTGGCACAGAGCACACAGAGGACACAGAGTGCACGGAGAAAAAACCAATAGAATTTATTTCTCTTTTCTCTGTGCCCTCCGTGCACTCTGTGTCCTCTGTGCCAATGCTGTTAAGAACGACCGGTTTGGGTGGGCCCGTTCCCTTCAAGTATGATCCAAATCAATTCCCATGATCCACTATTTCAAATTCCGCCAGGACCTTTTTGATCCGCAGCCCGCAAAGGAAGTTTACATCAAGCGAAAACCCGGCCGAGGCTGGCCGGAGCAATGCCCCCCCATCCGCGCCGCCAATTCCTTCGGCTTCGATATCCTCGCCAACTTTGACCTCGTCTTCACCCAAACCCGCGGCAACTGGCGGGTCCGTCCCGACCACATCATCCAAAGCGATTTTGAATATAGCCGCACCACCCAATCCCCAGGCCAGCCGCTCGTTCAGCAATACGCCTGGTTCTGGGAAAAAGGGCAGAAACTTCCCCACGTCATTTCCGATCACGTCTGGAAAGAACTCCGCAACCAGGTCAAAGTCAGTTCGTTCTTATTTCTGCAAACCGACCCCGACGAATTGCTTCTGATGACGGACCTCCCCAACCAATACCGCCCCTGGCGAGCCATGTCCGCCATCGTCGATACCGATTGGTACCCCGCCAGCTACCCCTGGCACGTCATCCTGGAATTAGACAACCGCGAAAAGAAGATCATGATCAAAAAGGGAACGCCCATCTGCCGCGTGATTCCCGTCAAGCGGGACACTTATTTCGCCTCTCAAATGTCCCAAAAAGATTTCGACGACTTCTTCACGAGAGGCCAAACATGGCTCACCACCCACGGCCGAATCCAGGAAGAAGGCCTGGTAGACATCACCCGCACCTACGCTAAGCAGCAAATCAAATCCAAATTCCAAATGAAATAGGATTGATCCCCGACACCCATGCCCCTCTTCCAAAAGAACATCACCCCAAAAGGCCGTTGGATAAGAGCGATCTTTGCGGTCGCGTTCGCCGGCGCGGCGCTCGCTGTTTATGAACACTCCAAACTTTTCGCCGCCCTGCTCATCGCCGGGAGCGTGTTCTCCCTCTTCGAAGCCCTCCGGGGCTGGTGCATACTTCGCGCCTGCGGGATCAAAACGAGGGTTTGAACTTTTCCAGGCAAAAACTAAAAGGCGGTCAAAACGGGGTCACTTCCCGAAACGTCCGGCTGAGATTGTTGCCGTCGAAGAGCTTCAGTCCCACCACTACTTTCCGCCCTTTAGCGCAGCTAATATACCGCCCATGTCCTACCCACCGCCCCCATCACCGCCGCCTATGCCTCCGCCCGGCTATCCTCCTCCGCCCGGCTACTCCGGCCCCGGGGGCGGATTTGCCATGCCCCAGCAATCCCGCACCAGCGGCGCGGCCATCGCAAGCCTGATCTGCGGACTCCTCTTCTGCATCCCGTTCGTCACCGGCCTGGTGGCGGCCATTCTGGGATTGATCGGCCTCTCCTCGACCAAGAACCCGAACATTCGCGGCCGGGGGATGGCGATCGCGGGGTTGATCCTTGGCCTGCTCAGCCTGCTCGTCTGGACCACCAGCGGCATGCGAATCGCCAATTGGCTGCGGAACACAACCGCCGAGCGCGCCTTTGCCAAGACTTATGTCACTGATCTGATGGCCGGGAATATCGACGCCGACGTCTCCAGATCGACGGCGACCGTCACGTCCGACGTCCTTCAGGCCGCTCAACAGCAGGCGCAGCCCTGGGGCGCGTTGCAGAGCACGATCATCGTCGCCATGCCGACTCAGAAGAACGGGTCGTACATCTGCGCGGTCGTCGTCGTGTGCAATTTCGCCGGCGGACAGCATCAGTGCCAGATGGAACTGGTGAAGGATTCCAACGGTAATTTTCTGGTCAATAAATTCGATTGGACGAAATAGCCGCTACGTGCGCAGCGTCGCGCCTAGCTGCTGCTGCGCCGTTTTAACGACTGATTCGACGGAACTTTCGACGTGTTCGCTGGTGAGTGTGGCCGTCGCGGAGCGGAAAACCAGTGTGATAGTTACGCTCTTTTTCCCCGCATCGAGGGGTTTGCCGCGATAGGTCGTGACGAATTCCAGCTCTTCCAGGTCCGGCAGATTCAATCCGCGAACCAGCGATTCGATTTTCTCAAACGCCAGATTGCCCGCGACGATGAGGGACAGATCGCGCCGCACCGCGGGGAATTTGGGGAGTTCTTTCAGTTGCGGCACGTGCCAATGCGCCAGGAGCAGCGGCGCCAGTTCCAATTCCGCCGCGACGGGGATATGCCGCAGCGAAAGCTTTTGCGCGACGGCGGCATCGACTTTGCCGATAAATCCGAGCGATTGATCACCCCATTGCACGCGCCCGCAGGCATTTTTGGAAAACCCCGGCGCGGCATCCGGAATAACGCGCAGCACGCGATCCGCGTCGAGGCGGCGCAGGAGCGATTCAACGACGCCGCGCAATTCGCGCAAATCTTCGCCCCCGACGCAGGCGACTTTTCGTTTTTCGTCGACGGAAAAGTCGCCGCGCCGCCGAAAACGTCGCCCCGATTTCGAAGAGTTTGGCCCCGGCGGTGCCGTTCGCTTCGTTGAATTTCACGGCTTCGAGCAATCCCGGCAAAAGGCTGGCGCGAAGCGTGGCATCCGCCCTGCGCGCTGCGGATCGGCGCGGAGATTTGAATCGCCGAAATCGCCGCGGAGAAGATCGCTCACGAATCCGAAAGTAACGGCTTCAAAAAAACCGCCGGCGACCAGAGTTTGGCAAATTAATTCAGATGTGAGCGATTGCGGGTGGGGCGGGGCGAGGCGGATGGAAATTTCCGGGCGGGTGGGAATTCGGTGATAGCCGAGGACGCGCGCGGCTTCCTCGATCAGGTCGATTTCGGCGGTGATATCCAGGCGAAACGAAGGAACGGTGACTTCGATGCGATCGTCCGCGGCCACGGGTGTAAAGCCGAGGCGGGAGAAGGCGGCGATTACCTCGTCTTTGGGTAATTCGATGCCGAGGATTTGCTTTAGGCGGGGCAGGCGCAGGGCGATTTTTTTTGGCTCGAAATTCTCAGAGCCGGCGGCTACGACGCCCTTTAGGAGCTTGCCGCCGGCGGTTTGGAGGATGAGTTGGGCGGCGCGGAGGCTGCGCGAAGGGGGAGGGTGGGGTCGATGCCGCGCTCGAAGCGGTAGGAGCTTTCGCTTTTCATGGCCAGGGCGCGGGCGGTTTTTCGAATGGAGAGGGGATCGAATCTGGCGGATTCGAGGAGGACGTCGACGGTTGAATCGGAGACTTCGGAATCGACGCCGCCCATGACGCCGGCGAGGGCGACGGGTTTATTGGCGTCGGAGATGGTGAGCATGTCGGCGGTTAACTGGCGCTCGCGGCCGTCGATGCTGGTGATGACTTCGCCGCGCGCGGCGAGGCGGACGATGATCTTTCCACCGGCGATTTTGGAAAAGTCGAAGGCGTGGAGGGGCTGGCCGAGTTCGAACATCACGTAGTTGGTGACGTCGACGACGTTGTTGATGGGGCGCATGCCTACGGCGAGGAGGCGTTTGGCGAGCCAATCTGGGGAGGGAGCGATTTTGACGCCGCGGATCAGGCGGGCTGTGTAGTGCGGGCAGAGCTGGGGGGCGTCGATGCGGACGGAGACGGCGCTCGAGGCCGGGGGATCGGTCTCGGGCGGCTTCGGGGTTCTTGGTGTGGAACGGGCGGTTTAGGAGTGCGGCGAGTTCTCGGGCGACGCCGAGGTGGGAGAGGCAGTCGCCGCGATTGCTGGTGACTTCGACGTCGAGGATGGTGTCGCCGTCGTGAGATTCGGTGGACTCGACGGGCAGGCCGGCGTTGGTGAGAGCATCGGCGGCCTGGTTGGGATCGAGGGGCTGGGGGAGGAAGTCGCCGAGCCACTGAAGGCTGATCTTCATGGGGCTATTCATAACGCCGGGAGGGGCGAGGTTCCAGACCGCGACCGGCGGCTTGACAGGTTGGCGGCGTGTGACGTATTTTGAACCGCCTTTGGTCGCGGTACGGGGAAAAGGTCCCGCCAGTGGCGTACCGAAGGGACATTAGCGGCCCAGGCAGAGGAAAGATTAGTGGCGAAATCAACAAGCAAAAAGGCGCCAGTAAAGCGGCCGGTTGTGGAGAAAGCGAAGACCAAAGCGCCGGTTATCGCGCGTAAATCGGAAGTGATAGCGGTGAAGGCGGAGAAGCGTCCGCCGCTGCCGGCGCCGAAGAAAGCGATGCGCGTCTTGGAGCCGCCCGCGCCGGCGATGCCGGTTCCGGTTCCGGTGCCGACGGATGGGAAGCCGCGCAAGAACCAGGCGGGATTGACGTCGAAGGAACTGGAATTTTACCGCGACATGATCCTGGCCAAGCGGCGGGAAATCGTCGGCGATATGAGTTCGATGGAGCGGGAAGCGCTGCGGACGAGCGGGACGAACCTCTCGAACCTTCCGCTGCACATGGCGGACATGGGGACGGACAATTACGAACAAGAATTCACGCTGGGGCTGGTGGAAAAGGACCGGAAGCTTTTGCGCGATTTGAACGACGCGCTGGCGAAGATTCAGAACGGAACTTACGGGATTTGCGAGGGGACGGGGAAGCCGATCAGCAAGGCCCGGCTGGAAGCGCAACCTTGGGCGCGGTTTTCGATTGAGCATGCCCGAAAATTGGAAGGGCGACTGCGATAGGCCCTTATGCATTCCGCCTTGCGTTCTCCCGCTGCTCTGTGCCGATTTTTCTTGACCGCGGCGGCGGGCGTGGGGTTGGACCTCTGGACGAAGCATCTGGCATTTCAGAAATTGGCAATTGAAGTGGTGACGTTTGCCGAACGGGCGCGTGCGTGCGTACGCGGAGGAGCCGTATCGATTCATTCCGGGATGGATACATTTTGAAGTCACGGCGAATCAAGGGGCGGTATTCGGGCTTGGGCAGGGGCAGCGGTATCTTTTTATTACGGCATCGGTCGGGGCGGCGGCGTTTTTGATCTTTCTTTTTTCAGGAAGCGGAAAAAGGTGGGGATACCAGATCGTATTGGGGATGCTATTGGCGGGCGTGCTGGGAAATCTTTATGACCGGGTGCGATTTGGCTACGTGCGGGACATGATTCATGCCCTGCCGCGATGGCCGGGGCTGTTTCCGTGGATATTTAACGTGGCGGACAGCCTATTGTGCATTGGGGTGGGGATCATGATTTTGCATAGTCTTGCTCGTGCCCGCTACGGCGCCGTTGGAGGGGATAAAATGGATGAGTCGAAAGGGCATGCCCCGGATGGAACGAGAACATGACCAGACATGGATGAGGCGGGCGATCGCGCTGGCGATGCGCGGGCGCGGGGCGGTGGAGCCGAATCCGATGGTTGGGTGCGTGATCGTCAAGGAGGGGAAGGTTCTGGGGGAAGGATTCCACGCGGAATTGGGGGGCCGCATGCGGAGCCGCGGTGCGCTGGCGGGCTGTCTGGTGGAGGCGGCGGGCGCGACGGCGTATGTGACGCTGGAGCCTTGTTGTCATTTAGAGAAAAAGACTCCGCCTTGCGTGCCGTTGCTGATTCGGGCTCGGCTGAAACGCGTGGCGGCGGGATGTCTGGATCCGAATCCGATGATTGCCGGGCGAGGAATGGATCAGCTTCGCGAAGCGGGGATCCACGCACAGGCGGAAGTTCTGGGGGCGGCGTGCCGGCAATTGAACGCCGCGTTTTTCAAGCGGATGGAGCATCGGCGGCCGTATGTGACGTTGAAATGGGCGCAGACGGCGGATCGGAAGGTCGCGGGGGCGGCGGGAAGACGCATTCAGATCAGCAATCCAACATCGACCAATGTGATTCACGGGTTGCGGGCAAGGTGTGATGCGATTCTGGTTGGGATCGGGACGGCGCTGGCGGATGATCCACTTCTGATGGCGCGGTCGGTCGCCGTGCAAAAAGCAGCCGCTGCGAATTGTGCTGGATCACGATTTGCGGCTGATCCGAACAGCCACCTGGCGCGGACGACGAGCGAAGGGCCGGTGCTGGTGTATTGCGGCGAGTCGGTTTACCGGCAGCGGCATGCGGCGGTCGCGGCGCTGGGGGCGCGAGGCGTGGAAGTCGCGGTGTTGCGGGAGAATGCGCCTGTGCAAAAACCGGCGAGTCTTTCCTTGACTCACCTTTTGGATGATTTGGGAGGGAGATCGATCGTGCATCTGCTGGTGGATTCGGGGCCGTCGCTGGCGCGGAGTTTTTTTGCGGAGAATCTGGCGGATCGAGTCTGGATCGTAAGGTCGAGCAAGCCGTTGTTGGAGGGGAATGGGCTGGATGCCCCGCAAATGAATTGGGCATCAGTGGGCAATGTGACTCTGGATGGCGATCGGATCGATGAATACCTGAATCCGCAGAGTCCGGTTTACTATTGCGCGGAGAAATCGGTGGATTTGGTGCTGGCGGGGTTGAGTGACTATATGGGATGGGGTCTCTGATCCCCTCTCCCTGTACTCAGGGGGAGGCTTAGGGTGGGGGTTATTGCCTTTCCAACTGGCGAAGAATCGTTCTCAGAACCGCCTTTGGATCCTTCGACATCTCATTGTCTGGAACCCGCAAGACGCACGAGGCCCGAGTTCTTCCAATCGTCGCGTTCGCTCGGCGTCGTGTGTCGCAGCTTGCGGATCGGTGTGCTGCCCGCCATCTAACTCGACGACCAGATTCCCCTTGAGGCAGACGAAATCGACGATATATCCCGCGATCGGGTGCTGACGCCGGAATTGAAGGCCTTGTAATTGTTCGCCTCGGAGGAGACTCCAGAGTTTTCGCTCGGCGTCTGTGGATTGGGCGCGAAGGTTTGCGCGAGGGTTTTAAGACGCGGCGACGCGTCGTGACGTCCGAGCATGGCGGTAGGATTTGCGCATTTCCCGGTCGTGTCAAGAACCCCCACCCCAGCCCTCCCCCTGGGTACAGGAGAGGGGGAAAGAGGGAAGCGGACGACGCTGAAACCCACTAGTGAGGCGGGAGGAGCTCGATCAGTTTTTCGATCTGCGCTTCGGTGTTATAGAAATGTGGTGAGCAGCGGAGGCGGCCTTCGCGGACGGCGATTTCGGTCTGATGGTGCTTGCGCAGATCGACGAATATTTCGTCGTGACTATGGCTGGGGGAGGCGAAGCTGACGATGCCGCTCCAGTGGTCGGCGTCGCGGGGGCTGATGACGCGGTAGCCTTTTTTTCGCAGGCCGTCGATGAGGATGTCGGTGAGGAGTTTGAGGCGCTTTGAGATTTGCTCGATTCCCACGGATTGCAAGAGATCGAGAGAGGCTTTGAGGGCGAGGAGTCCGGGGACGTTGTAGCTGCCACACTCGAATCGGCCGCGTCGGGGCGGAGGGTGTAGTCGTAGTTGCCGAATTCCTGGGCGTTGACGACATTCATCCAGCCGATCATGAGGGGGCGGATGTGTTCGAGGAGTTCGCGGCGGCAATAGAATATGCCGGCGCCTTCGGGGCCGAGGAGCCATTTGTGGCCGTCGGCGGAGAGGAAGTCGATTTGCATGGCCTTGACGTCGACGGGGAAGACGCCGAGCGATTGGATGCCGTCAACGCAGAAGCGGATTTTGCGTTCGCCGCAGAATTGGCCGATTTTGGCCAGGTCGTGGCGCTGGCCGCTGGCGAATTCGACGTGGGATAGGGCGACGAGGCGGGTGCGGGGATCGGAGGCTGCTTCGAGTATTTTTTCCAGCGGGACGTGGCGGGCGCCGTCTCGGAAATCCTCCTCGGGGACCAAGATGAGTTTGACGCCGCGGCCGCGGACGGTCTCCATCCATGGATAGATGTTGGCGGGATATTCGACGGCGGTGGTGACGATCTTATCGCCGAACTGCCATTCGAGTCCGTTGGCGACGATGCTGATCCCTTCGCTGGTATTTTTGACGAAGGCGATTTCATCGCGATGGGCATTGAGAAGAGCGGCGGAGCTTTGGCGAAGTTTTTCGATGTCCTGGTACCAGTTGGAGCCGAGATACGCGGCGGCTTCGGCCTGGCGGGCGTAGACGCGAAACGCTTCGCGCGGCAGCGTGGGGCAGCGGGGCGACGCCGGCGTGATTGAAAAATTGCAGATGGCGAAGGATCGGAAAGGCATCGGCATTCCCGATCAGTTCGGTCAATGTGCTCATGTATCGGCTATAATAGCCGCGGAACGTGGAACTCTCATTCGGGAATCCGGCGATGAAACGAGTGACGACCCTTCTGGCGGGGTTGTGTGTCGCCGTGGCCTGCGCGGGTGCGCGGGGCGGGGAGATCGAGGACCAGACGATTCCGGGGAAATGGCTTGCCCCCCTGCTGCCGGAGGATGCGCCGGAACCGGAATATCCTGATTACGATAAAAATAATCTGCTGGAAAAAGCTCGATTGCAGGTGGAGGCGGGGCAATATCGACGGGCGCTGGTGGCTTTGGAACTGGCGGGAAATGGCAAGCCGATCGACGCGGCGCTGATTGGTGGGCAAGCTCGGCTGGAACTGGGGCGATATGACGAGGCGCTGGCGGGATTGACGCTGCCGGACCCCGGGGTGCAGACGCTTCGGGCGAGAGTTCTGGCGGCAGAGGCGGATTATGAAGGCGCGATTGGCGTGCTGCGAAAGGTCGATTTCGACGGATTCGGATCTGATTGCTCCGCATTACTACCTGGGTGATTGCCTGGAAAAGGCGGGGGATTTTGATGGCGCCAAGGGGGCGTATGCGTGGTTCGTGACCGATCCGCACAATTATTTGCAGCAATGGATCAGCCATCCGGAAACGTTCGACGACGCGGAGGAGGTGACGATCATCGGGCGTGCGATCGATCGGTGGGCGACGCTGACGATGACGTACCAGACGCAGCGATCGCTTCATGATCTGGTGATGAGCATGTTTGTGCGGGCGTATGACCTGATCGATCGGGACTACTGGCCGGCGCATGAGGCGGCGGCGGAATACCTGCTGCTGCACGACGATCCGAAGGGGGCGATCGAGGAATTGGACAGCGCGATGGGGCTGAACCCGGCGGACGTCCGATCGTGGGCGCTGACGGGAAAGATCGCGCTCATGCAGTTCAATTTTGACGCGGCCGATCATGCGGCGGCGGAAATTCGAAAGATCGACCCGGATTCGATCGATGCGGAACTGCTCCAGGCGCGGAATTTGTTGGCGCAGCGGGCCCCGAAATCGGCGCTGCCTCTGCTGGAGGATGTGCTGAAGCGGCGACCGAAAAGCATTGAGGCGCTGGGATTGATGGCGGGAGCGCAATCTCTGCTTTTAAAGGACGATCGGGCGGCGGAATATCTCAAAGAGGCCGACGCGCTACAGCCGAACAGCGCAACGGCATATTTCGAAGTGGCGGAGCAACTGGCGGCGATGCGGCAATATCCGCGGTCGGCGGCGATGTACAAAATCGCCGTGGATCGCGCGCCGTGGTGGGCGGCGGCGCGCAACGGGCTGGGGCTTCTTTACACGCAAAGCGGGGATGAGGATTCGGCGCGGGTGGTGCTGGAAGCGGCGCATTCGCTGGATCCGTTCAACGTGCAGACAACGAACTATTTGCGTCTGCTGGACATGATGGACGGGTTTGCGCGAAGGAATCGGCGCATTTCATCGTGATGTATGACGCGAAGCAGGACCCGATCATTCCAGAATATTTCAGCGACTATCTGGAGAGCGTTTATCCGCAGGTGTGCGGGGCGTTTAACTACGAGCCGAAGGTGAAGACGATGATCGAGGTGTTCCCGACGCACGATGCATTTTCGGTGCGGACGACGGGGTCGCCGTGGATCGCAACGGTGGGTGCCAGCACGGGACGGGTAATCGCGCTGGTTTCGCCGCGCAAGGGGGCGATGACGCTGGGGACGTTCAATTTTACGCAGGTTTTGCGGCATGAATTCACGCACACGGTGACGCTGGGGGCGACGGAAAATCGGATTCCGCTGTGGTTTACGGAAGGGCTCGCGGTTCAGGAGGAGCATACGCCTGTGCGATGGGAATGGGTTCCGATGCTGTATCGGGCGGTGACGCATAATGAGATGTTTGATCTGGATTCGTTGACGTGGGCGTTTGTGCGGCCGCGGCGGCCGATCGACCGGCAATTGGCGTACGCGGAGTCGAGCTGGATTTGCCAATATATCGAGGAGACGTACGGGCATGGCGCGATATTGAGGATGATTGCGGAATTTCGGGCCGGGCGGACGCAGGATGAAGTTTTTACCAATGCGCTCAAGATGGACCAGGGGACATTCTTTTCGGGATTTCGCGCATGGTGCGAGGGGCAGGTGTCGAGCTGGGGATATGACCCGGCTACGGACAAGAAGTATCAAGCGCTGAGGGAACAGGGGGAAGATCTGATTCATGAGCACGAATACGCGGCGGCGGCGCCGGTGTTTGAGGAGATCGTGAAGATCAGGCCGATGGATGTGTTGCCGCATCAGCGACTTGCGGGGCTGTATGGCACGAAGGAGGTCAACGAGCCGTTGAAGGCGGCGGAGCAATTGGACATTCTTGCGCGGGTGGAATTGAACAACAATATGTACGCGAAGGGAGCGGCGCGGATCTATCGGGATCACGACGAGTTGGACCAGGCGGCGGCGAGGGCGTTACAGGCGGTTTATATTGCGCCGTATGACAAGGAGGCGCATCGGCTGTTGGCGGATATTTATGAGCGATCTGGAAACACCGCGGGGGCGGTTCGTGAGGAGCAGACGATCGCGGAAATCGAACAATGGCAAACTGTTGCCTCAGAGGACGGCGCGGGGGGGCCGCGGGACCCCAATAATTAACAATAATTGTCACGCTAAGGTCAGATTTTATAACTTCTTATTGCACTTTAGTGCTTATCCGCTAATGCACTGCATTTCATAGGTTATTTTCTTGACCGTTCGTAAGAGGTACGCCATAATTCGGTTCGTGCAGGCTTAGGCGGAGAGGCCGGGCCTGCCGACCTGGTAGGGCGGAGGCGAGGAGAAAGCCCATGTGCGTTTCCCGGTCTGACCGGGGTAGCGGTCGTAAAGTATCCCCACAGCAGGCAATTCAGAAGGCAGTGGCAGGTGCGGTATTTTTGCTCGTGCCATCCATGGCTGCAGCTGTCGCGCTTGCCGGGGATCCTGCATCGCCACCGCTGCCCAACATTACCGGCACTACTTCGATTACTGTGAGTCTCAGTTCCGGGCAATCCAACGCGGGTGCGAATCAGCTCGCTATTCAAAACGCATTTACATCTTTGCCCAGTGCCGGAGGGACGGTCATCATTCCAAGCGGCACTTGGGATGTAAACCCGCTTACGATCAGCGCCTCCAACGCGGATTTTGAGATCAACGGCCAACTCGTCGCGCCGACGAACCAGAATGACGTCAACTGGAGCGGGTCATCGGAATATATTAATTGGAACAATCCGAAGAATTCGGAAATCACGGGATCTGGGAGCATCGATGGTGAGGGAGGTATCGGAACGAACGACTGGTGGGGGGACACCAATGCGGCGCCCGACCTGCTCCAATTCTCGAACGCGCGCACGTTCTTGATCAGTGGCGTTACGTTCTATAATTCGCCGAAGGAATTTCTCACGTTCGGCGGGACGCAGACGAATGATGTCACGATCAACAATATCAACATCAACGCGCCGGCGGTATCACCCAACACGGTGGGCATTGATCCGAACGGCAACAACTTTTTAATCACCAACTCGACGATTTCGACGGGTGACGATGATATTGCGTTGAACGCCGACAGCAGCAATTCGGCCGATACGAATATCGCGATCACGAACATGTCGATCGGATTGGGCCACGGCGTATCGATCGGCAGCATCACCTCGCTGGGGGTTAACAATCTTTACGTCAATAACATCACGTTCAATGGAACGGTTTGCGGCTTCAGGCTGAAGAGCAATCAGAGCGTTGGCGGCACGATTCAGAATCTCAGTTACAACAACGTGACGATGACCAACGTGTTTTATCCGGTTTATATTTCAAGCTGGTATAACGGCAGCGGGAACGGATTTCCGTCCAACGCCAATAGCGCGACCAGCACGAACACGCTTCCGGTCTGGCAGAACATCACTTTTAACAACATCACCAGCAGTTGGACCAGCACGACGGTGACGAACTACACAAGTTCGGTCGCGGGATTGTTGTATGGGCTGCCCAAGTCGATCATTCAAAATGTGACGTTCAGCAATGTGAGCCTGTCGGCGTATCACGGGATGTCCCTGGCGTTTGCCGGGACGAGCACGGCGCCGATCTCGTTCACGGGCAACTGGAGCATCAACGTTGGCACCGGCCAGCAATTCGGGACTTTCACCTCGCCAAACAGCACGAATATCGGCGGGAGCGACACGGGCGGAAGCAATCCGGGCAAATTGGTCTATTGGAACGGAACCACCAGCAACAGCGGCACGTTCTCGGTCTGGGAATCGTCGAATATCGTCGATCTCTCGCTGGGCGTGGTGCCCGAGCCGTCGACGGCGTCCCTGGCGCTCGTCGGTTCGGCGATGGCCCTGATGCGGCGCCGACGGGCGAAGAAGAAGTCCGACTAAATCGAAATGATAGGGGCGGGCCTATGAATGCGAAAGCAGAAGGATGTGTGTTGTGGATCCTGCTGGTACCGGCCCTGGTGGACATAAACGGAGAATGATTCCCGGAGCGATTCTCGTTCCCGGTGTGACAATTCTTACCCCCCTTCTTGCCGGCGGGCGATTCATGGCCGGCGCACTTTCGCGGCCCCGGGCGGATGATTATTCCGGCGGTGCGGCACTGATCGAAAGCACTTCCGTCGCGGCGGGCGAATTCACCGACGCGAATATCGTGCATTGGCCTGCGCTGAGCAGGTCTGAGATTGTCGATTTTTCGCCGTCCGGCGCGGTGGGTTTTGTGGCGGTGTCAACGGCGGCGGGCGAGCGGGACTTCACGTTGCTTCGCGGCACCATCGCGAACAATGTGCTTCATCCATATACAGGGGCCTCTTCGCCGATCAATGTTCGCGGTGGGGAGTTGCTGTCCAACTTTCGATATAAGGGCCAGGCAATGAAGCCCGGATACGGGCCGGCCGCCGTTGACGGGTGGTGCGAAAGTCCGACCTAAGCGGTCTTGAGGCAAATCAAAAGCCCCGGGAGAGCGAATGCGTCTCCCGGGGCTTTCTTGTTTTTCCTGTGAGGATCAACCGACTTCCTGAAGGATCGCCGCCTTGACGTTGGCGGGGACCGGGGCGTAGCGGAGGGGTTCCATGACCGAGCTGGCCCGGCCGGTGCTCATCGAACGCAATTCGGTGGTGTAACCGAACATTTCGCTAAGAGGGACCTCGGCTTCAACGACGCGGGTGTTGCCGCGCTGATCGCTGTTGACGATGAGCCCGCGGCGGCGATTGAGATCGCCGGTGACGTTACCCACGAATTCCTCGGGAGTGGTGACGACGACCTTCATGATCGGCTCGAGGAGAGTGAGGCCGGCCTTGGTACAGGCTTCGCGGAAGGCGAGCTGGCCAGCCAGTTCGAAGGCGATCTGCGAGCTGTCGACGGCGTGATAGCTGCCGTCGACGAGGGTGACTTTGCAGTTGATAAGCGGGTAGCTCGCCAGGACGCCGGTCTTGGCGGCCATGCGGACGCCGTATTCGATGGACGGGATGTATTCCTTGGGAACGGAACCGCCGAAGATTTTGTTTTCGAAGGCGACGCCGTCTTTCCAGTTCCACTTTTTGAGCAGTTCGGGGTCTACGCCGGCGCCGTTGAACGGCTCGATGTTGACGGAGCAGTCGCCGTACTGGCCGCGGCCGCCGGATTGCTTGACGTGCTTTCCGCGGACGTGATCGGCGCGTCCGGTGATGGTTTCCTTGTAGGCGACCTTGGGCCGGCCGACGATGACCTCGACGTGGTGATCGCGGGTGAGGCGATTGCGGAGAATTTCCAGGTGAAGCTCGCCCATGCCGGCGATGATGGTCTGGCCGGTTTCATCGTCGTAGTTGGCCTGGAAAGTGGGGTCTTCGCGTTTGAGGGTTGTGAGCGCTTCGCCGAGTTTTTGCTTGTCGGCCGTGGTCTTGGGCTCGATCGACATGCTGATGACCGGCTCGGGGAAGGTCGGGCGCTCGAGGATGATCGGGATTATCCGGATCGCAGAGGGTATCGCCGGTGAGGGCTTCACTTGACGCCGATGCAGGCGACGATGTCGCCGGCCTCGGCGACGTCGATGGGATTCCGGTCGGCGGCGTGCATCTGGAACATTCGGCTGATGTTTTCGCTTCTTGCCGCGGTTGCTATTGAGGACGCGGCTGCCCTTTTCGAGCTTTCCGCTATAGACGCGCACGTAGGTGAGATCGCCGTGCTGATCGTTGACGATTTTGAAGGCCAGGCCGCAGAACGGCTCGTCTGGATTGGGATGGCGCTCGATGATCTTCTCGGGGTCCTTGACGTCGTGCCCCTTGATGGCGGGCATGTCGAGCGGGCGAGGGGAGATAGTCGATGACGCCGTCGAGCAATCGCTGAACGCCGACGTATTTCAGGGCCGAGCCGCAGAAGACGGGGTGGAGCTTGAAAGCGATGGTCGCGGCCCGGAGGCCCTTGCGGAGCTCGTCGATCGGTGGGCTCTTGACTGCTGAGATATTTCTCCATCAGATGGTCGTCGGTTTCGGCGACTTTTTCGATGAGGTCGTGTCGCCACTTATCGAAACGTTCTTTTTCCTCCGGCGGAATGGGCTTTTCGATGATGGTCATGCCCGCGGTCCTTGTCGTCTCCGACGTTGTAGTAGATGGCGACGCCGGTGAGGAGATCGATCATTCCCTTGAAGGTGCTGCTTTGGCCGATGGGGATCTGCACGGCGACGGCCGGGGCGCCGAGGCGCTCGCGGATGGAATTGAAGCTGAATTCAAAATCGGCGCCGAGCTTGTCCATCTTGTTGATGAAGCAGACGCGCGGGACGTTGTATTTGGTGGCCTGCCGCCAGACGGTTTCGGATTGGGCTTCGACGCCTTCCTTGCCGTCGAAGACGGCGACGGCGCCGTCGAGGACGCGGAGGGAGCGTTCGACTTCGGCGGTGAAATCGACGTGGCCGGGCGTGTCGATCAGGTTGATGGTGTAGCGTTCGCCGTTGCGGTCCCATGGACAGGTGGTGGCGGCGGAGTTGATGGTGATGCCGCGCTTCTGCTCCTCTTCGTCGAAGTCCATGACGGCGGTGCCTTCGTGAACCTCGCCCATCTTGTGGATCTTGCCGGTGTAATAGAGGATGCGTTCGGAGACGGTTGTCTTTCCGGCGTCGATGTGTGCGGCGATACCGATGTTGCGAATCTTGGTCAGGTCGCGAGACATAACAAACCCTTCGAAAATCTAGAATTGGGACAAAACCCAGGCCGGTTTCGGGCGATCGCCAGTCCCCTGGCGAGCGCCGCTGTAGGGTGTGTGGACGGGTCTTGCGGGGAGGCGAGGCTACGGTGGAGGGAATCCACCGACCGCTCCATGGTGAGGCGTCTGCCGCACCCCTGCACGATCCGCCGATGCCGACCGTGCCGGGCTTCGGTCAGCATCCACCATCACTCCGGTTGCAGCTTCATGATCGCTCCTGGCCGGAACGCGAAGCGGGATCAAACCCGCCTCTTTATCGACAGTACGGATTTACGCACAAGAATGTTTGGTGCGCAAGATCGCAGTCGATGGAGTGCGGTAATGTAATGAACCTCATGGTCCCGTCAAGCGTAGTTTTCGGACGGGACCCCCGCGCTTGCCTCTCTCGGCTCCGATAAAAAGGTGGAAAAAACTTCCCTGACAGGGACCGTGAAAACCGTCACAAACTTATTTAAAATAATAACTTAGGCTATTTGACGCGGGCCATATTTTGGCTAATTATCTTTTGGGTGCAGACCGATAAAACAGGTACGCATCCATGTAGCACCTCAACGGGCGCCGCCTGCTTTAAGCAAGGTGGTGAAAGGCATTGGGCGGCACACTGTTGGATGTGACTAACTCGATACTGGCCAGCGGCTTGTATCCGTCTTTTTAGCCGGAAGTGCCATGAGGAAGAGTGTCATCATCCTGTTGCTCGTGGTGGCGATCGCGTGGATCGGTCTGCCGCTGTTCACGCATGCGCGGGATGCATCTCCATCATCGGCCCGATCCTGGGCACCGACCACGATGCCCGCCACGGCTGAGAATCTGGCGGTAATTCGAGGAGTTCCAGGGTATTGGAGACTGGCACAGGATCGGTCGGGGGTGTGGTGGTTTTTGTCTCCGGACGACCGTCTGGAATTTTTGAATACCGTGACAACCGTGCAGCCGTTGCAGCTTTCCCGCGACCGGGAGGCCCCGCATTTCGTATCCCGCGACTGGCATGGGAATTCTGACGGCGAGGGAAGCCGGGCGGAACTCGATCAGTGGGCCGAGGCGACGCTTGCGCGGGTTTTGAACACGGGGTTCAAGGGATTGGGCGCCTGGTGCAATCCGGCGTTTCATCACCTCGATGTGCCGATGAGCCAGGACCTGAATCTATGGACCTGGATCGACGACGCGTCGCGGCGGCTCTATTCGTCTGACTGGGCGGCCCTAGCTGAGCATGCGGTGAAAACGCAAGTTGTTCCGCTGCGCGATAATAAGAACCTGCTGGGATACTTCATCGACAACGAACTGGACTGGGGGGACGGATTCGCGGGACCTGGGGCGTATTTTGACAATCTGCCGGTGGACGACCCGAACCGGATGGAAGTCGTGAAGATGATCCATTCGCTGTGGCCAACGACGCAGGAGTTCGACCATTCCTGGGGCACGAAACTGACGAGTTGGAAGGATATCGACGGCTGGTCGGTGCTTCCGCGCGAGCCGGCGGGGCCGTTTGCGAGGCTAAGTTCGGCTTGGACTTCCCATCTGGCATCGGATTATTTCCGCCTGACAACGCGCCTGATCCGCAAATATGACCCGAACCATCTGATTTTGGGGGTGCGTTTCAAGGGGTACGCGCCGCAGGAAGTGGTGGCGGCGTCGCGCGATTACACGGATGCGCAATCTTTGAATTATTACGTCTCCGACGCCAAGCTGGACGCGGAGATGTTCCACATGATGTACGAGCAGTCGGGGCAGCCGATCGTGATCAGCGAGTATTCGTTCCATTCAATGGACGGAAGCAGCGGGGACATGGACACGGTGGGGTTCGAGGCACATGTTCCGGATCAGAAGGCGCGGGCGGAAGGATACCGGCTGATGACGACGAGGCTGGCACGGGTTCCGTACATCATCGGGGCGGACTGGTTCCAGTGGTGTGATGAGCCGCCGGGCGGGCGGAGCGGAGACGGCGAGGACGTGAATTTTGGCGTGGTGGACGTACACGATAGGCCGTACCAGCAGCTTAGGGAGGCGATCAAGCAGACGGCCCCAATGCTGAATGGGTTGCACGCGCGCAGCACGGTGGATTCGGAGCAGGACGTCTGGCGCGACAGTTATGCCGCCAAGCCGGAGGAGAAGGTTCCGTATCTGGTGCAGGTGCCGGCGCTGGATGGAGTTCTGAGCGACTGGCCGGCGACGTGCAAGCTTTCGGGGATGCGGCGTGAGCAGACCGTGGGCATGAGCCGTTACCCGGTCGAGACGCCGAATGTGTACATGGGGTGGAACAACCAGGGGCTGTGTCTGGCGATCGAAGTGTTCGACAATCACCAGCAGTTTGCCGCGGCGAATGGGTGGTGGTGGACGCGCGATCACGTGGAATTCTGGATCAGCACGCATTCGGTCACGTCGGATCAGGATAGCTACGACGTGTATTGCCACCAGTTTTTCATCGATCCGGGCAGCAAGGAGGGGGACGGGAGCGTCGGGGTGGTCGGGCAGTGGCACCGGGACGGGGACGCGCTGAAGGACAACCTGATTCCCCAGCCGCTGATCAAGCGGACGATGAAGATTTTGCCGGATCGGTACATCGCCGAGATGTTCATTCCGGGGGCTGCGTTGCACGGCTTCGATCCGGTTCATCAGCCGAGCCTGGCGTTCAATTTGTACGTGCGGGACTTCGATTCGGCGGCGGATTTCTTCTGGTCGGCGCCGAAACTGGTGCAGACGCAGCTTCGGCCAGGCACGTGGGGATCGCTCTACCTGGAGCCGCCGGCGCAGCCGCTCGCGCTGGCTCACGCGGCACAGGCGCGAGCCAACTAGGGCCTGTCTGATGAATCGCTTTTGGTTATAAATAGCGGTTTTCAGACGAGGTGTCACGGATGCGACGTTATGAGCTCACGGATGAGCAGTACGAGTTGATCGGCGATCTGCTGCCCGGCAACGGCAAGCGCGGCGGGCAGTGGAACGACCACCGCACCACGCTCAACGGCATGTTCTGGATTCTGCACTCGGGCGCTCAATGGCGCGAGATGCCCGAACGTTACGGCAGATGGCAAAGCGTCTACGACCGCTTCAACCGCTGGAGAAAGGACGGAACGATTGATCGAATCCTCCAGCGGCTGCAGATGAGGTTGGACAAGCAAGGACGAATCGACTGGGACCTGTGGTGCATCGACGGCACCAATGTGCGAGCCAGTCGATCCGCCGCCGGAGCCAGAAAATCAAAACCGCCCCGGAAGAACCGGCGGATCACGCGTTGGGCCGCAGCCGAGGCGGGTGGGGCAGCAAGCTCCACCTGGTTACTGACGGCCAGGGAGTTCCGCTCGCCGTCGAGGCCAGCGCCGGCCAATGCCACGAGAGCCGGTACGTGGAGCCGGTGATGAACGCGATGCGCATCGGTCGCCGCCGTCGTCGCCCCAGGAGGCTGGCGGGCGACAAGGGATACAGTTACGGAAATGTGCGGCGATGGCTGCGTCGCCACCGAATCCAAGCGGTGATCCCGGCGAAATCGAATCAGCCGCCGCAGGAGAACTTTGATCGCAAGGCGTATCGCCGACGGAACGTGGTGGAGCGTTGCGTGAATTGGATGAAGGAGAATCGCCGCCTGGGCACGCGTTACGAGAAACTGGCGGTGAACTTTCAGGCCATGGCCAAGCTCGCCATGATCCGTCGCTATTTCAGGATTTTGGATTCATCAGACAGGCCCTAGTTCCCTATTGGGACAATCCAGCCAATAATGCAGCGTGCAGTTGGAAGATCACATCCGCGATCTGGGCCGGGAGATTTTTGCGCGGGCGAAGCAGTCTGCCGGGCACGACGGGCATTTCGATCAGTTCATGATGAAACTGGTCATGCGGGATGAGTCGCTGAAGGCGCAGTTGTTCCGCTTCGTGGACGTGCTTCCGGTGCTTCGGACGGACGAGCAGATCGCGTCACTGCTGCGGGAATACCTTCTGGAAGCCGGGAAGTTGCCTCGGGTGGCCCGGTGGACGGCTAAGCGAATGCCGACGCGCGGGCGGATGGCGACGCCGGTGGCGGCGGTCGCAAAATCGCAGGTGCGGCGCATGGCGGGCCGGTTCGTCGCGGCGTCGAGCGTTGAGGAAGCGGCCAGGGCAGTTGAGAGTCTGCGGCAGAAGCGATTGGCATTTTCGATTGACCTGCTGGGGGAAGCCGTGATCTCGGAGGCCGAGGCGGAGGCTTATCAGCGGCAATATCTTGAGCTATTGATGGAGCTGCCGGGGCGAATCAATCGGCTGGCGGACGATTCGGTGCTGGATCGAGATTCGCGGGGGGTTATTCCGCGGGTCAACGTTTCGATCAAACTCTCCTCGCTTTACAGCCAATTTGATCCGATCGACCCGGGGGGCACGCGCGACGCGGTGCTCGCGCGCCTTCGGCCGATTTTGCGGCTGGCACGGCAAGCGGGGGCGTTTGTGAATCTTGATATGGAACAGCGCGCGTTTAAGGATACGACGCTGGAGATTTTCGAAGCGGTATTGTGCGAGGAAGAATTCCGGGATTGGGGAGACATCGGGATCGCGATTCAAGCTTATCTGAAGCGGACGCTGGACGATCTGGCATCGCTGGCGACCTGGGCGGAGGGGCGCGGGACGGCGGTTTGGGTGCGGCTGGTGAAAGGGGCTTATTGGGATTACGAAACGATCATTTCGGCGCAGAATGGATGGGAGTCGCCGGTATTTTTGGATAAATGGGAATCGGATGCGAATTTTGAAGCATGCGCGGATTTCCTGATGGAAAAAAACCGGTGGCTTCGGCCGGCAATTGCGAGCCACAATATTCGGAGCATTGCAGCGGCGATGGCGGCGGCCCAGAGACGGGGAGTGGACCCGCGCGATGTCGAATTTCAAATGTTGTATGGGATGGCGGACGCTGAAAAGGCGGCTGTTTCGGGGATGGGGCGGCGGGTGCGGGTTTATATGCCGGTTGGGAAACTTCTGCCGGGGATGGCGTATTTGATCCGGCGGCTTTTGGAAAATACCTCGAACGAATCTTTCTTGCGGGCGGGCTTTGTTGAACGCTTGCCCGAGGAGCAGTTGCTGATGAATCCATTACTTCAAAAGCGTCCGCCGCGCGACGAAGCGCGGCCGGCTGGGTTTGAAAACCAATCTCCGACGGATTTCTCATTGGAATCCTCGCGGCAAAGGATGGCCGAGGCGATTTCGTCGGCACAGGGGGCGATCGGCGCGCAGTATCCGATGTTGATCGACGGAAAATGGGAAACGGGCAATGGGTGGCTGGAATCGAACAATCCTTCGCACAAGTCGCAGATCGTCGGCAGCTGCGCGCGCGGGACGGTGGATCATGTGCGGCGGGCGATTGGGGCCGCGGATCGGGCGTTTTCGACATGGAGAGATGTGGCGGCCGAGGAGCGGGCGGGGTTGCTGGATCGAGTGGGCGGGATTCTTGCGCGGGATCGGTTTGCGCTGGCGGCGGTGGAGGTGCTGGAATGCGGAAAGCCGTGGCGCGAGGCGGATGCGGACGTCGCGGAGGCGATCGACTACTGTCATTATTATGCGTGGCAGATGCGCGAGCTTTCGCGACGGCAGGGAAGGGATTTGCCTGGGGAGCAGAACGAGTGGGGATACGAGCCGCGCGGCGTGGCGGTCATTATCGCGCCGTGGAATTTCCCGCTGGCGATTTTGTGCGGGATGACTGCGGCAGCGGTGGTGACGGGGAATACGGCGATCATGAAGCCGGCGGAACAATCGAGCGTGATCGGGGCGAAATTGGCGGCGGCGTTTGTCGAAGCGGGGACGCCGGCGGGAGTGGCGAATTGCCTTTTTGGGATCGGGGAAGAGATCGGGCCGGCGCTGGTGGGCGAGGCGAAGGTGGCGATGATCGCGTTTACGGGATCGAAGGCGGTGGGATTGGGAATCAATTCGCTGGCCTCGCAAACGCCGGGCGGGCAGGACCACGTGAAACGGATCATCGCGGAAATGGGGGGCAAGAACGCGATTGTCGTGGATGAGACGGCCGACCTGGACGAGGCGGTCGCGGGGGTGGCCGCCAGCGCGTTTGGGTATGCGGGGCAAAAGTGCTCGGCGTGCTCGCGGGTTGTGGTGCTGGAGGGGATTTATGATTCATTTTTGAATCGACTGGTTGAAGCCACGCGAAGCTTGAAGATCGCTCCGGCGGAAGACCCATCGTGCGGCGTGGGTCCGGTCATCGACGAAGAAGCG
Source organism: uncultured Phycisphaerales bacterium (assembly GCA_963844715.1). Lineage (GTDB taxonomy): Bacteria > Planctomycetota > Phycisphaerae > Tepidisphaerales > Tepidisphaeraceae > UBA1161. The sequence continues at coordinate 1,208,096 of CAWJPJ010000007.1, read as the reverse complement.
TTCAAGAGGATTCACGCGGCCATTGAGCGCGGCAAGGGCGAGGCGCGGTTGGTTTACTCTCAGGATTCGGAGCTAATGCGAGAAGGGTATTTTGCGGGCCCTCATATTTTTGCGGATGTTTCGAGCGAGAGTTTTTTGGCGAGGGAGGAGATTTTCGGGCCGGTACTTTCGGTGATGAAAGCTCGCGATTGGTCCGAGGCAATGGGCATCGCCAACGGTACGTCGTATGCGCTGACGGGCGGCGTTTATTCGCGGAGCCCGGGGAACATTGCGCGGAGCCGGCGGGAGTTTCGCGTGGGAAATCTTTATATCAATCGGAAGATTACGGGGGCGATCGTGGGGAGGCAGCCGTTCGGCGGGTTCAAGCTGTCGGGGACGGGGACGCAGGCGGGCGGGCCGGATTATCTGCGCCATTTCCTCATGCCGCGGTGCATCACGGAGAATACGATGCGTCGCGGCTTTGTGCCGGGCGAGGCCGCGAGTTAGAGGACGGGCTTATCGGCCATGACCGCCGGCGCTGCCGCTAAAAGACGGATGGGCATGCCGAAGCCGCCACCGCGGAACGCGGGGGAGGTGCTGAACGATGGATGACTTGCACCGAAACCGCCTTGAAACGACGGGGAGCCGCCGAAGTGCATGGGGCCGGTGTGCTCGAATCCCTGGTGGAAGTCGTGATGGTAGAATCCTCCGCCGTAAAAGCCGCCGGAATAGATGAAGAAGGGCGCGCGTAGTAATACGGATATCCGTAGCCGTAGGTGTAGGTCGGATAGTAGTTGTATCCGTAGTCATACGGATTGTAGCCAGAGGGCGGGGCGTAGTAGTTGTTATCGGGGACGGCGGCGACGGACGGGGCCATCGACGAATTATCGGGAGTTCCGTAAGTCACCTGCGGCATCTGCGAGGGCGGAGCCGGGAGAAGCTGGCTCACCTGCGCGGCGAGGGCATCTTCCATCTTGAAGAGATCGGTGACCGCGCCGTTTGCCTGGAGGGTTCCGATGATGCGGCCCGAGGCGACATCGAGGGCTTGGCCGTCGATACGGAGCTGGTCGCCGACGATCTGATATCCGCCGAAGATCACTACGTTCGCGTTGTTACTCCGCGCGATTTGCAGAGCGGCGGCGGTGTCCGCGCCGGCCACGGGCTGATTGGCGGACAAGGGCTGTAGCGCGCCAAGGCGGGCGATTTGCCCGAGCAGATCTTCCTGGACCGCCGGGGCGATCCATCCGAACGAACTGGTGTCGCCGGTTTGCTGGAACGGGAGGACGAGCACCGAGGGCGCGGCCGGCGCGACTTGCGCGGAAGCGACCACGGACGGAACGGTGGTGGGCGGCGCATCCGCCATCGCAACGGGGGCCCCCATAGCCAAAGCCGCTAAGAGCATTAGTTTTGCAGTACGCATAAATCACCTCACCGATTCAATTTTAGCCTTCCAGAATTTAACGCGCCGGTGCAATGCAAAATCCGCAAGGTTTTGCACCGGTCAACTGGAAATGCCGCCATATGTCCAGGACTGGCCGATTTCGCGGATGACGATGCGGTTTGCTTCGGGCCCCGCGGCCTGGAGGAGGCGCTGGATGGGGTCGTGATTGGGCTCATGGCTGAGGCGAAAAGTGGTGTGGTGGATTGGGAGGAGGAACTTGGCGCCGGCGTGTTTGGCCATGGCCCAGGCTTGCTCGGGACTTGCGTGAGCGCGGATGTAGGGGTCGTATCCGCCGATGCCGAGGATCGCCAGATCGACGCCGCCGATGTCGTTGTAAAATTCATGAAAAGCGGAATCGCCGCCGAAGAGGACACGGCGGCCGCCGGCTTCGAGCAAGTATGCGTTAAATCCGCGATATTGATCGAGGATAACGCGCGACCCCCAATGCACGACTTCGCGCGCGGTGATGGTAAGCCCATCCAAATTGGTTTTTTCGCCCCAGCGCAATTCGCTGATATTTCGGAAGCCGAGATCGCGCATGAGGTCCTGGGTGCGGGGCGCGGTGATGATCGGCGTTTTTTTGTCCAGGCGGGCGAGGGAGGGGCGATCGAGATGGTCGAAATGGGCGTGTGAAATGAGGATCAAGTCGAGCGGGGGAAGATTCTTGATCGAGAGAGCGGGGGCGATTCGCCGTCGCGGGCCGAGGGTTCCTAGCATAAGGCCGAGGCCGACGCGATTGGAGAAGACCGGGTCGGTGAGAATGGTTTTGCCGCCGATGCGGAGCAAGACGGTGGCGTGGCCGATCCAGACGGCGGAGAGGTCTCGATTTTCCCAGCCGGTGAGATCGGGGATGGCGTGGGGTTTGGCGGGAGCGGGATATTCATCGAGCCAGCGCATGCCGCCGCGGCCGCGATCGAGATGCGCCGCCAGGCGCAGAGTCGAGGGGTTTTGCCGGATGAAATTTCGAAGGGATGACAGGCGCATCGGCGGATTGTAGTCAGTCGATTTGCACGAAGACGGGAAAGTGATCGCTGGCAAACTGGGCGAGGCGGTCGCGCTCGACTTTGGCTTGGGCGATGCGCGCGGGTCGATGCCGAAAGCGAAGATATAATCGATGCGCTGGCCGGGGAATTGGGTGGTGAAGCTGCCGATCGATCCGGCGGCGTCGCCGGCGACGGAATGGAGGGTGTCGACGTAGCCGGCATCGAGAAGCTTTTGGATGCAGTCACGCGGGATCATTCCGCCATTGGCTTTGAATTCTTCGCGGGTTCGCTTCTTGCATTGCTCGGGAATGATTTTCTGGATCGGGGAATTCGCGTTGAAATCGCCGGCCAGGAGGTGCGGTTGTTTGCGCTCACGAAAGGGAGCGTAGATTTCGAGCAGAGCGTTGATCTCGATCATTCGGCGGGCCTCGGCCTCGAGGCTGGCGCGAGGGTGCAAATGGACGGCTGTCACGGGCCAGGGATTTCCGGTGGGATCGACGACGGTTGCCTCAAGAACGCAATCGGCAAATTCATCGCGCAGCAGGCTAAAGTTGATTGATTCGGAGATGCGCCAGCGGCTGAGAATCGCCCCGCCGTGCTTGCGGCCCTCCGCGCGCACGGATTCCATCTTCAAGCGGCTTGCGATGCGGTCGACCACGGCGGGATCGTCGGCCTCGACGAGTACCACAATGTCGGGGTTTTGCGCTTCGATCACCTCGGCGAGGGGATCGGCCCGGCCGACGCCCCCATCGAGAATGTTGTAGCTCACCAGACGCAATGGAAACCCGTATTTTCTCGGACCTGACCGCGGAGCGGCTCGAAAAATCGCATCGCTTTTTGGAGACGAACCGGATGAATCGTAGCTTTGAGTCCGGCAACTGTCATCAGTGCCCGGAGGTGAGACGGCGGTGGAACGAATCGGAACCAAGCTGCGAGAAATCGCGCGGCTGTCGGAACTGGACGTGGAGGAGATCCTCCAGGAGCAGACGCTGCATCCGCGGCGATTTGGCGAGACGGCGATCTCGCTGGGGATGTGCACGCCGGTGGACGTCTGGCGGGCGTGGTTCCAGCAGATCGGGCATCGTGCGCCGTATGTGAATCTTGCGGAGTTCGGTGTGGACAGTCAGGCGGTCGCGCGGGTGCCGCGCGAGGTGGCGGTGCAGTATCGCCTGGTGCCGCTGCGGGTCATGGGCAATCAGGTGGTGGCGGCGATCGCCGACGGATCGGCGATCCCGCCGGACATGGAGGTTTCGCTGCGGTTGCAGATGGAAGTCCGCTTCGTCCGCGCCGATGCCCGGCAGGTGGACGCGGCGATCGCCGAGCATTACGGGTGCTGTGCAACTCGGCTTGATCGCGCGGAGGGGGATTTGAGAATCCCGGGCGGTCGCCCTGGGGCGCCCAGATGGCGCGGGGGCGGATGGTGCGGATTTTCTGCGCCAGTTCCATCTGCTGAGCGAAGAGTTCGCGATTGACGGAAGCCACGGCGCGGTCGTCGGCGCGGAAGATATCGCCCGTGAGGGTGCGGGCGATGGCGCCTTCGACATAATCGGGCCGCGAAATCTCCTGCCATTGGGCTTTGACGACGATATTCACTCCCCCTTCGCCAAAGCAGAGCAAACCCCATCGGGGCGGAAGGTCTTTTTTGTGAATGATTCCCACGGGGGCGAGGATGTAGTGGAGATTCGCCATCGGCTGCATGAGGCAGGAGGCGAATTTTCCCAATCCGACGGACTGGCAAAGAGCCGCGGATGGCCGTTTTGCGCGGCGATTTCGGCGGCGCTCCATCATGCAGAGATGCATCTGGCCATCGTGGCTGCGATCGCGCAGGAAATCGCCGCGGCTGGCTTTGCATTCGACGAAGCAGACCTGCGGAAGGGCGCGGTTCACGGCGAGATAGTTGTAATTCGGGCGAAAGACGCCGGTGCCGACGGCGTCGATGATCCCCAGGGGCTCGAGGCGAACCTCGGCGGCGATGCAGCGATATCCCATCCGGAAAAGCCAGCGGCAGGCTTCCTTCTTCAGCTTTTTGTGTAAATCGGTTTCGCCGGGCATGGCACTCCTTTGCCAAACGGGGGGAATCGTATCACTCGGGCCGCCGGCACGCAGCTTGCCAGATTTCCCGGCAGGCGGATTCAAAATCGCGGGCGAATTGCCGTGCATTGGTCAGGGGCGATTGCTCCACGCGATTTCGAAGTCCGGACCGCAGTTCCGCCAGTCGCGGTAAATCCGCCGCCAGGTTGCGCGCGATTTGAATGTACTCGTCGGGGGTATTGGCGATCAAATCAAAAAGACCGAGATTGGACAAAATACTTGCCCCGCCCCGGGCGACGGCGTTGTCGCCGCGAAGGGTGACGAACGGGACGCCGAGCCAGAGGGAATCGAGACTGGTGGTGTGGCCGGGGTAGGGGAAGGGATCGAGGCCGATGTCCTGGCGTTTGCAAAGGGCGACGTACTGATCCCAGGGGAGTCGGCCGGATAATTCGATGCGGCTTTCCGAGATGCCGAATTTTGACAGGGTCTGAAGAACCCACTTTGCGGCCTGGCCCGGCGGGCAGCGAAGAAGGAGGCGGGAATCCTTCACTTCGTTCATCAATTTGCCCCAGGTTTCGAGGGCGTGAGGCGTGACTTTGCAGAAGGTGTTGAGACTGCCGAAGGTGATAAAACCGTTCTTCGCCGCCGGGAGGGATGAAAGGGGCTCGTTGCCGCCGCTCCAGCGCCAGCAGATGTATGTGTGCGGGAGGCGAACTGTGCGCTCGGAGTAAGCCGTGTCGGAGCCGGGCGGATCGAGATAGGGGTCGCTGATGCGGCAGTCGATCGTCGGCAAACCTGTGGTGCCGGGATAGCCGAGATAGGTCACCTGGACGGGGGCAGGCTTCTGCGCGAATGTGAGCAAACGGTTGTGAGCCATGTGAAGGGAAAGATCGAACAACATGTCGATCTGCTCGTGGCGGATGAGGTCGGCAACCTGGTCGTCGGATAATTGGAAGACCCGATGCCAGCGATCGGCATGGGAGCGGAGGCGTCGCGTCACGTCGTCGTCCACGTCGGAATTGGCGAAACAGACGATTTCGAAGTTATTGTGATCGTGATTTTCCAGCAAGGGCTCCAAAGCGAGGCCGACGGGGTGATCGCGAAAATCGGGGGAGACGTAGCCGAGGCGAATTCGCCGATCGGGAGAGAGGTCGCTGGTGTGGGGTTGGATTTTCGATGCAAAGGGGGCGGCGCGGCGGCGGCTCCACTCCTGGTGCTCCTTGAGGATGGCGGCTGCGTCGTAATTGGAATGAAAATAAAGGGTGTAGAGGCGATTTGTGGCAGGGGCGTCGTATTCGGGGGCGGCGTCGGAAGCTTTTTTGTAGAAGGATAGGGCTTCATCGAGCTGGCCGATGTCGCGGAGGGCGTTGGCCAGGTTGTTCATCGCGGCGGTGTGCTGGGGCTGAAGCGTGAGGCACCGGCGGTAGGCGGCGATGGCTTCGTCCAAGCTTCCGGCGGCCTTGAGGGCGGCGCCGAGATTAAAATGGGCCTCGGGAAATTCCGGGCGGATCGCGATGGCCTGCTCATGCTCGGCGATGGCGTCGGCCCAGCGGCCTTGTCCGTGAAATACGACGCCAAGATTGGTGTGCGCTTCGGGTGAATTTGGGTTTTGCGAGAGTGCGCGCCGATAGGCGAGTTCCTCTTCCGTGGGCTGCGGCGATGCGCACCAATTCTTCCAAATTTCCCGATATGCCCCCTCCACATCCCGGGCAAATTGAGCCGCGTCCAAAATCGGACTGGATTTCATCTTTTCTCGTAGATTCGATCTCATCGCTTTGAGCTTCGGAACATCTCCCGCCAAGCTTGCGGCGATCTGGACGTACTCCTGCGGACTCTTGGCAATCAGTTCCCCCCTCCCAAGATTGCTTAGAACACTTGCCCCCAATCTTTGACAATGCACCGATCCGGCGAGGGTCACCACCGGCAATCCCATCCAAAGAGCATGGCACGTCACCGTATGCCCGTTCACAGGAAACGTATCCAAATAAATGTCCACTTGATGATGCAGGGAGAAGTATTCCGACAGGGGACGCTTGCCCATCAAATCGAGCCGAGTCGGATCGATTCCCCTCCTTTCGAAGTGGCTTCGAATCTCTCTTTGGAGATCGTTTGATTGCAATCCACCGGCCGCGATGAGCAGGCGCGATGTCGGAACCTGAATCAGAATCTCCGCCCAGCAATCCAGAAGATTGGGGGGAAGTTTTCCCAATGTCGTGAAACAGGCGAACGTGACTCGGCCATAAGTTACCGCGGGCAGAGGCGAGACTTCCGTCGCCTCCGCTGGCGGGCGGTAGCAGGCAAAGGTCCGGGGCAATCTCAATAGCTTTTCGCTGTGATACTTCTCCGTCTGACCCAGGGGATCGGCGTAGATGTCCGTCATTCGATAATCGATAGCCGTCAGACCCGTCGTATCCGGGTAGCCGAGGTAGGTGATTTGAACCGGGGCGGGTTTGCGGGCGAAGACCAGAAGTCGGTTGCCTGCCGTGTGGCCTGCGAGGTCCACGAGGATATCGATCTGGTCCTGCCGGATCATCCGCGCGACTTCGACGTCGCTCTTGCCATAGATTGATCGCCACTGATGGATCGACTGCTGCAATCTTCGCGTCACGGCGTCCGGCTGACCGACGTCCGCGTAGGCGAAGACTTCGACTTGCTGGGGATCGTGGTAATCGAGGAGGTTTTCAAGAAAGAACGCCACCGAATGGAGGCGGAAATCGGAGGAGACATAGCCGATTTTCAGGCGGCGGTTTGGGTCGCGGTCGTTGGTCGGGGGCAAAATCTCTCCGACGAGGGTCTGGCTATAGCGGCGGTTCCACTCCTGGTGGCGGTGGAAGATCGCATCGGCGTTGTAGGGGGAAAGAAGATGAAGCGTGTAAAGAATGTTGCAGTAAAAGTAAGGGTCGTTGCGAAGCGAGAGAGCATGCTCGTAGGCGGCGATGGACTGGGGAATCTGGCCGAGGTCTTTGAGGGCGTTGCCGAGATTGTTAAAGGCGAGAAAGAATTTTGGGTCGGCGTCGACGGCCTTGCGGAAATTGCTGACGGCTTCGGTCAGCTCGCTTTGCATGAGGAGGGCATTGCCGAGGTTGTTTCGCAGGCTGGGATTGTCGGGAAGGTCGGCCAGCGCCCGGCGATACGCGACGGCGGCTTCGCGAGGGCGATTCAGTGCGATGAGCGCCAATCCCAGCTTGTTGGAGATCTCGGGATTATCGGCTTTTATGGAAAGAGACTGACGATAGGCGTCGATCGCTTCTTCGAGTTTACCCTGGGCGCTGAGGGCGTTGCCGAGATTGGAATGAACGTCCGCCAGATCGGGGCGGAGGGCCAGGGCCTGCCGATAGGCGGCGACGGCTTCGTCGAGCTTGCCGCGGGATTTTAAAACGGTGGCCAGATTGTTGTGCGCTTCGACATATTCCGGATTGAGCGCCAGGGCGAGGTGAAAGTGGCGTTCGGAGAGATCGAGCTGATTTTTTTTCGCGGTAGATCAGGCCGAGGTGGTGATACGCCTCGGCAAAATCCGGCTTGAGAACGGTCGCCTGGCGGAAGGCTTCGATGGCGGCGTCGGTGCGGCCCAGGTCATTGAGAACCATGCCGAGGTGGTAATGACAATCGGGGGCGTCGGGATTGAGAGCGGCGGATTTTTGGAGGAGATCGAGGGCGGCCTCCCTGCGGCCGAGCTGAAAGTTGACCATGCCGAGGAGTTCCAGGACGTCGGCGTCATCGGGCGAGGCGGCGAGTATGCGGCGGTAGAGCTCCTCCGCCTCCTGCAATTTACCCGCCTGATGAAGGTTCAGGGCGGAATCGAATAACTGTTGAGTTGACTCCATTACTTCTTGGCCAGTGAGATGACGCGCATGGTTTCGCGCGCTTGATCCAGGGAGACGGGAAACGGCGTACCGCGACGGATCGATTTATAGAGTTCGACCCAAAAATTGATCTTGCGAGTTGGGGCGGCGGGGAATTCTTCCTCGATCCAGGGGATTTGCTCGCCGCCGTCGAAATGGGAGCCGGCGCGGGCGGTGGGCGTGGCGCCGTCGGCTTTGACTTTGGCGAGTTTTTTCGCGTTGAAATATCGCAACTTGCAGTGATTTTTGGCGTCGATCTGGAGGGAGCCGCGGGATCCCATCAGCAGCCACGGCGGCTGGTCGAGAGCGGCAGCGCCGTTGATTTCGATGTCGGCGGTGATTCCGGTCGGGCCGCGGAGAAGGAGTTTGACGTAATCTTCGGCGTCGCCGGCCGCGGCGACGAGCTTTAGATCGGTCCAGACGTCCACGGCGGTTCCGCCAATGAGTTGCAAGGCCCAATCGACCACGTGCGGGCCCCAATTGAGAAGCTGGCCGCCACCAAATTTTTTCAGGGTCTGCCAATCGGCGCGGCGCTGAAATTTTCCCTGGCGTAACTGGACGGCAAAAAGTTTCCCGAGTTTTCCGCCGGCGACGATTTCCCTGGCCTGGAGAAATGGGACGTCGAAGCGGCGATTGTGGCGGACAAACAATTTTCTTCCGCTCGATTTTGCGGCGGCGATGAGCTTATCGGCGCCCGCCACGTCGAGCGCCATGGGCTTTTCGACCAGGACGTCGCGTCCGGCGCGTAGAGCGCGGAGGGCCATGGGGACATGTTCGTGGGAACGCGTGGCGACGATGATCAGTTCGATGTCATTGTCCTCGAGCATTGCGTCGAAGGAGGTGTAGACCTTCGAGCCGCATAGGGCCGAGAGCTGGCGGGCGCGATCTTCAATGAGATCGAAACCGGCGACGACTTTAATCTGGGGAAGCATGGCAAGATCGCGAGCGACCATTCCCGCGCCGGAGCGGCCAATTCCACACAATCCGACCCGGAGGGCGTTTTTGAGCTTGGCGGCGACGTTTGCGGCCGGGCGCGGGCAGGAGCGCGGAAGTGAGCGGATCATTGGAGACTTTTACAACCATGGCGGAATTATACCGTTTACGCGCGGCGGGGCAAACGCCCGGCGAACGAAGCGCGGCGCGGGCACTTTTTGCGGCACGGATGCCGACGATGGTAGACTTTGCCGCGGTGCTGGCAAAGATCAATTCATTCGTGCTGGTGGGGATCGACGCGCTGCGATGCGAAGTCGAGGTGGATGTCAGCCATCACGGGCTTGCCAAGACGACGTTGGTGGGGTTGCCGCAGACGGCGGTGAAGGAATCGGTCGAGCGCGTGCGGCGGGCGATTCTGAATTCGGGGTACGCGTTTCCGGGGCATGCGCTGCTGATCAATCTTGCGCCAGCGGACGTGAAGAAAGAAGGGCCGGCGCTGGACCTTCCGATGGCGGTGGGGATTTTGCGGGGGACGAATTTCATTTCCGAGGATAAGCACAAGCGGTTTTTGATCGCCGGGGAATTGGCACTGGACGGACGGCTCCGGAAGGTGAAAGGGGCGCTATCGATGGCAATGTTGGCCCGGCAGAAGGGATTCGAGGGGGTGATTCTGCCGGAGGAGAATGGGCCGGAGGCGGCGGTGGTGGACGGGATCGATGTGTATGCGATGTCTTCGCTGTCTCAGGTGGTGTCGTTTTTGAATGAGCAGCTTCCACTGCCGCCGTTTGTGTTGAATGGAGAGAGAAGGCGCGGGTTTGGGGAGGATTCGGATCTGGATTTCGCGGACGTGCGGGGGCAGGAATCGGTGAAGCGCGCGGTGACGGTAGCGGCGGCGGGCGGGCACAATTTGTTGATGATAGGGCCGCCGGGGACCGGGAAGACGATGCTGGCGAAGCGCATGGCGGGGATTCTGCCGCCGTTGAGCCGGGAAGAATCGCTGGAAACTACGCGGATTTATTCGGCGCTGGGATTATTGCCGGATGGAGTTTCGCTGCTGGATGAGCGGCCGGTGCGTATGCCGCATCATTCGGCGACGGCGCAGGCGCTGATCGGCGGGGGAACCGTTCCCCGGCCGGGCGAGGTTTCGCTGGCGCATCACAGGATTCTGTTCCTGGACGAATTGCCGGAATTTTCACGATATGTCCTGGAGACGCTGCGGCAGCCGCTGGAAAACGGGGAGGTTACCGTGGCGCGGGTGCATGCGTCGGTGCGCTTTCCGTCGCGATTTATGCTGGTGGCGGCCATGAATCCGACGGCCAGCGGATATGCCTCCGACAATCCGCGGGCGCGGGACCGATATCTGGACAAATTGAGTGGTCCGCTGCTCGATCGCATCGATATTCATACGGAAGTCCCGACGGTTCCGTATCCGGAGCTGACCGGGCGGCATTCCGGAACGGATTCGGCGACGATGCGCGGGCGGGTGGAAGCGGCACGGAAAATCCAGGTCAAACGATTTGGCAACGCGACGACCAACGCGAGCATGAATTCAAAGCAGCTCAAGGCGCACTGCGAATTGAGCGAGGGGTGCCTGCTTTTGATGAAACAGGCGATGGCGGAAATGGGGTTGAGCGCGCGGGCGTACGACAAGGTGAGGCGCGTGGCGCGAACGATCGCCGATCTGGAAGGGATGGGGCAGATTAACGAGACTCACGTCGCCGAAGCGGTGCAATATCGGCTGCTGGATCGGAGATTCTGATCAGGCGCCGAGGCGGCGATAGAGGTCACGCCATTGATCGGTTGTCGATCGCGATGAATGTTCCGCAGCGGCGTTTTTTCGGGCGGTTCCATTTTCGGAAATTTTCAAGAGGGCTTGCGCGAGGGTTTTTGGCGTTGCGTCGGGCACGAGTGATGTATTGGGATTGTTAGCGAGGATCTCGGAGGTTGTGGGTCCGGCGCGGGCGACAATTGGGACGCCAGAAGCCTGACAGATGCTGATCGGAAGCGTAGCGATGAGGCCCCCGCCGGGGATTAAGATCGCATCGGCAACAGAGACCAGTTCCTCCCATTCGACGGCTCGGGCGAGTTTTTGTTGCGCCAGAGTCACAAGCTTTGGTTGTTCCAATCGCTCGCCGAAGCGAATGAGCGATGTGGTTTGCGAGCCGCGCCCCCATGCAAGCAAGCGATAGCGCGGATCGATGACGTGGAGGACACTGACGGCCCAGGCGCCGGTTCGGTGCTCGCTTTCGGTGGTTGATTCACCGCATAATAGCGTCACGAAATCCGCATTTTCGAATCCCAACTCTTGCCGAAGTTTTTCGTCGCGGGCGGCGGGATTTCTATCGGAATCAATCTCGGGCCGGATGACGCTGCAACGATTGCCTGGCGTGCCCTGCTCAATGAACAGTTCACGCGCGGCTTCCGTCGGGCAAACGACGTGAACCGATTGCTGCCATAGGGCCATGCGCAGGGAGAATTTAAACGGCAGGTGAATTTCCGGCGGGGGCGAGTAGATAACGCGGTTAATTCCGCACACAGCGGCGGCTTTCAAGGCGGATTCGCCCCAGGCGTGGACGGGTTGTGAAGGCGGGTGATGCCACAATTTCGAGGCCGTGGAAATTGGATTGACGACCGTCGATTGGGTGATTGAAAATTCTTCGCCGAGATCGCGCAGAAGGCGCTCGAGGGTGCGTTCGCTTTGGAAATCCATCTTTGCGGGCGTGAGATAGATCACCGGTCCCCCCGCTCGGGGCGGCTATCGAGAAGAAACGTCACCGGGCCGTCGTTGGTGAGTTTGACTTGCATATTTGCCCCGAATTGCCCGGTCTGGACGTTTATTTTCGCTTCGTGAAGAGACTGGACAAGTTTTTCGAAGAGCACGTTTGCGGCGGCGGGCTCCGCGGCGGCGGCGAGGGAAGGCCGGCGGCCCTTTTGAGCGTCGGCGGCTACTGTGAAATTGCTGATGAGCAAAATGGAGCCGCCGATTTGCGAGACGTCGAGATCGAAATTGCGATCGCCGTTGGGGAAGATTCGCAGGCCGGCGAGTTTTTGGCACATCCAGGCGACGTCGGGGTCGGTATCGGTTTGATGGATTGCTAGAAGGACCGCCGTCCCGCGAGCGATTTGGCCGATGGTTTGCCCTTCGACAAGGACGGCGGCTTCGGTCACGCGCTGAACGACGCAGATCATTGCGATTCCACCAGGGTGCCGAGGGTTTGCTCGCGCGTGACCTGATCGACGCGCACGGTGACCAGTTCACCGGTGGAAACCTCGCCGGGGAATTGGACGTCGAAGTATCTTTCGCATCGCCCGTGGCGAAGGGACCCCCGGCGCGAGGCAGGATCGTCGCGCTCCACGAGCAATTGGACGGTTCGGCCAAGGAACTGACCGCGATATTCGAGGCTGAACTGGTCGCTCAGTTCCGCAAGGCGGTCGATTCGGATGTTGGCGGTTTTGGGATCGACAAAATTGTTTTTCCAGCGGGCAGCCGCGGTGCCCGGGCGGGGAGAAAATGGGAAGGCGTGGATGTGAACGAAGCGGGCAAATTGGGCCGCTTCCAAGGTTTGGCGAAAATCCTCGTCGGTTTCACCCGGGAAACCGGCGATAATGTCGGTGGTGATTGCCGGCTGATCAAATGAGGACTGCACTTTTTCGATCATGCGAAAATAGCCGTCGCGGGTGTACTGGCGATTCATACGCCTCAGGATGCGGTCGGACCCGCTCTGCAGGGGGAGATGGAAATGGGGGACGACCTGCCGGCTGGCGCAGAGCGCGTCCAAAAGATCGTCGTGGAGATCGCCTGGCTCGAGGCTGGAAAGTCGGAGTCGCCGCAGGCCGGGAATCTCGGTCAGTTTCTCGATAAGCAGGGCGAGGGGGCTGCGCTCGCCGCGCGTTTGGCGCCGCCGCAGTGCGGTGGCCTGGCCGTAGGCACTCAGAAATATACCCGTGAGGACGATCTCGACATGCCCAGCATGGACCAGGCGGCGCGCCTCGGCAAGCACATCGTCAACGAGTTTGCTCCAGAGGGTGGGCCGCAGGGTTGGAATGATGCAGTAGGTGCAGTGGGCGTCGCAGCCGTCTTGTATTTTCAGGAAGGCTCGCTGGTGGCTGGCTTGGCGCTCGTCCAAGAGGGGCAAAGATCGAGTTCCGGTCGCGTCAAAAGGTCGAACATTTTCCTCCCCGGATCGTCTAAACTGATAGCCCCAGCTCGACAGTAGCGAGGAGAGGCGGTGGGCGATGTTATCGTGATGGGTCAGGACCGCGTCGTCGCCGGCGATTGCGGCAGCGTCGGCGGGATTGCTGGTGGCCCAGCACCCGGTGACGATCGTGCGCTGCCCCGCCGCCGGCTCCGATTCATTAAGGGAATTATGCAAGACCGGGAGGCGAATCGCCTTGCGAACGCTTTGGCGGCTTTTGTTTGCCGCCTCGCTTGTGACACTACAGGTATTGACGATCCGCAGGTCGGCGGCGGGATTTTGAGTCTGCGTCAAACCCCAGGAACGCAACAGCGTGGCGATCTGTTCGCTTTCGTAATGGTTGACCTTACAGCCGAGGGTTTGAACGCAAAAAGTCGCCACGGGGCGGGAAGTATACCGTCCCATAGCCGAAAATGGGGCGTCCCAACGCTGGAACCGGCTCTGGGACTATGGAACAATATTGAACTGACCCCGCAAAGCGGGTAAAAACAGGAACGAGCGGCGAGGTTGTGGCCTGTCCTCCCCCGAACACAGGCCCGCTGCTCCCCTGCGTTGAACGGTTGTTGAGGAGACACGATGGCCAATGCTCGTTTTGCCTGGGGTATCGACATCGGCAACCGCGCGCTCAAGGCCATTAAGTTGGTTCGCGGCGAAAACGGTTTGCGCATCGATGACTTCGAAGTCATCGAGCATGAAAACGTCCTCTCCAATGCGGGAGACAATAAAGAAGCGCTGATCCAGTCGGCGCTGACGAATTTCGTCCAGCGGCACCCGGTCAAGGGGGGCGTTGCGTCGATCAGCGTCAGCGGCGTTTCCAGCTTCGCCCGATTCATCAAGCTCCCGCCGGTCGAACCCAAGAAAATTCCCGAAATTGTGCGTTTCGAGGCCATTCAGCAGATTCCGTTCCCGCTCGACGACGTCGAATGGAGCTATCAGCTTTTTCAGCAGCCGGATTCGCCCGAGGTGGAAGTCGGGATCTTCGCTATGCGGCGGGACCTGATCAATCATCACATTCAGCATTTCACGGATGTGAATCTGAACGTGCAGGTGGTTCAGATGAATCCGCTGGCGGTATACAACGCGATGTACTACGACAGCCGGATCAAGGGCACGACGATGATCGTGGACCTGGGGGCGGAAAACACCGATCTGATCATCGCCGAGGGAGAAAGCATCTGGCTTCGGTCCATCCCGATCGGCGGGAACAATTTCACGGAAGTTCTGGTCAAGAGTTTCAAACTTCCGTTCGGGAAGGCCGAGGAACTGAAGCGTAACGCCAACACGAGCAAATACGCCCGGCAGATTTTCCAGGCGATGCGGCCGGTCTTCGCGGATCTGGTGGCGGAAATCCAGCGCAGTATTGGGTTTTATTCCTCGGTGCACCGCGAGTCGCGGATTAAGAAAGTGATCGCACTGGGCGGGACGTTCCGGCTGGCGGGGCTGCAAAAATATCTTCAGCAGAACCTGCAACTGGACGTGGAAAAACTCAACTCGATGGCCGCCGGCGCTCCGACCGACGCGAAGATGGCGACGACGTTCAACGAAAACATTTTATCGCTGGTGAGCGCGTACGGGCTGGCGATTCAGGCGATGGGAGAGGCGAAGATCACCAGCAGCCTGCTCCCGATGCACATTCGCCGCGAGCGCATGTGGCGAGATAAAACCAAGTGGTTCGCCGCGGCGACGGCGGCGTTCGTGGCGGGGGCGGGTTTGGCGGCGGGCGGATACTATTTGCAGGATTCGCAATTTAAATTAGCGGCGAATTCGCGCGATCAGATTGAATCGGTGGTTTCCCGCGCCGACGGATTCTCCAACAGTTGGTCGTCGGATGTCGAAGGAGCGGGCGGCGCGGATCGGCAACGGATCACGAATATCCGCGGCATGCTGGATGGGCGCGGCTATTGGCCGTCAATCCTTACCGACATCCTCAGTGTATTTCCCGCGCCGTCGGCGAGTCAGGCGGCCATTCCTCGCGGCAATCGGAACATCGTGCTCGTCGACAAGCTCTCGTCGGTCTACAGCCCGGATTTGCTGGCATCGATCACTTCGGGACAGTTGGGGCCGGGCATCTCGGTGGTTCCCAACGATCCGCTCAATCCGCCGACCGGGCGGCGGGTTTATTATTTCGATCAACCTGACCACGCCGCACCAGGACGCCTATCCGTGGATCATTGGCAATTTGGTCAAGAACCTGAGCCAGATGAACCAGGCGTGGATGGATCAGTACAACAGCCGGAACCCGTCGTCGCCGAAGCATTATTTCATTGCCCGGGTTTTCAACCCGATCGGGCAATCGCTGCTGAAGGATGATCCGACGCGGGTGCAAGCCATGCTGGCGTCTTACGCGGCGTCGATGCTGGCGATCAACGGCCCGACGCCAACGGCGAGGCCGCAGCCGTCGGACAGCGGGGACGAGCAGGAAAACGTGCAGACGGGCGGCCGGACCACGCCGGCAGCCGGCGCGCCCGATCCATCGATGCTGGACCGCATCACGGGCGAGGATCGGTCCAACGATTGGGATATGAAAGTGGTTTTAATCGTGATCATTGACCCACCCAAGTCCGCGCGGCGGCTGGGGCGGGCGCGGCGGCGGCGCAGGATCAACAATAGACGGCAGCGACGGGCAAATGAATTTGGAGTGTTGATGAAGGCGGTCTTACAAATCCTGAAGAAGAACATGATCAGCATCATTTTGGCGGTGCTGGTGATTCTTTCCATCGTTGCAAAGTTCTATCCTTTGGCGGGGATGTATCTTTCGTTGCAGGACCAGTTGAACGGCCGGGTGAGCGCCGCCGAGCATGTGGAGGGATTGCTTAGTTCGCAGCGTCACATGCCGCTGCTATCGCCCGACCAGACGGATCAGGCTGTCCTCGACGTCTTCCCGACGCAGGAGGTGATTGACGCGGGCAAAGCCGCGATCGCCGAATTGACCGAGCAGGCGGACAAGCTGGTTCAGGCCGCGGTGCAGAAAAACATTCACGCCCCGCTGTTCCCCAGTGAGTTGCCGAAGCCGGATGATTCCACGAAATACAGCTTTGCCCAGAAATACATCTCCGAGACGACGAATCTGAATCGGTGGGTGACCAGTTTGAATTCCTGCGGCATTCCCACGCTTCAGGATATAGCCGATGAAACGGCGAAAAGGCAGGCGACGATATTTGCGCAATTCGGCGTCGTGCCGGGCGGGACGGCTTCGCCGGCAATGACCCAGGCGATCGAAACCTTCACCCAGCAGACCGCAACCCTAGCGCAAGACATGCAACTGGATCGCGCCAAGCAATATTCCATTTATATGGAGCCGGACGCGCTTCCTTTTGACGCGACGATCGGGATCGTCGCGGGAAAGCTTCCCCAGTCCGGGCAAATCTGGGACGCCCAATTGCAAATGTGGATCGTGGACGACGTGACCAACGCCATCGCCAGGATCAATAGCAAGTATTCGGATCCGGACATGCCCGGCGGGCCGCCGTCGAACACCATTCTTCATTCTCCGATCAAGCGGATCGAGAAATTACAGACCATCGCCCCGATTCTCGCGACCAGCGCCGGCGATCTTGGCGAGGGCGTCGGGAGCGCGACGCCTTTTGAGCCGACGATCTCCCCCACCGGACGGGTCAGCAACGCTCTTTACGATGCGTATCGATTCGATCTGAGCCTGGTGGTGGACGCGGCCAAGATTCCGGACATTTTGCGAGCGCTTCAGCTCGATCAGTTCATGACTGTGCTCAACGTGCAGATTCTGGAAGTGGTCGATCCGGCGGTGGCCGCGGGCGCGGGATATCGATATGGCGACAAGCCGGTCGTCCGCCTGGAGATCGACGGGGAGGACCTGCTGATGAAGAATTGGACAGCCGATCTTCTGCCCGACTCCCGAAAGGCCGCGGGGCCGGCTAACGGCGCGCCCAATCAGCCAAACAATAACGAAGACAACTGATTTATGATGCAAAAAGTCGTGCAACTTCTGGAGAAGAACGTCGAGTGGCTGGCACTGGCGCTGGGAATCGCGTTCCTGGGGTACATGGGGTGGAGTTACATTGTCAATCCGCCGGTCACGGCGACGATCGGTTCGGAACATGTGACGCCCGCGAATGTGGACGAGTACATTCTCAACGGGCCCGTGCAGACGCTCAAACAGCAAATGGACAGCCCGCCGGTTCCGACGTTTGAGGTCCCAAAATTCGCGAATTTAATTCCTGATAAACTGGACCCGGCGACGCAGCCCAGCGAACCCCTGGCGGCGGTTTGGGACTTCACGCCGGCGGTGCTTCCGTCGAGCGTGACGACCAACCAGCAACAGGGGCCGATGATCACGAAGCTGCCGGTATTGCCGGCGGCTCAGCCGTTGGTGGTTATTTCGGGCGAAAGCTCGATTGTCAGCTTTGCGCCGCCGGCCGAGGCCGCGCCAGCGCCGGCCAATCCCGCGAACCCGGCCAATCCGGCTAACCCCGCGAATCCCGCGAACCCTCCCGCGCCGGGGCGGATGGACATTCATTGGGTTACCGCGGCGTTCAGCATTCCAGTGGGACCCATCACGAATGAGTGGACGAAGGACTTCGGCCCGGCAGCGGCAGGCGGGCAACCGAAACTTGCACAGAGCACGACCATGTTTTTGGACGTGACCGCCTATCGCCAGGAATTGCAGCCCAATGGACAATGGGGGCCTGATGTTGAAGTGGAGCGGCTTCCGAACAATCCGGTGCAGCCGATGCCGCAGGTCCTGAAAAATCGGGTGGCGGGTCATCAGTTTGAACTTTGGGCTCAGCCGCACTTTGCAGATATCGCCACGCCACCGTTCCCGGCCCTTGCGCCGGCGCCTTCGGGTACAGCGTGGCAGGATCCCGGCGCAGTGGTTCAAAGCCTGATCACCGCGGCGGGCCCGGCCGCCGGTGGTGGTGGCGCGGCTGGCGCCGGGGGCGCTGCTGCTGCTCCCGCTGCTCCTGCCGCACCGGCTGCTCCGGCTGCTCAACCGGCCGGTCCAACCGATCCGAACTTGCAGATTATCCAGGCGGCTAAACAGCTTCCGGCGGTTGTTCCGGTTCCTCCGAAGGACACGGTCACATTTTCGGCGCCGGCGGCGGGAGCTCAAAACCCCGACTTGCTGGTCTATGTGAACGATCTCGTCGAGCCGGGCAAAACCTATCGTTACAAACTGCAATACAGCCTGGCGAACCCGCTGTTCGATTTGCCTAACGGCAAGGTGCAAAATCCGGCCTGGGCGGGACAACTCGCTCTGAATGCGCCGGTGAGCGACTACACGCCGCAGATTTCCATCGGGCCGCAAACTTATTTCTATTGTGCGGCCGCCCAGGCAACGGGCAATAAGTTCCCATTTGACGTGTTCACTTGGGGGGCCGGATTGTGGCAGGAGCAGCAATTCAGCGCTGCCCCGGGCGATGCCATCGGCGGGGTCGCCAACGGCGTCGACTTCTCGACCGGGTATACCTACGTCGATGGGAAGTTGCGCAATACCGACTATTTCGTAACCGTTGTGGATGCGGACGGGATTGCGTCGGTTCGGCGCGCGAATGCCGATATGGGCAGCGACGACCACAAAACCCGGATACAGTGGGTGAACCAGTCCAAGTCCACGAGCCAGCCGTCGTCCGGCGGCGACAGTTCCACGGGCAACAACAACAGCGATCAGTAACTACAAATCGTCGATATTAACGGCGTTACCCTGGGCCGCGGTCGAAAGCTGGGAGGCGCTATAGGTTCTTCGGCGGTCGCCGGGTTCGTCATACGATTCGGCGGCTTCTCCCAATCGGCGATGGGCGCACTGGAGGCGATACCACACCGCCCGCGGGGAAATCTTGAGCCACGCCGCGATCTGCTCGACGGTCGCGCCGCCTTGATGACGCAGACGATATGCCTCGCGCTGGCGGGCCGTTAGCCTGGGCGCGGCGGGCGGCTCGGATTTGAAGCTGATCATGAGTTCTTGCCCCTCCCGGAGCGGATGCTGAAGAATGAATCCTTTCGCCGGCCCTTTCGAATGCCGCCGTCAGGATGTCGTTCGGGGCGCTGTATGGCTGGAGATATTTTTACCGCGCCGCCTCGCGTCGCCGCTTGACTATGATATTGTCTTCATTGCACTTGCGGCGGAACGCATGCAGCGGCAAAGATTTTTTATTTTTATTTTCACGATTCTTGCCCTCGCACTCACAGCCGGCGCGGACGATTTCGTCAATCCCAAGGTCGCTATTCCACCCAAAGCCTCGCCTCAGCGCGTCAACGGCGCCGAGGGCGAAGCGCCCCTCCCCATGCCGAAACTCACGCCCCTCCGCCGGACGGAAAAAAAACGCGAGCCCGCGCCCCCCGGCCTCATCGGAACCGTCACCTTCGATCCCCAATCCCTGCCCGCCGGATCCGATTGGCAAACCACCACCGTCGATATTCGAACAGTGGGTCGAATTCACAAACAACCAGCTCGGCCAGCGATTTCGTTTCCTGCAAACCGATTTCACCAATTTCAGCTACGACCCGACCGATTTGCCCATCCTCTATTTCACCGGCTGGAAGCCACTTCCCCGCTTTCGATCGACGAAACCATCGCCAAACTGCGACAATATCTGATGGAAGGCGGCACCTGGGTCGTGCACAGCAATTGCGGCCGGCCGGAATTCAACAACTCCTTCCGCCGCGAAATCCGCCGGATCTTCCCCGACCGCCCCCTCGCCGCCATCCCATCGGATCATCCCATTTTCTCCTCCTTCTACCCCATCGATTCGATGCGTGTCCGCGAGGGCGACGGGCCCTGGAAAACCGTTCCGCCCTATCTTGAGACAGTCAACATCGGCACACGCGCCGCCGTCATCTTTTCGCCCATCGATCTCTCCTGCGGCTGGGACGCCAACGTCGCACCCCATCGAAGGCGGCATCCTCTACGATCAAAACGACGCCCTCAAACTCGGCAGCAACATCGTCACCTATTGCCTGGCCGAGTATCAATACGGCCGCTTTTTCGATCACATGAAGATCGTATCACCAATCCAGCGACACCACGCGCGACCAGCTCGTCCTCGGGCAGATCGATACACAACGGCGACTGGGACCCCACTCCCCACGGCCTGCCGAATCTGCTCAAAGCCATCGATCAGAACACAACGATGCACGTGCAGTTCAAGCGCGTGCCCGTCGATCCTGAAAAATCGGACGTATTCCAATACCCGGTTCTGTACCTGGTGGGCCAGCGCGATTTTCAATTTTCCGACAACCGCACGGCAACAGTTTCGCCAATATTGCGACCACGGCGGCACATGATCCTCATCGACTGTGCCGCCGGCAGCAGCGATTTCGACGCCGCCGTCCGCCGCGAGATCAGGCGGCGATCTACCCCGACAAACCGCTCAATCCCCTTCCCCCCGACCACCCCATTTTCAACTTCGTCTTTGACGAACGCCAGGTCGAGCTCGCCCCCCTGGCCCGCCGAGCTCCTTCCGAACGTGCACATTCCCCCGACTCGAAGCCATCAACGTCGACGGACACTCCCGGTGATTTATTCTCCCCTCAGTTTAAGCGCCGGCTGGGAGGAACTTGCCCCAGCCATACAACAAGGGCTACGCCGATCAGGATGCGATCCGACTCGGGGTCGATATCCTGATATACATGGTCTCCCACTAAGATGAGCTTGCCGCAAACCACCACCAACCCGCAGCCGACGCCGAGCGCGAAGCCGCATTCCTGGACCAATTCAACGGCGTCCGTCAAAAGCCTGATCAGCCGAATTGCACAAGGTCATCATCGGCCAGGATGACGTGATCGAGCTGCTGCTCGCCGCCCTCATGGCGCGCGGGCATTGCCTGCTGGTCGGCGTACCCGGCCTGGCCAAGACGCTGATGGTCAGCACCCTCGCCCGGGTCCTTAAGCTTGAATTTAACCGCATCCAATTCACGCCCGACCTGATGCCCGCCGACATCACCGGCACGGACATTCTGGAAGAGAATCGCCACCGGCGGCGCGCTCGGTTCCGCTTCGTCAAAGGCCCCATCTTCGCAAACATCGTCCTCGCCGACGAAATCAACCGCACGCCGCCCAAAACCCAGGCCGCCCTTCTCCAGGCGATGCAGGAATATCAGATCACCGCCGGCGGCAGCACGTTCCCGCTCAATCCGCCCATTCTTCGTTCTGGCCACCCAAAACCCCGTCGAGCAGGAAGGAACCTATCCGCTCCCCGAGGCACAGCTCGACCGCTTCATGTTCATGGTTCACATCGGCTACCCCAGCAAAAATGAAGAGCGGCAGATTGTGCGTTCCACCACGATGGAATCCGAGCCAATGCCCGAGCCGGTCCTTTCCGCGCCGGACATCCTGCAATTGCAAAAGACGCTGCGTAAAGCTGCCGGTCAGCGATCATTTGGTCGATTACGCAGTTCGCCTGGCGCGGGCCACGCGGCCGGGGCAGCCCGAATCCCCCCAATTTATCAACGACTGGCTGACCTGGGGAGCCGGCCCTCGTGCGGCCCAATACCTGGTGCTGGGCGCCAAAGCGCGGGCTCTTTTGGACGGGCGATTAAACGTCGGGTGCCAGGATGTCCAGCGGATCGCCAAGCCCGTCCTGCGGCACCGTCTCTTCACCAATTTCACAGCCGACGCCGAGGGAATCGGTCCCGATCAGATCATCGAGAAGCTTATTCTGGCGGTCCCCGAAGCCGGCGGCACCGAATATTCGGCGCACTCGTCATCCCACGAACAGATAACTCAACGTCCGATACGATCGCTGCGGAGTCCCCATTTACGCAGTCGGAAAGATAGAGACGGGTGCATAATCAGCTTCAAGTTGACAGCCGCCGACTACATATCATAATCGCTCTTGAACCGGTCGCTTTAGTTCGTCGTACTGAACCTCGGAGGTTCGGCCGACTTACGCCGAGAAAGGCAGCACACCGATGGCGGGCCCGCAGTTTCTAACACCCCGGCCGGTTTCTCTCTCAACTCCTGCAAAGCGATTCTCGCTCGCGCAGGCGAACCGCGCCCTGCCGCTCGTCCGACGCATCGTCCAGGACATCGTCAAGACACACGAGAAAATCTCGGCGCTTCAAGCCGCCATCTCCTCGGCCAAGCCTAAGGACCAGCCCAAGCTGCAAACCGAAGTCGATCAGCTCGTCGAGCAGTTGCAGAACTACGTCGATGAACTCCATGAAGTCGGCGTCGATTTGAAAGACTATCAAATGGGTCTGGTCGATTTCATCGGCCGCCACCAGGGACACGACGTCTGCCTGTGCTGGAAATTAGGCGAACAGGAAATCGGCTACTGGCATGAACTCCACATCGGGTTCGCCGGGCGTCAGCCCGTTTCTCTTCTGAAGGAAGATTAATCTCTCCTACACGCGTTCGGATTACGTCCCGCGCCGATTCCCCCACAAGAGAATGTGCAACCGCGGGCAGAATCGAAACCCCTCTCGTTTGCAAATATCGCTGACCCATGCGGATCTCTCTTCGAGGACTTTGGCGTCGATCCCTTCCGGCATGAGCAGCACATCGTCCGTCTTCCACCCCTTCACTTGCTCCAAGATCTGCTGAATCTCCATTACGTCCGATTCCCGGCTGACCACGAATTTAAGCTGCACCTCGGCGCACGAATCGATGAACCGCTGAATCACTTCATAATTCAATCGATGCTTCTCATGCGCGGCGGCAAATTTCCCCCCCTCCCGCTCGACCGGCGTCGAATTCGAGAGCTTCGGCGAAAGACTGGCCAGATCGATCTTCACCGGCGAGAAAATGGTAGCCGCCGTCTCCATCGTCAGGTGATGGCCGCCCGATTTAAATGCGTCGCATAATTCCCCAATCCCCGGCATGATCATCGGCTCGCCCCCCGTAATGACCACGTGCCGCGCCCCCAAACCCCGGACGCGCGAGGCGATTTCCCCAACAGGAATATCCTCCCCCTCCGGTTCCCAGCTCGCGTACGGCGTATCGCACCACGTGCAGCGCAGATTGCAGCCGCTGACGCGAACAAAAGTCGAGGGGACTCCCATCAACTTTCCTTCTCCCTGAATTGAATAGAATATTTCCGCCAGCCGCATGCGATGTTCTTTCGCCTCACCCGGCCTTCTTCCCCGCCTTTTTCTCCGCGAGGATTTTGGGCCCCGTTGGGCAATTACTGAAGATCGGGCATTTATCGCAAAGAGGCCCCCTGGCCATGCAGACCGCTCGGCCATGATAGATCAGCAGATGCGCCCAAAGCGTCCAGCGATCCTGCGGAACCACCTGCATCAAATCCTGTTCGATCTTTTCGGGAGAGGCGTGACTGGAAAGCTCCAGCCTCTCGCTCAATCGCGCCACGTGAGTATCGACGACGACGCCCACGTTCTTTCCAAAGGCATTTCCCAACACGACGTTCGCCGTTTTTCGCCCCACCCCGGCCAGCCCGGTGAGTTCCTCCATGGTGCTCGGAACCTGACCCCCATATTTTTCGACGAGGTCCGCCGCCATCGCCCGAATGCTCTTGGCCTTGTTGCGATAGAACCCCGTCGATTGAATATCTTTTTCCAAAGCCTCCGGCTTCGCCTTCGCATAAGCCGCCGCGTTGGGATATTTGGCGAACAGCGCCGGCGTCACCATGTTCACGCGCTTGTCCGTGCACTGTGCGGAAAGAATCGTCGCCACCAGCAATTCCAAAGGCGTTTTATAATTCAAGCTGCATTTTGCATCCGGATAAGTCTTCATGAGCACCGGCAGAATTGCCTTGACGCGTTTTTTTCGCTCTTCGATTATTTTTTCGCTTGCGGTCGGCATTAAATCCCCTTACCCCCCGCGGCCGGGCGAAAAGACGATCGTCGTCTGGTGAACCGCGGCGCTGAACAGAATCATTCCCAAAAGCAAAAACGTCAATAGCGTCAGCAGGGTCACGCTCTGCCTCTGCAATTTGTGAAACAGCTCGCGGGCCGGGTTGGCGATCTCAGGATCGTCCGCATGTTCGATAAATTGCTCTCGCGCCCGCCAAATCTTGGGCCAAAGCAGCCGCCAGTCGTATAGCACGATCCCCGTCGCCGCCAGATACAAACCCGATCTCACCGCCGTCGACGCGAAATTCCACGGATTGTTCAGATCGATCAGCAGCCACTGCGCCCCGATGCACAAAAGCAATACCCCCGCGCAAACCAGTTCCACGCGAGACAGCATCGTGATCAGATTTCCGATGATCGTTCCGGCAAGAAGCGTCCCGTGCTGCCCTTCAAGATTGACGCTCAGCACGGTCGGAAGAAGTGGATCCGATTCCTTCACCGTTTTGAAGATGACCGGCGCGGCGGCGGCAATAAACAAAACCCCGCCAAACCACGTCGACAAGGCGAGCCAGTAAACCACCTGCACCAGATTCAGCAGCATCTCCGCAAGCGTAGATGCCTCGAAGCGAAAGTCAAACCCGCCTCTCCCGGTCGTCAGACCACGTCGAACTCCCGTCCGCCCACACTTCCTTTTTCCACACCGCGACGTCTTTTTTCAGCCCCTCGATAAGGAATCGACACGCCTCAAAAGATTGCCCGCGATGCGGCGCCGATACCGCGATGATCACCGACGGCTCGCCCACCGCCACCCTTCCCGTTCGGTGCACAATCGCGATTTTCCTCACCGGCCAGCGATCCCGCGCCAGCGCCGCAAGCTGCCGCATCTGATTGACGGCCATCTCGCCGTACGCCTCGTAATCCAAAGCCGCCAAGTCGACCGATCCTTTTTTCTCGCTTCGCGTCATCCCCAGGAATACGGCCGCGCCCCCCGCCTCCCGGTCTCCAACCCACGCCAAAATTCCGGGCACATCCAACGCCGAGTCTCGCAACTCGATCAAATCCTGCGACGCTTCCATGAAGTTTCTCTATCCTCCACTGACTGGCGGAATCAACGCCAGCTCATCTCCTTCCCCTAAGACCGTCGCTCCATCCGATTTCGCGAAATTCACCGCCGTCGCCGCCCGAGGCAGCAGATCGACTATGCCCGGAAATTGCCGCTTCAGGATACCCATTGCGTCATTGACCGTCGATCCCGCCGGCAACTCCAATTCA
This sequence comes from uncultured Phycisphaerales bacterium, assembly GCA_963844715.1. Classification (GTDB taxonomy): domain Bacteria; phylum Planctomycetota; class Phycisphaerae; order Tepidisphaerales; family Tepidisphaeraceae; genus UBA1161. The sequence goes on along the minus strand of CAWJPJ010000007.1, from coordinate 1,182,695 downwards.
GTCTCGGCGCATCCGCTGCGCTCCCTCAGAATGGCGAACAATTTGACGCGGATCTTCATACGCCAAACCGGTTAGCAACTTCCTGCATAATCCGCTCCATCCGCTTCTCCCACGAATGATTCTGGAACGCGCGTCGTCGCCCCGCCTGAACGACTCGATCATATTCCCGGGGGCTTGCAAGAATGCGATCGAGCTTCTGGAGCATCTCCTCCTCATTCCGAAACGCCACGCATTCCTTATCAGGCTCAAAAAGCTGCGGCAACTCGCGGTTGTAGTGCGTGAAAACCAGCCCGTTGGACGAAGCGATCTCATAAGGCCGCAGCGGCATGCCTCCGTGAACGCAACCGCCATAAAGATTCACCGACGCCTTATGCGACCCGTAATACACTTTCGCACCCGGCACCCCGCTATGACTTTTTTGCGCCCTTAGCCCGACCTTCTCCCAGTCCGCTCCAATCAGCGTAAACGAGTCCCCGAGTTTCGCCGCCAGCGCTTTCACGGCCGTGCCGCCGCTGCCCCTCCATCAGCATCGTATCCAAAATATACCATCGCCGAAAATCCCTGGCGATCGCCGCCTCGTTCGTCACATCCACGCGCGCTCCCGCCCGATCTTCCACACACTCCGCAATCCCTCGATCCAAATCCCCAAACTTATTCCTGGCCACATCCTGCGCCCACTGCGCCAAATCCGGCTCAAATTCAGCTCGCTGCGCATCAGTCACATAGTGGCAATTCCCCAAAAAGCACGCCGCCCCCGGCCGCGACTCCATCGCCACAAACGGCTCCTCCCAAAGCTCCGGCGCCGTGGCAATCGGCACATGAATCGAATTCTCGACGCCCAAAAATTCCCGCAATTCCTCCTGCACATCGACATCCCAAATGACATTCAGCGTCTTCTCATCCTTGAGCATCGCGACGTAATCCACGAGCGAAACGCCCCGCCGCGCCATCGGCGGCGCCGCCCGCGGCTCGTCCCACCAGTAATGCACGACCGGAATCCCGGCCGCCCGATGCAGCATCTCGCCGCTCTTCGGATTCCGAACCATCGCCGTCGTATTTCCCCCGATCACGCACGCGACCTTCTGATCCCGCAGCATTTTCACCCACAACGCGAATTGATTCTCAAAGTCGCGGTACCAGTTGTCGTCGATCCAAAATCCATACCAAGGCAGCGAGAGGATCACGTTGTATCCCAGCCGCAGCAGCGCCAGTCCGATCAAATCCGTCCAGTAAATATGGCTTGAGATCAGGACCGTCTTCCCATTGCCCCCCTCGGCGCAAAATATTGATTCGTCCCCTGCTTGCGATTGGCCATGAATTGCGCGAGCTGCATGGCTTACCGATTGAATTGCCCGTCGAACGCGATCGAAGAGGGTTTATAATCCAGTTTTCGCACGAACGCCGCCGCCTCGGCCGCCCCGTGCTCGCGATCCATCCGGCTGTCCTCCCACTCGACGCTCAGCGGACCCCGATAGCCCACGTCATTCAGCGCGACGATGATCTCCTCAAACTTGATATCCCCCCGCCCCGGCGATCGAAAATCCCAAAACCGCCGCGGATCGGCGAACGTCGTGTGCCCGCCAAATACGCCCACCGTTCCATCCCCATGCCCCCACCAGGCGTCCTTGATATGGACATGAAAAATGCGTTTCCCAAAAGTCCGAATGAATTTCACATAATCGACCCCTTGATACCCCAGATGCGACGGGTCAAAGTTGAATCCAAACCGCTTGTGCCCGCCGATCGCTTCCAAAGCCCGCTCCGCGCTGGCGATATCGAACGCAATCTCCGTCGGATGCACTTCCAGAGCAAAATTCACATTCGCCGCGTCGAACGCGTCCAGAATCGGACGCCACCTCCGCGAAAAATCGTCGAACCCCTTCTGCCAATACTTCTGATCCGTCGGCGGAAACGCATACAAACTGTGCCAAATGCTCGATCCGGTAAATCCATTCACCACACCCGTCTCGCGCCCTTTCCCTCCCGCGTCCAAGAATTTCCGGCAAGCCCGCGCCGTCTCCATCATGCGCTCCGCCGCCCGTCCGCGAACCCCCTCCGCCTCGCCATCGCCCCAAACATCGGCCGGCAAAATCGCGCGATGCCGCTCGTCGATCAGGTCGCAAACCGCCTGCCCGACTAGATGCGACGAGATCGCAAACGCCGTCAGCCCATGGCGGCGCAGAATTTCCCATCTGCCCGCGCAGTACTTCTCCTCCGCCAGCGCCCTCGGCACGTCAAAATGATCCCCCCAACAAGCCAGCTCCACGCCGTCATAACCAAACGATTTTGCCTTGCCGCAAACCTGCTCGAAGGAAAGATCCGCCCACTGACCCGTAAATAACGTGATCGGCCGACCCATGGCCGCCGATCAGACATTCGCCGCCACCCCTTGTCAAACCCATTTGCGACCGCCGCCGCGTCTCCCTACCATTACCCGCATGACCACCGCCTCCACTCTTCCGGATTCCACCGGCCATTTCGGCCCCTACGGCGGCGTCTACGTTCCCGAAACTCTCGTCGCCGCACTGCGCCAGCTTGAAGACGAATACGCCAAGGCCAAATCCGACGCCGCTTTCGCCCGCGAGTTCGACTATTACCTGCACCAATTCGCCGGCCGGCCCAATCCGCTTTATTTCGCCCGCCGACTCACCGAAACCTTCGGCGGCGCGAAAATCTATCTCAAACGCGAAGACCTCAACCACACCGGCGCCCACAAAATTAACAACACGCTCGGCCAGGCCCTTCTCACTCTCCGCATGGGCAAAAAGCGCGTCATCGCCGAAACCGGCGCCGGACAACACGGCGTCGCAACCGCCACGGCCGCCGCGGTCTTCGGCCTCTCCTGCGATGTGTACATGGGCGCAGAAGACATCCGCCGCCAAAGCCTCAACGTCTTTCGCATGCGACTCATCGGCGCGCACGTCGTCGAGGTCAACAGCGGCAGCAAAACCCTCAAGGACGCCACCAACGAAGCCATGCGAGATTGGATGGGTTCCGTCGATCACACCCATTACATCCTCGGCAGCGTCGTCGGTCCGCACCCATTCCCGATGATCGTGCGCGATTTTCAATCGATCATCGGCAAGGAAGCGCGCCGCCAATGCCTCGAAGCCGAGGGACGCCTGCCGGATTACGTCCTCGCCTGCGTCGGCGGCGGCAGCAACGCCGCCGGAATCTTCGCCCCCTTCATCGCCGACACAACCGTTCAACTCATCGGCCTCGAAGCCGGCGGCCGAGGCTCCGCATCTGGGCCAGCACGCCGCCGCGTTATGCGCCGGCAAGCCCGGCGTCCTCCACGGCTCTCTCTCCTACGTCCTTCAGGACGACGACGGCCAAACCGCCGACGTCCACAGCGTCTCCGCGGGCCTCGATTACCCCGGCGTAGGCCCTGAGCACGCCTATTGGAAAGACTCCGGCCGCGTGAAATATCACAGCGTCACCGACGCCAAGGCGCTCGAAGCATTCCAGCAAGTCGCCAAACTGGAAGGCATCCTCCCCGCCTTGGAATCCGCCCACGCCTTCGCCTACCTTGCCGAACTCGCCCCCAAACTCCCCAAAGACAAAATCATCATCGTGAACCTAAGCGGCCGAGGCGACAAAGACTGCCAAGAAGTCGCAAGACTGATCGAAAAATGATTACGACCAATTTCCCTCTCCCTGTGTACTCACGGGGAGAGGGCAAGGGTGAGGGGCGGAATTCCGAACGACTACCTTCCGCGCACAATCTTGATACAAGCCCACCAAGCCTGCAGCGCCGGAATGGAAAGAAAAATCGCCCCCAATATCGGCACAAACAAAAGCATCAAGTCCCCATTCGCCCGCCCGCCCATCACCGTGTATATCGCCTCGATAATCAACCCCGTACAAAGCAGCGCCACAAACAACGGCGGCAACAAACTCGTCAGGAGCTTCCGCCCCGGCGTGCTCCCACCCTCGGTTGTTCGAGCTTCTTTCGACATCGGCGACTTACGTTTATGATCCTCTGAATATAAGAAAGTATCAATGCCGCAAATCCCCGCAGCGACGCGCCAATCATTAGCCGACTCCTTCGCCGCCATCCGCGGAAAAGGCATCGGCCTCGTCCCATTCGTCCCAGCCGGTTATCCCGACCTCGCAACCACGGCAGCAATTCTCGAAGCCATCGACGGCCCGCGCATCGCCGCTATCGAAGTAGGCTTTCCGTTCTCCGACCCCATCGCCGACGGCCTCATCATTCAGCAGGCCTTTACCGACGCCCTGGCAAAAAAAATAAAAGTGAGCCAAATCCTCGAAATGGCCAAGACCGTCTCTTCGCGAATTCGCGCACCGCTGGTCGCCATGCTCAGCTACAGCATCGTCTTCCGCTACGGCACGAAGCGATTCTTCGCCGATCTTCGCGCCGCCGGATTCGCCGGGATCATCATCCCCGATCTCCCTCCGCCGCAAGCCGAGTCCACCTGCCGCGAAATCCGCGCCGTCGATCTCGACACCATTTTCCTCGTCGCCCCCACCACCCCGCCCCAGCGCCGCCGCCAGATCGTCGACCTCTGTTCCGGCTTCGTCTATTACCTCAGCGTCTCCGGCATCACAGGCACGCGCGACCAGCTCCCAAACGACCTCGTACCGAACGTCCGTCAACTAAAAGAAATGACCAACCTCCCCATCTGCGTAGGTTTCGGCATCTCAAAACCTCAGCACCTCGCCTCCCTGGCGGGCGCCGCCGACGCCGCAATCGTCGGAAGCGCCATTGTCCGAAAAATTACCGAATCCGCCTCCGCCGGTCCTCAAGCCGTCGCGAACGCCGTGGCTAAATTCTGCAAAGATCTGCTCGTTGGCTAACCGCTGGCGGGCCGATTGCGCCTTCCCCGAATACCCCTCGCGTTATATCCGTACGGACCCAGGCAAAATGCCAGTTTTTGCCCGGAAATCCGGGAAATCGCCTGTTATCGGAATGGGCGATTCCAAATATTCGCCTTCGTTCTAACGACGAGGCAGTTACAGTGTCCTTGCTCATGGATACACGAGCGGCTGAATTCCGAGGCGAGCGCCATCCAGCCCCGCTCACGGACGGCCAGTTGGTGCGCCTCACCCTCGGCGGCGACCGCGCGGCGTTCGATCAACTTATCGAACGCTACCAACGCCAGGCCGTGGCGGTTTCCTATCGCCTCCTGGGGCACACCCAGGACGCGCAGGAAGTCACGCAGAACGCGTTCCTCAAGGCCTTCTCCAGCCTGGCCACGCTGCAAAGGCCCGATGCGTTCGCCGGTTGGCTGATGCGCATCGTCTCCAATCTGTCGCTCAATTATCGGCGCGGCAGAAAAACCCGGCAGCAGTTGCCTCTGAACGACGCACTCGGCCCCGCCGAAAACGCCGCCCAGCGATTCATCGCGGCGGGCGAAGCGACGGTCCGCGACGGCGACCCCGTCCATCGCCTCCAGAGCCGGGAAATGGGGGAGAAGCTTCGGGAAGCCCTCGATCAGCTTCCCGAGAAACAGAAAATGGCGCTCATCCTCTTCACCATCGAGGAGATGCCCCAGAAGCAAGTCGCCGAGGCTCTGAAGTGCAGTGTCGAAGCGGTAAAATGGCACGTGTTCCAGGGAAGAAAAAAATTGCGCGAGTTGTTGAAGGAGCACCTGTAACGGCATCATGCAAGAAGACGAGAAAATAGAATTTCTCCTCAGCCAATATCTGGACGGAACCCTTGCGCCCGAAGATCGCCAGTCCCTGGAAGCGCCGCCTCGCAGGACCCTCAGCTCAAACAAAAACTCGAAGAATACGCCCAGCTCGACGAGCTTCTCCGCACCGGCATTCCCGTTCCGCGCGACCAGTGGGACGACCTGGGCGACAGAATCTCCTGTGCCGTCGCCGATCTTCCGTTGCCGCGCCGGCGCCTGCGGCTCATGTCCTTCGTCCCGGCCGCGGCCGCACTGGCTGCCTGCGTGCTCCTGGCCATGGGAATCCGATTCCGATCTCAGCAGGCAATTCCGCCCGTAAGCAAGTCGCCCCAGCCCGTTGTTGAAATCGCTTCCGCCCAGGTCATCGGCCCCGCCGCCGAAACCCCGGCGGGCAGCGCCTCCGCCGACGTCACACTCGGCGGCCCGCCGAGCGACGCCGCCATGACTTTCGACTCCTCCCAGCCCATCGTCTCCCAACCCTCGCATATCTATATCGCCAGTGCCGACGCCACCAACGATCGTTCCATTCGCTAAAGGGAAACAATGCGACGCGCCGTCCCAACCCTTCTCACCTTCACACTCTTCACACTCTTCACACCAATTGTCAGAGCCGAGCAGACGTCCGCCTTGATCGCCCAGGCGATGGACAAGCAACTGCCCAAAGCTGAAATCCACTTCGACGGCACTCTCCCCCAGGCCATCGCGGATTTCGGCGACATGACCGGCGTGCGCATCGAAGCCGACCATTCCGTTTACAACGTCCTCCCCTGGGGCGACCTGACGAATTTCCGCGCCGATTTCCGCCACCAGACTCTCCGCCAGGCTCTGGCCGCTATCTGCCAGAAAATCGGCCTGCAATATGAACTCCAGGACGCCTCGGTTCAGCTCCACCTTCTCCCACCCCTCCAGCGCCTCGGCCGCCGCGCCACCGTTCAGGAATTGCAATGTCTCGACTATCTGTCCAGCACTGAATTGGACGCCAGGCAAACTGACTTTTCCGCGGAGCGCTTACTCGCCGCGATCGACGCACGCCTGGAAAAATCTCCCTACGCGGTCGAGAACCGCGCGTTTATTCCCGCCGACCCCACGCCCGTGAATGTCTCCCGCCACGCGTCCCTGTTGGATGCCCTGGACGAAATCACGGCTCAGACGAACGCCACCTGGTACCCCTGGGGTGAAACAATCGTGGTGCTGAAAAAATCCGATCAAATTCGCCTGGAACTTTCCCGCAGAATCACCGTCCGCTACGACGGCCAGGACGTCGGCAACGTCCTCCTCGACCTCGCCCGCCGCAGCGGCCTGGATTTCCAAATCCAACCCGGCGCGCTACAAAAAGTCCCCGCCCCCTATCGGACCCTCCGCCTGGAACTTGATAACGCCACCGTTCAGCAAGCCTTGGAAAGCATCGCCGGATTCACCGGACTGGATTACACCGTCACCGATAGCGGCGTGTCGATCTGGAGCGCGCCCGCGCCGGCAACCGCGTCAACGCAAAATAACTGAGATAGTCGGCGCTTCCGCCCAACGATCCCCACCCCAAAACTCGTTCACGCCAAACGCGGATGGCGATGTTTAATCCATGCCTCCGCGTCGAGAGCGAACTTTGTCACAGCCTCAAGCAATCCATCCGCATCCGTATCGCTGACGCCGCCGGCAAAATCATATTCGCAATCGTTGCGCTTCATTCGGCAGCCGTTGAAATACGCCGCCAAGGCCGCCAAAGCGGGATCGGCCGCCTCTAAAGCCAGAAACGTGTTGTAGTGTCCCCCGACCGACCTCGGCCGATAGCCTGCTGAGCGAACGATCATCAAGGAAAGCGTGCGAGCGGCGTCGTAAGCGATGACGAATCGGGTATCCGCGGATAGTCCAACCACCGCAACATCCTTAAGGCTGCGGGATACGATCGAACGCAGATTTTTCAGCTCCGCCTTACTCGCGCGGTTGCGGGTCACGCGTTTGTCAGCCAGCAACTCGGCCCAAGTCATTCTTATTGCCTATCACAAACAACTTGGGCTTGTCCAATACCCGGGTCAGAAAATGGTCCTTTTCAGACCGCTTCCTGAGGAATTCCGCGGGTGTGTATACAGTGACGTTGACCTCGCGTCCGAGCGATTTACTGGCATGGCGCAACGGCAAAGCAAGGTCCGCGGGCGTAACGGTTCCCACCACGATCACATCGATATCACTGTCGCTCCGTTCCCTACCGCTCGCAATCGATCCGTGGACGAATGCAAGTTGAACTTTTGCGATCAACGGCGATAACGCATCGGCCAAGACATCCACAAGGCCCGCGGTCTTAAGAAGCAATCCGCGAAGATCAGAGAAAAGCGGCGAATCAGCATCGCTTTGGTAATAGGTCATGCGCCCTTGCCGGTGCGCCTTGAGAATCCCTGCCTCGGTTAAATCCCGCAGCTCCCGTTGCAGGCTGGAGGACGGCACCCCCATGCGCCGGGCTAGTTCTGACGCATACCACGCCTTACCCGGCTGTATAAGAGTCGCCGCAAGTATCCCCTGGCGGGTCCGAGGAAAGATGGAATCCAGCGATCGCCACTTACGCATATTGCGTAATTATCGACGCTTTATGCGTAAAAGTCAATCTTCTTCGCTCGCCACCCCACTAACTTCAACAGAGGAACCGCGGCCGATAAATTCAGCGTTTGTTCAGTGCGTCACCGCCCCAAAACACGCCGGTCCCACCGATCTTGCATACTTCGCCAGCGCCCCATGCTCATAATGCGGCTTCGGCGCTTTCCACGCCGCCTTTCGCTTGGCGAGTTCCTCATCGCTGAGTTCAACCTGAATCGATCGCTTTTCCGCATCGATGGAGATCATATCCCCGTCGCGCACCAGCGCAAGCGGCCCGCCCACGAACGCCTCCGGCCCGATATGCCCGACCATCAATCCGCGCGTCGCGCCGCTGAATCGCCCGTCCGTCATCAGGCACACGTCATAACCCAAACCCTGCCCGACGATCGCCGCCGTGACCGCGAGCATTTCGCGCATGCCCGGCCCGCCCTTGGGCCCTTCGTAGCGGATGATCACCGAATCCCCCTTCTTCACCTGCTGCGCCTGCACGGCCGCCATGCACTCTTCCTCGCTGTTGAACACCCGGGCCGGTCCGCGATGCTGGAGCTTCTTCACCCCCGCCGTCTTGATCACGCACCCCTCGGCGCCAGATTCCCGCGCAGGATGTGCAAACCGCCGGTCTTTTCCAGGGCCTTCGAAGCGGGCATCACCACGTCCTGATCGGTCTTGAGCTTCACGCCCGCCAGGTTTTCCGCGACGGTTTTTCCCGTACACGTCAGGCAATCGCCATGCAGCAGTTTCGCGTCGAGCAAAGCCCGCATGATCGCCGGGATTCCCCCGGCGCGGAAAACGTCATAGGCGTTGTATCTCCCAAACGGCTTCAAATCCGCGATCACCGGCGTGCGCGCGCTGATCCGCTCGATATCATCCAATCCGATCGTCACCCCGCACTCATACGCAATCGCCGGGATATGCAGCGCCGAATTCGTCGATCCGCCCGTCGCCGCGGCGATCGTGATTCCGTTCTCCAGCGCCTCGCGTGTCATGACGTCGCGCGGCCGGATGTTCTTCTCCAAGAGCCGCATCACCTGCTTCCCGCATTCGACCGCGTACGCGTCCCGATTCGTATCTATCGCCGGAGGCGAACCGCTCCCGGGGAGCGCCATCCCGATCGCCTCCGCGACGCACGCCATCGTGTTGGCCGTGAACTGCCCCCCGCAGCTTCCCGCCGTCGGGCACGCCTGGCACTCGATCTCGTATAAATCTTCGTCGCTCATTTTCCCCGCCGAGTGCGCTCCCACCGCCTCGTAGACATCCTGAATCGTGACATCCTTCCCCTTGAATTTCCCCGGCATGATCGTTCCGCCATACAAAAAGATGCTCGGCACATTCAGCCTGCCCATCGCCATCAGCATCCCCGGCAGACTCTTGTCGCACCCGGCGAGCCCCACCAGGGCGTCGTACCCATGCGCATGCATCATGAGTTCCACTGAATCCGCGATCACCTCGCGCGAAGCCAGCGACGCTTTCATCCCCTCGTGCCCCATGGCGATTCCGTCCGACACCGCGATCGTCACGAATTCCCGAGGCGTCCCCCCGGCCGCCTTAACCCCCTCCTTCGCCGCCTTCGCCTGCCGATCCAGAGTTAGATTGCAGGGCGTCGCCTCATTCCACGTGCTCGCCACGCCCACCCACGGACGGTGAATGTCCTCGTCCGTCAATCCCATCGACTTAAAAAACGCCCGCTGCGGCGCTCGCTGGCTACCCTCTGTCACAATGCTGCTACGCTCCCGATTCATATCTAATTCCTCGTTTGGAAACAGCCTATTATACCGCCGAGGCGGCAAGGACGTGAAGCAGACGGCAAGACCCGGCGTTCCCGCCATGATTTCCAATCGATCATTTTCATCCTCGCGAACTTCGCGGCTTCGCGGTTTATCGGCCTTGAAATCTACCCCGCCGCGGATAAACCATTTTCAGCAATGAAGCGCCAGTCGGTCTCCAAACGCCGCATTCCCCCCACCGCTCGAAAGAAAATCGAGCGCCGCATCCGCCTTCTGGCGGTTGACCTCGACGGCACGCTTCTCAACGACGCCAAGCGCGTCGGCTCCCATACCGTCGAAGCCCTCGCCGGCCTGGCGGCGCAGGGGATCAAAGTCATCATCGCCTCGGCTCGCCCCCCGCGCAGCGTCCGCCACATCTACGCCCAGCTCGGACTCGACACCTGGCAGATCAACTACAATGGCGCCCTCATCTGGGACGAACCCGCCAAACAGGTGGTCTACCATCGCCCCATGCCGGGCCAAACGGTCCGCCAGATCATCGACCTGGCCCGCACGCGATTCCCTGAGATCCTCGTCACCTGCGAGGTCCTCGACCGCTGGTTCACCGACCGCTTCGAGCAAACCTACACCACGGAAACCGGCCGTCTCTTCAAACCCGACGTCATCGCCCCCCTCGACGAATTCTGCAACCAGCCGATCACCAAACTGCTGCTCCTGGGCGAGACGAACACCGTCACCGCCATTAACGCCATCCTCGCTGAGAACGCGGACGAGCAAGTCACCGTCGTCCGCACCGATCCCCAACTCTTGCAGATCATGGACCGAGGTGTAGGCAAAGCCGCCGCCCTGCAAATCGTCGCCCAGCACTATGAAGTCCCCTTGCAGGAAGTGATGTCCATCGGCGACGCCCCCAACGATGTGGGCATGCTCCAACTCTCAGGCGTAGCCGTCGCCATGGACAACGCCCACGAAATCGTCAAACAAGCCGCCCACTGGATCGCCCCCTCCAACAACAACGACGGCGTCCGCGCCGCCTTCGCGCATTACGGCCTCTGCGACTGATAGTCGCGACCCGGCGCCAACCCCATCAAATAAACACCCCCGGATCGATTGAAAATATCTTGCCGAGGTTCCTTGCATGCTCCGCCGTGATCGGCCGCTCGCTGGACAGAATCAGGGACACCGTAGGCGCCGAAACCCCGAGCTTTCCGGCCAACGTCGCCTGGCTCATTCCATGCTCCTCAATAAGCGAGCGCAGCACTTGAATCCCCGTGGCCTCCGCGTCGTAATCGGCATCGTTTTCGCTTTCATAGCTGTCCAGCAAATCGCTGAGCACGTCCAGATAGTCTTCCTGCCCCGGATCGGCGTCAGGCTGGCCGAATAGGCGGTCGAGAATGGCCGTCGCCGCCGCCGCTTCCGTCTTAGTCCGGATCGGACGGAGTGGAAATTCGCGGATCAGTTCCAGATACCGCCGACTCGGAAGTTTTATTTTGGAAGCGCGCATGGCTGTTCCGTAGGGCTCTCCCCTTTGTCCGCCGGGAAATGACGGAATTGAACCAAGAACTCAGGCTTTGATCGCCGCGGATTTTGCCGCCAGTTTCTGCTTTACTTCCACCAGCCAACCCGCATCCGCCAGCGCATAAGGCCTGAACTTTTCCGTCGTTCCCTGTTCTTCGCTGTAGGCCATCGCTCGGTTGACCCCCAGCTTGTTCGCCGCCGGCGAATCGATCAGGTTGCTGCTGTCCGTCGCGCTCATCTGGAACAGAATCCGATTGTCGAATTCGCGCATCGCCGTGCGATCCAATGCCCGGTCCAGCGCCGTTGCCGTGTCGATCCACGAAATGATGTGAATCCCCGCCGCCGGCCCGTCGCGCATCAAATCCGCGAATTCCTTCCCGGGATCAGGCGGCTTCTCCTCGTCCCCGCTCGAAAAGCTGAACGACTCCTCGCTCTTCCGCAAGGACCGATACCTCTGCATCCCGAATATCATCACGAAAATCGCCGGCGGATTCGACGTATCCGACTCGTGCCGCGTCGCCAATTCCTTGGCCAGTTCATGAATCGCTTCCGGGACCGCGCGATATTCCACGTTCTTCGATTCGTGAGGCAGCGCCCCCGCGACCTTCCCCAAAACACCGAACGACGGCGAATCTGCCGGACTCCCGTCCAAAATCACAAAGCTCGCCTCCTTGGGAGACAGCTGCGCCGCCAGCCCGACCATCGCCTGCGACATCATCGCCAGCGCAGCCTCCTCGTTCTGCCCGACGATGAGCACGCTTGCGCCGCTTTGCCGGCGGAAAGACACTGCCGTCGGATTCTTGATCGCCACGGGATCGCCCAGCCACGCCACCGGCGCGCCGACCAGCGGCTCATACGCCGCCGCATCAAGCCGCTCCATCAGCAGCGGATTCTTGCGTATATCCGCCGGCGCATTTCCCTCGAAGACGATCGGCACGTTCCCCTTGACCCCCGTCTGGCGAACTTTTTCATTCACCTGCTCCAAAAATACGTCGCGCTGCTCATCCGGCAGCCATGCCACCTGGAACGGGCTATTCCCCTCCACCAGTCCCCCCGCATCGTTGTAAATCGCTTCGCCCGGCCGGGACAGCAATCTCGCCGCCGAGTTCCCGTCCCCCAGGATCATCTGCGAATCCGCCTCGCTCGTTTGCAGCGCGATCCTCACCGCGATCTGCCCGATCGTGCTTCGCGAAAGCCCCGACGATCCGCCGATCGTCTGAGAACCCAGCATCACGTGAATTCCGAACGCACGACCCTGTCGCACCAACCGGTCGATCAGCAGTGACGCGTCCGCCGCCAATTTGTCGTCTTCGCTGAAAAATTCCTGAAATTCGTCGATGATCAACAGCGTCCGCGGCAACGTTTCGCCCGAATCCTTGCGATAACTCGTCAGGTCCTGCGACCCGAATTTGCGATAAAGATTACCGCGCCGGGTCAGTTCCGCGTCGAGCCTCTGCAAAACGCTCAATCCAAATTCCCGGTCGCTCTCGACGGCGATCGCCTTCGCATGCGGCAGCAGATGCGCCGCGTAAGTCTTGAATTCAACGCCCTTTTTGAAGTCGATCAAATAAAGCTCGATCTCCTCCGGCGAATACCACATCGCCAGATTGCTAATCAGCGCGTGCAGCAGCGTTGACTTACCCGAACCGGTCTTGCCGGCGATCAGCGCATGTTGGGCGACCCCCTTGCCCAATCGGAACATCTGCAATCGCGTCGCCCCCATGCGGCCGATCGCCACCTGCACATCGCTCGAACTCTTCAGCGTCCAGAAATCCGGCAGCTTCGGCGCGATGCTCGTAAACGGCACCTCAACGCGGCTCGCGTCTTTCGCCTTGCGCCCCACCTGATGCAATAGCTTGGTCAATTCTTCGTCAGTCGGCGCGGCATCGACCGACAGAGGAAATTGCTTGAACACCTCGTCTCCCCAGATGAACCTCTCCCCCTCGCGCACCAGATTGATGCTGTGCGCCTGAAGATCATCCAGATGCGTCCCCGCCCCGGTGGTAATGCGGGTGTCCCGCATGATCAGCGTATACACGCCGCAGCGCGCCCCGGTCGTCGCGATGCTGCTCAGCCGCCGGAACGCTTCGTCGCTGATGTTCACCGGATAATCCGCGATCACCAGAAACCGGTACGGTTCCGCCAATTCCCCCGCCTGCGCGTTGTAATCGTCGATCGTCGCAAATTCGTTGCGCAGATATTTCTGGATGACCGTCTCCATATGCTCGGTCAGATTCGCCAGCTTTTGGTCGATCTGCTCGGCATCGGTCCAAATCCGCGGGCCCACCAGCTTTTCATCGAAATCCCCCAGGTGCATGAACCCTGAAAAGTTCTGGCCCAACCCCACTGGATCGCACAGCGTGAAATGCACCCGCCCCGGCGGCAGGCACGTCAGCAGCCGCGTCATCACCGTCTGCATCGCCTTGACCGAATCGGCGCGCCCGGGCCGGTCCGTGTGGATCATCATCGAAGCCTGCCGCGGAAACGCCATCAGCGCCGGCACCGCAAACGTCTCCGGCAGCGGCAGCGTGAACGGCGCCTCCTTGGCGATTCCCGACACGATCGTCTGCAAGTCCACCTGCAATTCCCCGAACCGGATCGTTGCCGGGAACTTCGTCGGCGGCTTCCAGTTGTCCCAGCTCGGATCACCCCACGGCGCGCCCGATGCCCCCTCTTCGGAAATCGGCTCCTGAATCTTCACCAGCCCGTCGTGCCAGCGCTTTTCCAGATTCCCGCGGTCTGATGCGAACTGCTGTTTCAGATTATCCTGCCGCTGCGTCGTGCGCGAACCGATATTCGCCAGTTCCGTCTCGTATTTCTGTTTCAGTTCCGCCAGCTTCTGCGTCCGCCATTCTTCCAGTTCCTGCGACCCCGACTTGCGCTGCGACTCGTTTTCCGCAGTCCTTTTCTGCAATTCCGCTTGCGCCGCCGCGATCGTCCCGTCCCGCTTCTTGGTCATTTTATCCAAGATCGGCGCCGCCTTGTCGCGGGCCGCGTGGTTTTCGGCCTTGTGCTGCTTTGCCGCCTTGGCCAAATCCATCTCGCGCTGCATGTTGGCGCGTTCCATCAACTGATCCGTATCCCCCGCGCCTCGTCCAATGCCTTGCGCAGGGGCAGATACGCCGCCAAAACCTGTTTCCGCGCCATCGCCTTCAGCAGCAGCAGCCCTACCGTCACCAGGGCAAGCGTCGATCCGACCGAAATCCCCAGCATTTTCCACTGCGGATCAAGCGTGGGAGGAACAAGCTGCGGCCCCGCGACCGACAAACCCACCAGCAAAATCACCAGAATATAAGGCCGAATCCCCACGAAAAGATTTGGAACCGACAGCCCCGCCAATTGCGAGAGCTGCTGCTCGATCACCTGCTGCTGCTCCTCGAAGGGAACGATTGCCTCGTCCGAATCCGATTTTTTCGCCGCGGCGGGCGACGCCGGCGGCTCCTGGTTGTATCGATCCAGCAGCGCCTTGGCTTCGTTTTCCTTCGCGTCGAGCAGTTCCGCCTGCTGCCTTTGCTGCTCCTGCGCTTTTTTCAGATCGTCGGCGACCTTCCCTTCCGCTGCCTCCAGCACGCTCTCCGCCAGCCAGGTCGCCTGCTCATATTTCTTTTTTAGTTCGTCCTGGCCGTTTTCAAATTCGTTCTTCGCTTTCCGCCGGACCGTTTCATCGTGCGCCTTCAGCGCCGCCTGGTTCTGCTGATACCGCGCCGCGATTTGCCCCGCCCGGTCGTCGTATTTCGCGCGATTTGATCCTGAAGACTCTTGTAGTTCCGCTCCAGATCGGCCAGTGATTTCTCATTCCCCGCCTGGGTGTCGTCCAGCGACCCCTTCAATTCCCTGTCCAGGCGCGATTCCAGATCCGCGCACTGCGTCGCCAGATCGATCAAATCCTGAAGCGCCCCACGCTGCAAATCCCGATTCGTCGGCGGAAGCGGCTCGTTCGGCTCCCCTTCGCCATTGCCCTGGCCGTTCGAATCTTTCTCGGGAGGTTCGGGAGGTAGGTTCTCCATCGTCACTGCTGAATCGGTACTCATGATTAATTCATTCGCAATCGTGCTTGATCTTCTGAAGAAGGTTTGCCATTTGATCCATCGCCCCGATCGCCTGACGCGAATCCATATCGATCGGAACCAAGAATCTCTTCTCGAACGCCTTGCTCGTCGAGTCGTTCCATTGCGACTGAGCCTCCGACCATTTCATCATCAGTTCTTTGACCGATTTTCCCAGTCGCGCTCGCCCTTCGTGCATGCCCATGGAAACACCTCCGTTGCTCTACGACGCCTTTTTCCCCTCTTCTTCAGCCGGCGGCGGTAAGATATTCTCATTACTTGAGTTATAAACACCAGCTAGCCCGCTCCCGTCGAAGATCAAGACCGTTTCGGCGGGAAGTTTCAGCAGCTCGGCGATATCCGGCCTTCCAGCCTCAAGCTGGCTCACCGTCGACTTATTGTACACCGTATCCCCCGGCGCATCGACCGACCCGACAAACCACGCGAATTTCCGCCCATCGGCCATGCGGGCCATAAAAATCCGATCCGCCCACGCCGATTCTCCAGTCAATATCACGGTCTCCCCATCCCCCGCTCCCTCGTCCACCAGCAGTCCCGCGGACCGGCTCCTTTGCTCCGGCTTCACCTCGCCAACCCCAAGCGTTACCAGTCCCAGCGGCACCGGCTCTCCCAACGCCTCGTCCTTCGGCAATGCCTCTCGCAGCGCCGCGACATCAAATGGCTTCGCCTCCGCCACTGGCATCTCGTCCGGCGATCGCGACATCCTCGCCCCGCCGCTTTCTCCTCCCACTCCCGCAACCGCTCCCTCCGCTCCTCCCTCTCCAACTTCGCCCACTGCGATGCTGACATATTTCTCGAGCATCTCGATCATGGCCCCCAATTGCGCAATCGCGTGCGGTATTCCTGCCGACACGTCATTCGAAAACCGTGCCACACCGCCTCGATACAAAACCATTTCCTTTTGCAGCTTCCGACTCCACCCCTGCACGTTCTTTAATTTCTCCTGTGCCTCCGTGAGGCTTTTCTTCGCGTTCGCCAGCGCCTTCTGCTCGTCAACCGCCGACGCCATCGACCCGCTCGAATCCTTATAAATCCTCTTCTGCCGATACGCCTCCTCGCACCGCGAAACCAGCTCCTGCCGCTTGCGAATCTGCCCGGTCCAATAGTTCTGCGCCTCCCCTTCCAGCCACGCCTGAACCTTATTTAAATCTGAATCCGCGTCTCCCAGCGCCAGCCCCGCGTTTTCCTTGAACTTGGTCAGATAAACGCGGAATTCTTTGATGGCGTCGATCGATTCAACGCGCGCGCCTGTGGACATGATCGCTCCCGAAATACTCCGCGAAAATTACCGCTGTTTCAGATAATCCTCGACCGCGGTCGCCTTCTTGTTCAGGAACTGCACGTGCTCGTGCGCGCTTTCCAGAAACTTCCCGATCGCCTTGAGCGTCTGCTCGAACGCCTCGGTGAATTTCCGCTGCTCCTGATCGCGCCACGTCGAGTCCAACCCGCGCAAGCGCGTCTGAAGACTCCCAAGCAAACCCTGTAATTCGTTGTTAAACCGGTTCAAATCCTGGGCAAACCTTCTCAATTCCGCAGGATCTACATTTGCCTTAGCCATGCTGTTTCATCTCCGCGGCGACCATCGCCGATTGAACACCCGAGTTTACCCGAACCGACCGCTCAAACCCATTAAAAACATGCCTTTGCCGCCGGGCTTCCGCCAAAACAACCGCCGCCGCATGCGACAGCGGGAGCGACGCCCCTCCCTCTTCCGTCGGGATGCTGATCAATCCATCGCACAGGTCCCGAACCGCCCCCGACAATCCCCGCTTTTCTCCCCCGATCGCAAGAATGACTCCTTGCGTCAAATCCGCATCATAAAGACTCCGCCGCGCCCCGCCGATGCACCCCAGAAGGCGCAGCCCCTCTCGCTTGAGGTCCCGCAAAATCTGTTCGTCCTCGACCTGCACCATCGGCATCTGTTCATATGCCCCCGACGCCGGCCGCGCCACCTCCACCGGATCAAAATCCCAAAGATGCTTCTTCACCAACACCGCATCCGCCCCCAACGCCCGCGCGCTTCGAAGTGTAAATCCCAGGTTCCGCGCATCGTCAATCCCCTCGATCAAAAGCAGCAGCGGCGCCCGCCGCAGACCCCGAACCAGGTCCATTAGTTCCTTTCCCGTCGTCCGTGGCTTGCCTCGAGCACACCGCCACGATTCCCCCATGCGTCGCCCCGTGCGCCATCGCATCCAGTTCACTTCGCGCCACGCGTTTCACAGGCACCTGCGCTGCCGCGGCCGCGGCCAGCACGTCCCGGATCTTCGACTCATGCGCCCCGTGCCCGATCAATATCACCTCAAATTTGCGCAGCCGCGCCCCAGCGCCGCCAGTATCGATTGCCGTCCCTCTAGATGCTCCATCCCTTTATTCTACGCCCAATACGTCCCGAAAAAACTGTTGACTTCCCGCCATATTTGCGGCCTAGAATGGTCGCCCTTTCGAAAGGAAACCCCCTTGGACCTCCAACTCACCGGCAAAATCGCCCTCGTAACCGGCTCCACCGCAGGCATCGGCCTCGCCATCGCGACCCTCCTGGCCAAGGAAGGCGCCACCGTCGTCCTCAACGGCCGCACCAACCAGCGCGTCGATCAGGCGATCGCCACCGTGCGATCCGCCGCTCCCCACGCAAAAGTCAGCGGCATTGGCGCCGATGTCTCCACCGCCAAAGGCTGCTCCCGCATCACTGAGGAACTCCCTCATGCCGACATCCTGGTCAACAACGCCGGCATCTTCCGCCCCACTTCCTTCGAGCAGATCGATGACGAAGAGTGGAACGAACTCTTTCAGACCAACGTCATGAGCGGCGTTCGCCTCAGCCGCTTTTATCTTCCCAAAATGCTCGCGAAGAATTGGGGTCGCATCATCTTCATCTCCAGCGAATCCGGCATCCAGATCCCCGCCGAAATGATCCACTATGGCCTGACCAAAACCGCCCAGCTCGCTCTCTCACGAGGCCTGGCCGAAACCACCGCCGGCACCGGCGTCACCGTCAACGCGGTCCTCCCAGGCCCCACCGCCTCGGAAGGCGCCGTCTCCTTCCTCAACGGCATCGCCGAGAAGCAAAACATCACGCCCAAGCAACTCGAAACCGAATTCTTTAAATCCATCCGCCCCAGTTCCCTGATCAAACGCTTCGCCACCGCCGAGGAAGTCGCCAATCTCGTCGCGTTCGTCGCCTCGCCCCTCTCCTCGGCCACCAACGGCGCCTCCCTCCGCGTCGACGGCGGTGTTGTCCGATCCATCACCTGAATCAATTTGCGCCTCTCTCCGTTATAATCCCGCTCGTGCAGCGAAACGCCATCGAACGTCTCTCCCCCGCGCTCGTCAATCGCATCGCCGCCGGCGAAGTGATCGAACGCCCCGCCTCGGTCGTCAAGGAACTGGTCGAAAATTCCCTCGACGCCGGCGCGACCCGGATTGTCGTCGAAATCGAGGAGGGCGGCATCGAACTCATCCGCGTCATCGACGACGGCCAGGGAATCCCCGCCGCCGAGCTTCCCCTCGCTTTCGCGTCGCACGCCACCAGCAAACTTCACGACGAAGACGATCTTTTTCGAATTTCCACGATGGGTTTTCGCGGCGAAGCGCTGGCGAGCATCGGATCGGTTGCGCAATCGCGAATTCTTTCCCGCGTGCGCGATGAACAGATCGCGTATGAAATCCAAAATCGCGGCGGAATCATCGACGAGCCCCAAGCCGCGGCGGGAAATTTCGGAACGGTCATCGAGGTTCGGCATCTTTTTTTCAATATCCCGGCGCACGGAAATTTCTGCGCAGCGCACCGACGGAATTCGGGCATGTCAGCGACGCAATCCTCCGATTGGCCGTGCCGTTTCCGGAAATTGCGTTTAAATTGATTCACAACGGGAGAACCGTTCTCGATTTGCCAAGGACGGATGCGAAAACGCGCTGGCTGGCGGCGTGGCCGGAGGAATTTGCGGCGCTTTCGCTTTCCATCGACGTGCGCGATGCGGAAATTTCGCTGCAAGGCTTGATCGGAAAGCCGGAACTGGCGCGGCCGACGCCGAAACATCAATTCTTTTTTCTGAACAACCGCTGGATTCGCGATCGGTTTATTCAGCACGCGCCTGCGCGAAGCGTATCGGGGACTCACCGAACCGGGGCGGCAACCGGCGGCGATTTTTTTCCTGACGATTCCGCCGGGGGATGTGGATGTGAATGTGCATCCCACGAAATCGGAAGTGCGCTTTCGCGACAGCGGCCGGATTCACGGTTTGGTTTTGTCGGCGGTGCGCGAAAGACTGCTCGGCAGCGATCTTTCGCCCGCCGCTTCGCTCAACCGGGCTCAAGATGAAACCGAACGCGTGGAGTTGCGGCAGCGCCTTGCGGCGTTTTTTCAGTCGCCGTCGTCCATCGCAGCGCCGGCGACGTCATCGCAATCTTCGGCCTCTGCGTTTTCAACGCCTGTGGCGAATGCGGGTCCTTTTGCTTCGGCGCCGATTTCGCGGGCAATTAAACCCGCGGATGCGGGGGTTACGCCGGCGCTGCAATTGCACAACAGTTATCTTGTGGCCGAAACGGAAGATGGACTGATCATTATCGATCAGCACGCGTTGCATGAACGGGTGATGTATGAAGATTTGCTGGTGCGCGTGAATCGCGGGCCGCTGGAAAGCCAGCGGCTGCTCATTCCGGCGACTTTTCCGGCGTCGGCGCGACAGATTGAAATACTCGAACAGGCGCAGGAGCTTTTGCAGCGATTGGGAATCGAAGCGGCGGCCGTCGGGCCGGATGGCGTGGCAGTGCACGCGTTTCCGAGCTTTTTGCATCGGCTCGATCCGATCGATTTCCTCCGCGAACTGCTCGAAAAAGGGGAACAGGAACAGCTTGATCTGAATCAGGAAGAGATGCTGCACGAAGTTCTGGATATGATGGCGTGCAAAGCGGCGATCAAAGCGGGCGATCCGCTTTCGGCGGCGGAAATCGAGGCGCTGCTCGCGCGGCGGCATCTGCTGGAACGGGGAAGTAATTGCCCCCATGGCCGACCGACGACGCTGCGACTAACATTGCACGACTTGGAAAAGCAATTTAAACGCACGGGTTTTTAGGGCAACACTTATGGAAAATGAACCACCGCAATCGCCTGATCCGGGGTCGCAGCCGGCGCAACCTTCGCCGAATGATTCCAGTGCGTATACGCAGCAGGTTCAGCATCAGCCTGTTTCGGCGCGGGTTTTGGATCGGGTGACGCGCGGGGTGACGAGCACGGGCTTGGTGGTGCTGGATACGCCGAATGAGTATGTGCTGGATTTTGTGCAGGGGGTGGTTCGGCCGTATCAGTTCGTCGCGCGGGTGGTGGTGCCGCCGGTGATGATGCAGAAGCTTTTGGCGGTGGTGGAGGACAACTTGAGCAAGTACACGCAGGCGTTCGGGGCCCCGCCGCAATTGCCGAAGCCGCCGGCACGGCGGCCGACGATCGCGGAGATTTATGAGAACTTCAAGCTGCCGGAGGAGATGCTGAACGGGGCGTACGCGAACAACGTGCGGATGGGACACTCGCCGGCCGAGTTCTTCATCGACTTCCTGACCGACTTCTATCCCACGGCGGCGGTGTCGGCGCGGATCTTCATGTCGCCGCCGCATATACCGAGATTGATGGAGACGTTGAGGGTTTCGATGTCGAGGCGGAAGCAGCCGCCGATGGAAAATCCGCCGACGTCGGGGGAGAATTCTGCGCCGGAGAAATAAGTTTCCGACAAAAGGTAACACTTTTGATGTGGATGGGGATTTGGGTAAGGCCCTTCGAGTTCCCTCCGTTCGACTGCGCTCGCGACGGGCAGGGTTGGTCCGCCGGACCAAGGGACAGAAGCTGACAAAAGGTTACACTCTTGATGCTGCTGGGGACTTCCCTTCGACGTAGCTCAGGGCAGGAGGGGGAGTTTGATTTACATTCAACAGACTTTTTTGGCCACGGATTCATGCGGGGTTTTTGGCCGCAGATGGGGGACAGATGGACACAGATTGGAATTAGTTGCTCGTTGTCAGTTGCCAGATTGTGAACGCTGAAAGCTCAAAAGACTGTATTTGCCACAGATGGGGACCGGATTCACACAGATTTCTGGGGTTGAACAAATTCGTTTTTGACCACGGATGGGGAGGATGGGCGCGGATTTTTTTGTTGGGTTAAATGCTGAAAACTCAAAAGACTGGGTTGGCCACGGATGGGGGTGAAATCAGAAATCCGAATTCCGAATCAAACCCGAATGACTGAATGACCGAATGGGGGAATGGTTGGCCGGCGCGGCGGGCGGGGGCCAGTGGGGGATTGCGGAATTCGTTGTTGGTCGGGTGGGGTTGGATTTGAGGGGGTTGGGGGACTGCCGCTTCCCTTGTGCTGTCCGGCAGCCGAGGCCCTTGGGTCGGCTCGTTTCCGCCATCGACGGCTT
This sequence comes from uncultured Phycisphaerales bacterium, assembly GCA_963844715.1. Taxonomy (GTDB): domain Bacteria; phylum Planctomycetota; class Phycisphaerae; order Tepidisphaerales; family Tepidisphaeraceae; genus UBA1161. The sequence goes on along the minus strand of CAWJPJ010000007.1, from coordinate 1,160,736 downwards.
CCTTCGAGATGCGCAGTCCGCCGGGAGAGCAAACTCGTCCTTGTCTCGGGTCACATCGGACCTGATCGGTCTTGCCCGGGTGACTGGTTTGACTTAGATGGATCCCCCGCAAACGATTTATTGCACAGTTTGCTCATTAGCGCCGCGCGGCTGACGACGGAATCGAGCCTGTAATGACGATGGCTAAAATGGAGATCGGGAGCTTGGCGGAGCTCGTTGAATTAGAGGAGCGAATTGCGCGAGAGGTGCGACGATATCAGTTGGATGGATTGCTTCTGGCGGTGCGCGGCACTGCCCGCCTACTCGCCTGAGACAGCGACTGGAATTCCCCCGCATGTAGTGGGAACCGCGGCCCGCTTTATCACACGATATGGAATCCCGGGGCCTATGACTGAGAATGCGACGCCAATCGCGCCAGGCGAACTGAGTCCGATACTAAACTTGGCTGCCAAATTTGCGCATGCTGACCCGGTGGCTTGGAGCGACGATGTTCCGAGATCTACCTTATCGATCATGCTGCGCCACGCTGGCAACCAATTCCCCTATGTGATTAATCCTTGCGGCAAATTGGGGCGCACTCAAATAATGTACAACGACTTGCCCATGCAGCTGCTGGGAATGAAGCACGTGCCCCCCTTCGATTTTGCTGCCCGATTTAGAGATCTGACTGGAACGGACGTCACAGACTTCATCAACGTAGGGCTCGTGGCGTATGCGGCAGCTAGGAGCGGCAACCAACTCGGGTTCGCGCGAACCTACTTCAAAAGGGCAAGGGAGGTCGGATTGGCGGTTGCCGACGATGATACCGTACAAGCGGTGCTTAGAAATTTCGCCGCCGATAGCTCTGAACACGCGAGGCGTTCCAGTAAGCTGCAGCAACAATGCCGCGACTACGCGGCATACGACTTCAACTCTTTAATGGTCTTCCCTCTCATTCGGCCATGGCCTCTGGAAATAGGGGCACGGATGGAGTTTGATCGGATGATCGCTCCCTTACCAGATTTGCTTCTTTATCGGTTGACCAGCGGGGTCTATTACGACATGCACATGCGGTGGAGGGATTCGTTCGACGAATACTTTGGCCATTTACTTACTTTGTATGTTGGTCGTTTACTGCGCAATTGCGTTCCCGACGGCCACGTAATATCGGAGGACGAGATTCGACAAACCTACCCCACGAGCGCGGGCAAAATTCCGGATTTTGTATTGCTCGAAGGGAAAACCGCGGTTTTGGTCGAGGTCAAGATCGCGAGAATCCATCGGATCGTTTATGCAACCGGTCGCGAAGATAAGCTCGAGGAAAGCCTGAGGGCTATCAGGGACGGATTGATACAGGTGTTCGAATTTCGATCTGCGGCGGCAGGAAAAATGAAGGGCCTTGAGCGACTTGCAAGATGCAAGGAGTTCATACCCGTTGTGGTCACTCTTGAGCCAACCTATTTGTCGGGAAGTGTGCCCTTCAAGGAATTTCTGAGGGCGGATCTGCCAGCGGCGATGCACGATATAGATTGGACGATCTTGTCCCTCGACGACTTGGAGTGGGCTCAGGTTCATCTATCCGGTGGTGTCCTGGACGTCCCAAGTTTCTTTAGACACGCTCTCACCGCGCACTACAACACGGTCCTCGACAACGCCGCCCGGCTTTCCGGGCGTAGGTATGGCGACTCGATGCTTTTTAAAAAAGAGGGGGAACTTTATGACCGCCTTGGAGTTCCCCGTAGCCAGAGTGGATCGTAAATTGGCCGCTGAGATGCTGCTTTGGGGGTTAGCTTTAAATGCCTGGTGAAATGCTCGGAACGACCCTTTAGCCGGTGTGCGGTTGGCGTTTTGATGGATTTCAGCTTCGGCTCTCGGCGTTTTGGCGGGCTAAATTTTGGACGCGCGGTGCTGAGCACGCGCCCCCAACTATTGGCGCGGGCGTTTATTCGGAGTCGATTTTGGCGAGGAAGGCGTCGGGGGCCATGGCGGGGATGTTGGAGCGGGAGAAATGGCGTTCGTCGCGGGTGACGATGCAGACGGCTCCGGCGCGGACAGCGCAGGCGTGCTGGACGGCGTCCTCGAAGTCGGCGGAGCGGAACTCGATGGCTTGATCGATGATTTCGCGGTCGACGGGGACGATCTGGAAGATGGCGCAAGCCGCGGACGGCGCGGTCGGCCTGGGGGCGGGAGGCGAGGCGGCGGACGATGTAGTAAACATTGAGGAAGCTGACGGCGGAGACGGCGGCTTGGATGCGGCCGCGTTCGGCGAGGGACCAGAGGCGCTGGGAGTGCTGGAGGAACGGCTCGCGGGCGAGTAGTACGTCGAGGAGGACGTTGGTATCCAGGAAAATGATCTCGCTCATCGGGCAAATCTCTGGATAAGGGCGTCTTCGAGAAGGCGCCGGTCGGTTTTGCGGCGCGGGGGGCGTGCGATGCCGGTGAGGCGTTTGGTGATCGAGCCGATGGGGGTGGATCGGCGGGCGTGTGGGGTGCCCATGGCGCGGATGAGCTGGCTGAACATGCCGGAGACGCTGGTGCCACGGGCTTCGGCAAGCTTTTTGGCCATGTCGATGACTTCAGGCTCGGCGGTGAGGGTTAGCTTTTTCATACTGGGGCTCCTGATACGTGTTATCCAAATTATATCATACGTATCGGTTATTGGGAGGGCAAGGATCAGAATGGATCATCAGCCGCACTCAGAGGCCCCCTCCCCAGCCCTCCCCCGGAGTACCGAGGGAGGGGGAAAGAGGGAAGGACCGGTTCCCGTCGTGCCGAAACTAGCGGAGGACCGGCGGAGGGGGAATGCCCGAGAATCGCCGCTTGTTCGTGCAGATTGCTCTAAGATCGCGGCGGAGTTCGTTCTAGTTCCCCGTTGCGTTCAACCAACTCTGAGCATCGGAATCGCCGGCTGCGGCGGATTTTCGGCACCATTGGATGGCGGTGGTTTGGTCGACCGGGACGCCTTGGCCGTACCAATACATCTTGGCGACGTTGAACATGGCTGTGGAATTGCCGGCGTTGGCGGCGACGAGAGCGAGTTGCATGGAGGCGCTGATAATCGAGGGGAACGCCTCGGCCGACGCCGTAGAAGTATCCCAGCTCGCAAGCGGCTGGGGTGCTGCCGGCGGCGACGGCTTTGCTGAACCAAGAGGCGGCTTGCACGTCATCCTGCGGGACGCCGCGGGCGTTTTCGTAGAGCAAGCCGATGTCGTACATGGCTGTGGCGTTGCCGGCGGCGGCGGCTTTTTTGTACCAGGTCATCGCCTGCTGGTAATCCCTGGGGACGCCGGAGCCGGCGGAATATAGCTCGCCGACATTGCAGGTGCCGATTGCGCTGCCGGCCGCGGAGGACTTTTGATACCAGGTCATGGCTTGCGCGTAATCCTGGGGGACGCCCAGGCCTCTTTCGTAGAGGTAGCCGATATCGCACATGGCGGCGGCGTTGCCGAGGTCGGCGCCTTTGCGAAACCAGACCATGGCTTGCTGGTAATCCTGCGGGACGCCCTGGCCGTAGAGATAGAGTTCGCCGATGTTGTCCATGGCGGAGGCATCTCCGGCGCCCGCGGCCTTGCGGTACTGGGCCATCTCTTGCTGGTAGTCGGGCGCCGAAGGCGGCGCGGGGGCGGGGGCGGGCGCTGGGGCTGGTGAAGGAGCAATGACCGGCGGGAGGGGAGCGTTGTATCGATTCCAAACCAGAAGGCTGCCGGTGGAATTGGTGCAACTGACGGAGTTGTCATTGGCGAATTGATAGGTTCCGGAATCATTGGGCGCTGGGGCGTTGGTGGCCCATTTGCCGTCGGTGGCGGAAAATGTCCCGGCGCCGAACGGCAGGGCGCCGTTGGGAAGGAGCAGGTAATTTTTGAATCCGCCGGCGTCGTGGATTGAGACGATGGAAATGGTCTGGCCGTTGTAGGGAAGGGTGGCGATCCAGGAGCCAAGGAAGCGAGCGGTGTCGTCGGCCGCGTGGGCGGCTGGCGGTAGGCCGATCAAGCCGGTCGCGAGCGACATGCAGATGAGTATTTTTGTCCACTGCGTTCGCATTTGGGCCACCGGCGAATTTGACTACTGCGTTCGACTGGCGCGTTTGACCAGCGCGTTTGGATACGCCCCGGGGGGCGTGGGGTTGCTTGGAAGCGATCATGCTATCACCGGCGGAAGCGGGAGTCACTTCCTCATTTTTCTTGCAACTTGCGCAGGAGATCGAATGCTTGAAGCGGGGCGGGTTGGAGGTGTGAAGGGTTTGGAGGTGTGAAGGGTGTGAAGGTGTGAAGGGTTTGGAGGTGTGAAGGTGTGAAGGGTGCGATTGACGGAGGGAGAGCGCGCGTGGCTACGCCGCGAATTCGTAGACGGGGGTTTGCATTGTTCTTGCGGGCTTGCCTTTGCCGCGGATGATGGCGTGAATGCGTTCGACGGTCTGGGGAGAGAAGAACTGCTGGCCGGTTTCGACGCATACCCGGGCTTCTCCGGCAACTCCCGGAGGGGATCGAATTTCGACGGGGGAGGGACGGCGGTGCTGCGCACGGGCCGCTAAATGGCGGGGGACAAAGAACCCTCACCCCTGCCCTCTCCCTGACTACATGGAGAGGGGGAAAAAGCTGGAGCGCGGGTTACTTCTTCATTTTTCCCTGCAACTTGCGGAGCAGATCGAAGGCCTGGAGCGGGGTGGGGTGGAGGTGTGAAGAGTTTGAAGGTGTGAAGGTGTGAAGAGGGGGATTGGACCGAGAACCGCGCAGCGGGGGTTACTTTTTCATTTTTTCTTGCAGCTTCCGCAGCAAATCAAACGCCTGGATAGGCGAGAGTTTTTCTAAATCTGCGGCGGCCAGTTCGGTCGCTACTTCTCTTGCGGGGTCTACGAACAGATGGAGCTGGTCTGGGTCGTGGGCGGTTTGTTTGCGGAAGAGTTTGGGGCTGGCTACGTGGTGGACGGTTAGTTCGCTGAGGAGTTGGCGGGAGCGGTGGAGGACTTCGGAGGGGACGCCGGCTAGGCGGGCGACGTGGATGCCGTAGGAGCGGTCTGTGCCGCCTTCTACGATTCTGTGTAGGAAGATGACCTGGTCTTCCCATTCTCTGACCGCGACGTTTAGGTTCCGCACGGCTTTGAAGCGGTCGGCTAAATCCGTTAGTTCGTGGTAATGGGTGGCGAAGAGGGTGCGGGGGCGGACGACGAGGGCGAGGTGTTCGGCTATGGCCCAGGCGAGACTCAGGCCGTCCAGGGTGCTGGTGCCGCGGCCGATTTCGTCGAGGATGACGAGGCTTTTTTCGGTGGCGTTGTTGAGGATGTTGGCGGTTTCGACCATTTCGACCATGAAGGTGGATTGTCCGCCGTGGATTTCGTCGCTGGCGCCGATGCGGGCGAAGAGACGGTCGGCGATGCCGATGCGGGCGGATTTGGCGGGGACGTAGCTGCCGATCTGGGAGAGGATGGTGATGAGGGCGACCTGGCGGATGAAGGTGGATTTTCCGGCCATGTTGGGGCCGGTGATGAGCAGGACGGCGTCTTCGCCGGCGAAGCGGGCGTCGTTGGCGACGAATTCGCTGTTGAGTTGCTGCTCGAGGACGGGGTGGCGGCCTTCGATGATTTCGAGGGTGCGGGTGGTGGTGATTTCGGGGCGGCAATAGCGGCGCTCGGCGGCGAGGTTGGCCAGGGCGCTCAGGCAATCGAGACGGGCCAGGCCCTGGGCGAGTTCGGCGAAGGGGGCGACGTGGGCGAGAAGGGCGACGCGAATTTGTTCGAAGAGCTGCTGCTCGAGTTCGACGGCGCGCTCCTGGGCGGTGAGGGCTTCGGTTTCGAAGGTTTTGAGTTCTTCGGTGATATAGCGCTCGGCGTTTTTGACGGTCTGTTTGCGGGTCCAGGCGGCGGGGACTTTTTGGCGATGAGAGTCGGTGACTTCGATGTAGTAGCCGAAGATTTTATTGAAGCCGACTTTCAGGGTGGGGATGCCGGATTCGGTGGCGAGGCGGGCTTGGAAATTCGGCTAGCCATTTGTGGCTGTTGGTTCCGATCTGGCGGAGGCGGTCTAGTTCGGGGTCGAAGGCGGGGGCGATGACGCCGCCTTCGCGGAGATGGGGGGCGGGGTCGGGGCGGATGGCGCTGGAAAGAAATTTTGCCTGCTCGGCGCAAAAAGGGGCGCATGCGGGTGAGTTCGGGGGCGACTTCGGCAGATGCGGGGAGGGAGCTGAGGCGGTCGAGGAGATTGGGGAGGGTGGCGAGGCAGCGGGAGAGGGCGGCGAGATCGCGCGGGCTGACGCGGGCGACGGCGATGCGGCCGACGATGCGCTCGATGTCGCAGACGTCGTCGAGTTGGTCGGCGATCGCGCGGAGGTCATCGGGCGAAGCGAGGAGCGCGGCGATGGCGGATTGGCGGGCCTGGATGTGTTCGACTTCGGCCAGGGGGTAGCGAAGCCATTCGTGGAGGAGGCGGGCGCCCATGGAAGTGCGGGTGCGGTCGATGGAATCGAAGAGGGAGCCGTCGGTTCCGCCGGAGCGGACGGTGCGTTCGATTTCGAGGCTGCGCCAACTTGCGGGGTCGATGGAGAGATGATCTTCGACGATGTGGCGGCGCATGGGGCGAATGTGGGCGAGGGCGGTTTTCTGGGTTTCCTGGAGATAGGTGAGGAGAGCCGCGGCGGCGGGGAGAGCGGGGTCGTCGTCGGAGAAGCCGAGACCGGCGGCGGTGGAGATTTGCCACTGTTCGCGGAGCTGTTCCTTGGCGTGGTGGGCGGAGAACTGCCAGCCGGGGCGGGCGGTGACGGAGAAGGGGCCGAGTTGTTCGATGGCGCGTGGCGAGGTCGTGGGGCTGGCCGGTGGCGAGTTCGGGAACGAGGATTTCGGCGGGCTTGAGGCGGGCGATTTCGTCGAGGATCTGGCATTGGTCGGCCGCTGATGGCGGCGCAGGCGCCGGTGGAGAGTTCGACCCAGGCGAGGGAGGTGCGGTAGCCGTCGGCTTGGGTGACGCCGGAGGCGACGGCGGCGAGATAGTTGGTCGGATTCGCCGTCCAGGAGAGAATCGTCGGTGAGGGTGCCGGGGGTCATGAGGCGGACGACTTCGCGGCGGATGACGCCTTTGGCCTGGGCGGGGTCTTCGGCTTGTTCGCAGATGGCGACTTTGTGGCCGGCGGCGATCATGCGGCGGAGGTAGTTGTCGACGGCGTGGAAGGGGACGCCGGCCATGGGGATGGCGTCCTGGGAATCGAGGCCGCCGCGGGAACGGCGTGGTGAGGGATACGCCGAGGACTTTGGCGGCGAGTTTGGCGTCTTCCCAGAACATTTCGTAGAAGTCGCCCATGCGGAAGAAGAGGACGTAGCCTGGGTATTGGGATTTGAACTGGTGGTATTGGCGCATGGCGGGGGTTAGGCCGGGGAGGGAATCTTGCGCGGGATTAGGAGTTTGCGCGGGGGCGGGTGCGCGATTGGAATCAGGCGGGAAAGCCGGGGCGGGGTTGGTCTGCGGCGCGGCGCGGGGGATTTTTTGGCTTCTTCCTGGGGTGGAGGTTGGGGCATGGGTTTCTTAGTTGTGTGAGAAGGTAGGTTTGGGGGGCGCGGGTTGCAAGGCGTGTTGAATGTGAGGGGGATTGGGAGGAGGCGGGTCGGGGTATTGTTCGTGGCGAGGGGATTCGCTGGCTCGAATAGGAGAAGGCGTGGCCGATGCGAGGGCATCTGGCTGGCCTGGTGGGTGAATCGGGACCCTTTTCGCAATGGGGTCTGGGGGCGGAGGGATGGCGCGGGTAGCGGGGATTATTTTCCGATGCAGAAGGTGGAGAAGATTCGGCCTAGGACATCGTCGGGGGTGATCAGGCCCAGGATGTCGCCCAGGGAGTCGAGGCTTGCGCGGAGGTCGGCGGCCAGGAGTTCGGGGGACTCGGTGTGTTTGCTGGCGTCGGTCAGGGAGCGGCGGGCTTCTTCGATGGCGGCGAGATGACGGGCGGTCAGGGCGAGTTTGGATTGGGGGGAATTGGAGCCGAAGGCTAGGCGATCCAGTTCGGTGCGGAGGCGGTCGAGGTTATGGCCGGTTAGGGCGCGTGATGAGGAGTTCGTTGGTGGGGGCGAGCAATTTGGGGTGCAGGTCGGCTTTGGTTCTTACGCAGAGGTCTGGGTGGCGCGGGAGAGTGGTTGGGGAATCGTCGGATATTTCTTTGACGCTGACGATCAGGTCGGCCTGGGCGATTGCGGATTGGGCTTGGTGTTGCATCTGACGGGCGATCTCGCCGCTTGCGGGGGTCTCGATGCCGGCGATGTCCAGGAGGCGGATTTTTCCTCGGGGGAGGAAGACTTCGGCGGCGAGAATGTCGCGGGTGGTGCCGGCGACGGGGGAGACGATGGAGCGGAGTTGGCCGGCCAGGGCGTTGGCGAGCGTGCTTTTGCCGGCGTTGGGGGGGCCGCAGAGGACGATTGTCGGCTCGTGGGAGAGGTTTTCGAAGCGGGAACTTTCGCGCAACAGATCGTCGATCGCCTGGTTGATTTTGGCGAGGCGGTTTTCGATTTGGGAGTGGGAGAGGAATTGGACGTCTTCTTCGGAGAAGTCGATGCCGACTTCGACGAGGGCGGCGGTGTCGGCGAGGTTGTCCATGATGGGGCGGAGACGGCGGGCGAGCTGGCCGGAGAGGAGCTGGCGGGCGGCGGCGAGCTCGGCGGCGGAGCGCGCGGAGATGGAGGCGGCGACGCCCTCGGCCTGGGTGAGATCGAGTTTGTTGTTGAAATAGGCGCGGGCGGTGAATTCGCCGGGGTCGGCGGGACGGGCGCCGAGTTCTATGGCGCGTTCCATGAGCAGCCGGGCGAGGAGGGGATTGCCGGGGATATGGAACTCGGCCATGTCCTGGCCGGTATAGCTGTGGGGGGCGGAGAATTTCCAGATCGAGGCGGGGAAGCTGATATTTTTTAGGTGGATTTTATTGCGCTCGCAGGGGACGGGCGTCGCGGGACAACCGAGACTTTCGAGGATCCTATCTGTGTGGGGGCCGCTGGTGCGGAGGATGATTCTTGCTGATGATCCGACCGCGGAGGAGATCGCGATGATGGTGTCGTCGAGATTCACCGCTACGACCTTTGTAATGAAGTTAGACCACGGATTTCGCGGATTACATGGATAAGGGCAAAAAGAGAAATGTGATTTTTATCCGCGCCCATCCGCGAAATCCGCGGTTCTAATTTTTTCGATTTCGGCGGTCGGCTTCTTTGCGGACGGACTCGGCTCGTTGCTGCAATTCGGCCCACCATCTGGCCAGGAAGTTCACTTTTTTCATGTCCTTGTTTTGTCCGTCTCCCTTTTTCTGCTGTTTGCCCTGGCGGGTGGCGCGGGTTTCCACAAAGACTTTGCCTTCTTTTTCCGCTTCTTCGCGCCTGCTTGATGTGGTCGCGGATGCGTTTGTTTTCGATGATACCGACCAGGCCGCTGGTGAGGATGTAGAGGTTCAGGCCGCTGGGGGCGTTGTAGAGAAAGAGGGGGAAGAGGAGGGTCATGTACTGCATCATTTTTTGCTGGGAGGCCTGCTCTGGGGTCAAGGCTGGAGGCTTGGGGGTGTATTTTTGTTGAAAGAAATAGCCGAAGCCCATGAGGATGGGCAGGACGTTGAGGGAAGTGATGTGTCCCAGCAGGGGCAAGGTGAAGGGGTGGGCGTCCCAGGTGATGAGGCGGTCGGGGCGGGCGAGGTCGTGAATCCAGGTGAGTCCCCAGAGGAAGCGGGCCTGGCGGAGTTCGATTTCGGTTTGCAGGGCGGAATAGAGGGCGATCCAGATGGGCATCTGGAGGAACATGGGGAGACAGCCGAGGACGGGGGTGAAGCCCATTTCCTTGTAGAGCTGGACCTGGGCCTTGGAGAAGCCGTCCTTGTCGTCGCCGAATTTCTTTTTGAGGCGTTCGAGTTCGGGGCCCATCTTCTGCATCTTCATGGTCGAGACCATGGAGTGCTTGGTGATGGGGTGCAGAATGAGACGGACGAGGAAGACGAGGGTGATGATCGCCAGTCCCCAGTCATGCCAGAACCAGTGGAGCCAGGTGAGGAACGAGACGAGGAAGTCGATGAGCCAGGAGAAGGCGCAAATGCCGCACATGCCGGACGTGGTGTTGAGGAGCTGGCTATATTCGCGCGGGAAACTGGGAGTAATAATCTCCCTCGAGCATGGAGCGGCTCTTGGGGGCGAGGAATATTTTCAGGGGGACATCGACGGTTGTGCCGGGGGCGAGCTTGAGGTCCTGGGTCTGGAAAGTGAGGGCGATGCGGCGATCCTCGGGGGCGTCCTGGGGGTTTTGGGCAGCGGCGGTTTCGGTGTCGACCTGGCCTTCGTTCTGGGGCTGGACGATGGCGCTGAAATAGAGGCTGGTGACGCCGCTCCAGAGCATGCGATAGCCGTTGCTGCTGCGGGAGAGATCTTTGGAGGGGGTTTCGGGTTTGAAATCGGTGGCGGCGTAGCGGACGAGGTCGATGTTTTGGTTGCCCTTGTCGTAGCCGGTGACGATCTGGCGGTCGTCCTGGCGCTCGGCCTCGCGCGGAGGCATGGTGGGCCCGTTGAAGGAGATTTTGGCGGTCGCGGAATTGGGGGCGAGATTGGTGACGGAGTAATTGAGATCGACTTCGTAACCGGCGGCGGTGTTGTCGCGATTTTCTTGGGGCCTCTATCCTCGACTTGCCAGGATTTGGTGACGTGGGCCAGGGGTTTGCCGGCGGGGGAAAAAATATCGAGACCGTACACGGCGGAAGAGGCGGTGGAGGATTCAAGTTTCCAGGCGGAGCCCGCGACGTTGACGTCGGCGCCATTGAAGGAGATTTCGCGCGTGGCGAGGGAGTTCCAATCGGAGTCGTACGGCTCCTGGAAGGTGTAGAGACCCTTCTCATCGGCGGATTTGAATTCGTTGAGGATGGCTGAGTTGAGGGCGGCGCCGTCGGGGGCGATCTGCAAGCCGACGGCGTAATCGGGATCGTTATCCTTTTTCGAACCGATCCAGACGGGGGGCGTTGGTGAGCCGCCGGCGACGACGGCCGCGGAGGAGGAGGTTGCCGGTGCGGTGGTTAATCCGAGCGCGGGCTCGGTCTGGGTGGTCGCCTGGCCGGCGCTGCTGACGGACTGCGGCTGGTTTAGTTGGGAGTTCTGGTTGTTCCAGTCGTATTCGGGATGGTTCTTGCGTACGACGGTTTCGACGTAGAAGTAGTACCCCATCACGGCGAGGAACAGCGCCCCCATTGCGATATAGCTCTTTTTGTCCATCAGAAGATCTCGCTATGGGTGGGGCTATCTGCCATCGATGAGTCGCGTCCCCAGAAAATTGTCGAGGGCATCAATGGCTTCCACTTTTTTGACGGTTTTTTCGACGTCGTAGACCAGTCGTACGAATTCGACATAGGTATCGGCGACGACGACGAAGCTGGTGCGGGGGTCGCGATCGCGGGGCTGGCCGACGGAACCGACGTTGACGATGGCTTTTTCATCGGTGAGTTCGAACTTGTAGTCGAGTTCGTCGGGGCTGTAAAAGTCGGGTCCTTCGAGGAAGACGCCGGGGACGTGGGTGTGTCCGACGAAGCAGAGGCGGTCGAAGCGTTCGAAGATGCTGACGAATTTCCCCGGGTTGGTGTAGATGTCGTCGGGGAAAATGTATTCGTTGATAGGCCTGCGGGGCGAGGCGTGGACGGCGAGGAAATCGCTGGTTTTGAGGCGGACGGGGAGATTGCCGAGGAATTTCCAGCGGTTGGCGCGGCGGGCGACGTCGGTGTCGTCCTCGAAGCATTGGCGGGTCCAGTAGCAGGCCTGCTCGGCGCCCTGATTGAAGTTGTAGGGCTCGTAAAAAACCGCAAAGTCATGATTGCCCATGAGGGAGGCACGGCAACGGGCGGCGACGAGATCGAGACATTCCATGGGATTGGGGCCGTACCCGACGACGTCGCCGAGACAGATGATGTTCTGGATGCCACGGCGGTCGATCTCGGCTAAGACCGTCGTAAAGGCTTCGAGATTTCCGTGAATATCGCTGACGATGGCGAACATATCGCGGTTGGATCGTAAGGGTGGGGGGAGGGGACGTCAAACCTACAGGGAAATGCTGAGGCCGATGGTCGAAATTCAAGGCGTGATAATCGGTTATGACTTTCGTGGCAAGGAGATGCGTGGGCTCGTATGTGAGGAGGCGCTGCCGATTCGGGGGCGGTTGGCTGGCCTGATGGGTGACGGATGAGCCTTCGCGCGAGGATGCTCGGGGAGTCGCGGCCTGCGGCGGCAGATGTAAAAGGAATTTCGGCCTTCGCGGCCGACCTCAACCGTCCTTCACAGCCCCGCTTGTCCGACCTGGCCTGATGGTGCGCCATCCGCACGCTCGGCGCGAAGGCCGGAGAAGCGACGACGGCGGCGAATCTTGGGCTGCCTTCCGCGAAGGGTTTTGCCCCTGTGATCGGGCCGGCCGGGTGCCGTCGAACCGGCAATGGTTTTTCGTGTTCGAGCCAACGCGTCTCTTCGGCACGGGTGTCGTAACCGACCTAAATCTTAATTAATCGCTTATCGAAGACCGGAGGGATCGTGTCCTTGATTCCCCCCTACCAGCGACTTAGATTCAGCGGTGACGGAATCCCCATATGAGTGAACGGACGGTTGGAATTTCCCTTTTGGGCTGCGGCGCGATCGGTACGGGCGTTGCGCGCATTCTTCATGAGCAGCGCGATCTAATCCGGGAGCGGACGGGGCTTTCGCTCGATCTGGTGCATGTGGTGGATAAGGACACGGCGCGGGCCCGGCCGGGGGTGCAAATTCCGATCCATGCCGATGCGGACAAGGCGATCGACGACCCGCGGACGCAGATTGTCATCGAACTCATCGGGGGCGTGGAGACCGCGGGGAAATTCGTGGCCAAGGCGCTGGGGCTGGGGAAGCCGGTGGTGACGGCGAATAAGAGTTTGCTGGCGGCGCGCGGGCCGGAATTGTTTGCGCTGGCGCGAAAGAATAATTCCTGCATTGGGTTTGAGGCGAGTTGCGCTGGCGGAATACCGATCATCAACGCGATATTGCACGGATTGGTCGCGAATCGGATCGACGCGCTGTTGGGAATCGTGAATGGGACGTGCAATTTTATTTTGACGCGGATGAAGAGCCATGGATGGACGTATGAGCACTGCGCTGGCGGAGGCGCAGAAGGCGGGGTTTGCGGAAGCGAATCCGGTGATGGATGTTTCGGGGCGGGACGCGGCGCAGAAGCTGGCGATATTGGCGGGATTGGCGTTTAACGTACGGATAGCCGAGGCGGATATTCATACGGAGGGGATCGACAAGCTTCAAGAAGCGGACATCAAGTTTGCGCAGGAGCTGGGGTATGTGATCAAGCTGCTGGCGATCGGGCAGAGGCACGGGGAGAAGATTTCGCTGCGGGTGCATCCGTCGCTGGTGCATAAGGATGATGTGCTGGCGGATGTGAGCGGGAGTTTCAACGCGGTGAGTTTGTGGGGGCATGCCATCGGGCACACGCTTTTTTACGGGCGCGGGGCGGGGCAGATGCCAACGGCGGGCGCGGTGGTGGCGGACGTGATCAACGTAGCGCTGGGGGTGATTCCGACGGCGTTCAATCATCTGCGGGTTTTTCCGGATCAGGTGAAACCGGCGGAGGTGCTGCCGCATCAGGAACTGGTGAGCCGGTATTATTTGAGGTTGCTGGCGAAGGACGAGCCGGGGGTTTTGGCGCAGGTGACGAAAATATTGGGGGAGAAGAAGATCAGTTTGTCGGCGATTTTGCAGCATGAGGCGAATGACGGGCATCAGGTGCCGGTGGTGATTACGACGCATCAGGCTCGGGAGGGATCGGTGCAGGCGGCGCTGGCGGAGATTGATCGGCTGCCGTCGATTCAGCCGCCTACGGCTTGTTTGCGGATTGTGGATGCGCCGAAGGAATTTGCGGGGGGATAGAGAATCGGGGAACCCCCTCCCTGCCCTCCCCCTGAGTACAGGGAGAGGGAAATAGAAGGCGCGGGACAAGCGACGCCCTCCCGTCCTACCTTCCTCTTGAGCACAAGGAGAGGGTGAAGGATGCGGCGCGTGGATTTTGGCGGAGTCCGGATCGATCATGAAATACGCGATCATTATTCCGGACGGGGCGGCGGATGAGCCTTTGGCGGAGCTTGGGGGGCGGACGCCGATTGAGGCGGCGGGGACGCCGAATATGGATCGGATTGCGCTGAACGGGGAGGCAGGGATTGGCGCGGACGGTGCCGGAGGGGTTTGAGAGCGGGAGCGACGTGGCGACGATGAGTCTGCTGGGGTACGACCCGAAGGTTTATCATACCGGGCGGGCACCGCTGGAGGCGGCGGCGCAGCGGATTCCGCTGGCGGCTACCGATTGGGTGTTTCGGTGCAATCTGGTGACCGTCATCGACGGGGTGATGAAGGATCACTCGGCTGGGGGAATCAGCGACGCGGATGCGAAGGAATTGATCCATGATCTGGCGGAGCATTTGCATTTGCCGGCGTTTGAATTTTTCACGGGGGTGAGCTATCGGAATTTATTGGTTTCCAGGGGGAATCGGCGGTTTGAGGTGACGACGAAGCCGCCGCATGAGATTCCCGAGGAGAGGATTGAGAAGTATGTGCCGCGCGGGGAGGGGAGCGAAATATTGAACTTGATTATGGAGTCGTCGCGGAAATTGTTTGCGAATCACGCGGTGACGCGGCGGCGCGTTGGGCGGAATCCGGCGTCGCAGGTTTGGCTGTGGGGACAGGGGCGGGCGCCGAATCTGCCGAAGTTTAAGGAGCGGTTTGGGATTGAGAGTGGTTGCATGATCACCGGAGTGGATTTGCTGCGCGGATTGGCGGTGCTGCTGGGGTGGGACGTGCATGAAGTGGCGGGGATGACGAGTTTTCACGATACGAATTACGCGGGGCAGGGAGCGGAGACGGCGCGGATGCTGGATAAATACGATCTGGTGTTCAGCCATATCGAAGCGCCGGATGAGGCGAGCCATCAGGCGGATTGGAAGACGAAGGTGGCGGCGATCGAGGAGATCGATCGGCATATCGTGGGGCCGGTGCTGGAGAAATTGAAGACGTTTCCTGAGTGGCGGATTTTGGTACTGCCGGACCATCCGACGAATATTGGGACGCGGAAGCATGGGTATGCGCCGACGCCGTTTGCGATGGCGGGGACAGGAGTGCGGAATGATCGGCCGCTGACTTATTCGGAGAAGAATGCGGAGGGGGGAGCGAGGTTGGAGAGGGGGTATGAGTTGATGGAATTTTTCTTGCGCGGGGCGGGGAGATGAGACGATCGAACGAGAGACCCTCATCCCCTTCGGGAATAGATGGCCGCCCGCAATTTTTTCGACATTCGAGTGCGATTCGACGCTCGCTTTTAATGCGAATGCAATGCAGGGAGGCGGGAAAAAACCATACGGCCCCAAGTTTTTCTCCCGCCTCCCCGCACCCCTCCACCCTCTTTCCTTCCCCTCAAGCCGTCCGGGACCCCAAAAGCGGAATAGGCCGGTGCCCCCCCACTTCGGCGAGCGGGCACCGGAGAAAGTGCGCAAGGAATTCGATTGTGGCGGCGGAAGTTGAGGGGGTTTTTGGCCGATGATCATGTTGAGTCGATGATCATCCATTATCAGAACAGCTACGAGGATTTTCGGGAGGCGGCGGGGGTTATTACCGCGGAGCGGCGGCAGCGCATCAATAGGACTTGGCAGTCGATTGGGTTCATCGCGGCGTTTGTGGTTTATTATTTGCTGGCGCGGTGGCTTTGGAGTTTTACGGGGGCGGACGCGGTGACGATCTGGATTCATCTGCTGGTGCCGTCGGCGGCGATCATGCTGGTGGGAATTTTTCTGGGGGCGATCGCGGTGCTGTGGCCGTCCGCGCTGCCTCGGCCTACCTGGCGCGTGTTTATATCGATATTGGTTTTGATCGCGCTTTGTTTTCAGATTTGGTATTTTCGCAGCGGGCTTCAGTTGCATCGGCGCGGGGGGCAGCCGATTACCTGGGCGATTTTGCTCCCCCACTCGACGTGGCTGTTCATGATGGTGGCGATCATGGCGATTTCGATTGTGAATCGCGTGACGCAACTGCGGCGGCAGTGGGAGACTCAGCCGGCGCTGTGCGCGGGCTAAGACGGCGGAGATTACGGCGTCGGGGATTTCGCTGACGGATGCGTTTGGGAAGACGGAGTCGGTTTGGCATGGATTCGAGAAGTGGGAGGAGACGAAGAATTTGTTTTTGATTTATACGGGGGCGGGGTCTTATCTGATGATTCCCAAGCGCGGGTTTGAGTCGAAGGAGGAATTGGAGGCGATGCGATCGCTGCTGAAGCTGATGCATACGGCGGGGATGCGCGTTTCAGGTGGTGCAGGTTACGGCGGTGCAGATTGCCTCGGGCGTTTGACCGATGGTTTAGCGGTGGCTAGCTTGTAGGGCATGCTGCTGGCCGATCCGGTGAAGCTTCGGCAGGTGATGTTGCGGCTGATGCTGGGTGCGCTGGCGGCTTCGGGGGCGCTGGCGGTTCTGGCGGTTCTCATTCCACATCAGTTCGAACCGGAGCGGATGATCGGAACGGCGGTCGCGACGGCGGTCGCGTCGGCGCTATTGTTCTGGGCGGCGCGGCTGCTGGATTCGGATAAGAACCGGCCAACGGGTCTGTTTTGCCTCTCGATTGTCATCATCCAATACATTTTGACATTGTTGTACATCTGGAATCCGCTCTCGCTCGCGAACGACGCCGACGATCTTGGATGGAGCGCGCTTCTTTTCCCGGTGGCGTTTGGACCGGCGTGCGGGTTCTTCCACATGGGCCGCCGCGCGGGGGGCCTCCTGTCCGGTTGGGCCGGACTGATCTTCTGCGCCGCAAGCTACTTCTTTTATCTTGTGGCAATATGGGTGCCGCAGCCGGCGCCATACACGGTCGACCATCTTTGGCTAACGGGCCTGGTGTGCTTATTTCTGGCGTTCATTCTGGCGGCATGCTTGGCCGGGGCTGGAGTGAATCGACATCACTGGCGCTGGGCCGGGGTCGGCGCGGCGCTGGTCGCGTTTGTCTTTGCGCTGGGGGATATTTGGAGCGAGGCAAATTTACCGTCTAACACGCTCATCATCGCCGCGACGGCGGCGGCCCTGTTCGGCTACACGAACGTCATGTTTCTGCTGCCTCTTAAATCCAATCAACTTTGGGTCCGCTGGATCACGGTATTGACCGCGTGGATTTCCGGCGGTTTATATGACTACATCGCGATTGCGGCGGTCCGCGACGATTTTCCGATGCGCGTGAGCATCGCTGCGTCTGTTTGCGCGGGATGCGGGACTATTGCGATCGGATTGCTGGATGCGTTTAATCGGCGAACCATTCCGGTACGGGAAATATTGGAGTTGAAGGAGATCACCTTCGTCTGTCCGGCGTGCCAGAAGAAGCAGACGGTCCGGCGGCACGACTCGGCGGTGCACGTCGTCTGCGCTGATTGCGGGCTTCAGATTGAGATGCAATTGCGTCTGCCTCGGTGTCCGAAGTGTGATTACTCGCTGCTGATGAACAAGAGCGATCGGTGCCCGGAATGCGGGACGCCGCTTACCCAGCCTGCCACGTTGAGTCTTGACGCAAGCTCTCTATAATTCCCGCCTCGGGCGGAGGTTATTGAAATAGGGTTATGGGCTTGATCGTTCAGAAATTTGGCGGCAGCAGCGTCGCGAATGCGGAGAAGATCCATCGCGCGGCGGCGCGGGCTATCGCGGCCAAGTCGGCGGGGAACCAGGTTTGCGTTGTGGTCTCGGCGATGGGGGACACGACAGATGATCTGGTGGCGCTGGCGAAGGCGGTTTGCGAGAACCCGCCTAAGCGGGAGATGGATCAGCTTTTGGCGACGGGGGAACAGGTGACCATCGCGCTGATGGCGATGGCGATCGTTTCGCAGGGGCATGAGGCGATCAGCTTTACCGGGGGGCAGATCGGGCTGGTCACGGACGGAGCTTTTTCCAAGGCGCGGATTCAATCGATCAATAAGCAGCGGATTTTCGACCAGCTTGCGCAAGGGAAGATTGTCATTGTGGCGGGTTTCCAGGGGGTTACGCCGGAGGGGGATTACACGACTCTGGGCGCGGGGGGTCGAACGCGACGCTGGTGGCGCTGGGGGCAGTGCTGAAGGCGGACGTTTGCGAGAATTACACGGATGTCGATGGGATTTACACGGCCGATCCGCGGATCGTGAAAAATGCGCGGAAAATCGACCGGATCAGCTACGATGAAATGCTGGAGCTATCGGGGCTGGGGGCGTCGGTGCTGCAGACCCGGGCGGTGGAGTTTGCCAAGAAGTACAATGTTCCGATCCACGTGCGGAACAGCCAGAACGAGAACGAAGGGACGTGGATCGTGGCGGAGACCCCTCACATGGAACACATCGTCGTATCGGGCGCGGCTTTGAAGAAGGAACTGATCCGGGTCACGGTGAAGAACGTGCCGGACCGGCCGGGGATCGCGGCCACGATTTTCGGGGATATCGCGGCGGCGAATATTGTGGTGGACGACATCATCCAGACTGTCTCGGACGACAATACGGCGAGCATCAGCTTCACCGTGGAGCATGGGGATCTGCATGACATCAAGCCGGTGGTGGAAAGGCTGATCAAGGAGTTGGGAGGGAAAACGGCGGGGATTTACCAGGATGGACTGGCGAAAGTGAGCGTGGTGGGCGTGGGGATGCGCGTGCATACCGGCGTGGCGCAGCGGATGTTCAAGGCGCTGGCGGATGGGAAGATCAATATTCAGAACATCACGACCAGCGAGATCAAGATCAGTTGCATCATTAGCAAGGATGATGCGCCGCGGGCGTTGCAGATCGTGCATGAGGCGTTTGATTTGGGGGCGGCGGCGAAGCCCCAAGGCGATTAGTTAAGGTGCGGGGTCAGAAGAGAGCAGAGTAGGAACACGAGGACCATCAGCGCCAGAACCGCGATCCTGCGCCGGATCATGCGAGGAGACGAGCCGATAATTCCCCAAGCTTTACGAATCGGCAAAATGGACAGCGCGAGCATAACCAGCCAATAAGGAATGCCTAATGTGACCGCATGCCAGTAAATTGAGGTCGTTTTCACACCAACGAAGCTGCCCTCGGGAGATTCAAAGAATTGTCCAATCGAGAAGTCGCGTTCCGGCGTCCGGGTAATGTAGACCGCGCCGTTAAATTCTTCGACCAGGAAGTAGTGAGTTCCGCCATGAAGTGTAACTACATGCCGAACTTGGCCACTGGCGTACCACAAGGCGCCCAGGCCCAAAATGAGCAGAAGGGAAATACCCACCCGAACGTTTGAGGCGGTGCGCCCCATGTCTTGTCATTCTACGCGTCATGATCTGTTATGCAGCACGAATTCCAAAGGAATTGGCCCGGAGTACCGTCTGATTCAGTACTCGGCTGAACGCCCATTGCTTTTTTGGGATGCGCTGGCCTGTTCGGCGCTCGCTTTAAATGCAAATGCAATGCGGGAGGGCGGGAAAACCATATACGGCCCCAAAAGTTTTTCCCGCCCTCCCGCACCCACCCACCCTTTCCTTTTCCTCTCAAGCCGTCCAGGACCCCAAAGGCGGGGAGCCGCGAGGCGCCTTTGGCGAGGTGACTCGGCTCGCAAGAAGCAAATGATACAATGGCGTCGTCGAGAATCGAGGTGGCTACGTCGTCCGATAGAGATGTGAAAATCCGTGGTGCGCTGCGAAAACGAAGGCGAGTCGTTTGGGGCTTCCGCGTGTTCGTCGCGGCGCTCCTGGTTTCGGCGATCGCGGACAATGCTTTTTCGCTGGGGGATGATTGGGCGAAGTTTGATCATCGGGAATTCACTTGTGCGTCGGCGAGCGATGTCGATGCAATCCTGATTCAACCGCAGGCGGTGGCTGTTCATCTGTTGGGCGTGGCGAGTTGTACGGCGCGGTTTGACGCTTTGGGGGCGGTGCATCTGGGGGGATATGCGGGGAAAAGCGTGGTGCTGAAACTGGAGCCGACGCAGACTCGGGATGACCAGGGGCGATTACTGGCCTGGGTATTTGTTGAGGACGGGCCATTGCTCGATGCCGATGTGGTGCGGGATGGGCTGGCGCTGGCGGATCGACGCGAGACGGGAGCGCTGCTGACTTCCGTCGAGCAGGCGGAGAGGGAGGCGCGGAGCAGGCGGCGCGGGCTTTGGAATGAAGTGGATAGTTGGGAGATGCCGGCTTGGCGGCGGGAATGGACGGCTCAGCAGAGGGAAATGCGGGAGAAGTTGTTGCGGCTGGCGAGCGGGGAGTGACTGGGTATTGGAATACCGACTTGCGTTCGAAAGATTGCCCCTCACCCTGGCCCTCTCCCCATGGGTACATGGGGAGAGGGGAAAAATGCAACAATGAAAAACCCCGCACTTTCGTGCGGGGTTTTGAAGATCGAGTTTATTGATAGAGCAATATCAGGCGGTTTTGGCCGGCTGATAGATTGGGCGCACCTGGGCCGCTGGGTGTGGGATGGATACGCCAGACCTGGGGTGGGCCGAGTCGTAGGCTTCCTTCATCCGCTGAGTCGTCAGGTGCGTGTAGATTTGCGTGGTGCTGAGGCTCTGGTGGCCTAACAGCTCCTGGACGCTGCGCAGGTCGGCGCCGTTGTTGAGCAGGTGCGTTGCGAAGCTGTGGCGCAGGGTGTGCGGGCTGATACCGGGATCTAGGCCCGCGGCCATGAGATATTTGTCGAGTTTGCGGCGGACGGAGCGGGTGCTGAGGGGCTCGCCGTGCTTGTTTAGGAAGACGCGGTGATTGTGGTTGCCCTGGCTCTTGGTATCGACGGCGCGGAGTTCGAAATAGCGTTGGAGGGCCTTGATGGCCTGTGAGCCGATGGGGGTGAGGCGGTCCTTGCGGCCCTTGCCGCGGACGCGGAGGACGCCTTCCTGGAGATCGAGGTCGCTCATCTCCAGTTCGACGAGCTCGCTGACTCGAATGCCACTGCTATAGAGGACTTCGAGCATAGCCTTGTCGCGGGCGCTGAGAAGGTCGCCGTCGCCGGGGGCGTCGAGGAGCTTCTGGACCTGTTCGAGGTCGAGACACTTGGGCAGGCGTTTTTCCTGCTTGGGCGTGCGAATAGTGGCCAGGGGATTGGCCTGGAGGATCTCGCGGCGGATGAGGAACTTGTAAAAGCTGCGCAGGGTGGCGAGCTTTCGCGCCGTGGTGCTCTTGGTGTAGTTCTGGCCGTAGAGGTAGTTGAGGAATTCGCGGATCGTGAGCGCATCGCAATTGATGTGGCGCTGATCGAGCGAATCGCCCGCGACGGGGACGGGTTTCTGGTCTCCCGCGCCGCGTCCGATTTCACCGGAGAGGAACTGGCCGAA
This sequence comes from uncultured Phycisphaerales bacterium, assembly GCA_963844715.1. Lineage (GTDB taxonomy): Bacteria > Planctomycetota > Phycisphaerae > Tepidisphaerales > Tepidisphaeraceae > UBA1161. The sequence continues at coordinate 1,139,486 of CAWJPJ010000007.1, read as the reverse complement.
CTGGATGAGATCGGCGCCGTAACTCTTGACGGTGTAATCGCTGAAGTGTTTTTCGAGCTTGAGGTAATCGAGGAACTGGCGGACCAGAGGAGAGAAGTTCTTTTCCGCGAGTTTGTCGCCGGCACCCGCCGTAGCGGGCAATACGATGGTGGGATTCATAGGACCGGTCGCCTGTGGCGAGGGATCGGAAACATTTTTATGCCGCCCGGCCGGCGCCGCGGGCAGCCCGCATGTAGGACGGTCCCCGTCCTACAGTGAGACAAACCGTCTCACGGTGGGTCATCCGATTCGAGGTTCCGGCCATCCTGGCGCGACCTATCTCGACGACCCGATAATCCTTATGCAGCTTTTTTCGGCAAGAACGCCTTCAATTCTTTTGCCAAATGCTGGCCGAGCTGATGAGAAAGGACGGCGGCGTCGAACCAATCGAAGGCCAATTCGCGGCGATGGACCATATCTACAAGCGCCTCAAGTACTTGTGATTCCTGCCCCACTTCATAGCGAAAGCAGTACTGATGTCGTCCTTTGACGAGGCTCAGGGTTTTTATGTTTGCCATGTGTTGCTCTCCCTCACGTTTTTATTGAGCGCTGGCCACGGGAACGAGCTGGACCAATAACTGGCGGATGAGTTCGTGGTAGACGAATCCGCCGTAGCGGCTCATGTCCAGATAGATTTCGCGGTCACCCATGGGTCCGTTTGGATCGGTGCGTCCGGCGGCGTAGGCGGTGGTGCGCTGGCGGACGGTTCCCTCGTTGGCGTCGAACATGCCGACGGCCTGCACGATGTGCTCGGGCTGGGGCATGTTCATCGGATCGACGGTGGCGCTGCGATCCAGTTCATGCGGATCGAGCAACTGCGTTTGCTGGACGGTTCCGGGCTTGGCGAAGAGCTGGAGGCTGGCGGCCATTTTCGGGGGGTCGTAGGGGTCGTACATGGTGATGGTGGGAACGACCAGGCCGTCGCAGCCGAGGAGATCGCAGATCCGGGCGGCCTGGGCCTCGTTCTCGACCTTGTCGATGCGGACGCTGGCGTAGACTTCCACCACTCGATCGACGGGTATGACGGTTAGTCCGTGCACTTGCTGCAATTCCGAAAAAACCAGGTCGCTTTGCAACAGCGGATCAACGTGGCTCTGGCCGCTGAGGTTAATGGTCGGAGCCACCGCCCAGACGAGCGTATGCTGGCCGGGCAGAAATAACTGCGTTTCGGCGCCGTACGGCTTGGGCGGCGGGAGGGTATTGCAACCCGCGGTCCAGAACGTTGAGATCGCCACGATTCCGAGCAACATCCGTGCAGTGGGTTTCATCGCCTCATCCTTGAAGCTGGGGTCCGGGGTTCACTAGTTTCCGCTCGCGTCGCCGACCGATTCGCCGTGCGATTTTTCGGCGACCCTGGGCGGGGCGGCGGCGCCGTCATCCCTGACGGACCAGACGCACTCGGAGCCGCACCGGTCGCTGATGAAATAAATCTGATTGTCGGCGGACCAGCAGGGGCTGAGATTCATGCCGATTCCGTCGGTGACGCGATGGCGATTGGAGCCGTCGGCGTCGATGGTCCAGATGTCCTGCTGGCCGCCGGTTTTTCCGGCGGAATCATTGTTTGGCTGGGCAATGGTTGCGAAGGCGATCTTCTTGCCGTCGGGGCTCCAACTGGGGGCGACGATGGCGGCATTACTGGAGACGGCAACTTCGGTGACCTGGCGGGCTTCGCCGTCAGCGAGGTCGAGCGTCCAGAGGCTGAACCAGCGGCTTCCGCGCTGGCGGTGCGCGCTGGAAGGCGATGCGATCGACATCTTTTTCGGGGGACCAGTTGGGGAACAAACCGAAACCGATCATGCGCTTTTCGCCGGTGCTGAGATCGACGGTCCAGAGTTCCCACTGCCCGCTCTTGGAGCCGAGGCAGCTATAGGCGAGCCGTCCGCCGTCGGGACTGAAGCTGGGATGGACGTGCTGCATGGGACCGGTGGTGATCTGGACGGTGTTTTTTCCATCGACGTCCATGACGTAGATGTCCCAGTTCCCGCCGCGGGTGGAGCAGAAGGCGATCTGCTTGCCGTCGGGGCTGAAAGTGGGATAGGCGTAATCGGCCTCGTCGTTGGTCAACTGGATGACGGAGTTTCCATCGGCGCGCTGGAGATAGAGATTGGGATGGCCGCTGTCGCGCGTGCTGGCGAAGACGATCCATTTTCCGGTGGGGTCGACGTTGACGTCGCAGTCGTAACCCTCATCGAGAAAGGTGTGTTGCTGGAATCCCGCCTCGCCGTAGGCGTGAGCGAGGGTGCGTTCGACGCCGTCGAATTCACCGAAGACGTTGAGGGAGTCGCTGTGGGCGGTCGGTTGCACTGCGGGCCGCTCGATTATGGCGACGGGCGGCCGCCGGCGTGGGCGCGGGACTCTCCATGGAGCATCCCCCGCCTGCGAGCATAAACAATGCGGCTACGAATCCCAACGACGCATTTTTTGGCTTTTTTGCAAGCATCATAAACCTCACCGAACGCATAGATGGCAACGCACGCCCATCGGCGGTATCGGCAGGAATCAGGCAACGGGTAAGGCACCGGCGGAGTGTCTCCCGTTTCAGAATTATCGGACGATTCAGGCTTTAGGCTTGAACGGGGATGGGACGGGGATCCCCCCAGCGCGACTGGTCGATGGGGGCCTTGGGCTCGGGCGGGGGCGGGAAGATGTCGCCGAGGCTGTCGATGCGCCAGCCGTCGGGATCGCGAAGGAAATTTGCCTCCATTCGGGGGGCATCGTCGTCGCTGTCGGTGTCGGTATAGCGAACGATGATCATGGTGACGGCTTTTTCGGCGCCGTCCGAGTTGGTGCTGAAATCAGCCAGGCCGTTCCAGGACATGGATTTGATGGTGGGAACCATGCCTCCGGCTTGAAGGGATTTGAGCCGGCTGCGGAATTGATCGAGGGGGATGCGGGCCTGAAAGGCGGCGTCGAAGAGCGAATAAGCCTGATCGTAGTTCCCGCTGGCGACGTCCTGCCCGAATTGAGAGGAGAGGGAGGCGATGGCGTTTTCGTCGGACCGGAGATGAAGAGCGGTGAGGGCGCGATAGCCGCCGATGCCCAGGGTGATTCCGCCGGCGAGGATCAGACCGGTCCAGGCGATGCCGCGGCCGGTCTGGGTTCCGTTGCTGTGGCGAATTTGATGCAGGGCAACGAGGCTTAAGACGACTCCCACGATGGGAATAATGAGAAGCAGGTATCCGAAAACGCAGAGGGGACTGGCCAATCCAAAGACGACGGCGACGACGGCCGTCACGTTGACGGCGACGTAATCCTGGGTGCCGACGCCGGCGGTGGTGGACATCTTATGGAGATGGAGGAGGGGCTCGGTGTCGGCGGCGGGGTCGGGGTGCCGAACGGGTTCAGGAGTGGTTTCGGGCAGTTTCGATTGGGTCATGCCGGCCGGATTTCAAGTTTGAGCCTCGCCTTGTCCGATCCCTGAGCAGGACCGAAGCCTTTTTTGAGGGTAAATCCATCATGAGCAAACGTCAACTGATCGAACAGATTCAGGCGCTCAATAACACCGCTACGGAACAGTTCTTATCGCAATTTGACGACGGGGATTTGCAGCAATATCTGAAGCACCTTCAGGATGCGCAAGCGCATGAGAAGCGGATTGCGTCGTTTACGAAGAAGCCGGGGAAATTGCGGATGGTCAGCTAGAGGCTAGGGAAACGATTTCTGGAAAAGGGTGGGGCTTGGCTAGAGGCTTGAGGCTGGAAGCTGGAAACTAGAGGGGGGAAATAATTCATTTCTTGGAAAAGGGTGGGGGTCTGCGCGGGGGCGGGACTTCTGGGAAGCTCAAATTATGCTCGGTTTTTCTCGCAAGAATCGTGTGGGGAAAGGGTTGGGGTGTTTAGTTAATGTTCAACAGACGGTTGCTGGTTTTGGGTTGCCAGTTGCCCACGGGGAGCAGGGGGAGCATTGGGGGGCCAAAAAGGGGCATGGGGGAACAAATAAAAGAAAATGCATGTGTATTCAGCAAGAAGATTTAATTTTTTGGGGACTCACAAGTGATGGTATGGGGGGCGGTTGCGCGTGGCAGACGCAAATTCGAAATATGGAATTTCTTTAATACAAGACGAAGAGTCTAAGTGGGGAACAGGGACGAAGCGACGAAGGCACGAAGGGAATACGAAATTCAAATTCGGGAAAAAGAAGAGTTGGGGGAAATGATGAGCGATGAATGGTGAATTGGGAGTAGTTGCCAGTTGTTAGTTGCCAGTTGCCAGTTTTCTGAATCTGAAGCGGGAAATCAGCTGGGATCGGCAAAGCTGGCTGCATCAGCGTTGCATTTCTAGCTGCGTCCCCGTTTCATTTCTGGGAGTAGTTGCCAGTTGTTAGTTGCCAGTTGCCAGTTTTCTGAATCTGAAGCGGGAAATCAGGTGGGATCGGCAGAGATGGCTGCGTCAGCGTTGCATTTCTAGCTGCGTCCCTGTTTCATTTATCTCCGACGGCGTTGCGATTCATGTCTGCGTTTACCTCCGCAAAGACGCACCTTCAACTAAATAGGCCAGCCCTCGTGGATGATTTTGTCAAAATTATAGAAGGTGCGTATGCAGCCCTTAGCGTTGGGGTGGAGACCATCGGAGGCTCAAAGATACTCAACGCGGACGTCGCTCCGATTTTCGATGAGGCGGGTCGCAACCATTATGCACAGATTGTCGAGTGCTGGCATAGTAAGGTCCGGCCAATCCTGTCGAAATACAGCTACATCGACATTTCTTCCGGCCTTAGTTCGGCGGAATAGAGCGTCGTGCTGGCCCCTCACCCTGACGCTCTCGCCGAGTACAGGTAGAAGGGATAAGAGGGCGCGCGGGTTTGAAGTAGAATCCGTATAAGGCCTGTCTTCGACTCTATGACGACTCCTGAAAAGAAATGGCTCCGCCGCGCGGGTTAGACGCGGGCGGAGCCGGTTCGTTTTCTTTAAGTTGGCTTGTGCGATTAATAAGTGTGGATGACGTTCCAGTCGGTGAGATGGGACGCGGGGCGCAAGAGGAGGCACTGGTCGATATCGTCGTCGATCATCTGGAGATTGTAGGTGCTGGCGTTGCCGATCTGGGCGAAGCGCTGCTTGGTGGAATATCCCGGGGGTTCGAGGCAACCGCTCATTCCGAACATAGCTAGAGACAGCAGACAAAGGAACGGCTTTTTCATGACGATTTCCTCGTTGGAATTCCGCCGGCCAGGGGCCACAAACTTGGGCGAGCGAGGGGTAATTTAACCGCCTGGATCGAGGCTTGTCAAAATGAATCCGCTTTTTGATCGGGTTGGGGCGGTACGTCTAATAAATAACGCTATTGCTGGGGCTTACGCTCTGGGGCGGCATGGCGTTTTTGGGAGCGTTTGGGGCGTTTGCCGTAACGGGTGCCTTCGCCGGTTTGGGTGGCGGCGGCGCTGGACATGGGGCCCTTGCCGCGGGATCCGTTGGTGGAGGCGTTGAGGAGCATTTCGTCCTGGGGCTGCCACCAATAGCGCTGGCGACTTTCGATGACCAGAGAGACGGCGTCCTCGGGGGTGTCGACGAGGCGGAAGATGTCGATGTCCTCGGCGTCAATGAATTTGGGAATCAGTTGCTGCTTCATCCACTCGACGAGGCCGGTCCAATGCGCGGTGCCATAGAGAATGACGGGGAAGGCGGGAATTTTCAGGGTCTGGATGAGGGTCATGGTTTCGAAAAATTCGTCGAGGGTTCCGAAACCGCCGGGGAAGCAGATGAAGGCGGCGGCGTATTTCACGAACATGACTTTGCGGGCGTAGAAGTAATGGAAGTCGAGGCCGAGGGTTTGATAGCGGTTGGATTCCTGTTCCTGGGGGAGCATGATGTTGAGGCCGACGCTTTGGCCGCCGGCGTCGTAGGCGCCTTTGTTGGCGGCCTCCATAATTCCGGGACCGCCGCCGGTGATGACGGAGTAACCGGCCTGGGCGAGTAGGGAGGCGGTTTTTTCGGCGGCTTTGAAGTAGGCGTCGCGGGGATTGGTGCGGCGCATGCCGAAGATGGTGACGGCCTGGCCGACGCGGCTCATGGCGTCGAATCCTTCGACGAACTCGGCCATGATGCGAAAGATCCGCCAGCCGTCCTGGGGATCGGGAACATTCACCGGCATATCAAACCCTCCACCATTATCGTCCGAACTTTTTCTTTTTCTCTTCCCACTCGGCCTGCTCGCGCTTGTTTTGAGATTGCAACGGTTCGCCTGATGCAGGGCGTCGATCTCGAGGCGGGTGAGATTCACTCCGCCGAGTTGATAATCGATGAACGCCTCGGCCGCGATGGGGACGATGGGCTGGATGAGGGCGAACATCGCGGTGGCGTAGTCGCGAATCTCCCGCTGGGCGTGGGCGTCCATCCGCAGGGAGAGGAAATGGAAAATATTGTGCAGGTCGCATTTCCAATACCACTCGGTATAGACGTTGAGGGGAAGGCCGATGCGAGCCAGTTCGCGGGAGACGCCTTTTTCGAGCAATTTTTCGTATTCGGCGTAGTGGGCCTGGGCACGATCGAGATAGTCGAGGAAATCACGGGCGGAGATTTCGTCGATGGGCTCGTCGCCGCCCTGGCGATTGAGGGTGCTTTGCTTTCGGACATTTTCGATGGATGGGCGATAGAAGCGATCGGGGACGACTGAGTATCTTGCGGAATACTCGTTCACGTTGGCGGTGCGGTGGCGAATCCATTGGCGGGCGATGAAAATCGGCATGACGTGATGGAATTTGAATTCCACCATTTCGTAGGGGGTGGTGTGGCGATGGCGGGCGAGATAGCGAATTAAGCCGCGGTCTTCGTTGATCTGCTTGGTGCCTTGGCCGTAGCTGACTCGGGCGGCCTGGACGATGGCGAAATCGGCGGTCTTGCCGACGGGGGCGAAGCGGGGCATGACGTCGCAGAGGGCGACCAGACCGTGATCGTGAACTTTGACTTCCCATCGCGCCGAGCCGCCCATGACGTCGAAGACTTCGGTCTCCGGCGGTTTCTTTTCGATTTGAATTTTGGACCAGGGTTGTTCCATGGAAGGCATCCTAGCAATCTAGAAGCGGTTTCAAAACCTAATGGCCCCGCGACGAGGTGATTTTCGCCTCGCATCAAGCGGGATCATTAGATTTTGAAACCGCTTCTATCTCTAAACTTGAAGGACGGCGACGATTTCCATGAGCAAATAGGCGAGGTAGAGGCCTAGGAGGGTCAGACCTTCGGCGCGGCCGAGGCGCCAACGATCGAGCGCGGCGGGCAAGAGGATGAAGGCGAGGAGGAGCAGGACGACGTTATCGACTCGCCAGGTGACGAGCGGGAAAACGAGGGCGGGAACCTGGGAGAGGGCGGACAAGGTTGTGGCTTCGATGGGATAGCGGAGCAAAATGATCAAGGGAAAAAGGAGGCAGAGATTGAGGAGGACGACGCCGACGCAGGTGCTGGTGGCGGCCCAGGCTTCCTGGCGCTGGGCGAGGGCGGAGGCGCGCACGATCAGGGGCATGACCAGGAGCGGGCCGAGGATGGCGAGGATGACGAGGTTGGACGCGGGATAGGGAAGGGCAGCAGAGACGTGAAGGGCGCCGCGGCTGGCGCCGATTGCGCCGATGCCGACGAGAACGATCCAGAGGAATCCGTTGATTTTTCCGACAGCCGAGGAATGTGAGGAGATTTTTGCGCGGGCGGGGGCGATTTCCATCCAGGCGAGAAAGAGTGCTGCGCCTTCGCAGAGGAACATCAGGGCTTGAAGCCATTCCAATTTGGCGGCGAAGCCCGCGAGGAGGGCGAGCAAGGCGGCGGGTATGACGAAAGGCCAGAGCCGGCGGTAGGGAGTGGGGGTTGCGTCGGCTGGGGCGATCAGGAGGACGAAACCCTGAATGAGGGACAGGATCGCGACGCTGGTGCAGAAGACGATGGTGATGGCGGCGTCGGCGCGATGAAGGGCGACGGCGAAGATGGCGGCGGCGGCGATGGGAATCCAGCAGAAAAATGCGCGCACGCCGGGGGATCGGTGGTCGTCATCGGCCACGCCGAACAGGGATGCTGCGCCGAGGAGAACCGCGCCGAGCATCAATGGAACGCGGCCGGCCTCGCTCCACTGAAGATCGTTCGCGCTGAGCATGGGCGCTGAAGTGTCCGGCAGAAGATGGAGAATGTAAAGATGTGCCTGGAAGCGGCTTCTAGCAGGACGCTGAAAAACTCGGGAGTTGGCGCATTTTCCTGTCTGTTGGCCGCTTTTCAATGGCGGGTTCCATCTCGGATCGTTCCAAGGGCTTCAGTTCGTTCGAGTTCGTTGGCGGATTGCATGCCCAGGTTGAGTTTCACACGGTACTCAGGTTGCGCATCCGGATCAGATTGAACGCCGCCCCGGCCAGGTGGGCCTGCTGGCCGGTTTTTGAATGTCCGATCAACCGGGTGCGATACAGGCCGCCGATCGTCTTGGCCCAGCCGATCCATTCCTCGATCTTCTTGCGGCAACGCTGGCTGATGGCGTAACCGAGGGTCTTGGCGCGCCGACGCATCCGCTGGCGGGCCGCGATGTTGGCTCGGTTCTTCCAGCGATAGGCGGCGGTGTCGCCGCCGATCTTGCCCTCCTTCACCGCCACGTGCGGACGGATTCTTCTTCGCTCCAGCCCACGCAACAGCGGACCCTGGTCGTACCCCTTGTCGGCCCCAACCGTCTTGGGTTTGAGCCCAAAACGTTTCTTGACCCGATCGATCAGCGACAACGCGGTGACCGGCTCGCTGTTCTCCAGCGGCGAGTTGACTTCCACCGCCAGCACCAGCCCGTGGCGGTTCTCCACGATCGCGTGCAGCGCATGGCTGAGCAACGCCGGCTTGCCGTCGCTCTTGCGGACCAGCTTCGCGTCGGAATCGGTGGTTGATTCGTGGGTGTCGTTGGACCGCTTCTGGCCGTGGAAGTCCACCTCGGCGTTGCGGCCCTTAAAACCGTTGTTATCTCCCGCATCATTGTCTTTTTTGTCCTTTTCATCCCTGGGTTTGAAGCTCTTGATCGACGCATACGCCTCGATCAGCGAGCCATCCACCGAGAAGTGGTCGGGGCTGACCAGTCCCGCGGCGATGGCCCGACGCACCCTGCCGTCGAAAAACGCGCCGATCAGCCCGTGCTCTTCGAGCCGCCCGCGATTGTGCGAGAAGACGGTGGCGTCGAATACCTCTTCGTCGATCCGCAGGTCCAAAAACCAACGGAACAGCAGGTCGTGATCAATCCGTTCCACGAGCTGCGCCTCGGAGCGAATCGAATAGATCGATTGCAAAAGCAACGCCTTGATCAGCCGCTCCGGCGGCACGCTGGGCCGGCCTTCGGCCGCGTAGGCGGCATCAAAACGCCGACTCATGGCCTTCAAGTCTTCATCGACCATGCGCTTCACGGCCCGCAGCGGATGATCAGGACGGACGCGTTGTTCCAGATCGATGGCCGCGATGAACAAAATGGATTGGGGATCGGCCTTGCCTCGCATGAATGACCTCCGTGTCTGGGTGTCACACAGTTCAGCGCCACCGAGAACATTCGTCAAGAGGGTTTTTCAGCGTCCTGCTAGAGCGGATTGCGGCTCCGCGTAGCGGCCATTTGTCCACGGCTGCAACGGATGCCGCGTCTTCGCGGCTTCCTGCGGAAACTAGCGGAACTCTGATACGCTTCGCCGCTCATCCTTGCCTCCGTTGCAGCCGAGGCCAACTGGCTCGCTACGTGGAGCCGCAAACCGCTCTAAGCGCCAACCGGGAGGACTCGGCGGAGCCGATCGATAAGCGGAGGGAGAAGCTGGAGGGTGCGATCGATTTCGGAGTCGGTGGTGTAGCGGGAGAGGCTGAAGCGGACGGCGCCGTGGGCGCGGCGGCGTTCGATTCCCATCGCCAGCAGGACGGGGGAGGGCTCAAGACTGCCGCTGCTGCACGCGGCACCGGCGCTGGCGCAGATCCCCTGCTCACTGAGGAGGAGCAAGATCGCTTCGGCTTCGAGCTGGGCGAAGGAGATGTTGGTGGTGTTGGGACAACGTAGATCGGGGGAGCCGTTAATGGTGGTGTCGGAGATCGTATCGAGAATTCCGCGTTCGAGGCGGTCGCGCTGGGCGGCGACGCGACGACATTTCGGGAAGGAACTGGGCGGCAAGTTGGGCGGCGGCGCCGAGTCCGACGATGGCTGGCACGTTTTCGGTGCCCCCCCGCCGCCCGCGCTCCTGGGGGCCGCCGACGAGGAGCGGGCGCATGCGCAATCCGCGGCGGGCGAAGAGTCCTGCGGCGCCTTTGGGGCCGTGGAATTTGTGGCCGGCGAAAGTCATGGCGTCGATGGGCAGGTCGGAGAGGTTCACGGGTATCTTGCCGGCGGCTTGGACGCCGTCGACGTGAAAGGGGATGCGGGCTTCGCGACAGAGCGATCCGATTTTCTCGACGGGGAAGATGACGCCGGTTTCGTTGTTGACCCAGAGCATCGAGACGAGCGCGACGTCGCCCGTGAGTTTTTTGGAAAGCTCGCCAAGGTCGAGAATGCCGTTTGTGTCGACGGCGATGCGATCGATTTCGATCCCCTGCTTTTGGAGTTGGTCGCAGAGTTGGGACGTGGCGGAATGTTCGACGGCGCTGGTGATGATGCGCTTGCGCGGGCGCGGGCGGCTAAGAGGGACTGGATCGCGGTGTTGATCCCCTCGGTGCCGGTGGAGGTGAAGATGATTTCGGAATCGGCGCAGCCGATGAGATGGGCGACCTGGGCGCGGGCGTCGTCGATGGCTTTGCGGGCGCGCTGTCCGAAGCGGTGGACACTGGAAGGGTTGCCGTAGAACTCGCGGAGATAGGGGAGCATGGCCTCGACGACTTCGGGCGCGGGTTGGGTGGTGGCGTTGTTATCGAGGTAAACGAGATCCATTGAATTGGATTATAGGGGCGGGGACGCGGTCTTACAGGTAGCGGGACATTTCAGCGGCGTGGCGGCGTTGGCGCTCGGTGGCTTTGCGGAGGGTGCGGCGCTCGATCCAGTTGAGGCTATGCATGCCGTGGGCGGAGACCTTGGCGAGAATGGCGTCGATTTTCTGGCGTTCGGCGGCTTCCTGGCGGGCGATTTTCGGGCGCGCTTGATGGCGCGGCGATTGACCTTGCGGCGGCGCGGGGTTTCCGGAGGGACGTAAAAGCTGGGGGAATACGTGCTGCCGTCGGACCAGTCGTCGGCGGCGACTTCGCGGAGGGCCTGGCGCTGTTGATAACAGGCGTAGAACAAGCAGGCGGCGAGCAGGATCAGGAAGAGGCTGAATTTTTCGTAGATTCCGAAGAGACCGAGGGCGACGGAGCCGACCATGCCGGTGGTGGTGGCGATGATCATCGAACGCATGTAGCCGACGATCGGCCAGAGGATCGACTGCACCATTTGTCCGCCGTCGAGTGGGAAGATCGGGAGCAGGTTGAAGAGGAGCATGGCGTAGCTGACGAAGTAGACCCAATAGAGATAGGGGATGGCGGTGTTCCATCCCTCGATGCCGATGGGCATCGCGTTGAGCGGATTGAGGCGGACCCAATATCCGGCGGTGAGGATGTGGATGATCCCCGCGCAGACGACGCAGATGAGAAGATTGACGGCCGGGCCGGCGGCGACGGTGAGAAATACGGGAAGCGGGCGATGCGGGGGATCGGCGGAAGCTAAACCGCCCAGGGGCCAGAGCAAGACGTCATCGCCGCGACCGCCGAGGAAGCGAGCCATGAAGCAGTGTCCGAATTCGTGAAGGACGACGATGGTAAACAGGGCCGCCATGCTGACGGCGCGAGCGCCGATGGCGTAACCGGAGGCGCCGCTGAGGAGGATGGTCAGGGCGATGAAGAGGACGAGGGAGGCGTGGGCACGGACGCGGATGCCGAAGACGGTGAAGAGAGGCATGGAACCGCTGACGAGCCAGCGGAGGGGGCTCATCACTGAACGGCCGCGATCCCGGTAATAAGGTCGGTCTTCCCAACCCATTTTTTTACGTCCTTACCTCTGGGTCCTATGGAATTTATCGAACATAAGCAGGGTGGCGATTGTTTTTGCGTCGCAGATTTCGCCGGTGCGGATCATTTCGATGGCCTGGTCGAAGGTGGCGGGCAACAACTCGATCTCCTCGCCCTCTTCGAGGGCGGTGTGGCGTTCCTGAAGATCGTAGGCCGCGAAGGCGTGTAGCTTCTCGGACAAAACGCCGGGGGAGGAGTAAAAGCTGCCGACCCGCGAGAGTTTGCCGGCGAGATAGCCGGTCTCTTCGAGCAATTCGCGGCCGGCGCAATTCATCGGGTCCTCACCCTTTTCGAGGGTTCCGGCGGGCAACTCGATAAGGGTTTGCCCGACGGAGTAACGGCGATTGCGAATTAACAGGACTCGGCCGTCGTTCAAAAATGCAAGGATGACGACGGCGCCGGGGTGTACGCACACCTCTCGGATCGCAATTCGCCCGTTTTCGGCTTCCAGCCGGTGAACTTCAAGCTGAATCTTCTTTCCTGAATAAATTAGTTGCTTTTCGATCAGGCGATTGGACATTTGCCCACTCCGGCGGCGGATTATAGCCGGCCAGCGCCTCCGGACGACCCGATGCAAAATTCGAACCAAATCCCATTCAACCCATTCTTAGACGGATTGGAACGGCTAATGTTAGCATTTAGAGCTTAATTTTTATGATGTCGGCTGACGCCATTCTGCTGCTGGTTGTTCAGGCGGGCCTGATTCTGGGCCTGAGCCGGATCGTGAGCGTTCTTTTCCTGCGGGTTCGGCAGCCGCAGGTGATGGGGGAGATGGTCGCGGGGATCATGCTGGGGCCCAGCGTGTTCGGATTGGTTTTACCGCATGTGTTTTCGAGTGTTTTTCCGGCGGAAAGCGTGCCGTATCTGAGCACGCTGAGTCAGATCGGCGTGATTCTGTTCCTTTTCCTGATCGGGCTGGAACTGGACCCGAAATTGCTGCGGGGACATGGGAAAAGCGCGATCGTCATCAGTCAATTCAGCATTGTGACGCCGTTTGTATTGGGGATAGGGCTGACGTGGTTTTTGTTCCCGCGGCTGTTCCACCAGACGCCGCCGCTGCGGTTTTTGAGCGTGGCCCTGTTTATGGGGGCGGCGATGAGCATCACGGCGTTTCCGGTGCTGGCGAGGATTTTGACGGAACGTAATCTGCATCGCACTCGGGTGGGGACGCTGGCGATTACTTGCGCGGCGGTCGACGACGTGACGGCATGGTGCATTTTGGCGGTGGTGATCGCCGTGGCGCGAGCGAGCGGCGTTGCGACGGGACTGGTCACGGCGGCTGTACGCGTCGATTTATGTTTTGAGCATGTTCCTGGTCGTGCGTCCCTTCTTGCGGCGATTGCAGCTCGTGTTCGACAGCACGGGACGTCTGAGCCAAAACCTGCTGGCGATCATACTGCTGCTGATCCTTGCCTCGGCGATGGTGACGGAATCGATCGGGATCCACGCCCTGTTTGGCGCGTTCCTAATGGGGGCGATCATGCCGAAGGGGACGACGTTTGTACGAACGGTGTCGGAGAAACTTGAGGATTTCACGGTTGTGTTTCTGCTGCCGATTTTCTTCGCTTATACAGGGTTGCGAACTCAGATCGGGCTGCTGAATGAGTGGTCGCTGTGGGGGTACGCGCTGCTGATTATCCTGACGGCGTGCGGCGGAAAATTCGGCGGGGCGACGATTGCCGCGAAGGCATGCGGGCTGGCTTGGCGGGAGGCGTCGGCGATCGGGTGCCTCATGAATACGCGCGGGCTGATGGAACTGGTCATTCTGAATATTGGCGGCGATCTGGGGATTATCCCTAGGCCGGTTTTTGCCATGATGGTGATCATGGCGATTGTCACAACGGCACTGACGACGCCTTTGTTGCATTGGGTTTATCCGGCGGCGGAATTGGAGGCGCTGCGGCAGGCGAAGGAATCGGGGAAGCGGCCGTTCACGGTATTGATACCGGTGGCGCTGCCGGCGAGCGGGGTTTCGCTGGCGCGAATGGCGACTTTGCTTGCGCCGGGGGCACAGAGCGAGAAGCAGATTGTCGCGCTGCACCTTCAGCGGGCGAGCGATCGGGAGATTTTCCGGGGGGGATTGCCCGATTCTTTTGGCGGAGGAAGCGATCCGCTGGATCCGCTGCTGGCGTATGCCCGGCGGAACAATACGCCGGCGGAGCCGATCAGCTTTGTGAGCCGGGATATTCCGAGCGATATTGCGCGGGTAGCGCGGCTGCGGTTTGCGGATTTGATTCTGATGGGGTTTCACAAGCCGGTGTTCGGCAAAGCGATCCTGGGGGGTACGGTGCATCGGGTGCTGACGGCCAGCGATACGGATGTGGCGATCTTTGTGGAGCGAGCGGCGGCTTCCTCGGTAGCGGAGGAAGTGAAGACGCTATTGGTGCCCTACCTCGGAGGGAAGCACGATCGATTGGCGTTGGATTTGGCGGGACGCATGGCGCGCAACGCCGGCGCGGAATTGACGGTGTTGCATGTAGTGCCGCCGAAGCGGCATGATCCGGATACGGTTTTGCACGCGCGGACGGTGGTGGAGCGGGCATTTTCCGATCCGACTGAGCCGACGCCGGTGCATTTTCAGGTGATTGAGGATGCGTCGCCGGTGGAGGCGGTGATCAATCAGGCGAAGCAATTCGACTTCGTGATTGTCGGGGTGGAGGAGCAATGGGGGATGGCGTCGCACTTGTTTGGATTCCGGCCGGAACGGATTGCGCGGGAGACGGACGCGTCGCTCTTGATCGTGCGAAAATTCTCCGGGCCGCAGGTACCGCAGAGCCCGGCGGCGGCGATCCGCCCGACGAGCGCGCCGGCGCCGTGATGTGCCACCTTTGGCGTAGCGCGTCGAGTTATCCACAACTAATTGTGTGAAAAAGTGGTCGCGAAGCGATTTTGAATTTGCATTGCGCGCGCGCTGTTGCTAGGTTGCGGGCGGCAGGCGATGGTGACGGCGTGAAGTTCAAGATGATCGCCATCGACTTGGATGGGACGTTGCTCTCACCCACAGGGTGAGGTGACTCCCCGGACCCGCGCCGCGATTCAGCGCATACTGGAAGCCGGTTTTTTGGTTTGTTTTGCAACCGGACGGAATTTTACCGAAAGCCGCGCAGTGCTTGATGCCGTTGGCCATTATGACTCAGCCGTATTCGTCGGGGGGGCCATGGTGATCGACACGAAACACCAGGCGACGCTGCATCGGACGTTGATGGAGCCGGAACTGGCGCGCGAGCTTTGCGAATTTTTTGAATCGCACGGACACGCGGTGCTTTGCATGCAGGATACGGGGTCCGCGGGGGTGGATTACCTGATCAGCAAGGGGATGCAACTCAGCGAAGCCACGACGAAGTGGCTGGCGGTGACGAGCGCTTCGGCACGATGGGTGGAGAATCTCCCCCACTACGACCATGTGCACACGATTCGGGTGGGGATTGTGGCGGATATCAAGCTCGGCGAAGCTCTCCAAGGGAAATTGAACGGGCAATTTGGATCGCGGATCGTCAGCCACAGTATTGTTGTGCCGGCATATGGGGTGCAGGTGGTGGAGGTGTTCGACCCGGCGGTGAATAAGTGGGAAGGGATTTTACAGGTCGCAAAAGAGCGGCAGATCGATCCGAGGCAGATCATCGCGGTGGGAGATGATATTAACGATTTGCCGATGGTGCGGTGCGCGGGATTGGGCGTGGCGATGGGGAATGCGCATCCGGAACTGCGGGCGGTGGCGGGGAGAGTGATCGGGCACAACCGGGATGAGGGGCTGGCATGTTTTTGGAAGAACTTGTATCGGAACAATGCGGAGAGGATATCAATTGATGAATCAGGGATGATGCGAAAGGATTCGCAAACACCAAAAACGGCCGGTATGCGGGACGCTTGCCGGCCGTTTTCTAATTATGGGGCGCGTTTTTGGGGACCGTTGCTCGGGGGTGCAGTTAAAAGGCGATAGAACCGCCAAGTGCGCCAAGAACGCCAAGATAAATTCCGCCAAGTTTTATTTGGGGGGTTGAAAGCAAGATTCCTGGGGCAAAAAAATGCGCCGCCGCGAAGTTGATACCGGCAACGAATTCAATTCTTCTTTCTTGGCGTTTTGATCTTGGCGTTCTTGGCGGCTTGGCGGTTTAAAGAGGCGAAGCGGATCACGGGAGTTTTCCGACCGACCAGAGAAATCCGCGGCGCATGAGTTCGGAGACTTGGGGGAGCGCGACGATTTTGGCGTTGTGGCCCAGGGAGCAATAGAAGACTCGGCCTTTGCCGTATAGTTTGGTCCAGATGACCGGGCATGTCGACGGGGCCGTTGGGGGCGTGGGGGCCATCGACGGTGGGGAATTTTGTTGTGGCGAGCACTTTCACGGCGGGATCGACGTGCATGTAGTATTGTTCGCTGGAGACTTCGAAATCGGGGATGGCATTCGGTGATGGGGCTTTTTTGGGGGCGATGCGGACGGTGTATTGTGTGGCGTCGCCGCCGGGGTGGGCGACGAATTGGCCGCCGGTGAGGAACTGCCAATCGGTGGAATCTCGGAAGGCGTCGCACATTCCGCCGTGGCAGCCGGCGATTCCCATGCCGCGTTCTGCGGCTTTCAGCACGGGGTTCAAATTTTTTCGACTTGATCGTCCCCATGGTCCAGACGGGGACGAGGAGATCGATGTCACTCAGATTTTGGCTTCGGTTAGGACTTTTAACTTTGCGCTGATTTCGATTTGGAAATCAGAGCGGGTCAGGAGATCGGCGAAAAATGTGGGCGACTCTGCCGGGGTTCGTGCCCCTCCCAACCGCCTTGGACGATCAGTGCGCGATGGGGCATGTGGAGTTAGTAGGATTCGGCTTCGCCGCTGGAGCCGTAGGCAGTGCGACGGCTTTGCAGCCGTCGGGGTTGGCGTAAGTGATGATGTACTGATCGTTACCCTGGGGGTCGGAGATTGTTTCTGGACTGGTCGATATTTGCGAATAGGGTGCTCGGCGATGAAGGCGGCTTGCACGCCGGTGGTGGAGATTGCCGCTGGAAGAGCAGCGCCGAGTGAGCAGGACGCCGAGCAGGACGAATGTGATCGACTTCATCTCTGGTCCTCCAATTTACAAGTGGATCGAGCGGCCCTCGGCGACGCCGGCGGCTTCCATGACGGCTTCGCTGAACGTGGGGTGGGGGTGGATCGCCTCGATGATTTCGTCTTCGGTGGCTTCAAGGGTCTTGGCCATGACCAGTTCGGCGAGGAGATCGGTGACGTTTTCGCCGATCATGTGGACGCCGAGGAGTTCGCCGTATTGGGCGTCGAAGATCAGTTTGACGAATCCGTCGGGTTCGCCCATGGCCAGAGCCCGGCCGCTGGCGCTGAAGGGGAATTTCCCGATCTTCATTTTCTTGCTGGAGTTCGCGGGCCTTTCTTTCGGTGAGGCCGAAACTGGCGACCTGGGGGTGGGTGTAGGTGCAGCCGGGGATGGCGTTGTAGTCGATCTTGTGATCGGAAGTGCCGGCGATTTTTTCGATGACGCATGATGGCCTCGTGATGGGCGACGTGGGCGAGGTCGGGATGGCGAATCCCTTCGTACGTCGACCCGGAGGGCCACTGGACGGCCACGCAATCGCCGATGGCCCAGACGTTTTCGAGATTGGTTTTGTAATTCGGGTCGACCTTCACGCGATTGCGGACGATGTCAAGTTTTGCTTCGGGGACGGCGAGGTTTTCGGTGTTGCCGGTGACGCCGATGGCGACGAGGACAACGTCGGCTTCGACGACGCCGGGTTTGTTGCCGGAGAGGGTGAGCTTGACGCCGGTGGGCGTGACTTCGACCTTATCGGTTTTGGTCTTCACGCGGACATCGATGCCGCGCTTGGCGAAGACGCGCTCGAGAAGCAGGGAGACGTCTTCGTCTTCGATGGGGAGGAGATGGTCCATCATTTCGATGACGATCGACTTCAGTGCCGATGGCGTTGTAGAAGTCGGCGAACTCGCAGCCGATGGCGCCTGCGCCGACGATGGCGAGGCGTTTGGGTTGTTGCTTGGAGGTTCATGGCCTCGCGGCTGGTGATGACGTTGACGCCGTCGAAGGGTGCGCCGGGGAGCGGCGTGGCCCGGCGCCGGTGGCGATGATGACATGCTGTGCGGTGATTTCCTTGGTGCCCTCGGGCGAAGTGATCTTGACGCGATGGGGCGCCGAGCAATTGGCCGACGCCGGATTCGCGCTTGACTTCGTATTTGCGGAAGAGGTGGTCGATTCCGCGGCTGAGTTTATCGGCGATGCCGCGGCTGCGGGTGACGAGTTTGGCGAAGTCGATGGTGAGGTCGGTGTAGGCGACGCCGTGCTCGCCGGCGCTGGTGCGGAGCTTGCGGATGAAAGCGCCGTCGTCGAGCAGGGCCTTGGTGGGGATGCAGCCCCAGTTCAGGCAGGTGCCGCCGAGGGTTTCGCGCTCGACGCAGAGGACGCGCTGTTTGAGCTGCCCGGCGCGGATGGCGGCGGCGTAACCCGCGGGGCCGCCGCCAATTACGATGATGTCGTATTGATAGTTACCCGTCTTGGCGCCTGCGGGGCGACGCGAGCCGGAGCGGTTGTCTGAGTTGTCATGTACTGGCCTCAATTCCCCATTCGGGGGTATGAAATCATAGGGAAACTGGGGGGAGTTGTCACTTGGGCGCGGGGCGGGAATAATTCCCGTTGAGGGATGGTCACATTCTAGCGCCCAACGTCTTTATTCTCTCCTCGTTTACTTTTGACGCTCGACACTTTTTGAGATTCGAGTCCCTTTCGGCGCTCTTTTCAGATGTGAATGCAATGCGGGAGGGAAGGGGCGAACCACATCAGGCCCGTCCTGCGGAAACTGGCGGAATCCCTCCCGCACCCACCCATCCCCACTCCTTTTCCCCTAACCGTCCGGGGGAAAGAAGGAAAACGCTCTCCCCGGGCCGGACGCTGGCTGCGCTGAATTGCACGTCGCGTATGGGGCATTTCCGTGAGTAGACAGCCGTCAGCCCTCTACTTGGCGATGCGCCGGGTCATGGCTGGCCCGAAATCACCTCTGCGTTATCGGTGGTGATAGGCGGGCCGACGTGGATGTTTAGGGTGACGTTGTTGAATTGGATATTTTTGGCGTCCTCGATGAGCAAGCCGTCGTCGGCTTCGATTTTTACGTTGTTGAGGCGTGATGTCCTGGACGGGTTTTTCGGGGAGGCCGAGGATTCGGCCGGAGTGGGTGGCGCGGGTGATGGTGACGTCGCTGATGACTGGACGTCGCGGAGTTCGGGGATGTTTTCGGTGTGGCCGTTGGCGGCGCGGGAACCGACGTCGGTTTTTACGTTGGCGTTGCCGTTGTAGAGCATGTTGATGTCGATGGCGCGGCCGATGTTTTTCATGGTGAGGTCGTAATAGCGGATGTCGTCGATGAGCCCGCCGCGGCCGCGGTAGCTTTTGATGCGGATGCCGTTGTCGCCGCCGTCGAAGGTGCAGTGGCGGACGATGATGTGGTGGAGTCCGCCGACGGTCGGGCTGCCGATGGAGATGCCGTGGCCGTGGAGGCAGGTGCAGTATTCGATGATGACGTCCTGGGTGCCGCCGGCGGTGCCGCCGAGGGCGACGTTGTCGTCGCCGATGTCGAGTTCGCAGTTGCGAATGAGGATGCGATGGCCGGTGGGATCGATGGCGTCGGTGTTGGGGGCGTCGCTGGGGGCGACGATGCGGATGTTTTCGATCAAGACGTCCTGGCAGCGGGAGGGGACGAGATGAAACATGGGGGAATTCGTGAGCGTGACGCCCTGGACGTGGACGCGCTGGCACTGGCGCAGGACGATCATTCTGCGGGCGGGGTAGATCAAGCGGCCGGGGGGATAGCGGCGGGCGGCTTTGTCGGACCAGATCCACCAGATGGCGCCGGAGCCGTCGATGGTGCCGGCGCCGGTGATGGCGACATCGGTCAGGCCCTGGCCGCCGATGAGCGAACGCAATTTCACCCGCGGCGTCGTCGACGTCTTCCTGAGTTGCTTGTGGAGGGATCGGGGAGGCCCCAGTCGGCGAAGGTTTCGGGAAATTTGATGGTGGCGCCGGCGTCAAGATGCAAATCCATGTGGCTGATCAGGGTGAAGGGGAGGGTCAGATAGACGCCGGGCGGGATGCTCGAGTCTGCCGCCGCCCTGGGCTTTGAGGGCGGCGATCGCTTTTTTGAAGGCCTGGGTGTTGAAGGTTTTTCCGTCGCCGTTGCCGCCGAAATCGGTGAGGTTGATGGTGGTCGGCGGAATGACTGGCGGGGCGACGACGATCTGTTCCTCGGCGGCGGCGACGGCCGGCTGAGTCGCGGGCGCGGGCGGATTTGAGCTTGTGCAGGCGGCCAGAGCGAGGGAAATGATTGAACACAGAGCGATGGCGCGGGTGTACATTCCGATTGCCTCCGAGGTCATATTGTGGTTTCCACCGGCGTGATTGGCAACGGGGCTATTTCAGCGGGCTTTAGGCGCAGGATGGTCATGAAGACCATGACCATGACAGCACCGAACGCCTGCGGGCCGACGCTCCGCAGGGCGCGGCCAAACGGAAACCAGAGGGAGAGTTCCGTGACGATGAATCCGAAGACGACGGCCCAGACGGCGATGCGCCAGATGCGCCCGTGAGGATAAATGATTGCGTCGACGCCGAGCCAGGCGAGGGCCGGGGCGAGCATGATATAGGTGACGCCCTCGGTCGCCGGGCCGAAAGCCATCATCCAGCCGGCGGCCATTCCGTAGAGGATGGCCAGATCGCGGCGCCAGTCGATTCGCGAGCCGGGAAAACGAAAGGTCACGGCGAGCACCCAAGCCGCGGCGATGAGCTGGAGAGCCAGCGTAAGCAGCGGGCGGAAATATGCAGGCCGAGTTTGTAGGAGGGAAGTCGGATGTCGCGGTACCAATCCTGAACCGGGCGGCCCTGGCGGTCATTGACTCCCATGAGATGGAACCAGCGGAGATATTGGTCCCAGACATAATGGGGATGCTGCATGAGGAAGGGCGCGAGCAAGCCGACGAGCATGGCGGCGGCGCAACGGCCGGCGAGTTGGCGCGGCCAGAGCACGATGCAGGGGAACATCAGGGCGATGGGATAGACCTTTAGAAGCACGGCCCCGGTGAGGCAGATGGCGGCCAGAGTCCAACGAGACTTAGGGGGCGCGGCGACGGCCAGGAGCATGAAGCCGGTCGCCAGCGCGTTGACCTGGGCGTCGGTCAATCCGTTGAAGGCGAGGGGAGCGAGGATGAGCCAATAAATGGAAGCGGGGACGGAGCCGCGCGGCTGGCGCACGACACGATCGAGGAAGGCAAAAGCGCCGAACATGAAAGCGGCGGCGTTGGCGCCGCGAAATATGAGATTGCCCAGGATATCCGGCATTTTTGCCAGGGGAGCCAGCGCGGCGGCGACGAGGGGGGCGTAGCGGAAGACGTCGAAGCCGTCCTTGGCGGCGTAGACGTTCTGGCCGGCGATCCAGTGATGCCCGGCTAGCGCGTAAAGGGCGTAGATTCCGCGGTGGCGCGGCAAGTGGGCAAGAAATCCGCGCAGACGGCCACCACCACCGCCACGCACCAGAGGATGCGCGCTGAAAGATCCAGCCCCTTTTTCTGTGAAATTGTTGGCGATTCCGGAGCGTGCAAATTTCATCGCCGTCGCCCGCCGTTTACCAGACGGGTGCGCCACAGTGGAGAGCCTAATGAAATCGCCGCGGATTGCCAAACATTTGGGTGATTTTTTTGCCACGCAGGGCGAGCGCGAGGGCCAATTTTTTCTTGACTATCTCGGCGAATTGGGTCAATTGGCGGTATCATTTCCTCGCTGCACGACACGGAGGACGGTGAACCATGAGCATCGGCCTGACGATCTTCACGATTTTTCATGTCGCTATCAGTTTGATCGGGATCTTTTCCGGGATTGTGGTGGTGCTTGGGTTGCTTGCGGATAAACGCCTGGATGGGTGGACGGCGGTTTTTCTCGTGGCTACGGTGGCGACGAGCGTGACGGGGTTTTTGTTTCCGGTGCAGCATCTGATGCCGTCGCATGTACTGGGGATCATCTCACTGGCGGTGCTGATTCCGGCGATCCTGGCGCATATCCGGCGCATTTGGCGGGGGCTTGGCGCTGGATTTATGTCGTGACGGCGGTTTTGGCACTGTATCTGAACGTGTTTGTGCTGGTGGTGCAGCTTTTCATGAAAGTCCCGGCGCTGAAAGCGCTGGCGCCCGCGCAGAGTGAGCCGTTGTTTAAGGCAACGCAGCTTGTCGTTCTGGCGGCATTTGTGGGACTGGGCGTGGCGGCGGTGTTGCGGTTCCGGGCGCCGAAGGCGCTGGCGTGAGGGCGACGCGGCCGGTTTTACTTCAGGCCAGGTAATGAATCGCAAGAAGCGATCCGGCGCTGACGGTTGCCCAGAGGATGAGTCCGAGCAGGAGGGACTTGAATCCCACCGATCGCAAAGTCTTCATGGATAAACTGGCGCCGATGAGAAATAGCGTCAGGGTGAGACCCATCGTGGCGAGGTGAGTCAGGGCCGGCGCGGCTTGGGCAACGCCGGGGACGAAGCTGCGAATCGTGCTGGCGAGGACGAACAGGCCAATGAACCAGGGGAAGTGCGAAAGGCGGGAAGCGGCTTTGCTTTTTTCGGGAGCGGAATCGGAGCGCTGGCGCCGGGCCATGATGGCGGCGGCCGCGACGACGGGGACGATCCAAAGGGCCCGGGCGAGTTTGACGGCGGCGGCGGTTTGGAGGGACTCGGCGCCGAAGCGGCTGGCGGCGCCGACGACGGAGGAGACGTCGTGGATCGCCATGCCGGCCCAGGTACCGAATTGATGGGGGGAGAGCCCGAGGGCGCGGCCGATGATGGGGAAAAGATAGAGGGCGGCGGCGTTGAACATGAAGACGGTTCCGAGGGCGACGGTGACGTCGCCTTCCTCGGCATCGATGGCGGTGCTGACGGCCGCGATGGCGCTGCCGCCGCAGATGGCGGTGCCGGCGGAGATGAGGAGCGCGGTTCTGCCGCCGATTTTGAGCCAGCGGCCGAGGAAATATCCGAGTGTGAGGGTGACGGAGATGGTTGCCATTCCCAGGAGTGCGCCGCCCATGCCGGCCCGGAGAACGGCCGGGAGGTTCATGCCGAAGCCGAGGAGAACGACGCTGGATTGGAGAAGCCACTTGGTGCTTTTTCGGCCGAGGTCGCGAAAGGGATGGTCGATGACCACGGCGAGAGCGACGCCCAGGAAGAGGGCCAGGGGCGGCGACGCCCATGGGGAGAGGCAGGCGGCGGCGATGGCGAGGAAAACGCCCTGACGCAAACGCAATTCTGAAAACCAAGCGGACATTATTGAACTCCCGGCCCTTTTTGTGCGGGCGACGTGCCCAATTCATACGATATTCAATCCATAATACAAATACATATTATTTATGATATTCATAGGTTATAGTTATGTCATGAATCGCAATCATCTGGCGGCGTTTTGCGCGGTGGCGGAGGCGGGCGGGTTTACGCGCGGGGCGGAGGCGTTGCTGGTGAGTCAGCCGACGCTTTCGCAGCAGGTCGCCGAGCTTGAGGCGAGCCTGGGGACGAAATTGCTGGATCGCTTGCCGCGCGGGACGCGCCTGACGGAGGCGGGCGAGTTGCTGCTGAGCCAGGCGCGGCGAATCTCCGCCATGGAGCAAGACGCCGAGCAATCGGTGCGCGAATTGGTGGGACTCGGCGCGGGCGGCTGGTCGTGGGGGCGAGCCTGACGATCGGCTCGTACTTCCTCCCCCCTGTCGTGTGTGAATTCCGGCGACGGCATCCGCATCTGGATTTTGAAATGGAAATCGCCAACACGCATGAAATTCAATCGAAGCTGGTGGCGGGCGAGTTGCACCTGGCGATGACGGAGGGATTTATCGAGTCCGAGGAGCTGGAAGCGCACGTGTTTGCGCACGATGAACTGATCGCGGTCGCGCCGCCGCGACATCCGCTGCTGGGGAAGCGGCGGGTCACGGTGCGGGATCTGTGCGCCCAGCCGCTGATATTCCGGGAGGCGCGGATCAGGAACCCGGGCGGTTGTGGAACGGGCACTGGCGAAGAAGGGTCAGTCGGTGCGGCCGATCCTTTCGCTGGGGAGCGCGGAGGCGATCAAGGGGGCGGTAGTCGGAGGGTTGGGATTGGCGGTCATGTCGCGATTGGCCGTGGCGGGGGAATTGGCGTCGGGGAAACTGGTGCGGCTTGAGGTAGCGGGTTTGACGATTCGGCGGCCGCTGCACCGGCTGCTGGTGCGCGGGCGGTCGCTGGGGGCGGCTGGGAGGCAATTCCTGGCAACCATCGACGCGATGGGAGGCGGGGTCTAGCGGGCGGCAAGGCGCGTAGGAATGGATCGCTGTGTTTTTGCATAAGGTGCCTAGCGCAAAGGAGTTTCATGAAACCGCGCGGGCAGCCAAACAAGGAAAGCGGGTGCAATAATGGAGTTTTATATTGACGCGATTAAGGGGTGGTGTATGTATATTGATTAGCCTGCGACGCGGACCGGTGATTCGTGTTCGATCGCGGAAATGGGGGCTGCGGAGTTTACAACGGATGGTATCGCGGTTTTGCGAAGAGCGCATGGCCGCCGGAACGTCTTGACGGGCCGGCGAGTGTGTTCGTACGCCAATTTGTGATTCCATTCGGAATTAGGGTCTGGCGAAGACGCTCATTTGGAGACGAGAGAATGCATTTAACCTTTGTCAGCATTCGGCGAAGCCGGACGCTGGTTTTGTCGCTGGCCGCCACGGCGGGATTGTCGGCGCGGGCTTTTGCTGATCCGACGCTGCCGACTTTTACGGGCGGAACCTATAACATCACGAGCTACGGCGCATCGGCAAGCAACTCCGCGTCGACCAATACCACAGACATTCAGGACGCAATCAACGCCGCCAGCGCCGATCCCAACGGGGGGACGGTTGTGATTCCGTCGGGCATCTTTCTCTCCAACCAGGTCGACATCGAAAGCGACGTGAATCTGGATCTGCAAAGCGGAGCCGTGTTGCGCGATAACACGGTTGGCGCCACGCTCATCGCATCCAACGGCGCGACGCTGAACAACGTTGAAATCAGCGGCACCGGCATCATCGACGGACACGCGACAACCAGCGGCGGGTAGCGGCAACAAGCTGGTCAATATCACCAAGACGACGGACCTGGAAGTCACGGGAGTCAGCATCGAGAACGCCGGCAATGAGCATCTGGTGATCGAAACGTCGAACAACGTAACGATCAACGACATCACCATCGCGGACCCGGGTACGCTGGCGGCCAATAACGGTAAATACATAAGCAACACCGACGGCATCGACTTCAATGGGAATAATTTTCTGATCGAAAACTCGACGGTCAGCGACGGCGACGATGACATTGTCGCAAAGTCGGGATCGGGAGCGGTGAACAACGTCGTCATCGAGAACGACATCATCGGGGCGGGGCACGGCATTTCGATCGGGGGCGGAACGGTGGACGGCCTGAGCAACATGACCGTGAACAATTGCACGTTCAACGGAACGACCAACGGGCTGCGCATCAAGGCGGAGGACGCCGGTGGAACAGACGGCGGCGGCGGCGCGACATTGCCGCTGAAAAACGTCACCTACAGCAACATCACGATGACCAATGTGACCAATCCGATCATCATCGAAAGTTTTTACAACGGCAACGACATATTTCCGGACAGCCCGACCAACTCGACGTATTATCCGGCAACGCCGAAGACCGCGGATTCGACGACACCGTTTTATGAGAATATTACGTATTCGAATATCACGGTAACCGGCTCGGCCAATGCCGGAATCATTAACGGACTGAATACCAATCCGCTCAGCATCAACGGCCTGACGTTCAACAACGTGAACATCTCAGCCAGTCAGTACATGGAGATGTGGTATGGCACGAACATCAACCTGTCTGGGCTGAAGGTCACGGTGCCGGATACCGATCCGTATTACACGGCGACGCCGACCAGCGGCGTTTGGGAATATGGACTGACGAACGTCACGGTTCCCGAGCCGGGGACGTTTAGTTTGGCGTTGCTGGCGATAGGTGGGATGGCGATTCGACGGCCTCGGCGGACTAGGGCCTGTCTGATGAATCGCTTTTGGTTATAAATAGCGGTTTTCAGACGAGGTGTCACGGATGCGACGTTATGAGCTCACGGATGAGCAGTACGAGTTGATCGGCGATCTGCTGCCCGGCAACGGCAAGCGCGGCGGGCAGTGGAACGACCACCGCACCACGCTCAACGGCATGTTCTGGATTCTGCACTCGGGCACTGAATGGCGCGAGATGCCCGAACGTTACGGCAGATGGCAAAGCGTCTACGACCGCTTCAACCGCTGGAGAAAGGACGGAACGATTGATCGAATCCTCCAGCGGCTGCAGATGAGGTTGGACAAGCAAGGACGAATCGACTGGGACCTGTGGTGCATCGACGGCACCAATGTGCGAGCCAGTCGATCCGCCGCCGGAGCCAGAAAATCAAAACCGCCCCGGAAGAACCGGCGGATCACGCGTTGGGCCGCAGCCGAGGCGGGTGGGGCAGCAAGCTCCACCTGGTTACTGACGGCCAGGGAGTTCCGCTCGCCGTCGAGGCCAGCGCCGGCCAATGCCACGAGAGCCGGTACGTGGAGCCGGTGATGAACGCGATGCGCATCGGTCGCCGCCGTCGTCGCCCCAGGAGGCTGGCGGGCGACAAGGGATACAGTTACGGAAATGTGCGGCGATGGCTGCGTCGCCACCGAATCCAAGCGGTGATCCCGGCGAAATCGAATCAGCCGCCGCAGGAGAACTTTGATCGCAAGGCGTATCGCCGACGGAACGTGGTGGAGCGTTGCGTGAATTGGATGAAGGAGAATCGCCGCCTGGGCACGCGTTACGAGAAACTGGCGGTGAACTTTCAGGCCATGGCCAAGCTCGCCATGATCCGTCGCTATTTCAGGATTTTGGATTCATCAGACAGGCCCTAGCTAGCGGGATGGAGTCGGCGAAGGGCAATCGCCGTTAACCTTACTCATTTTCGAACTAAAGGTTCTTGGTGGGGCTCGAACCTACAACCTTCGGCTCCGGAGGCCGTCGTGTCTTTCAAAAAATGATTGAATCAAAATCCGCTAATTCCAGCAATGTTCCGGCCGCAGTTCGAACCTACAACCTTCGGCTCCGGAGATTAACGCCGATTTTAAATGCGACCCTCGTAAAGATCGGCAATCGGAAAGCAAAGCTCGTAGTCGTCCCAAACCAAATCGCCATTACTGACCACAAACCGCGCGAATGCGGATGGCTCAAGAAATGCGCGAATTTGTGGATTGCTTGATGACTTCAGGAACGCGCACAAAATCAACGATTCGCTTCGCTCCATCGCTGAAAACTAGACGCAACCGATAATCGCCCACTGGCGCAGGCTTCCTCGATGAAAATTTCAGCGTCCTTAGGAATCGTCATTTGATCCTCCGCGTGATTATTTCCGCCTGCACTCGACGATGCAGGACAAAATAATCGATCCATTTTTTCACGATGTCGTCCGCGCGATGCCGTACTAAAGTTTGGAAATCCGATAGTTGTGGACCTTCCAAAGGTTTTCGACCGCGAACTGAAGAGTAAATTATATCCACTACCTTACCGTCTCTTACGACCAACTCGGCGCGACTTTCTCGACGCTCGTATTTTCCATGTACATGGATCGGCTCGTGCTCATTTGAATAGAATAGGACGACAATTCCCAGATATTCAAATAGCTTTGGCATAAGCTGGTGTTCTCATCCCGAACGTTCCCGGTGGGGCTCGAACCTACAACCTTCGGCTCCGGAGGCGGCGCTGAAAATCCGCCTTCCGCGCGTTACAAGCGCCGGTCAGAACATTTTTTACGTGCATTAGAGCCAACCAAAAGTGCTGCTCTATGATCCCTTGATTTTACACAAATTTCGAGGATTTGAAATAAATTTTCTGACGCATCTCTGACAAAAAGAATTCTCTGACACTTCTCTGACCCCGGCGTTGGAACGTCGGGCTGATGCGCGACACGTGGTCATTCAGCTTCGATTCTTATTGACCGGTCTTAGACATCGCAATAGCATACGATGATTCTCTGCGACCTTCGCAACGGCTCCGCTGACGTCATCTCCAACCTCTTTGATCCGAGCGTTCGTCGCGGCAGTATTAAGCTATCGTATGCAATCGCGCGTCGAGGAAGGACAAGAACGTGGCCAAATCTGGGGCTTCCTCGCCAATCAACGGGACTGTTACTAACCATAGCCCGGAATGGGATCTTCGTGACGTAGATGCCCAATCGGCAACCCGCCGCGGTGCCCAGGGCGCGGCAGTGGACATACCGGCATACTTGACGAGCGGCCCACTACGGGTAGTTCGCGAGCTCCAAGCGGAATTACAACCCGCGCGGCGCGGAGCGGAGCCCATAACGCCCGTCATCTTCTCGATCGACGTTCAAGCTGATGAGGCATATGTAGCTGTCGCCCGTCATACGTCTGGCGCGATCAGCTTTCATGTCCCTACGACTGCGACGCCATCTACACGGCGCGGGGCAATCAAGGCCGCTACAGTTCAAACCCTAATCTTCACCATTCCGCCGAGCCTTTCCCAAGCGCTTGGCACTTCCACGACGCGACGGGGCATTATCTCATCGATCATTAAGATCATTGTCCTCAAGGTTGTTGATCTCGTGGCCAAACCTCTGCTTCCAGTCCTCGCCAAGGCGCTCGAAGACAGATTGTGGGCCAAGGCGCATCGGGTCGAAGGTTGGGTGCGTGTCAATGCACAGGGTGTTCTGGGCGATTCGCTACTGGATACCGAGCCCACATTTGACTCGGCACAGCGAGGTCTTCTGCTGGTTCACGGCACCTTCTCGCACACCGCATCTGGCTTTCGAGGGCTAGCTCAGAATGGCGCGCTGGACGTCCTGGCGTCCGTTTATGGAGACAGGATCTTTGGATTTAATCACTTCACGATCAGCAAATCGCCCCTAGACAACGCGAGGGAACTGCTCACTCGCATCCGCAAGCCTACCAAGAAAAAGACTAAGAGCCTCTAACAAAAATGCGAATGAAGCCTGTTCCAACAGATCATTGCCTCACCCACGGTCATGAACGCGGCGTGGATGTCGGGCCGTTTTTCGTAACGGACTCGCAGTCGGCGATTCTGATGCAACCAACTCAGCGTACGCTCCACCGGCCAGCGGGTTTTGCCAAGACCACTTCCGTGCGGGCGGTTGCGTCGGGCCAGCAACGGGCGGCTGCCACGCTGACGCAACGCCTTTCGGTGCGGTTCGGAGTGATACGCCCGGTCTCCCTGCACCACCTCGAACCGCCAGCGCGGCCGGCCCGGTTTGCCCGAGACCTTTGGAATCGCATCGATCAGCGGCAGCAGTTGCGTGATGTCGTGGCGGTTGGCCGCCGTCAGGAGGGCAACCATCGGCGTGCCGTTGCCATCGGTCAATACATGGTGCTTGGAACCGTTTTTCCTGCGATCTACCGGGCTCGGACCCGTTTTTTTCCCCCGTGCACGGCCCGCACGGAAGCAGAATCCACCAAGGCCCGCGACCAGTCGATGGCATTCGACCGCCGCAATCGATTCAGCAATAGTCCGTGCAGCTTCGTCCAAACCCCACGATGGTTCCAATCGCGGAGTCGACGCCAGCAACTCATGCCGCTGCCGCATCCCATCTCCTGGGGAAGGTATTCCCACGGAATGCCGGTTTTGAGCACGAACAGAATACCCGACAACGCCGCGCGATCGTCCAGCGGCGGCCGGCCGCGCTTTCCTGGACCACTGCGGTGCTTGGGAAGCAGGGGTCGGATCAACTCCCAAAGCTCGTCGGTCACCAACGGCTTGGTCATAAAGCCCTCCATGGCTAAGACCAAGCCGTATTGTCCGATCAACCATAAACATGGGGAAGTGCATTTTTGTTAGAGGCTCTAAAACATAGGAAGTCACCCAAGGTTTTGATTAGGATTGGTTGCGGCCCATGAAAAAAAAACACGCACCCATCTCAGTTTCGGACCAGTACGCCAATGCAACAGACGTTCCACCGGAACAAGCGGTCGCTCCGCCGCAGCAGCAGCGACGCGAGTTGGTGGCAAGCCTGATCCAAGACCTCTCTGAAGGATTGCTTGAGCGAGAGCAAGCAGTTCGGCTTTGCCTGCTTTCGGCCCTGGCGGGAGAGAGCGTCTTTCTGCTCGGGCCGCCTGGCGTCGCGAAAAGCTTTATCGCCAGACGGCTAAAATTCGCTTTTCCGGACGGAGCCAAAGCTTTCGAGTATCTCATGAACAGGTTCAGCACGCCGGACGAGATCTTCGGCCCCATCTCTATCAAGGCATTGAAGAAGCATGATCAGCTCATCCGCCTAACCGATTTCTATCTGCCGGGTGCGACAGTCGTTTTCCTCGATGAAATATGGAAGGCCGGCCCGTCGATTCAAAACACCTTGCTGACGGTGATCAACGAACGCAAGTTTCGAAATGGCTCGCAGGAGCAGAATATCAAGCTTCGTGCCCTAATTGCTGCTTCGAACGAGCTTCCTGCTGAAGGAGAAGGTCTTGAGGCGCTATGGGATCGCTTTCTGGTTCGTCTGGTGGTGAACAACATCGAGCAGCCTCGGAACCGCCGCACGCTGATGCGGGACGCGGCAGCGCGGGATACCAAAGTCCGCGCGCGGGGCGAAAGAAGGGCTTGGGAAAATGCGGCATGACAAACCTCCAGGCAAGTAGCGAGCAAGCCCAAGAGGTTTGCGAGGCCTCGGACAGTTGACGCTGTCCGGGGTCTTTTTATCTAACGCACGTATTGGTCTTCAGTCAACTTCTCTGACAAACTTCTCTGACAAAGCCAGTCGGCGGCAACACCGCAAAACGTAACCGCTTGTCATTTCAAATGTTCCCGGTGGGGCTCGAACCTACAACCTTCGGCTCCGGAGGCCGACGCTCTATCCAATTGAGCTACGGGAACCAGTAACAGATAATTCTAGTGCGCGGGGGCGGGTTGTCCAAGAAAACTCAAAGTCGATTCGAAAGCGAGTTTAGCGGGCGTCGGCGGTGGCGATGCTGTGCTGGTCGATGGCGCGGACGATGCGTTCCTGGAGGATTTTGGCGGTGCTGTTGGTGCCTTCGGGGATGCCGTTGAAGAGGATGCTGAAGCAGTACCAGTTGCCGTCCTTGGCCTGGAGATAGCCGCTGAGGCAGCTTACGCCGTTGACGAAGCCGCTCTTGGCGATGACGCGGCCGCGGAGGTCGGTGCCGCGGAAGCGGTCGGCGAGGGTGCCGTCTTCGCCGGCGACGGCGAGGGAACCCATCCACATCTTGGCGTTGGGTCCGAAGTAATCGTGGACGAGAACGCTGACCATGAGATGGGCGCTGACGGCGTTGGACTTGGAGAGTCCGCAGCCGTCGTCGAGATGAAATTCGCGCGGGGAGACGCCGAGGGTGTCGAGGAATTTGGCGACCTGTGCGGTGCCGGCTTCCCAGGTTCCCTGGCCGGTGGCGGCGAAGCCGAGGCGCTTGCAGAGGCACTCGGCGTAGAGGTTCATGCTGTCTTTGTTTGCTCGGGAGATCACGCTGGAGAGTTGGGTTTCGTGCTCGGCGAGGAGCGTCCACGATCCGTCACCCGCGTGCTGCGCGAAATCGGCGCGCTGGGAGCGATCGCGCTGGACGGAGCCGGTGACGGAGATGCCGGCGGATCGCAAGGTTTCGGCGAGAACCGTTCCGGCGTACATGGGCGGGTCGTGGATGGTGACGGAGATCGGCAGGACGTTGGACTCGCCGGCCTGACCGCGGAGGACGAGATCGTTGGTGCCGGCCTGCGCGAGAGCCAGACGGCGTTTTCATTTCCGCCGACGCAGGTATTGGAAATGTTCACGTACTCAGTGGTTGGATCGGTGGAGAATTCGACGGTTTGGCCGATGGAAATCGGGCGGACGTAGAAGTCGATGCAGTTGGCGTTGAGATTCAGGCCGGCGATCTCGGCGTCGTAGTGTTTCTGCACCTGATCGGCGGGCCAGCTGGGATGGAGGAATTGCATATCGAAGACGCTGTCATCGACGAGGAGATTCTTGATCGACGTGATTTGTCTCTTTACCAGCGCGGCGGCCCAGGCTTTGAAAACGGTATCGACGTCCCAGCCGACTTTTTTGAGGAGTTCAGCGTCGCCGAGGGTGGGGTCGCCGTCGCCGATGAGGACGAGATTTCCGTCGTGGAGGGCCAGGAGGGTGCGGAATTTGAAATCAGCGCCGAGTTTTTCCAGGGCGGCGGAGGTGGTGACGACCTTGAGGTTACTGGCGGGGACGAGGGGAGCCGTGGGGTTCAATTGATAGATGGGGACGGCGCCCCCATCGCCGAGGCGGACGATGTCGATGCCGACATCGGCGCGGCTAAGCAGTTTGTCGCCAACGATGGCGTCGATTTCGCCGGAGAGATCGGCGCGGGCGACGACGGGCAAAATGAGGACCAGGGAAGCTAAAGCGAAGGCAATACCGGCGTGCTTCATCCGTGAAACCTTTGAAAGCGGACAATCCGTTGGCGCTTACTTTATCGTCAATCGGGCAAAGTTCCACCAGAGGCGCGTCAATTTGGCCCGAAAGTACGCCTTAGGCCGCGTTTCGGAATTGGCCGGTGCTGGGGCGGCCGATGAGGTTCATCAGACGGGCCTCGAGGGGCGGGTGGGTCTGGAAGAGTTCGCCGATGGAGCCGACGGCGTTCAGGGGCTCGGCGATATACATGCTGTTGAACGCGGGGTTCACATCCATGGGGATGCGGCTATTGGCGAAATGGATTTTCTCGAGTGCGGTGGCGAGCCACATGGGATTGCCGCAGATTTGCGCGCCGCCGGAGTCGGCGTTGAACTCGCGGGAGCGGCTGATGGCGGCCTGAATGAGGCCCGCGGCGACGGGACCGAGGATGAGGAAGAGCAGGCCGAGGAGAGCGTTGCCTTCGTTGCGGCTGCGCTGGCCGTAGCCGATGCCGCCCCACATGAACAGATAGCCGAGATAGCTGATCCCCCCGGCGATGGTCGCGGCGACGGAAAAGATGAGGATATCGCGATGGAGAACGTGCGCCATTTCGTGGGAGAGGACGCCGGCGATTTCGTTTTCGTTGAGCATGTCGGAGGAGGCCTTGCGTGGCGCAAACGGCGGCGTGGTTGGGGCCGCGACCGGTGGCGAAGGCGTTGGCGGCTTGCTGGGGGATATATAGACGCGCGGCATCGGCAGGCCGGCGCGGCGGGCGAGCCCTTGAACGATTCCAAAGAGGGGATGATCCGGCCCGACTTCCTGGGCGCGAGCAGAGGCCAGTGCGATCTGATCGCTGAAATAGAAGCTCGAAACATTCATCACGGCGGCGATCACGAGGGCGACGAGAACGCCCTGCTGCCCGGCGATGAGGCCCCCGCCGACGAGGATCAGGCCGGTGAGGAGGCCGAGGAAAATGACTGTCTTGACGTTGTTATAGAACTGCCCGTACATCTGTTTTTCCTTTCGTACCAATAGTATGCCGGTATAGATGTATTCGTCCTTACAATCGGACGCGAGTTTTGGAAGGGATTGGCGTAAGAGGGGGAAAACATGGGGTATAATGGGGTTATCGCCGGAGGTTTTTATGCGGGGTTGGGTTTATATCGCGATATCGATTTGCGCTCTGCTTTTTGCTGCCGAGGCGGCCGCTTTCGGAGATTCTGTTGCGGTTCGGCGGGGTCCGGCGGTGGCGGTGCTGCCTTTTGATGTGCTGGGGGACGCGAGTCGGGGTTGGGTGGGGAAGGCGCTTCAGGAAGGGTTGTCGGGGAACATCCAGCAATCGGGGATGCAGACGACGGACAAGACGGCGGGTGCGGATTTTGTGGTGTCGGGGTCGGTGCAAGTGGTTGGCGATCAGATGCGCATCTCGGGGAAAGTCACTAACGGCGCGGGGGATAAGGTCATCGGGAGTTTCCGCTCGGACGGGGCGATTCGCGATCTGTTCAATATCGAGGACGCACTAGGGTCCAAGGCGGATCGGTTAATTCAGCCGGTGCAGACTTCGGCTGCTCCCGCGGCCGCGATTCAGCCGGTGGGGCCGAGTTTGCCGACGCCGTCGCGATACTTTGACGGGAATATTGCGCAGACCTTGGCGGTTCCAGATCAATTCCAGGATGAATCGAATCGGTACAATTATCATCCTACGGGTTACTCCGGCTGGTATCCGTGGTGTTATGGGTATGGATACGGCGGTTACACCTTTTGGCCGGTGTGGTCGTACGGGTCCGGCATCTACGGGCGGTCGCCGGCGGCGACGATCTCGGGGTGGTGAATCCATTTGACGCGCGGGCGGGCGGCGCCGATAGTGTCCGGCCATGACGCGCGACGAACTCGCTAAACGGATTGCCGAGGTTTCACTTCTTCGCGGGGAGTTCACGCTCCGTAGCGGGCGCAAGAGCAATTACTATCTGGATAAATATAGGTTTGAGACGCAGCCTGATGTGTTGATCGAATTGGGGAAACTTTTCGCGGCGAAGATCTCGGCGAAGGTGGATCGGATCGCCGGGGCGGAGCTGGGGGCGGTTTCGCTGGCGGCGGCGGCGTCGATGGCGTGTGGGAAGCCGTTCGTCATCATCCGAAATCAAAAGAAGGATTATGGCACCAGCAAGCTGATCGAGGGGGGTTTGAACTCGGGGGAGACCGTTGCGATTGTGGAAGACGTGCTGACGACGGGCGGGCAGGTTCTGGAAGCGGCCAAGACTTTGAAGGATGCGGGGGCGAAGATTGATCGGATCATTGCCGTGATTGACCGGGAAGAGGGGGCGCGGGGGAATATCGAATCGGCGGGGTATGTTTTTGAGGCGCTGTTTACGACGACGGATTTGGGGATTAGCAAGTAGCCGTTTGCCCGCCATCGGCTCGCCGAGGAACTGATGCGCGGTGATACTTCTCGCCGATAGTCTTCGTGCACCCTAAAGAATAAGCTTGCAAATCTGATAGGTATTTGTTAGGGTTCAAGGAGACCACATGGCGCAGCAATCCAGCATCGAGTGGACGGATACGACATGGAATCCTGTCATCGGCTGCCGAAAGGTGAGCGCGGGGTGTAAGCATTGCTATGCCGAGCGTATGGCCAAGCGGCTGGCGTCGATGGCAACAGCGGACCGCGAGTCTGGTAGGAATCCTGGAAAGAAGGCGGCGTATCTAAACGTCCTAACTCGGTTTGGGAGATGGAACGGGTCGGTGTTTCTTGACGAAGGTTCGGTGGAGGAACCGCTGTCGTGGCACAGCCCGCGCGTGATTTTCGTAAACTCGATGAGTGACTTATTTCACGAGGACGTCCCGCTTGAATTCATCACGCGAATTTTGGACGTTGCGCGTTGCTCTCCGCAGCACACGTACCAAGTACTCACAAAGAGGCCGCACCGCGTTCTGGAATTAGATGCTGAACTCAATTGGCCGGACAACGTCTGGATGGGCACGAGCGTTGAAGATGCAAATGTCTTGGACCGCGTTCGGCAACTTAAAGACACGTCGGCAAAGATTAAATTCTTATCCGTTGAGCCACTGATCGGGCCAATCCCTCGTCTTCCTTTATCGGGAATCGATTGGATCATCGTGGGCGGCGAATCTGGACCGGGTGCAAGACCGATGGTCCCCGACTGGGTAAGAACAATTCGTGATCGGTGCGTCCATTACGGCGTGCCGTTCTTCTTCAAACAATGGGGCGGGCCAAACAAGGGACTGACTGGTCGAACCCTTGATGGACGAACCTGGGACGACATGCCGACCTTGTCGTATTTGGCCGACAGTCGAAATGCCAATGGACGACGATATTCTCGACGACGCGACAGCACACACACGCGCGAAACACGCAATTCTTCAAGAGTACCTGAAGGGTTGGTTGCCCATTCTGGGTCAGAGGTCGAATCGATTGCTCTATTTTGATGGTTTCGCGGGGTGTGGCGAGCTCACTGAGGGGCATCCGGGCAGCCCGATTGTCGCAATTCGCACGGCGATGAAAGCGCACTCGGGCCATGCGCGGCTTGAAGTGCGAATGGTTGAAAAGGATCCGCAGCGTTGCGCACATTTACAAGCCCTTATTCGCGGCGAACGACGGGAACTCGTGAGTTTCGCGCCGCGAATCGACGTGATGGATCCTGTTTGCGACGAATGCGAGCCGGTCGTTACTGCACTTTTAGATCAGCATGAGGTCGCTGGTAAAACCCTTGGCCCCGCCTTTTTCTTTCTTGATCAGTACGGCTATTCCGGATTTTCGATGGATCTTGTTCGGCGCATCTTGGCCCATCGGAGTTGCGAAACGTTTTCCTATCTTAACTGGCAAAGAATGCATCCCTATTTCGGTGACGCCACAAAGGCCAATACCCTTACGTGCGCAATTGGGGGCGATGAGTGGCGTGAGGTATTGGATTTGCGAGAGCAGAAGCGCACTGATCGCTTCAAGTCGATTTATGTCCGGTCTCTGCGTGAAAGGGCATCGGCTAAGTATGTGTTTGATTTTGCCATGCGCGGGGCTGACCACCGACTAATTTATTGGCTCTTCTTCTGTACAAATAAAATCGAGGGCCTCGAGGTGATGAAAAAGGCGATGTGGAAGGTTGACCCAACGGGCAGATTTGAATTCTCCGACCGCGATGTCAATCAAGGGATGCTGACCGCTTACACGCAGGAAATGCTGGCCAACGACCTGGATCGCGACTTGCGGGGAAAAGAGCTGACATCAGACCAATTGAAAGAACACGTTTTGACGCGCACGCCAGAATATCGCTCGCGTGACGCGATCCAAATTCTAAAAAGCAGGAACGGTGTCACCGAGGTGCTCCGAAACGGAATAAAATACTTTTCGTTTTCGGCACCATCGCTGGAATTGTTTTAGAAAGAAATTAAAGGCAAACTAGACGGCTGCTTGGAGCAATCTGCCGCCGCCGTTTCATTCCCCCGTTTTATCCGCCTCGGCGACGATTCCGCCTATTGCCTGATCGACATCCTTCGGGTCGAAGACCCCGAGTTCTTCCAGGGCCAGTAGCGCGGCTTTTTGCTCCGCCATCTTTTTGTTCGGCCCCCAGGCGCTGGAGAAGCGGCGGCCGTCGACGGAGACGCAGACCTCGAAACATTTGCTGTGGTCGGGGCCCTTTTCGTCGAGAAGTTCGTAGATGGGGGTTGCGCCGAGGACTTTTTGCGCGTGCTGCTGCAACACCGCCTTGTAGTTGTGCTGATGGGTGTTGGAGGCGATCGACTCGATCTTGGGGGTCATGGTGCGAAGGACGTATTCCTTGACCACCTCGAACCCGGCGTCGAGATAGATGGCGGCGACGATCGACTCATAGACGGCGGCGGCCAGCGAGCTGGGCATGGCCTCGCGGTTGCTGATGCCTTTGCCGATGACGAGCAGGTCGATCAGGCCGGTTTCCTTGGAGACCTCGGCGCAGGTTCTCCGCGAGACGACGGCGGATTTGATTTTGGTGAGATCGCCCTCGAGGTATTCGGGAAATTTCCTATAGAGGGCGTCGCAGATGATGAGGTCGAGGACGGCGTCGCCGAGGAATTCCATTCGCTCGTTGCTTTTGAGACGGGTATCGGCGACCGAGGCGTGGGTGAGCGACTCGGTGAGGAGATCGGGGTTTGCGAAGGTGTGGCCGAGCAGTTTTTCGGCGGCGCTGGCGCGTCTCGGAATTCACAGTTGAACTACTCGCGATAAAAACCGTCCAAGGTGTTGTCGCACTATGCCTGACGATAAATCCCGGCGCGAGGGTGTCAATTCGCCGCCGGACAATCCCGCCATTGGCTTGCGGCACGCCAAAGGGCACCCTAGGATTGCCCGCGCGGACGTTTTTTAGGAAAACCGACATGGGTCGATTCGCCGTTGCCGTTCTTCTCATCGTGGCCTGTGCCGCCCGCGTTTCTTGGGCCGATCCGGCCACTCAGGCGTCTTTATTCGATCCCAGTCGATACATGCGGGTTTCGGAAGTTCGCCCGGGAATGAAGGGGTATGGTCTGACGGTCTTTCGGGGGACGAAAATCGAGAGATTTGACGTCGAGGCGATCGATGTGGTGCGCAACTTCAACCCGAAATATGACGTCGTGCTGATCCGCTGCCTGGGGGATTATCTCCAGCACACCGGGGCGATTGCGGGGATGAGCGGGTCGCCGATTTATCTTTATGACGACACGGGCAAGGCGCGGATGATCGGGGCGTTCGCGTATGGATGGCCGATGTCGAAGGATCCGCTGGCGGGCGTGCAGCCGATCCAATACATGCTGGATCTTCCCGCTAACGCGCCGCAATCGGGCGGCGTGGACGAGCCGGCGGATAACCCGAGAGAGCAATCGTTTCATCCGCACTGGTCGCTGGATGATGCTCTGCCGCCTTGGGGACATGGGAAGTCGTATTCGCAAGACGACTGGCGCGGGGAGCAGACGGTGACCACGCCGTGGTTCGACCGGGAGATTCGGCTGACGCCGCTGGCGACGCCGGTGATGGTGGGGAACATCAATCCGCGCGCCTTGCGGTATCTGGAGCCGATGTTCGCGGCCAACGGATTGGTGATGGCGCAAGCGGGCGCGGGGAACGGCGATGCGTCGGGCGAGAACGTCGATCCGACGCTGGAGCCGGGGTCGGTGCTGGCGGTGCCGCTGTTGACGGGGGACGTGGAACTGACGGCGATTGGAACGTGCACGGAAAGAATCGGCGATCGAATTTTCGGGTTTGGGCACCCGTTCATGAGCGAGGGGAGAATCGATCTGCCGATGGGGAGCGGCTCGATCGCGATGATCGTGCCGAATCTGGAGACGAGTTTTAAGCTGGGATTTCTATTGCGGCCTTCGGGGACCCTTTCGACGGATGAAACGGTCGGCGTGGGGGGCACGGTGGGGATCAAGGCGCCGATGATCCCGATCGATCTCCGGCTGGTTTATGACGATGGATCGATCGACAAAACGTACCATTTTATGTCGGCGGTCCATCCGAAGATGACGCCGCAGATGGCGGCGGCGGCCGTGGCGGTGGCGCTGACGGGGGATCGCGATCTGCCGCAATATCAAACCGTGGATTACGACCTGACGCTCGATTACGCGGACGGGCAAACGCTTCATCTGGTGAATACGAGCGTGAATGAGGGGCCGGCGGCTGTCGTGAGCGATGTGACATTGGCGACGACAACGGCGAGCGACAATCCGTTCAAGGAAATGGAGCTGAGCAAAATGTCCGGCACGATTCACGTTTCGTCGCAGGCGCGGCAGGCGACGATTCTGTCGGTGATGATCCCGCGATCGAAATACGAGCCGGGGGAGACGGTTCATGGGTTTATTTCGTACCAGCCATTCCATGCGCAGGAGGCGAATATTCCGATCGACCTGAAGTTGCCGCGCGATCTGCCGAATGGGACGTATGAATTGAGCGTTTCGGATGCGGATCATTATCTGGACGACGAGCGAACGGTGAGCCCGTTTGAGTTTACCGCGGACAACATCGACGAACTGTTTTCGGTGCTGAAATTCGTTGGGGCGATTCGCGAAAACGCGGTGTATATGCGGCTGGTTCGCCAGGCGGACGGGATCGCCGTCGGGCGCACGGCGATGCCGCTGCTTCCTAGCCCTTTCCGGCAAGTCATGCTCGATTCGGGGCGAAGCGACATTACCTCTTTTGTGAGTTCGACGGTGAAAGTCGTTCCGACGGATCTGGTGATGACCGGGTCGGCGGATTTTTCCATCACGATTGAAAAGCAACGCA
Organism: uncultured Phycisphaerales bacterium; assembly: GCA_963844715.1. Taxonomy (GTDB): domain Bacteria; phylum Planctomycetota; class Phycisphaerae; order Tepidisphaerales; family Tepidisphaeraceae; genus UBA1161. The sequence continues at coordinate 1,099,845 of CAWJPJ010000007.1, read as the reverse complement.
AAGTCGAGACCGCGGCAGGCAAGACGCAGAAGACCGAAACTCCACCGGCGGGCACGCCGGACGGGAAGGGTAGTGAACCCACTCCCGGCCCGGCCGCGGCTAAGTGATCGAGGTGCTCCGAACATGATGAAGACCAGATGGCTTGGCTGTTTACTGCTCGGGTTTGTCGCCGCTTTTCCGCTGACGGCGCGAGCGGTGAGTACGTCTCATTGGACGCAGGCGAGCGAGGCGGACTTTAAGGCGGGCACGCTGCATAACGTGGTGGTGACGAATCTGGGGGACGTGAAGCTCTCGCATGCCGTGAAGGTTATTCAACAGGAAGACCCGGATGTGACGACGGTGAACTGCCTCGCCGCGGCCGCGGACGGAACGATCTACGCGGGCACGGGGCCGAAGGGGGCGCTGCTGGCGGTGAAGGACGACAAGGTCTCCACCGTGGCCCACATCGACGGGACGATCAATATTCTTTGCCTGCTGGTGGATGATTCGGGGCGGCTGTTCATCGGGACTGGCGGGGAGAAGGGGCAGATCTTCCGCATCGATAAGCCGGGGGACGCGCCGAAGCAGATCTTCACCGCGGACGGCGTGCAGTATGTTTGGGCGATGGCGCAGACTCCGGACGGGCAGCTCTATGCGGCCACGGGGCCGAACGGGCAGGTGTTTCAGATCAAACCCGATGATTCGCACGTCGAGCTATACAAGAGCGACGAAAATAACATCACGGCGCTGATCAGCGACGGAAAAGACCTGCTGTATCTTGGGACCGATCCGGACGGGCTGGTGATTCGGCTCAATCGCCAGACGAAAGACTCGTTTATTTTGTACAACGCTTCGGAATCGGATGTGACGGCGCTGGCGCTGGACGATCAGGGAAATCTTTTCGCGGCCACGGGTGAGACGGTGGATCGTGAACAGACGCAACCGGCGGAGGCGCCGCAGAATGAGAACGGCGGCCGGCCGGAAGGGAATACGTCGATCACACCGATCCCGTCGAATCCCCCCGCGCAACCCCCGCAGCCGCCGCAGATGCCGAATCCGAATCCTGGGGAGCCCAAGCCGATTCCGAAAGGACCGCAGTCGAGATTGCTCGACCCGTGGTTTTCGGAGCCGATCATGATGGATGAGCCTCCGGGCGATCAGCCGGGCCCGCCGGATGGGGGCGGCGGTGGCGGCGACGGCGGGGATAATCAGCCGAATCCTTCGCCAGACAACAGCGGAACTGCCCATACGGGTCCGCGTCCGGCGGTGCCCCCCACGCCAACCGAGCCCAAGCCGGAAGGGAACGCCATCTACAAGATCGACAAGGATGGATTCGTGACCGAGGTGTTCCGCGAAGACGTCGTGATCTACTCGATGATCGCGCGGGGAAGTTCGCTGCTGATCGCCACGGGGGATGACGGGGAGATTTACCAGGTCGATCCGGCGGCCGAGGAAACCGTCGTGCTCGCCAAGGTGGATGCGAAGCAGGTGATGTGCCTTCTGCCGGTAGCTGACGGGCGGATTTTCATCGGGCTGGCGAACACGGGCGGGATCTCGGCGATGACCGGCGGATACGCCACTTCCGGAACTTACACTTCTGCCGTGCTCGATGCGACCCAGACCAGCCTGTTCGGCAATCTACAGCTTCACGGGCAATTGCCGGACGGCACGACGCTCAAAGTTGCGGCGCGATCGGGCAATGTTCGAGATTCCGACGCGGCGGGATGGTCCGCCTGGACGAACGACGTGGACGCGACGGAGTACCTGAAAGTTACGGCGCCGTCGGCGCGATTTCTGCAATACCGCCTGACATTCGGGACGACGGTTCCGGACAAAACGCCGCTGGTCGATCATGTGGACGTCGCTTATCAAATGCCGAACCTTGCGCCGGTGATCAAGTCGATTCGCATCGGCAGCGAGGGGGATACCAGCGCCGCCGCGCCGGCATCAGCGGCGCCGGCGACACCGCCGACGGGCGATCACGATGCCGACGCGGACGCTCCGCATGGGACGGGAACGCAGACGATTACCTGGGACGCGTCGGACCCGAACAACGATCCGCTGGTCTATACGCTCTATTACCGGCGTGAGCCGGGGGGTCCTTGGGTTCTGCTGAAGGACAATTTGAAAGACAGCAGCTACGACTGGGACACGCACACGGCCGCCGACGGACGATACCAGGCAAAGGTGGTCGCGTCTGACGCGGCCGCCAATGCGCCGGGGGACGGGAAAACCGCGAGCCGGGTGAGCGATTCGTACCTCGTCGACAACACGCCGCCGACGGTGGGCGACCTGGCGTGGAAGATCGTTAATGGCGACGCCGAGATCAACTTCCGGGCGCAGGACCTGAATCTGCGCCATCGCCAGTGCGGATTACACGCTCGATTCGCACGAAGACTGGCAAGCGATCTTCCCCGTCGATAAGATTTTCGACAGCCCGGACGAAAGCGTGAATTTCACGGTGAAAGAGCTTGCGCCGGGGCAGCATCAAATCACCATTCGCGTCACCGATGTGGCGGGAAACCAGGCGCTACAGACGATTTTGATCGACGTGCCTGGGAATCAGTAACGAGACCTTTTTTGATCGTCAGAGGATTGGCTACATGCATTACCCCCACAAAAAGAGCGCAGTGAAACGTGCCCGGTCGATTGGATTTCGGGCCAGGATGAGGACCAAGAAGGGTCGCCAGATGATCAACCGCAAACGACGGGTCGGGCGGCGCGTGCAGGTGGTCTGATGGACGCGCAGCGACTTGGGCAGGCGGAGTCGCTCTATCAATCCGCGGTGTCGGCGCAGATGCGCGGCGATCTTGCTGCGGCGGTTCCCCTTTACAAGCAAGTCGTCGATCTTGTTCCGCAGCATCCCTATGCGTGGAGCAATCTGGGCGTTGCGCTGAAGCGCATGGGGAGATATGGAGAGGCGGTGGAGGCTCTGAGCCGTGCGGCGGCGTTGATGCCGACATCGACGCCGGTACTGAGCAATCTGGGCGCGGCGATGAATTCCGCGGGACGGAGCCAAGAGGCGATCGACGTTCTTCTGCGAGCACTGGAAATCCAACCGAATAACCCGGAGGCTCTGCTCACGCTGGGGGGCGTGCTGCACGACTCACAGCAACTTGAAGATGCCATTCGATGCTTTGATCGTGTTGTGATGCTTCAGCCGGATAACGCCGAGGCGCATTGGGGACTGGCGATGTCGCTTTTGCGGCTGGGGAATTTCGAACGCGGCTGGAAGGAATTTGAATGGCGATTGCGGCTGCGGCGGCTGAATCTGCGGCGGGATTTTCCGCGGCCGCAATGGGCTGGGGAAAACCCGGCGGGAAAGACGATCCTTCTGCACGCCGAAGGGGGATTCGGGGATGCCATTCAGTTCGTTCGGCTGGCGCCGCAGGTTCGGGAGCGCGGGGCGAAGGTTATTGTTGAGTGCCAGCCACAACTGGTGAGATTGTTGTCGGGCGCGGCGGGAATATCGGCGATCTTTCGTCAGGGTGAGACTCTGCCGAACTTTGATTGGCAGATTCCGCTACAGGGTCTTCCCCTGGCCCTGGGGCTGAGGCTCGAAACTATTCCGGCGCAAATCCCGTATCTGACCCCCCCACCCGAATTGCGCGATGTTTGGAAGAATCGGTTGAGCAACGACACATCTTTTAAGGTGGGCTTGGTTTGGGCGGGAAGCGAAAGCTCGGATCGTTCGCGGGAGTTGAGTCTCTTCGCGCCTCTTGCGGCAGCCGGGAAGATCACATTTTTCAATCTTCAAAAAGGCGCGGAGGGATCGCAAAAGCCGCCGGCGGAAATGGATTGGGTGGATTGTGCCGGCGAACTATCAGACTTCGCGGATACGGCCGCCCTTCTTGAGCAATTGGAATTGCTGATTACGGTTGATACCGCCGCCGCGCATCTCGCCGGAGCGATTGGAAAACCGGTTTGGGTTTTGATTCCCGCGCGTCCGGACTTCCGCTGGTTGCGCGGGCGGACGGATTCGCCGTGGTATCCGACGATGCGATTGTTTCCGCAAAAGCAATTAGGGGACTGGCAGACGCCGATCGGTGAAATGGCGCAGGCGCTGCGTGAGCTGGTTAGAACGAAACGGGGAGATTGAGCAGGCCGCTGAAGTCGATTCCGGCCCAGGTGTTTTGGGCAGCCTTGGAGGAATCGTCGCGATCATATCGCGTCCCGGTCGCGGGCGTGCGCGAGGAGCGCGATCGCGAGCCGGTCAGGGCATCGGTCAGTTGAGTTTGAACGTCGCTCCCGTTCTTCGGATCGGCCAGAAATTTGAGTTGCTCGGCTTGCCCGGCGTCGAGAACGCGCCAGACGAGATCCTTGTGCTCGGGCACATCCGCCATCGTCCAATGCCGGGCATCAACATAGGTGTCCGTAATTCCGAGTCTCGCCTTGGGGATGACGACCAGTTTCGATTCGTTGGGATCGCTGGGATTGGGGGTGCGGATGACATGCAGGCAGAGTGCCGCGACGGCCCACCCGCTGATGGTTAATGCCAGCCCGATCAGGCGAAATATCGACTTCACGTGCGCTCCCGCTTTTTTTTCGCGACTCCTGGCAATCGGCAGCGATTCGTCGTGCCGATGCCCAGTTCATCGTCTGTGGATTATAGCGAGCGCACGGAAGGATCGACCGATAACGACGGTAAGTGGAAATACCGGTCCGTTTATGTGGTCGGTAGCGGTCCCGCCGGAAAAGGCTCGATAAACTCAACTGGAATGAAATGCGAAGAAAATTTTATTGCGGATTAAGATGCGAATCGTCCTCGAGGACGATTCCATCATCCTCGGCCAGGCCGGGTCCGGTTAAACCGGGCTGGTCGCTGCCGTTTCCTTCCGGCTCGCCGGTCTCGACTTGATCGAAATGGACGGGCTGCAATTCGCCGGCGGCTTCCTGCGAATCGGGATGATCGGGCGGCTGGAGCGGCAGGACGTCCGCGCCTTCGGGTTCGCCGGCCTGCTCGGAATCCGCCGCATCCACCGCGGTCGCGGTGGTGGTGCGCTGCGGCGGCATGCGCAGAAAACTGGTGTAAAAACCGACCGCGAACAGGCCCTGCTGCTGCTGATAGGGAAAGTTGATCAATTCGCAGAATTCGCGGACCAGCGCCTGGGCCGTGGGGTCGGTGCGTTCGGCGGCCTGGACGTCGAGCTGATGTTTGCGGTCGCGGAACCGCATGATCTGGACGAACCGGCCGGTGGTCTCGCCGGTGTTCCAGTTGGTGCCGACCTGTTCGTAGACCTCGAAATGATCGCAGCCGAGCCGAAGCAGAGTTTGACGGAAACGCCGCAGCAATCGCGCGTGTTCCATCCTTTTATCCCGAGGGACGATATAGCTGTTGGTTTGTAAAAGCATTAAACGAACGTCCTTCGCAAACTCCCCACCGGCATCTCATTCTGCCATAAGGATCGATCCCATTCAAAGCGCAATTTAGCTGCCTAAATTCCCTGTACGATTTGGGTAGGATTGTGAAATGAAAAAAGGACCATGAAGGGTCGTATAACCCATGGTCCGGTAACCTTTTCGGTAATTTGGGAGGTTATTTGACCGCGCGGGGTTGCTGCGCCGCCAGACCGGTGAGGGCGGCGAGTTCGACATGCAACGAGTCGGTGCCGATGGTCCGCTCAATGATGCCTTTATGAATCCCATCCATCAGGGCGGCTAGATTGGAGTAATCGGCGATCAATACGCGCCGGACTTCCGGGCGTATTAGGCGGTGCTTTCCAGCAGATCGACCCCCATTCCGCTGCGCAAGACCTGCCCCGTGATCAGCACGCTGACGGCCGTATCCGATTGCAGCCACGCCAACGCCTGCCGCGCGGACGATGTGGCGCGAACCGTAAATCGAGTCTCCAAAGCGCGGGTGATTTCCCGCAAAACTTCGGCGTCATCGTCAACCGCGATGAGACTCTGCCCCTGTGCAACCTTGGCCATCTCTGCAACTGCTTCCCTGATAAGTTTCTTAAGCCCCCACTGACCCTGACATTATCGAGCGCCGGTCGATTTTCTTTAGTCGATCCACCGAAATGCGCAATGCATCTCGAATATTGTAAATCATTAGGAAGCTAATATTTCCGAATGGGTCACCGCAATTTAACGGCAAACAATGCGAGCACGTCGTGCAATTGCGCAAGGAATGGATTGTCCGCTAGATACTGAGGAAGGGGGCGACCACCTGGGTGAGTTCGGTCGCTATAACTTGTTCCGCGACAATAGTTTGATCGGCGCCGCGGCGCATTGCCTCGAGGCCCGCGGAGGTGTAGGCGCAACGTGCGATGAGATGGGCGCGCTGATTGAGCAGGCGGACCTGGGAAACGGCGCGGAGGACCGCTTGATCGTCGGGCATCATGAGGGCGACGAGGCTGGCTCGTTCAGTTCCGGCGCGGCGCAGAACTTCCAATTCAGCGGCGTCCCCCACCATGATGTGGATACCCCCCGCCGCCACGCGGGCGCAAACCTCCGGGTTGAGTTCGATGACGCAATAATCGGCGCGGCGCCTGGCGCAGCATTTCAACGAGCGACCGGCCCGGAAGCCCGTATCCGGCGACGATCACGAAATTCGGCACGCCGCCGCATCCAGCCGGGTGTTCCCGCAAGGTACTCAAATCTCGTCCTTGTGCGGCGTGGCGCCGCCCGTTTCCTGTCGCCTGCTGCAAACAAGCCGGGAATTGTAGATCGCCGGCGATTTTTTTGCCAAGTGGGTTAATCCACCCGAACTTGATCGCCGACATGCAAACGCAATTCCCGCTGGGCCGAACCGTTGCGCACGGCGATTTCGAGCAGGTCCGCGCTCCCGATGAGCGCGAGGCATTCCCCTTTTTGCACGTCACCATAGGTTTGTTTGATCGTGCCCATGCTTTTGCCGCCGAGGGAGATTTCGCGCTTCCCCCGGGGCAAGGCGGTGCGCGGAATATTCGTTATCGCGTTGCCGAATCGATCGATGTAGATAATTTCGCCGCCTTTGGCGGGGCGCTTGGCGGGTGAAACATTCAGGAGATGCGGCCTGGAAGTGCGGCCGACGAGATCGCCGGGCTTCTTTCCCGCCGCCAACATACCTGCCGCCGGGGCCATGATGTCCCGGCCGTGAAATGTGCTGCTGAATTGCGGGGGACGCCAGGTCAATTCGCGCGACCGAGCTGTAGGCCCCCACCAGCGCCAGCCCCAGGTGATGAGCCCATTATCGGGGCAGACTACCCATTGCCGGTGGATCTCAATGAGCAGGATTTTCCGCGGCGTGCCGACGCCGGGATCAACCACCGCCAAATGGATCGTGCCGGGGTCGAAGGCATCCAGGGCGCGTTCCAGGACGATTGAGCCGAAGAGAACATCCTGTGGCGGGATTTCGTGGGATACATCGATGAGCCGGGCGTGGGGCGCGTGGCGGAAGATAGCGGCCTTCATGGCCGCAACGTAGGCGTCGGCGAGGCCGAAATCGGTGCTGAGGGTGACGATGGGCCCGGGCGTTCGTGGGGTGTTCGGCTTCGTCGGCATCTTCGGATAGAATACGTCTATGAGTCAATTGAGTGAAATGAGTGCGCAGGAGCGGATGATCCGCCAGCAGATCATGGATCGTGGCATCTCCGACCCGCGCGTGATCGAGGCGCTGCGGGCGGTGCCGCGGGAGAAGTTTTTTCTGCCGGACGCCCGGGATGCGGCGTTTGCGGATCGTCCCTCCCCCATCGGGCATGGGCAGACGATCAGCCAGCCTTATATGGTCGCCCTCATGACAGCGCGACTGGACGTGCAGCCGGGGAGTCGCGTTCTGGAGATCGGCACTGGGAGCGGATACCAGACGGCGATCCTGGCCAAGCTGGCCGGCAAGGTTTACACGATCGAGCGCCTCAAGCCGCTACTGGATGAGGCGTGGGAAAAACTCATGGCGCTGGATATTCGGAACGTTCAATTCCGTTTCGGAGACGGGAGTCTTGGGTGGCCGGAGGAGGCGCCGTTTGATCGCATCCTGATTGGAGCGTCGGCGCCGCGCGTGCCGGAGAAGTTGCTTCAATCTCAACTGACGGACGGCGGCGTTGCGGTTCTTCCAATCGGCGAGGGGGAGGAACAGATGCTCGTCGAAGTGCGCAAAGAGGGGGATCGCCTGACGACGAGCGAAATCTGCCTTTGCCGGTTTGTTAAACTGATCGGCCAAGAAGGATGGGCCGAAGACGACGCCCAGAACCCATGACGATCACTTCCACCGCCGCCGGCGATCCTCTGGCCAAGCCGGTGGAAGAACTGCGTGGGGTGGGTCCGGCGCGAGCGGTTCAATTCCGGCGGCTGGGGGTGAACACGCTTGGCGATCTGATCAATTATTTTCCGCGCGACTATCAGCATGAATCGGAAGAGCGCCCGATCGGGTTGCTCACCGATGGGCAGATCGGGATCGCGCGCGGCGAGGTGACGGCGGTCAATTACATCGCGGGACGGGGGCGGCCGCGATTCGAAGCGACGCTCTCGAACGAACTGGATCGCTTGTGCCTGGTTTTTTTTCATGGGGCTTACCTGCGCAGGAAGGTTCATCCGGGGTTGATTCTGCGGGTTCGGGGACCGGTGCGGTATTTCCGGGGGCTGCCTCAGATGGTGAATCCGAAATGGGAACCGGTTGAGCCGGAGTCGCCGAAAATTTCGGACGCGAAATTTCGGGCGATTTATCCGGCGGGCGAAAAGCTGTCGAGTGAAATCATCGAGAAGGTGATTCATGCCAATCTTCCGGCGGCATTGGAACAGATTCGGGACTGGTGTCCGACGGGGCTGGTGAGCAAGCGGAAATTGAGCGGGCTTCGGGAGGCATATCGGGGCATTCATCAGCCGAAGGATCGGAACGAAGCACGGCGGGCAAGAAGGCGGTTGGTCTATGATGAGCTGATTTCGATGCAGCTTGCGCTGGGGCTGAACCGGCGATTTGTGCAGCCGGGGACGGCTCCGGTGATGCGGATCGACAAGACGCTGGACCGGCGGATCCGGGCGCGGTTTCCTTTTGAATTGACGGCGGCGCAGCAAAACGCCGTTTGGGAGATCGTGAGCGATCTGCGGTGCGGGCGGCCGATGAAGCGGCTGCTTCAGGGGGACGTCGGGAGCGGGAAAACGGCGGTGGCTCTTTATGCGATGCTGGTCTCGGTCGCCAACAAGATGCAGGCGGCGCTGCTGGCGCCGACGGAGGTGTTGGCCGAGCAGCATTATCTGCTTCTCTCGCGGCTGCTGCGCGATTCGCAGGTGAGGATCGAGCTGGTCACGAGCCGGACGAAACAGAAATCCCGCGAGAGGCTGGCGGATTCGATCGCCGCCGGGGAAGTGCATATCGCGGTGGGAACTCAGGCGCTGCTTCAGCAATCGATTGAGTTTGCGAATCTCGGTCTGATCGTCGTGGATGAGCAGCATCGGCTGGGGGTTTTGCAGCTGCGCTTATCTGGCGGGAAAGGCGCGGAGTCCGCATTACCTGGTGATGACGGCGACGCCGATCCCGAGAACCCTGGCTCTTTCGTATTTCGCGGATTTCGATCTGAGCGTGCTCGATGAGCTTCCGCCCGGGCGGCAACCGATTACGACGCGGTGGCTTCGGCAATCGCAGGCGGCCCAGGCGTACGCGGCCGTTCGCGAGCAGATCGCCGCGGGGCGGCAGGCGTATATCGTGGTGCCGCGGATCGACGACGATGATTTGGGGGAAGCGAAGTCGGTGGCGAAGCATTTGCGGAACTTGGCTACGGGGGCGTTATCGGGATTGAATCTGGCGCCGTTGCATGGGCAGATGCCAACGGAGCAGAAGCAGCGCACGATGGCTGAATTTCGCGATGGGAAAGTCGATGCGCTGGTGGCGACGACGATGATCGAGGTGGGGATCGATGTGCCGAATGCAACCGTGATGCTCATCGAGGGAGCGGAGCGGTTCGGATTGTCGCAGCTTCATCAGCTCCGCGGCCGGGTTGGGCGCGGGGTGCATCCTTCGCAATGCATTCTGATCGCCGATCCGGTCACGCCCGGCGCGGCGGCCCGGCTGGAGGCGCTGGTTTCCACGTCCGACGGTTTTGAAATCGCGGACATGGACCTGCGGCTGCGCGGACCAGGGGAATTCTTCGGCACGCGGCAGCATGGGCTGCCGGAATTCAAGCTGGCGGAAGTTGAGAACGAGATGGAATTGCTGGGGCTGGCCAGACAGGATGCGGATTTCTTGCTGTCGGGCGATCCTGGTTTGATCCGGCGCGAGAATGGACCGATCCGGGCGATGCTGGGCAAACAATTCGGACAGACGCTCGGTCTGGCCGCGTTTGGTTGATGCGCCGGGAAGGCGCGCGGTATCCTGATTTACATGGAAATCCGCGCCATGACCGCCGCCGATCTTCCGGGAGTGATGGATATCGACGCGACGGTCGAGTCGCACTTTCATTTGCATATCCTGCGCGAAGGGGAGGGATTTGCGGCGACTTGGAAAATGGAATCGCGCCCATTGCGGGAATCGCGCGTGCATCGGAACGCTTTGGGGGACGAATCGGCGTTCGCCGTCAAACAACTCGTCGGGGGGATTGAGGATGGAATCGCGCTGGTGGCGGAACATGAGGGGGAGATTGTGGCGGCGGCCGCGGCGCAGATTGATGCCGCGGGGCAGGTGCTGCGGCTGATCGATTTGCGCGTGGACTTTGAGGTCCGCCGGCAGGGTTTGGCCAGCGGCTTGCTCTTTCAAATCATTCATGAGGCCCGGCAGAAGAATTTGCGGGCGGTTTATGCGCAGACGCTCTCCGACAATTTTCCTGCCGCGGAATTGCTGGCCAAATTGAGCTTTGAGATGACGGGCTTCGACACGCATTTCCATTCGAATCACGATCTACTGAAGGATTCAGTAGTTCTCTTCTGGTATCTGCAACTCAACTGAAACGAACGCCTATGAAAACGGAATATGACCTTGGCCAGGTGATCGGCCGGATCGAGGCGGCCCCCGCATTGGAAGCGGCGAGCCTTTTGCAACCCCTCCCCACCGCCGCCGCGGCGGAGGCGCTGGCGCGCATTCCCGATGCGAAGGCCGCGCAAATTCTTGGCCGGATGCCGCGGCAGACCGCGGCGCAGATTCTTTCGGCGATGCCGCCGGACGATCGGGTGGACTGCCTGATCCTGATGGCGCCCGATCTTCATGAAGCTTTGGTTGCGCTGATGGAGGCCCCGCAGGCGGCGGAGACGCGGCAACTGGAGCAATACCCGCCGGACACGGCCGGCGGAATCATGACGACGCGGTTCACCTGCCTGGCGGAAAATCTCACGGTGGAGCAGGCAATCGCCACGTTGCGCTCGATTCATGAAGAGACAGGGGAGATGTTCTACGTCTATGTGGTGGACGAAAACCGGCGGCTGGTGGGGGTGTTGTCCATGCGCGATCTGATTTTCGCGCGCCGGAGAGCACGCTGCGGCAAGTGATGATCCCCAACGTGCAAAGCGTGCCGGCGACAATGGACCAGGAGGAAGTCGCGCATCGAATGCGGCAGTCGCGGTATCTGGCCCTTCCGGTCGTCGACGGCGATTCGCGACTGATCGGATTGATTACGCTGGACGACGTGGTGGATGTGATCCAGGACGAGGCGACGGAGGACATTCAACGCATGGCCGGCGCCGGCGCGGAGGAAAGGCTTTCCAGCCCATGGCAATTGAGCTTTACCAAGCGGATCGGGTGGCTCCAGGTGAATCTCGCCACCGCGTTTCTGGCGGGCGCGGTAGTGAACGCATTCGGCTCAACCATCACGCGATTCGCGGTGCTGGCGATTTATATGCCGATTGTTTCGGGGATGGGTGGAAACGCCGCGGCGCAGGCGATGAGCGTCTCCATTCGCGGGATTTCGGGCGGAAAGCACTCGGGCGAAGGAGGGAAAATTATCGATCACGTCCTGCGCCGAGAAGCGATCGTGGGATTTCTTACCGGGACGGCAATTGGACTGACCACCGCGATTATCGCGTGGTTGTGGCAATACAAGCACGGGTGGGCGCTGGGCGCCATCGTTGCGACGGCGCTGGTCATCACGCAGACCCTGGCTTGCATCAGCGGGGCCGGGATTCCGTTTGTCATGCGCAAACTCGGGTTTGACCCGGCTCAATCGGCGACGATTTTTGCGACGACCGTCACCGACGTGACCGGACTAGCGAGCCTATTGGGGCTGGCCACGCTTTTTCAATCGTGGCTGCGGTGAATCATGGGAAGAAGGCACGTTATCGCAGCCGTCTGTCTGCTGGCGGCAATCGGCTCGTTGGGCGCGTTTGGCATCGTGGGAATCGGCCGAGGTGGGCAACAGAATTTCGATGGGGCGGTCCTCTGGGCGGCGGGACGATGCTGGCTGGCACACGCCAATCCGTATGACCACGATCAGTTGGCGGAGCATGCCCGCGGGTCGGTCAGTGTCGTCCGGATACTGTTCTTTTATCCTCCGCAGGCGGCGGGAATTTGCGTCCTGCTGGGGCTGTTTAAATACAGGATCGCCAGGATTTTTTGGCTGGGGGTTAATCTCTTTTGCGTCGTCGCGATTATTTGGATGACAGGCCGGCAATTGCACGGCGCGACGCCGGCGATCGGTGCGGACCTTGGGTACTCGCCGTCGTGATTATCGGGAATCCGTTTACGGCGCACGTCGTCTGGATGGGGCAGACGTCGCTGGTTGCGATTGCCGCGACCATCGCGGCGTATGAATTCGCGCCGTCCTGGGCGTTTGCGGGTTTTTGCCTGGGTGTGGCAAGCTTCAAACCGCAACTTTGCCTGCTGCTGGGGGTTTGGTTTCTTTTGGAAAAAAGATGGAAGCTGCTCCTGGCGGCAATGGCGACGGCGATTGTTCTGAGTGCTTATCCGATTTTCGATCAGGGTCCGGTTGGAATGATCAAGGCGTGGCATGCCGCGATTCAACTGAGCTATTCTTCGTTGATCTACAACGCGCCGGGTTCGCCGCATAAGGTTGGGATTGACTCACTGCTTGGAGCGGCCGGAATCAAGGTGTCCAGCGCCGCGATGGCGGCGAGCGGTGTGGCATGCACGATTCTCGCCTGGCTGGGTCGTCGTCACTGGAACCGGGGGGACGTGCTGGCCATTCTTATGGGCCTCACGTTCGTATTCGTCGGCTATAGCCACGACTACGACTACGTGGGACTGATTCCACTTTGGGCGGCCCTTTGGGTTTACGGTCGCCGCGGCAACGGCGTTGGCATGATCGCGGCGGGATTGACGCTACTGCTGTTCGTTCCGGAGCGATTGGTGAGCCGCGCGCACAGCCCGGTGCTGGACCAGTGGCGAACAGGCGTCATCATTTTCATGCTCATCGTAGTGTGGATTTGCAGCCTGCGCGCGGCTCGTCACACGGGTTTTTCGACCAGGAAGTAGGCGCTGCCCCGATCCTGTGGATTGGGATTGGCGGTCAACTCGTTGGTGTGCTGGTCGATCACTTTCCCGCCAAGGTCGGCGATGCGCGATTGCAGCCAGGCGAGGCTGAAGCGGCAGCCCCAATCCCACTTGGGGGCGGGGACCTGCAAATAATCGGCGTCGGTTTTTTCCAGGCTATAGACGGTCTGCGCGATCAGAAATCGCCGGGCCAGGTTCCACGAATCGGTCAGGACTTTTCGCGGGTCGGAGACGTGATATAAACCGCCGAGATTTGCGACGATGTCCGTCGGCTCGAAATTGGTCATGTTCGTCACGTCGGCCTGGATGAATCGCACTTCGGTTAGCCCGAGTCGATTTGCGATATTTGCCGCGTTGCGGAGATGGCCGTCGCGGTCGTTGTCGATGCCGACGGCGCGATCCGCGCCGAAATGTCGGGCGACCATGGTGTAGTATCCGTCGGCGCAGAAGAGTTCGGTGAACGATACCGGGCCGTGGGGCTTCGATTTCGCAATGGCCAGTTGGATATAGGCCCGCAGGATAGGCGCTTTGGCGGCTTGATTTGCCGCGAAAATCCCCGGCAATTGTCGGCTGCGCACGCCGAATATGGCGTAATCATGGTAAAGCCCGCCCAGGTCGGTCAGGTCCATGCCCGACCGATTTCCGCCGGCGAGTCTCTTCAATAACGACCACATCATCGCGTATGATTCCGGCCCAACCGACCGCTGTTCCCTTGAATGCTTGTCTCGCTTAGCATCTCGAAGAAGTCTATGCGAAAACTCCTGGTTGCCAATCGAAGTGAAATCGCCATCCGTGTCTTCCGGCCGCGACGGAACTGGATCTGCGACACGGTTGCAATATTCACTTACGAAGACCGATTCTCCCTGCACCGATTCAAAGCGGATGAATCTTACCTGATCGGCCCGGCGGAGGGGGGCGAGCCGGTCACAAGTTATTTGAATATCCCGGCCATCATCGAAATCGCCAAGCGTTATCAAGTGGACGCGATCCATCCGGGGTATGGATTCCTATCGGAGAACGCCAACTTTGCCCAGGCGTGCAAAGACGCTGGGATCACCTTCGTCGGGCCGACGCCGGACATTCTGAAGACGTTCGGGGACAAAGTCGCCGCCAAGAAATTGGCGATGGAAAACAACGTTCCGACGATTCCCGGCGACGGACGAGGCCGCTGACCGACCCGGCCGAAATCAAGGCAGCGGGCGAAGCAGATCGGCTTTCCGCTCATGGTGAAAGCGAGTTTTGGCGGGGGCGGGCGGGCATGCGCGTGGTGCTTAAGCCGCAGGATTTGATTTCCAAAGTGGAAGAGGCGCAGCGCGAGGCGGGGACGCCGTTCGGACGGCCCGACGTTTTTTTGGAGCGATACATCTCCCGGGCGAAGCACATCGAGGTGCAGATTCTGGCCGATCAGCACGGGAATCTGGTGCACCTTTGGGAGCGCGACTGTTCGGTGCAGCGGCGGCATCAGAAGGTCGTCGAGATCGCCCCTTCGGTGAATCTGCCGCAAGCGTTGCGGAGCGCATTTGCGAATCGGCAGTGAGGCTCACGTCGGCGGCGAATTATCGAAACGCGGGAACCGTCGAGTTTCTGCTGGATCTGGATACGCAGGAATTTTATTTCATTGAGGTGAATCCCCGCGTTCAGGTCGAGCACACAGTAACGGAAGTCGTGACCGGGCTGGATATCGTCAAAAGCCAGATCCTTATCGCCCAGGATTACAAGCTGCACGAGGCGCCGATTTTGATTCCGAAGCAGGAAAAGATTCGTACGCGCGGGTTTGCGATCCAGGCGCGGATCACGACGGAAGACCCGCAGAATCATTTCATTCCGGACTACGGGCGGCTGACGAGCTATCGATCCGCCGCGGGTTTCGGAATTCGGCTCGATGGCGGCACGGCATTCAGCGGCGCGGTGATTACGCCCTATTACGACTCCCTGCTCGTGAAAGTTACCGCGTTTGGCAACACGTTCGAGGAGGCGGTCCATCGGATGGACCGGCTCGCTGCGGGAATTTCGCGTGCGCGGGGTGAAGACCAATATCCCGTTCCTCGAAAATCTGATCCATCATCCGCAGTTCATGTCGGGGGCGGCCACGACGCGATTCATCGACGACACGCCGGAATTGTTCCGATTCCGGCATGAAGCGCGATCGGGCGACGCGGCTATTGGCTTATCTAGGCGATGTGATCGTCAATGGACGGCCCGACGTTAAGGGGAAGGTCGATCCCACGCGGCATTTCCCGCATGCGCCGATTCCGCAATTTGCGACGCGGATGAGCCCCCTGCCGGTACGCGGCAAAAATTGATCGAGCTGGGTCCGGAAAAATTCGGCCAGTGGGTTCGGAAGCAGAAGCCGCTCCTGCTCACCGACACGACATTCCGGGATGCGCACCAGTCGCTTCTGGCGACGCGGGTGAGAACGTACGACCTGCTAGCGATTGCGGATGCGGTTGCGCATCTGGCTCCGAGGTATTTCAGCCTGGAGATGTGGGGAGGGGCGACGTTCGACACGGCGATGCGGTTTCTTCAGGAAGACCCGTGGGATCGGCTCGATCAGCTTCGGGCCAGGGTGCCGAATATTCTTTTCCAGATGCTCTTGCGCGCGAGCAACGCCGTGGGATATACGAATTACCCGGATAATGTGGTGAAAGAATTCGTGGTTCGCTCGGCGGAGCATGGGATTGACGTGTTCCGCGTTTTCGATTCGCTGAACTGGCTGGAAAACATGAAGGTCGCCATGACGGCAGTTCGCGAGAAGACCAATTCGATCTGCGAGGCGGCCATCTGCTACACGGGCGACATCCTGAATCCCCGGCGAAGCAAATACAGCCTGAAGTATTACGTGAAGCTGGCCAAGGACCTGGTGAAGATGGGGACGCATATCCTGGCGATCAAGGACATGGCCGGGCTTTGCCGACCGTATGCGGCACATGCACTGGTAAAAGCCTTGCGCGAGGAAGTGGACGTTCCGATTCATTTCCACACGCATGACACCAGCGGGGTCAACGCGGGGAGCGTGCTCCGGGCGCGCGCGACGCGGGGGTGGACATTGCCGACGCCGCGCTCGGCGCCGATGAGCGGGATGACGAGCCAGCCGAATCTCAATTCCATCGTGGCGGCGCTCCAGCACACGCCGCGCGACACGGGGTTGGATTTGGATGCTTTGAACCGGCTGTCGGATTATTGGGAAGCGGTGCGGCAGCAGTATTATCCATTCGAGGAGGGGATGAAATCGGGGACGGCGGCCGTCTACCACCACGAGATGCCGGGCGGGCAATATACGAATCTGCGCCAGCAGGCCAAAAGCCTCGGACTGGAGGACCGCTGGAACGACATCGCCGACATGTACGCCCAGGTCAATCAGCTCTTCGGGGACATCGTCAAGGTCACGCCGTCGAGCAAAGTTGTCGGCGATATGGCCCTGTTCATGGTGACCAACGGGCTGACGGCGATGGACGTGCTGATGCCGGACAAGAAATTGAACTTCCCCAAGAGCGTGGTGGAGATGATGCAGGGGGCGATCGGCTTTCCGCAGGGAGGGTGGCCGAAGGTGCTGCAAAAAATCATCCTGGATAGCGCGGGGGCGAAGGCGATCAAAGGGCGGGTCGGGGCCCAGCTTGCGCCGGCCAATTTCGCTAATGTGCGGAAGGAATTGGCGGGAAAGACTGATTCCGAGCTTCGCGATGTCGACGTGATGAGTTACCTGATGTATCCGCAGGTGTTTCAGGAATTCCAGAAACATCTGCGCTCGCACGGGGATACGTCGGTTCTTCCGACGCCGGCGTTTTTTTACGGGCTTTCGGCCGGGGAGGAAGTTTCCATCGAGATCGAACCGGGGAAGACGCTGATCGTGAAATATCTGACTACGGGCGACGCGCGGGAAGACGGGACGCGCACGGTATTTTTTGAACTCAACGGGCAGCCGCGGGAAATCGTGGTTTCTGATCGGTCGCGTGAATCGACGGCGCAAAAGCAGCCCAAGGCCGATCCGGACAATCCGAATCACGTCGCGGCCCCGATGCCGGGGAAGGTATCGACCGTTTCGGTCAAAAAAGGCGCGGTCATCAAGGCGGGAGATCGGCTGCTTTCCATCGAGGCGATGAAAATGGAGACGGCGGTATATTCGCCGCGCGACGCTTCGGTAGGCGAGGTCCTGGTCAACCCCGGTTCGGTTGTCAGCGCCGGGGACCTGATCGTTCTGTTGGAAGGGTAAATCTCCATGCCGCGCGGCCAGTTTCAGCTTGGGCGTCTGCGTGCCGCCGTCAAACCATTTCGACTTTATTTCTTTCCAACGGTGCGGAGCACCAACGACCACGCGGCTCGGCTGCGGCGGCGCGGAAAACTCTTCGCGCCGGCGATCGTGCTGACGCCGAGGCAAATCGCCGGGCGCGGGCGCGGGGCGAATACCTGGTTTTCCAAGGCGGGGTCGGGGGCGTCACTGACGGTGACTTTCGCATTGGCTGTGCGCGAAAGAATTCCGGCGCAGGAGGTTCCGATCCTGGCGGGGCTGGCGATGCGCGATGTGGCCGAGCAATTGACCGGAGAATCTCGCATTCAACTCAAATGGCCGAATGACATCGTCTTCCAGGGCAAAAAACTGGCCGGGCTGCTGTGCGAGCGGATCGATCGGGTTGATTTGATCGGCGTGGGGCTCAACGTCAACCTCAATCCCGACAGCGCGCCGGCGAATCTGCGCGATCGGATCGTTTCCTTGAGTTCCATCAGCGGCAGGAAATTCGATCTGACGGACGTTCTGGCGATGTTTGGCCGACCAATTGCGGCGCCATATGCGCAAGCGGCTTGAACAGCCGTTTGCGGTCTTCGTGCGGGATTATCGCGCAGCATGACGGATTGAATGGGAAGTCGATCCTGGTCACGGGCGCGGACGAACCGCCGCTGGCGGGGAAATGTCAGGGAATCGACGACAGGGGACGGCTCCTTCTGCGCCGCCGGGGAACAGTCCACCATGTCGTAGCCGGTCACGTGTTGATCGCTGCCTCCGGAACCGCCCCTCACCCGATCCTGCGGAAACTATCGGAGGACAGGGAGAGGGGACAAGAGGGCGCTGGGAGGCCGCGCGGCCGCAAAGGGGGGCGATCATGATGGAGCGGCTCCCCACATTGCTCATCGGAGTCATCGTAATGATCTATTGGGGCAGGGTCCTGCGCATGGCGCAAAAATCGCGGCGGGTTTGCGGGCACTCGGCTAATTTCATTCCGGGCGAAATAGTTGGGAAACTGACGCGCATGGTTTGGATTCCCGTGACTGCTCTCTGGATCGTACTTCCATTCGTCACGGCCCTGGGGCATATGCGCCAATGGTGGCTTCAGCCGCTGTTTTCGATCGCGGCGCTCAATTGGATGGCGGTGGCGCTGGCGCTGGTGGCGCTGGGTGGAAGCTGGGTTTGCTGGAAGATCATGGGACGGGCGTGGCGGATGGGAATCGATCCGAGCGACAACACGCCGCTTGTCACGACGGGATTATATTCGCTGGTGCGGCATCCGATTTATGCTCTGTCGTCGCAACTGATTCTTTGCACGGCCGTGGCGTGCGCATCGCCGCTTATGCTGCTGGTGGCCGCTCTCCATTTGCTGCTTCTGGTGTTTGAAGCGCGGCGCGAAGAGGCGCATCTGCTGCGTTTGCATGGGCCGGCGTATGAAGAATACCGGCGTCATACCGGGCGGTTCCTCCCGCGCTTTGCCGCTTCCGGAGCCACTCTGGAATCACGCTAGCGCCGGCGTCCCAGGGTATGGGGCTTGGACCAATTCACGCCACCTGCGCTTTCTCCCGAACGTCCCTTGTACCCGGTTGAATCTGAAGCGGCAGAACGATCCAGAAGCAAGCGCCTTCGCCGGCGACGCTTTGCACTCCGATCGTTCCGCCCAACAACGCCGTCAATTCCTTCGAGATCGCCAGGCCCAGTCCGGTGCCGCTGTGCTGGCGCGTGACCGAGCCGTCGATCTGGCGGAATTTCTCGAAAATCATTTCGTGTTTTTCAGGCTCGATGCCCGGACCGCGATCGGTGACGCTGATGCGCACGTTTTCGGGTCCGTCCATCGCAGCCGACAAATCAACGCGCCCGCCCTGAGGGGAAAACTTAATCGCGTTGGACAGGAAGTTATACAACACTTGCTGAAGTTTCGCGGGATCGGTTTGAATAATCGGCACCTCGGCGGCAACCGACGTGACGATATTCAGGGTTTTGGCCTCCGCCAGCGGCTTGAGAAGATTGATGAGGCCTTCAAAGACGTCCCCCACGCTCAACGGCTCGCTGCGGACGTCCATCCGCCCGGCTTCGATCTTGGCCAAATCGAGCAGGTCGTTGATCAAATCGAGCAAATTCCGCCCGGCGAGGAGGATGTTCTGGAGATAGCGGCCGGGTTTGGGGTCCGCGTTCTCTGCCGCCGTTTCGCGCAGCAATTCGGCAAACCCGAGGATCGAATTCAGCGGCGTGCGCAGTTCGTGGCTGACGTTGGCCAGGAATTCGCTCTTCAATCGGTTGGACTCATAAAGGGCCACGTTCGTCTGGGCCAATTGGCCCAATTTCAAATCGAGCGCCTTGTTGCTGGCCTGGAGCTGCTCGTCGCGGGTCTGAAGATTGGCGAGCATCGTGTTGAAGGTTTCGGACAACTGCTGAAATTCGTCGCGCGAACTGATGTCGGAGCGGATATTTAAATCACCCTGGCTGACTTTTTCGGCTGTTTCCTGCAAGACTCGCACCGGCTGGAGGATCAGGCGGCTAACGATGAAATAAAGCGCGCCAATCGCCAGCGTTCCGGCGAGCGTCCCGGCAAGGAGGATAAAGACGCGATTAAGGAAGAGCTGGTTTTCCGTGACCTGCGAAGGAATATCGACTTCCATGAGCCCGAGCAGGGCGCGCGGCGAAGGCCGGCTCGCATCCGAGGAGACGGGGACCGCCGAAATCATCATGCCAACCGGCGCGGTATTTCCGTTGTGGCAAGACATGCAGGACGGCTCGTTATATTCCGGCCGGGCATATCGATACCGATCCACATTTTTCAGGCGATAGGTTAAACCGATGTGCGTCAAATCCGGCTTATCTACGATCTCGCGCAGCGATTGCCGCTCGAACCGATCGAGCCGGGTTCCCTTTGGGGGATTGATCGAAAGCAGCCGCGGCCATGCGAAATCGGCGTCGGTGGGCGCTCCCAGCCCGATCGGCGCCTGCGGCCGAGCGGCGTGCTCCATGATCATCTGGTCGGCTACCCCTTTGGCGGTCTGCTGGTTCACGTCCTGAATGATCTGCTCCATCCGCTTCCACGGGACATAGAGCGCGGTGGCGATGATCAGGATGACGGCCGCGCCAAAGAGAATCTGGCACTTTGCCGCCAGCGAAATTCGCACATCATCGAGGCGTTTTCGCATCCCGCGGCTATTCTACCCGCCCCCGGCCACCGCCGCTCCACCCTCGAAAACGGCACTCGGGGGGTACAAATGACCCTGATATCCGCGACATTTTGGCCGTTGCCCCATTTTCACACTCTATGATATGAACGACCTATCGTCGCGGATAACCATCGCAGGGCGACGATAGTTCGGAGGCTTAGCCATGCCCATATCGGGCCGCGTACTGGTCGTCGAAGACCATGAATCAGAGCGGAAAGCCGTCACCTCGATCCTCAAATCAGAGGGTTTAACGGTGATGGCGGTTGAAAGCGCTGATAAAGCCCTGAGTTATATCGGCGAGGATATTCATGTCGTGCTGACCGACCTCCATCTGGGCGACGTCAGCGGAATCGAATTGCTGAATTTATGGAAGGAGAAGAAGCCGGATACCCAGTTTATATTTTTGACGGGGCATTCGAGCGTTAACACGGCAGTCGAGGCGATCAAGGCTGGGGCGTTCGACTATCTCACCAAGCCGGTCAATTTTGATGAACTGATCCTGCTGATCAGCCGGGCCATCGAGACGCTGAACAAGGATCGCGAAATCGACAACCTTCGCCGGCGGCTGGATCAGAAATTCGGCCTGACGCAAATCATCGGACAATCGCGGCAGATGATGGAAGTGTTCGACAAGATCCGGCGCGCGGCGCCGGTCGACAGTACGGTTCTCATTTTGGGGGAAAGCGGGACGGGAAAAGAACTGGTCGCCCAGGCGCTGCACCAAAACAGCCCGCGGCGAAAGGGGCCGTTTGTGGCGGTGAATTGCGCCGCGGTACCGGCGACCCTCGTGGAAAGCGAACTTTTCGGGCATGTGCGCGGCGCTTTCACCGGCGCAACGGACAAACGCATCGGCCGCTTTGAACAAGCGAGCGGCGGAACGCTCTTCGTGGACGAAATCGGGGACTTCGAGTTGGGACTTCAGGCAAAACTTCTGCGCGTGCTGGAGACGTTCACGGTGACACCGGTGGGCGGGCAGGAGGATCACAAGGTCGACGTGCGCAGTGGTCGCCGCGACCAGCCGCGATATTCCGGGAATGGTTCAACAGCACACGTTTCGCGAGGATCTCTTCTATCGGCTGAACGTCGTGACGATTCATCTGTCGCCCTTGCGGCAGCGCCGGACGACATTCCGCTGTTGACGGAGTATTTCCTGAAGGAGATCACCGAACAGAAGCACACCGCCGCGCGGCGAATTTCGCGCGAGGTGATCGAACGCTTCCAGACCTATCCATGGCCCGGGAATGTTCGCGAACTTCGCAACACGCTGGAAAGCATGATTGTGCTTGCCGACGGCGAAGTAATGACCGAGCGCGATCTCCCGGAGAGAGTGCTGACCGCGTCCGGGGGGAGTCGCGATTCGGCCACCGTAGCGAGCCAAATCCCCACGGGTCTGACCATGGATCAGTTGGAAAGGCTGGCAATCACCAACGCACTAGACCGATGCCACGGCAATCGCACCCATGCGGCGGATCTGCTGGGAATCTCAGTGCGAACACTTCAACGCAAGCTGCGCCAGTACGAAACGGAGCTTCAAGTGGCTTCTCATAGCTAAGCGAAGCACGTCAAAATCTATCCAAATACGACAATATGTCTTATATATAGACAAATTGTCGCAGTTTTTGCTAGATAGGTCGGTTTATTCCTGTGCTGGGGCCCATTTTACGGGGCGTTTTCTGCTTTCGGACCCAGCCTGCGGGCTGGCATGACCATTGCCTTTGAGGTCTTGTGAATGAGATGCCGTCAACTCTGTCAGGAGATTGGTCATGTCAATCAGTATGGAATGCTTTGAATCGCACGGCCATTTTGCGACCTACGACGCCTATCGCCCGCAAGCGGGTCATATCCCGATCTTCCAGGTGATGTGCCATTTTTGTGGATTTGAGGCGCCGGACGCGGTGGTGCCTCCGGATGTCTGCCCGAAGTGCAACGCCGCCAGTTGGGAGAGAACTCCCCGGCCTGGCAGCATTCTTTCCAACGCCAAGCGTCAGGTTGCCTGATCGAGCATTCGGCCGAGGACGCCTGCGACATCCTCGGCCGCGGTTGGCGGAGGGAACCCCCCATCGCCGATCCAGACTCCCTCATTGTCCGTCATCACGCCGTGGCTGCCGCGCACCAGTGCGGGATTTTGTGTAACCCCGTTAATCTGCCGATCCCAGAATAATTCGCACGGGTCATATCCCGGTTTGCGATGAATGTCGATCGTCTTGGCGAACGCCGGCGCATCGGCGGGATCCGACCACCAACGATAATCGAACCAGGCGCCCGGCGCCACTTCGCAAACCAAATCTCCGGCGCACGGTGTCGCAGAGACTCAACGGGCGCGGCAATTGACGCGATCTCGGGGCGATTGAGTAGAGCCGTCACGGCGCTTCGCATCCGACGGATCGCGCAAATAGAGGTGCGCGACCTGATGGTCCACCATGGCCATGGCGGCGGATTTATCGAAGTCGATTAGTTTGCCATCCGGCGTTTGCCGCGTCGCGAGCAATCCCGACTCGGCGAGAATCCGATTCGGCTGGACAAAGGAGTTCACATCTTTGACGGCATATTCGCTCAGCACGGCGATTTTTCCGCCGCCGCTGAGGACTTGCTCGAATAGGGGATCTAGCGCGGCGGCGACATCAAGGACGGCTTGGTTTGCCTGGGGCGAATTCGGACCGAATCTTTGCAAGTCGTAGTCCAGATGAGGCACATAGGTCCACTGCAACTGGGGCGATTGCTCTTTCCAGACGATGGCGGCGGCCTTGGCAATCCACTGGCTTGCGGCAATGCCGGCCATTGGGCCCCAGTAATTCATCAAAGGAAATGGGCCCAATTCAGAGAACAAACGCGGCACCAATTCCCGCGGTTGCGACCAGCATAGGCTGGTAAGTTTGCCGTCCGGGCCATGATCGGGCTTGGGGGTCAGGACGATGTCCGCCGCCGGTTTCAATTCCCCTGAAAACCCCGGCATCGAGTTTTGAAAAAATAACATCGCCGTCTTCCATCGGCGTTGCCAGAAGCGCGGGACTTGAAGAAACTGATTGGATTGCTCCCAAAAGCTGATTTGCCGGCGATATTCCGCGAAGTTGCTGGCATCGACAAGCCGCTGGTCGTCAGCGGACCGAAAAGTCGGCAATCCGTTGGCAATAATTCCATGCTTCGACGGCGGCACGCCTGTTGTAAGCGTGGCCTGCACGCTGCATGTCACCGCGGGAAAGCTGGGGCGCAGATTTGTGATCGGCTTCCCGCTTATCCATTTTCCCAATGCACTGTTGGGCGAGATGGCCCCGCACAATTCTTTGCTCAAACCGGGCAGGTCAATGACACAAACGCGCGCGGTCATATCGGCTCCTTTACTTGTCGCATCCTACCGTTACTCTGCTTGCCGGACGAACGAAATATGAATATCGAAGTTGTTCTGCTGCCCGAGCATCTGCACGAACGCAACTTGTCGCATTACACGGTGATCGTCTTCGACGTTCTCCGTGCGACGACGACCATTACAGCCGCGCTGGCGGCGGGTGTGCGCGAGGTGCGTATTTTTGACTCGGTTGTCGAGGCCAAATCCGCGGCGGAGGCGGCGAATCCACGCCCGATTCTTTGCGGAGAGATCAAGACGCTCCCTCCGCCGGGTTTTGATTTGGGAAACAGTCCGCGGCAATTCCTGCCGGAGCACGCGGGGCGAGACGTGTTTTTGGCGACCACGAACGGCACGCGCACCGCCTACGCCGCGCGAACGGCCGCGGAAATGTTCGCGGGCGCCCTGGTGAATGCGCCGACGGTGGCCGCGGCCGCGGCTCGGTCGGAGCGCGACATCCTGCTTCTCTGTTCCGGTACGGCGGGAGAGATTTCCATTGAAGACGCCGTCGGCTGCGGGGCGGTTTGCGACCAGCTTTTGGCGATGGGGGATTTTTCGCTCGGCGACGACGCCGGGCGCATCGCGCATCGGCTATTTCTTTCCACGCGCGACAATCTGCCTGCCTTGTTGCGTGACGGACAGGGCGGGCGGAACGTGATTGCCGCGGGCCTGGACGGGGATATCGACTACGCGGCGCGCCTGGGGGTTTTGCCGATCGCTCCCGTGGCGGCGCAGAGGGATCGGCGATCGTTTTCCATTCAAATTGCTAATTATGCATTTCTTTTGATGCCGCGTCGGCGTTGTGCCTAAGATCGACGCGGTGTCCATACCTGACCGCAAGCGCGTGGTTGTGACGGGGATTGGCGTCGTCAGCCCCAACGGGATCGGCGCAGGCGCGTTCGATTTGGCGTGCCGGCGCGGGCAAAGCGGGCTGCGTGCGCTGGCTGGGCCGGATTTCGCCGCGCTCCGCACCAGCGCGGTTGCCATCGTGAGCGACTTTCAAGCGACGGATTCGCTGGACTCGGTCGATGCGCGCCGGCTGCCTCGCATGGTCGCGCTGGCGCTGGCCGCTTCGCGGGAAGCCATCGAATCCGCCGGGCTTAAAATCGATCCGGAAAATGTCGAACTCCAGCGCGATATAGGCGTCGTCCTTGGGACGGGCGGGGGCGGGCTGGCCTTTGTTGAGGAGCAATACCGGACTTACTTCACGCAGGGCAAAGGCTCGCTATTCTCCATCACGGGCGGCACGCACGGCAATCTTTCCAGCGAACTCTCCATCGCTTTGCACTTGCGCGGCCCGTCCCATGTCATCTCAACCGGTTGCGCGAGCAGCACCGACGCGATCGGGTACGCCCGCATGATGATCCGGGCTGGATTGGCGCGTGCCGTTTTGTGCGGCGGCGCCGATGCGCCGGTCGCGCCTGGAATTCTGACGGCTTTCGAGAAAATGCGCGTTGTCTCGACGCGGCGGTGGGACCGGCCGGAGCAATCTTCGCGCCGTTTGACGCGCAGACCGCGATGGATTTGTGCTTGGCGAAGGGGCGTGGATGTTCGTGCTGGAAGATTTGGAATACGCGCGGATGCCGGGGCTCCGATCCTGGCGGAAATCGCCGGGTACGGGTGCACGTGCGACGCCTACCACCGGGTGCAAATCGCCCCTGACGTGGTCGAGCCGGCGCGGGCCATCGACAATGCCGTGACGGATGCGGGCGTTGCCAAGGACGACATTGGGTATGTCAATCTCCACGGGACGTCCACCGAACTGAACGACCGCATGGAGACGGCGGCGATCCGCAAATCGTTTGGCCAGCGCCGCCAGGATATTCCGATGAGTTCCACCAAGTCGATGATCGGGCATCCGCAGGGGGCGTGCGGCGCGGCCGGTGTGGCCGCGACGATTCTCGCTCTGCGAGCGGGGCATCTTCATCCGACGATCAACCTCGATACGCCCGATCCGCTCTGCGATCTCGATTACGTCCCTCGGGAATCCCGCCCCACGAGCGCCCGGATCGCTCTGTGTAACTGCATCGCATTTGGGAGCAAAAATAGCGCCTTGATATTGAGCGTGAACAGGTAGAATCGGGGTATGGCTCCGCTTCCCGATCCGGAAAAGCCGGTTGATCGCCGCCGAT
The DNA here is from genome assembly GCA_963844715.1 of uncultured Phycisphaerales bacterium. GTDB lineage: Bacteria > Planctomycetota > Phycisphaerae > Tepidisphaerales > Tepidisphaeraceae > UBA1161. Next base: position 1,073,639 of record CAWJPJ010000007.1, on the reverse strand, counting down.
TTTTCCGATTGGGAATCTCGCAACTTCTCCGCCCACTGGCCTCGGCAGCCGCGCCGCTGCAACAGGCGGTTAAACATTTGGAAAACCTGGAAAAGCTGGGTTCACCGGCCGCGCCGCGGACGAGAATCCCGGCCAATGTCTGGTTTCGCCCGCCGGGGGCGTTGGACGAACCGCATCTGACCGCCACGTGCACGCGCCATGGCGACTGCGTGCAGGCGTGCCCCGTGCAGGCGATCAAAATCGATCCGGCGGGCAGAAAGGGATTCGGACTGCCTTACATTGTGGCGGATTCCGCGGCGTGCGCGGTTTGCACGGGACTCAAGTGCATGCAGGTCTGCCCCAGCGGCGCGTTGAAACCGACCAGCATCAACGACATCGACATGGGGACGGCGGTTTGGTGGGAGGAGACGTGCCTGCGATCGACGGGGGATAGTTGCAGGATCTGCGTGGATCATTGCCCGCTGGGGACGGCGGCCATCGAACTGAAAGATAACCGCGTCGCGGTGAAACCCCTTGGGTGTATTGGCTGCGGGATTTGCCAACAGGATTGCCCGACCACGCCGAAAAGTATTGTTGTGATTCCCATCGCGGCGAAGAAAGCCGTTTAAGCTGCGCCCAAGCGCTTCATCACGACTTCCCGCATCACGCCGCGCGGCGCGCTTTTCCGGTCCAGGTTTCGAACTGCGCCGCCGCCTGGTGGACGAACATCTCTACGCCGCTGATTGTTTTGGCTCCAGCGGCCTCGGCCTGCTGGAGAAATTTTGTGCGCATGGGATTGTAAACTGCGTCGAAGACGACGGTTTGACTGGTCCATTTGGGCGTGAAGTCGCCCAGCGGATTGCCGTCGACATTGGGGTGCATCCCGACCGAGGAGCAATTGATCCAGACGTCGCAGCCGTCGAGTTCTTGAAGGGAAACAGGGGAGACTTTTCCGGTGCGGCCGTCGAATTCCGCGGCGAGATGCTTGGCGCGTTCAGCGGTGCGATTGCAGACGAGCACGGTCGCGCCGAAATGCGCCAAGCTCGCGACCGCCGTGCGCCCGGTGCCGCCGGCGCCGATCACTCCCACGCGCAGCGCGCTCAATCCCGCCCGGTCGATCCCGGCGGCCCGGCAGATGCATTCCAGAATGGCGGCAAAGTCGGTGTTGCTGCCGGTGAGCTTTCCCTTCTCGATCGCGATCGTGTTCACGGCGCCAATGCTTTGGGCCAATGGCTCGACTTTGGCGCCGGTGTCCAGCAGGTACTTGAGCGCGTGCTCCTTGTGCGGAATCGTTATCGATAGCCCCGCCAAATCCAGCTTTTCGAAATGGAGGTAATTCTCCATGAACGCTTTGAAACTCTCATATTCCGGCTGAACGAGAAACGGCAGGTATACCCCGTCGTGGTCGGCCGCGTCGAAGGCGGCATTGTGAATCGCCGGCGACATCGAATGCTTCACGGGGTGCGCCACCACGCCGTAAACTTTCGTTTGCGGACCAATCGCGTCCCAACGATAAAGATTCTTCATCTCCTCGATCGTTACTTGTCCCGCTGCCGTGCCTTCCCCTGGGCGCAAGGATGCGAAGCTCAGAAATGCGCCGAATTTCTTCGCCAGAATACGGCTGGGGATGCCGGCCTCCCCCATGCAGAGGGCGATGGTCGGCCTCTGGCGATGCACGAGAATCTCAAACGCCTCGATGTTGTCTCGCACGCTTCGCGCCTGCCAGACGATTTTGTTGACCTGGGCCGGCAGACGACTCATCTCCGCGACCAGATTATACATTCGATCGGGCCGGGTCGAAAAATCGTGATAGCTGACGATGAGCCCCCCGCGCGAATCGGTTGTGAATTCCCGGGGCAGGCTGGTGGCGATGTGTTCGCTCCCGCGCATGCTCTTCAGCTCGATGTCGACATAATTCGAAGGATTGGTCTCCGCCGCGAAGGCAAGGAGGGGCAAGCGCGCATCGTCCCTCAACTCGGATTGCCCCCCTTCCGACTGCGGCCGGCAGGTCACGATGATCGGCACGGATTGATTGATCACGAGGGGTTCGAAATTCTCGGTGTCCTCGAGCCGGTCAATGCGCAACTCGATCATCTCCGCGCCCGCTTCGACGGCGGTCGCGATATCGCGCCGGCTCTTCCCGAGGTCATCGGTGACGAAGATGGGTACGCAGAGATAAGTCATCGTTGCCAGTTATCAGTTGCCAGTTGCCAGTTAACGCGCTTGTCTTCACTGGCAACTGGCAACTAGCAACTCGCAACTTCCTGCACGCACTGCTCGATCAATTTTTTCGTGTTATCGCCGGCTTCCCAGAGAGGCAGACGCAATTCGCCGGTGTCCAGCCCCGCGACCTTCATCGCGTATTTGATCCCGACGGGATTCCCGTCCATGAACATCGACCGAATGAGCGGAAAGAGCTTCCGCAGTTTGGCCGCCGCCTCGTCGTACTGATTTGAAAGACAGAGTTTCACCAGGTTCTTGATTTGCGATGGGATGAGATTGGAGAGCACGCTGATCACGCCCTTGCCGCCGACGGACATGATGGGGACGGTTAAGGAATCGTCGCCGCTGAGGATCATGATGTCGCAGAGGGAAGCGATCTCGATGGCCATGTTGAGGTCGCCGGTGGCCTCTTTGATTCCGACTATGTTTCGATGCTTGGCGAGGCGGGAGACCGTCGCGGCGGACATGGTGACGCCGGTGCGGCCGGGAATGTTGTACAAAATAATCGGCAAATCGACGCGATCGGCGAGCGTCGTGAAATGCCTGTAGAGGCCTTCCTGCGTGGGTTTGTTGTAGTAGGGATTCACGGACAAACACGCCGGGGCCCCTGCCCGTTTGGCGATCGAATGCAATTCCAGTGCTTCAGTGGTCGAGTTGGCCCCGGTCCCCGCGATAACCGGGACTCTTCCGGCGGCATATTGCACGGTCAATTCGATGACCCGGGCATGCTCCTTGAAGTCGAGGGTGGGAGATTCGCCGGTGGTGCCGACGGGAACGAGGCCGTCGATTCCGCCTTTGATTTGAAACTCGACCTGCTGGCGCAGACGCTGTTCGTCGATCTTTCCTTCGTGGAAAGGGGTTACCATCGCCGTCATTGCTCCGCCGAGATTCATAGGGAGTTGATTCTAGACCGCCACGCTCAATTCTCAAGGCAGGCTAAATATCGCCGAATGGTTTCCCGCAGGCCAAATTCGAGGGCATCGGCAATCAGGGCGTGGCCGATGGAAACTTCGAGCAAATTGGGGATGGCCCGCGCTAAATTGGGCAAGTTTTTGAGATTCAGATCGTGCCCGGCATTCACGCCCAGGCCAAGCCGCTGCGCCTCCAAACCCGCGATCTTGTACGGCGTTGCCGCGGCCGGATCTCCCTTGGCGAATGCATGGGCATAGGGAGCCGTGTAGAACTCGACGCGATCAGCTCCGATTTTACCGGCGATTTCCAAACTGCCGGTTTCCGCGTTCATGAACAAGCTCACGCGGCAACCTAATGATTTTAATTCCGCGACGATCGGGCGCAGTCGTTCCCCATCTTGCGCAAATCCCATCCCCGATCGCTGGTCTCGGCCTCGGGCAAATCGGAAACGAGCGTGCATTGCGCCGGGCGCACTTCGTGCGCGTATCGCATGTATTCAAAAAATGGGTTCCCCTCGATGTTGAATTCGGCTTTGGGGTAAGACTTCAGGAGTTTGGCTATGTCCGTCACGTCGCCGGGACGGATGTGCCGCTGATCGGGGCGGGGATGAACGGTAATTCCATGCGCCCCGGCATCGAGACAGATGCGGGCGGCGTCGACGATGCTGGGGATTCCGATGGTTCGCGTGTTTCGCAGCGTGGCGATTTTATTTACGTTGACGCTGAGCTTGGTCATCGGGGGGCATTCTAGGGGTTTTGGGCCGCCACTTCCTCTATCAGCTCGGGCGGAGCGCCGATTCCCGCGACGGTGACTTGGCCGAGGTATTCTTGAGCCGAGGATTCTCCGAATCCGAGTTTCTCGGCAACGAAGGTGATTGTTCGCGTGGCGCGAATGCAAGCGTCGCCGAGGGGCTTGCCGGTGTCGCAGTCGAGACCGCTGGGGATGTCGATGGCGAGAATCGGCACGGAAAGGCCCTGGATTTCCGAGACAACTTGGGCGAAGGGCGCTCTGGGAGGTTGGGTTAAGCCGGTGCCGAAAATGGCATCGAGGACGAGATTGGGCCGGGGCAATTGGGAAATTTCCTTCACGACCGGCAAGTGCATCGCCGCGCAGATATCCCAATTGATTTTCGCCTCATCGCGATATTTTTCGGGATCGACCGTGAGGAAGATGCGGACGCGCGCCGCGATTGTGCAGGTGGCGCACAGGCGGCCAAGCCGTCGCCGCCATTATTCCCGCCCCCGCAGACGACGAGCACATCGGTGTTCCCGCCGAGCATGTCCCAGGCGATATCCGCGGCAGACCGCGCGGCGTTTTCCATGAGGACGGCGCCGGGAATGTGATAGCGCTCCTGTGCCAAGCGGTCGATGCGGCGAACTTGTTCCCTTGATAGGCGGATCATGGCGAATGCTTAAAACGGATTGAACGGATGCTGGCTGTCTTCCCCGCCAACGCGGATAAGAGTGATTTTCTCCAATTCCCACTTGGATTCATTTTGCTGGAAATCCAGTTGCCAGGAGCTGGTGACGGGCTGCCCCTCGGTGTAATCCTGCTGGCTGACGACGGTGGCCGTGACCGTGATCAGGGTGTCGGTTTGAATTCCGTCAACGCTGAGAACCCAGACCGACTTCACGCCGAACCGGTCGTAAGCGCCCTTCACGCGATTGACGCAATCGTCGCGTCCGGCGGCCATCGTGCGGGTGGCGGCTTGCACGACGGTATCGTCGTCCAGAAGCGCGGACAGGCCGTTCCAATCCTGGCGATCGACATCATGAATCAGCGCCTTGGTTCTGCCAACGGCCTTTTGCAGGGGCGTGAGGTAAAAGAATCCGAGCATCCCCAGGAACAGGGCCCCCAGCACGACGGCCATCCCGACGCGCCGCAACGTCTTATCCAGACGTTTGTTACCCAATACGAAGAGCCAGACGCCCACAACGGCGATCAGGAGTGCCAGCCACCAGGGCATATGGAGAAAATATTGGAGCAGGTCCGCCATTGAATTGACTCAACCTTTCCCGGCCGCAGGTCCGATAAACCCAAGGAATTGCGGCCTGGCGCAAGACGCTATCGGCGCCTTGCGCTGGGGGCAAGTTTGGACGGAATTTCGCATGACCGCGTTCGCCGACACGAGCAAAACCTCCCCCCTTCTGGCGAACCTCGCCGCTCTCTGGGCGACGGAGCCTCTGTTGGCGGATGAGATTGAATCCATCCCGGAATCGTATGCGGTCGAGCCGAGTAAATCCGGGGAACCGACGGTTGCAGTCGAGACCGGCGACGGGCGGCGAATTTACGTCCACAGCCGCTATCACCCGCTCGACGAGGCCCGCAAACTCATCGATACCGTCCCGACGGAGCGGCGGCTGGTGTATTACGTACTGGGCCTGGGGATGGGGTATCACCTGCAAACGCTTTTCGAGCGGTCCGGGCATGAATCGATCTTTTGCGTGTTCGAGCCGGATGCGCGGATGATCCGGACAGCGTTGGAACATCGGGACCTTTCCGAACTCATCCGAAGCCATAGGCTGCTCTGGTTTCATCGGGCGGGCAAGGCGGAACTCTTTTCCCGGCTGAATCCGCACCTGTCGATGATCTCCGTGGGGGCGGAAACCTTGGTTCATGCGTCGAGCCGGTCCCTGAACCCGAGTTATTTTCAGCAGGTGGAGACATGGATTGCGGAATTTGCGGCGTATTGCCGGACGAGCATGAATACACTGGTCCTGAACAGTACAACCAGCGCCCGCAACATTGCCGCCAACATCGCGTGGTACATCGCTACCCCCGATCTTCAGCGGCTTCGCGACCGATATCGAAATCGGCCGGCGGTAATTGTTTCGGCAGGGCCTTCGCTGCGCAAGAACAAGCATTTGCTCCCCGAATGCCGGGACAAGGCGGTGCTGATCGCCGTACAGACGACGTTGCAGCCACTGCTTGAAATGGGGATCGAGCCGAATTTCGTAACCTCGCTGGACTACCACGAAATCTGCACGCGATTTTTTGAAAGACTGCCTAAGTCCCTGAATACGGAATTGATCGCCGACGCCAAGGCGACCCAGGCGATCTTCAAGATGTTCGGCGGACCGATCACGCTTATCGGCAACGACTTTGCCGAGGGGCTGGTGCGCGAGATCAATCTAAAGAAAGCGACGCTCGCCAGCGCGGCGACGGTGGCGCATCTGGCGTTTTACGCGGCAGAATTCCTGGGATGCGATCCGATCATCTTTGTCGGGCAGGATCTCGGCTTCAGCGACGGGCTTTGCTATACGCCCGGGACCAGCTACGAGGACGTCTGGCGTCCGGAACTTTCCCGCTTCTGCACGGTTGAGATGAAACAGTGGGAGCAGATCATCCGGGAAAGGCCGATCCTGCGAAAAATCCCCGATTGGTACGGTCGGCCGATGTATACGGAAGAGCGGCTGTATGCCTATCTGCACCAGTTCGAGCGCGACTTCGCCAAATCGCGAGCGCGCATCATCGACTGCACGGAAGGCGGCGCATCGAAGCGCGGGGCAACCAACATGCCGCTTCATCAGGCGATCGACCAATTCTGCCGGGAAACTATTCCGGAAATCGGCCAGGAAAAAACCGCCCCGATGCGATGGGATTTGCTCCCTCAGTGCAGGGAAAGTCTGGCGATTCGGCGGCAGGAGGCGAATCAGATCGCCCAGATCAGCCGGGAAGTTCAGCCTCTTTTGGAAGAAATCCATGAGAATATTTGCGACCAGCGGCGGGTGAATCAGGCGATTGCCCGGGTTGACGAATTGCGAATCCGCATGGAGCAATTCGGCCGCACCTATGAGCAGGTCATGCAGTTCTGCCAGCAGGACGAACTCAAGCGATTCGAAAAGGACCGCTTCCTTGCGGCCGAGAAAATCGACGGGATGGAAAAGCAGAAACGCCAGGTGGAGCGCGACATCGATAATGTGCCGCACGGTGGAAATCGCGGCCGGGGAATTTGTGCAACTGCTTGACGAGGTGTCAACTCAGATCGATCGGCTGATTGCGGAGCGCCATCTGGACGCGCCAAGGAGGCCGCATGAGCCAGCCGGGCGTCATCGCGGTCGCTTCGATGCTGCATGAGCCGGCACAGCGCCGGGGAGCGCAAGCCGACGGTTTCATGATCGCCCGGTGCTCGCGTGGACGCTCTCTCGGCTGTCTCGATGCGCCAACCTTAGCCAGATGGCAATCCTCTGCTGGAAGGACCAGCAGGAGGAAGCAAAGAAAATCGCCGCGGAATTCGGGCGCGCTGCGTGGCGCCGTCGGCGCGGGTGGCGCTGCCGGCTTTGGATACGATCACGGTCGCCCGCCGGTGGTCGGACGGGTGGCGCGGCGGACTTCTGAACACATGCGAGTTTGACCGGGGATTCCACGCCCCGTTGCTTCTGGACCTGCTGAATCAGCTTGGAGGGGAGGCGGCGTTTCTGGTCGACCCGGCCGCGGGGCTGGTCGATCCGGACCTGGTCGATTCGGTGCTCGATCACGCCGGGGCCAACGAGGAGATCGACTTCTTCTTCACGCCCGCCGCGCCGGGGCTGTGCGGGGTGATGATTCGGAAATCGCTGGTCGAGAAATTGGCAAAGAATGCGGCGCATCCGGGGTCGCTGCTTGCGTATCGGCCTGATCTGCCGCAGCGCGACCCGATATCTACGCCGGCGTGTGCCCCAGTGGCGGCGAATTTGGCTCGAAATGTGCATCGATTCACACTCGATTCCGATCGGCAGTTAGATCGGATCGGCCAGGCCACGGCACATCTCAACGGCGAACTGATTCACACCTCCGCCGAGCAATTGTTGCATCTGCTTGATAACGCTGGGCCAGCTTCGACGGTTCGGGAAGTCGTGCTGGAATTGACCACCCGGCGGATCGCCAAACCGATTTATATGCCGCCGCTGGTGGAACGCGAGGATTTGGCCGTGGTTGCGGCGAAGAAACTGCTTGATGAACTGGCCGGGATCGACGACCTCCGGCTTGTTCTGGCGGGAGCGGGCGATCCGATTCTGTCGCCGGGGTTTTTCGAAATTGCTCAATACGCCATTGCTCTCAAGATCGCCGTCGCGATCGAAACCGATCTGCTCGGGAGCGATGAATCGACGATCGATGGTCTGGCAAAATCGGGTGTGGACGTGATTTCCGTTCATTTCCCCGCCGTGACCGCGGCGACTTATCAAGCCGTCATGCAGACCGATGGATTCAAAACCTGCGTGGCAAATATTCAGAGATTGATCGAGCAGAGCGCCCCGACCACCTTGATCGTTCCCGCGTTTACCAAGCTCCAGGCGAATTTCGCCGAGATGGAACCGTGGTACGACCATTGGCTGCGCGTTCTGGGGTGCGCGGTGATCGTCGGGCCGAGCGATTTTTCGGCGACGATACCGGATCTCTCGGCCGCCCGCATGGAACCGCCGCGACGGAGACCGTGCGCACGGCTTAATTCGAAAATCACGATCTTGTCGGATGGGCGAGTCGTCTCCTGCGAGCAGGATTTGCGCGGAAAACAGACGCTGGGCCGGATCGGGCAGGATTCGATCGCGTCAATCTGGAACGGCCCGATGGGCAGTCTGCGATCCGACCACAAGTTGGGAAATTGGCAGCGACACCCGGTGCTGCGCCGGGTGCAGCGATTGGCATAGAACTTAATGACGAATGATAAATGACGAATGACGAATCAAATTTCAATGTTCCAATGATTAAGGTTCATTCGGACATTCGAGGTCGCCGCGGCGACATTCGTCATTCGTCATTCGAATTTCGTCATTGAGGAGACCGAACTCATGAACGTTCTCGGAATCATCCTCGCCCGCGCCGGCAGCGCCGGGTTATTGAATAAACATCTGCGTCTCCTCGATGGTCGCCCCGTAATCGAATACACCTTCGATCACGCCGCGAATAGCCGCCGCCTTTCGGCGGTCTGCGTCTCGACCGATTGCCCGCAAATCAAGCAACTGGCACGATCGCGCGGGCTGTGGGTCATCGACCGCCCGGCGGATTTGGCCACGGCTTCGGCAAGCGTCCAGGACGCCATGCTCCACGCGACTCCAGGAATTCGAATTCGCCAAGCGACCATTCAAGGCGGACGCGCTGGCGGTTCTGTACGGAAACGTCCCGATTCGTCCGGCGGGCTCGATCGATCGGGCCATCGAGATGCTCGAAAAGTCCGGTTGCGACTCGGTGCGGTCGTTTTGTCCGGTGGGAAAATGGCACCCCGCCTGGATGTCGCGTCTCGACGGGGAGGAGGTCGTGCCGCTTCAACCCAATAGCATTCATCGCCGCCAGGACCTCGAGGCACTCTTTTTGCACGATGGCGCGATCGTAGCGGTGTCGCGGGCTTCGATGCTTCGCGGCAAGCAGAGTCCCGGCGATCCCCATGCCTTCTTCGGAATGGATCGGCGCGGTATCCGCACAGAAATCGGACAAACCGTGGAAATAGACGAACTGCGCGACCTTTACCTGGCCGAAGCCATTTTGCGCGAGTCGGCCGCTTTGAAATCGAGGGTAGCATGATCGATCTCGAACTGGACGGTTGCCCCGTCGACCGGAACGGACCGGTGCTCGTGGTAGCGGAAATCGGCGTGAATCACGACGGCCGGCTCGACCGGGCCCTTCAACTCGTCCGCGCTGCCCAGCAGGCGGGCGCGGATGCCGTGAAATTGCAGATCTTTTCGGCGGATCGGCTGATGCACCGGTCCTCGGTCTTCGCCCGCTATCAGAAGACGCTCCTCCACGATCCAACTCCCGCCGACATGCTGCGGCGATTCGAGCTGAGCGAGGCGGACATGCCGCGCCGTCGTGGATGAAATCCGCGGCGCAGGGGTTGATCCCGCTGGCGACGCCTTTCTCACTGGAAGACGTGGATGAGATCGAGGCGCTTGATTTGCCGGGGATTAAAATCGCGTCGCCGGATATTGTGAACTGGCCTCTCTTGCGGCGCCGCGGCCACGGGGCTGCCGCTGCTTGTTTCGACGGGCGCGGCGAGCATCAACGAAATCAGCTCGAGCGTCGCCTGGCTGCGCGGCTGGGAATCGCCCTTTGCTTTGCTTCATTGCATCAGCAGCTATCCGACGCCGGTGGACGAGGCCAATCTCTGCTGGATTGACGAACTGCAACGCCGGTTCGGCGTGGTGACGGGTTTTTCGGATCATTCGACGGAAATTCTGGCCGGCGCGCTGGCTGTGACCGCGGGAGCCGCGATCGTGGAAAAGCATCTCACCTACGATCGAAACGCGCAGGGTCCGGACCACTCTTCGAGCTTCGATCCCGGGCAATTCGCCCAGTACATTGAGTTCCTGCGCTTGGCCGAGCGCATGCGCGGGCTGCCGGGCAAGCGCGTTTTGCAGATCGAGCAGGATGTGCGCACCGCCAGCCGGCAGAGCGTGGTCGCGGCGAAAGACCTGCAACCGGGGCATTTGATCGAAGAATCCGATCTGATGGTCCAGCGACCGGGGACGGGCATTCCGGCGTCGGCGCTGCCGTCGCTGATTGGGTGCAAGGTCGATAAGGCGATACGATCCGGCCAACTTTTGACTTGGCAGGCAATTAATGACGCGGCGTGATCCAATGTCGCCGATCGCTTACTCGGCCGGCATAATGCACCTGATTGGCTGACGGTTGAGTTTGCGATAAATCTTGAAATGCTGGTCCAGCGTCAGCACAACAGCGCTGGGATGAATCTCCGCCATCCTGACGAGGCACGCATCAGCCAACGACATTGGCAAGTCACGATATTTCCGAATCAGCCTTTCCAGCGGCACGATCTCTGATGCAGTCGAGAAATCGACGATAACCACCCCTCGGTTGATCAACTCAAAAAACCTTTGGGGACCTTCCCGAGCGCGGCTGAGCAAGTGAAACACTTCGGTGAGCACGGATTCACAAGTTAGAAACGGCGCGGGCAATGATTTGAACTGCTCTACCGCCCAGACGTGCCGCGGTTCCCGCTCGACCAAGAAGGCGACAAGAGGCCCCGTATCGGCGATGACAGTGCGCTCAGGCACCGAAGTTCTCGAAATATTTTGGATTGGTCAATAAATCGGCAGGGCCCTTGACGCTCCCGGCAAGGTCCTTGACTAAATCGAAGGCTCGCGGTGCCCTCTGCCCTCGTTTTCGGCGGACCCGGTCTTCAAGTGCGTTGCGCACAACTTCCGATTTGCTGGTGCGCTGCTCACGTGCGACGGCCTCCAACTCCGCGTCCAGTTTTTCGGATAGCTTGCAGGTAATGGTCTTCATATTATCTATTGTATTGCCTTTTTCGATATCGGCAATACCATCTGAAGAATTCAGGTTGGATGGCAATACCTGGTATGGCCGTGATATACAGTCCGAGCAATGGCTGGCGCAACCAAAGGCGAGTTTGCTTCGTCACCGGGACCCGGGCTGAATTCGGGCTCATGCGTTCGGTTCTGCTCGCGATTCAAAAATCGAAAAAGTTGAAATTGCAGATCGTCGTTACGGGGATGCATCTCGATCGCCGGCATGGGCGGAGCATTGCTCGCGTTGGCAAGGCGGGTTGGAAAATCGATGCGATCCTTTCTTGGAAAGGCGGTTCCCGGGCCGAAGCCACTGGAAACGCGATAGCGGGGTTGGCGCGAAATTTTGAGAAGCTGCGCCCAGACGTGGTTCTCGTAGTCGGGGATCGCGTCGAGGCCTTCGCGGCCGCGGCGGCGGGACATATTCTGGGACTGGCGGTGACGCATGTGCACGGCGGGGATCGGGCTTTGGGGCAAGTGGACGATTCCCTGCGACATGCGATCACCAAGCTGGCTCATATTCATTTCCCCGCCACGAAGGAGAGTGCGCGGCGAATCGTGCGGCTGGGGGAAGATCCGGCTCGCGTGCATTGCGTGGGGTCGCCGGGAATTGATGGGATTAATCGAGAGGCAGGCAAATCCAGGCTTAAGCCGCGAAGTTTCGCCCTGGTGGTGCTCCATCCGGCGGAAATGGACGAGGCGATGGAATTCGAGCGGGCCCGAATGGTTTTGCATGGCGTCCTTCAATCGGGCGTCGATCGCGCGGTGATCATTTATCCGAATAACGATCCCGGCAGCGGTGGAATCATTCGATACTGGCAATCCGTCAAGGATGACCCGCGATTGACTGTCCATAAGGATATTTCCGCCCGGAGTTCCTGGCACTTTTACGGGATGCGGCGTTTCTCGCGGGGAACAGCTCGGCGGGAATTATCGAGGCGGCGAGCTTTGGAACGCCGGTTATTGACATCGGCCCGCGGCAGAGGGGAAGAGAGCGATGTAAAGATGTGAGGAGCGTGCCGTATGGGCAATCAGCCATCGCGGCGGCGGCGCGACGAATCTGGAACGGCGGAAATCCACGTCGGGGAAAGAGTGTTAATCCTTACGCCGGGCGCGATACGGGGCTGAAAATCGCGGGGATTCTTGCCAATTGCGCCTGGATCATCGTTTTCTTCGCAAGCTGATCACTTACTAAAAACTCTTTTCTATCGGACGCTGCGTAATCGAGCGGCAGGTTGGACCGCTTCAAGTTGAGGCACGCGTTTATCGATATGACATAAGAGGAATCCGCATGACTACAGCCACGGCACCCACTCCCGATACCCACAGTCTGGCCCGAGACGCGATCAAGAGCGTCACCGCTCTGGCGACGCTGCCCGAAGTGACGGCGCGCATCATCGCGACGGTGGAGAATCCGCGCAGCTCGGCGGCCAATCTGCACAAGATCATCACTCACGATCCGGCCTTGGTGACGCGAATCCTCAAGCTCGTCAACAGCGCGTTCTACGGCCTGCCCGGGCAGGTGGGGAGCATCGATCGCGCGATTGTTTTGCTTGGATTGAATGCGGTGAAGAACATTGCGATCGCCGCGAGCCTTGGACAACTCTTTCGCGGCGTTCGGCTTTGCGACAAGTTCAGCGCCCGCGATCTGTGGACGCACTGCATTGCGGTTGCCGTCGCGGGGCGGGAATTGGCCAAGGGGCTGAAACTTCACCTAGTCGATGAGGCTTTCCTCGGGGGAATGATCCACGACGCGGGGATATTGGTCTGCGCTTCAGGCTTGGCCGGAAAAGACCCGGGCGATCTGCAACGGCGTCGCCGCCTCGGGCGGAGATTTCTGCCAGGCGGAGCGCAATGCGCTGGGGGTGGACCATCAGAGCGCTGGGCGAAGCGCTGGCCGAGCAATGGAAGTTCCCCGCCTGCTGCCGATTGATAGCCGGGTCGCATCACAATCCGAATTCAGTGGCGAAGGAGTCGCGTCAGTTGGTTACGCTGATCTACGTCGCCGATACGATTTGCTGCCAAACGGGCCTTGGATTCAACCTGACGGCCGCCCATCAGCAACTTGACCCACAGCTTCTGGCCGAGGCGAATATCCAGCCCCCCCTGATCGAACAGATCAAGGCCAATCTTCCCGCCCAGGTTTTGGCGGCTTCGGCCGTGTTCGGCTGAGGGTAACAGTCCCCCCGCCGATCCCCGGCGGCGTCGCCAGCGGGTTCCTCTATTATCGCCCCCGGATTCTCGACTTTACCCGCGGGCCGCGCGGTCTTATTCTCCTAACCATGGAAGCCAAGCAGGCGCAGGCGAAGCGGCGGTGGAATTCGTGAAGGACGGGATGGTCGTCGGTCTTGGCACCGGATCGACCGCCAAGTTCTTTATAGCGGCCCTGGCGTCAGGTTTACGGGCCGGGCGATTGCATAACGTGCGCTGCGTTCCGACCAGCAGTGCATCGGAGCGGCTGGCGCGTGAATCGGGGCTCGCGATCGCGGGATTTTCGCAGGTGACGAAGATCGACGTAACCGTAGACGGAGCCGACGAAATCGCGCCGGGGCTGGAGCTGATCAAGGGAATGGGCGGGGCGCTGCTGCGAGAGAAAATCGTCGCTCAAAACTCCAATCGCCTGATTATCATTGCCGACAATTCGAAGGTCGTGAGCAAGCTGGGGGAGAAGTCACCGCTGCCGGTGGAAGTGACGCCGTTTGGTTACGAGGCTCACGAAAGGTTCTTGCGCGACCTGGGAAGCACGCCGCGACTACGGCGGCATCCGGACGGGGCGGTCTTCGTCACGGACAATGGGAATTACATCTTCGATTGCCGATTTCCGGGGATTGACGATCCGGCCGGGCTGGACAAACAGCTCCGATTGCGGGCGGGAATCGTGGAATCGGGTCTGTTCCTGAACATGGCGGAGATGGCGATCGTGGCGGACGAACAGTCCATCCGCACCCTGACCCGCGGGGCATAGAGCGGTTTCACTTCGTTGGGGGCAATTGAACGGTGATATCCCGATCAACCGTGAAGACGCGGCCCGTCAGCGCATCCGTGTAGGTAATCCGCGCTAGCAGATCCGAATGCACCGGCTGAACCTGAAATGGGCAGCTAAAAACGTACGTGTACATGAACAGCTGCGAGTACCAGTTGGCGTGGGCCTGCTGGAGATCGAAATCCCATGTGCCGATGCAGTTGTCCTTGGCAAGGGCGAGATCGAAGAGTTGGATGTGAAAGGTCCCGGCGGCTTTGATCGGGTCGCCGTCCTGATCGGTCGGGATAACGTAGACCTTCAGTGTGGTGTCACCGGCGGTATTGGGATCGGGATGAAATCCGCCAGTGAGTTTGCCCAGGCGAAGGCCGGCGACGGTGTAAAGCTCGTTTAGCGTCGATGCAGGAAGGGTTTTGACGGCGTTGGTGGCCTGGAGGGCGTTGATGGTAGCGGAATCGGCGGCATGCTGGCGATTGAGGGTATCGATCTGGGCCGATAGCTGCTGGTTGTCTTTGCGCAACTGGATGTTCGCCTGATTCGGCCCGCCGCAAGCGGTCAGGCAGATCGCGGCGAGTCCCATCGCGGCGGCAGTTGCGCAGCGGCCGATCATTCGATCGGCTCCTCATTGGGCGCGCGATGGGGACGATTTCCGGGGCTCGATCGAGTACGCGGTCGGCGCAGCCGTATTCGACGGCTTCCTCGGCAAAGAGCCATTTGTTGCGATCGAAATCGCGGTGGATGACGTCCGGGGTCTTGTTCGTGTAGGAGGCCATCATTTTATAGAGGCGGTCGCGAAGGCGAAGCATGTGCTGGGCTTCGATCCCCAGGTCGGTCGCCGGCCCCTGTAGGACGCCGCCGATGAGAGGTTGGTGGAGCATGACCTGGCTGTTCATCAGCACGGCACGTTTTCCGGCTTTTCCCGCGGCGAGGATGCAGGCGCCCATACTGGCGGCCATGCCGATGCAGGTTGTGGCCACATCGCAGCGGAGGAATCGCATGGTGTCGATGATTCCAAGTCCCGCCGAGACGCTGCCGCCGGGGGAGTTGATGTAGAACTGGATATCGGTTTTGGGATCGTCGTTGGAGAGAAAAAGGAGCTGCGCGATGATCGTGTTGGCGGATTCATCGGTGACGGCGCCGCCGAGGATGATAATGCGGTCCTTGAGGAGGCGGGAGTAGATGTCGTAGGCGCGTTCTCCTCGGCCGCTTTTTTCAATGACGATGGGGATGAGTTGGTTGATGCTCATAGTTGTGTTCGCTTGCTAATTGCCGGTCCTTTGAACGATTTGTAGCTCATTTCCTTCGGGGTCTCGAAAGGAGACGATCTTTCCGCCGCCGACGGCGTTGTTGGCGGGCTCGAATAGAAATTTCACGCCGAGTGACTTCAATTGATCATAGGCCATGTCGAAATTGGAGACGCGCAGCGCCAGGTGGCGGAGGCCGGGTTGATACCGTGCGAAGGCGTCGGGGTCGGGGCCCGGGTCGCGGACAGGCATCAGTTCGATCATGGCGCCGGCGACTGACCTGGCGTCGTATCCCAGCAGCATGCTTGGGGGCGTTTTGCCGTCCGAGGCGACGACTTGCATGCCGAGGTTGCGGCAGTACCAATCGGCCTGGCGATTCACGTCGCGGCAACTGATGGCGGGATGATCGATGGAAACGAATAGCATGAATCGTCCCCTACTTTTTGGCGTCAGGAGACGAGGCCGCGTTGCTGGCAGCGGCGACCACGGCGGCGGCGGAATCTTCGCCGAGGACTTCGTCGCAGATTCCATATTTGACGGCCTGCGCCGCGTCGAAGAACCGATCGCGCTCGCTGTCCTCGCGAATCCGCTCGATGGTCTGGCCGGTGCATTTGGCCATCACATTGATGAGGGTTTCCTTGGTTTTGAGGATTTCATCCGCCTGGATTTGGATATCGGCGGCCTGCCCGTAGACCCCGCCGAAGGGCTGGTGAATCATGACCTTGGCGTTGGGCAGGATGAAGCGTTTGCCCTTTTTTCCTGCCATGAAGACGATCGCCCCGCCGCTTTCGGCGCGGCCGATGCAATAGGTGGCGACGTCGCAATTGAGGAACTTCATGATGTCGTAGATGGCCAGCGTGTCGTCGACAACGCCGCCGGGCGAATTGATGTAAAGATTGATGTCCTGGTCGCGTTTGACGCTCTGGAGATAGAGCATCTGCATCATGATCCGGCTGGCGGAAACGTGATTGATCTCACCGACAAGAAAAAGTACGCGGTTTTCGAGGAGCATCTCCTCGAGTGTCATTTCGCGATAGCGGTTGTACCCCGGGCCCTGCTGACCCGGCACGGCGATGGGCATGGAAACGGGTTGCGTTTTCGGATCAAACGGGGATGGCAATCGGCCTCCTTGAAATAGAGCAATCTCTTGGGCAGCGGATCGTATGCTGATGGAATGAAGGCGTCAATGTAAACGAGGGCGCCCGGCAATTTAAATGCAATTCAGACAGGTGAAAGCTTCCACTTACCGGACTGTCCGAAGAATTTGCAGGGGTTATTGTAAAAGATTTCGGTGGCTTCTTTTTGGGTGTGGCCTCGGCGGCGGAATTCCAGCATGGTGTCGATGAGCATGTGGGGGCCGGATTCGCCCCAGTCGCTGGCGCTGTTGACGCAGATTTTTTGGGGGCCGAATTGTTCGAGGATGTCTGCGCCGCGTTGGGGGGTGACTTTGGTGATGGGGTAGATCGTGAGGCCGCACCAGAAACCGGCTTCCTTCGCCAATTTGATGGTGTGTTCCTCGCAGTGGTCGATGAGGACGCGATCGGGTTTGATTCTGGGGTCGTTTTTCAGAATGTCAACGATGATGGAGGTGCCTTTGTGTTTGTCCTGGAGGTGTGGGGTGTGGATCAAGATGAGCTGGTCATAGCGGGCGGCGAGATCGACCTGCTCCTCGAAGATTTGGATTTCATTTTTGGTATTCTTGTTCAGGCCGATTTCGCCTATGCCCAGGACGCGCGGGTGATCGAGCATCGGCGGGATGAGTTGGATCACTTCCCTGGCAAGCGAGACGTTTTCAGCTTCCTTTGCGTTGATGCAGAGCCAGGAATAGTGATCGATGCCATAGCGGGCGGCGCGCTTGGGTTCGACATCCGTGAGATGGCGGAAATAATCGGCGAAGCTGCCGGCGGTCGAGCGGTCGAAGCCGGCCCAGAAGGCGGGCTCGCTCACGGCGACCACGCCGGCGCGGGCCATGAAGAGATAATCGTCCGTTGTGCGGCTGACGCAGTGGATGTGGGGGTCGATGAGCATGGGGAATAGTTGCCAGTTGGCCGCCGCGACGGCCCTGCGGCTAGTTGCCAGTTGCCAGGGGGTCGCTGTGGAGAAGCTGGATTTTCTCGGCTCTCGTGGGGCTGTTTTCTTCCAAAAGTATTCGCAGGGCTTGTTTCAGTTTTTCGCGGCGCGGGTCATTTATCCTTGCTCTGTCGAGGCGATCCAGATCGGCGCCCAGGGAGAGGGTGCGCCAGCGGATTTCGAGGAAGGTTTGATCGATCTGGTCGGGGGTTAGTTGGGGTGGAGGCATGAACTCATTGTAGCTGGGGGGTGCGGCTCGGGGGAGAGGAACATGGTGCCGGGCACGCGCCGCTAAATATCTCGCGAAGCGTGAACCGCGTCATTGAAAATTTGTCTGCGGTTTGGCTAAGATGGGCGGGTCGCCTGAGTGCTCCCTGGCGACCTTGTCTGACGTTTCCGGAAAGGCGTTTCCGGGAGTGAGAGCCCGGCGGCGGAGCGATGGCTCCGTGACGGCTTGGCGTGGCCCTTGAGACGGCCTCGTTTGTGCCGCTCAAGTCAGAAATGGAGGTGATCCTGTGACCTATTGTGACTGTACGAGCAAGCTGCCGTAAGCAGCTTTCGCGGGTGAGACTCCCGCGATGAACGCGGCTGCTTGCAGCAGCTTGCGGCTAAAATCGAAGCCCCGGGGACTCTCACTCGAGACGCCGGGGCTTCTTTTTTTGTTAGACTGTTTGGCATGGGCGAATCGATCGATCATCGGGTACTACAGCTCTGGGAGACGGACGAGATGTTTCGAACACTCCTGGCGCAGGCGAAGACGCGAAGTCTGGTGGATCCGGGGCGAATGTATCTGCTTTATCAATTCGCCCTGGCCGTGGAGAAACTGGAGGGCGGCGCGGCAGAAGTGGGCGTCTATCGGGGAGGAACGGCGCGGCTATTGGCGGCGGTGTTGCGCAAATCGGGCAAAATTGTTGACCTCTTCGATACGTTTGAAGGATTGCCGACCGTCGATCCGAAAAAAGACTGGCACAAAACAGGGGAGTTCGCGGACACGTCGGTTGAATCGGTGAGACAGTTTTTGTCCGATATGCCTAACGCAAAGATCTATCCAGGGCTGTTTCCCGCGACGGCGGAAGCGATCGAGGGGAGACGGTTCCGCGCTGGTCCATGTGGACGTGGATATTTATTCATCGGTGCTGGCTTGCTGTGAGTTTTTTTATCCGCGAATGAATCGGGCGGGAATCATCGTATTCGACGATTACGGTTTCCCCTCGTGTCCGGGGGCGAAAAAGGCGGTGGATGACTTTTTCCGGGAAAAACCGGAGCGGCCGGTCTATTTTCCCACGGGGCAGGCGGTGATTATCAAGTTGTGAAGGGATCCGGGGGTGCAAGCACCCCCGGCTTCGCAATCGATTAGGACTTGGGGGGTTCTTTGGCTTTTAGCCAGGGCATCATTTTTCTTAGGCGCCGGCCGGTGACTTCGACCGGGTGATTGTTGTCTTGTTCGTAGAGGCGTTTGAAATTTTTCATGCCGGTTTCGTATTCGTCGCGCCATTCCTTGGCGAATTGACCGGAGGTGATTTCGCCGAGGATTTTTTTCATTTCGGCTTTGACGGCGGGCGTGATGATGCGGGGGCCGCGGGTGAGATCGCCGTACTCGGCGGTGTTGCTGATGCTGTAGCGCATGTAATCGAGGCCGCCCTGGTAGATGAGATCGACGATGAGCTTCACTTCGTGGACGCATTCGAAGTAGGCCATTTCGGGGGGATAGCCGGCTTCGGTGAGCGTTTCGAATCCCGCCTTGATAAGGGCGGAGAGACCGCCGCAGAGAACGGCTTGCTCACCGAAGAGATCGGTTTCGCATTCGTCCTTGAAGGAGGTTTCGATGACGCCTGAGCGGGCGCCGCCGATGCCTCGGGCCCAGGCCAGCGCGATGTCGCGGCCTTTCCCGGAGGCGTTTTGATGGACGGCCAGGAGACAGGGGACGCCGCCGCCTTTTTCGAATTCGCTGCGGACGAGATGACCGGGACCTTTGGGGGCGACCATGACGATGTCGACATCCTTGGGGGGGACGATGGTTTTGAAATGGATGTTGAAGCCGTGGGTCGCACCGAAGGCTTTGCCGGCTTTGAGGTGCGGGGCGATGCTTTTGGCGTAAACGCCGGGCTGCACTTCGTCGGGGAGGGTGACGATGACCAGATCGGCAGCCTTGACGGCATCCTCGACGGACATCGGATCGAAGCCGTGCTGAATGGCGAGCTTGCCGTTGGGGGAATCCTTGCGATTGGCGACGATGACTTTGACGCCGGAGTCGCGCAGGTTCAGGCCATGGGCATGCCCCTGGGACCCGAAGCCGAGGATGGCGACGGTTTTGCCTTTCAAGGCGTCGAGGGGGGCGTCCTGTTCGTAGATCATTTTCAGGGGAGCGGGCATGGAAATCCTTTGAAAATTGGAGGCGAAATCGTAATGGGGTAGTCGCAGAAAAGCAAAAGCTTTGGCACAGAGGACACAGAGGACACAGAGAGAATTCAAAATTGAGATTTAAAACTCAGATTTGGCCTTTCTCCGTGTCCTCTGTGCTCTCTGTGCTCTCTGTGCCAGCGCTGTTCAATGTGACATGTCGGAGAGAAGGGAATCGACGATTTTTTTTTCTTACTTCTTCGATTTGGCCGGGGATTTTCAGGCCGGCGGCGCGGGCGTGGCCGCCGCCGCCGAATTGTTCGGCGAATTTGGCGACGTCGATATGATTTTTACTGCGGAGGCTGATTCGGATGGGGCCGGAATCCAGCGGCTCGACGATTAGCATGGCGGCTTCGACGCTCTGGACCTGTAGAGGAATGTTGATGAGATTTTCCGTGTCGGTCATATCGGCGCCGCATTTTTCAAAATCGGCGCGGCGGAGAGTCATGACGGCCAAGCGATTGTCCTTGAACAGTTCCAGCGATTGCTGGGCGAGGGTTTGAAGCTCTAGGCGCTGAATGCGCTCGTTCTGATAGAGCAGACGATAGATGCGATCGGTCTGCACGCCGGCTTCCATGAGATCGGCGGCCAGGCGCAGCGTGTGGGGGGTTGTATTGCTGAACTGGAACCACCCGGTGTCGCTTGCTAGGGCGAGAAATAATGCCGTGGCGATGGGCGGGTCGTACGGGATTTGCCAATGCTTCAGCAACTCGGCGGCGATTTCACCGGCCGCGGCGGCCTTGGGATCGACGAGCTTTACGTCGGCCCAATCTTCCTGGGTGAGATGATGATCCATGACAAGGCGCGGGCCGGGGAAGCCGTTGAGGCGGTCCTTCAGGCCGGGGAGCTGGGACCAGGTGCCGGTGTCGACGACGAGGAGGGAATCGAAATTCTCGAACTTGAGATCGGAGCAATTCGCTTCAAGATTGCAGTGATCGATTTTGTGATCGCGGAAAATGAAGGCGTATTTGTCGGGCATGCGGCTGAGGAGCAGCACGTAGCTATCGATGTTTTTGGCGCGGAGGGCGAGGCTCATCGCGGCCGACGTGCCAAGGGCGTCGCCGTCCGGGCGCACGTGCGTGGTGATGAGCACGCGGCGGCTCTTTGAAAGACGATCGATGAGGGGGCGATAGAGGTCGATCATGGGCTAGAGGCCGCTTCTGTGGCGGCAGCATCGTGATCCAGGAAGGAAAAGTTGGACTTCCAATACTTTTCGGCATTCCGGGCGCGGACCATGAACCAGATCGAGCCGTCCAAGCCAAAGTCCGGCAAGTCCCTGGGACGCGCCGCCAGGCGGATGGAAACATCAATCGATCGTCCGTCGCGAAGGATTTCCAGTCCGATTGAACTGCCGGGACCGAGGGCTTGCACGACGGATTTGAGGTCGAGCGAATTTTGCGAGTGCGGATTGGGGATGTCCAGTATTTTCACGATGACATCACCATTGCGGCAAAATTCGAAACCCCTCAAATCCCGGAATGCGCTGGGCCACCAACAGGCCGGGAGTATCGCCGATTCTGGTCGCCTCATAACTCACGCCAAGGAAGCCTTCTCGGGGAAGAGGAGGATAGGGCTCGGAGGAGAGATAGACCTGCCGAACGATGTCATGCAAGGCATCCGCCTGAACGGGGAGAAGCGGTTGCAGACTGAGGACGTCCTGACGAAGTTCGGGAAGATCATTCCGGGTTAGCCCCATGAGATTCTGAGAGGCGGTTGCTCGCACTTCGGGATCGGCGTCGGCGAGCTGAGTGATCCACTGACGATATTGAGTAAGGTCGGGCTGCGTGGAAGGTGTGGAAGGCGAGGCGTCCGCGAGAAGCTTTAGGCTTGGAATAAGGAGGGTCGCGAGAAGGACCAGAATGCAAGCTGCTGCGGAATGACGAATGATAAATGACAAATGACGAATGAGTGAACGCTCCACCCCCATAGGGGGTGGCTTCAGGTGGCCCCCTCGAAGGGGGCGTGGGGGTTTTCGACGCTCGGACTTTTGTCGGCGCCTCGCGCATCTGTCCCCTCGCCCCGGTACTCCGGGGAGAGGGCTAGGGTGAGGGGCGGCACTCGACGATCGAAAATCGCCCCTCACCCTAGCCCTCTCCCCATGGGTACATGGGGAGAGGGGATAAATTTCTGGAGCGGCAGAGCCATACAGGGTCGCACGGCCATAGGACGTGATTTCATGTGGTAATGACGAATGACCGAATGAGCGAAACGTCATTCGGTCATTCGGACATTCGAAAATTGATTCGTCATTCGTCATTCGAATTTCGTCATTACCCCTCTATTACCCCATTATCCTTCGGCGACTTCGACGAGGTGATCGTAGCTTTTTTGCAGCCAGGCGATTTTTCTTTGCACCATTTGCAAGAAGGGCATGCCGTCCACTTTACCGAAAGAGCCGGTGGCGGCGATGGGGAAAACGGCTTCCGCGATGAGGGCTTCGATCATCAACGGGGGAAGGGTGCGGATTTCGGCCTGGGAGAGGAGCATGACTTCGTCGTAGCCGCGGAGGAAGCGTTTATAACGAGTTTCGTCGATGTATTCGGGCCATTTGGAGACGTCTTCGTCGCCGCCGATGATGGAGAATTGGAGGGCGCCATTGGCGATATCGATGATGCGGGGGAGGAGTCGGCCGCTGTCGTAATCGAGGACCGCGACGACGTGGTTGTCGCGGAAGAGCATGTTTCCTGGGTGCCAGTCGGCGTGGACGATTTGCTTGGGCCAGTTGTCGATGCCGGCGGACTGCACCTTTTCGGCTCCCTTGCGGTAGCTCGAGGAAAGGAATTGGACGACCTGCTGAAGGGCGGTGTTTTCCTCGCCGGCGGGGATATTGTTGCCAATGGATCGCAGGCCCTGCTCGACGGCGCCGGCGGCATGATAGCTGCCGCTGGGGGGTTGCCACTCGGATTTGAAATCCTCGAGGAGCTTATGGAACAGCCCCAGGACGCGGCCGGCGTCGAAGGTGGCCTCGAGGGTTTGGGGAAAGGCCTGGCCGGGGATGTACTCGAAAAGCTCGTAGACGCCGTTGCGCCATTGGAGCATCGAGTTGTTGTCCTTCTTGGTTCCGATCAGATGCGGGAGCGGGAACTGCTTGGCCGCGAGATAGAGCTGAAGGGAATGGGTGAAGGCGACCTTGAAGGGGTCATCACGTCCGCGGGCTCTTCGTTTGAGGAGGAATTTGCCTTGCTCGCTGACGATGAGGAGCTTGGGGGCTTTTCGGGAGCCGCGGGGGAATTCGACGACGGATTCAACGGTGCCGATGTCGAAGTTGGAAAGAACGACGGCCAATTCCTCGGCCGAGAACTGCTCGCGCGTGCCGCCGAGCGAGGGGCGGGCGGCGCCGGTCCCCGAGACCAGGTTTTGGGAGCGTTCGGATTGCATCCAGGAGGGGGAGTTTAAGTTAAAGAGTGCGTTGGAAAAAGGGAAATGAGGAAGAAGCCGGGGAGGCAGCAAGTCCCTCACTATGGGGCGTAGAGGTATAGGGCGCCGCCGAGAATTTTGGCGGGGTCTTTTTTTCTTAGGGGGTCGAAGATTTGGCCGCCGGTGCCGCTTAGGTAGGGGCCGAGTTGGAGTCCCACGACGCTTACGGCGTAATACTGGCGTTGCCCTGTGGGAGAAAGTTGGTCTGGGGGCGCGAAGCTGCCGGGGAGGTTTCCGTAATGGATGCCATAGTAGCGCGGGTCGCCGGAGCCGAAATAGAAGAGGATGAGTTGGTAGTCGGTGTTGTTGGCCTGCCACTTGGCCAGATCGGGGAGTTCCTGGCCCCAGTCGATGTTGGAGTCGCTCAAGAGGCGAGCGCCGCCGCGCGAGCCTCCGCAGGCGACATTGAAGAAAGGAATAAAATCGGGAAACGCGGCGTAGGTTTCGACAGCCAGGCCGAGGAAAAGAAGGGCAAGGATGACAATCGCGGGTTTACCGAATTTGGCGGTCGCCCGGGCGGCGGTGACGCCGAGGAAAACGTAGAGGAACGGGTAGATGGGAAAGAGATGGCGGATGCCGACGTCGAGGGCGGAGTGCATCATCGAGGCCATGAAGACGATTGGGGGGAGGACCAGGACGGTGAGAAGCCAGAGATCGCGCGGGGGTGGGAGGGCGAAACGCATTCCGATGGCGAGGGCCAGGGCGAGAAGCGTTGCGAGCGGGGTTTTGAATGCGATAGCGAGGGGGAAGTAATACCACCAGCCGCGAAAGGCAACCTTTCCCAGCAGGAACGCGGCGTGGGCTTTGGTAAATGACGCCGCGTAGATGAAACCCACGAGAAACGATTGGGGAAACAAATGATGTGCATCGACCCATCGGATGGATTGAATGAATTGATCCGGTTTCCAGAGGGCGATGTCACGGTGAAATTCGTCGGGCGGAGTATCGATCTGGATGTTAAAACGGACGACGGTATCGGTAGTGGCGTAAATTTGCGTGGCGTGGTCGATGTCGGTCGTCACCATTCCGCGGGATGGTTCGTAACGGAATTCGTAATTGGCCCAGATGAAGAGCCAGGAAAAAAGCAGCGCGAAAAGGCCGATGGCTATTGCGCCAAGGAGGCGCAGGGCGAACGATTTGGCGGTGCGGCGAAGGATCGGCCATGGAGTCGGAATGAGTGCGCGGATGAAAAGACAGGCGCCCAGAAGAGGAATAGCGAGGACCCCGGAGAATTTTGTGCAGATCGCGGCGGCGAGGAAAAGCCCGATCGCGAGGCAATTGAGAATGGTTGCGCGTTGGCCGGTGGCGCCACACGGCGTACATCAGGGCAACGACCAACAGAGTCACGGGTACGTCGTTTTTGATGAGGAGGCCGTGAGCGAGAAAATTGGGATCGAGGGAATAGACGGCGGTGGCGGCAATGGCGGCGATCGCGCCGCCCAGTCGCCAGGACCACCAAGCGATCAGTCCGCCCAAAAGCACGGCAAGGGGGAGCATGCGGGCACGACCCGAGTTAATCAGCGCCCCGCGGCGTTTCCGGGGGTGCGGTAAAGCGCAGTCGTCGCATAGTCGAGGACGGTTTGATCCTCGGGCAGCGGATCGGAGTCGCCGCCGGGAGGAGCGTCGAGTTTCAGATTCATGCCGGGATTGGCCACGGCGAGGTAATATTTCCACAGAGGCGGATTCTCGGGATCGAGTCGGAAATTCGATTCGCGCGTCTGAAGGGCCGCGGCGACAAAGTGGACCGGTTCATCGAAGGTGATCCCCTTGGGTTCCCAGGCGGTCCAACTGGTGACGGCATAAGCGGCGAGCAGAAAGGGGCAGGCAAGCGCGGCGAATTGATTGCGGGTCATGGAGCGATTGGGGCAGTCTAAACGCGCGGAGGAGATGGAACAAGGAACAGGGCGGGAATCTACCGGGAGTCGTAGAGATAGATGCACCCGCCGAGGATTTGCTTCGGCTGGCGGTGGCGGAAGGGTTCGTAGTAGGCACGGGGACCGGCGAAGAGATATTCGCCGTGGAGGGCGATGACGCTGACGGCCCAATAGGGTGTTCGAGTGGGGTCACGTGGTTGATCAACCGGGGCGAAGCTGCCGGGGAGATCGACGTAGCGGATGCCGTAGTAGCGCGGGTCCGCGCAGCCGAAGAAGCTGAGCATGAGTTGGTATTGCGGATGGGCGCGTTGCCATCGGGCGATATTGGGCAGTTCCTGCCCCCAGTCGATGTTCGAGTCGCTGAGCAGCCGGGCTCCACCGCGAGCCCCGCCCACAGCGGCGTTGAAGAAGGGGATAAAATCGGGGAAAGCCGCGAAGGTTTCCGCGGCGAGTCCGAGCAAAAGAACGGCCAGGACGGCAACCGCGTATTTTCCGAATTTTTGGAATGCGCGGGCAGCGGCAATGCCGAGGAAAATGAATAGGAAGGGGTAGACGGGAAGGATGTGTCGGATGCCGATGTTCATGCCGGATTTCATCGCCGCGAGCATGTAAATAAGAGGCGGGAACACGAGGACGTAAAGAAGCCAGCGGTCGAGCTTTCGCGGAACGACGAAGCAGATGACGACGGCGAGGGCGAGAGCGATGAGGGTCGCCAGCGGCGTCTTGAAGAGCATCGCCAGAGGAAAGTAGTACCACCACCCGTTCAGACTGACGTGACCGTCCAGGAACGAGGAGCGGCCCGCGTTGTCGGAGGCGGCCAGGAGATAGCCCGTCAGATAAGACTGCGGGAAGAGGCGATGGGCATTCAGCCAAAGAACAACTCGCTCGGCGCGATCGGGCTTCCAGCGGGCAACGAGCTTGATGAGTTGGTCCTGAGGCGAATCGAGGGTGACGTTGTCGCCGACCGGGGTGTGAGACGCGCCATAGACGGATAGTGCGTCGTGGAAATCGGAATCGGTGCCGCCTGGGGGAGCGAAGCGAAAATCGTAGCTGGCCCAGATGGAAATCCATGAGACAAAGAGGGCAAGGATAATAATTGAGGCGGCGGCGAGGAGTTTGGCGCGAAAGGTTCGGGCGGTGTATTTGAGGACGGGCCAGTCGATCGGCATCCCGGCGCGGAGGACCAGGATGGGCGCGACGACGCCCAGGGCGAGGAGCCCGCTGAACTTCGTGCCGAGGGCGGCGGCGATAAGAAGAGCCAGGGCGCAGCAGTTGAGAATGGTGGCGGCGCGGCCCACGCGCCAGAGGGCAAACATGACCGCCGTGAAAAGCAGGGCCATGGGGACATCGTTTTTGATGGGGAGGCCATGGGCGAGGAAATTGGGGTCGAGACAGAAGGTGGCTGCGGCGGTACAGGCGGCGATCGGGCCGGCGAGCTTGAACGACCAGAAGGCAATCACGGCGCCCAGGAGCACCGCCAGGAAGAGCATCCGGGCGCGGCAGGGATTCACCAGGGCTTGCGCGTCGTTAGCGGGAGTTTGGTAGATCACCTTGACGGCGTAGGCGGCGATGCCGACCGTTGAGGGAATGGGGTCCGAGTCACCCCCGGGCGGAGGGGCGAGTTCCATGTTCAGGGCCGGCGTGCCGAGCACGAAATAATATTTCCACAAAGGCGGATTTTCGGCGTCGAGACGGAAATTGGCTTGCTTGACCTGAAGTACGGCGGCAACAAGACCCAGGGGTTCGTCAACACTGAGTCCCTTGCTTTCCCACGCGAGCCAACTGGTGGATGCGTAGACCGCCAGGAGAAGTGCGCAAAAGATCGCGGCGAAAAGATTGCGGGTCATGGAGCGATTTCAAGCGAGTCTAACTGCGCCGGATAATTGGGACAAGGAAGGAGATGGCGAGACGATGCGAGGTGGATCTACCAAGGCGCGTAAAGGTAGATGGCGCCGCCGATGATTTGCGTGGGTTGGCGATGGCGGAAGGGTTCGTAGAACGCTCGCGCTTTGGAGTTGAGGTATTGGCCTTCGAGGGCGACGGCGCTGATGGCCCAATAGGGTTTTTGGCCGGTGGGTTTGGTTTGATCCTTCGGAGCGAAGCTGCCGGGGAGGTTCACGTAATGGATGCCGTAGTAGCGCGGGTCGGCGGCGCCGAAATAATAGAGCATGAGTTGGTAGTCGGTGTGAGAAGCTTGCCATTTGGCGAGGCCGGGGAGTTCCTGTCCCCAGTCGATGTTGGAATCGCCGAGGAGACGCGCTCCGCCGCGTGGGCCGCCGCAAGCGACGTTGAAAAACGGGATGTAATCCGGAAAAGCGGCGAAAGTTTCGGCCGCGAGTGCGAGAAGGAGAATGATCAGTAGGAGGAGGACGGGCTTGCCGAATCTTTGCACGGCGCGGGCGGCCGCGATGCCCAGAAGAACGAAGAGGAAGGGATAAACGGGAAGGACATGCCTGATTCCTACGTCCATGCCGGAGCGCATTGCCGCAAGCATGAAAAGAATTGGAGGGAGACCAAGGACCAGAGCAGGCCATGGATTGCGCGGGCGGGGCAAAAAGAAGCAGAGAATCGCGGCCAGGGCGAGGGCGATCAGGGTGGCCAGAGGAGTTTTGAAAGCCATTGCCAGGGGGAAGTAATGCCACCAGCCGCCCAGACCAATCCGCCCGAGGAAAAACGACGCGGAGCCAGAGGTATCGGCCTTGGCATATAGAAACCCGCACAAATAAGGCCGCGGAAGAAGATGATGTGCGTCGGTCCATTTGACGGCTTGGATTAGGCAATCCGGCCTCCAGGAGGCGAGCCAAGCACGGAATTCGCCGGGGTCGGCGTCGAAGAACTCCGATTCGTGAAGGGCGATGGTTTGTGCCATCGAGTAGCTGCGAATGGCATTGTCGAGATCGGGAGATTGGCCGGGTCCCGGCTGAAAACGAAAATCATACGATCCCCAGACGAAAATCCACGAGACGAAGAGCGCGAAGACCGTCACGGCGGCAGCGGCGAGGAAACGCCGGGAGAATGTCGCGGCGGTCAACCTCAGTACGCGCCAATCGGCGGGAATGAGGGCGCGGAGAAAAAGCACGGCGGAGATCAGCGGGATGGCCAGGAGCCCCGAGAATTTCGTGTTGAGGGTCGCACCGAGGAGGAGCGCGAGGGCGGAGCAGTTGACGAGAGTGGCGGCGCGGCCGACACGCCAGAGGGTGAACATCAAGGCTGTGAACAGGAGGGCGATGGAAACATCGTTTTTGACCAGCAAGCCATGGGCGAGGAAATTCGGATCGAGGGAGAAGGCCGCGGTGGAGACACAAGCCGCAAGCGGGCCTGCCAGCTTGAAAGACCAGAAGGCGATCAAGGCCCCGAGAAGCACCGCCAGGGGCAGCATGCGGGCACGGGCGGAGTTCACCAGCGACCGGGCGTTGTTGGCAGGAGTCTCGTAGATCGTCTGCGTGGCATAGTCCTGAAAAATCGCGACGTTCGAAAGATCGCCGGCGGTATCTGGCAGTTGCATGCGGGAAGCCGAATTGCCGAGGATGAAATAGTCCTTCCAGAAAGGCGGGTTGACCTGGTCAGCGTCGAAATTGCCCCGCCGGGCTTGAAGCGTCGCGGCGACGAGAAGCTGGGGTTCGTCGAATGTGATTCCCTTGGATTGCTAGGCTAGCCAGCTTGTGGATACGTAGACCGCCAGAAGAAATGCGCAAAAGATCGCGGCGAAAAGATTGCGGGTCATGGAGCGATCGGGGCAGTCTAAGCCCGGGGAGGAAATGGGACAAGGAAATGGGATACCGAGGATTTACCACGGGGCGTACATATACATGCAGCCGCCGATGATTTGCGTGGGTTGGCGGTGTTGGAATGGTTGGTAAAACGTGCGGCCTCTGGCGGTAAGGGACTGGCCCTGTAGCGCTACGACGCTGATGACCCAGTAGGGCCTTTGCCCGGTGGCGTGCGTTTGGTCCGCGGGGGCGCTGCTGGCGGGAAGATTGGCATAGCGGATGCCGTAAAAGCGCGGATCGGCTTCGGCGAAATAATAGAGCATGAGTTGATATTCCGGATGGCTGCGCTGCCAGGCGGCGATCGCCGGGAGTTCCTGTCCCCAGTCGATGTTGGAATCGCCGAGCAACCGCGCGCCGCCGCGCGCCGCCGCAAGCGACGTTGAAAAATGGAATGTAATCCGGAAAGGCGGCGAACGTCTCGGCGGCCAGGCCGATCAGCATTATCGCCAGGATCGCCACGGCGGGCTTTCCGAAGCGAACAACCGCGCGTCCGGCCGTAATTCCGAGAACAATATAGAGAAACGGATAAACCGGAAAAATGTGGCGAATACCGACGTTCAGATTCGAGTGCATGGCGGACGCCATGTAGATAATCGGGGCGATGGCCATGCCGCAGATCGCCCAGGGGTCGGGCCGCGTCGGCAGGAAGAACCAGAGAATCGCGGCAAGCGGTATGGCGACGAGAACCGCCAGGGGAGTTTTAAACAACATGGCCAGTGGGAAGTAGTACCACCAGCCGCGGACGCGCACGTCGCCCATGAGAAAAGCTGCGCGGCCGAAGGAGTCGCCCGTGGCGAAGAGGAAGCCGCGCAGAAATTCATGCGGGAAAAGATGGTGTGCGTCGGCCCAAAGGACGAACCGCACGGTTGGATCTATTTGCCACTCGGACAGCCATTGGCGGATTTGCTCGGGAGGGGTGTCGCGGTCAACGTCGTGGTCCACCATCATGCGACCGGCGGCGTAATGGAGGATGGCGGGGTTCATGTCCGACAGATCGTCCTCGGGCGAGAGATATCGGAAGCCGTAGCACCCCCAGATCAAACCCCAGCAAATGAGGATGACGCAAAGCCCGATGACGGCGGCGGCGACGATTCGGCGTCCTAGCCCGCGCGGTGAACATCAAGATCGGCCAATCCGTCGGAATCAGTGCGCGGGCGAGCAACAAAACGCCGAGGACCGGAATTTCGAGCAGACCCGAATATTTTGTGGTCAGGGACGCGCCCAAAAGAAGCCCCGCGGTCACAACATTCAGAATTCCGGCGGATCGACCGACGGACCAGATGGCCGCGGTTAATGCGGTAAAGAGCATCGCGATAGGGACATCGTTTTTGATCAGCAGGCCGTGGGCCAGAAAATTGGGATCGAGGCAAAAGAGCGCGCAGGAGACGCATGCGGCGACCGGACCGGCCAATCTCCATGCCCACCACGCGATGATGGCTCCCAAGAGCATGGCCAGAAATAGCATTCTCGCCCGCGCGGATTGCATGAGCGTGCGGGCATCGTTGGCGGGAGTCTGATAGACGGCGCGGGTCGCATAGTCCTGCATGGCGCGGGCGCGCCGGAGATGGCGGACCATCCCCCGGCGGGCTCGTCGAGTTTCATCTGCTTGATCGTCGGGTTTCCCAGGGCGAAGTAATACTTCCACATCGGCGGATTTTCGGCATCGTAGGCGAAGTCGGAGTCGCGGACCTGGATCGCCGCGCCGACGAAATGCAGGGGTTCGTCCCAAGTCAACCCCTTGGATTGCCAGGCGAGCCAGCTTGTGCCGGCATAAATCGCCAGGAGAAGGGCGCAGAATCCCAGGGCGGCGCCGTGGGCGCTGCGGAATCGCGCGGTGGCGCCGTCGGCGTTACGGCTGGTTGTAGACATAAATCGATCCGCCCAGCACGGCGGCAATTTTGTAGTTGTAAAACTGCCGGTAATCTTTTCGCTGATCGGATTCCATGTAAAGCCCCTGGAGGAGCGTGGCGCTGAACGCGTAAACGTGCGGAACATCCGTGCGCACGGGTTGGTCGGCCGGCGCATCGCTGGCGGGGAGATTGACGTAATGGATTCCGTAGTAGCGCGGGTCGGCTGAGCCGAAATAGCACAGGGCCAATTGCCCGTCGGGATGGGCCGTTCGCCAGGCGGCGAGGAGCTTGAGGTCCTGGCCCCAGTCGAGATTGCTGTCGGCCAGAAGATGCAGACCCCCGCGCGATCCACCGGCAGCGACGTTGAAGAAGGGGATGAAATCCGGATAGGCAAAGAACGTCTCCGCGGCGAGGCCTAGGAATAGTGCGCAAAGGACGGGAATGGCGAATTTCCTGTAACGGGCGATCGCGGCGGCCGAGACCACGCCCAGGAATATGAAGAGGAACGGATAGATCGGAAGAATGTGGCGCATGCCGAGGTCCGTGTTCGAGTGCAGGGCCGACGCGAAATAGAGGGCGGGAGTGAACGCACCGGCGAAAAGGGACCAGGATTTAAAATTGGGGCGGCGCACGAGCCAGAAAATCGTCGCGGCGGCCAGGGCAATGAGGGTCGATAGCGGCGTTTTAAAGGCGATGACGAGGGGGAAATAATACCACCAACCTGTCATCCGGAGCTTGCCGAGGAGGAAGGTTTGGCGCAATTGCGTGTCGCCGGCGATGTAGAGGAACCCGCGAAGATAGGTTTCGGGAAAGAGGCGGTGATCGTGCAGCCATTGAGTGATGCGAACCACGGGCCCGGGCTGCCACTGTGCGATCCATTTCTGGGCTTCTTCGCGGGAAGTGTCGACGGTGGCGCCGTGTTCGGCCATCGATTGATAAGAGGCATAGATGGCGGTCGGCTGGTCGAGTTGCGAAAGCTCGTCGCTGTCGGGAGCGGGGGCGAATCGAAAATCATAGCAAGCCCAGATGGCGAAATAAGAAAACAGCAGAGCGAAGAGGCCGATGCTTACCGCGGCCAGAAACTTCACCGGGAAGGTTTTGGCGGTCCAGCGGAGGATTTGCCAGTCCACCGGCATCGCGGCGCGAACGGTCAGCGTGATGGCGAGGATGGGAATCGCCAGAAGTCCGGAATATTTCGTGTTGACGATGGCGGCGAGAATCACGGTTATGCAAAGTATGCGGCAGAGGGTGGCGCGCTGGCCGAGGAGCCAGACCGTAAACATAAGGCACAGGAAAAGCAGCGCGCGGTGGCAACGTCGTTTTTCACCAGCGGCCCGTGGGCGAGAAAGTTCGGGTCGAAGCAGAATGCGGCGCAGGAAACGCAAGCCGCGATCGGCCCGGCCAGACGCCAGGACCACCAGGCGATGATCACGCCGATCAGGGCGGCCAGAAGCACCATTCTTCCGCGCGCAGCCTGGATCAGTTCGTCCGGCTTGTTGCCGGGAATCTCATAAAGAACGTGCTTCGCGTACGGATTATTGAAACCCAGATCGCTGAGCAGTGTGTGCCAGAATTCGCCGGAGTTTTCGAGGGTGAGATCGGAAGCGCGGGTGCCGGCGATTGCATAGTATTTCCAAAGAGGCGGATTTTCGGGGTCAATTCGGAAATCGTGATCGTGGGTTTCGATCCAGCCGCCGACGAAATGAAGGGGCTCGTCGTAGGTGGCGCATTTTCCCAGGCTGGCCTCCCAGGCGGTGGCAGCATAAACCGCCAGAAGAATCGCGCACGTCGCCAGCGCGATCGGCTTACTGAGGTTCGTAGACATAAATTGATCCGCCGAGGTTCGCTTTGATCGGATAACGCTCAAGCTGCAAAATCTGCTGGTGTTGGGCCGTGGAAAGATAAGCGCCCTGCAAGAGTGTAACACTGACCGCGTAGACATGCGGGACGTTCTGCCGAGCGCTTCATCGTCCGGGGCCATGCTGCCGGAAATATTGAAGTAATGGAGATTGTAGTAGCGCGGGTCGACGGAACCGAAATAGGCCAGAGCAAGCTGGCCCTCAGGGTGATCCTTTCGCCAGGCGACGAGGGATTTAAGGTCCTGGCCCCAGTCGATATTGGAATCGCCGAGGAGTTTCAGCGCCGCCTAGCTGGCCGCCGGCGGCGACGTTGAAGAAGGAAAGATAATCCGGGTCGGCACAGAAGGTTTCGGCGACGAGACCGATTACGAACACCCCAATGAAAACCGTGGCGATGCGCGGTTGCTGCGCGTAGGCGATGGCAGCGGCCACTCCGAGGAAGATGAATAAGAATGGATAGACGGGAAAGATGTGACGTAATCCCAAATTCACCTGGGCGTGAATGGCCGAGGCCATGTAGTAGGCGGGCAGGATCGCGGCGGCGCAGAACGGCCAGAACTTTTTGGAAGCCAGAATGTCCCGGACCTTGTGAACGATATTTTTGTGCTCCGCCAGGCAGGCGAAAAGAGCCAGGGGAAGAGCGACGAGAGTGGCGAGGGGAGTTTTAAAGGCCATGGCGGCTGGGAAGTAATACCATCGGCCGAAGTAGCTCAGTTCGCCGCAAAAAAATGACCCGCGATAGAGGGTGGTCGCGTAAGTCATCAAAAAGCCGTGAATGAAGGATTGGGGGAGGAGGCGATGGTCGTTGATCCACAGGGACGTGCGTTCGATCGGGCCGGGTTGCCAATCCTGAGCCCATTGGGCGACCTGAGCGGTGGTTAAATCCCAGTTTGTGTTGTGATGTGAGGCGATCGATTCGCAGGCAGCGCAGGCGTTCATGACGTCGGATAGATCGGTAACCGTGTCGGGACTCGGGCCGGGGCTGAAGCGGAAGTCGTAAGTGGCCCAGATGATCATCCAGGCGACCAGAAAAGAGAAGAGCCCGATTGAGGCGCCGGCGAAAAGGCGCTGGATCCGCGTAACCGCTGTCCAGCGAAGGACAGGCCAGGGGTGAGAGGACGCCACTCGGGCAAGGAGCGCCAGCGCCAGAATCGGGATGGCCAGGCTTCCGGAAAATTTTGTCGTGATTGCGACGCCGAGAATAATGGCAACGGCGATGCAGCGGAGGCCGGTGGCCCGCTCGCCCAAGAGCCAGACGGCGGCCATCAAGGCGGTAAAAACGAGAGTCATCGGCACGTCGTTTTTAACCAGCGCCCAGTGCGCCAGAAAATTCGGATCGAGGGCGAAGGCGGCGCAGGAGACGCAGGCCGCCAGCGGGCCGGCCAGACGCCAGGACCACCAGGTGATGAGCAGCGCCGAGGGCGACTCCCAGAAAGATCATGTGCAGGCGGGCGTCGCGGAGGATTGAATCGGCATCGTTGGCGGAAGTGTGGAAGAGGGTGTCCGAGACGAAAGCGTCGCGATTCGAGGAGTTGGTGAGGGTGCCGTTCCAGTTGGGGGACGACGTGTCGAACGCCATCCGATCTTTCGACATTCCGGCGATCGCAAAATGCTTCCAGAGAGGCGGGTCCTCGGAGTTCACGCGATAGTCGTCGAGATAATTTTCAGAAAAAGCGCCGACGAGGTGAAGCGGCTCATCGAATGTGCAGCAGCGATTCCACCAGGATCGCATGCTGACGACGGCGAACATCGCCAGCAGGAGTCCGCAGACGAAAATCGCGGGCCATTTCGATTTCGCCATGAAACTCCTCACATGGATGCCCGACCGGCCTGGAGGAGGTCCAGGGGCTGAGCCCGCGCGACGCCAATTGCCGGCCAGAGGCTTGCGACCAGAGCCACAAGCAGGACGGCGAGGCACCCGCGCCGACGATACCCCAGGGGATGTTAATGGGCGGCATAAATCCGATGACGACGCCGGAGAGTTTTCGGGCATCGGCGGCGAGTTCCATGCCGGCGCCTACGCCCAGGGCGATCCCCACGAATCCGAGCAACGCCGCCTCGGCGAGCACGAGACGCAAAAGCTGTCCGCGCCCCGCCCCGATGCTTCGCAGGACGCCGAATTGCCAGCGGCGTGAGCGGACGGAGGCCATGATGGTGTTGGTCACGCCGAGCGATGCGACGGCCATTGCGGAGAAGGCCACGCTGCTGATGAGGAGCAGGATGCGATAGAAGGCGGTTTCGACGGCGTATTTGATCTGCCGGACGTCGCCGGCGCGGAGCCCGCGATCACCCAGCGTTTTCTGGAGGTTTTTGAGGATGTCTTTCTTGTCGATTCCGCCGGCGAGGTTGGCTGCAAAGAGGCGGCAGCCTGTGACGCCGAAATCACTACGGGCATCGTCGAGGGAGCCGAAGACGCTGGAAGCGGTTTGCTGATCGACGACGCGGCCGAGATCGAAGAGGGTGACGAGGAGATCAGCGCCTGGGGACCAGACGATGGCGCAGATGGTGTAGGTTTGCGGGCCATGCTGGGTGGTAAGGAGTTGGATGGTGTCGCCGACTTTGAGATGGCGGACGAGGCGGAATTCTTCGGTGACGATGATACGTCGGCCTTTCTTGAGTTCCTCGGCGGCGTGGAGGGCCGCGGGATATTGCTGGGATTCGGGAAGGGCGTGGCCGTCGCTGTCGCGGAATTCGAGTTGAACCATGTGCATCGCCTGATCGGGATCGACGCCGAAGAAGAAAAATGAGCCATTTTTCCCTCCCATGGCGGCGGTGGCGATGAGTGCGGCATCGCTATTCCCGGTCGGCGAGGCGATCGCGACGGGCATCAGCGAACCGGGTTGGATGCCCTGCACGTTATCCAGCGTTTTCTGATCTTGAAATGAGATGGGGTCGGGGCTGTAAATGAAGATGTCCGGGAATTTGTCGGGGAGCCGCCAGCCGCCGATGAGGGTGTGCCCCTGCACCTGCATGGCAATGAGCGTGGCGAGGCCGACCATGAGGGCGGCAGCCGTGCCTGCCGTGCGCCAGATTCCATTGGTGAGTTGCTGTCGCAGCAGGCGCACGGGAAGGACTAGCAAAACGGATACGACCGGGGCCAAGACGCGCTCGATGATCCAGATGATCGTGGGCGCCAGGAGGAAGAAGCCGAACATGATTCCGGTTACCCCAAGGGCGAAATGGCCGAAAAAACGGATGGCATGGGCGGCTTGATCGGGATCTTTGAATCCCAGATGAGACAAGATTGTTTCGAGGGGCCCGTAGAGGAGAAATGGATCGATGGCGATGAGCAGAAGCCCGAAAAAGGCGGAGAGCAAATGAGGGCGGCCGGATTCCGGCGCGGCGCCTTGAACGCTCATCGCTTCGACGGGACTGAGTCTGGACGCCGTCCAGGCCGGAAGGGCGCTGGCGGCGAGGGCGGTGAGAAGGGAGCCGCCGGTGGCGAAGGCGATTCCGCCGTAGCTATAGAAAACGCCGGCCGGGAACGCATCGGGGTATTTCCAATAAAGAAGAATCATGCAGAGCATGCCGAGCAGAACCCCGGCGATGAGACCGATGGCACAAAGAAGGAATGCTTCGAAGACGACGAGGCGAAAGACCTGGGAACGGACAGCGCCGATGGCCCGCAGCATCGCGAGGGTGCGGTGGCGCTCGGTCACGCCCATGCTAAGGGCGGAGAACGTGATGAACATGGCGGTGAGCATCGATGCGCAGCCGCCGAAATAACTGACAATGTGGACGACCTCGAGATTTTTGGTCAGTTCCCCCGGCGCATCGCGGCGCATCTGGAGACGGTAATTGCCGCTGAGGGCGGCGAGTTTTTCGGTCCAGCGCTTTACGAAGGCGTCGAAGTCGGACCCAGTTTTCAGGTAGATCGTGATGCGCGAAACCTGCGGGGGATTGTCCTGCCCGGTGAATTGCTGGAGGGTCTTGAGGGGAACGTAAATGGTGGGAGGCGCTCAGCGAAGAAGGCCGGCTTGTGAACGATGCCGATCACCGTAAGCGTGAGCGGATGAAGGCCGGGAACGTTGAACGAATCGCCCAGGTCCAGACCGAGCCGATCGGAAGCGACCTGATCGAGAACGGCGGTGTCGCCGCCGTCGGGATCAAACCACTTGCCGTTTGAGACTTCAAGGGAGTCAGCGGTCGAGTCGCCGGATTGACGCAAGCCAATGAATTCAACGTTGGTTTCGTCGGAGGGGAGAGCGCCGGCGGCGAGATATTGCTCGGACGGCTTTGGCCGGCGGGAACCGGAAGCGCGACGCATTATGGCGAGGTGGTCAGTCTTCCGGATGCCTGGCTGACGGCCGGGTCCTGGTTGAGCTGGTCCACGAGATCTTCGGGGATCAGGCCCTCCATTTGATTCGCGGGGATGATGAACGCATCGGCGGTGCCCATGTACCGGTTCATGAACCGCAGTGCCGACTCTTCCAAGGATCGATAGCCGCTGGTAACGGCGACGACCAGGGCGCACGACATGGCGATGGCCCCCACCGTCAGGGCCGTCCGCATCTTGCGGACGAGAAGATTCGACATGGCGAGGCGCGTGAGGACCATCGGTTATTTGAGGGCTTCCTGATAGCGGGCTGCGAGTTCCTGCCCGCCGGCGCCGCCTGTTGGAAATTTCGCGACAAGCTGGCCGTCGCGGAGCACGGCGACCTGTGTGGCATATGCGGCGACGGACGGTTCGTGAGTCACCATCACGATAGTGCGTCCGCCGGTTTGCGACAGATCGCGCAGAAGCTCGCAAACGGATTTGCTGCTGGCGCTGTCGAGATTTCCCGTCGGCTCGTCGGCGAGAAGCACGGCGGGATCCGCGACCAGAGCCCGGCCGATGGCGACACGCTGCTGCTCGCCGCCGCTGCAGCGCGTCCGGCCGATGCGTGCGGCGGTTTCCCAGGCCAAGCTGATTGATGAGGTGCTCGACCCTTCCGGAGGCAGTGGAGCCATTGACGCCGTCGAGCATGAGGGGCATGGCGACGTTTTCTTCGGCGCTCAAAGTCGGAATCAAATTGAATGCCTGAAAGACCAGCCCGATTTTTCTTCGGCGGAAGATGGTGAGTTCACGGTCGGGCATTTGGGCGAGGTCTTCGCCCGCGATTTGGACTTTGCCCGAGTCGGGCCGAGTGAGACCGGCCATGAGATGGAGGAGCGTGCTTTTGCCCGAACCGCTGGCGCCCATGATGGCCAGAAATTCGCCGTGCTGAATGTCCAGCGTGATCGAAGAAAGAGCGGTGACGAGGCGATCTCCCTGGCGGAAGCGCTTGGTGACGTCCTGAACGGATAGCGGAGGCGCGGGCAAAGACGTTTCCTCTCAAAAAAGGGTGTCGAAAATGACTATAGCCGGAGGGACTCGGCCCGCAAGGAGTTACCAAAGCCGGCCCGGTGCACTCGGCAGTCGAGGCGAAACCGATTAATCTGTCCCATGGCATGCGCATCCTGATTACCGCCGATCTTCATTTCAATCACGTCCGGTCCCACCGGGAGGCGATTGACTTGATCGAGCGTATGAACGCCGCGGGTCAGGCGGATGTTTTGCTTGTGGTCGGGGATACGGCAGTCGCGGATGGCAAGGACCTCGAAGAGTGTCTTTCGTTGTTCAAGTTTGAGGGGCCGAAATTGCTGGTGCCGGGAAATCACGAATTGTGGACAAATCGCGCGGACAGTTATGCGATATTGAACGAGGAACTCCCCCGCCGCTGCCGGGAGGCCGGGTGGCATTGGCTGACCGATGAGCCGTTCCGATTTGGAGATGCGGCGATCGTGGGATCGCTCGGATGGTACGACTATTCGTTCGCGCAGGCGGAGCTGGGAATTCCGCGGCGGTTTTACGAAAGAAAAGTTTCGCCGGGCGTGGCGCAGCGGCATGCGGAGTTCGCCGATCTGCTCGCGCGGACGGACGATATTCCGCCCGACATGATCGAATTGTTCGCCCGATGGAACGACGGCGTTTACGTAAAACTCGGCCGAAGCGATGAGGCGTTTTTGGACGAGGTGCTTGTGAAACTGGAGGAGCATTTGCACCGGGTTTCGGATGCCGATCGGGTGGTGGCGGCGGTGCATTGCCTGCCCTTTGCACAGCTTTTGCCCCCTTCGCATAGCGCAATGGGATTTTGGAAAGGCCTATCTGGGAAGCGGGAAAATTGGGGAGTTATTGCTCAAATTTGGCAATGTGAAGCGGGTTTACTGCGGGCATAGCCATTTTCCGAGCCGGGCGCGCGTGGGACAAATCGACGCAATCAACATCGGGAGCGGGTATCGCAACAAATTCTTCCGTTTGGACGAGGTATGAGCGGGGGTGATATAATGTGGTGCTGGAAACACGCCGCACAAGTGCGGCCGTTAACGTAGTCGAATTGGAGATACTTGAAATGCCGGGCATGACGATGACGGAGAAGATTCTGGCCAAGCACTCTGGAAAACAGAGGGTTCAGCCGGGCGAGAACGTCTGGGTGGATGTGGACGTTTTGATGACGCACGATGTGTGCGGCCCGGGAACCATCGGAATTTTTTATGAGCAGTTTGGGCCCAAGGCGAAGGTTTGGGATGTCGATCGCGTGGTGATCATCCCGGACCACTATATCTTTACGGCCGATCAGAAGTGCCATCGCAACGTGCAGATCCTTCGCGACTTCGTGAAGGAGCAGGGTCTGAAATATTTCTACGACGCGGAGTTCGTAAAGGCAGAGCCGACGATGCCCAATCCGTATCGGGACCCGACCAAGACCAGCTACAAGGGAGTCTGCCACAAGGCGCTGCCGGAGGAGGGGCATATCCGGCCGGGCGAGATTTTGATGGGGACGGACAGTCACACGTGCACGGCCGGGGCCTTTGGGCAATTTTCCATCGGCGTGGGGAACACGGATGCCGCGTTTACGCTGGGGACGGGGAAAACCTGGCTGAAGGTCCCCCCCACCATGAAGTTCACGTTCCACGGGTCGATCCCGCCGTATCTGACAGCGAAGGATTTGATCCTGGCGGTCATCGGAGAGATCGGCGTCGATGGGGCGACGTACCGGAGCATGTACTTTGCCGGAGACGGGATTTCGTCGCTGACCCTCGAAGACCGCATGACCCTGACCAACATGGCCATCGAAGCGGGCGGAAAAAACGGCATCTGCGATGTCGATGAAAAGACCCTGCGTTATGTGCGGTGCGCAGCAAGCGGCCGAATTGGGAAGTGGTCCGTGAGGACGCGGATGCGGAGTATGTTTTTGAGACGGAATGGGATCTGGGGACGCTCGAGCCGCTGGTCGCCAAGCCGCATTCTCCGGACAATCGCGACACGGCCTACAACTGCCGGGATGTGAAGCTCGACCAGGCTTACATCGGAAGCTGCACGGGCGGAAAGATCACGGACATGATCTTCGCGGCCAATATTCTCAAGGGAAACCGCGTGAAGATTCCCACTTTCGTTGTTCCCGGCAGCACGGAAGTGCACGCGGATATGAAGCGCCTGAATCTGCGTGGGGCGGAGAAAGGTCCGAACGAAAAGAGCATCGAGGATGTGCTCGTGGATGCCGGGTGCCTGGTCGGCGCGAGCGGATGCGCGGCTTGCCTGGGCGGGCCGGGGGATACGTTTGGCAGGCTGCAAAAGAGCGAGGTCTGCATCAGTACGACGAATCGGAATTTTCCAGGCAGAATGGGAAGCACGAAGTCGGCGGTGTATCTCGCCTCGCCGCTGACGGTGGCGGCCAGCGCAATCAAGGGATTCGTCACCGATCCGCGGGAATTCGTGTCGGCGCCGATCGAGACGGGGACGGCTGGAGTCGCCTGATCATCCGCAATGAGCGGCCAACTGCCCATCGCGGCGGAGGATGTCTCGGCGGTCATGCGCCGGGTGTTCGCTGAGAACGAGGAATTCGCCCGGGCGGCGCCGAAGCGGTCGGAGGGATTGACGCGCGGGGAGCTGGCCGACGCCATCATCTGCACGTCGGATCAAAAACATTCGGCTCGTGAATTATTCGATCGTCTGCGCTGGGGGGGACTGCTGCTCTATGTCAGTGCGGATCGGCACGACGCCGTTAAGTTCAATATTCACCTGGCGGAGCGCGGGTTTGAAACGATCGGGAAAATCGGCGTCATTCATCGCGGGTTCATTCCCTTTCTTCGCAGGTCGGTCTGGTATTTTTTGGCTCGGAAGGTGCAACTGGTTCAGCCGGGGCACTTGTCGGATCGGTTTACGTATCACGTCTATTTGAGCCATGGTAACGATGGGCACGGATATCGAGTCGTGAAGGAAGTGCCGACGATCGAGCAGGTGAAGGCGCGGCTGCACAGCAAATGGCCGGAGTTGTCGGATGAGATCCTCGAAAGACGGGCGAGAAAATTCTCGGAGAAGATTTTCCCGGTATTTCTGACGCGGGAAGCGGCCATTTTAAAGATCATCAACCGCGATCTTGCCGGGCCGTACCAGGAGCGGATTCCGCAGTTGCTGGATATGGAAGTCGATCCGAAGGGATTTGCCCGGCGACTGCATCTCCAATGGCTGCGAAACGGGGGAAGCCCGATTTCGCAATTGCAGTTTGCTCATCAGAGCGCGGATTTGCTGCGGGTTTTGCACGATGAAGTGGGGGTGATCCATCTGGATTTGCGATTGGACAATTTCGTGATTACGCCGGGCGGAGTCGGATTCGTGGATTTTGGGTCGGCGGTGCGCGTGGGAGAGGATTTGGCGGCAAGCCCCCTGCTGTCGGGGCTGTTCGAAGAACTGATGCGGACGAGCGAAATCCAGCGGATGCTGCTGAAAATGACGCAAAGCGGATTGGTGACGAGCGAGACCATCTGCGGCGGGTTGCACAAGGTCGATAAGGCGGTCGATTTCTTTTACCTTGCCGTGCAGGTCAACTCCCCGCACAGCAACCCGGAATTGAAGGAACTGATCCGCTATGACAAAGAGAGCGAAGAGGCGAAATTGCTTTCGGAAATGACCAGCCAAATCCTGAGGCCTGCCGATCCGGCGCATCCGGCCTTTAATTCAGCGGCGGATATTCTGCGGGGAATCGAGAAAATCGAGGAAACCCTGGCGGCGGGGCAGGCGCGGAAATCCATTAGCGGATCCGCGAGGGAGCGACCGTCAGCCGG
This sequence comes from uncultured Phycisphaerales bacterium, assembly GCA_963844715.1. Classification (GTDB taxonomy): domain Bacteria; phylum Planctomycetota; class Phycisphaerae; order Tepidisphaerales; family Tepidisphaeraceae; genus UBA1161. The sequence continues at coordinate 1,031,737 of CAWJPJ010000007.1, read as the reverse complement.
CGAGTTCTGAAATTAAGACGGGGCTTACTTGCGGCGTTCTGAGGCCATTTTCTTAAGGATCATCTCAGCGACTTCCGCGCGGATGTCCTTGGGATAGAGGCCGAGAATCGCGGCCTGGACCACATCGGATTGGGCGGTAAACCACTCGATGACGCGGCTGGTGGCGGCAACCTGTGTCATGCCGAGGCGGTCACACATATGTGTGAGGCCGGTCTTGGCGTGCGGATATAATTCGATCCGCATGATGACGCGTCGGGGTTGGCTTGAGTTGGCCATAGGCGGAGGTTCCTCGAAAAAAAGAGGTAGAACAATTGGAAAGAGCTAACCCAAAGGTTAACGAGAAATCCCTGGGAAGGCTAGTTTGTTACTTGCCGTCGTCGCCGCGCTCAGAGGAGGCGCGCTTGAGAATCTGTTTGGCAAGGTGCGCCATTGCGCCATCCGTAAGTGTCGACATGACGGCGGTTTGAATGACGTCGTCCTGCGCACGAACCAGCCGACGAGTCGGCTCATGACCGCGATCTGCGTCATCCCCCTCTTGTCGCAGATTTTATCCAGTTCGGTCTTTGCCGACGCATCCAATTGGATGCGCATAATCGCTCGATTCGAAGCCATAGATCGTCTCACTCCTTACGGTGCGCAACACTAGGCAGTTTGATGCGCCGATGCCCATCAGCGCAAGTGCCTCTGGAACAGTGGCCTCCAACAACATCGTAGGTCGGAACAGAACGCGGCGAAGGCGCCATGCCTCCTCGCGATACCAAGAATCGAATAAGGCCCATAGCCTCAATATCGGACAAAACGGGCCGCTCCAGAACAAACCGCAGCCAACTCGTCGGCAGCCAATATGGTGACTTACTATCTCCTGCTCACCCCATTATTCAGGAGAAGTTTGTGACCGGGCTTACCGTCAAAAGCCGTTTATAATTGGGATTATAAAAAGATGAAAGCCCCGAGCCGTCTTCGAGTGTGGAAAATACATGTCAAACGCTCCGAAAAAACCAGCCGATACGATCGATTTTATGGCACTCCAAAATAATGAGTTATGATGAAAAATCGGCGTTGAGAAGCCCCTTTCCGAGTACTCCTGCCGGTTATATGGATTGTTTGGATTACATGGATTGAGACGGCTATGAGGAATTTGGATTAGACGCGATGACACAGCAGCAAAATTCTTCCATTGGCCTCGTTGATCGATACAACCAAGTCCGCGGGCAGATTCAACACGAGGACAACCTTATCACGCAGCGGCTGAGTTGGTTTCTGACGAGTCAGTCGTTTCTGTTTACGGCGTACGCGATATTGATCAGCAGTCCGCCGCGGATGGCGCTGCTGCTTAAAGTTATTCCTCTCATCGCCATCATCGCGGGGGCGCTGATATCGCTGTCGATATTTGCGGGACTGAAAGTGATGCGCGATTTGCGCCGCGGATTTTCACCTTGGCTGGACGCTGCACGAGAGACCGGATTGCCCGCGCTTCAAGGAACTTGCGGGACCCGTTTTCTCGGAATGCTGGCGCCGGTGCTGCTGCCGCCGACCTTTATGGTGGCGTGGATCGTATTGATTGTGCGCGGGGGCTAATCGGTAAACTGCCGGCCGAAGAGGGTCATGTTTCTGGCGTCGGCGATTTTCAATTTCAATATCTTGCCGGCGAGTTCCTGCGCACCATCAAAGACGACGACTTGATCGCCTCGCGTTCGCGCTACCAATTGACTATGGGCATTTGAGTCTGCGCCATTTCTGATCTCCCATGCTAACTCAACCGCCCCACCGCCGGCGGGCGGGCGGAGTGCAGCTTGCTGGGGCCTTCGACGAGCACCTCGACTTCCTGGCCGACCATCTGAGCATTCAATTCCTCGCTGACGGCTTGCTGGGCGGCCAGAAGCTGGTTGTTTCGGTCGCGTTTCACCGGCTCGGGGATGTCGTCATCATAGCGATCGATCGCGGCGGTGCCGGGGCGCGGGGAATACTTGAAGATGAAGCTGTTCTTAAAGCGGCTCTGGCGAAGCAGTTCGACGGTTTGCCGGAACTCATGGTCAGTTTCGGTAGGGAACCCGACGATAAAGTCGCTGGCGAGGGAGATATCCGGCATATATTGCCTGGCCCGGCCCAGAAAATCGCGGTATTGCGAGGCGGTGTAGCCGCGGTTCATCATTTTGAGGATGCGATCAGAGCCATGCTGGGCGGGAACATGGAGGTATCGGCAAATGCGTGGACAGTCCCGCATCGCCTGGAGCGCTTCATCCGTGAAATCGCGCGGGAAACTGGTGACGAAACGCAGGCGCGGGAGTTTGGGAACCGCTTCGTGAACGGCGTAGAGTAATTCGGCGAAGCTGGTCGTCCGCCCGTCGGGATGTTGGTAAGCGTAATGGTTGATCGTCTGACCCAGCAGGGTCGCTTCCATCGCGCCGGCGTCGGTTAATTTTTTGACTTCGTCGATGATGTTTTGAGGAGGGCGATGGACTTCCGGGCCGCGCGTGTAGGGGACGACGCAGTAGGTGCAGAATTTGTTGCAGCCGCGCGTGATTCGGACATAGGCCTGAGCGATCGCCTCTGATGAGGAGAAGCTACGCGAAAGATCGAGCATTTCGAGTGAATCTTCAGCGGTGGCGAGCGTCGAACTGCGGCGGGTATTGGCGCCCATCAGGGCCGATTGATGCCGGGGGCGATCATCGATAGATGTAACGGCCGCGTTGTGAACAAGAGAGGCGAGCTTATCCAATTCGCCGGGGCCGCAGAGGAGATCGACATGCGGATATTTGCGGAAGAGATTTTTCCCGTCGCGCTCGGCAAGACAGCCGATGACGCCGATGATGAGGCCCGGGTCGGCGGCCTTGCGCGGCCGGAGTTCCCCAGGCGCGACCAGACTTTTTGCTCGGCATGGTCGCGCACCGAGCAGGTGTTGTAGATGATGACGTCGGCGGAATCGCGGTCGGCCACGGACTCATAGCCGTGGGCGCGGAGCTGGCCGAGAACAAGCTCGCTGTCCAGGACGTTCATCTGGCAGCCGAAGGTCTCCATGTACAGTTTTCGCCGCATCGATGCTTCCATTCTGACTGGCCGGACGATTATTTCAAATCCCTGCCGCGAGGTATATTCCCGGCCGGTGTCGTATGGAGATTCGGCCCGCGCAACCCGGCGATGTGGACGGCGTACTGCCAATGGTGGCGAAAATCTGCGCTTCACGAGGCGTGGGACCCCGCGAAATACGGGTTTTTGCCGCATCCGGAGGAGCGATACAAATGGTGGCTTGGGAAACAGGCTGGGGAGCAGAACGCCGTTTTCCTTGTTGCGGACGATGGGAAGGGGCGATTGGCGGGGTTCCTCATCGGGACGGTGGAGAAAGAGATCCCGATCTATCGCCTCAAGGAATTCGGCTTCATCCACGATCTTTGGGTCGAAGAAGATTTCCGGCATGAAGGCATCGGCCGGCAATTGGTCATGGCGGCGGTCGAAAAATTCGCCACCCTGGGCATGAAACAAGTCCGCCTCGACACCGCAGCGGCGAATGAGCCGGCTAGAAAGCTGTTCGCGTCTTGCGGATTTCGGGTCAGCACGGTCGAAATGTTGATGGAGATGTAGGAAACCGAATCCGCTTGACAGCGGCACTCAGGGTATGCGAGGCTCAACGCAACTAGGGCCTGTCTGATGAATCGCTTTTGGTTATAAATAGCGGTTTTCAGACGAGGTGTCACGGATGCGACGTTATGAGCTCACGGATGAGCAGTACGAGTTGATCGGCGATCTGCTGCCCGGCAACGGCAAGCGCGGCGGGCAGTGGAACGACCACCGCACCACGCTCAACGGCATGTTCTGGATTCTGCACTCGGGCGCTCAATGGCGCGAGATGCCCGAACGTTACGGCAGATGGCAAAGCGTCTACGACCGCTTCAACCGCTGGAGAAAGGACGGAACGATTGATCGAATCCTCCAGCGGCTGCAGATGAGGTTGGACAAGCAAGGACGAATCGACTGGGACCTGTGGTGCATCGACGGCACCAATGTGCGAGCCAGTCGATCCGCCGCCGGAGCCAGAAAATCAAAACCGTCCCGGAAGAACCGGCGGATCACGCGTTGGGCCGCAGCCGAGGCGGGTGGGGCAGCAAGCTCCACCTGGTTACTGACGGCCAGGGAGTTCCGCTCGCCGTCGAGGCCAGCGCCGGCCAATGCCACGAGAGCCGGTACGTGGAGCCGGTGATGAACGCGATGCGCATCGGTCGCCGCCGTCGTCGCCCCAGGAGGCTGGCGGGCGACAAGGGATACAGTTACGGAAATGTGCGGCGATGGCTGCGTCGCCACCGAATCCAAGCGGTGATCCCGGCGAAATCGAATCAGCCGCCGCAGGAGAACTTTGATCGCAAGGCGTATCGCCGACGGAACGTGGTGGAGCGTTGCGTGAATTGGATGAAGGAGAATCGCCGCCTGGGCACGCGTTACGAGAAACTGGCGGTGAACTTTCAGGCCATGGCCAAGCTCGCCATGATCCGTCGCTATTTCAGGATTTTGGATTCATCAGACAGGCCCTAAGTACTTGGGTTAATGCGCTGCCTGGAACGATATTATGGCCAAACGTCATGTCCAAAAGAGCATTCGGCCACGGTCCAATTCGGTGGTAACGCTGAAATACACCGTCGTGATTCATCCTGGCGAAGCCGGGGAGGAATCTTTCTGGGTGGAGGTTCCAGCGTTGCCGGGATGCTTTACGCAAGGCAAGACGGTTGAGCAGTGCATGGAGCGTGCCCGGGAAGCGATCGAAGGATATTTGGAATCGCTGGCCAAACTCGGCGAGCCGATTCCAGAGGAGGCGGGGCGCGAGGACGCGATGATCGGAAAGGTGCAGGTTAAGCTACGGGTGCCGGCGTGAGCCGGCGGCTTCCGACGTTGACAGCCAAAGAAGTTGTCGCAGCATTGAAGCGCGGGGGATTCCGGGAAATTAACCAAAAAGGCAGTCACCTCTATCTTTGGCACGAGAGCAAAAAACTCCTGACAGGCGTGCCGATGCATCCGGGGGATCTGGGTCGGGGATTGGTAAAGAAGATTATCAATCAGGCGGGGTTGACCGAGGAGACATTCCGTTCGTTGCTGTAGCCAAGCGAGGAATGAATTGTGCACGTTTGCCTTGGAACAACGCCGGCATTGCAAGGGACGATGATTTTTTCTCGCCTGGCCGAGGGGGAAGTGAATCGGGCGACGAAGGTTTTCTATCATGCTTCGGGGAAGTCAATCAACGTTGGCGCGGGCTGAAGACGCTTGGAGAAGAAGCCGTGGCTTGTGCGCCGGTCGGGGGAGACTCAGGCAGAATCTTTCTAGCTGATTTGAAAGCATCGGAAATCGAAAGCCGCATTGTGGAGACGCGAGCGGGCACGCGGACGTGCGTGACGGCGATCGATCAATCGCGGAAAGAGGCGACCGAGCTGGTGCAGGAATCCGAGAGATTGCGGAAGACCGAAATTGCCGGGTTGAAACGGGAATTCCTGCGCGTTCTGCCCGGGTCAAAGATGGCGATTTTTTCGGGATCTTTGGCGCCGGGGGTTCATGCGAATTTTTATGCCGACTGCTGCGCGGCAGCCAGAAGGAATAGCGTCAACGTCATTCTGGATGCGCGAGGGAACGAAATGTTGCGCGCCTTGGAACAGCGTCCCCTGGTCGTTAAGCCGAACCGATCCGAATTGGCCGCGACGTTGGGACGATCGCTGGACAGTGCCGCCGGCTTGCGGCGGGCCATGCTTGGCCTGTGCGATATGGGGGCCCAGTGGGTGATTGTAACCCTGGGACGCGCCGGGGCATGGGTTTGTGATGGAAAGACCTTCTGGGAAATCCCCGGTTTGAAGATCGACGCGGTATCCGCGATCGGGAGCGGAGACGCGTTTGCGGCGGGATTGAGCCGGGAGATTAGTCATGGCCGAGAGGTCCCCGAGGCGTGCCGCCTTGCCACGGCGTGCGCGACGGCGAACGCCCTCGTGCCGGGATCAGGGATATTTTTGATGAAAGATGTCCAAAGACTCCAGCGCCGGGTCAAGTTGAAAAGGATCTAGCGCGATCGCCGCCGTTTCTGAGGGGCGCTGAATCTGCCTCTCGGCGCGCCCTTGCGATGAGGTTTTTTTACCTTCGGTGGCGGGGTTGGCGAGCCTTTTCCTTTGAGTTCGACAATCGCCAAGTCAAGCTGCCGGCGCGGAGGATCGACGCGGACGATTCGGACGGTGGCGGTATCGCCAATGCCGATGCGCCGCCCGGTGCGCTGGCCGCGAATGGCGCCGCGGGCTTCGTCGACGTCCCACCAGTCGTCCATCAGATCTTCGTAACGGATAAGTCCATCGATGAGCCAGGTGGTGAGCTGCACGAAGATTCCGAAATTGGTGATGCCGGTGATGACGCCGGGGAAATCGGAGCCGACCTTGTTTTCCAGAAGAGCGAGGACCTTCACCTGGCGGAGTTCGCGCTCGGCGTCGTCGGCGCGGTGCTCGGTGAAGCTCAAGTGTTTGCCGAGCGTAACCAGGTCATCCTCGCTGGGAACATTTTCCAGATGCACTTTCTTTTTTCCGCCCGCCTGGTCCTGCGCTTGAATATATTGATCGAGCAGACGATGGATCGTCAGATCGGCGTAACGCCGGATCGGGCTGGTGTAATGACAGTAAAACTGGCTGGCCAGCGCGTAATGCCCAATGGCTTTGGGCGAATACTCGGCCCGCGTCAGACTTTTTAGCACCGCCAGATTCACGGCGAACGATTCGGGCTTCCCTCTGACGCTCGCCAGAAGCGCCTGGAGGGCTTTCCGGTCCAGAATTTTGGGAATCTTATACCCGGCGGCTTCGACGAATTGTCGAAGGCGGGTCGAGTCGTCCATTTCCGGCTCGGGGTGAATGCGGCGCAGGAACGGGACGTTGACGCTGTCCAGCGCTCGGGCGACGGCTTCGTTGGCCTCGACCATGAACATCTCAATCAGTGTGTGGGTGAAGCTCGTATCCTCGGCCTCGGCGCCGGAGACTCTCCCTTCGTCGTTCAAAACCAGTTCCACCTCGGGCAATTCGAGGACCAACTGCCCCTCTGCCGCGCGGCGCTTTTGAATTCGTTTGGCCAGGGCGTTCATTTGATTCAAAAGTTCGATGACCCGCGGGCTGTAACTGTCACGCTTGCGCGGGCCGTCCGGATGCGGGATCACATCGGCGTTATCGATGATGGCTTGAGCCTCGCGATAACGCAGGCGGTTGGCGCTGCGAATCACTGTGTTGGCAAAACGCGTCGAAACGGGATTTGCGTCGTCATCCAACGTAATAAACGCGGATTTGCAAAGGCGCGGAACGCCCTCCTGAAGGCTGCATACGCCGTTGGATAAGACCTCGGGCAACATCGGAATGACGTAGCCGGGGAAATAGCAGCTATTTCCGCGCAGCTGCGCCTCGGTATCGAGGGCGCTGCCCGGCGGGACAAAATGCGAAACGTCGGCGATATGCACGCCGAGTTCCCAATTTCCGCTGGGGAGCTTTTTCAGGCTGATCGCATCGTCGTAATCCTTGGCGTCGTCCGGGTCGATCGTGCAGATCGTTTCGCCGGATAGGTCGACGCGATCGCGCCATTCCTGCCTGGCGTTGAAGATATCGATCGCCTGGCGGCCTTCATCGAGGGCTTCTTCCGGAAATTTTTCGGGCAGATTGAACTGGATGATGACGCTTCTGAGATCGACGTCCTTCTCGCCGCGCCGGCCGAGGATTTCGGTGATGACGCCCTGTGCGAGCACGCCCGGCTTGGGGTATTCGGTGATTTCGACAACGACTTGCGTGCCCTCCTTGAGGTGTCGGGCAGCGGCGTCGGGTGTGAGAATTGGGGCGGTCAGGGTGTTGCCGTCGGGCAGGACCTGCCATTTGCCGTGATAGCGGCCGAGGGTCCCGACAAACCGCTTTTGCGAGCGGCTGATGATTTCCTCGATTCGCCCGCGATACATCGTTTTCCCATCACGCTGATGCTTGTTGGTGATGGTGGCGCGAACGATGTCGCCGGTGATGGCGCCGCCGTTTTCCCCCTCGGGGATGTAAAGGTCCTCGTGGGAAGTGGGATCGGTGGGTGAGAGGAAGCCGAACCCGCGCGGGTTGTGGCGATAGGTGCCCACAATTCCGGCGGCGCGGAGCGGCTGCAAGGGGAGCATAACGCTTCCCCCCGACCCGAGCACGACGCGCCCCGCGTGCATCAATTCCTTCAGTGCATCGCGAAACGCGTGATACTGATCTTCCTCGGTAATTTGCATTTGCCGAGCCAACCGGCTCGGCTTGATCGGGCGATACTCGCCGGACTCAATGTGTTCTAATATTTTATTACGTAGTTCTTCAGACATGAATTCTTTCTAAAATGATAACTTAAGACTAAGAGACGATGAGACGAAGCGAGGGACTTATCCCTCGACAACGCTTTTTTCGATCGGCTCGACTGTGACCCCTCTGGAGCGGACGAATTCGATGGCGGATTTGACGTCGCGCTCCGGCCCCGTAAGCAATACCGCCATGATTCCAATTTCGTTTTGCACGCTCGCCTGGCGAATATCGAATATAACGCCGGGAAATTTTTGGCTCATCTGCCAGATGATCGGCTGCTCGACCTGCGAGCGCGTCGGGAAGGTAAACCAGCAGCGGCGGGAATAATCGCTTTCGCTCATGATACGACTCGTTCAGCCGCCGGCGATCGCCGGCACGATGCTGATCTCGTCCCCTTCTTTCACGGGCGTATCCAGGTTCTTCAAAAACCGAACATCCTCGTCGTTCAAATAAACGTTGACGAAGCGATTGAGCTGATTCGGCCCCTTGAATAGGCGCGTTTCGATGCCGCTGGCCTTGGTTTTCAAACCGTTGAGCACCTCGCCCACGGTGGCGCCGGCGACTTCGACGACGTCCGCGTTTTGAGTGTAGCTCCGCAGCGGAGAGGGAATCCTGACTTTCACGCCCATAAAAAAACCTCGCTTCGTGCTTCCGCCATTATACCGCCGCCGGCGCCCGCGGGGACGACCGCGCGACGCTGGCAGAAATTTCCGTGCCGCCCTGGCGCGAAAGGATTTTATCGAATTCCGACAATTTCGCCTCGATCACTTCCGGTGGCACCAGATCGTTCTGGACCGTTTCCAGAGTTTTCAGCCCGTTTCCGGTAATGCTGATGACGATGGATTCGTTTTTGGGGATACGTCCCTGGCCGATGAGCTTGATCGCCGCCGCCAGCGTGGTGCCGCCGGCGGGCTCCGTCCAGATGCCTTCGAGCTTCGCCAGAAGCTTGATGGCGTCGACGATTTCGCGATCCGTCGCGCTTTCGCCCCAGCCCCCGGAATCCTTCACGGCGTGCCAGACATAATATCCATCGGCTGGATTTCCGATGGCGATGCTCTTGGCAATCGTGTTCGGCTTCTGAGGTTCGATAATATCGACGCCCTTGTGGATGGCAGTGACGACCGGGTTGCAACCCGCCGCCTGCGCGGAATAAATTTTTGGCTTGTTGTCCTCGACCAAACCGAGTTCGATCAATTCCTGATACGCCTTGTAAATCTTGGGGAGAATCGTTCCACCGGCCGTCGGCACAATCGTGTGCTGCGGGAGGCGCCAGCCGAACTGTTCGGCGATCTCGAAGCCGTAGGTTTTGGCGCCTTCGGTGTAATACGGGCGGAGGTTCACGTTCACAATCGCCCAGCCGTACTTGTCGGCGATCTCCGTGCAAAGCCGATTGACGTCGTCGTAGGTGCCGCGAATGCGGACCATTGTTGGCCCGAAGATGAGGCTGCCGAGGACTTTGCCCTGCTCGAGATCATGGGGAATCATGACGAAGCAGCGAAGCCCGGCCATGGCGGCATGAGCGGCGGTGCTGTTGGCAAGATTCCCCGTGCTGGCGCAGCCCACGGTGTCGAAGCCAAACTCAACCGCCTTGCTAATGGCGACGGAGACGACACGTTCCTTGTATGAGTATGTGGGATAGTTGCAGGAATCGTCTTTGATCCAGAGATCGGAGCAGCCGAGTTCTTTTCCCAGCGCGCTCGGCTTTTCGAAACGGGGTGAACCCCGAATTCAGGCCGGTGCGCGGGGCGCCTGCCAGGGGGAGTAAATCCTTGTATCGCCACAAACTTCGAGGGCCGGCGGCGATGGATTGCCGGGTGACTTTCCCCTTCATCTTCGCGTAGTCGTATTCAACTTCGTACGGTCCAAAGCAGGATTTGCAGACGTGTTCCGGGGAAACCGGAATCCGATTTCCGCACTCCTTGCACTTAAGACCCACCACGTAACTCATAGTTCCAATTGCTCCAACAAAAAACCTCTCCTTACCGATAAGAAGAGGCTGTGGCGTAGTTTACGTTGGGGCTCCTCTTATCTTCCCCCGACCATTCGGGGCGGGATTTAGCACCATATCCGGCTCAAAAGCCGCTAAACGGTTGCTGTGGCGTCGACGGGCCCGACCCTCGGCCACTCTGGATAAGATCTCTTACTCAGTTCGAATTGTCAGATGACAATCTTAGGTTTCTCAGTAATCCTGTCAAGTAAATCCAATTACTGCCCCCCGGCAGGTCCGAATTGCCTGAATATCGCCTCCGGCAGCTCTTCGACATCGAGGGAGAGCGATTTGCCGTGGGCCACGCCCTCGACGATACACCAGCGTTTGCCGTCGTGGGCAGGCGTCGGGTCACAAACGATGATGGCCCCCATGCCGTCGGGGGACATTAAGCCGAGCGGATAATAAAGGTAGCGCAAGCCGGAGACGGGGCATTCAAAATGAAGGGGCGTGTCGGCGTCGGCAACGGTTTGCAGGTCGGTCAACTCGGCGGGCATGCGCTTATTGAGGGCGTAATACAAAAGGATGTCGCCGGCGATGTCGTGCAATTGGGTTGCGCACGGGTCGGTGACGGCGGCCATCCCAGACGGGGATGGATTGTCGGCGGGCTTTGTCTGGCATCCGGCCAGAACCGCCGTCAGAAATAACACCGCCCCAACGCAGCTCAAATCGCATGATTCCATTCTGCCATTTATTTAGTGCCGGGCAACGGCGGACCTGAGGAGGAACCCGAGCCGCTGGGGTTGGGCAGTTGGAGCGGGATCGACGGTTGCGTTGCCGATCCGCGAGCCATGCCTTCCAATTGCTCCTGCATCACGCCGGGCTGAACGGCCGTGGGCGTGAGCTTAAGACCGTTCGCTTCATCCTGGGACATCTTGGTCAGCGATCCGGGCGACATCGCCACATGCGGCGTCAGGAAAATCAGCAACTCGGTCTTGGTCTTGCTGGTGGTGCGATATTGAAAAAGTTTGCCGAGCAGAGGAATATCGCCGAGGAGGGGAACCTCGCTGATGTTGTCGGTTTTCTGGTCCTGCATAAGGCCGCCGATGACGACGGTTTGTCCATCCTTGATGGCGACATATGCATCAGCGGAGCGGAGTTCGAAGACGGGGGCGTTCACGCCCGCCTGGATGGTCACCGTCTGGCCGGTCAACGCCGAAATCTGCGGCGAGACTTCCATGACAACGGTGCCTTCGGGATTGATATGAGGGGTCACGCTCAGAATGATGCCGATGTCCTGATATTGGACGGTGTTGTGGGTGCCACCGTTGGAGTCGACATAACTGTTGTCGATAAAGGGGACTTCGCTCCCGACGGTGATATCGGCTTCCTGATTGTCGCTGGTCAAAATGTAGGGCGCGAGAGGACGTCCAATTTATTTTGCTGGGACAGCGCCTGGAGCGTGGCGGTGAGGTTGTTAGCCAGGACGTTTACGACCATTCCCGGGGGAGCGCTGGTCGAGCCGGCCCCTGCTGCTGCGGCCGCGGCGGCGCCAGAATGCTGCTGCCCGCCTGGCCGTGGCCCGAGGAGATGAGGCCGGTTTGGGTATTTAGATTCCCGCCGGTCCCGAGGTTCAAGCCGGAGAAATCAACGCCGAGGTCCTGGGAATTGTCATGGGTGACTTCGGCGATGAGAACCTTGATGAGCACCTGCGGGACGGGGCGATCGAGCTTGGCGATGACTTCGCGGACCTGGGGCTCAAATTTAGTGGCGGTGGCGACGAGGAGCGAGTTGGTGTCCTGATCCGGGACGACATAGACCTGGCCGATGAGTTGGGCGAGTCCCGATTCGGCAGCGGCGCCGTTCGCGCCGCCGGTGAGACCGGGGACGCCGGAGATTCCGCGATTCGCGGTCAGGCTGCTCGTTCCGGTGTTGCGGTTGCTGTTGGAGCTTCCCAGCCCCCCGCCGCCGCCGTAGCCCCCGAGTCCGCCGCCTGTTCCGCCGCCGAAGCTGGTTCCGATTCCACCGCCTAAGCCGCCGACGGAACTGCGGTTGCTGCCGCTGACGGGATTTCCGGTGGCGGTGCCGTACTGGTTGCGCTGATTGTTGGAAGTGCTCGGCGTCGTTCCGCTGCCCCCGAAGAGGGCGTTGAGCGTCGCGGCCATGTCCACGGCCTGGCCGTTGTTGACCGCGTAGGTGAAGAAATCTTCTTCTGCGGCGGGGTTTGCGTCGAGTTGGCTCAGGACGTCGGTGATGATTTTCAGCGTGTCGGTGGGACCGCTGACGACGACGGTATTGGTCCGCGTATCGGCGGATGCCGTGACTTTGCCGGTTTGTCCCTGGTCCTGGGAGGCGGACTGCGCCGCCGCCGCGCGGCCGCCCCGCCGAAGCCGCCCGGCCCGAATCCTCCTCCGCCGCCGCCTCCACCGCCCCCGCCGCCGAAGCCGCGGAAGAAAAATCCGGGATTGGGAATATTGGTGTTCTGCGTCTGCTGCTGTTGGGGGGAGAAGATGTCGGTCACGAGCTTGGCCGCCGCCGTGGCATCCGCGTATTTGAGCTGCTTGACGATGATGCTGTTCGCCTGGGCGTCACGCTTGTCGAGATTGGAGACGATCTCGACGACGCGGCGGATATTGGCCGACGTGTCCGTCATGATGAGCGTGTTGCTCATGGCGTTGGCGGTGAAATCGGCATCGGTGCTGATCAGGGGCTGCAAATCGGTTTTCAACTTCACGGCATCGACGCTACGGACCGGAATAACCTGGGTGATCAGCTCGTCGGAATCGGCGATCTCCGCCGGATCGTTGCCGAAATGAACGGGGACGTTCTCCTTCTTGGCCTTATCGAGGGAGACGATTTTCAAAATCCGTCCCATGCGGATGGCGGTGTAACCATTGGCGTTCAGGACGCTGTTGAGCAGAGACACAGCCTCTTCGGGCGTGACCGGTTGCTTGCTGATCAGTTCCGTGATGTGGACGGTCACGGGGGTGACCTTTACCACTTCAAAGCCCGCCTGCTGGGAGAGATAATCGAGGACGGCGTCGAGCGACGCGTCCTTGAAATTCAGGCTGATGCGCGTCGCCGGCGCGGTGGTCGGCGCGGGGTTCTCCTGATCCGCGGGAGACGGCTCAACTTGCGCCATCGAACTGAGCGGGGCAAGCGATATCGCGGCCACCGCACTCCACAACGCCGCCGATCGACCGATTCCTCTCATAACAGCCCTTTCATTCGCCAAAAAGCCCTCTTCATTGCGCCGGCTGAGTCGCGGGAGCAACGCCCATCTCCTGCAATCGCTTTGCCCGCATTTTCGCCAACAGGGCGGCGGTGCCGGCGTCAACGTTCTGGTCGCTTGCCGAAGGTTCGGCGGTGCCGATGCCGGTCCCGTAGATCAAACCGAACGCGCTTTCGCCGCGGAGGTTTTGCCCGACGGCGACATGGACAGTCCGTCCGTCGGACGCGTGATAGACAAGTTCATTGAGTGTGATATCGGTGATTTTGCCCTGAGCGATGGAGTCGCCCACCTTGACCTGCCGGACGGTTCCCTGCGAGGTGTCTTCAACGAAACCGACGGTTGCGTGATCGGTGACGGTGACGCCCGTGAAGACAAGCACGTTTTCGGGAGCCTGGGAATTGAACGATCCGCCGCCGAAGTTGGAGCCTGTGTTTTCGAGCCGGCCTTTGACGAACAGGCTGTACGAATTGAGCAGATCGAACGCGCGCGACATATCCGCCGGCTGGGGAATCCGAAGTTGTGAATCGGATCCAGATGGATCGGCGGAGCGCTGGCGGCGAAAATCCCCGCGGGCGTCGGCTGGCGCGTCGTGGTCGTCTGGCTCCAGGCCAATGCGCAGCTGGACGCGAGAACCGCGGACAGAATCCAAATTTCGATTTTGCGGATGTTCATTGCGCCTCCCCGGCTGAATTGGCCTCGGGCAGGGATAGCGTCGAGATATTCATGCGGACCGTCAGGTTGTCGGTATTTTCGGGCCGCGAGGAGATCTGCACTTCGTTCAGCCGCAGCGGAATGGTGGCCGTCTCCAGCGCCCAGAGCAGGTGCGCGACGGCAGGCGTGGAGCCGGTCGCGGTGACGTCGTAGCTGAGCACCTCAAACGCTTTTTCCTGGGAAACGTGCTCGGTCTTCAATGCTGTGATGGTGACGTCGCTGCGCTGCGCCCACTGGAGAATCGCCATCTGCGCCTGACTGTCGGCCTGCGATTCATCGACCTGCAGCCCGCCGGTCTGCATGTCGTTCCAAACCTGCTGCAATTTGTGCTGCCGCTCGAAGACCAGATTGTTGTCGGCGACCTGCTGGCGGGCATTGGTTAGATCGCGATTCGACGCATCCACCTGGTCGAGGTACGGAGAGACCACGAACTGGTCAATCACCAGGATCGCGATCGCGGCGACCGCCCCGATGCCGATATATTTTTCACGCTTCGAAAGAACCACGACTACTCCAATCTATTCCGTCCGGCCCAATGCAGGCGCGACGTAGGTGAACGACATTGAGAAGGTCACCGATCGCTCGCGCACGACGTTTTGGGTGCCGACCAGGGTTACATCCGAAAATCCCGGCGTATGCTTGATTCGTTCAACCAGGCGCTGAATGCGCTGCTGATCGCTGCTGCGGCCAGCCAGTTGGCCGGACAACGCCCGCCAGTCGCTGCCGGTTTTTCCGGCGGGCGCGGCGCCGGAGTGACTCGCTTCACGCAGCGAAAGAGTTGTCGCGTAGGTCTGCCCGTCGTCGGAGACGGCGGATGTCAGATCGCGCAGACAAACAAGATATCGCGGTTCGCCGCCGTGCCAATTTTGGGCGAACGAGACCTTTGAGACGAATGCCTGCGCGGTTGCGACTTGATCTTTGGTGCTTTTTAGGGTCGCGTTGAGAGACGCCAGATCGGTCTCCTGGTGGGCCATGTCGACGTAGCACCAGAAGGCGTAAATCAAGACCAATAAAACGGCCGCGCCCGCGATCACCGCCCATCGGGGAACCAGGGGCTGCTTCGGCGGCGAAAGCCGCGAATGCAGGAAATCGACGGTCTGTTTTCCGCTCAATCCCGAACGCGCCAGGGCGACTGCGCCGGCATACTTCGACGCATCGCCGTTCGCGCTCCGCAGCCGCGGCGGCGATTTCCACGCCGAGTTCGGCCAGCGCGCCGTTGCGAACGCGCAGGCCCAGTTGATCGCCAAGCTGTTGCGCGTTCATTCCTCCCGCCGCATCCCACAGAACGAGATCGCGCCGGCCCGGGCCGGTCATCGTCGAAACCGCGCGGCGAAGTTCGCTCAAAAATGGCGGCTGCGGATCGGGGGGGGCAGGTGTCGGATCGCCACGGGCGAAGCGCCTCGCTGCATGGACAGTTCGGAGCCCGACGCCGAGGCGGTCAGAACCATCGTCTCCACCCCCTGCGCCGCGGTCGCCTCGCCGACGGCCAGAGCGGAAGCGGTCACCGCCAGCGGCCGCAGATGCGCCGCCTTGCAGAGCGCCGCCGCCGATTCGACATGCTTTTTCTGCGTGCCCAATAGAAGCACGGAACGCTCGGCGGGTTTGCCGGCATCGTCCGTGACATCCGGCGCTGCCGGAATCGGCAAAGTCGTAAACCAGATCCTTGATCTCCGTGGTGAATTCCGCCTCGGCGCCGAGCCGAAGCAAATCGATCAGGGTCGCGTCATCGGAAGGGGGGACTTCCTTGCGGCGCACCAGAAGCCATCGCACGGGAATTCCAATCACGGCGGCCTTGGCGGTGAACCCTTTTTCCTTCAGGAATTTCTCCAGAGCCGCCCCAAGTTCGGCGGGCTGCGCGTCCGTTATTCCGGCCGGATAGACGAATTCTTCGAGCAGCGTGACGCGAGGCTGAGGCGTCGCGGATGCCTCCGCCGCCAGGAGCGATTTTTCTCCCAGCGCCAGTCCGATCACTTTTCGCGGGCGCAGCATCCCCTGGGCTTGCCGCATGATCTGATCGCGCCATTGATCGAGTGTTTTCATTGCTTGGCTTTCACTACTATTGGCTTTCATTACGGGTTCAGCGGATTTCCGCCTTCTGATCCGGTCATCGAATTGCCGGAATAATCCGCCGGCACGCCCTGGCCGGCGCGGAGGGAATCGCGGATTTCCTTGGGGAGCGGCCAGCCGAGGCTCGTCAAATCTCGGCGATAGACGATCGTCGCCGGCACTTGCCGCACATCGACCACGATCTGCACGCGCTTGAAGCGTGCGCCCATCTCCGCTGACGGCGACGATATCGGCCGAATATTGATACGACGTCGTCGTGATCAGGCCCGAGACTTCGTTGTAGATGCCGGTGCCCAGAGCAGTGCGAATCCAGGATGTATCCCCGCTGGTGGTGCCGCCCTGGCGAGCGCTGATGACGGATTCAGCGGTCTGCTCGGTCATTCCCGGCAGGCACATTAAAACCTGCATCGGGGCCGTATTGACGTTCACCAATCCCTGCACGGTGCGCCCACGCTGGGACTGGGCGCTATAGGTGGTGACGAAATTGATGATGCCACGCTGAATGTCCGCGCCGCTGTCGAAGTTGAGCGTAATGCCGTTGTTGCTCTGGGCGGCTTCTTCCTCGGGGTCGATCACGCCGTTGCGATTGGTGTCCTGCGCCGAACAAAATCTGCGGCGTCATGCCGTAAACCAGGCGCAACTCCTCCACACTCTCAAAGGGCGCGTCCTTGCAGTCATAAGGCTCGGGAAGGGATTGATACGTCGGACTCTTGGCGCCGTCGCCCGTTGCCGTCTGCTCGGGGTTATGCCAGTCGACAATGGCGTCGGCCAGGTTCTGCTGCATGTTCGGCAATATCTGAAGCTCGTCGGACGTGGCGACGTTTAAATTCAGCTTGCCGGATTCGTCAACCAGGCCGAAATCGTAATTCTGATTGCTGTCCTGATTGGGGCGGATGATCCAGAAATAACCCTGGCCGACCTGAATCCCTTCGGCAGGCACGTTGTTGCACAGAGTGACGGCGTCCTGCCCGTATTCCTCGACCTGCGCGAGAACCCACTGCTCCGCCCCTTTTTCGACGGCGTCGGCCTGGTCGTACGAGAGCCGATTCGCGGACGCCATCGCTTCCGCTCGCATCTCCTCGGCGAAGACCAAGAGCATGCCGCTGAGAATCACCACGATCCCCATCGCCATGATGAAGATCGCTCCGCGACGGCGGAACGCTCGACGACGGGTTTTGTCGTTGAAAATTCTCATTGCATGCTCACCGATGCGTTGACATTGGGATCGAGCGCGGCCGTCGACGACGGAATCGCGATGATCCGTGTGTACGTGTGCGTTTCGGTCTGAGTGCCCGTGGCGTTGGGCCGATCGAGTTCGAGGGTGATCTGCACGGCGGCGGGGAGATCGTTGTCCTCCTGCGTGGAATCCCAGCTATCGACCCATTCCGAGCCGGTGGAATATTGAATGGAGAACGACGACACGCCGCGGCACAAAACTTCCACATCGGGCTCCACCTGCTGCTCGGAAAGCAAGTTGCGCGACACCCGGCGCACCAGCTGATAATCGCCCGATGCGGAGCGCTGGACCGTCAACTCAACCTGTTTGATTTCGCCATTGGCGTCGATGTGATCGCCGGCCCCGGCGGTTGTGAAGAAGACCACATCGTCCGCCTCATGACCGCGATCGTCCTGCGCCTGGATTCCCTCGAAGTTTCCGGCCAGGACCGTGGTGTTCGCCCCGGTGGTCGTCGTGATCGACGAATAGAGGCTTTGCATCGCCGGGCTCACGGCGACGGTGTTGTAGGTGTCACCCGTGTCGTTGGGGACATCCGCGTTTTCAAAGTCTTTCTGAAGGAAGTCGATCGCCAATTCGGCCGTGCGCGGGGCATCCAGGGCCGCCTCGGCGCTGCTCTGCGCCGCGAAGGCGATGTGCAGGCTGGTGTACAGCGAGACGGCCAAGACCGCGACCATCCCCAAGGCGACGACTAATTCTAGGAGCGTGAAACCGCCGCGCATTCCCCCGCCTCCGGTATTCCGGCGGAGGGCTGGGGAAGGGGATGCCCCGCCCTTTGGCATGCGCATCAGTCTGCGACAACGCATCATCATTCCTGACTCCGCGCGTAGGCAAGGGTTGAAAGGGTGATCGACTGTTCACGACCCGGCTCGGTCCAATAGACATTCACGTCAATCTGCTGAATTCCGGCGCTGGTGGTGTCCTCGGCCCACGGCTGCACGTCCGCCTCCCACCGATAACTTGGCCAATCGGCGCCAAAATCGCCGGAGAGATTCCCGTTCTCCCATTCATCGGAACTGACGATTTCCGCTAGCTTCGATTGCGCCAGCCCCGCCGCTTCGGTGCGATGAACCGTTTGCGCGCCGACTTTCGTCGCTAGCGAGATTCCCTCCATGACCGCGGGGAGGCTGATTGCAAGGAACATGAGGGTCACAAGGACCTCAACAAGAGTAAATCCGGCTCGGCGTCTCATTGGACCGCCTCCCCCGCTGGAACGATTCGCAACTGATCGGTGGCGGATGCGCAGGCAAGTTGCACGGCGGAACCGAATTGATCGGTGAGTGTGATGGTCACCTGCTGGGTTCGCCCGCTTGGATCGAATTCGACGTATTGGTCGCTGGGGGCTGCCTGCGGCGTGGTTGGACTGCCGGTCTGCTGTTCGTCGAGGGGCACGACGGGCGCGGTAATCTCGATTTGCATTTTCTCGCCGGATTCCAGCGTTTGGCGATCGCCGAAATCGTTGGTGGGAGCGGCAAATGTTCCGTCTTGGTCCTCGGTCAGCCAGAAGGCCCCGGCGGTGGGATCAAAATTCAGGCGGTAGATGCGCCCTTCCGACATCGACTGCGTGCGCGCATATTGCGACAGCGCGAGCATGGCCCGGGCGGAGTTGGCGATGCGGCGCCCGGCGGTAAATCCGCGCAGCATCGGCGCGACCGCCCCGGCCACGATCGTCAGGATGATCATGACCAGGATCAGCTCGATGAGCGTGAAGGCACGGAAATTGGATCGCCGATTGCGCATGGTGCGGACGTTAGTTCGTGATGTTGTCGGTGCCGCCTTCAGTGCCGCTGGCGCCGGTGGAAACGAGGTCGAAATCCTTCCCGCCGGTGCCGGGGCAGCGATAGATGTACGCATGGCCCCAGGGATCGAGCGGCACCTTATCGAGCAATTGATGCCAGGAGGTCTTGCCGTCTGAACCGGTCGTCAAATCGTTCGGCTGGGTTACCAGGGCGTTGAGCCCTTCCTCGGTCGTCGGATATCGCCCGTTGTCGATTTCAAACGCGTTGAGGGCTGTTTTGATGTTGGCAATGTCGGCCGTGGCGCGGGTGACTCGCGCCTGCTCGGTTCGGCCGGCGAATTTCGGAATAACGATCGCCGCCAGGATGGCGATGATCACCATCACCAGCAGTAGTTCGATCAATGTGAAGGCTCGTCGCGTTCGACGCCTGAGTTGTATGTTCATGGAATCGCTCCTCGTTTCTAATCAGTGAATGAGCTCCTGCAGATTGAATACCGGCAGAAGCATTCCGACGACGATCGTGCCGATCATTCCCGCCATGAGAAAAAGCATGACCGGCTCGGCGACGCCGACCAGCAGCCGCAATTGGCGGTCGAGATCGGACTCATACGCCGCCGCGAGTCTGAGCAGCTCTTTGTCCAACCGACCGGTCTCTTCGGCGATGGCGATCATTTCGACTACTGAAGGCGGGAAAAGCAGGGGACTTGCGGCCAGACTCTTGGACAAGGGAGAACCCTGCTGAACCTGCTCGATGGCGCGGAGAACAGTATCCGCCAGGGTCTGGTTGCCGATCGCTTCGCGGGCCACTCGCAGGGACGCCATGAGCGGAACGCCCGCGCCAAGCAGGGTTCCCAGCATTCGCGCAAATCGCACCAGGGCGAAATGCGAGATGACCTTGCCGACCATCGGCGTGGACAAAATGCCAACTTCCATCATGCGCCGGCCGGATTCGGTGGACAGGGCTCGCTTGACGAGAATAAAAACCATCAACAGCACGCCGGCGACGACCAGGCCGTAATGCTGCACGACATGGCTCACGCCGATGATGATTTGCGTCAGCAGCGGCAAATTCCCGCCGAATTGCTCGAAAATCTGGCTAAATCTCGGAATGAAGAATTCCATCAGGAAGACCAGCACTCCAACGGCCAGGCACGCCAGGATGATGGGATAGATCATCGCGCCTTTGACGCGTCCCTTGAGGTCCGCCTCGCGATTGCGGAAATCGGCGATCTGGGCCAGGACGACTTCGAGGAATCCGCCGGCCTCACCGGCGCGGACCATCGCCACGTAAACGCTGGAGAAACTCTGCGGCCACTTCGCCATGGCGTCGGCGAGCGCCGTGCCCCCCACCACGTCGTCATGAATGGCGCTCCAGAGTTCGCGCGCGGCGGAATTAGACGCCTCGCGGCGCAGAAGGGAAAGCGCCTGCGCCAGAGGCACACTGCCGGAGAGCAGATTGGCCAGTTCGCGCGTGAAGGCCTCGATCTGCCGGCCGGAAACCTTGACGGGATGCGCCGCGGCGGTAGCGGCCTGAACTTTTTTCGCGGCGGCGGCGGAATCCTTGGCTTCTTCAATGCGCACCGGGACCATCCCCTGCCGCGCGATCTCGGCCATGGCGGCGGCGCGCGAATCGGAACTCAGCGTGCCCGTGGCGCGCCGGCCGTCCTTATGCAATGCTGTATAGGCAAATACGGACATCTTTTATTGATTTACTTCGAACCTTCGATCGCTCCGGCGGCCAAATTCTCGTCCTTGGTCATTCGCAGCACTTCCTCCGGCGTGGTGCGGCCGTCCCGAATCATCCGCCATCCGTCGTCCCGCAAGCTGTTCATCCCCTGCTGGATCGCGGTTTTTCGTATTTCGCGCGAGCTGGCGCGTTCAAGGATCAGCGCCCGGATTTCATCCGTCAGGGGCATCATTTCGAACACAGCCTGGCGGCCGCGATACCCGGTGCCCTGGCAATTGCGGCATCCGGCGCCATACCACAGAACCTCCGGGGCAAGATCGCCGAATTGTGCCCGCAATTTTTCCGCTTCGCCGGGCGGGCGCTGAGTTTTGCAACGCGGGCAGATCAGCCGCACCAGCCGCTGCGCCGCGACCATTTCCAGCGAGCTGGCGACGAGATACGGCTCGACGCCCATATCCACCAGCCGCGTCGTCGCGCCGGGGGCGTCGTTGGTGTGAAGCGTGCTGAAGACCAGGTGTCCGGTCAGGGACGCCTGCACCGCGATCTCGGCGGTTTCGCGATCGCGGATTTCGCCGATCAGCACGACATCCGGATCGTGGCGCAAAATCGCCCGCAATCCGGCAGCGAAGCTCAATCCGGCCTTGACGTTCACCTGAATCTGATTGATGCCGGATAATTGATACTCGACGGGGTCTTCGATGGTGACGATTTTCAAATCCGTCTGGTTGATCTTCGAAAGAGCCGCGTAAAGCGTCGTCGTTTTTCCCGAGCCCGTGGGGCCGGTGACCAGAATGATTCCATGCGGCAGATCCAGGACGCGCTGCCACGCTCCGTTGTCGTGCGCCGACATGCCCAGGTGTTCCAAACCGAGCAAGGCGTCGCCGCGATCCAGAATTCGCAGTACGACGGCTTCCCCGTGGATCATGGGGATGACGCTGACGCGGAGGTCGATTTCACGACCGGCGACTTTCAGCCGGATGCGCCCGTCCTGAGGGAGGCGTTTTTCGGCGATGTCCAGGTGGCTGAGAATCTTCAGTCGCGAAACGATCGCGGCGTGAAAGCGCCGCACCTGCGGCGGAATGTTGGCTTCATGCAACACGCCGTCGATTCGATAGCGAACGCGAAGCTGATTTTCGAACGGCTCGAAATGCACGTCCGTCGCGCGGGACTCCAGGGCCTCGGCCATCACCTGGTTGACGAATTTGATGATCGAAGCGTCGTGGGCAGCGCTGGTGAGATCCATCTCACTTTCGTCGTAGTCTTCCAGAACCTTGACTTCCTCCGGCTCGTCGACGCCCATCGACTGGAGGGTGTCGGCGCCCACGCCGAGGAATTTTTTCATGAAGCGGTCGATTTCCGTCGACGGCGCGAGCACGGGGTGAACATCCAGACCCGTGGCCATGCGCAATTCGTCGAGCCCGGCGGTTTCGAAAACATGCGATGTGACGATCGCCACGCCGTCGCCATTCGCCTCGCCCGCCAGCGGCATGATGCGCCGGTCCAGCAGAATCCGGGCCGGAAATTTCGAGAGCAATTCCTTTTCCGGCGCGAGGCGGTCCGCGTCTTTTTCCAGATCGACGAACGGAATGTCGTAATAAGCCGCCAGCGCGCGGAGGATTTTTTCCTCCTGCGCGCGGGCGACTTTGCGCATCGCGTCGTCGAGGGAGCTTCCCCCTGCGACGGCATCGCTGATTTGCCGCGCGGACTCCACGTCCAGCAGCCCATCCCGCATCAAACTGGTCAAAACGTCATGCACGGTCGCACATCCTGTGAAAAAAACGCGGCATCAGTCGAGGATGCCGTAAAGCACGAGCTGGGCTTCCTGCCGCTGAGTCAGGAGGCTGCGCAGATCGTCCTCGCTCTTGGACAAATCGGCTTTCGCCTGCGCTCGGGCCTGGCGAAGCGTGTCGAGTTTGCTCTTGATCTGATCGGGCGTGGCGCTGGCGTCGTCCAGCGTCGATTGCAGATCCGAGACCGCCTGTTGGGCAGGCGATTGCGGCTGGGTGCTGGCGCCGCCGGCATCTCCGCCGCCACCGCCGCCGCCGCGACGCATGAACATCCGCGGATTGAAGCCGCCGCCAGCATCGCGGCGAAGCTGCATCACGGCGTCAATCTTGGGTTCAAGGACGGCAAATTCATCGTCGGAAGCTCCCAGGTCCTGCTGGAGGCGTTGCATCATTCGCTGACGCATCTGGGCGGGATCAAACCTGCGCCCGCCGCCGCCTCCCCCACCACCGCCTCCGCCGCCACCACCCCCTCCGCCGCCGCCCGGTCCACCGCCGCCGGGACCACCGCCGTTGTTATTATTGTTGTTCTGACCGCCGCCTCCGCCGCCGTTGTCGACCTGGCTGAGGACGGGTAGCGCCAGCAAACCGACCAGCGCTAGGGAAGTTAACCATCCGATTCTGATGCCTTTCACCGTCATGACTTCGCTCCTTTCAGCGATTGGGTATTGGAAAAGTTGCCTGTTGTTCAAGGTTGGGTGGCCGCCGGCGGCTGGGCGCCGCCGGGAGGGCCCTGATCAGGAGGACCGCCGGGTCCGGCAGGACCACCCGGTTCGTGCGGGCCGTGGTGCGCAAGAATTCCTTTGTCAATTCGTCCCATTGCGCTTTCTGCGCATCGTCGAGCAGGTCGCGGCTGTGCTGGTCCGCATCGTGCATCAACGCCGAACGCTGCTGATCGAGTTGCGCCCTCTGAGCGTGATAGTCGGCGTAAATTTTGTCGTATGCGGCCTTCTGCTGATCGGTCAGCAAATCTCGAACAGACTTGTCGCGATTGAGATCGAGGTCGTGCCGTTGGTGGCCGAGGTCCTGCATTTTTTGCTTGGTGTCGTCCCAGATCGCGTTTATCGCCGCATGCTGGTCGGGGGATAGATTGAGCTGATCGACGAGCCAAGAGGGGGGCGCTCCGTGTTCGTGGAACGGGCCGGGGAAGCGCGCGGTCAATCGCCCGATCGCCAGCCCCGCGCCCAGCACCAGGAACGCCGTCACGCCCAGGATAATTTTTCGACGCGTCATACCGGCTCCAAAATCTACGGCGATTCGTCCGATCGACCCGACGCGCTGGCGAGATACCAGACGGCCGCCGGCGTGCTCGCTTCGGCGCTGGCGCGGTCGCGCTCGCATCCGCCTGCGCCGCCACATCGACCCACGGCGGAGGCGCGGGGGATAGCTGGCTCGAGTGCATCAGGCCGATCGAGCACCCCGCCAGAACGCACGCCGCAATCGCGCTGATGATCCGCGCAGCGCGCAAGACGCCTTCATCCATGGCGGCGTCAACCCGCGCGTGAAGGCGGTGCCGCTCGATCTGCGACAATCCCGCCGGAAGGGAGACATTTGTTTCGATGAGATTGGAGAGCGAGCGGAGCTGCGCCAGTTCCGCCGCACAGGCAGGACAGTGCGGAAGATGGCGGTCCATCTGCTCGCGAAGCGCCGCGTCCAGAGCGCCATCGTGGTACGCCATCAGAAATTGTTTGAATTCGCAATCCGCCATTCAAATCACGTTCGGCCAGGTCTGCCTAGCCGAGATACGCCTTTAATTTTTCCCGCAGCGCCGAGCGGGCCCGATGGAGGCGCGATTCGACAGTTCCCTGCGGCACCTCGAGAACCTCGGCGATTTCCTCGTAGGACAAATGTTCCAGTTCCCGAAGAACGATCACTTGCCGATGCTCCGGCGACAGTTCCGTCAACGCCGCATTCACATCCATTTTCGCTTCCACGCTCTGGGCACCGCCCGTCTTTGCCGCCTCTGATTCCGAAATCGGCTCCGTTTTGCGTCTGCCGCGGCGAAAGCGCGCCGCCTGGATCATCAGAATTCGCGTCAGCCACGTTTTGACCGACGCTCGCCCTTGGAATCCCTTCAAACTTCGAAACGCGCCAATGAGCGTTTCCTGCAAAACGTCTTCCGCGTCGGCGTTATTCCCGACGAGAGCGATGGCGATGCGAAAGAGCCGGTCGGAGTGCCGATCCACCAAGGCATGGAAAGCCGCTGCGTCGCCCTGCGCGGCCTTGGCCGCAAGTTCCACATCCTCCACGTCACCGGTGTAGTTGCGCGACATGGCGGATTTCTTCCATGACGAAGCTCAAAGCGAGCCGCCGCTGGACCGGCGGATTACCCTTATTTCGGCGGTAACACGCGCCCCGCACGAAAGATAACGCCGGACGCCAGGACCGATTTTTTGCGAAAATTTTCTCGTATTTCGCTGGTCCGATAATTCCGTCTCAGGCATCGGAGATAAGCGAATGCTATAATCGCGTTGTGGACAAAACTGACAGAAAACCCGCCGATTTGCTTCATGAAGCCGGCCTGCGCCGGACCCCGGTGCGGACCGGCGTACTGTCGATCCTCTCCGGCTCGCGCCAGCCGCTGAGCGCCCCGCAAATCCTTGAAAAGCTGCCCGAGGGAACTGACAACGTGACCCTTTATCGAACCTTGCAGACGTTTACCGAAAAGAATCTGGTACATCGCGTCCGGGGAGATGACCAGGTATGGCGATATGGATATGGATCGCAGCACGGCGCGGCCAAACACGACCACGCGCATTTTGTGTGCGATGAGTGTGGGGCCGTCGAATGTCTCGACGACGCGCCGGCGGCGAAAAATACTAAAAATTCGTATCGCGTGCGCAGCGGATATCGCGTAGCCTACTCCGAAGTTCTTCTCCATGGGACGTGTCGGGACTGTCATCACGATTGAGGCGCCGCCAGCGCGGGACCGCACTGATCCGAGACTGACCGAATTGTTTGACGCCCTCAAAGCATGAGCCAGTCCTCAACCACTCTTCCCGCGCAAACTGGCGACAAGAAGCCGTTTCGATACGAAATCCCTGTTGGGCGGAGCATTTCTTTTTGGACCCTCGCCGGCGCGCTCTTTCTACTGCTGGCCGTTGCGCTGTTGCTGGCGATGCACGGCACGCCGCCGGGGACGGCGATGGGGCTTTCCTTCGTCAGCATTATTTTGGAAGCATTGCCGTTCGTGATGCTCGGGTCGCTGCTTGGCGGATTGTTCGAGGTATTCGTTCCGCGGGAAATGGTGGTCAGGCTTCTGCCGGAGCGGAAAATCCTGGGGATTTTGGTCGCCGCAAGCCTGGGCCTGCTGCTTCCCGTATGCGAATGCGCGGTAATTCCGTTCACGCGAAGGCTGGTGCGCAAAGGCGTGCCGTTTTCCACGGCGGTGGCGTATCTCCTGGCCGGGCCGATCGTCAATGTCCTGGTCGGTTCGGCGACCCTCATGGCATATGCCTGGAACTGGCATGTCCTGGCCGCCAGAATGGTCTTTGGATACGTGGTTGCCGTTTCCGTCGCGCTTTGCATGGATCGCTTTTTCCCAGGGCATTCGGCCCTGCTTGATTCGATGAAAACAGGCGAATCGCAGGGCGAATCGTGCGGTTGCGGGCACGATCACGGAGATCACGATCGTCACGAACACGATCACGATCACGGGCACGATCATGATCACGACCACGATCACTCTCATCATCACAAAACGCCGCCGCTGTGGAGCCGATTGGCCGAAGCCGTTAATCATGCCGGAGACGATTTTCTTTCGGTGGGACAATACCTGGTGTTCGGCGCTTTTTTCGCCGCGATCTGTCAGACGGTTATTCCGCGCCAGACTTTTCTGCTGATGGCGCACGCGCCGGCGCTGGCGATTATGATCATGATGGGGCTGGCGGTCGTGCTGAATCTCTGCTCGGGCGCGGATGCGTTTGTGGCGGCGTCGTTCCGATCGGTCCTGCCTTTGTCGGCGCAGATGGGTTTCATGGTGCTGGGACCGATGCTCGACCTGAAACTCTCGGCCATGTACCTCAGCTTCATTCGTAAGCGGACGTTCATCGTGCTCGTGGTCCTCATGTACAGCTTCGTGTTCGTGCTGATGATCGCGTGGCATTACCTATTTGCGGCACAACTAAGATGATCGGGCCTTTGACAACCTCAAGCAGCCGATGGCGAGCCACGGTGCTCGGCGGATGGACCGTCGGCCTCACGGCGATTCTGATCGCCGGGCGGTATTCGCTTTTCATCCGCGCCGAACTTTGGCCGCTGCTTCTGGCTAGCGTGATCATTCTGGCTCTATTCATCGTCGCGATGTTTCTGCGCCCGGCGCATGGCGGGCGCGTCTCGGCCGGGGCGTGGGTGCGCGGGGGAATGATTTTGCTGCCGGTCATTTATATGGGAAGCCTGATCTCCGGCTCGGCGGCGTCAGGGCTAAACAGCTTTGCCTTGCAGAAGCGGTCCCTGGGTTTGGGGATGTCCCTCGGAACCGATTCGAGCGATGCCCCAATCGATACCAGCAAGTCGATTAATCTGGGCACGATCGCCCGAAATCTCACTCGGCTAAACGGCACGCACATCGCCACCGAGGGGCGCGTCTGGATGGATCCCTCGCTTCCCAACGGACAAATGGTGATTTTCCGATTCGTTGTCGTGTGCTGCGCTGCCGACGCCATGCCCGTGCAGGTGGTGGTGACTTCGCCCATGGCAAGCCGATTCAAGGACGACCAGTGGGTACATGTCGAGGGAACGCTCCAGTTGCAAAGCAAGGACGGGCAAACGATTCCAACCATCCGCGCCGATCAGATCGTTCAAATCCCCGCGCCGGAAGAGCCCTATCTCTCGCCCTACCAATTTTGATTTTGCCATCCGATGATTCCCGGCGGCGCGGCGATTGGCCGACACGATCCGTTCGCGCCATTAACGGCAATGCCGACTTTCAGACACCGCGGCGCGTCCGCGCTCGCGCAAGCCGTGCAAGCGAGTGGCTAAGAAAACCAATTAATTCAACAACGGATTCGTGTAGTCGAGATTGTCGGACTGCGCGCTGGCGGTCGGCGTCGGGGTGAACGCGGCCGCGATGGCGGGCGTGTCGGTATCAGCCGGCTGAGGCGTATTGCCGTGTCCGACGGAGGGGAGACCTTCCTGGGTCACTTGCGCCCCGAAGTAGCGCTCCAGGCCCAGCACATAGGTCGGATCAAACGGCGCAGGATTGATCAAGGCACGCGTGCGCACGACCACGGGCAGCGCTACCGATTGCACGCTGAATCCATTGCCGGCGCTGAATCCCCCGCCGCTGGCTGAGAAGCTGAACGTGCCCGACTTGGCGAGGTAGATATTGGAGAAGGTCGCCACGCCGTTGTCCGCATCGACCGTCATGGTCCCGCCGAGTGAACCGGTCTCGTTGGTGCTGATGGTGATGGGCGCCGAGCTGTCGGTCACGATATTTCCGAACGCGTCTTCGACGGCCACCTGGACATTGACCGGCCCAAACTGCCACTCCGCCGAGGGCGTTTGCAGGAAGACGATTTGGGTCGCCACGCCGGAGGACCCGACCACGAACGAACTGGAGTTCGCCGAGGTGAGGCTCCCGTCGCTGGCGGTCAACGTATAGGTGCCGGTGATATCGATAACTACGTTGTCGAACGTCGCCACGCCGCCGACCGCCGCCGCGGAGACGGTTCCGGTCAGGTCGCCCGGTCCGGTGTGAACGGAAAGAGTGATCGTGGACGTATCGCTGGTCACGATATTTCCGAAGCGATCTTCCACGTTGACGGTCATCGCCGGAGTAATCGCGGTGGCCACGAGCGTTCGCGTGGGCTGCTGTGAGAAGGCGACTTGCGACGCCGCCGCCGGGCTGACCGTAAAGCTGCCGGTGGTCGCGCTTGTCAGCGCTCCATCGCTGGCGGTCAGTGTATACGTCCCGGCGGTATCGAAGATGACGTTGGCGAAAGTCGCCACGCCTGCCGAGGCCGCGACCGTATCGGTTCCACCGATCGATCCAGCTCCGCTATGAACGGCCAACGTGACGTTCGACGTGTTCCCAGTCAGAATGTTTCCGAATTGATCTTCAACATCGACCGTCATCGAGGGACTGATCGCACTGCCCGCCGTGACGTCGCTCGGCTGCTGATTGACGACCAATTGGCTCGCCGCGGCAGGATTGACGGTGAAGCTGCTGGAATCCGCGCCGGTGAGCGACCCGTCGCTGGCAGCCAGAGTGTAGGCGCCGGCCGTATTCAATTTCACATTACTGAAGGTCGCCACGCCGCTCGAGGCTGCCACGGTATCAGTTCCGCCAATGGCGCCCGGCCCGGTGTTGATCGAAAGGGTGACGTTCGAGCTGTTGCTGGTAACGATATTTCCATACTGATCTTCGACATCGACGACAATCGACGGGCTGATCGCGCTGCCGGCCGCGACGGTGCTCGGCTGCTGGGCAAACGCCAATTGGCTAGCCGCCGCGGGATTGACGGTAAACGCACTCGACACAGCGCCGGTGAGAACGCCGTCGCTGGCGCCGAGCGTGTGAGCGCCGCTGGTGTCGATCAGCACATCGCTGAACGTCGCCACGCCGCTCGAGGCCGCGACGGTGGATGTCCCGCCGATCGAGCCGCCGCCGGTATGAATCGCCAGCGTGACGTTCGAACTGTCCGTGGTGACGATGTTTCCGAATGGGTCTTCGACATCGACGGTGATCGCCGGACTGATGGCGCTTCCCGCCGTAACCGTGCTCGGCTGCTGCACGAAGGCCACTTGAGACGCCGCCGCGGGGCTGACGGTGAAGCTGTTGGATGTCGTCACAGGGGAGAAGCTATCGCTGGCCGCAATGGAGTAGCTTCCGGCCATGTCAAACTTAACGTTGCTGAATGTCGCCACGCCGGAGGAGAAGGCGACCGTATCCGTCCCGCCAATCGAGCCCGGACCCGTCGCCACGGCAAGGGTCACGCTGCGCGAGTCGGAGGTGACGATGTTGCCGAATGAATCTTCCGCCTCCACGGTCATCGACGGGCTGATCGCGGCGCCCGCGGCAACGTCGCTCGGCTGCTGGCCCCAGACAATAAGCGACTCGGCTCCAGGATTGACCGTAAAGCTGGCGGAGTTCGCGTCGGGCAAACCACCGGCGGCGACCGTCAGCGTGTAATTGCCGGCCGTATCGAAGAGCACGTTATTAAATGTTGCAATCCCGCCCGATGCGAAGACCGAGTCGGTCCCGCCGATCGATCCGGGCCCGGTATCGATGGACAGCGAAACCGACGGGCTGGAGTTGGTCAGATTCCCAAACGGGTCTTCGATGGCAACCGTGATGGCCGGCGAGATGGCGACGCCCGCGGCGACCGTCGTCGGCTGCTGCGTGAAGACCATCTGCGATGCGCCGGCGGGATGGATCGTGAAGCTGCTGGAAGTCGCGGAAGTGAGGCTGCCGTCCGAGGCCGCGATCGTGTGAGTCCCGGCTGTATCGATGACGGCGCCGCTGAACGTCGCCACGCCGCTGCTCGCCGCGACGGTGGGCGTTCCCGTGACCGATCCTCCGCCGCTTGCGACCGAGAGCGTCACATTGGAGGAGTCGGATGTGATGATATTGCCGAACTGGTCCTCCACGTCCACGACCGGGCTCGGGGATATATCCGCGCCGGCCGTGCTCGTGCCGGGCTGTGTCGAGAATGCCAACTTGCTTGCCGCCGCGGCGCTGACGTTGAACGAACCCGATAGCGCAAAGCTGAGGATGCCGTTGGCGGCATCGATGGTGTAGGCGCCGGCGGTATCCAGAATCAGATCGGAGAAGGTCGCCACGCCGGCAACGGCGTTCACCGAAGACGTCCCGCTAAAGACGCCCGGGCCGCTGTTGACCGACAGGGTGACATTTTGCGTGTAGGTCGTCACCACATTCCCGTACTGGTCTTCGATGTCAACCACAACCGCGGGGCTGATCGCGCTGCCCGCGCTGGAATCGCTGGGTCCCTGGGCGAACACGTATTTCGTCGCGGTCGTGGCGTCGATCGTGAAGCTGCCGGAATCGGCAGCGGCCAGACTGCCGTCTATGGCTAGAAGAGTCTTCGCGCCGGCGGCGGTCATGGAAAGATTGCTGAACGTGGCGATGCCGCTGGAAGCCGCTTCGGTGAGCGTCCCACTTAACGACCCGGTCCCGCTGTTCACGGACAGCATAACGTTCGACGTATCGCCGGTGACGACGTTTCCGAATTGATCCTCAACGGCGACGGTGACGGCGGGGGAAATCGTCACGCCGGCGGTGGCGGTCGTCGGGTTCTGCACGAATTCGACTTTGTCGGAGCTGCCCGGATTGACCGTGAAGCTGTTCGACGTCGCCGCGCTGGCGACGCCGTTGGCGGCGCTGATCGTATAGCTGCCGGCCGTGTCGAAGATGACGTTGCTGAATGTCGCCACGCCACTAACAGCTGCCACACTGTCGGTCCCGCCGATCGAGCCGGGTCCGCTCGCGACCGTCAGCGTCACGGTCGAGGTGTCGGTGGTGACGATGTCTCCGAATTGATCTTCAAGATCGGCCGTGATCGCCGGGCTGATCGCATTGCCGGCGGTCACAGTGGTCGGCTGCTGATCAAAAACGATCTGGCTCGCCGGCGCGGGATTGACCGTGAAGCTCGAAGAGTTCGCGATGGTCAGGCTCCCATCTGAAGCATGAAGTGTATGCGCGCCCAGTGCATTGATCGTCACATTATCGAATGTGGCAACGCCGCTCGAAGCCGCGACAGTGTCGGTGCCGCCAATCGATCCGGAGCCCGTGTTGATGGCCAGCGTCACGTTGGAAGTGTCGCCGGTGACGACATTGCCGAACTGATCTTCCACGTCCACAGTGATGGACGGGCTGATCGCCGAATTGATCACGACATCGGTCGGCTGCTGCGAGAACACCACCTGGGACGCCGATGCCGCGCTGACCGTAAAGCTGCCGGAATTGGCGCTGATCAAGCCGCTCGTCGCGGTCAGGGTATAGGCGCCGGCCGTATCGATGATGACGTTATCAAGCTGCGCCACGCCGCTGGAGAACGCGACGGTATCCGTGCCGCTGAGCGACCCGGGGCCGCTATGGACGGTGAGCGTCACGTCGGAATTGTTCGACGTAACGACGTTGCCGTACTGATCGTCGATGTTGAGGATAATCTCCGGGCTGTTGGCGACGCCCGCCGTCACATCGCTCGGCCCCTGTCCCCAGATAATTTGCGACGCCGCGGCCGCGTTAATCGTGAAGCTGTTTGAGGTCGCGCCGGTCAGGCTGCCATCCGAAGCCGCGAGGGTGTGAGCCCCCGAACCGTCTTGAATGACGTTGCTGAACGTCGCGACGCCGGCGACTGCCGCAACCGTAAGCGTGCCTGAGGGAGTGCCGAAGCCGGAATTTCGCGAGAGGGTAACGTTGGACGTATCCGTCGTCACGATATTGCCGAACTGGTCCTCGACGTCGACGGTGATCGCCGGGCTGATGGCAACACCGGCGGTCGCCGTCGACGGCTGCTGATCGAAAGCCAACTTGTTGGCGGACGCCGCGCTCACCGTAAAGCTGCTGGAATCCGCGCCGGTGAGCGATCCATCCGCCGCCGCCAGCGTATAGCTGCCGGCCGTATCGAGAATCACGTTACTAAATGTCGCCACGCCGCCCGAAGCCGCGACCATATCCGTTCCGCCGATGGAACCCGGGCCCGAGTTGATCGACAGGGTCACATTCGAGCCATCTCCGGTGACGAGGTTCCCGTATTGGTCTTCCACATCCACCGTGATCGACGGGCTATTGGCGTCCCCCGCCGCCACATCGCTTGGCTGCTGCACGAAGGCAATTTTCGACGCGCTGAGGGCGCTGATGGTGAAACTGCTCGACGTCGCCGTGGTCAGGCTGCCGTCGCTGGCGAGCAAGGTTTTCGAGCCCGCGTCGGTCATCGAAAGATTGCCGAACGTGGCGACGCCGCTCGATGCGGCTTCCGTGAGCGTTCCGCTCAGCGAACCGGACCCGCTGTTCAACGAGAGCGTGACGTTCGACGAATCGGTGGTGACGACGTTTCCGAATTGATCTTCAACCTCCACCGTCACCGAAGGAGAAATTGTGCTCCCCGCGTCGGCAGTGGTCGGCTGTTGTAGAAAAGCGAGCTGCGCCGCGCCGGCCACGCTGACGGTAAAGCTGTTGGACGTCGCGGTGGTAAGAGAGCCGTCGGACGCCAGAAGCGTGTGCGCGCCGGCGGTATCGACGATGAGATTGCTGAACGTCGCCACGCCGCTGCTGGCGGCAACCGTCGAGGTGCCGCTCACCGACCCCCCGCCGCTGGCAACCGATAGAGTTACGTTAGAGCTGTCCGACGCGACGATATTGCCGTACTGATCTTCCACGTCGACCGTAATTGCCGGGCTGTTGGCTACGCCGGCGGTGACGTTGCTGGGTTGCTGCGCGTAGACAACCTGGGACGCCGAGGCTGCGCTGATGGTGAAGCTGCTGGAGGTGGCCGAAGTATCGCCGGTGTCTGCCGCGGTGAGCGTGTAACTCCCGGCTTTAGTGATGGTGACGTTATTGAAGGTCGCCACGCCGGCCACGGCCGCGACGGTGTCCGTGCCGCCAATCGAGCCAGGACCGCTGGCGACCGTAAGGGTCACGCTGGAACTATCCCCCGTGAGGATATTTCCATAGGTGTCTTCGACATCCACCGTAAAGCTCGAAAGAGTTCCCGCCGTCGTGCTCGCCGGCTGCGTCCCGAAGGCGAGTTTTGTCGTCGACGGGATTTCAAAAATGGTTCCGTCGCCGGATGTTCCGCCCATGGCGGTCGTGCCGTAAAGATTGCCCTTGTTCATCAGAAGAGGGCCGAAGGGATTCGCGCCGTCGGTGTTGTCGCTGCCGGTCAATGGGGTGAACTCGTAAAGAACCGTAAGAGTGGTGGCGCCGGCGGGAAGCTCGTACACCGCCCCATTCCCAGTGGTACCATCCCCTTTTAACTCCAGAGTGCCGAATAGATCCCCCTTGCTGTCTTCGATCGGGCCGCCATATGGAAGCTCGGGCGTGCTCGCGCCGCCTTTGAACGCGTAGAGTATCGTCAGTGCCGTGCTGTAGGACCCGCCGCTTTTGGTAAGCTCAAAGAGCGAACCGTCGCTGTTGGCGCCGCCCTGCTCAGCCGTACCGAATAGATCGCCGTTGCTGTCAATAATCAGTGAGGAGAGCGGGTCCTTCCCGTCCGGCGTTCCCGTAAACGTGTATAAAGTGGTTGTCGCCGTCGCCCCGGCGGCGAGTTCGAAAATGACGCCATCCGCGGGCGTGCCCGTGCCGCTCGACTTGGTCGTTCCAAAGATATCTCCACTTCCGTCCATCACTAGCCCGCCGTACGGATTTTTTCCGTCCGTCGTCCCCTGGAAGGCGTAAAGCACGCTCGGCAGCGTCGCATACGAGGAGCCGTTCCACGCTAGCTCGAAAATCGTGCCATTCCCGCCTACTTCGGTTGTACCGTAGAGATTCTTGCTCCCGTCCATGATCAGCGTGCCCAGAGGCTTTGCAGTCGGAAAGTTACTCCCCTGAAACGATGCCAGAGTGCTGAACGTGGAACCGGTCGTCGAGTATTCGAAGATGGTCCCAATGGCCGAGGCTCCGCCGGCGGAGGCGGTACCATAAAGATTCCCGCTTCCATCAATCAGCAACCCGCCATACGGATTGATCCCGTCGGCGTTTTCGCCCTGTCCGTTTACCGCGCTGAAATTGTATAGAACCGTGATACTGGTTGCGCCCGCGGCAAGCTCCCAAATTTCTCCGTTGTTGTTGGCGCCGCCCGTCGGCGTGACGCCGTAAAGATTTCCGCTTGCATCCATTACCGGGGCGCCCTCCGCAATCGTTGCGGTATTATTGTTTCCCGGGTCTGCCCCCGAAGTTCCAGTGAAGTAAGCGAGCGTATTGATGCTCAGCAAGAGGCGCTGCTCCAGCGGCTCGACGACATAGTTCCGCGGTCCGCCGCTTTTCGCCACGCAGCGGATTCCCGCCCGGCGTGGTTCGGCCGCCTGAAAATCTTCGATCGCCCGGAAAAGATGCGTGATGGTTTAGCCATGGCTTGATCAGCCCCCAATCTGGTGCTCATTGCAGTTCGTTTTCCTCTCGACGGAATGTCACGACGGCTACATCAACAGCGAAATGGGCCGCCTGCGTGAGTTTTTATCGACAATTTGTTCCC
This sequence comes from uncultured Phycisphaerales bacterium, assembly GCA_963844715.1. Classification (GTDB taxonomy): domain Bacteria; phylum Planctomycetota; class Phycisphaerae; order Tepidisphaerales; family Tepidisphaeraceae; genus UBA1161. The sequence goes on along the minus strand of CAWJPJ010000007.1, from coordinate 996,902 downwards.
CAACTTCGAGCGCTTTAAATGCGCGCCGAAGCAGCCGGTAAGATGAGTGACTAAACGACTGGCGTGAGGGTATGGCGTCAGATTGCGCGTTTACTGGCGCAAGCAAACTAACGAGCCGCGCTGCCGACTCGCCGATAAATTTGGCCTTGGCAGATCAGACGCTGGCGGTGGCGGACGATTTCTCCAAACCGAGCGCGCAGCTCGTGCAAATCGAGCCGCCAAGGTCCGCGAAATCCGCGAGTTGAAGTGATCGGGCTCCCGATCCCCCTGAGGACCGGGAGCCCGAAAGGAATTCCCACGCTTACGGATTCAGATTCATGGCCACGATCACGATGCTGTTGGTCGTTCCGGGCAGCGTGATGCTCTCGACGGTCTTCGACTTGTTCAGCGTCAACGTGTACTGATAGAGGTCAACCGTGGTGTTCGTCTTGCCTCCCTTGGACGTATCGTAGTAGCTCATGCTCAGCGCCACGCTTTCGCCGGAGTAATTTTGCGGCGTCGTCCACTGGCTCATGTTGATGCTGAAGGACTGGCTCGTGCCGTCCGTGTAATGGACGACAAACGTGCGGCCGGTCTTGTTGCCATTCAGCGCGGTCCCGATGAACGTGAGGGTGCTGTAATTCCCCTGCGGCAACGTAATCGTCTGGTCGGTCACCGACACGACGTCGTTCACGCCGGCGGTTCCAAGCGTGTAGGTGCTCGCCAGCGAACTGGCGTCGAGCAGATTCGCCGAGTACGCGTTGCCGCTCTCGTCGATGCCGGTGCCGGAGAAAGTCTGCCCGTCGTTGGCGAAGCCGACCCGGTTGTAATAGGACGGCAGATTCACATGAGTCGCCGTGCTTGCCGCGGTGACGGTCACGGTTGCCGTCCCGGTATTTCCACCGCTTGTGGCTTGCACGGTCGCGCTGCCGGTGGTGGAAGGCGCCGTGTACAACCCGCTGGAGGAAACGCTCCCGACCCCGCCCGAAGCGAGGGACCAGGCAAACGTCGGCTGGGTGGTCATCGTATTGCCAAACTGATCCTTCCCGGAGGCGCTGAACTGCTGAGTTGCGCCCTCGGTAATCGATGCAGTTGACGGCGTGACGGTGATCGTCGTCAGCGTTTGATTCACAGTGACATTGACGCTGCTGGTGGTGGTCAGGCCGCCGCTGTCCTTGATCGTCACAGTGAATGTGTAACTGCCGGCGGAGGCGAACGTCGCCGTCGTGTTCTTCGAAGCGTTCGTCCCATTGGCGCTGAAGGTAACGCCGGACGGGCCGGTATCAGCCCAGGTGTAAGTGAGGTTCGATTCACCGCCGTCATCGGCTCCCAGGACGCTGAGCGCGGTGGTCTTGCCGGTGACGGGATTCGGGGTCGCGCTGGCGGGAGTCGCGACAGTGGGCGGCTGATTGACCGCCGTGACCGTCACGCTCGCGGTCCCAGTCACCCCGCCGCTGACCGCCTGCACGGTTGCGCTTCCAGTCGTCGCCGGCGCCGTATACAGGCCGCTCGACGATACGCTTCCGACGCCTCCCGACGCCAGCGACCAGCTAAAGCTCGGCTGGGTCGTCAGCGTGTTGCCAAATTGGTCCTTCGCCGAGGCGCTGAACTGCTCCGTCGCATTTTCCGCAACCGAAGCCGAGGAGGGACTGACGGAAATCGTCGTGACCGTCTGATTGACCGTCACATTCACGCTGCTGGTCGTGGTCAATCCGCCACTATCCTTGATCGTGACGGTAAACGTATAGCTCCCCGCCGAGGCGAACGTCGCCGTGCTGTTCTTGGAAGCGTTCGTCCCGTTGGCGCTGAAAGTGACGCCGGAGGGGCCGGTGTCAGCCCAGGTGTAAGTCAGATTCGATTCGCCGCCGTCGTCGGCGCCCAGCACGCTGAGCGCGGTGGTCTTTCCGGTTACGGGGTTCGGCGTGGCGCTGGCGGGCGTCGCAACGGTGGGTGGCTGATTCGTCGTCCCGGAGACCGTGACGCCCGCCGTGCCGGTGACGCCCGACGCGGCCGCCTGAACGGTTGCCGAGCCGTTGCTGGCCGGAGCTGTATACAAACCGCCGGTGGAAATGCTTCCCACGCTCCCCGAAGCCAGCGACCAGGTAAAGGTCGGCTGCGTTGTGAGCGTGTTTCCGAATTGATCCTTGGCTGAAGCGCTGAACTGCTGAGTGCCGCTTTGAGTAACAGTCGCCGAAGAGGGACTCACGGCGATCGTGGTAACGGTCTGATTCACAGCGACGGTCACGCTGCTGGTCGTGCTGAGATTGTTCTGATCGGTGATCGTGACCTGCAAGTTGTACGAACCAGCCGCCGTGAATGTCGCGGTGGTATTCTTCGACGCGTTGGTGCCGTTGGAACTGAAATTAACCGCCGCGGGCGGAGTGCCGGTCGTCGCCCAGGTGTACGTGAGCGTAGATTCGCCGTTCGGGTCGGCCCCAAGAACGCTCAGCGCTGTGGAGGTTCCGGTGACCGGGTTTGGCGTGGCGCTGGCGGCGGTCGCGACGGTCGGGCCGCTGGCCTGGCTTCCGGAAATGGCGACCTTCGAGAACGTCGCGACGTTCACGCTTCCGTTGCTGTTGGACGAATCGTAAACGCCGAGATTGGCCGCCGTGCCGATGGCGGAGATCGTTTCCGCGGAACCGATCTGCGTGTAGCTGCTTCCGCCGTTGGTGCTGTAGAACGCGGAGAAGCTGCTGCCAGACCGACTGATCTCGAGGAAAGTCGAACCGACGGTTCCGCTGACCGCGGTCGATTGCACAGCGCCGCCGGACGTGGCGCGCCATTCGAAGAGAATCTGACTGCCGCTCTGCACGACGGCGGCGAAAGGATCGTTGGTGTTGGTGCTGGCGCGATACATCAAACCAGCCGCCCCACTGCTGAGACTGGTGAGTTCCGCCGAGAGGCTCGAATTGCCGGACACGATCTGCGATGTGTAATTGAACTGGTCGCTGGTCGAGCCTATGCCGGACCCGCCGCCATCGATGGTCCAGATTCCCGTCGCCGGATCGAAGAGCGATTCGGAGGTATCGAACGGAATCGTCGGCGAGCCGATGTCCTGATTTGTATATCCGGCGAGCGTGACCTGCGCGTCCACCGGGACCGGATAAGAGGAATTCCCGGCGATGCCGGAAATGTCCGGCCCGGTGTTGGCGGTGATGAGGGAATTGGCGTCGAACGTGGTGTTGCGGACGTGATTGATTTCCAGTCCGTGATGCGCGGAGATTTTGACGTTGACGAAATGGAGGCCGTTCACCGGTTCGTCGGGCAGGCCGAAGATGATGCCGGCGTTGGAACTGGAGGAGGTATTGGTGGAGGTGATGTTGATGAAATTAAGATTTTCCCAAATAGGCGTGGTCGCATCGGGCGGCGAGCCGGTATCGGCGTACGGATTGCTGGGGTAATTGTCGCTGCCGCCGTTGTAGTAGCTATTGATGATCAGCGGATTGGTGACGTTGGTCATCGTGATATTGGAATAAGTCACGTTTTCGACGAGTCCCCCGTTTCCTTCACCGGCCTTGAGGCGCATGCCGTTGGTGGTCCCGTTGAATGTGCAGTTGTTCACGGTGAATCCATCGAGGCCGTCGTTGGTCTCGCCGCCGACGGAAATGCCATGCCCGGCCAGAATGGTGCAGTTTTCGACGTCGATATTGGCGCAATACTGCTCCTGCGGTTTGACGGCGATATCGTCGTCGCCATCGGAAATCGTGCAGTTTTCGATCAGCCAGTTTTGCCCGGCCGGGTCGATGCCGTCCGTGTTGGACGTATCGGAAGGCGTGTTGATGGAGACGCCGTTGATGGTGATGTCGTTGACGAGATCCGATCCGCACTGAATGTGTTCGTGGGGTGAGTTGTTGACCTGGATGTTCTGGATCAGGCCGACGGTGGCGCCGTTGATGTTGATCATGTTGAGGCTGCCGCTGCTCCCGCCGCCGTGCCCGTCGAGAGCGCCCATGGTTGCGCCGCTGCCCAAGCCGGTGATTTCCCAGTTGGTCACCCCGTTGACGTAGATCCAGATTTTTCCGGAGACGTCGGTGGTGGCCTGAAGGGTTGCGCCCGAGTCAATTTGCAGATCGACGTTGCTCGCGAACGTGAGCGCGCCGCATTCGTAATCGGCGCTGGCGGTCGGGACTTCGACGACCCCCCCGCCGGCGGCCGAGGCGGCGTTGATCGCGGCCTGAATCGCCGCGGTGTTGTCCGTGGACCCGTCTCCCTTTGCGTCGTAGGGCGCAGCCGTGACGACAAAGAGATGCCCCGAACCGGTCGGAATAACCGGCAGCGGCGGCGCCGAAAGCACCAGCCGCTGTTCGAGTGTCTCGAGCACGGCGCGCAGCCGAACTCACGTTTTTGCTTTTGCCTAGTTTGGATTTAACGAAAAAACCGCGACGACCAAACCCTCGCTCCACGATCGACATAAACAAGTCCTCCAAAGGTGTCTACGCCTACGGTCTTCACGTCCGCTGACATCAGCGGCTAAATTTTTGATTCGAGCGGAATAAGATGAACTCTCATTCCGCGATAGGTACAACCAATCGGTTTCGCCTCGGACGAAACCCTCCATTGAAGTGCGGAACGCAGCTTAGCCAGCCATCCACCAAAAGTGCAACATTAATATTGAAATTCATAAATCTTGCTACGCCTCTTCCGCGTCGGCCGCAGGATCGGTTCCGGTTTTGGCGAGATTGGGTTCTGGCAACTGAGTAGAAGAAGGACTCGATCCTCACCTGCGCCGCCACATTTACCGGGACTGCCAGTCACTGGCCGCGTCCGATAACGGCGCATTTTTCTCTTCGGCAAGATTTTAATATCCACATCAAACTAACGGCGCGCTTGTGCGGCGACGATACATCCGTGTCGGGTAAACCGTAGCCGTCGCTACATAAAGCGTCGAACTATCCATGAAGCCGGTCAAAGAAACATTGGACTATCTCGCCCCCAACGCCACCGAAATGGTGCGCCAGCAGCGCGGGCGAATCAAACTCCAGAACGATGCGATCACCCGCATGGTCGCGCGTCAATTGCTCCCGGCTTGCTTCCTGGTCCCCACCCTTCTTTGGTGGGCGCTTTTCATCGGTATCTATCGCCATTGGTACCGCTGGGATAGCTGCTTCATCATTTTCGTCTACACGGTCGCCATCGCCTTCGGGCTGGTGGTCTGGCACAACCTGAAAAAGCTGGCGCGGCTGGACGCCCAGCGCCGCGAAGTGCAGGACCAACTAAAACTGGCACGCGATGGAGCCGAAGCCGCCAATCGATACAAATCGCTCTTTTTCGCCAACATCAGCCACGAAATCCGCACGCCGCTGACGGCGATCAACGGCTTTGCCGAACTTCTCCTCAATCCCGAGCGATCCGAAGAGGAGCGCCTCGCCGATGCGCGGATCATTCGCCGCAACGGGGAGCATCTCCTTACGCTCATCAACGATATTCTCGATCTGTCGAAAATTGAAGCGGGCCGGATGACCGTCGAAGAGATCCTGTGCAATCCCGCCGGCGTCGTAGGCGAGGTCCTCTCGCTCCTGCGTCATCGCGCAAAAGAGAAGGGATTGACCCTGGATGTAAATTTCAGGGGCCCGATCCCGAAGATGATCCGCACCGATCCGACGCGCCTTCGCCAGGTGCTGATCAATCTTGTCTCCAACGCGATCAAATTCACCAAACAGGGCGGCGTGACGCTGACCGTCTCGATCCAGCCTTCGCTGCGCAGCGCCGAGCCGCTGCTCCAAGTGGAAATCAAGGACACCGGGATCGGAATTCCACCGGATCGACTCGAAGCGCTCTTCAAGCCCTTCGTCCAGGCGGACACGACCATCAGCCGTCACTACGGCGGCTCAGGCCTCGGTCTGGCGATTTCGCAGCATTTCGCGCGAGCCCTGGGCGGCGATGTCTGTGTCGAAAGCGAAGAAGGACAGGGAAGCACTTTCGGCGTCACAGTCGGCACTGGCTCTCTGGTCGACGCCGCCATTCAGGAACGCCCGGAAGAGGCGATGCAGGCCCATGACGATTACACGCACCCGCGCGTCCGCGTCAGCGGCTCGGTTCTCGTCGCCGAAGACGGCATCGATAACCAGGCGCTCATCGCCACCCGCCTCCGCGAGATGGGCTTGAAGGTCGAGATCGCCAACAACGGGAAAATCGCCTGCGAAAAGGCTCTGGCCGCCGCCAATTGCGACAAGCCGTTCGATCTGATTCTCATGGACGTGCAAATGCCCGTCATGGACGGCTTCAGCGCCACGCTGGAACTTCGCGGCAAGGGTTATCGCGGCCCGATCATCGCGCTGACCGCCAACGCGATGGAGCGTGACCGCTCCAAGTGCCTCGATGCGGGGTGCAATGATTTCGTCACCAAGCCGATCGAAATGCAGAAACTCATCAAGGCCATGGGGAGATATCTGAAAGTCGCTCCCATCCCCAAAGAGGCCCCAAAGGAAGACGCCTCAGCCGCGGCGAAGCGCGCCGCGCTGGCGCAGAAGTTCTATCAGGACCTCCCCACCGAACTGGCCCAGATGGAACAGGCCATCGAACGTCAGGACCGCGAGGTGGTCAAGGAAGTAGCCAAACTGGTCCTCGGCAAAGCCGCCGCCGCTGGTTTGAAAGATTTGGCCGCCCAGGCGGCGAGGCTCTTGATGACCGCCGAGAACGACCAGTCCTGGCCTTCCATCCGCCAAACCGTCGCGGAATTTTCCCGCGACTCACGCAGCGAATCCGCCTCCCAGGCGGCGTAACGCAAATCTCTCTTTAGACTCGATTCCCAACCGCCTCCGCGACCAGCTCGGACACTCGCACTATTTTGTCCGCCAGCAATTGAGTCGCGGCCACGCGAGTCAGCCGAGAATGCCCGCCCCACGCTGCCTCCAGCGCTTCACTGGACGCAATCGCCTCGGCCGCATTTTCGAACCGTACGGAATTGGATTCCGACCCGTCATAGATGCCGATCGCGGCGGCGGATTGCAGAAGGATGACGCGGTCGTACCGGGCCAGTTCCTTTCCCAAGGTTGTTTTCATCGCGGACCAGTAAGCGGCCTCTCCATCCGGCCAATAGATCGAGCCGTCGATCGTTCCTCGGTCCAGAAGGAGCAGTTTGTCGGGGTTCTCGCGAGCGTACCGTTCCTCCTGCTCGATCTGAAGCTGGTAAATGCGGCGTTGCAATTGACGTTTTAGTTCGGGCTCGCACAAATGCCATCGCGTCCCGGTGGCGGAATAAACCTGCGTGGCGGCCTCAGGCACCGCAACGATGCGATCCGGATTGGCGCGGGCGATAGCGGCGGAGATGACCGTCTTGCCGGACCCGGGGCCGCCGGTGAGCACGATACGCATAAGCGATATTTAAATATCAAATCTCGCTCCCCAGGTCACGGGGAGGCCAGGACCCAGCCGGAAGGAGTGGCTTTCACGATCGCTCAGACCCCTTTAATCTCGCCCCCGTCCATGCGCACCGCGCTTCCCGTCATCCATTTTGCTTGTGGCGACACAAGAAACGCCATGAGGTCCGCGATCTCTTCGGGTTGCCCGTAGCGGCTGATTCCCGCCTGGGAGGGAAACTTCTCCATAGCCTCGTCGAAAGTCATGTTGTGGGCCGGCGCGTACTTTTCCATGTAGGTTTTGCGGCGATTCGTCAGGACAGGACCCGGGAGCACGCTGTTGACCTGCACCCCGTCCTTGATGCCTCGCTCGGCAAATGCGCGAGCCATCGCGACGATCGCCGCGTTGATTGTCGCGACTGCCGCGTAGGCCGATTTCGGAGCCTGAGCGGAGTTGCCCGACATGAAAACCACCGACCCTTTGGACTCCTTCAGCGCATTCCAGGCATGAATCGTGATGCGACGCGCGCCATGCAGTTTCAACGCCATCCCGTCGTCCCACTGGGCATCGGTCATCTCCAGAATATCGATTTGCGGAACAGCGCCGGCGATATTGACCAGCGCATCGATCCTTCCAAATCGTTTCAATGCCTCGTCCACGAGCGTCTTGTCCGCGGCCGGTTCGCGAAGGTCGAGCGGCAACGGCAATGCCTCCGCGCCCGCTTGAGTCTACCGCCTTGGCCACTTCCTTCAGCGCATCGCCGTTGCGGGCGGCAAGTACGATGGAAGAAAAATCTTTGGCCAGTCGCAAAGCGGTCGCGCGGCCAATGCCCTGGCTGGCCCCGGTGATAATGGCAACATTGCTTTTCATGGTTCCCCTTTCGGCGATAAGACGTCTATGCGTCTTTCCAGATGGTTCGGATCGCTTCGAGGAGAACCTCGACGACTGTGCCCGGAGCCGTCAGCATCGGCGAATGATCGACGGCATGAGCGCGCACCGTGGCCCCCATGCGCCCGGCCTGGAAATGCTGGGTCTTGGCGGGAATCATTCGATCATTCTCGGCGACGAGGAACCACGACCGGCCTGTCCTTCCAAAGCGGCCGGGGAGCTTTCTCCTGAATGCACTTCGACGTTGATCGGCCGCTGCGTGGCGAGCAGTACCGACTTCATTTCGGGGGCCGCATCCTGGGCGAACGCGTGCTCGAAGCCTTCGGGCGGCATCCAAATGAATCCGTCGCTCATCGGGAGCCAGTTTTGGGGCCTGGGCGTGGGGTGGTTCCCGGTAAAACACATCCGCCACGGTTTCTCCCTCGTCCGGCGCGAGGGCGGCCACATAAACGAGCAGCTTTACGCGCTCATTCTTCGTGGCGCCGATGACGGCGCCGGCATATGCATGCCCAACGAGGACGATGTCGCCCTCAATCCGGGCCAGCGACTCGATCCAGCGCGGCCAACATCATCCTTAAGACTCGTCAGCGGAATCGGCGCGCAGACCACTCCGAGTCCCTGCTTTTGCAAAGGAAGAATGATTTCGGCCCAACTCGCGCATTCCGCCCAGGCGCCGTGAACCAGAACGACGGTTATTTTGGAATTAGGCATATCCAGATTCCCACGCGACGGTCGATCAGTTGCCAACGGCTCCGGCCAGAAACGGGACAATCGCGTCGGCTATTTCGCGGCAGTGCGTTTCGAGCGCGAAATGTCCCGTGTCAAAGAATTGCACCGTCGCCTTTGGGATATCGCGCTTGAACGCCTCCGCGCCGGCGGGAAGAAAGAACGGATCATTCTTCCCCCAAACCGCCAGCAGCGGCGGCTGGTGACTTCCTGAAATACTCCTGAAACTGCGGATAAAGCGCGACGTTGCTGGCGTAATCCTTGAAAAGGTCCAACTGGATTTCGTCCGCGCCGGGCCGCGCGAGATAAAAGTCGTCCAATGAGCGGCCGTCAGGCGAGACCAGGCTGGTGTCCGCGACGCCGTGGGTATACTGGAAGATCGTCGTTTCAGGTTTAAGGAACGCCCTCAAAGCGTCGCGATTGGCCTGGGAGGGGTCCTTCCAATAGGCTCGGATCGGATCCCATCCATTGCTCAACCCTTCCTCGTAGGCGTTTCCATTTTGGGAGATGATGGCGGAGATTCGATCCGGAAATTTCAGGGCCATGCGCAAGGCCCACCGGAGAACCGTAATCGAAGATATAAATGGCAAACTTCTTAAGGCCGACCGCGTCGGTAAATCCCGCGATGGTGTCGGCGATGTTCGCGAACGTGTACTGGTACTTGCTGCGATCCGGCATGCCGGACTGCCCAAAGCCGGGGAAATCGGGCGCGACGAGATGATATCTGCTCGGCCAGCATCGGAATGAGATTCGCGAAACATGTGGCTGGAGCTTGGAAATCCGTGCAGCAGCAACAAGGTGGGAGGCGCTTGGACTGCCCGCCTCCCGGTAGAAAATTTTAATGCCATTGACATTCGCGGTTCTGTAATTGATGGTCATGTTAACCTTTCGAGTTTGAAGAACAGGTCAGCGATGCGCAACCATAATCCCACTACTCTAACCGGTCAAGCGACTTTTTTACAGGTTAATCAGATCTGATCCGATTCAGCCATTCACGATTCGCAGGGGAGTAGAGTAAACATGGAAACTTCACTTCCTCCCGCCATCTTCGTCGCAGGTATGACCGGCTTGGATTTCCTGAATTCCCTGGCCAGGCCCGTGCACGACGAAGTGGACTGGATCGACAACGGCTGCGACTTTTTGTCCTGGATGAAGCAGGCGGGGCTGCTCACCGTCGACGATATTGCCGTGATCAAGTCGAGCATCTCCCACAAAGAACTCGACCGCGTCGCCGCCAAGGCACGAGGGCTGCGAACGTGGTTCCGAGACTTTGTCACGGCTCACATGGGCCGGCCGCTCAACCCGCGGGCTATGAATGATTTAGCGCCGCTTAACGAGCTTTTGGCAATGGATGAAATCTATTGGTCGCTCGCCCCCGGGCCCGCCCCCTCATCAAACCCAAACCCGGGCAAGCCAACTCCGGCGATTTCTCACCTGCGAGCGCGGCGTCGATGGCGGAAGCCGGAATTATTGCTCTCACCGATCGCCGAAGAGATCGCCAAATTCATTTCCACGGCGGATTTTCGCTACGTCAAGGCATGCCAGGGTCAGAACTGCATTCTCTTCTTCCTCGATCAAACGCGACGCCATGGGCGGCGCTGGTGCAGCATGGCCGTCTGTGGAAATCGAGCCAAGCAGGACGCGCATCTTGCACGGCTGAAAAAGCGAAAGCGATCACACAAGGGCGGCGTGTAGTAACGCACCCGGAGGGAGTCGAACCCCCAACCCTCGATTCCGAAGTTCCGCGCTTTGCCCAACGGAATTGCGCTTGCTTCGGTATCTAAGCGGTCTTACGAATGTACCAGCAGGGATGAGCCGGAATGAGGGTGAGGTTTTCGGCGGACGCGAAGCGCTCGACGGCCCGGCGGACGTCGTCGATCCAGATGTCGTCGCCGACCAACGCCCCGCCTGGGGCCACGATTTGCCAGTAAAGCTCCAGATCGGCCAGCGCATCGTCGTATTCATGCGAGCCGTCGACGTAGACGATCTCGGCGCTGTACCCATGGTCGCGCAAGAATCGGCCGCCAATCACGGACGTGGTCGGAAACGGGACGACCACATCGTCTAAATGCATATGAACCATATTGGCTAGAAATTGCTGATAGAACTGCGGGTAGCCGTTGACGAGGCGAAGCCGCTCGTGCGACTTTGCCAGGCGGTCATTGGAGATATCGGCGCACGACCACCATCCTTCGGCGCCCCCCTGGTGCTCCCACATCTCCCGCGCCCCAGCCAGGTGTCGACGCACAATACGCCCCCCTGCTTGTTGCGCACGGCGTTGGTCTGGAGAATCGCCTGCGCCCAGGTCGCCGCCGACTTTCCATACCAGGTTCCCACTTCGACGATCAACCCGGGCGACAGTTCGCCAACGAGTTCGTCGAACAACTGGGCGTTCTGCCCGAAGCCGTGCAGGTCGAGCGGGTATTTGCCTACATCCAGACCCTCGAAGGGAGACACGCCATGAAGGTGCCGGCGGATGCGCTGGAACTCCGTGGCAGAAGCAGCGGTAGCGGCTTGCAGCATACCCAAATTATCGGTCGAATCGGTATCGCCGGATGAGCGGCAGCCGGGCGGTGTCGAGCAGCGGATCGTCCGCCGGCGGATAGCCTACATCGCCTGTCGTTCGCCGGGCCGGATGGTACGTTTTTGGCCGCCGGTGGATATACTCCGAATTCGCCATGTTAAATCCCTTCTTTGCGGTGGCGGGTTGCACCGCGGCAGCGATGGTTTTGGGGGCGGGTGTGTTACATCTGATTCCCCGTATGGGACGGCCAGGAGCGCGCCTTTCGGCTGCCCTTTGCAGGGCACCGGGGCTGGATTGGGTAGTCACCTATTTCATGATCGCGCCTCTTGTCGCCGGGCTGGCAGTAGCCGACTGGCGCGGTTTTTTTGCGGCGATCGCGGGGCAGGTGGCCGGGGCCATGATCTGGACCGCTTTTCACGAACTGGCAAATCCCGCTGCGCGGCGCGGTCCGCGGATCGTCAAACTCAGCAATCGCCTGAGCAGCCCATGGCGGAATATGGCCGCCCTTTGGTTCACCGCGACAGTCACCCCGATCTTCTGGCTGACTCGAGTCGCCGAGGTCGTTGTCTGGCCACCGATCACCTGGCTCGTGGGGCTGCCGAGCTACCGCGGCGCGGATTGGGTCAACGTCTCGCGGCACAAGTTCAGCGGCCTGGTCGGGCACGACTTGATCTGGTGTTTATATTGCGATTGGATGACCGGGGTCTGGTCGCTTGGTTCGGAAATGCTTCGTAACGTCGAGTCGTACTGGTGTCCGATCCGTTTTTCCAGCGAAAAGAAATGCGCGAATTGCGCCGTCGATTTTCCCGATATCGAGCAGGGATGGGCGCCGGCCGATGGAACCCTGGCTGAAGTCGTCGCGACGATGGAAACGAAGTATGCCCACGGCCAACGCGGCTGGTTCGGGCACCCCGCCCGTCTTACCGTCAAGGGCGAGCCAACTGAACTAACTCCAACCGCCAAAAAGAATACCGCGCTCAGCAACGACAGCGTTTCAGTGTAAAGCTGGAAAAGGATGGTAGCCCATGGCAGAGAATACGGCCTCGTACAGCGTGGCCCAAGCCGGCGAAATTTCCCCCGGAGCGGCGACGCCCCGATGGGCCCAGCGCGTGAACGATGTGCTGGCGACCGCCGATATTCGCATCGGGGGCGACCGGCCATGGGACATTCGCGTCAACGACGCGCGCCTGTTTCGCCGGGTGCTCGTCGGCGGCGTGACGGCGCTGGGTGACGCATATATCGATCAGTGGTGGGATTGCGATGCGCTCGACCAGTTTTTCGATCGCGCGCTTCGGGCCAATGTTGCGAGCCGGCTTCCTTTCGATCTTCGAGCCACGGGTTCGTATCTGCTTCAAAAACTGTGGAACGTTCAAGGCCCGCGCCGCGCGCGACGCAACGCCGAGTCCCATTACAACCTGGGAAACGATCTATTTCAGATCATGCTTGATCCGCGCATGTTGTACACCTGCGCTATTGGAAGAACGCGCGCACGCTGGACGAGGCGCAGGAAGCCAAGCTGGAACTGACGTGCCAAAAAATCGGCCTTCGCAAGGGGCAGCGGGTTCTGGATATCGGCTGCGGCTGGGGAGGATTCGCCAAATATGCGGCCGAGCGGCATGGGGCGGCGGTCGCCGCGATTAACGTCTCCAGCGAACAGGTTAAGTACGCGACCGAATCGTGCCGCGGATTGCCGGTGGAGGTGCGGCTCCAGGACTATCGCGATGTCAACGAGACGTTCGACCACGTCGTGTCCGTCGGATGCATGGAGCATGTCGGACCAAAAAATCATCGCCGCTTTATGCAAACGGCCCATCGCTGTATGCGGGATGACGGATTATTCCTGCTGCACTTCATCGCCTCCCGAAACACCTATCCCAATACCCAGGATCGCGAACTTTCCTGGATCGAAAAACACATTTTTCCCGGCGCGGTCATGCCGTCACTCAAACACCTCGGCGCGGCCATCGACGGTATTTTCGTGATCGAGGACCTGCATAATTTCGGCGCGGATTATGACACCACGCTGATGGCGTGGTTCGCCAATTTCGAGCGGGGCTGGCCGGCGATCGAGCAAAAATACGGCCCGCGCTTTTATCGAATGTGGAAATACTACCTACACAGTTGTGCCGGGGCGTTTCGATGCCGCAAGTATCAGCTTTGGCAAGTCGTCCTATCGAAACAGGGCGTGCGCGGGGGATATACCGCGGTTCGATGACCCCGACTGCACAACGGGATCACCCGCGGCATCGATTCGGAGGCGGCGATTTCCAACCGCATAATGTTAAGTCGCGGGGCGGTGTTCGGAGAAGGCTCCGCCGGCCTAAACGGTTGATTTTTCGAAAGGCCGGGCGAAAGTTTCGATCGCGACGCCCGCTCTATCGCACGCGGTAAGCTTTCCCGGCCTGATACAAATCCAACCGCCCTTGGATTCTGCTGGCCAATTGCTCGTCCCCGTGCGACCGGGCCAGGTCAATCGCCTTCCGGGCCGTGTCCACCGCGTCGCCAAACTTTCCATCGGCCGCGTAAGCGACGCCCAGCGTGTCCAAATACGTCGCCTCCCGATTATCCGTCAGCTCGCACGCGTGCCGTGCGAGCGTAACGGCTTGCGACGGATCGCCGCCGTCGCTCGGATCGGCCGTCGCCAACGCCCAGGCGAGGTTATTCACCACGTCGATCGAATCCGGCTCGTACTCCAGCGCCTCTTTCCAATATTCGATCGCTTCCCGCGCGTGGCCCTGTCGCCAGTAAATCTCCCCGATATGCATCATCGCGTCGGCGCTCGCCGGATAAATACTCAATGCGTGCCGATAATCCGCCATCGCTTCATCGATCTTTCCCGCAACAACCAGCGCGTTTCCACGGTTGTTATATGCTTCGACATAATCTGGCTTGACCCGGATCGCCTCGTTGAACACTTGGATCGCTTCGTCGATTCTGTTTTGCGCCCCAAGCAAGCCGCCCAGATTATTGTACGCAACCCATGCCTGGGGATTTTTTGCGATGTTATCGCGCCACAACGATTCCTCATCGGCAAACAGCGCACTGCGCTTCCACGTCCCCACGCCCAGAAACACAAACACCGCGACGGCGATGATCGCTCCCATAGATCTCCCGGGAATATTCATCCGCCCCCCCGCCTTCGCCGCCCCTGCCGTCAATAACGCCAGCACGCCGATCATGGCGCAATACTGCCACTGATCCGCCACGCGCGAGTAGATCTGCCAGTATTGATGAAAAAAACCCAAAACCGGAAACAGCATGACCGCGAAATAGCCAACGCCGCATAGCCCCGCCCGGCCCCAGGTTCTTCGCTTCCACCAAAGGATTCCCAGCGCGCCAATGAACGCCGCCGCCGGGACGTACGAGATCCACCACGCCTCATCGACTTTCCAGTTGGGATAAATCAGCATCAGGTTCAGCGGCAGCACGATCTTGTAGAGATAAAACCAAAGCGCCCAACCCGCGACCGCCAGTCGACCCGCGAATCCGGTCGCTTGCCCCGGGCTTTCGTACAGCAGCCGCGAATGCTGATGCAGGATTGTCACGCACGCGCCGAGCAGCGAAAGGGCGAAGAACGGCGCGGCGCAGCGCACATCCTTGCCGCTGATGCGCCCGCACTTCCACCATGCAAGCCCCAGCAGCACCACGGGCTCCATCACCACCGAAGTCTTGCTCAACAGAGCCAGCGCAAAGGTGAGCAGTGAAACGGCGTACCACTTCCAAAATCCTTTTTCGGAAAAATGCAGGTAGGCGAGAATCGAGCACAAGTAGAAGAGCATCGACAGCGTATTTTTCGTTTCGGCGATCCACGCCACCGTCGCGACATTGACAGGGTGAACCGCAAACAGCGCCGCCGCCGCCCACGCCCCTGGAACCCGCAGCCGCCGCAGGATCATCCAGACCAAAATCGTGTCGATCGCATGCAACCCCACATTGACCGCATGAAACCCGGCGGCCTTCCCTCCCCACAGCCGCCATTGCAACCACCACGCCGAGTAGGTGATCGGCCAATAGTCCACCGCATCGGCGGTGAACCAAATTCGATACAAACCATTGTCCGCATGAATCAACTGGTTTTGCGAGATCAGCGCGCAATCATCAAACGTAAACCCCCCGCGCATCGCCGGCCAATACGAAACAAAAATCATCAAAGCAAGCAGCGCCCCCGGCAGGATTGTGAATTTCCACGTCGCCTTCATGCGTATCAAGCAACTTACCGATCTCTCCGCCCATCTTCAAAGGCGGCGGCAAAGCGGTAGTGGATCAGTTTGACATTTAGTCGTTTAATTAATGATCCTGGGCTAGAATTCCGCCGTTTTCGGGTGCAGGAGCGCTTTATGGATTATAATAATTCGATTGACTTTCAAAGGGAATTGGAAGGGCTTCAGGAGCGAGTCGCAAAAAGATTGAAGGCCGGCCCGATGAGTGGCTGGACAGATTCCCAGCGCGACGAAGTGCGGAAGGATGCACAAAGAGTGAGGCGTATGATGGAATATCTCATCCAGCAATCGGAAAAGAAGGATGGCGGCAAAGGCTAAATGCCCGTGCCTAACCAGGCTGACTTCCCATGACCTCCCTTAGCCGATGCGCCAATCGTTTATATCTTTCTTTGCACGATATCCGGCAGTCTGGCTTTGGATTTTGTTCGTCGTGTCGCGAGCGATCATCTTTTTATTCCTGGCAGGATATGGCACTGATCTGAATGTTCATGCCGGCTATATCGCGCAGATTAACCGGGGAGCCCTCCCGTTTCGAGATTTCTTTCCCGAGTATCCGCCGCTCGTATTCTCGTTCACAATTCTGCCGGCCCTGCTGGACGAGTCGCTGAAGTGGTATTTCCCGCTTTTCCGCATCATGTGTTGCGCGGTGGACTGCGGGATTTGGATTTACCTGCTTCACGTATGCAGAACGAGCAAGGGAAATCTCATCCTTTACATTTTGTGTTCCACGGCCATTGGGCATCTGTTTTATGACCACGTTGACATCGTCTTGGGCGGTATGCTGTTTGTCGCGTTTGCGGCCCTTCTCAAAGGGCGAAATAACCTTTTTCATCTGGCACTTGGATTGGGTATCGCATTCAAGTTCGTCCCGATCGTCTTAGCCCCGGCGATATTGGCATTCGAGCTCAAACATGGCCTGAAATCTTTGGTCAAATGCGCCGCGCTGCTTTTCCTGCCCACCATTCTTTCCTTCGCTATCGTCGCGGCAATGGGCGGTTACCATTTTCAATGGCTCCTCGAATATCATTTCAACCGGGGAATCCAACTTGAATCGACTCCGGCATTAGTCGAAATGGTTCTGATGTGGTTCGGCGTGCCCGGCGAGGTCACCGACGACTTCGGAAGCGCAAATCTTCATACGCCCTATGAGCAGCTTTTAATTCACGGCTCCGTGGCGCTGCTGGCCGCCGTTGTATTGTTGAGCGCTTTGATGGCGGTGCGGCGACGAATGAATTCCGGCTCGCTTTCATTTTTGCTTTGCGGCGTACTCCTGGCTTCCCTGCTGTTCAGCAAAGTCCTCTCTCCACAGTACTTCATCTTTATTCTGCCGATGTTAATCATCCTGCCCGCCGCAGAAAACGCGCTGCAGACCGCAACAGTTCGGTTCTTGGTTTTAACCATCTTTGCGGTGACCGGCGCGGTCTATCCCTGGTGTTACGATAATCTGTTGCAGTTGAAATCCTGGCAGCACCTGTACGCGGTGGAGAACCTCTTGATCTTGAGGGCCACCTGCCTTGCGTTATTGAGCCTGTACTGTTTCCTAAGGGCTTGGCAAACCTCCTCTGCATCGCCGTTGGAATTGCCCGGTCGTAATCGTCATACCAAGAACGCCGGAACACCGAAAACTGCCAAGAATCGCGGGTCTCCCATCCACCGCCGGTGCTTCGCGTCTTTGCACGCCGGTAGCGCGCCAAGGCATCCTGGTCGTCAGGCGATCATCGTCCCCAAACTCGGAGCGCTATCGGTCGTACTCCTCGCCGGTTGGATTACAATGGCCGCGCCCGAGGAGTGCAAGGCCGACCTCCTCGATCGATTTCGCCAGGAATATCCGGCGGCAGCCAACAAGCTCAATGCGGCCTACGGCCAGGTAGATATTCAAACGACGGAAACGGTTTTTGATGATAATGGCGGCGTTAAGTGGCAATTTCACTGCGAATACTTGCGCGATGGCGATCACTTTAGAAAATCTCAAACATTTGTGGGTAGAGATCCATCCCTTCCAACCTATAGCGCCGTCAGGGTGCTGGGAGGAAGCAGCGAAAAATTCTTTGATATTCAGAAAGCCGGCGCCGAGCGGCATTTCACGATTACCGCCTTTGGATGCATCGAAGAAGATGAGTTTTTGAAAAGAGGTGCGACCGATTGCGTTCCCCTGTATGGGATTTGCCACGTTGACGCGGTCGATGTGCGAACTTTTATAAGCGACCCCGCCGTCACTCTGGTATCCGCCAAGACTATGTTTCTTGATGGCGTTTCAGTGGTGGATATTGTGGCGGACGTAAATTATTCCGGCCAGCCGCATAATCAAGTCCAGTTCTATTTCCTGCCGGACAGTTGGGCCCTGGCAGGGTTTACCTGGCCCGAGCTCTCCGGGAGTATGAGTCCCAATGGCCCCCACCCGTCAATTGAGCAACGCATTGAATATCTGGGTAGCGATCCGCCACAAATAAAATCCATCGATCGATGGGAGACGAAGAAGTGGCAGCCGGAAAGCCGCACGGCAGAGACCAAAATTTCCGTCGACTCCATCAATTTTGGCCCCATCGGCGAGGAAAAGTTCACTCTGGCGGACCTGGGTGTGAACGAGCCGGTGCTGCCGAGCGCCCGATTGAGGATGCTCTGGATGTTGGGTATCAACGCCCCCTTACTGGCGGCATTCGGTATCGTGTTCTTGGTTGTTCCACGGCGGAAGAAACAGGCCGGTAGATCTCAGCGAATTCCGGGGCAATGAAACCGGGATGTCGGGGCTCTGTCTCAATCCTCCTTTTGATCTGATAAAAAGCGCATGAACTCGTTCGTGGGCGCGCATAGTGTCTGTTCCCCTTTTTTGTCCACTGCCCTGGCTGTCTTCCCGACTCAGAACCACCTCATGCCAATGATGCGGCATAACACGCCGGGCGAGGAACTCTATTCCAAATCTTCGCAGAACCTGCCTCAAGTTATTCACAAAAGCGTCGTATTCCGCCCGTTTTCGTAAGATTCACGTTCGTCTGTTTCCGCGATGGAGGTTGTGGTACACTACGTCGGTAAGCATGTTCAGTCGCTGCCGAAACAGGCCACGCGATGATCTCAGAAAGGCGGGAGGTGGACAAAATGGGATCTGGCCCTCTTTATCAAATTTGACAGAAAATCGCCCAACGTCTGTCCGGGCTTCAGCGCGGGCCATGATTGCCTGGCCTACCCATTTCCTCTCTCCACTATAAAATATAAGCGCCACTTTTGCTTATTCGAATATGACCGCCTCCGTCAATTTCCCCTGCCCGGCCTGCGGCGCGAGATTCGCGCTCACCGATCTAGAGCATTTCCCATTTTAAACTAGCGCCATCGATGCTGTTTTGCTAATCTCCGATTCAACAAGGAGGTTGCCATGGCATCGCAAACCGCTCTGACCCGTCGATGGATCATGTCGGCGTATCGTGCCGGCAAAGGCACGAAGGAGATTTCCGCGATCTTCGGCCGATGCGAGTCGGCCGTCCGCCGCGTGCGACAGGATGAACGTGAACGGGGGACGGCCGAACCGCTGCTTCATCTTCGTGGCCGCAAGGGGAAGTTGACCGGCGAGTTGAAGACTCGTTTGAGTCGGTTCGTGGCCGCCCGGCCGGATGCCACGCTCAACGAGATCAAAGAGAAGTTGGCGCTGGACGTGTCGCTGTCGACGGTCGACCGTTGGCTCAGGAAGCTGGGCCTCTCCTTTAAAAAAAGTCTCTCCACGCGTCCGAGCAGGATCGGCCCGACGTCGCCGCCGCGCGGACGCAGTGGCGTCGGCGGCTGAAGGACGTCGATCCCGAGCGTCTTGTTTTTGTGGATGAATCCGGGGCCAAGACGAACTTCACCCGATTGCGTGGCCGGTGCGGCCGCGGCGAACGGTTGTTGTGCAAGACCCCGGCCGGACACTGGAGCACGACCACCATGATCGCCGCGGTTCGGCTCGACGGCGCGACCGCCGGCGCGATTGTTCAAGGGGCGATGGACAGCGATGTTTTTGTCGCCTGGGTGCGTGAAGCGCTCGTGCCCAGCCTGCGAAGCGGGGACATCGTGGTGATGGACAATTTGCAGCCGCACAAACATTCAGAAGTGCGACGCCTGATCGAAGCCGCCGGCTGCGAACTGTGGTTGCTGCCACCCTACTCGCCGGATTTGAATCCGATCGAGATGATGTGGAGCAAAGCGAAGCAACTGATCCGCTCGGCGGAGCCCAGAACGTTCGACACCTTGGTCCGGGCTGTGTTCGCGGCAATGGACGCCGTTACGACCGAAGATGCCGCGGGATTTTTCCGCCATTGCGGTTACCGCCAGCCGCTAGTTTAATTTGGGAAATGCTCTAATTGCCGGCCGCAGCATGCAGTGCCCGTGCGGCAAAATCTTCATCGCGCCGCCCAAACCCCAGACGACGGAAGATCCTGAGGCGCTGGACCTGCAAACGTATGAGGTTGCAGAAACGTCTGAGCAATCGCCGTGCGGAGCAGCGCAAACACCCGCAAATTCGAACGCCGCCGCTTCCCGCGCCAGCCTTTATCCAGGCGCAGAGCCCGCCCGCAGGCGGTTGATGATACCGAGACCGAGTATTCTCCTTTCCGCGACCGGGTGATTCCGATCGCCATGCTGGCCGGTGGTTTCGCGCTGCGGTTGGCGGAAATCCCTTACGACAGCACGCTCGGCCATTCCAACTTGGCCGCCGCCGTCGGCATCATTCTAGTGCAGATGATACTGGCCGTTGCCCTGATGCTGGCTGGTGTACTCGCCGCTTCCAAACTCCTGTCGGCGAATTTCGGCTCGATCGGCACCGCCATTCTGAAGATGGCTGGGATTTGCATGTTTTCGATGGCCGCCGGGGCAGTGGCCATCGTGGCCCTGCGATATGACATGCGGTCTTACGTGATCGCCATTAACCTTGTTTTTTTGATTTATGCCGTGGCTTTCTGGAATCTGTTTTCGCTGGATGTGCAAGAAGCAGTCTTGACCGTGGCGATTTGCGCCCTTCTACAGAACGCCGTACTCCTCGCAATTTTTTCATGCGCCTGAACAGGAGACCGTATTTCTGGAACGCAGGAGTACCCGTCCGCCAAGCGGCTCGGCTGATCGGGATCGAAAAAATCACGGCAGCGCAGTGTCCTGTTTTGCCACCGGAGGAAGATATGGGAGAAAACAAGGCCGGCCGAATCGTTTGCCCCAGTTGCGGGCGATCCGGGTCCTACAAGCCCGAACTGGCGGGGAGGAGACTCAAGTGCAAATGTGGGGGCATCATTCAGGTGCCGCTCCAGGAAGTCGCCGACCGAAGATCGGCCTGAGCCGCTGCGCCCGGAGCCACTCGCCCCCGCGCCGGCCGCCGCTGCGACTTCAAGCGAGGAGGCCGGCGACGAATACGACATCCGCGAACCCGAGAAAGTCGAAAAACGCGTGGTCAACGCCTCACCCCAGGTATTGCCTTATCGCTCCGGCCCTGCAGCAGATCCGCCCGCGCAGCGCTCCCGGGGGGCTTATTCTTCCTTACATCGGCCTAAGAATGACAGCGCACGCAAGGCCGAGGAGCAGTCGCAGGTCGTGAGGATGGTGCTGGTCGTCGCGATTCTGGGGGTGGTGATCGTGGGGGCGATCTTCGGCCTCAAGTTCTTGCGCGGTTCCGGCACGCCCGCCGGTCCGCAACTGGGGGAAGACGGCGATATCGAGGCCAAACTAAACGATGAATATCACAAGGAAATCCACGATTGGTATAAGGAGGATGAATCGCGAATGTTGGGCTCCTGGTCCGAAGAGCAGGCCTTAACGTATGCCGACCGCTGGCAGAAGGAAGGGGCCAAGCAGGTGATCGCCTTCGGTTCTAAAATGTCGCTGGAACTGGTTATTGAACTGCCGGACGATCCAGCGCAGCGAAAAGCGATCTTCGACTGGCAGGCCCAGTGGCACTCGGAGCACTTTCAAAAAGTCTGGACGGACGTCGGACAGAAATATCTGATGATCCGGATGGGGCTATAGTGGCGTTCGACATTCGGGACCGTTGCCGATCTTAGCGGGTTGTCATTATGCAACAACCAATCGAAGTGTCGGAGCGGCCGGCGACGCATTAGCCGCGAGTCCTACAATGTAAACTCATGAACGCCTGTCTCGGCGCCTCAGCGGAGCCCGCTTTGGAACCGAAAGCGGCCTTCGCTCACCGCCGATGGCACTTGCGGCATGGGTTACATCCCCTGTGAACTGGCCGGCGATCGCTTGCCCGCGACGCTGACTAAAACGCTTACAGCAATGAAATCGCAAGCAGCAAATGTCCCTGTCAAGCCGTTTCGGATCTTTGATTCCACCTTTGTCCGCGCAAAGGCTTATTCTGCGTACACATAAGTTGTCGGGCAGGTTAGTCTATATTTCGGACTGGCGAATACCGCTCTGGCCGTGAACGGCCGGGCAAGGGCGAGGTTCTGCCTTTATCCGGCAGAAAACCGATGCGACAAAACCGGCGTTTGAGCAAAATGGAGTGCAACCGAATTGTTGTTTGACCTGCCGAAAGTCACGCGAAGATTGATACCCTTCAAAGGGTGGCGCCTGCGCAGGATCGGAACCGCGGCACATTAACGCCAAGCGACGAGCAGCCGCTGCGCGACGAGTTGTTCAGCGTCGATCAGTTGGATCAACATGCCAAGACTTTGGCCGCGTCGCACGAGGTCGTGGACGGGGGGCGCGGGCGGGGTTCGGATCGGCTGCTTCGGCGTCTCTCGGCAAATGAATTATTGCTCCGCGAGGCCTACGGGCTGGTGACCGATGCGGTGAAGCGCGGGCGCCGCGTCACCCCGGCGGCGGAGTGGTTTCTAGACAACTACCACCTCATCGAAGAACAAGTTCGCACGGCGCGGCGGCATCTGCCGCGCGGTTACAGCCGGGAATTGCCGCGGCTGAAGAGCGGCCCAAGCGCGGGGTATCCGCGGGCTTACGCCATTGCGCTGGAATTGATTTCGCACGTCGATGGGCGGTTGGACGCCGAGAGCCTGCGCGCGTTTGTAGCTTCATACCAGACGGTGACCCCGCTGCGGCTAGGCGAGCTTTGGGCGATTCCGATCATGCTGCGATTGGCGTTGCTGGAGAATTTACGGCGTGTGGTGGTCCGGGTTGCCGAGGGGCGCCGGGATCGCGAGCAAGCGGCCTATTGGATTGATCGCATGCAGGAGGTCGCCGAGACGGCGCCGGCCGACGTGGTGCTGGTTCTGGCGGAGATGGTGAAGGAGAACCCGCCACTCTCGAACGCCTTCATCGCCGAATTTGCCAGCCGAATGCAGGGGCAAGGCTCG
This sequence comes from uncultured Phycisphaerales bacterium, assembly GCA_963844715.1. GTDB lineage: Bacteria > Planctomycetota > Phycisphaerae > Tepidisphaerales > Tepidisphaeraceae > UBA1161. The sequence continues at coordinate 973,992 of CAWJPJ010000007.1, read as the reverse complement.
GCTCTGATCTTCCCGATCACCTGGCTGGAGCACCGGGTCGCCGAGCAAGGGCAAACAATTGAAATCGTCTTCCAGCAGGCGAGCCAGAGCCAGGCGGCGGATCAGGTCTCCATCGGCAACAGCATCGGGAGTCTTCGATTCCTTGGCGCCGTGGAATGGCGCGACTTCGTCGAAACGATGAGCGGCGTCGAGCAGGTCCTCCGGGGCGATCCGAGCGGGGTTTACCCATTAATGGATTTTGCGACGCGCGATTATTACCGGCACGCCGTCGAGCAGATCGCCAGGCATAGCCCCCTGGGCGAACTCGACGTGGCCCAGCGAGCCGTTGAACTGACTCGTGACGGCGCCACCGGCGATGGCAACGGGGATGGCGCGCTGGATGAAACTCGCAAATCACACGTTGGATATTTTCTGGTCGGCAAAGGCCGGCAGGCGCTGGAACGCGCCGCCAAAATGCGTCCCACCGTCGGCGCGTCCTTACGGAGAATTTGCGGGCAATTCCCATTGACCCGCTATGTCGGCAGTATCGCCGCCGCGACAGCGTTGATGACGCTGTTTGCCCTGTGGTGGTCGGCGCGCCACGGCTTGGCGCATTGGGAAATGGTGATTCTGGGGATTCTGATTTGTCTCTGCGCGAGCCAATTGGCAGTCGCGCTCGTCAATTGGGCGGTCATGTTGCTGGTGCGTCCTCGCATCCTGCCGCGGATGAATTTTTCCACGGGAATCCCACCGGAACACCGCACGATCGTGGCCGTCCCCACGATCATCACCGACCCCCGGGAGATCGACGAACTCGTGGAGGCGTTGGAAGTTCGATTCCTGGCCAATCGGGACAACAATCTCGACTTCGCGCTGCTGACCGATTTTCCCGACGCTCCCGAAGAACATGCCGCCGGCGACGATGACCTGCTGCAACAGGCGCGAGCCGGGATCGAAGGGCTTAACGCCAAATACCCCGGCGAACATTTCTTCCTGTTCCATCGGCCGCGCCGTTGGAATGCCGAGCAGAATGTCTGGATGGGCTGGGAGCGAAAGCGCGGCAAACTCGAAAACTTCAACGAGGCCCTGCGCGGAAAAACCGACGCCTTCGCCACGATCGTCGGCGAAATGGATCGGTTGGCCGGCGTGCGCTATGTGATCACGCTCGACAGCGACACGCAGCTCCCGCGCGATTCGGCCTGGCCGCTGGTGGGCACGCTCGCTCATCCTCTGAACCGCCCGCGCTATGACCAGCAGCTCGGCCGGGTAACCGACGGGTATGGCATTCTTCAGCCGCGCGTGGGCATCAGCATGCCCAGCGCAAACCGGTCGCATTTCGCACGACTCTTTGCCAGCGAGGCGGGCATCGATCCCTACACCCGAACGGTTTCCGATGTTTACCAGGACGTTTTCGAGGAAGGGTCGTTTATCGGCAAGGGAATTTATGACGTGGACGTGTTCCAGGCGCTCGCTGGGCGGGCGTTTGCCCGAGAACCGCGTTCTCAGCCACGATCTGCTTGAAGGCGGGTACGCGCGCTCGGGACTGGTCAGCGATGTCCTGCTGTTTGAGGATTATCCTTCGTCCTATCCGGCCGATATGAGCCGGCGGTCGCGTTGGGTTCGCGGCGATTGGCAGATCGCGCCGTGGCTGATGCCGCGCGTGCGTGATGGCCACGGGCAACGAGTACGAAATCCGCTTTCCGGGCTATCGCGATGGAAAATTCTGGACAACATCCGCCGGAGCTTGATGCCCGCCGCGCTGCTGGGACTGCTCGTTCTTGGCTGGCTGCTGCCGGGCGCTGCGCTGTTATGCACGGTAATCGTGGCGGCGATTCTGCTACTTCCGGCGGTTCTCAATGGCGCTGCCGAACTGAGGCGCCGACCGGCGGACCTGCCGATCATGTTTCATGCGCGGCAAGTTGCATACGCCGTAACGCGGCAAGTTTTGCAGCAGGCATTTGTGCTGGCAAGTTTGCCGTATGACGCGACGGTGAGTCTTGACGCGATCCGTCGAACACTCTTCCGATTACTGCTCACCGGCCGCGGTTTGCTCGAGTGGCGCACCGCGCGCGAGGCGCAGCGCTCCGTGCGCAGCGATCTTGCCGGGTTCTACTCGTTAATGTGGATCGCGCCGCTGACGGCAGCCCTTGCGCTGCTGGTGATCAGTCTCGCCCGCCGCGACGCGCTGGCGATCGCGGCGCCGGTGATTGGATCGTGGTTCGTCGCGCCGGCGGTCGCGTTCCTGTTGAGCCGCCCGATCAGGGCTCCGCGCCCGCACCTGACGGCCGAGGATTTGTCGTTCCTGGGAATGGTCTCACGGCGCACCTGGCGCTATTTCGAAACTTTTGTCGATTCCGACGACAACCACCTTCCACCCGACAATTTCCAGGAAGACCCGCCCAAAGGCGTGGCGCATCGCACCTCACCCACAAACATCGGCATGTCGCTGCTGGCGAATCTGGCCGCTTACGATTTCGGGTATATCCCCGTCACCGGCGTGATCGAGCGAACCACTCGGACCCTGGCCACATTGGATAAGCTTCAGCGCTACCGGGGACATTTCTATAACTGGTACGACACGCGCACGCTGGAACCCCTTCGGCCTCTGTATGTGTCGACCGTCGACAGCGGAAACCTCGCCGCACATCTGCTTACGCTCGCGTCGGGACTGGACGAATTGGCCAACGATAAAATTTTTCGCCCCGCTGTCGCGTTGGCGGGATTGGGTTGGACGCTGGAAGCGCTGCTTGAGACAGCGCGGACCTCTGCCGCCCCAGCCGGCCGGGAAGTGATCGCCCGTCTGGAGCGGCTCCGCGACAAACTGCGGACGCCGGCGAAAACGTTGGCGGACTGCCGAACGCTCCTCCAGCAGGTGGCGAACGCGAGCAATGAACTGGCGAGCACATTAGGACCCAATGCCGACGATGAATTGAAATGGTGGCCTCGCGCCGTCGAGCAGCAGTGTCACACCTTCTTGCAGGATCTGGACGAGTTGGCCTCTTCCGCGGAGATCGATCTATCCGGGTTCCACAACCTACCCTCCCTATCCCAGGTTGCACAATCGGAATCCACGCCACTTTCCGCGACCGATTCGGGCAATGGGAATGTGGCAACGCTTCGCAGCGCCGTTACGCGCGGCCTCCGAAATTGCCGCGAAACGCATTTCAGACTTGCGACAACTGGCGGTTCGCTGCCGCGAACTGGCGGATATCGACTACAGCTTTCTTTACGACAAGGATCGGCACCTCCTTAGCATCGGCTACGACGTCGCCAATCGACGCCTCGATTCCGGCTTCTACGACTTGCTCGCATCCGAAGCGCGGCTCGCAAGCTTCATCGCCATTGCCCAGGACAAACTACCGCAGGAAAACTGGTTTAGCCTCGGGCGGTCGCTGACCAACGCGGGAAGAGGCATGGCACTGCTCTCCTGGAGCGGGTCGATGTTTGAATATCTGATGCCGCTGCTCGTCATGCCGACTTACGAACATACGCTCCTCGATGAAACGTATCGCGCGGTGGTGCGCCGGCAGATCGAGTACGGGCGGGAGCGCGGCGTGCCGTGGGGGATTTCCGAGTCCGGATACAGCAAAACCGATGCGCAGCTCAACTACCAATATCGCGCGTTCGGGGTTCCGGGTTTGGGATTCAAGCGCGGATTGGCCGACGATTTGGTCGTTGCGCCGTACGCCAGCGCGCTGGCACTGATGGTCCTTCCGGAGCAGGCATGCGCGAACCTTCGCCGCCTGGCCCGCGAAGGCCGGCTGAAGGGCTACGGGTTTTATGAAGCGGCGGATTACTCTCCGTCGCGTCTGCCGCCGGGGCAGGAGAGCGTCACGGTCGAGTCGTATATGGCGCATCATCAGGGAATGACCCTTTTATCGCTGGCGCATTTGTTGCTGGATCGGCCCATGCAGCGCCGCTTCGAATTGGACCCCGCTTTTCGGGCGACCGATTCACTATTACAGGAGCGCGTCCCCAAAGCGGCGTCCATCTATCCGCATCCCGCGGAAGTTTCTCTCGAAATCGGACAGTCCGTCGAGTCAGGCGCGAACTTCCGCGTCTTCACTACGCCGCAAACCGTCGTGCCCGAGGTGCATCTCCTCTCCAATAGCCGCTATCACGTTGCGGTCACGGCCGCGGGGGGCGGTTACAGCCGCTGGCGCGGCTTGGCCGTCACGCGCTGGCGGGAAGATTCCACACGCGATTGCTGGGGCACATTTTGCTATCTCCGCGACGTCGAAAGCGGCGAGTTCTGGTCGGCAGCACAGCAACCGGCGATCAAACGGCCCAATTCTTACGAAGCCATTTATTCGCAGGGGCGAGCGGAGTTTCGCCGCCGCGACGCGGACATCGAAACTCACATGGAAATCAGCGTCTCCCCGGAGGATGACATCGAGTTGCGCCGCATCAACATCACGAATCGAAGCCGATTCCCGCGCACAATCGAGTTAACCAGTTATGCGGAGGTCGTGCTTGCGCCGCCGGCGGCGGACGCGGCGCACCCGGCGTTCAGCAATTTATTCGTTCAAACACAACTCGTTCGAGACCGGCAGGCGATCCTGTGCACGCGTCGTCCGCGTTCCGCCGGTGAGAAGCCGCCCTGGATGCTGCACCTGATGACAGTCCACGGGGATTCCGCCGCGCCGACGACCTACGAAACAGCCCGCGAAGAATTCGTCGGAAGGGGCCGTACGCTCTCGGACCCGGCGGCGATGCACCGCACTGCGCTGACCGACAGTGAAGGATCAGTGCTCGACCCGATCGTCGCCATTCGCAACACGGTGGTTGTCGGGCCGGACGAGACCGTACGGCTGCACCTCGTGACTGGAGCCGCCGAGACACACGAGGCGGCGATTGCGCTCGTTGAGAAGTATCATGACCGCCGGCTGGCCGACCGCGTCTTCGACCTCGCATGGACGCACAGTCAGGTCGTGCTTCGGCAGCTCGACGCGGCCGAGGCCGACGCGCAACTCTTCGGACGCCTCGCCAGCAATATTCTTTACGCCAATCCTTTGTTGCGAGCTTCCGGCAGCGTGATTGCGCGGAATCATCGCGGACAATCCGGCTTGTGGGCCTATGGTATTTCGGGCGATCTGCCGATCGTGCTCTTGCGCATCGGTGACCCCGCGCAAATCAACCTGGTGCGTCAACTCGTACAAGCCCACGCCTATTGGCGCGTGCACGGATTGGCGGTCGATCTGGTCATCTGGAACGAAGATCAATCCGGATACCGCCAACAATTGCAGGATCAGATCACCGGCGTGATCACCTCCCGCGCAGAAGCGAACCTGCTCGATAAACCGGGCGGGATTTTCATTCGCCGGCTCGAGCAAATTCCGGACGAAGACAAAGTGCTCATGCAGACGGTCGCACGCGTCATTATCAGCGACACCGCCGGGACTCTTGCCGAGCAGTTGGAACGGCGCGCGGGACTGGAAATCCCCGTGCCGAGATTCCGCTCCGTCCGCGGGCGCAGGGGGGAGATCCCCGTCGGCGTCGAGATGCCGGCGCACGACCTGGCGGAGTTCAATGGAATCGGCGGATTCACGCAAGACGGGCGCGAATACGTCATCACCACCACCCCCGAATCACCCACCCCCGCGCCTTGGGTGAACGTCTTGGCCAACCCGTGGTTCGGCACGGTCGTCAGCGAAAGCGGCGGCGCGTACACCTGGTGTGAAAACGCCTATTCATTCCGGCTCACGCCCTGGAACAACGACCCTGTCGGCGACGCCAGCGGTGAAGCCTTCTATATCCGGGACGAGGAAAGCGGGCGATTCTGGTCCCCGGCCCCCCTGCCGGCACGCGGGCCTATGCCCTATACGACTCGCCACGGGTTTGGCTACAGCATCTTTGAATACACCGACGGCGGCGTCGCAACGGAAATGCAAACCTACGTCGCAACCGACGCGCCGGTGAAATTCATCGTCTTCAAGGTGCGCAACGTCTCGGGCAGAGCCAGACGGATATCGGTCACGGGTTATTTCGAATTGCAATTGGGGGATCGGCGGGAAATGCACGCCCCCAATATCGTGACGGAAGTCGATCCCAAGACCGGCGCCCTGCTGGCAAGGAACACTTACAACAGCGAGTTTGCCAGTCGCGTCGTCTTTCTCGATTCAAGCGAATCCAAACGAACGGTTACCGGCGATCGCGGCGAATTTCTGGGCCGCAACGGAACTCCCGCCGACCCCGCCTGCCTCGGGCGCACCCGTTTGTCGGGACGAGTGGGAGCGGGGATCGATCCTTGCGCGGCCGTGCAGGTCTATGTCGATCTGGCTGATGGGCAGGATCGCGAGATCGTCTTCACGTTTGGCACCGGCCGGGATTTGGCCGATACCCGAAATCTAGTGAATCGCTTCCGCGGCCTGGCCGCCGCCCGCACGGCGATGGAATCGGTCTGGAACTTTTGGAACCGAACCCTCGGAGTCCTGCACGTCGAAACTCCCGACGCCTCCGTCAACTTCCTGGCCAACGGCTGGCTCCTCTATCAAACGCTCGCCTCCCGGGTCTGGGGGCGCAGTGGCTACTACCAATCCGGCGGCGCGTTCGGATTCCGAGACCAACTTCAGGACACCATGGCGCTCGTCCACGCACAGCCGGCAATCCTCCGCGAGCAAATTTTGCGCTGCGCTGCCCGGCAATTCCGCGAGGGAGATGTGCAACATTGGTGGCATCCCCCGTCTGGTCGCGGCGTTCGCACTCGAATCTCCGACGATTTTCTCTGGCTCCCCTTTGCCACATGCCGCTACGTCACCGCCATCGGCGACACCGGAGTGCTCGACGAGAAAATTCAGTTTTTGGACGGCCGCCCCGTGAAGCCCGAGGAGGACAGCTATTACGACCTGCCTAATCGATCGGACGAATCCGCCGCGCTTTACGAACATTGCGTCCGCGCAATCCGGCACGGATTAAGATTCGGGGAACACGGGCTTCCCCTCATGGGCACGGGCGACTGGAACGACGGAATGAATCTCGTCGGCGAACACGGCAAAGGCGAAAGCGTCTGGCTCGCCTTTTTCCTCCAGGACGTGCTCCAACAGTTCGAAACCATCGCCAAAAAACGGGGAGATGATGTCGTCGCAACTCTTTGCACAACCGAAGCCGTGAAATTGCGCCAGAATATCGAGGCAAACGGATGGGATGGGGAATGGTATCGGCGAGCCTATTTCGATAATGGCGAGCCGCTCGGCTCCGCATCGAACCCCGAATGCCGTATCGATTCGATCCCCCAAAGCTGGTCCGTCCTCTCTGGCGCGGGGAATCCGAGGCGCTCCCGCCAGGCGATGGCGGCCGTGGACCGGCTGCTCGTCAAACGGGACGTAGGCGTCATCCAATTGTTCGATCCGCCGTTTGATAAATCCACGCTCGATCCGGGTTATGTCAAAGGATACGTGCCAGGGGTTCGCGAGAATGGCGGGCAATACACACACGCCGCGATTTGGACCGTGATGGCTTTCGCCGCCGCGGGCGATTGCTCCAAGGCATGGGAGTTATTCCAGCTCATTAATCCGATAAGACACAGCAACAGCAACTCGGCCATCCGGAAATACAAAGTCGAACCATATGTCATGGCCGCGGACGTCTATCTCAATCCGCAGCACGCCGGCCGAGGCGGCTGGACCTGGTACACCGGATCAGCGGGTTGGATGTATCGCCTGATCACCGAATCGCTGCTTGGTCTCAATCTGGAAGTGGACCAATTGCGTTTCGCCCCCTGCCTGCCCGCGGATTGGAAGGAGTTTAAAATTCACTATCGTTTCCGCGAGACGTTCTACCACATCACTTTCCACAACCAAGGCGGCGGAAAACAAATCAAGCGTCTGACCGCGGACGGAGTGGATCAGCCGAGCGGCATATTGCGAATGAATGATGATCGGAAGGAACACCTGGTGGAAGTGGAAGTCGATTGATGTGGCCTAATCATGCAAGCCAGTGATTGACGGGATATTCGAAAATCAAAAGCGATTTAAAATGCACCCGGAGGGAGTCGAACCCCCAACCCTCGGTTCCGAAGACCCTCGAGAACAGCGTTTTTGCGGCCGAAAATCGAGATTTCCGCGCATCGAGATACGCTGAAATACATCCAGTTACAAGAAAACCTGTGTCGCGACGTCGAAGGGGTTGCCGCAGGAGCCCGCCAAAAAGAGTACCCACACCGCCGGACGTCGCAACCACCCGCCCCAAATCACATCTTTCACCTTTTCCGAGCCGCCTGGGAAATCTGTTCATCGAGATGCACGATCATGTTCGATAGTGATTTAAGCAGCGTCAGCGCAATTTGCGGCTCGGCCGCCATGATCGGAATCATCTTCTCCCGGGTCAGCGACGCCACCCGCGTGTCCGTCGACGCCCGCGCGCTCAAAGACCGAACGCCCTGGCCGAACATCCCCAATTCCCCGAACGCCTTCCCGGAGCGGTACCGCGCAACAATCCTCTCCTTCGTCCCGCCGTCCGGATTGAAGACTTCTACCTGCCCCTGCAAAATCACAAACATTTCGTCTCCTGCATCGCCCTGACTATACAGCAGCTCCCCCTCGCGGAAATGAAATTCGCGCACGAGCGGGACAGAAGAATGAGTCGATCGCTCGACATTCCCGCAAACAGCGGACAGAGCGTCAATTTCCGCGCAATCTCCGACATCGAATCCCCCGCCTGCCCCGACTCCGGCGGACCCGCGGGTTCCGGCTCACTCGCCACCGATCCCGGCTCCCGCCCCACATCATCTTTCGCGCCGCGAATCGACCCGCCCGACTCCTGCCTGAGCATTTGCGGAAGCATTCGACCTTTCACCGCCAATTCTTCAAACGGCCCCGACTCGACCAGCCGGCCGCGATCCAGCATCAGCACCCGATCAAAATCCCGGATCGTTGAAAACCGGTGCGAAATCGACAAAACCGTCTTCCCCGCGAATTGCGAGCGAATCACCTCCACGATCTGCCTTTGGGAAATCTCGTCCATTGCGCTGGTTGCCTCATCCAGCAGCAGCACGCGCGGATTTTTCATCAGCACGCGGGCGATCGCCAGCTTCTGCCTCTGTCCCCCGGATAGGAGATTCCCGTCTTCACCGGCCCGGCATTCCAGTCCCTGGAGCAGCGCCTGGCCCATCTGCTGCTGCTCGTTCAGCACAGCCGCGATCGCTATATCCGTCTGCTCCAGCGCATCGCGCCGGCGCGGATCACACCGCGCAGCAGCAGATTCTCGCGAACCGTCAGCGCACCGATCACGCCCGCTGATTCCAACGTCGCCCATCTTTCCCTCACTCTCGGCTCGCGCTCGATTAACAATTTCCGCGCCTGCACGATCCGACCCGACAAATCACCCGATCGGGGCAGACCAAAATCCCCCAGCGCTTCCGCCTCCAGCGCCGATTGCAGCAGCAAACGCCACAGCCCCCGCGGCATCTCGCGCGAGCGCAGACGCATCCGCCTCGCTCGGATCCAACACGATGCCCGGCCCAGTTTCAATTGGATGCAAATCCAGAACTTCCGCCAGCCGCGGCGCTCGATTCAGCGCCCTGACCGCTAGCGCATGCTCCTGCCGCAGCCGCCTCAATCCGAATTCCAGCAGATCCAAGAGGTACGGCGACTCCGCCCCGCCCTGCAGCAAAATATCCGCCGCCGACTCCAGCGACATCCCCTGCTCGAAGTGCGGGCCGAACAGATTCTCACCGACCGTCCCCGGAAAATACCGATCCGCCGACAACCCGATGAGATCCCCTTCCACCAGCTTAAGCCGATCGCGCGTCAGCCGCCCGAGCTCCGGCAGCCGATTGATCATTTCCCCTTTGTTTCCCATCGACTCGGCTGGCAGGTCGATGCACTTGTTAAAAATATCGCTCTCCAGACCGACCAGCCGCACAACCTCGATCAGCCGCCGATTTACGTCATCCGCCGAGCCAATCCCCTCCAGCCCCACGAGATCCACCGGACCCTCCACATCCGTCATCGCCCCCTCCACCTTACGCCGCAGACCGAGCAAAATGTTATTTCTGAGTGACATGTTCAATATCACGGGCTTCTGCGGCACAAAACCGATCGCCCGCGCCAGTGAATCCAGATCGTAGGCATCGATCGGTTTTCCAGAGATCACCACTCGCCCCGCGGAAGGCTCCGCATTGCGCGCCACCAGCGAAACCGCCGTCGTCTTCCCACAACCCGCCGGTCCACAAAACGCCACGTGCTCTCCGGCGCCGATCGCCTGCGTAAACCCGTTAAGGATCAACCCGCCCGATTCAAACTTCACCGATGCCTGTTCGTACGAAATTTCCGGGTCGGGCGGAGCCGGCGGCGCCGCCGGGATCGGCTCAAAGGCGCAAGGCCGCTCCAGAATCTCCTCAATCCGGCGCATGCTCTCGCGCGACATCCGCCACGTCAGCCCGAATCCCGCGATATTGCTCACGGGCGTCTGGAAAAGCTGCGCCACCAGCAAAAAGGAAATCACGTCTCCCCAGTGCATGGTCCCGCGAATACAGAGCACCGCGCCGATAAAATACAAAACTCCGGTCTGGATGCAGCCGACCAGCGGGCTGGCCGCCTGGAACATCGCCGTCAGCTTTCCGATGTCCATCATCACGCCCTGATATTTCAACAGGCGGCGATTGAGAATATCCCGACCGTACTCAAATGCGTTGTGCTGTCGAAACTCGGAGACGCTCGACACCATCTCATTGGCATCGGTGCGGATTTCGTCGAATGTTCGCCGCGCCGTGCGATTCACGTTTTGAATCCGCCGGTCGAAAAATAGGTAATATCCGCTCAGCAGCGACAGCGGAACCATGCATGCCCCCAGCAGTGGATTCCGCGCGATCATTACTCCGCCGAAGAAAATCACGCTGAGGACCGCGAGCGGAAACGCCACCGCGCCCTGCATGAGAAAGTTTGACACCAGCGCGCTGTCATCCAAAATGCGGTTGTTGATCTTCGCCACTTCCGAATTTCGGAAAAAATCCGGCGAAAATCTCATCGCCCTCCCGAAGAGGGTCAGCGTCAGCGTGCGCGTCATGTATTCCGTCGTGACCACCTGCAAGCGGCTGCGCACATAACTCAATAGCGAAATTGCCAGTTGTGCCGCCATCATCGCCGACACTGCATTCCGCGCCGTTCCCCAGGATACTACCTTTCCCGACGTGAACAGGTTTGTCAGCCTGCCCACCTCACGCGGCATCACCAGCGACAAAACCACCGAAAGCACCCCCAGCATCCAGAGCGCGACCAGCCGCCATCGCGAAGATGCGCGGCTGAAAATCAACCGTTGAAGTGTCATAGGCCGTATAATCCGCGCCCCGAACCAGATTTGCACGTCCCCTCAAGACAAAAGAAAAACACCGCCGGTATGGCGATACCAGCGGCGTGCGTCGGTTCAATTGATTCATGGCCGCGGACGAGCCGCTTCTTTTAGATACGATCAGTTGTGGAATTCATAGTTGTGACCGCAGTTGCCACACAACTGATCCTGTCCCATGAAAGCGGGGCAGTCACACCCCGAGACGGTGCAATTGCCGTAACCTGCCTGCACATCCGTCGAATCACGATCGTCCGGCCGACCTTTAATCGCCGGCTCCAAAACCGCCGTCGCGCCGGAAGATTCATGCGATGAGCCACAACTGCAATGACACAACCCGTGAGATGATTTGCTGCGCATAGAGTCAACCTTCCTATCCATTGTAAAAGGACCATTCAGGACCGATTGGCTTCCCTCACATCTTTAGCATACCAGGGCGAATGAAGTCAAAACCATTTCCGCGGGCTCCTGGTGACCGAATTCATCCGGCCACCAGTGAGACACCCGAAGGATCCCAAGGTTTGCAAACCCGCGTTGTCGCGCGAATAAACGCGGTTCGGCGGCTACGCGGTTGAGAACTGCATCGGGGCCGAAGGCGTGTTCGAATTGAGCAATAGAAAGTACAGCAGTGGACCGTCCCGATAGTCCGGGACTCAATGCACCCGGAGGGAGTCGAACCCCCAACCCTCGGTTCCGAAGTCTAAAATGCGGCGCATAAGTTTAGTCTCAGCGTTGGTTTGTTGCTGCATTTTCTGCCCATTTTAAGGCTTGCAGCTTGTTTAAGAGGTCACTGACAACTCCATTAACAGTCACCATCACATGACGACTGACCAATTCAGTGACCAACTGACCAATGGATCTTAAGCCGGCCGTTGGACGACCAGAAAATCTGTCCGCTCGGTCATGTTCGCTTCCTTTCACGGCGCTCCAACCGTCCGGCTGTAAGCTCGCACGCTCTTGCGCGGCAGTTCGTGGACGCCAGGCGCTACCATCGCTCCGCCTGCACCCGCAGATCATAGCGCTGGCCAACGGCGACTTCGCCGCCCTGCCGGTTCGCCGCGCCGCACATGAAACCGCCGGCCGCTACTCGTTCTGAAGACGCCGGCCGAATGCCGACTCGGACAGCGAAAGTATTTCTGCTGCGCTGCCATGTACCGCCGGCCCTGCGCTATCGCTCTGGTCGCTCCACCGCGATGCTCACGCCAGGCTTGCCGGCTGCGCCGGTGCTTTGCACGTGTTGTCGCACGCCGCGCCTGTCATTCTCCTCGCTGTTTTTCGCTCCCGGCGCTTGCCGCTGCGGACTGGCTTCCGACTCCTCATAAGGGTTTGTTGTCCGTCACGCCGAGGTGAACGGACCAATCAAACCCTTTTAGAGAGGAGTCTCACATGGCTACGAAGCAGAAACCCATTAGCGAAGTCCGGATCGGCACGGTTAAAGCCGCCATTTGGCAGAACGAAACGGAGAGCGGCGCTCGGTACAACGTGACGTTTCAGCGGCTGTACCGCGGCGATGAAGGCACGTGGCAAAGCACCGACAGTTTCGGCCGCGACGATCTGCTGGTGCTGGCAAAGGTCGCGGATAAGACGTTCGAGGCGATCCACGAACTGCAACAAAAGAGCGAGTCCAAGTAGCGGCTCGCACAACCCGGCTGGGGACCGTCCGTTCCCCCGTCGGGTTTGTTTTTGCGCCCGGAGTCGGGCGGGGCGTCAGGCAGGTCCGGTGGGCCACTGGCCCACCACTTTGCCAATGCGCATGACATTCGGTAGTTCCAGGTTATGTCGCTGCCCGTCCGCCGTTACGACATATGCCTTGGGTTGTAGGCACACACGACCGAACCACGCCTGAGCCTCCCACCCATTCCAGCAGTAGACCGCCGCTCTTCCTTCGCGAAACTCCCAGGGCGCTATCACTCGCAGCACGACCGAGGTACACGTGGACTCTATTTCCAGGGCGAAGACGTTGTGCCCATTGCCGAATCGGTGGGGAATGTGTTTTCCCCATTCCTGATGCCAATCCTCGTCTAACTCGGCTTGGCCGCCGAGCCGAATTCTCCCGATCAGAGGCGTGCCCCGGTCTTCGGGCGGTAATTCCCGCGGCACCCGGTACGCCGGATCACCCTTCCGGCCAGGAAGCGGTCGGCCGCAACCTTCAGCGTCGCACACGTGATCGTCTTCAATCCAATCGACCAGGTGGTCGCTGAGCTGTTCCAGATTGCGAAGCGATACGCGCAAGGCGGCGGCGAGCAGGCGCCTTTGGGTTCTGCTGAGGATTTCCAGCGAGCCGACGTCCCGGATTTCGCGGAAAACGTCGAGCGGGATGCCGGTCAATTCCGCCAGATCCTTCCGTTTTTCGATTCCCACCACCTCCATGCGATGGTCGAGCCACCGTACGAGCCTCGACATCGTCTTTCTCCCATCATGAATTTCTGCTACTCGATGATCTAACTCCTGTCGATCGCTACACCAACGCAGCGAGCGATGCGCTCAATCTCCCGTCGATGGACATACCGATCCGGGAACTGCCGGCGATCCGGGTTCACTTTACGAAGCACCAGCACATCGCGGTCCTCGTCACTCTCATGCACTCTGCTGAAATAGCACTCCCCATCCGTGAACCAGATCAGATAGTCCTTGCCATAAATAAACTGTTGTCCCTCGACCGTTTCGAAGGCGGCGACGGATTGATCCGGATAGTCCGGAAGCATGGAAATCCCATCCACGCGCACGAAGAAATCCCCCCACCCTTCGGGCACCTTCACCGTCCCGTGCTCCACATCCAGGCGCTCGGCGCGGCTACCCGCGCTGATCCCGTGAAACCTTGTGACCTCGACCAGCGGCTGCGCCGGGCCCTTGATGCCCGATTGGTAGATTGGGCCACGCCGCATCGGACGATCGCACCACGACTTCTCCAACCCCGATGCGCTCCTTCAATTCCCGCGGCGTCATGTTCAGGGCTTGGGCGACGCGGGCGAAGTTATCGCTGAACATGGCGTGCACGCCCGGCCGCAGCAGGCGGAATACCCCGGAGCGCTTCATTCCGATGCGGGCCGCGAAGGTCTCCTGGGACATGGAGGTCGTAAGCCAAAGCCGCGTAAACTGCTCGCCGCGAATCTTGACGGTTCGTGGCGCTGCGGTCCCTCGTTTATCCGTGAATATTGACATGGCTTCTCCTTTAGCTTGATCAGTCGTGTCCTTCTGCCGTCTGCAAAACGACATAGCCGCGGCCTTGATACGTACCGGTCGTGACCCGCTCGGCCAGAGCGCTCATGCCATGGTTCTTGAGCAGCTTGCGAAGCCGCGCGACTGCACCGCGGATGGAACTGTCTTCCACCCGCGAGCCATCCCAAACGTCACCGGTGGTGCGCAGATCGTCGAAGGAGACCCGATGACCAGGGCGACGGCGGACTCGATCCAGGAGGGCGAACAACTGTTTGTTCCGAGCGGTAAAGCGATACTTTTTGCCACCACAGCAGACCGTAAAGGTCTGGTCATTCAATTCGGGAAGAACGTCACTTCCGTCCATTGCCTCTTTCAAAACGGCGGCTTGAGGCGGCGGCTCCAGGGATTCGGCAGTGGGTAGAGTTTGATTCGCCGCGCTGGTTGGAACCTCGCGGGTCATCAAATGCCAGTGGCCATCGTGAAGCACGGGCGGCTCAGCGGGCGCGATCGGGATATCCCCGCCGTTTCGGGGCAGAGTCACTGCCGCCTCACGAAACAAAATCAGCGCATCCAGCGATGCTTCCGTCAAATCGGTTGGCAGTTCGCTGGTAAAGCTGAATGGCCGATCGTGAATGCTCGCGCCGTGCAGCCAATTGGCCTTGATTGGATAGGGCAGACGCTTGGACCAGACCAAGTAATGCACCGTCAGCAGCCAGTAGTCCGCCAGGTAGAGGTCCGATCGCGTGCCCATGACATCCGGCATCGTCCCTGGCAACAGTTCGCTCCAGTTGCGCAGCGGCGCATGAACCAGCGCCCAGCCCATCGTTGAAGCGCCGCTCCGCAGCGCGGCAAAATCGCGATTGGCATCGCCGCGCCAGCGGTAGTCGTCTCGTCGCATGCCCCACGTGCACGGCACAAACCGTATTTGCCTGGCTTGCGGAGTTGGACCCATCAAATCACCACGGGAGGCAATGCGAAGGGTATGGGTCACGCTGCGTTGGGCGCGGCGAAACAATCGTTGCGCCCGTTCCAACGCCATTTGGGCAGGCCCAAACAGTGAGGCCGCAGGCAATTCTTCAGAAAGAGCAGCGCCCAACATGGCAATTCCTCCCGTAGTGCAAACAATCGCGCCGCGCCCAGCGCTCGGTCGGCAAACGGCGGTATCGATGAACCCAAGCTCCGTCCTGGGCAGGAACGCGATACCGTACATTTACCTAACTCGTGGCTAAATTGTCAAGCACATTCTGAGCGGATTCTCGCTTCAGACAGAACCTGCTCCTCATCCCTTCAGTCCGCGCAAATCGCACTTCCATCACCACCGAGCGCGCACAGCCCTCGCCCATGCTCTGCGGTTTTGGTCCGGTCGTAACGGACAAGAGGCGTTCACCAATGCAGGTAGGAGGTCTACATGAAATTGTTCGATCAAATCCACACTCGTTCAGTCAAGCGGCCGCGGCGGATTCTGTTCTATGGCATTCGCGGAATCGGCACCTCGACTTTGGCGGCGGGCCTGCGGGCGCCGGTGCTCATTCCCACTGACGAGAGCACCAACCATATTGCTTGCACTCGATTTCCGGTATGCCGCCGCTTCGATCAAGTTATGCAGGCGCTGCAAGACCTGTACGTTGGGCTGCACGAGTATGCCACGGTCATCCTCGACTCCCTGGAGAGCGTGGAGCTATCGATTGGGGACGAATTGTGCCGGCGGCGCAATGCCGAGCACCTTGCGGCGATTCCCGACGGACAGGCCTTGGCGCTGGCGCATTGGCAAAAGTTGCTCCGTCGGCTGGATCTACTGCGCGGTGGTGTCGGCTTGCACATCGTTTTGGTGGGCCATGCGCAGCTCCGTGGGCCCGCCAGCCCACTGCATGGCGGATCGCTTACCCAGAGGTATGAGCCCGCGCTGAATGACCAAACCTCGGCGCGCATTCAAGCCTGGTGTGACGAGGTGCTTTTCGCCACCCATGCCAATCGCCGGCATGAGGAGAGGTCTTCGGCGGCAACGCACGCAGATGCTTCGCACGATCATCGGGTGATTTACACGGGGCCGGCTCGGGCGCACGCGGCCAAGAACCACCTGCGTCTTCCGCCGCGATTGCCCATGCAGGCCGCTGCTTTGCTGCCATACCTGCATCCAACCCAGCCCGCTCACGCCAGTCTCAACCCATCCGTGCGAAACCCGTCATGACCCACTCAGATTGGACACGGCTGACCGCTTGTCAGGTTAAGGACCGCTTCAGCGTTCGCCTGCGCTTCGGAAGCCCGGTTCAGGTGCGGCGCATTGATGATGGTTTGACGCATTATTGGTTCCGCGCCGACGAGGCGTTTGCTGTGTTGTGGTGGGCGCGGGTCTCGCCGCGGCGGCAGTTCGCCGCCTTTGCTGTCGCCCAGGCCCGGGAGAGAGGGCAGAGCGGCTTTCGGCTGCCGTGCATCGACCCAGCCGTGAACGTGCACGCGTTCCTGAATTGCCGCTGCATCGGCAAAGACCGCGGCGTTGTCGACCGAGCCGACCAACTGATTGGCGAGATTCAGCAGTCGCGGATCGATCCATGCCGCGTTCCGCTGATTTATTACCGTCTTGCGGCCCAGTCGTTGCGCCGGCCAAGAGCCCAGGCGGCTGAATCGGGATTCCCTGTTGCGATTCTTGCAGGAGCAAACCCATGAGAATTGATCGAGGCCTCCGCCGTATGCGGGTCATCGCAGGCGTTATCGCTGCGCTGATTGCCAGCGCGTCGCTGCCGCATCCGCCGCTGGTGATTTACAACCGCACGCCGAGTGTTCCAATTGGCTTCTATCTTTACCATGGCGGTCGTATTCAGCGCGGCAGTATTGTCGCGTTTGCGCTGCCCGCCAGCGCCTATTCCTATACGCGTCTGCGGGGTGAGCCGACGAATCTGATCCTGCTTAAGCACGTGCTGGCCGCCGGCGGCGACTTTGTCTCGACGCTGGACGGCGAGCTGCGCGTCAACGGCTTTCGTGTAGGTCCCATTGCCGCTTTCGATTCCGCTGGTCGGCCGCTGCCGCACTGGTCAGCCGCGCAGACTCGCCGCCGATGAACTGCTCGTCGGCTCCGCCGCCGTACGCAGCTTCGATAGCCGCTACTTCGGCCCAATCCATACCGATCAAGTCCTAGGCGTGTACCGCAAAGTCGGCATCAGTTTTTCATTCGCGGATGAATCAGACCCTTCGTCGCACATCGACATGGGTAAAAAAGAATCGGTGACAATCGGGGAAATTCTGTTCTCAACGCAGGGCATCTATGAGCAAACCGTGTCAAGACGGGGACGAGATTCAGGCTCGGGATGTTCCACGCATCTATCCGGCATCATCCGTCAAAACACTTCATCGACGGCGTGCCACTCTTCGTGATCCGAACCGGCTCCATTCAAGGTATCGGGATCCTGGGTATGGTCCCATGCCTTGCCGCGGAGTCCGGTTATCAATCCCGTGCCCATCTCGATCATCGGCGCTTACCGACGCCTACAAGGGTCCATCTTTTTCCTTTAGCCGCTCTTCTCTTCCGTCGCGGCGGACTTCGCCTCGTTCGCGGCATCGTCCTTCAGCGGATTCCACACCTCGCCCGTTCGCAGCATCGAATGCATGCAACGCAGCAGCTTATGCGCCGTGGCTATCAAAGCTTTCTTATGATTTTCCTTCTGCCCGCCGGCCACGCGATTGAAGTATGCCCGCATGAACGGCTCGCGCCGCACCACCTGCCAGGCCGATTGCACCAGCAGCCAGCGCATCGTCGCCGGGCCCTCCTTGGTGATATGGCCCAGTCGATCGGTGCCCCCGGAACTGTCCTGGCACGGCACCAGGCCCGCGTACGATCCCACCCGGTTGGATCGGGCAAAACGATCTGGATCGTCCAGATATGCCACCACCGCCTCGGCGGTCCGACAGCCCACCCCAGGGATCGTGCACAACAATTGCACGCCGGCGTTTCCGGCCGCCATCTTGTCCAACTCCGCCGTCACCCGCTTGATGGCCCGTTCCGTCTGCTCCAGTTCCTCCACCAGCAATTCGCACCGCAACGCCACCGCCGGCGTTGGCCATTGCAGCAACTTGAGCCAGCGATGGCCCCGATCCGTCCACAGAATCTTAAACGGCTCGTACGCTTCACTCGCCACGACGGCAGGCTTCACCTCCGGACGGTCGAGCGGTAATCTTCTTCCCCGCTTGGGAATGCACACGTTGTACGTCCGCAACAACGCGCGGATCCGACTCTGCACCCGAGTGCGCGTCTGCACCTGGCGACGACGCAGCTCGATCAGCTCCCGCCACGAACGAACCTCGGCCGATGGAACATGCACCTGCGGAACCTCGTCCAGATACAACAGCTTGGCCAGCTTCTGGGCGTCAACCCGATCATTCTTCCGCTTGGATCGGCTGATCAATCGCACCCGGCCAGGATGCGCTACCACCACCTGCTGGCAGAATGTCCGCAGGTGATCGTGCTGTCAGCGGGCGCGCACAAACCGGCCAGCTGAGGGGCGCGCCAAAACCGGCCATTTTGAGGCACAGGAGATTTGTTCATTACCGTTGGCTTCCGGCTCTCGCCGGGAGACGACGGTACGATGGCGAATCAACTCAAGATGGCGGAAGTACAAGCAATTCTGGCACTTGCACGCAATGGCTGGTCCAACCGGCACATCGCCCGGCAACTTGGCGTTCACCGGGAGACGGTCGGACGCCATCTTCGGCTGGCGGCGCAGGGAAGATTCAAAACCGGCCAGCGCGCCCCCCTCGGCTCGGAGAGGCGTCGCCCACCGGGTTGGTCACGCGCCGCCAGCGCCCTGGCGTGAAGTGATTCTTCAGAAGCTGGAGCATGGGGCTGACCGCCCAGCGGATTTATCAGGACCTCTGCTCCGACCACGGTTATGCCGGCAGCTATTACAGCGTGCGCCGGCTGGTCAAGAAGTTGACCTGCGGCGGCGCCGGCGCCGTTCCGGCGGATGGAATGCGAGCCGGGGGCCGAGGCGCAGGTGGACTTTGGCCGGGGCGCGCCCATCGTCGGTGCCGGATGGCAAACGGAAGAGCACCTGGGTCTTCCGCATCGTGCTGTCCCACAGCCGCAAGGGGTACGCCGAGGCGGTGCATCGTCAGACCACCGATGACTTTCTGCGTTGCCTGGAGAATGCCTTCGCGCACTTCGGCGGCGTGCCGAGGACGCTGGTGATCGACAATCTCCGGGCGGCGGTGAGGCGGGCGGACTGGTTCGACCCGGAGCTGTGTCCCAAGGTCCGCTCGTTTGCCGAGCATTACGGCATCGCCATCCTGCCGACCAAGCCGTACACGCCGCGGCACAAGGGGAAGATCGAACGGGGCATCGGCTATGTGAAGGGCAACGCCCTCAAGGGACGGACCTTCACTTCCTGGCCGAGCAGAACCAGCATCTGCAGACCTGGGAAGCGACCGTCGCCGACACGCGCATCCATGGCACGACGCGCCGGCAGGTGAAGGAAGTCTTCGAGCAGGCGGAGAAGCCGGCGCTGTTGCCGTTGCCGGCGGCCCGGTTCGATCTGTTTCCAGAAGCGCTGCGGAGCGTGCATCGGGATGGGCACGTGGAGATCAAGGGCGCGTACTACTCGGTGCCGCCGGAGTTTTTGGGCCAGCAGCTCTGGGCGCGCTGGGATGGCCGGACTGGTCCGACTGCTGGATCAGAAGATGCGGCCGATCGCCGTGCATGTGCAGCGTCCGCCGGGAACCTTCTCCACGCTGGATGCCCACATCCTGCCGGAGAAGATCAGCGGCATCGAACGCGGAACGGCCTGGCTGCTGCGCCGGGTCGAATCCATCGGCCCGCACGCCACGCAGTGGGCGCAGTCGATGCTCCAGAATCGCGGCATCGAAGGCGTGCGCGTGCTCATGGGGCTGTTGTCCCTGACGAACAAGCATTCCCGCCGCGTCATCGAGCAGGCCTGCCAAGTCGCCCAGGGCCATGGGGCGTATCACCTGCGTTCATTGCGGCAACTCATCGAACAACAGAATCCGCCCGCCATTCAGCAGAACTTCGAGTTCATCCAGGAACATCCGATCATCCGTGACCTGGGCGATTACGGGCAGTTCGTGCGACAGGCCATTACCCAACAACCACCTTCACAGGAGTCCATCCCATGAGACCTTCATTGTTGCAGACGCTCAAACAGCTTCGGCTTTCGGGCCTGGCCCAGAGCCTTGAAGTCCGCCTGAGCGAGGCAGCCGGCAATCGGCTCGATCACGCCGAGTTTCTGGAACTGATTCTTCAGGATGAACTGAACGTGCGGTCCAGCCGATTGGTAGCCGCCGCGTCAAGGCCGCCTGTTCGGCGAAGTCAAAAACCTCGACGAGTTCGACTTCTCCTTCAACCCGTCGATCAAGCGCAAGCAGATCCACGACCTGGCCGGTTGTCAGTTCATCCGCGAGAAAGCCGATGTGCTTGCTGCTGGGCCCACCCGGCGTCGGCAAAACGTTCCTGGTCCAGGCCATCGGGCATCAGGCGATCAAAGCCGGATTCCTGGTGCTGTACCGCTCCATCTTCGACCTGGCCCGCGACTTCCTCGGCGACGAGGAACTCGGCCAGCAGGACAAAACGCTGAATCGTTATCTCAAGCCCGACCTGCTCATCATCGACGACATGGGCATGAAGCAACTTCCGCGTCGCTCCGGCGAATGCCTGCTGGAGATCATCATGCGCCGCCATGAGAACCGCTCGACGATGATGACCAGCAACCGGCCGCTGGAAGACTGGGCCAAACTGATCGGCGACGTGCCGGCCGCCACGGCGATCCTCGACCGCTTCCTGCAGCACGCCACCATCATCAACATCACCGGCAAAAGCTATCGCCTGCGCCACGGCGGCACGGGGAGGCCGTGGAGGCGAAGCCTTCCACAAAGGCAAATTCAAAAGGACGGCGGAGTACCGCCGACGATGAAGGGCCTCCCCTCCGGAAGACACCGTGGCAGAAAGCCAGTATCTTCTGGTGCTGGGGTGCCTGCCGATCAGGCGTCCTGATGCGGGGCCAATAACTCAACAGAAAGTTGCATGGAACTGAACGGATGAGGTATACGAAGCGTCACAACACTGGCCGGTTTTCGAGCGCCCATTGATGGCCGGTTTTGGCGCACCCGCGACATCGTGCAACGCTCCGTACCCGCACGATGCCTCGTAGCAGACTGCCATCGGCCGACCATCACGCTGTTGCAGCGCCTGAAGATACCGTGCCGTTTCCGTCCAAGAACCCTTGATCGTCCGACCCTCCAGTCGCTGGCCTCGATCATCCAGCACGCAACAGGTCGACGTTTCATGATGCGTATCCAATCCAACGAATACCATGGCAAACCTCCCGCAAAAAGGGACCAACGGGTCTCGACACTCCCGGAGAATCTAACCCAGGAGAAGTTTGCTCATGGAATACAAGATAAAAGGGATGTATGAGCTTTGTCGGTATTTGCAGCGAATTCCGGCACTTGCAGCGCTGACCTGGGGGCAGAAGGTCATACAAACATCAGACGGCATCTATGAGCAAACCGTGTCAAGACGGGGACGAGATTCAGGCTCGGGATGTTCCACGCATCTATCCGGCATCATCCGTCAAAACACTTATCGACGGCGTGCCACTCTTCGTGATCCGAACCGGCTCCATTCAAGGTATCGGGATCCTGGGTATGGTCCCATGCCTTGCCGCGGAGTCCGGTTATCAATCCCGTGCCCATCTCGATCATCGGCGCTTACCGATGCCTACAAGGGTCCATCTTTTTCCTTTAGCCGCTCTTCTCTTCCGTCGCGGCGGACTTCGCCTCGTTCGCGGCATCGTCCTTCGGCGGATTCCACACCTCGCCCGTTCGCAGCATCGAATGCATGCAACGCAGCAGCTTATGCGCCGTGGCGATCAGCGCCTTCTTGTGATTTTCCTTCTGCCCGCCGGCCACGCGATGAAAGTACGCCCGCATGAACGGCTCGCGCCGCACCACCTGCCAGGCCGATTGCACCAGCAGCCAGCGCATCGTCGCCGGGCCCTCCTTGGTGATATGGCCCAGTCGATCGGTGCCCCCGGAACTGTCCTGGCACGGCACCAGACCCGCGTACGATCCCACCCGGTTGGATCGGGCAAAACGATCTGGATCGTCCAGATACGCCACCACCGCCTCGGCGGTCCGGCATCCCACGCCGGGGATCGTGCACAGCAATTGCACGCCGGCGTTTCCGGCCGCCATCTTGTCCAACTCCGCCGTCACCCGCTTGATGGCGCGTTCCGTCTGCTCCAACTCATCGACCAACAATTCGCACCGCAACGCCACCGCCGGCGTTGGCCATTGCAGCAACTTGAGCCAGCGGTGGCCCCGATCCGTCCACAGAATCTTAAACGGCTCGCACGCTTCACTCGCAACGACGGCAGACTTCACCTCCGAGACGGGCGATTGGGTTCCTTTCCCTGCTTGGGAATGCACACGTTGTACGTCCGCAGCAACGCGCGGATCCGGCTCTGCACCCGAGTGCGCGTCTGCACCTGGCGACGACGCAGCTCGATCAGCTCCCGCCACGAACGAACCT
The DNA here is from genome assembly GCA_963844715.1 of uncultured Phycisphaerales bacterium. GTDB lineage: Bacteria > Planctomycetota > Phycisphaerae > Tepidisphaerales > Tepidisphaeraceae > UBA1161. Next base: position 951,038 of record CAWJPJ010000007.1, on the reverse strand, counting down.
CGGCCGATGGAACATGCACCTGCGGAACCTCGTCCAGATACAACAGCTTGGCCAGCTTCTGGGCGTCAACCCGATCATTCTTCCGCTTGGATCGGCTGATCAATCGCACCCGGCCAGGATGCGCCACCACCACCTGCTGGCAGAATGTCCGCAGGTGATCGTGCAACGCTCCGTACCCGCACGATGCCTCGTAGCAGACTGCCATCGGCCGACCATCACGCTGTTGCAGCGCCTGAAGATACCGTGCCGTTTCCGTCCAAGAACCCTTGATCGTCCGACCCTCCAGTCGCTGGCCTCGATCATCCAGCACGCAACAGGTCGACGTTTCATGATGCGTATCCAATCCAACGAATACCATGGCAAACCTCCCGCAAAAAGGGACCAACGGGTCTCGACACTCCCGGAGAATCTAACCCAGGAGAAGTTTGCTCATGGAATACAAGATAAAAGGGATGTATGAGCTTTGTCGGTATTTGCAGCGAATTCCGGCACTTGCAGCGCTGACCTGGGGGCAGAAGGTCATACAAACATCAGACGGCAAGGTAAAAGGAACCAAGGTGCGCTTTTTGTAAGTCTCTGTCCCACAATGATCTGGCGCAACCTGTGACCTGATGAGGCAAGGTGTTTACACCTTGCGCGGCGGCAACGACGCCGGCAACTCCCGACAGGGCGGGAAGTTAGCGCGATCCGTCAACCTACCGGGTTTGCAATGGGTGGCTTTCAGCCGGCGGTCGCGCCATCCTCGGCGTCCGTTTCCGCGCCGGCCGTCGTGTCGATGCGGTCCTGTACGAGCCGCCGGAGATTCTGGACTGCCTCGTTGATGAGCGCCCGGTGAGAGGGATCATTGATCGTCGCTTGGGCATCCGGCGCGAGACCTTGTTCGTTGCGGTCAAGCGCTACCGCGTACACCGTCTCCAAGGTTCCCCACTTGCTCCAGAAGTCATTTTTCCACGCTTTATCGGGTGCCTCTAGAGCCGAGAGCAACGCTTCCAACCTGCTGACCAAAGAGGCGAGGTTTAACTTGCCTTCTTCATATCCCTGCAACTGGTCGGCCATCAACCGATACTGGCGTTGATCGTATTCCGCCTTCCAATCCTCAGCCATGACGACCCACCTTTAGTCGCTTTCAGCCGGCAATCGCACCGTCCCCGGCGTCAGTTTCCGCGCCAGCCGTCGTGTCAATGCGCTCCTGCACAAGCCGCTGCATGTTCCGGACTGCTTGACGGATATCTGCACGGTTGGCGAGATCATTAAGCGCCGCCTGCTCGTTTGGCACGAGGCCGTCTCCCTTCTGGTCAAGCATCATGGCATATGCCACCTCCAAAGTTCCCCACTCACTTCGGAAGTCGTCTTTCCACGCTTCATCTGTTGCTTCAAGAACTGAAAGCAAAGACTTTAGGCTGCCGATCAGAGAGACAAGACCGAGTTGACCTTCTTCAAACCGCTGCAATTGGTCAGCCATCAACCGATATTGACGTTGGTCGTATTCCTTCTTCCAATCCTCAGCCATGACGGACCTGCCTTCTACTGCTTGATCAGACCACGGGAGACAGTAACCACCTTGCCCGTAGTTGAGTTAGTTATGACGGTGACGTTATTAGCCGGATCATAAAACGCGGTCGTCCCAGGATTCTTACCCACCATCGACGAGCCGTTTTGGATCGTGTTCTCGGCAACGGACGGGGGAATACCGTCGGCCTGCATTCCGTCAAGTGCGTGGCCGCTAAAGGTACGACCGCCGATTGTGGCGTCAGCATTCCCCTGAACCGACCCGAGGGGAGAACCCGAACGGCCTACCGGCGTGCTTCCGGCAGCGCCTTCACTCTCTGCGGCAAGCATGTTGCCTACCACGTTTGCAGCCACTCCAGCACCAGCGCCCGTAACTGTACTCGCTACAAACGAAGTCCAAGAGAAGGGCTGTCCGGAAGTGGCTTGTATCGCCGCATTTCCCACAGCGCTTGCCACTGTACTTGCGGCGATTCCCGCCTCCTCGGCACTAACGTACGCATCATACACCTCCGCCGCGATGCCCCCCGTGCCGTATGTTACCAAAACCACTCCCGCCGCGCGAAGTGCCGCTGACGTATACACAATGGAATTCGGCTGCGTTACGTTCGACGCCTCCCCATAAGAATTGGGGTTAGTCCCGGCATTCCAGAAGTTCGACCACCATGAATCGCCCTGTTGCGCGTTCGAGAATACCGTGCCTCCGTTCGAACCTGTCGTCGCGCCGTTGTCATCCCCCGAGAAGCAGGCCGGACTTTGCGTGGGTGGAACAAGCATCAGGTTTTGCAGCTGCGTGAGCACATCGTGATCTCCCTGCGCGGCCTGTTCTTCCACCATCTGAAGCCGGTATGAAAACGTCCCCGTCGGATCGTCGAAATTGACCGGGTCGTTGCCGACATAGTCATACAAATCCGTCGTCCCTCCGCCAAACCCGGTCGGATCCTGGTTGATGAATGTTCCGGTTGACGAATCGTAATAGCGCGCGTGGTCGTAGTACAAGCCGGTGGCTTGATCCAATTGCATTCCCGCGTACGCGAATCTCGGCTGGTTCGCGGAGCTGCTCTGGCTCACGATGTTGCCGTAGGAGTCGTAGACGATGTGGTCGACAACCGCGCCAGAGTCATTGATGACATCCCGGACCGATCCCTGCTGGTCGGCCAGGAGCCAGGTCACATTGCCGCTGCCGGCGTCGGCGGCAAGGGTTTGCCCCGTGGGTCCATTGAGGAAGGTATCCGTGACGCTGCCGGAGGCGTCCAGGGTCATCACCAAGTCGCCCGCCGAGTCATACACGTAGTTCTCGGCGAACGTCACCGTACCCGAGCCGTTTTTCACCGTCTGGCTGATCCGCTGGTTGAACGCGTCGTAAGTGTACGAGATTTCCTCGGTAACTACGCCCGAGGAATTTTTAAATACGATACCCGTCAGGCGGTTGCGGTAATCCCAGGTGAAGTTCTCCGTCGCGCCCGTGGCGATGGTCGTCTGCGTAATCGGATTGCCATCGGCATCGTAGGTATAGTCGTATGTCCCGTCGCTGGTCAGTTCGTTATTCGTGCCGGTGGTGTCGGCGGCGGAGCCGGTGGACGTGCGGTCGCCGTTCGCGTCGTAGGAATAGGAGTTGCTCGACGGCAGGCCCGAGCCGCTGGCGCCCGTCAGCTGGCCGTCGTGGTCGTAGGTATAGTCGATCGTGCCGTCGGAGTTGGTCTCCGCGGTGATCTGTCCGTCGGAGTTGTAGGTCAAGCCGTAGGAATTGATCGTGGAGGAATCGCTGGCGCGAGTGTACGTAAGTGAAGTAAGTTGATCTGCGTCGTTATAACCGAAAGAAGCGTTTGCCACCGCGGATGACGCGGATAATTGCTCGGATGTGATTTGGCCCAAAGCGTTGTACGTGAAGTTCGCCTGCTTCGAGGTGACGGCGGAGCCGGATTGGGCGACCTGGGTCATATCGGCCAGTGAATCGTAACTATATGAATTTGTAAAGTCGGTGGTTGAGCCGATCAGGGCGCTCAGGCTGGCGAGGTTATTGAAACCGTCGTAGCTGGTATTCAACGTGGTTGTGGGGACGCCAGGCGTGCCGGAGTTGTTCGCGTGGATTACCTGGCCGACGCTGTTGTACGTGTAATTGTACGTGGAGTCCGGATCGGTAACCTGGGTGAGCTGGCCGAGGCTGTTGTATGTGTAGTTGATGGTGTAGTCGCCCCCGACCCAGTTTTCGCTGGTCACCTCGCCGAGGGAGTTATAGGTGTAGTCGACGGTGCGGCCGTCGGCGTCCGTGGCGGAGATGAGATTGCCGTTGGGATCATACTGCCAGGTCCACTTCGATCCCGCGGCGTTCAGTTCCGAGACCTGCTCGCCCATGAAGTTAAACTGGTAGAAGGTGGTGTTCCCGTCCGGATCGGTGATGGCGGTCTGCTCGCCATCCGTGTTGTACTGATACGTCGTAACCGGGGCGGCCGCGCCGGTGCTGGGGGCGGGATCGGTTTCCGAAATCAGTTCGTTCATGTTGTTGTAGATATACGCCGTCGTGTTTCCGAGGGGGTCAGTTACCTCCGTTTGGTTCCCGTCGGCATCGTAGAGATAGCTGGTAACCGGGCCCGGCGTGGTACCGCCGTCGGGGGATGGACCGGTGGTGGAGATCAAGCGCCCGTCATCGTCATAGGCGTAATTGGTCGTCGCCCCCGCGGCGTCGGTGGTGCTGATGACTTCTCCATCGGCGTTGTAGGAAGTGTCGGTATGATTCCCCGCCGGGTCGGTCACTTCGATCGGGCGATCCAGCACATCGTAGACCGTGGTGGTCGCGTGCGTGTCGCTTGGGTCGGAGACGTTGTACTGAGTTTGCTGGGTGACATTGCCGTCGGCGTCGTAAGTAGTCTCGGTTACAAGACCGGTGGGATCTTCGGACTGAGTGACGCGGCCGAGGTCGTCGTACGTGTACGTCGTCGTACCTAAGGGAGTGGTTACGCTGGTGACGTCGCCGACGGAATCGTAGCCGTAGGTCGTGATATTGCCGTTCGGATCAGTAACCGACGCCAGCCAGCCGTTGGATTGATACGAGTAGTAGGTGGTGTTCCCGTCGGCATCGGTGGAACTGGTCACCTGGCCGGCAGCGTTGTACGTCTGGGTCGTGGAGGTGCCGTCGGGATTCAACGTCTCGACTAGTTGGCCCATGGAGTTGTAAACATACTTCGTCGCGTTCCCGCGCGAATCGGTCATCGCGACGAGATTGCTGGCGGCGCCGTACGCGTAGCTGATGAATGACCCGTCGGGGTTGACGACCTTGATGACCTGGTTATCGCCATTGAAGAAAGTCTGCGTGATGTTGCCATTGGGGTCCGTGGTGGTGGTTGAATTGTCCGCTAGGTCGTAGGCGATATTGGAGACCGGCTGGGTCTCGCCTGTGACTCCGGGGTCGGGGGAAGTGGTGGACAGCAGCTGACCCAACAGGTTGTAGGTATATGAAGTCGTGTTGCCCATCGCGTCGGTCATGCTGGTCAGATCGCCGGCGGAGTCGTAGGTGTTGGTGACGGTTTGGTCCAAGCCGTTTGCGGCGGTAACCGTCTGCCCGGCGGTGTTGTAGGTGAATGTGGTGGTAAAGTCGGAGGCGGTTGCGCCTTCGACGTTGCCGTTGGGCGCTGTGACGGTTTCAACCAGGCCGTTGGTGTGATCCGTGCCGTCGGTGGGGACATAAGTGTAGGTCGTTTCGTCGCCGGCGGCATCCGTCATGGAGAGAAGATTGCCATGAGAATCGTAGGTGTAAGTCGTGACGCGTCCGCCGGGGAGGGTGACCTGCGTCGGCTCGGCAAACGAGTTGTAGGTCGCATCCGTCGTGACGCCGTCGAAGGCCGTGTATGAGGTGACGTTGCCGCTGGAGTCGTAGGTAAACGTTTCGGTCTGACCCATCGCGTTGGTCTCGGAGGTAAGCTCGCCGTTGGCGTTGTAGGTGGAATCGATCTGAGTCAGGTCGGGGTTGATCTGCTTGACGACATCGCCAGCGGAATTCATTTCGACAAGCGTCGGCTGTCCCAGTTCATTGACGTAGGTGGATGTATCGTGATACGTGTCATAGAAGACCGATTCGATTCCGCCGTCGGGCAGGGTAACGGTAAACGCTCGCCCGTCGGGGTAGTAACTGATTTGAACTGATGCGCCATCGGAGACATTTGTAACCGAGCTGAGCAGCCCGAAGAGAGGCGAAGACGCATTGATGCTGCCGGCGGCGGAACTGTAGCCGAAAACGGATGTGTCATAACCATAGTTAGTGGTTTGCGCCGGCGTGTTGGAGTCGCACGGAGTGTGGACCGACGTCAACAGATACACAGTTTGATCAGTCACGGGATTAACGGCCGTTTGATAACAGTATTTCCAGATCCTGCCGGTGAAGTCGGTGATGGCGGTAATGTGTCCGCCGGTGTCGGTGAAGGTCAGGCTGCGCGAGGGATCGGCCGCATCGTAGACGGAGGCGAGCGTTCCATCTTCGTTGTACGTGATATCGAGGGCGTTGCCGTTGGCGTCTTCGATTTCGACAAGCTGGCCCGTCGAGGCATTGAAGATGCGGCTCGGTTCCGTCAGTGTCGCGGTAGATGTACTGGCCGTCCACCAGGGAGAGAGTTCCAAAGATGGTCGCGGGGTCGGTAAAACCACCGCCGGTGGCGGGCGTGAAGGTGTGCTGATCACCCTGGGAATCGGTCCAAAGGACGTCGCCATTTTCCTGCGTGACCATCGTGTCGCTGTAACTATCGGTCCAGCCGGCGCCGAAGCCAACGTCGGTGGTCGAGCCGGAATAGTAATAGCGGCTAAAATCGAGGGGCAGGCCAATATTCGGGATGGAAATATCGTCTTCCTCGCGCAAGGATCAGAAAATAACTCCCCAAAGTCGCTGTTCTGAGACCATTCGCATCAATTGTATCCTCAATCAATGTCATGCACATATCCAAAATCCCGAAATTCTCCCGAACAAAATCACCCGACAACGTCCTGGGCCATTACAGCCACTTCAATACCTAGGACTTATCCCATCCGGACTTTTCCTCCGTGGCACTTCCCCCATCTTTCCCCTTCTTGACATGGCGGTGGACTACCAGAGGTACAACAAGCAGGACCGTCAAAGAAAACGACACCCAAAACAAAACCTCACACGAAACCAGCTCGACACGGTTTACGTAAAAGACCCGACCCTTGTTGTGCCACTCTATTTGGTCAGGGTTCGTCCGCGCCTCGTGGGATGGCGAGGACAAATTCCAATAAAGAGCCATACCTGGCAACCAGAACAAAAAGATGCACCAAACGAAGACCTTTGCATATTTTGGAAGTCTATATGTCATTGATAAAGCCTATTTAAACACACGCGCGACGTGTTTGAGTGCCGAGCTTGCATATTGAAGAGCGACAGCGGCTGGGCCGGGGATAGGAAGTGGTGACTCAATCTGCGCTACAGTTGAAGCCTGATTAAGCACATTCGAAAGACTTTGAAAGAACGCTTTGACGCCCGGAGTCAGGTCTTGTGTCCATGTGTATGATCCGGCGACAGTGGCGTACGCTCCAGCAGTAGCTCCCACGCCGACCGGTGTACCAACCCAAACACCACCAGGTTGACCAGCGGGTGGTTCCCACCAAACATCACTATCTCCTGGTCCCCCGGCGGCGCCAACCGCCCACCCTAATCCGGAAAGTTGGGTGACGTTCGTTACGCTAGGATAATATCCCACATCTACCCCGGCACCTCCGGAGGGTAACGCGGCTCCGACAGTTGGACCGGTTGCGATACTTTCCAAGGCGCCAACTGTGACGCCGCCCGGCCCCCATCCGATGGCGAAGTCAGCGGTGCCATTTCCTTCCCACCCGAAAGGATCGGCGAAACCAAATATTCCCCCAAGTCCAATTAAGACTTCGCCCATCCCGGTTGGATCACTAAGCTTCGTCGGCTTATTGCTAACGTAATCGTACAGATTGGAACTTCCCCCGCCAAATCCGAGCGGATCCCGGCTGATGAATGTTCCGGTCGACGAATCGTAGTAGCGGGCGTTGTCGTAATACGATCCAGTGGCTTGATCCAATTGCATGCCATCGAACCCGAAACGCGGCTGGTTCGCGGGATTGGTCTGGCTGAGGATATTTCCATACGGATCGTAAACAATGTGATCGGTCACCGAGCCTCCGGAATCGATTACATCGCGAACCGTCCCCTGCTGGTCGGCCAGCATCCATGAGGTAGTGCCCGAAGAGGTTGTGTCGGCCAGGGCCTGGTTTGTACCGGGACCGAATAGGTAGCGGTCCGTAATAGTGCCCGAGGGAGTCGTGACCATGATGAGGTTGCCGGATAGGTCGTAAATGTAATCTTCGTCCAGCGTGACGGTCCCGGACCCATTCGTGACTTTCTGACTGATCCGTTGATTGAAGACGTTGTACGTGTACTGGACCGTCCCCGTGGTCGTACCACTCGAATTCTTGTAGGTGATCTCGGTGAGGCGGTTGCGGTAATCCCAGGTGAAGTTTTCGGTGGCGCCCGTGGCGATGGTCGTTTGGGTGATCAGATTTCCATCCGCGTCGTACGCATAGTCATAGGTTCCATCGGAAGTAAGCTCGTTATCGGTTCCAGTCGTGTAACCCGTGCTGTTCCGATTCCCGTTGGCGTCGTAGGCGTAAGAGTCCGAACTTGGCAGACCGGTACCGGTGGCGCCAACAAGCTCCCCATCATGGTCGTAAGTGTAGTTGATCGTTCCATCCGTAGAGGTAAAGCTCGTGATTTGACCGTTGGGATCGTATGTGTAGCCGTATGAATTGATGGCGCTTTGGTCGCTCGCATTCACCCAGTCGAGGGAGGTGACCTCACCAAGTGAGTTGTACTGATAGTGGGCGGAGGCGACGCCCGCGCCGCCATCGTATAGGTCGATCCCCTCGAACTGGCCATCCGTGTTGTACGTGAAGTTCGCCTGCTCGGCATCCGCGCCCAGGTCGGTCTGAGTCACCTGGGTCATTTCATCGAGCGCGTTGTACTGGTAGTCGTTGGTGAGTTCGGTCGTGCCGCTGACGGCGGCCGAAAGCGAAAGCAGATTGCCATCGGGGTCATAAAGCTCATTCTCGACGACAGTGGGCGCATCCGGCGTTCCGGAGTTGCTGACCGACGAGACGTTTCCGTCCCCGTCGTACGTGTAGGACTCGGCGCTTTGATCGTCGCTAGCGCTGGTGACCTGCCCGTCGGCGTTGTAGGTGTAGTCGATGCTGTTGACGATCGAGTCGCCGGACCCCATCCAGTTTTCCTGCGTGAGGCGGTCCAGCGAGTCGTAGACGTAGTCGATCGTGCGACCATCGGCGTCGGTTGTCGAGGCCAGATTGCCATCCGCGTCGTAGGAGTAGGTCCAGATGCTTGAGCCGACCGTTTTGGTCAGAACCCGGCCATCGTCGTCGTAGGTGTAAGAGGTAACGTTCCCATCGGGATCGGTAACACCGGCCACGTCGCCGAGCGAGTCATATGTGTAGGTGGTGACGCCGCTATCTGGGTCGGTGACCGATGCAAGCCAGTCGTTGGATTGATAGGTATAAGAGGTTGTGTTCCCATCAGCGTCGGTCGTGCTGGTGACCTGGCCGTCCGCATTATACGTCGACGAAGTCGAGGTTCCCGCCTGTCCCGTGCGCGGGGTCGGGGTTCAGAGTTTGAATCAATTGCCCCATGGAATTGTAGACGTACTTCGTCGTGTTCCCGCGCATCCGTCATGGCGACCAGGTTTCCGGCCGCATCGTACGCGTAGGTGACGAAGGACCCGTCGGGATTCACAACCTTGACAACTTGATTGTTTCCGTTGAGGAACGTTTCCGTGGAATTGCCATTGGGGTCGGTCGTGATCGTCTCATCTTCGGAAGGGACGTATGTCACGGACGAGACGGCCTGAGATTCGCCGGTGACGCCGTTGACGTCTGGATTAGGGCCGGTGATGGAGAGGAGCTGGCCCAAGAGGTTGTAGGCATACGAAGTGAGAAACGACGTGGTATTACCGACGACGTGAGCCGTGCTGGTCAGGTCGCCCTGATCGTCGTAGGTGTTAACGATGACCGCGGCCGACGGCAGGCCAGTGGTGGTGGTGAGGACCTGCCCCGCGGCATTGTAGGTGTACGTGGTGGTAAAATCGGCGGGTATCGCGCCGGAGACGTTTCCGTTGGGCGCGGTGACGGTCTCCGCCAGTCCGTCGGAATAATAAGTGAATGTGGTTTCGTCTCCCACGGCGTCCGTCATGGAGAGCATGTTGCCGTTGGAATCGTAAGTGTAGGTGGTGATGCGACTGCCAGGGAGAGTCACCTCGATCGGCTCGGCAAACGAGTTGTAAGTGGCATCCGTGGTGACGCCGTCGAAAGCGGTGGACGCGGTGATGTTGCCGTTGGAATCGTAGGTAAAGGTTTCGGTCTGGCCCATCGCATTGGTCTGCGAAAGGAGTTCATCGCTGGTGGAATAGGTGGATTTAACTTGGGTGAGATCGGGATTGATCTGCTTGATCGTGAAGCCGTTTGAATCGAATTCGCTGACGGTGGCCTGATCATCTCCGTTGACATATGTGGCCGAATTGTGGGCCGAGTCATAGAAGAAATATTGTACGTTGCCTTCCGGGTCGGTAACGCTGAAGACCTGCCCGTTGGGATAGTAGCCGACTTGGATTGACTTGCTGTCCGATGACTCGGTGATGGCCGTCATCAAACCGAACAGGGGCGCGGACGTGCTGTAGGTATAGGAAAGCGTATTCGCGGGGGTACTGTCATCGGACGGGGTCGTTACAGAAGCCAGGAAATACGTGGTCTCATCCGTATTTGGATTGGCGGCCGTCGCATACGTATAGCTCCAGGTACGGCCCGTGAAGTCGGTGATCGACGTGATATGGCCGTCGGTAGCAGTGAAGGCGAGGCTTCTGGAGGGATCGGCGTTATCGTAAACCTCCGCGATCAAGCCATCGGCGTACGTAATGTCGAGCGCATTGCCGTTCCGATCCTCGATTTTCTCAAGTTGGCCGCTGGAATTGAAATAGCGCGGTACCGTCGGTATCGGTGTAGATAAATCCGTCGGTTCCCATGGTCAGGGCGCCGAAAATTCCGGCCGGATCCGTGTATCCGCCGCCATTCGGCGTGAAAGTCCACTGGTTTCCTTGAGAGTCGGTCCAGAGGACATCTCCGCCCATTTGAGTGACCATGGTATCGCTGTACGTATCAGTCCAGCCCGCTCCAAAGCCATCGTCTGCTGTTCTTCCGGAGACATAGTATCGGACAAAATCCAACGGCAGCCCGACATTCGGTACGGAGATATCCGTTTCCGTTCGGACGAACGAGCCGCTCCCAAGATTGACGGGGTCACCGGAGTTTGTTTGACCAGGAACCACCGCGTGAATAATTGCATTCACGATCGATACCAGATAAGCCCCATGCGTAGGCGTATCCCCTCCCAAAACGCCATCGCCTTCGGAGAACGTGTCCGGGCCGATATTCTCGTAAATGAAGACGACTCCGGAAAAGTCGCCGATGTTAAGTATGTTTTCAGGGACGATGACAGTGTCGCCGCCATCGACGAACTGCTGGATGTAGCCCTTGTCCTGCGAGGAAATATTCAGGCCATTCACCGCTGCGTCGTCATCGGGGGCGATGGTGATGACGGTGTTGTCGCTGCCGCTGGCGTTGGCGTATTGGATTCCATTGACAGCCGAGACGGCGACGCCGTTGAATACGGTTTCTAAGGCTGCGCGATTCGAAATCGGAGTTGTTCAAGGCCATGAGTTCGTAAGTTTCCAGCAGGGTGTCGTGGAGGGCGGTGCTTCCGGTGGCGGGCGTATAATTGAGATCGAAGGTCTGGCCGCCGCCGCCGACGTTGAAGGAGGTGTTGACCGAGGCGATGGGGACCGGGTTGCCCCAGTTATATTGGATTTGGCCGTTGGTGGGATCGGAGGCGAGCGTGCCGGTGCCGACGCCGCTGTGAATATCGATCAGTCCATTCAGGCCGGCGATAACTTGGTCGGATTGATCGACAGAATAGAGATACTGCGTCATCGCCAGGGACATGCCGTCGTAAAAGGCGGGCATGGGGTCGGTGGTTTCGCCCGTTTCGTAGGCGAGGCTGTCGGCGTTGACCTTGCCTTGCAAGGCGATGAGGGAAGCCTCGGAGAACTGATCGACATCGATGCCGATGGCGACGGGAACGCCCGGGCTGTTGATATACGTGGGGGCACCGTCGGGTGCGTAGTTGCCTTGCGTATCGGTTGTGTTACCGGCATTAAAAGAATCGATCTCGATTTGTATGCCGTTGTTAAATGATGGAGGCCACAAGCCGCAGGCTTCGAGCCCTGAGGCGACGGTGACACCGTTGAGGCGCAGCTCTGGCAAATAGAGCCCCCCGCCGATCGACGTATAGGTGAGCATGATCGTATCGAGCGATACCTGCGGGAGAGAGAATTCGTAGGTAAATTCGACGTCGGGCAAGAAGAGCGACCCGCCGCCGACCCACGTGCCGTCCTGAACGTTGATGACGATTCGTTCCTGCATCGACCAGGGGATTGAAGTCGTCGGGGTTTGGCTGCTTACGACGGTGTAGGGCAGGGAGGGAGGAATCGTCGCAAATTGTTTGGCGATGTTCGTTCCGCTGTAGGGAACCTCGGCGATCGACTGCGTTGCGTCGTGTTCCTGTAAGTATTGGACTATCTGGTCTTCGTACGACTCGATCGGCGATTCGCTCGTTTCAGCGGAAAGATACGTGAGCTGATTGAATTCCGACGCTTCGTTGGTGGCGAGTCCGGCGATGCCCGGCTGAATCGTATTGAGCTTGAAGGAGGGATCCATCGCATACCAATAGAGCCCATTTGGACCAGGCAGATAGGCCTCGATCCAGGCGTGGTCGAATTGGATTTGTTCGGGGATGGAGCCATCGGCGAGAACAATTGTCGCGTTTAAGCCGGCGTCGTTTAGAACCGTCTCGGCGGCGGTATCATCCTTTACGGCCAGCCAGTTTTCGACTTCGGTCGCAGGTGCCTCGACCACGCCATACACGTACCTGGTCTGGATGCCGTCTTCGTTGAGCAGTTGCGAAAGGAGGGCATCCTGATCCCAATCGTTGCCTGCGCCGCTCTCTTCCGTTGCCAGCGGCCCTTTCATTTCGCCGGCGTAGGGCTGGTATTGAATGGTGTTATAGACCGTTTCGAAATCCTTTGCAGCCGCGAGCGTTAGTCCGAGCGTGTTCCCGGCTATGGCGCCCAGAATCTGAACGGCGGCAGAGGAATAGAACCAATCGGCGTCGGTGAAACCCGAGCCGGTGGAGATTTCCTGGCGCCAGTCATTGGTGCCGGCGACTTCGCCGGCGAGATCTGCCTTGCCGTCGCCGTCAAAATCGGCCACGACCACGTTGGTCAGATTTTCCGCCTGATCGCCCCAGCTTGAGATTGTGAAGCCAGTGCCCGTCGAAAGCGCCACCTGCCAGGCAGGATTGCCGGCGACTGTGCCGATGAGGTCGGTCAGGCCGTTCCCGGTAAAGTCTCCGGCTTGGGCCGAGGTCCAGTCGGAAGAATTGGCGGTAGACCAAACGGAATCGATAAAGCTCGTGCCGGTAGACTGCTCGACGTGCCAATGCCCGGTCGTGGGGTCCAGCGCCGCTAAATCGGAGCGGCCGTCGCCGTTGACGTCTCCGACTACAACGAACTGCCAATTTGCGCCGGCGGTGCCTTCGCCCCAGCTTGACGTTGTGAAAGAGCTTCCGTTGGAAATGGCAACTTGCCAGGTTCCTGTGGTGACATCCCAGGCGGCAAGATCCACGCGCCCGTCGCCGTTAAAATCGCCAACTTGTACGTCCTGATAACTGTCTTCGGGGTTCCACGTGGCCCATACGCTTGTGGTAAACGAGGACCCGCTGGAAGCCGCGACGGTCCATTGACCGGTGGCCGCATCATAGGCCGCGACATCGGTGAGTCCATTTCCGGAAAAATCGCCGGTCACCACGTTCGACCAGGTCGTCGACGTCGACAGACTTCCCCAAACCTGGGTGGTGAACCCCGTCGTGCCGTTCGATAATCCGACGACTAGATTGCCGGTCGCGGGATCGAGACCCACGAAGTCGCTCTTGCCGTCGCCGTTGAAATCGCCGGATTGGACGTCGCTCAAAAAGCTCCCCGGGGTCCAATAGTTTATGGACAAGCCGCTGGTCTGGGTAGGCAGCGAAAGCCAGGAATTTGCGACGGCTTGGGGCAGCTGAGCTTCGAAATCGCCCAATGTGGGTGGTGTGTAGACGGTTGCGTATGGATTTCCGAGATAATCCACCGGGACTCCGCCCGAGCCGGCCGCCCCAACCATCCCCGCGGCGGTTATGGTCGCATCGGTCGCACTGGCAACCATCACATCGTTCAAGAAGAGTTGCAGTTGCGACCCGATAACCTCAAAACGCAACTCGCCCGACGACGCCGCGACGGTGGCACTGGCCAATGGCATGCTGGTCGTAGCCACACCGTTGACGATTGCCCAAATTTGCGCGACTACATCGCCGCTCGTATCACTAGTCAGCTCGCCCTGATAATAGCTCGCGTTGTCGCCGGAGCCGCTGTACCGCGCGACCAAGCCCATGGACTGGTTCGAGTATGTGTTCGGCGAAAGAGTGACTTGGCCGATGACGATAACGTCGGACTCGGAGATCCCCGTGAGCGTGGCGATAGAAGTACCGCTTGCCATCGCGGCAAGCTGCTGATCGAGAATCGCCATGCCGCCGGTCTGCTGGGTCCAGTCCTGGTCGTCGGGATCGCCCAGGAAAATGGCGTTGTCCGCGCGACCAAAATTGTCGTTGAAGGGGCTTGAGGTGGTGAGAATTGCGTATAGCGGCGTGGGCGGCACATATGCGCTGGCCGTGAAATTATCCACGGCCACAGTTCCATCCCCGTACACTCCGACGGTTCCAGGCGCCGTGATACTGCCGTCAATCGCGGCAGCGACCAATTGATTGCCCAGATAGAGCCCCAGTTGCGAGCCGTCGACTTCGAATCTCAAATTTCCCAGTCCGAGATCGGTCGGACGAAGATTTGCATCGATCGGCCAATTCCAAAGTCGCGCGTCGAGAGTCGTCCAAACTCCGTCTATTTCGCTGAGGATTTCGGCGGTGTAGCCGTAACTAGAACTCCAGATAATCTCTCCGCGGTATTCGGTATCTCCGTTCACTCGGGCATCGAGCCCGACCGTCGAACCGCCGAAATTCATATTGATGTCGGCCGTAACTTCGACGTCTGAGGCGGAGAGGCCGTTGACGATGGCCTCGCTCGATCCCTGATCGAGAGTCATGAGCTCGCCATTGCCCGCGAACAACTCATTGCCGACCGCGGCGTTGCCGGAGACCACGGTCCAATACTGTGAAATTTGGCTGTTGTCGGGTCGGTTGAAATTATCGCTGAACGGGAGGGAAGCGTTTGCGGCCGTGAGGAGATCGGGAGCGATGGCGGAAAAGTTGGTGAGCGTGACAACATATTGTTGAGGCCCGCCCGTGAATCCAATCGACCCGTGCCGGTGTAGGTGCCGTCGGTGGCTTGCGCGACCGGAGCGCCGTTCAAATAAAGGTCAAGGCTGGAGCCTTGAACCTCGAAACGCAGGGTACCGTTGCCTGACGAGACCGACCGGGAATCCAGGGTCACCCAGGTTCCATCGTCGTCGCGGAGAATTACGGCATAGACCGTGCCGTTTTCGTTAGAGAGTTCACCCATGTAACCGGTGTTGCCGTTCATTCGCGCCATGAGCCCGGCAACGTCCCCGCCGAATAGCCATCCGCCGTTGACGTTGACGTCGCCGCTCAAAATTACATCGCTGGGGCTAGGGCCGTTGGCCATCATGATAGAATAGGAATTAGCGATGTTTTCAGCATGGTCGTCGATAATGGCGAACAGGCCCTGCTGGACCGTCCAGTTGGTTCCTACGAACAGACTGTCCGGACGACCGAAGTCGTCGTTGAAAGGTAACCCCGAGTATGTCGGCGCGGGCGGTTCTGATATCTGCGCGGAAAAGTCCTGCATCGTTTCGCTGCCGCCGTTGGCCCAAAGTCCGACGGTTCCCGGTCCAGTGAATGTCGAATCGACGCCGGTAGCAATCAAATTGCCATTGACATAGAACCCCAACTCATCGCCGACAATTTGGAACTCCAATGCCAGCGGCCCCGGTACATAGGAAAAACCCCCTGTAGCGATGGTTGTCTTTTGCCCATTTACGATCTTCCAAATTTCAGCGCCGTATCCGCCATACTGATTGCTGAGGTCCGCGATATATCCTCCCTCACTCGTCATGTGCGGCGGTCAACCCGGCGGCGGTAGCGATGCCTCCGCCCGGCGTCAACGTGGCGGTGACTTCCACATCGGTCGCGCTGAGTCCATTGACGATTGAAAACGTGTTGTTGCCAGGACCGCCGGTCGAAACCGCTTCATCGTTTGAGATATTCCAGTCGTTGGGAGCCTCATCGGGCAACTGGTACCACCCATCACCGAGACCCGTGCTGTCGGCGCGATCGAAATCATCGCTGTATGGAAGCGGCGCGGCGGTTGGGACGGCGTCCGCTACATTTGAAAAACCGGAATCGGCCGTAAGTCCACTTGCGCAAATTTGATAATAATAATCCGTTCCGGGAGTCAGGTTCTCATCGAAATAGGAGGTAGCGCTCGAATCGGAAATCGGCGGGGTGATGACGTTGTAGGTGCCGTTGGCCCCATCCTTTCGCTCGATTTCGAACCCGCCCACATTGGTGGTGTCATCCGAGTTCCAGGTCAAGTAAACGCCGCCCACACCGGCAGTTGCAGTCAGCCCGCTCGGCGCGGCGGGTATGGCAGTGGAATATTCAAGATTGACGAAACCGTACGTTTCTCCTCCGTTAAGAGTAGAAACGTCGCCCTGAAATCCCTCCTCGTCAAACCCCCAGAGCTCCCCGTCGAGCGTGACGTCACCACCTGCGGTAGCGGTCGAATGGCTTTCATAGTATGCGTCATGATGCTCGGGATCATAAGTAACGAGGTCATAAACGTGATTGGGAAGAAGGGTAACCGGTGAAGGCAGTTGCGTGTAGACGAATTGCCCGGGCGTCCCCTCTGATGTGTCGACGTCCACCCATACAGGTGTGACGCCGGGGGCTGGATTATTGTCGATCAGATAGACTTCATCGACGTCTGTGTCCCCGGATATGACGTAGCGGCCCAGTGCCGTCACCGTTAACGCATAGTTCCCCGTAGTGAACTGCATGCCGACCCACAAGTCTGATCCGGTCGTAGTCGAGTCGTCGGTTTCCGGAGTAATCAACGGCGCGACATCCGCTGACGGCAACGCGGGCAATTCAACGGTCTGCACCGGGGGGGCAAGCGAGTTGCCCTCCGAATCGCTCGCCAAAACCACATAGTTATAGGTGTCGCCCGGAGTCAGACCGATGTCGTAATAGGTCGTGGTTCCCGCGGGAAGGACGCGCGATTTGCTGGTAATCGGTGTTGCCAGCGCCTTGCGACCGCTCGACGATGTATTGTGCCTGCCCAGCGGAGTAATCGGTCCACTGAAGATCGACTTCGTTTGATCCCACTCCCTGTGCCGAAACAGGCACCGGCGGAGGCGGCGGTAAATCAACCGGATAAAGAGCCGCTTCGGGTATTATCTCCTCCACCTGGCCGGGACTGGACCAGGCCAATTGGGCTAAGGCATTGCCCGCGAGTTGGTAGTAGTCCATCTCGATGTCATATTTTTGGCCCGCCACGAGGGAAATCGTGCCAGTGTCCGTGGTCAAATCAGCGTCAGTCCAATCATTGACCAATTCTTTTCCATCAACCCACAGACGCGCGCCGTCATCCGCGTTTATATAAAACGTGTAGGTTTGCGTAAAGAGCGCTTGAACCTGTCCGGTCCACCGCACCGAATAGTACGTTTGCGGAATGGCAGAATCCGGGGAGGCGCTACTCCAGTTAAAATCAACCGTCGGGTCCGTGCGCGTGAAACTCAGACCGATAAGACTGGTGGTTGTGAAATATTGACCATCCAAACCGGTACCGTCGAAAGTCTCGTAAGCCCCAATATCCGGCGTCATGACTTGCGGCCGGCTAATTGAGCGCTCGTCGGCGGTGATCGGATCGCCATCAGGCCCATTGAAAACCGCGCCTGCTGATATTGCCGGGCTTTCGGGCGAAAGCGCCATCGTCTCAGTGGGGCCGCCATTGTTGGCCAATGGCTCTAAGAGCGGGTTGATCGGAGTCCCCGTAGTCCCAAGGATGTTGCCGGAGCCCGCTGATAACCCGCCGGAGCCGTCGCCGATTAAGTCATAGGTTCCCTGAAACGCGCCTGCCAAATCGTGGCCGCTGTCGTTCGCGACAATCGTGCCCGAAATGGTTCCGCCGCCGAATATGCCGCCGCCCGTTGTGGACGTGTTCGCGCTGAGGGTGCTGTCGGTAATCGTGAATTGTGAGGGGTCGCCCGTATATATTCCGCCGCCCTTTTCCTGGGCGGAATTGCCGTAAAGGGTGGAGTTGGTAACCCTAAGTGCGCCGTCGGCAAAGACGCCGCCCCCGTAGGTTTCCGCCGAGTTGCCTGCGATGGTGGAGTCGTAGATGCCAGCCGCGCCTTGACTGGAAATCCCGCCCCCGTCCTGACCGGAAATATTATTGTTGATCGTGGTTCCGATGACATCGAGCGCGCCGGTACTGCTGTTGTAAATCCCGCCGCCATTCCCGCTGGCGGTGTTGCCACTGACCACCGAATCCGTCACCGTAAGGGAACCGCCGTTGTCGATCGCACCGCCCACGGTGGCTAGTCCGTCGACGACGGTAGCGAGTCCACCGCCGAGGGTGAGACCGGATATTGCGACGGTCGAGCCGGCGTCGATGGTGAAGATTCGGTTTGTATTTCCGCCGCTGATCTCCAGCGTTCCGGCGCCCGGCCCCACGATGGTCTCCGTGCCGGAGTCGTTGTTCAGTTCCAGCGGCTCGGAGAGTGTCATCGTCGCGGATGAGCCGGAAGCGAATAGCGTCGGATCAAAGGTAATCGTGGCATCGTCGCCCGATGCATTGGCGCGATTGATGGCGTCGCGGAGAGAGACAGTTGATGAACCCGATGAATCAGTCTGATCGGCGAGGGTGTTCACCTGATACAGAATTCCAGCGAACGCCCCGATGTCAGGGGAGGCGGATGATCGATCTTCGCCGCGCTGATCGGTGACTAAGTTCGCGGCCGCAACGCCCTGATCGATGGCGGGGCTACCAGGGAGAAGAGGCATTGTATCGGTGGGACCACCGTAGTTGCCGATGGGAGCGAGGAGCGGATCGATCGGCATCGACCCGGTCGGCAAGATATTTGCGTCGCTTGCCAGGCCTCCGCTGCCATCGCCGACGAGGTTATCGAAGCCGGCAAACGAGCCTGACAAATCGCCGCCGGGATTTCCGGCGATGAGCGTTCCGTAGAGGGTTCCGCCGCCATCGATACCGGCGCCAGTCGATGCCGAATTTCCGCTGATTGTGCAATCGGTACTGTCGAAATTCACCCCGCCGTAGACGTACACGCCGCCACCGCCGCCAGATGATGCGACGTTATCGTAGATCGTGGAATTCTGAATTGAGCTGACCTGGGCGAGGTAAAGAGCGCCCCCACTTTCGGAGGCGATGTTGCCCGTGAGTGTCGAGCCTTGAATTGTGACACGGCCGGATCTGTCGAAGTCGAAATAATGGGGCGCGGTGGCGATCCCGCCCCCGTAGGACGCGGAATTGGCACTAATGGAACTGTCGACGACATCGAGATCTTTGCCGCTGTAGATTCCGCCGCCGATAGTCGTGGCGGAATTGCCGGTTATCGTCGAGTCGGTAACCGTTAAATCGCCGTTTGAGTTGAATATCCCGCCGCCGACCGACGCGTTGCCACCGGTGATGGTTACGCCTTCGACGTCAAAACCTCCGTAACTAAGATAAAAAATACGGCTCTGCCCCTGGGCATTGATCGTTAGGACATTTGCGCCAGGTCCGTCAATGGTGATCAGATCGTTGGAGTCCACGCCCAACTCACCGTCGGTCAAATCGATCGTATGCGTCGCGTTCGGCGTGAATACCGTCGGATCGAATGTGATCGTGGCATTATCCGCGATTGCATTTGCGGCGTTAATCGCGTCGCGCAGGGAAAGTGTTCCATCATTGATGGGGTTATCTTCGGTGGTGTCGACAACATACAGGATGCCTTCAAACGCGCCGATGTCCGTCGGGTGATCGGATCGAGCTTCCCCGCGTTGATCGACGGTCATACCAGCCAGCGGATCACCCTTGTGATAAGCGGGGCTGTTGGGAAGGAGGGGAATGGTGTCAGTTGGGCCGCCGTAGTTGCCAAGACTCCCCAAAAGCAAATCGGCGGTGGCAACGCCGACAATGTTGTTACCGACGCCGTTGACGAGACCGCCCGAACCGCCGATGCCGATTAGATTGAAAGTTCCGCTGAAATCAGTGCCATAACAGTCGCCGTTGGTATTAGCGGCGACGATTGCGTCGCAAAGATAGGCGCGATGCGCCGGTGGCGTCGTTGATGGCAATGCCTCCCCCGCTGCCGGCGGTCGCGGTGTCGCCGCTTACCGTCGAGTCGATCAGACTGACGGCGCCCTGGTCATTCTCGATCCCGCCGCCCGAGACGGCGGAATCATCGGCGACGGTCGTGTTGGTGATAAATAGAGTCCCGCCGGCGAAGTTCGCCAGGCCGCCGCCATCACCATCCGCGGCGGAATCATCGAAAACGGCGGATTCGCCGATATCGGCGCCGCCGCCGACATTATCCACCCCGCCTCCGTCACCAGAGCCCGAGGAATCGCCGCTAATCGTGCAGTAGGAGACGTTCAGATCGGCGGAATTATAAATGCCCCCACCGTTGCCGCTGGCGGAATCGCCGGTAATCGAGCAGCTGGAGATGGTCAAATTCCCGGCGTTGTCAATCCCCGCGCCAGTGGCGGCGCTGCCGCCCGTAATTGTGAGGCCGGAAATCTGGGCGGAAACGCCCGCGTCGACGGAAAAGACTCCGCTGTGGCCGTCGGCGTTAATTGTGAGCAGATTCGCGCCCGATCCATCAATGGCGACCGATTCAGAGCTGTCCACTTGCAATATGCCGCCGGTGAGATTGATTGTTACGGGGCCGCCCGTTGTGAGCGAAGAGGCAAACATGATCACCGCAAAAAGACCATCGGATGAATTTGCGCGGTCTATTGCGTCGCGCAAGGAGACGGTCGAGGAACTCAGGGAATCGACCTGATCGTTGAGAGTATTGACGACCCATACGGATCCTTCGAAAGCGCCGATGTCGGGAGCGGTACTCGACCTAACCGCGCCACGCTGATCGGTGGTAATTCCGCTGATGGATTCACCGTGTCCGATCGCCGGACTGCCCGGCATGAGCGGCATTGTTTCGGTGGTACCGCCGTAGTCTCCCAAGGGAGCGAGGAGCGGATCGAGTGGCGTCGCACCGGTGGGCAGGATATTCGTTGCCGACGATAAGCCCCGGGTGCCATCGCCAATCAGGTTGTTCGTTCCGGTGAAAGTGCCGTAAAGATCGCCTTTCGTATTGCCGGCGACGATCGAGCCGTAGAGTTGGCCGCCTCCATCGACGCCACCGGCGGACAGGCCCGCGGAATTCCCGCTGATCGTACAATCCGTGATATCGGCGGTCGTCCCGCTCGCTAAGTAGATCCCCCCGCCGCTGATCCCGGCGTAATTGTCGCCGATGGTTGAGTTGACCACGATGATGGTGCCATTGGCATAGATGCCGCCCCCGGACTCCCCGGCGGTATTGCCGGTGATGGTCGAGTTGACAATGGAGATCGTGCCTTTGGCATAGATGCCGCCGCCGGACCCCCCAACGCTATTGCCGGTGATCGTCGAGTCTGACACCGTAAGGGTTCCGTTGCTGTAAATACCTCCTCCCGCATCCCAAGTGCTGTTTCCGCTGATCGTGCAGTCGTCGACGTTCAGTATGCCGCCGTCGTAGTTGTCAAGCGCGTTTGTGCTTTTGCCGGTCATAGTGCAATCGCTGACCGTCAAACTGCCGTCGTTACAAACGCCGGTGACATTGAGCCCAAGAATCACCGCCGTAGAGCCAGCGTCATTAACGAGAGTAGAACCCCAATCTTGGGTTATCGACAGCAGGTTTGCACTGGGTCCGTTGATGGTCAGCGTTCCGCTCGGGTCATCAATGCTCAGGGTAGTTCCGTTCAAAACGAGGGTCGCCGGACCGGCTTGGGTCAGGCTCGGCGCGAATACGATCGTCTGATCACCCGCAAGATATTCAGCTTGTTGGGTCTCATAGCGAAGCGTACCCGCGGATCCGTCATCCGCGAGGCTAGTTACGACTAGGTCAGGCGGAACCTCCGGAGTGCCGCTGACTTGCGAGGAATATGGGCTTTCGACCGATTGGCTATACGCCGTCACTAC
The DNA here is from genome assembly GCA_963844715.1 of uncultured Phycisphaerales bacterium. Classification (GTDB taxonomy): domain Bacteria; phylum Planctomycetota; class Phycisphaerae; order Tepidisphaerales; family Tepidisphaeraceae; genus UBA1161. The sequence goes on along the minus strand of CAWJPJ010000007.1, from coordinate 929,145 downwards.
GTAGTAATAGGTCGTCCCATTGGTCAAACTTGGGTCGTAGTAACTGGTTCCGGTCACGGGCGCAGAGTTGATCTGTGTATAGCCGCTGCCGCTGGTATTCGATCGGTATACGTTGTAGGAAGCCTGCGCCCGGAGTCGGATCCCAATACAATGATACGAGTTGATTTTCGGAATTCGCGACTAGATCAGTTGGGGCGGATAGTAGATTTGCCAGAGTAAAGTCGGCGGGCTCCCACGGGTATGGCGCGACGGAAGCGGTGACTGAATAGACGCCCCCAGTTCCGTTTGCGGTGGCAGAGATGCTTGCGCTGCCCGGACGAATCCAGAGTTGCATAACCGGTAGATCCGCTCGGGCCGAATGTAGCGAACGGACCCCAATATGGAGGCGCTAAATGTAACGATTCCGCCGGCGAGGTCGGATTGAGTTAAATCCGGATCGTTTGCCGTAACGTTGAGGGATAGATTTTGCGAAAACCGGTCGTTAAGAGGCGCAGTTTGATTGTTTCCGCCGGTGATGGTGATGTCGAAGCCCTGGCTTTCGTAAGCTCCGATGTCGGGCCCGTAATCCTGCCACCGATCTATGCCGCGCTGATCAGATGCAATCGGATTGCCATCCGCATAGTAGAAATATCCCCCCGTGTCCAACGCGGGACTTCCCGGAAGCAGGGCCATGGTCTTAGTCGGCCCGCCGAAGTTTCCCAGCGGTGATAGAAGAGGGTTTACGCCTAGGTAGTTTTCGCCATACGATAGCCCACCGGAGCCGTCACCGATGATGTTGGACCATGCGTTGTAGAAGGTACCTGCCAGGTCCCCGCCGGAATTTCCGGCGACAATCGTCCCCAGTAAATAGGAACCGGGGCTGGCGGTACTACAGATACCGCCGCCCTTGGACGAAGGCGCGGTGTTACCGCTAATCGTGCAATCGGTGATTCCCCAAGAGGGGGCAGTATTGATATAGACGCCGCCGCCGGCATAGGTTGCGACGTTGTAGGCGATTGTGGAATTGATTGCGGTGACGCCGCCGTCGTAGCAGCCAATCCCCCCGCCGGAAATCGCTGAATTTCCGCTGATTGTGGAGGCGGTGATGGTAATGCCCCCGTCGGCAGCCCCAGATTCCGCCGCCATTTGCGGTGGCCGTGTTGTAAGAAATGGTGCAATCATATACGTAGACAGAGGCGTAAACGGCTGAGATTCCGCCGCCGAATTCGCCGGAGTTCCCGGTGATTGTGCAGTCCGAGACAGTCAGGCTGGAATCATAGCCGGCGTTGATGCCGCCGTCGGAAGCGCCAGTGATTGTCAGACTGGAGATTGTGACCGATGTGTGTGCGCCGGTGTCGATGTCACCGCTTTGATGCACGCCATTGATGGACAGCAAAGTTGCGCCGGGTCCGTCAATTGTTAATGTTCCCGTAGTGTCGTCAAGATTAAGCACAGTGCCGTTCAGGTCGATCGACGCCGGGCCGCCGGCGGTGAGAGACGCCGAGAAGGCAATCGTTTGGTCTCCTCCGAGCGCGTCGGCGAGATTGATCGCATCGCGCAAAGAAATTTGGTCCAATCCGACCGGTAGCGCATCTCCCAGCGTGTTGACTACGATAGGACTCGGCTGCGATTGAAACGCGCCGATGTCATATCCTGTCGTTGCGTCCCGCGCAAATCCGCGTTGGTCCGTTGATAGGCCGGCGCTGGGGTCGCCGTTGCCGATCGCCGGATTACCGCCGGTCATGGGTAATGGCACGATGGTTTCGGTTGGACCTCCGTAATACCCCAAAGCCGATAGGCTCGGTTCGCCAGTCAGGTTGTGCGAACCGGAAATTGCGCCGCTGCCATCGCCGATGAGGCTGTACAACCCGCTGAAATTCCCGCCCTCCAGATCATCGGACGTATTCTCGGCGACGATCGTTCCGTAGAGAGCGGTGGACCCGTAGTGGTCTTCGATGCCGCCCCCATGAACGGCGGAGTTCCCGCTGACCGTGCAATCGACAAGGTTAAGGTTGCAGTAATTATAGATTCCGCCCCCGCGACCACTGGCGGTATTGCCGCTGAGCGTACTGTTGGTGATGACGTTGCTCCCCCCACCGCTAAAGGCCGCGCCGCCGCCCTTCTGGGCATCATTGGCGGCCAAGGTTGAAGCCGTCACGGTAAGCGTCCCCCCATAACCCGCTATCCCACCGCCGAAGCCGCCCTGATTGCCGCTGATCGTGCATTCGCCGACGGTCACATTCCCGTACCAGTTCGCTATTCCGCCTCCGTCGCCGTCACCCACGACGCAAACGTTGCTGGTGATTGTCGAGTACGTGATATTGGCGGAACCGTTGTAAACATCGATGCCACCCCCTTTGTCACCGCCACCGGTGCAGCGGTTACCCGTGATCGTGCTGTTGGCGACGACCAGATCCGGCGAGGAGTCTTCGCCGCCGCTTATGATTCCGCCGCCGCCGCCGGTCCCCGAACTGCTGTTGCCACTGATGGTACACTCATCGATGTTCAAATCAGCCGTACTGTCATACACGCCATTTGCCAAACCGCCCCCGTTACCGTGCGCGATGTTGTTGCTGATAGTTGAGTTCTGAACTGTAAAACTGCCCTCGTTGTAGATGGCTCCGCCGGTTTGCGCGCTATTCCCGCTCAGGACCGTGTTGGTGACGTGTAGGGCTACTACACTGTCATTGTTATAAATTCCGCCGCCGCGTCCTTGGCTTGAGTTGCCGCTTATGGTGCACCCCGAGATGGTATCGGCGTACGACCCTTGGTTTGCAATCCCGCCTCCATCGAATGTGGCCGAATTGTCGTGGAAATAGCAGGTGGTTGCCGCCAGAATTCCCTCATTTTCGATGCCGCCGCCGCTGCTTTCGGTGGCGGAATTGCCGGTGATTGTGGACGCCGTAATGGTCAACTCACCGCCGTGGTTACGGATGCCTCCCCCGGAGCCATTGGTGGTGGAATTTCCACTGATGATGCTGTCAGAGGAGATATTCGCGGTGCCGGTACCATAAATGTATACCCCACCCCCACCGCTGGAGGCAGAATTGTCGCTGATGGTTGAATTGGTGACGCTCAAGACTGCGCCGGTGTATATTCCTCCTCCGGCTCCGCCACTATTTCCAGATATAGTCGAACTGGCAATTGTCACGTTCCCGGAACCTTTGTTGCATATAGCGCCTCCATAGTCCGTGGCATCGTTTTCGCTTATGAACGTGTAGTGCGTGAGCGCGAGGGTCCCGTAGTTAAATATACCGCCGCCGTCGTCACTGGCACTGTTGCCGGTAATTACGCAATCCGTGATCGTCAGATGACCCTTATTAAAAATTCCCGCCCCTTCGGTTGTCGCCCCTCCTGTAATCCCAAGGTACTCAATCGTGGCGGTAGCCGACGACGTGACGGAGAAGACACTGCTGTGCCCGTCGGCAGAAACTGACAGAATCGTGTCACCGGGCCCCTGAACCGTCACCGAGCCGGAGGTGTTGTTAATGGACAGCGCACCATTTGTCGCCAAGTCGATCGTGCCGGTCACGCTGCTTTGAAAAGTCACCATCTCGGCGGCATGATTCGCATTAGCCGCGCCGACAGCCAAACCAAGCTCATATCTTAAGGAGCCCGCGCTGTCGTCCCCATTCGCATTGGTGACCACGAAGGAGAGGAGAATCCTCGATTCCAGCGCCTCAACAACGGCTTTAGAAATATGATGCTGAAAACGACGACCGCGTTTGCCTAGACCCAGACCGCGAACAATGGACATGACCCCTCCTTCCAGGAGGAATTAAGCCTAAGTATTCGAGGGTAGCAGCAACCAATACGCCAGACGTGTTAACAACCCCGTCCCTGCAGCCCCAAAAATGCCCAACCGTGGACTGATACTATCGCTTGCGCGAATTAATTTACAGACGTTGGGCAAACAAGTAAAGCGTTTTGTGATTAGATAACAGCTTACGCGCAACTCATTGTCACGTGCCGGCCGAATTTATCGCGCGGATGTGCGAGGCGATGACGGAACTTGCTTCAATGCGTCATCGGGAAGTTCGCAAGTGTCGACAATTTGCCTGAGATTTTGGTTCAAATCTTCCGGTCAGCCGAAACCGCTTCGCACCATTTCCGCCACATGCCTCGGTATGCCATATCCAGTTCGCGGGCAAACCCGGCTTCATCCATCAATGGCGAAGACAACATGCGATCTCGCATTCCCCGACGGAGAGTCTCCAGACGGTCCAAATTGTTGGCCAATTCCAGGGCGATGCGAACGTATTGATCCTGGGTATGCGCGACCAGCTCCGGTAGGCCGACGTTGCTGAGGATGCTTCGTCCGCCGCGACCAACCGCGGTAATCCCTGAGAGAGTGACCACGGGCACGCCCATGAAGAGCGCATCACAGGTGGTGGTCCCGCCCCCAAACGGGAACGGATCGAGGGCGATGTCGATCTCGCAATATCGCTGAAAATATTCGGCGCCCCGCGATTCTGAGAAGATTAGACGGTCGGGATCGATCCCGCGGTCCACGAGCGTTTTATGTGCAAGGTTGCGATGGCTGCCGCGCGGGCAGTAGATGAGCAGCCTCGATTTTGGCTGAGCCTGCAGAATTGTTGTCCAGACGTTCCATGCGGCCGAGGATATTTTGCAGTAGTTGTTCTGGCAGCCAAACGTGACCCAGCCGTTCCCTTTCGCTGGCGACGAGCGTACCTCGGGAATGGGAGTCGAGCCGGGTTGATAGCACCAATATGTTCGCGGCAGACGTACCGTAATTTCGCTATAAGAATCAACTTCTGTCGAGGCGGGGTCCAGAAAGGGGTCGGAAAGACGATAGTCCATCGCATTCAGTCCGGTACTTCCGCAATAACCCAGGTAACTTACCTGCACCGGAGCCGGTTTGCGGGCGAAAACCAGCAGCCGGTTGCCGTCCGTATGAAGTGCCAGGTCCACGAGTATGTCGATTTGGTCGCGCCGGATTTGCTCGGCCACGTCCTCGTCGGAAACGCCGGCAATGTCACGCCAATCGTCGGCACTTTGCTGAAATTGCCGGGTCATTTCATCCGGCGTTGGCACATTGGCGTAGCAAATGATCTCGAACTCCGCGCGATCGTGATGTTGGATTACGGGCAGTAGATTTTGGCCGACCACATGATTTCGGAAATCCGGTGAGAGGTACCCGATCCGCAGGCGACGGTTCGGGTCGCGATCGTTCGAATGCGGGTGGATATGCTCGCGCAGCGGCTCAGCGTGCTGGCGGTTCCAACGGCGAAGTTCTTCACTGATCGCTCGGTCATCGCAGTTCGGATGGTAATGCAGGGCCAGTACCAGATTGCTGTGCACATTCGGAAGGTTGGGTCCGACCGCGACGGCTTGGCGATACGCAGCGATGGCCTCATCGAGGCGTCCCATCTCTTTCAAAGCCTCGCCGAGATTGTTGTGAGCCTCCGGCAAGTTCGGGTTCAATGAAATTGCTTGACGATAGACGGCGACCGCTTCATCAAGTTGTGAGCTATCCTTCAAGGCAATACCGAGATTGTAGTGGGCTTCGGCGCAATCGGGTTTGAGAGCAATGGCCTGGCGATACGCGGAAATCGCCTCATTGAGATGTCCTTTGGCTTTAAGGGCGTTGCCCAGGTTGCTGTGGGCTTCACCGTAGCTGGATCTGAGACGAATAGCTTGCCGACTGGCGGCAATAGACTCATCCGGTCGTCCCTTGGCGATAAGGGCGCTGGCCAGATTGTTGTAAGCTTCCGGCAAATCGGGGTTAAGCGAAATGGCTTTGTGATGGGAGGCGATGGCCTCATCGATCCGGCCCTGTTCTTTTAGTGCGTTACCGAGATTGCTGTGCGCTTCTGGGAAGTCGACTTTGAGTGCGATGGCTTGGCGAAACGCGGCGACAGCCTTCTCGATTTGCCCATCATCTTGCAGAACGCTGCCGAGATTGTTGTAGGCCTCCGCGTAGTTTGGTTCAAGGGAAATAGCCTGTTCGTGAGCGGCGATGGACTCTTTCACCCGTCCTTTGGCTTTCAGGGCGTTGCCAAGATTAGTGTGTGCTTCAGGAAAGTTGAATCTAAGCATAATCGCTTGGCGAAAGACCGCGATGGCTTCGTCGATTCGCCCCAAGTCGTTCAGGACACTGCCAAGATTGCCGTGGGCCTCGACGTAATCCGGTTTGAGTGAAATGGCGCGACGAATCAAGTCAACCGCAATGTCTCGTTGACCGACCTGATTAGCGATTAATCCAAGATAATGAATCGCGCGAAAGTGATTGGGTTCTTGCGCAAGGATCTCGCGGTAAAGTCCTTCGGCCTCACTAAAGCGCCCGGCTCGGTGATGTTGCAGCACCAATTCGAACTTGTGTTGAATCGTCACGGGGACCATCGGAGTAATAATCTTACACCGAGTTGGAGGTTGTGCGCGAACGGGGAGCGAGGGTCTTTCTCGAGTCGGCTCCTGGCCACGTTTCGACCCGCCTTATGGCGGAACTGTTTCCTGGCCAGAGAGCGGTATCGATTGCGGAAAAGGGCCTCCGCCGCGCCTGTCATTCTCCTCGCTGTTTTTCGCTCCCGGCGCTTGCCGCTGCGGACTGGCTTCCGACTCCTCATAAGGGTTTGTTGTCCGTCACGCCGAGGTGAACGGACCAATCAAACCCTTTTAGAGAGGAGTCTCACATGGCTACGAAGCAGAAACCCATTAGCGAAGTCCGGATCGGCACGGTTAAAGCCGCCATTTGGCAGAACGAAACGGAGAGCGGCGCTCGGTACAACGTGACGTTTCAGCGGCTGTACCGCGGCGATGAAGGCACGTGGCAAAGCACCGACAGTTTCGGCCGCGACGATCTGCTGGTGCTGGCAAAGGTCGCGGATAAGACGTTCGAGGCGATCCACGAACTGCAACAAAAGAGCGAGTCCAAGTAGCGGCTCGCACAACCCGGCTGGGGACCGTCCGTTCCCCCGTCGGGTTTGTTTTTGCGCCCGGAGTCGGGCGGGGCGTCAGGCAGGTCCGGTGGGCCACTGGCCCACCACTTTGCCAATGCGCATGACATTCGGTAGTTCCAGGTTATGTCGCTGCCCGTCCGCCGTTACGACATATGCCTTGGGTTGTAGGCACACACGACCGAACCACGCCTGAGCCTCCCACCCATTCCAGCAGTAGACCGCCGCTCTTCCTTCGCGAAACTCCCAGGGCGCTATCACTCGCAGCACGACCGAGGTACACGTGGACTCTATTTCCAGGGCGAAGACGTTGTGCCCATTGCCGAATCGGTGGGGAATGTGTTTTCCCCATTCCTGATGCCAATCCTCGTCTAACTCGGCTTGGCCGCCGAGCCGAATTCTCCCGATCAGAGGCGTGCCCCGGTCTTCGGGCGGTAATTCCCGCGGCACCCGGTACGCCGGATCACCCTTCCGGCCAGGAAGCGGTCGGCCGCAACCTTCAGCGTCGCACACGTGATCGTCTTCAATCCAATCGACCAGGTGGTCGCTGAGCTGTTCCAGATTGCGAAGCGATACGCGCAAGGCGGCGGCGAGCAGGCGCCTTTGGGTTCTGCTGAGGATTTCCAGCGAGCCGACGTCCCGGATTTCGCGGAAAACGTCGAGCGGGATGCCGGTCAATTCCGCCAGATCCTTCCGTTTTTCGATTCCCACCACCTCCATGCGATGGTCGAGCCACCGTACGAGCCTCGACATCGTCTTTCTCCCATCATGAATTTCTGCTACTCGATGATCTAACTCCTGTCGATCGCTACACCAACGCAGCGAGCGATGCGCTCAATCTCCCGTCGATGGACATACCGATCCGGGAACTGCCGGCGATCCGGGTTCACTTTACGAAGCACCAGCACATCGCGGTCCTCGTCACTCTCATGCACTCTGCTGAAATAGCACTCCCCATCCGTGAACCAGATCAGATAGTCCTTGCCATAAATAAACTGTTGTCCCTCGACCGTTTCGAAGGCGGCGACGGATTGATCCGGATAGTCCGGAAGCATGGAAATCCCATCCACGCGCACGAAGAAATCCCCCCACCCTTCGGGCACCTTCACCGTCCCGTGCTCCACATCCAGGCGCTCGGCGCAGGCTACCCGCGCTGATCCCGTGAAACCTTGTGACCTCGACCAGCGGCTGCGCCGGGCCCTTGATGCCCGATTGGTAGATTGGGCCACGCCGCATCGGACGATCGCACCACGACTTCTCCAACCCCGATGCGCTCCTTCAATTCCCGCGGCGTCATGTTCAGGGCTTGGGCGACGCGGGCGAAGTTATCGCTGAACATGGCGTGCACGCCCGGCCGCAGCAGGCGGAATACCCCGGAGCGCTTCATTCCGATGCGGGCCGCGAAGGTCTCCTGGGACATGGAGGTCGTAAGCCAAAGCCGCGTAAACTGCTCGCCGCGAATCTTGACGGTTCGTGGCGCTGCGGTCCCTCGTTTATCCGTGAATATTGACATGGCTTCTCCTTTAGCTTGATCAGTCGTGTCCTTCTGCCGTCTGCAAAACGACATAGCCGCGGCCTTGATACGTACCGGTCGTGACCCGCTCGGCCAGAGGCGCTCATGCCATGGTTCTTGAGCAGCTTGCGAAGCCGCGCGACTGCACCGCGGATGGAACTGTCTTCCACCCGCGAGCCATCCCAAACGTCACCGGTGGTGCGCAGATCGTCGAAGGAGACCCGATGACCAGGGCGACGGCGGACTCGATCCAGGAGGGCGAACAACTGTTTGTTCCGAGCGGTAAAGCGATACTTTTTGCCACCACAGCAGACCGTAAAGGTCTGGTCATTCAATTCGGGAAGAACGTCACTTCCGTCCATTGCCTCTTTCAAAACGGCGGCTTGAGGCGGCGGCTCCAGGGATTCGGCAGTGGGTAGAGTTTGATTCGCCGCGCTGGTTGGAACCTCGCGGGTCATCAAATGCCAGTGGCCATCGTGAAGCACGGGCGGCTCAGCGGGCGCGATCGGGATATCCCCGCCGTTTCGGGGCAGAGTCACTGCCGCCTCACGAAACAAAATCAGCGCATCCAGCGATGCTTCCGTCAAATCGGTTGGCAGTTCGCTGGTAAAGCTGAATGGCCGATCGTGAATGCTCGCGCCGTGCAGCCAATTGGCCTTGATTGGATAGGGCAGACGCTTGGACCAGACCAAGTAATGCACCGTCAGCAGCCAGTAGTCCGCCAGGTAGAGGTCCGATCGCGTGCCCATGACATCCGGCATCGTCCCTGGCAACAGTTCGCTCCAGTTGCGCAGCGGCGCATGAACCAGCGCCCAGCCCATCGTTGAAGCGCCGCTCCGCAGCGCGGCAAAATCGCGATTGGCATCGCCGCGCCAGCGGTAGTCGTCTCGTCGCATGCCCCACGTGCACGGCACAAACCGTATTTGCCTGGCTTGCGGAGTTGGACCCATCAAATCACCACGGGAGGCAATGCGAAGGGTATGGGTCACGCTGCGTTGGGCGCGGCGAAACAATCGTTTCGCCCGTTCCAACGCCATTTGGGCAGGCCCAAACAGTGAGGCCGCAGGCAATTCTTCAGAAAGAGCAGCGCCCAACATGGCAATTCCTCCCGTAGTGCAAACAATCGCGCCGCGCCAGCGCTCGGTCGGCAAACGGCGGTATCGATGAACCCAAGCTCCGTCCTGGGCAGGAACGCGATACCGTACATTTACCTAACTCGTGGCTAAATTGTCAAGCACATTCTGAGCGGATTCTCGCTTCAGACAGAACCTGCTCCTCATCCCTTCAGTCCGCGCAAATCGCACTTCCATCACCACCGAGCGCGCACAGCCCTCGCCCATGCTCTGCGGTTTTGGTCCGGTCGTAACGGACAAGAGGCGTTCACCAATGCAGGTAGGAGGTCTACATGAAATTGTTCGATCAAATCCACACTCGTTCAGTCAAGCGGCCGCGGCGGATTCTGTTCTATGGCATTCGCGGAATCGGCACCTCGACTTTGGCGGCGGGCCTGCGGGCGCCGGTGCTCATTCCCACTGACGAGAGCACCAACCATATTGCTTGCACTCGATTTCCGGTATGCCGCCGCTTCGATCAAGTTATGCAGGCGCTGCAAGACCTGTACGTTGGGCTGCACGAGTATGCCACGGTCATCCTCGACTCCCTGGAGAGCGTGGAGCTATCGATTGGGGACGAATTGTGCCGGGCGGCAATGCCGAGCACCTTGCGGCGATTCCCGACGGACAGGCCTTGGCGCTGGCGCATTGGCAAAAGTTGCTCCGTCGGCTGGATCTACTGCGCGGTGGTGTCGGCTTGCACATCGTTTTGGTGGGCCATGCGCAGCTCCGTGGGCCCGCCAGCCCACTGCATGGCGGATCGCTTACCCAGAGGTATGAGCCCGCGCTGAATGACCAAACCTCGGCGCACATTCAAGCCTGGTGTGACGAGGTGCTTTTCGCCACCCATGCCAATCGCCGGCATGAGGAGAGGTCTTCGGCGGCAACGCACGCAGATGCTTCGCACGATCATCGGGTGATTTACACGGGGCCGGCTCGGGCGCACGCGGCCAAGAACCACCTGCGTCTTCCGCCGCGATTGCCCATGCAGGCCGCTGCTTTGCTGCCATACCTGCATCCAACCCAGCCCGCTCACGCCAGTCTCAACCCATCCGTGCGAAACCCGTCATGACCCACTCAGATTGGACACGGCTGACCGCTTGTCAGGTTAAGGACCGCTTCAGCGTTCGCCTGCGCTTCGGAAGCCCGGTTCAGGTGCGGCGCATTGATGATGGTTTGACGCATTATTGGTTCCGCGCCGACGAGGCGTTTGCTGTGTTGTGGTGGGCGCGGGTCTCGCCGCGGCGGCAGTTCGCCGCCTTTGCTGTCGCCCAGGCCCGGGAGAGAGGGCAGAGCGGCTTTCGGCTGCCGTGCATCGACCCAGCCGTGAACGTGCACGCGTTCCTGAATTGCCGCTGCATCGGCAAAGACCGCGGCGTTGTCGACCGAGCCGACCAACTGATTGGCGAGATTCAGCAGTCGCGGATCGATCCATGCCGCGTTCCGCTGATTTATTACCGTCTTGCGGCCCAGTCGTTGCGCCGGCCAAGAGCCCAGGCGGCTGAATCGGGATTCCCTGTTGCGATTCTTGCAGGAGCAAACCCATGAGAATTGATCGAGGCCTCCGCCGTATGCGGGTCATCGCAGGCGTTATCGCTGCGCTGATTGCCAGCGCGTCGCTGCCGCATCCGCCGCTGGTGATTTACAACCGCACGCCGAGTGTTCCAATTGGCTTCTATCTTTACCATGGCGGTCGTATTCAGCGCGGCAGTATTGTCGCGTTTGCGCTGCCCGCCAGCGCCTATTCCTATACGCGTCTGCGGGGTGAGCCGACGAATCTGATCCTGCTTAAGCACGTGCTGGCCGCCGGCGGCGACTTTGTCTCGACGCTGGACGGCGAGCTGCGCGTCAACGGCTTTCGTGTAGGTCCCATTGCCGCTTTCGATTCCGCTGGTCGGCCGCTGCCGCACTGGTCAGCCGCGCAGACTCGCCGCCGATGAACTGCTCGTCGGCTCCGCCGCCGTACGCAGCTTCGATAGCCGCTACTTCGGCCCAATCCATACCGATCAAGTCCTAGGCGTGTACCGCAAAGTCGGCATCAGTTTTTCATTCGCGGATGAATCAGACCCTTCGTCGCACATCGACATGGGTAAAAAAGAATCGGTGACAATCGGGGAAATTCTGTTCTCAACGCAGGGCAAGATAAAAGCCGGCTATCAGCCGGACATTGAAGCGATTGAGCCACAAGGACTTACAGCTAATAGCCTGGCAAGACGCTTATATATCAATGACATAAGTGTCAGGCAGATAAGCAATTATCGCTATCAGCGTGGCATTTTAGGAGACAAACCATGACGAGCCGCATAACCACGATGCGAGAGGTCGAAGACGAACTGAAAATCCGCACCGGCCGGCGGCGACGCCAATCGGCCGGCGCCCACTGGGAGTTCAAAGGCCGGATCGGCAGCGTCACGCAGTGGATGTACCGCGTCGGCAGACGTTCCGTCAGCCGCCGGGCCGGCGCCGCCGGGCCGCAACAGCAGCGTGTGGTGATTAAGGCCTCTTACACCGTTCCGAGGTCCGGCGAGGCGCGAGGCGTGCTGCGGGCGCACCAAACTTATCTGGCCCGCGACTCGGCATCACTGGACGGCAAGACCGGCCGCTTTTATGACGCGACGGAAGAGGACGTAGATGCCAGGACTCGGGTGCGCCAGTGGGAGGAGGATCGCCATCATTTTCACTTCATTATCTCGCCGGAGCGAGCGGACCAGATCGAGCGGCAATCCGACGGCCTGCGAGGCTATATGCGAGAGCTACTGGCCCAGGCCGAGCGGGACTTAGGAACGAAGCTGGATTGGCTAGCGATCAACCATCACAACACGGATGACCTGCACGCCCATGTGCTGGTTCGGGGCAAACGGCGGGATGGAACAGATTTGGTGATCCCCAGCCCGTACATCAAACATGGCATGCGCCAGGCGGCCCAGGAGATCGCCACGCGCTGGATTGGCCCGCGCACCGCCGAGCAGGTCCGGGAGTCGATACAAAAGGAGCTTTCCGCGCAGCGGTATACATCTCTGGATGCCGTAATCGAGCGGCACGTGGACGGGGAACGTCGCCTGCGCTTGAGCGGTAAAGGAGAGTTGGCAAAGGACCGGCTGCGCCGCCGCGTGGCGGCGCGGTTACAGCACTTGGAGCGCCTGGGGCTGGCCAGCAGGGATCGCCTGGGACGCTGGACCGTGGACGCGGAGCTGAAGCCCAAGCTGCGCGACCTGGCCAAGCGTAATGACATCATCAAGAGCCTCTATGCCAGGCTCGGTCCGCGCAGCGGCGCCGTGGCCTTCTATGACGGCAAAGAACTCACCGGCCGCGTGGTGAGCATGGGTTCTCATGACGAGGTGCGCGACCGGCGATTTTTGGCCATAGAGGACGCGCACGGACGAGTACTCTACGTCCGCCCGGTCAATCCTCACGCCCTACGGGTCCTGGAAGAGGGAAGTCTTGTCCGACTTCGTCCCGCACAGAGTCAGCGTCAATCGGAAAAACAACGACGGCCCGCGGGGCGAGGATACGGGATCGTGGAAATCCTTTCCGCTCGCTCCATCCAGAGCCAGGTCGAAGCCGAGGCCTGGACCTGGCTGGATCGACAACTGCATCTGCGATCTTTGGGGAAAGAAACGATCGTGACATCTGATCCAGCGCTGCAGCGGGCGGCCCAGTCGCGCCGGCGCTGGATGGCGGAACACGGCTATGCGCAATTGCAGGAGGGACGATATCAGTTGCGTCCTAACGCACAGCAATCGCTCCAGGCGCGCGAATTGCAGGCGGTCGCACCCGCCTCGCTTCGGCGCTTTGGCAATCAGATCCATTCTTTTCCGCCAGGAGGTCAGCTCACCGGCATCTACGGCGGCACTGTGTCCCTGCACGCGGGCCTCTTCGCTGCCGTCACCGGCCGTGGCCAGACTCACTTCGTGCCTATCCGCCAAGTGCCGCGGGCCAATCCCGGAGCGGCCGTGAGCGCGTCGGTGGATGCCAACGGGCGCGGAAAGATTGTCAGCACGCTGCAACAGAAGAAATCCCGGGAAGCGGAGCGGGAGTAAATGATGCGTCTGTTCAAATTCTCACTTCTGTTGAGCTTGCTGGTAACCGGCCTGTGGGTCGCCACCCAATGCGCGGCAAGACAGATGAACGATGCGGCGATGCTCAGCGGCGGCTTGTATCGTGGCAACGGCTGGACGTTGTACGTGCCATGGGCGCTGCTCAGTTGGACGATGGCCAGTTCACCGATGCGCTCGCCGGCGACGGATATAGCAATCGCCGCTTTCCTGCTTTACGCGAGCGTTGTATCGGCGTTGGCCGCGATAATCGGGGGCGGCGGGCGCTTTCAGGTCAAAACATTCGGGATCGAAGGGTGGGGAACCAGGCGCAACATGAAACGCGCCGGTCTGCTCAAGTGCCGCGGTACGGTCGTTGGAATCCATCGAGGCAAGCTGCTGACCTACGATGGGCCGGAGCACCAGATCGTCAGCGGTGCGTCCCGCAGCGGCAAAGGCGTCGGTCATGTCGTCCCCACGCTTCTGTGCTGGCCGGACAGTGCAATCGCCTATGACGTGAAGGGAGAACTATGGCAGGCCACTGCGGGCTATCGCTCCCGCTATCAGCACTGCGTGCTCTTCAACCCAACACGGCTGGATAGCGCCCGCTTTAATCCATTGTTGGAGGTCCGCAAAGGCCCTCACGAGATTCGCGATGTGCAGAACCTAGTGGAAATGCTGGTGAACCCCGACGGCTCCAAGCGCACGCTGGACGTGTGGGACCAGAACGCCAGCCAATTCCTTGTCGCTCTTGTATTACACGTGCTCTACAGCGAGCCCCCAGAGCAAAAAAACCTGGGCCGCGTGCGGCAGCTATTGCTCGATTTTGACAATACGTGTGTGGCGATGATGACCACGCCGCATCGTCTGGACCCTCATACGGGCCAGCCCCAGGTCTATCCGGAGATCGGCCGCGTAGCCAAATCGCTGCTCAGTCAGGCCGAGCGCTTCCGCTCCAGTGTCCGCGGAACCGCCGAAGGGCACATGACCCTGTGGGCGGATGAGGTAATCTGTCAGGTAACCAGCCGCAGTGACTTCGCCATTGGCGATCTCATGTGCCTGGACAGACCGTTCACGCTCTATTTGCAGCCTCCCCCTTCGGATGCCGACCGTATGCGGCCGCTGGTCCGCCTAATGCTTAACCAGGCAGCGCGAGCGCTGATGGAGCATCGAGACACCGACTCGCGTGGACGAAAGAAGAAGCACCGACTGCTGATGCTGCTCGATGAGTTCCCGACACTGGGGCGGCTGGAGTTCTTCTCCATGAATCTGCGACAGATGGCCGGGTATGGAATTAAGAGCCAATTGGTTGTCCAAAGCTTCAACGATATTGTCGAGCACTACGGCCCGCACAACACGATTATCGACAATTGCCATCTCCTGTGTTGCTTTGCCTCGGCCGACACGGTGACACAGCAGCGGACAAGTCAGATGACCGGGGAGAAGGTTGAATACCGCGCCAGCTACAGCCGCCCGCAGATGGTAGTCGGCGTGGGCCGGCGCAACATCAGCCACAGCGAGCAGGTCAGGCCCCTACTGCATCCTGGGGAAATCCGCACGCTGCCCAATGACCAGCAGTTGATATTCGTAACCGGGTTCAAGCCCTTCCGCACCGACAAGTTGCGGTATTACGAGCACACAGCCCTGGCCCAGCGCGTCATCGCGTCGCCGGATTCCTCAAACACCTCACCGCAACTTAAGAGCGCCGCCGCCGGCAATAACGACTGGCGCGAGGAGCGGCCCAAAGGTCCGCCCTTGCCTCTGCCGCCGGACCTGCGGATTGGCGGAGGGGAGGATGAGGCGCCGGCGATGGCACCTCGGCCAGCTTCCATTGACAATCCACCAGAGGATCAGGGCAGGAGAGTCGGAGGGTTTTACTGATGAAAACAAAGAACAAGGTTCTGGTATCCGGCACGATTGACCCGGAGGTTTTTGAGTCCTTAACCCGCTACTGCCAGGCGCATCCGAACCGATCCCGCTCGCAGGTGATGAGTCTGGCGCTCAGTCAGTTCTTCAGCCCCGAGCAGCAGGACCAGCGCCAGCAAGTGGTGGCACAGAACCTGGACCGCCTGCACTGGCACGTTCACAACCACTCCAAGCGCACGAGCCAGGAGCTGCGCGTGATTCGAGAGATGCTGGCGCTGTTTGTCCGCACGTTTTACAACCACACGCCCGGCATGCCGGAAGAGCATCGTGAAGCCGCCGCGGCGGATGGCCAGCTGCGCTTTGCCCGCTTTCTGGAGATTTTGGCGGAGCATGCCGGATCAGGACCTTCGGCGCTGGAACTGATGCCGGAGCCGGCCGTCGCGGCGCCAGAGGATACGACCGACGCGGATGAGCGTCTATCGGAGTTCGGCGAACTTCAAACAGGCGAGATGAAAGAGGAATCCGATGGCAACGGCAAATAATCCATCAACGGATCGATTCGATGACATGCTCCGCGCCGCCCTGGGATCAGCCATCCTGCAAGTGTTGGATGACCCGCGCGTGGTCGAAGTGATGGCCAATGCCGATGGGCAGGTGTGGATTGACCGAGCCGGTGAGGGTCGCTCGCGCATTGGCAGTATCGAAGCATCTCGCGCCGAATCGGTCATCCGTCTGGTGGCCGATCACGTCGGCGAAGCCGTGGGCCGGCATCGCCCACTGCTCAGTGGGACGCTGCCTCATACCGGCCAGCGCTTCCAGGGGCAACTTCCGCCGGTGACGGAGCGTCCCGTGTTTTGCATCCGCAAACGGGCGGAACTGATCTTCACCTTGGATGATTATGTGCGGCAGGGAATTATGACCGCAACTCAAGCCCGCACGATCCGCGACGCTGCCGACCGGCGGGACAACCTCCTCATCGCCGGGGGCACCGGGTCAGGCAAAACCACTTTAGCCAATGCCGTATTAGCCGAGGCGGCATTCGCCGGGGATCGGCTGGTGCTCATCGAGGATACCCGCGAATTGCAATGCAGTTCTCCCGATCGCGTGGAACTGCTCACCAAGCCGACCGATCCGCCGGTGACGATGGAGGAACTGGTGCGCTGCGCTTTGCGCTGCGCCAGATCGGATTATCGTGGGCGAAGTGCGCGGTGGCGAAGCGTGCGCGCTGCTGAAGGCATGGAACACGGGACATCCGGGTGGACTGGCAACCCTTCACGCCAACAGCGCCGAAGATGCACTGTCTCGGCTGGAAGATTTGATCGGAGAGGTCTCGCGTCACGTTCCGCGCCGGGCCATCGCTCGCACGATCGGAATAATCGTATTCATCCGCCGCACGCACGAGGGCCGGCGCATCGAGTCCATCAGCAAAGTCACAGGATTCGATGGAAGCGAATACCGCATCGAAGCCATTGACAGTTGAATAAGCACCAATGAAACCTTGATTAGCGCTGCCGCGTCCGGCGGTGCTATAGTTTTTTGTTTTCGTGCAGGAGGGCGCGATGATTCAGTTGGTCATGGCTTTTCTCCTCGCGATGCGAGTGGTTGTGCTGGAGTTCCCCAAGCGGGTCTTTGGCTTGCCAAGTGAAGAATGTATCCCAAGGGATGCTTAGACGCATCGAATGAACGATCGGCAGTAGCATCCGATTCGGACGAATTGCTTATCTTAGCCAATGTGATCAATGACTCTCACAGCTTTATGGGCCGCCAGCGCGTGGAATCAGAGCGCAAGTGACCCGCACCGCTGTGAGTAATTGATGATTTGATTAATATAACAACAACCGGTTTGTTACTGTTGTGCCATCTGCTTCAAAAATTCGTGCGCAACTTCTTTCTCTGCTTGGCGGGGCATGAGGCCCAAAACCGACGCTTGAATCTCCTCCGGTTGCCTGGTCATCCACTCCAGCAGTCGGCTATTCACCGCCACTTGAGTCATGCCGAATTGATCCGGCACTTTCGTAAACCGCTGGCGAGCGGCCGGCGGAAGATCGATCCGCACAATCACGCGAAGCGCCATCCAATTCCTCCATTGTTTAGGGACACCATGGTAGCGAAGTGAAGCATTTCATCCAATACATTCGAAAACTCGATAGGTTTGGATTGTTCTTTGAATTTGCGCCATAACGTTGAGCGACAGCGGTGGCATTTGAGGGTCGTCGGTCGTTAAGAAGGCTTGACGGTCGAAGCAAACCGATTCACTGGCCGCACGATCGCCTCAACATCCGCGGTACCCGTCGCTGGAATCGATTGGGGCGGCGACAGTATACTTGTGCATCGTAGACATGGCGTAACAGCCGTTGGATGTGGATAATCGTTGCGGGGAATGGTCTGCGGGCTGTTACGGAGTTTCTTGATCATTTCGCGGATTAAGGCTCCAAAACTGTTCACCCCATTGGAATGGTGCGAGAGTTTCATAGATACTTTTCAACTCGACGTGTCCATCAACGTAGAGAAAATTCGTACGGCGATCATCTGGGTAACCCGCGCGGAGACCATGGTTACGTCCCACCCAATCAAGCTCCACATGTGTGAAGCCCGTAGTGCTGTCGGGGTCGGGATCGAGGTCTGACGCTGTAGCCGGCCGAAACCGCGGCTCCGGGCGGGAGATTATAGAAATCAAGTATTCCTGAGCCCGTAACATATCCTGCAACAGGACGATGACTTTGGACGCGAAAGTAGCCCGAGGTTCCGGTCGCGGGGAACGCGCGCACCGGCAGGGCCCCACTCAGTTGCTAAAATCGTCTGGCTCGGATGTGTGACCTGATTCGCTTTGACGTATTGGTAATAACGAACCGCGCCTTGAAAGCCAAGAACGAATTTATTTCGCGGAACAATTGCTTCATTAACGGTATAGGCTAGGCGGAAAGCTTGTTGATCCGGCGGTGCCAAATTCGCCTGCCCGGGCTCCAAGTTGTCGGGCGTGGTCTGTTCAGGTGGGAGGCCCCCTTGATCGAGCGATGGGCATTGAAACGACTCTGCCGGAACGCCGCCCGTTTTGAACAAGTACCAACTCCAGTGAAGATGTCCTTGATTCGGCTCTGTGGGCTGTTCAATACCGTTTTGAATTGTCTCGCCCACGTAAGTGTAGGCGGGCGGATAGGTGCCTCCATTCTGCGCTAGATAAACTGAAAAGCCTTGACCGATGGCGCGTAAGTTGGAGGTGCAAATTAGCTGCATCGCCGCTAATCTTGCACCTGTAATTGCCGGAAGTAGCAATCCAAGCAGAATCGCCATAATCCCAATTACCACTAGGAGTTCGACTAGAGTAAAACCCTCGGGCTTTTTTGATTTAGGATGCTCGACGGGGTAGTAGATGCCTTCATATTCCTTCCCTTCCTGGGGTTTTTCGCTGATTTGTGGATCGAGCGGAGTGGTATTAAGCGATCTCACGTTGCCCGCCGGTGGTTGTGGAGAGGGTGAGTGTTGTCGCTCGGGTAATAAGAGGCTCCTTTCCATCATCGCGTCCAATACGGTAAGTTTTGAGTACGTGGCAGTAGTTGCCTTCGCGGGGATTTGGTCGGCCTGTTGTTGCTTGAGGGGAGATTTGGGCAGCTCTACTGGCGACTCGATTATCGGCGGCCCGAAACCACGGCGCCGAAGATCAAATAAGAGTAACGGCCAAGCGAGACCGAAAACCAGCACTGTGCCCCCACCCCAAAAGAGGTCGCCAAAAACCGGCGAGGTCCACCAAGCGCGAGCAAAAGTGATTTGCGCTGCGGTCAATCGGGGCTCGATATCGCCATGTGTTGCGTAAAAAAAATGAAATGCAACGCCAGACCTCTGCGTGAGGTCGTGTGTCACCAATTCAAATGTGATTAGTTGGACCTTGCGGTGAATTGGATAAAGGATAATCCGATCGACTGTGGCGGCCTGAAGGTTCGATGAGATGTCTACCTGATGCCAGAAATAGCTTTCACTGACTCGCGCCGTTGGATCGTCAGGAATAAAAACGCGCCCACCATACCAGTAGGACAAAACCCATCCGAGCGCCATTGACGCGAGTGTCCAATGCCAAAATTTCCATCGCAAAAGCCAAGCCATGGCTTTGGATTCCTCCCAGCACACTTGCGTCTATTTCAGAATTTCGAGACCGCGGAAGTTCGGATCTAGTTTCGCGGTCTGTCGAACAAACGGCGGTCCCGTGCCGACGATTGCCCTAGATGCGCGATCATTCCCTCCCGATAATCAATGTTCCAAAAGCTATCCCCATAGTATACCGCCAGAAACCAACATGTTGCTAGCGAAAAGACGGATGTCTGTCACTCGCTTGCAACACATACGATGCCGGCCCCCAGCCCGACTGCACCCCATAGGGCATAGAACGACGCCGATTGCAGTCAAGTCGGTTGGGAACTTCGAAAGACGATTATTCTGTAAATTTCGCCGTAAAATGATATTCTGTAGGGACATTTATAAGTCATTGCGGGGTGTTTGATGGGAATTGATGCTGCTCGTCGGCGTGTGCTCTTAACAGCCGTAATCCTATCCTCCTTGGCTATTTTTTTGGCTCTACTGCTGTTCTTGCTTCAATCACGGACTACAGAACTATCGGACGAATTGCCGACAGGCGGTCGAACTTCGCAAGCGACAAACAGCGATACGTTGGTTTCGATGAGTTCCGGCGATCCTCGACTTCGGGAATGGATGGTCGTCAGGCTTCAGAAATCGCCCGCGAGCACTGTCTCTTCCGCGGACATGCTTGCCAATTTGAGAGCGACCTTGTCGAGTACGTCTCTGCGGGCTACTGATTTATTTGCGATTGCGGAGGCGTTCCATACCGTCTCGAAAGACCCTCGCGCAAGCGAAGTCATCTACCGGACGGCGGCAAGCCACGCCGAAAGCGAATTGCTCGCAGCAAACGGATCTTCCACCAGGACACTTCCGATTCTTCAAGCCATGCAGGCGCACATGCAGGACTATAAAAATGTGCTTTGGCCTTTGATCGAAAGCGGAGATGACCAACACACCGAAGCGTTGAACACCTTGTTCTGTATTTATTCCGACATGGTTCGACATTATGTTCCAGGCGATGCAACGGTCACGAGGTCCATGACTCATGTAAAAATCGGGCTATCAGAGTGTTTCATGTTGAAAGGACAGACATCAGATGCAGTGGGAATTCTGGAAAAACTTTCGCCTGCGGGAATGAAGCAAGGGGAACGAAATGCTTTTGATTGGGGCTTTGGATTAGCCCTTTACCGCTCAGGTAGATATGCGGAAGCAATTGTTCACTTTAAGAGTGTAATAGATCAGCCAGATTACAAATACTCAGCCAACGCACTTCCTCCATTGATCGACAGCCTTTGTAATTTGGGCCGGGGCCACGAAGCTGAAGGTTATTATGATGCCTTTGTTCGCCGTTACCGGCCAAATCTGCCGATGCAGTTGCAATATAAATCCGAAATAGATCAGGCGACTTTTCAGGAGGATCAGATTGCTGCAGGTATGAAACGAAATTGAATCGGATTTTTCGATTGCAGTCAGGAGAGAGACTTTTAGCCAAGTATTCGCGGCGCTAGGGTTGCCACCAGGTGGGATCGGGTCTCTCGGCGGCGTCTCCTTCGGCGACATGTCGAACTAAGCCATTCTCCAAGTACAGTGCGAGTGGGGTTGTCGCGAACCATTCGTGCTCAGATGTGAGTTTTAATCGAAGGTAGTTCGACGAGGCGGGGACAGGGTCTTCGTCTACAGGTGCGTCGGGCGGTATCGCGATGAATGCAATGTTTGGCCGATTAGAAATGCTAAATCTGCCTATGGCTCGATAGTTGGCAATCGCTCGAATACAGGAGTCACAATCGTAATGGTACATAAGAATGAGCCATCGGCCGCGGCGGAGCGCAGTCGATTGATCAACGTCAGCAAATAAAGGCCACGACTGGTTAATCCATAGTTGTGGCGTCAGAACGATTACATCGTCCGATGCATTTGATGGCAAAGAACCGGCTTGCGATTGGGTATGTGGGCTATAAGCACATGCCACCCAGATGAACATAGATGAAACCAGGAAAAAACCACCCGCAATTGCCCGCCGACGACGAGATGGCGGAGTGAATGCAAGTCGATGTGATCGCGGCCGGGTGGCCACAAGAGCTAGGATTGCCAATACGTCGAACGTTAGCGTGATCAAGGGGGAAATCTTGAGTGATCCGAAACATCCGCAACTCGGATATGAATGGGCCGCGTCATATGTCGCCACGGCTGATAGTGCCGCCAGGAAGATCAAAGCGCTTATTAGTCGGGCATGAGACCAGCCGCCAATCGCAAGCCACGTAGCGATCGCCAATTCGATCTGTGCGAGAAGTCCGCGTGAAATTCGTGTTTGAAATAACGGCGATAAAAAAGTCGGCTGGGAGTGCTCAAAAAGTGCAAATGCCTTAAAAGCTGCGGCGGTGAAAAAGACAATAGCAATTAAAACTTCAGTAATTCTATGCAATCGTTCGCGAGAGGCGAGTTGAGCGCAATGTGGCGCTGCGTCAATCGCTTGGTGTGAATTGATTTGCAATTCCATACGCGACCAGTCATCTCGACGAGTTTAGGATCGATTGCATTCGTGCTTGGTAAAGACGAAGTGCATCCGCGCAGTGCGAATAGGCGCCGTAGTTGAGGGAATCCGTTGGACCTTGCAACTGATCTATTAGAAATTCTACCCCCTTATGTGGCCACATTTCGGTGGCCAATTGATCGTCGGACAAAGCAACCATAAGCCACGCCAATGTATGGCCCTGATGCGAAAGAATGGCGGATCGATCACTTGGAAGTTGGCTGAGATCGTGGATACCGATCGCTGCCGCCGCGGACTCAAGACGGAAACGGCCTGAATCCGGATCTTGGCCGGTATGAGCTTCTTCGATCAACTGCTGAAGACGACTATTCGCCCGTTCCCGCACATCCTCTGGAAGCCGCTCGGCCGCGAATGATAAAGTTAGTGCCAGACCCATCCGCCAGTGGGTTCCAAAACAAGCGTCACAATGCTTTTCGAGATCAAGATGTTGGGTCATCAAAGACCCAAGGTCGTATTGCTCGTTGAATTTATTCGTCCAAGTCGGATTTCCCCACCTGGCAAAGAGAGGTAACGCCCAACTCACGTCCAGCGCCCCGTTGCAAAACGTTTGTTCGTTGTAGACCATCTGCCTCAACGTGCATGCGTGGCCGTCCGGTGGCACTCTTACCGTCGTCCTATCAGGATCGAGGCCGAGATTCATAAGAATAAACAAGAACTGGCAAAAGTGATCCTCAAAACGCTCTGTGATGGTGAGGTTGCCGTGTGTAAAGCAAACGCCCCAGTCCCGTTGCGTGACTAACGGCGTTTGCCAATAAATCGGTTTCGCAGCTGCCTGCTGCAACAGCCAGTCCTCACAATTTACGCTCTCCCCGGAAATAGAATCTCGCAGCGGGAAATCACCGTGATGCCCTAGTAGCCCGTGGAATAACGCCCAAGGCGTTTGGCTTGTATCTGTGGGTGCCGCGTCGTATCTCGCGAGTGCCTCGTGCGCTCTCACAACGTTCTGTGTCGCCGCTTCTCGGATATCGGGCGACATGGTGACGGGATTTGCGGTGGATCTGGCTCGATTGTTGAACGATTTCAGGCTTGCCAGTGCGATTGCACAACAAAGAACTATTACGACGACCATCCACAGGCTCAGTCGATGCAGATAATTTGATTTTGGCATGATTGTCGCCCGTCAGCGCCGGCTTATCGGGACGTCGTATCCACCACGCGAACGGGAATATCAAGCATATAGTGCTTAAGCGCGATGAATTTGACATGCAGCGATCCTTGAGCCCGACCCTGCAGCATGTTTGGTTGAATTATAATCTCCAGATTTATTGTTCCGTCCCCCGATGGTGTTGCCGTCCATTTGGCGATCGTCAAATTCGATGCTTCAATCGTTTCGACGTTCACAAGGCGTCCATCAACTGCCTTTAGCGTCACCGATGCCGGGATTTCATTTGGGAGGTTTGCGCCGAATACCGCGATCTGATCAGGGATTGCCCCAACGATAGGCACAACTTGGCCGATACAATCAATCGTGAATGAAAGTTTCTTATTACCGTCGCTCGCCGTTGCCAAAATACCTTTACCTAATGGACCCAGCGAGGCCAACGCCGGGTCAAGAGTAATCGTTACGTTCTCATCGACGGTTTTCGCGCCGTCGCTTCCACTGGTCCATGTTGGTTTGTCCAGCGAAACGCTTACGCATGGTGAGAAAGAGCGGACAAGAAAGTCTTTGAATGCGCCCGCATTCGACGTGTAATGCGTAAAATGTAGAGGGCGGCTTTGCTTTCCTTGGTCTGCCCAAACATCTCCAAAATCAACAGTGCGCGGACTATAATCCGTGTCGTTTATCACCGCCATCTGAATAGTCAGGAGAAACATTTCTTGCGCCGAAGTCTTGATCAGAGCGGAGGTTTGCACGGGACCGCCATTACGTGCGATGGCAGACAGCACAACGTTAGTTTTTTGACCCGGCCGAAGATGAGACGGTCCATCGAACCGCGCGCTTAAACATGTACAACTAGTTCCTGCGATCTGTAAGTCAATGTCGATCGGTTTAGAATTCGTGAATTCGAACGAATGTTGGACTTGTTCTCCTTTTGAAACATTCCCGACATCACAGAGCTGGTTGGCATTCGAGTTAATAGTAGCAGCCGAGTCACCTGCCGGTCGCGTAGTTGGGTTGCTCGAATCGGCGGCCGCAGAATTGAATGAGGCGGAAAATAGGGTCATATAAATGACCATCGCAATCGTTGGCGCGACAGTCGGCATCGTTGTCGAACCCGTTTTTCTGCGAAGGGTGGCACAAAATAGCAAAATTGCTGCGGCGCCCAACCCTGCCATGGAGCCGTCGCGGATCGTGCGCGACGAATCGTGCGGGGACTCCGCATGAGCAACAGCGAATTCATTCGGATCGACAGGATACTTTGATAGCACTAGGGCGTTCCCAGTGTACATCTCTGATAGCGCTTCGATGGGCAATGGGCCGCGCAGGCCATCCCCGGCTACTGAGTCGAACAAAAATACCGAGTCCTTGTTCCACCATGGGCCATGGTCGGTGCCTGGCACGGGTCCGGCAAACACGATGAAATGGGGCGCGTGAACGCCATTTATGATCAGCGGCGAGAGTATTTGCAAGATAGCGATTCGATGAAGCTTTAGTAACTGACCTGGCCCCAAACGCACCGCGACCGCGTAAAGGCCTTTGTGCTGTGCGAACTCGGCCAACTCTGCGAATGTTGAATCCCCTTGGCTGTCGGCAAGCCTCGTCAGTTCGTCATTCGTAAAGCTGCAGTTGAGCAATTTAAGGGCGATTGCCATGCTTGCCGGGCCGCAGGCAGGCGGGGACGCGGAGAGGTTTGCATCCTCAAGCGATAATGAACAACGTCCGTCTGCCGGGGTGGCGCTATCCGTGGCGATGCTGGCGGCGCCAACTGCGCTTTGCAGCAGAAATGCCGAGACCGAAACTAACAAAAAAAATATAGGGCGTTCTCTCTCGGTCATGGGCGAAGTTCCCCACATTCTCAATTATCCCGCAACCCAATTACCCATCACGCCATTTTGTGAAACCGGAATATCACTGCGCTTAGGATCAACAACACTAGGACAACAACACCCGATCCAACTTCGAGCAACACGGAATTGCTCCACCATGATACAGGGGTTGGTCCAACGGTTGCTGATGCCGGCGTAACCGGCGATCCAACCGAAGCAGCGTCTGTCACGGACAAATCTTGACCAGCGGCAGAGGCTACGGCTTCATCCGCGGTCGCACGCCAATCCTTTCCACCGACAGTTATCATTTTCCGAGTTTGCTTGTCGATTAAAAGCGTACCCGGAGGCAAATGCTTCCACAGATCAAAAAAATCGTCTTTGACTCCCGTATTCACTGCGATCGCTGGCGTTTCCGAGTCCGCGCTATCCACGATCATGATATGTTCCTGATTTTCGCGGATATAAGGACTATCTTTGCGAAAATACACGTATTTGCGGCCACGCAGGGGCATCCACAAACCTGGAAGAACCTCCTTGGATGTATAAATGTCTGACTCCATCAAGGGAGTTGATCGCAAGAAATAGACGACTTTGATCGGTAAAAATCCTTGTTGTGGATCAAGCCATGCGGTAATCATTGGATCAGTTGCGTCTGATTCGGGTCCAAAGGCGTCGAATACGTAACACGGGTGACCGGCCACGATTTCCAGCTGGGGACGCATCTTGGACGTAGACGACTTTACCAGGGAGATCAGACTCTGATCATTCCAGCCGGTGCCGCCCTCGATAGGGGGATTGAGCCAACCTAGATCGAAAAATCCTGTCCCCCTCACACGACAATCGATTGGCTTCTCCGGCCCAAAGGATGCAATGCCTTCGCTTTTTTGGTGGATCGTGCCAATGTGGCCGTTGAAAGCCAATTCGCGGTCGTAAAGGCGCGGTGATTTGGAAGCATCGCCTCCGTAGACCTCATCGCTATAGATCATTGAGCCCTTGAGGATAATTTTTGTGTGATCGCGAATCGCCGCATCGTCAGGTCCAGAATGCGTCGCGTTGAAAGAGAACGACACAGTTAAATCAGATATCTTCGATCGACCTGCTTCAACGTAGGCAAGGATGTCCTGCCGAGTAAACTGAGGTGACAACGAAGAAGTATGATCGGATTGTTCGCCGGCGGACGGTGCCGTTGTCGCGGCTATCGCGCGCCCGCCGCTTGGTTCCAATGTCCCAAATTGGCCAGCGTAGAAAAGACTCACGAACACCGCAACGAGGTAAGGTCGCAAGAAGCGCATGGATGTGACCTCACGATGAGCTAGAGATACGCCCTCTCACCGCCCCAACATGTCTGGAACTATCAAGCGAATCCGGCAGACGCTACTAGAATCGTTTCTTGGGGGCAACGGACTGTTTGAAAAACGACTATTACTAACAGCCTTTTTCGAAAGTGTACGTGCCAGCGCAAGGTAATGCATTTCCGATTGACGACCCGTTGCAGTTGCATGTGGGGTAGTCCGCATAGCCACCTTGACCATCAGGACCTGTAATCGTACCGGGAATGCAGGTGTTTACAGCGTACGTGGTCGTGCATGGAGCACTAGACAGATAACCGTTTGCGTTGTTGCCATTGCCGCTGTTGCCCGCCGAGTTATCTGCACCGCAAGGAGTCATGCAGGTCCCAGGACAACCATTAGTCGTTATTCCTCCGTTGCAGTTGGTGCTACCGTTGTTAGCGCATGCTGTTGAGGAACTCAGCGAAAGCGCCGGACAACCGGTCATACCGTGGATCTGACTCATCGCCGAATTGTCAAGTATGATCGCTACACTAGGCCCATTCTTGGATCCCATAGCGCGAGCATCACCGAAACTAAATGTCCAAACTACCGATGCGGCTAAAAGTGCGATCACATAGACAAATCGCTGTCTCATAATCATCTCCTAAATCCAGATTAGCACGTCGTTCATCGTTGTCCCGTATCAGCAGCCATTCAACCCGGTGTAGCTACCGCCGCATGGCTGAGGTGTTAGCGGCGTGCCATCGTCGCAGGAACATCCCCAAGAAGGATTGTCCGGATCTAAGATCTGCCACGGAGCGCATGAATTCACGTAGTATTTTCCTGGACAGGGTTTTGATGCAAAATAGCCTGTGGCATCGGGATTGCCCATCCCGCTCGTTAAGGAGTCATTCTCTGCACAAGGACCGATGCACGTTCCACAATTGGGGTATGTTCCGTTACAGTCAATTCCATTCGTTTGGCAAGATTGTGTATTTGGACCCAGGGCCACGCTCGGACAGCCAGTCATGCCGTGAATTTGGCGCATATCCGTCAAACCAAGCACATAGCCGCTCCCAATAGGTGGAACCAAATTTTTCGTAGATCCCCATAGAACGGTAAGTACCGCGACTGCGAACAACACGGACATGACACGCAAAACTCGTATCATTTTGCATCCTCCCTTCCGAATATTCGCACCTTTTACATCGGCCAATCAATAGCCAAATCTTTCCGAGGCCCAAA
Source organism: uncultured Phycisphaerales bacterium (assembly GCA_963844715.1). GTDB lineage: Bacteria > Planctomycetota > Phycisphaerae > Tepidisphaerales > Tepidisphaeraceae > UBA1161. The sequence continues at coordinate 901,661 of CAWJPJ010000007.1, read as the reverse complement.
ATGACTCCTATGCGATGCAGACTCTTGACGCCATTGTAGTCACTACTGGGGTGGTGTTGTGCCAAACGTATGCCCCACCGTTCCCGCTTAAAGATGAATTCGCCATGTAACATACCTCCTAGACACAATATGTCAACGTAAATCTCCAATGGCTACGTGCCCGTCGGCAAAATTGCACAAATCTCTTCATAACGCATTGTGCCAGCGTTAGTAAGATTGGAAAGATTACGAACGATGTCCTAACGCTCGGCCAACGATTTGATGACATACAGCCTGGTAACGTGATTATATCTACTGGCTTCGGCGCCAATCTGAACGTAATCCTGGCTCAGGATCGCCTGAAAATCTGTCCCATAAGAAAATCGGGCGATGAGAATTTGTTCTGGTGTGTACTTGTGTATAAGCCCGAGAATTTGGTCATCAGAAAGAAAGCCAGTCTGTCGGCGTTTCTGTGTTATGACAGCTAGTTCAGGTGGGACATTCACACCGCCGCGGAACGCATAGACTGGAAGATCGGTATACATCCAATGAGTATGTCTTTTGAATTGCTGGATTTCGGCAACAAGCGCACTTGAAGTATGAGAAAAAGATGAAACGGTTGGGTTTAGCTGCTCACGCCAATAGTGAGCCCGAAACGTTAAAGCGATCGTGAGGTATGTTGCCACTCCTATTGCAAGCATCGCAACCAACGTTGCAACCGTCGCATGCCCTGCAAATGCATACGCGCTTGGCCTCGTCTCTTCGTTCGACAAAGCACGATAGCAGACCCATAGAAATACTCGAAGACCTAGCATGAATGTGGCGCATAGTCCGATCGCCGCCAGCCAACACAGCGGAATCTCCAGCATCGGTGAGTAGTGGTATCGCAACGGACGGTGAAAATGGAAGACGAGAACGCCTGTAGCCAACCACGAGATGGGGATAAAGGACTCCCTTGGCGATCGCAGCAGTCCCACAATTACACCGACGAGTGAAAACGGCAATAAAAAGAAGAAGTGCTCGGTGATTTGAGAAAACATATCATGCAATGAAAAAACTTGATTAACAGCTACCATTGCGCGAAGTCGCAGCGGCGGAATCAGCATTTCGTCCCAATTCTCTCCAGTAAACACCATGACAAGGATGAAAATATTCAACACGCTCAAAAACCAAACCCAATAAGCTTGCCTGCGCGAGACGGTGGCAGGCCGACCCTGAAGACTTATTAGCACGGCCGGCAAGACGATTAGCGTAAAAATCTTCGTTTGAATTGACAGACCAAATAAAAGACCAGACGCAAAGAGCAGGCTCATGGAAAGTGCGCGGTTGGACGATCGAATCGCACCGTTAGCCAAGAAAAGCGATCCTGCTGCCATCGCAATTGCAGGCATGCCGATCATTACGGCGACGCTGAGCGGAATGAACCAAGCAGAACTCGCTAAAAACAGAACGGTGACGATCGCCGTTCCGTGATCATGAAGCCACCGGATGGTTTGGTAAAGACAGGCGACCAGGATGCTTGAGAGTACCAAAACAAAAATGCGAGCGGCTTCAATTGAGAATCCGACCGCACGAAATACTTCGCTCAGCATCAGGGTAAATACGGGAGGCTGATCATTCCATATCTGGCTATAGAGATGGTATCCCTTCGCGACCATCGCACTTTTTATCAAATTAACCCCTTCATCCGGATTTATCGCCAATGATTGGGCATACCGAGCCTGAGAATAGACCATTACAAAGAAGACGAGCGCGATTGCGATCGGAGGCAGAAAGTTCAAGAGTAGACCAACATTTCTCCCATTCATGATCCGCTGTCCCCTGGATTGCAGGCGAGCCGGAAGGTTGAATGTACGCGAAGTCATCAGGATTGATTAGAACATCTGAAGATCGATTTTGCTAAGAGGATTCCTAAGATGAATGTATTCTGTCGGCTATGGCAATCCCATCAGCTAGGGCCGGTTGCCCGCGAGAGCGTTTTCACAGGTATAACTGTGGATGTGGCTAACATGAAGGTACCGCGCGCGCCAGATTATTTGCCATGATCGCTGTTCTTGTCTTGGCATCAGCTTTTGGTTGGGATTTTGCACTTCAGTTTTTTATAGTTGGTAGTCTGGCACTAATGAGCCGCAACGGAATCGCGGCGTGATTATTTTATTTATTTTTTTTGATAGTTTGGCGCGTCGGCGATTTTGACGTTTCTAACCTGCTATCAAATTTACCGCTATTTAAGATATCTCCACCTGCAGCGTCTTTATCATAAGCGCCGAATATGTCCTAGATGCGGGTACGACCTTCGCGCGACCCCCGATCGCTGCCCCGAATGCGGGACGATCACCTCGATCGAATTTAAGCGTGCGCAGCGTTGAGATTTCCTCGCAAAGTGGAAAGTGTGTGAAAGTATGAGTCCCGGTCGAAATACAAAATCGATCGGTAACGAGAAATCTCATCTAGATTAAACTTGGACACTTTTAGCCGTCCTATTGGGGGCAGAGGCCGAAGGTACAAATCCTTTCACCCCGGTTGCTGGTATTACGGCAATAGAGCAGGCGAGGTGTAGAAGGTAGAGAGGACCGCAAAGGCAAGATCGGCATTTGTATCGCCGGCGCTCATTCAAAGGTTTCTAGCCGTCCGTGCAAATCATAACTCGATTCGTTTCGACCTACTCTCCGACACAGTTAAGTGACCGGCGAGCGATTCTGATTTGGGTGTCCGCTCCGTGAACCGCATCCTATCCTGGCGGCCGCGGATGTTTCGAATTTGTCCCGCCCATAGTTGTAAGTTCGGTGGCGGCCTCAAGGCCCGCGGCTGACTATTTGTGTCCTGCCAGGACGCGTATCATCGCCTCCTCCAGCTTATTTAGGTCCACCGGCTTAACCAGGTGTTCGGCAAACCCTGCCTCTTGGCTTAACTGGATGTCCTCGGACATTCCGTAGCCGCTCAGTGCGATGCCGCGCAAATGGTTTCCCGCACGAAGAGCACGCATCAAGTCATAGCCTAAGCCGTCCGGAAGGCCCAAATCACTAATGACCAAGTCGAAGTGTTTGTCGTGGGCGGCGGTTAACGCTTCCCTGATTGTGGAGGCCGTCGTAACCTCATGACCGAGGCGCCTCAGCAACTCAGCCATGACTTGCAATGTCTCCTCGTGATCCTCCACCAGCAATACCTGCGCCTTGCACTCGCACTGGCTCGGTCTTAGGTGCCGGCTCAAACTCTTGTTGTGAAACCTCGGCTATGACAGGCAGGCGTACCGTAAAGGTGGCGCCCGCATCGCGGCCTGCGCTGTGGGCCGTCACCGTGCCGCAGTGCGCTTCGGCGAGCGCCTTGGTGATTGCCAACCCCAAACCAAGCCCACCGAACGTCCGGCGCACGTTGCATCACCCTGCTCGAACGCATTGAATAATCGCGGGAGAAACTGTGGTTCAATTCCCGCGCCGGTGTCCGAGACCTCAATCTCAATCGCACTTTGCTCGTCGACGTTCTTCGATCGTATCGTGATGGACCGGCCTACCGGCGTGAATTTGGCGGCGTTATTGACTAGGTTCCAAAACACCTGTTGCAACCGTGCCGGGTCGCCGTTGACATGATGCTGAGGCGCCGACAAATTCAATACGAGGTCATCGACTCGTCCGGCACAGCAAATCTCCACGGCGAGGCGGAGCACCTCATGGACATCCGCTGTCGTAAGATTCAGTTGGAACTTACCACGGGTGATTCGCGTCAAATCGAGAAGGTCATCAATCAGCCGCCGCTCCAATTCGACGTTGCGCCGGATCATTTGAATATGCTCGGAGAGATGACGCGGCAGGTCGGGACTGCCTTCCAGCAACGTTGTCGCGAGCAAGACGGGGCTCAGCGGCGTCCGCAGTTCGTGGCTGAGCATAGCGAGGAACTGGTCCTTGGCGCGATTGGCTTGCTCCGCCTCAGCCCGCGCGTTTCGCTCGCGCTGGAGAATCTGTTCCCTCTCACCGTGGGCGCGCATTCGCTCGGCAACGACAGCCGCGAGGATCAAAGCCATGAGCGTGTTGACGCCCATGAACGTTTGCAGAAGCACCAGAGATTCATTGGCATTGCCGGTGGCAAAGGGCCCGGCGCCGCGGAGCGTTCCTCGAACTGCGATCGCCGACAGCAAAAACGCCGCGGCGACAGCGCCCCGTTGCTGAAAACGGAACGCCGCCCAGATCAACAATGGAACCGCCAAATAAGCGAGCGCTTCCGCCTGACCGTAATGGGAATGCCAGCGGATGAAAATCAGGTCACCCAACACGATTAGAACGGCCGCCAGGGCCAGCGCCTCCAACATGTGTGGGAGCCTCAGGGCGGGCCGGGACGCGGTGGCCCAGATGATCAAAAGCGGTGCGACTAGCAGATCGCCGGCGAAATCTCCAGTCCACCACGTCATCCATACCTGTCCATACAAATCCCACGGTACGAAGTGGGCTATGGCTAGGCACGTGACTCCCACTGTACGCGCTAATCATCGTGCTCGGAATCGCGGCGAACACGGTGAATCGAAAGATATTCGGCACCAGCTCAAAAGCAGCCGTGCCGGAAGCGAAGCGCCGTACGAGCATCGCGCCCACGACCGCTTCCAAGGTGTTACCCGCCGCAATCACCGCCGAAGTGGAAATTGTGCCTGCGGTCGTCAGGTTTACGACAAAAGCCCCAACCAGCACTGCCGGCCACAGGCGATAACCAAATAAGAGCATTGCGGCCAGCGCTAATCCGGTCGGTGGCCAAATGGGCGAAGCGCTGGCGTTGAGAAACGCCATCGAAAGTCCGAGCTTGCCCGCAACGACATACAGTGCCGTGAATACAATGAGAGCGACGAATGTGGTCGCGTTTCGCGTCATCGACTGGGCGCTCCATCCGCATCGACGACTTCGATGGACCGGCGTCGTCGGTGACAAGTGTATCTCTGCGATGGACTCCCGAACAGCATGTGCCCTTTGAGAGCGATACGTCTCCCTTAAATTGCAGCCGAGGCAGTCGGCCCACCGGTTCGGCAGTCAATACGAACCGAAAGAACAGGGAGCATTTTCGCCCGAGCGCAATCTATTTTGCCCCCCCTTATTCCTGGATTGATGCTCATCGCGTCCGCGTAAAGCATCCAGCGTGATTTCGTTACCCCGTCGGACCTACTACTTTTTTCGCGGCGATTCGTGCGCCGCGATGTTCTGCGCATTTTCAACGGTTCAGCCGTTTTTCAAATAATTTCTAATGCGCGAGGATATTGGTTTTGCCCAATGGCGCTGGCGCGGCCCTAATGCGCACTTCGCGCGGGGGTAAACAATTCCGGGCAAACGCCATCGTCAATGGACCGGGCCATGAAGATGAATCAGGGTTACGGGCCCATTTGCCGGCTCAATTTGCACATCGATACTTCCATTCGGCTCTTCGGTTTGGCGAATGTGAAGTGGCAGGTCTACGACGTGATTGACATGGTGCCGGAATGGGTTGCCAGCGCTGACCTGTACGCTACTGGGTCGGGTCCCCTTGGTGTCGAAGCTGATCCCCTGAAAAGGTAAATTCGTCACACGATGGTTTGTGGCCCGTATTGGCCATGCAGCACGCGGATCGTTGCGATCCAGCCAGCCTGGTCGTGATTTAAGCGGTCGAAGAATTCCGTCCACTGATCCTCAGGAATAATGCAGGTTTCCATGATTCACCTCGTGTTCTGGGATATTTGTCCATCTGGGATGCTTGCACTTAGTCGGCTGCATCCTGAAGCACCCTATTCACTCAATGGTGAATCCCGGGGGCATTCCTTCACTCTTCTTCTCAAAGCGGATCATTGTTACCAATCCCTTAGCTGACTCGATCTGTAGCGCCACGGCTTTTCCGTCCTCTTCCTCGGCCAGATGCACATGAGCTGGATTGGGAACGGAATGCGTAGCGTGAGTTTGAGCGGAATCGCCGGCGATAATCTCAATCCACTCGCCCGTGCCGCCCTTGGGATCGGCGGCCACAATCCCCACCAAGGGCAGATCGCGCACATGCGATGTAACGCCCAGCCCGCCGCTACCCAGCGTTTCCACGTTCACGCGCTTACCGTGGTGAAGCTGCGTAAACTCATTGAAAAATGGCGGCCACTCTTCAGCACGAATCTCTTTGGTCCGCATGATGAGTCTCCTTTCGGGACAGTGCGGCCGCATGCGCAATGAATCAGTTCACTTGACAGCAACCCGGCGTAGCATGATGAGGAGGGCAATATCAATACAGCCGCTGTTACTACTTGGAGATTTTAGGAGATTAATGCGACCGCCGTCCCTTGGATTAAAAAAAACTTTTCGAGAATCGGCATCCAAGCTCAACCCGCAAAATGCGGTATACGGCGTCCACTGCCATTTGGTACACCGTAGGGGATGGAAGTCGTGACCATCACGCTCTCCTGACCCGACGCTAAAACCGGCCATATATCCATTACAGCGCAAGACTATCGACCGAGAGAAACGCCCCTGCTTGCCATTCTATAAATAAAGAAATGCGAATGCAGAGAAGAGGACCTCAGGCCGGTCCTCTCCTCCGCACCTCCTCTCCTTGGCCGTCAATCCGGTGTGATGACTGTCGGAAACAATAAGGATGGCGCCGGGAACATGGGGTGGAGGGTAGGCCCGCTAAGTTGTTGAAAGGCCCCCGCGCGCGCCGGGACCAGATGCAGCGGGCCTACGCAGCACGTCTAGCTCGACTCCGCTATCGAAACGCCACCGGCCGAGTACGGCCTTGCCATGCTCGGTTCCTCACGCTGAGTACAGCGCTGCGGGCCTGCGCGTTTATGTTGAGTTCCGAATTATTTTTGAGTTCGGCGGAAAATCCCTGCATTTCGGGGGTTCTCGTGCATGATGGCTCAACATAATCACAGGCCTTCCAGGAACTGAAGGAGCGGTTTGGGCGCAGAGCGGCGATACCGGTGCAGACGGGGTGAATCCAAGCATGCCAACGCCTGTTTCTTCGATTCCAGATCGGCGTCCAGGTATTGATGTGTTGTTTCGATGTGTTCGTGGCCCAGCCACATCGCAATGACTGAAAGATCCACGCCCGATTGCAGCAGGTGCATGGCCGTGGAGTGCCGGATTTTGTGTGGAGTCACGCGGATGTTCCCCAAACCCGGCAACTTCTTCGAGGCGCGAGCCACGGCCGTTGCCAAGCGCTGGGCGATGCCATGCCGGCTCATCGGCTCGCCTCGTGCATTGGGAAACAGCGGGGATTCAGGCGCGGCGCCAGTGTCCTTGAGCCACTGCCGCAGCAATCGCGTTGTCGAACGCCACAGCGGTACGGCGCGATTCTTCCGTCCTTTCCCGTGCAACTGCACCGTGGCTTGGGAATCCAGGCGCACATCGTGTACGTGAAGAGCCGCCACCTCCGACACTCGCGCGCCGGTGTTGTACAGCATCATCAACAGAAGACGGTCGCGCTGTCCGCCGCGCGTCGCGGCATTAGGCGCGTCCAGAATGGCTTGCATCTGCTGGCGCGTAAGATGGCCGATGGATGGGCGATCGAATCGCTTGGCGGGAATCGCAAGAATGCGCTGGGCCACATTCAACAACGACGGCTCGACGGATGCGATGTAGCGCATGAAGGAATGGATCGCCACCAACCGGGCGTTGCGGGTGCGAACGCCGTTGCCACGGGATTGTTCCAGGTCATCAAGGAAGGCAAGGACTCTTGGCGGGTCCAGATCACTCACGCGCAATGCTTCGGGCATCAACTTGAAGCGGTGAGCCAGGAACTTCAGCAGCAGCCGGAATGTGTCGCGATAGGCATGGATCGTCCGCCGGCTCAGGTCGCGCTGGCCGATCAAATGAGAACAAAAATAGTTCTGGAGTAACGGCGCCAGTGGAAGCGTGGGGATAAGTTCCTTGGCTTTCATGGGTTGCTCCCTTCTGCCGAATCGGCGAATCGTCCGAAGCGGTCTCCCGCAATGGCAAGCAGTTCCGAGGTGCCGGTGAGATACCAATAGGTGTCCCGGACCCTGCCATGGCCCAGGTACGTCGCCAGCGCGGCGATGCGGTTCCCGATGTCGTCGCCATTGCGATGCCAGATCAATAGGCGGCGGCAGGCGAAGCTGTGGCGCAGGTCATGGAGGCGTGGTTTGGGTAATTCGCCGTTGCCCCGATGCCAGCCGAGACCTTCGCAAAGCCGACGGAATACAGCCTGTACCGTTTCCGATGGCAAATATCGGCCTGCGGCGTTGAGAAAGAATGGTGCTTCCTGTCGTGTTCCCCATTGCTGATCGCGCTTATCGCGGTAATGGCGCAAGGCCCGCGTTGTGGTCGGGTGCATCGGCACAAGGCGTGACTTTTTGAATTTGGTCTGCGTAATCTCCAGCAGACCACGCTTCAAATCGATCTGTCCGCGCTGGAGCCTGATGGCTTCAGAGATGCGCAAGCCTGTGGCGGCGATCAGTCCCAGAAGCGTCTGATAGGTCAAAGGGCGAAGCGCAAAGTGAGGATGCAGCCGCCCGGCAGCGGACAGCAGCTGCTCAAGTTGCAGCGGGCTGTAAATGTGAGGCCGACAGCGCCGAATCCTCACGGATAAGAGTCGGGCGGGCGGGATGGGGATTCGTTCATCCCTTGCCGCCAGATAGCGTGCAAAACTGCGAACCGCCGTTAAACGACTGGCGCGATAGCTTTGGGAATGCGTTCCCTTTCCATTGACCCAGCGCAGCATCAGGCCGATCGTTGGAAGCTCGTGACGGCGGCGATCGAGGAAACGAGCGAATTGCATCGCCAATCTGCCATGACCGCGCAGTGCAAAGCCCAGGGAGCGGCGGTATTCAAGGTAGGCTCTGGCGTGGCGAACCATCGTCAGTTGGTGTGTCATGGCCGCACCTCCCCGGCGGAGGTTTTGTCTTTGGCGCCCCCGGGCCAAGGCAACGCCACCTGCATCAGCGCGGCAGATCGACTTTGGTATAAATCATCGTTGTCTCAATCGACTGATGACCCAGCACGTCGGCGATTTGTTTAAGGCGCCTCCCGAAGCGAGCAGTCGGCTGGCGAGACTATGCCTAAATATATGGGTGCCCCTGACGCGGCCCTGCAATCTCGCGCGACCAGCAATCCTGAGCACGATGTGTCCAAGGCCGGCAGTGGACAAGGGCTTGCCAACCGGGGCGCGATGCGAGACGAACAGGAACGGTGACTGGCAGGCAGGACGGCCTTTGCGGAGATACGCTTCAATCGCCTCTGCCAGTCGGCTGGTCATGGGCGTTGCCGCCGCCTCCCGTTCCTTGTGATGTTGAAGGCGCAACACTCGATGGGCCAGATCCACCCCGATGACTTCCAGTCCCGTCACGTCGGGGCGCCGGAGACCCAGTTCGACCATGCACAGGAGAATGGCGCGGTCGCGAAGATTGAGCGGGGTGCATTGCCGGACAGCCCTGAGGAGCCGTTCAATCTCCTTGATTGTCAGAGTGTTGGGCAAGGGCGCTAATCGCCAATGGGCCAATGCGGGAACCGCCGCGGCCAAATCCCGCCGAATCAAGCGATTTTGCAGTAAATAGCATAGGAACGAGCGAGTCGCTGAAGTCATGGCGCGGCCGGTGGACGTCTGGTAAGGACGCACCATTCGCGCGATGTATTGCTGGATCTGAGCGGCCGTCCAGGCGCGGAACTGTGATGATTGACGCACTCGGAACTGTCGAAGCATTCGCCTGGCCAGATCCAACCGATGATGGACAGTCACCGGCGCGAGTCCTCTCGCCTGTATCAGGTGCTGTCCATATTGTTCCAGCAGCCGATCCGCAAAATGCATGGGGGCTGGCGACGGAGTCGGCGTGATTGCGGCCATCTCAAGCAAAAGCCGCAGCGCTTCGCGATTGCATTGCAGGCTGCGCAGCGAATGCGTTGTGCATCGGCACCTCGGCAAATGGCGTTTGAGGAAGCCCTGCGCCGCCTTGTACGTCAAAGGTCCAGGGCCAAGCCATCGCCCGAAGTGATCGGCAATGCGCAGAAGCCGATACCACGTTCCCGGAGCGTAACCACGCTGGGTGAGATAAATCAGGAATCGCTCCAACAGCGGTTCCTGTGGATTGCCGCTGATCCGCCTGCGAACACATCGAAGAAACAGATCGTGAGACATGACGCCTTCCTTTCCGCCACATGGGCATAAGAAAGACATCAGGATTATGTGAAGCAAACCGCTTCGCCATTCTGCTCAGAACCCCCGAAATGCAGGGATTTTCCGCCGAACTCAAAAATAATTCGGAACTCAACATAAACGCACATATGCAACTCTCAACCTCTGCGCGTGGCATGCCCTTCGTCCGCTGCGCTCGCGTTCCCGTCGCCAGCCAGATGGATCTCATGTTTTTGACCTCCCGGCGTGCTTCTACCGAAGCCGGGAGGTCAAAAATATTGCGTGGGCTTTGGGCCTACGCCTTCCCGGTTTGGAGTTTTTCTTCCTTTTCGGGAGGTGTCTTGTGGCACACGAGATCGACCAGACAACCGGACGAGCGGCAGTTTTTGTGACGGGCGAGCCTGCTTGGCATCGCTTGGGCATAGTGATCGAACAGGCAACCACCAGCGCCGAGGCGATCAGCCTCGCCGGGTTGGATTGGCACGTAGAGCAATGGCCGGTCCGGGCTTTCCGCTCGGCAGAGCGCGCGACTAGCGACCCGGACAACAATAGTCAGGAGGCGGCCCGCACTGAGCCTGTCGAAGTGGACGTACCGGAGTTTGTCGCCAACGTTCGCACCGATACGAAAGCGGTGTTGGGCGTGGTGGGCAGACGTTACCGCGTATTCCAGAATCGGGAAGCCTTCGATTTTATGGATGCGCTGGTCGGCGACAAGCTCGCCATATACGAGACGGCGGGCAGTCTCCACGGCGGTAAGCGCGTGTGGATGCTGGCGCAGGATTCCCAGGGAATACCGGGCCGGAGCCGACGACCTGATTAAGCCCTATGTTCTCTTGACCAACACTCACGACGGAAGCCAGGCGCTTCGGATGATTCCGACGACCGTGCGCGTGGTCTGTCAGAACACACTCAATCTGGCCATGCGTGAGGCGGGCATGGACGGATTGACCATTTCCCATCATCCCCGGTTGGAAAGCCGGATTGCCGAGGCCCGCACCAAGTTAGGGATCATCGCGGCGCGGTTCGACCAGTTTGACGAAGAACTTCACGCGATGCTTGCCAAAGACCTCAGCGTAACCGAGGCATCGGGTTACTTCCGGGGGTTGGCGGGTGCGGATGTTCCCGGCGGGACCGACCGCCAGAAGAAGAGCCGAGAGAAGGTTTTCGGTCAGTTGCTCGCCAATTTCGATAACGAGCGGAACACGCTCCCCAGCATGAAGCACACCGCATGGGCGGCGTACAACGCGGTGAGCGAATGGGCCGACCATCAGCGGAATTACCGGGGATTGAACCCGGCTGAAAAGCTGAATCGTCGGCTCGATTCCGTCTGGTTCGGCGCATCGCACCGATTGAAGCAAGCCGCCTACTACAGCGCGTTGGGACTGGCCATCGAAGCCAAAGCCTCCGCCGCAGAAGGCGAAGGCACAGGCGGGGAAGTCCAAGATTTCCAAATGACGGATATCTGAGCCAACCCCTCCCGAACCCATCCCGGTTGTGTTTCGCCGGGGCGGGCTGGGAGCGGTTGTCACGGTGACGCCGCACTCATCAGTGGCCATTTACACAAGGAGATTCATCATGGCCAACTACAACAAGGTGATCCTCATGGGACACCTGACGCGGGACCCGGAGTTAAAGGCGCTGCCCAACTCCGATACCCGGGTTTGCGATTTCTCACTGGCGGTCAATCGCCGGTGGAAAGATGCTAAGGGTGGCGACCGTGAGGACGTGCTATTTATCGACTGTTCCGCCTTCGGCAAGACAGGGCAGACTATCGGCGAGAGCTTGACCAAGGGACGCCCGATCCACATCGAAGGCCGCTTGCGGCTGGAACAGTGGGAACAGGAAGACGGCCAGCGGCGCAGCAAGATTCGCGTGGTTGTCGAACAGTTCCGGTTTGTCGATCGCAAGCCGGGCAGCAACGGTCCACCCGCCGAACGCAAGGGGCGTGGTCAGCGCCGAAACAATGCCAAGAGCGCCAGACCAGAGCAGCCCGCCCAAGGCGAGTTTGCCCGCGCGGGCCGGGATATTCCGATTTAGCCGAGGTGTCCCATGTGCCAGCCATTGCAGCAAAGGCCCCGTGTCATCAAGAATTGTGTTGCCAATCACTATGCCGCTCCCTGCGAGCGGATCGTCGAATTTGTCGGCGGCGGCGGCAACGGCGGTCTGATCAGTCTGGTCCAGCATGAGGACGGACGAATGACCGTGGACGTGTACCGCTATGGGCCTCGCGTTGAGGTCCGTGTCGGCAACCCCGACGCGCCGGCGAAAGGCCAACAAGGTATTTGATTCATTCAACTTTATCGACAGAGAGCTATTTTTATGACTCGCAATCTATCTCAATTTCATGGTGTTCAGATTTCCGTTGCGTTGTCGAAGCTGATTCCGAACAAGCGGAATCCCCGCCGCGTCAAGCCGGAACGGGACGCCCATCGGCAGAAAGTCGCGTCGATTCGGGCGTTTGGCCTGATCCAACCGCTGGTGGTCCGCGCCGATGACAAAGTAGCCGGTGGCTACCGGGTGATTGTCGGCAATGGCCGTCTGGCAGCGCGCTGCGCCGTGTTTAAGGATTCAGCCAAGGGGGGGCGACCGCCGAAAGTGCCGTGCATCCTGCGTTCCGTCGATGACGACACGGCCGACGCCTTGGCGCTGGCCGAGAACTTTATCCGGGAGCCGATGCACCCGCTGGACGAAGCCGAAGCCTTCGCCAAGTTGGCGCGGGAGGAAGCGAAAGGCGTTGAATCCATCGCCGCCGAATTCGGCGTCAGCCAGCCCTATGGCTTGTTATGTTGTCCACCACATAATCGTACTTATGTGTTGAGTTTAGTTATGTGCTCGGCCGTAAGAGATGTTCCTGTGGTCTGTGGGCCTTCTCGCTTCTGATCTGTTACGGCAAGAGCATTATTTTCGTTGGATTCATCCCGTGTGCGCCATCATTCGATCAGCTAATGCTGTTCCACTCCCACGCCGATACTCGCAACATAACTAATTGATCGTCCACGCCTCATTGCCGAAGCAGCGGGCAAAGCCGATCTCGATTTGTTCCGCGATGTTTGAGCAGTTTGTCACCCGTCGAAAGCATTTGCAGTTGCACCGCGAAAGCCCGATGCGCGAGGAACGGGAACGTTACCTGCGGCATCTGGTCGAAGATGGCCGCGCGCTGGAGACGTTCAAACATGCTGCTGGATATACCCTCCATGCTGCCATATTGCTGGACCTCAAGCCTGGACAGGTTGTTAACGAGGAACAGTTGCGCACGTTGGGTCCTAAATGGCGTGACGGCAACTTTCGCGGCGGCTTGCATCGTAGGAAGCCATCGGCCGCCACCATCCATAAATTCCTGGGCCGGATAAGACATTGGCTGGCATTTTGCGGACGCATGGAACGTTCGTTCATCCGCGGGCCTTTCGATGATCTGATGCAGGGTTTTATCGAGTTCAAGCGCGCCGAACATGGATGGTCGCCCTGTACCGTCGGCATTTACCGCCGCGACGTTGGCCTGTTTCTAGCCTGGGCGGCCAAACATCCGGGCGGCGATTTGCGGAAGCTCGACGCGCGAATGTTGACGGGCTATCTACAGGAACCACAGTTCACGCGATGGTCGCGGTGCTCCATCGCCAGCCATATCTGTCACGTGCGCGTGTTCTTGCGCTGGCTCGGCGGTCGGCGCGGTTGCGAACCAACCCTGTGGGACTGCATCCATGCGCCGCGGCTCTATCGCCACGAACGCTACCCCCAGGGGCCGACATGGGCACAAGTCCGTGAACTGCTTGATTCAGCCGATACCAACGATCCTGTCGACGTTCGCGATCGCGCGATGATGCTGTTGATGGCCGTTTATGGTTTTCGCTCAGGCGAAGTTTGCGGCCTGCGCCTGGAAGATATCGACTGGGAGAATGGGGTCATTCGTCCGCCACGGCCGAAGCTGCATCGTGTCGGAACCTATCCGCTCATTTCCACCGTGGGTGATGCCATCGTCGCCTATCTGAAGATCCGGCCCATCTGCCGGCACAGAGAGGTCTTCATTTCCATGCTTCAGCCTTATCGCCCGTTGATGTCGGCTGCCACGGTCGTCTGCGACCGCCAGAAGTCGCTGGGCCAAAAGCTCAAGCGTTACGGACCGCACGGCTTGCGTCATGCTTGTGCAACCCATTTGTTGTCGGAGGGATTCAGCCTCAAACAGATCGGCGATCATCTTGGGCACTCCATCGTTCAGTCCACTGAGATTTACGCCAAGGTGGATATGACGAGCTTGATGACGGTGGGCGACGTCGATTTGGGCGAACTGATCGAGTTCAACGCCGCCTGCGAGCGCCGACACTCTCGGCATCCCGACCGGTTTTGCGCGACGCGATGCGCTCGGCGGCAACTGTGTGGTTATGTAGCCTGAAGGAGCAGGAATGAAGGTCTCGGCCTGTGTTAACAGTTACGTGGAGTACCGCCAATCACTGGGCATTGGTTTTTGCAGAGAAAAAGGCCTGCTCCACGCCTTTGCCCGAGCCGTTGGCGATGTCGAGCTGCGGCGCGTGACTCCTCAAACAGTGCGCCGCTATCTCGATGGAGATGGCCCCGTCACCAACTATTGGCTCTCCAAGTATCATGCCCTGGCCGGTTTTTATCGGTTTGCGATCAGCCGCAAGTACGCATCGGCGTCTCCGTTGCCGCGGGACAAGCCTCGTCGGCAGTGGTCGTTCATTCCCTACATTTATTCGGTCGCGGAGATGAAGTCGCTCTTGGAAGCGACCAGTCAGCGGTATCGCAACTGTTGGTTACTCAGCCCAGCCACCATGAGAACGATTCTGTTGCTGCTATATGGCAGCGGGCTTCGCATCAGCGAAGCGTTGGCGCTGAATGTGGAAGACGTGGACCTGCGGGCGAGCATCCTTACCATCCGCCAGACCAAGTTCTACAAAAGCCGGCTGGTGCCGATCGGCGCTGACCTGCGCAGTCTGCTGATCGCCTACCAAGGCAAGCATCGCGCCGGCGACGCCGGCAATGACAAGCCGTTTCTAACCGATCGCACGGGACGGCGGATTGCCAAGCAGACCGCGCAACACAGCTACAAGCTCCTGCGCGAACAGATTGGAATCCGCCGACCAACCAGCTTTTTCTTTCAGCCGAGGTTGCATGATCTGCGGCATACCTTCGCTGTGAACCGGCTGATTAGCTGGTACCGCGCGGGCAAGAACGTTCAGCAATTACTACCACGCTTGGCGACGTATCTGGGCCATTGCAGCGTTCGCGAGACGCAGGTTTATCTGCAACTGACCAGCGAACTGGCCCAGGAGGCAAGCTCTCTCTTCCGCAACTACGCCTTACCGATGGCAGGATGATGACACAAAAAAGCGTTTTACTGGGTACGTGGATTCGCCGTTTCCTTCTGGAACATCTGGTTGCCGAACGCAATTTATCGCGCAACACACAGCGCAGTTATCGCGATGCCTTCGCTCAGTTGATGCCTTTCGTCTCCAAGAAGACAGGTGCGGCGGTGGATCGCCTGACAGTCGATGCGCTCTCGCCTGATCGGTTGCGAAGCTTTTTGTCACACCTGGAATCAGAGCGCAAATGCACCATACGTACTCGCAACCAGCGGCTTGCCGCCATCCACGCCTTCGCTCGCTTTGTCGCCGACCATGCACCCGAACACATCGCCTGGTGCTCGGCAATCCGGGTTATTCCATCGAAGCGGTTCCATCGACCGGCGCTGTGCTATCTCGATAAGCCGGAGATTGACGCTCTGATCGCCGCGCCGGATGTTGCGCGCCAGATTGGTCGCCGCGATCATGCACTGCTGCTGTTTTTGTACAACACCGGCGCCCGCGTGAGCGAGGCAGTTGCGGTGACGCTGGCTGATATCGAACGCCGCGCCGATGGCGCCGGATCGGTGCGC
This sequence comes from uncultured Phycisphaerales bacterium, assembly GCA_963844715.1. Classification (GTDB taxonomy): domain Bacteria; phylum Planctomycetota; class Phycisphaerae; order Tepidisphaerales; family Tepidisphaeraceae; genus UBA1161. Next base: position 885,718 of record CAWJPJ010000007.1, on the reverse strand, counting down.
TTGGTTGGCAAGGGGAACAAAACTCGATTTTGTCCGCTCTGGCCCACGACGATCGACAAGCTCAAGGAACTGGCTGACAACCGCGCCGAAGGCGAAAAACTGTTCTTAAACCAACGCGGCGAGCCGCTCACACGTTTCGGCGTTCATGCGTTGGTGTCGCGGCACGTCGACGCGGCCAGCAGGAAAGTCGCAACGCTGGCCAGGAAGCGAGTCGGGCCGCACACGATCCGCCACACCACCGCAACACATCTACTGCGCGCTGGCGTGGACATCAACACCATTCGCGCCTGGCTCGGTCACGTGTCAATCAATACGACCAACGTGTACGCCGAGATCGACTTGGAAACCAAAGCAAAAATGCTCGCCACATGCGAGCTCACTGGGCCAAGGTCGTCCAAACGCAAATCATGGAAAGCCAATCCAAAACTGATGGAGTTCTTGCAGGCATTGTAAAAAATTATGTGGTCACAACAGCCTATCGCGTCCAGGGAAGCCACTGGTTGGTGTGATCTGACAACATAAATATACTCAACACATAAGTGCGCCAGCGCATGAAGCTGGCAACTCTGGCCGATCCGGTGAAGGCCGCGTACCGCCAAGGTGAAATCGACACCGCGACCGCCGAGGCGTTCGCGTCCGTTCCGGCGGATCGTCAATTGGAAGTCTGGCAGGAAGTCGGCAGCAACCCAGAGCATGCACAGCACGTCCGCAACGTGATTGCCCACGCGTGGATCGACGCCAAGTCCGCCACCTTCGACGTGTCGAAGTTGCCGGAATCCGCCGTCAGCAAAGACCTGTTTGCCGAGCGCGTGCTGATCGAGCGCAAGGCGTTCATGGAGGCGCAGGCTGAAGCGCTTTTGGCCGAGCGGCAAAAGCTGATCGAGGAAGGTTGGGGCGACGTTGTGGTTGGTCCGCAGGCCGACGTGCAGGATCGGCTATTTTCGATGGCTGATGCGCCGCAGGAGTACGACCAGCAGACCACCGCCAAGCTCGAAAAGCTGGCGCACAAACGGAGCAAGCTGGAGGCGAAGATCGCGGAACTAGAAGCCGGACCCGGCGAGTTCAGCGAGTCGGAGCAAAAGGCATATCAGGACGTTCAGACGAAGCTGGAAACGCTGGACGACGAGGGACAGACCTTAACCGAGGATGCCGAGGTTCACTACGCCGAGGCGACGAAGGCCGTTGGCACGGCGTTCTTGTTGCTCGACCCGGATGGTCGGGTGCGACGTGAATACCGTATCCCGCGAAACCGTCGCAACGCATCGGGCAATGGCGTTCATGGGGGCAATGGACACGTCGCACCGAAGCCGCCGACTTCGGATGACCTGAAAGAGCCACAGCTTGCCGCGACGTTCACGCATCAGGCGTTGGCCGTCCGCGAACTTCTGCTCAAAGACGGCCGAGTTTGCAGACGTGTTTTGGCATTGATACTGCATGACAAGGTGCGTAGCGAGGCGCTTTCGATCCGGCATGATGCGAACGGGACGACCGTTCACGCCGACCGAGCCGAAGGCTTCGCGTCAATGGCGCTCGACATCCTCCGTAAGCGTCGGGTTGAGTTGGACCCGCTGCATGACCAGCACTACGTCGAGGATCATGTTGCTTACGAGGCCGTGAAGCGCCTATCCGAGAAGAAGCTGGATGCGCTGATCGATCTTCTGACGGTCGAGTGCATCACGGTCCACCTGCAACGCCGAACGGAACTGGTCTGGCGTCTGGCCGTCGAGTTGGGCGTGGAAGTGCGCCGCTACTGGCGTCCCGATGAGAAGTGGCTGGCGGGATACCAGAAGATTCAACTTGCCCACCTGATCGGCGAGTTTCGCGGTCCGGTCTATTCAAAAGCCGCCGAGAACAAGAAGAAATCGGAGCTCGTTTCGGAGCTTGCCAAGCTGTTTACCGATGCCGCCGAAGGACGCGTGGAGGATGCCAAGCTGGCGGCGAAGCTCAACGCATGGCTGCCATCCAATCTGCGGGAGGAGCCAGAGGCCCGGAACCAGGAGCAAACGCCGGGGGCATAGCGACATCGTTGTCAGCCGATGAAGTGCAGCAGCCGGATCGGATTTGAATTCCGATCCGGCTGCCTTTCTATATATATATTGTGTGAAACCGCGCCGGGGAGAGGGGTTTGACCCCTCTCCCCGATCCCCACTCCCCCGATATGTGGCGCCACTTTCATCGTTAGAGAAGCGCGAGAGCGCAACGATCCCGCAACTCAAATCGCCGTCACTTCGCGCCGATCTTGCGCGCGACGGCGCGCGCTTCATGCTCATCATTCCTAACAACTGGCTCAGGTGCGCTGACAGGTGGGCCATATGACGTGAACTTTAACGAGGAGTTTCATCATGAAACACAGATCTTCTCGCCTGCTGATGGCAGTCGCGGCAGGAATGGCGCTGGCTGTCCCCAGCGCCGCCTTCGCCGCCGGCACCGATATGCCCTGGGAGGGGCCTCTGGACCAGATCGTCCAAAGCCTCACCGGCCCTGTCGCCAAGGGCCTGGGAGTGCTGGCCATTGTCTCGGTCGGCTTCGCCTTCGCGTTCAGCGAGGGGGGCAGCACCCTGCGCCGGGTACTGGGGGTCGTCCTGGGCCTGTCCATCGCCTTCGCCGCCGCGCAGTTCGGCCTGACCTTCTTCGGGTTCACCGGAGGGCTGACGTTTTGAAAACCCTCGCCACCAGTTCGCTTCATCAGGAAAAGCCCGAAGGTTTCGAGATCCCCCTGAGCATTTCCCTGACGCAATCGGTGCTTATGGGAGGCGTGCCCCGACCCGTGGCGATCCTCAACGGCACGATGGCCGCGGCCCTGTCCTTGGGCTTGCAGGTTTGGTGGCTGGGAGTACCCCTGGGGCTGGCGATGCACGCGGCGGCGGTGGCGCTGACCAAGGCCGATCCGCTGTGGCTGGACGTGTTCCGCCGTCAGATTCGTTTGCCCGCTCATTTGGAAGGTTGATGCTCATGTTTAACATCTCCGAATATCGCCGCAAAGGCAAAAAGCTCAGTGACTACCTCCCCTGGGCGGCCCTGATTCACCCGCGCGTCGTCCTGAACAAAGATGGCTCATTCCTGGCGGCGTATCGCTTCCGCGGGCCGGATTTGGACAGCTGCTCGGATCACGAGCTCATCGCGGTGCGGGCGCGAATGAACAATGCGCTCAAGCGCCTGGGTTCGCGCTGGTGCCTGCACGTCGAAGCCCATCGCCGCCCCAGCCAGGATTACCCGACCTCAGTATTCCCCGATCCCGTCACCGCAGCGATCGAAGCCGAGCGGCGAAAAAGTTTTGAGGCGGACCAGACGCATTTTGAATCGGATCACGCCCTGGTTCTGACCTACCTGCCACCCGAGGAGCGCCTGGCCGGTGGGCGCGATCTGTTTGTCGAGTCCGCGGCGCAGTTGCGCGGACTTGACTATCATCGGGAACTGGAAGGTTTCCTGCGCAGGTGGACCAGATCGGCGGCCTCCTGCGCTCCTTTATGCCGCTGGTTTTGGAGCTCGCTGAAAGCGACCTGCTGACCTATTTGCATCAGTGCGTCTCCACGCGCCGGCACTTGCACATCGAGCTCCCGCCCGTGCCGTTCTACCTGGATGAGATGCTGACCGACGATTGTTTAGCCGGAGGATTCGAGCCAAAGCTTGGCAATGATTATCTCCAGACCGTCAGCATCCGCGCCTACCCCCACCGCACCATGCCGGGACTTTTGGACGGCCTGAATCAACTCCCTCTGCCGTATCGCTGGGTCGTGCGCTGGCTTCCCATGGACAAGACCAATGCTGAAAAGCTCCTGGCCTCCCTGCGCCGCCAGTGGTTCGCCAAGCGCAAGGGCCTCGCTTCGCTGCTGAAAGAGACAATCACCAAGGAAGCCTCCACGCTGGAAGACAGCGACAGCGTCAACAAGGCGCACGATGCCGATGAGGCAATGCAATACCTGGCGCGGACCTGTGCAGCTATGGGTATTTGACCCTCACCGTCACGGTCTGGGACAGCGATCTTCATCAGGCCCATCAGAAGGCGGCGGCGGTGCAGCGCGTGATCGACGGCGTGGGGCTGGTCTCCAAGATCGAAACGGTCAACGCGGTGGAGGCGTGGCTGGGCTCTCTTCCCGGTCATGCCTACGCCGACGTGCGAAGGCCGGTGATCGGCTCGCTGAATCTCTGCGATCTGATCCCTCTCAGCAGCGTATGGCCGGGACCGGGGCGATGCGAGCACCTGAATGGCCCGGTACTCCTTCAAGCTCAGACCAAGGGCGCTACGCCGTTTCGTTTGTCGCTGTTCCAGGGGGACGTCGGCCACACCATGGTCTGCGGCCCCACCGGGGCGGGCAAGAGCACGCTGCTCAACTTCCTGGCCAGCCAGTGGAGAAGATACCCGCAGGCGCAGGTCTACTTCTTTGACAAGGGGGGAAGCTTTAAGGTGCTGACGCTCGCCGCCGCCGGCGATTACTACGATCTTGGCGCGACCGAAGGAGGCTTGAGCTTTCAGCCACTGGCGCGCGTGCATGAGCCGCCGGAGCGCTCTGGGCGCAGGAATGGCTCCTCGACATCCTGGAGCGCGAGGGCGTCAAGGCTGATCCAATTCTCAAGGAAGAGCTCTGGCGTGTATTGGAACTGCTGGGCGCCAGCGAGGTGCGAGATCGGACACTCAGCAGCTTCACCAATCTCTTACAGCACCGCGCCGCCAAGGAAGCTTTGCGGCGCTACACGTTGCAAGGGCCTTACGGCCACTTGCTGGACGCCAATCAAGACGAACTGAATCGCGGAACCTGGCAAGCTTTTGAGACCGAGCAGTTGATGCAGAGCAAAGCCGCCACCGCCGCGGTGCTGACTTATTTGTTTCATCGTCTGGAAGAGCGCTTTGCCGCCGAGGAGACAGGGGGAAGGCCAACGCTCCTCGTGCTCGATGAGGCGTGGGTGTTTCTGGCGGATGGGTTGTTTGCCTCCAAAATCCGCGAATGGCTCAAGGTCCTGCGCAAGCGCAACGTCGCCGTCGTCTTCGCCACCCAAAGCCTCAGCGACATCGCCGACTCGCCCATCGCGCCGGCGCTGATTGAAAACTGCCTCACGCGCATCTTCCTGCCCAACGCACGGGCGATGGAGCCGGCCGTGCGGCGGGTCTATGAAGCCTTTGGCCTCAGCGAGCAGCAGCTTCGCATCCTCGCCTCCGCAGCCCCCAAACGCGATTACTACTACCAAAGCCGCGACGGGGACCGCCTCTTTGAGCTTGGATTAAGTCCCGTAGCCCTGGCGGTGTGCGCCGCCAGTTCCCACGGTGACCGCACGCTCGCCGGAAAGATTCTGCCGCGACTGCCCGCGGAGTGAATTTGCCAGGCGGTTCCTTACCGCGCGGGGAGTGGATGCGGCGCTGCTCGACAGTGTGAATAGTCCAGGTTCCCAAATCTCAACTACGAAGGAGTAGACCATGAGTAAGAACTTCATTCGCAATATCGTCCTTGCGGGGTCGTTTCTGCTCCCTTTGATTCTGGCCTCGCGGGCCAAAGCCCAGTGGATCGTCTATGACCCGACCAATGGGACGCTGCTGATCGAGCAACTGGCGCATCAGGCTCAGGAGATCGATAACCAGGTCCAGCAGATTCAGAACCAGATCCAATCCCTTCAGAACGAAAGCCGCATGCTCCAGCACCTGAGCATCTCCAATGCCCAGCAGGCGGTGGGGATCATGGAGCAGATTCAGCAGACCCTCCAGCAGTTCTGCGGCGAGATGCAAAGCGAAGGCTCGACCGACCCCATCGGCTTCACCGCGGCCTTCAACTGCGGATTGATCGCGCAACTGATCCGCGACGCCTATCCCGCTCCCCAGGACTGGCGAGGCCAGTCCGACACACAGATCGCCCAGTACCCCGACCAGTGGAACTCTGCGGCGCGCGGCGCGGCGGCCAAGGCCATTCAGATGCAGGAGGCGTCGGTGGCGTCCATGAGCGGCACGCAACAGCGTATGAGTGATCTCGCCACGGCGAGCCAAAACGCGCCGGGTGAAACGGCGGCGATCCAGGCGACCAACGAGATGCTCGTCACCCTCAGCGCCCAACTTCAAGACCAGCAGGCGGCGGAACTGGCAACGCAGCGATCGCTGGCCTTGCAGCAGTCCGAAGAATCCGCCGAATACGTGCGGAACCAGGAACTGGTCAACCGCGCCACCTCAGACGCCCAGACCACCTACGACGTAGCGCCCGTTACCGAACCGTTTGGAAATTGAGTTCCCAGGTCTCCGTGGAGCGAAGGAGCATTTATGGATGAAGGCAATGTCCTCAACGATGTTTTGCAGCACACGCTCAACTTCATCGACCACGGCTTCGGTCTGATCCAGGGGGACGTCTACTGGCTCTTCGCCACCCTACTGCTGATCAATCTGACCCTGGCGGGACTCACCTGGGCCTTGAGCCAGGAGGAAGTGCTCTCGGCGCTGGCGCGAAGATTCCTCTACATCGGCTTCTTCGCCTGGCTGGTGATGAACTGGCCCTCGCTGATCAACACCGTCGGCCAGGGTTTTGTGAGCTTGGGGATGAAGGCGGGGAATTCCTCGATCACCACCCAGCAGTTCTACAACCCCGGCCAGGTCGTCGCCATCGGCTGGTCGGGAGCGTGGAACATGATCATGGCGGCGACCAAGCTGACCGGCATCCGCGCCACCTTCGAGAACCTGCCGCAGATCATGATCATCGAGTTGGCGGCACTCGTTTACTTCATCGCCTTCGCCATGTTGGCGTTCCAGATATTCCTCGCGCTGGTGCAGTTCAAGGCCGGCTCGCTGGCGTCGTTCGTGCTCCTGCCCACGGCGCTGCTCAGCAAGACGGCATTTTTGGCCGAGCGCCCCATCGGCTGGCTCATCGCCAGCGGCGTAAGGCTCATGGTTCTCGCCCTGGTGATGGCGCTGGGGCTGAATCTGGTGCAGCAGGTCACTGCCGTCCCCGCCGACGCGCTGACCATCCGTCAGGCGACCGCCGCGGCGATCGGCGCGGTGGCGCTGCTGCTCCTGGCCCGCATGGCCACCTCCATGAGCTCGGATTTGGTCTCGGGCTCGCCCAGTCTGGCCGCCGACGGCATGGGAGGGGCCGTCATGGCCGGTGGGGCTGGCGCGTATGCCGCGGGAACCGCCATCGACGCGGCCAAGAAGGGCGCGCCCTATGCCGGTCAAGCGATGCGCTGGGGCGCGATGAAAGCAGCTTCGATGTTTACAGGGGGCGGCGCCGTGGTCGCCGCCGGTGCGTCCGTCACCGCGGCCGGCGCGCGCCCAAAGCGGATGGCAAATAAGAAGTTTTTTTCAACAAAGGAATCGCACATGTTCAAAAAACAAACGCGCAGCTATCAGTCACACGGAGTCGAACAGTCCCCCTTTGCGCTCGCGGGGCAGGCGTGGGACCAGCGCATCGGCTCAGCCCAGGTGCAAGCGGAGAACTGGCGGATGATGGCCTTCGCCGCTTTTGGCCTCAGCGGTGTGCTGACGATTGGCCTGCTCTATCAATCCAGCCGCACGCGGATCGAAGCTTATGTCGCCCAGGTGGACCCGCAGGGGCGCTGATCGGCCAGGTTGAGCTTCTGGATCGCGGCTACACTCCTACCAGCGCCCAGATCGCTTTTCACTTAGCGGAGCTGGTGCGGAAGGTGCGCTCACGCCCTTCCGATCCAGTCGTGCTCAAGGAGAACTGGGAGGAAGCCTATCACTATCTGGCCGGCGATGCCGTCACGACCATGAGCGAGTACGGCGCACATGCGGGCCTGGCCGATCCCGCCAACCAGGATGTGACCATGTCCGTCGAGATCGTCAGCGTCCTTCAGCGCTCCGACGCCAGCTACCAGGTGCGCGTGGAGGGAAACCGCCTTTGAAAATGGCGCCCGCTCCACGGTCAGCTATTGGACCGGTCTGTTCACCACCAGGATCGTGCCGCCCAAAACCGCCCGAGCTATCTTTCAAAATCCCCTAGGCGTTTACGTCACCAGTTTCACGTGGAGCCAGGAGTTTGCCGGGAACAATTAAGAGCTACAGATCTTTTCACTTTAATCGCATGTTTATCCGGAGCACATCATGAAACAGATCAATCAGAAGGGTTCTTTCCATACAACATATATATGGCTCGCCGCCGCAGCGATGCTGGGCGGGTGCAGCAGTTCGCCGCCGCCGCAGACGGTCTACCTGGAGGCCAATCGCCTCACCGAGCCACCGCCGCCTATCGTCAAAGAGGTGGCAGTGCCGGTGGCCGTCCCGCAGTGGCGGCGACTGCCGGATATTCGCCCGGTCGCCGCCTCACAGCCAAGCGCTGGGCAGGTGATCGCCGACGCCACACGCGGCGCTGCTCAGCGGCCCACGGAAGAGGGCTTTATCCAGGCGGCCCAGACCTATGACTTTGTATCAGGCATGGTCTATCAGGTCATCGCCAGCCCCGGTCACGTGACGACCATCCTGCTGGAGCCGGGAGAGCAACTGATCTCCAAAGTCTGCGGAGACACCGCGCAGTGGCTGGTCGGCGACAGTCACAGTGGCGGCGGGAATGGCATTCAGACCTTGGTGCTCATCAAGCCTCTCAAGCCGGACCTTCAAACCAACTTGGTCTTATGCACGGACCGCCGGGTCTACCAGATCGATTTGCAAAGCCTTGCCGGCGTCTACCACTCCGCCGTCCAGTGGACCTATCCGGCCGATTTTGCCCGCCAGCTTGCTGACGACCAGGAGCAGCAGAACCAGTTGAGCCGGATGCTGATCGACCCGGCGGTGAATCTGGCGGACATGGATTTTGATTACACCATCCGCGCCAAGGGTGATACGCCCGACTGGATGCCTTTGCGCGTCTTCACCGACGGTCACAAGACCTTTATCGCCTTTCCCGCAAGTTTGGACGCCAAGGAAGCGCCCCCTCTGTTTGTGCTCAGCCGCAAAGGCGATGCGCAGCTCGTCAATTACCGCCAGCGAGGCAACTACTACATCGTCGATCAGGTGATCCAAAAGGCCGAGCTGCGCCTGGGCGAATCGCCCCAGGAAGTGGTCCGAATCGAACGGGAGTAGTGGCGGCGCCAACGGTGCTTTCGAATCAATCCGCTTGCAGCAAAAAAGGAAAATGCCATGTCTTCTGAATCCATCAATCCTACTCCTCATGATGATTCTGCTGAGGAATCACGGAACCTGACCATTCGCGTTCCCCGCGGGCGCGTGTCAGGCTTAAAGCGGCGGCACATTCGCCTGGCGGCGGCTCTATTGGCGGCGGTCGTCGCGGCAGCCCTGATCGTGGGACTGGGGATTGACTTTCATCCGCGCGTCTCAGGAGCGCAAGATCGACCTGCCGCCGGAAAATGCCCAGCCTTCGCCCATCGCGGACCTGCCTTCCAGCTATGCGGATGTGGCTAGCGCAAGCCAAAATCCGCCGCGTCGACGGATTTGGACCGGCAGAATCCTTACCAGGGCTCCATGCAGCCGTCGCCGCGCGAGCAAGCGCTACAGCAGGCGCTGGCACGCCTGGCCGAATCTATTCAGAAGGTGGGCCAGGAGAACAAGCAACTGGCCCAGCAGATCGCCGCCTATCAATCCGCCGCCGGCCAGCAGCAAGCCAAGGTCTGGGCGTCGGGATTGTTCTTCAAATTGGATGACACGGCGGCTCAGCAGTGCAAGCCCCGGCGAACCCTGCGCAAATGGTCGCCGCCGGTGAGCCGGGTGCCGACAGGAATGCCAATGCCTTTGAGCGAGAGATTCAGAGCCAGGGAGAGCGCCTTGAAGCCCTGCTCCCGCAGGCGCCGGGGCCACAGCCGCAAAGTGACCAGGAGCGCAAGCTGGCATTCCTCAATGGCCCGTCCTCGCCAGGTAGTGAGCCGCCGCGGCCGGTCCTGCAAGAACCGCCCGATGAAAAGTCCGGCGTCTACCAGTTACAAGCCGGAACGGTGATCCCCGCGGCGCTGCTCACCGGCATTAACACCGATCTGCCCGGCGACGTGGTGGCCACAGTCACGTCCCCCGTTTATGACTCGGCCACGGGAAACCACCTGCTGATTCCCCAGGGGGCACGGCTCTACGGGAGCTATGACAGCCAGATCAGCATGGCGCAGGATCGGGCGCTGCTGGTGTGGCATCAGCTGCTCTTTCCAGATGGAGCTTCCGTCAATCTCGACCGCATGCGTGGCACGGACGGCGGCGGCTACGCCGGGATCGCCGATCAGGTGGATTATCACAGTGATAAGCTTGCCGCCGCCGCGGTGCTCTCCGGCATCGTCGCCTATGCCGGCAACCTGGCCCGCAATCCCCAGGAGGACGTGAATAATTCTTCGGGGGATGTCGTGGGCGACGCGGTTGCGCAACAGGCCAGCGCCATCGGCTCCAAGATCATCGACCGGCAATTGAATGTGCAGCCGACCATCACTGTCCGCCCCGGCTGGCCGGTGCGCGTGCTCGTCAACCGCGATTTTGACCTGCCGCCCTATGCGGAGTGATTAGCCAAGGAGTCGACATGCCCACGATTGCTCTTCCCAAACTCCGCGACGACCGCCCGCCCGTGGAATATCGCGTCCGGCTCGATCCAGGCTTGAACGAAGATTTACTCTTGTACCGTCGGCTCTATGTGCAGACCTATGGACAGGAGATCGAACCGAAAGACCTGTTGGAGCCGATCGTGAGGAGATTTTTGGCGACCGACCGTTCCTTCCGGAAATTCAAGAAACAGCATCCGGTTGCACCGGCCTCGGCCGGGGTCGGATCGGCGGCACGGTCCGACCAATACCCCAAAGGCATAACGGCCAAAGAGCCGGGGCAACGTGACTCTTTTAAGAGGCATTCCATGAACCACAATTCGATCAAGCCGATCGTCGAAGTCCGCCGGCGCACCGTGAAGGCAGCCATCTGGAAGAATGCCGTGGACAACGGCAACAGCAGCCGCCCCCTATTCGCCGCGACGTTCCAGCGTCTGTACCGCGACAGTGCGGGCAAATGGCAAAGCGCCGACAGTTTCGGACGGGACGATCTCTTGATCCTTGCCTTGGTCGCGCAACTATCCTTTGAGCGCATTCACGAGTTTCAAGAGTCCGAACGGCAGACGGAATCGGCAAATCCATGAACGACCATGAGGAAAAGCTTGAGTGTCCGTTGCCATTGGAGTGGCCGCCTCGACCGGCCCTGTTCCCCGACCTGATGACGCCGCTGGAGGCGGCGCAGTATCTGCGGTTGGACGAGATCAGCTCGCATACGCCGCGATCGGCGATGCGCACCATCACCTTCTGGCGCGATAAGGGACAGCTCCGCGCCACCAAGTACGCGCGGCATGTCTGGTTCCGCAGGAAGGAATTGGATCGGTTCCTGGAAGTGAAAACGGAAGCTTAAAAACGTTGCGAATTTCGCTTGCGATTGCCTTCACGCCCCGGCCGCCTGGCGCTATACTCCTTTCATTGGTCAGTCGTCACGTGGTGGCCCAATCGGCCCCGGGCATGCGGGCCGGAGAGGTTCCCATCATGGCGACGACGAAAGTTGGTATCTATCGCAGTTATTATGGGCCGGTTCCGACCGATGCGTCGGGCCACCCGCTACCAAAATCCGAATGGCCAAAAAAGCGGCCGTTCAGCTGGGTGGTGCGGTGGTTCGGCAACGACGGCAATCGGTATTCCAAGAGCTTTAATGGCCGAAAGGAGGCTGAGCGTTTCGCCGAAAACACCCAACAAGAGGTCCGGCAGGGAAAGGGCGATGCCCCGACGCCGGTCTCACTGAAAGCGTTTTACGACGAGCACAAGCAGCTTATGAAAGGCAGCGTCGCTCGAAAGACACTGCATATGCAGTTGGCGACGTTGAAATTGCTGGCCGATTCTACCGGATGGGACCGGTCGATCCATCGCGTCACCGCAAGGGAGATGGAGCAGTTCCGCTCGCAACGAATTGGCGCCGGTATCGTGCCGGCTTCCGCCAATCGTGAGGTCAAGACGCTTCGGCGTCTGTTCAACCTCGCGATTTTCCGAGGTTACTTGGCAAAGGGAGCCAATCCGTGTTCCGGCGTTCCCCTGCTGAAGGTTGGGCGCAAGCGTCCGCCGTATTGTCCGCCCAAAGATTTTTTGGCTTTGGTCGGCAGGGCGCCGGATGCGATGTGGCGAGCATTACTCGTAGTGCTTTACACGACCGGTTTGCGTCTTCGTGAAGCGTTGAATCTAACCTGGGCGGACATCGACTTTGCATCAGGCCAGGTTCACGTAACGCGAAAAGTAGCCGAAGGGTTCGTGCAGGCATGGACGCCGAAGGACCACGAAATGCGATCCATTCCATTGCCCAGGCAGGCGATCGACTTGCTGGCAAGGTGGCAGACGATCGCACCCGAGCAATGTCCCTATGTGTTCATGGATCATGGTCGGTGGGAGTATTACCGCCAGCAAGTCCAAGATGGCTTATGGCAAACCGACCGGGATTTAATGAATAATGCCTTGCGGCGGTTCCAGACGATCTGCCGCCAGACGGGTGTTGGTCCCTACACGATCCACGACCTGCGGCGCAGTTGCATCACGAATTGGGCAAACGAACTGCCGATCCACGTGGTGCAGCAGTTGGCCGGACACAGCGACATTAAGACGACACAGCAGTTTTATTTGTCGGTGCGTCCGGAGGACATCGATAAGGCGCAGCAAATTCAGCAGGTGTTGGTCGGCACAGTTGGCTCAGCGGACGACCCGACTGACCAAAAACTGACCAACTTGGGCCGAAAGCGGGAGTTTCCCAAACGGAAGGTGTTCAAGCCGCTGCCGTAAAGTTTGATTTCGGAGCAGCTTAGGAAAATGCACCCGGAGGGAGTCGAACCCCCAACCCTCGGTTCCGAAGACCGATGCTCTGTCCAATTGAGCTACGGGTGCTCTGTTATCTCGATCGCAATTATACCGCGCGGGGGAAAATCTATGTCGTCGATTCAGAGCCGGATGAGGGCGGCTCCTCGTGCGAATCCTGTCCGGCCGATTCGGGCGTGGGCTCGGATTCATCCGGGGACGCCGGTGTGCTCACCGTCGTGACCGTCGCGGTGACCTGAATCGCCTCTGTCGCGGGGGGCTGCCTGGTGTCGAAGTCGTCCGGAGACTGCTCGAGATAAACGTCGTCCATCTCCGTGCTATCGACCTCTTGCCGCATCAAATAGTAAATGATCGTGTTGGCGGAAAAGTAAATGCTGATCGCAAATGCCCCCATGAACGAAACCAGCAGCATGACCCAAACGTGAATGAAGAAAGCACCGACCGATTGCCCGAACGAAAGGGCGCTCGTAATCCACCTGATAAGCCACGCGCCCCGAAGCTGCAGGACTCGGCCACATGACGGAAAAGAGCGTCCGCGTGTCGGCGGCGTGACCGAACAAGCTCATCCCCACGAAGCGATGCGCCAGCACCAGCGTCATATAGATGAAGCAGTGCACGAACAGATACGTCGCCGCCCCGTACGCCAGGGCGACCAGCGTGTAAAACGCCATTCGCCAGGGGCGGGCATACACATAGCTGAAGCTTCGGCTGATGGCGTCGAAACTGTCCGAACCTTCGACCGCGATCGTCGGATACATCAGATTAAACCCGCCCGCCGTGCCCAGCAGAACCAGGGTCATGATGAACCCGGCCAACAGCGCCAGGAAGAATAACACTCCAACCGCGATCGGCCCCAGGAACGGCACATTTCCAACCAGCGATCCCGCCGCAACGAGCAGACCCAGCGCCAATACGATCGCCACCGGAATAACCGGCGCCGACCCGAATGAAAGAACCTTCCCGACCGCGAAATTCATCGCCTGCCGGATCGAAATCTTTTCGTCCCGGGCAACCTGCACCGCCGCGATGCGGCTGATGGCGCCGCCAAAGATCGACCAGATCAGCAGGAACCAGACTCCGAAGATCACGAAGAAAACCGTGTGGTGGAAGATCAGCCATACCGGCGCCACGGCGAAGAAGTCGTAAAGATGGTCCGCAGCTCCGTCGGGGGCAACCAAGTTGTTGTGCGCGATGCTGGAAACAATGAGATAAACCTGACGAATCTCATAGCTGAAGAACGCGGCAAAAAGCCCCTGCCCATCCAGTTTATGGGCCTTGGCGTGGTCCTCGCTTGCCTGCTGGTAAGCGGCGATTTTCGCCGCGTCCCGCGCGTTGGCGGCGTCATCGGTCACCTGTTGTTTGGTCTTGGCGTCGGCGTTCTTGACCGCCGTGTCGTAGTCGCTGTCGGCTTGCTTCACCGCCGCGTCTCGCCTGGCGATGATCTTACTGTCCAGCTCTCCGAGATCCGCGCGATTTGCCGCCGCGTCCAGCGCCGACTGCCGCACGTCATCCAGGGTCTGATTGTCCTGCGGTGCAATAACCCCGTAATCCAGCAGCATGTCCGCGTAATCCGACTCCATCTGCTTTTGAGTCTGATCGCGCCAGGTCGAGAGCGATTCGCCGACGTCGTGGGACGTGATTTTGCTGTAAGCCTCGATCTCACCGCTCACGGCTCGAGCCGAGTGAAACCAGATTCCATCCAGAACGACGCCCCCGAACCATACGCACAGAAGCAGCGCCAGACCCAGGGCCATTTTCGATAGATGGATGGCGATCCGGAACGACCCAAAGATCTGGATGAAGGGCAACGTCTGCTTCCAATCAATACCGCGTAGCACTTCGCCTGAACCATCGGATGGCATGAACCGAAGCTCCTTTCCCTTCACCCAACATCCGGCGCCGGCGAAATCCCCGGTTGCACACGCCGAGGCCCAGCGAAACCGGGATTATAGTCTCGCGGGCCAAACCTACAAACTCAGCGTCCTTTCGGCGGTGGCTCCCGCTCGGCGGGCGGATCCTCCACGGGAATCGAATACTTTCCGCCAAGCCAACGGCCCAAATCGATCAATTTGCACCGATCGCTGCAAAACGGGAAAAAGCGATTGGGGGCAATTGGATCATCGCCGCGGACCACCGTCTTTTTGCAGATCGGGCATTCCATGGCGGTTCATTTTCCGGATTTCTTTCGCGGCGAAGGTGCGGGTTTCGCCGCGGGCGTAGCGTCCGATCCCGAGGACGAGGCGGCAGGAGCGGGCTTGGGCGTTTCCGCCCCCGCCGGCTTCGAATCGCCTTCGCTCTTCGCCGGCGCCGGGCTCTCATTCTTGGCGGCATTTTTATACGAATCGCTGCGGTAATCCGTGGTGTAAAACCCCGACCCCTTGAAAATCAGACCCGCGCCCGTGCCGATGAGACGCTTAACCTTGTTCTTGCCGCATTTGGGGCACTTGCGAATCGCCGGCGCCGTGATGGATTGGAACTTTTCAAACTGGTTGCCGCAGGCCTCGCATTTGTACTCATATGTCGGCATGAAAGGTTTTACTCCGGCGAACTGCTGACGGCGACCTGCGCGGGCCGTAGCGTCCGCCCATGCAATGCATATCCACTTTGCAAAAGCTGCGTCACCGTGTTCGGCGGATACTCAGCGCTGGGCTGATGCATTATCGCCTCCATCTTCGACGGATCGAACGGCGCACCGGGCTCGGGCGCGATCGTTTCCACAAACTGGCTCTTCAGGACCGTCATCCATTGATCATGAACGATCTGCATCCCCTTGAGAATGGTCGCCACGTCCGCCTTGGCGGGATCGACCGACCGCGCCCGCTCGAAATTGTCCAGCACCGGGAGCAAACTCTTGATCAGCGAACTGTTGGCGAACGCGACGGCTTGGTCTTTATCCGCTTCGAGACGCCGCCGCGCGTTCTGGAATTCCGCGGTTGTTCGCGCCAATCGCTCGAACAGGGAATCGCGTTCCTGCTGTAGGGCATCTCGCCCCTGTTTCAGGCTGTCACGGTCGCCGGAGGCTTCGGCGGCGTCGGCGTTCGGTTCTGTGGGTCGCGTGCTCATTTTCACATCCTCAATCTAAATTCCGTTTTTTTTCGTTCACTTCTTATCCTCTCCCTTGATCAAATCCTTCAGTTTGTCGAGAAACCCTTTCCGCTGCTCCTTGATCCGCGCGTCTTCCGTGGCAGCCAAATCGCGCAGCAACTGTTTCTGCTTATCGGTCAGTTTTCGCGGCACCTCGATCACCACCTGCACCAATTCGTCGCCGTTCCGATACGACCGCACGTCGGGAAGCCCCTTCCCCTTCAACTTGAAGACTTCGCCGTGCTGCGTCCCTGACGGAACCTCCAGCGGCTCGCTCCCTTTCAGCGTGGGCACCTCGACCGTCGCGCCCAGGGCCGCTTCGGTGAATGAAATCGGCATCTGGCAAACCAGATCGTTGTTGTGCCGCGTGAAAACCGGATGCTCCTTGACCGTAATGTAAACGTGCAGGTCTCCCGGCGGAGCGCCATTTTCGCCCGCCTCCCCCTCGCCGGTCACGCGAACCGCCTGGCCGTCGTGCACTCCGGCGGGAATTTTCACCACCACCGCGCGCTTGCGAAGTTGCCGGCCCGTCCCGCCACATTGCCGGCAGTGATCGCGAATGACCGTCCCGCGCCCGCGGCAGTTAGGGCAGGCAACGACCATCCGGAACATTCCGCCGAACCCCTGCTGGGCAACGCCGCCCTTGTCCCCCGCACTGAACGCACACGACGGGACTCGTCCCCGGCTTGGCTCCCGAGCCGCGCACGCCTCGCATCGATCCTGCCGCTCGAAATCCAACGTCTTGTCCGCGCCCCCCGCGACTTCCACGAGCGTTAGTTCGACGCGCGTCTCCAGGTCATATCCCCGCGTCGGCCCGCGCCCGGCCGTGCGTCCGCGGCCGCGTCCACCGAAAGCCCCGCCGAAGATTTCGTCGAACATCGAGAAGATGTCCGTGACATCCATGTGCGAAAAATCGTGCTGCCCGGTGACCCCTTGATGTCCAAACTGGTCGTACCGCTGGCGTCGCGTATCGTCGCTCAGAACCTCGTACGCCTCCGAGCATTCCTTGAAGTGCATTTCCGCTTCGGACTTGTCGCCGTTGGTGCGATCGGGGTGGTATTTCATCGCCAGCCGGCGGTACGCGCGCTTGATCTCATCGCCCGACGCCGTCCGCGTCACCCCCAGAACTTCGTAATAATCGCGCTTGGCGGTGGCCACGAAAAACCTCAAAAAATCGCGAAATCCGTCCCTGCTATCTCATCTTACCCGTAAACGGCTGACTTTCTAATTTAGCCAAACGCCCACGGCGCTGCCGTGGGCTTTCGGCGATACCAAATTCTTCACTTCGTCGCGCCTCAAACCACCGCCCCGGCAACCGGGATCGACTCGCCGTCTTTCTCCTTCAGTTCCGTGATCAGCACTTCTGTCGTCAGCGCCAGCCCGCTGACGCTCGCCGCGTTTAGCAGCGCCGTGCGCGCGACTTTCGTCGGATCGATAATGCCCGCCTTGAGCATATCGACATATTCGCCCGTCGCGGCGTTATATCCCCAGGCGGGATTCTTGTTGGTCAGAATCTCATCCACGACGACGTCGCCATCCTCGCCGGCGTTATCGGCGATCTGCCGAGTGGGCGAACGAAGCGCCTGCGCGACAATGTCAAAGCCAAGTTTCTCATCTCCCCTGGCCTTGGACTTGCCGCTTTCAACAGCTTCGATGGCGCGAAGGAACGCCACGCCGCCGCCCGGCACGATCCCTTCCTCGGCCGCGGCCTTGGTGGCGTGCAGCGCATCGTCAATCAAGTCCTTGCGCTCCTTCATTTCCGTTTCCGTCGCCGCGCCGGCCTTGATCACGGCCACGCCGCCAGTGAGCTTGGCGAGCCGTTCCTGCAATTTCTCGCGGTCGTAATCACTGGTCGTCAGATCGATCTGCTTGCGAATCTGATCCGCACGCGCGTCGATATCCTTTCGCTTTCCGGCTCCTTCGACGATGAGCGTATTGTCCTTGTCGACGACCACGCGCTTGGCGGTGCCCAGATCGTCGAGTTCGATATTCTCAAGCTTCAAACCCAGATCCTCGCTGATGAATTTCGCGCCGACGACGACCGCCAGGTCGCCCATCATCGCTTTGCGCCGATCTCCGAACCCCGGGGCCTTGACCGCGCACACCTGCAAAATGCCGCGAAGCTTGTTCACCACCAAAGCAGCCAGCGCTTCGGCTTCCACATCCTCCGCGATAAGCAGCAGCGGACGACCGGCGGTGACAACCTTGTTCAGCAGCGGCAGCAACTCCGCCAGATTCGCGATCTTCTTCTCGTGCAAAAGAATCAGGCAGTTTTCCAGCACCGCCTCCAGAGAGGTCGTGTTGGTCAGGAAGTACGGGGATAGATACCCCTTATCGAACTGCATGCCTTCGGTGTATTCGAGAACGGATTCGGTGCTCTTCCCTTCGTCGACGGTGATGACGCCTTCCTTGCCCACTTTTTCCATGGCATCGGCCATCAGATCGCCGATCTTTTCGTCGCCGTTGGCGCTGATCGTCGCGACGCGTTTGTAATCCTCGCGCCCTTTGACGTTCTTGGATTGCTTGGTGATCGCATCGGCGGCGACTTCCGCCGCCTTCAGAATCCCGCGCTGAATGATGACCGGATTCACGCCGGTCGTGACCATCCGCAGCCCTTCGGAATAGATCGCCTCGGCCAGCACCGTGGCCGTCGTCGTTCCATCCCCGGCCACGTCGCTGGTCTTGCTGGCCACCATATTCACCAGCTTCGCGCCCATATTCTCGAACGGCTGAGGGAGTTCGATCTCCTTCGAAACCGTAACGCCGTCCTTGGTGATGCGCGGACTACCAAACGACTTCTGCAACACCACGTTTCGCCCGCGCGGCCCGAGGGTCGCCTTGACGGCCCTGGCGAGCTGCGAGAGCCCGCTGGCAATTTCGGCGCGTGCGTCGTTCTCAAACTTCATCTGCTTAGCGGCCATGTTCTTTCTCCAATCATGAGCGCGGACGATTTAATCGTTCCGCATTCAAGTTCATTATCTACTTCTCAAGTACGCCCAGGATGTCCGACTCGCGCAGGATGACGAATTTCTCGCCGTCCACTTCGATATCGGTCCCGCTGTATTTTCCGTAAAAAACCGTGTCGCCGTTTCGGACGGCCAACTCCATCGGCTTGCCCTTCTCGTCCAACTTCCCCGGCCCGACGGAAATGACCTTGCCCTTGGTCGGCTTTTCCTTCGCCGTATCCGGCAAAAGAATCCCGCTGGCCGTCTTTTCCTCAGCCTCCGATTGCTTGACGATCACACGATCCTGTAGGGGTCGAAGTTTCATAGTGCAATAATCCTCTCTTTTTCTTTGTCCGCTACTACGCAGATTTCTTTCGCTTCCTTGAATTTCCCTGCGGCAAGCTGGTTATGATTGCACGCAGCACTTTGTTCACCGAATTCGAGTCCTTAAATACCGCCGCAACATCCTCTTCAAGATTCACGGCGCGAACGACCTTTCGTCCTTGGACATACTGCCCATGGTATTTGCCCATCACGGCCTTCCCGAAGAAGCCGGGCGGTGTCGGCGCAACGTCCAGGTTTTCACTTGGCTTTTCGGAACCTTTGTTTGATTTCTTTTTCATAAGCTCGAATCTCGGACTTTGTCGCCGTCGCTCGTCAAGCGCCATGGATCAACTCCACAACGGCGTTGCGAATCCGGCCCAATTGCACATTTCGCAGCCGACCGACTACTCGCGACACGACGCTCCGGTGCGCGGTAAACAATTTTCCTGGTCGGGCAAAACTCACGACCCGCAAACCGCCAGCCGAAAAACTCTCATCCGCCAGTTCAACCGCTGCCGGTCAGCCATTCTTTTGCTGGTGATTTGACACGCAATAAAATCCGCTCGATCAACTACGGCAAGTACAACCGCAGGCCGCAGTTTCGCGCCCGATAAATCGCTGAACGGAAAATGGAGCAGAACGACATCGCCTGCGATCATTTTCGGCCTTTTTTCCCATTCCTTTTTTTGTCCAGGCCAGGCAGTTCAGTCAAGTGCTTCCATGCCTCATCTTCCTCGCTGCTGAGCCAATCAGCCTTCAGGGCAGATTCCGCTAAAATGGCGGATTCACTGATGCTTCCCGATCGCGCCGGGACCCTATCCAAAATCGTAACAAGCGCTGACCGGCGCTCCGAAAGCGTAACGGCCTCCGCAAGCTTCACCGTGCCGTTTCTGTCAATCGTTGCCTTGACCGTTCGTAACATGGTTCCCTCTGGAATCGCGTCCGTTTTACATCATGTCGTCCATGCCACCCATGCCACCCATGCCGCCCATGCCGCCCATGCCTTCGGGCCCGTGGCCATGGCCGTGATCCTTCTTCGCCTTGGGCGCTTCGACGACGATGCAATCCGTCGTCAAAAGCAGAATCGCGACTTCCGATGCGTTCTGCAAAGCGATGCGCTCGACTTTCGTCGGCGTGATTATCCCCGCCTTGACGACGTCTACATATTCGCCGGTCATGGCGTTGAATCCTTCGTTGTCCTTGCTCTCCATGACGCGGCGGACGACAACGCTCCCGCTCGTGCCCGCGTTGTCGGCAATCTGCCGAAGCGGCGCGGTCAGCGCCTGGCGGACGATTTTCACGCCCGCGGCTTCGTCGCCTTCCATCTTGAGATTCCCGCCGCCATTGAGCGCCTTCATCGCACGAATCATGGCGACGCCGCCGCCGGCAACAACGCCTTCCTCGACCGCCGCGCGCGTCGCGTGCAGCGCGTCTTCAATGCGCGATTTCTTTTCCTTCAGTTCCGCCTCGGTGGCCGCGCCGACGTTGATCTGCGCGACGCCACCGGCGAGCTTCGCCAATCGCTCCTGCAATTTCTCGCGATCGTAATCGCTGGTGGTCGTCTCGATTTCCCGGCGAATCTGCTCGATCCGGCCCTGGATGGCCTTGCTCTCGCCGGCCCCTTCGATGATCGTCGTATTGTCGCTGTCCACCCGCACGAGCTTGGCCTGCCCAAGCTGATCGATCTCGACTTTGTCCAGTTCGATCCCCAGGTCCTTCATGATCGCTTCACCGCCGGTGAGGACGGCGATATCTTCCAGCATCGCCTTGCGGCGATCGCCGTAGCCCGGCGCCTTCACCGCCGCCACGTTCAAAATCCCGCGAAGTTTATTCACGACCAGCGTCGCCAGCGCTTCGCCGTCCACGTCCTCGGCGATAATCAGCAGTGGCCGTTTCGCTTTTTGAATTTTTTCCAGAAGAGGGATGAGCTTTGTCGCGGCGGAAATCTTGTCCTCGTAAACCAGGACGAACGCCTTCTCCAACTCGACGGTCATCTCATCCTGATTCGTAATGAAATTGGGAGAAATGTAACCCCGGTCAAACTGCATTCCCTCGACCACGTCAACGTAAGTCTCCAGGCTCTTTCCCTCCTCGACGGTGATGACCCCGTCTTTCCCGACGCGCTCAAACGCATCGGCCATGATGTCGCCGATGGTTCGATCGTTGTTCGCCGAGATGCTCGCGACATTGGCGATGTCCGGCTTGCCGTTGATCGGCTTGGATTGCTTCTTGAGATTCTCGATCACCGCATCGACGGCCTTGCGAATTCCCCGCGCCATCGCCATCGCGTCGGCGCCGGCGGTCAGATTCCGATACCCCTCCTTGAAGATCGCTTCGGCAAGCACCGTTGCCGTCGTCGTTCCGTCGCCCGCTACATCGCTCGTCTTGCTGGCGGCTTCCTTCACCAGCTTGGCACCCATGCTTTCGCATTTGTCCTTGAGTTCCACTTCCTCCGCGACCGTTACCCCGTCCTTGGTAATCGTCGGAGCGCCCCACCCCTTGTCGATCACCGCATTTCTTCCGCGCGGCCCGAGCGTCGCCTTGACCGCCCGCGCCAGTTTCGTCACACCCGCCAAAAGACTCTTTCGAGCGTCCGCTTCAAACGAAAGCTGCTTCGCCGCCATGCTATCTCCTCATTTCTTTTCTGAAATTGATACTCGCTCGGACGGGGGAACCCGCGCCCGACGTCATAGTTCCCCTAAACAAAGCCAATGCCGCGCTATCCGAGCCGAACGGATCTACCCTTACTTGTTTAATTTGAACGACTTATAATCCGTCGATCCTGGGAGATTTCTGCGCCGCTTCCTGTCAGGCTGGCAGCTTGCGGATCAAAACCCGCCCCGCAGCGCCAACTTTGGCAGATTGCCCCGCCGGTTATACTGCATCTCGTGAAGAGCAGGAAATTGAGATTTGTGGTCCGGTTGGCGGCAATCGTCGCCGGGCTCTGGGGCGGCTGGCTGCTTGCCGGCGCGTTGAACGATCACCGGTCCGATGTCCCCCGGCCGGTCCCTACTACGCGGCCGCAACTAAACGTGCCGTAGCTTGTTAATCCCATTCAGCGCCGCAACTTTGTAAGCCTCGGCCAGCGTTGGGTAATTGAAAACGCTGTTGATGAAGTATTCCACGGTCCCCTGAAGCGCCATCACGGCTTGCCCGATGTGGATCAGCTCCGTCGCCCCCGTGCCGATCACGTGAACGCCGAGGATTTGCAAATTCTCCTGATGAATCAGGAGCTTGAGCATTCCCTCCGTGTCACCCAATAGTTGCCCGTGCGCCAGTTCGCGATATTGCGCGATCCCCGCTTCGTAGGGGATGCCGGCCTGGGTAAGTTGATCTTCCGTCTTTCCCACCATCGAGATTTCCGGAATCGCGTAGATGCCATAGGGAAAGAGTTCGGGGATGCTGTGCGTCGGGATTCCGAATGCATGACACACGGCCAAGCGCCCCTGTTCCATGGCTGTGCTCGCCAGGGCGGGAAAACCGATCACGTCTCCCGCCGCATAAATGTGCGGCACGGCGGTCTGGTAATGCTCGTTCACCTTCAATCGCTCGCGATCGTCGGCCTGCAAACCCGCGCGATCGAGTTGCAGCGACGATGTCGTCCCCTGCCGCCCTACCGCGTAGAGCAGGCACTGCGCCCGGAGTGTTTTCCCGCTCTCCAGGGTTGCCTGCACGCACGCGCCGCTGACGTCGTTCTCCTCGCAAATGTGTTCGATCTTGGCGACTTTTTCCCCGAGCCGAAGCGTCATGCCCATGCGGCGCATGGAATATTGAAACGCTTCGGTCACTTCATGATCGAGGAAGCCCAGAACTTCGTGCCTGCCTTCGACGAGCGTCACTTTGACGCCTAGAGCCGACATCATGCAGGCATATTCGGTTCCGATGACACCGCCGCCGACGACGATAATGGTTTTGGGAATGTGGTCGAGGCCGAGAAGCCCGTCGGAGGTGAAAATCGTCTTGTCATCGAATGGCACACTCGCCGGCCGCGCGGGGCGGGTTCCCGTGGCGATCACGATGATGTCGCCCGTCACCACTTCGAAATCTTCCTGCCGATCCACGAAAAGCGTCTTAGGCTGATCGAACCGGGCCGCCCCCCAGATCAATTCGATATTGTTCCGCTCGAGGTGGTCGCGGATGAGATCGAGTTCGTGATGCACCACCTGCTGGCTGACATAAATCAGGTCCGCGATGGTGATGTTCCGCTTGACCCGATAGCTTTCGCCGAAGAGGCCGCGTTTACCCACGCCGGTGAGATGCAGCACGGCTTCGCGCAGAGCCTTGGATGGGATGGTGCCGGTATTGATCGAAGCGCCGCCGAGGACGTTATTTTTTTCGATGATGGCGACTTTCTTGCCGAGCTTCGCCGCCTGAATCGCCGCCTTTTGGCCGGCCGGACCGGTCCCGATCACAACTAAATCAAAATGCCTCATTGCGTGGCCGTTCACTTAAATATCCAACCGGATCGCTTTGAATCGATTCCCGGGCCGATCCTACTAGAGCCGCTGCGGATCGTCCACCGACCCCCGTTTCCCGTTCATGGTTCATGATTTCTGTTTATCAACTGCTGAACAAGAAGTGGATAATATCCCCATCGTGCACCACGTAGGTTTTCCCCTCGGCCCGCATTTTTCCGGCTGATTTGATCGCCGGCTCGGTTTTGTACTGCTTCAGGTCATCCAGCGTGTACACCTCGGCGCGGATGAAACCTTTTTCAAAATCGGTGTGGATGACGCCGGCGGCTTGCGGGGCCGTGGCGCCGACGGGGATTGTCCAGGCGCGGATTTCGTCGGGGCCTGAGGTGAAATAACTTTGCAGACCCAGCAGACGATACGCCTCGCGGGCCAGGGTTGCCAGGGCGGGTTCTTTCAGGCCCAGACCGGCCAGCATCTCGAGTCGGTCCGCCTCGGGCAGTTCCGCGAGTTCCGCTTCGAGCTTCCCGCAAACCGGGACGACCGCGCCCTCTTCAGTTTTGGCCCGCTCGCGCACTTTCTGAACTAGCGGTCCGGTCCCCGATAAATCCGATTCCTCGACATTCGCCACATAGAGAACCTGTTTGGCGGTGATCAAGCCCAACCCTGCGCAGGATTTTTTTTCTCGTCGGAATGAAGCTCGAGCGAGCGGACGGGTTTGGCCTGATCCAAAACCGCCGCGGCATTTTTTCAGGACTTCGACGCGGGCGGCGGCGTCCTTGTCGCCGCTGCGGGCCAGGCGCTCGGTTTTATCGAGCGAGGCGGAGACCGTTTCCAAATCGGCCAGGGCCAGTTCGGTGTCGATGGTTTCGATGTCGCGGATGGGATCGACCGATCCCTCGACGTGCAGGATATCCGTCCCGGCGAAGCAGCGCACGACATGCAGAATCGCATCCACTTCCCGGATATGCGAAAGGAACTTGTTCCCCAATCCCTCCCCCGTGCTCGCGCCGCGGACGATTCCCGCGATATCGACGATGCGCAGGGCGGCGGCGATGATTTTTTCGGTTTCCTGAAACTGGTTGATGATCTTGAGGCGTTCGTCGGGGACGGAGACGACGCCGACGTTGGGTTCGATGGTTGCGAAAGGGTAATTGGCCGCCAGCGCCCCTGCCGCGGTGAGGGCGTTGAAGATGGTGCTTTTGCCCACGTTGGGGAGACCGACGATGCCGACTTCTAGAGCCATAAGGGGGTGGGAATATACCAAGGAGAAAGCCGAATGACGAAACCCGAAACCAGAATCAAACCAAAATGTCCGAATGACCGAAGGCTGTCGCTCATTCGGATTTCGGATTTGATTCGGATTTCGGGTTTCGTCATTCGGGTTTGTCCGGGTGCGCTGCTCGTTCATAATGGCCGCCACCATGAACCATCTTGCCATCGACATTCAGATCGACTCCCGCACCGGCTGGGGGGTTTACGGGTTGAACCTTGCACTGCAGTGCGCAGCCGAAGGGGTTGGGCCGCTTCTTGTCCGCCTGCCGGATTGGGGTTCGCTGTCGCCGCTTCAGGGGGCATTTTCGATGGCGGTGCAGGCTCCGGCGCGACCCGCGCCGCTGGATTGCCCGATCATTACCAATCTGACCAATCACCTCGAGGGGGCGAGCAGCTCGCCAAGGCCAAGTCGAGCCACAACGCCGCGATCACGGTCTTCGAAAATTCCCGCATCAATCCCGGCGGGTTGGAAAGAACCCGAAACATCCGCACCTGGATCACCGGATCGGAATTTAACGCCAAAATTCTGCGGGCGCATGGCATCGCGAATCCCCATGTTGTGCTTCAGGGCGTCGATACCTCCCTCTTCTCGCCCGGCGAGCGTTCCGGACTTTGGGAAAACCATTTTCTCATTTTCTCGGGGGGAAAACTCGAATACCGCAAAGGTCAGGACCTGGTTGTCGCGGCCGTGCGGGCTTTCCGACAGCGGCATCCGGAAACGATTCTGGTCTTCGCCTGGCACAATGCGTGGCCTCTGACCATGACGGAAATCGCCACCGGCGGGCTCGTCGACGGCCCGCCAGCGGTCCACTCCGACGGCAAAATTGACTTCGCCCCGTGGCTGCACAAGCACGGCCTGCCCCTGTTCCTGGACCTTGGGATGCCGTTGAACTGGCACCTGCCGCCGCTTTTGCGCGAGATGGACGCCGCGATTTTCCCGAGCCGCTGCGAAGGGGCGACGAATTTCACCGCGATGGAATGCCTCGCCTGCGGTGTGCCGACCATCCTTTCGGCCAACACCGGACATCTGGACATCATCTCCGACGAAATCTGCTATCCGCTGAAATCGCAAAAACCGGTCCGCCCGACGACGTTCTTCCCCAATGTGGAAGGATGGGGCGAATCATCCGTCGACGAAATCGTCCAGAGGCTGGAAGAGATTTATCAAAACAGAGAAGAAGCCCGCCGCCGCGCCGCGGCCGGCGTGAAGGCGATGCAAAACCTGCGATGGGAAAACCAAATCCCCAAGATCCTTGACGCGATGGGAGATTAGATTAGCCACAGATGGAAATCAGATGGACACAGATAAGAACAAAATGCTGGTTGCTAGTCGCTAGTTGTTAGTTGCCAGTGAAATCCAATCCGTGTTCATCTGATTTAAATCTGTGGCAAAAAATCTTTGCGTCAGATTTCCCGGGTGTGATAGCTCTTGATCGTGGTCTGCTGAAAATCGGGATAGGCGTTCATGTCGTGCTCGGCCAGATCGAGGCCGTCGAATTCATCGGCATCCGATACGCGAAGACGGCCGAGTGATTTCAGCGCGAGCATCGCGGCCGCGCTGATGGCGAAACTGATCGCGCCGATCGCCGTAAGCCCTACGCATTGCACGCCGAGCAGGTGAATCCGCTCGTCCGGTTGCCCGGGCGAAAGCAATGCGGTTGCCAGGGTTCCGATGATTCCACCTGTGGTGCAGACGGCGATGAAGCCGCTTGGGTCGTCGATTTTCCAGACTAAATCGAGCCGCATCGCCGCCCACGGCGCGATCACGCCGGCCAAGGCTCCGACCAGGGCGGCCTGGGGTGAGGAAAACTGATCCGCCCCGCCGGTGACGGCCGTCAGTCCTCCGAGCAATCCGAAATAGATCAGCAGGACGTCGAGTTTGCGGAATCGTATTTCCGTGAAAATCATCGCCAGTGCCGCTCCCGCGGAACCGGCGAGGATGGTGTTGAACGCCGCGGCGCTCGCGGCTTCATCTCCCGCGCCGTGTAACAGAGCGCAGCCGACGACATAGATCGGCCAGATCGCCAGCATGAGGAGCAAACCGATGGACGTTGAGACGCCGTGATGGCCGAGCAAAACGTTCGTCGAGCCGTCGCGATTGTATTTTCCCTGGCGTGGCCCGATGAAAATCACGCCCGCCAGCGCCGCCATGGCCGCGGAAAAATGAACGAAGCAACTGCCGGCGCAATCGACAAATCCGACGCGGTGCAGCCATCCATCCCAGGCGTGATGCCAGGCGAGCGGCGTGACAATTCCGGCCCAGAGAAACGCGCCGAGCATGGAGACGACGGGCGCGACTGCGCTCGATGGTGGGGGCGACGGCGAGGCCGGCGGCGAAAATACAGACCATCGCGACAAAAAGCGTGGACGCGCTGGTGGCGGGTAGCGGAAAAACATGGCGCCGGGGGCGTGCCGGTCGATGGCGTCGCCGATGGCCCAGAAGGCGAGAATCCCCACGGCCAATTCCGCGATCGAGCGGAAAATCGTGGAGAGGGCATTTTTGGATCGGCTGGCCCCGCAGAGATAGATCGCCAGACCCGCGCGGAGAAGCAGCATCGCCCCGCCGAGCATGGCCCAAAGCCCGATCTCCATTGACGGTTTTCTCCTTCTTGTTGGTGCTTGCGGGTCATTTTTACCGGATTATTCGCGCCCGGTACAGCAATTGTGGGAAACGCCACTGGCGTTTAAAATCAACCCTCCCGCGACTTGGGCGTTCTTACCCCCGTGGCAGGGATTTGATGAGAGAAATTCACCCTACCGCGATTGTCGATCCAAAAGCTGAGCTTGCCGATGATGTTCGGATCGGCGGCGTACTGCATCATCAAGGCGGGCGTACGCCTGGTGCGGGGACCATCGTTCACGAGCACACCCATATTCATGGGAACACCCAGACCGGGAAGAATTGCAAAATAGGACCGGCTGCGTATATCGGGCTCGCGCCGCAGCATCTGAAGCACGACGGAGTGGGGGTGCGCCTGATCATCGGGGACGACGTCATCATCCGAGAAACGGCGTCGGTCCATCGATCCATTTATCCGGACGGCGACCACGCGACGCGGGTCGGCGATCGATGCATGCTGATGGTGGCCGCCCATGTCGGACACGATTGCAACGTGGGAAACGATGTGATCATGGCCAACGCCGTGCTGCTGGGCGGGCATGTGTCTGTCGGCGACCGGGCGTTTTTGGGAGGCGGATCGGCGATCCATCAGTATTGCCGCATTGGACGGCTGGTCATGATCGCGGGTAACGAAGCGCTGAGCCATGATGTTCCGCCGTTCGGGGCGGTTCGGTATCGGGGGTTGAAGGGGTACAACGCGATCGGGTGCCGCAGGTCGGGGATGTCGAGGCAGGCGATTGTCTCACTGCGGGCGGCGTACCATGCCATGCACACCCATCGGACACTTCCGGACATCCTGGCGGCGATGAGGAAGCTGCCGCAGGTTCCGGAGTTGGATGAGTTGATTGCGTTCCTGATGGCGCCTGGGCGGGGGATATTGCCGAGTTTGAGGAACCTGCGGATACGGACGCCGGGGGATGAGGATAATGGGGATTAGGGCGGGGAAAGCTGAGAGAGAAATGGAAGAAATTACTGGGGCTGGCGGGGAAAGCGCGGACAAAAGTTGACACTTTTGATGCGTTTGGGGGGATGGGGAGTTTGGTTGTTGAATAATAATTAGATCTTGGGCGATGCGATGCGGGGACAGATTCCGCGACTGCGGGGCTCCGCGACTGCGGGATTGAGTTACGGCTCAATAGATCGACGTGCCATGACAGCGCGCCGTAAGCGGCGAAAGGACGCCGCTTAAAAGCTTTTTGGACGCGATAGCGCAATGCGCGGTCAGAATGGGAAGTGACCCCCTTATGACCGCCCTTTTATACCGCCCCGCTACCAACTGAAGTCGCTCGCATGTGAAGACCAACTTATACTCACGATCGCCTCATAATTCTCTGGGCTAATTTGGGGCTCTAGCTTCGCTTGTTCCCAGGAAACGTACAGGAAAGAACCTTCCTTCGATTTATCGCTAACGGGATCATTACAGATGAAAAGGCCCACGGCGAGAAATCTTGGCAATTTAAATTGCTTTAAGTCGCGTCCTAACGATTCGGACTCCAAGCCGATAAACAGAAACGGCGCTTGCGGCCAGTAGGCAGGAATCAATGACCGCGCCATATCGGCCAAAAGAGCTCTCGCGTCCATGGCATTCCCCTCGAGCGGGCCAAGTCGCTTATCCTTGCGCACAATGCCCCAATGGGACTGTACAACACCCCACAGATGTATCTTAGTGCCGTCCTTTAATAAATTGATCATCATTTGATTGCCAGAATTTTAGCCCCGGGCAGAAACAGCAAAAAATGAGGTCATAAAGGGGTCACTTCCCGAATTGACCGACGACGGGGTTTCGTTTATGTTTTGGCGCATGCCTCGACCTCTGCGGCGAATCATTCCGGATGTAGTTTATCACGTGCTAAACCGCGGTAATAGGCGAATGCGGATCTTTGATAAGCCCGGGGATTATGAGGCGTTTTTGGGTTGCCTGGTCGAAGGATTGCGGCGTTATCGCGTGGATCTGCTGGCCTGGTGCATCATGCCGAATCACTGGCACCTGGTGGTGCGTCCGCGCGGGGCACGGCAGCTTCAGGAGTTCATGCGATGGATTACGGTGACGCATGTCCGCCGGCATCATGCCCATCATGACGAAGATAGCGGGCATCTTTATCAGGGACGGTACAAGCATTTTTGCGTTGAGGAAGATTCGTATTTTCTCACGCTCTGCCGATATGTCGAAGCGAATCCGCTGCGTGCGGGACTTTGCCGGCGAGCGGACGCGTGGGCTTGGTCGAGTTTGCATCAGCGAGTGAATCGGCAACCTCTTCCGCCGCTGGCGCAGTGGCCGATGCCCAGGCCTCGGGACTGGCTGGGGCTCGTGAATGAGACGATGGAGGCGCCGGAGCTGAAGCGGATGCGCGAGCACGTGGTTCGCGATCGGCCGTTGGGCACGACGGCTTGGGTGCGCCGAATGGCGGCGGCGCAGGGCGTGGAGCAGACCTTGAATCGGCGCGGGCGGCGGGCTGGTCCTTTGGAATCACTGTCGCCTCGACAGAGGCGCAGGAGGGAGAAGCAGGCCCGCGAATCGCCGGCTAACGGCGGACAGAATGGGAAGTGACCCCTTTATGACCGACGGTAGTCGATGGCGTCGCAGCCGGTGGTGGCGGCGGAGAGTAGCCAGGTGACGCAGATGGGGGCGGGTTTGCGCGTCAGGAGAGGGAGGCGGTTGTCCTGGAGGTGGTTATCAAGGGTGACGAGGATGTCGATTTGGTCGGCGCGGATGAGATCGTGGGCGGCGGCGTCATCGACGCCGTGGAGGGGACGCCAATTTTTGGATGCGCGGCGCAGCGCTCGGTGACGGAATCGGAAATGTTTCCCGTGGGGTAGCAGAAGACTTCGACATTGGCGGTGTCATGATGCTGGAGGATGGGGAGGAGGTAGTGAGCCTCGGCGGAGAATCGGAAGAACGTCGAGAGGTAGCCGACGCGAAGCGGGCGGTCTGGGTCGCGGGTGTTTTCATATCGCGGAGGCGTGGGCGGGCGTTTGACGTGCCGGGCGCTCCAGGTTTTGGCCTCGGTTAGAAAGTCACGCGGCTGGGTGTCTTTGTGATGGAGCAGGGCCATGAGGAGGGCGCTGCGGATGGCGGGGTCCTGGGGCGCGAGATCGACGGCGCGGCGGAGCTGGGCGATGCCTTCGTCGAACTCACGCTGATAGCTGACGCGCGTTGGCCAGGAGGGCGCGGACAGCGGCGTTTTCAGGGGCGATTTCCACGGCCTGGCGGTAGGTTTCAAGAGCGGCGTCGCATTGATGGTCGGCCAGAAGCATTTCGGCGAGGCGGCATAGCCAATCGACGGGGGGCGTGATGCCGGCGACGGCGCGCTGAAAGACTTCGATGGCCTCGCGGCGCCGGCCGCCGATGTCGAGCAGGTCGGCAAGTTGGACGGCGATGCTTGCCTGAGGATGGAGGCGGACGGCGTGGCGCATGTGCTCGATCGCACCGGCGATTTGGCCCTTGGCGCACGCGCGGTGGCGCAACCTAGCCGAGCCGAAGCCATGTCGGGATGGCGGTCGACGACCGCTTGCATTTCCGCGAGGGCGGCGTCGAGTTGCCCGACGGCGAGGAGTGCCATGCCGAGGTTGACGTGAATTTCGGGGGAGAAGTCTCCGATTTTGGCGGCCTGGGCGAGAAGAGTGACGGCCCGAGGGTAGTCGCCGGCGGCGTAGTGGACGGTGCCGAGGCCCGCGAGGGCTTCGCGCTGGTTCGGATTCTTGGAGAGGATTTTTTGGTAGATGTCGGCGGCCTGGCGCACGTCGCGGGCCCGGAGCCGATCGGCGGCCAGCTGGAGTAATGCTAATAGGGGCTCTGACACGACTGGCAGCTAATACTGCAAAACCGAATGCAGCGGGAGGGGTGCGATTTTTTCTCGGCCGTTTAGGACCAGGAGTTCGATGAGGACGGCGATGCCGATGAGGTCGCCGCCCAGTTGACGAACGAGGTCCACGCAGGCTTTCATGGTGCCGCCGGTGGCGAGGACGTCGTCGACGATGAGGACGCGCTGGCCTCGGATGATGGCGTCGGCGTGCATCTCGAGCGTGTCGGTGCCGTATTCGAGGTCGTAGGTTTGGCTGACTCTCTTATGCGGCAGCTTGCCGGGTTTGCGGACCAGGCCAAAGCCTGCGGAGAGGCACATGGCGACGGCGGTGCCGAAGATGAAGCCGCGGCTTTCGGCGCCGATGACCAGGTCGATGTGCTTGCCTCGGAAGGGGCTGGCCATGAGTTCCACGGAGAGGGCCAGGCCCGAGGGGTCGGCCAGGAGGGGCGTGATGTCTCGGAAGAGGATGCCGGGTTTGGGGAAGTCGGGGACGTCGCGGATGAGTTTTTTGAGGTCTTGCATGGTGGAGTCTGCCCGCCGGTTATTGCTGGCCGCCGGCCGCCGATTGGTTCATTTTCTGGGCGTTTTTCAGGAGCGAATCGGTATCGGCGGGCCAGTGGTCTTTGGGAAGCTTTTCGATCTGTTCGTAGAAATATTGCGCGGCGGCGTAATCGTGGCGGGCCTCGGCGTCGAGGCCGCTGGAGCGAAGACGCATCGCCAGGGCGTCCAGGTCCTGGCTGGAATTGTTGGTCAGGGATGACGTGTCGACGGGAGTTTGAACGGTCGCCTCGGCGGGAGCTGGGTTGTCCTGGGGTTGGGGCTGCGGTTGGGGTTGGGGTTGCGGCTCCTGCTGCGGTTGGGCGGGCTGCTGCTGGTCTTGGGTGTCCTGCTGCGGCGCGACGGCGGGCGCGGGCGTGGCGTCAGCGGGTGGCGTGACCGGCGGCTTCATGGCCCAATCGGGGCGGAAATGTTCCAAGGCGGATTGATCGTCGAGATTCGGATTCTGAGCGGCGGCGGTGGGCGGCGGAGAAGTGTGAACATTGGTGCCGAGCAAGCCGAGAATCGCGTTGCGCGAGGTTGGGTTCATCATGGCCAGGCCCACGCCGACAGCCACGAGAATTGCGGCGGCGGCGATGAGATGATTTTTGCCTTTGGGTTTGGCGGGCGCGGGCGGCGCATCGGAGTTGGGGTTGTATTGAAGACTGAACGCGGCGGCCAATTCCTTGGCGGAGAGGATTTTCTCGCGTGTCTGCTGAAGCGGCCGGGAGCGGAGTTCGGGGGGCGCGTTTTCCGGATTGGGGAGGCCGGCGTTGATGGCCATGGTGGCGGCGGCGGAGGGAATGGGCTTGGGGCTGCGGATTTCGAAGCCGGGAAGATCGCTGGCGGGGGCGGGAGAGGCTTCGGGCAGGCCGGGGTTGGATGAGACGGCGCCGGACTTGGGGCTGACGTCGACGTAGAGAGTTTTGCTGGAGCTGTCGCCTTCAAAGAGGACGTCGGGATTGGGAGGAAGTTCCTGGCCCTTGCCGCAATGCGGGCAATTTCCTGGGACGGATTGGACTTGCCCCGCGCAGGACCAGCAGAGGCCGAACTCGCGGCTGATTCCCTTGACGCGGCCGGCGAAGCGCCAGAACTGCTGAGTGGTTGGGCCGCGGATGACGGACTTGGGAGTGACCTGGCCGCGACGGACGAGGGCCAGGAGTGTGTTGTATTTCATTCCCGGCGCGTAGGGGTTTCGGGTTTGGAGGACGTACCAGGGCCCGAGGCGCGAGCGGGTGGATTGGCGCGTTTGCGGCGTGTCGTCGAGAGCGCAGCGGGGGCAGGGACCTTCCTGAATTTCCAAAACCATTCCGCAGAATGGACAGACATGGCGAGTCGCCAGGCCGAAACCGCTGCCGCCGTTTTGCGGATTCACTTCGGCGGAAACCGGATCGGAATTGGGAATTGTCGTGGCCATTAAAAGAGTCGCGCAAGCTCCCACATCACCCTTAGCAGGTCAAGATGTGACGAAAGAATGAGACTACTTAATCCTTAACATTCCGTCCACGGGTTAAGGATGCAAAGAGCGCAAAATTTGCGCATATCGATGTGTTGCCGGCGCGGTTCGGGGACAATTTAATGGAGGTTTGTTAGGATGCCAAGCTCCATGAGTGATTTGAGCTATCGAACGGCGGGAGAATCGCATGGGAAGGCGTTGATCTCACTGGTGGAGGGTCTGCCGGCGGGAATTCCTGTGGATAACCTGTTCATCGACGGCGAATTGCGTCGCCGCCAGGGCGGGTATGGGCGCGGGGGGCGTCAGAAGATCGAGACGGATCATGCGGAGATTTTGTCGGGGGTGCGGATGGGGAAGACGATCGGGTCGCCGGTGGCGATGGAGATCGTGAATAAGGATGCGCGGCTGGACGATCTTACGGCGACGCCGCCCTTGTATCGCCCGCGGCCGGGGCATGCGGATTTGGCGGGGTCGGTGAAATGGCTGACGACGGATTGCCGGGAGACGCTCGAGCGGGCCAGCGCGCGGGAGACGGCGGCGCGGGTGGCGGCGGGAGCCCTGTCGCGGTGTTTGCTGAAAGAGTTTGGGATCGAGGTGTTTGGGTTTGTGAGGGCAGTAGGGTCGGCGGAGGGGAATTTCGCAGTGACGCCGGAGAATTATCCGCAGCTTCTGGCGGCGCGGGATGCGTCGGAAGTGTATTGCCCGGATGCGGCGGCGGACGCGGCGATGCGGGCGTTCATCAACGATCAGAAGATGGCGAAGGATACAGCCGGCGGAATCGTCGAGGCCCATGTGTTCGGGTGCCCGATCGGGTTGGGGAGTTGCATGGCCGGAAATCTCAGACTGGACGGGCGGATCGCGGCGGCGGTGGCGAGCATTCAGGCATTCAAGGGAGTCGAGTTTGGGATGGGATTTGCGGCGGCGCGGTTGCCGGGGTCGCAGGTGCACGATCAGATTGATTTTGATCCGGCGTTGAGCGGGACGCCGAGTTTGGGATTTGTGCGCGGGACGAATAACGCGGGGGGACTTGAGGGAGGGATGACCAACGGGAAGCCGGTGGTGGTGCGCGGGGCGATGAAGCCGATCAGCACACTCGGCAAGCCGCTGCGGAGCGTGGATTTGAATACGAAGCAAACCTCGGAAGCGGGATGGGAGCGGAGCGATGTTTCGGCGATCAGCGCGGCGTCGGTGATCATGGAGAACGTGGTGGCGTTTGAGATTGCGCGGGCGTTTTTGGATAAGTTCGCGGGGGATTCGCTGCTCGAGGTGCGGGCGAATTACCAGAATTTTCTTGCCACGGCGCGGAAGCTGCCTTTGAGTTGAATTCACATAATACTTGCGCCTTTGGGTAAACGTCGGTCATGTCTGAGATGACGATCGAGCAGGCTTACGAATTGGCGCTGCGGCATCATCGCGCCGGGCGTTTGGGGGAGGCTGAGCGCGTCTGCAAGCAGATTGTGGCGCAGCGGCCGGAGTTCGCCGAAGGATTGCATCTCCTGGGATTGATTGAGCACCGATTGGGACGGGATGACGTTGCGGCGGATTTTTTGCGGCGGGCGATTGCGATTAGGCCGGATTGGGCTGAGGCGCATTACAACCTTGGGGTTGTGCTGCGCGGCAAGGGTCCGGCCAAGGAGGTGATCGCGGCATTTACCAAGGCGATCGCGCTCAGGCCGGACGTGGCGACGGCGCATAGCAACCTGGGGAGCGTGCTCGCGCAATGCGGGAAAACTCGAGGAAGCAGTGGCGGCGTATCGGCGGGCCATTGGGCTGGATCCGAATCGGGCTCAGCATCACGCGAATCTGGGGATCGCGCTTCGGGAAAGCGGACGGTTTGATGAATCGATCGCGGCTTATCGGCGAGCGATCGCGCTGGATGCGAATTGCGTGGATGCGCAGTGGAATCTGGGGGTGCTGCTGCTGACGCTGGGGGAGTTTGCGGAAGGGTGGGAGAAGTTTGAATGGAGATTGCTGCTGACAAACCCGAAGCTGGGCCGCGATTTCCCGCAGCGATTCTGGAACGGCGACCCGATGGAGAATGGAACGCTCCTGGTCTATACCGAAGGGGGCGCCGGGGACGCGATTCATTTCATTCGGCTCATCAGCAAGGGCGGGATCGAGTTGGAAAATTGATTTTGGAATGCCAGGCTGAATTGTCGAGATTATTTGAGGGTCTGCCCGGCGTGGATCAAATGGTCGTGCGCGGGAATCCTCTGCCGGCGTTCGACTCGCGAATTTCGCTTTTTAGTTTACCGCGGATTTTGGGAATTAGATTGGAGAACATTCCGAATGCGGTTCCCTACCTTCGGGCGCCTCGGCAGGATGTGGAGCGGTGGAGAGAGCGAATTCCCCGGGACGGGAAGCGCAATATCGGGCTCCGTTGGGCGGGGTCGGCGGCGGAACCGAGGAACCGCACACGCGAGATCGGCGTTTTTGCGCCGCTGGCGGGAATCGCCGGGTTGCGATTTTACAGTTTGCAGAAGGGACCCGAGGGGAATCAGCCGCCGCCCGAGGGCTTGGAACTGATCGACCATACGGCGGACCTGAACGATTTTGCGGATACGGCGGCGCTGATTGAAAATCTGGATTTGGTCATTTCCGTGGACACGTCGGTGGCGCATCTTGCCGGGGCGATGGGGAAGCCGGTGTGGGTGCTGATTCCTTATCTTTCGGATTTTCGGTGGCTGCTGAATCGATCGGATAGTCCGTGGTATCCCACGATGCGGTTATTCCGTCAGGAGTTGGGAGGCGACTGGGAGAGCGTGGTCGCGCAAATGGCGCAAGCCTTGAGGGCTTAGCTTGCGCAGCGCGCGGAAAAATTTATCGTAGTCATTTATTCATCTTGCAAAGAAATTATCATACAAGTAAATTCCTTATAGTGTTGTAGGGTGGGCTTCCGACCAGTTGTGGTAAGCCTTTCGTCGGGCTCATCAATTTCAAATCAAGTCGTAACTGCCTAGGTGATTTCGCGCTTGCGGAACGCTTGGCAGGCGGAGTTTTTGTAAAAAATCTACGGAGGTACGGGACCTTCGGCGCCGGCGCGGTTGGTGCGTGGATACTTTTTATTCACTTCAGGCGGAGAGAGACCATGTGCATTGTCAGCCAATCATCGGATAAGTCGTGGAAATATGGACGTCGGTTGAGTCTGATCACGGGGGCGGCGGCCGTGGGGGCCGCGGTTTTCGTTTGCAAACCGGCGATGGGGTACAGCATTCAGCTTCCTGACATCGGGTCGACGACCTACAACGTGACGGTGTCGAATTCGGCCATCGACGGGGGCGCGGTTGCCGAGGCCGACAACACTTCGTTTAACAACACGACGGTAATCAACGATTTTCTGTCGTACGCGGCGTCGCACGGCGGGGGCACCGTGTTGATCCCCAAGCCGAGCAACGGGGATTCTTACGGGACGGATGAACTGCTGATCGGGAATAACACGGACTTGGACATCGCCACCGGGGCGACGATCGAGAACCTGACCCCGAAAAGCACGTTCATCGACACGATCGCGGGAACGACCGAGAACGTGGCGATCGGCGGGGGCGGAACCATTAACGACAACGCGACGAGCACCGGCAGCAATCACATGTGCATCCTCGAGAATATAACCAATCTCGAGGTGTACAACGTCTCGATAGTGAATTCGTCGCAGGAACACCTGGTGGCGGAGAACGATACCAGCGTGCTGATCAACGACGTGAACATTTCGGATTCCAAGATCCAATCGAACACGGACGGAATCGATTTTTCGGGCACTAATTTCCTGATCGAGAATTGCAGCATTTCCGACGGGGACGACGACATTGTGGCCAAGCCGGAGACCACGAAGTGCGGGAATATTTACATCCAGAACTGCACGATCACCAACGGCCACGGGATTTCGATCGGCGGACAGACGAACGCGGGGCTGAACGGCATGTTCGTGAACAACGTCACCTTCGATCCGGCATCGTCGTC
The DNA here is from genome assembly GCA_963844715.1 of uncultured Phycisphaerales bacterium. Classification (GTDB taxonomy): domain Bacteria; phylum Planctomycetota; class Phycisphaerae; order Tepidisphaerales; family Tepidisphaeraceae; genus UBA1161. The sequence goes on along the minus strand of CAWJPJ010000007.1, from coordinate 848,567 downwards.
GAGTTCGTGGGCGATCCATCTGAAGGCGGGAGACGGGACCACCGCGAACACCGAAAACGGCGGCGTGGTCCAGAACGTGACCTTCAACAACATCTCGGTGAACAACGTGGACGACGTGATCGGGATCGACAGCTATTACAACAACGGGGGGAGCAATTACCCGAGCATTCCGGCGCCGACGGCGCCGAACGATGCAACCGAGCCGTTCTGGGAGAACGTGACGATCGAAAATATGAAGGTCGGCACGGCGACGGGCGGGGCGGCGGACGTCTACGGGTTGAACAGCAGCCCGGCGGATATTACCGGGCTGAACCTGATCAACGTCACGATGAATTCGGTGAGCAGCGCACTGAAGATGTATTACGCCTCAGGAACCTATTTCAGCAACGTGACGATCGAGGGAACGGCGATTCCGGATTCGCTGTCGAACCTGAAGAGCAGCAGCGGACATAACGTCAGCGAGGAGGCGGATGATACGTTCAGCACGACGGTCAATCCCATCTACACGACGGCGGTGCCGACACTGCTGTCGGGAAGCGATGACCCGACGGTGCTGCTCGGCGGTCCGATCGCAGCGGTCCCGGAGCCCGGGACGTTTGCGCTGGCGAGCATCGCCTCGATGATGCTGCTGGCGCGGCGGCGGCGAGCTGCGGAATTGCCTAAATCGTGAGGATGATTTCTCAGGCGGATTTTTGCGAATCGCGAATTGCATGGTGCGTTCCGCGCCGGGAGATTTTCCCGCGCGGAAGATGGAGACTGCGTGGAACGCGACGTTCGGGATTAACAGGGACCTTCCCGGGCGCTCGCAATCAAATCGAGGAATTCATCCCCGTTCTTCCGCGTTCGTTAGCGCGTGATCGATTTTTGCCAACGTGGCCATGTTGGGGGTAATCCGGCCTTTTTCGATCCGATTGAGGGTCTCGGGGGCAATGCGAGCGCGGTGGGCCAGCTCAGCTTGCGTTAGACCGACGGCGCGGCGGTCGCGAATCAACCGGTGCGCCAGGCCCGCTCGCATCGCTTCGACGGCGGGATAATTTCCGTCAGGAAGAGCGTCGGGGAGCGACGGAAATCCACGATCGCGCGAAATCGCCGCCCGCCGCTCGATTCGGCGAAAATCGCGCTCTTCGAGAATCACGAATCGCTTCCCGGCAATTTTGAGCGTTTGAATGGTCATGACCATCACCACCAGACCGATGGAATTATCGTATGCGGATCCCGTCTGGATCGCACGGATGCCCCCTCCCTAGCCCTCCCCCGGAGTACCGGGAGAGGGGATAAAAGGGTGCGGCGGATTTCAGCGAGTCGACTTTATTGATTCGATTTCTTCAACCCGAATGAAGGGCGTATTGCGTATTTCGCCAGGAGATTCGGCCGGTAACGCACATCCGTAGGGCGTAAACCAAAATCGAGAGAACGACGAGGAAGGTCGCCGGCGCGGCGGCGGCGTAGCGGCGCGGGTTGTTACTCCAGCCATAGAGGAGCGCGAGCCAGAGGGCCATGATGGCGGCGTGAAGAGCGGCGGCGAGAATCCAACCTGGATGCGCGGCGGCGATGCCGAAGACCATCGCCGGCCAGAAAATGAGCGCCGAGATCGACAGGATGGCCAGTGCGGCGAGGATTGCGTGGGTTTGCAGGCGGTTGGTGGTGGCGTAGATTCTGGCCCAGCCGCGGATGGCCTGGCGGGTGGTGCCGTACATGTGGGTGGTGGCGAGGGTGTTTCCGTGGAAGAGGCGGGTGCGGAAACCGGCGGACTTGAGCTTGCGCATGAGCTGGACGTCTTCGGCGAGTTCGAGGCGTACGGCGGCGTGGCCGCCGACGGATTCGTAGGCCGAGCGGCGGATGAGAAAAACCTGGCCGTTGGCGACGGCGAAACTTTTCCGGCTGTCGTTGTTGGTGACCGAGACGAGGTGCATCATTCCCCAGACGCCGGCCGCGGCGGGAAGGACCGCCTTCTGCAACATCGAATTGCAATGGATCGCGGTGAGCAGAGAGACGGCGTCGTAGGATCGCGCGGCAGCCAAATTCAATAATCGCGACAGCAGGATCGGGGTTACCACCACATCGGCATCGATGAAGAGGAGCCAGTCGCCCTTTGCCTTGGGGACGGCCATGTGGAGGGCGTTGGTTTTTCCGGCCCAGCCCTGGGGAAGATCGCCGGAGGGGACGTGAAGAGCGGTCAGGCGAGGGGATTTTTCGGCGAGGCGATCGAGGATTTCGGGGGTGCCGTCGGTGGAGCGGTCGTCGACGGCGATGATTTCGAAATTGGGATAATCCTGGGTGAGGGCGGCGGTGAGGCAGGTTTCGATTCGCTCGGCCTCATCTTTTGCCGGGACGAGAATGGTGGCCAGGGGAGCGGGCGAGGGGATTGGGGGAGACGCGCCGGCCTGGAGGCGGTTCATGCGGCGGTGGCCAATGAGCAATAGCGAAGTCAGCGCCGCCCCGACGCCCGGTCCGAGGAGGAGATAAGTTGCCAAGAGGATGTGATCCAGCGTCGGCAAGCGCGTGCGCTGAATTGGGGGCTATTCGGACGATTCGGCGGCAGCAGCAGCGGCAGCAGCGGCGGCTTTGGCGGCGAAAAGCTTCTTGGCTTCGCCGACGAGGTAGAAGCTGCCGGTGATGCAGATGAGGTCTTCCTTGGTGACAGCTCGATTGGCGATGGCAAGAGCGTCGTCGAGATCGACGGCGACCTGGGCCATTTTCCCGTAGAGTTCGACGTACTGGGCGGCCAGTTCGTTGGGATCGGCGGTGCGAATGCTGTTGACGCGCGTGAAGATGACTTTGTCCGCCCCGCTGCTGATGCGCTGGAGCATGCCGGCTGACGTCCTTGTCGGCGCAGCAGCCGAAGATGACGACCATCGAGTCGTAGGGGATGTGCTGGCCGATGGCTTTCATCATGGCATCGAGGCTGGCGGCGTTGTGGGCACCGTCGACCAGGACGCGCGGAGTCTGGCTGAGCATCTCCATTCGGCCGGGGAGGGTGACTTTGGCCAGCCCTTCCATGGCGCGGGCGTCGTTGATGGCGATACCGCGGCCTTTGAGACGATCGATGATGCTGAGGGCCAGGCCGCAGTTGATCGCCTGGTGCTCGCCGATGAGGGGAACGGCCAGGTGCTCGAATTTGCTGTTGGGCGTGGTGAGGCAGACCCGGTTATGCGGGCCGAGCATGCGGCTGGATTCGAACCGGTAGCTGAATTCGATTGTTTTGCCGGTGATGTCGAGGGTGCGCACCGACTTTTTCGGCGACGCTTGACGAGGGCGGCTTCGGCCTCGGGGTCCTGAAGCACGGTGACGGCGGGAATACCGGGCTTGAAGATGCCGGCTTTTTCCGTGGCGATATGGCCGAGGGTCGGGCCAAGCTGGGCCATGTGGTCGCGGCTGATGCTGGTGATGGCGGTGACTTCGGGCTTGATGACGTTGGTGCTGTCGAGGCGGCCGCCCAGGCCGGTTTCGATGACGCGCAATTCGACCTTTTGATCGGCGAAATATTTGAACGCGATGGCGGTGAGGACGTCGAAATAAGTCGGCGTCGGCCGGCTGCGGGCGACCAGGGGCATGATCGCCTTGACGGCGCGGGCAAAATCGGCCTGGGAGATCATCTCGCCGTTGATGCGGATGCGCTCGCGAACATCGACCAGATGGGGGCTGGTATAAAGCCCGACGGTGTACCCGGCGGCTTCGAGCATGGCGGCGACCATGGCGGAAGTGCTGCCTTTTCCTTTGGTGCCGGCGATATGGACGCTGCGGAATTGGTCCTGTGGGTTTCCGAGCTTGCGGAGGAGGGTCCGCATGCGGTCGAGGTTGAAATTATCGGTGTTATAGCGGACGATGCGGAGGCGCTCGTAATCGCTAAGAGTCGCCAGAAAACGCAGGGCTTTGGAATAGGTGAAGCCCGCAGCGCCCCCGGAATCGGGGCGTTTTTTGAGATCGAGCAGCACGGGCCTGCGGAGATGCGACGGAGCGCGCGCCCGGATTTGCCCGAGGCGACCTTCGCCGGCCGCGGTTTTGCACTGCCTTTTTCTCTTACTGGCATAGAGTTCAGTATTATATCAAGTAAACCCATGAGTTTCAACTTGCTTATAAGGCTCGAAACGGCATATATTTACGGAATTGAACAGGCGTTTGGAGGGTAGGGAAAAGTTAGCTACGATTAACGTATGGAATCCATCGCGTCAGGCAAAAAATCGCGGTCGAAGAGCTCACTTGACAAGGTGGAGTCGGTGGCGTTCGTAAGTCTTGGCTGCCCAAAGAATTTAGTCGATAGCGAGCGGATGCTGGGACTGCTCGCTGGGGACGGATTGGTGGTCACGGGGGACCCTTCGCAGGCGGACGCGATTGTCATCAATACCTGCGGTTTTTTGGCGGCATCGAAGGAAGAATCGATGCGGGAGATTCAAAAGGCCGTGGATTTAAAGAGGGACGGGAAGTGCCGGCGGGTGGTGGTGGCCGGGTGTTTGGTGCAGCGGTATAAAACCGAATTGCTGAACGATGCCCCGGGAATCGACCGGTTGGTGGGGGTTTTTGACCGGGAACACATCGTGCAGGCGGTTCGCGGGGAGGGGATGGGGAATGGGTCGGGGCATTTTCTGGGGAAATATCACGATTTATCGAGGCGGCTGGCGGAAGAAAATGATCTGAATCCTGCCGAAAAGCAGACCAAGACGAAGCGGCTGCCAGTATTTGAGGATGATCGAGCCCGGTTGCGGCTGACGCCGCGGCATTATGCGTATTTGCGGCTGAGCGAGGGGTGCAACCAAGGGTGCGCGTTTTGCACGATTCCGTCGATCCGGGGGCCGATGCGATCGAAACCGGTGCAGCAGATTCTTGCCGAGGCGCGGGAACTGGCGGCGGATGGGGCGGTAGAACTGAATATGATCGGGCAGGATACGACCAGCTATGGCACCGATATCGGAGATGCGGGCGGGCTGGCGGGATTGCTGCGGACGCTGGATCGGGAGCTGACCGACGTTCACTGGCTGCGACTGATGTATGCGTATCCGTCTTGCTTCACGGATGAAATGATCCGCGGTCTGGCGCAATGCGACAGAGTCGTGAAGTACATCGATATGCCGTTGCAACATATCAATGATCGGCTGCTGACGCTGATGCGGCGGCGCGTGACTCGCGAGCAGATCGAGACACTGCTGCAGAAGTTGCGGAAGTGGGTGCCGGGGGTGTCGATTCGAACGACGTTTATCGCGGGGTCCCCTACCGAGACGGATGAAGAACATCAGGAACTGGTCAGGTTCGTCGAGGATTTTGGGTTCGACATGATGGGGGTTTTTGCGTACAGCGCGGAGCCCGGCACGCCGATGGGACGGATGGAGGGGCAGATTCCGGAGGCGGTGAAAAAGGAATGGGTCGAGGAGTTGATGCTGGCGCAGCAGAAGGTGGCGTTTGCGAAGGCACGGAACAGGATTGGGACGTTGGTTCCGGTGATGATCGATTCCCGCAAGGGGGAGAGATGGGTCGGGCGGACGCCGGGGCAGGCGCCGGAAATTGATTCATGCACGTTCGTGGAGGGGGGATCGCTGCACTCGGGGCAGATCGTTCAGGTGAATTTGACGGACAGCGTGGGATACGACTCGATCGGGCGACTGCCGAAGAGGGCCAAATCTCTGCCCGTGATTGCGTGATTTATTTCTAAGTTGTGCGGCGTTATGAGGCGCCGGACTGGCGTCCCTCGCGTTGGTATTTTTCCAGGCGATAGTAGAGTTTTCTGAGGCTGATGCCGAGTTCCGCGGCGGCGGCGGCGCGGTTTCCGCCGTTGCGTTCGAGGGCGGCGAGGATGTGATTTCTCTCGACATCTTCGAGAAGTTCGCTATCGATGGGGGCGGCGGGGATGGGCGCGGCTTCCTCGGGAGGTTCGGGCAAGACAAGGGGAGGAGCGACGGCGACGCGACGCTGGCGGGCGCGCTCCAGGGCCTGCTCGAGCTGGCCGAGCGGGCAGGGCTTGGCGAGGAAATCGACGGCCTCGAGGCGGATCGCCTGCTGGGCGGCGGTGAGATCTCCGAACCCGGTGAGAATGATGACCTGGGATTGGGCCCATTTTTTTCGGAGCATCTGGAAGAAGTCCATGCCTCCCATTCCCGGAAGATTGAGGTCGAGCAGGACGATATCAGCGGGGGAATTTTCCATGGCGCGCAGGGCGCTTTCGGCGGAGCCGGCGGTGGCGGCATCGAAGCCCATTTCGGTGACGGCTTGGCTGAGCATGTCGCGCATGCGCGGTTCGTCATCGACAATTAGAACCCGGCGACATCCACCCGGGGCAGGGGGCGAAGATCTCACGTGGCCTCCAGAGGCGCCGGCGGGAAGACGTTGGCGAGGCGTGATCGCTCTTCACGTTGTGCGGCCGGCATTCGGACCGTGAAGGTGCTGCCCTGATCGACGCCTGGACTTTGCGCGAGAATTTTTCCGCCGTGATTTTCGATGATGGCGTGGGAGATACAAAGTCCGAGCCCGGTGCCGGGCTCGCCGACACCGCGTTTTTCGGTAAAGAAGGGTTCGAAGATGCGTTCGAGCGTGGCGGCTTCCATGCCGCGCCCGTTGTCGGTGACGATGAGTTCGACGAAGTCCTTGTCGCGGCGTCCGGAGAGGGTGACGCGGCCGCTCGGTGGATTGACGGCTTCGAGGCCGTTCATGAGGAGATTGAGGAGAACCTGTTTGAGTTCGGCGTAGTTGGCGCTGACTTCCAGGGGATCGTCGCCGTCGAACTTGAGATCGAGCTGGCGATCGCGCATGAGCGGGAGCCCCTGCAACATGGCGGCGACTTCGCGGCTGAGGTGCCGGAGGGAGAAAGTTTCTCGATTTTCGCCGCTGCCTCGGGCGGTGGAGAGAAGTTTCGCGGTGATTTGCTTGCAGCGGAAGGCCTCCTCGCGGATGACTTCGAGGGCGCGCTGGGCATCGGCGGCGGCCTCGGGATCGAAGCCGCGGGCGAGCCGGCTGAGGGTCAGCTCAGCGTAGCCGGACATGATGTTGAGCGGATTGTTGATTTCGTGTGCGACCCCGGCGGCGAGGAAACCGACGCTGGCGAGCCGCTGGGAGCGGACGAGTTCGCGGCTGGTTTGCTCCACTTTCTGGTCGAGTTCGCGGTAGAAATCGTGGAGTTCCTTGGCCATTTGATTGACGTCGACGGTGAGTTCGCAAAATTCGAGATCGCCGCTGATTTCGATGGGAGGCGGGAAGTCGCCGGCGCCGCCAACGCGGCGGACCCACTGGCGCAGGCGTTCGAGCGGTCGCATGACGCTTTGGTAATGCCATTGGCTGATGAGGACGGCGCAGGAGAGGATCAGGGCCGAGAGGCCGCCCACGAGGATGAGGCCGATCTGGAGGATTCGGTCGGCGGCCTGCTGGGCCTGAACCATGAAGCCCTGACATTCGTGAACGGCGCTCTGAATGCGAACCACGCCGTAGTCGAGCTTCTCGAGGAGCGCCGGCGGGACGGTTACTTTTTGGCCGGGAGCCGTGGCTTTGGGGAGACGGTCGCCGACGAAGGCGGCGGCGACGGCGACGTCGTCGCGGACATTTTTATCCCAGGCGAAATAAGCGGGCAACGCGGCCTTCATTTCAGCAAGACGGGTGGAGTCCTGGGTTCCGTACGCCTTACAATCGTCGTGCGCGTCCCCCAGGAGGTCGCGGCCGCGTTCGATATCGCCGCCGAGGATGGCGGATTTGGCCTGGGTCATCTCGTCGGCGATGTTCAGCAGATGGCTGAGTTCGGAGGTTTCATCGCCGATGTCGGCGACCTGAGGCGCAACGCAAGAAGACCCCAAAGCGAGGAAGCCGCGAGCATTCCGACGCCCAGAACGAGGGCGACGTTGCGCAGGATAATTTTTCGCCCCAAAGTCATGAGGTGTCCGCCTCTTGCCGCGTTTCTTAAACTATGGCACGACCCGATCCGCCGAGCGATTCTGCAAAGATTGCACGGGATATTTTAGCAGAGAAACGACAAATCGGCTTAAACCGGGGGTTTATGGGACGCGGCAAATCCGGGTATGGGAATACGAAATTGGGGATATTGGCGGAAAGGGGCTACTTTTGGCGGAATACGATGCGGCCCCGGGTGAGATCGTAGGGGGAGAGTTCCACTTTGACCTTGTCGCCGGGGAGGATGCGGATGAAGTGTTTGCGCATCTTTCCAGAGACGTGGCCGAGGACTTCGCGCGTGGTCCCCCCCTGCTCGACGCGAAGCTTGAACATCGCGTTGGGCAGCGCGGTGGTAACGGTGGCGTCGACTTCGATGGGTTCTGATTTGGCCACTGGTTTGCCAACTGTAACTTAGAATGGGAGTGGGGACAAGCGGCGTGGGATGTTTCGCGCCGAGTGGACCGATGCTAAGATTCGAGTTTGCATGGCCAAGCGCGATTATTACGACATTCTGGGCGTGGCGCGGACTGCCAGCGCGGATGAGATCAAAAGCGCATATCGCAAGCTGGCGCGGAAGCTGCATCCTGACGCGACGAAAAACGATCCGAAATCGACGGAGCGATTCAAGGAGGTGCAGGAGGCTTACGAGGTTTTGTCGGACGAGACGAAGCGGCGTAATTACAACGATTTCGGACATGCGGGGGTGGGAACGGCGCCGGGAGGGCAAGGCGGGCAGGCCGGCGGAGCCGATCCGTGGGAAGCGTTTCGGCGGTCGCAGCAGGGACGCGGGACGCGCTGGCAGGGTGGGCCGGGCGTGAGCGTCGAAGATTTTGATCTTGGCGATCAGGACATGGGGAGTATTTTCGATCAGTTGTTCGGCGGACGCCGAGGTGGAGGAGGGGGCGGCGGAGGCGGGCGGACGCGCGGGCGGCCCGAGCCGCAGCGCGGGGCGGATATCGATCATCCGGTGACGCTGTCGTTCGAGCAGGCGGTGCGCGGAACGCATTTGCCGCTGCAAATCAATCGGGACGGAAAGCTGGAGACGATCGACATCAAGATTCCGGCGGGCGTGAAGGACGGGAGCCGTGTTCGCGTGCGCGGCCGGGGCCAGCAGAGCCAATTTGGTGAGGCGGGGGATTTGTACATCGTCACGCGCGTGACGCCGCATCCTTATTTTCGGCGCGACGGGCTCGACATTCATTTGGACTTGCCGATCAGCATGTATGAGGCATTGAACGGCGCGAAAGTGGACGTGCCGACGCTGGACGGGACGCGGACGGTGACGATTCCGCCCGGGACAAGCAGCGGAGCAAAACTGCGCATAAAATCGCATGGAATTCAGCGCGGGGAAGAAAAAGGGGATGAGATCGTGATCGCCAAGGTGATGGTTCCGAAGGGACTGGACGAGGAAGACCGCAAGGCGATCGATCGCATCGCGGCGAAACACCCGATGAACCCGCGCGCGGATACTGGATGGTGATCGATGCGCCGGAGCGTGTGGCCGCATTTCGCGTTCATGGGGTTGTTCACGATCCTGCTGATCGTGGTGAGCCACTGGTATCTGATTCCGGCGCTGGAGGCGTTTTCCGGGGCCGATCCGAAAGAGCGTAGGCTTCTCTCTCTTCACGCGCTGCTGCTGATGTCGGTGTTGCTGATTCTGCTGGGGCTGTTCCTGGTGCTCATTTTTCGGCTTGGGCGGTCGCTATTAGGGCCTAGCGGACGTGGGAAGCCTACGCAATATGTGGACGCATGGACGGAATCGGGGAAACGGCTCAAGACGCCGAAAAAGCTTGAATAGTTGCCCGTTGTTAGTTGCCAGTTGCTAGTTGAAGATTGGCCCCTGCGTCCCCTACCATTCCTGCACATGAACCACCCTAGTATTTCGACTGTTGGGCAATTGAAGAAGTCCGGGTATCAGCCGTCTTCGGTAAAGGATGAATTGCGGCGGAACGTGATCGGGAAGATCAAGGCGGGGGAGGAAATCTTTCCGGGAATCGTGGGATATCGGGACAGTGTTATTCCGCAGGTTATCAACGGGCTTTTGTCCAAGCATGATCTGCTGTTTCTGGGCTTGCGCGGGCAGGCGAAGACGCGCATTTTGCGGATGCTCCCGCTGCTACTGGACGAGTGGATGCCGGTGCTGGCGGGGACGGAGATCAATGACGATCCGATTGCGCCGATAACAAAGACGGGGAAGCGGATCATCGCCAAGGAGGGGGACGAGGCGCGGATCGAATGGGTGCATCGGGATGATCGGTTTCATGAAAAGCTGGCGACGCCGGATGTGACGATCGCGGATTTGATCGGGGAGATCGATCTGGTGAAACATGCCGAGGGGAGATATCTATCGGATGAATCGACAATGCATTATGGGTTGATTCCGCGTTCGAATCGGGGGATTTTTGCGATCAACGAGCTTCCCGACCTGGCGCCGCGAATTCAGGTGGGGCTCTTCAACGTGCTGGAAGAGCGGGATGTGCAAATCCGCGGGTATCCGATCCGGCTGGAGCTGGACGTGTGCCTGGTGTTTAGTGCGAACCCGGAGGATTACACGAATCGCGGGCGGATTGTGACGCCGCTGAAGGACCGCATCGGGTCGGTGATTCGCACGCATTATCCGGAGACGGTTGCCGAGGGAATCGAGATCGCGGAGCAGAACGCCTGGCTGGCGCAACGGGACGAGCACATCGGGGAGCGGCGTGCACGTGGAAGTGCCGCGATTCATGTCTGAAATCGTCGAGGAGATGGTGCGGCTGGCAAGGTCGAGCCCGCACGTATCGCAGGCGTCGGGGGTTTCGGTGCGGACGAGCATCGCGAATCTGGAGACGGTAGTGAGCAACGCCGAGCGGCGCGGGCTGAGCACAGGCGAGGGGCGGGTGGTTCCGCGCGTGTGCGATTTGAATTATCTGGTGGCAAGCTGCCGGGGGAAAATTGAGATGACGCTGGCCGAGGAAGACGGAGCGGAGGATAAGCTGATCCGGTCGCTCAGCGGGGAGGCGGTTAAAACGGTTTTTGGGCGATATGGGGACGCGGATTCTTACGAGCCGATCGTGGAACAGTTTAAGGCGAATCTGACGTTTCCGGCCGGGGATGACCTATCGGCGGATGAATTCACTGCCAATATGAAGGCGATACGCGGCCTATGCCAGGGGGCAGGGCGCTGGCGAAACAAATGCAATTGGACGCGGGAGATCCGGCGATTCTGGCGAGTGTGGGTGAATTTCTGCTGGAAGGGTTGTACGTGAATAATCGGCTGAGCAAGTACAACGCGCGGGGGAAAACGTTCTTTAAGCGGTAAGAGACAAAGAGACGAACTGGAAGATGTGCGGGCCTCTTCACTTTGTGTCTTCGTCTCTTCGTCTCTATGCCTCTTCATTCCCTCCCCCAATTGACATCCCTCTCCCTCGTTTCTAGCCTGAGATCATGATTCGACTGACCCGCCTTGGTTTGCGGGAAATGCTGGTTGGGACGCTTCTGCTGGGGGCGGTGGGGGTTGCGTTATTTTTTGTTTGGCGGCCGCTGGGGCTGGTTCCGGTGCCGGTATTTATCTGGTTGCTGGCTTTTTTTCGCGATCCGGAGCGGGCGATTCCTGGCGATGCAAATGCGATGGTGTCGCCGGCGGATGGGACGGTTTCGGATATCACGCCAATTGAGAACGATCCGCTGATCGGGGGGCCGGCGGTGCGGATTGGGATTTTTCTTTCGGTTTTCAACGTGCATGTGAATCGGTCGCCGTGCGATGGGCGGGTTGCTTCCGTCGAATATAAGCGCGGGAAATTCATCAACGCGATGCATCACCGGGAAGCTTCGGAGGAGAACGAGTCGAACACGGTTGTTCTGGCGGATGGGTCGGGGAAACCCGTGGCGGTGGTCAAGCAGATCGTGGGATTGATCGCCCGGCGGATTGTCTGCACGGCGGCGGTTGGGGATCGACTTGCGCGGGCAGCGGATTGGGATGATCAAATTCGGGAGCCGGACGGAACTGACTATTCCGCAGCGGCTGAATCCGACCGTTCGCGTGCAGATCGGGCAGAAGGTTCGGGGAGCGGCGGATGTTTTGGCGACGATTTCTCCGGCGGCGAGCATGGAGGGGATGAAAAGCGATTTGTCGACCGATATGTCGACGGCAGACTCTCGGCCATGATTCAGCGCGATCCCGATTTTCGCAGACGACGCCGCGTCCATCGGCGACGGCGTTTGCGCCGGCATGGGAGGCGGGCCTATATCCGGTCGGTCTATTTCCTGCCGAGCATGGCGACTCTCGGAAACGCCGTGTGCGGGTTCGCGTCGATCTATGTGGCGGCGATGGCGGGATCGACGGGGATCGAACGCGATCCTTGGGCAAGCGCGCTGGCGCGGAATGGGCTGGCGGCAGCGGCGTATCTGATTTTTCTGGCGATGGTGTTTGACGGAATCGACGGACGATTGGCGCGGTTCGCGCGGCATACGACCGATTTCGGGGGACAGCTCGACAGCCTGGCCGACATGATCAGCTTCGGGGCGGCGCCGGCGTTCCTGGGATTGAGATTGTTCAAGCTCCTGGGACCGGATGTGCCGCTATGGATTTCCCGGCTGGTGTGGGCCTCGGCGGCAATGTATGTCAGCTGCGCGGCGATCCGATTGGCCCGGTTCAATGTCAGCAACGAACACGGGGAGCAGCATCATTTTTCGTTCCTGGGACTCCCCAGCCCCGGAGCGGCGGCGGCGGTCGCTGCAACGGTGCTGATGCAGCAGGATTTGCTGCGGCAGTCGTCGGCGGTGACGCAGGATATCGGCACGTTCTGGGCGGATTTCATGCCGGTGCTGGTTTTGTGCACCGGGCTGCTGATGATCAGCCATTTGCGGTATCCGCACTTGGTGAATCGCTATCTGCGGGGGAAGAGGTCGATTGGAAGATTGATTGTCGTGCTGGCGATTATTCTGCTGCTGATCGTTGCACATCAATACACGGCGGCGATTGGATCGCTGGGGTTTGCGGCTTGGGGGCCGGTGGCTTGGGGATTGGCGCGGATGAGGAAACTACGTTCAGTTCCGCTCCCACCAACCCGGATTTAGTCGCGGTGCGCGGCACCCCCGCAACCAGCTCCGCGCCCGTCGCCCTTTTCATCTTCTCCCCCCAGCACCCGCCGCGGCGGGATCAAGGAGAGAGCGGCCCTCCATCGGCATTGGATCGATCGCTGAGGCAAGCTTATGGAAAGGCGATTCGTCCGCCCTGCAGCACCCATCTATCCCCTAATCTCGATCATATCCCACTCGTCTAATAGACCTGCAAATCATCCACATCGCTGCAAGCGTCGGGAGACTCTCGATCAATAAGCGCTATCGCCGAGTAAGGATAATGGCCAGCATCGATATTGATGGCAACAACCAGGCATCTATCCACATTCGAATCCGCAAAAGAGTGATTTGCGACCGAGCATATCTGCTCACGTCGATTAGGAATATCTTCATGGCGAACGCGAGAAAGCGCTATCGCCGTTCCTTTTTCAAGCCGCGGTAGACCAGCCACAAAATTCCTTTGCGGCGGCTTCACTCGCTTTTTAAGATCCCTCTCAATCTTAATAAAGGCCGCCTCAAGCGTCTTTTGATCTTCCGGTGCAACCCGGAGGAGCGCGTCACAGGCGTCTGTCCACCGATTCGGCGCGCGTCGCTCGACTTGCAGACAAATATCGGACCACCACTTACTAAGCTGCAACTTCGGCCGTTCGGTTTCGATACCGTCGGCCCGCGCCAAGCAAAATTGATCAACCTCTTTCGACATTTCGACAAGATGAAGCAATCCAGCGCTGAACTCAGCCTCCCCCAAGTTGAAACCACCAGCAAGATACCAACCTAAATGGTCAAGTTCGTCACCAGTCGTAACTAAACGACGGGCAAGCTCGGTGCGCCGCCGCAAATAATGAATTTTCTGGGACTTCGGCTCAAGAATATCGAAAATCACCTCGAGGTCCGTCACCAAAACGCATGGAGCCAAGCTGTGGCCCGCCGACAGCCAACCGGTGTGGCGCAGAGAGGACAAGTTTGCTGGAAGCATCGCGAAGTCTTCTAGCGTCACCGATAGGCGCAGAACAGTATGAACCCGATCAAGCTGTATTTGCAGCCCCGGAAGATACGAGTCGCGTAACGCTGGTGACTCGATTACCGCACCAACACGATCTGCCAATCGCGCTGATTGAATTGACGGCGCCACGATCAAGTCCTGGAAGTGCTTCTTGGCGCGCTCTGGCGCCCCCCTCAAGGCCGGCCATGATACTGCCCCTGACTTTGCCTCAATTAGAAAAAGATGTGAATCAACCCGCACTATCAGATCGTTTTCGTATTCTATCTCACCGTCTTTCCATTTATACCCAACGACGATTTCCGCGCCTGGAAATGCTTTCTGAAAAAGCCGAGTAACCTCGGATTCCAGAAACTCGGCCCTACGCCTTTCGCACGACTGCTCTAGAGATCGATTCCCGTCCATCAAGTCGTCAAAAATTGGCCGCACGAAACTAAAGAACACCTGCGGAGCGGCGAGAAGTACTCTGAGGAATCTACCTTGATGAGTGGTTTTCGCCATACAGGATTATCGAGCAAAAGATTCTCGGCCGGACATGACGCGAGTTCCCCCAACGACAAACTCAATTTGCCAAACGATGCGCTGACTCGGGCGCCTCCACGCCGAGAAAGGCCGCCACGGATTCGACCGTAAACTTGCATACTTTCGGAAGTCGAAACTCCATGTGCGCCAATAGTAAAACCTTCACCTGCTGAGCCGTTAGCCTTTCTTCAGCCGCGAACGCGAGCATATCATCAGGAGTGTCGAGCAAATCGGGGTGAACCTCGTAGTATTTCCTGATCATTTCTTCCAAAGTACCCTGGCGTAAGACTTCCCCCATGCGATGGAAAACCTCAAAAAATCTGCTTTCCAACTGGCGAATTAAATGGACGAAGGCAGCGATGAGCTGACTTGCAGACAATCCAACATGTTGAAGAATCTCGTCATCGAGTGGGCTATACAGGACATTTAGGAGCGCGATGACCCTATCAAAAAATCCCCAATTGCGCACGAATTGCGTATGGCTCCGCAGCATCTCTTGCACAAGAAAAACGCCCTTCTGCTCATCACTGCACTCTTCGCCCATCTTGGCCATCCTTTGAAAAGCGAAAGAGCGTGTGAGCCGCGGCAAGAGACCGAATAGCCGCGTAATTTCGGCGGGACCAATCGGAATATCGGATATATCTGATAATGGAACTCTCAAGGCAAGTGCCTGCGCAAATTCGACATGCGATTGTGCGAAACCCTTAGTCTTGTAAAGAGGCGAACGCTCGCCTTTGTCCGACAATCTGGTCATCAATCCGTACAATGCAAGGATTGCAATCGTCCGCAAAGGCTCCTTTGTGCGAAGAATCTCCTCAACAGACCCAAGCACCTCCTTAAATTGATCGGCCGCGATCTTGCGCCCTCGACCACCGCAGGGATGAATTGCTCTAAGGGCATATCGGTAACGGGATGCCGAAAAAGAACCGGGCCGTTCTGCGTCTTACGGTTTCTAAAACGCCGCCGAGTCTTCCTGTTTCGTTTGCGACTCGCCATTTATTCGCTACCTCTATCGCGCCGACCGAACCGGAATCGTACACGGGCCTTTCTTTACAGGTGTCAATTAGCATCAAGAACCTAAATTGCCCAAGGACCCTGCCGCACACAAGGGCCGGTCGGACAGGGCGGGCGGCGAGGACGGTTGCGGCGGCCAACGCCAAGTTTTTCTCCTTTGATCAGGCTGGATTCCTTTATCTATATTCAATTCTCTGCTCTCTGACGCAGCCCACGATGCGCCCCCTTCAGGACAGAAGTCTCGCCTTATCTATAACCATCAATCCAACAAGAAGATGCAGATTGATAAGTAGGCTAATCACCCTGCCGTCGCGCATCCTTTCGGGCCTTTTTGTATCCTGCCCTGAGCCTATCGAACGGCCTCCCTATCGAGCCCAAGCTCGCTTGACGAGCCTGTCTAAGAGCGGCCCAAACTCGACCCCCGCATGCTTCGCCGCTTCGGGCAGTAGACTTTTTGGGGTGAAACCGGGCAGGGTGTTGATCTCGAGCAGATAGGGGTGCATGTCGGGATCGACGATCATGTCGACGCGGGCGAGATCGCGGGCCCCCACCACGGCGTTCGCCTTTCGGGCCAGTTCCTTGCAGGATTCGACCACTTCCTGGGGGAGGCCGGTGTTGAAGCGGTGCTCGGTGTCGGGGGCTTTGTATTTGGCTTCGTAGTCGAAGAATTCCCGCTTGGAGACGATGTGGATGGGGGCGAGGGGCTCTTCCTCAAGTAGGCCTACGGTCAGTTCGATTCCCTCGACGAATTGCTCGACCAGGGCCTCGGGGTGGCGCTTGAGGACTTCCTGAATGGCGTGGCCGGTTTGTTCGGGGGCTTTGCAGACAAAGACGTCGATGCTGCTGCCGTTTTCGATGGCTTTGACGACCCATCGGCCGGTGAATTCGTCGGGGGATTCGCCGCGGCCGACGATGCAGTATTTGGGGGTGGGGAGACCGGCCAGGCCCCAGGCCTCCTTGGTGGCGACTTTGTTCATGCCCAGGCGCGAGGCCGCGGAGCCGCTGCCCACGAATTTGAGTTTTCTGTCTTCGAGGATTTTTGGAGTTGGCCGTCTTCCCCGAATTCGCCGTGGAGGACCGGGAAGATGACGTCGGCGGGATGATCGAGGCCGGAGAGATCGCCCGGGGAGATGTCGCTGGGGAAAACGTCGTGGCCCATCTGGCGGAGGGCGTCGATGACGGCCTGGCCGCTGACGAGACTGACTTCCCGCTCGGCACTCGGTCCGCCATATAGGACGGTGATGCGCATGAGCCGTCCTCAGGGCCACATCTGGATTTCGCTTTCCAGATGGATTTGGTTTTTCTCGAAGACTTTTTCGCGAATGATTTTGACGATCGAGAGAACATCCTCGGCGCAGCAGCCGGGGTGGGCAATGACGAAATTGGCGTGCTTGGCGCTGATTTCGGCGCCGCCGATGCGGAGGCCCTTGAGTCCCGCCTGGTCGATGAGAGCGCCGGCGCTGAGGCCGCGCGGGTTTTTGAAGATGCAGCCGGCGTTTTTGGTGTTGAGGGGCTGGGTGTTGCGCTTGTACATCCAGATTTCCTTGGTCTTGCGCATGATGCGGTCGGGATCGTCCTCCTGAAGATCGAGGACGGCGCTGAGGATAAAGGGGGCGGAGATGTTGGTTGAACGATAGTCGAAGACGAGATCGTCCTTGTGGCGCTCGAATAGGTTTCCCTCTGCGTCCATGACCTGGACGCTGGAGACGATGGAGCCGATGTCTCCGAATTTTCCTCCGGCGTTCATGCGGATGCCGCCCCCGACGGTGCCGGGGATTCCGGCGAGGCATTCGATGCCGGCCAGGCCCTGACGGACGGTTCTGAGCAGCAGGCGCTGCATATCGGCGCCCGCGGCGACTTCGACGAGATTGCCGTTGAACTGGACGCGGCGCCAGTAATCGGCGTCGAGACGGAAGACGGCGCCGTCGACGCCGCCATCGTCGACCAGCAGATTGGCGCCCAGGCCGAGGATAAAGGTTCGGATCTGGGATTCGGCGCAGCGGCGGGCGGCTTCCTGAAGTTGCTCGAGGGATTGGGGGCGGATGAGCCAGCGCGCCGGACCGCCGATGCGATACCAGGTATAGCGCGCCAGGGGGGCATTTTCTTCGACGACGTCTTCAAGACCGGAAAACGGACTGGATAGCTTCAACATAACTCACTTCACTCTCGACCTGCCGGTTGGTTTCGGCGCAGTGCGCGGCATTTCAAGTTATTTTTCGACAATAACGGATGAAGCGATCACCCGGAATTGAGCTGTCGGCCGATTTCCCAAACATTTCCCGCGCCCATGGTGACGATGAGATCGCCTGGTCCGGCGGCTTTATCGAGATAATCCACGATCGCGGGGAATTCGGAAAGGTATTTTGCCTCTCGGCCGCGAGATTTTATTCGTTCGACGAGATCGGCGGAGCTGATTCGCTGCCGCTCGGCTTCGCTGTCGCGGACGGAATATATTTCCGGAATGATGGTTTCATCGGCGAGTTCGAAGCTGCCGGCAAATTCGTCGAGGAGGAATCGCGTGCGGCTGTGCTGGTGCGGCTGGAAGACGCAGAAGAGCCGCCGGGGCGAGAAGCGCTCGCGCAGGGCCTTGAGGGTGGCGCGGATTTCCGTGGGGTGATGGCCGTAGTCATCGACGATGGTGGCGCCGTTGTGGCGGCCGACGAGGCTCATGCGGCGATCGACGCCGGTGAAGCGGTTGAGCGCGGCGATGGCTTCGGCGGGATCGAGGCCGCAGGCGGCGCAGGCGGCGGTGGCGAGGGTGGCGTTGATGAGATTGTGGCGTCCGGCGATGGAGAGTTTCAGTTCACCGACGACTTTGCCGAGGCGGAGAACTTCGCCGCGATAGCACCCGTCGGCGATGCCGACGATGCGGGTCGCCCAATCGAGCTTTCCGGGGAGTGCCGCCAGCGCGGCGCGCTGGACGGGTGCGGAGATGCCCTGGAGGGCTTCGGTGACGCGGTCGTCGTCGCCGCCGGCGATGACCATGCCAAACGGGGGGACGAGTTTGGCGAAGGCGCAGAAGCTGGCCACGATCTCGTCGATATTTTTGTAAAAGTCGAGGTGATCGGCCTCGATGTTGGTGATGACGGCGATGCGCGGATGCAGATTGTGGAAGCTGCGGTCGTATTCGCAGGCTTCGGCCACGAAGATTTGCCCCTGCCCGCAGCGGCTGCTCCCGCCGAGTTGGGGGACGGTTCCGCCGACGACGAAGCTGGGGTCGAGCCCGCATTCGAGGAGCGCGAAACTGATCATGGCGGTGGTGGTGGATTTGCCGTGGGTCCCGGAGACGGCGACGCCGAGGCGTTCGCCCATGATCATGCCGAGAAGCTGGGCGTATTTGACGGTTCGGATGCCGAGTTGCCGGGCGAGGGTGAATTCGCGGTTATCGTCGGAGACGGCGGCGCTGCGGACAACGATGTCGAGGCCGCGGTCGAGAAGTTCGCCGGTCTGACGAGGGGAAATTTTTGCGCCCAGGCGCATGAGATCGGCGGTTTGGGCGTTAAGTTTGGGTTCAGAGCCGGTAACGAGGGCGCCGGCATCGATGAGCATGTGGGCCAGTCCGGTCATGCCGGTGCCGCCAACGCCGATAAAATGGACGCGTTTCCCGCGAAAAAGGCTCGCAGCCGAATCCTTTCGACCTGAAACTAACGTCGCATCCATGCTATTTATTATCGTACAGGGAGGGCTTTGGACTTGCCAGACAAAGATAGGAATGACAAGGAAAAAATTATGAGCACTCACTGAGGTTGAAGGAACCCGACGAGGCCGCCTTGGGGGCCGGGGAAGCCGATGGGGATGAGATTCACGTTGAAGCCGCTTTGATTGGTGATGGCATCATGAAAGACGGTCACGGCGACAGAAAAGGAATCGAATTGGCGGATGAGGGTGAGAACGGAGTTGATGTCGCTGGTGTCGCCGAAGTTAAAGCTTTGTCCGACCTGGACGGTGTATTTTCGGGTCAGTTCGTAATTGGCGGAGAAGCTGATGACCTGGGAGTGGAGGATCTGGACGTAACGATCGTCCAGATAATAAGAGAGATGTTCATCGCGATAGACGGCGATGCCTGCCGAGGCGGTGGCAAGTTCGTGCCCGTCGAGGCTCCAGGAGTCGTCGGCAAGGAGGCTGGTGGTGTCGCTGATGTGCCAGGTGGCGTCGGTGTTGATGCCTTGGCGCGGAACCGAAGTTTCCGGAGCCGAGGGGAAGAAGAGTCCGCGAAATTGGGCGGGGTCGAGGATATCGGGCGGGGGCTCGTTGGCGAAGAAATCTCCCTCGACGTTGAGTTCCAATAAATCGACGCTGCGCCAACCGTCGGGGCCGCCGCGCATGGTTTGCCAGCGCTCATGCCAGGCGAGTTGGGCGGCCTGGATGTCGCTGATCTGGTCGACATCGGGGTCGTAGATAAAAAGGCGGCTATCGTCGACCGTGCTTCCGGAACCGTAGAGATTCACCTCCGGTTCGATCACGGTTCTGAGCCGGTGGATATCGAGAAGATCAGATTGAGCGGAGTCGTCGACTTTCCAGAAGGAGGTGGTCATGCGAAGACCGCCGCCGCTATAGAGGCGGGTTTGGGGGTCCCCGCCGGGGCTGTCGCTGTAGGAAGTGATGCGTTCGAGGACGTAGGGGACGATCTTGACCTGGCCGAGGGCGAGGGGCCAGTCGATTTCCTGACGGGTGTCGCCGCGCCAAACGGTGCCGCCGGTCGTGCCGGTGAAGCCGGAGGAGGGGAGACCCGGAGAGAGGCCTGGATAGAACCCCTGGTCTTCGAGAGAGGCGTGGCTTTGTTCGTAACGCAGACCCGAGCCAGTGGTCTGGCTGAAGAAGGTCGCCTGATCGTCGAAGATACTGTCGCCGATGCGGCGGTAGCCGATCTCGGGGGTTCGCTGAATGTCATATTGCTCGGGCTGCTGCGCGGCGTTGGTGACGAAATTGGTGGTGTCGGTTTCGCCGAGGAAGGTAAGAGCTTCATCGTCTTGCTGGTGTTTGACGTAGAAGGAGAGGTCGTAAGGGAGTCCGTCGTCGAAGTCGGACTGATAGTATTCTTCCATGAACGTGGGATCGGAGACGTAACCGGCGCGGATCTGGACCTGCCAATCGTCGGGGAAGAAATGTTCGTGCTGCCAGAGGATTCTGCCGCGGTCGTCGGTGGGAGGCTGGACGTCGGCGCGAGCGCCGCCGAGGCTGTCGATGCCGCGGTCATCTATGAAATAGCTCGTGAAATTGCCCTGGAAATCCCAGGGTTGGAGGGTGGTTTCATCGACGAACCCGCCCTGGTAATTGGCGTCCACGCCGCCGCCCGGACCGCGTTCGGAGAAATTGTCGAGGCGATAGGAGACGTCGAGATCCTGCGGGGGCCGGCGGCCGAGCGATTCGAATAGCCCCCATTGCGAGGTGACGCCGAACCCGTAGCGCTGGGTGTTGCTGGTGGAGAGATTGCGCAGCGGGTAGGGGTCGTTGCTGACGGTGCCGGCGACTTCGGGCATGTAAAAGACGGGGAGGCCGAAGAGATTGAGCGTGGCGTCCTTCGCGGTGAAATCGTTGTTGACGTCTCCCTCGTAGCCGGGAACCTGGTGAACGTATATGTCGCTGGCGCGGACGCTGACCGTGGGGATGGCGAAGGAACTGGTGGTCATCACGCCCTTCTGGGCCGTGTACTCGCCCTGGGCGAGCTGATGCATCGTTTCGGCGCGGATGATGATGGGGATTTGCGTGCGCGGGTCGATGGTATGCATGACCACGTTGGTCAGGACGGCGCGGTCGTCGGCAAATTCGTAATAGACGCGATCGGCGGTGAAGCGCTGCTCGACTTTGCGGAACCCGACGGGGGTGAGATTGATGCGGACGTCGCCTTCAAGATAGGCAGCCGTGATTTTGCTTCCCAGGTCGGTGGACTTCACGCCGCTTTTGAGATCCTCGCCTTTGAGGCTGGTGAAGATGACGCCGCGCTCGGAGAGCAGCTCAAGAAAATCACCGTTGGGCTTGGTTTGCGTAAGCGATACCCCCCCACTGACGACGATGACGACGCTGTCATCGGCAAGGACCAACTGCTGGCCCAAGCCGGCGTGCAAATCGACGTAGCCAGTGTTTGAGGTGCTTGGGGGAATTATCGAGGGAATTTGCGGTCCCGAAGGTTTTGTGGTGGGCGCGGGGAGAGGGGGCGGGGGCTGGGTGATATCCTCGGCGGCGGCGCCCAATTGGCGGATGTTCTGGGCTTGCTTGAAGAGATCGGTATCGGATTCGTCAATGTTGTCGCAGCGCTGGGCGGTGAGGCGGAGGATGCCGCGGACGACGGCGCTGACGATGAGCCGGGGCGCGGTGCGGGTGACGTTATTTTCGCGGCTGGCGAGGGAGGCGTTGCCGATGAGCACGATGTCGGCCTGTTGCTCGCCGAGGAGTCGCTCCGGGCTGGGGGAGAGCCAGACGACCGCGCTGTCGGCGCGGAGGACCATGTTGTCCATCGTGATCTTGACGGGGCCCTGGAGCTGGAGAATGTTGGTTGAGCCTGAAGGCCAGGCGGCGGCGGTGGTGGAATCGATCAGGAGTTTTTCACTGACGCCGGCGGTTTGGCCGTAGAGACAGGACGTCCACCCGAGCCATAGCGCTACCATCACCCCTGCTAGACCCGCCCTGGTCCCATGCAATGGCCCGCTCCTTCCGATGCATCCGATGCCGTGGCGGCATTATAGAAGTGATGCTGTGGGCGTCAATTGCGGCAAATTCCCTCCAGTATGAATTTCTGATTCGGCGGCCGTTTCGGAAACGGTCGATATTTGGGGCGGGGAGGGATTTTAGTTTGAACCATTGCCGACGGACGGCTTATAGTAGAGGACGAGGGAAAAGGGACCACGCGGGAGACTGTTTTATGATGCGAAGTTTTGCGGCGGCGCTGGCGATGCTCGCGCTGGGCGGATTGGTTGTTCTTGAGACAGCGCGGATATGCCCGGCGGAAATGTCGTCGGGATCGTCGACGCGTCCGGCGGACGAGTCGGCGACAACGCAGCCGAGCGGGAAATTCCCGACCCCCGCGGAACTGATCGCGCGGATGAAGTCGCGGCGCGTGCAGGAACAGGCGGTTCCGCGCGTGGCGTATTTTGACCTGACGGAGCCGGTATCGGAAAAGCCGGCGGATTTTACGCTGTTCGGGGAGACCGATTCGGGGCTTACGCTCCGGGTGCTGATCGACCGGCTCGAGCAAGCGCGGCAGGACAAGGGGATCAAGGCGGTTCTGATCACCATCGGGGACTCGGGGCTGAATCTTTCGCAGGCGATGGAGTTGCGCAGCGAATTGCAGGCGCTGGCGCGGGAGGGGAAGCGGTCGTTCGTCTATGCGGATGAATATGACACCGATGCGTACGTCGCGGCGTCGGGGGCGACGGATGTTTGCATGATGGAGGGCGGCGAGATCATGGTGCCGGGGGTGGGGTTTGAAACCATGTTCGCCAAGGGGCTCTTGGATAAAGTCGGGGTGAAGGCGGACTACGTTCAGATCGGGGAATACAAAGGAGCGGACGAAGAATACACGCGCACGGACGCGAGCCCGGAGCTTTCGGGTCAATTGAATAAGCTGGCCGACTCGCTTTATGCGCAGATCGTGGACGCGATCGCCACGGGGCGGAAACTTCCGGCGTCCGATGTGCAGCAGCTTGTGGATCAGGCGATGATCCCCGGTCCGCAGGCTAAGCAGCATGGGCTGGTCGATCATCTGGTTGAGATGGACGGATTGCGGGATCTGATGGCCGACGCGATGGGGCAGAAGGTGGAGCTGCTGCACCACTACGGCGAAAACGCGCGCGAGCAAGTGGATCTGTCGAGTCCGTTTGCGATTTTCTCGCTGCTGTCGCGCAAGCCGACCGAGCCGACGCGCGATTGCGTGGCGGTGATCTACGCCGAGGGCGTGATCGTGGACGGGACGGCGGATCAGGGGATCATGAGCCAGGATGACAATATCGGGTCGGAGGATTTTCGCGAGGCGGTGCGCGAAGCGCGGCGCGATGACAAGACCAAGGCGGTGGTGATTCGCATCGATTCGCCGGGCGGAAGCGCATTGGCCAGCGAAGTGATGTGGCAATCGGTGCGCGAGCTGGCGAAAGAAAAGCCGGTGATCGTTTCGGTCGGGTCGATGGCGGCAAGCGGCGGGTATTACCTGGCCTCGAGCGGCGACTATATCTTTGCCGATCCGACCGCGATCGTCGGATCGATCGGCGTGGTGGGCGGAAAATTCGTCCTGAAAGACCTGTTCACGAAGCTGGGATTGAACTCGGAATCTTTCCTGCGCGGCAAGAACGCCGACCTGTTCAGCGAATCGGCGGAATGGGACGATCAGCAGCGCGCGCAAGTCACGAGCTGGATGAAGCAGACGTACGACCAGTTCACGCAGCGGGTGATGACCACACGAAGCGGGAAGATCAAGGACATCGATGCGGTGGCGCGCGGGCGGATCTTCTCGGCAAAGGAAGCGAAAGATCTTGGGATGGTGGACGAAATCGGCGGCGTCGAGAGCGCGGTGGCATACGCGGCGGCGCAGACCGATCTGCGGCCGGGCGAATACGACGTTCGCGTCCTGCCGCCGCCCCGGACTTTGGCGGACATGTTCAACCAGGATGCGGATTCGGCATCGGATGACGACTCGGATTCGATCCTGCCGATCCGGCCGAAAATCAGCTTGAACGCTCCGACTGAATTAACGGCATTCCTGGCGGCGCCTCCCCGCGCCGCTGCGGCATTCGGTTGGGGAACAATTGCAAATCCTCATGCTTCTGCAACAGCGGCCGGTGATTCTTGCTTCTCCGTTCACGCTGGTGGTGCGGTGAGTTTGGCGTTTTGCCTTTGCGCGCGTATCCTGATTGGTGAACCGCCGCAAGGGAAATGAATGTTTCAGTTCAGCAAGCGCGATCCGGGGGAGGGACCGCGCGTCAGCACCAAGCTCTGCACGGACCGTTTTAACGGCAAGTACCCCCACGTGGGGGTTTACGATTGCCGGAATCGGAAGGTGTGGGTCTGCAAACCGCTGGACGGGCAGGCGATTCGAACCAGCCATGCCCGGCTGATCACCGGGGCGGACAACGCGACGAGCACGGTTTGGAAGGACCGGTTCATCTGCTTCTGGTTTTACACGCCGCGGACCGGCGATGGGTACATTCACGGGTATCCAATCGATTGGGACGAGGCGCAGCTCCTGGTGCGGATCGACCCGCTATGGGATTACGACCGGCAGCGGATCGTGCCACCGGAATTGACGGATCAGATCGAGGAGAACCTGCACCGCCAGTTTAAGCACGGGGACCGGATTTGGGAGTTCTTCAAGGTGACGAAACTGGCCTATGCGCTGAATCTTCATTTCATTGGGCAAAGGGCCACGGAATCGCAGTTTTACGTGAAGCGGATGGAGCCGGGGAAGTGATCAGGCGGCCTGTTGGGGTTGGTAGTGCAGAAGCAACAGTTGGTCGTCCTTCAGCGCGAGTTGCGCGTAGGTGCGGCCCTCATCGTCGGAAAATTCGACTTCAAACACGCCGGGAGCGAGGTTTTCCACTACCGTACCGACTTGCCCGCGAACCAAGCCTTCGTCCGGAACGTCCACGGTGAGCGCGACGACGTCGAGCGGGCGAATTTCATGAGGGGAGGCCATGCCATCGAGAATAAGCCTTCTGCGCGTAGGCTCCAAATTTCCCGTTGATCTATAAGCGGAAATCGTTAAGTTCTTTGTGGAATAGGTGGTTGTAAGTTCCGGTGGGTTGCGGCCGGGGAGGTTTCGCAACTTTTGGCTGCGCTGGGTGTCTTTACTTTCCTCGGCGCGGCGAAGGGAACAAGCGACGGGGGTCGGCATTTCGTCCACGGCTAAACTGGACGGACATTTCAGAACAAGGAGATGGTCATGAAGCGGCTCAATCGAACGATGGTTTTGGCGGCCCTGGCGTTGTCGCTGGTCGCGGGGCGGGCTTTTGCCGACGATAACAAGGGTTCGAATACATCGAATCAGCCTGTGGCGCCGTCGGATAAGCCCACCAGCGTGCAGACGTGTCAGTGCGCCGGGCAACTGGCGGCGTGGGCGCGGTCGAATCACGACGCGGTGGCGCTGGCGATGGCGGCGCGGATCATGGCGACTGATCCGCCGCGGACGATGGATAATCCCAGCAAGCAGGTTGCCAAGGGTACCGGCGCCGATACGGATGCGAAGCCAGGGGCGATGGATGTGAGCCCGACGGGGATGATCGCCGAGGCGAAGCAGATGGCGGGCAACGACAAGGACGCGCTGGCGACGATCGCGGATATCGAGAAGAGCATCCCGGCCAGCCGCGGGCACCCGGGCGGAGCGATCATGGACCGCGATGTGCTGCCCCCGGGCGGATCGGTGACGTATACGATCACCTTCGCGGGCGGCGAGCCGATGGAAGTGGCGGTTTTCGCGGCCGAGCCGGGGATGGTGGACTGGCACGTGTATGACGAAAACGGCAATGAGATCCAGTCCGAGGCGGGCGATCATTTTGTGAACATGCCGAAGTGGACGGGACCCTTCCACGTCGTGCTGAATAACGCCACCGGCGGGTATGTGCCTTACTCGTTCGCGACGAATTAATCGAATCTAAGAGCAGTTTCATCTGTTTTGTAGCGTCTGCGTTGCGTCCAGACGGGCCGGGCGCTAGGCAGAGGGACGAGTCATATCAGGTGAAGCGATATGGCGAGGAGCGATAACGCCGCGAACGGCCCGTCTGGACGCAACCCTCCGGGTCGTCGCCTTTTGCGGCCCATGCGTCGTTGCTCCTTCTCGCCGTATCGTTTCACCTGATACGACTCGTCGTCGCGCCTAGCCTGTGCCGCAAAAGGCGGCGACGCAGACGCTACAAAACAGATGAAGCTGCTCTAACAGGACGCTGAAAAACCCTCTTGACGAATGTTCTCGGTGGCGCTGAACTGTGTGACACCCAGACACGGAGGTCATTCATGCGAGGCAAGGCCGATCCCCAATCCATTTTGTTCATCGCGGCCATCGATCTGGAACAACGCGTCCGTCCTGATCATCCGCTGCGGGCCGTGAAGCGCATGGTCGATGAAGACTTGAAGGCCATGAGTCGGCGTTTTGATGCCGCCTACGCGGCCGAAGGCCGGCCCAGCGTGCCGCCGGAGCGGCTGATCAAGGCGTTGCTTTTGCAATCGATCTATTCGATTCGCTCCGAGGCGCAGCTCGTGGAACGGATTGATCACGACCTGCTGTTCCGTTGGTTTTTGGACCTGCGGATCGACGAAGAGGTATTCGACGCCACCGTCTTCTCGCACAATCGCGGGCGGCTGGAAGAGCACGGGCTGATCGGCGCGTTTTTCGACGGCACGGTGCGTCGGGCCATCGCCGCGGGACTGGTCAGCCCCGACCACTTCTCGGTGGATGGCTCGCTGATCGAGGCGTATGCGTCGATCAAGAGCTTCAAACCCAGGGATGAAAAGGACAAAAAAGACAATGATGCGGGAGATAACAACGGTTTTAAGGGCCGCAACGCCGAGGTGGACTTCCACGGCCAGAAGCGGTCCAACGACACCCACGAATCAACCACCGATTCCGACGCGAAGCTGGTCCGCAAGAGCGACGGCAAGCCGGCGTTGCTCAGCCATGCGCTGCACGCGATCGTGGAGAACCGCCACGGGCTGGTGCTGGCGGTGGAAGTCAACTCGCCGCTGGAGAACAGCGAGCCGGTCACCGCGTTGTCGCTGATCGATCGGGTCAAGAAACGTTTTGGGCTCAAACCCAAGACGGTTGGGGCCGACAAGGGGTACGACCAGGGTCCGCTGTTGCGTGGGCTGGAGCGAAGAAGAATCCGTCCGCACGTGGCGGTGAAGGAGGGCAAGATCGGCGGCGACACCGCCGCCTATCGCTGGAAGAACCGAGCCAACATCGCGGCCCGCCAGCGGATGCGTCGGCGCGCAAGACCCTCGGTTACGCCATCAGCCAGCGTTGCCGCAAGAAGATCGAGGAATGGATCGGCTGGGCCAAGACGATCGGCGGCCTGTATCGCACCCGGTTGATCGGACATTCAAAAACCGGCCAGCAGGCCCACCTGGCCGGGGCGGCGTTCAATCTGATCCGGATGCGCAACCTGAGTACCGTGTGAAACTCAACCTGGGCATGCAATCCGCCAACGAACTCGAACGAACTGAAGCCCTTGGAACGATCCGAGATGGAACCCGCCATTGAAAAGCGGCCAACAGACAGGAAAATGCGCCAACTCCCGAGTTTTTCAGCGTCCTGCTAAGCTAGTTTCCGAACGGAACGCCCTCTCGGCGTTCCGTTTTTTTTGCGCTGCCGCGCGAATTCTTCCGTGGCTTTTGGGGGGCGGCGTTTATACCTTAATGGGATGAGCACCCTCACCCAATCCCCGGCCTACAAGGAGCTGTCCCTTCATTACAAGCAAATCGCCGAGAAGCACATGCGGCAAATGTTTGAGGACGACCCGAGCCGGTTCGATAAATTCTCGCTGCGCTTCGGGGAAATTCTGCTCGACTATTCGAAGAATCGGATTACCAGCCAGACGATGAAACTGCTGTTCGACCTGGCGAGGCAGGCGGAGGTCGAGGCGTGGCGCGACAAGATGTTCGCCGGCGAAAAGATCAATTTCACGGAACACCGGGCGGTGCTGCATGTGGCGCTACGGAACCGCGTGAATCGCCCGATCAAAGTGGATGGGAAGGACGTGATGCCGGGGGTGAACGCCGTGCTGCGCGCACATGCGCGAGTTTTCCGAAGCCGTCCGCAACGGGAAATGGCGCGGATATACGGGCAAGGCGATCCGAGACATCGTGAATATCGGGATCGGCGGGTCGGACCTTGGCCCGGTGATGGTGACCGAAGCGCTGAAGCATTATTCCTCGCCCGATCTCAAGGCACATTTTGTCTCCAACATCGATGGGACGCACATCATCGAGACGGTGAAGAATCTCGATCCGCAGACGACGCTGTTCATCATCGCCTCGAAGACGTTCACGACGCAGGAAACCATCACCAACGCGCAGACGGCGCGGCAATGGTTTTTGGACGCGGCGAAGAAGCCGGAGGCGATCGCCCAGCATTTCGTCGCGCTTTCGACGAACGAGAAGGAGGTTGCGAAGTTCGGGATCGACACAAAAAATATGTTTGAGTTCTGGGATTGGGTGGGCGGGCGATATTCGCTCTGGTCCGCCATCGGGCTTTCAATCGCGGTCGATATCGGAATGAATCATTTCGAGGAATTGCTGCAAGGCGCCTTCGAGATGGACGAGCATTTCCGCACGACGCCGCTGGAGCGGAATCTGCCTGTCGTGCTGGGTTTGCTCGGGCTCTGGTACAACAATTTTTTCGGGACCTGGACGCACGCGCTGCTTCCTTACGATCAGTACATGCATCGCTTCGCGGCTTATTTTCAGCAGGGGGACATGGAGAGCGACGGGAAGAGCGTGGACCGGGACGGGGAGCGGGTCGATTATTCAACGGGGCCGATCGTCTGGGGCGAGCCGGGGACGAACGGGCAGCACGCTTTTTACCAGCTCATTCACCAGGGGACGAAAATGGTGCCGGCGGATTTTATCGCGCCGGTGGAATCGCAGAACCCGGTCGGCGAGCACCACGCCATTTTGCTTTCGAATTTCTTCGCGCAGACGGAAGCGCTGATGAAAGGGAAGACGGAATCGGAAGTGCGGGCGGAGTTGGAATCGAGCAAGATGTCGAAGGAGGACGTGGACAAGCTGGTGCCGCACAAGATTTTCGAGGGGAACCGCCCGACAAACAGCATCCTGGTTCAGAAAATCACCCCGCACACGCTCGGCTCCCTGATCGCGATGTACGAGCACAAGATTTTCACGCAGGGGATCATTTGGCGAATCAACAGCTTCGATCAGTGGGGCGTGGAACTGGGCAAGCAACTGGCGAAAGCGATATTGCCCGAGCTGGCCGGAAGCGAGAAGGTGACCACGCACGATTCGTCGACGAATGGGCTGATCAACTATTTCAAGGGGCATCGGCCGACGCGTCCGTGAGGTCCTTTTGGATGCGATCGAGGAGCGCGGCGTTAGCGGGCGGAAAACGAAATTTGCGGATCTGCGCCGGCTCGATCCACTCGGCCTTTTGGCACTCGATCAATTTCAGTTCGCCGGAGACAAGCCGGCAGCGAAATGGATGAAGGGTGAGCCGGACGTTGGGGTAATCGTGGGCGATCGGCGGGTATTTTCCGGTCGGCTCAACGACGATCGCCAATTCCTCAAGCATCTCGCGGGCAAGGCAAGATTCAAGGCTTTCCCCCTCCTCGCATTTGCCCCCGGGGAACTCCCAGAACCCGCCAAAGGTATCCCCCTGCTTGCGCTGGCAAATGAGTACTTTTCCCTTGTCCACAACCACGGCAATGGCGACGTCGATCCGCTTCATAAAATGCGAGGCAAGTGTAGTTATATTCTTCAGATGCGCGAAGATGCGATGCCGCGCAAATCGGGCCGGGGCGGCAAAAACAGAGACTTTTAAGGCTGCGATAAGCCATTATCTGCCAAGCTGTTATGTCATTTATTAAAACCTATCGATGGGGCCGGGCATAATTGACACGGTTTTTTCGCAAAGTTATAGTCAGCCCCGTTGAGTCAAAATCAAGCTAAGCGGCTTCTGGCCGTGGCGCACTTCCGGAGGTGGATAGGAGCCATCCCTCCGGAAGTCTTTTTTTGCGCTCCTCCGGTAGAATCGGACCGATGACCTCGCCGCGGATCAGAAGCCAGTTCCTTGCAACGGTTAGCGAGAATGTCCCCCTTTGCCGGGAGCACTTTCGGCTGGTGCTTTCGCTGGCGGGGTTTCCAGAAACGCAGCCAGGACATTTCATCCAGATATTGTGCGATGATCCGGGGTTTGAGAATTCGGATGACGCGACGGTGGATTGGGAGCCGGGGATTCGCGCTGAATTGCACGGGCATGAGCTGATTTCGCCGCGGGCGATGCTTCGGCGGCCGTTTTCGCTTGCCGGGCGGCGCGATGTCGGCGGGAAAGTGGAACTGGACGTCATTCATCGAGTGGTGGGACTGGGCACGGGTTGGCTTTCGGAATTGAAGAACGGGGATCGCGTCGGAATTCTGGGGCCTCTGGGAAACACCTTCACCCCCCCCGCCATCGGCGGGACGGCGCTGCTGGTCGGCGGCGGCGTCGGGATTCCGCCGATGATTTATCTCGCCGGCCATCTGGGCGAGGCGCGGGGCGTCGCCTTCGCCGGCGCGGTGACGCGCGATCTGCTGCCCCTGTCGATTATCGCCGATGCGGATTCGGAGCCGAACCCGCGGCCCTGCATCGGCGAATTTGCGGCGCATGAAATTCCCAGCGTGGTCTCGACCGATGACGGATCATTCGGCGTGCGCGGATTTGTTACCCAGGCCCTGGAGATTTTTTTGGATCGGCATCGCCCCAAGGCGCCGACGATTTATACCTGCGGCCCCGAGGCGATGATGAAACGCGTCGCCGATATCGCGATTCGCCGGGCGATTCCTTGCCAGGTGGCGGTCGAGCGGGCGATGGCTTGCGGGATGGGGACGTGTCAGAGTTGTTGCATTCGCGTGAAGAAAAAGGAGCCGGCGAAACCGCCGCTGCCGGGGAGGGACTGGTGTTATCGGCTTGCGTGCACGGACGGACCCGTCTTTGCCGCGGCTGATTTACTTTGGTGAACAAACATGACAACGATTGGCATGCACTACGACGTGATCCCGGGCAAAGAAGAGGAATTTGAAAAAGGTTTCCTCAACGTGCTCGAGCATTTGAAGACGATTCCGGGTCACATCGACTCGCAGGTTTATGAAAACGTGAACTCGGTGGGAAGCTATCTCATCTGGAGCCAGTGGAAGACCAAGCAGGACTACGAGGCGTTTTTGCGCAGCGATGCGTTCAAACAGGTGACCAGTTGGGGGAAAGCGGAAATCCTGCGCTCGCGGCCGCGGCATAAAGTGTATTCGGATGGCTGATGCCTGATTTATCGATCAATTTAGCCGGCTTGAAACTCTCCAATCCGCTGCTGACCTGCTCGGGAACCTGCGGCTATGCGCTGGAGTACGCGGATTTCATGGATTTATCGCAGCTTGGGGCGTTTGTGACCAAGTCGATCACCCGGGAAGAGCGGCCGGGGAATGAGCCGACGCGAATCGTCGAGACACGCGCGGGAATGCTCAACGCGATCGGCCTAGCGAACGTGGGGCTGGATCGTTTTTTGGCCGAAAAGGTCGCGCAGATCCAGAAGATGCCCTGCCCGGTGATCGTCAACGTCGCCGGGCACAGCTACGACGATTACGTCGAGACTTGCGCGGCCATGGACAAGCTGGATTGCCTCGCGGCGGTCGAATTGAATGTCTCCTGTCCGAACGTAAAGGACGGGCTCACCTTCGGTACCCATCCCGGCCGCCTGAAGGAATTGACCCGGCAAGTGAAGGACGTGCTCCCGCACAAGCCGCTCATCGTGAAGCTCTCGCCGAACGTCGACGATATCACGCTGACCGCGCGGGCCGCGATCGAGGGCGGAGCGGAAATTCTCTCCATGATCAATACCTTCACGGCCATGGCGATCGACATTCACAAAAAACGCCCGCGGCTGGCGAACGTCACCGGCGGATTGTCCGGCCCGGCGATCAAGCCCATCGCGCTCCATTTGATCAGCCGGGTCTATCGCACGATTGCCCACAGCGCCGGCGTGCCGATCATCGGGATGGGCGGCGTGCAATTCTGGGGCGACGCGGTGGAATTTTTATTGGCCGGGAGCAGCGCGGTTGCTGTGGGAACGGCGCTGTTTGTGGATCCAGCCTCGCCGAACAAAATTTGTCGCGGATTGGCCGAATATATGGAACGCACTGGCGTTGAATCGGTAACTGAGCTAATAGGGGCTTTGGAACTGCCGGGAGATCAGCCGAAGCGCGATCCGTATCCATGATCGAGGAATTGAACGGATCGTACATGAATCGCGCCCCTCTTTTTTCACCCCTCCCCCGGTACTCCGGGGGAGGGCTGGGAGGGGGCGGGCGCGCTTCTAGTATGATCCGTATGAATGGGGAACTGACATGAAGAAGATGGTGCCAATCGCGGTGGTTGTCGGGGTTGCGGATGAGTATTGGCGCGGCGTGGTGCAGGGGATCGTGAAATTCATCGCGCCCGGCAAACCCTGGGCGCTGACGCGATTCGATCCGGCGGCGGGAGTGATTGTTAAGCTCAACGCTCTGGAGCCGCGCGGACTGATCGCGGCGGTGAATTCGACGGAACTGGCCGAGTGGATCAAGGCAAGCAACGTCCCGGCCATCAATGTCTCTTCAGAAATGGACGGCATGGCCTTCCCGCATATCGTTCCAGACGACGCGGATGTGGGACAACTGGCGGCAAACCATTTCCTTAAACGAGGGATGACGAAATTCGCGTTTGTCGGGTTTGCGAATCGGGCGGATTCCAAGAAAAGGCAGAAGGGATTTACGGATCGGCTCGCCAAAGAGGGGATCGATCAGGTGCCGGAGTTTCTGGCGCCGGCTTTGGGGGAATTGGACGGGGCGGGGCTGGGGGAGTTTGTGGCGAAACTGCCCAAGCCGTGCGCAATTCTGGGGGCGGATGATGCCCTGGCCCGGCAAGTCATGGACGCGTGCGCCAGCGCGAGCATCAAGATTCCCCGCGAGGCGGCCGTGCTGGGGATCGGCGACGATCAAATCATCTGCGGCATGGCCATGCCCCGTTTGTCCAGCGTTTCGCTTCCTTCAGAGCGCGTGGGGTTCGAGGCGGCAGGACTCCTGGAAAAGGTCCTGGCCGGGAAACGGCGCGGCGTCGAGTCGGCGGTCCTGCCGGTGTCGAGCGTGATCGGACGCGGTTCAACGGATGTCGTGTCCATCGACGATCCGCAGGTCGCCGCAGCCGTGCGATTCATCCTGGCCCACGCCGGCGAGTGGATCGGCGTGCGCGAGCTGCTCCTAGCGATGCCCCTGCAGAGGCGATCCCTCGAAAGGAAATTCCGGGCCGTCCTGGGCCGCAGCCCGCTGGAAGAGATTAGGCGGGTGAGATTGGAGATCGCGCGCGAGCTGCTGTCCACGACGGACTTGGCCATGCCCCTGGTGGCAAGGCGGTCGGGGTTCTCCGAGGCGAAGCAGCTCTCGACGGTGTTCCGAGCCGAGGTGGGGCTCACGCCCACGCAGTATCGGGCGAAGTTTCGGGTGGTGGGTACTGGGGGAAAGGAGGAGGGAGATGGGACGGAGAGGCACGAAGGGACGTAGGAGAGCTATGCTAGAGAGGGGAAAATAGAGAGTCGAGTAGACCGGAGAGGCATGATGGGGCGGAAGACAAAGAGACGGAGAGATGAAGTCGGCGGGCAGGACAGGGCGTAGCCATGGGGCGAGGTCCCAAAATGTCCCATCGGCGCTTTGATTGGGAGGTTGAGGGAACTTGATTGTTGTATAACAATTAAACGTGGGCGCCAGGGCCATTTCGCAGATCGGCCGTTCCGCCACATCGATGATGAGTGTCACCTTCGCCGCGCCTTCGCCCCGTCCCGGTCGGCGAGATGGCCGGAAACGGCGAACTCGCCGCAGAGCAAAAGGGAGGAGAACCCGTCTAAGGGTTCGCGTCACTCCTTTCATTCCCTTTGATTCGATGTAAACTCGGAGTCTCCATGGCAATCCCAGGTTGGCAGGATTTCATGCTTCCTATTCTGAAACTCGCGGGAGATCAAAAAGAGCACGTCGTATTGGATATGATCGAAACGATTGCGTCTCGACTGGGAATTTCGGAAGAGGAAAAACGGATTATGCAGCCACGGGGGGGCAAGACCCTATACAGCAACCGTGCGAGGTGGTGCTTACTTATCTGACAAAGGGCGTTTTGCTGCAAAAAACCGAACGGGGTAAATTCAAAATTACACAACGCGGATTGGACGCATTGCAAGCAAACCCGTCACGAATCGACCAATCTTATCTCCGCCAGTTTCCAGAGTTCCTTATATTCATTTCGAGACGCTCCAAGATGACCGCCAACGGTGGGCAAATAACTGCTGACGAGACAGCCGAGGATGTTGACGCCACGCCCGACGAACGTCTCGACGCAGCCTATAAGGAAATTCGCGAAACCCTTGCAGACGACCTTCTGGATAGAGTTCGGCACGGCACGGATAAATTTTTCGAGTATCTGGTAGTCGATCTGCTCGTGGCAATGGGTTACGGCGGCACACATGCTGATCGAAGTCGCGTCGTTGGAAGGAGCGGAGACGGTGGAATTGATGGCCTGATTCAAGAGGATAGGCTGGGACTCGACACCGTATATGTCCAAGCCAAGAAATGGCAAAATCCCGTGGGTCCTGATGAGATTCGTAAATTCGCCGGATCGCTTGGGGAGCAGAAGGCCCACAAGGGCGTATTCATTATTAGCGGAGCATTCACGAATGGTGCGCGTCAAGCCGCTGAGAAGGCGAATGCAAAGGTTGTTCTTATTGACGGCGAAGAGTTAGCCGAATTGATGATCGATCACGGCGTGGGAGTTGCGGACTACAAGCTATACAATATCAGGAAAGTGGATACAGATTATTTCGATGGAATATGAGGTATGACACGAAGGAGGTCCAATCGGAACGTGAACTATTCTCAAGAATTGCTCATGCGCCGGTATTCGTACCCATCACCCGCAGCTAACAAGGCGGTGGCACGGTTTCCCTTCATCGCCATCGCAAAGCATCCGATCATCCAGTTGCCGAAGCCAATGCCAGAATCATGCGTATATATTGCTTGTAACGTGTAGCGAGGGAAGCGAATCCCGCCTTCCGGTAAAATCGGATGGCTCTCTGGTTATCCGGATGGACGCACAAGCCGAGGTATGACCGTTCGACCTGATCTTTCTGCGCTTCGCCGATCAAGTGATCCAGAATCCAATCGGCGTAGCTCTCGTTGCCGAAAATCTCCACGCCTTGGAAATCTGAGTGGACGGCGATGTATGGGATAATCGTCAGCGGCCGGTACGGGTCTCTATTGCCCGGCATTCGCCATTTTGAATGGCCCAGCGAGCCGAAGCCGACGAGGCGATCATCATCGCCCGCGTAGAGCCAAATCCGTGTTCCTTCATGCGCCAAATCTTGCAGCGCGGAGTTATCCGGATTCGTGCACTGAATCCATTGAGCGACTTCCGCCGCGTACGGCTCCTCGCCACAATGAAAATCCTTGACGCGGTAAAGGTG
The DNA here is from genome assembly GCA_963844715.1 of uncultured Phycisphaerales bacterium. Taxonomy (GTDB): domain Bacteria; phylum Planctomycetota; class Phycisphaerae; order Tepidisphaerales; family Tepidisphaeraceae; genus UBA1161. The sequence continues at coordinate 812,954 of CAWJPJ010000007.1, read as the reverse complement.
GTCGGCTGAAAAGTTGAGAGTGCGTAACACGTCCGGGTGCTCCATCCGAACGAGTTTGAATTACGCGCTGGTGTGTGACATATCGCCTGAGGGAAGAGTGCGCCGGGTCGGACTTGTTTGCCGACCGCGCTCTTCGGGTCCGCGACCTGTTGCATGACCTTGGCGTCGTCGGCGGAAAGTTCCCAAGGTTCAGCGGCGGCGGCCCCCGAGGTGGGCTGTTTTGCCCCATTGGAGCGATAGAAAATCCGCCCCAGGAACCGCCAGAATATATGGCGTTTGGGGTTCGCTGGCGAATCTGACTTCTGCAACGCGGTCATACCCGTATTGTAACCCTTATCGACATTCGAACAATCGCAAATAGCGGCCCGAAAAGACAGCCTGCGCGGGGCGGCTTTTGGCGTTTCCGCTTCGATTATACCCTCGTTTATCGGACCCCTCTGCCCAAAAATGGAGATGCCGGGGCGGCCCCGAGAAGCCGCTCACATCCCGGCGTTTACTCGACATGGAATTCCCGGGGTGTTTCAGTCGATCCTACGGCGCAGTTGGGGATCGACGCTCTCCATTTCCCCCAGGATCAAAACCGCCCTCCGATTCCCCTTCATCGCCAGCCGGGCCAGTGCCCTGCGCAGCGCGATCCTCCGCCGCGCCCGACACCTCCGGATCAGCGGATACAGAACCATCATCTCCCGATGCGTGATCGCGTAAGCGACGATCATCTCCGCATCCGTCGCCCCGCACGCGGCTGCCCTCAGAATCCGATCCAGTCGCTTGCCCCATTTCTCCGCCCCACATTCCGCCGGACGTACCGAACCCCATTCGCTCGGCCGGGAATTCGTCATGCCACAATCCGACTTCGGCCAGCGATTCGGCCGTGCTGATGGCCTGCGCCCTTTCCATTCGGGATTGGGTCTCCATTCTGTCACGCCGTACCTCCTGCTCCGTCGGTCCCACCGCCGGCGGCGCCAGCACGCCCAATTTTTCCAGCAGCTTCATCGCCGTTTGCGTATCCCCGCGTTTCAGCGCCGCCGCGACGTTGCTCGTCGCCAGGTCCGTCATCATCACCAGCCGCGTCCGCGCGCACTGGGCCAGATCGCGTTTCCAAAAGTCCAGCGCCTCCCGGAACCGGTGGCGAAGGTTCATCCATTCGTAAATCGTTTGCCGCGTGACTTCCGCCGCCGCCGCGGCAGCCGTGACCGTCCCTCCCCTCATCAAAACTTGCAGCGCGATCGACTGATTGACGTTGAGCCCCTCGATCAGCCGACTCAACTCCTTCTCCTGCCGAAGCTGTTCATCCGTAGCGATCTGTCGTTCCATGGTCACCTCGATTAGTTTTGCGCCGGCAGCGCGAGCGGCGCAGGCGCTGTAAAAAAAGTAGAATCCCCTGTATTGCGCACCGCACCTGAAGATTTTCGCCCGCCATCCAGACGCCGCCGCTCGACTCCCCCCGCCTATCCCCAGCCCCGCAATCAAATTACGCGAGCGCAAATTTTTTTTATTTTTTTATTTCGCGGCCTCGTGTCTTGCCCCCCTGGCAACTGGCAACTGGTCGCAGAGCCGCCGTGGCGTCCAACTGGCAACTATCCCGTTCCATCCGTGCCACATCCGTGCCACATCCGTGCCCCATCCGTGGCTACCAAATTTGGCTCTTCTCTTTGACTAAACCGCCCCGTTCACCCAACCCGCCAATCGATTCAAAAGTGTAAGATTTTGTCGGCAAATGTCCGAACGACCCCCGAAATTCGCGGCGCCCTTCAGCGGCGTTAGGCAAACGCCAGTTCGCCAAACGCGCTCTTTTGCCCTGTGCACCGAAAATTGGTTAACGCCGTCGCGTATTGGTGGGACCAAAGGCAGTCGTGGGTGACGGTGCGCAGAAGCCGGTGGCCCGCGGTGGCGATTTTTTTGCATTCTTCTGCGTCGGCCAAGCACGCTTCGATCGTATCGAGCAGCGTTTCGGTGCGGAAGATTCGCCAGTGTTGGCCGTCGCGGGGGGTGAGGGGGTTGAGGACGATGCTGGGGTGCCACTGTCTGAGGATGAAGCATTGGTTGGCGAGGAGCTCGCCGTCTTTCAGGCACCAGGGGCCGCGGCCGTTGAGGGAGATGTTGATTCGGCTTTGGCGGCTGATGAGGAGGTATTCGAGCAGCGGCACCGTCGCCGAGGCGGCGTCCTGGTGGCCGGGCGTGGAGATTTTTATATAGCGATTTTTTCGGGGAGATTGCTCCAGGGTCGCGAAGGCGGCCTCTCTATCCGGGCTGGTGATCGAGCCGATGCAAGAGAAGTCGTATTTGAATTCGGGGTGGGGATTGGGGGCGAGGGTGCGGGAGAACAGAGCGTCGCCCTGGAATTCCTGTTGAGCGGAGATGTGGAAGCGCGAGCCGCCCAGAAGAAGGGGCCAGGAGAGAATGTGGACTTGTTTTGGGGCCAGATTCAGGTTGGCGTACTGCGCGGGGTCGTGGACCTGGAGCTTCAAGTAAATGATCTGGAGATTTTCGCGCGCGGCAAGCTGCCAAATGGGATCGGTGAGAGAGAGGAAATCGAGCTTTCGGCCTCTGTCGTGCGGGTCGAGGATCACGCTCAGTTTCGGGCGCGGAAAGAAACATGGATTCAAGATTGGGATCGGTGGATGGGAAAACGGGGATGGCCTCTGGGCTCCAATCGGAAACAATCGAGGCATGCACGTCGTCGGCCAGAAGGCAGCGGAGACACTCGGCTTGTTTGATGTCCAGCGAGACGGGGAAAAGCTGGATGGGGGCCGGGGACGTCGCGGCGAAAGCCTCGGCAACCGCGGGATGAATCGAGGGATACGGCGAGGGAGCGGGTCCGATAATGGCGTGCATGGGATGATCATCGGAATAGAGGGGTTGGTGGGATTAGAAAACCGGCTCCGAAAATCAGAAACCAGAAACCCGAAATCCGAATCAAATCCGAAACCAGAATGACCGAAGGGCCGGTCGCGGATGGTCAGGTGCTTTTCGCTCATTGGGTCATTCGGGTTTGATTCTGGTTTCGGGTTTCGGGTTTCGGGCTTCTCAGCATGGGCTCGGGAACGCCCGATAACATTCATTACTGCCCTGCCGTGCGGTTGGCCGATCTATACCAACTGCATGTATGACTGGCTGGTGGTGGGAGCTGGGTTTAGCGGGGCCGTGATGGCCGAGCGGATCGCCACGCGCCTGGGGCGGCGCGTTCTGGTTGTAGATCGGCGGAATCATATTGCGGGGAATGCTTACGATCATGCGGATGAGTCGGGGGTGATGGTTCATGATTACGGGCCGCATATTTTTCACACGAATTCTCAGCGGGTGTTCGATTATCTCTCGGGGTTCACGGGGTGGCGGGCTTATGAGCATCGCGTGCGGGCGATGGTGGATGGGAAGCAGATTCCGGTGCCGTTCAATCTGACTTCGCTGCGGCTGCTTTTTCCCAAGCGCGAGGCGCGGCAACTGGAGAAAATTTTGCGGCAGCGCTACGGGCATGGGGCGCATGTGCCGGTGTTGAAGATGAGGGAGGAGCCCCAGAAGGCGCTGCGGGAACTGGCGGAATTTATTTATGAGCGGATTTTCTCGGGTACACGATCAAGCAGTGGGCGCTGCGGCCGGAGGAGCTTTCGGCTTCGGTGACGGGGCGGATTCCGATTCGGATCGGGCGGGATGACCGATATTTTCAGGATAAGTTTCAGTGGATGCCAAATGAGGGATACACGGCGATGTTCGAGCGGATGCTTTCGCATCGGAACATTCGGGTGATATTGGGGGTGGATTGGCGGACGCTGCCGAAGTCGGTGCGGTATGGGCGGATGATTTATACGGGGGCGATCGATGAGTTCTTCAAGTACCTGCACGGGCCGCTGCCGTATCGGAGTTTGCGGTTTGAGTTTGAGCATGGGGCGAAGGATTTTGTGCAGGATGTGGCGCAGTTGAATTATCCGAACGGGGAGGCGTTTACACGGGTCACGGAATTCAAGCATCTGACGGGGCAGAAGATTTCAGGGACGACGATTGGCGCGAGTTTCCGCAAGCGCATGTGCCGGGGGAGAGCGAGCCGTTTTATCCGATTCCTCGGGATGAGAATCGGGAGATTTTTGAGAAGTATCGGGCGGAGGCCAGGAAGCTGGGGGGAGCGGTGGTGTTCACGGGGCGGCTGGCGGATTACCAGTATTACAACATGGATCAGGTGGTGGCTCGGGCGCTGGCGGTGTTCGAGCAGGAGGTCGCGGTACATGAATCGAGTCTGCGCGGTGTTGGTCAGCCGCAACCGAAAATCGCTGCTGCGTGAATCGCTGCGGGCACTGTCGGAGCTAACGCGTCCGGTGCAGGGCGCGGTGGTGGTGGACAATGCCAGCGACGATGGGACGGGGGAGATGCTGGCGCGCGAGTTTGGGCATGTGACGACGATCCGGTTGGGCGAGAATTCGGGAAGTTCGGGCGGGTATTATGCGGGGATCGAGTGGGCGTATCGGCAGGGGTTTGAGTGGATCTGGACGCTGGACGACGATTCGATCGCGGAACGAAACGCGCTGGGGGAATTGCTGCGGGCGCGGGAGAGATTTGCGCCGGAAGATCGGCCGAATATTTTGGCCAGCTGGGTGGTCTGGACGGACGGGTCGCTGCACCCGATGAATGTGCAGAAGCCGAAGCTGTATGATGCGCGGCGGCAATTTCTGGCGGCGGAGAACGCGGGGATGTCGATTCGGTTTACGTCGTTTGTTTCGATGCTGATGCACCGGTCGATGGTGGAGAAATATGGGTTGCCGATTCCGGGGTATTTTTTGTGGAACGACGATGTGGAATATTCGGGTCGGATTTTGCGCGAGGAATTCGGGGTGATGGTTCCGGCGAGCGTGGTGGTGCATAAGACGGCCGAGAAGCATGTGCCGGCGAGCAGCGTGGGGGGGAAATATTTTTATGAGGTGAGGAACAAGCTTTGGATCATGCGGCATAGCCGGGCGTTTGATCGGGGGGAGAAGATTTGGATGGCCAGGAGTTTGGCGCGGCGGACCATGGGGCATTTGTGGGGATCACCGGGGAGTTTGGGGGCGGTTTGCCGGGGGATGGCTTCGGGATTATTTGGTAAGCCGCGATTGGACCCCCCTGCCGTGATGGGGACTTCCGCAAAGTCGGCGGATACAACTACAATTGCCGCGTGATTCGACCGCGCGGGATTTCGCGAAATGTTTTTGCGCTGGGGTGGGTCAGTTTCTTTACGGATCTGGCGTCGGAGATGCTGTATCCGGTGATGCCGCTGTTTTTGGTGGGAACGCTGGGGGCGTCGCCGGCGATCATGGGGTTGATTGACGGACTGGCGGAGGGGATCAGCAGCGGACTGAGGTGGATCGCGGGGGCGGTTTCGGATCGGTGGCGGCGGCGGAAGCCGGTGATCTTTCTGGGGTATTTTGTTTCGGCGCTGAGCAAGCCGGTGATGGGGTTGGCGTCGGTGACGGGCTGGCCGATTTTTTTGGCCGGGCGGACGGCGGATCGATTGGGGAAGTCGATTCGAACTTCGCCGCGGGATGCGCTGATCGCGGATAGCACGGAGGCGGAGTTTCGGGGGAAGGCGTTTGGGTTTCATCGGGCGATGGACACGTGCGGGGCGATATTGGGGCCGCTCGTGGCGCTGGCGGTCATCATCGCGATCGCGGGATGGCATGCGACATTTTCGGCGCGATGGGGTACGGCGGATCACGCGATCAGGAATTTGCCGCTGGCGCGACTTTTTTATCTGGCGATTATTCCGGGGCTTGTGAGCGCCGCGACGGTGCTGGTTTTTGTGCGGGAGATCAGACCGGAGAAAACTTCGGCGGGGAAACCGCCGGCGATTTTTCAGTCGTTTCCTTGGGCGTTTTGGATGTTGATCATTGCGAACGGGGTTTTTTCGCTGGGGAACAGCAGCGATACGTTTTTGATTTTGCGCAGCGGCGAGATGGGGCTGGGGTTTGGGACGATTATTTTGGCGTATGTTTTGTACAATGGGATTTTCGCGGCGACGGCGACGCCGCTGGGGGCGATTTCGGATCGGGTTTCGAGGAAGAATGTTGTGGCGGTGGGATGGGTGGTTTATGCGATTGTGTATCTTGGGTTCGCGGCATGTCCGTCGCGGATGGCGCCGTGGTTTTTGCTGGGGATTTATGGGTTGTATCAGGCGCTGACGGATGGGGTGGCCAAGGCAATGGTGAGCGATTTGGTGCCGAGCGTGCAGCGGGCGGGGGCGATGGGGTTGTTTTATACGGTGAGCGGGGTGGGGCAGTTGGTGGCTAGTTTGCTGGCGGGGGTGATTTGGGAGGTGCGGCCTGGAGGAGTGGTGGTGGCGCTGGGGGTGGGGGCGGGGTTTGCGATTGTGGGAGCCGTTTTGATTCTGCGCGTTCCGGCACCAAGGCGGACGGTAAATGACGAATGATAAATGACAAATGACGAATCAAATTCCAATGTTCGAATGAGCGAAGGGCCATTCGTCATTCGGACATTGATTCGTCATTTATCATTCGTCATTCGAAATACGGCCCCTCACCCTTACCCTCTCCCCGAGTACAGGGAGAGGGGATAAGAGGGGAAGCCTACTTCTCCGCCGCCATGGCGTCGCGGAGTTTTCTTAGGGCGTGGTGTTCGATTTGGCGAACTCGTTCTCGGGTGAGGCCGATTTTTTCGCCGATTTGTTTTAACGTCAGGGCTTCGCCGCCTTCGAGGCCGTAGCGGAGGCGTAGGATCTTTGCGGCGCGGGCGTCGATGTTGCCCATCAACTTTTCCAGTTGGCGTAGTTCGTCTACGTCGCGGACGATTTCGTCGGGGGGGAGATTGGTGGTGTCGGGGACGAGTTCGTTAATGGTCAGTTCGCCGTCGGCGCTGCCGGATTGAGTGGGCGAGTGATAGGCCTTTACGGCCTTGCGGATGATGCGGAGTTTTTTCGCGGGCATCTTCAGGTGCGCGGAGAGTTCATCCGTGGTGGGGAGTCGGCCTAACTGGTCTTCGAGTTCGCGCATGGCGTATTTGAGCTTGGACATCATCTCCACCATGTAGGCGGGGATGTGAATGGGCTGGACGCTGTTGATGAGGGCGCGCTTGATGGCCTGTTTGATCCACCAGCTTGCGTAGGTGCTGAAGCGCGAGCCGTTTTCGGGGTCGAATCCTTCGACGGCCTTGAGAAGGCCGATGTTTCCTTCCTCGATGAGGTCCGGTAAGGAGAGGCCGCGGTTGACGTAGTGCCGGGCGATGTTGACGACCAGGCGGAGATTGGAGCGGACCATGCGCTCGCGGGCCTCGGGGTCGTTTTCGTGGATGATTTTCGGCCTAGGGCTTTTTCCTCGTCGGCGGTGAGTAACGGAGATTGATTAATCTGGCGGAGGTAGAGCTGCAGACCGGATTGAAGGGCAACTGAGGCCATAGGGAATTCCGGCCAGGAAACGTCCGGTAACGACACCGGGCGCGGGATACGATCTGACCCGATTCAGTATCGGGTAGCCCGGCAGGTGACTTTGGGAGGGAGGGGAGGCCGGGGGCCGGGAAACCAGAAATCCGAAACCCGAAATCCGAATAAAGCCAGAATGCCCGAATGAGCGAAAGGTTATTTCGTCATTCGGGCATTCGGGTTTGATTCTGGTTTCTGGTTTCGGGTTTTATTCGTTTGCGATATCGATATCGCCCAACCCGCGCGTCTGTTCGCCGCCTTCCAGGCCGCCGCGTAGGCCGCGTTTTTGGGCTCGTTCTGCTCGGGCGGTTTCTCGGAGTTCCTCTTCCTGGGCCCACTGGGCGCGTTTGAGGGAGAGGCCGATTTTTCGCTCGTCGCTGTCGACGCGGAGGATCTTGACGTCGAGTTCCTGGCCGACCTTGAGGGAGTCCTCCGGCTTCTCGACTTTTTGGTCGGAGATTTCGGAGATGTGGAGGAGGCCTTCGAGGCCGGGCTCGAGTTCCACGAAGACGCCGAAGTTGGCGATCTTGGTGACGTGGCCCTTGACGACCATGCCGGGGCGATAGTTGGCGGGGATGACCGTTGTCCAGGGGTCTTCCTGCATCTGCTTGAGGCCGAGGGCGATGCGCTGTTTTTCCTGATCGACGTTGAGGACGACGGCCTTGATGGTCTCGCCCTTCTTGAGCATCTCGCTGGGGTGGCCGATCTTTTTGGTCCAGGAGAGGTCGGAGACGTGGAGGAGGCCGTCGATGCCTTCCTCGATTTCGATGAAGGCGCCGTAGTTGGCGATGTTGCGGACCTTGCCTTCGACGACGGACCCTTGCGGGTATTTGTCGGCGACGCGTTCCCAGGGGTTTTCCTCGACCTGCTTCATGCCGAGGGAGATTTCCTGTTTTTCCTTGTTGATCTCGAGAACTTTGACCTTGACCTTCTGGCCCTGGGTGACGACTTCGCTGGGATGGTTGATGCGCTTGGTCCAGGACATCTCGGAGATGTGGACGAGGCCTTCGACGCCTTCCTGAAGTTTGCAGAACGCGCCGTAGGACATGATGTTGACGACTTCGGCTTCGTGGACGGAGCCGACGGGGTATTTCTGCTCGATATTCTCCCAAGGGCTGGCCTCGCGCTGCTTGAGGCCGAGGGCGATTTTTTCCTTTTCCTTGTCGATGGAGAGGACTTTGACTTCGAGTTCCTGATCGATCTTGAGCATGTCGCTGGGATGATTGATGCGGCCCCAGCTCATGTCGGTGATGTGGAGGAGGCCGTCGATACCGCCGAGGTCGATGAAGGCGCCGAAGTCGGCGATGTTCTTGACGGTTCCCTTGCGGACTTCGCCGACGGTAAGGCCGTCGAGGGTCTTGCGCTTCAGCTCCTCGCGCTGCTGCTCGATCATTTTGCGGCGCGAGATGACGATGTTGCGGCGTTCTTCGTCGATCTTGAGGATGACGGCGTCAATGGTCCGGCCGATCCAATCGGAGATTTCGCCGGGGCGGCGAATGTCGACCTGACTGGCGGGGAGGAAGACCGGCACGCCGATGTCTACGAGGAGCCCGCCTTTGATTTTCTTGGTGACTTTTCCGGAGACGGGGTTTCCTTCCTTCTTGGACTGCATGATCGTTTCCCAATTGATGATGCGGTCCGCTTTTCGTTTGGAAATTTTGACGAGGCCGGTGTCACCCTCGACGTCTTCGAGGAGGACGCGGACTTCGTCGCCGATTTTGACGTTTTCGGGTTCGTCGAATTCGGAGCGTTCGAGGATGCCTTCGCTTTTGAGGCCGAGTTCGACGACGAAATCGTCGCCGACGACGCTGGAGACTTTTCCTTTGAGAATCGCGCCAGGGGTGAAGTCCTGGACTTCGTCGCCGGCGACGAGTTTGGTGAGATCGTTGGCGGCGTCGCCGAGTGCGGTGGCTACGGCGCTGTCGGCTTCTGCGTCCACGTTTCCGAGTGAATGGATGAGATTAAAATCGACCATGTGAATCAAATACGGCAGGTTTTGGGGCTGCCTATGCCTTGTGTTGTTGCGTGGCCAAATAAAAAGAGCCGGCGGCTTCCACGCGGGGCCGAAGGCACGAAAACCGAGTTGTTCACCCGAAGGAACGTCCTGCGGGCGCGAATAATCAAGTTTAGCGGGAAGTATGGGATCGGGCAACTAAGGCAAGGTTGTGGTTTTGGACGGTCGAATGCGTGTTGGAATATCGCTTTTTAAGTCAAATGCAATGCGGGGGCGAGGGAAACCATATCAGGCCCCAAAAGGTTTCCCTCGCCCCCGCACCTCCACACCCTTCCTTTTCCCCTCAACCGTCCGGGGAGTTGGAAGAATGAGTTTCCTGCGTCTGGCCGCATTCGGGGCAGCGGTCCGGAGTGGCGCGGAGGTCGTAGCCGCAGTTCGCGCAGCGGCCGAGATGCTTCGCGCGACGGCGTTTTAGACTGTGCATCAGGCCCCATAGCGGAATGATCGCAAAGACGCTCGTCGGAAACCAATATGGAATCGCGGCCCAATGTTCCCAATAATCGGTGGTCTGATATCTGCCCGACCGACTGGCAAACTGAAAACCCAATGGAGCTGAGTTCGTCGGTTTTAGGAGGTAATTACTCGTGGACTGGGCCGTCATCAGCGACCATTGTTCGAATTGAAATCCCGGCGGATGCCAGTAAAGATAATCACGCAAATTGGCGGAATCGGACGGCGCCGCCAAATGGCGAACGCCGATAGTGAGTCCACCGCGTGTTGATCCAACGATGCACTCAACTATCCTGATGCGGGCGTATTGGGTGACCTGTGAACCCAGCGCAGAAAATTTCCCGTCCAATAGCTTCGTGCCCAGATCACGGCGGTTCCGAGGCAAAAGAATAGCGAAACCGCCGCGAATATACTGAATAGGCAGCGTCGGAAGCGCGGCATGGACCTGAATTCTACCCGCGTCAACCGAATGGGAGCCAGAAAGTGCTCAAATCGCTGAAATGCGGTAATTCGGGCATGGTTTTGAAGATTTCCATCGCCCCCAATACCGAGGCGCGTTTGCGGACAATGGCGGAGGCTGCGGGGAAGGACATCGACACGTTCGTGTCCGATCTAGTGGAGCACGCTGCTGCCAAATCTTCTCTGGATGAGATGCTGGCGCCACTGCGGAAGCAATTTGCGGAGTCGGGGACAGGGGACGCGCAACTGGCCGACGAGATCACCGTGGCCCAGAAAAACTACCGCTCGGCAGTTTAATCCATCGAAAAGCTGATTTACCGCCCGCTTCGCTCGAGACCGCAAAGAACGCAAAGAAAAAGAATTTATCGCCACGGATGGGGCACAGATAAGCACAGATAAAATGCAAAAACACGATTTGCATTTAAATCTGTGTGCATCTGTGCCCCATCTGTGGCTGAATATTTTTCTCCGCGATCTCTGCGGTCTCTGCGGTTAATAATCCTGGTCATCCGGCTCGGCTGGCGTGATTAAGGGCATCAATCAAATTCTGAGTTGTGTAGAGACTTGTAAGTTTCGTCGGCGCGGGTTGCTTGGGGCCGTAGATGGCGGTGAGGGGGATTCCGCCGCCGGGGTTTAGTTTGTTGACGATGTCCCATTCGTCCTGCGGAGCGTTGGTCATGTCGGCTTTCAGCAGGATCACATTGTGCTGGTGGATATACGCGGCGGTTTTGGGATCGCGATAGACGCTGGCTTCCAAGGCCAGGCAGTTGCCGCACCAGTTGGCGGTGAATTCGACTAAGACCGGTTTGCCTGTGGCCCGGGCTTTGTCTAGCGCCTCTGGTGTGAACGGTTGCCATTCCAGGCCGCCGGTTAGTCTTAGCGTGATGTCTAACGCGATTAGAATGGTGGCCAGGGCGCAGAGGGTGGCGATTATTGTCGAGCGTTTCTTCGTTGCTAGTTGAGTGGTGCGGATGACCAGGAAGAGCATGGCGACGGCTACGACCGCGAAGACGGCCCAGATGAATTGACTGCCGGAGATGAGGCGGCCGGCCGCGAAATAGACTGCGGCGGCCAGCAATAGGAACCCCATCATTTGTTTGAGGACCGCAGACCACGGGCCGGTGTGAGGGATCCATTTGACTAAATTCGGGAAGGCGTCGAGGAACAGGTATGGGAGGGCCATGCCTACGCCGACCATGAGGATGCTGCCTACGCCGAGGGCGGTGGGTTCGGTGAGGGACCAGGCGAGGATGCCGGCGAACATGGGGGCGGTGCAGGGGGTGGAGAGGATGGCGGTGAAGATTCCGAAGATGAAGTTGCCGGGGATGGAATCGTGGGTGAGTGTGACGCGGTAGACGGCGTCGGGGAGGACGAGGTCGAAGAGGCCGAACATTCCGGCGGCGAAGAGGACGAGGAGCGTGGTGATGGTCCAGATGAACCAGCCGCTGCTGAATTGCTGGCCCCAGGCGAAGCGATGTAGGACGACGATGAGGAGCGCCAAGCCGAGGAAGCAGGTGACGACGCCGGCGCTGAAGACGAAGCCGAGGAAGAAGCATTTGGCGCGGTTGTGTTTGGAGACTTCGAGGAAGCCGATGGCTTTAAGGGGGACGACGGGGAGGACGCAGGGCATGAGGTTGAAGAGGACGCCAACGGCCAGGGCGACGAGGAGGGCGAGAGGCGCGTCGCCGGAAGCGAGGGTGAAGGTTCGGCCGAAGAAATCGACGACGGTGCCGGAGGAGGATGGGGGCGCGGCGGGAGGCGCCTTTGGAGAAGATGCTGGCGTCGAAGTTTTGGAAGAGATCCGGGTTTGCAGGAGTGATCGCTGTCGTAGCCGCGACGATCTGGGTTTGGATACTGAACGGCTGATTCATTTTTGGGGCGAAGCAGGCTTGGGTGTTGCAGGCTTGCCAGCTGAGTTTGCCGGTGAGTGTGATGGGTCCGATCGCGGCATCGGAGTGGATGCGAATCGGGATATAGACGATGACGCGGCCGGTGTAGACGCTTTGCCGCGCCGAGGCCGGGGAAGTGGGCGGTTTCGGGGGCGGGGTAAATGGGATCGAGAAAATCTAGATTGGGGTTGGGGTCGATCGAGACATTGAAGGGAATGAGGTTCGGGTCGAGAGGCTCGTGGGATTGAATGTGCAAGCCGGGGGTTACGTCGAGGACGATTGCCGCGGCGGCGTTTTGGCCGGCGGAAAGAGCGGATTCGCTGAGCGAGGCGGAGTAGGTGGCGGTTACGGGGTGGGCTGAGGCGCTTTGGGCGAAGACGAGGGTGAGAAGAGTGAGAAAGGTGAGAAAGGTAAAAAGGGGACGGGGCATGGGGTGCAGCTCCTGTTCTTGATACTACACGCGGGAAGGGGCGGATGAATAAAAGAAGGCACGGAGGCACGCAGGCACGGAGGCACGAAGGGGAATGCAATGCGGCGGGGGCGATGCTAGAATGGCTCATCCATGCAGGATTTACAGGCGTATATCTTGGAATTGGGGCGGAACGCGCGGCGGGCGGCGACGCAACTGGTTTCACTGCGCGATTCGGTGAAATCGGCGGCTTTGCGAAAGATGGCGGCGGCGATTCGGCAGAATCCGGATGCCCTGCTGGCGGCCAACGCCATGGATGTCGAGGCGGCGAAAAAGGGGGAGATGCAGGGGGCACTCATCGAGAGATTGAAGCTCACGGAAAAGCGCATCAATTCCATGGCCGAGGGGGTCGAGCAGATTGCTTCGCAGGTGGATCCGGTCGGGCAGATTATCGAGGGGTATGTACGGCCGAATGGATTGCGGATTGAGAAGGTGCGCGTGCCGCTGGGGGTGGTGCTGTTTTTTTATGAGAGCAGGCCGAACGTCACCAGCGACGCGGCGGCGCTTTGCATCAAGAGCGGAAACGCGATCATTCTTCGCGGGGGGAAGGAATCGATCCATTCCAATCTGGCGATCGCGAAGATCATTTCGCAATCACTAAAGGACGCGGGCATCGATCCGGGGGCGGTGCAGTTGATCGAATCGACGGATCGGGCGCTGGTGCCCCCGCTGCTGAAACTGGATAAATATATTGACCTGGTAATTCCGCGCGGGGGGGAATCGCTGATCCGGGCGGTGGCGGAGGAATCGACGATTCCGGTGCTGAAACATTTCACGGGGAACTGCCATATTTACGTGGATGCGGCCACGGAAAAGATGGAGAAGCAGGTGCGCGAGATTTGCGTGAACGCCAAGACGAGCTATCCCGGGGGGGCGGTGTGCAACGCGGTGGAGAAGATTTTGTTTCATCGGGCGGCGGCGGGAAGATTGCTGGCCAGCGTGTGCGGCGATCTGGCGAGCAAGGGCGTCGAGATTCGCGGGGATGAGGCGACCCGGCAGATTTATCCATCGGCGAAGCTCGCAACTGAAGCGGATTGGCCGCTGGAATATCTCAACCTGATCGTGGCGATGAAGGTCGTGGATTCGGTGGATGAGGCGGTTGCGCACATCAATGAATATGGGAGCCATCACACGGATGGGATCGTGAGCGATTCGGCGGCGGCGATCGAGCGATTCGCAGCCGGCGTGGATTCGGCCAGTGTGATGGTGAACGCAAGCACGCGATTTGCCGACGGCGGGGAATATGGACTGGGGGCGGAGATCGGGATCAGCACGGACAAGCTACACGCGCGCGGACCCATGGGGGCGGCGGATTTGACGACCTACAAGTGGGTCGTGACGGGCGACGGACACATCCGCTAGAGCGGCGGCCTACGGCTCGCCGGGCTACGCGGGGTAGCTGATCTCGGCGATGTGCGGCTGGGCGATCCGGCGGTAATCGGCCAATTTCATGGTCACCGAATCCTGATGGGTGCCGGCCTGGAAGACGACACGCTCGTCCGCGATGACGGCGGTGTCGACGAAAGTTTCCAGGCCGAACATGCGCCCGATCGGGGGCTCGGCGCCGAGTTCGCAGCCGGGGAAAAGATCGCCGAGGGTGGATTCCGGAACCAGCGAGACGGCATCGGCATGGAGCAAGTCACGCACCTTTGCCAGATCGAGTCGATAGCATGCGGGCAGAGCGCAGAGGATGAAGCGCCCGTCCGCCCGCACGACAACCGGCTTGATGACCTGACGGCCGGAGACATGCTCGACCTCGGCCAGGGCTTGAGCGGTGTAAACCGAGGGATGCCGGGATACGGAATAGTGAACACCCATTTGATCGAGATACATCTGCAGGTTCATAAGACCTCCTAAGTGAAACCGCAGCGCTATTAAAACGATATCCCGTATACGACCATTTGGACAAGGATAATTCGCTTAAAATTGATGGAAATCCGAATCCAGAAACCCGAAATCAGAATCAAACCCGAATGACGGAATGAGCCAAGGGCCGTTTAGGCATTTGAGCATTCTGGTTTGATTCGAGTTTCTGGTTTCGGATTTCTGGTTTCCGTGTACCGCGGTTACATTTCGGCCCGCATGATCGTCACAACCACTATTGCCGGCTGTCGGGAGGAGCGTTCCAAGCTGGGGCGGTTGGCGCTGGTGCCGACGATGGGGGCTTTGCATGCGGGGCATCTTTCGCTCGTTGAGATTGCGAAAAAGCGCGCGGAGCATGTGGCGGTGAGCATATTTGTGAATCCGACGCAGTTTGGGCCGAAGGAGGATTTTGTGCGGTATCCCCGGCCGCTGGAGGGGGATTTGGAGAAATGCCGGGGGGCGGGAGTGGAGATGGTATTCAATCCCTCGGTGGAGGAGATGTATCCGGGCGGGGGATTGTCGGAGACGCCGGCGGAACTCGTGCATTTGGATATTCCGCCGCTGACGGGGATGCTGGAGGGGCGGATTCGGCCGAATCATTTCAAGGGGGTTTGCCAGGTGGTGGCGAAGCTGTTCAACATCGTGGAGCCGGACGTGGCGTGCTTTGGGCAGAAGGATTATCAGCAGCTGCGGGTTTTGCAGGCGATGACGGAAACGCTGAATTGGCCGATCGAGATTGTGGCTTGTCCGACGTTTCGGGAGAGCGACGGATTGGCGATGAGCAGCCGAAACCAGTATTTATCGGCCGACGAGAGGCAGCGGGCGCTGTCGATCAGCCGGGGATTGTTCGCGGCGCGGGAGGAATTCGATAGAGGGGTTCGGCAGACGAACCGGCTGGTGGCGACGGTGAAGAAGAGTCTCCTGGACGCGGGGACGCTGGGGAAAATTCACGTGTCGATCGACTACATCGCGGCGGTGGATGCGCTGACGCTGAAGGATGTACAAATCGCGATGGCGCCGACGCTATTGGCGGTGGCGGCGCGGGTGGGGAATACTCGGCTGATTGATAATGTGATTTTGACGCCCTGAGGTCGGTTCCTGAGTATAATGTGGACATGATTCCGCTGCCGGATATCCAGAAATTGGCCGACGATATCGGAGCTCGATTCGCCGCGGAAAAGATTGTGCTCTTTGGATCACACAGCAACGGGACGGCTCAGGCGAACTCGGATGTGGATTTGCTGATCGTCATGGATTTCCAAGGACGGGCGATCGACCAGGGGTTATCGATTTGGTCGGCGGTCCGGCCGAAATTCGCTGTCGATCTAATACTTCTAAGGCCAGCCGAACTGGTGAAGCGATACGAGGAATTTGACCCGCTCGTGCGCGAGGCTCTGGACAGGGGACGAGTGCTCTATGACCGAAGTCGTGCGCGAGTGGCTGGCTAAAGCGGCCAACGACTTGAAATCCGCCGCACTTAGAAATTGAGCGGGGAGAGACCGCAAATTGGGATTTGATGTGCTTCTTGAGCCAGCAATCGGTTGAAAAGCTAATCAAAGGCGCGCTGATCGATCGAGAAACCTTGCCCCAAAAGAGTCATGACTTGGTGCAACTCAGCCGGATGTTTGGCACGGTCATGCCCGTATGGAATTGGGACGAGGCCGAACTTCAGTTTCTGACTATGGCCTCGGTGATCTACGGATATCCGGGCCAATGGGCGGACCGAGAGGTCGCTTCTCGCGCCATGGCGATCGCGAATCGCTTGCACGACGCGTTGTTGCCGCTTGTTCAAAACTCAAGATAGTGACTATGCATTCAAACTGCTTCGTAATAGTCCGCTGATCGATAATGTGATTTTGACGCCCTAAAACGGAGCGATATCGTCGATGGGGAGGGCCACCGCGGTGCGGCGTCCTTTTCGAAACCCCTCGGAAAGCCTGATCCGGTTCTGCATTCGATAGCCGTCGACGGTAACGACCAATTTTGCGTCGCAGGGAGGAATATCCTTTGAGATCCTGGCGACGACCGAAGTGGGCGTAATTCGACTGAGGGGCACCATTCCATGCTCGCCGCAATCGAGCCACATTTTCACGTCAGTGGAATGCGATTTGGGTAGAGTTTGCGTCATGGGACTCGATCTTACGCCCCAGACGCAAAATACCTCACGAAATACATGCCGATTCCGATCAGGGCGATGATCCTGATGAAATACCACGTATCGCTTTCGTCCAGATCGAAGAGCACGCCCATCGGCGCGAAAAAGAGACAAAATTCGGCGCCGGCGCCGGCTAATTGGCCGAGGGGGAGGAAATAGACACTGGGGACGATGACGAGGAACGGCGCGATGATGTGGAAGACGGCGGTGGTGGCGATTGAGATCGCCAATAGTTTCAACATCGCGCTCGGCAGAGTGCCCAGATTTATGTTGCGGAGTTTGGCGGCGATGAGGACGCCGACCAGCATGATGGCCGAGGTGCCGATTACGCCGACGCCGAGGTCGAGCATGGCGGAGGGGAAATTTTGGCGTGATTGGAGAACGGCCCAGATGATTTCGACCGCCATTCCTCCGCCGAGCAGCCAGAGGGGAAGATAAATATTTTTGAGCGCTTCGGAATTGTCGACCGCCGGCTGTGCGTTTTTTTGCGGAGTGGCATAGGCGAGGGGTTGCACAGATGGCGCGATTTTTTGAACGGGCGGCGCGGGATTATGCTTTGGCTCTTCGGCGAGGTCGTAGGAATCTTCTTCGTGTTGGGGCAAGGTATCGGGGCAGGTAAATACCTTCCCGCAGGGGCAGCGGACGTTTCGTCCGGCGATTTTTTCCGACCAGGGAAATCGCTTGCCGCAGGGGGGCATTGGATTTGAGATAGTTGGCCCGTCCCCATGCCGCAATCATCGGCCGCAGGGCGGGTTTCTTGCAATTATAAAGGGACAAGCGGCTTGTAAAGCGTGGGTCTGTCATCGGCTGGGGGTTGGCCCTACAATTGCATTTCCATGCTGATTAAGCTCCTGAAAGCCAAAATTCACCGGGCGACGGTTACGATGACGGATGCGAATTATCACGGAAGCGTGACCATCGATCGGGATCTGCTCGCGGCCAGCGGGCTGCTGCCGAATGAGGCGGTGATGGTCGCGGATTGCGAGAATGGGAATCGGTTTGAGACTTATGTGATTCCCGGGGAGCGCGGGAGCGGTATCATCGGAATCAACGGGGCGGCGGCGCGGCTTTGCCGGGTGGGGAATAAAGTGATCATTATGAGTTTCGTGCTGGCCGAGGCGGACAAGATCGAGAAGCATACGTCGCGCGTGGTGATTGTGAATGAGCGGAATCAGGCGATTGAGACGATCGATCAGGCGACGTTGGGCGAGTAATACAGATCGTAATTGATTTTCGCCCTGGCCCCTCACCCGTCGTGCCGAAACTAGCGGAAGACAGGGAGAGGGGATAAGAGGGGCGCGCGGTTTGGATATTATTCGTAGAATCTCCGATCTATGTTGCAGGAAGTTTTGCGATTGCATTTGTTTGGGCATGTGATTCCGGTCTACGGATACGGGGTCATGCTGGTGGTGGCGTATCTGGCTTGCGTGAAGACGGGGCAATGGCTGGGGAAATTCGCGGGGATCAAGCCGGAGCTTTTCAGCGGGGCGGCGGCGGTGGCAATGATCACGGGGATCATCGAGAGCGCGGCTTTGTCATGTGATCGAAAACCTGGGCGAATATACCCGCGGCGACCTGAGCGTCTGGCAGAATCTGGCCAATATCGTCAACACGCGCTCGGGCGGTCTGACGTTTTACGGGGGTTTTTTGCTGGCGACGCCGGCGTGCATCGCTTACGCGATCCGGAACCGAATACCGGTGCTGGTGGGGATGGATATCGTGGCGCCGGTGCTGATGATCGGATTGGGGCTGGGGCGGATCGGGTGTTTTATGAATGGGTGTTGCTATGGGGAGCGGTGCGATTTGCCGTGGGCGGTGCGGTTTCCGTACGACAGCAACGCGTATGTGGAGCAATTTGAAAAAGGGGAGATAGCGCCCCGCCGCCGCTGGTGTGGCAGGATGCGGCTGGAAGAATGACACTGCTTGCGCCGCATGGCCAAACAATTCAATCGAACTCGGCGCTACAGACGATGGCGGAGGATTCGCGGGCGCTGCCGGTGCATCCGGCGGAGATTTACAGTTCGATCACGGCGTTTTTGCTGGCGGGTTTATTGATCGCGTATTTTTCGCTGCCGCATGTGGCTGGGAGAGTGTTTGCGCTGATGCTGATTTTGGAGGGATTGGGAAGGTTTGTGTTGGAGTTGATTCGCGTCGAGCCGCCGATCTGGCAATTGCATTTGGGGGGGCATAGCTATGGGTGGAGTACGAGCATGATTTTGGGGCTGTTGAATTGTTTGGGGGGGATGGTTTTTTGGGCGGTTTTGCCGCTGCGGCGGCGAGATGCAGTGATTCAGGCAAGTTCGACTTGATGGAAGGGGTCGGGGGGGCTAGCATCGGGAAATCTCGGGCGATTGGCGCAGTTGGCTAGCGCACCAGCATGACACGCTGGGGGTCACAGGTTCGAGCCCTGTATCGCCCATTTAAGGTGAATCCAAGCGAAGTTTTGGGGATATCGCCGCAGATCTTCAGGGGGCAGCCGGGCGGCCAAGATATACCATTCAAATCTGAATGAACCTCGGTTAGGATGCCGGGGTGCATTCCGCGCGGGTTGATTTTTCATCGCTTAGAAAATGTGAGTGATTGCTATGAAGGTCATGCTGGTGCACCCAAGTGCCCTGCTGTATTCCGAAGTCTATCTTCGTCTTGAGCCGCTGGGCATGGAGTGCGTGGCCGGGGCGGTGGAGCGGGCGGGGCATGAAGTGCGCCTGCTGGATTTGCAGGTCTTTCGGCAGCGGGATTTTGAGCGGGAGATCGCGGCGTTTGGGCCGGACGCGATTGGGTTCAGCGTCAATTATCTCGCGAATGTGCCGGAGGTGATTGATCTGGCGAAACTGGCGCGGAAGAGGAATCCGCGGTGCTTCATCTTTTGCGGGGGGCATAGCATCAGCTTTATCGCGGAGGAAGTTCTCCGTCATGGGGATGGGGCGATCGATGCAATCGTTCAGGGGGAGGGGGAAATAACCGTTCCCAAGATGCTGGAGCGCGTGCCGCAAGTGGACGGGCTGGCGGGTGTGGCGACGGCGGCGGGGTCTGGGCCGCGAGCGCAGATGATGACGGATTTGAACACCAGCCGGCCGGCCCGGCACCTGACTCGCAAGCGGCGGAAATATTTCATTGGAGAGCTGGACCCTTGCGCGAGCATCGAATTTTCGCGCGGGTGCCCGTGGGATTGCTCGTTTTGCAGCGCGTGGACGTTTTATGGACGAAGCTATCGGCAGGCCGATCCGGCGGTTGTCGCCGAAGAGATGCGCACGATTCGGGAGCCGAATGTCTTCATCGTCGATGATGTGGCGTTTATTCATCCGGATCATGGGATGGCGATCGCCGATGAGATCGAACGGCGGGGAATTCGCAAGCGCTATTACCTGGAAACGCGGTGCGACGTACTGATTCGGAACCAGGAAGTTTTTGCGCGGTGGGCGAAGCTGGGGTTGACGTACATGTTTCTGGGGTTGGAATCGCTGGACGCGGAGCAATTGAAAATGTTCCGCAAGCGGACGACGCCGAATCAGAATTTTGAGGCTTTGGAAGTCGCGCGGAAGCTAGGGATCAACGTGGCGATCAATCTGATCACCGATCCTTCGTGGTCGCGGGAGCATTTCCAGCGGGCGCAGGAATGGGCGACGAAGGTGCCGGAGGTGGTGCATCTGACGGTGGCGACGCCGTATCCGGGGACGGAATTGTTCCACACGGAATCGCGGGAGCTGAGCAGTCTGGATTACCGGCTTTATGACATTCAGCATGCGGTGATGGAAACG
Source organism: uncultured Phycisphaerales bacterium (assembly GCA_963844715.1). Taxonomy (GTDB): domain Bacteria; phylum Planctomycetota; class Phycisphaerae; order Tepidisphaerales; family Tepidisphaeraceae; genus UBA1161. Next base: position 792,501 of record CAWJPJ010000007.1, on the reverse strand, counting down.
AAGCTGCCGCTGCGGGAGTTTTATGAGGAGCTGGTGAAGACGCAGGAGATCATCAACCGGAAATTCATGGGGTGGAAGACGGCGGTCGCGGTTTCGCGAATTCTGGCGGGGCAGCTTATGCGCGGGCAGACGAATTTCCTGCGCATGCTGTTTAAGTTTTCCAAGGCGTACAACGTGGATCGGTTTTATGCCGACCATTTCAGGGAAGTGCAGTATTCGATGCGGCGGGCCAGCGAGTATGGGCGGAAGGTGAAGCCGCAGGATTTGCTGGTGCATGTGGGAGTTGCTCCACACAAGCATCAGGCGCCTCGGGCGATGGCGGTTGATGACGCGAAATAAAGACCGGGGCGAAATGCCGGGTCGCAATTGGCGTAGGGGGACGCCGTAATTTCGGGTAAAATTCACTTGTGCACGAACTTTCGATTGCTTTGAGCATTTTGGATGTTGCCGAGGAGCAGGCGAAGCAGCAAAGTTTTTCAGAGGTGACGGCGATTCATTTGAAGGTGGGGCCGCTTTCGGGGGTGATTCGGGAGGCGCTGATTTCGGCGTTTGAGCTGCGCGAGAGAACACTCCGTTCGCGAAATGTGTGCTGGAAATCGAAGACGTGCCTATTGTTGGGTATTGCCAGAAGTGCGGGAAGGAGCAGCCGGCGGTTTCGGAGCAGGAGATTTGCTGCGCGGAGTGCGGGACACCGATGGAGAAAATCATCCACGGTCGGGAATTGGAGATCACCGCGATGGAGGTTTGCGATGACGACGAAAACAAGGCTGGTTGAAGTCCGGCAGAAAGTGCTGAAGCAAAACGATGTCGTCGCGCGAACTTCGCGAGCAGTTTCATGGGGCGGGAGTTTTTGTGGTGAGCATGGTGTCGAGCCCGGGGTCGGGGAAGACGGCGCTGCTGGAGGCGATTTTGACGGAATTGCGAAAGAGCCGACGGGTGGCGGCGCTGGTGGGCGATCTGGCGACGGACAACGACGCGCAGCGGCTGGCGCGGAGCGGGGCGCCGGTGAGGCAGATCGTGACGGGGACGATTTGCCATCTGGAAGCGGAAATGGTGAAGAGCGCGCTGGGGGATTGGAAGCCGGCGGAATTGGATTATCTATTTATAGAGAACGTGGGGAATCTGGTTTGTCCGTCGAGTTACGATCTGGGGGAGGATTTGCGGCTGGTGCTATTTTCGGTGACCGAGGGGGAGGACAAGCCGCTGAAATATCCGACGATTTTCAACACGGCGGACGTGTGCGTGATCAGCAAAATCGATCTGGCGGAGGCGACGCAGTTCGACCGGGCGACGGCGATGAAGAATATCCAATCGGTGCGGCCGGGGATGAACGTGATGGAAGTTTCTTCGCGCAGCGGAAAGGGAATGGATGATTTGCTGAAATTTTTGGAGACCCGGCGCATGGAGGCGGGGCCCGCAAATAGAATCAGCGCAAGTTAGGGACCGTCGGTCAAATCGCGAATGTCATGTCTGGGGTCTTTAAACCAGTAGCCGCATTCGGGGCATTGGGGTTCGCCGAGGCGGCGGAGCTGGTATCCGCAATGCTTGCATCGGCCGTGGGTGGTCCAGTATTCCTCGCGCTGAAATTTGGCTTCGGATCGAGCCCATATCGTTCCGTAGATGATCCCAGCGACAACTCCCGGAGCAAAAAACCACTGGTCGCTACGGCCGAGCACCCCTCCCCAAAGTCCCTCGCAAAACATGACGATATTTGAAATGAGAAGGACGACTCCCGTGGTAATGCCGGCGGCGGCCATAAGGCCCATGAGGAATGCCAGAATGATCGCGCACCGCCGGTACATGAATTCCGCAATATATTATCGATGTCAGCGTGGGCGAACTTAATCCTCAATGGGTGGGCACAATGGGTGAATTCGTCAGAAAGCTTCTCAATTGGATCTTGGATGGTCTAGCGCTGGCGTCGGCGGTCTTGTTCATTGTTGCGCTGGCAATCTGGTCAAAGACGCATCCGGGCGTGCTCGTGTTTTTGGGGATAATGATGTGTCAAGCGATCTACAGACGATGGGCGCGATGCTCTCGCGAAAAGGCAAGCCGAGAACAAACCGGGATACGGCCGGATTAGGGGCGTTTACTTTATTTCGTAGCTTTTGAGCAGCGACTGGACCGTGCCCTGTGGCAGGGTGGCTTCCATTTTGATCATGCCGCCGGGAACTTGATCGTTGGACCAGACTTTGACGGTGTCGCCCTGCTTCTCGACGCTCTTCAGTTCCCAGACCTTGCAGTCCCAAGTTTTCCCGGCGGCGTCGACTTTTTCCTCGCCGACCTGCTGGGCATTGCCGGCATCAATTTTGGCCTGATAGGTCTGCGAGCGCGTGGTGGTGTGAGCCTGGCCCATCATCTGCATGGTCTGGGTGATCGTGACCGTGACATGATCCGCGGCCTTTTCGGCGAGGACGTGTTGCGCCTCGAATTGCATCTGCATGCTGCCGGTGTTGATGTTGGTGTCGAAAGTTTCGCTGGAGCCGACGTTGTATTTGGACCAGATCTGGAAGAGGGGGTTGTCGACTTGTTGATCATCGGCCCGCGCGACGGGGGAAAGAGCGAGGATGGAGCAGCAGACCGCAATGAGGGAGAGGATGTGGCGCATGGGAGGATCTCCTGAATAAATCCGAAACCAGAAATCAGAATGACGAATCAAACCCGAATTCCCGAATGACTAAATGGCGTTTCGCTTATCCGATTACCCTGGTTCGGGTCGTCATTCTTGCTACTGGTTTTCAAGAATCAACCAGCCTTGCGGACAGTTAGCCCCGCGGCTTTGGCTAGGTCGGCGGCTTTGTCGGTTTTTTCCCAACTGAAGGCGCCGTCGCGGCCGGGGATTCTGCCGAAGTGGCCGTGGCGGGCGGTTTGTTTGTAGATGGGGCGGAGCAGATCGAGATGGCGGATGATGCCGCGCGGGGTGAGCGGGAAATGGTCCTTGATCAACTCGGCGATCTGGTCCTCGGGGATGACGGCGGTGCCTTCGGTGCTGACGGTGACGGAGACGGGATGGGCGACGCCGATGGCGTAAGCGAGCTGGACCTCGGCGCAACGGGCGAGGCCGGCGGCGACGATATTCTTGGCGATATAGCGGCCCATGTAGCAGGCGGAACGATCGACTTTGCTGGGGTCTTTGCCGCTGAACGCCCCGCCGCCATGGGCGCCGCGGCCGCCGTAGCTGTCGACGATGATCTTTCGGCCGGTCAGGCCGGTGTCGCCATGCGGGCCGCCGACGACGAATTTTCCGGTCGGGTTGATGTGGAAGACGATGTCGTCGTTCCAGAGTTTCTTGGGGATGACGGGTTTGATCACCTGCTCGATGATTTGTTTCTTGGCTTTTTCGGAAATGCAATCGTGCTTTTTATCGATGACGGACTCGTCGTGCTGAGTACTGACGACGACGGTGTGGACGCGCGTGGGCTGCTCGTTGCGATATTCGACGGTCACCTGGCTTTTGCCGTCGGGGCGCAGCCAGGAGAGTTTTTGCTTTTCGCGCATTTCGGCGAGGCGCTCGACGAGGCGGTGAGCCAAATGGATCGGGCAGAGGCATGAGTTCGGGGGTTTCGTCGCAGGCGTAGCCGAACATGAGGCCCTGGTCGCCGGCGCCTTGCTCCTTGCTGTCGTCCTCGGCGCGGTCGACGCCGCGGGCGATATCGGGGGATTGGCTGTGGATGGCGGTAAGCACGCCGCAACTATGGAAGTCGAAGCCGATATCGGGATGGGTGTAGCCGATCTCGCGGATGGTGTTGCGGGCGATCTGGGCGGCATCGACGTAAGCCTGGTGGTGACTTCGCCGGCCAGGACGACCTGGCCGGTGGTGACGAGGGTTTCGACGGCCACACGGCTGCGCGGATCCTGGGCAAGGAGGGCATCGAGGACGGCGTCGCTGATCTGGTCGGCGACTTTGTCGGGATGCCCCATGGTTACGGATTCGCTGGTAAATAGGTGCTGGGTACGGCGGAAGTTCTGTATGGCGGACGGCACGGTTTGAGTTCTCCTATTCCTTGTCAAAATGATAAATCGGTGGGGAAATGTACAGACAATGGGCGGGCGGGACAAGGAGGAACCCGGTGAAGCCGGGAAGTCCGAAACCCGAAACCAGAATGGCGAATGAATGCCTGAATGATCGGTCGTTTAACGCCTAATGACTTCGGGATCGGGTTTCGCGGTCACGGTTTTGCGCTGTAATGGACGGGGACGGCGAGCCCAAGGCGGCGACGGCTAGGGGGTGCCAGAAGGTGCGGTCGAGACCGAAGAAGCGGCGGGTGTCGTCGTCGGCGAAGGCGGTGGTGGCGATTGTGGAAAGGTTGATGGCTCGGGCGGCCAGGTCGAGGCGCTGGATGGCGGCGCCGGATTCCAGGTGGGCGAGGCGGTAGAGATCGGGGCCGGCTTCGGACATGAGGCGGTATAGATTGGCGATGAGAAAGCACGTGGCGGCCGCTTGATCGAAGTGGGCGTTGCCGAGAACGAGACGGCGGATTTCCGACTTATAAACGCCGGGACGGAGGAGAGACCAGGCGTCGGTGACGGGGTTAAAATACCAGGCGCCGGGCTCGAAGCCGGTGACCTGGCGGAGGACCCAGAGGGGGCGGATGAGTGCGACATGGGGACCCTCGGGGAAAAGTGGGTAACTGGTTCCCCAGCGGAAGGCGCAGCGGACGAGGTTCCATAATTGCGATTGGGAGATTTCGGCGGAAGTGAAACCGGGCGCGTGAGCGGCGGACATCAGCAGGCGAGTGATCGATTCGCCGGGCTCGAAGGGGGAGTTGGCTTCGGGATCGGGGAGATCGGCGGCGGGGAAACTTTCGGGGATCGGGGAAAGTTCGGTGAGAGGCGGGCGGATTTCGCGCACGGCGACGCCGGGGGCGACGCAGTCGTGGTGAACGGATGGAACGGGATCGCATGCGATGATCTTCGCGGCCAGGGCGGGGCGCGGGATGGGGGACATTCTCGCCGACGAGTGGCTGGGGGAGGGAGAATGGGCCGGGTGGCGGGGTCGGCCCAGATGACCAGGCCGTGAACGGCCTCGGCGTCGGCGAAGGGGGCGTCACTGGGCACGCCGATGAGGGTTTGCATGGATTTGGCGTTGATGGCGAGGCGGACGAAAGTCTGCATGCCGAGTGCGGCGGCGACGGTGGAGAGATTTTGGATGACGCGTCCGGCTTCGACGGCCGACGAGCGATAGCCGCGCTGGGCGAATCGCCAGGTGGAGCGGCAGAAGACGGACGAGACGAGCAGGACGGCGGGCGTGGTTTTGAGATATTCCAGATCGGGGCGGCCGCGCTTGATTTGGGAGAGAGTTTCCCAGCCATAGCGGAGGCGACGGAGGGAAAAGTCGCGGACGCAGAAGTGATAGAGGCCGGGTTCGAGGCCGTCGATGGCGAAGACGGCGGCGTAGATTTCGGTGGGGAAGAGGAAATCTTCGCTGGCGTAGACGCGCGGGGGAGCGGCGTCGCCCTGAGCGATGGAACCGGCCCCGAAATAGAGCCAGGTGGCGAGCGTCTGGAGATTTTGGGCGGGCTGGCGATGGGACTCGGGGACGGCGTCGAGGCCGTGGCGAAGCAGGGAAATCGTGGGCGTGGGGCTGGCCAGGAGGCTGGTGGGGAGTTCGGTTCTGCCCAAATCCGTGAAAATGCGGAACGGGGACGGGCGCGGCGCATCGATGGGAGGCGGCAGGGGCGACTTCAACTTGGTCGATTCGTGAAATGCGGCGACCCTGCGAACGCGCTGGAAAATAGACGGCGGTAACCCCATTTCTAAAAAAGCTGATCGAGAATCTGCGGGATCGGAGTCTGGACGCAAGTGAAAATCGGCGTGTCGCGAAGGGTATATTTGCTGCTTTCGGTTTCGCGAAGCTCCATCACAAGATCGACGAAATCCTTGGGCTCATCCGTCTCGAAGGCAACGACGAATTCCTGATCGTCCAGGCCGAAGCTGTAAGAGGTGTTGAGTTTGACGCTGGGGTATTTGTTGCCGACCTTGATGTGGACGTCCATGATGGCCTGCCGCTCGGCCAAGGGGAGAAGATACCAGGCGCGGGTTTTGACGAAGGGATAGACGAAGAGATATTTGCGCTTGCCCGGGATGAGATGGGTGCGGCTTTCGGGGGTGTGGAAGGGGTCGGTCTTGTCGACGTACATGCTGCGCTTGGTCATGGAGATGAAAGACCAGGGGGTGGAGAGATAGCCGGCCAGGCGCGTGCGATTGAGGGACTGGGTGTGGGATTGGATATCGTCACTGGTGGCGGCGATTCGCCAGAGGAGAAAGTCGCAATCGGAGCGAAGGGCGACGGTGCTGTAGGCGAGGCAGAGGAGGCCGGGCTGGGGTTGGGCAAAGGCGGCGGCGAATTCTTCTCGGGCCTGTAGTTTCTCGGTCTCGGCCAGACGCCGGAATGCAGGGTCTAGTTTAAAGAATGCGTAGTTGACGAATTGGCGGGTGATGGGTTTGTCGGGTTGAGTCATGTCGTTCCTTGAGCAAGGCATTTTAGTCGGGCGGTGTGGGATGGTACAAACGAGGCGGCGCAATGACGAAATTCGAATGATAAATGACGAATCAATGCCCAAATGCCCAAATGCTCGAATGAGTCTTCATTCGGTCATTCGATCATTGGAATTTGATTCGTCATTCGTCATTCGAATTTCGTCATTTGGAAGCTGGCCGTTTTTTGCGGGAATCGTACTCCTTTTGGCTGGCTGCGCAAGTCCGGTGCTGAATTCCGGGTCGAAGGGACTTGTAATCGTGGTGCCCGGTATTGCCGGGGATGGGCCGGATTATGGGGGGCTTTGCCGGGGGTTGGCGGATGGGGGCCAGAGGGGTCGCATCGAGACATTTGATTGGGGATATCCGTGGCCGCTGATGCTGGTGAATTTGTCGTCGGGGAATTTGCATGAGGCGGCGGAGAAGAAGTTGGCGGAATATCTGACTTCTTTGCGGGAGAAAAATCCGGATGAGGAGATTGCCCTGATCGGGCATAGCGCTGGGGCGGGGGTGATTTTGGGGGCGCTGCCGCGGCTGAGCTTTTCGGTGGGGCCGGTGATTTTGCTGGCGCCGGCGGTGTCGCCGGATTATGACTTGAAGGGAGCGCTGGAGCATTGCCGGGTGTTGCATGTTTTTTACAGCGAGGATGACGATTTCTGGCAGGGATTGGGGCCGGAGATTTTTGGGAATTATGACGGCGTGCATCGGAGCGGGGCCGGGCGGCGCGGGTTTACGTTAATCGGTTTGGATGAAAGCGAGAGAAAGAGGGTGTTTCAGCATGCGTTTGCGCGAGAGTGGAAGGAATACGGGGTTTACGGCGGGCACTTTGAGTGGTTGCGCGGGGCGTTTGGGGCGGAGGTGTTGGAGCCGGTAATTCAGGATCAGCGGCCGACCTCGGGGGAGTAGCCTACCACGGCAATGCGATAACGGTCGGCCAATTCCAGTACTTTCGCCTTTTCCAGGATGATGGTTTTGCCGGGCTCCAGGACCAGCGCGGTGGCGCCGGCGGCGTGGAGTTTTTCTATGGTTGTGGTGCCGACGGTGGGGACATCGAGGCGCATGTCGTGGTGGACGTTGGAGACCTTGATGAGGGTCCACCCCCCTACTTTGCAGAGGCTGCCGGCGCGTTCGATCATGGCGTTGGTGCCTTCCACGGCTTCGACGGCTAGGACGTTTTTGTCAACGACGGCGATGGACTGGCCGATGTCGAGGCGGCTGATGGTCTGGCCGAGGTCCCAGCCGTAATGGATGTCGTCCCATTGTTTTTGCGATGGCTGTCGCTGGGTCATGAGGCCTACGGCGGCCAGATGTTCGGCGCAATATGTCGTGGAGTCGATCAAGTGAATTCCTTCCGAAGCCAATTCTCGGTCGATGGCGTTGAGCACGGACTGATCACGTTTATCACGATGTAGATGATAGAACCAGATCTTGCAGGTTCGAAGATCGGGAATGAAACGGAACAGCCGCCAGCGGGTGTAAATTTTCTCCTTGGCGACGCGTCCGACGAGGATGGCCTGGGAGCAGCCTTCGCCGCGCAGGACGCGGATCCATTGGCCGAGGCGAACGATGCCAACGGATTTGTAGACATCGACTTCCTCGCGGAGTTCGGGCCACGCCAGACCGCTGAAGCCAGCGGCGACGACCTTTCTTCCGGCGGCGCGAGCGCCGCGGGCGACCAGAATGGGAAAAACGCCTTCCCCGGCGATGATCCCCAGGGGTCCTTTGGGATCGCCCGGCTCCCTTGGCAACGGCGGCGAACTCATGCGGGGTAGTTTAGGTTCGGGTACGGGGTTTCGCCAAGAGGATAAACGGGCTCTTAATGTAAACCTCGGCGGCAAATGAATTTTGGTTGCATATACGGCGGGCGCTCCGCAAGCACGCTATTTATCGGACGAGCACCATTTCCGCCAGATTTGGCGATAGGCGGATTCAACCCTCCTGGCGAAGGAGGAGCCGTCCATCAAGGGGCTTTGGGTGACGCTTTGGCGGAGGGATTGGCGGAGGGCGGCCAGGCGAGAGGGATCGGCGGCGAGATTCGCGGCAATTTTGGTGAAATCTTCGGGGGTCTTGGCGACGAGATCGGGGAGGCCGGCTGCGGTGAGGAGGCTTTGGCCGGCGCGGCCGCAGGCGGTTTGGCCGGTGAGGGTGACGACCGGGACTCCCATCCAGAGGGCGTCGCAGGTGGTGGTTATGCCATTGTAGGGAAGGGTGTCGAGGGCGATGTCGATGCGGTGATAGGTTTGGAGATATTTCTCGCGCGGGAGCGTCGAGATAAATTCGACGTGCGCGGGGGCGACGCCGTGGCTGTCCAAAATGTTGCGGATTCGATTTCGCTGCCGATCGGAATTGCTCAGGAGGAGCAATTGCGAATCGGGAAGGGCGCGGAGGACCGAGGACCAAAGCTCGAGGAAAGGATCGTTTATTTTGCAGGGATTGTTCAGGGAGCCGAAGCGGATGGGGCCGGGGGATCGCTCGGGGGCTGAGGGGAGATTGGAGAGCGGATCGTAGGCGCACCAGCAATCACCGAGGGGAAGGGATTGCTCGGCGTAGATACCGGTGGTGTCGCCGGGGGGATCGATGAAGTTGTCGGTGAAGCGATAGTCGATTGTGGTGACGCCGGTGCCGCCGGGGTAGGCGATCCAGGTGATTTGAATTGGGGCGGGTTTGCGGGCGAAAGTCAGCAGGCGGTTGTAGTGCATATGCATGTTGAGATCGACGAGGATGTCGATCCGGTCGTCGCGGATTTGCTGGGCGAGTTCGGCGTCGGGCAGGCGGGCGGCTTCGTGCCAGAAATCGGTTGCTTTGCGATGGCGCTCGGTGACGGAGTCGGCGATGTCGCCTGTCGAATAGCAATGAATTTCGAATTGGGTGCGATCGTGGGATTCGAGGAGGGGAAGGACGAAATGGGCTTCGGCCTGGGCCCAGAATTCGGTGGAGACGTAGCCGATTCTGAGCGGCCGCGAGGGGGAGCGGTCGTTCTCATGCGGGAGAATTTCTGAGCGAAGCGACTGGGCGTGGCGGCGATCCCATTCGGATAATTCGGCAAAAAGAGCGCGGGCGCCGTAACGCGGATCGAAGTGCATTCCATAGACGATGTTGCTGTGGACGCTGGCGTGATTTGGATTGAGCGACAGGGCCCGGCGGTAATAGGTCAGGGCGGCGTCGAAGTCGCCGGACTCGCGGCAGACTTTGCCGAGGTTCACGTAGGCGTCGCCGAAATTGGGATCGAGGGAAACCGCGCGGGTGAGACAATCGACAGCTTCGTCATAACGCGACTGGTGGCTGAGGACGGTGCCGAGATTAAAGAAGGCGCGGGCGTTTGCCGGGTCGAGGGAGACGGCGCGGCGCAGAACGGCGATGGCATCATCGAGGCGTTGCTGGCGATACAGACAGTTGCCGAGATTGACCATCGCGTTGACGTGATTGGGATTGATTTTCAGGGCGGCGGCAAAGGTATTGGCGGCTTCCTGGCGGCGGCCCTGGGCGTCGAGGGCGCTGCCTAGATTGGTCAGGGCGTCGGGCCAGCGAGACTGCAGGGCCAGCGCAGGCGGAAGGAATCGGCGGCTTCGGAATAACGCTGCTTGTTGCTGAGAAGATTTCCCAGATTGTAGTGAGCGGGCGCCAGGGCCGGATCGGCGGCGAGGGCGCGGCGATAGGCGGTCATGGCGTCGTCGGGACGATCGGCCTCGGCGAGGATCAGGCCGTGGTTGTAATGATGCTCAGCGCGATCGGGGGCGAGCGTGATGGCCTGAAGGATCAATTCGATGGCGTCGTCGAAGCGGCCGGATTGCGAGGCGATGACGGCGAGCATGGCGTGGGCCTGGTCGTGTTTGGGGTTCGCGGCGATGACGCGGCGGTAGTGTTCTTCGGCTTCGCGCAACCGCCCGGCTTCGTGGTGGGCGACGCCGGTGGTGAAAATGTCGTTGAAATTCGCCTCGGGCATGGGCGGTTTACGGGCTGTCGGGGGAGGACTTGGGAGACGAGTCGGAGCCGAGGGAAAACGATTTTGTGATCGCGTCGATGCGCTCCTGGGCCTCGGGGGATTCGCCCGGCGCAAATCGCGCAGGACGCTGATGACGGAGGGACCGATCGCCTCAAGGGAAGACTCGGCCTCGTCGCGCTGCTTCCAGTCGTCGGCGCTTAAATCGGCGGCCAGGGATTTGATCTTGTCGATTACCGGCGCCGACGGGCGCGGGAGAGGCTGGTTGTACTCGGCAAGCAAAGAAACGGGCACGTTGATCTGCGCACCGCAGAGGAGATCGCACTGGACATCCTGCTCTTCGAGGACGCCGCTGACGACGGTGTTGTCCCAGAGAGTAACCTGCACGTCGGGAGTGCCGGCGGTGGGATGGACTATTTTGCGAATTTCGGGGGCGTTGATCTCGATGGTGTCGAAAGCGGTGTCGAGCTTGAGGGCTCCGACGAGCGTGCCGATGAGCGAGTCCTGATTGAGGAGAAGGAGGGACGGCGTTGTGTCGTCGGCATCGGCGACCTTGGCGGCGAATTGAATGGAGACCAGACTGCTGGCCGGGAATTTCACGGGCTGGGCGGCAAAGGGGCTGGTGAGCTTCATCTCAAATTCCGGCGCTTCGGCGAGGCCGGCGAAGCGGCTGCCGTCGGACATGAGAATTTCGTGGACGCCGGTGTCGTCGGTTTGGAAAAGGATGGAGCCGATGGATTGGGGGTCGAGCTTCAGTTCGCCGTAACGGGTAAGGACATCGATGGGGGCGGTGGGAAGATCGACGAAAACGCGGTCGCCGCTGCGCATGATTACGGTGGGTTTATCGAAATTCCATTCGTCGGGTTCGTCGGGGCGTTTGTGGTAGCCGAGGCGGGTGATTTCGCCCAGCGGGACCTGGACGACCTGCCCGCTGGAGAGCTCCATGGAGATGGTTTGGGCATCGAGTGTGCCGCCGAAGACCTGGCCGTCGGAGGTGACCAGGAGCTGGCGCGGGCGGTACTGGCCGACGTTCATCATGGCGACGACCTGATCGGTGGGGAGAGAAAGCTGCCCGTAGAACGTGTTGAGCTTAAAGGCGTCTTCCTTGATGGTTCCGTGGAGCTGGTCGCCGGAGCGGAGTTCGATGACGTCGAACGCGTCGCCGCGAAGGATTTCGTAATCGCCGACCACCGAGCCGGCGGTGGTGAAGTTGACGACGATGCGGCGCACGTCGGCGGGAAGCGAGGCAAGGAGTTTGGATTCCTTAAAAGCCATGATGCTGTCCGCGCCTTGCTCGATGCTGCCGGCGGAGCCGAGCAAATGAACGATGGCGACGGACTTTCCGGCTTTGACTTCGAGCTGATAGGTGGTCTGGACGACGGTGTTGCCCTGGTCGCAATTGATGGCGGGGACGAGCTTGGCGCCTTTTCCGGCGTAGATTTCGACGGCAGCGCGATTGGCTCCGGTCATGGCAACCCAGCCGATCTGATTTTCCTTGCGATGGGGATCGACGATGATGGAGGAGCCGGTGACGCCGAAATTGAGATTGGTCTGAAGCTGGAGGTTAACGGTTTGATCCTGCGCCTGGGGGTTCTTGATGACATCGATATAGCGGATGAAGCCGTCGGGGGAATTGACGAGGATTCTGCGGGTGACGGTGCATCCCGCGCCGTTCATGCCGCTGATGACGAGTTCGCCGGTGTTGCTGTCGATCCTGGCGAAGTTGGCGTTCATTCCTGGGACGGCGTTGTTGACGACGAGGGATTCGGCTTGGCCGTAGATGGCCTGCACGCCGGGCAGGGGCTGCTGACGGATCGAGCCGCCGGGGAAGATGATCCATTGATTGCCGGCCGCGTCGGTCTGAGCGAAGGGGAGGGTGATCGATCCATCCGGGGCGACGCGATTGAAGCGGCCGCCAAAAATCTGGGCGGATAGAGCCGAGGCGAAACACAGGCTGAGGGCGATTCCCAGGACGAACGGTTTCATGGACGGCCTCCCATTCACCTCAATTAGGACGCTATTCGCAGGCAAAGGTTTCAGGGGAGTGTACCGCAGCCTGGACTATTTGTGCACATAAATGACTTCGCCGCTGGTGATGGTCAGATCGCCCCGGATGCATTGGACGATGACCCTGGCGACGTCGGCGGGATCGAGAATGTGCTCGTCGGCGAACGTTCCTTGCGGAACGAGTGAGCGGAACATTTTTGTTTCGGTAGCGGCGGGCGCGACATTGTAGACTCGGATGTTGAATGGCTTGCCCTCTCGGGCGAGGGCGTGGCTGAGAATATTGAGCCCGGCCTTGGCGGCCCCATAGGCGCTCAGGCCGGTGAAAGGATCTCGCCCGGCAAAGGAGGAGACGTTCAACATCGCGCCGCCCCCCTGCTTGCGCCAGATGGGCCAAAGAGCGCGGGACAAATAAAAGGCGGAGGAAAGATTGATGTCGATGACTTCGTGCCACTCCTGATCGGTCATCTGGTCCGGATTGCGCTTCAGTGCGAAGCCCGCGCAATGAATGAGCGCATCCACGCGGCCGAAACGTCCCAGGGTTCGGAGTACGAGATTCTGGACCTGGTCGGACTTGGAGACGTCGGCGGGAATGGTCTCAGCCTCGGAGCGGCAGAGAATATGAGTCTGGTGCAGTTCGCCGGCCGTGCGGGAGACGAGAGCCAGCCGATATTGCAACTCGGACAATTGGGCGGCGACGGCGCGGCCGATGCCGCGTCCCGCGCCTGTCACAATCGCCACCGGCTGATCCATAAGCTGACCGACCTCAATTCGTAAGAGCAACCTACCGATTTAGATACTATGCTAGCAATATGATATCATATTCCGGGTATAGGAAGCAGGTGACCCATGCCGGGCATTTTTGTACGCGGCCTTAAGGCTAAGACGATTAAACGATTGAAGGATCGGGCCAAGCGTAACGGCCGATCGCTGCAGAGCGAGGCCAAACTGCTTTTGGAGCGATCAGCGGGGTCGGAGGATGTTCGGGCCGTGCTGGATCGTTGGAAGGAACGGTTCGACAAGCGGCGCTTCAAGTCCAGCGCAGATTTAATCCGCGAGGACCGAACCCGATGAATTCGCGGGTGATCGACGCCAGCGTTGTGGCGGCCGCGTTCTTTCCCGAGCCCCATGCCGAGCCGGCGCGGAAGCTCCTGAGCAGCGGCGATACGTTCCTGGCCCCGGACCTGATTTACGGCGAACTGGCCAACGTGATCTGGAAGCGATGGCGGCGAAAAGAGATCGATGCTGCCGATGCTCAGCAGTTGCTCGATGACTTTCTTATCCTTCCGCTGCGGATAGCGCCGTCCGCGGAGCTTGTGGAACTCGCGCTGCGGTTGGCGATCGAAACGAACCGGAGTGTTTATGATTGTCTCTATCTGGCGCTGGCGATGAGGGATAAAACGGTAATGATCAGCGGCGACCGGCGCTTGGTCAACGCGTTGGCGGGGAGTCCGCTGGCGAAGCACATCGCGTGGATCGGCCAATTCGTTTGATAGAACCCGCCCCCTAAAGAATCGATAGCCGCGTTCCCATTCGATGGGTGGCATTGGCGGGAAGCTTCACCGCACAATCCATGGCGTTTGCGGCCTCGATGCAGAGCATCTCGGGCCATTCGTCGTCGCCGAAATCGGGCATGGCCTTGGCCTTGGCGATCCAGGGGTTCCAGACCACGGTGGCGTTGGACCCTTCCTTCTCGACGGTGACGATGCGTTTGAGGACGGGGTCGTGAACGACGCAGGACTTGGTGGCTTTGAGATAAACGCGATCGGTTTCGCCAGTGAACCGGATGGGCATCTGGGGCTGCGTTTTGCGCTTCGCGGCATCGACCTTGTCCACGTAATCCAGTCCGTCGAGCCCTTCGACGTAGGCCTGGCGGACGTCGCCGACGCGCAGATAGGTGTGCAGGGCTTCTTCGAAATCTACGGATTGCTGCGAGAGATTGCGCACTTCCAGTGTGATATCGAGAGATCGGGAGACGATGACGATGAGGCGCAGGGCAAACGAGTGCGGCCAGTGATGAAGAGACTGGTCGTCGCTGGAAAGGGTAAGGACGAGACGGACGGAGCCGTCGGCGCGAACATCGCACGATTCGACGCGCCAGGGGCGGATTCGCGCGAATCCGTGGGCGGGGGATTCGGGGTGGCCGGCTCGTGGGCCGAACCAAGGGAAGACCAGGGGCACGCCGCCGCGGATGGGCTTGGCGGGATCAAACCAACTGGATTTGCTGAGAAAGAGGAGGGGCGCAGCCGCGCGGCTGGAACTGGGTAACGTGGGCGCCGTGGAGATAAACTTCGGCGGAGGCCAATTCACAGGTGATGGCGACGCGCGGGAGGGAGGCCCGGCCGGCCTCGAACTGCACGACGCCGGGGACTCCAAATTGTTTGTTCAAGTCTTGAAACTGCGAATTGGCTTCGGTCATGTCGTGCACATTACACATACGAGGCCGAACTAATCAATGGCTTTGCTACAATCGCCTCATCTGTTTTGCAGAGCGGGCGGCGCGGAGGCGGGATGATCGATTTGCTGAATGGTCGCCAGGATGGTTCTGCGAAGTTGCGCGAATTCCTTCACGGAATCGACGCGATCGTTATTTCCGGCCAGTTGCCGTTCGAGAAGCTGGATCGTCAGCAATACGGCGTTGAGCTGGCCGCGGACATCGTGAGAGAGGCGTTGGAGGAAGGTGTTTTGTCCGTCCACGGCCTGTTCGATTCCGCGGTAATGTCCGGAGACCTCCTGTTCGACGGCATCGGCGGCGAGGAGATCTATCGCACCATTCAACCGGACTGATTCATTGAGCGCTAATGCACGCGAGAGGTGATGCGATGCTTCCTCGAGGACGACCGATCGGAACAGGGCAAATTCATCGAGCAGGCGGCGAAGGCCGACCTCGCGGCGCGGGCGGGATGAATCGCGGCGGCCGAGCGCGGGGGGATGGGAACCGATGGCCTGGATCAGAGATTCCAGATCGCAGGGGAGGGCGCAATTGTGATCGGGGTCGTTGCAGCGATCGGAGATGGCTCTCCATCGCACGGTGATCGCGTTGATGAGGTTGCCCAAAGCGCCCGAAGATTCCATGCCCAACTCCAATCCCGCGCCCTCCAGCACCGATTCAGACGTAATTATCCTATAACGAGGGGCCAAATCAACCGAAAACCGGATCGTGGCGAGCCGAGGGAAGGATCGCTACACTTCGCAAAATTATCGAAAGGGTCAGAATTGTCCCCAGCCAATGGAACGGACGCGCGCTGGAAGCACGCTCTTGACGTGGCGCAAATGCAAGTGCGCCGATTAATCGAGAAATATCCCGGCTTTTACCCGCTATATACCGACCAGGGCCGTTGGAAGCACGACAAACCGGCATGGACGCACTGGTGCGATGGGTTTTTGCCGGGAATGATGTGGATATTCCTCGAAACGGGTATGGCGGACGATCCGTCGTACTGGCGGGCGGCGGCGGAAAAATACTCATCCCAATTGAAGCACCGGAAAGAAGACCGGGAGGTACATGATTTGGGGTTCATTTTTTATCACGGGACTTACAAACGGTGGTATGACGCGACAGTGCGCCAGGGGAAGCCGGATGCGGCGCTGCAAGAGGTTGTGGTGCGAGCCGGGCAGGTTCTGGCGATGCGATTTAAGGAGAAGGGGAAATATCTAAGGTCGTTCATCAGTGATGAGTCTCTCTTTATTGACATCATGATGAATGTGCCGTTGATTTTTTATGCGGCCCAGATCACAGGGAATCGAGGGCTGCTAAATATTGCGATGGAGCATTGTCTGACGACGCGGCGGACACTGGTGCGCGGGGACGGGAGCACGGCGCACGAGGGGATATTCGATACACAAAGCGGCGAGTTTCTGCGGCAGACAACCCATCAGGGATTTCGCGGGGATAGCGCCTGGAGCCGCGGATTGACGTGGTCGATGTATGGATTTGCGATGTGTTATGAGCTGACCCGGGATGCGCGATTTTTGCAGACGGCGGAATTGAACGCGCAGTATTACCTTGAAAAGACGCCGGCCGATGGCGTGCCCCCCTGGGACTACGATGCGCCGATGGAGGGGAAATTATCGCGCAAGCAACCGGACAGCTCGGCGGCGGCGATTGGGGCGTGCGGGTTATTCCATTTGGCGCGACTGACGACCGATCCGGCGCGAGCCAAACTTTACCGGCAGGCGGCGGTCAATGCCGTGACGACGCTTTCGCAATCTCCCTATCTGGCGGAGGAAGGATCGGAGTGGGAGGGGATTCTCAAACGCGGGGTGTATCACATTCACAAGGGACTCGGAGTGGATGAGAGCGTCATGTGGGGGGAATTCTTTTTCGTCGAGCGCTGGGGCTGGCGCTGGGTCAGGCGTAACGAGACGTATGTCCGAACCGACGAAACCACCCGACCGAATTTATGAGCGGCCCGATCCGGAACGGCCGGCGTCCGGGGCGGCGGAATTGGAAAGCCCGGCGCCTGAAGCGCGCGATCCATACGCGGCGCTGCGCTACACGGCGTTTTGCATGTATCTCGCGGGGTGGATTGTCGCGGTGGTGGGCGATCAGATTCTCGAGGTCGCCGTCGGATGGGATATTTACTCGCGAACGCATGATGCGCTTTCGCTCGGGTGGGTGGGATTGGTTTCGGCGGCGCCGATCATCCTGCTGGCTCTTCCAGCGGGGCATCTGGCGGACCGAGTGGACCGGCGAAAAATCGTGCTGGTGTCGCAACTGCTGCGCGGGGGGTGCGTGCTTTTCCTGGCGTGGATTTCGTATCACCGCGGGGCGATCGGGGCGATGTACGCCGTGCTGCTGGTGGCGGCGGTCTGCAAAGCGCTGGGTTGGCCGGCGCGGTCGGCGCTGCTGCCGAGCCTGGTTGAGCCGCGGGATTTCGCCAACGCGGTGAATTGGAACAGCATGGCGTTTCAAACGTCGGCAACCGCCGGCCCGTGCTGGGGGGATTGATCGTGCGGTTCAATGTTCCGGCGGCTTACATCGTATCGGCGATTTTCGCGGCGATTTTCGCCGTGTCGCTGGGGAGCGTGCGCATGCGCGGGCAAGCGCCGGCGCGCGAGCCGGCGACGCTGAAGAGCCTGGCGGCGGGCGTGCGGTTCGTCTTCCGGACGAAAATTATTCTGGCGACGATCACGCTGGATCTTTTCGCGGTTTTGCTGGGGGGAGCGACGTATTTGCTTCCGATTTATGCCAAGGACATTTTGCATGTGGGGGCGGTGGGATTTGGCTGGATGAGGGCGGTGCCGGCGATTGGGGCGCTTTTGATGGGATTGGTGATCGCGCATTTGCCGCCGATGAAGCGGGCCGGGCGGGCGATGCTGTGGGCGGTCGGAGGGTTCGGCGCGGCGACGATCGTGTTCGGTCTCTCGCGCAGTTACTGGCTTTCGCTGGCGATGCTTTTTCTGACCGGGGCGCTGGACAACATTTCGGTGCTGGTGCGGCATACGCTGGTGCAGGTGCTGACGCCGGATTCGATGCGCGGGCGCGTCTCGGCCGTGAACAACATTTTTATCGGGGCGAGCAACGAGCTAGGCGGGTTTGAAAGCGGGCTGACGGCGAAACTATTCGGGACGGTGACGAGCGTGGTCGCGGGGGGAATCGGGACGATCGTGGTGGTGCTGGCGACGGCGGGGATTTGGCCGCAGGTGCGGAAGTTTGGGTCGCTGGTGGATGCGAAGCCGGAGGGGGAATAGGACCGATTGTTGGTACGGCGGAAGCCGCCTGCTTAAGATCGGCCATCCGTACCATTGAGGAGGCGAAGCGTTGAAACCGATACGCCTGAGCAACCATGCGCGTGCCCGCTTGGAGGAGCGTGGCACGACCGAGGAGGAGGTACGACGGACGGGGTTATGCTGGGCATTCGCGAACCAGCGAAGCATGGGAGGGTTCTTTGCCGCCTTAACATTCAATTTCATGGCGTGTGGCGCGGGCGCCGCTATAATATCAAGCAAGTTGCGCCGGTGATTATCGACGGGCCGGGTGAGACAGTTGTGGTGACCGTGTATACGTTCTTTTTCTAGCAGGATATCCGATGAAAATTACATACGACGCCGAAGTGGACGCGATGTATATTCAATTGATCGAAGGCAAGCATCAGTGCCGCACGGTTTGCCTTAACGACGAAATTGCGCTGGATTTCGGGGCGGGCGAGAAATTGGTCGGAATCGAGATTCTCGATGCCCGCAAGACAATCGGCAAGGGGAAGTTGCCGCAGATCGTTTTGGACAACATTGTTGCCACTGGGGTAGCGGGGGTTCGGCGCGGGCAAAAGCAGCGGCATCGAGCGCCAGTGCGAGCCGGCAAGTCGAGAAAGACCGCGGCATAATGGAGGCGTCCGGTCCGTGTCGCACCTAACGGTAACATGGTGATCAAAGAACACGACCGAGTGGTTTTGACAACGGATGTCCCCGCTGAGTCTCTTCGAACGGGGGATGTAGGGACGGTCGTACACCTCTATAAAGACGGCACGGGTTGCGAAGTTGAGTTCCTGACCCTTGACGGCCGCACCGCGGCCGTTGTTACGCTCTCTCTTGCGCAAATCCGCCCGGTCAGCTCCCGCGAAATCACCCACGCGCGGGACTTGGCGCGGGCTTAGGCTCACTCCCTGTCACGCCAGCGTCGAGGGTTAGTTCTTTTTCCCGTTTCCGAAATGGCAGGTATAGGTCATTCCGTGCTTGTCGTAATAAAACTGATGATATTCCTCGGCGGGCCAGAACGTGCCGGCGGGGACGATCTGGGTGACGAGGGGGGCGGTGTAATCGCCTGATTCATCGCGGCGTTCTTTTTTGGCTTCGGCGAGTTTCTCCTGCTCGGGCGAATGATAGAAGATCGCGCTGCGGTATTGGATGCCGACATCGGGGCCCTGGCGATTCATCGTGGTGGGATCGTGGTTTTCGAAGAAGGTATTGAGAAGAGTTTGATAGCTGACTTTGCTGGGGTCGAAGACAATCTCGATGGCCTCGGCGTGGCCGGTGGTGTCGGTGCAGACGTCTTCATAGGTCGGGTCGGAGGTTTTGCCGCCGGTGTAGCCTACGCGCGTGCTGATGACGCCGGGGATTTTCTCGAAGGTGGATTGCACGCCCCAAAAGCAGCCGGCGGCGAAGGTGGCGGTTTCGGTTTTCATCTGTGACTCCTGTGTGGTGGGCTGGGTGCTTGGGGATGGCTGGGTCTCCGGGGCGGCGAGCAGACAGGCCGCCAGGACGACGAGAATGAAAATGGCTCTCATGACGAAGAGACTTTAGGCAGGTTATAGCGCGTGCGGCAATGTCGATTGCGTGTTAAAATGGAGTTGGAGCAATAACCCATGATGCTGAACCTCAATTTGCCAAACGATGCGGAGAAGCGACTTCGCCAGCAAGCAGCCAGCGCGGGGAAGGATGTGGCGACATTTGTGCGGGAAGCGATCGAGGAAAAACTAGCCGCTGCCGAGACGGTCGCCAGCAACGCCGGGCCGT
Source organism: uncultured Phycisphaerales bacterium (assembly GCA_963844715.1). Classification (GTDB taxonomy): domain Bacteria; phylum Planctomycetota; class Phycisphaerae; order Tepidisphaerales; family Tepidisphaeraceae; genus UBA1161. The sequence continues at coordinate 772,625 of CAWJPJ010000007.1, read as the reverse complement.
CCAGCATCCGGACCCCCCGCTTGTCGAATCCGGCACAAGCCGGGGATTTTGCAAAAGAAGTGATCGAGGGCGCGGGCCATGCCAAGGTATGACGGGTTGGATTTCAATCCGCCCGCGCCGGTCGCCGTGGTTGTATTACGAGATCTGGCAAACACGTCTAACGTTCCAAACGTTGTAATGCTAATTGACAGTGGCGCCGACGTGACGCTGCTGCCGCGACGAGCGGTGGAGACTTTGGGTGTTCCGATGGTCGCGGGCGAAACATATGAACTGGTGGGATTCGACGGCACGAAGTCAGCGGCGGAATCCGTGATCTTGGAGTTGACCTTACTGGACCGCACATTCCGAGGACGTTACCTGCTGATGGATGCCGAACAAGGTATTCTCGGTCGGGATGTGCTAAACCACTTTTCGCTTTTGCTGGACGGTCCGGGGCAGCAGTGGTCCGAATACTCGACGAAAATTTGAATCGGCGGCCTCGAAGGGACGCGTCAAGCCGCGGCGTGTTCGCTGATTCGGCCCTGGGAATCGACCTGGTCGAATTTGACGGCGACGCGCTTGCTGACGCCCTGCTCCTGCATGGTGACGCCGTAGAGGACGTCGGCGATCTGCATGGTGCGCTTCGAGTGGGTGATGATGATGAACTGGCTCTGCTCGAGGAACTCCTGGACGATCATGTTGAAACGCTGATTGTTGGCTTCGTCGAGGGCGGCGTCGACTTCGTCGAGGATGCAGAACGGGCTGGGCTTGGATTTGAAGATGCTCATGAGGAGGGCGACGCAGGTCATGGTTTTTTCGCCGCCCGAGAGCTGGCTAATGGTCACCGGCTGCTTGCCCGGGGGGCGGGCGATGATTTCGATGCCGGCGTCGAGGATGTCGACCTTGATCTTTTGCGCCGGGATTTCGAGCCCGTCGGGGCCGATGGTCGGGGGAGCGTTCTTGGGGGGATCGAGTTCGGTTTCGAGATAGATGTCGGCTTTCCCGCCGCCGAAGAGTTTGCGGAACATCCCCTGGAAATATTCGCGGACGGCGTTGAAGGTCTGCTCGAATCGGACGCCGCTTTCGACGTTGATTTCGCTGATGAGCTGCTCGAGCTGGGCTTTGGAATTGGTGAGATCGGCGACCTGCGTGGAAAGGAACTGGCTGCGCTGCTCGAGTTCGTTTTGTTCGTCGATGGCCTCGACGTTGACGTTGCCGAGGCGGTGGATTTTTTCGCGAAGTTCCTTGATCTCGTCCCCGACGGCGTTCCAGTCCATGTCGCCCGGCTCGTAGGGCTTTTCGGCTGTGAGTTCCGCGTAGCGGGCGGGGAGATCGAGCTGGAGTTCTTCCAAGGTGCGCTGGGCCAGGGTTTCGACGCGGACGCGGACTTCGCCGAGCTTGAGTTCAAGTTCGTGAAGCTGGCGCTCGATCTGGTCGCGATTGGTGCGGGCGGTTTCGACTGTGCGCGAAAGTTCGGCGACGACGGCGTTCAGTTCGGAGAGTTGAGTGCCGAGTTCCTCGATGCGGGTTTGATGGTCGGCGGCGTCGCGCCAGGGCGGCTTCGGCGGCGGCGGCGGATTGCAGCTCGCGCTCGACTTCCCCCTGGCGATGAGTGAGCTGCTGAACCGAACGATCGAGGCGGTCCATCTGCTCGTGCAATTCTGCCTGCTCGGACGTTTGGCGCTGGACGGCCTGGCGGCTGGAGAGCTGCTTTTCCTGAACCTGGCCGAGCTGTATGCGGGAAGCCGTTAACTGCTCGCCAAGTTGGGCGAGTTCCTCGGAGATGGCGCTTTGGCGAACGGTCAGTTCCTCGACTTCGGCGCCGGCCTGCTGCTGTTTGGTTTCCAAATCCTGCCTTTGCGCGGCGAGTTGACTGGACTCGGCGGCCAGGCGGTCGAGCTGCGCGCCGAGGGTTTCTAATTCGCGGCCGAGGACGGAGAGTTCGCGGCGAAGATCGTCCTGACGATCGGAATTCTGGGCCGCGGCGCTGCTGATTTCAACTTTATCGGTGTTGGATTGATAGAGATCGGTGCGAAGGGCGCTGATCTGCTCGTCGAGGGATTGAGCCTGGCTGGCGCCCTCGGCAAGCTGCTTGCTCAATTCCTCGATGCGGACGTCAACTTCGGCGATCTGCTGCTCGAGGGCCTGCAATTCGGATCGGCGCGAGAGAAGTCCCATGGCCGCGGTGAGCGGGCCGGCGCGAAGGACGCCGTCGCCGACGATTTCGCCGGCGGGGGTGACATATTGATATCCAGCCGGGGCGGAAGCGAGGAGGGCCGCGGCGTCGGCGAGATCCTTGACCAGCATGGTTCGCCCGAGGAGGTGGCGCACGATGGCTTCGTCGGCGGCCTGATAGTGGACCAGTTCGATGACCGGTCGGACGAACCGGCCGTGTTGCGCCGAATCGTAAGAATCGGTGTGCGGATTGAGGCGATCGGCGCAGAGGATGTTTACTCGGCCTTCGAGTTCCTCGAGGGAGTCGCGGGTTGCGGAAGCGGCGGCGGAGTCGTGGGTGAGAAGCCACTGATCGCGGCCGTCGAGGGCGGCTTCGACGACGTGAGCGTGTTCGACTTCGACGCTCATGACGTCGGCGACCAGGCCGCGAATGAAGGGGAATTTTGTGTCGCGCTGGCGAAGGACGGATTTGACGCCTTCGCTGACGCCTTCGCGGCGTGCTTCGAGATCGCGGAGAAGATTTTGCCGGGAAATCAGGCCCGAGCGATGCTCTTTGGCGCCGCCAAGAAGTTCACCGACCTGGGCAATCTGCTTGCCGAGCGCGGCGGCATTGGCTCGCTGGGATTCAAGCTGCCGCTGCTGATCGCCGATTTTCGCGATGGTTTGCTGAAGTCTGGCGGCGAGTTCCCCGCCGGCGGTTTTCAGTGTCTGCAATTCGGGTTCAACTTCAGATTTCCGGTCGGAGAGGCGCTGGCACTGGGCGGTGAGATTCTTTCGTTCGATTTCGATGGCGCCGATGCGGCTGCCGACGGTGGCGAGCTTGCGCATCAGGTCGAGGATGTCGGTCTTGCGCTGCTCGATTTGGGAAGCGGCGGCGTTGAGCTGAAGTTGGGCGTCGCCGAAAGATTGCTGGCGCTGGTCGATCAGGCGGCGGTGCTCTTCAAGTTCTGAGGTGAGGGCGGCGAGATTCTTGTTTTCCGTTTCCAGGGCGGCGATGAGTTCCTTGAGCTTGGCGGCGACTTGCGCTTTATCCTGCTCGAAGCCAACCGATTGCTCGGACATCTGGGCAAGCTGCTGCTGTGCGTATTGCTGTCGCTGCCGCGCGGATTGAATTTGCGCCTGGGCCTGGACGTGCTCGTATTCCAATCGCTGCCGCGCCTGCCCCACCGCTTCGAGGGCTTCCTTTTTCTCGGCCAATTGGTTCTGGGCGCGGGCGAGATCGCCCTGCACGTCATCGAGGCGGAAACGCACATCCTCGCTTTGAGATTGCAATTCCTTCAGGCTCGACGCGTGAGTGTGATATTCGTGAAGGCTATAGCTAAGGCGCAGTTCCGCGAGGCGCGCGGAGTGTTCCTGATAGACACGGGCTTTGCCGGCCTGAATTTTTACGCTGCGGAGGCGCTTTTCTGTTTCGTCGACGATGTCGCCGACGCGGACGAGATTGGCGTCAACTTTTTCGAGCTTCCGCTCGGCTTCTTTTCTGCGGGCCTTGAATTTGGAGATGCCGGCGGCTTCCTCGAAAATCAAGCGGCGCTGTTCCGGATTGGCTTCGAGCATGGCGGCAACGCGCCCCTGCTCGATGACGCTGTAGGCGTCGACGCCGATGCCGGTGTCGAGGAACAGTTCGCGGATGTCCTTCAGACGGGTGGCGGTGTTGTTGAGTTGATATTCGCTGGTGCCGTCGCGAAAGAGGCGGCGCCCGACAGCGACTTCGTCGGCGTCGAGATTGACGGCGCGGCCGCCCTCGGGCTTTTGCGGGTTTTCGAAGACGAGGACGACTTCGGACATCCCGGCGGGTTTGCGCGAGCCGGAGCCGTTGAAGATCACGTCGAGCATGGCGTCGCCGCGCAGACTCTTGGCGGATTGTTCGCCCAGGACCCACTTCACGGCATCGACGACGTTGGATTTTCCGCACCCGTTGGGGCCGACGATTCCGGTGATGGGGGAATCGAAGACGAACTCGGTGCGGTCGGCAAAGCTCTTGAACCCGTGCAGGATGAGTTTCTTTAAGCGCATTGGCGTCGGTCCTCCTTGACCGCAGTCAACCCGAAGCAGGCGTCATGCCCGCATTGGGAGGGAGATTCTAAGGATCGGACGGCCGGAGTCCAATGGTTGAATTGTTGCCCGTCGCGGGTTGTCCGTTGCCGGCCGTGCATTTATGACCCCCCTGGGTGGAAGCCTTCGGTCTCGGGGGGGGCGGCCGGCGGCGGCGAATTGGGGCTGCTGGGGATGGGAGCCGGCTGGGGTGCGGCGAGGTTGACGCCCTGCGGACGGCCGGCGGTGTTGTCCTTGGGCACGCTTAGCCAGCGATCGGATTCCAATTCCTTGTGTTCCAACTGAAATACGCAGGCGACTTTTTCGCCGGAAAGCTTGGTGCCATAGACTTGCCCCGAGGAGACGAGCTGCTGGGCGATGGCGACGACGTCGTTGAAATTGAAGTTGAATGTATCGGATGGTTCGGGCCCCTCCCCACCGAGGCGGGCGAGAATTTCCACCAGGTCGTTGTGGCTTAAAACGTCGATCGGCTGGAGGCGCTGCGGATCGCGGTAGAAGAGGGTCAGGAGCCGGGAGTCGTCGCTGGAGGAGATGCTCAGGCGGTCGTCCATCGCCATAAAGGTGAGGGGAGTTTCCAGGGTCAGATCATGGCCGAAGATGGCGAGGCGCGGGACGCCGGTGGTGGTGGCGTAGACCATCGGGGGTCCGTCGCTTTCGACGATATCGAGGAAGAAATTGTCCCCGATAGTATGGGTGATAATTCCTTCGCCGGAATCGGCCAGGATTCGATAGGCCTCGATGCGCGCTTCGGCGCGGTCGCTGTCGAGCAGGGTTCGGAGCATGTGGCGGGTTTCGGGGGTGCTGGGGAGGTCGCCGAGAGTCCGGACGGCTTCCATCTGCTCGGGATTAGTGGAATCAGCGGCCATTTCCAGCAGGGCCAGGCGGGACGGCTCATCGCCCATGAAGACGGCCGCGCGCGCGGCGGCAAACGCGATGTTCGGATCGGGATCGGAAATCAGCGGCTGGTAAATGGCGAGGGCGTCGGGGCCCATGGCTTCCCAGCAGAGGGATATATCCGTCAATTTCGCGCCGGGCTTATGGGCTTCTTCAACCAGTTCCCTGGCTTTGGCGACGACGAATTCCGGGGCGTCATCGAGATACATGTGGGAGACGACGCCGACGAAATGCTGCCAGTCGCCGTTGTATTCGTCGGGAACGAAAATTTCGATGAGTCCCTCATCCTGTGCGGCAGCGACGACTTTGCTGCGGTCGGCGCTGGGATCGATGGGAGAAGTGCCATGCGCAGCGGCGCTGAATGAGTTCCTCGATTCGGCGAGACGCGCTGGCCTGGGGCTGACGCAATTGGAGATAGATGGGGCGCGTGTATTTCGCGATCGCGCCGTCCAGGACGGTGCCGACGCGAAGGCTGGCCCGAGCCCCGGGAACGCCGGGATTGCCCTCAGAAAGTGCGTAGGCCGGATTGACGAAAACTTGCCCGCCCGCGACGACGGCTTCGGGATGGGCGCCAGTGCCGGTGGGATCCTGGAGGCCATGCTCGCTGAGCGGTGTTTCGTAAAGATCGCCGTGGGCAAGGCTGGTGGTGTAGCTGCGGGGAAGGGCGCGGACGATGACGTCGAATGGGTCGCCTTCATGGATGCCGACGGGAATCCTACCCTCGACGATCACGATGGCAACGCGTTTATCGTCGAGGATCTCGCCCGGAGTCATGGTGGCGTATTTGTGCATTTGGGCGCTACCGAACCCGTGAATGAGGATTTCTTTCTCTATGTATTCGCGAACCCAGGAGGGCGCGGTGCTGTCGCCGGTGCCGTGAAGGTTGACGACGAGGCTGTATCCGAAGACGGAAAGGGGCTCGATGCCGCCGAAGCGGACACGTTCAAGGATGGTTCCATGCATGAAGCTGGGAACCTGGGCCATCGGTAGGGTCGGCCATTTGGGCTGCTGGGAGGGAGGCGGAGGGGGCGCGGGGGATTTGCATCCCGGAGCAATAACGGTCGCCAGGATGCACAGGAAAGTCCCGGCGGCGGCGCGATATCGGATTGGGTACTGCATGAGGCTCGCCTCCGGGAATTATCGGACCATTTGCTTCTGGGGCTTGATAATCGAATCCAAAGCTCAAACCTGGGTGGGAACGGCGTCCGCCGGAGCCGCACGGCGGGAAGCGCGGCGGGGTTTTTCACCCGCGGCGGCGCCCCCGGATGCCGCATCGGCGGGCTCGGCTTCGGGCTCGGCGGGCGGCGCCTTCGGGTCGATAAACAGGCGGCCCTGGGTCGGGTCTTCGTATCGCCGCGCGTCGATAACCGCCCGGGCCTCTTCCACCAATTCCTCCAGCGTCTTGAACTGCTTGTAGACGCTGGCAAATCGCACGTATGCGACCTGATCCACCCGGCGAAGACGCTCGGTGACCAGGCGGCCGACTTCCGTCGATGGTACTTCGCGGTCGTAGGTTTTAAAAACCTCGTCCTCGACTTCGTCGACAATGCGCTGAAGCTCGCTTTGTGGCACGGGTCGTTTGAAACAGGCCCGCTCCAGGCCCAGGTAAATCTTCTTTTGATCCCATGGGGTGCGGCGGCCGTCCTTCTTTATGACGCTCAGCCGGACATTGGGTTCGATCTTTTCGTAAGTCGTGAACCGCTTCTGGCAGCGAATGCACTCCCGGCGGCGACGGATGGCCTTGCCCCCGTCGCAGGTGCGGGAGTCAATGACCTTCAGGCTTTCCTTTTCGGCATCGCAAAACGGACAGCGCATTGGCTGATTAGAATACCAAAAGTCGGCAAAAAACGGAAAAAATCGGACCTGCCGCCAGCCTGGGGAAATGCTTCGAAATTCGCGAATTTTGGGTGTTTTGGGATTGGGGCTCGGCGCGTTAAGATTGTCGTGGGCAGCAACGTATCGACTTACCGCAGAATAAAACGCGATGTGCCGGCGTTTAGTAGACAGACCTTGAGCATTACCGAACCAGTTGAGCTAAAAGGGGCAAACCAAACTGGCGATGGGAGCAGTGTTGTTTCGCCGATCGCGGAGGTTTTCGATCTTGCGGTGCTGATCGTCAATTGGAACGGCGGGGAGATGCTGCGAGACCTCCTTCTGTCGATCGACAAAAACCGGGGGGACCTTCGAATACAAACAATCATCATTGATAACGCATCGGGGGACGGATCGGCGGCGATGGTGGAGAGCGAGTTTCCGCGGGTCCGATTGATTCAAAACTCTGAAAATCGTGGATTCGGGCGCGCCAACAACCAGGCCGCGAGGGAGGCGGAGGCGCCGATCCTGCTCCTGCTCAACAACGACACGGTGATGCTGCCGGGGGCGATGCAGAAGCTGCTCGAGTTTTTGACGACTCATCCCCAGGTCGTGGCGGTGGGCCCGAAGATGTTGGATGGGGAGGGGCGGCCGCAGAGTTCGGGGCGGAATCTTCCCAATCTCGCGGCGGTGTTGCATTCGCTGCATGTGACCAAATGGATGCGCGTGTCGCGGCGAGCGTATAAGCAATATCGAAAGACGGAGCCCGATCCGGGTTGCGAGGGGCCTGTGCCGCAAGTTGATGCGGCGTGCGTGGCGATCCGCCGAAGCGTATTCGAGGAGTGCGGCGGATTTGACGAGGGGTATGAATTCGGGGTCGAGGACGTGGATTTGTGCGTTCGTCTCGCAAAGCTGGGGACGATTTATTATCTCCCCGACGCGGAAATCCAGCATTTCGGGCGGGTTAGTTCGCGCGCGAACAGGTGCCTGGTGAATCGCGGATATTTCTGCGGGTGGGCGAGATATTTACGGAAACATCATGGCCGGGGATCGGCGTGGTTTTATAAACTGGCGACGACGGTTGATATGCCCGTGCGGATGGGCATTTTGAGCCTGCGCTGGTTGAGCCACTGGGAACGGGGAAAACGGGCGGAATTGCGCCGGACGTCGGCGAATTTGCGGTCGCTGGCGTGGTTCACTCTCACCTCTTTACCGCGGCTTTGGTGGTCCTGAACGATCAATCGGGTAAGATTCCGAATCGGGACCTCGCCGGCATGCGCGGATATTCCTTTGATCCTGGTTCGGGTGTGTGGATGCATAAGTCGCAGGATCACTTCGATTACAGCGATGGCGCGGAATTGGAGCGGCAGATGCTTCAGATTCTGCGCGGCAGCCAGGATTTGAGTTGTTTTTCGGGCGAATTGCGAAGGGGGATAGTCAACTGGCCGACGATGTATCACTTTTCGCCGCGGCGGCACAATCTGCTGCGGCATTTGCGCATCGCGTCGGGGCAGAAGATTCTCGAACTGGGCGCAGGGTGCGGAGCGATCACGCGGCAATTGGGCGAGAGCGGCGGCGACGTGATCGCGATCGAGGGCAGCCCGGCGCGGGCGGCGTGCGCGGCGGCGCGGGTTCGGGATTTAACAAATGTCCGCGTCGCGTGCGGGAATTTCCAGGAATTTGAGTCGGACGAGCAATTCGACCTGGTGACCCTGATCGGCGTGCTCGAATATGCGCCGGTTTATTTCAAATCGGAAAATCCGATGCTGGAATGCCTGCGGCTGGTGCGATCGGTTTTGAGGTCGGATGGGGTTCTGGTGCTGGCGATCGAAAACCAGCTTGGGCTGAAATATTTTTGCGGCGGCCCGGAAGATCATACGGGGCATGCGTTCGATGGGATTCAGGATTTATACAAAGAGCAGGGGCCGAGAACTTTGGGAAAAGGGGAATTGACGCGGCTGCTGATCGAAGCCGGATTTGGAGAACTGAATTTCCAATATCCGTTCCCGGATTACAAATTGCCGAAGTGGATTTTGACGCAGGGGGCGTTTGAGGCGGCGGATTTTGATCCGGCGGCGATTTTGCGCGGGATCGAGCCGACGCACGACGGCGCTGCGACGAAATTCGCGGCCGACGAGCGGCGAATCTGGCCGGTGCTGCATCGAAATGGATTGATTCCGGATTTGGCGAATTCGTTTCTGGTGTTGGCCGGGGATGCGTCGAAAATGGCGGATAATAACCTGCTTGCCGTCGGATACACGATGGAGAGGCGGGATTGCTTTAATACGCAAACTGAGATCGCGCGGGACGCTTCGGGGCGGATTGTGGTGCGCAAGTCGCGCCTGACGAACGCCCCGCCGCCGCGCGGGGTGGAGATCGAGCTGGTTCCGGACGAAGAGGCGTATCAGGCGGGAACGCTGCTGGAGGCGCAAATATGCGCTCATCTTCACAGTCGGGGTTTGGGCGCGGCGATGGCGGGATTGGGACGGTGGCTGGAATTTGTCGTGGAAAATGGGCTGCTTGAGAAGAATCCGCAGGATGTTTACGACTCGCTGATCAAGCCGGAGTTTTTTGATTGTCATCCCCGGAACCTGATCGACGACGGGAAAACTCTGGTGCAAATCGACCAGGAATGGCGCTACAAGGGGAAACTCCCGCTGCGAAATCATGCCCTGAGATACTTGAGCCTGCTGGCGCGGCGGGAGGAGGGCGCGCTGCGCCGATTCTGGGCGGGAAAACCCCGCTGGCGGAGGATTTGGCGCGGCGATTGGGGATCGGCATCACCAAAAAGCAATTTGCCGAGTATCGGCACTGGCAGCACACGCTGAACCAGTGGATTGTCGGCGATAAGCCAAAGAAAAAGAGCGGGTTTTTGAAGAAGCTCATCGGGTGAGCTAAACTCCGGCTTAGTTGCCCGTTGCCGGTGAAGAAAAGACGACGGCGTTGACTGGCAACTGGTAACTAACAACTGGCAACTATTTCACCATGTTTGATGCATTAACGGATAGATTTTCGAGCGTCTTCCGAAGCCTGTCGGGGCGCGGGCGGATCAGCGAGGAGAATATCCGCGAGTCGATGCGCGACGTGCGCACGGCGCTTCTGGAGGCGGACGTCAATTTCAAGGTCGTCAACGATTTCATCGACCACGTGATTCAAAAAGCCGTCGGGCAGGAAGTGATCAAGAGCGTTCGGCCCGGCGAGATGATGGTCAAGATTTGCTACGACGAGCTTTTGAATCTGCTTGGGCCGGTTGATACGCGGATTTATTTGGTTCAGCCGGGGCCGACATTGATCATGATGTGCGGCCTGCAGGGATCGGGGAAAACGACGACGTGCGGAAAGCTTGCGAAGTATCTGTTAAGCAAGGGGCATCAGCCGATGCTCGCGGCGGCGGATTTGCAGCGGCCGGCGGCGGTCGAGCAGTTGCGGGTGATCGCGCAGCAGGTGGATGTGCCGATTTATGCGGACGATTCGAAAGTGGCGCCGCATGGGGAGGTTTCGCGCGGGGCGGCGGTGGCGGTTTGCCGGGCGGCGATCGCGCAGGCGAAAACCTCCGGCGCGATGTGGTGATTCTGGACACCGCCGGGCGATTGCACATCGACGATGCGCTGATGGGGGAACTGCGGGATATCAATTCGCAGTTGCAGCCGCAGCAGATTTATCTGGTGCTGGACAGCATGAGCGGGCAGGACGCCGTCAATAGCGCCAAGGCATTTAACGAGCAACTCGAACTCGACGGATTGATCCTCACGAAGCTGGACAGCGATACACGCGGCGGCGCGCTGCTATCGGCAAAGATGGTCACGGGGAAACCGGTCAAATTCCTGGGCGTGGGGGAAAAGCTGGATGCGCTGGAAGAATTTCGCCCCGAGGGGATGGCGTCGCGCATCCTGGGCATGGGGGACATCATCGGGCTGGTGACCGAGGCGCAGCAGAAGGTGGACGCCGACGAGGCCGCGCGTCTGGCGGCCAAGATGGAGAAGGGGCAGTTCACCCTCGACGATTTCATGGCTCAGATGACGCAGATCAAAAAACTGGGGCCGATTGGGAAAGTGATGGGGATGATTCCGGGGATGGGCGAGTTGACGAAACAAGTCAACATGAACGATGGGGATGTTGAAAAGCAGATGGTCCACATGCGGGCGATTTATGATTCGATGACGCATCAGGAAAGGAAGAAGCCGGACCTATTGGATTCAGGGCGAAGACGGTGCGTCGCGGCGGGAGCGGGAGTGCCGCTGAATGAAGTCGGGCAGATGATCAAGCAGTTCGAGGGGGCGCGGGACATGATGCGAGCCGTGGGCGGGATGGGGATGATGGGGAAGATGAAGCTGATGAAGAATTTGATGTCGGGGGGATTGAGTTCCCTGGGGATGCCAGGGGGGCCGCAATTGAGGACGAAGAAGTCTGGGTTTATGGAGAAGAAGGATCGGAATAAGAAGAAGAGGCGATAAGCCCCATGAGATCCTGCCATATTTCTCACTCTAGGTTGCCCGTATCCGCTTGCACGGCCGATGTTTGTGAATCTGCGTGCCGAAATTCTTGCGGACCATCCCAGCGTCTTTTGAGAGGCAGTGGTTTCCGACCCTTACCGGTTTGCGCCGCCGGAGTGCGAACAACTTCAAATCTGTCCCCAGGGTTGATGCCCACTGAAGCAATCTCTCTTTCGTCCGCGCAGCACCCAAGGTACGACAATATTCGATTCCAATGTCATCGTAGGTGCGCCCTGTCCTTTGGTCCTGCAAAAGCCACTCGATTCCATATTGGAAAGCCTTGACATCTCCGACATCATGCATCGCAAAAAAGACACTGTCGAGAAACTGCGACACCGTAGTGCCCGCATCATATGCGACTGAAACCACCGGTCCCTCTTTAAAGTACTTACTGGTATCGACCGTAACCGTTAGGGTTTCTGCCGGGCGCATAGTTTTTGGCGCTCGACTTCTGAGACTGTTGCGGACAAGTCCAAGAAGCTCTTCCAATATGTCCCTCTCTGACCGGATCGCCGTATGGACCTGCGGGTCGACAGAAATTTTCGAGAATTCCATCGCCAAATTTTTCCACCATTGTTCCAAGGATTTGGATAGCCGTTCCGTTGTCATTCCGAACTTTCCTGCCTCGTTTAGGCTCTGCAAGAGCTTCAAAGTACCGGGCTTTGTTGCGGTCACGCCCTGAAACTGCGCCAATGGATATCGCACATCGGTTGGCGACAATCCGTAGAGATATGGAACGACGCGCGCAACTTTTGACGCCTTTGCAAGACAGCCAGCCTCGAACAGAAGCCATGGCGCATTCTGGTTTTCTGCGGTAAGACAGATGATTCCGAAATTAGCTTCCTCCAACATGGACGATAGCTCATTGCCCCACCTTGACCCGGCATCTATGTCGTGCTCGGACATCCAAACGTCCACTTGTTGCATTGCGTCAGGTATCCAGTTCTTTAAGGCGATGGCGATTGCTTTGCTTTGTTGGCCCGACCAGCTAATGAATGCTTTCATTGATGTACCTCAACAGTGCCCCATCTCGACGCCCATTTTTCGAAAGAGTTTAGCTTGAGATAGGCACTTTTCGAAAACTTCCCTCGAAAAAACGGCACCGCATTGTAACTTCCTTGCATCTGGGAATTTTAGGGCATGCGAAGCTGGAAATATGGTCGCCGTCGCCCAGGCATCAGATCGGGCAAAAAAGAAAACAACAATTCGCGTTAATATGCTGTAAAAGCGAAGGTTAAATAAGTTGCTGAATCGCACGACTCGGCCGCATCGGGGATTCGCGCATCGACAGCGGCAATGTGAAGTTTTGGTTGGTCCATTTGCGCTTGTCTCAACAATACGCGACGGTGCGAGCGGTGTCTTCGGCTTAGCGATCTTCGGTCGTGGGCACGGCTTGTTGCTCAGCCTGGGATAGATAATTCAGATACGCCTGTTTGCCGCCGAAGGTGCGGTAGACGGCGTGGTTGCCAAGTGTGGTGAACTGGTCGCGCGCGATGGACCATTGCCGGGATTTGCAGGCAAGGAGGGTGTAGTAACTGCGGGCAACGTAGTCGTTCGGGTGAGCCAGGAGGTAATCGAAATAGGACTTGTCGATGTCCGCCCAAACGGCGGGGTCGCGAAAATAAGCGGCGGAATCGGATTGGTAGCGGGCCAGGGTGGCGCGGGCGTCGCCTAAGACGAGGGGAATGCGGCAACTCCAGTTTTCCGTCGCGAAACATTCGCGGCCGAATTGCAGCATGTCCTCGGGCGAGCCGTACCATTTGGGCTCGAGGTAGTAGGCTTTTTTCGAACAGGCTTCGTAATTGTCCGGATCGGCGGACACGGCGCGCTGGAACCAGGTTTCCATGACCTGGCGGCCGTTGCCCTGGCCGAGTTCGACTGTGAGCATTTGCGTGGGAGCGCGCGGGTCGTCTGGATTCATTTGATACGCCTGCTGTTCGGCATCGGCAGCGATTTGCAGGCGATCCTGGAATAACTTGGATTGGGCATCGCTTACGGTGGAGGCGACGCCGTTACCGCGCGCGGTCCAGGCGTAGTTAGTATAGAAACTTCCTTTGAAGAGAAGCGGTGAGGGATCATTGGGGAGGCAGGACTGGAGGACCGGGAAGACGGTGTCGAAGGCCTGCTTCTCGTCCTTGAAGAGGGATTTGTAAATATTGAAGAGGCCGGTGGCGCATGTGTAAATGCGGACCTTCGGCATGGTGGGATCCTTGGCGGCTTGCGGGAGCAAGGCGAGGGCGGCGTCGGCCATGCTACGGGTGTTGGCCCAGGAATCGGGGTTCTGGTCCTGGTCGAGAATGGGATAATACTGAACTACATCGACGGTGCCGCCGGTGCGCAAGATCGAGGGATATTGGCTTTTGAGCAATCCGTCGGCGGCATTGAGGAAGGCGTCGTGCAAATTCGAATCGCGGCGCGGGCCGAGGTGGGCGTCGCAAGACGCCTGCATGAAAACAACAAAGGGATCCTTGCATCCCTCGGATATTGCGGCTTGGCAAAGAGAAGAAATGTGCTTGCGATTTTCGTTAGCGGAGTCGGCCTGGAGGACATAGCTTTCGATGGCGCTTTCCACCTGTGAATCCCATTTGGGGTCGTGGCTTCCGATCGTGTGATAGGCCTGGAGATCGGATTGCGTGGCCCAGGCGATTCGGTCCTGAAGAGCCTGCCAGCGGCGGCAGCGCGGGCGTACCCGGGCTGAAGCACGTCGACGATGTGCAAGAGCCGCTTTTTCGAGGCGTCGGTCAGTCCGCCGGCTTTCAACGCAGCCTGGTAAGAAGGGAGTGCCAGCGGCTGGGCAAGCAAGATGATTTGGGCGGCATCGCAATTGGTGGGATCGGGATCGCCGAGCATCTGGACGAGAGGTTGGAGTTGGGTGTCAGAAGGCTGGGTGGAAGGCTGGGTCGTCGGCTCTGTGGTCGGGACGTCAGCGCGGACGATTACGGCATTGGCGAGGAGCGCGAGGCAAAACGCCGCTAGACCGATGGAAAGCTTCAACTGCGACATGCGTCACCGTCGATTGTGTTGAGATGGTACGACCCGGCCGCCTTTGTTTGGGATGTTAACGCTTGCGGACGCATTGACCAAGCAATTCTGACTTTTGCAACGGGCGGACTAAAATGGCCATCGGAGAAAACCATCATGCTTAAAACCAAAGGCTACGCCGCCGCCAAGGTCAACGCTCCTCTTGCTGATTTCGCATTTGAGAGGCGGGAGCCGCGCGAGAAGGATGTTCTGATCGACATCAAATTCTGCGGGATTTGCCATTCGGATATTCATCAGGCTCGGGATGAATGGGGCGAGGGGATTTTTCCGATGGTGCCGGGGCATGAAATCGCCGGCGTGGTTGCGGGCGTGGGCAAAGGCGTGACAAAGTTCAAGGTTGGGGATCATGCGGGGGTGGGATGTTTTGTGGATTCGTGCCGGAAGTGCGAGCAGTGCAGGAAGGGGCTGGAGCAGTATTGCGACGTGGGGGCGGTGCTGACTTATAACGCGCGGGAGTATGACGGGACGCCGACGTATGGGGGATATTCGGACAAGATCGTGGTGAACGAGGATTATGTTTTGCGGATCCCGGCGAGTTTGCCGCTGGATGCGAGCGCGCCGCTGCTTTGCGCGGGGATCACGTTGTATTCGCCGCTGGTGCATTGGAAGGCCGAGAAGGGGAAGAAAGTGGCGATCGTCGGACTCGGCGGGCTGGGGCATATAGGCGTGAAGTTGGCCCATGCGCTGGGGGCGGAAGTGACGGTGCTGAGTCATTCAATGCGCAAGCAGGACGACGCCAAGCGGCTCGGGGCGGATCATTTCTTCGCCACCAGCGATGCGCAGACCTTCACGAAGCTGCGGCGGGGATTTGATCTGATCATCAGCACCATCTCGGCGGACGTGGATTGGAATCAGTTCATCAAGCTGCTGAAAGTGGACGGGGCGATGGTGCAGGTGGGCTGCGCCGGAAAAGCCGGCGTCGGTCGCGGCGTTTTCACTCATCGGCGGAAGAAAGAGCCTGGCGGGGTCGGCGATAGGCGGAATCGCCGAGACGCAGGAAATGCTGAATTTCTGCGGGAAACACAAGATCGTGAGCGATATCGAAGTCATCCCGATCCAGAAAGTGAATGAAGCGTATGAACGGGTGATTCGGAGCGATGTGAGGTATCGGTTTGTTATTGATATGACATCTCTAAAGATGCAATGACGAAATTCGAATGACGAATGACGAATCAATGCTCGAATGACTGAATGACGAATTCGTGCATTGGACTCATTCGAGCATTAATTCGTCATTTATCATTCTTCATTCGTCATTTCCCAGATCATCCTCCCCCGCTGCCGATGATGTCGAACTGCGGTTGGGTCATCCGCGTCGGATCCAGGGCTTTGTTCAGGTCGGCGTCGCTGAGGACTTTTGTTTCTGTGGCGATCTGGCGGATGGTTTTGCCGGTCTTGAGGCTTTCCTTGGCGATGTCGGCGGCTTTGTCGTAGCCGATGATCGGGGCGAGGCTGGTGCACATGGCGAGGGATTGCTCGACGAGGGCCTTGCAGCGGTCGGCGTTGGCTTCGAGGCCGTCGATGCAGCGGTCGGAGAAAACCGTCGCGGCCTTGGCGAGAAGTTCGATGGATTGAAGGACGTTGTGGGCGATGACGGGCATCATGACGTTGAGTTCGAAATTGCTGCCGAACGCGGCGCGCCCAGGCGACGGTGGCGTCGTTGCCGACAACCTGTGCGGCGGCTTGCAGGAGCATTTCGCACATGACGGGGTTGACCTTGCCGGGCATGATGCAGCTGCCGGGCTGAGTGGCGGGGATGCTGATCTCACCGATGCCGCAGCGCGGGCCGCTGGCGAGCCAGCGGATGTCGTTGGCGATTTTCGTCACACTTATCGCGATGGTCTTCAGCTTCCGAGCTGGCCTCGACGATCGCGTCTTTGGCGGCCTGCGCTTCGAAATGATTGAAGGCTTCGGCGAAATCCAAGCCGGTTTTTTGGGCGATAACAGCGATGGTTTTTTTGGCGAAGTCTGGATGGGAATTGATTCCGGTGCCGACGGCCGTGCCGCCGAGGGGAAGTTCTTTTAGCGCATGAATGGCGCGAAGGCAGCGGACGGTGCCGAGCTTCGCCTGGTGGGCGTAGCCGCCGAGTTCCTGGCCGAGGCGGACGGGGGTGGCGTCCTGGAGATGGGTGCGGCCGATTTTTACAATCGCATCGAACTGGTCGGCTTTTCGCAGGAGGGCCGCCGCGAGGTGATCCATCGCGGGGCAGAGGAGTTCGCGGATGGACGACGCGGTGCTGATGTGCATGGCGGTGGGAATCACGTCGTTGGAGCTTTGCTGCATGTTGACGTGATCGTTGGGATGGATGGGGTCCTTGCCGCCGCGTTTGCCAGTCGCGATTTCGTTGGCGCGGCTGGCGATGACCTCGTTGGCGTTCATGTTGGTCGAGGTGCCTGAGCCGGTCTGGAAGATATCGACGACGAATTGGGAATCGAGCTTGCCGTCGATGACTTCCTGTGCGGCTTGCTGGATGAGCGTGCGTTTGGGCTCGTCGATGAGGCCGAGTTCAAAATTGATCTGCGCGGCGGCGAATTTGATCAGGCCGAGGGCGGAAATAAATCGGCGGCCGAAGCGAAGATTGGAGATGGGGAAATTCTCAACAGCACGGGCGGTTTGAGCGCCGTAATAGGCGTCGGCGGGAACGCGCATCTCGCCCATGGAATCTTTTTCTATGCGGGTTGTGTCGGGCATGTGGGCATTATCAATCGTTGGCGGGGCAAATCAATTAGTGGGCGATCACGCGGGGGGCTGGACGCGAACCGGCGCGCCGCATTCCGGGCATCGATCCTCAGAAGCTCGGAGGTCGTAATCGCACTCGACGCACCTGCTGAGGCGACCACCACCCAGCTCGGCGGCAACTTTTGCGGCCACCCGTCTTCGGACGCGACGGTAAATCAGATAGTCAATGACCCAGCCGGGAATCTGAAGGGGGAGAATGATTGTGTTAGCCATCGTAGTGCGGCTGGAACCTCCAAAAGACAACATCCCAATCCACAAGAGCCCAAACCCGAGGATCATGATGTGGGCCGTATTAAGCCATAGCGCGCAAGCTTTGCGCTCCTCACGTTCGTATGCTTTCAGTCGCTTTAGCGCTTCTGGGCGTTCGAAGGCCTCGAGCGCTGGGTAGTGGTAGAGGCGTTCGTACTTGAGCCAATCGTAGACTTTCCTGAGCATAGTCATAGACGAAGCCCAAGAGGGAATAACTACTTGGTGCGAAAAAAAGGCCGCACAAACAAGATTATACCGTTGGCCGCTCGCGTCTGGAAAACCAAATTGCTCCACGGTTATCTGGCAATCTTATAGATGAAGCCGGCGGAGTTACGGAAGAGGGGCTGGAATTCTTCGGGGTCGGAATCGGCAAAGGAAACTTCCGGAGCATCAGGTCCGGCGATGAGATATTGGGCTTTTGAATCGCGGAGATTTTGTAGCCAGGCGGCGCGGTCGGGGTTGGCGTTGGCGGCGGCCGTGGCGGCGAGGGAGATTTGCTCGCCGGGTAATCTTTCGGGAAGTTTCAGGTCCTGGATTTTCAGATTGGAGTGCGGGGGAACGTAGAGCACTTTGCGCCGGTGACCGAAACCGTAGAGGGGGTAAATCATGAACTGGTTCGTATAGGCAATGGTCGCGTCGGGGGGAGCGTCGGCGTCGAGTCTGGACCAAAGTTGGCCTTGATCGTCGTAGAGGACTTGCCAATAAGTGGGGATCGTTTGGCGATAGGTCTCTAGATAATCCGTCCAATGATTGAAGGCCAGGAAGGCGGCGACGAGAGCGAGGGAGGCGCTAACGCGCGGAACGCCGCGCCAGAGACCAAGGCGATCGACGTCGAGGCGCCAGAGGGAGATGCCGACCAGCGCGACGATGGCGGCGACCGTTGTGTACTGGGCGATTTCGATTCGATGCGATGGGGCGAAACTTGTGGCGATGGAAATGATGGCGGGGATGAGGGCGAGTGCGCCGAGCGCGGGTTCGCCCGCCAGCGCGATGGGAATCGCGGCGAAGAGGAGGATGATTTCCGGGAGAATGAATCGCACTTCAGGATAGGGAGAGAAGAGGGCGAAGAGCGCGATGCCGACGGGGGCGGCCACGAGAATGAGGCGGCGCTGGGAGTCGCGCACGAGAGATTTTACGGAGCGGAAGAAGGCGATGAGCCAGAAAAGGGTCAGGAGAATCCAGAGGATCGCGGGCAACGCAAAATATCCGGCGGCGAGGGCGTTCACGAGGCCATCGATCGAACGAAGGTTCAGGCTTCGTGTGGCGATGAACATCGACGGGAATGGGAGTAGAGGAACGTGAATGGGATAAAGGGGATTGCCGGTGAGGATGAGATTGCGCATGTACCAGGGGGCGGCGAGGAGAAACGCGACGGCAAGGAAGATGATCCATTGGCGCTTTCGCCAGCCGGCGCGGAATGGGGCGTCGGCGGCGATGAGTAGAAGCCCCGCGGAGAGGATGGCGGTATATTTGGTCGCCAATAGCAAGCCGAGGAAGATGCCCAATCGCCAAGGGGCGAGGGGCGAGCGCAATTTCTCGGTGGAAAGATTCGCGACGGCGACGATGAAGAACGCCGCGACGAAGAGATCGTCCTTGGGGAGGATTCCTTCGGCCAGCATGGGGCGCGACAAAACCGCGGCCAGGGCGACGATCGCGGAGATCGCCAGGTGCCGGGGATTCAAATCGAGAATGGCGAAAAAGATCAGGAAAATTGGGCCAATTTGAACGAAACGGGCCAGGACGTCGCTGCCCAGGGGCGCTATGAGCCAGGTGATGAAGACGGAACCGGCCAGGGGAGAGAATGTGTTGGCGGGGTTGAAGAACCAGGTGGGGAGAAGATCGATGCGATGGTGCTGAAGCCACTGGACGGAGGCGGGGAGATGGTAAGCGAGGGCGTCGGTGGCCAGAGGCGGGAGGTAGCGGGTGTCGTAGATGTAAGCGGCCAGGTAGCCGACCGTGAAGAAGAGGGAGGCCAGGAGGATGGGGCGGGTCAATGACGAATGACGAATGATAAATGACGAATGGTTTCGTTCCCGTCCGTCCTCCGAACCACGGGGAAGAAGCAAAAGAGCGGCGCTGAGCGCCAGGGCTGTGCTGGAGATTGTTGTGGGGGTTAGGAATCCGGCTAAGCCGGCGGGGACGATCGCAAGATATTGGATGGCGTAGGCGAAGAGTAAGGCGTCGGCAACGGCGGGGATTGGGGGATTTGTTCGGCGCGAGAAGCGGTAGGCGGCGGCCGCGGGGAAGACGCAGAGAAGAATTGCCCAGGCCAGGCGGAGGGGGTCGGCCGCGGTTGGCATGGGGTTATCTTAACTTGGGGAGAATGATTCGCATGTTGTGGGGGAGAGTCACGATTAACCCCTCGGGGGTCGATTCGATGGATTCGATTTTTCCGGAGGCGACTCTTTTTACTTGGCCTTGATTGCCGGAGACTGCGCCTTCAAAGTCGAGATATTCGCGGCGGTGATCGCCGAGGGGCGTGAAGATGTCGTTCGGATCAGGGGGCCATTGCGGGAGACGCCAGGTCGCGAGTTTTGAGTTCTCGGCGGTTTCGAGCATCAGGTCGAAGTGCGGCGGGTCGATTCCAGTGTGATGAAGCACGACAAATCGCAAAGGGAGCACGCGGATTCACCATTGAGCGACGAGGATGGGAGGCGGGATGTAGCCGCTGCGGACTTTGCCTTCGGGGGAGGTGCTGCTTTTTAGATCGCACGGGTGGGCTTCGTCGCCGAGGCCCCAATCGCGGGCGTAATCCTCGGCCAATTGTTTCATCTCAGTTGCGGAAAGACGCGGCTTTGAAACCGACTCGGCGGCTTCCTGGATTTCCTCTTCGTTTAGGAACGTGCCGGTGATACTGGTGAGGGCGTCGTCCATGAGGAGCCATTTGCACGCGAGTTGATGGACGGTCATGCCGTGATCGCCGGCGTAGTGGCGGACGAGTTCGAGTTTTTTTAATCCGAAGACTTTCCAGGATTCGTCGCGGAATTTTCTGTGGTCGTTGACGCCGATCTGGGTTTCGGGGCGGACTTTGTCCTTAAGGATGCTGCTGTTGTCGTGGACGTGCGCGAGCACGCCGGCGCGGCAGGCGCGGGCGGTTTGGCAGAATTCGCGGCCGGGGTCCTGCTCGAAAAGATTATAAACGGTCTGCACGGCCTTGGCGTTGCATCGCGTGAGGGCCTCGATCCCCTCCTCGCGCCAGCCGATGGCGGGCCCGAGAGAGACTCCCCAGACTTTGATCTTTCCCTCCTCGCGAATTTTTTCCAGTTCAGCGAAGAGATCGTCGCGGAACTGGGGAAGTTTGATGTTGTGGGCCATGTAGAGATCGATGACGTCGGTGTCCAAGCGCTGGAGGGATTTTTCCAGGGCGAAGCGGAGGAATTTTGGGGAGAAATCCTGTTTTCGTTCGCGATGACTGCCGGGCTCGCCGGGGTCGGAATAGAAGTCGTAGCCGAATTTTCCGCCGATCTCGACGCGGTCGCGGGGGACGGTTTTGAGGAATCGGCCGAGGAGTTCCTCGGCGCGGCCGTTGCCGTAGGCGTCGCCGGAATCGAAGAAGGTGATCCCCTGATCGAGGGAGAACTTCATCAGGCTGAGGGCTTGTTCGTCGGTGTAGTGGCCCCACCAGTCAACGCCGAAGGGCCAGCAGCCGAGGCTGATGGCGGAGACTTCCAGATTGGTGTTGCCGAATTTGCGGCGTTCCATGATGTCTGCTCTGAATTTTCAATGATACGGGAATTCGGGGCCGTGGAGAAGGTAGAAGAATTAGAGCGTTTTTTGCTATTTGTTTTGCGGAAGGGGGGCAAGTTGGTCACGTAAGGGGATTTGGACGAAGCGGTTAGGGTCGAGGGCGGCTTTGTTCAGCGAGTCGACGACGCCGCTGACGTCGGTGAGATCGGCGTAGCCGGTTTGACCGGTGACCGTGTCGTAGATTGTTCGGGTGCCGATGATAGATTCGTCGAAGTCGGCGGCGTGGCGCGAACGCTGGAGTTCATAGTCGCTAAATTGCTGATTGTGGGCATCGTACTGGGCTTGCGTTTGCTGCTGCTGTTCCTGGTGGATCTGGCTTTGCGTGTCGGCGTCCTGCTTGGCCATGTTGTTCAGGGCCTGGTCCTGCGCCTGCTGGGCGGCGATGAGTTGCTGGCCCGCCTGCTGGGTCGCCTGGTTGCGGGCCTGGGCGACTTGCATGGCGCGCTGCTGATTGACCTTGTTGGAATTGACCATGGCCATCATGACCGGCAAGTCCTGGTCGAAAGTTGAATCGGGAGCCTGTGCGGCGTAAGGCGTGTACCAAAACCAGGAGGTGGTGCTTTGTGACGAAACGATGACGGCCGCCTGCACGCGGAAGGGAGTCGATTGGCCGTTCTGTACGCGCGTGAAGGAGTAGGTGACCGTAGCGGCCTTGCCGTTCGGTAACGGAGACGCCCGATCTTCCGAGGAGATGATTTTCCCGAAAGTCAAAGAGGGGCCGTTGTTGAAGACGCTCCGCAGGCTGAACTGCGGGACCATGTTTTGCACGGCGGTGACGGGATCGGTAAAGGGGGCGACCAGGATGGGCGGCTGGGGCTTCATCTGGATCGGGGGCAAACCGCGGGCGGCGTTGTTGGCATTCATCTGCGCCCACCTGGCTTCCATTTGCTGGCGGGATTGGACCTGGGGCGAATCGGGAGTCTGAACGCCGACGCCGTTGAAAAGGATGATGGTTTGGCCGGCGGGGCCGGTGATGACGCCGGGGGAAACTTCGGATTGGGCGCTGGTGGTCCACCCAGCGGCGATGCCGATGGACCCGGTGCCGTCCGGGAAATCGTATTCAGTGAGCGCGACGTTCGAGGCGGGCGCCGGCGCTGCCGCCGTTGGCGTTGCAGAAGGCGCGGCTGCGGGCTGGCTGGGGGGATTCATAAGTTTTTCCCAATCGGCTTTGGGCGCATCGGTGCGATCAAAGATGACGGCGATGTTCGCGCCGCCATTTTGCAATTTGCAGGAGACGATTCCGGAAATCGGTTGGCCTTTATATGTGGCCGTGAAGGTGGCGCCGCCGACGGTGGAATCCTGGGCGTCCTGATAGGCGGTTCCGATCGTGGGTTGATTGCCGAAATACGACGTCAGGTCTGGAAAGGTCGCCAGCAGAGCGGCATCGACGGTGGTTACGTTTGCTTTTTGGGTGACGAGCGATTTACCGGAATCGAGCGAGAGCGCAACGCCGTAGCCGGGGGGAGCGTCGGTATCGGCGGAGGGGGTGGTGCTGGCGGCGGCAGTTGAAGAATCGGGCGCGGAAGATTTTCCGCAGCCGAGGATGGAGATCGGGGCGAGCGCCGCCGCGAAAACGAGGATGCCTGTGCAGGTCCGCCCCAGGTCACCCATCAGATTTTTACGCATTCTCACCTCCGCGGATACGGCTTCTACCGCAATCGGCTGGGATGTCAAAATTATTGAGCGGAAGACGTCTTGGCGGCAGCGGCGAGCAGGTCTGCGTTGGTCTTCTGCTTGCTCATGACCTCGAGCAGCGTCTTCATCGCCTGGGCCGGGGGCATGTTGGTGAGTAGGCGGCGGATGTGCCGCGCGGAGGTGAGTTCCTGCGGGGTGAGAAGCTTTTCCTCTTTTCGCGTGCCGCTGGCGGAGATATCGAGGGAGGGCCAGATGCGCTGATTGGCGAGATTGCGGTCGAGGCAGAGTTCCATATTTCCGGTGCCCTTGAATTCCTCGAAGATGACCTGATCCATGCGGCTGCCGGTGTCGATGAGGCAGGTGGCGAGAATGGTGAGGCTGCCGCCGTTTTCGATTTTCTGGCGGCGCCGAACAGGCGCTTGGGAATTTCCAGGGCGCGGTTGTCCAGCCCGCCGGAGAGGGTTCTGCCGCCGCTGGGGCCGCCGGTATTGAAGGCCCGGCCGAGGCGCGTGAGGGAATCGAGAAGGACAACGATATTTTTCCCGTACTCGACTTCGCGTTTGCAGCGTTCGATGACGATCTGGGCGAGGTCGAGATGTTTTTCAACGGTGTTGTCGTTGCTCGATGCGAAGACGATTCCCGGAACGTTGCGCTTCATGTCGGTGACTTCTTCGGGGCGCTCATCGACGAGAAGCAGGACAAGTTTGACGTCCGGGTAATTGTGATGGATGCCGTGCGCGATGTTCTGGAGGAGGATGGTTTTTCCCGAACGCGGCGGAGCGACGATGAGCCCGCGCTGGCCGAAGCCTACGGGAGCGAACAGATCGATGACCCGGGTGGTGTATTCAGTGGGATTGTGCTCGAGGCGCATGACGGGTTCGGGGTCGAGGGCGGTGCCTTCGTATAGATGAACCGTGTTGATGTATTCGTCGGGAGATTTACCTTCGATGGTATGAATTTGCGCAATGGCCTGGCCCCGGGGCGTTCCCTTGAGGAGCAGTCCGGGGCGGAGCTTGAGGCTGGCGATGAGCTGGCGCGGAACGATCCCCTGCGCAGGGGGCGCAAGGGGTGCACGGGATCGCGCAGTTGGCCGTCCTGGCGCGGATCGGGAATATGAAGGATTCCCTCGAGGGTATCGGTGCTGGTAGCTTGCATGTAATCGTTAAGCGTGCCGAGGGACCGCTATCCCCTGGCGTTCATTGCATTGCCGTGCGATGAGAAAGGCCCTTCGGTAGAATACACATTATATCCAGAACAGCTGAGGAGTAAACTATGGAGTTGCAGGCACGGTTGCAGGAGGACATGAAGACGGCGCTCAAGGCCGGGCAGAAGGATCGGCTGAGCGTGATCCGCATGCTGCTGAGCGATGTGAAAAACATCGACCTCGCGCCCAAGCCGACGACGGCGGAGGAGGCGGTCGCCAGCTACGGCAAGAAATTGCGCAAGAGCGTCGAGGAGTTTGAAAAGCTCGGAAAAGCGGACGAAGTCACCAAGCTGAAATACGAAATCTCCGTAGTCGAGGAGTATCTTCCCAAGAAAGCTTCGACGGATCAGACCGAGCAGTTGGTGAAGGATTTTCTTGCAAAAAATACATTTACGGAAAAGCAGTTCGGCCAGGCGATGGGCGCTTTCATGAAAGCGCATGGATCGAACGTCGATCCGAGCGTGGCGAATCAACTTTTGCGAAAAGGACTGGCGGGAAAATGAGTGGAATTATTGCACCGGCGAGTCGCGTAGCCCTGGGAATGGTTGTTTTGTGCGGGATTTCGGCGTGGTGCCGGGGGGACGCCGCGACGCAGCCTTCGGCCTCGGCGACGACGCAACCTTCGGGAGGCGCTGTGGAAGCATCCGCAATTCCGGCTGTCGGGACGCCGGCGCCTGGATTCACCCTGACGACCAATTCGGGCAAGAAGGTGAGTTTGTCGGATTTTAGCGGGAAGATCGTCGTGCTTTATTTCTATCCGAAGGCGGGAACGCCCGGCTGCACGACGGAGGCTTGCGCATTTCGCGACGCGCTGGCTGAGTACGACAAGGAGAACATCGCGGTGCTGGGGATCAGTCCCGATCCGGTCGATGCGATCGACGATTTCGGAACGAAATATCATCTGAATTTCCCGCTGCTTTCCGATGCGGATCACTCGGTAGCGCAGGCATACGGCGTCTGGCAGATGCGGAAAAATGGGAACTATGGCGTTGCCCGAACGACGTTCGTCATCGGCAAGGATGGAAACATCCTGCATGTGTTTGAGAAGGTGAAGCCGACGGGTCATGACCAGCAAGTTCTGGCATGGATTAAGCAGAATGTGGACGTGTCGGGCAAAAGTTAATTTGGGTTGGCAGCTTGCCAAAATGGGCGGGGAGATATAGAGTCGCGCCAGTCATGGATGTGGGCCGGACGGCGGATGCTGCTCCGGTCGATGTCGCGAAATGACATAAACTACCGCCTCATGAAGGCTTACGGAATAAGGAGAAGTCATGCCTAAGCCGACTGGTTCAAGTTATTCATTCAAAAGCAATTCTGGTTCACGTTCAACGAGCCCGGCGCGTAACACGCCGATTCCCAAGGCGGCCCCCGCCGCCAAGCGGACGCTGACTCACGAAGCGATTGCCAAGCGGGCGTATGAGATTTTCGCGTCCGGCAAGGGCGGCTCACAGGTGGAAAACTGGCTGCGCGCTGAATCTGAATTGAAGAGCATGTAGGCCAGATCGTCCTGTCCCAGGCCAATCTGTTCCGCGACGCGGGTATCATCGAGGGGTATGAGTGCCGAATCGTTTGTCGGCGAGATGATGGTCGCGCTCTTTCCACTGCCGAACGCGGTGTTGTTCCCGCGGGCGGTGCTTCCGCTGCATATCTTCGAGGAACGCTTCCGAAGGATGACGGCCGACGCTCTGGTTGCGCAAAGGCAAATCGCCATGGCGCTGCTGAAGCCGGGGTGGGAGAGGGACTATTACTCAGCCCCGGAGATTGAGCCGGTGGTGTGCGTGGGGAGGATCGTCAACAGCGAGATGCTGGCGGATGGCAGATACAACCTCCTGCTGCAAGGGGAAATGCGGGCACGGGTTGAGACGGAGACACAGCGCCGGCCCTATCGGATTGCGCGGGTAAGTCCGGTGCCGGAAAAACCGGCGGCGGAGATCGATCTGGAGAAATTTCGCCGCCGATTGACGGCGATGATTGGCCCGGGAGCAATGTCGGAGACGGTTCTGGGGCGGCATTTCCAAAAAATTGTGCTAAGCGATCTGGGGATGGCGGAGATCGCGGATCTTCTGGCGTTCAATTTTCTGGAAGATGTGCAGGTGAAACAGTCGCTGCTGGCCGAGGGAGATGTGGCGCAGCGCGTGGCGCGGGTGGTGGAGGCGATTGAGGCAATGCTGCCACGGCTCCCGGCGCAGGGCGCGACTGGAAATGAGACAATTGGATTAAACTAGAGCATTTCCCAAATTAAACTAGCGGCTGGCGGTAACCGCAATGGCGGAAAAATCCCGCGGCATCTTCGGTCGTAACGGCGTCCATTGCCGCGAACACAGCCCGGACCAAGGTGTCGAACGTTCTGGGCTCCGCCGAGCGGATCAGTTGCTTCGCTTTGCTCCACATCATCTCGATCGGATTCAAATCCGGCGAGTAGGGTGGCAGCAACCACAGTTCGCAGCCGGCGGCTTCGATCAGGCGTCGCACTTCTGAATGTTTGTGCGGCTGCAAATTGTCCATCACCACGATGTCCCCGCTTCGCAGGCTGGGCACGAGCGCTTCACGCACCCAGGCGACAAAAACATCGCTGTCCATCGCCCCTTGAACAATCGCGCCGGCGGTCGCGCCGTCGAGCCGAACCGCGGCGATCATGGTGGTCGTGCTCCAGTGTCCGGCCGGGGTCTTGCACAACAACCGTTCGCCGCGGCCGCACCGGCCACGCAATCGGGTGAAGTTCGTCTTGGCCCCGGATTCATCCACAAAAACAAGACGCTCGGGATCGACGTCCTTCAGCCGCCGACGCCACTGCGTCCGCGCGGCGGCGACGTCGGGCCGATCCTGCTCGGACGCGTGGAGAGACTTTTTTTAAAGGAGAGGCCCAGCTTCCTGAGCCAACGGTCGACCGTCGACAGCGACACGTCCAGCGCCAACTTCTCTTTGATCTCGTTGAGCGTGGCATCCGGCCGGGCGGCCACGAACCGACTCAAACGAGTCTTCAACTCGCCGGTCAACTTCCCCTTGCGGCCACGAAGATGAAGCAGCGGTTCGGCCGTCCCCCGTTCACGTTCATCCTGTCGCACGCGGCGGACGGCCGACTCGCATCGGCCGAAGATCGCGGAAATCTCCTTCGTGCCTTTGCCGGCACGATACGCCGACATGATCCATCGACGGGTCAGAGCGGTTTGCGATGCCATGGCAACCTCCTTGTTGAATCGGAGATTAGCAAAACAGCATCGATGGCGCTAGTTTAAAATGGGAAATGCTCTAGCATTCACGCCGGAAACGAGCGGTTTAGCGGACGGATCAGCCCGTTTTTTGATTTCCCGCCTGATTTCGCAAGAATGACGAGCGCAAACCATGTGGTATTTCGCGTATGGGTCGAACTTGAACTCCCAGGCGGTGGCGGAGTGGAGCCGCCACCACGGACATCGTCCGCCCCCAATGAAAGCGGGACGGCCGGCGGTGCTGGATAATTACCGGCTGTGCTTCCCCATCTTCAGCGAATATTTTGGGGGCGGTATCGCGGACATCGTTTACGATCCGGGGAAATACGTAGCCGGGGCGCTGTTTGACATGTCCGAGACCGATTTGAAGATTCTGGACGCCAAGGTGGGACGGAAATTCGAGGACTCGACGCAGAAGGAAATCGGGCTGTACCGGCGGCTGGAATTGACGGTTGCGCCGCTGGGCAAGGGGGAACCGGTTCGGGCAATCACATATCAGGGCGTCTCGGTCGAGAAATACCACATTCCGCCGACGCAGCACTACATGGATCAGGTAATCCAGGGGGCGTACACGTACGGGCTGTCGATGATGTGGATTGCGTATTTGCAGACGTTCAGCACGCAGGTGGGGAGGAAGCCCCGGCCGCCGGGGTATGGGGATGTGGCGCCGAAGATGTGAAGAATAGTTGCCAGTTGCGAGTTGTCAGTGGCCAGTGGCTATATTTTCTTCGCCGTGATTTGCAGATGAGATGCGCGAGCGGCGGCTTCGGGTTCCTTTTCTAGATCGCTTTCCAATCTCAATAATCGATCGAACGCTGCCGGGTCTGCCAGAAGCTCCTTGTACTGACGGATGGGGAGGATTGTCTTTCCGGTGATGCGTTGGACGTTGAAACCGGCTCGCTCGAATAGACTTCTCAAACTGCCGGGCGCGAAAGTCGTCAATTCGAATTGTTCTTCGATGTCGGCGGTAAGCCAGCGGGTGCGGCCGGTCCGGAGGAGGGTTTCCAGGCCATCCAGGTCGCCTTTTTGCAGGTAATAATCTGTTGCCGCCAGTTGGTTGTCGGCTGTGGCGATGATGGTTGCGCCGGGGCGGCAGATTCTGTGAATCTGTCTGGCGGCTTTTTGCGGGTCGGAACAGATCGAGAGGGGATCGCCCATCGCCAAGACTAAGAGCCTCTAACAAAAATGCACTTCCCCATGTTTATGGTTGATCGGACAATACGGCTTGGTCTTAGCCATGGAGGGCTTTATGACCAAGCCGTTGGTGACCGACGAGCTTTGGGAGTTGATCCGACCCCTGCTTCCCAAGCACCGCAGTGGTCCAGGAAAGCGCGGCCGGCCGCCGCTGGACGATCGCGCGGCGTTGTCGGGTATTCTGTTCGTGCTCAAAACCGGCATTCCGTGGGAATACCTTCCCCAGGAGATGGGATGCGGCAGCGGCATGAGTTGCTGGCGTCGACTGCGCGATTGGAACCATCGTGGGGTTTGGACGAAGCTGCACGGACTATTGCTGAATCGATTGCGGCGGTCGAATGCCATCGACTGGTCGCGGGCCTTGGTGGATTCTGCTTCCGTGCGGGCCGTGCACGGGGGAAAAAAACGGGTCCGAGCCCGGTAGATCGCAGGAAAAACGGTTCCAAGCACCATGTATTGACCGATGGCAACGGCACGCCGATGGTTGCCCTCCTGACGGCGGCCAACCGCCACGACATCACGCAACTGCTGCCGCTGATCGATGCGATTCCAAAGGTCTCGGGCAAACCGGGCCGGCCGCGCTGGCGGTTCGAGGTGGTGCAGGGAGACCGGGCGTATCACTCCGAACCGCACCGAAAGGCGTTGCGTCAGCGTGGCAGCCGCCCGTTGCTGGCCCGACGCAACCGCCCGCACGGAAGTGGTCTTGGCAAAACCCGCTGGCCGGTGGAGCGTACGCTGAGTTGGTTGCATCAGAATCGCCGACTGCGAGTCCGTTACGAAAAACGGCCCGACATCCACGCCGCGTTCATGACCGTGGGTGAGGCAATGATCTGTTGGAACAGGCTTCATTCGCATTTTTGTTAGAGGCTCTAAATCGAACTGGTCGGGTTCCAAACCGGCGAGTTCGACGATGTCGGCGACGAGCAGCGTGGCGGATTTCGCGCGGGGGCCGAAAGCTTCGAGCTTGGCCCGGGTTTGCTCGATCATCGCCGCGGAGTTGTCGACAAACGTTGTGGGGAAGCCGCTTTTCAGGACTTTGAGGCCCCACTTTCCGGTGCCGCAGCCGAGGTCGCAGCAGCGGGCATTGGCGTCGCGCGGGAGATGGGGTTTGATGGCGTCCCAGGTCAGGCGGTCATGGAAACGCCAGTAATCGTCGTCGTAAATCGCATCGTACTTTTTGGCGACGCGATCGTGATATTTGCGCGAGGCGCCGGGAGAGCGGGAGCGGTGTTTCATGGCGGAGGAGAATATAATGCCCGGCATGGATATTGCGCAGAAACTCACGGAATTGGGTTGGACGCTGCCTGCGGCTCCCAAGCCGATCGCGGCTTATGTGCCGGCGGTCAGGACCGGGAATCTCCTGTTTGTCAGCGGGCAACTGCCGATGCGGGATGGGAAACTGCTGGCGACGGGGAAGGTGCCGTCGAGCGTTTCCATTGAGCTGGCGCAAAAGGCGGCGGGACAGTGTGCCGTCAATGCCCTGGCGATCGTGCTGGCGGAGCTGGGAGATTGGGAAAGGCTTTTCGCGCGTGGTGCGCATTGGGGTTTTCGTTCAATCGGATGCGGATTTTTCGGAGCAGGCGAAAGTCGCCAATGGCGCGAGCGAATTATTGCAGCAGGCGCTGGGAGATCGGGGGCGGCATGCGCGGGCCGCGGTGGGGACGAACGCTTTGCCTTTGAACGCTGCGGTGGAAGTGGAATTTCTGTTTGAGACCCGGTGAGTTACGGCTGCACAGAGGGACTGAAAAGGTCGACGAATTCCTTGTAGTGCATTTGCATCAGTTCGATATTCTGGGGCGGGATGGAATCCTGAAGTTTTTGGGCGGCTTGCCGCATTTCTGATCTGACTTCGGCGTCGCGGCG
Organism: uncultured Phycisphaerales bacterium; assembly: GCA_963844715.1. Classification (GTDB taxonomy): domain Bacteria; phylum Planctomycetota; class Phycisphaerae; order Tepidisphaerales; family Tepidisphaeraceae; genus UBA1161. The sequence goes on along the minus strand of CAWJPJ010000007.1, from coordinate 742,334 downwards.
GAGGTCCTGGGTGCACTCCTCGATTTCGCATTGCGCCTCAGCAATGGCGGACCTATCGTCGGAACAGACGGCGGCTTTGTCCTCGTCGGTCAGGGGAACCGTGGGATCAAAAGCGATTTGGGCGGCCAGCGCAGCCTTGGCGATCGCGGTGTCGCGCCCTTCCCCGACGACGATCGTGCGAGCGCGGGCCGCAGCGGCCGCGTCGCGGTTCACCTGCGCTGCAAGCCGCATTTGCTTCATAAAATCGGATCGATATTCAGCGGATATGTCCGGGGGCGGACCGTTCGCCTGGGCGTCGGCAGCCTTGGCGTGGGCGTCGTCGCGAACGGCTTCCCTCGCGGCAATCAGGGCTTCTTCGTCGCGCTGCCTGGATTCTTCAAGGTATGATTTTTCGTCGGATTGCGCGGTTCTGATCGCCGCAGCGCGGTCTTCGGGGGAAAGAACGCGGCGGCAATCCTTCAGGGCCTCTTCGTAGGTCGCCTTGCGAGCCTGCGCGAGTTTTATCTGAATATTGCATTGGGCGTCTCGATCGGCGATCTGCGTGTCGTAGGGGACGACGTTGTCCGCGGCGACAGTCCAGGCGTCGGTGGCGCGGCGGGCGATCCATGTGTATTCGGCTTCGGATAAATGGCAGCGATCGAGGCAAGCCTGGCGCTTGGAGGTCAGGCCGGCAAGAACTGCCGATCTTTCCGCATCCGTCGTGGCGCCCGCGAGGGCATCGGCAATTTGGGAGTTTTGGATTTGCCAATCGCGGGTGGCGCTGATGTAGGACTGAAGTTGAGATTCGGTTAGGACGCCATCCGGGGGCGGAGTCCACGGAGCGGCCGCCAGACAGATAGCCGCCAGCGCTAACCAGGCGAGTCGACCGGACATGAGATGCCATGTTCGCAACTTGCCGCTGGCGGTCAAGAGTGCGGAAGTTGCCAGCGCCGCTTCGTTCCGCTATTTCTACAGGTTGAGCGGAAGAAACTTGCATGGACATCACGCCACTGCGTAAAAAATTAAGTTCGATCGGTCAGGAACCTGTATTGCGGTTCCATTCCTCGCTGGACCTCGGAGCGCGCAAGCGGCTGGTCGGACAGTTGCAGGCGCTGGACCTGGATAACATCGCGGAGCTGTCGAAGAAATATGTGAAGCACAAGCCGGCGATCGTGCTGCCGAAGGATATCCAGCCGGGCAAGGCGTATCCACGCGTGCCGGACGCGGCGCAGCGGGAGTTCTATGAGCAAGCGCGGAAGCGCGGGCGCGAGCTGCTTGCGGAGGGGAAGATCGCGGCATTTCTGGTCGCCGGGGGACAAGGGACGCGGCTCGGATATGACGGGCCGAAGGGGGAATATCCGATCACGCCGGTGAAGAACAAATCGCTTTTCCAGGTTTTTGCCGAGCAGCTTCGGGCCCACAGCCTGCGATGCGGGCAGCGTGATTCCCTGGTACATCATGACCAGCGACATCAATGACATCCCGACGCAGGCTTTTTTCCAGAAGCATCAATTCTTCGGATACGACGAGCAGGCGGTTTTCTTTTTTCAGCAGGGGATGATGCCGGCGTTTTCGCTGGACGGGCGACTGCTGCTGGCGGAGAAGGATTCGCTGGCGCTTTCGCCGGACGGGCACGGCGGAAGTTTGAGCGCTCTGAAACGATCGGGAGCCTTGGAAGACATGCGGCGGCGGGGAGTCGAGCATCTTTCCTATTTCCAGGTCGATAATCCACTGGTACATTGCATCGATCCGCTATTTTTGGGATTGCATGACCTGACGGGCAGCGAGATGTCGAGCAAGACGATCGCCAAAGCGAATGCCCACGAAAAGGTGGGAAATTTCGTGACGGGGGACGGCGTATTGCAGGTGATCGAGTACAGCGATCTGCCCGAGGAACTGGCGCAGCGGATGCGAAGCGATGGGACGCCCTATTTGAATGCGGCATCGATCGCGATCCACGCCCTGCGGGTGAATTTCATCGAGCAGCTTAATGCGGGCGGACGGTTGAATCTGCCGTGGCATCGGGCGGAAAAGAAAGTGCCGTTCGTGGACGCGCAAGGCGAGGTCATCAAGCCGGAAAAACCCAACGCGGTAAAGCTGGAGCAATTTGTGTTCGACGCGATTCCGCTGGCGAAGAACGCGATTTTGTACGCGACGACCGCGCGAAGAGGAATTCTCGCCGGTGAAGAATGCGGAGGGGAATAACTCGCCGCAGACTTGTCGATGGGACCAGGTGAAGCGGGCGGCGCGCTGGCTGCGCGGAGCAGGGGTCGAGGTGGCGAACGATTTATCGGAGCAGGACACGCTGATCGAGATCTCTCCGATGTTTGCGCTGACGGCGGAGGATTTGAAGGCGCGACCATTGCCAATCAAGCAGATTAAAAGGGGCGAAAGCGTCTATCTGGGTTAGCAGGACGTTGTAGGGAAAACGCAAAATTGGTCCGCGCCCGCGGTCTCATTCATTGCATGGGGGCACTTTACGGGTAAAATGGACCTCGCGGGCTAGGCCCGCCTGGCGCTGTAGGATGCAGCTCAGAATGCGGGAAAGGGATGTCCCATGCTCCTGCACGAACTCCTTCGTGAGTTTGATCCGGGCATTTCGTTAGCGGGTCTGTCGAATTTTCCGATCGATGGGATTTGTGACGACTCCCGGCTGGTTCAGCCGGGGGATTTGTTCATTGCGCGATCGGGTCCGTCGACGGATGGAACGAAATTCGTGAACCAGGCGTGCCGGCGCGGCGCGGTGGCGGTGGCGACGGATCAGCCGATGGAAAATTGCCCGCTGGCGCAAATCCACGTCGTCGACGCCGGGCGGGCCGGTTCGCGATTGGCTCATATCTTTCACGGAAACCCTTCGGAGAAGCTGCGCGTGATCGGGATCACCGGGACCAACGGGAAAACGACGACGGCATATCTGGTTCGGCATCTTCTGAAAATCGGCGGACAAAAATGCGGGCTGATGGGAACGGTGGAAATCGACGACGGGCAGAAAGTAGCTGAGTCCGGGCTGACGACGCCGGGGGCGATTCAGATCGCGGCGCTTTTGGCGGCCATGCGCGACCATGGATGCTCCGCGTGCGTCATGGAGACGTCGAGCCATGCCCTGCACCAGGGGCGCGTGGCGGACGTGAAATTCGCGGCCGGAGCGTTTACGAATCTCACCGGGGACCATCTGGATTATCACGGGACGATGGACGAATACGCCGCGGCAAAAGCACGGCTGTTCGAGATGCTGGATGAATCGGCAGTCGCCGTGGTGAATGCGAAGGACGAATGGTCGGCGCGGATGACGCGAGATTGCCGGGGGCGGGTGGTGCGGTTCGGATTATCGGAGCCGGCGGATTGGTTTGCCGACGAGATTGAACTCAGCAGCCACGGAACGCGGTTTCTCTTGAATGCGCCGGGCGGAACAAAACGCGTCGAGATGAAATTGATCGGGCAACACAATGTCGCCAACGCGCTGACGGCGGCGGCGCTGGCGGGGGAAGCGATGGGTGTTTCGCTGGAGCAGATTGCCGAGGGTTTGAGAGACGCCGAGGGAGCCCCGGGGCGATTGCAGCAGGTTTCGGCGGGCCAGGGATTCGCCGTGCTGGTGGATTATGCGCATACCGATGACGCGTTGGAGAACGTTTTGGAGGCGCTGCGGCCGCTGACTCGCGGGAGATTGCGGCTGCTATTTGGATGCGGAGGAGATCGCGACCGGACCAAGCGGCCGCGGATGGCGCGGGCGGCGGCGGATTTGGCGGATGTGGTATACATCACAAGCGACAATCCGCGGACGGAAAATCCGTCGGCGATTCTCAAGGAGATCATCGCCGGGTTTCCATCGGACAAGCACAAGCCGCTGTACGTGGAAGTCGATCGTCGCAAGGCCATCGAGAAGATTTTGTCCGATGCCCAAAGCGGAGATGTCGTGTTGTTGGCGGGGAAGGGGCACGAAAATTACCAAATTGTTGGAACGACAAAGCATCACTTTGACGACGTGGAAGAAGCCAGACGAATTCTGGAAAAGGGGACGGCATGAGACCCATATCATTGAAAAGACTTCGGCAGTTGGTGGGCGCACAGGACGGCGGGTCCGCGCGCGAGGCGGGCGTTTTTATTTCGTCGGTGTGCACCGACACGCGCCAAATGCGGCCGGTGTCGCTGTTTGTGGCGATCAGCGGAGACCGATTCGACGGGCATGAATTTATATCGCAGGCGGCGGCGGGCGGCGCGGTCGCCGCGCTGGTCGATCGGATTCCGCAGGCGCCGCCGCGGGGAATGCATCTGATTCAGGTTTCCGATGCGCGGGCGGCGATGGGCAAACTCGCCCGCTACGCCCGGCAGCAACTGCGCAGCAAAATCATCGCCGTGGCGGGAAGCAACGGGAAGACCAGCACGAAACACCTGATCGACGCGGCGCTGTGCGATCCGCTCCGCGGAACGATCTCGCCCAAGAGCTTTAACAACGACATCGGGGTCCCGCTGTCGATTTTTCCGGCCGATCCGACTCAGGATTACCTGGTTCTGGAAATCGGCACGAATCGTCCGGGAGAGGTTCGCAATCTGGCGCGGATGGCGCTGCCGGACATCGCGGTGATCACGAATTGCTCGGCCGAGCATCTCGAAGGGCTTGTGGATTTGGAAGGTGTGCGCACCGAAAATGCGAGCCTGATCGACGCGGTGATTCCCGGCGGATTGCTGCTCGTGAATGGTGACGATCCGGATCTGGTGAAGGCGGTGGATCGATTCAAGGGACGGCGCGTGACGTTTGGATTTGCGGCAACGAACGATCTGCGGGCGTCGGATATCTCGTTTGACGACTCGGGGGTGCGGTTTCGCGTGAATCAGATCGATGAGCCGGTGTTCGTGCCGATGCTGGGGAAGCATTCGGCGGCCAATGCCTTGGCGGCGATCGTCATCGGGCGGGAAATGGGGCTGAGCGATACAAAGATACTGGCGAATCTGCGCCGCGCGCGAGGGCCGGAAATGCGGCTGAGGCTGGAGCACTGGGGGGAAGTGCGCGTGCTCAACGATGCGTATAACGCGAACCCGGCGTCGGTGAAGGCGGCGCTGGAAATGCTCGCGGCGCTGCCCGCGGGCCGGCGCGTCGCGGTGGTGGGCGAAATGAAGGAACTGGGGGCGGAGTCGGAATCGCTGCATAAGGCAATCGGGCGGTTCATCGCGCGCGATTTCCCGCCGGATTTGCTGATTTGCGTAGGGCCGATGGGGGAGACGATCGCCGCCGAAGCGCTCAGGAGCGGGCTGGACGGAGATCGCGTGGAGTATTTTCCCGACGCGGCGGCAGCATGCGCGCTGGCGCGGCGGTTGCGCCGCGGCGACCTGGTTTTGCTTAAAGGGTCGCGCGCGGTGCGATTGGAAACGGTGGCCCGGGCCATTGAGGATGAGAACAAAGCGGCGGGAAGTCGATCGTCATGATATTTCTCCTGGTGCGCTACTACCACCTCTGGCTCGAGACGCACCATGTCGGGTTCCTGCGCGTTTTCAACGATGTCACGTTTCAATCCACGGCGGCGGTGATTCTGGGTTTCGCGCTGGTGGTGCTGCCTGGCCCGCGGACCATCCGCTGGCTGCGGCGGCAGAAAATCGGGGATTTGGCGAATTTCGATCAGGAGCAGATGAATGAACTGATGCGGAGCAAAGTCGGGACGCCGACGATGGGGGGAATTTTAATCATCCTGGCGATCGCCCTGACGACCCTGCTGCTGGCGGATTTGGGCAGCTTCTATGTGCGGATGGCGGTGATCTGCCTGATCTGGCTGGGGGGCGTGGGAGCGGTGGACGACTGGCTCAAGCTCACGAGCCATCGAAGGGCGGCGTCGGCCCCGCCGGGGACAGCCACTAGCCGGCAGGGGCTGACCTCATTGGAAAAATTCCTCTTTCAGATCGGGCTGGGGGTGCTGCTGTCGTTTTTCACTTATCAGTACAGCCGGGATGTGCATAGTCACACACTGTATTTCCCGCTCTTCAAGAATCTCGCGATTCCGCTGTCGATCGGGGCGTTCATCCTTTTGGAGACGATCGTCCTGACGGGGACCAGCAATGCGGTGAATTTGACGGATGGATTAGACGGCCTGGCGGCGGGCTGCGCGGCGATCGTGAGTTTCACGTTTCTGATTCTGTCCCTGATTCAGGGATATCGTTTGGGCAATGAGCCGCTGGCGAGTTATCTGTACATGCCAGTGATCCCCGGAAGCGGGCAGATGGCGGTGATCGCCGGGGCGATGGTCGGAGCGTGCCTGGGCTTTTTGTGGTTCAACTGCAAGCCGGCATCGGTGATCATGGGAGACACCGGGTCGCTGGCGCTGGGGGGACTTTTGGGATATATCGCGATCGTGATCCGGCAGGAATTGCTGCTGGTGATCTGCGGGGGAATCTTCGTCGCCGAGGCGGCGTCGGTGATTCTCCAGGTCGGGTGGTTCAAATACACCCGGCGCAGATACGGGCAGGGCCGACGGATTTTTTTGATGTCGCCATTGCACCATCATTTCCAACAGAAGGGGTGGCACGAGACGCAAGTGGTGATTCGATTTTGGCTGGTGGGAGCCATGCTGGCGATGCTGGCACTGGCGACGATCAAGCTGAGATAAAATCGTGGGAAATCAATTTATCGGGGTGCCGATCGGTGCGATCTGAAAATGGCGATTGCGCCCAATCCGATGAGTAAGCCCAAGCCGGACCAGACGGCCTTGGGCAGCGGAACGATGCCAGGACCGTTGGGGTTGGTGTTGAACTGGATGACGTATCCTTGCGGTAGCGTGAAGCCCGGGGTGCCTTCCTGCGGAGTGTCGCCCCAGGTGGACCCGATGGCGGCGAAGTCGTAGTACTCGACAGCCTGGTTGGGCAGATCGCCGGGGAAGCCGTCGGGTTGATTCGGTCCCCACGGGGCGAAGGAGAAGGCGGCGCCGTTGACCCATTTCCAGGTGGCGTCGGTGTCGTTGCTGGCCGATGCGCCGAGCCAGGGGCCGAGGATGTCCTGGTTGACGCTTAGCCCCGTCCAGTACGCGTCGGAATCGACAAGGTCAAAGACGAAGGTGTTTTCCGAGGCGTTGGTCGGGCAGGCGAGATATCCGCCGGCGCTGACGGCGGCAGTTTGGGCGGCGGTCCAGGTGATGCCGGTCGGAACCAGGACCGGCTGGTACCAAAACCCGTCGGCTGAATCGAAGACGGCCGGAGTGGCCCATGCGGGCGCGCTGTGGCCGAGGGCCAGCAGACTCAAACCCAATCCAAGACAAACCGAAAAGCCACGGCGAAACATCGCGCCTCCTGAACCGGACATGTTTTCAAACCAAACGCGCTGACTTGCGCACCCACTGCGCGGGCGGAATTATATCGTCCCATAAAATAATGTCCATCCACGTCTAAATGGGGCCTGCATAAACGATTTCAAGTCGAATTCCCCGGGCGTCCGATAATGTTCCAATATGGACCTCTCCATCTACCGGCTGCGGACGCGGGATGTTTTGACCCTTTGCGTGCTGGCGCTTTTGCTGCTGGGGATCATCATGGTTCAGTCGGCGTCGAGCACAGTGACCGGGCAGGCCGGCTGGCAATGGACCGCCAAGGGGCAGAAACACCTGATCTTTGTGGCCGCGGCGCTGGCAACGTTTTTTGCGGTCGGCAGGTTCGACTACGGCGTGCTGGCGCGGGCGGGCGGAACCCTCCGGCGCAGTCCCATTTTCTGGATCCTCACCGTCAGCATCGTCGCGAATTTGATCGTGCTGGCGCCGCACGTGGGCGTGGCCGTGAATGGGGCGCGGCGGTGGCTCCCGCTGGGGCCGATTCAGATTCAGCCATCGGAATTGGCGAAGTGGGCGGTGGTGATTTACCTGGCGTGGTGGCTGACGAACCGGCCGGTGAATATGGATCGGTTCGCTACCGGATTCTTGCCGACGCTGGCGCCGGTCGGGGCTTTATTTCTGCTGGTGATCATTCAGGATTTCGGAACGGCGATGCTGATCGGGACGGCAGCGATGGTGATGCTCCTGGCGGGACAGGTGCGATGGCGGCATTTGCTGCTGACGCTGCCCCCTGTGCTGCTGGCGGGATTGTGGTTCCTCATGCACAAGGATTATCGTTGGCGGCGCGTCACGGCGTTCATGAATCCCTACGCGACGCCGCAAAAGGAGGGATACCACATGATCCAAAGCCTGCTGAGCTTCTCGACCGGCGGGGTCACCGGGCGCGGGCTGGGAAACGGGATTCAGAAACTTGGATATCTTCCCGAAGACACGACCGATTTTATTTTCGCGGTGATCTGCGAGGAATTGGGACTGTTTGGAGCGATGCTGACGATCGCGCTTTATCTGGGGATTTTGTATTGCGCCTGGCAGACCCTGAAGGAAAAGAAGGATAACTTCGGCAGATTGCTGGCGTTTGGGGTTGGGACGATGGTTTGTTTGCAGGCGCTGATCAACATCGCCGTCGCGACGGTCAGCGTGCCGACGAAGGGTTTGTCGCTGCCGCTGGTAAGCACGGGGGGGAGCGGGCTGGTGATTACGTGCGCGGCGCTGGGGCTGCTGCGGAGCGTGTGCCGGTTTGAGCATGAAGCGGAGGAGCCGCTGCCCCGATCGTCGCTGGCGAACGCCATTGCGGGCTGATTGAGGCGTGTGTAGTGTAAATTGCGTGGCCGAGTTGACCTGCCTTGAAGTTCGGACCAGGCACTTCAAACCATTTCGCATTTCGCTCGATTTGTCCGTGGAAACCCATCGCTTTTTGCACTCGATCTTGAGCCGCGGGGAGTTGTACGACGAGCCGCTGGCGCTGGCGCTGACCGATCCGCTGGGGGCGGGGGACACGTTCATCGATATCGGAAGCCACATCGGCTATTTCTCCGTGCTGGCGATGCAGCGCGTTTCGCCGGGCGGGGAAGTGTGGGCGTTTGAGCCGAATCGGCGCACGTCTGAGTATTTGAAGGCGAATGCGGAATTGAACGAGCCGGGGAATTTTCACGTGATGAACGTGGCGCTGGGGGACACAGCCGGGACCGGAGAACTCTCGATTAATACCGAGGACGAGGGGATGTGCACGCTTTTGTCGGGATCGGGGGAAAAAGAATCGGTGCGCAGTCGTGACCCTGGATGAGCTGCACGCGGAGCATGGGTTCAGGAATGTGGGCATGGTCAAGATCGACGTGGAGGGTTTTGAGGATCGGGTGGTTCGCGGGGGATGGAATTTTTTTTCCGGGGGCGCGGCGCGGAACGTGGTGTTTGAGATCAACACGGGAATCGCGGGGGTTCAGCCGCAGGCGGATTATCCGATCCGGCGATTTTTCGCGGACCTGGGATACCAGGCGTATTTGATTCACCCTCCCGCTTCCGTCGACTGGGTGCCGAAGGTTTTCGGGGATAAGCGATATGTGCGCTTGCCCGTCGAAAAGAAGATGGACATTTCATTTGGAAATATTTTGCTCACCCGCGAGCGGATCGACGCCGCGGAAGTGTAACTTTTCCTCGGCTTCGGGCCGGCGGATGTATATGGGGACCAGTTCCATCGGATTGACGAATTTTCCGGCGCGGGCGAGATGCCAACCAAGTCGCGCGACGACCTGGGCGCGGGGTCGCCAAAGAGGTTCGGGTGCGAGATGGACGCCGGGGTCATTCGGCGGGATGAACTTTTCGTGAAAGGGGATTCCCTCGCCCAATAGATAAACGGGGCGCGGCGTGCGCGAGAGGACGGCTGCCAGAGAATCGAGCGTGGCCGGCTCGCGCTCGATCCAGGTGTCTCCATCTTTCTCAAATGTCGCGGTGAAAATCTGATCGCGCTTGGCGTCGAGAACGATGACGACGCGTTGGGCCTCGGCGGGAGCGTTCTCGACCAGCACGCGGACGCTGGGAACGGCAATGAGCTTGGCGCCAGTCGCGAAGGCGAGAGTTTTTGCAAGCGTGATGCCGATGCGCAGGCCGGTGAAGGAACCGGGTCCGGCGGAGACGTAAATCTCGCGGATGTCGCGGCTTTGGCGGGCGAGTTTTCGGCACAGGGCATCGATGGCGGGGACGATTCGGGCCGCGTTTTGCAGGCCGTGGGGGAAAGTTTCGTCGGCGAGCGTTTCGCCGTCCTGGCAGAGGGCGACCGATCCGATTCGGCTGGAAGTTTCAATCGCCAGGGCAAGATTCACGTTCAACTCTACGGTTGCGGCGATTGTTCGGTGGAATTGCCGGCGACTTGCTGAACTTTATCGACGACAACCTGGCCGAGCGTGGTGTGGCGGCGGTTGCGCCAGCGGACATAGAGGATCACCCCGGTGGCCAGTATGAGCGCGGCGATGGCCAGGGCGAGTTTGAACTCGTGGGCTTTTTTCCACATGGTGTCGAGGTTGGAGCCGAACCAGTAGCCGACGGACATGAACAATCCGCCGCTGACGATCGCCGCAAGGGCATCGGCGATGATGAACTTGATGAATTTAAATCGCGTGGTGCCGGCGGCGACCACCATCGCGCCGCGAATCCCGGCGAAGAGCCGGCCGACGGCGACAACCCAGATGCCCCATTTGGCAAAGAGCACTTCGGCGCGCTGAAGCCGCGGAACGGTGACGTGTTTCCCGATGTAGGGGAGCTTGCAGATATTTCTGCCGTAGCGATACCCGAAACGGTAGAGCATGCAGTCGCCGCCGACGATTCCGAGCCACGCGACCGGTGCGGCGAAGGCAAGATGCATCTGGTGCTGTGCGATGAGGATGCCCGAGGCGATGAGCGGGATGTCCTCTGGAAGCGGCAGGCCCAGCCCGCAGGCGAAAAGCAGCAGGAAGAGGACGCCGTAGCCGCCGGATTCGAGCCAGGGCTGGACGTGCTGGAAATCGAGGCCGAGGAAGGCGAGCGTCATGGAGCAGCCGCGGAAAAGTGAAAAAAGTTAGATGTAGTACATGGCCTGCTGAACATTTGCGGCGCGGTTGACGTGTTCCATCAACTGCTCGAGGGTCAATTGATCCAATACGTCGTCGGTCGCCTGGGTGAGCCGATCGTTGAGAAGCCGCACGGCGATCTTACCCGGCGAGAGGTCGGTTGTGGGAACCGAGGCGTTTTCCTTGACGGTGAGCCGGCCCTCGAGTCGGCGGATGAGATCGCCGACGCTGATCTCGCGCGGCGCGCGGGAGAGCCGATATCCCCCCCGCTGCCGACCTTGCTTTCGAGGAACCCGCCGCGCCGGAGGGCCAGGAGAATCGATTCGAGGAATTTATTGGGGAGGTCTTCCTGCTGGGAGAGATCGCGCGATTGGATGAAGCCGGTTGGCCAGAGGCGGGCGAGCTGGACGACCGCGCGTAAGCCGTATTCGGTCCGCTTGGATAGGCGAATCGATCTCCCTATGGAAAGCCGATCGAAATGGTATGGGTTGGGGGATTGGGAAGCAACCGGCGCTCGCGAGCGGGCGCAACTCGCGGTCTTAACGGCGAACTGGCTTCGAGAAGCTCAGCCCGGAACGCTCGCCCGCCAACTAAGATTGTTCGCGCGGGTTAGGATTTTTTGGACGCGAAATCCTTCATGAATTGCGCCAGGGCCGTCGCGCCTGCCGGGGGCATGGCGTTGTAGATGCTGGCGCGAATGCCGCCGACGGTGCGATAGCCTTTGAGGCCCATCATGCCGTTCTTGCCGGCGGTCTTCACGAATTCGTCGGTCAATTCCTCGCTGGGCAGGCGATACGTGACGTTCATGTGGGAACGCTGGTCCTTGTTGGAAACGGTTCCCTTATAAAAGCCGTTGGAATTGTCGATCGCGCCATAAACAGCGGCGGCTTTTTCGGCGTTGCGCTTTTCCATCGTCGCCAGGCCGCCCTGGGCCTCGAGCCAGCGGAAGATTTCCAAAAGAACATAAACGCCGAACGTCGGCGGCGTGTTGAGCATGGACTTGTTCTCAGCCTGGTCCTTAAAGCTCCAAAGCTTGCTGGGCGTCTTCTTCTGCTTGGGATACATATCCTTGCGAACGATGACCAGCACGACGCCGGCGGGGCCGAGATTCTTTTGCGCGCCGCCATAAATCAGAGCACAATCCTGCGCCGGGTGAGGACGAGAGAGGAATTCGCTGCTGGCGTCAACGATAAGATTCGGATGTTTGGGCCAGGCGGGCAGGCGATGGCCGTGCACGGTTTCATTGGAGCAGACGTGCAGGTAATCGGCGGCCGCATCGAGCTTCCATTCGCTGGGAAGCGGAGAGTGATCGAAGTTGCTGGCCTCGGTGTTGCCGATGACATTGATCTTTCCGACCTCTTTTCCGAAGGAGACAGCTTTCTTGCTCCACTCGCCGGCGACCAGATAGTCGGCGCTGGTGTGGAGGAAGTTCATGGGAATGATCGTAAAGAGCTGCGTGGCGCCGCCCTGGAGGAAGAGAACGTCGTGGCTGTCGCCGAGGCCCAAAAGCTGTTTGCAACGGGCAATGGCTTCATCGTTGACGGCCTCGAATTCCTTGCCGCGATGGCTCACCTCGGCGATGCCAAAACCTTTGCCCTGATAATCGACCAGCGCGACGGCGGATTTTTCGAGAACTTCGGTCGGCAACATCGCCGGTCCGGCGCTGAAATTATAAATTCGGTTTGCCATGGTTCTTTTCCTTGGATTAAGCTTCCTGCCACTGACTTTTTAAAAACTGGATGACGCGCGGCGTTTCGGCCGCGTATCGGGTCCAGGTGGGCGATTCGACGCTGATACCGCCTTCATATCCGCCCCTCTTCAGGACGCGGAAGAGGGGACGATAATCACTTTTTCCGCTTTCGCCAGGGGGTACGCGGCCTTGCTGATCGGCGACGTGCACGTGGCGAATGTGCGCGACGGACTTCTGCAAATCCTCCAGGCTGTCGTTGTTGACCCAAAAGTGAAAACTGTCAACAAGACATTCGAAATTCGGGTGATTAATCTGGCGAACTAAATCCATCGCGTCGGCGATGGTATGGATAATGTTCGATTCGTTTCGATCGAGGGGCTCGGCGACCATCGTGATACCTTGCACCGCCGCAAGGGGAACAGCCATGCGCAAAAAATCGAGGATCTGCCGGCGTGCTTCCTTGGGATCAAAACCCTCGGGAACGTTGCGGGCTCCGGCGCTGCCGAAGACGAGGATTTTTATCCCGACGGCGCGGGCACGGGCGGTGACAGCCGTCAGATAGGTTTTGATCTTCTCGTTGTTTACGGCCGGGCCGACGATTTTCAATGTGCCGGGGATAAGGCAATTGGCGGCCGCGACGGGGAGTGCGGATTTCCCGGCTCGTTCACCCCCCCGCCACTGCGCCTCGGGCACCTGGCCATCGAGAAGGTTTTGGACATTTTCCTCGACGAAGTCCGCGCCGCCGGCACGCAGTTCGTGGGCGTTTTCAACTGGGGCGCAGATTCCGAAACGCATGGGACTCCCTGGCTCCTGAAACCCCCTCCCTGGCCCTCCCCCCGGAAATACCGGGGTGGCGGGGAAAAGAGGGGACGCAAATTTTAGGGGAAGAGCTGTCCGAATCGCAAATCACTCGCGCGAGGCAATCCCGTCGGCAGTGATCAGCAGGATTTTGTCCGTCAATTCATGCGGCATGCGCCGGAAATCGGATTCAATCTGCGGGCGAAGCTTGGCCAGCGTTTCGTCGTCGTTGCGAAAGCAGAGAAGAATATCCCGATTGGGAATGGCGGCGAAGAACGGGGAGCCCAGATGGCCGCGGAGCTTTTCGTGGAGGCTGGGGAGGAGAACGCGGCTGGCGTCGAAGCCGTCCATCGTCTGGAAGAGGATCAGATAAATGCCCCCCTGCTCATCCTGGGCGGCGTGAGCCTCCAGTTCCTGGCTGTGGGCGGTCAGATTCTCCAGCGCGGCGGCGTGCAAGTCGTCGATCGGGATGCCCCACTGCGCCAGCCGCTGCTGAGTGACATATGAGACCGAACGATCCTGATCGACGACGTAGGCGACGGATAGCCCGTTGATGAGAGGCTGCGTGACGGCCTGCTGGATGATGTCGCTGGGATCGGGCGCGATCATGGGAAGAATACGCTCGCGCACCGTATCGAAAGGCTCGCGAGCGTCAGGCGTTCCCTCGGAAGCGCGGAGCAGCTCGACAATCCAACGCTCGACGTATTTGCTGGTTTCGTCCGGACGCAGAACCGAAACGCGATAGACGTTTTCAAGCGAGGCGGATTGACCGTTTACGGCCAGCGAGAAACTCGCCTGCCCTCGCGCCACTTTTACCAGGGGGAATTTCCGCGCGACCAATTCGAGGACGTCGTTAAGAAACTTCTCTCTCGTAGGAGGGTCCAAGGGACTCCTGGAAACGGAAATTATCCTTCGCCGCCGCCCAGTTCGCGGCTTTGGAAGCTGATCAGCCCCGCGCAGAGGGCGAAGCCGACGTAGGCGACGGCGTAGAGGGCGGCATGGGCGACGCCGCCGTAGATGTCGCTGAGGAACACGCCGCGCGAGTCAGCGGCGAACGTCGTACCGGGGACGCGGATGGTCGAAAGTACAGTCCACTTTTTAAGGTCAAACGACTCAAGATACGGAAGGATCAGGCTGAAGAACCAGGCCACGCCTTTGACGATTGCGGGCTTGCCGGCCAGCGCGCCGGTCGAGAGCGGGTAGAGAAAGCGGGTCAGATTGCCGGCGACGTAAATCATCAGAACCGCCGGCAGATTCACCACCAGGGAGAAGCGCGTCGAGAGCGCCACCGAAATGGCGACCAGCACGCTGATCTGGAGCCAGGTGAGGATCAGTTGCGGAATCAGGCCCGATATATGCATCAGGCGATATTGCCAGATTCGCGTGCTGACCAGGTCGTTGAGGGTCTGGATATTGAGAAGATAGTCGTTGGGTATTCGAAACCACGTCCCCAAGGCGAGTATGCAGCCCAGAATGGCCACGCCCAGGCCGGCAGAAAGGATGATTCCGAAGTACTTGCCCAGCATGACCTGCCAGCGCTGGACGGGTTTGCTCATCAGGGTCAGCATGGTGCGATCTTCGATCTCGTCATAGATCGATTTGCTGGCGGCAAAGAGGGAGGTAAGCAGAACGATCAGCAGAATGACGTCGAGGGTGACTGAGATGTACATCTTGGTGTCTTCCCCGAGGGCGAAGAAGGGGAGCAGACCGAAGATGATGACGATGGCTCCGCCAAGCGTGATCAGGAACCCGTAGATTGGCTGGAGCGTGGCCTCCAGGAAGGTATAGCGCATGATCACGAAGGTGCGATACATGAGATAATCGAGTTTAGCCGCTCAAAGATGCAGATTCCAGACGGGTGCAGGGGCGAGCAGGAGGGGGCGTTGAATGCCGAAATTTCAGTGGCGAATGTGGAAGTAGTCGAATTCGCCGGTGGCTGGGGCTTCGGTTTGGTCTATCTTGGCGATGTAGGGGTTCATTTTGCGGTGAACGTCTTCGATGAGCCCTTGCATTTCGGAGTCGGGGCCTTCGACGACCAGTTCAACACTGCCGTCGGGGAGGTTCTTAACGTACCCGTAGACATCGTATTGCATCGCTAAATTCTTGACTGTGTATCGGAACCCAACCCCCTGGACGCGACCCCTGAAATGGCACATTCGACGGTGCAAACACGAACTGCCAACGTGATGCGAATCCATAGCTAAAAATATATCGTGAGACGAGGCAGGCTCCAATACAATTTTTATCTGAAAACAGGTGAAGACGAAGCAAAGGATCAAAGGTCCGGTATCTAGCGCTCAAACGACTCCTACATTTGGAACTGCTCCTTCATTTCGTCGTATGCCACTTTGACCATGAACTGCTGGAAACCGGCCTGGAGGGTGGGAAAATCCTCTTTTAGGTAGTGTTCGAGCATCGGGCGGACGCCCCGGGCATCCCAGGGGAGGTATTTCCGGCGATGGGAGCCGGTCGGGTCGTAGACGGTTCCGGCAGCCGTGTCGGCAATAAGCTGCTGGAGGGCGGGGCGGAAGCGGCCGTTCTCCCCCTCCCACAGATACCGGGCAAAGGCCCAATCCTGGGCATAAAAGGCCTCGATGCGGATGGTCGACATATTCACGATTTCACCGGCATGGAGCATACAGAGCTTATCGAGGGGGAAGAGTTCGCCGGCATCCATGGCCCGGCGAAGAGACAGGCGCGGGAGGGGTTGAGGGAGAGATTCCATCGCGGCAAATTGCCGTCCCATTCGACGTTCTCAAACATGCAGGCAATCCCTTCCTCAAGGAAGGGAGGCAAACGGCCTTTGAAATGGCGGTTGACGTACTGGTGCCACCCCTCGTGGGCGGCGACCGAATAGGTGGAGATGTCCCCGATGTAATAGGCGACGTACCAGTCGTGGATGGTGTACCCGCCTCGGGCGATCTTGAGATAAATGTCCGCGTCCGGGCCGGCGTGCATGAGAGTGAATCGCTCCCACTGAACGCGATTGGCGAAGATGTAGCACTGCATCGGGTAATCGGTAACCGGGACATTGCCGCCGACGGTGCGATAGGCTCCGAAGGCGCCCTCCATTAACTGGGCGATGCGATCGTTCAGATCGGGGCGATCATCGACGGTCGTATAGATTTTGTAATGCGGGGTGCGGAGGACTTTGACCTGGGGGGCGTTGTTGACGTCTTCGATGCTGACCTGCGAGAGCATCTGCGGCCCGCTCCAGGAGCCGAGATGCTGTTCCTGGCTGCAGGAGACGAGTAAGAATGCCGCCACGACGGCAGCCACAAGTCGAATCCGTGAAAGCCGGCGGGTCACCATGGCCAGTATATATCGGAAGTTGGGGTGCTGGTCTTGCCATGCGGGGGTTTGATCCATAGAGTTTTGCCGATGAGTCCCGCCCCACCAGGAGCTTCCGCAGCGCCGGAAAGTGATCGGAAGGTGATCATCCGGATTCGGCGGCAGGATGCACCCGACAAACCCTCGCGCTGGGAAGAATTCGCGGTTCCTTATCGGCCCAATGCGAACGTCATTTCGTGCTTGCAGCACATCGCGGCGTATCCGACGACAACGAACGGAACGGCGACCACGCCTCCGGTTTGGGACAGCGGGTGCCTGGAAGAAGTGTGCGGGGCGTGCACGATGGTGGTCAACGGGCGGGTGAGGCAGGCCTGCTCGGCGCTGGTGGACAAAATTGGACGGTCGAGCGATCCAATCACCCTGGAGCCGATGAAGAAATTCCCGCTGGTGCGAGATTTGTTCGTGGATCGGCAACGGTTGTTCAACGATTTGAAAAAGATTCGGGCCTGGGTGCCGATCGACGGGACCTACGATCTCGGTCCGGGGCCGAAAATTTCCCAGGCGAAACAGGAGCAGGTCTATCCGCTGTCGCGCTGCATCAGTTGCGGATGCTGCCTGGAGGCGTGCCCGCAATACACGCCGGTGAATCATTTTGTCGGCGCGGCGGTGATCAGCCAGGCGCGGCTTTTCAATGAGCACCCGAGCGGCAAAGCGCTGAAATCGGAACGGCTGGATACGCTCATGGAAGAAGGCGGCGTCGCCGATTGCGGAAAGGCTGGCAACTGCGTGCAGGTCTGCCCCAAGGAGATTCCGCTTCTGGAAAGCATCGCCACGGTGCAGAGGCAGGCGACGGTTCAAACCATCAAGAAATTCTTCTCGTCGTAATTCAACGACCCGTGAAATTTTCACAAAAATGGATGGCGTATTGGTTTGCCGCGATGGTGGCGGCGCTGCTGGCGGCGGGAATTGTTCTCCATTTCCGCAAGCGAAGCCAGTTGTTTATCGAATTGCGAACCGTTGAGCCGCAATTGACGGAAATCGATCTGGTGAATCCGACGCATTCGGATGTGGATTTGGACCGGGACTTGGCCGTGACGTGGGACGGCGGCTCTCTCCTGGGCAGCGGGGGATTGGCGGGTTTCGATCCGGGGGTGAATTCGGATCATGGATTGATCTTCAAACCCAGCGCGACGACGCGCCCATCGCCTCTTCGTGCGCTGGAATCGCGCGCGATCGGTTGGGTTCGGCTGAGCGACAATTCAGCCGTACATGCCCAATTTAGCGATGCTCCGTGAGTCTCTCGGCCTTGCAATGGGGGCGGGTCACCGATACAACGCCGCTTGGTTGACGCACGGAATCGCGGGCCTTTTTTGTGAAATTCAATCTCATCGACAAAATCGAATCGGTGTCGGACACGAAGCTGGTGGCGCTGAAGCACGTGAGCCTCGCCGAGGAGTATCTCGCGGATCATTTTCCGACCTTTCCGGTGCTGCCCGGCGTGCTCATGCTCGAGGCCATCACGCAGGCGGCGGGTTGGCTGCTTCAGCGGCGGCAGGGGTTTTCCAAGTCGATGGCGGTCCTCAAGGAAGCGCGAAACGTGAAATACGGCGCGTTCGTAGCCCCGGGAAACGTGCTGCGCGTGGAAGTCGAACTGGCAAAAATGACCGACGACGGCGCGACGTTCAAGGCGTCGGCGACCCTCAACGATAAAACGGCGGTCACGGTGCGCGTCGAGCTGGCGTATTTCAATCTGGCCGACAAACAGGCGGAACTGGCGGGGATCGACCGGAATCTGATCGAACACACACAACACCGCTGGGCGCTGCTGACGCACGGGAATGTTTCGGGGCTTTCTTGAAAGAGGAATTTTCATGGCACTGAGCAAAGAAGAAATCTTTAAAAAAGTTCAGGGCGTTCTGGAGGATGTGCTGGGCGCGGATGCCGATGAAGTGACGCCGGACGCGACGCTGCGGGAAGACCTGGGGGCGGAGAGCATCGACTTTCTGGACATTGTGTTCCGGCTCGAAAAAGCGTTTACGACCGACCCGGCCAAGCCGTTCAAGATTCCCCGCGGGGAGCTGTTTCCCGAAAATCTGCCGGCCATGATGGCGGACGAGAAATTCGTGATGGACGGGAAGATCACGCCGCTGGGAATCGCGGAATTGAAAAAGCGCATGCCGTTCGCGGATTTCACGGCGTTCGACAAGAACCCGACCATCCAGGCCGCCCAGGATTTGCTGAACGTGCAGACGGTCGTGAATTACGTCCAATCCAAGCTCGGGTGATATGCGCGCTGGATCTGGATCGACAAATTCGTCGAGTTTCAAAGCAGACTATCGGCGGTCGCGATCAAGAACATTTCGCTGGCCGAGGATTATCTGCACGATCTCTATCCGGCGTTTCCGATCATGCCGGCGAGCCTGATCATCGAGGGGATGGCGCAGACGGCGGGGATTCTGGTCGGCGAAGCGCGGATTTTTCTGAAAAAGTGATCCTCGCGAAGATCGGCCGTGCGACATTCCATCGGCTGGCGCGGCCGGGGGAGACGCTGGTTTATTCGGCTAAAATCGAGCAGCTTTCCGAGGACGGAGCCTCCGTCAGCGGAAAAGTCACGGTGGGAATCGAGGCTGACGCCCCAGTGGTCGCGGAAATCGAGTTGATGTTCAGCCATATCGATCAGAATCTTGCCGGGATGGAATTTCCCGAGCATAACTTCGTTTTCACGCCGCAATTTACCGAGCTATTGAAGACTTACCGACTCGGGGCGAACATATCCCTTTAGATGCGAAGAGTTGTAGTCACGGGAGTCGGAATCGTCTCGCCGATCGGAATCGGCGGCGTCGCCCATTGGAATGCCCTGTGCGCGGGGCAGATCGGCATTCGGCGATTGAGCCTGTTCGATCCGGCGGGGTTCCCCTGCCAGGTCGGCGGCGAGGCGCCGGCTTACAAAATCGGCGATTACGTCCCAAAGACCTATCGCAAAGCCACCAAGGTGATGGCGCGGGATATCGAATTGGCCGTCGTCGCGGCGGACGATGCGTTCAAGGATTCGGGATTGAAATCGCAGGCGTATACCGAGACGCCGAACTTCGACGGTAAAAGATTTGGGTGCAATATCGGGGCGGGGCTGGTCAGCGCGAGCTTGATGAACTGGGCGCGGCGATGAATACGTCGCGGACGGCGGCCGAGCCGAATCGGCTGGATATGGCCCAATGGGGCATCGAGGGGATGACGCAGCTTACGCCGCTGTGGCTGCTCAAGTATTTGCCGAACATGCTGGCGTGCCATGTGACAATCATTCATCAGCTTAAGGGGCCGAGTAATACGATCACCTGCGCGGATGCCAGCAGCCATCTGGCGATCGGCGAGGCGTTCCGGACCATCCAGCGCGGCAAGGCCGATCTGGCGATCTGCGGCGGCGCGGAATGCAAAATCAATCCGATGGGAATACTCCGGCAGACGCTGCTGGAACGTTTGAATCGCAGCAGCAATGAAACGCCCGCCGAGGCAGTTCGCCCGTTTGACTCGGATGCGGAGGGGACGGCGCTGGGTGAAGGGGGCGGATTGCTCGTCCTGGAGGAATTCGAGCGCGCCAAGAAGCGCGGGGCGAAGATTTACGCCGAACTGACCGGATTCGCGGCCAGCCAGGACAGCTACAAGATCGCCGACCCCGAACCGAGCGGGCATAGTTATGCCCAGGCGATCCGCAACGCGCTCAAAGAGGCCGCTGTGTCAGCCGAAGATGTGGGCGTGCTGGTGCCGAACGGATTGGGCATCGCATCCCACGACAAGGCGGAACTGGCGGGAATTCGAGCGGCACTCGGAACCGCCGCGGAAAAGGTCCCGGTTTCGCCGATCAAGGCACAAATCGGCAGCCTGGCGGCGGGAAGCGGTGTGGATGCCGCCAGCGCGGTGCTGGCTCTCTATCACGGGAAGATTCCGCCGGGCGTGAACACGCGAAAGATTGTTGACGGCGGGAAGCTGAATGTTGCGCGGGAGACCCGCGATGGAAAAATCGGCGTGGCGCTGACTAGTGTGTATAGCCTCGGCGGGCAGAATGCCGCGCTGGTTTTCAGGAAAGTTGGCTCATGAGGAAGCGAGTGGTCATCACGGGAATGGGCTGGGTCACGCCGATGGGGCATTCCATCGAGAGCGTGTGGAAGCGGCTGCTCGCCGGCGAGTCCGGGATATCGCGCACGACGATTTTCGAGGCGGGAACATTTTCGACCAGCATTTCCGCGGAAGTGAAAGATTACCGAATGGAGGATTTCATCGGCATGGCCGGCCCGCACGCGGGGGTTGGCCGAAACACGCAATTTGCGCTCGGGGCGTGCGCGAGGCTTGGAAAGCGGCGGGATTGGACGCGGCGAAGATGGATCTCGATCGCGTCGGGATTTATCTCGGCAGCGGCGAAGGATCGCTGGATTTCGAGGCCTATTCGGCGCGATTCTTTCCGGCTGGAATCCGCAGGCGGCTTCGCTGGATGCGGTGAAATGGACTGAAGTGGCGTTCGAGCGCATGAATAGGGTCAGGGAATTGGAGCAGGAGCCGAATATGCCGCTTTCGCATCTGGCGCTGTCTGACGGGGGCGCGCGGCCCGGCGTTTAACTGCCTGACGGCGTGCGCGGCCAGCACGCAAGCAATTGGCGAAGCGACCGAAATACTGCGCCGCGGCGATGCGGACGTCATGATCGGCGGCGGTGCGCATAGCATGATCCATCCGCTCGGCGTGACCGGGTTCATCCGGCTCACGGCGTTGTCAACGGCGAACGAAAATCCGCCGCGCGCGAGCCGGCCTTTTGACGCACAGCGCGGCGGGTTTGTCCTGGGCGAGGGGGCGGGGATGGTCATTCTGGAAACGCTCGAGCATGCGCAGGAGCGAGGGGCGAAAATCCTTGCCGAGGTCGTCGGGTATGGTTCGACGGCGGACGCGTTCCGCATCACCGATCAGCACCCCGAAGGCGAAGGCGCCATCGGCGCCATGACCGAGGCGCTGGCGGACGCCGGGCTTTCGCCGAAGGACATTCAGTACATCAACGCACACGGGACGGGAACGCGCGAAAATGACGGCAACGAAACCGGGGCGATCAAGGCGGTGTTCAAGGACAACGCGCGGATGCCCGGTGAGTAGCATCAAGAGCATGATGGGGCACCTGATCGCGGCGGCCGGCGCGGTGGAATTGATATGTTGCGTCTTAGCCATACGGGACCACATGCTCCCGCCGACCATGAATTTGGAAAATCCCGATCCGGAATGCGATTTGGATTATGTCCCGAATCAGGCTCGTGCGGCGAAAGTGGATGTGGCCATGTCGAACAGCTTCGGGTTCGGGGGGCAGAACGATACGTTGATCGTGCGGAGATTCAGATGAAAGCCAGGAAAATGAAAGAAAATAATCGCCCTCTTCCGGGTTTCTGGAAGTGGGTCAGGGTGAGCGTGTTCTCTTCGTTCGTCGTGACGATCGGAGTTTTAATCAGCGGGTGCGGGAAATCGAGCGAGCCGGCACCCCCCCCGCCGCTCACGGAGCTTCGCCTCGGATATTTTGCGAACGTGACGCACGCCCAGGCGGTCTTGGAAGTGGCATCGGGAGATTTGCAGACGGCGCTGGGGCCGGTGCAATTGAAGACCAAGGTGTTCAACGCCGGACCCGAATTGATTCAGGCGCTGAATGCCGGTGAGATCGATATCGGTTATGTCGGGCCCGGGCCGGTGCTGAGCGCAGGCGCATAGCAATGGCCAGGCGGTGCGCGTCATCGCGGGTGCGGCGGCGAACGGCGTGCTCATCGTCGCCCGCAAAGACGCCGGGATTTCGACACCGGCGGATTTGAAAGGGAAGCGCATCGCCACCCCGCAGATCGGCAATACCCAAGATGTCTCGGCTCGACATTACGTGACCAGCGTGCTTGGGCAATCGGACTCCGACAACGTCGTGCCGGTGCCGAATTCCCAGCAGGCCGGACTGATGGCGCGGGGGAAGATCGACGCGGCATGGGTGCCGGAGCCGTGGGGAGAAATTCTCATCGAACGGGACAACGCGGTGCTGGTCGCCGAGGAGAAGGATTTTTGGCCGAACAAGCAATTCTCGCTGACGGTGGTCGTGACCACGCCGCAATTTCTCGCGGCTCATCCGGACGCCATCGCGAAGGTGCTCGCCGTGCATCATCAGTGGACAACGCGATTGCAGAATAATCCGCAGAATTATGCGGGCCAGTTGGGCGATGCGCTCTCGGCTCTATCGGGGGGAAAGAAGATGTCCTCGAAAGTGCTCGCGGACAGTCTGAGCCGGACGCAATTCACGGACGATCCGCTTCCGGACACGTTTGCGACGATGGGTGAATGGGCGGCGGATTTGAATATCGTCCGCGGCGCCCCCGACCTGACGGGGCTGTTTGAAACTGGTATCATGCGCCAGATCGCCGGCGCGGCGCCGGCGACCGCACCATAGGGAGCACGATCCAATGTCCAACGCGCAGGCGACGGCCGCTCCGCCGACGGTCGGCAGGTTGGTTCTGGATGGAATCAGCAAGCGATTCGTCAATTCTTCCGCGCACACGCTTCGCGATTTCTCACTGAAGACGGACCCGGGGGAATTCGTCGTGGTCGTCGGCCCCAGCGGTTGCGGGAAGACGACGCTGCTGAACATCGCCGCGGGAATGACCCGGCCCGATAGCGGAACCGCCACGCTGGACGGCAAACTCATTCGCCATCCCGGCCCCGACCGGGCGATGGTCTTTCAGGATCACGGTCTGTTCCCCTGGCTGACGGCGATGCAAAACGTCGAGTTCGGGCTGAAGATGAAGGGCGTCGGCGCAAACGAGCGGACGGAGCGGGCCGCGGCGGCGCTGAAGATGGTGCACCTGGGCGGAAGCGAAAAAAAACTGGTGCACGAGCTTTCCGGCGGAATGCGCCAGCGGGTCGCCATCGCGCGGGCTCTGGTGATGAATCCGGCGGTTTTGCTGATGGACGAGCCGTTCGCGGCGCTGGACGCCCAGACGCGGACCCTGCTGCATCATCAGTTGCAACTCCTCTGGTGCCAGACGCGAAAAACGGTATTGTTCGTGACCCACTCGGTCGGCGAGGCCGTGCGTTTGGCCGATCGCGTGATCGTGCTGAGCGCCCACGGGCGCGGGATACGCAAGATCATCGACGTGCAGCTCCCGCATCCGCGCATGTTCGATAGCCCGGACATCAACGAACTGGCGAAACAGGTTCGAAAAGAAATTGAGGATGAGGTCAATCGTGTCAATGCCCTGGCGGCCGAAGATTCGTGGCAGCCTCAAAAGATTGCTGATCTGGGCAGCGTTGCTGGCGATATGGGAAGCGGCATATAGGATTTTTCAGTGGCGTCCGTTCATTTTTCCGGCGCCAAGCCATATCGTCGATTCGCTGCTGGATATGCTGGGAATCTCGACGGATTTTGGCGCCCCGCTGCATCGCGGCTGGCCGCTCCCGCCGGGACCCCAGAGCGTCTTTTCCTGGAATCGCATCGTCCACGCGCCGCTGATCTCGGCGAACCTGGTCAGCGCGATCCGGCTAATCGTCGGATTCAGCATCAGCGTCGTCGTCGGCACCTTTCTGGGCGCCGCGATGTGGCGGTCGAAACGGTTGAACGATTTTCTGGGCCCGGCGTTTCTGGGTTTACAAACTTTGCCCAGTGTCTGCTGGGTGCCGCTGGCGGTGCTGCTCTTTGGGCTCAACGAGACGGGAATTCTTTTCGTGCTGGTGATGGGGAGCGCGTTTGGAATATCAATTTCCATGCGCGACGGGCTGAAAAATACTTCGCCGCTGTTTCGCCTGGCGGGATTGATGCTGGGGGCGCGGCGGTGGCGGCTTTATCGGTATGTGCTATTGCCGGCGGGTTTGCCGGCGCTGGCAAGCAGCCTCCGGCAGGGGTTTACCTTTGCCTGGCGGTCTCTCATGGGGGCCGAACTGATCCTCGCGGCAGATCGTCACGGGCTCGGATTTCTTCTGCGCACCGGCGAGGATTTTTCCGACGTGGCGCAAGTTGTGGCCATCATGATCGTCATGGTCGTGATCGGCATGCTCGCGGATCGGCTCATCTTCGCGCCGATCGAGCGCCGCGTGCATGTGCGATTCGGTTTGGTCGCCGCCGGTTAAACGCCTAGTGCGCCGAAGCCTTGGCGGCCGCTATATTCTCCAAACCGCTATTGGGCAGAGCCTGCGTCTTGTCGATTTGGGCTCCCTGCAAGTCGCCCGGGTTCAGACCAAGCGCCTCGATGACCGTGACGGCAATTTGCGTGGTTTTGACGGGTCCGTCAACGACCGTGGCCCGGCTTTTCGGATCGACTACGCCGCCGGTAAGGATCAGCGGAACGTGCGTATCATCCTCGCAGAATCCGCCGTGTTCCGAACGCTTCGGCTTACCGCCAATGACAACGCCCGGCTTAAGCGTGACGATCAGGTCCGGCGTCCGATCGGCGGAGCCCGCCAGGCCCGCCGCCTTGAGCGAATCGCCCCAAAGGATTTGGTCAATAGCCGCGTCGGCGTTGCTCGATTTGATTCCTTCAAGAATCCCCGCCGCCTTGGCTACCTGGGTCGGATCATTGAGCCAGATCACCGCCAGATCATCCACCGTGGCATGCCCAACCGTGATGCCCGCGGTCCGCAGCGGATCGAGATAAACCGGTGCGCCCATGGTGCGGAGCGTGCCAACCCGAGGGTTTTCCCCATGCTTGGCGGTAACGACCAGCAGGGTCTGGTCCCACAGGCCGGCGCTTTTGAGCTTATCCACGACCTGGCCGATGTTGGCATCGACGTGGGCCAAGGCGGTGTTCATATCGTCGGAAGGGGTTTCCTTGCCGTCCACTGTTTCGATTCCGCCGTGCTTACTCTTTTCCGCGACATTGACGGCCTGAAGATTGATCTCGATCAGGCCCGGGATCCCCGGCTTGGTCGTCGTGCGCGTGTCTTGCCCGTCGAGCGTCCGCAGCAGCGCCGCGATCCGCATGTCGTCATACGCGCACGCGAGCGGAACCTGCTTGCTGATCTGCTTGAGCTTTTCCCCGTCAGGGACGCTGCCGTCGCTGTCGACGAGCTTTCCATCGACGAGCGCGGCCTTGGCGGAGATTTCCGGACAGTAGAAATCATCGACGCCTTTGCCCGAAGGCCCGGCGGCGATTTCGTAGGCAGGATGTTTTTCCATAACCACGGTTCGCAACCCCGCGGCATGGGCGACTTCGAAAATCGTGTTGACCTTCAAATAACCGTGCGGATAGACCGGGCCGCCCGAAGGATCGATGGGGAGCTTGGAGGTGTCGATGCTTTGCACGCCGCTGTCGCCGCCGCCGCTGAGAACGTCGGGGTCTTTGTCCAATTCTTCGGTGTTGTCGACTTCGGTCCCGAGTGGGCTGGAAGTGGTGCCGCCAGGCGCGATGAGGGACCGGCAAAAGGTTTCGTCGTAATAAACGCCGGTCGTCGCCGGACCAGCGCCCGTGAAATAAGCCATAGCGCCCGGGAATGAGTCGGACGGCGTGGTGGTCGCGGCGTTGGAATAAGAGACGGACGATTTCAGCAATTCGGTGATGCGAGGAAGATCAGCCATCAAAGCCGGATCGGAAAGATCGGCTTGGTGCAGCCCGTCGATTGAGATGATGATTACATGAGCGGCAGATTGCCCCCAGGCGACCATCGGAACAAAACTCAACAACGCCGCGCCTGCGAAAGCCGCCAGTTTCCTCGATCCAAGCCTCATTCATTCTCCTTTGGGAAAGGGGCGGGAATTCTTGCGGAGAAATGTTTGGAGATGATTAAGGCCGGGTTGCCGCAACAGCCGGCGAATCAATTATCCCCGTAGACGACAATCTGGCTGCGATCGTCGTTTGCG
Organism: uncultured Phycisphaerales bacterium; assembly: GCA_963844715.1. Taxonomy (GTDB): domain Bacteria; phylum Planctomycetota; class Phycisphaerae; order Tepidisphaerales; family Tepidisphaeraceae; genus UBA1161. The sequence goes on along the minus strand of CAWJPJ010000007.1, from coordinate 715,888 downwards.
AAGATTTCGACGATGTGTGGAAGTCCGGGGGGTGGGCCGTCTACGGAATACTGGAACGCGACCGTCAGCGGCGCGAGAGGTTGCGGCATCCCGAGACTGCTTAGATTCTGAACTTTGTATTCGACCTCGCTAGGGATGAGTTCGTGGGGAACGACGTCAAAATGGCGCCCGCCGAGCAGTTTAACGAAATCTCCGGGTTTAATCTGAAATCGAAAGCCAAAGAGCGAATCGCCGGGCAAAGTGGCCCACCATACTTGCAGGTTTGAGATGCTTGCCGGCGGTTCCATTTTCATGCGATCTCGAAATACCGTGCCGCGGACTGGGCTACGGCATAGGTCCACAGAAGACATCCAAACGCGAATAGAATCGGCACGGACCACGGGAAATATAGTCGGCGAGGGAGAGGCCGATTACTCAGTTTCTCCAGCAGCCCCCTGAGCAAGATAGCAATCCCGAGCAAAATCGGGAAAGCGATAACGGCCGCCGGAACGGACAGGACTAGAGCGAAAAGCGAATCGGTAAGCAAATCGCTGGACATCGATCTCTCGACCAGCGCGTAAAGACCCAGCGCGAGAATTAGAAATGAGCCTGTGAAAAGAACCGCGGATCGAAGATGCTCTCGCCATTGACCCATCGTTTCCCGCCCCACCGCGCGAGTTGGCTACCGCGCGGAAATAGGGACCTTTTGGGCGTCGGCCCAGATCGTTTGGCCATCTTTTGCGATCCTGGCGATTACGACGACATTGTCTTCACCGGTCATGCTGATGACCTCGATTTTCGTGGAGGAGAGAATCGCGGGGCTAGGCTGAGTGGTTGAAGTGGTCTGCTCCATCGTAGCGCCCTGGCCCTTCCAGATTTCGACGTGAGGGGCACGAACGATGCGCCCCTCGGGCGACGTGGAGCGAATGACCGCGACGACGGAGATCTTACCGTCCGGGCGAGATGTCGCCTGCGCGTCTAAAACATAGGGCGACGGCCCGGCAGCGGAAAGGATAGAGCAGACCCCCAGCACGATTGAACACAAAATCGCCCATCGCATCATGGATGATCCTTTCTGGGCAAAATGATACCCGCCACTTGCGGGAAATCGCCAAAATTTCGCTTATTTTGACGCTCGGCGGCCCGGCGGCTACAAACATCGCCATGGCGCAGCAGGATCCCCTGGAAAAACTGCGGGAACAGATCGATCAGCTCGACGCTCAGATCGTCGAGTTGCTCAACGCCCGTGCGCGAGTGGTCGTCGAGGTGGGGAAGATCAAGAAATCGACCGGCGATCCGATTTATGCGCCGGATCGCGAAAAAGCGGTTCTGGATAAGGTCCGCAAGCTGAATTTGGGGCCCCTGCCGAACCGGTGCCTGGAGGCGGTCTATCGGGAACTGATGAGCGGGAGTTTCGCGCTCGAGAAGCCGCTGCGGATCGGATTTTTGGGCCCGGAGGGGTCGTTCAGCCACGCCGCGGCCGTGGCGAAGTTCGGAAGCAGCGTCGAGTGCGTCGCCCTGTCGGACATTTCCGGCGTCTTCGAGGAAGTCGTGCGTGGGCATATCGACTACGGGCTGGTCCCCGTCGAGAACAGCCTGCACGGCGGCGTGATCGATACCCTGGACGCGTTCCTGCATAGCTCGGCGAAGATTTGTGCCGAGGTGCTGACCAGCGTGCATCACAATTTGATGTCGAAATCGCCCTGGGAGCAGGTGAAGACGATTTACAGCAAACCGGAGGTTTTCAGCCAGTGCCGGAATTGGCTGGCGACCACGGCGAAGGACCGCGACGTCCAGCCGGCGGCGAGCACAAGCCGCGCCGCGGAACTCGCCGGCCAGCAGCCGGGCGCCGCGGCGATCGGAAGCGCGATGGCAGGCGAACTATACGAACTGCACACCCTGTTCGAGAACATCGAGGACAATCCCGACAACGTGACCCGATTCTTCGTCATCGGCCGCGAGGGAGCCCGGCGAAGCGGCGCGGATAAAACGGCGGTCATGTTCACGACAGCGCACAAGCCCGGCGCCCTGGCGGAAGTTCTGGATGTCTTCAAGGAAAACGGGATCAACCTGACGGATATCGAGAAACGCCCCAGCAAAAAGGTAAACTGGGAATACTATTTCTTCATCGACGCCGCCGGTCACGCCGAAGACGCCCAGATGAAAAAGGCCATCGAGGAGGCAAGAAAGCACTGTTTGCAACTGACGGTGCTGGGGAGTTACCCCCGGGCGACGGAAGTCCTATGAAATGACGAATGATAAATGACGAATGACGAATCAATGTCCGAATGACCGAGTGGTCTCATTGGGTCATTCGGGCATTGATTCGTCATTCGTCATTTATCATTCGTCATTCAACCGTCACTGCACCGGTACCTCATCATTCAATATCCGCGTGCCTTCGACTTCGCGAAGGCCGCTCCTCACCTTCGCGTTTTGGATGAAGTGCACGTTCGTGAACCGGTAGAGCTTGATCGTCGTTCGCCCCGGGCCGAGTTTGATGACAAGTCGTTCCTGGCGGGCCTGGCCGGGGTAGACGGCGAAGGCCGTGTAGTCGATCGGCTTGTTCCCGTAGTTGGTGATCATCTGCTGGACGACCAGATCGGATTTGTCCCGGAGCGCGAGGGTTTGCATGCCGACGTCGCTTAGGCCCAAGCTAAGCGTGATGGGGACGGAGAAGGTTGTGTTCCGCTCCGCCTGGATTTGGAACTCGGCGGTCACGGTTTTGGAGCCGGCGAAACTGTTGTAGGGGAATTCGATGCTGACTTCGCGGTCGAATTCTTCGCCTGGGTCGAGCGAGAAGTTGAACACCGAGGGCGTGATGGTCCAGCCGGCGGGGCCGGTGAGTTTCAGTTCGCCGCCGATGGTGGTCGTCCCGGGATTCACGAAATGAATTTTGCGCGTGTGGGCCTGGAAGCTGGATTCGAGAAGCGGCTCGTCGAAGCCGACGCTGGCGCGAAGCTGGGCGGTGGCCCCGTCGATATCAACCAGGAAAATCGGCATCGGACCTAGGTCGAGGCTCACCGTGTCAGCCTTGGCTCCCTCCGCCTGGAGGAGAGGCGTGACGTTGCCCCACAGATCAACGCGCATGGGATGGTCGCCGAGGTTGAGGGCCAGTTCCTTGGAAGTCGTCGAATCGCCGCGGTTCCAAAGGACCATGATGCCCTGGCCATTTCGATCGAAGAGGAAGGCTTGGACATTTGGCGCGATGGGGACTTTGCCGCGGAAAATCGCGCCCGACAATTGCGAAACCAGAGTCCGGATGATCAGGACCATTTCCTGCGGTTGGTCGGACACCTGTTTCCCATCGCGGCGGAAGGTGAAAGGCAGCGGGAAATCGATCCGGTTGGCGCCGCCGGCGATGGCGTAAATGACGCGCTGGGCCAGATCGCGAATCTGTTCGTCGCGCCCGTATCGTTCGTCCAGAAGTTGCAGGCTTAGCGACAGCTGATGCCCCTCCTGACCCCGAAATTCCTGCATATAGAGCGGAAGTTGCGAAGGGAGGACTTCGCATGGAACCGAAAGCGCGACGGTGGCCGGAAGATGCCCGGTGAGGTCGTACCAGGCGGGCCAGGGCATCGCCAGATCGGGCTGGTCCATGAGGGCGGCAAATTCCTTGTAGAGCAGATCGTACACATCACGCATCCGGGGGTTTTGGACGAAGAGCGCGGCATCGGCGTCGTCGCCGATCTGCCAGCGGTCGAGATGGTTGGCGTGGCGCGAGATAAGATACGCCAGGTCCGGCCGCCAGGTTTCCGGAGGAACCTTCAGAAGCTGCGTCCAGTCGCTGCCTCCGATTTTCTCGGCCACGGAGGGCGGAATGGCGGTAAGGCACGCCGTCGGCGTGATTCCCAAATCCTCCAATTGCTGAAGCAGCGTATCGAACGCGGCCGCGTCGATGTGCTGGATGTCCCCGTCCTTGTTCCACACGGACAGCTTTACCCGCCCCACCGCCATGACGGGAAGGATTTGAGGCAGCTCCGCCCACCCGTCGTAAGGAAGATCGGTGGCGATGACGCCAAAACGCGGGTCGGGCTCGGTCGCGATTTGATCGTCGGGCAGGCGAACGAGGTTCAGGTCCTGCTGTCCCACAAATTGGTCGTGGCTGGTCATAACCAGGGCCGCGTCGTACCAGCCGGGCGGAAGATTGGGCAACGTGATCGACATTTGCTTGCGCCCGGGCCGAGATCCTGCGCGCCGCTCATGTCCAGGGTCCCGCTGCGCTGATAGACGGTCGCGCCGTTGGCGTCCTTGACGAGCAACTGGGCCGCCAGGTCGTCGGTGAAGCGATCGTTCACAAGCACCGAAAGCTGAAGCGGATCGCTTAATTTGAAAATATTTCCGGCATGTCCGGTAGTGAGCGTGAGCTGCGGAACCTGGGAGATCGTGACGTCGTCAAACCAGGCCGAGCCGCGAATGTCCTGCGGGAAGAGCATGCGGTCGCCCAGGGTATTGGGGGCGTAGAGACTCGGCTGGAGCAATTCGAGCCGGACCGCCAGGAAGGCGCACTCCTGCTGCCCGCGGTCAATTCGATGGTGAGTTTGTGCCAATCGTCATCGTCGCGCGTCGCGGCATAGAGATCGGATCGGACGGTCGTGTCCGGGATGGGATTGCCGTCCATATCGGTGAAGAACGCCGTCATGCGCGCCTGCGCATGCGGAAGGACGGTGGTTTGCACATAGCATTCGACGCGATAGTGGGCGCCCGCCTGCACCGGGATTTCGCTCGGATCGTATTGGTAGATAAGCGAGCCGCCGTTGAGATCGAAACGGAAGCTGTAGTTCCCGGTATGGGCCCGGTCATCGGCCAGGATGCCGTTGACGTAATGAGGCAGACCCGGCCCCTCGAGCTTGTTCCAATGCATCGGAAGGTCTTCCCGGTTTCCCAGCCGGCGCTCTTCAAAGGTGATGGATTTGAGAATGCGGCTGATATCCGCGGGCCCGGCCAGCGCCGTCACGCAGAATATGGATGCGAGAATGAACGCAATGCGGGCGCACATGGGTCCGATAACGGTTTATCGGACAAATTCACGCCAAAACCTGAACCGGAAGGGGTTTGGGCGAAGATTCCCGGGCCGGAGTGGCGGCGACAACCCAGCAACTGGTCGTCATCACGAAGTAGTAGTAGTTGCAGAAAGCCTGCTTGTTGAAGGCGAAAAAGGCGAGATTGATCAGCGTGACCGCGGCGGCAAACCCGGCGGGGTCCGCGCCGCCCGCCAGACAGCTAATCCGGCAGCGGGAATGATCGCCAGGAAAGGGGTCAGCAGCGGCGGAACGTGGTGTCCGTTGCGGTTGTAGATGAAAGTCAGATAACTCAGGGCGTCGACCCGGAACGGCTGAATCAGCTGCCAATAAGCGACGGCGCGGAAAAATTCCCGCGGGTTCCACAGAAAAAATGGCACGGTAATCACGGCCACGACCGCCCCGCGCGCAAAACCAAGCCGCGAAGCTGCGCCCATCGATCCGGCCCATCCACGAGCAGAAGCAGCGCGGGAAGCGAAAGAACCGTGTACTGCTTGGTCGCAAAATAAACTCCCAGCGCATAGGGAAGCATTTTCCGGCACCGGCAGGCGCAAAACATCGCCAGCGAAAAGGTCAGCGCCAGCATCGGTTCAGTCCACGCCAGGTCCACGACATAAAGCGAGCGGGGCGTCAGCAGGAAGAGCGTGGCCGCCAGTACGGCAATCCTGCCCGGCCGCGCCGTCGCCATCAGCAGGGCGGCCAGGGCCATCGATCCAACCAGCGAAAAGCGAATTTCGCCTCCCAGCAGATACCCCGGGATATCCATCAGCAAAGTCAGCGGGGGATAAGGAAAACCGTAGGTAAGAAAATCATTTTTGTCGACGACGCCCGGTCCGTAGTACGGCGTCTGGGGATCGTAGACATTGTGAAACCGGATGGCGTAGGGGTTTCGGCCGTGGACGATCGCCGGGAGACGTTCGAGATTGTGCCCGTGAACGAGCACCTCGGAACTCTGCTGCTGAAAATAGAAGACGTCGATGCCCGGCCATGGGTAGCGCGAGCGAAATTGCGCGACCGCGATCAGGCAAAAGGCGACGAGCATGATCACTAGAATCGGATAGCGCAGGCGCGAGGGGAGGATCGCCTGAAAGCCGCCGAGGGCGCCGATGAAGAGGAGGCCGGTCAGAATGGTCGAGTCGCCCGGCCGTTCGTGGAAAAGCAGCTGTCCGACCTGGAAGGCGATCCCGATGAACAAAACGAGCCAGAGAACTTTTCCAGAGGAGGCCTCCATGTCCGGGCCCGGACGAAGGCAGATCGCCGCCAGAGAGACGGCCGCCGCGATCGTGAGCCAGATCAGCGCGCTCCGGCTGTAGCTTCCGTCCGCCGCGTTGATGGCGCAGCCCATGCAAAACGCAAACAGCGTCCACATCAGGGCGCTGGCCTGGTAATCCCGCCGCGGCGAATCGAAGACCGGTGAATTGCTCATTTCGAAGATGCCCGGGGGGAATCGTTCGAGACCGCCTCAAAAATAAACTGCATCGCCAGCATTCGCGGGAAAATTCTCACCGCGGCATATTGAGTCTTCATCGCGGCGTTGTACAGCATCCCTCCCCCGCCGCCGGGCCAAATCTCCTCCAGCGGGACGCCCGTGGTGCTGATCTGCACAATCCGCAGGCCGGCATGTTCGAGCATTCGCCGCGCCGTTTCGCGCGTGTAAAAGTGGAGATGCGTTTTATCGAGCACGCCGCGCTCCATGCGCGGAAAATTCCCGGCCAGAAGCATCAATCGAACCGCCAGGTGCGATACATTCGGCAGGGAAATCAGATAGACCGCGTCGGGGGAGGCGACTCTTCGCAACTTTCCCAAAACGGCCAGGGGGTCGGTTGTGTGTTCCAGGACGTCGGCGCAAACGACGACTCGATACTGCTCGGCCGTGACGTCAACGGTTTCGATGTCGCCGGTGATGACGTGGCGATAGTGCGGTTTGCAGGCGGCGGCCCATTCGGGATTGAGTTCGACGGCGTCCATGACGACGCCGCTCCCGGTCAGCAATTCGCCGAGCATGCCCTGGGCGGCGCCCACGTCCAGTACGGGATTCCGCGCGATTTTGCGCAGCCGCTTTGCGATTTGCTGATGACTACTCCAGGGGTCGCGGTGCAGCCGGTAATGCGGCATGCGGCCTCCAGCGGTGGCGAAGAGCGTATCCTAGAGCCTCGCGCACGCAGTTCCACGCGTAGAGAATGCCGTTCACGTGGCAGATCTCGTCGCCGTAATAAGTGGGGATCGGAACTTCCTTGACGCGATAGCCGCGCTTCAGGAATTCCAGAATGATCTGCGTGTCGAAATGCCAGTTGCTGGTCATTTTATCAAGCGGGATGGTGCGCAAGGCCGCCACGGAATACGCGCGATATCCGGAATGGAACTCGCTCAGATGCGTGCCGATGAGCAGATTTTCCATGGTGGTCAGGATGCGGTTTCCCCAGAATTTGTAAAGGGGCATGTTCCCCTTGCGCGCCGCGCCTTTGACGAGCATGCGGGAGCCCATCACCATGTCGGCCTGGCCCTGCTCCAGCGGCGTGAGCAATTCCTGCATGACTTCCGGGGCATATTGCCCGTCGCCGTGCAAAAGGACGACGATAGTCCAGGCCTTTTTCCATCGCGTATTGATATCCCCGCCTCTGGTTGCCGCCGTACATCAGGTTCACGGGATTGCGGTAGATGTTGAGTTTCCCCTCGTGAAGTTCCTGAACTGCACTGCATGCCGACCAGGTGGGTCTGGTCCTGGCTGGCGTCGTCGAAGACGAAGATTTCGTCGATCTTGCCGCTCACCTCGGGCGGGAATCCGCTGGAGCACGCTGCGGAGGGTGCTCTGGGCGTTATAGGCGACGACAAGAATGCCGATTTTCTTCATGGAAGTACTGGAACTACGCGAAGTTTATAACAGAAACCCATCCATGGATGAATTTCGGCTCGATATCGAGGCGAAATTCAAGAATCGGACCTTCAGGCCGGGTCCCGAGGAATAATAGGACCTAAAGTCACGACCCGTGCTATTCGATGCAGGATGCGGAGGTTTCGCATGTCGACGCCGTCGGACAGCCCGGTTAAGGAAGCGCGCAAAAGCGGGGAAGACCGCCGCAAAACAGTGGTGGACCGCCGGTGCGGGGTGGATCGCCGGGTTAAGACCCGCGCCGAATCGGGGTACACGGGTCCGGAACGGCGCGTTGCGGAACGGCGCAACGACACGGGCCTGGAACGCCGTCGCGGTCCCGGCCGGCGCCTCTCCGACGACCGTCGCGCGGCCGAAGAGGGGGAAATGACCGCGCCGCCAATTTGAATTCGTGATGGCGATCGAAACCTACAAGAAAGTCAATAAACGTCTCTATCCCTCCTGGACGGAAGTGTTGGAAGTGATCGAGCAATTGGGCTACCGAAAGGTGGCCGCCCGCACGGTGAACCTGCCCAATGTCCCCGAGCCGGACATTACCGAATTCAAGCCCGAGGCGGCATAACCGCCGCGCATTGATACACTATAAATCGGATCCGCCAGTCTCGCCGCTGGCGTCCGATTCATGCGCATTGCCTGGGTCGCACTATTGATCTTGACGGTATCGGGCGGCTGTTCGCGGCCCGCGCCGCCCCCCGCACCGGCAGCGGCGGCGGCAGACCCCAACTATTGCCAGATCGATCCCATCACCGCCGCGCTGCCGGGACTGCCGACGCATCTGGCCGCGTCCGATGCGCTGACCGCTTTCACCCAGGAGACCAGCAACGGCCTGGATACCGTCTATCAAATCGACGCGATGGAAACGTCCCGTCCGACTTTGCTCACCAGTGCCGCGATCGGTAAGGCGATGGGAAAACCGGGGGCAAGAGGCAACATCCAGGACCTGGCCGCCGATGGAAGCACAATCTACTTTTATTATGCCGGCAGCGCCCATCGAGCCTTTGTCTCCTGCCTCGGCAGAATGGGGCCGTCCGGGAAAATTGAAATCCTCGCCGATCAGCAGCGTCTGGGAGATTTCTGCGGAATGGGCGACGCGATCAGTATTTATCGCGGGCAACTTGCAATTTCGGACGGACAAATCTGGCTCTGGCTCCACTCCGAGGATGGATCATATTTTATTCAAATCGATCCAAAGAGTTCGGACCCGTCGGCGCTGCTTCGCAAGCCGTTCGACAAGCCGGTCTCGGATTTGGCCCCGCCGTCGCTGACACGTGAATCGTACGCGCTGGCGCCCGGCCCGGGCGGGGGTTTGCTGATATTGGATTATTGGTCCGGCATACTTTGGTATATGTCCCCAGTGGGGTTTATGAAGCCCATGCATAATTTTACGGGCCTGCCGAGCAATGTGTCGGCGCCGGCAATGGACGAACAGGGGCGGATCGGAGCCTTTTTCGCGGGAAGCGACATGTTCGTGCCGCGGGAAGATTCGCAGGTGCCGGAGGAGATTCCGTTCGCCGAGTATCCGGCGCTGCTGTTGTTCGGGGACAAAAAGATACTCCCATTCGGACGATCCGCGCTGTTGAGCCCGGCCCAATTTCCGCAAGGGCAAATGCAGATCAGCGCGATGATATCCAGCGCGGATGGCTCGGCGTGGATCGGTTACGACGCCGCCGCGGGGGAAATATTCCGGCTGCACCTGCTGACCCGCTGAAAATCGCAATCTCCGCCCATAAACCGTACAATCCCAGTGTCTATGTCCCACGAAACCTATGAATCGCCCCTGGCCTCTCGAAACGCCAGCCCGGAGATGCTGCGGCTCTTTTCGGCACGACACAAATTTGGGCTGTGGCGCCGCCTCTGGCTTGAGCTGGCCCGCTGCCAGCGGGAGTTGGGGCTTACGCGCATCACCCCCGAAGCGCTCGAGCAGATGGAACTGCGCTCTGGATGACATCGACTTTGACGCGGCCGCCGAATGGGAACGCAAGCTTCGCCACGATGTCATGGCGCACGTTCACACCTATGGCACGGCAGCGCCCGCGGCGGCGGAAATTATCCACCTCGGCGCGACCAGCCAATTCGTGGTGGACAACGCCGACCTGATCATCATGCGCGACGCGATGAAGATGCTGGCGGTTCAACTGGCCGACACCATCGACTTGCTGGCGCGAATTGCCGTCCAGTGGAAGGATCTGCCCACGCTCGGGTACACGCATTATCAGCCCGCGCAATTGACGACCGTAGGAAAACGCGCCGCCCTCTGGGCCCAGGATTTGGCAATTGATCTCGAGGAACTCGAATATCGCGTCAAGACCCTGAAATTCCGCGGCGTAAAGGGAACAACCGGAACGCAGGCGTCCTTCCTGTCGCTTTTTGACGGTGATCACGCCAAGGTAGAAAAACTCGACGAGATGCTGACGTGGAAGTTCGGTTTCGCCAAGTCGTTCCTCATCACCGGCCAGACTTATCCGCGAAAAGTGGATGCGCAAATCGCCTCGAGCGTGGCGGGCGTGGCGGCGAGCGTGCACAAATTCGCCAACGACATTCGACTGCTGGCCGGAATGAAACAGATCGAGGAGCCGTTCGAAGAAAACCAGGTGGGCTCTTCGGCGATGGCGTATAAGCGGAACCCAATGCGCTGCGAGCGCGCGACGGGGCTGGCGCGGTTTGCGATCAGCCTGGTTTCGTCTCCCCTGCAAACGGCCGCCGAACAGTGGTTCGAGCGCACGCTGGATGACTCGTCGAACAAGCGATTGAGCATCCCTGAGATCTTTTTGGCGGTGGACGGGTGCCTGCACCTGGTAAAGAATATCGCCGGGGGACTGGTCGTTTATCCCAAGACCATCGAGGCAGCGGTGGCGGCGGAACTGCCTTTCATGGCAACCGAAGAAATTTTAATGGCGGCGGTTCGCGCGGGGGGGGATCGCCAGAAAGTGCACGAAACTATAAGGCGCCACTCCCAGGCAGCCGGTCAGAAAGTGAAACAGGAGGGATGCAAAAATGACCTCCTCGAGCGCCTTTCCGGGGAGCCGGAGTTTGCCAAGATTAACCTTAATAAGCTGCTCGAATCTAAAGGATTTATAGGTCGTGCACCTGAACAGGTAGATCAGTTCGTTTTAGAGGTCGTCCAGCCGATTCGCGAGCGATATGCAGGCCAACTTGGACGGAAAATTGAGCTAAAAGTATAAAAACCGCTAAATTGGCCGGCTGTTAATTTGGGTAGACTGTAACGTTTATCCTGGGTGACTAATAAAAATTCCGATGCGAATCTGGTTGACAATGGTCATAGTGGAAGTATCTTATCCCTTGAAGTCCAAATCGGTGTGGTACGTAACAGCCAGCAATTCCGCATCGGATCGTTGCAATGAAAATGGATGAGGGAGTTCAATTCGAGGCCCAGGCGTTCTTCGCGAACCAGAAATTGGTCGGTGATTCTCCGATCATGACTGCGCCTGAAGAAGACGGCCGTTGACATCGCTCCGCGGCGTTCGACGGTCATGATCCTCGGCGAGACCGGCAGCGGCAAGGAAATGCTGGCCCGCTACATTCACCAGAATTCACTTCGCACAAACAAGCCTTTCATTCCAGTAGACTGCTCTTCGCTCAGCGACACGCTTTTCGAAAGCGAATTGTTCGGACACGTGAAAGGCGCATTCACCGGCGCGACGCGCGATTCCCTCGGTTTCATTCGCGCGGCCGACGGCGGAACATTGTTCCTCGACGAAATCGGCGAACTCAGCCCGCACCTTCAGGCGAAGCTCCTTCGCGTGCTTCAGGAAAAGTGCGTGGTCCCGGTCGGCGATTTCCGTCCGCGCCCGGTCGACATCCGCGTCATCAGCGCGACCAATCGTTCGCTGGACACCATGGTACGCGACGGCTCGTTCCGCCAGGATTTGTTCTTCCGGCTTAACGTGGTCGTCCTCAAGCTTCCGTCCCTGCGCGAACGCGATGCCGATATCGTTCCCCTGGCGGAGCATTTCCTCAATACGCAGTCGGAACTGTATCGCGAAACGCTCAAGACGCTGTCGCCGGAAGTTCAGATGCTTCTGCGGGCCTATCCCTGGCCCGGCAACGTGCGTGAACTGGCGAACGTGATGGAACACGCCCACGTGATCGCTTCGGGCCAGGAAGTGATGGTTGCCGATCTTCCGCCGCGCCTCCAGGCCAGCACGCTGGTCCAGGGCAGCGGCGAGGATATGAGCCTCGAAGACATCGAGCGATGCACGATCGCCAAGGCTCTTAAGAAAGTGAACTTCAACAAAGCCGCCGCCAGCCGCGTGCTGGGGATCAACATCCAGCGGCTAAACCGCCGTATCGCCCGCCTGGGTATCCCGATCCCGGCCGGTAAGTAGTCTCCACTTCCAATCAGATTGTTGATATCTCACCGCGCCCGATTTGTTTTTTCCGTTTTGCAGAACTATCCGCCAGACCCTGCAAATAGCGCGATTGTCATTGTCCCCGGCCTATGGCTAAAGTACCGGCGTGGGAAACGGCGCACATCAAAGACCGATGGTTATTGAAGTAATCGACGACGATATGGCTCGCGTCATCCGCGCCAAATCCGGAGCCGAGCGACTGCGCATTGCCGCCAATATGTATTCCAGCGCCGGAAGATGCTGCTCAGCCATCTGTGCGCCCAGCACCCCGATTGGGAAGAACGACGCCTCGAACAGGAGGCAGCGCGGAGGCTGTCGCATGGAGCAGTCTGATCTCCTCCGATACGTTGCCCGCGTCCTTGAGGATATGGGCCTTCGGTATTTCGTAACCGGATCCACCGCGACGATCTTTTACGGAGAGCCGCGATTCACCAACGACATTGATGTGGTCGTCGATTTACCCGCATCTCGAGTCGCGGAATTCTGTCGCCGGTTCCCAGAATCCGATTTTTACGTCAGCGAGGCGGCCGCGCACGAAGCGGTGCTCAGGAAATCTCAGTTTAATATCATTCAACCGGCGTCGGCCTGAAGGTTGACGTGATCGTGCCGGATGCGAATCCCTTCAACGAGTCACGATTCGCCCGAACTCGACGGCTGCAAGCGGCAGAGGACTTTGACGCATGCTTCGCCTCCCCCGAGGACACGATCATAAAAAAGATGGAATACTACCGCGAGGGCGGATCGGAAAAGCATCTTCGGGACATCGCCGGCGTTCTTAAGACTTGCCAAGACCAGATCGATATCGCGTACATAACGCGGTGGGCGGCGCAAATGGGTCTGGGTGAAATGTGGGAAAAAATTCGGACGGAATCCAATCCAGGTAGCTGATGCTCCCCAGCGCGGAATGAGTCACCGAGCGTATTCCACGGTCCGCACTTCCCGAATCAGCGTGACTTTGATCTCCCCCGGATAATTCAGCTCTTTCTCGATCTTCTCCGCGATGTCGCGGGCGATTTTGGCGCTGATGCGGTCGTCCACCAATCGTGCGTCGACGATCACGCGAACCTCGCGGCCGGCTTGGATGGCGTAAGCCTGCCGAACCCCCTCGAATGTCATCGCCAGGTCTTCCAATTCCTGGAGACGCTTGACGTATCGCTCCAGACTTTCACGCCGCGCTCCCGGACGGCTGGCGCTGATCGCGTCGGCGGCCATGACGATCGGCGTGTAAACCGTTGTCGATGGAACGTCCCCATGATGCGCCAGGGCCGCGTTCAGGACCGCCTCGGGCTCGTCGAAGCGCTGGAGGAATTCCTTGCCTAGCTGGGGATGGCCGCCCTCCTGCTCATGGTCCATGGCCTTCCCGATGTCGTGCAGCAGGCCGGCACGGCGGGCGAGATTGCCGTCGAGGCCGAGTTCATCGGCGATCACCTGCGAAAGATACGCCACCTCCAGCGAATGCTTGAGCACGTTTTGCCCGTAGCTGGTTCGGAACGCCAGGCGTCCGAGCATGGGAATGATCGGCTTCGCAAGCTGGAGATTCGCCTCCTGCGCGGCTTCCTTGCCGAGCCGCACGAGTTCGTCATCCATCTCCTTGCTGGTCGCGGTGACGACCTCCTCGATGCGCGCCGGGTGAATGCGCCCGTCCTGCACCAGCCGCTCCAGCGAGATTCTGGCGATTTCACGGCGTACCGGATCGAAGCAACTGACGACGACCACCCCGGGCGTATCGTCGATGATGACATCGACGCCGGTAGCTTTCTCGAAGCTGCGGATGTTCCGGCCTTCGCGGCCGATCACGCGGCCTTTCATGTCATCGGTGGGAATGGTCACCGTGCTGACGGTGTGATCGGCTGTCTGCTCCGCCGCGTAGCGCTGGATCGCCTGGAGGATGATCTGGCGGCTCTTGTCCTTGGCTTCGTCCTGGGCCGGCTTCGGTGATTCGCTGAATCAGCGCGCCGGCTTCCAGCTTGCAGTCTTCCTCGATCCGTTTAAGAAGCAATTCCTTGGCGGATTCGGGCGACATCCCGGTCATTTGCAGGAGCTGATCCTTCTGCTGCCGCAGAATCTGGCTCAGTTGCTCTTCCTTGGCAACCAGGGCCTTTTCGCGCCGGCCATGCGCCTTTCCAGGTCGTCAAGCTGCTTTTCCTTCACCGAAAGCGTGTCCAGCTTGCGATCGAGGGTATCCTCGCGCTTGGAGAGGCGGGCCTCCAGGTTCTTCAGTTCGGCGCGGGCCGCTTCCGTGTCGCGGTCAATTTGCTCTTTGCGTTTGGCTTGTTCCTGCCGCGCCGAAAGTTCGAGTTGCTGGGCCTTGTTCTGCCCCTCGAGAACGGCGTTTTCCTTAACGCGCGCGGCTTCGCTCTGGGCACGCACCAGCGCGTTCCGGCCCATTACCTTGAGGATTCCCAGCGCCAGTACCGCGCCGACGACCACCCCTGCGCAAATGCCGAGGATCAGGGTCATGCGAATATAGTCCGCGGAAACCTGGGATGGGCGATGGAGAAGAGCGTGAAAAGGTCAAAATCCCGGCTCGAATCAGCTCCGGCCTGGTGGGCCGGAGGAGCGCGAGTTGGGATTGATCCGTTGGGAGGGCCGCACAGGCACGGGAAAACGCCGGCCGGAAGAAATCCGAACCGGAACGGGGGCGATGGCGCGGCGCCGAAAAGGCGCGTTGCCAAACCCCGAAACAGGGGCGAAACCGCGATTCGTGAAACAAAAACCGCCGCGGCGCCCAGCAAAAACGCTGCCGCCGAGGCGATCAGGACGATCGCGGCTGCCTTCTGGCTCCAAACTCCCAGATTGACCAAGTTCATGTCGATTCCAAAAGCCCTGCGGTCCGCCTTCCGCATCGGCGCACCGCCCGCGGACGTCGCCCGGGGATCACTCCCGCGCAAGCGCCGTCCAAACGCAATCTTTAGATAGTATGCGCCCCGCGCGGATTTACAAGATTTGGTTTTTATACGTTGCGCCCGAAGCTTTTATGTATCCGCGTTGAGCTTCGTCTGGGCGTCGGTGAGGCGTTTTTTGGCGGCTTGGGCGGCATCGTCGGCGGTTTTCCAATCGGGCTTGTCCCCCAGGGACGTCTGAAACTTCTGATTGAGATCGTCGACCGCCTGTTTTGCGGCGGCGACTTTTTGCCCCGCCGCGGCGACATCCGGGTCCGAAGCCATCGCTTCCTCCTCCATTTTCTTCACCTTTGCCTGAGAATCATAAGCCGCCGTAACCAGCGGCCCAAGGATATCCGGCGTGGCATCGGGAGACGAGCGGGCAATCGCCAGGTCGCCCGAGCTTTTCTGCTGGTCGGCAACCGCAGCCGTATAATCGCTGTTTTGGTTCAGATTCGACATCACATGCTGCTTGGCGGCATCCAGATCCGCCTGAGCGGACTTTAGATCGGCCGATGCGTCCATCCACGGCTTGGTCGCCTCGAATCCAACCCGATATTTGGCGGCAACTGAATCTTCATCCTGCGTTGCCTTGTCAAAATCCGCTTTCGCGGAGACGACGGCGGCCTGATCCTGGGCGATCACCGCGGGGCTGGTCGGCTGCCGAATCGGAGCGCGAGCAGGCTGGTTCGGTGCACTGCCGTACCCCGCTCCGGCGGCAGCCAACGCGATCCAGACCCAACCCAACCGAATTTGTCTTTTGCTCACGATCTTACTCCTAGGCAGGAAACCGCCGCCCTGCGGATTATAGCCGGAAGAGGCCCCATTACCCCGATTTAGAGGTACAATATTTTGGTTCCGGCAAACTTGCATGACCGATCTGGACGCCCACCTTCGAGCCTTAACCGCCACTTTGGGAATGCCGCTGGAGGGAATTCTGCGTCTGGTCCTTGCCGCATTGGCCGGAGGGCTGGTCGGATTGGAACGCGAAATGCGCGGCCGCGAGGCGGGGTTGCGCACCACTATCCTCATCAGCATCGGCGCGGCTTTGGCGATGATCGTGTCCATCCAATTCGCCCAGCGCGATTGGGCGGCGTACAAGGGATTCGAAATCGGAATCGACCCGGCTCGAATCGCCTACGGCGTGATGACCGGCATCGGCCTGCTCTGCGCCGGAGCGATCATCAAGGAAGGCCCGACGGTGCGCGGGCTCACCACGGCGGCGGCGCTATGGTGCGCCACGGCGCTGGGCCTGGCGGCCGGGATGGGGCTGTATCTCCTCACCGCCGCGGCGGCGATCCTCGTTGTCTGCGTCTTATGGATGTTGCACTATGTTGAGCTGCGTCTGCCGCGAATTAAGCTCGTGCGAGTTACGCTGCGCCGCAAATGGGCCCCGGAATGCGTCAGGCAGACCGTCGCGGCCCTCCAGACCGACGGACTGCGCATCGAGGAACTGGATTTCACGCGGCACGGGAACGATCAGAGCGTTGATATCGACCTATTGATCGGTTTCAACGCCAGGAAACGATTTTTTGACATGGCGCAAAAATCGAGGCGCATCCCGATATTGATCTGATTGCCGCCAGAAACATTTGATCAAACAGGCTAGAATTTTCTTTCTGGCGCGAGGTGCGTATGCGAATACTGGGTGCGGGTTTTGGACTCCTCGGCTTGTTAATCGCCGTCGCCATCATGCTCAAGATGGAGGCGGACACAGCGCCGGCGACCATCCAAGCGGGTGATCAGGCAAGACAGCAAGTCGAACAGATCGCCGGCGTGACCGACAACGGAACGCATATCGAGGACACCTATCAATTGACCCCGCAGAAGAGGGCGGACGGCAAACTCGCATACCTCGAAGTGACACGCCTCCAACCCGACAGCCCGTTGGCGTCGTACTTCGGCCTGAAGCTGCACGATCAAATCGTGATGGCGGAGTATCAAAGCGTCGAATGGGCAATGCCCGATGCGCAGGATGAAGAGTCGGCGGACCTCAGCGTCCGCGAGGCGTACACGCATAGCGGACACTTGACCGTCATGCGCGACGGGCAGCAGTTGGTGCTGCCATACCACGGCCAACCGGTCGCCGCCGCGCCGTCCCCCGGACAGACCAACCCCCAACAGCAATCCGGACAATCCGATCAGAACGATCCGCTCAAGGCGGTCAACGACCGATTGCAAGGTCTTCCATCGGGGAACTAAGCGGATCGGTCAGCGCACCCTGTTTTAGATTCGTGGGAACTGTCCATCGTTAACAGGATCTGTCATTCGCAAAGGTGATGACGTGATGGCGCGTTGGCGACGGGACATCATGCCCCATAGCCCCGTAGTAGCGAGCAATACTAGAGCGGATGGCTCGGGTACCGGTGCAATCTCAATAAAACTGGGGGTATCCTCCGATTTAGAGAAAAGAGTTGTATTCGCAATAAACGACGGATCAAAATAAATCGTTAAAGGGGTGGTCGATGAGTCTTCCACATCCCAATCCTGAAGCAATTGCGAGTCGAGCCCGGAATCCGAGCCGTCGCCCAGCGTCAGGTCGCCAATCGTAGCCTGAAAAATAGGATCTCCCCCGTTGGGATCGGCGATGATATTGGTTAATGTACCGTGAAGATAATTATTCCCGTTTCCATCAGTAATGGATACCTCTCCACCGGAAAGAATCGGATTCCCCGCATCATCCAGACCCTCAACATTGATTGAATCGATCGACAACGTAGTCCCGAAAATCGATTCTGTGGCGCCATTATTTTGAGTCTCGCTGCCGTCGGCGTAATCGACTAAACCCTGGACATCCATGGGCCCGGAACCCAGCACAGAACTCAAATTACCTGTGTCTGAAAAGCTTAGGGTCCCCGTGTGATCCAGTGAATTTGTGACCACATAGCTATAAGTGGGGTCGATAAAGATACCGGCCTTCGTTGCTATCGCGGCCCCAGCCGCATTATCCGCATAGGTGAACGTCGTGCTGAGATCGATGTCTGCCGAGGCCGGAAGTGGCGGTGATCCGAGCGTTTTGCCGTCTCCGGGGCTTGCAAAGAAACCACTAAATTGGCCCTGATAAACCGTCACCGTATTTGCGTTTTTGTTACGGAAGATTTTCTTTGCGTTAATGGCAACATACACGTTCCCCGCAGCATTAACGTTGACGTTTTTAATCGTCCCGGTCGTATAGTCGTAGACTCCCGTGGCAAGGGTTGTAGCGTTGTCGCCCGATGCCCATGTCGCCACCCCGCCAGGAGTTTGGCTCTGCACATAAACGCTGGCTTGACTGACCTTGTTTGCCACTCCAGTACCGAGTGGCGGTGGTATGGTAAGGGTTACGGTCCCCGTGGGATTTACTGTCATCGAAATTGCTGCGGCCCTCGTCGCCCAAAGCCCCGCGCTTAATGCAAAAAGACCCTGAAAAATGATATGGCGTGTCCCTGTTGCGCGATTCTGCATGATCATCCGCTCCTTCCCAAAAGGATTATCCAACCTAAATTCACCAATTTAACAGCCAAAACCCCCATTTGCCGTCACTAGGAGATGTTTAAAACAACCCGGCTCAACCGTTATCTTTTCTCTATATTATCAGATATATGAGCAATGCAAGCAGAAATCTACATTTCTTTAGATGATCTCCCATTTTGCTGGAGAGTCGAAATAGTTGCTACCCGACCTCGAATTATCGCAAGCCTAGCCCCCCAAGTTCGAAGAATGGCAGAAAAAGCACGCAAAATCACCGAATCGCGCGTGGTCGCAAACCGACCGCCAAAAGTCGCGAAATAGGAAAGTGACGGTAAGCCGATATCATTAGGTTCCGGGCAAAAGGGACTAGGGCCTGTCTGATGAATCCAAAATCCTGAAATAGCGACGGATCATGGCGAGCTTGGCCATGGCCTGAAAGTTCACCGCCAGTTTCTCGTAACGCGTGCCCAGGCGGCGATTCTCCTTCATCCAATTCACGCAACGCTCCACCACGTTCCGTCGGCGATACGCCTTGCGATCAAAGTTCTCCTGCGGCGGCTGATTCGATTTCGCCGGGATCACCGCTTGGATTCGGTGGCGACGCAGCCATCGCCGCACATTTCCGTAACTGTATCCCTTGTCGCCCGCCAGCCTCCTGGGGCGACGACGGCGGCGACCGATGCGCATCGCGTTCATCACCGGCTCCACGTACCGGCTCTCGTGGCATTGGCCGGCGCTGGCCTCGACGGCGAGCGGAACTCCCTGGCCGTCAGTAACCAGGTGGAGCTTGCTGCCCCACCCGCCTCGGCTGCGGCCCAACGCGTGATCCGCCGGTTCTTCCGGGACGGTTTTGATTTTCTGGCTCCGGCGGCGGATCGACTGGCTCGCACATTGGTGCCGTCGATGCACCACAGGTCCCAGTCGATTCGTCCTTGCTTGTCCAACCTCATCTGCAGCCGCTGGAGGATTCGATCAATCGTTCCGTCCTTTCTCCAGCGGTTGAAGCGGTCGTAGACGCTTTGCCATCTGCCGTAACGTTCGGGCATCTCGCGCCATTGAGCGCCCGAGTGCAGAATCCAGAACATGCCGTTGAGCGTGGTGCGGTGGTCGTTCCACTGCCCGCCGCGCTTGCCGTTGCCGGGCAGCAGATCGCCGATCAACTCGTACTGCTCATCCGTGAGCTCATAACGTCGCATCCGTGACACCTCGTCTGAAAACCGCTATTTATAACCAAAAGCGATTCATCAGACAGGCCCTAGATAAAAGCAGGGGGGAAAACCAGGTCGCTTTGGAGGCATCGCCGCAATTTTCTGTCAACGCGGATCCGCCGACCCGACCGTAGTCGGTTGGCTGGCTGGAGGGACGTTGGCCTTAAAGGTCAAATCTTCCAGAATCGCCGTCTGGCTCAATCGCAATTCCTGCAATTTATCGCCGGCGGGAACGAAGAACGCGATCCACACATCCATCGGCTTGATCTTCGAGTTCTGCTGCGAGATGGGATTGAACCCCCCTGGATTACCGCTAAACGAAGCGACGATGTACTCCTGTGATTTCTGGGTTGCGCGCACCCAGACGCCCACCGGTTTGAACGCATTATCGTCGGCATCCGCCAATTCCAGGTTCGCCACGTTGCGGGCCCAGTCCCAGGCCTTTTTGCCGCTGGTCGATTCGGGGAGGGTCATGTGGAACTGGACCATCACATCCGAATCCATCGGAGCGAAATGATCGATCGTGTTTGTGCCGGCGGCGCCGAGGACGCTGACCAACTCCGCGATGGGTACCGATAGCGTTTTCCAGCCGCGATCTTCCCACGAGCCGCTTAAACCATTGGCAAGCTGCACCGTTCCATTGCGGTCCGGCTTTCGGACGTCCAGCCCGGCGAATACGTCATAGGAGACGGAGAGACTCTGAAAAACCAATCCCAAATCCCCCGTGCTGGCCCCGGCCTGCGGGGGCGTCGGCGGAGCCACGCCAAGAAGCTGCTGCGGCCCCAGCGCGAGAAGCGATTTGTCAATTTCCGATTTGCGCAGCAGGCTGATCTTGTCGCGATTCGTCGGCGGGCCGTACGTCACGCGAGAGTCCGACAGATCCACGAGGGAATATCGCTTCACTTCCAGGAATGTCCCCGGGAGGATGTGATAAGGCGGATCTTTCACGCCCGGCCCGAAAACCCGGTCCTTGTCGACCATGAAAACCCAATCGATGGTCCGAGCGCCGTTCATCGGAGCGATCAGGAAATCGTCGACGCGGCAAGCCACCGCGATTCCCCGGCGGTCGAGCGTCGCGATGGGATGATATTCGATCGACCCAAGCCCCAGTTCTTCGCCTCCCCCCACCACCAATTCGATCGACCCGGCGGAGAGACGCAGAAATCCATCGGAATCCGCGGCATCCTTGGTCGGCGCGATGACCGTGCGGACGATCAGAATCGCCTGCTGAGTCGGATCCTGCGGCTGGAGCACCTGCGGAGCCAGCTCATTCTGCGGACGCAAGGACGGAATTTCCCCGTCGATCTGCACCAGCGACGGCTGGGTGTATGTTCCTCCAACCGTCACCGGCGACGTGGGCGTCGCATACAGGGTGTGGTTGCGCCGACCTGGATGCCGATTCGCTGCCCGAATGTTTCATCGAGATAGTTGGGATGGATGGCCAGAAGAGACTGGCTCCCGGCAAGCGACCCATTGCTGGCGATCCCAGCCAGGCCCATGACCAGTTCGTCCTGCCGAAACCAAAGATGCTCATCAGATGGGACGTAAGTGGAATCGCCGCGATTCAGCGTGGGGCTGACGGTGACGTCGTACATGTTGACGTCTTGCTCCTGGCCCTGCCCCATGTACTGGCCGGTTTTGTCGCCAATGTCGTAGCGGGCGAAATAGCCGACGTCCGGCCCAAAGGGGAGGGTTTTCGCCGCGATCCCCAGGATGCCGGCGGCGAGCAGACCAACCCATAATCCCATGACCCCGGAACCGATTTTGTCGACCAGGACCGGGAGTGCGCACGTTTCCGGGAATGAACCGGTCGATTAAAAACCTCGGAACGATATAAGTGACGGCGAACAGCACGCAAAGGGAAATGGCCGCCGCCTCTTCGGTAAACTTTCCCCCGGCGATATAGACGGCAAGGTTTTCGTGAAACCCGACGGCGACGATCGCCGCGATCGTCGCCAGGATCGCGCTGATGGTGGCGCTGAAAATCCCCTGGGTGTAGTGGAAGTAAGCCACCACACCGGTCAGGGCGACGAGGATAAGACTGAGGATCATGACCTACACTCCGCCGGTCGTCAGCCGGCAATCCTAACGATGCGCTGGGGGGGAGCGGGACGATGCGAATCGCCGCGCAGCACCCTTAAAACTTCCTCCACGCTGGTTTCCCCAACCTGTACATGCGCCAGGGCCATCTCCTGTAGCAGGCGGCCCTGCTGTTTTCGGAAAACCTGCTTGAGCTGGTTGTCGGTCCCGCCGGAGCGAACCACCTGGCGGACTTCGTCGTCGATGATAAAAACTTCATAGACCCCGAAACGTCCCTGGAACGCCAGGTCCTGGCAAAAAGTGCACGGAACGACGTTTCCCTTGGCATCGCGCATCGGCTCCTTGCGCGCGGCGTAGAGCTTGACGACCGTAGCCGGGTCCATGTTCAGTTTGCGAAGCTGATTCGGATCAGGGGTGTATCCCATTTTGCACGCCGCGCAGAGCCGGCGAACCAGGCGCCCCGCGATGACCATTTTCAACTGGGAAATGGCCAGTTCGTCGTCGCCGATGAGCTTCCGCCAGTGGGCGATGGCATCAAACGTATTGATCGCGCGCATACCGGCGTAAATACGATGCGATTCCGAGGCGTACCGCGCCAGGTCCTGCGCGACCCGCGCATCATCCACCATGCCGACGAGCATAACGTCCGGCTCCTGGCTGATGACCCATCCGACCTGCTTGGCCTCTTCCGCCGGATTGACGTTATGCGGGAGCTTATTCTGGGTGATCCCCTCCAATTCCAATTCGGGCCCGCGTTCGACGGTGTGCACGTGATACATGAACGCGTCGTGCCCCCGCACCAGGGCATACTCGAGGCTCGTCAGCCCGTGCCCCGGCGGCGTGGCGAGAAGAACGACGCCCCCGGGATCGATCATCAGATTTTGCACCGCCGCGAGTTGCTCATCGCTGAACCCGAGGGATTCGAGTTTGAAGTCGTGCCGGGTTCGCGGATCGGAGATCAGTCGCATGGACTCGCCGGCGGCGCTGCCGAACGTCGTGATCTGGATCTCATGCCGCTGGCCGTCCAAAAGGGTTCGGAAGGTTCCCGTCTGGGGTTTGCGGTGCTCCATCATATCGAGGCCGGCGACGCGCTTGATGTATTGAACCGCCGCACCGGCTTTGTTCCGGTCCATGGGATCGCCTTCGTAGCGGACGCCGTCCACCATATAAGCAACGGACGCCATCTCGCCGGCGGTCAAATCCAGCCGCTCGGCGCCAAAGCGCAGGGGCTTGGTGAGCAATTGCTGAGCCGCGTCGAACTGCATGCGGTCCGGCGAACCCTCCTCGGGCGGGGCCTGGGCGGCGCCTTTATTGGTGAGCAGGAGCAGTTGCCCGGTCGCCGCTTTCACCTCGCGCGGCTGGCCTTTGCGAAACATCCGCCCACGCATGCTCTTAAAACGATTGGCAAGATCGTCGAGGCCGACCGATCTCGCTCGCAGCACGCCGTACAAGGTATTGCAGATCAAGAAGATCGCGATCAGCGCCACCAGCGCGGGCGCAAAACCGGGGAGCAGGAAAAATAGCAGATAACCGAGGACCAAACCGGCTAGCATTGCGCTGTTGATGATTTCGCGGGAGAGCCGCGCGACATGGGTGTCCTTGTCGATCCACGTCAGAACTCGCGCCCAGATAAAAAGAATGATGACGGCCGCCAACACCTTCCACGGATTGATGTAGCTGCCGAGTTGAATTGCTGCCAGAGCGGCTGACGACATCGTCACTCCTCAAGAGCTGCCGGAGAAATCAAGGCGCGTCGCCAGGACCGCGACATCTCGGCCGCCGGACCCATTGTAAACGCCATCCGTCCGCCCCGCCAAATATCGGGTTCATGACAAAGGGAGCGGCCCCTGTGAATCGGGCGTGGAAGGAGCCGCCGGTTTTTTCGCCGGGGGCGCCTTCGGGTCGTCGATTTTGTACACCTTTTGCGGAGCTTCTCCCCCGCCCGCGTCCGCCGGGCGCTGCGAACCGCGCAGAGGAATGATCACCTCTTTTTCCGATTCGCCGCGCCGGACAACCTCGATCACGTCCCCGATCTCTTTCTTGAAATCCTTCGGACTCATCCCCCCGGCCGAAAGCACCAGGAGAACCACCGCCCCAATCTGCATCATCGCGGCCATGAAATACGTGAACGCCGAAAAAGCATCGCTGTGCGCCACATGGGAAATAGCGTCCAGGAAAATAATGACCAGCACGGCGGCGAGTGCGCCGTAAAACTGAGGCTTATTCTTGGCCAGGAATGGGAATGCGACGGCAAGAAAAATGTAGAGAAGGATGGCGGTGGTGACGCCGTTCATCAATCAGAAGGATAGCACGAACGGCTTGTTCGCCCAACTGATGGGTGTGCATCGGGGGTCCCAGACGCTGAACGTCTGATCCGGCCGGATCGAAACGTCGTATCCGGCCGCTTCGGCATCTTTTGGCAAGAGCACGATCTTCCACCGGAATAAATCAACCGGCGGCAGGCAATACGGCGCGGGCTCGGAGTAAACAGCCAAACTTAAAGTGCGATTGGTCGCCTCGGATTGAACCATTTTAATCAGCCGGTTCGCGGCCTGAGCCCGGGAAACGTCTTGCAGGAAACCGTGCTGGTAAGAAAGGCCATAAATTTCCGTCAGGACGATCAGCACGAAACAAGCGGCCAATCGCGCCGGCGGAAAATCGGTTATGCGGGCGATCGCGCCAATGGCCGCGAGTATGAGCGCGATATCCGGTACCAGCGCGAATCGCGCGTACTCCCCCGGCTTTCCCGCCGCTCCCATCGCGAACAAAATTGTCGCCCCAAGCGCGGGCACCGCCAGAATCCATCCGGCCCCGCGCTTGCGAATAATAAGCAAACCCAAAATCCCGGCGATCGCCAAAGGTGCGCCGGTCCCGATCGCGAGCAGCCGAACGAAATCGAGCGATCCTCCAAATCCGTACATCGCCCGGCTGTTGCCCAGATTGGAAATCAAGACTTTTCGATCCCCAAGCAAATGAATCGCCACATAAGGATTGCTCGCGAAATAAACCAGAGCCGCGATGAGAATGCCGGCGATGCAGATCGCGCTCGCCCGGCCCGCTTTATCGCGCCGCGCGATGACCATGGCCGGTATGACCAGCAACGCAACGCAATCCGAAAGGATCATCCCCCCCGCCGCCCCCGCGAGTACGGAAGCGAAAATCCACCACCGCGCTTTGCCGGCGTCCACGTATTTGCATCCAGCCAAAATCGCCAGGAGCAACAATACGGCCCCCGGCAAATGCGGCTTGGCCTCGTGCGCCAGATCGATCACAACCGGCATCGTGATGAAGCAAATGGCCGCGGCCACGGCGAGGACGTCGCTTTTCGTGAATCGCCGCGCCAGCGAAAAGATCGCCAGCACCCCCACAAGCCCCCATGCGGCGGAATAGGCGCGGGCGACGATATAAAAACGAGCGAACGCTTCCGGGTGATCGAGATAGTACGTCGTATCGTTGCTGACCGTCACCACGCCGATGAAGCTCAGGCCTTTGAGCAACCCGCCGACAGGGTAGATCCATAAGCCCCCGTATTGGTAAAGCCGCGGATCGAAATCCCCGGCGCCGGGATGCATCTGCGCCAGGGCTCGGAACGTGATCATTTCATCAGGCTGGTTGCTGTAGAGCCGATAGCGGCGAAGGATCCGGGCCCGGTTGATCTGATCCTGCTTAATCGACTCCGTCAGGCCGGGAAAGTGGTCGGCGTTATGGCGGTCGACATATTGCCGAACAGCGTCGCCAGCTTGCGTTAATGCAATCTCGGCATCGTGCAATTTTGAAGCGCGGGCATTTGGATCGGCGCCGTATTTATCCGCTAGGTTCTGAGCCGCTTCCTGTTGTTTGACCAAACCGGCCAGCGGGGCATCTCCAGAATCAAGAATCTGCTGCTCTGAGAGGCCCCTTCGATTCTCGATCAGCACAACAGGCTCAGACCGACTCGAAATCGGATGCTGGGCGACGTCCGACCCCCGATCGGCATCCTCCTGCCAGCTACCGGCCAGGTGTTCGATGCCCGCTCCGGAAAGTGTGAAAAGCTGCGTGGAATCGGCGGATATGGAGCTGGGCGGACAGAGCCACGCATCGAGACTTGAGGAAGGCAGACCCCAGTCGATCCCCGCGGCGAAAATGCCCGCCGCCAGAAGCAGCAGCAACCCCAGTCCGATCCTCCGCCCGGGCGAGTGGCCCATCGCCAAAGTGTAAGCCAATTAACCCGCGATGAAAGGGTTCGAGCTTGACCGGGCGGAACCGCGCCACTAATTTACCCGCCCGGCTTGCAGGCACATGGGCATTGTGCAAAATGCTGCGCCGGTTTGCCTATGGAGCTTTTTCGATGCCCAAGCCGGACGATAGCAATTGGGCGAAATTCGCCTCGGCTGGCTTGGAAATCGCCGCGGGCGTTGGTTTGGGCGTCCTGGTCGGCTATTGGGTCGACGGAAAATTTCACAGCAGCCCCTGGGGCATGCTGGTCGGCAGTTGCCTCGGCTTCGGCGCGGGGTTTTACCTGCTGATTAAGGAAGCCATTAAAGCAAACAAGAACTGATCTCCGCCGGGGATCGATTTCAACAGGCACGTTTGGGAAGAGATGAAGTCGCTGTTGGCCATTCCGCTGATTGTCGTGTTGGCGATGGCGCTCGCGTGGGCCGCCCTCGCGGGCGCGGGCGTGCGGATCAATCCGCTTGAGCCGGTCAGCGCCGCGATCATCTGTAGCGCTGCCGGACTCCTCGGCGTGCTGCCGCTCATGCGGATGCGCCGAAACGACCTGACCTCCATCTTCCAGATGGCGCTGGTCGGAACCGTACTGCATCTCTTTGCCGCCAGCGCCCTGGCGGGAGCCGCGATCGGAACGCACGTCGTCGCCGCGCGGCTATCGTTCGTCTTCTGGCTTCTGAGCGCTTACTGGGTTTCGCTGATCACGCTGGTTGTGGAACTCAGGCGCTTGATATTGACTCACATCGGCTCGGCCGGGACGCAATCGTAATATGACCTTCCTTCTCGCCGCCGCCGATCCCATGGAGCATGTGCTCCCCCACCCGATATTCGGGGACCATCTAACCTGGTTCACGAATCAGAGCCTGATGGCTCTCGTCGCCGGCGGGCTGATGCTCCTGATCTTCCCGAAATTGTTTCCCCGGCCCGACAGCTCCGCGCCGACAGGGGCGAAGAATTTCTTCGAATCGATCCTGGAATTCATGCGCATCGAGGTCTTCCGCCCCGCCCTCAAGGAGCACACGGACAAATTCGTGCCGTTCCTTTGGACGGTTTTCTTCTTCATCGGGTTCTGCAATGTCCTCGGATGCATACCGTTCACGGAATTCTTCGAGTTGATCACCCTCGGCCACGTGAAACACCTCGGCGGCACCGCGACGGGATCGATCAACACCACCGCAACGCTCGCACTGTGCGCTTTCTTCTTCATCCATTTCCACGGGATCGACACCATCGCCCGGGCCCTGATGGAGGGAACCTACGGCCAGCATGGGCATCACGACGAGCATTCCAGTGACGGCCATCCGCCGCACGAAGCCGCGATCGATATGGAGCACATGCGCGGCGAAGCCCTTCCGGCGGACATCCCCGCCGACCCGAAGGCGTTGACGGACCCTATCCGGCATTACGCCGATGGTGATTACCCCCGCGATCCCCGGTATCATGAGGAAGCCGGCGCTCGATTATTACGAAAAAGAACAGAAGAAGATCACGCCGGCCTTCGCGATCCTTCTGGCGATCCCGCTGTATTTATGGAACTTCGCGCCGCACCCCTTCAAGCCGCAACCCGGCGAATCGAAAGCGAAATGGTTTATCGACGTCCCGTTTTTCCTGTTCCTGCTTGTGCTGGAACTGATCGGCGCGGTGATCAAGCCATTCGCGCTCTGCATGCGTTTGTTCGCCAACATGGTTGCCGGCCACGTGGTGCTCGCGGTGCTGATCAGCCTGATCGTCGGTATGCCGGTCTTGTGGGCGCAGTTTGCCGTGGGCGTGCCGCTGGGAGCCTTGCATCTGTCGATTCAATTTCTCGAACTTTTCGTTGCGGTGCTACAGGCGTACATCTTCACATTTTTGACGACGCTGTTTATCGCCAGCGCCGTGGCCCCGGAACATTGACGGAACAATCACGATGGACCTCCCCGGTTTCGCCGACGACCGGGCCTTCCCAAACAAAACGTCGGCATACATAAGGTGCGGGCGAATTGCCCGCCAAAAGGAGTCGATCATGTTGGAACTTGCAAACGTATTGGCGCAGGCGGCGCCCTGATCTCCGACAAGGGATTGGGCGTCGGTGGCGCTGCCATCGGAATGGGACTGGCCGTCATCGGCGCGGGCCGCGGTATCGGTCAAATCGGCGGGCAGGCCTGCGAAGGCATCGCCCGGCAGCCCGAAGCCGCCGGCCGCATCGGCACGAACATGCTGATCGCCGCCGCACTCGTCGAAGGCGTCGCCTTCGCCGCCGTCGTCTTCGCCCTCGTGCTGGCGCTGAAACTGTAATCCAGCCGGAATTTCCCCATGCCACATTTATTGCCTCTGGCCGACGGTGAATTGCTCGACTTCGACCCGGCATCCATGCTCTGGGTGCTGGGGATATTTCTGGTCGTCGCGATCATCCTCTACCGAACGGCGTGGAAGAACGTCCTGGCGGGCCTGAAAGCCCGCGAGGCGCGCATCCGCAAGGACATCGCCGACGCCGAAGCCGTGCGGCTCAAGAGCGAGCAGACCCTCGCTCAATACTCCGCGCAGCTTGCCACGGCCGAGCAGAAGGTCCGCGATCTCCTCACGCAAGCGGCCGTCGACGCCGAGCGCATCGCCACCAATATCCGGATGAAGGCGCAGCAGGAGGCCGAGGAGGCCAAGGAACGCGCCACCAAGGAAATCGACGCCGCCAAGCGGGTCGCCATCTCCGAGATTTACGAGCAGGCGGCCGATCTGGCGACGAAGGTCGCCGAAAAGATCATCCGCCGGAACCTCAACGCAAACGATCAGCGCGATCTGGTTTCGCAAAGTCTTCAAGAGATGCAGTCGATCGGCCGGCAATAGGCGACTATGCACAGGGACAATCACCAATCACCCGTGGCCAAGGCATACGCCGAGGCTCTGCTCGAACTGGCGAACGAGAGCAACACCGCCGGGGCGCTCGGACAGGAGCTGCGCGATCTGCGCCAGCTTCTCGATACCGTCCCCAATTTCGGCGAAGTCCTCGCCGACCCCGCCATCGGCAACGAGGAACGCGCCAAGCTCATCCACAACGTCTTCGCCGGCCGCGCTTCCAAGTTGCTGGTCGATGCCCTCCTCCTGCTGAATGAGAAAATCGCCTCGATCATCTGGCGGGGATCGCCGGAGCCTACGACGATCTGCTCGATCAGCAGCAGGGAAAAGTCGAAGTGGATGTCACCGTCGCCCAGCCGCTGGCGAAGGAACAGTTGGAATCGGTTCGCCAGAAAGTCGGCGCGGCGCTCAAGCACGACGCCGTCGTCCACGAATACACCGACCCGACCATCATCGGCGGGATCATCCTGCGCGTGCAGGACCAGCTCATCGACGGCAGCGTCCGAGCCCAGCTTCAGGCAATGCGCCACCGCCTCCTGGCGGCTAAACCTAACTAAAAGATTTTCAGCGAGCTAAACAATGGCCATCAATGTCACCGAAATCACCAGTGTTCTGAAGAAAGAGATCGCCGGGTTCGAGCAGCGGCTTCAGATCAACGAGGTCGGCACCGTCATCGAAGTCGGCGACGGCATCGCCCGCATTTACGGTCTGCGCAACGCCATGGCCGGCGAATTGCTCGAATTCGAAAACGGAACCATGGGCCAGGTCTTCAACCTCGAGGAAGACTCCATCGGCGCCGTCATCTTCGGGAACTATCTGACGATTAAGGAAGGCGACACCGTCAAGACGCACCGGCCGCCTGCTCGAAGTGCCCGTCGGCGACGGAGTCGTGGGCCGCGTCCTCAATCCCCTCGGCCAGCCGATCGACGGCGGCCCGCCGGTTAACTCCACCGAATCGCGCAAGATGGACATCGTCGCCCCCGGCATCGCCGAGCGGCAGCCCGTGAAGGAGCCCCTCCAAACCGGCATCAAGGCGATCGACGCCATGATCCCCATCGGCCGCGGCCAGCGCGAACTGATCATCGGCGACCGCAAAACCGGCAAAACCGCCATCGCACTCGACACGATCATCAATCAAAAAGGCACCGGCGTAAAATGCTTCTACGTCGCCATCGGACAAAAGGAATCGAGCGTCGCACAGGTGGTGGACGTTCTGCGCTCGCACGGCGCGATGGAATACACCACGGTGATCGTCGCCGGCGCCAGCGACCCCGCCCCGGTTCAATATATTGCCCCCTACGCCGGTTGCGCCATGGCGGAATATTTCATGTGGAAGGGGCAGGCGACCCTCTGCGTGTATGACGATCTGAGCAAGCAGGCGGCCGCGTATCGCCAGCTTTCGCTTCTCCTTCGCCGCCCCCCCGGCCGCGAGGCATATCCCGGCGACGTCTTCTATTTGCACAGCCGATTGCTCGAACGCGCCGTGAAGCTTTCCGAAGAAAAAGGCGGCGGCAGCCTGACCGCCCTGCCAATCATCGAAACTCAGGAAGGCGAAGTCTCGGCTTACATCCCCACCAACGTTATCAGCATTACAGACGGACAAATCTATCTCGAACCCGATCTCTTCTTCGCCGGCGTCCGTCCCGCGATCAACGTCGGCATCAGCGTCTCGCGCGTCGGCGGAAATGCCCAGACCAAGGCGATGAAAAAAATCGCCGGCTCCTTGCGACTCGACTTGGCCGCCTATCGCGAATTGGAAGCCTTCTCACAGTTAGGAACCGAACTGGACAAAGCCACGCAATCGCAGCTCGATCGCGGTGCGAGACTCGTCGAATTGCTCAAGCAGCCGCAATACGGCCCCTTCCCGTTTGAGCAGGAAGTCATGGTTATTTATTCCGGCACCCAGGGGTATTTGGACGATGTGCCCCTGTCGCGCATCCAGGAATTTCAAAAAGCGTTCCTTTCCTACATCGATGCCAGCGGCCCGGAATTCCGCAAGGAATTGGCCGAGAAAAAGGAATTGACCGCCGACCTGGAAGGGAAACTCAAACAGCTTCTAACCGACTTCAAAAGCAAGGTTTGGAAAAAGTAGTCTTACCGGCCGCGGGAACGCCCCGGAAGCCGCACCATCGGAATAGACCCACCCCGACGGTCGCGCATTTTATCTATTTTCCCTCAAAACCGATTCTTGCACTAAATACAAGCGGGTTTCGGGCGTATTAGAATAGGGTGTAACGCAACCACCCCCACGGGACACGCATATAGTGTTTCAAAGATGACCAGTGCTGTTTCGTCCATTTCGAGGCCCGGCACGCCCCGTCTGATCTACGGGTACGAAGTCATCGCGCCCCTCGGCGAAGGGGCCGGCAGCGCCATTTACGCCGTGAGTGACCCCGTAACGAGCCAGCTTTATGCGCTCAAGCACGTCGTCGTCCAAAACGAAAAAGACTTGCGCTTCGTCGATCAGTTAATGACTGAATTTGAAGTCGGCTCCAAGGTGCAGCACCCCCTGCTCCGCCGCAGCATCGACATGAAGGTGACCAAAACCCTGCTCCGCAAAACAACGGAAGCGGCGTTGATTCTCGAAATGGTCGAAGGCGTTTCCTGCGAGGCCCACGCCCCCGAGTCGATCGACTCGACCATCCAGATCATCTTCCAGACCGCCCAGGGCCTGCAGGCTCTCCATCAATTGGGCTTCGTCCACTGCGACCTGAAACCCAATAACATCCTGGTCGATTCCGATGGAAAAGTGAAAGTGATTGATCTGGGACAGGCTTGCCCCGTCGGAACAATCAAAAAGCGAATCCAGGGAACGCCGGATTTCATTTCCCCCGAACAAGTCAAGCGCGAGCCGGTGACGATCCAGACCGACGTCTACAACCTCGGCACGACGTTCTACAACATTCTCAGCGGCAAAAAGCTGCCGACGCTGTTCACGCTGAAGAAATCGCAGAACAGCTTCCTATTGGCTGATGCCATCCCCTCGCCGCGGGAATTGAATCCGCGCATCCCGGAGAACCTGTCGAATTTGATCATGGACTGCTGCCACACAAATCCAGCCCGCCGGCCGAACGATATGGGGGTCCTGTGCACGCACCTGGAGGCGATTCAGTACAGCCTGACCAATCTCGGGCAAGCGAATAATCTCGCCGATCCGGCGGATACCGGAGTGAATCAGCCGGGCGCGGCGTAAGTTTTATTAATAGTTACCCATAGCCGGTTCTTCACGGTCGTGCGGGTTAGGGGGAGTTCAGCCCGCGCGCTTAGTGATGAGCTTTTCGACGGCGGGAACGAGTTTGTTGGGAATCTGCATCATCGTGGTGGAAGCATCCTTGTACGCCGCCTCGACCTCGGCAATCGCTTCGTCGTCCGTCTGATTTTCGTAATATGCGATGACCCGCTGCACTTTTTTTCGGTTCCAGCCCTTTGGATATCGGTTGGGGTCGCGGCGTCTGGCTGGTTTTCGTGGTCTCACCGGTTTCATGATGATTTCCGCTTTAATCGCCGTCTCGGCGCTCGAATCTGTTTCGCCGGAACGTCGAACGCGGTTACTACGAAGATACCATCGCCAACGTCATCCGGCGATTAAATAATCTTCAGATACCGACCTGCTCGCGTTTTTCCAATGACGATTATGCTCGCCTCCCGGCCTTTGATCGACTCCAGCCCTTGTCGCAGAGCCTCGATGACTTCGGCCTCACTGACATTGTGGCGCCAGATGTGCGGGTCACCAGAGTCATCCACATGGTAGCGAATATTCACGCCGCTCTTCTTTCGTCCGCTCAAAATGTTTTGGCCGGCCGCTCATCGATATTTTAGTTGCCCGCCCCTATGACGCCTTCCGCCGCGCACCATTTTGCTTGTGGGGGATGGGTCCGGCTATTCCCGTCACCAGCAATAGTTCGAGAGTGACAATGTGGTCCGACATGGCGACTGCGATGATTCTGCCATTGCCGGTCGTCATGAAATTTTGGCTCCTGGCGATGTCGTAGTGGCGACCGTCGCCTACCAAAATGCGGAATGGCTCGAACGGATGCGTTTCCCTCAACCGCTGTATCGACCGGATGGTCATGCCAATCATGGTAACAATCTGGCGAGCCAACCTTCAACCTGCGACAATTTTTGGTACTGGTGCAGTTTGAAAATAATTACGCCTTTTGCCCGTGTTTCGTTAAAATCTTCTCTGGCTTCGCGCCCCGACACTAAAAATGTACTGGCGATGGCGATCAATACCAGAGGTAGCCGACTTGTCCGAAGAGGATAGTCGAAAGCTCTGGCGCAGAGCGGTCAGTGCTCCAGGTCGCCTCTCAGAGGTGGTCGCGGCTTATCTTATCGCTGTATGCGGCGTCGCCTCACTCTGGGCGATTGCTATATGGCTTGCAGACCTCCCGATCTGGGTTATTTATCTGTCGCTTCCCATTTTCGCCGCGATCATTTATTGCGTAGGCAGAATCGCGGCTTTGGGTTATCTCAGGTCGGTCGCCAGACGGCTGCGGGCTGTGGACGATCCATCACCCCATTCAGGCGATTAGCCTCAACAAGTCTTCAATCTCCCAAACCGTTTTTGACAGACCAGCGGCCATTGCGGAAGCTAAAAGAGCTAAAAAGAGCTAAAAGGTGACATCCATCGATTCAGGTGCGTCGCTTCGTGCCTCCCCCCCAAATTCCTCATTCAAACCTCACCCATAGCCCACAACCGTGTCCCAAAAATCATTTTTCAGCTACAATAAATGCCCAATAAATGCCAATCCACAAACCTTTGTCCTGCCGCCCCTTGCGCACACCGCAAAAATTAAATCTTCTTGCTACGAACATATGCATTTTCTTTTATGCTCTCGCCCAATGCCCTTTTCATCGCCCAAATGGTCCCTCGTCCCCGGCAACTGGCAACCAGCAACCGCCAACCAGCAACTGGCAACTGTTTGTTTAACATTCATCAACCCCCGCAACCCCAACTCCTGAAAAGACTTCCCCAAAAAAATGCTCCAATCTTAGTTTGAATCGCAATTCCGCCGCGCCCACCCACCCCCCTTTTTTTGGAATTCGATTTATTTCCCTCTCTAAAGCTCAACTGTTCTACCCGTCCACTCATCCAGATCGCCCCGCCGACCTCCCCCCACCCTTTTTTTCCGAATACCATTTTCCCCTTCGTGCCCTCGTGCCTACGTGCCTCCGTGCCTTCGTGCCTGCGTCGTCCCCTAGTTCCCCGACAGCCCTCGCAGCAGATCATTGAGCGGATTGTCTTGTTGCTGTTGTTGCTGACTCTGCTTTTGATTCTGCGATGGCTGGCTCGCCGGTTGCTTCGGTTGTCCGCCGCCCAATAGCCCGCCGATGATCGATTGCTGGGCCGCGGATTGGATGACTTTATCCAGGCTGATCTTGGGTTTGGAAACGTCTCCCTCGACCGGCACCTCAATTGGGTCGGCAAGGTACGCGAGGATGTTCTTATCGACAATGCCATGCTGGGCCAGCAAGGAATGGGGAAGGTCGATATTCATATTGTCAAAAGCCAGCGAATGAAGATCGACCCCGCCGGCGAGCCGGACATCCTGGTTTTGATTCAGGATCACCGTGGTGTCTTCGGTAACTTTGCCGCCCTGAATCAGGACATCCGCGTTGTTGATCGTCGCGGGCGTATCTCCAGTGACGCCCAATGTGGCCAACAGCCCGCCGTTAATCGCCAATTGACGAATGGAGTAGTTCACCTCCGCTACGCCGGTATTTTGGGCGCTCGGCTGCATCACCAGATTGCTCAGCGGCAAATCTTTCAGTTGCAACAGCGAAAGATCGACAAACCCCTGATTCGAATCGCTGCTGGAAAAGAGCGGGTTGTTCAACACCGAGCCGAAGAGGGTCTTGGCCATCTCGCGGGTGAGCGCGACATTCTTCAAAATCTGATGCGGGTGCTTCGGATCGATTCCGGGCATCGTGAGGCGTATGGGCGATTGGGTGAGATCAGCGGAAATGTCGCCGATATCCAGCGTGCCGCCGTTGCATTGTGCGCCCGCCGGTGCGTTTTTGCCCTCCGGCTGATCCTGGTGCACGGTTCTCACCACGCCGTTTTTAAGCCAGAATGGGATATCCAGTTTGGTGACGGTGACCCCGTGGGTGGATAGGGAATCGACGGTGAGATAGCCGTAGGCTTCCAGCGAGGCGATGGAAGCCGCCAGCGGCTTGTCCGCCGGAAAACTGCCGGCGATCGTAATTGTCCGCGTCTCTTTCCCGGCGATTTGCAGGTCGGCCAAATTCTGCTGCTGCTGGGCGGAGAGAAACGTGCGGACGATCGGCCAGAGCTTCGCCAGGTCGTAATCGAGCATGACAACAGCGCCGCTCAACTGCCGCGCCGAGCCTAGGTCCGTCACGCCGCCGGTAAGCGTGCAGGTCAAGGCATCGCCGGTCGTGAGGGTAAATTTCAGATTTTGGATATCGGTTGGGGAGAACGCACCGGCAACGGAAGACTGGAAATTCATGCCCGTGATGGGCGTGGCGACGCCGCCTTGCTGGATGGTGAAGTTCGCCAGATTGATCGCCAGAGGCTGCGTGAGGGTGAGCGTTTTCCCGTCATAGTTCGCGGCGCCGGTCGCGGAGAGTTTGCCGCTGGTGATCGCGATCACGTTCTGGGCGACCTGCTGCATGGCGTCGGAATTATCCGCGCCGCAAAAAGCGGCAGCACCGGCGCCAGAGCCGCCTGGAGTCGCGGGAGATCGGCATCGCATTGGGTGAGTTGCGCCGAGCCCGCTGGAGAGCCGGTGAGATTCATGGACACCAGAGGTTGCTGCGAAGTGCCTAGAATCAGACTGGCGGTGAAATTTTCGGCCTGGGCGCTGGTGACCTGTATATCCAGCGGCGGCAGATGGGCGGTTTGAGCCGTGCCCGTCGAATCAGCGCTGGTCAGTTCGATCGGGTCCACATGGAGAGCCAAAGGCTGATCCAGCGTGATTCCCGAGGCATCGAGTTTTCCCTTGCCCGCAAGCGTGATCACCCCGGAGTTGAAGCGGACGGAATTTTTAGCCAGCCAATTCGCGGCCAGAAGATCCAGGAAATGCTGCTCCTGGAGCAGATGCAGATCGAACTGCGCGTGGGCGATGTCCAGGGAAGGGATGAGAATTCCCAAGGGTCCGCCGCGCTGGGCATCGACGCTGGCCTGCACATCCGCGGCGGAGTTACCCGTGCTAAAGGCGATCGTCTCCGCTGCCGCGGCGTTATCGATATCGAGCATTTGGTTTTGAACCGCGGAAATCGTGCCGTCGAGTTTGAGCGTCGCGGGCTGGCCGTTGACGTGAGCGGCGACGTCCAGATGCGTTTCGATCGGCTGATTGATGTCGGTGATTTTGATTGTGCCGTCGAGCGTCTCAAAAGTCGCCAGGATCGGTTGAGCGGGGACATCGTCCTGATAGGTGCAGGTGCGGCCGTTGAAGTGGATCGTGCCGGTGATAAGTGGCAGCTTGGAGGGACCTGCCGGAGCGCCGCCGGGGGCGGAAGCTCCCGAAGCCGCCGGCGGATTCTTCTCGAACAGCTTGGCGAGATTGAACTGCCCGTCCTTATCCCGGCGGAGATTGAAGTCGACACCGGTGAGTTCTGTGTCGCCGAGATCGATGTGACCCGAGATCGCGCCCAGGAGCGAGACGCCGCTGGTTAACTGCGCGATGGAAAGGACGTGGGCGTTGGAAGCGTCCGTCACGTCGATGCCGTGGGCCTCGACGCCGCCCCTCCACGAGAGGGACCAGTCATGGATCGACAGCTGCCCGTTGAGCATCGTGGAATTGATGTGATCGACGATCGCTTCGCGAACCGAATCAGAGCTGAGGATCGTCGGAGTGAGGAAGAGAAGAATAACAACCAGTACCAGCAGAACCGCGGCCGCGATCAGCACGATCTTTCGTAATCTCTTTTTCCGCGGCTTGGGTTCGGGATCGGGCCGGGCGGCGTCGGAGGAACTCGAATTGCTGCCGGGCGGAATTTGGGTCATCGGGGCGATCCTCAGTGTTTCACTTTAGCCTTCGCCAGCGGCGTGTCACGGGGTTTGCATGCGACTGTGACGGGGGTTAACTTTCGGAAAACAATGGCCCCTCACCCTAACCCTCTACCCGGAGTACCAGGGAGAGGGGAGAAGAATGGGCGGCCTCCGACCTTGGATTCACGGGCCGAAGGGAACCTATGGCAGCGGCGGAAGTCAAAAAAGCTCTGATCACGGGAATCACCGGACAAGATGGGTCATATCTCGCTGAGTTTCTGCTTGAAAAGGGATATCAGGTCCACGGGATCGTGCGGCGGAGCAGTTCCTTCAACACCGATCGAATCGAACATCTTTACGCCGACCGCCACATCCCGACGACGCGGCTATTTTTGCATTATGGAGACCTGCTCGACGGGATCGGGCTGAGGGAAATTTTGTCTCGCGTGAAGCCCGCGGAGGTTTACAACCTGGGGGCGCAGTCGCACGTGAGGGTGAGTTTCGATCAGCCGGTCTATACGGTTGCCGCCGACGCGCTGGGGACGATGAATATGCTCGAGGCGATCCGCGATTCCGGATTGCCGACGCGCTTTTACCAGGCCTCGAGCAGCGAAATGTATGGGAAGGTGTTGGAGCCGATCCAGAAGGAGACCACGCCGTTTTATCCGCGCAGCCCCTATGCGTGCGCGAAGGTTTACGCGCATTGGCAAACCGTCAATTATCGCGAGAGCTACGGGATGTTCGCCTGCAACGGGATTTTGTTCAACCACGAAAGCCCGCGGCGCGGCGAGACCTTCGTGACGCGAAAAATCACCCGAGCCGCGACGCGCATCAAGGAGGGATTGCAGGAAAAGCTTTTCCTGGGAAATCTCGACGCGCAAAGAGATTGGGGATTCGCGGGCGATTATGTCGAGGCGATGTGGATGATGCTCCAGCAGGACAAGCCGGACGATTATGTCGTCTCGACCGGCGAAGCGCACAGCGTACGGGAATTCCTCGGGGAGGTCTTCGGGCATCTGGGCTTGGACTGGCAGAAATTTGTCCAGATCGATCCGCGATACTTCCGCCCGGCGGAAGTCGACTTCCTCCGCGGGGATTCGAGCAAGGCCCGGCAGGTGCTGGGATGGACGCCTAAAATCGACTTCAAGACCCTGGCGCGGATGATGACCGAGGCGGATTGGAAACTCGCCAAGCGGGAACGAATCCTCGAAGATCAGGAAAAGAAATGAGCGTCAGTCCGGCGGATCGACTGGTGATAACAGGCGGGGCCGGCTTCCTCGGCAGCTTTGTCGTCGAACAGCTTCGCGCCCTGGGCTATGGAAACCTCTTCATTCCGCGAAGAAAGGATTACGACCTCACCAGCGAGGCCGACGCCGAGCGCCTTTACCGCGAACAAAAGCCGGACGTGGTCTTGCATCTGGCCGCCGAAGTCGGCGGGATCGGCGCGAACCGAGACAATCCGGGGCGGTTTTTCTTCGCCAATATGTCGATGGGAATGCACCTCATCGAACAGGCCAGGAAGAACAAGATCAAAAAATTCGTGCAGGTCGGGACGATCTGCGCCTATCCGAAATTTACGCCGGTACCGTTTCGGGAGGAAGAGCTATGGAACGGGTATCCGGAGGAGACCAACGCTCCGTACGGGGTGGCCAAGAAGGCCCTGCTGGTAATGTGCCAGGCGTATCGGCAGCAGTATGGATTGAACGCGATCTATCTCCTGCCGGTGAATCTATACGGACCGCGGGATAATTTTGATTTGCATTCGAGCCATGTGATTCCCGCGCTAATTCGGAAATATGTCGAAGCGCGGGATTCGGGAGCGAAGGAGATCGTGGCCTGGGGGACAGGATCGGCCAGCCGCGAATTTCTGTACGTGGAAGATTGCGCCGCCGGGATCGTCGCCGCACTTCAAAAATATGATTCGCCCGAACCGGTGAATTTAGGCAGCGGGCGCGAGATCACGATCAAGCATCTGACGGAACTGATCGCAAAACTAAGCGGATTTACAGGCAAGACGGCCTGGGATGCGACCAAGCCGGACGGCCAGCCGCGCAGGTGCCTCGATGTTTCCCGCGCCAAGGCAGCGTTTGCGTTTGCGGCCCGGACTTCGCTCGAAGAGGGACTGAAGAAGACGATTGAATGGTTTGAGGGGCACCGCGGCGAGCTAACCGAACGTCAATTTTCCGCTGCAAAAGCCAATGGTTAGCCTGCCCTGAGCTCGTCGAAGGTGCCATCCATTGGGCTCGAATTCCGAACGATTCCCACCCCGCTTGACCCATACCTTACATGCCCCATAATTCGTCCATGGCGAGTCTAAATGACAAAGTCGTTGTCTGCGGCGGCGGAGGGTTCATCGGCGGGCATCTGGTCGGGGAACTGCTCCGCAAAGGGCACACCAATGTCCGGTCGGTGGATATCAAGCCGTTCGTCGAGTGGTACCAGAATTTTGGGCAGGCCGAGAATTTGCAGCTTGATCTGCAACTCAAGGACGCCTGTTACAAGGCGCTCGAGGGGGCGAAGGTTGTTTACAACTTGGCCGCCGATATGGGGGGGATGGGGTTCATCGAAAACAACAAGTGCCTCTGCATGCTCAGCGTGCTGATCAATACGCATCTCTGCCAGGCGGCCAAGGACGTCGGGGTGGAACGGTTTTTCTATGCCTCATCCGCCTGCGTCTATAATGCGGACAAGCAGCGCGATCCGAACGTAACGGCCCTAAAAGAAGAGGACGCCTATCCCGGCCAGCCGGAAGATGGCTATGGATGGGAGAAACTCTTCAGCGAACGGATGTGCCGCC
Organism: uncultured Phycisphaerales bacterium; assembly: GCA_963844715.1. GTDB lineage: Bacteria > Planctomycetota > Phycisphaerae > Tepidisphaerales > Tepidisphaeraceae > UBA1161. Next base: position 676,262 of record CAWJPJ010000007.1, on the reverse strand, counting down.
ATTACCGCGAGGATTTTGGATTGCAGACGCGCGTGGCGCGGTTTCACAACGTCTACGGCCCGTTTGGAACATGGGAAGGCGGCCGCGAAAAAGCCCCGGCCGCGATCTGCCGAAAGGTAATCGCTGCGAAAATGGCCGGCACCAATGCCATCGAAATCTGGGGCGATGGGCTTCAGACCCGCTCATTCATGTACATCACGGATTGCCTCAAGGGGATTCAGGACATTACCTGGAGCAACATCATCGAGCCGATCAATCTGGGAAGCAGTGAACTGGTTTCGATCAATCAGCTCGTGGACATCGTCGAAGACATCGCCAAGGTGAAGCTGAAGCGGTCGTATAACTTAAAAGCTCCCAAAGGCGTCAACGGGCGGAACAGCGACAACACGCTGATCAAGAAGCTGTTGCATTGGGAGCCGGATACGAAATTGCGCGACGGGATGGAAAAGACCTATCATTGGATTTACGACCAGATGGCCGGCAAAAAGCAGCACTGATGAACCCGGCAGAGCGCGACAAGAAGGTCATTTTGGTCATCAGCCAGACGTTCGTGCCCGATCCGGCAAGCGTCGGGCAGCACATGGCAGATGTGGCGTTCGAACTCGCGCGCGGGGACACGCCGTCCGGGTCTATGCGTCGGGGCGCGGATACGAAGACCCGACCGCCCGGTATCCACGCAGGGAAAATCGCAACGGCGCCTATATCCGCCGATTCCCCTACGCATCGTTCGGAAAAAAATCGATGCTCCTCCGCGTCCTCGGCACGGCGGCATTCCATGTCCAGGCCTTTTTCGCCGCCCTCTTCGCTCGCAACCTGCAGGGGATTTTCTTCAGCACCTCCCCCCCACTCATCGGCGTGCCGCTCTGCATCGTCGCCGCAATCCGAGGCGTTCCGACGGCCTACTGGGCCATGGATCTAAATCCCGATCAGCTTATTGCCCTCGGCAAAATCAAGCCAAATAGCTTCATCGCCTGGTTCCTGGAACGCGTGAATCGATTCATTCTGAATCGCACGGCGCTGATCATCGCACTCGATCGCTTCATGGCCGACCGCCTCGCCGCGCGCGGCGTACCGCGCGAAAAGATGTTCGTCATGCCCCCCTGGCCGCATGAGGAACACATCCATTCCGAAGCCGGCGCGGAAAACCCATTTCGCATCAAACACGAGCTCGCCGGTAAATTCGTCATCATGTACAGCGGAAACCACAGCCCGAGCAACCCGCTGACGACGCTGCTGGATGCCGCGACGGTTTTGAAAAATGAAGACGGCTTGAGATTTCTATTCGTAGGCGGCGGCGCCGGAAAAAAGGAAGTCGAGGCGTATATCCGCGATCATGCGCTCCCCAATGCCCAGTCCCTCCCCTACCAGCCGCTGTCGGAACTGAAATATTCACTCACGGCTGCCGACGTCCATGTGGTTTCTCTCGGCGAGGGAATGGTCGGCATCATTCATCCCTGCAAAATCTACGGCGCGATGACCGCCGGCAAGCCGATCCTTTTTCTGGGACCTCGCCCCTCCCATATCAGCGACCTGCTCGAAAAACACGGCATCGGCCTGCAAGTTTCCCACGGCGATCAAGCTGGGGCGTTGAAGGCCATCGAAACATTCCGCGCCATGCCCGCCCAACAGTTGCATGCAATGGGCGAAACCGCGCGAACCGTGCTCGACGAATCACTGAATCAAAAACTGCTCTGCGGGCAATTCTGCAACGCGGTCGAAAAGGCGCTGGGCGTCGTGGCGAAATGATCCGCGGGGCGTCTATTCATCGAGTTCCCACGGTGGTACATTTCTCACCCATGGTGCGGAAGCTACGACGATGGACGATTCTTCTAGCCGCGGCCGGCCTGATCGCGGCGGCGGTGAGCTGCGAGCACACAGTATGCGAGCCCGGCGAGGTGGAACACGGCGGCGTGTTCCTCCACGCGTCGCCGGATAATGCTTCGACGCGGCACTTCCTGATCTTCTGAATCCCCCTTCTGTCAAATCAAAGGCGCGACCCGATCCACCGCCGCCGTCAACGGCTGCACATACCCCGACCCGAACAAGTGCACGTGATTGAGCAGAAAAAACACCTGATACACCGGCTTGCGAACCCGATGGTAATCATCGCCGAGCTTGCGCTTCTGCTGATACGCCTTAACAAACGTCGGCGTGGCAGTCTGAAAGAGACTCAGATAAGCCAACTCGGCTTCGACATGGGCATACTTGCAATTGGGGTCCAGCAACGCCGCCAGTTGCCAGTGCCCCGATTCGTCCGCGCGGGCCAGCAGATTGGCGCTCCAGACGTCCCAATGCACCAGCCGCGGAACGTCGTCGTGCTGTAAGAGCTTGTCGAGCCGCTCCTGAATCCTGGCGATGAGCTTGCGGCACTTGGCGGGGATGAGATTCGATTTGCCCGCTTCGTCGCAGATCGGGTCGAACACGTGCCGGAAGAATTTCGGCCAATCGTCAAACGTCTGCCCCGGCGGGTCGATCTGCACGCGCCCGTATTTATCGGCTGTCTTCTTGTGCATTTTCAAAAGCAGTTCCGCCAGTTGCGTCTGCAGGCCCTCGTAATCGGCCTCGGAGCAGGTGCGCTTCGCCTGCTGGAGATTCACGCCGTCAATGTGTTCCATCACAATGTAGCTGAACGGATCGTCGAGAGACCCGATCTTGGTCGCGTAAACGCGCGGAACAGGCAGGCCCGCCTCGGCGAGCAGCTTCAACTGATGGGCTTCATTGATATACGCCCGATCGACGCGATAAGCCGAGACTTTGCAGACCGCTTTTCGTCCGTCGGCAAGCGTAAGTGCGATGGTGGTGCTGATCGTGCCGCCGTCCAGCGGCTTAACCTCGCTGAGCTCCGCTGATTCGCCTCCCCAGTCCTGAGCAATCCTGCGGAGCGTCTGCCAAGAGATGTCCAACTCCTGCGACATCCTTGGGGATCATCCCATGTTGGAGACGGAAGAACAATTGAAAAATGACGAATGTCGCCGCGCCGAGCTCGAATATCCCAATGTCGAATCGATCATTCGAGAATTCGGCCATTGATTCGTCATTTATCATTTGTCATTCGTCATATCCGTCACGGCCCCTGGTCTTGCGCCGTCGGCACCAAATAGCTGTCATAGCTATATGCCGGGCCAACGTCTTGCCCGATAAAACCCGGGGTATCGAGAGCCGGATGTTCGCCGCGCAGCCGATGGGGGGCGACGGCAGTGTAAATATTGTCTCCCCCTACCCCGGCGTAAGGCGTAGGCTGGAATTCCACGTGCCCGTCGGCGTAGAGGACGTTTTGACCGGCTTGCCCATGATTGGGGGAGTTGCCCTTGGCCAGCTCGAAGGGAGGGGCGTCCCGTTTGGGGCCGAGGACTTTAGAGTCCTCCGAAGCAAAGCCGGGATTTTTGTCGGCCAGGAGGGCGAAGCCGCCGGGGAGTCGATCGGTGCTGAACGCAAAATCGTACGCATCCGTGAAGGGGCAGGCATAGGAAAAGCTCAGATTGGTCGGCGAGCGGAAATTCCCGCGCTTTGTCGCGCCGCCGGGGCCGATGACATCGGGCCGGTCGCTGGTGCTGGGGCAAATGAAAATAGCCGGGTCTTTGATGTACCCGCTGCGGACGAGGAGCCAGAGCGACGCCGTGATGTCATTGGGTTTGACGGCGCTGTCCCTGGCGAAGGGATGAGCCTCATCCGGACCCGTGAAGCACGTGTACCCGGTCGGTTTCCGCTGGGGATCGTAAACCGTCTCCGGCAAGGGAGAATTTGGCCCCTGATCCTTCGCGTATTGCCACAGCGCATCGGCGATCTGCCCCATCCGCGCTTCGCATTCCGTCCGGCGATTCAGTTCACGCGCGTGCAGAAAATAGGGAATCAGAATCGCCAAGAAAATGCCGGTGATTCCGATGGCGACGAGGAATTCGATCAATGTGAACCCGGAGTAGTTGCCAGTTGCCAGTTGCGAGTTATCAGTAAGAAAGGACCGACGAGTAATTTGCATGTGGCGATTCAAATCTCACCGCTTTTGTCCGAGCATTGCTATTGGAATTGACGACACCAATATTATTTATCGTTCACGATTCCCGTCAGTTCTCGATGCGAAGCAGAAAAACTTTGCAAACATTCGTGTCCGGCCCGTATCGGGTCACAGAGGCTTTCTCAGTTCGGCTCGCTTGGGCTGGCGGCGGTCTACCATGAAGTCATCCGCAACCCGGCCAAGCGCTTGCGCCGCCGGTTCGGCACGGCGCCGCAATTGCCCGCAGGCGGCGTCGATGTCTCGCCCCCTGCTTTTGCGGACGTGGGCGTTGACGCCGGCGCGGCGGAGAACGTTTTGGAAATTGACCACCGCCTCGCTTTTGGGCCGGTCGAAGGGGAGATCCTCCACCTCGTTGTAGCGGATGAGATTGACGTTGGCGCGCAGCTTTTTGGCGATGCGAGCCAGGCGCTTCGCCTGCTCGGGCGAATCGTTCACGCCGGCGAGGAGAATATATTCCAGCGTGATCTCCCGGCCGGTGCGATCGAAATAATATTGGGCCGCGTCCAGAATTTCGCCCAGCGAGAAGTGCTCCGCCCAGGGAATCAATTCCTTTCGCAAATCCTCGTCGGGGGCGTGAAGGGAGATCGCCAGATTTAACGGAAGATTTTCCTCGGCAAGCTGCCGCATGCGGCTTGGGACGCCGACGGTGGAAACCGTAATCTTTCTTGCCCCCAGGTTGAAGCACTCCGGATCGTGAAGTATGCGGATGGCGCGCAGCAGATTGGAATAGTTGGCCAATGGCTCGCCCATTCCCATGAAGACGACATGGTTGACGCGGTCGCCGCGTTTTTTCAGCAGGCGGTTCAGCAGAAATATTTGCTGTACGATCCGCTCGGCGGAGAGATTCGATTTCAACCCCAGGACCCCCAAGGCGCAGAATTTACACCCCACCGGACAACCCACCTGGGAGCTGACGCAGGCGGTCCGCCGCACCGCCTCGGGGATCATCACCGATTCGGCGGCGATGCCCGGCTCCCACCCGGCGAGGATTTTTTGCGTGCCATCCGTGCTGATCTGGTTTTTGATAAGCTGGGCAATGCCCAGATCGATCCCCTCAGCGAGTTTTTGGCGATCAAGCTGGGAAAGATTGCTCATCCCCACGGGGTCGAGGACGAGTTTTTCGTAAACCCATTGGCGTACTTGGCGTCCGCGATACGCGGGCCAGCCCCATTGGGCGAGAATCTTGTCCATTTCCCCCGGGAGCAGGCCAAAAAAATTTGTCCGTTGGGCAACTGACATAGGCGTTTGCATATTATCTTGTAGTAGAGGAAGGTGACAGCATACATGCCTCTCTCGATCAGAAAGCATCAACCTGGTCAGCCTGTGCGGGTGGACGTTCCCCATCCGCCCGGTGAATTGAGCGATGAAGAGCTGTTCGCCGCCTATCGCCGGGGCGATCGCGCCGGCTTCCAGAAGCTGCTGGAGCGGTATCAGCGCGAGCTATTCCACTTCCTGGTTCGATTCCTGGGAGACCGCTCGACGGCCGAAGACATCTTCCAGGAGACGTTCCTTCAGGTTCACCAGAGTGCAAGCCAGTTTGATCCGCAGCGGCGGTTTCGACCCTGGCTGTTTACCATCGCGGCGAATAAGGCCCGGGATTTGATCCGTTCCCAGGCGCGGCGACCGTCGAACGCGCTTCAGGCCACGATTCATCCCGACGACGCCGAGAGTGGGGAATTCATCGATCTGATCCAGAGCGCCAGGGCCTGCCGGACGAGCCGATGCAGGCCAAGGAACTGCAACAGCAAGTTCAGCGGATCGTCAGCGAAATGCCCGATAATCTGCGGGAAATTTTACTTTTGTCCTATTTTCATCAGTTCCCTTACAAACAGATTGGGCAAATGCTCGGCATTCCGCTGGGGACGGTGAAGTCCCGTTTGCATACTGCGGTGGCGTATTTTGCAGACGAATGGAAAAAATCGAACCGTGGCGACGGTTCATCGTAAGCAATGGGAGACAGCCGCTCGCCAGCACATCCTGCGGGCGGCAAAAGGACCGGCCGATTACCACATGTATTGCCGGGTCCGAATGTTATAGCAAAGGTTTGGCGACGCGAGTGTTGCCTGCCTTCCAACTACGGACCGCTTATGGCCGTGCAATTGCGCGATGAAGATCGCCGAGCAGTGGATTTACTCTTGGATCGTCCTCATTCCAATTCGAGCGAACACCCACCGGCATCGGCGCCCGTTTCGGCGAAAAAGATGCGATCGGCGGAAAAGATTTTGAACCTGCTCCAGCAGATGCCGGCGATCGATCCGCCCGCCGATCTCGCCGCCAAGACACTGCGGCGAGTCGACAAAGCCCTCGCCGCTTTGGGGGCTGCGCCGCTTCAAAATGTTGCGCAAAGAGATCAGATCCCGCCCGCTTGATTCGCCAATTCCTCAAGCAATCCATCCACTTCAGAATCCGAATGTTCGCAAGAGAGCGTGACGCGCAGCCGGCTGGTTCCGCGCGGAACGGTCGGGGGACGCACCGCTTGCACAAGCAATTTCTTTTCCGCCAGCCGCGCCGACATCGCCAGCGCGCGGGACTCCTCGTTGACGATCAGCGGAATAATCGGCGAATCGCCCGGCGGAAGCTTCCAACCCGCGCCAAGCAATCCCGACCGCACTTTTTTTGCCAGATCGCGCACGCGCTGCTGCCGCTGCGGCTCGGCGCGCATGATGGAGACCGACGCTTGGATCGCCGCGGCGACGCCGGGCGGAACGCTTGTCGAATAGATATAAGCGCGGCCGAAATTCAGAATGGCGTCACGAATTTGTTTGGACGAACAGATCGCCCCGCCGGCCGATCCGGCGGATTTTGAGAAAGTGACGATGGAGAGATCCACGTCCGATTGTACGCCCAATTCCGCGGCCAGACCCGCGCCATCGGCGCCGTAGACCCCGCTGGCGTGCGCTTCGTCGAGCAGCAAGATAAATGGGAAATCCTGCTTGAATTGAACGAGCCGGCGCAGATCGGCGGCGTCGCCGTCCATGCTGAATATCGATTCGCTCACGACAACCTGAAGCTGGTCCGCCGGCGCTTCGCCGAGCAGGCGACGGAGTTTGGCCAGTCCGCCGTGGGGGACCACCCGCCACGGACAGCCGGAGCCTTGCACCGCGTCGATCAGGGACGCATGAGCGAGTTTGTCGACGAGAAATCGGATGCCGCCCGCGCCGGCGTTTCCCAGAGCGGCGAGAGTTTGAATGGCCGCATGATTGGCCTGATATCCGCTGGGGAAGAGAATCGCGGCTTCTACATTTTTCCACGCCGCGATCGCGCTCTCCGCCGACTCGTGCGCGGGCATGTAGCCGCTGATGAGTCCCGCGGCGCCCGCGCCGGCGCCGAAGTCGTAAGCCGCGCGGCGCATCGCTTCGATAACCGCGGGATGGTGGGTGAGCCCGAGATAATTGTTCGAGCAGAAATTAACGTATCGGTCGCCGTCGATTTCAACGTGCACGGCGTCGAGAGGTTTGACGATTCGTCGGGATCGAAGCAGGCCCGCCTCGGCACGGCGAGACAATTCCTGCGCAAGACGTACGTGGAAGGGATGCGGCATGCGACGGCGAGGCGAAACGCTCTTTCTACGGCGGGAGACTCGACTTACTCGTCGGCGTCTTCGTCCGTTTCGGCCATATCGGCGACTTCGTCGTCGAAATGACCGCCGCTGAGCGCCGCCAGCTTCTGTTTCATCAGCCGGCCGACCTTAAACTTCACCGTTCGCTTTTCCGGCACCTCGACGGGTTCCAAGGTTTTGGGATTTTGAGCTTTGCCGCCTTGCGGAGCTTCGTCTCAAAAACACCGAAGTCTCGAAATTCCAACCGGTTGCCTTTGCCCAACTCGTTCACGATCTCGTCGAGAAACTGCTGAACGACCCGCTTTACCTGAACCCGGCGTTGGGAAGCGTGATCGGCGATTCGATCAATCAGTTCCTTCTTCGTGATAGTGGCCATAGCTCCCTCGAATGGGTTTAACATGCGACGGGAAACAGACTTAAAATAATATCGCTTGGCGTTGGTTAGATTGCAAGAAGAATTGAATAGGCAGACACCCCCCCTTAGGACTGGGAGGGGCCTGCATTATCGGACGCTCCGGGGAATTTAGCGGTAATTTGTGGTGATGGTGTCGCTCGTGGCTTCCCGTTGATAGCGGTCGCTCGAAGGATCGCCGGTCTGGAGGTCATCCAGGTGCAGGTCGGAGATCACCGTGTTGCTGTCCTGATATCCGGCAAAGGCAGCCGTATCCCGGCCATCGCGGGACAAATCCATCCTGGGCGTTCCGGCGAGCACTGGCGGGTCAAACGCCAGAGCCGCGGCGCTGCTGGGGGCGTAAGCCCGCTGCTGCAACTGTTGATCAGACGAGACAGCCGGCTGGTGGGCCGCACATCCGACACACGACAACGTCAGGAGAATGATGCTGAAGTACCGCATGACCTGGTTAGAACAAACCCGGTGCCACGATTCCCAAGCCCCGGGATAGCGTGGATTTGAGGGTTTCCGGGTGGATCAGCCAAACCATGCCCGGGCCGTCCAAAGGGTTTGTTGCCTGGGAACCACATGGAGCGTTGCCGGGGTCGCACATCGTCGCTTTGGAAATGCCGGGAAACGCCAATCTGGGACACTTCGGGACATTCTGGGACGTTGTACCAACGCTCAGATCTGGAAGTCGAGAACGATCTCCCCGCCCTTCTCGCTGCGCCCCCCGGTCGCGGTATTTGAGCTTGGGCGGCTCGGCGCTCACCTGATTGTGGGGCGGGACGCTGGAGGTGATGAAGACGTTTCCGCCGATGGTGCACCCTTCACCAATGACGGTTTCCCCGCCCAGAATCGTGGCCCCGGCGTAGATGGTGACGTTATTCCCAATGGTGGGATGTCGCTTGTGACCGCGGAGAAGCTGGCCAAATGCGGGGGCCAGAGCGCCAAGCGTGACGCCTTGGTAAATCTTGACGTTATCGCCGATTTCCGTGGTTTCGCCGATGACGACGCCGGTTCCGTGATCGATGAACAAACTTCGGCCGAGCTTTGCGCCAGGGTTGATATCGATGCCGGTCAGGCTGTGCGCGTATTCGGTCATAATGCGCGGAAGCAGCGGAACGCCGAGTTTGTAGAACTCGTGGGCGATGCGCTGAACGCTGATCGCAAAGAGGCCGGGGTAGCTGAAAACCGTTTCATCCGTGCTTTGCGCCGCGGGATCGCCGTCAAATGCCGCCTGGACGTCGGCGCCGAGAAGTTCGCGAACCGCCGGCAGGCGATCGAAAAATTCCGTCACGATGCGCGCCGCTTCCTGGTCGCATCGCGCGCATTCGTCGCCGCTGTCTTTCGAATTGGGAATTTGCTCCTTGTAACGCAGGCAGCAGCGGACCTGGTCGTAGAGAATATCCGCCAATTCAACGACCAGGCCTCCCATTCGCGCCTTCATGTTTTCGCCGGTTAATTTGCTCGCGCCGAAATAGCCGGGATAAATAATTTGCCGCAGTAGCCCGATGGCCTGAACGATCGCGTCGCGGCTGGGGAGATGAACGCGGTTGAGATGGCGCATTCTGGGCTCGGCCTGGATGCTCTCGACCAGGGCGTTCACCACCTGCGGCAGATGTTTGTTGAGTTCTTCGCGATCCATACAAAGTGCGGCAAAAAGCCAACGGATGGCCCCTTCGACGAACTCAGGGCACGCTATCCGTTGGCTTAATATAGAGGAGCATATCCCTTGCCTAGAGTGGCGGCAAATCAATAATGCGGCGGCGTATGGAAGCGTTGATGATCGGAATATCAGGGATGCGGGGGACCATTGGCGGGTTGCTTACACCGGCCGTTGTATCGCGGATGTCGGGGGCGTTTGCGGCATATCTGAAGCGGAAATGGCCGGGCAAGAGATTGAAGGTGATCTTCGCGCGGGACAGCCGCCCGAGCGGGCCCTGGGTGAGGGACGCGGCGGTGGGGGCGCTGGTGGCAAGCGGAATTGAAGTGATAGACGTCGAGATCGTCACGACACCGGGCGCGGCGATGATGGTGAAGCACCTTGGGGCGGACGCGGCGGTCGTGGCGACCGCTTCGCACAATCCGATCGAGTGGAATGGGCTGAAATTTTTGAATGAGCAGGGGATCGCCCCCCCGCCGGCGGACGCCGAGGCGATCGCGCGGCTGTACCACGCCGAGCAGGCGGATTGGGTACGGGTGGAAAATCTGATCCCGGCGCGAAAAAATACGGAAACGCACGCGCTTCACATCAAGCGAGTCCTGGATCACGTGGATGTGCTTGGAATTTCCTCGCGGCGATACAAAGTGGTGCTCGATAGCGTGAACGGGGCGGGGTGCGTGGCGACGGCGACGTTGCTGAGCAAATTGGGGTGCCAGGTCGTGCATCTGCATGGCGTGCCGGACGGGCAATTTGCACACGAGCCGGAGCCGACGGAAAAGAATCTGGTTGGACTTGCGGATGAGGTCCGTCGGCAGCATGCGGCGGTGGGATTCGCGCAGGATCCGGATGGGGATCGGCTGGCGATCGTCGATGAGAATGGGAGATACATTGGTGAAGAGTATTCACTGGTGCTTTGCGCCAAGTGGATATTGAGCAGGCGGCCGGGGGCGGCGGTGACGAATTTGTCGTCGAGCCGGATGCTGGACGATGTGGCGGCTGAATATGGCGGGAAGGTGATTCGCACGCCGGTCGGCGAGGCGAATGTCGTGCAGGCGATATTGGCCAACGACGCGGTGATTGGGGGCGAGGGAAACGGCGGCGTGATCGATCCGCGGATCGTCAATGGGCGGGACAGCCTGGTGGGGATGGCCTATGTCCTTCAGCTCATGGCTTCCAGCGGGCTGACAATCAGCCAAATCGTGAATCAGATTCCCCGGTATGAAATCGTCAAGACAAAATTCCCTTGCCGACGCGAGGTTGCCCAGCGCGGGTAGAGGCGTTGAAGAAGCATTTTGCGGAGGAACGGGTGGATACGCAGGACGGAATTCGGATTGATTGGCCGAACGCGTGGGTGCACGCCCGGCCGAGCAATACGGAGCCGATCATGCGGGTGATCGCGGAGGCGCCGGATCGAGCCGAGGCGGACAAAACGATCGCGGCGGTACGAGGGGTTATCGATTCGACGATCGGCAGTTAGAATCGTCGCGCAGTTGTGGCGGAATAAACGAGGCGGAAATCCTAACCGAGCGAGGTCTCCATGATACTCCCGTCGAAGTGGCAACGACGGCCGGCAGTGGCGCTGGTCGCGGCGTTCTTATTGTTTCTGATGTTTTCGGCGCGCCCGGCGGCGGCGAGCGAAATCGGGCTGCGCATACCGGACTTGAACAGCGCCAAATTCTTCAACGGCTCCCTGGGCGGAAGAACCCTGCTGCTGGACGGGATGGGAATTTGCGCCCTCGGACTGATTTTCGGGCTTTACATCTATAAGAAACTGCAGGGCCTCCCCGTGCATCCGTCGATGCGCGAGGTCTCCGAGATGATTTATGCCACGTGCAAAACCTATTTGCTCACGCAGTTGAAATTCATCCTGTTCCTCGAGCTTTTCATCGGGGCGATCCTGATCGTGTACTTCGGCCTCCTTTCACACCTGGAAGCGCTGAAGGTCATCGTGATATTGCTCTTCAGCCTGATCGGAATTGCCGGGAGCACATCGGTGGCGTGGTTCGGGATGCGGATCAACACGTTCGCCAACAGCCGGACGGCTTATGCGTCACTTTCGGGCAAGCCGTTTCAGATTTACGCGATTCCGCTTCAGGCGGGGATGAGTGTGGGGATGGTTCTGATCAGTTTGGAACTGATCATCATGCTCTTCATCCTGCTATTCGTGCCGGCGAGCTACGCCGGGCCGTGCTTCATCGGGTTTGCCGTGGGCGAGTCGCTGGGAGCGGCGGCGCTCCGCGTGGCGGGCGGGATTTTCACCAAAATCGCGGACATCGGGGCGGATTTGATGAAGATCGTCTTCAACGTCAAGGAAGACGATGCGCGGAATCCGGGCGTGATCGCTGATTGCACGGGAGATAACGCCGGAGACAGCGTCGGACCGACGGCGGATGGGTTTGAAACGTATGGCGTGACTGGCGTCGCGCTGATTACCTACATCCTGCTGGCGTGCCCGGCGGCGATTCAGAGCGAACTGCTGGTCTGGATCTTTGCCATGCGCCTGGTCATGGTGCTGACCAGCGGCGCGGCTTATCTCGTGAATGCAGTCATCGCAAAGGCGCTTTATAGCGAAGCGCGGGAGATGGATTTTGAAAGGCCGCTCACCAATCTGGTTTACATCACGAGCTTGCTTTCGATCGCCAGCACGTATTTGTTCTCCTGGATTTTGATCCGGGATTTGGGAGATGGGGGGATTTGGTGGAAGCTGTCGACGATTATCACATGCGGCACGGCCGCTGGGGCGCTGATCCCGGAATTCACCAAAGTTTTCACGAGCACGAACAGCCGGCATGTGCGGGAGATCGTGAACGCCAGCCGCGAGGGCGGGGCTTCGTTGAACGTGCTCAGCGGACTGACAGCGGGGAATTTTTCCGCGTTTTGGATGGGTGGAATTGTGATTGGCGGCCTGATGGCGATTGCTTATGCCGTCACCAAATGGGGAGGCGCCCATGGCGTCGCATCACTGCTGAACCCCGGGGCGGCAAGCGCCGTGGCGGTGTTTGCGTTTGGATTGGTGGCGTTTGGATTCCTGGGGATGGGGCCGGTAACGATCGCCGTGGATAGCTATGGGCCGGTTACGGATAACGCGCAGAGCGTTTACGAGTTGAGTCTCATCGAGAACATCCCGGGGATCGCGGGGCAATTGAGGCAGGACCTCGGCGTGGATGTGGATTTTGAGCACGCCAAGCTTTTGCTGGAGCAGAATGACGGGGCAGGAAACACATTCAAGGCGACGGCCAAGCCCGTGCTGATCGGTACGGCCGTGGTCGGGGCGACGACCCTGATCTTTTCGATCATCATGCTTTTGACCCATGGGCTGACAGATGCGGGCGCGATCAGCAAGCTCTCCATCCTGTACGCGCCGTTTTTGATCGGGCTGATTATGGGAGGCGCGGAGATTTACTGGTTCACCGGGGCGAGCATGCAGGCGGTGGTGACCGGCGCGTTCCGGGCCGTCGCGTTCATCAAGCGCAACATGAAGCTGGAGGGAGCAGTCAAGGCGAGCATGGAGGACAGTAAGAAAGTCGTGGAAATCTGCACGCGCTACGCCCAGGCGGGGATGATCAATATCTTTTTGACCGTGTTCTTCAGCACGCTGGCTTATGCGTGCCTGGAGCCGTACTTCTTTATCGGATATTTGATTTCGATGGCAACGTTTGGTTTATTCCAGGCGATCTTCATGGCCAACGCCGGCGGGGCATGGGACAACGCGAAGAAGATCGTGGAAGTGGAACTTCGGCAGAAGGGGACGGAGCTTCATGCCGCGACGGTCGTCGGGGACACCGTCGGCGATCCGTTCAAGGATACCTCGTCCGTAGCACTGAATCCGATCATCAAGTTTACGACGCTGTTCGGACTTCTGGCCGTGGAGATGGCGACGAGCTTGTCGAGCACGACTCGGTTGTTCCTGTCGGCGGTGTTCTTCGTGGTGGCGCTGGCGTTCGTCTACCGGTCGTTTTACGGAATGCGGATCAGCAGTCAGGATGCCGCGACCGATAAAACGCCGCTGGAAACGACGGCGGCGTTGTAGGGGCGGGGTTTCCCCGCTTCACAAGGCCCGGACGGCGATTCATCTTTCCCGGATTCTCATCCGCCAAGCATTATCGCGCCCAAATCCATCGCGATTCTGTTGTTTGCCCCCCACGATTATCCGAATTGAAATCCCGAAGAGATAAATATGCGGCGAAAAGAACAGATCCAGTTCCCGACAGATCACGCGCGGCGTGAGGAGGAGGTTCAGTTTATTTTGTCGGCTTGGCCGTTGCGGGCGGCCCAGCCACGCAGGGTTCGTGTCGCCGCATGCGGATTGCGGATCGCCTCCATGGCGGAGGTTTGCACGCAGGATCCCGAGCGGTGGGATTCGCTGCTGCAATAACTCAGATCATCGCCGCACACGTGCGGCCGCTAATTGGGGATGATTATTAGCGGTTGCGTTTGTGCGGCGATTTTTTTGTTTATAGAGTTCCCTTGGTGCTGGGAATGTCGGTTTGCCGCGGGTCGGGGGCGACGGCTTGCCGGAGGGCTTTGGCGGTGGACTTGAAAATTCCTTCGGCGATGTGGTGATTGTTCGCTCCATACGGAACATTGATGTGGAGATTCAGCTTCGCGCTGGCGGCCAGCGCTTTGAAGAATTCCTCGACCAGTTCGACCGGGAATTGGCCGATCGTCCCCTGCGCCATATTTGGCGTGATAGACGAAAGCGGTCCGGCCAGAGAGATCGATCGCCGCGCTGGCGAGGGTTTCGTCCATGGGGACGGTGGCCCATCCGAATCGCGCGATGCCGCGTTTATCGCCGAGTGCTTTTTCGAGGCATTGGCCCAGGACGATGCCGACGTCTTCGACGGTGTGGTGCGAATCGACCTGGAGATCGCCCTCGGCGTGGGCGACGAGGTCAATGAGGCTGTGCCGCCCAAAGAGTTCGAGCATGTGATCGAAGAAACCGACGCCGGTTTCAATTTCGGTTTTGCCCGTGCCGTCGAGATTGATGGAGACCTTGACCTTGGTCTCCTTGGTCTGCCTGAAAATTTCCGCGACGCGATCCATGATGATTAAGCGGCCTTGCCCGCGGCCGAGAGGACCTTGATTCCCGCCAGCAGGGCGTTGTTTTCGTGACTTTGCCCGATGGTGATGCGAATCTTGTCCTGCAAGCCCGGCAAATCGAAGTATCGAACCAATATCCCCTGCTGCTTGAGCCCCTGGTAAATTTCCTTCCCCCGCCCGCTGGGAACGGCGGCGAGAATGAAATTCGCCTGGCTGGGAAGGACGGTCCACCCCAATTGGGAAAGTTCGCTGCTGACGCGGGCGCGCTCGGACTTGATGTTCTCCCAGGTCCAGCGGGCGTAAGCCTGGTCTTCCAGAGCGGCGGTGGCCGCGAGGATGGAGATGGCGTCGCAGTTGTAGCTGTCCTTCACCTTCATCATCTCGGCAATCACCGCCGGCTGGGCGATGGCGTAGCCAAATCTCAGACCCGCTAGGGAGTACGCCTTGCTTAATGTTCGAGTGATGACGACGTTGGAAAATTGATCGACGAGCGCCAGGCAATTGTCATCGGCGAAATCGACGTAGGCTTCGTCGACGAGCAGCAGCCCCGAGAAACTCTTGGCCAGCTCGGCAACTTTTAAAGGCGAGACAAACGTGCCGCTGGGGGCATTGGGATTGGCCAGGTAAATCGCCGCGGCGCGGCTGGCGGCCAGTGAGTCAATGGGCAACTGCCAATCTTTCTCCCAGGGGACGACCAGCGAGCGGGCTTCCTGCAATTTGGCCAGAACCGGATACAGCGAATACGTCGGATCGGGATACGCAAGCGTTCCGCCAGGCGGGACGAAGCACCGCGTGGCGATGGTGAGAATGTCGTCGCTGCCGTTGCCGGCGAGGATGTGATCGCGCGTGACACCGTGCAATTTGGCGGCCGCGTCGCGAAACGCGTCGGCCGTGGGATTGGGATACCGCCGCAGGCTTTCGGCGCTGATCTGCGAAAGGGTTTGCATGACCCGATCGCTGGGTGGGAACGGATTTTCGTTGGTATTAAGCTTAACGACGCGTTGCCCCGCCCCCGGCTGCTCGCCGGGGGTGTAGCCGTCCATATCGCGCACGGTTGGGCGAACGAAAGGGGTTCCCATGGAGGCGGATTATAGACGCACGGTGGGGAAAGCCAACGGATGGGTATCCGTTGGCTTTGTGCGGCTGGTATGATGCGTCACAGAAGTGTGGCGTCATGACCGCGGCAACCAAAATCCCGGCATCCTATTCCCGCCTGATGCGGCAATTTCCGCTCCGGCCGATTCGCTCCGCGCTTCAATACCGGCAGGCCTCCGCAATTCTGGACAAACTTGCCGTCCGTGAAGAATCGCTCGATGCCGGCGAGGCGGACTATCTTGAAACGCTATCGCTGCTGATCGAAGCGTATGATCGGGAGCACTATCCATTTCCACAGCACGACGCTACACCCCGGGAGGTGTTGCGATTTCTCATGCAGCACAATGGCCTGAAACAAGGAGAATTGGCGGAACTTCTGGGAATTGGCCCCAGCGCGATTTCCATGGTCCTCAGCGGCCAAAGGCCCATTACGGCGGATCACGCCGCCGACTCGGAGACCGGTTTTCCGTTGATCCCGGGTTATTTATATAAAGCGGTCATCGGGCTGCTATATTGTTACGGCGGCGTATGGCGTCCACGGGCACCGCATCTTCGCATCGCTTGGGAGGCAAAGGCGCCGTGCGCGAATCGCTGCGGCTCGCGGCCATCGATGTTGGTTCCAACAGCATCCACATGATCGTCGCGCAGGCGGACGCCGATGGGGGAATTACCACGCTTTGGCGGCTCAAGGAGATGGTCGGGCTGGGACGCATGAGCTTCCCATCCCGGCGGCTATCGCGCGATTCGATCGATCGGGCGATCGCGGCCCTGGAGCGGTTTCAGCAGGCGGCCCATCAGAGGCAAGCCGAAAAAATCGTGGCCGTCGCGACCAGCGCTGTGCGCGAAGCCGAGAACGGCGGTGATCTCCTCGAACGCGCGCGGCGGGAACTGGGGCTCTATCTTCGCGTCGTAAGCGCACGCGAAGAGGCGCGGCTGATTTATCTGGCGGTGAGACACGCGATGCCGCTGAGGGGGCAGCCGCATTTGATGATCGATATCGGCGGCGGAAGCGTGGAATTCATCGTCGGGGATGAGAAGAACGCCCAGATGCTCGAGAGCCGCAAATTGGGGGCGGTGCGCATGACGGCGCAGTTCGTCAAGTCCGACCCCATCGGCGAGCGCGAGCTGTTGCAATTGCGGAAGCATTACGAGCGGGAACTCTCCGGCCTGTTCGAGCAGATCAAGACGCTCAAACCCGTCAAGGCGATTGGGACCAGCGGCACGCTGGAAAACCTGGCGGCGATGTGCAGCTCGGAATCGGGCGGGAACGGCAGCGGAGCGGCGCATCCGTTCATCGAACGGCATGCGTTTGAAAGGCTCCTGGCGGAATTGCTCGAAAGCCGCACCAAGGAACGAGCTCGCATTCGCGGATTGGACGATCAGAGGAAGGATCAGATCGTCGCCGGTGCGGTGCTCGTTGGGGAACTATTCGATAAACTGCATCTGAAGCGGATCGATATCTGCCCGATGGCTTTGCGCGAGGGAATTTTGCTCGATTATCTTTCGCGGCATTTGCCGGACCTGGCGATTCGCCGCGAGGTGCCGGATGCGCGGCGGCGAAGCGTGATCGACCTGGCCCGGCGGTGCGACTGGCACAAGACCCACAGCCTGCACGTGGCGGAAACCTGCCTGAAATTGTTTGACGAATTGAAATCGCTGCACGGGATGAACGCCGTGGAGCGCGAGCTGATCGAATATGGAGCGCTTCTGCACGACATCGGCTGGCACATCGGCCGCAGCGGGCATCACAAGCACAGCATGTACCTCATTCTGCACGGGGATTTGAAGAATTTCTCGGACGATGAGATCAAGGTGATCGCCAATATCGCCCGATATCATCGCAAGGCCGTTCCGGGGCGGAGCCACGACGTCTACGCGTCGCTCCCGCCGCGATTGAGGCAGGTTGTGGACGTGGGGGCGGCGCTGTTGCGATTGTCGGATGGGTTGGATCGAAGCCATGGAAGCGTGATCCAGGACTTGCGCTGTCGAGTTGGGAAGAAGAAGATAAAATGCGTGCTCGTCGCCAAGAGCGACGCGGAATTGGAAATCTGGGGAGTGCGCCGGAAGATGGATTGGTTCAAAAGAGTATTTGGAAGGCCGATCGAGTTTAGTCTGGCCAAGAGATAGATCGTATGGATTCGCTCATCACGCCGCATTCGTTTCCGGGAAAGCTGATCATCGTCGAGGGAATCGACGGGTCAGGGAAGAGCACGCAATTGCAACTGGCGATGCGCTATCTCCAGGCTCGGGGGTTTCGGCCGTTCTTTACGGAATGGAACAGCGCGGACCTCGTCAAGGCGATCACAAAAAAAGGGAAGAAGAAGATGTCCCTAACGCCAATGACGTTTTCCCTTTTGCACGCGACGGATTTTGCGCATCGGCTGGTGCATTCGATTCTGCCGCCGCTGAAGGCGGGGATGATCGTGCTGGCGGACCGATATATCTACACCGCGTTTGCGCGGGACGTCATCCGGGGATGCGAGAGGAATTGGGTTCGCGAGGTGTATCAATTTGCCCCCCGGCCGGATTTGGCGCTCTATTTCAATGTGCCGATCGACGTGAGCGTCACGCGGCTGGTTTCCGGGCGCGCCAAATTGAAGGACTATGAGTGCGGCATGGATTTGGGCCTGGCGAGCGATCTGGTCAGCAGCTTCAAGATTTTTCAGGGTCGCATTCTCGGCGAATACTCCAGCATCGTGAAGGAATATGGCCTGACGGAGATCGACGCGACGCAAAGCATCGGCGATCAGCAGCAGCAGGTTCGGCGGCATCTGGACGAGATTCTGGCGGACTATAGGGCGCAGCATTCGATAGCGGCCGCGGCAGAGGGGGCCGCGTCATGAGCGCATTCCATTACATGGGCCATGCGATGCCGTATCTCCCGTCCGACGGGTGCTCGGGGAAATTGATCGTCATCGAGGGCACCGACGGCTGTGGCCGAAGCACCCAATCGATTCTGCTGAAAGAATGGCTCGAGGTGCAGGGATACGCCGTCATCGACACCGGCTGGACGCGCAGCAAACTCGTCGGTCAGGCGATCACCGACGCCAAGCAGGGGCACTCGCTGCATCGATTGACGTATTGCCTGATGTATGCCGTCGATCTGGCGGATCGAATGGAATACCAGATTATCCCGGCGCTGCGCAGCGGGTTCATCGTCTTGGCGGATCGATACATCTACACGCTTTTGGCCCGAGGCATCGCCCGCGGGGCGGACAAGCAATGGCTGCGCGACCTTTTTGGATTCGCGGTGCAGCCGGACCTGGTTTTCTATCTTCAGCTTGGCGCCGACAAGCTCGTCCCGCGCGTTTTGGAAGCGGGGAAGATGAATTACTGGGAGAGCGGCCTGGACATGAATTACGGGGACGATCTATACGACAGCTTCGTGGCGTATCAGTCGGAGTTGATCGAGCAATTCAATTTGATGGTCGAGGAATACGACTTTAAGTGTGTCGACGCCCAGCAGGACCCGCGGGCGATTCAAAAGCAGCTTCGAAGAGCGGTCACGGCTTATCTGCAAAGCAGCAACTATCCGGCCCCTGGGGCGACAGCCGCAAAGTAAATTTTTGTCCGGTCTTCGTCCAAGCGGAGATTTACGGATGAATGCATGAACTCGAGAAGTGATTCCGAACTTCTTGCGGAATATGTGCGCGCGGGCTCTCGGGAGGCATTTACCGAGCTGGTTGCGCGGCACCGGGATTGGGTGCATTCGGTGGCGGTTCGGCGCGTCCACGATGAACATCTAGCGGACGATGTGACGCAGGCCGTCTTTATCGTCCTGGCGCGGCGGGCGCGGGGCATCAAGGAAGGGACGGTCTTGTCGGCGTGGCTGTTTGGCGTGGCGAGATATGCGGCGACGAACGCCGTGCGCGGGGAATCGCGCCGCAAACGCCACGAAACAGCCGCGGCGGCGATGAAGCAACGAGAAACGGCGATCGAAACATCATCAGAGGCGGACGACGCGATCGCCGGGGAATTGGATCTGCGCGGTGGCGAATCTTGGAAGCAGGGACCGAACGGCGGTTTTGCTGCGGTTTTATGAGCGCAAGTCGCTGGCCGAAGTGGGACAGGCTCTGGCGATTTCAGAAGAGGCGGCAAGAAAGCGCATCGAGCCGCGCTGTGGAAAAGCTGCGGCGCAAGCTGGCCGGGACAGGCGCCCCCGTGTCGGGGCTCTCCACCGCGGCAATCGCGAGCTGGATGGATCAGAACGGAGTGCATGTCGCGAATATACAGGCGCATGCACTAGCAACGGCGGTGCTCGCGGCGGCTCATCCCCCGGGGGCGGTCGGGGCATCTATTACTTTGGCGAAAGGAGCGATTCGAATGCTGATTTGGAACAAGATCAAATGGATCGCGGCGATTTGTCTGCTGGCTCTGATTCCGGTTGCGGTTCCTCATATTCAATTCATATTCAGAGAAGCGGCTCAGACGGGCGCGGTCGCGGGCGAGCAGCAAACCCAGCCCGCGACGGTGGAGTTCCACATCATCGCCGATTACGCGACCACCCGCGTCGACGATTTGAACGCAATGGACTTGCGGCTTGCACCCGGAGGACCTGGGCCGGCCGTTCAGCCAGGGGATACCGTTCGCTGGGTCGAGGTGCGACATCCGCAGGATTTTGACCAATCGGGAACACCACCCGAAACGCGGGAATGGAGCGGAAAACGATTCATGCCTGTGCTGGTGACGCCGGAGGCGTCGATGGATCAGTCGAGTAACCCCGGGTGGAGCTTCGCAAGAGTTGTCCCGCGTCGGACGCTCAATGGAAGTCTGGCAATTGCAATAGAGTTTGACGCTCATGGAGCTGAGCTTTTCAGCGATTTGACCACCCGTTGGTTCAATCTCACCGCACAGCGGGAACAACACGCGCGATTGGCAGTCCTTTGCGGAAATGTGATCGTCACCGCCCCAAGGCTTAACTCGCCCGTTACAGGCGGATCGGCAATCATCACGGGGGGAGGAAATGGATTCACCAGCGAAGAAGCGAGGCGGATATTTGAAGCCATGAATTCCGAAGTGAATCCGCCCACGACCGGGCCGGCCACAAGACCGTAGAGTCAGACCAGCCGGACGAGCCCTCAAGCCGCCAATTAATTTGTTGTCCGGTCGTCGTCCAAGCGGAGATTTACGGATGAATACATGAACTCGAGAAGTGATTCCGAACTTCTTGCGGAATATGTGCGCGCGGGCTCTCGGGAGGCATTTACCGAGCTGGTTGCGCGGCACCGGGATTGGGTGCATTCGGTGGCGGTTCGGCGCGTCCACGATGAACATCTAGCGGACGATGTGACGCAGGCCGTCTTTATCGTCCTGGCGCGGCGGGCGCGGGGCATCAAGGAAGGGACGGTCTTGTCGGCGTGGCTGTTTGGCGTGGCGAGATATGCGGCGGCGAACGCCGCCCGCGGGGAAGCGCGGCGGAAAAAGCATGAGGCGGCGGCTGCGACGATGCGACCGATCAGAACGACGGACGAAAGGTCGGACGCGGCCGACGACGTGATTTCCGAAGCGCTCGATCTCGCCGTGGCCAATCTTGGCGGCATGGATCGGACCGCGGTACTCCTGCGGTTTTATGAGCAGAGGTCGCTGGCGGAAGTCGGATTAGCGCTTTCGATTTCGGAGGACGCAGCGAGAAAACGAGTTGATCGAGCGGTTGAAAAGCTAAGGGTTCGGTTGGCTGGGACGGGAGCGACGACCGAAGTTTCCGCACGGTCGGTCGGTGCGCTGACGAGCTGGCTACAGCGGTACGCGGTGCATGCGGCGGCGTTTCGTTCTCCGACACTGGCAACGGCGGCGCTCACGGCGGCTCATTCCCCGGGGGCGGTCGGAACGTCAATCACTTTGGCGAAAGGAGCGATTCGCATGCTGATTTGGAACAAGATCAAATGGATCGGGGCGATTTGTCTGCTGGCTTTGATTCCCGTTGCGGTTACTCATATTCAATTCATATTCAGAGAGGCGGCTCAGCCGGGCGCGGTTGCCGACCAAGCGCAGACCGGTCCCTCGACCACCAGCGGCGAAATCCATTACGCGCCGATCCTAGTTCTGACCGTCGCCAACATTCAGAAGAGCGTCGATTTTTACAGCAAATTTGGCTTCGTCATCGACGATGCCCCAAGCACAAATCCGCCCGGCACTCAAGTGAAAGGCGGCATCGTACGGATCAAATTCGTCCAGGGAGACACCACCGACGCGGATCGAGCCGCGCGGCGGAAAGATCAGTTGCAGCTGAATGCGCTCAGCGGAATGAATTTCAGTCGCGATCAATTTTCCGAAATGCACGATAGCGCGGCGGCGGCCGGGATCAAAACAGGCGATCTCATCGCCGTAAACGGAGTCCTTCAGTTCTCGGTCGTTGATCCCGACGGGTATTTGCTTGTGCTGCAGTATCAGTAATTTCAGATGAGTCGGACGGGCACGTCGTGTTGGGAGAGGAACTGTTTCACCTGTCCCACCGAGAATTTCCCAAAATGAAAAATACTCGCCGCCAGCGCCGCATCGGCGTGGCCGGTGGTTAACACATCCAGCATGTGCTGCGGACTCCCCGCCCCGCCACTGGCTACGACGGGGATTTTCACGGCGTCGCTGACCGCCGCCGTCATTTCGATGTCGTAACCCTCCGTCGTGCCGTCGGAATTCATGACGTTCAGGACGATTTCTCCGGCGCCCAGTGACTCCGCTTTCTTGGCCCAATCCATTACGCTGCACCCCCGTCGGCACACGGCCGCCGTTGATGAAGACTTCCCAGATTTCGGTTCCGTCGGAACCCTTGACGCGATTGGCGTCCAGGCCGAGCACGGTGGCGCAGCGGCCGAATTTTCGGGCAACTTCGGCGAGCAGATTGGGATTTTTCACGGCGGCGGAATTGAGGCTCACTTTTTCCGCGCCAGCCTGGATCAAATCCGTCGCGTCGTCGAGGGTGCGAATGCCGCCGCCTACGGTCAGGGGCATGAAAATCTGGTCCATGACCTGACGGACCAGGTCGGCCATGATCTGCCGCCCCTCGTGGCTGGCGGAGATGTCGTAGAAGACCAGTTCGTCCGCGCCATCCTCCTGATATTTGCGGGCCTGGGCGACGGGGTCGCCGGCGTCGACGTGGTCGAAGAATTTGACGCCTTTGACGACGCGCCCGCGATCAACGTCCAGACAGGGAATGATACGTTTGGTCAGCACGATTTATTTATTCCGGCGCTGATGGTGCGCTGCATCTCCGAAAGCTGCTGAATGATAGCACCGAACTGTTTGAGGGTATTAAAGAGATAGGTTTCGCTTTTTTGCATGGCCAGCTCGAGGTTTTCGGAATCGGGATCGACCGGCTGGCCGATCTGGCGGCGGTAGGAATTAATCTCGGTTTGGACCTGGTAGACCCAATAGGCGGTCAGGAGGAGTTGGCAATTGGCCTCGTTGGCGCGGCCGAGCGTGGAGAAGGTTTCGCGGACCTCCGCCGGATGCTGCCGGGCTTCGTCGAGAAATTCCATAAAGGGATCGGGAATATTTTTGCCTACGGCGAGAATGCCCAGGCCGTGATTGTGATGGAATTCGAAGCTGGGGAATTGGGAGGATAGTTCCGCCCAGAGGCGGTGGACGCCGAAGCCGGGAGCTTTTTCGAAGGTGTCGTGGAACAGGATTGCGCCTCGGTCGCTGAGCTTGTCCTTCCAGTTTAGATAATCGTGATTGACGGCGTCGTAATCGTGCGAGCCGTCGATGTGCAGGAGATCGATGGAGCCCGCCGCGAATTTCGGGGCCGCCTCATCAAATGTCATCTGCATCAGACTGGAAAAAGAGGCATAGCGCGGATCGTGATGATTCCGCAGGAAGGTGAGGATATCGCCGGAATATCGCCCGGTGTGCTTGTCGCCGGTCCAGTTATCGACGGCGTGGCAGCGGGTGCGAAGCTTCAATTCCGCGACGGCCTGGCAAAAGGCGCAATAGGATGCGCCGTAGTGCGTGCCCAATTCGACCAGGACCCGGGGTTGAAGAAGCTCGATGGCCAGAAACGCGAAGGGAGCGTGCCCCGTCCAGGCGAAAGCCGGGCAGAAATAGTCGGAAACCATGGCGGCGATGGGGTGGTCAAAAAGGTTGAAACGCATCGGAATTGACCCATGGGCGCCGACTCGGGCGCTGATGAATTTGGGGAGAAAAAGGGTGGTCGACGGGGCTCGAACCCGCGACCCCAAGGACCACAACCTTGTGCTCTGCCAACTGAGCTACGACCACCGTGAGAGGTTTTTTGTACACGATTGGCCGGGGGAGTCAATCGACCCTGCCAATTCCCGAAATTGGCCCGTTTATGGAATTGATAGGCGCCGCAGGCCCGATATAAGCATAGGAGTAGACTTCGAAGGCGGGAACCGCGGATGGCGACCATCATCGACTATGCGAAGGTGCTCGAGCGACTGACGGGCCAGGGACTGCACTGCAATTATCCGAACGGGGGTGCGTTTGGTTACACGCTGGAGAGCCGCCCGCGTATTCGGGCCTGGATCGGGCCGGATGATGCGACAATCCGGCCGGCGTTGAAATCGCATACCCGGAAAGTCGCGCTTCCATACGAGGCGACTTTGGCAAATCTGGTGCTGCGGGCGTGGCGGGAGGTGCTGCCGGGCGTAGTTTGGATGATGCCGGGGAGTCATTGGTCGTTTGAGTTGCGGCATGGGGCGGCGGACTGGCTGCCGGAAGTAATTCGCAATATCGGGTTGGATCCGGTGGCGATCGCGGCACGAACGGACGGGTCGGCGGTTGAGTTTGTTGAAGGCGAGTCCGAAAGTTTTGCGACATTTCTGCAATCGCTGCTTGAGAAACTGCACGGCAGCGATTTTTTTATGGCGTTTCCCGGCCACCCGATCATCGGGACCGTGCATCACCACAAACAAATCTGGTGGGTTACGCCGCAGAAGGGACTGGAGGACGCACTGGATGGGATTTGCGCTTAGACCAGCTTCATCTGTTTTTTGGCATCTGCCCGGAGCTGAAGATTGGAGGCGATCAAGTCGCAGATATCGGCGGAGAAACCTCTGGTCAAATCGAGCGGATCGGCCAGCCACGCAGACCTTTGATTGGACTGAGGAAGAACGCTCTTACCGATGTGCTCCTTCCAATGATTGATCTGAGACTGCTGCTCGAACAGGGCGGCGGCAATACATTTCAGTTTAAGATTGCCGCCGAGGGCGACGAACGCCTGCCGGGTTTGCTGCGGGGCGGCGTTTGCCGATTCAAGAAACTGCGCGAACGGTCCCGGCAAATTGCGTCCAACTCCCAATACTCCCAGCCCCTTGCAATGCTGGAACTCGAAGCTGGGATAGGCGGTTGAAACCTCGGCCCAGAATTTCCAAACCCCGAAATCATCGCGACGCTCGGCCGTATCGTGAAAGAGGACGATGCCCGAATCCGTCAGCTTGGGAAGCCAGGTTTGAAAATCGTGCTTGACGGCCTCGTAGGTGTGCAGGCCGTCGATATGCAGAAGATCGACGGAGCCCTCTTCAAAGCGTTCAGCTGCGGAGTCGAAGGTGGACTGAACGAGTTGGGAAAACGCGCCGTAGCAGGGATCGTGGTAGGCCCGCAGAGCCTGAAGGACGTTGTCGCCATAGGTTCCCGCATGGGGATCTCCCTGCCAGGTGTCGATTCCGAAGCAGTGCGTGGACGTTGCCAAATCGGTAACCGCCTGGCAAAACGCGCAGTAGGAATTGCCGCGGTGGACGCCCAATTCCACGATGACTTCCGGCCGGCAAAGTTCGACGGCAAGGAAACCGAACGGAATGTGCTCCAGCCAGGAATCCGCGTCATTGAGATAGCGCGGAGTCATAAAGAGTGAACTATGCTGTAAGGGATTGAAGCGTAACGACATACCGTTCAATCGTTATGATTCGTACCATGATAAGATAATCCCTTACCACAAATAGTCAAAATCATTACGGAAAATGGAGCCTCTCGGAGGCCCTAAGGGACTGCCAACCAAGGCATTAAGTGAGGAAGCCCGTGGAAAGATTTTTTTAGAAAGTGAGGTATGGGCAGCGCAATTTTGGGCTCGCGATGCCGCGAAGTAGGTTCCGCATCGAGGCGATGTGAATAAGTCTTGTGAATAGCCCGTGCGTAACTTGCTGGCGGTAAAAGTTTTCGCGGCCCGGTCGGGCGCGGATCATTATTCTTGCCCGCCGCGATTTGGGTTCGCATAATGCCTTTCTCCGATTCAGGAAGGGATGCCTGTCATGAGTCAGTTAATCGAATCCGCCTTGGGCAATCAGTTCGACCGACTTCCCCCCCACTCGATTGAAGCTGAGATGTGTTTGCTGGCATCGATGATGCTCGATCGCGAGATGATCGGGAACATCGTGCAGCAGATCGATCGAAACGCCTTCTACCAGGCGGATCATCAGATCATTTTCGATGTGATCGTGAAGCTTTACGAGCAAAATCGGCCCGTTGATGCCGTGATTCTTTCCGAAGAATTGGCCAAGCGCCAGGTTTTGGAAGAAATCGGGGGCGTGGGGTACATGGCGCAGATTCTGGGGACCGTCCCCTCGGCCTGCGCACGGCGGGCATTACGCCAACATCGTGCGCGAAAAGGCGTTGCTCCGTCAGCTTATCGCCGCCAGCAACGACTGCCTGCGCGACGCCTATGCCCCGCACGAGCAGGCGGAAGTGATTCTGGATCGCGCCGAAAAGCGGATTTTCGAAATCACCGAGAAAAAAGTCGGCAACGCCATCGAGCCGATGGAAAAAGTCCTGCACGAAGTCTTCGAGATGATCGAGAACCGCGGCCAGCGCGGCGTCGAAACCGGATTCCACGAACTCGACGACATGATGAACGGCTTGCAGAACGGGGAAATGATCATCGTCGCCGCCAGGCCCTCGATGGGAAAAACGGCGTTTGCGCTCAATCTGATGGAACACATGGCGGCGGATCATCGGCTGCCTTGCGGGATTTTCTCCCTGGAAATGAGCAAGCAGCAATTGGCGCAGCGAATGCTCTGTAGCCGAGGGCAGATTGACGCCCATAAGCTGCGGAAGGGGATGCTCAACAGCCAGGAATATACGAAGCTGGCGTCGATCGTCGGAGAATTGGCCAAAGCGCCGATCTGGGTGGACGACTCGGCGGGGCTGACGCCGCTGGATCTTCGCGCCAAGGCCAGACGCTTGAAGCTCAAACACGACGTCAAATGCATCATGATCGACTACATGCAGCTCATGGACAATCACGGCGCGGAAAATCGCCAGCAGGAAATCAGCGAGATTTCCCGTACGGTTAAAGCGATCGCGCGAGAATTGAATATCCCGGTGATCTGTCTTTCGCAGCTCAATCGACAAAGCGAAGGCCGCGAGGGGCATCGCCCGCGAATGAGCGATCTTCGCGAATCCGGGAGCATCGAGCAGGACGCCGACGTGATTTTGCTCCTGCACCGCGAGGATTATTACAAGATGCAGGACCCGGATTTTATACCCGACAATCAGGCAGAGGTGATCATCGCCAAGCAGCGCAACGGCCCGACGGGAACCGTGAAGCTCGCGTTCCTCAGCAAAACCACG
The DNA here is from genome assembly GCA_963844715.1 of uncultured Phycisphaerales bacterium. Classification (GTDB taxonomy): domain Bacteria; phylum Planctomycetota; class Phycisphaerae; order Tepidisphaerales; family Tepidisphaeraceae; genus UBA1161. Next base: position 648,979 of record CAWJPJ010000007.1, on the reverse strand, counting down.
CGATTCGAGAATCTTTCCACGGCCATCGATCCCTTCCAATAATCCATGGCAGACATTCTGCAATCGCTCTGCTCCGTGCCGACCGCTCCCTTCGCGGAAGGTCGCGTGGTTGAATACGTCAAGGATTTTGTGCGCCGGCGCAAGAAGCTTTCCCTGCGGACCGATCGCTGGGGGAATCTGCTGATTGAACTAAAAGGACGCGGGAAAGTGCGTCATCCGCGCTGGGTGTTCACAGCGCACATGGATCATCCCGGCTTTGTGGCGCGCGAGATGATCGATCAACGTCATCTGCGCGCCGATTTTCGCGGCTGGGTAAAAGTCGAATACGTCCGCGGCACAGACGTTCTATTTTTCGACGGCACAAGGGAAATACGCGGAATAGTGGCGGAGACGACCGTTGAGAATTACGACCAGCGGGCAGTGCCGCATGAAGTGATCGTCGAAGTCGAGGGTCCGGTTGCGGCGGGGTCGCCGGGCATGTTCGATCTGGGCGAGGGAAGGTACGACGGCGGAAAATTCTATTGCCGGGCGCTGGATGACCTGGGCGGCGCGGCGGCGTGCCTGGCGATGCTGGACGAGCTGCACAGGCGTCCGCCCTCGGCGCCGGTGGCAGTGCTCCTCACGCGCGCGGAAGAGGAGGGGTTCATCGGGTGCATCGCCGTCTGTAAGGATGGAAAGCTGCTCAAGAAAAGCGATCGCGTGGTGGCGATTGAATGCAGCAGCGTGCAGCCGGCCGCGCCGCAGGGGCACGGGGTCATCATTCGCGTCGGGGATCGAACCAGTGTTTTCAATTCCGGGCTGACATACTTTTTGGGTCAGCAGGCGGATGAACTGAAGAAAAGGGACGCGTCATTCCGGCACCAGAGGGCCCTAATGCCCGGCGGAACCTGCGAAGCGACGGTTTACGACATCTACGGCTACACCGCCGCTTCGTTGTGTGTCGCCCTTGGGAACTATCACAACATGGACACGCATCGCCAGCAGCTCGGAGCGGAGTTCATCGACGTCGCGGATTGGCGGAATATGGTGAAGCTGTTCGTGAGACTTGCAAATCGCGGGCATGAGTTCAAGCCGGGACACGCGGAGTTGAAGGCGCGGGTTTTGAAGCGGTTTGATCGATTGAAGAAATTTCTTCGCTGATAATTAGCGGGCGAGCGCAGCTTGCCGTGGGACCGACTATTGGCGGCCGAACGGCGAGCTGCGCTCACCCGCTAAATAGGGTAACAACATACTTGGCAAATCAGGTGTTTTCCCCTATCCTTCTCCGGCCTAACAGGGGAATGTGAAATGGCCGAAGAAGTTAAGCCGCAAAAAAAGTGGCAGCGAATACCTCGCATCCGGCTCAACGTCTATTGCGACAACGAATCCCCGCCATTTCCGGTCCAAGCGCGCGATATCTATTTGACGGCGGAGGCGACCCTTGAGGCGGCTGACACACTCGCCTTGATCCAATCGAGGCGGTTTGGACTGCCGGATGGGAAACATTCGTATTACGCACCCTCAACAAATGAGGTTTATGAGTGTGTGCCAGCCATGGCGCTCCAGGCTTTCTCGCTGGAGCTTTATTTTAAGAGCATTACGTTTCTAGACACCAAAAAAGTAATTCGTGGTCACAATTTGCTCGTGCTGTTTAATGGCCTGAATTCAACCAGACAGATTGCAATAGAGTCCCGCTACAACAAACTTGTCAGCGGGGCGTTGCTGGCCGAGCTAAAGCAGCGATACCCGCAGTTAGATACGAGTCTTCGCGGAGTATTAACCGTCTCAGCCGAGGCGTTCGATAAAATGAGATATATCTATGAGGAGCCGATGAAGGCTGGAACTGGATTCGTGGCCCATACCGTAATCGACGTTATGCGGAAGTATGTTCCAGAGGTTCTTCCACCGGAACATCCGCCGGACAACGCCGCTCATAGTGACAAGGCTGACCATCCTCAACCCACATAGCGCGTTCGTCAAAGCCGAAAACTACGCGATGGATTTCGATTGAACCGCGCGGCCGATATTCGATCACTAGACCACCTTCGATATGCTTTGCCACCGCGCCGAAGCGCACAATTTCCGCTCCGATCAAATTCTGCGGAACATCGTCACCAAGAAGGGGGTTTTTCGTGTTCGGCAAAAGGGGCACAAAGCCGAGATTGTCGGCAAATCCTTCCATTGCTCCTCCAAGTCAAATGAATTGTTGAATGAGGGTGCTAGCGCTTTTTTGCGCCGTCTTTTTCGGAGACGGCGGCGTAGCAATCTTTTTCTTTGGAACTGACATTATGTGGCGGGTAGCACGTTCCAGCCGGTGGAATGCGGCGGCGGGGTCGGAAACCTCATGGGAGGAGGCGGGGCCGTCCTTATCGTTCATGGCCACATTATACCATCAATTAACCGGGTTTGCGTTTCCCGCGTCGTTGCCGCTTACGGGGGATGACCCCAATGCGCCTGTAAGCGCTTTGTAGGTCAATCGCTTGCCATGCAAACCCTTTGCCGCCGTAACAAACCGGCCAGAGTCTTTCAGGTCGCGGTGATTGAACCTGAATGCTTCCGAGTCTACGTAGGCCCCAAGGTGGCACGGCTCGATTGAAACGTGCGTCCCTTTGATGCACCGCTTAAAGAGCGCCCAGAAGTTTTCCAGACCATTCGTGTGGATCGCGCCCTCGACGTACTTTTCAGCGTGGTCAACGAATCGGTGGACATATTCATCTTTGAGCGGGCGATAACCTCCGTAGGCATCGGTGTACAGATGGGTGCCCGGCTCGACGTTTTTGCGGATAACCGCACGCAATTCGTCGCCTTGTCGAGTGCCAACTACCGCCGTGCGGATCGTGCTATGTTTCTTGCCATCGTGCCGAGCGAGCAAGCCCATCACCGGCGTCATGTGAGCGCCGCCCGTCGTCTTTCCGACCTTCCGCTTGCGCTCCGCCTTGTGCATATTGATCGCCAGACCGCCGACAAGCGTCTCATCCGCTTCCACGATCCCGCCCAATTTCTTGTCGAACGATCCGACGTGTAGAGCGTGGCGGACGCGGTGAAGCATGAACCATGCAGACTTTTGGGTAATGCCAAGGTCGCGGGCAATCTCGTAACTGCTCACGCTGTTCTTGCAATTCACTTCAAGCCAGATGCAGGCAATCCACTTGTCCAGACCGAGCGGAGAATCCTCCATCACCGATCCCGTCTTAACCGTGAACTGGCGGCTGGTGTGGGCGCTGCTGCATTGGAAGCGGCGATACTTCGGCAGATACCGGACGTTCGTCGAGCCGCAACGCGGACAGGCGGGACCGTCAGGCCATCGCATCTTCACAAGGAAATCGTGCGCGACTTCCAAATCAGAAAAGTACCGTGCGACTTCAAGAAGCGTTTTCGGGAACTGTTTATCAGCGTTCATGCCAGGATTGTAGCCACCGGCCTATGATTTGTCAAGTATATTGTTGCCCTAAATAGGGTTTACGCCGGGTCATATCCTTTCCCGCCCCACGGATGACACCGGCACACCCGCCCCACCGCTTTGCACGATCCCCTTACAGCCCCGTATTTATTGATCGCATCGATCGCGTATTGGCTGCAGCTTGGCGTGTAACGGCAATGGCCGCCCATCCATTGGCCTAAGGTGGCTCGATAGAGCAAGACCAGCCAGATTAGGACGCGACGCATTATTCCATTTTAGCCCAATGTTCGTGCGATTTGATCATCATGGCGCGGAGGATTTTCTGGTAGTCCGCCAGGGCGAGTTGTTCGTGCGGGCGGACCACGATGACGACGTCGTAGCCGCCAGGAAGGTCGGCTTGCAGCAAGCGCATCGATTCGCGCAGGAGCGCTTGGCGCGGTTGCGTCGCACGGCCGTGCCCACGCGACGCGGGACGCTCAATCCCCAGCGGTTGAAGCTAAGCGAATTCGGTTTGGAATAAACCGCCAGCGGCCCGCGCGAGAATTTTATCTTCGCGTCGAAGACGGCGGCGAAAGCCAGTCGCCCGGATAATCGGCTCTTGCGCGGGAAAGCAAACGGGCGAGTCGCCATGGCTATTTCATCATATCGTCAAGGGTATCCTGCATCGCGTCCGCCCAAGTCTGATATCCCTGCGAATTGAGATGAAAGCCGTCCGGGATGAGATTGGTGAGAAGCACATCCTTGTCGCCCAGGAATTTGGGGCCGATGTCGAGATAGCGCGTCATCTGGCCGTCGTCGAGCTGGGCGAGCCCGGTGTTGACCTTCTTTATTTTGTCACGCATGGAAGCGACCACAGGGTTATCGGGATCGGCTCCGCGCGGAAAAATGCCCAGGATCAGAAGCTTCGACAGCGGAAGCTTTTGGTGAATGTCCTGAACGATCGCCATATCGCCCAGGAGAATATCGTCCGCGCGATACGCCATGTTATTGGCGCCGGCCAGAAGAACGACGACTTTCGGCGAGATGCCGTCGAGTTCGCCGTGATCGATCCGCCAGAGGATGTTTTGGGTTTTGTCGGCGCCGACTCCGAAATTGGCGGCTCCCAGCGGGGCGTAGCGTTTGTTCCAGATTTCCAATCCGCCCGCGGGGGCGGGTTTTCGCCAGTTGTCCGTCAGAGCGTCGCCCAGGAATAGGAGATTGATTCCCCCCAGCTGCGCTGCTGGAGAAACATGATGTGCATCTTCATGAAATAATCGGAAACTTGGCCGTTGTGCCCCATGCGCGGAGCCGCCTGGTCGGCGGGCTCGGACGGGGAGGGAGCTTCGGGCAGCGTCGTTGGAGACGTGGTGGTCGTCGCGGCGCGGCTGAGCGTTGCGACGAAAAGAGACAACGCCAGGTTGACGACGAAAAATCGTCGCATGATTGGCCTAGTGGATACCCTGTTCCGCCAGCCAACGCTCGGCATCGAGCGCGGCCTTACATCCCATCCCCGCGGCGGTGATCGCTTGTTTATACACCGGGTCGGCAACGTCGCCGGCGGCGAATACCCCCTCCACACTCGTCGTGGTCCGGTACGGATCTTTCAGATGAATAAAGCCCTTGGGGTCCAGCTCGAGCTGGCCCTTCAGGAACCCCGTGTTGGGCGTGTGCCCGATGGCGGCAAACATTCCAACCGCTTCGAGATCGGTTCTCTGGTCGTTCTGCACATTCTTGACGCGCACGGCCGTCACGCCGCGCTCATCGTCGCCGAGCACTTCTTCAACGACCGAATTCCAAACCGGCTTGACCTTGGGATTGCTCAGCAAGCGATCGGCCATGATCTTGCTGGCGCGAAGCGCGTCGCGGCGATGCACGAGAAAGACCCGGCTGGCGAATTTGGCGAGATACGACGCCTCTTCGGCCGCCGAATCCCCCCCGCCCACCACGACCAGCGGCTTATTGCGAAAACGCGGCAGCGCCCCGTCGCAGACGGCGCAGGCGGAGACGCCGAAATTCTTGTATCGATGCTCGGAAGGCAGCCCGAGATAATTTGCACTGGCGCCGGTGGCGATGACGACGGCGTGTGCTGAGAGCGTCGCGCCGGCGGTATCCTTCAATGCAAACGGCCGCTGGGAAAGATCAACGGACACGATGTCCTCAGTCACGATGCGCGTGCCGAATCGTTCGGCCTGCTGGCGCATTGCTTCCATCAGATCTGGGCCGATCACCCCTTTGGGAAATCCAGGAAAATTCTCGACCTCGCTGGTGAGATTGAGCTGCCCGAGGGGAAGGGTGCCTCGAATCCGGTTTTCCTCGCTGATGGCCCCTTCATAAACGATCGGATCGAGATTGGCCCGGGCCGCGTAAAGGGCTGCACGTCCACCCGGCGGGACCCGAACCAATGATGATCAACTTTTCAGGCATCCGCCTAATTCTAGGTCAAAATCCTCCGACACCCAAATCCAGGCCGGCTTGCCCGGCTTCTAAAAGTGATATCCCCGTTTTTCGGAATCGCTGGGGCCGGAAAACATCAAGTACGCCAAGCCAAGCCCCACCACCGCAAACCCAATCCACATCGAGATGTACCACACCAGCGCGATGCCAAGGCCGATGACGGCCAATGAGCCCAGAATCTTCACCCAATATCCCGCTTTTTCCGAAGCGGTTAGAACATTCTTCGGCGCGGCCGGCAAGTCCGCCTGGACCGGCTGAAGCGGCTCAGCCCGCTGATATGCCAGCACCGGCGGAGGCTTGGGCTTGGAGATGGGACGGACCGGCTTCTGGATCGGAGCCAGGTCATATTCCGCATCGGGCGATTCGTCGGACAAATTCTCTTCCCCTGAAAGAAAGGCGCGGGCGATTCTATCAAGCCAAGAATCGGTGGCAATAAAAATTACCGCGGGGCGCGGCGGGAAACTGAGGTTTACCCGGCGATCTTTGCGACGACGGCATCGGTAACCCCCGTCGTGGAGGCCGTACCGCCCAAATCACGGGTGTGGTTCTTCGGATCGGCCACGACGTCCTTGCACGCCTGCTGAATAGCGGCCGCCGCTTTGGGCTGGTTCAGGAAATCCAGCATCATCGCCACCGATAAAAACGTCGCGATGGGGTTCGCATAATTCTTCCCGGCGATATCCGGGGCGCTGCCGTGGACGGGCTCGAACATGCTGGCGGCCTGGCGCGGGGTTGAGGTTTCCGCTGGCGGCCATGCCCATGCCCCCCTGAATCGCGGCGCCCAGGTCCGTGATGATGTCTCCGAACATGTTGGTCGTCACAATCACGTCGTAGATTTTCGGACGCGTGACCATGTACATCGTGCAGGCGTCCACGTGGTGATAATCCGTCTCGATGGTTGGATAGTCCCCCTTGATTTCCTCGAACGCGCGCAGCCACAGGTTATGGGCGAAGCGCAGCACGTTGGTCTTGGCGACTAACGTCACTTTCTTTCGTCCGAATTGCCTGGCGTAGTCGAAGGCGTAGCGGATCGCGCGCTCGACGCCGCGGCGGGTGGTGACTTCGATCTGGTTGGCGACTTCGTTGGGCGTGTTCTTGTAAAGGAAGCCGCCGTTCCCGCAATATAAACCTTCTGTGTTCTCTCTGACGATGATCATATTGATATCGTCGGGTCCGGCGTTTCGCAGCGGAGTCGGGACGCCGGGCAGAAGCCGGGTCGGGCGGAGGTTGATATACTGATCGAGTTCGAACCGCATTTTGAGAAGGATTTCTGTTTCGAGGATTCCCTGGGGGATTTTTTGCGATCCCCGGGGATCGACGCCCACTGCGCCAAAGAGGATGGCGTCGTGCGCCGCCAGTTCCTTCAGCGCCGACTCAGGGAGGGTTTGGCCGGTTTTGAGATAATGTTCGCCGCCGAACGGATAGTCGGTGGTGGAATAGGTGAACCCGAATTTGTGAGCCGCTTCCTTGAGAACTTTGAGACCGGCGGGGACGACCTCGTTACCGACGCCATCGCCGGGCATGACCGCGATTTTCATAGATGTAGGTTTATATCCTCAGAAAGCGTTTCTCAACATGCCGGCGAGGTCCGAGAACGGTTGCGCATGTCCAGGCAAGATGGGGAAACCCGATGGTTCTCGGACGCGGCCAATGGGCTGCCAGGGCCGGTGAGCGCAAGAATGACCAATAAACGTCGAATTTTCAGCCTTTTCCTAGAGTCCGCTAGAAACTGCGCAGTTGGTCTAAAGGTTCCAAACCGCAGGTCGATAAGAAACAAGACTGCTGCGCCGCGCAAACGTGGGTGATCGGAGTGGGAGACGCGTCGCGGGCGATCGACTCTGGAGAGGAGAAAATGCAATGAACGCCACGAAGGTAAAAGACGTTCTTACGACGGGCGAAGTCGCCAAGATTTGCAACGTCGCGCCGCGAACCGTGAGCAAATGGTTCGACAGCGGCGCCCTGCACGGGTACCGGATTCCCGGCAGCAAGGATCGGCGCATCCCCCTGAATCAACTGATCCGATTCATGAAGATGCATGGCATGCCGCTCAACGGCCTGATGACGGGCGTCACGCGCGTCATGATCGTCGACGAGGAGCAGGACATCGTCGAAGTCCTGGAAAAAATCCTCGAGGACGAAGCAAAATACGAGGTAGAGGTCGCCAAGGGCGGGTTTGCCGCCGGCGTGCTCGCGGAAAAGTTCCGCCCTCACGTGATCCTTCTGGACATGCATCTGCGCGACATTGACGGGCGCGAAGTCGCCAAGCACGTCAAGGCGAACGCGGATCTGCAATTGACCAAGGTGATCGCGATGAGCGGAAAGATGACCGAAGAGGAAGCGAAGGGATTGCTGGCTTCGGGATTCGATGGATTTCTGCGCAAGCCGTTCCACGTGCGTCAGGTGATCGAGGCGGTTGAGGACGCCGTGGCCGTGGTCTACTAACACGAGTCTCACGGTCCGCTCGCCTTATCCTGTGGAGTGGGCGGGCCGAACAAGAATCGGATGGGCGGCTGGGATTCACCGGAGGGAGATCCCGGCCGCTTCTTTTTTTGTTCCCGATTAAAATGCAACCGCAGAGGCGCGGAGGCAGACGCGGAGAAATCCAATTCAATTCTTTAAAAAAGGAATTTGAATTCTCCGCGTCTGTCCCCGCGCCTCCGCGTCTCTGCGGTTGCATCTTTATTGAGGTGACGGCTGGGTTTGCGGACCCTCGGGGGCGGCCTTGGGCATATCTCGCTCGATGCGATCCATGATCCGCTGCGTGCGTTGATCCACTTGGGCGTTTTGCTGTGTCTGCTCATCGGCGAGGCGCTGCTGCTCCTGCTGCAGCAGGTTTTGCAGCTTGGCGATGCGGCGCTGCCGCTCCTGAATGGAGAGATCCACCAGGACGGCCGCCTTCAGGCGGATTTCCGGGCGGATACTCTCCAGAATCGAGGGATCGCGCTTGACCTGAAGCTCGAGGCCGAAGATTTGGTCCTCAATCTGGAACCGTTTCACCCGCAGATCGGCGACCTCGGGGAAATGCTCCTCGACGAAACGATAATCGCGCCAACGTTTCAGCAGCGCGTTCCGAGCCGTGGGATTGTCCCAGGCATCGGTCTCATCGATCACTCGAGCGCGGTGCGGGGCGTTGGTCTGAAGAAATTTGATCATGTCGTCCCAATCCGCGCCGGAGGAGTAGTAGCGTCCGGTCCCCATCACGCGAGCGCGGAATTGCGGGCTGAAATCCGAGGGTTGGTACATCGGCGACGGGCCGCTCGACGGCGCTTCCGCCACGGCAAGAATCGGGCAAAGGAGAATAGCCAAGGGTATTAGTTTGGATAATTTCATGGCATCACCCGTCATTGGGAATTGCCTGCAGGTGGAAGATCAACGGAGAAATTAATGTCGTCGGATTTCACGCCGAGGGCGACGACCTGACGATCCGGCACGTCATCCGCCGCGCTGGCATCCATCGTATTGAGCAGCATGGAAAGTTTGACTTCAGGCGAGAGCGTGTCGGCGGCATCGGCAGGCGGAGCTTGATCGCCGGTATTGACGGAATCAACGATCTGATCGGTGATCGGCGCCACCGGATGATTGCTCCACCAGACGAGATAAACCAGGCCCATCATCGCCGCGGCGGACAGACCATACCGCAGCCAGGGGATGGATCGGGCGATCTGCGGCGCCGCCTCGGCGGGACGGCGCCGGCGCAGAGCCCATTGCTGGAGCATACGACCGGCGCGGCGCATCGCCGCGGATTCCATGTGTTCGCCGGATTCGTGCTCGTCGAGCGAACGGATCGAATTCTGGCAAAAATCGCGAAGTTGGCTCAGTTCCTGAAGCTTGGCGCGCAGCTCGCCGTCGGCGGCAAGACGCTGCTCAACTTTCTGACGATCTCCCGACGGCAATTCATTCGCCAGATACAACAGCAGAATCGACTCATCGTCGGGAAGCTCGTTGAGGATGCTTTTCATGACATCACCTGCTTCAGGCGGAGCATCGCCTTGTGCATTCTCCCCAGAGCGGTATTGAGCGGGCACCCAAGCATCTGCGCGATCTCAATGAACTTGAGATTTCCGTAATACCGCAACATAAGAACCTGTCTCTGATGCTCCGGCAAGGAATCGATCGCCTTGCGGAGCTTTTCATGCTGCTCGACGGCGTCGGCGCGATGGCTGGCGTCCGGCATGGCCTCTTCGCCGATCAATTTCAACCCTTCCTTGGCCCCCCTCTCGCGTCCCTGCGACCGCCAATGATCGTTCGCCTTATTCGTGGCGATGCGATAGAGCCATGCCTTGAAACCGCCGCCGCCGGATGAAACGTCGAAGCGGTCCAGATGCTCAACGATGCTGGTCCAAGACTGCTGATGCAACTCTTCGGCAAGATGGTCGTTTCTGACCAACCGCCGGAGATATCTCAGCAGCGCCGGCCCATGCCGCATAACCAACTCATCGCCGGCAGCGCCGTCACCGAGGCGCAGGCGGCGAATCAACTCTTCGTCGCTGCGCCGGACCGGGGTTGTGATCTCAGGAGACAACTCCGTATCCATTCACAGCTCCGGTCTTCATTTTCATAACGTTCGACAGGGCAGAATATTCCGGTTGAATTATCCCGCCGTAAGGTCCCAGAACAAGTGGATTTGGGCGAAAAAGTGGGGGTTTGGATCGGGGCCCCGCCGGGGCGTATAATCGGCCCCCATGGCCAAGAAGCAGCAAGCCGCCCCCAAAAGCTTTGAAGACGCCATGACCGAGCTGGAGCGGATTCTTGCCGAGATCGAGGCTGGGCAAATCGGCCTGGAGGAGAGCCTGGCTCGATATGAACGCGGCACGTTTTTGATCGCCCATTGCCGGGGGGTGCTTGGAGCCGCGGAGAAGCAGATTGAACTGCTATCGAAGGGATCCGATGGCTCGATGCAATCGCAGCCTTTGGAAGATGCATCGTCTTGAGTGAACGCGAATTTTGCTTATTGTTATTGCCCGGGAGCGGCACACCAACCGAGCAGCAGGGATAGAGGCAGACGTGAATCGATCCGGATTGTCGGCCCCACCGGCCACCGTTGATGTTCATGAACTGCTCCACGGCAGCGCCGGACATGTCATCGAATATTTTGAGCGCCTGCCACAGCGTTATCCGAAAGCCCCGCCAAAACTGATCGAAGCAATTCAATACAGCCTGATGGCCGGCGGGAAGCGATTCCGGCCGACGCTGGTCATCGAAAGCGCAAAAGCCTGCGGGGCTGCGGAGGGTTCTGTCGAATGGAAATCGGTGGTCGCCGCGGCAGCCGCGATGGAATTGATCCATACATTCAGCCTGGTGCACGACGACTTGCCGGCCATGGACGATGACGACCTTCGCCGCGGCCGGCCGACGAATCACAAGGTGTATGGAGAAGCCGTCGCCATCCTGGCCGGGGATGCGATGACCACGATGGCGTTCGAGATCCTGGCGATCGATGCGGATGGGTCGTCGGCAGTGGAATTGATCCGCGAGCTCTCCTCGGCGGCCGGACCCGAGGGCATGATCGGCGGGCAAGTTATCGATATTGATCCCAATAAGGGCCCAACTACGCTGCCCGATCTTCAGCATCTCCATCGAATGAAGACGGGCGCCCTTTTGACCGCATCCTGCCGCATGGGCGCCATCGCCGCGGGAGCGCCGAGGCAGCAAATCGAAGCCTTGGGCGCCTTTGGACGGCACGTGGGGCTCGCGTTCCAAATCGTGGATGACATTCTGGATCAGACGGCCTCCCCCGAACAACTCGGCAAGGCAACCGGAAAGGATGCGGATAAGGGGAAGACCACTTATCCGATGCTCCTAGGCCTTGAAGCGAGCCGCAAAGAAGCTCAAACTCAATATTTGGCGGCATTGGAGTCGATTAAGTTATTTGGACCCGCGGGAGCGGGCTTGGCGGCGCTGGCGAGGTTTGTGGTGGACCGGAACGTATGACGTAGTCTCTAATTCCAGCCGCTGCATAAGATTGTGGGTTAAGCCTCTAGACTCGAAATCCGCTTGGGGGTACAAAATACCGGCCATTAAGGGCAGGAGATGTATGGCTTTGCTGGACTCTATCCAGGTTCCGTCCGACGTTCGAAAGCTCTCGATGACCCAATTGACCGCTCTGGCGGGCGAAATCCGTCAGCGGTGCGTCGAATCGGTCAGCAAAAACGGCGGGCACCTCGCCAGCAACCTCGGCGTGGCCGAATTGACCATCGCGTTGCACTACGTTTTCGACTTTGGTCCATATCCAGCCGGCCCGGATTGGCTGCTTTTTGACGTGGGACATCAATGCTACCCACACAAGATGCTGACCGGGCGGGCGGCGCAGTTTCCGACCCTCCGGAAGAAGGGGTCCGTCGGCGGTTTCCCGAGCCCCTTGGAATCTCCATATGACCTATTCGCAGTGGGCCACGCCGGGACGGCAATCAGTACCGCCGTCGGTATGGCGCGCGGAGCCGAACTGAGACAGACCAACGCAAACGTCGTGGCCGTCGTCGGCGATGCTTCGATCGTCAATGGCCTGGCATTTGAAGGCCTGAACAACGCGGGGACCCTTCGCAGGCAGCTTCTGGTGATTTTGAATGACAACGGCATGAGCATCAGCCAGCCGCAGGGGGCGTTCAGCCAATATTTGGAGCGCGTGCGGGTCAGCACGACGTACGGTGAAGCCAAGCGACTGGCGGAAAAGGTTGTCGGGCGTTTGCCTACCGGCGTGGGTCATACGGTCGAGCAAGTCTGGCGGCATGTCTCCGAAGGCGTTAAGAGCGCCCTTTGGCCGGGTCAGATATTCGAAACCCTGGGCATCAAATATATGGGCCCCCTCGATGGGCATGATTTGCCGGGTCTGATCGAGATGCTTGGCGAGATCAAGCACGTTCAAGGCCCGATGATTCTGCACGTCAAAACGGTCAAAGGAAACGGCTACCAGATCGCCAGCGATGAACCGACAAAATTCCACAGCCCGGCGGCGTTCCAGGTGAATGGCTGCCGCGTCGAGATCACCAAGGGACCGGGGAAGAGCTGGACCACGGCTTACGCCGACGCCATGATCGACCTGGCCAAGAAGGATTCGCGCGTCGTCGCGCTTACCGCCGCGATGCCCGATGGGACCGGCCTCAGCAAATACGAAAAAGAGTTTCCCAAGCGATACTTCGACACAGGAATATGCGAGAGCCATCTGACGGCAATGGCCGCCGGCATGGCCAAAGCGGGAATGCGCCCTTCGCTGCGATCTATTCGACTTTCACACAGCGGGCCTTCGATCAGGTCTGGCAGGAAATCGCTCTAAATCATTTGCCCGTTTGCATTTGCATGGATCGCGCTGGGTTCGTCGGGGATGACGGCGCGGTGCATCATGGATTCATGGATCAGGCATTTTTGCGGCCGATGCCGGGTATGGTCTTAATGGCCCCCAGCGACGAATCGGAATTGAATCGCGCCCTTCGACTGGCCTTGAGCCTGGATACGGTCTCCGCCCTTCGTTATCCGCGCGATAACGTCCCGGCCAGGAATTTTGAGGATCGAATCGATCCTTCGCTTCGCGCCAGCGCGACGGCGGAGTGGCAGGTTGGCCATAGCCGCGTACTCCGCGAGGGAACGGACGCGACCGTTATCGTCTATGGTGCCCTGGCGGATAACGCGATGCAGGCGGCGGAGGATCTGGCAGATCGATTGAGCGTGGAAGTCATCGACGCCCGATTCTGCAAACCCGTCGATGGGGCGATGCTCGCGCGTGTGCTCCGATCGGGGCGCCCGGTGCTGACGGTGGAAGACCACTCCCTCCAGAACGGTTTTGGCTCAGCGGTATTGGAATATGCTGTCACCCATCATCTGCCCACGGCCCGGATCTCGTGCCTTGGCATTCCCGACCGGCTTATCGCCCACGCCACGCGCAAGCAGCAGCTGGCCGAAGTCGGTTTGGACGCCCAGGCCATCGCCCAGAGCATTTGCGATGCGGTCCCGTCGCGGCGGGAATCGCCCGTTTCCGTCTCAGTCAAAGTCTAACTTTCCGTTCCATTCCGATAGCCCTGATGCCATGCCCAAGCCGGCAAGGTGTTAAAATATTGGAATGATTCAGGCTCGCTGGTTCCTCCTTCCACTTCTTCTGATTTGCCTGTCCGCTCCGACACTGCGCCCGATCCGCCGGAGTCGATTAATTTGCGGCGCACGGTTGTCGTGGAGGTCGTCGAAAAGGCCAAGGGGGCGGTCGTCAACATCTCGGCCACCAAGCTGATCACCCGACGGATGAATCCGTTCGGGGATGATCCATTTTGGCAGCAGTTCGACATCGGCCAGGAGATGAAAGTCCCCGCCAATTCGCTCGGAAGCGGATTTCTCATCCATGAGGACGGTTACGTCGTGACCAACAACCACGTCGTCGATCGGGCGAGGGAAATCACCGTGGAACTGGACGATGGACGGAAGCTCCCGGCCCAGCTCATCAGCGCCGATTCCGACGCCGATCTGGCGATTTTGAAAATCACCGACCCTCACCCCTTCCCGACGCTTGTGTGAGGGGACAGCGACGACCTGATGATCGGCGAGCCGGCCATCGCGATCGGAAACCCGTTCGGCTTCAGCCATAGCGTGAGCCAGGGAATCGTTTCAGCACTCCATCGCGATCTGAAGGACAACGACGAACCCCAGGCGCTGAAAAATCTGATCCAGACGGACGCGGCGATCAACCCCGGGAACAGCGGCGGCCCCTTGCTTAACGCGTACGGCCAAGTCATCGGCATCAACACGGCGATTCGATCGGATGCGCAAAACATCGGGTTTGCCATTCCGGTCAATCGGATGCGCGATTTGATTCCGGAGCTGATGAATCCCTCGCAGGTGAAGAAACTGGACGTGCCGATCAAATTGGCGGAACGGCGCAAGCATAATCCCGCCGGCGAAGATCGTGACGGAAGTCGTGACCCGGGACGACCCGCCGAAAGTAGTGCGGTCGATCGACGGGGTTTCGCCGCGGAACATCGTGGACGCTTGCGATCTGCTCCTTCGGGCCAAAAATGGGCAGCCGATCAACATCAAATTCGCGGACGGGCAGACCCAGGCCGTTGTTCCCCATCCCACTCCTCTCCCCGACGCCATCGTGGAGGCGAAGGAAAAGCTGGGGCTGACCATCGAGCCAATGACGCCCGGGCTGGCAGACAAATATCATATGACGGAAGAGGACGGCCTCTTCGTCGATGCCGTCACGCAGGACAGCATCTCGGCCCGGGCGGGCGTGCAGCCGGGCGATATAGTGGTACAGCTCGGGCGGTTTCGAATTTCGACGCTGGACGATCTGGCCGCCCTGCTGGGGAGATTGCCCGATAGCGGGAAGGTGCGAATCGGCGTCATTCGCGACGACCAGTTGGGATTCGGAGTGCTCGATTTCGGACAGTAAATGCGCGTCCTTTTTTTCTCCCTCTCCTCGTACTCCGGGGGAGGGCTGGGGACGGGACGGGCCTGCGAATGAAGTATGATCAACATCGATGCGCGTGCTATTGGCCCCGGATAAATTCAAGGGATGCTTGAGCACCGGAATGTGGCCGATGCGATGGCCGATGGCGTGCGCCGCGCCGACGCAAATATCGAAATCGATTCATGCCCGCTCGCCGATGGGGGCGAAGGAACGGTTGATGCGCTCGTTGCCGCGACAGGAGGGAGATTTGAAACGGCGGTCGTTACGTGCCCGCTTCCAGAAATGAAAGTCGAGGCGCGATTCGGATTTCTGGGGGATGGGAAGACCGCCGTCGTGGAATTGGCCGCGGCAAGCGGACTGGCGCTGCTGAGGCCCGAGGATCGCAATCCCCTGGCGACGACGACCTTCGGAACCGGCGAACTTCTCATGGCCGCCATGCGGCGCGGGGCACAGACGATCATCCTTGGAATCGGCGGGAGCGCGACGATCGACGGCGGAATTGGAATCGCCCAGGCATGCGAACTGCCGGTGCTCCTCAAAGACGGCGAGCCGCTTTCCGCCACCGAACCGCTCACCGGGCGCGATCTGGATAAAGTCGTGCTGATCAAACGCGGACGCGGCAGCGCCATCGAAAAGGTTCGCATCGTCGTCGCCTGCGATGTGAATAATCCCCTCCTTGGCGAGCGCGGCGCGGCGGCGGTTTTTGGCCCGCAAAAGGGCGCGATGCCGGAGCAGATTCCTCAGATCGACGCGGCCCTGCGCGAACTGGCGCGACGGAATAACAAAATGGCGATCACCGAACTGCCCGGCAGCGGCGCGGCGGGCGGAGTTGGATTCGGCATGGCAGCATTTTTCGGGGCCACGCTGCAAAGCGGCACGAAAATCGTGATGGAGGCGGTGGCGTTCAGCGGGCGGCTGGCGGCAAGCCAGTTGTGCATCACCGGCGAAGGGCGATTGGACCGGCAAAGTATCGGCGGGAAAGTGGTCTCGGGCGTGGCGGAAGCGTGCGCGAAAGAGCGAATCCCCTGCTATGCGGTGGTCGGATCGGTAGAGGACGGCGCGGATTTCCAATCCCTTCACCTGGCCGGCGTTTCGTCTGTAAACGATCTCCATCCCCAACGCGCGGCCGAGGCAATCGCCCACGCTACCCAGGAGATTATCTCGCGCTTTTGCGGAACTTGAAATCGTGCTTGGCTGAGTCAACGTCGATGTGAATGACGTCCCCCTCCCCGAATTCACCGCCAAGAATTTCCCCGGCGACCGGGTTTTCGATCCGCTGCTGAATCACCCGCTTCAGAGGCCGGGCTCCATACGTGGGATCATATCCCTCTTCCGCCAGCAGCTTTTTCGCGGCATCGCTGAGTTCCATGCGAATATTCCGATCCGCCAGTGCTTGTCGCAGGTGCTCGATCTGCACATCCACGATCTTGGCCAATTGCTCCTTGCTTAGCGAATGGAACAGGATGATCTCGTCGATGCGGTTGAGAAATTCCGGGCGGAAATGGTCCTTGAGCAGCGACTGCACCGCCGCCTCGACTTCCCAATGCTCGGCCGCGCGGTCGGAGAGTTTCTGAATCTCGCTGCTTCCGATGTTGCTCGTCATGACGATGACCGAGTTCTTGAAATTGACCGTGCGCCCCTGCCCGTCGGTGAGACGGCCGTCGTCCAGCACCTGAAGCAGCACATTGAAGACGTCGGGATGGGCTTTTTCGATTTCGTCGAAAAGAATGACGCAATAGGGGCGGCGCCGGACGGCTTCCGTAAGCCGGCCCCCTTCTTCGTAGCCGACATATCCCGGCGGCGCCGCCGATCAGGCGGGCGACGGAGTGCGGCTCCATGAATTCGCTCATGTCGATGCGGACCATGGCGTTTTCGTCGTCAAAGAGAAATTCCGCCAACGCCTTGGATAGCTCGGTTTTTCCGACGCCTGTGGGGCCGAGGAATAGGAACGAGCCGATCGGCCGATGCGGATCGCCCAGCCCGGCGCGGTTGCGCCGGACAGCGTCGGCGATCGCCTTGACCGCCTTGTCCTGGCCGATCACGCGCTTGCCCAGCCGCTCCTCCATGTGCAGCAGCTTTTCTCGCTCCCCCTCGAGCATGCGGCTCACCGGAACGCCCGTCCAGCGGCTCACCACGGCGGCAATCTCCTCGCTGGTGACTTCCTCCTTCACCATCGCCTGCCCGGACTTGGACAGATCGCGCAGGCGCGTCTGAGCTTCCTCCAATTTCCGGTTCAGATCGCGCATCTCGCCGTATTGAATCCGCGCGGCGGCTTCCCAGTTGTTTTGCCGCTGCGCCTGCTCAAGTTCCACCTGCTTGTTGTCGAGCTGTTCCTGAATCGTCTTGATCGCCCGCATCGCGCCGACTTCATTCTCCCACCGGGCCGTCAGCTTCGTGTTCTTCTCCTGCAATTCCGAAAACTCGCGCTCCGCCTTGCCGCGCTGCTGCTGAGAGGCGGGATCCTTTTCACGGCGAAGGGCCTCCAGTTCGATCTGTAGCTGCATAATCCGCCGGCGGATTTCGTCCAGCTCGGCCGGCATCGAGTCGTTCTCGATGCGCAGACGGCTCGCGGCTTCGTCGATGAGGTCGATCGCCTTGTCCGGGAGAAACCTATCGCTGATATACCGATCCGAAAGCACGGCCGCCGAAACGATGGCGTTGTCCGTGATCCGCACGCCGTGGTGCGTTTCGTACCGCTGTTTGAGGCCGCGCAGGATCGCGATCGTGTCCTCCACGCTCGGCTCGCCGACCAGGATCGGCTGGAAACGCCGCTCCAGCGCTGCGTCCTTCTCAATGTGCTTGTGATATTCATCCAGCGTCGTCGCGCCGATGGTGCGAAGCTCGCCCCGCGCCAGCGCGGGCTTAAGCAGATTCCCCGCGTCCATCGACCCCTCGGCTCGTCCCGCGCCGACGACTGTGTGCAACTCGTCGATAAAGAGAATGATTTGCCCGTCGCTCTGGGTGACTTCCTTGATGACGGCCTTCAGCCGCTCCTCAAACTCGCCGCGGAATTTCGCCCCGGCGATCAAAGCCCCCATGTCCAGGGCGATGATGCGCTTGTTCTGAAGCACCGACGGCACGTCGCCGTTCAGCATGCGGATCGCCAGGCCTTCGACGATGGCGGTTTTGCCCACCCCCGGCTCCCCGATCAGCACCGGGTTGTTTTTCGTACGCCGGGAAAGGACCTGCATGGTCCGGCGGATTTCTTCGTCGCGACCGATGACGGGGTCGATCTTCCCCTGCCGGGCCATTTCAATCAGATCGCGCCCGTAGCGCTGCAAGGCTTGATACTTTTCCTCCGGATTCTGATCCGTGACGCGCGACCCGCCGCGGACGTCTTTGAGCGCGGCCAGGATCGAATCATGCGCCACGCCGTTGACGGATAGAATCTCCTTTGCATCGCTTTTGACCTGCGCCAACGCCAGCAGAAGATGTTCGGTCGAGACGTATTCATCCTTGAGACGATCCGCGTCTTTTTGGGCATGATTGAAAACGTCGTTCAGCGTCCGGCTCGGACCGGTTTGCGTGCCGGTGGCTTTCGGCAAGCGTTGAAGTTCTGATTCGGTTAACTGCGAAAGACGATCCGGGTCGGCCCCCAGTTTCTGAAGGAGCGGCTTCACCACGCCGTCCGATTCAGCGAGCAAAGCGCTCAGCAAATGCAGCGGCGTGATCTCAGCGTGGCTCTGCTGCTCGGCAATCTGCTGAGCGCGAACCACCGCCTCCTGAGCCTTGATCGTAAATTTCTCAAATCGCATCGCCCATCACAAAGCAAATTGGGGACCAGAAACCGCCGGAGCGCGGCCGGTGTAAGGTACTCAGTATCCGTGATTTATGGATGGGGGAAAATGCTTCCGTACGCGAACTGCTGATTTGGCAGCTTTCTTCAGGGGTTCAAGCCTGCCAAGTCCAGAAAATTCTGGACCGCCTGCTGCGGCCGCATCTGCTCGGCGATAGGGCTTTCCCATTTGAATCCGCAGTGCGCCGGCGAGGCCCCGCTCCAGGCGCGAACCATCGCCTCGGCCAGCCCGGTCACATCATGGAGCGGCACCAGCTCGCCGGTGACGCCGTCGGTAACCAGTTCATCGATGCTCGCCCCGCGCGTGCCGATGACCGGGATTCCAAGCAGCAAGCTTTCGATCGCGGTGTTCGGAAGATTGTCGATGATCGAGGGAATGATCGCAGCCGCAGCACCGCGCAAAACGGTGTAAAGTTGCGGCTTGGGGAGTGCGCCCGAGAAACAGCACATTTGCGCTCCTCGGCCCCCACTGCCGTTTGAGAGCATCGGTATCGATATTGAAAATCCGCCCCGCGATGACGATCTTGAGGTCCGGCTCCCTCTGCCAGGCCAGTGGTAGCGCATCGGCGAGCCAGAGCGTCCCCTTGGACGGATTCAGCGTCCCGAAATGCAGCAGATATTTCTCCGGAAGTCCCGCCACGGGAACGTCGCACGGCGGAACCTCGATCAGCGCCGGCGGACGCACCACGTGCACCGGACGATGCAGCCGCTTCTGGTAATAGTCCGCGCCGAATTGGCTGGGGGCGTATGCGATCTCGGCTCGCTCGACGGCACGCAATTCGTATCGCGCCTGCCAGGTCGGAAAAACCGGCGGTTTTGCCTGCTCATGGACGGCGTTCAGCTCCGCCATGATGCTGCACCGCACCAGATGCGGACGCCCCGGACGCGGGTGGATGTCGCTGCCGCACCCATGCGAGTCGGGGCTTTGCACGAGATCAAACGGGGCCTCGCGATCCCGCGCGTCAAACGCCGCCGCAAGCGTCGCCATTTGCGAGCGGATTCTTCCGGTTTGGCGAAATTGCCCCAGGATCGGGACCGCCGGCGTCTCCTGAAACCAGCGTTTCCATCCCCCCGGTAGTTTTGGATAAACCCGGTGGACACAGACTCCCTGGTGATTGATCTCGCGCGAGTCTTCAAAACTACAGACAAATATCTCCGGCACATGCCCGGCTGCCAGAAGAGCCTGCGTCATCTTGTTGATGTAATTGCCAAGCCCGCTGGCGGTGTTCCCCTCAGTGACGAACCCGGGCGTTATGAAGGCGATGCGAAGTGCGCGCATGCACACCCAGAAGAACCCACCCCCACCACCCGCTAAAACGAGGCCGGGAAGCGATTATTTCTTCCCGCCGTGCCCGCCGCCGCCCGCCGTAGCGGTATGATGCTGCTGGAAGATCAACCCGATCATCGCGGGGATCACCACTGCCGCCGGGAGCAGGAACGGCTCCATGTGCAGATGCGTCGTGAGCTGCGGCGCAACTTCCTGATATTTGTAGAGCAAGCCCAGCGCGCCGAGCACGAGCATGACCGCGCCCTGCAAGCTAGTGTACATCATCACGCTGCCGCGGAAGAGGATGAAGCAGAGGAGCCCGAACCCGATCAGCCCGACCAGCGCGCCTGCCCAGGCAAGACTCGGCTCCAATCCCGCGGCATGCCACACGGCGCCCCCGATCATCGCGCCGATCAACCCGCCCATGAGCGCAACGGCGTATTTCATCGCCGGCCAGGTGATCGCCCCGGCCGCGAACGCCCCGATGATCGCGCACGCCAACGCCGTCTCCCCCTTGCCTCCGATGGACGCTCCGATCACCGCCCCAAGCACGATCGCGTTGAGCATCACCAGCGTCTTGATGATCCGGTATCCGAACAGCAGATAAATCACGCCCAGGATGATCAACATCATGGACGTCCCGGGGCGCATTTCCTGGCACCAGGTGAGCAAATCGTTGGGCTGTGGAAAGGTCACATGCAGTGGCCTTCCGGCGGCTTCAGCCGCGAGAATATACGAGTAATTCAATGCTGGCATGATCAGTCCTCAGTGCGAATGTTCGGGTTGTTGCTCGGGAGCCGGCGATTTTTCCTTCTTTTTCCGCGGCATCATGGCCCATTGCAGGAGCATGCCAAGCGCCACCGCGCCGCCGAGGCAGGCAAGCTGCGGCCCAACATGCCGCGGCAGGCGATCGAGGGTATGCGGGCGGAAATGGTAAAGGGCGATCGAAACCGTGCAGAATGTCGTCGTTGCGCCGGCGGTGCTCCAGAAGATCGTCGAGCCGAGCTTTGGCCAGAGAATGGAAATGCTCATCCCCGCCAGGAACGATCCCGCCGCGAGGTACGGCATCCAGCGGTGCATATCACGGGGAAGACCGGCCCAGAAGTTGAGCAGATATTTCGGAAGATTTCCCGCGTACGTCGGCGGGTGGAAGTTGCCATGTTTGAGCAGAACCCATGTCGCCAGCGCTGCCCATGCGGTAAGGAGAACGGTCAGCGCCGCTCCAATGTAAAAGCGATACAGCGCGTACGCCGTCAGGCCCAGAACCAGGGCGAGTCCGACGCCGGGCCCCATCGGGTCGATATTCCAGCCGTACCAGTCCGGCAATTTCATGCCGATTGCAGTGCCGGCGCCAACCGCGCCGAGCGTCATGATCACCCGTCCGATCCGGACGCCGATGACCCAAAGCAACACGCCGAGCAGAGCGCCCCCGAGGGCGATCATCAGCGTGGTATTTCCAGGGTCATGAGGAAGAAGCTGAAGGATTTGTTGAAACACGGCAAACCTCTAGGCTGTGCCTAAAAATCTTAACGCCTCACGACGCTGGCCTCGTTCGAGTTATCGACTGCCCAAAGACGTTTACTCCAAGGTCTCTGCGCTTTGGCCCGGTTATGGGACGAGAATCTCTAGCGGACGAGAGACGCGGCTGGTTTAAGCGGCGTCGGCAACCAGACGGAGCGGTTTTTCCTCCGCCACCTCGGGCGTCGGGCGATATTCGCCCACGCACTCCCGCAGGACGGAAACCACCCGGGATCGATCGCTGTTGATCACGCCGCCGAGGGAATGCATCATCCGCTCGACCTGCTGAATCGTGGCGCGAGGGAGCTGCCAGACGCGGATTTTGGGGTGGCTCGTCGGGCGCGTCTGCTCATTGGCGCAGGCGAGTTCCTCATGGAGCTTCTCACCTGGCCGAACCCCGCTGAATTCGATCGCGATATCTTCGCCCGGCCGCAGGCCGAATCGGCGGATCATCTCGCGGGCGAGATTCAGGATTTTGATCGGCTTGCCCATATCGAGGATGAAGATTTCGCCCCCCTGTCCGATCGCGCCCGCCTGCATGACCAATTGGCTCGCCTCGGGGATGGTCATGAAATATCGCTTCATGTCGGGATGGGTCACTGTGACCGGGCCGCCCGCTTCGATCTGCTTGAGGAAAATCGGAACCACGCTCCCGCTGCTGGCCAGCACGTTCCCGAAGCGCACCGCCACGAAGCGCGTGCCCGGGCGATCCGGATCGTTGAGGGATTGAATGTACAGTTCCGCGCAGCGCTTCGCGGCCCCCATCACGCTGGTGGGATTGACCGCCTTGTCGGTACTCACCATGACAAATGCGGTCGCCCCCACGGCCAACGCGGCGTCGGCAACGATCTTGGTCCCGAAGACATTGTTCTTGATCGCCTCGCCAGGATTGAGTTCCATCATCGGAACGTGCTTGTGAGCCGCACAATGGAAGATGACCTGCGGCTGATACTCGGCGAAGACCTGCCCGATGCGCCGGCTGTCGCCGATGTCCGCCACGACCGGAACAATCTCCGCCCCAACCCAGCGCTGGCGAAGCTCCCGGTCGATCTCGAACAGCGCACCCTCCGCTTGCTCCAGCAGAATCAGTCGCCGCGGGCAGAATCGCATACTCTGGCGGCAGATTTCCGACCCAATGCTCCCCCCGGCCCCGGTGACCAGAACCTGTTTCCCGGCCAGGAATCGCTGAAGCTGCGGCGTATCCAGACTGACCGGCTTTCGGCCCAGAAGATCAGTGAGATCGCCCGGCATGCCTGGCGATTTCCCTCTTTTGCGCACGATCACCCGTCCGTTCTTTTTCATGGAGCGGTCCGCATCTTTCATCGGCCCGCGGCCGAAACGGCGCTCAAAGATTCTGGGACCTTGCGCCCCACGCCAACCCTCCAGACCTACCCCCTCCCCCGATACTCCGGGCGACGGCACGGGAGGGGGACTCCGCCGAATACGGGAATGGCCGAAATACCCGCTACAATCCCCCGAATGAGGCGAGTTGTCGGCTGGATTTGTTTCGCGGTACTCGCGGCCGGTGCCGCGCCGGCAACCAATCCCTCTCAGCCGCCGCCATATGACCCCGACCCACGCGACACCCTCCCCTTTTTGGCATCCAATGCCCTCGAAGGCCGCGGCGTAGGTCTCCCCGGCTTGGACACCGCAGCCGATTTCATCGCCTCCGAATTCGCCGCCGACGGGCTTAAGCCGCTGCCCGGGGAATCCGGCTATTTCCAGCCTTTCGATTACGACGCCTTAATTGCTCTCACCGCCAAAACCAATCTCTCCGTCGGCTCCAAACGGCTCAGCATCGAGAAGGATTTCTCCCCGCTGGGGTTTTCAGCGACGCGCTCATTTTCCGGAGAGGTCGTTTTCGTCGGCTACGGGATCACCGATCCGGCGCATCATTACGACGATTACGCCGGGGTCGATGTGCATGGCAAAATCGCCCTGGCGATGCGCTATGAGCCCGTCGACGTGCAGGGGCATAGCCGATTCGCCGATGATCCGACCGGCTGGTCGATCGGCGCCCTGCTCTTCACCAAGGCCCAGAACGCCGCCAGTCATGGGGCGATCGCCCTGCTCCTGGTGACGCCCGCGGATGACGGACCGGACGGGCTTTTGCCGTTCGCATCGACTCTTCAGGGTGCGTCCGCTTCGCCTATACCCGTGATGCACGTTTCGCAGGCGGTGGTTCGGCAGATTTTCGCCGACTTCAAAAAAGTGCGGACGGAAATTGACGAGTCGATCCAGCCGCATTCGGCGGATTTGCCGGGGGTTCAGATTTCCGGCCAGGTGGACGCGGAACATCGGACGTTCCATTTGCGGAACGTGATGGCGTGCCTGCCAGGCGCGGGGCCTCACGCGGATGAATTTGTCGTCGTAGGCGCGCATTACGATCATCTCGGCCGAGGCCGGATGGGGCATCAGCTTGGCCTTCCGGGAAGCATTTATCCCGGCGCCGATGACAACGCCTCGGGAACCGCGACGGTTTTGGATCTGGCCTCACAGCTTGCGCACGGCGTCGCGCCGCCGCGAACGATCGTCTTCATGTGCTACTCGGCGGAGGAAGAGGGACTGATCGGCTCGGAATTTTTCGTGAAGCATCCGCCCATCCCACTGGACAAAATCATCGCCATGGTGAATTTCGACATGGTCGGGAGACTTCGCGACGGCTTGCTCTACATGGGCGGCCAGGGGACGGCGGCGGATTTGGATGGCATCGTCAAAGCAGCGCAATTGGGCTCGGGCTTGACTTTAAAAAGCGTCGGCCGCGGCGGACTGGGGCCGAGCGACCACATGTCTTTCGCGCAACATCACATCCCGGTCCTCTTCTTCTTCAGCGGGATTCATTCCGACTATCACCGGCCGACGGATACCTACGACAAAATCAATTACGACGGGATCGAACAGGTCGCGGCGTTCGCCAGGAAGGTCATCGACGGACTGGCGCGGATGCCCAAGGAAGATTACATCGTCGCGGCCGACAAGGACTCGTTCAATCTATTCGGCACGGGCACAATGTTCGGCGGCCCCCCGCGCCGAGTGCGCCTAGGCGTAATCCCCGATTACGGCTCCGTCGATTCCAAAAACGGCGCCATGATCTCCGGCACCACCCCCGACACCCCCGCCACCGCCGCAGGGCTCCAGCAAGGCGACGTCATCACCCGCTTCGGCGATAAACCGATCCAAAATCTAATGGACCTCACCCAGGCGTTGGATCAAGCCCGTCCCGGCGATAAAGTGACCCTAAAGATCACCCGCGCCGGCAAGCCGATCAGCGTGGATGTGACATTGGCCGAGCGAAAGGATTGACTCTTTTCATGGCTGATTCGAAAAGCGACATCTCCACAGCCATCGTCATCGTCGACCACGGCTCGCGCCTCGACCAGAGCAATAAAATGCTCGAGAAAGTCGCCACGGCTTTCGCCAACAAATTCGCTTCGCAATACAAAATCGTAGAACCCGCCCACATGGAAATCGCCGAGCCGTCCATCGCGACGGCGTTTGGCAAATGCGTCCAGCGCGGTGCCAAGCGCGTCGTAGTCTGCCCATTCTTCCTAGGCCCCGGCAAACACTGGACCCAGGACATCCCGCGCCTGACTGCCGAGGCAGCGGGGAAGCACCCGGGTGTACGGTTTCATGTTACCCCGACGTTGGGGATCGATGATCTAATTCTGCAGTTGCTCGATAAGCGCGTGCGGGAGTGCATTGAGCAGGATTATCTATGCGAGAAATGCCAGGGAATGGGGCGGAGCGGGGAAGTGACCGACGCATGACCTATCGTGGACGCATCAAGAACGGAGTCGCCGTGCTGGAGACTCCGGTCGTCTTGCCCGACGGCACCCGCGTCCGCGTCGAGGTCGAAGGTGCGGACTCGGAATTCTGGGACGACAAGTCCCCCGAGGAACTGGCCGGCGAGCAAGGCGTCCAACCCAACACGGACCTCGCCAAGTTAGCGATCGACTGGCCGCAAGAAGACTCGGTTGATGACCTGATGGCGCTGGTCCGCCAGGTCCGGCGATAACGCCTCTCGCCGTGATCCTAGATACCGATGTCCTCTCATCTACGGCCAAAGCCGGGTTACGATTGTGGGCGTCGATACAACTCCGAGGATTGTCCCGGTGCGTGTCATCAAATGCGGTCCTTAAGTAGACGGCTATAATTTGGCGCACTCACCACCGCGATTACGGTTCGGTCCAATGGTGAGTTTTATGGCGCAGGCCCGAGCGACGTTCAGCAAGGATCGAGAAGAAATTGCTAAGAAATTTGCACGACTGATCGAGCGATTGCTGATGCCGTCGCGTTCCACGAGTTCGTTCAACGTCTGTTGGCGAAGCTTATTTGATGAAGTGGGCATCAGCCATGGTATCAACGCTGGGATCCAAGAAAGAATCGATTCGCGCCCCATACCCGGTCTTCTTCACGTCTGTGACCGGCGGAGCCAGTACAAATTACAACCGCGCCAGAAGTTTTTCGTAATCGGCGTGCGATCCGACAAAAAACCAAAGTATGACATCACCCCGAAAACGCCCAATGGCGCGATAATCGTTACTAATCCTGACCGAGCACAAATCCTCGTGCGGCGGCAGTTTCTTGAATTTTAGGCTGGGATGCTGCGGGTTTTGACGGAACAGGCGATACGCCTCGCGTGCCTGCCGTTTGACGGCAGCGGGAAGTTGCCCCAAGTCACGACGGAATCCGGAACTGGTTCGCGAAATCACAGCCGATCCGGGTCCAATTCCTCGCTTCCACCCGACTCGTGTTCGGCCCACGCCTGATCGGCGAGCTTCTTCAATTTCTCCGGGGACTTGGCAAGCAACTCGTCCCATCGCCGCTCAGATTCGATTTCGTCGATGACGATCTGCGCGATGGCGTCCTGCTCCGCTTCCGGAAGCGCCCGTGCCTTGGCGACGGCCTGTTCAAGTAGCTTCGTCATGACAATACTATAGCATCGGCAGACTCGAAATGGAGTACATGGGCTACTCAGAGCAGGAGATTATAGGGTGCCGCAGGCCGTTCGAGAGCGAATCCAGATCAACCAAGCCGACGTCACCCGCCTGGACGTCGACGCCATCGTCAACGCCGCCAACAAGTCCCTCCTCGGCGGCGGCGGAGTCGACGGTGCGATCCATCGCGCAGCCGGGCCGGGGCTGCTCGACGAGTGTCGGAAGCTCGGCGGCTGCGAAACCGGCCACGCCAAACTCACCCGCGGCCACCGCCTCCAAGCCCGCCACGTTATCCACACGGTCGGCCCCGTTTATGCCGGCGGTCAATCCGGCGAAGCCGAATTACTCGCCTCTTGCTATCGCGAATGCCTCCGCCTTGCTGCCGAAGCTCGTCTGGAAACGATCGCCTTCCCCTGCATTTCCACCGGAATCTACGGCTATCCCCAGGCCGAAGCGTGCGACATCGCCGTGTCCACCGTTGTCAAATGGTTGGCAGCTAACGACTTTCCGAAAAGTGTCAACTTTTGCTGCTTTTTGGAAGAAGACGCCGCGCTGTATCGAGCGAAGCTGGAAGGCAAATGAG
Organism: uncultured Phycisphaerales bacterium; assembly: GCA_963844715.1. GTDB lineage: Bacteria > Planctomycetota > Phycisphaerae > Tepidisphaerales > Tepidisphaeraceae > UBA1161. Next base: position 621,675 of record CAWJPJ010000007.1, on the reverse strand, counting down.
TTTCAGATCGATTTAAAGATTGCGATCGCCGCGCCATGCCCCCGGCTTTCTGTGCAGATGAAACACGGCGACGATCTCGACCATATCCAATGAGGCCACGCGATAGATCAAAGCGTACGGAAAGCGATCAAGCCGGTAGCGCCGAATCCCCGGCTCCAACTCGGGCCAGCGTGGCGGAGCGTCCAGAACACGGCCGAGACCCGCTTCAATGTCGGCTAAGAATTCCGCTCCCAGTCCAGGTTTCTGCGATTCGTAGAAATCACCCGCGGCAAGAGGGTCGATTCTGGCGTCGGGGGAAAAGCGATAATTCATCGCTCACCGCTGGAATCGCCGCCGCAATTCCTGCATGACTTGCTCGCCGGGAATCGCCTGCATCTTCCCACTGTCCAAAGCCTCGATCCGGCGGCGAACCTCGATCGCCTGCTCCGCCGAAAGCTCACCGGGGACAATCGTTTGCCACAACGCCTCGGCGACTTCGTCCCGCTCTGACGGGTCCAGTGCCATGGCCTCGGTGAGGATTTGATCTTTCGTCATGGGCGTGCATCTCCGTACCTCGGGCGCGTCGGAAGAATTATACCCCCAAAAAGGCCGAAAATTTTTACGACTTCGACTGCGAAAGAATCAGCGTCCGCGCCTGGCTCGCCGGTAGATTCAGCGCCCGCGCGCCTCGGCCGCCGCGCCGCGCACGTCCGCGTCCTTTTCGTCGGCGACCGCCTTCTCAAGCTCGGCAATCCGCACCGGCCCTAGACGGTTCCCAAAGAATTTGGCGTTCGTCGCCAGGCTCTTGAAGAGACTGACGCGAACGTCCGTCGGGGTTTTCTCGTCCAGGGCGCGGGCGGCCAGCCCCGATTGAGCCGTCGGCGTGTTCATCATGGCCAGCACTCGCCCCGCCGCTTTGGCGATGTCCGGGCGCGAATCGCCCAGGGCGCCAAGCACGCCGGGTTCGGCGGGGGCGAGATCCAGAATCTGCCCCCGGCAGAGCGCCAGATTCGCCAGCAACTGCGCGGCGCGGCTCGCGTAGGCGGTCGCCTGCTTTTCGGTCATCGCGGGCAAGCCGGAGTGGCTCATCGCCATCGCCAAATCGCTCTTGAGTTCGTCGGCCGTGCCGTTCTGGCCGGGCATGAGAGCCGCCGTCAACATCGGATCGGTGGCCGCGCGCGTCGCGTAGGGGCTGAGCTGGCTGCGCGTCAGCACGAGGATCGGCGCGGTTGCAATCTGCGCCGTCGTCTGCCGAAGGTCGATCATGCGGCCGACGTCGCTATCCTCGGAAATTACGATCACGTCGATGCTGGGAAGCGAGGCCGCCGCATTCGCGGCATCCGTCGGATCGGACGCGCCGACCACCGACGCCCCGCCGGATTGCAGCGCCGCGCGAAGCGCGTTGAGCTGATCGCCCGCCGGCGCGACGAGCAACAAGTTTAAATGCCCGGTCTGACTCGAGCGCCCCGACGAGGAGCGGAACAACGCGGTCGCTGCCTGGGAAGGGTTGGCTCGGCAGGCTCTCCGCCAGCGCAAACGCCGCTTCGTAGCGAACCTGCTGATTGGGGAAGAACAGAGCCTGAACGACCGGCTCGGCGCCGCTGCTGGTCATATTGCTTGGGCCGATGATCTCCTGGAGGGAGGCCGTCAGGCGATACGCGACCGGCGCGTTCTGATCGCGGATGGCGCGCATCAGGGCGTCGTTGAGATATTGCACACCCGCCGAAACGTTGAAGTAGTGCGCGTCCGGATCGCCCGCGTGCGTGGGATCGGTTGCCCCCGGCGGAAGATCGGCTTCGCGCTTGGTGTTCGCGTCGAGCCAGAGACTGACGGCCTGCCCCTTGCTCGGATCGAGCGTCATGGCGTATTCGCACTCGCGCATGGCCATGACGTCGCCGAAGATCGGCGTTGGGACGTCCAACTTGGTCAAGCCCATCCCTTCCTGCCAGGACCAGATGTAGGCGGTCTTTTCACCCGAGGGAACAAGGGACGAATTGTTGTAATAAAGCTTCTCGCCCAAAGCATAGAACTGCTGGGCCGGGTCGATAGCGACGGCGTCGCTGATGCCCAGTTGCCCCAGCGCCCGATGGGCGGCGATGCGTATCCCCTGCGGAACGTCGCGCGAGGTCGCCAGCCGGGAGAGATAGGGCCCGGCGGCGTCATAGCCGAGGTCGCCCAACGCCGACACGACGTCCAGAAGCGTGTCGTAATCCTTCATCTCCGTGGCCGCCAACAGCGGGGCCAGAGCCTTGCGACCCAGATCGCGCAGGGCGCGGCGGGCCGTGGGGTTAAACTCGCGGTCGTCCGGATTGCGGAGAATGTCCACCAGAACTTTGACGGCCAGCTCGCCGCTGTTGGCCAGGCGCGGGAGATTGTTCTCGTACGCCCGCTCGTTCTTGCTCATCTCGATGATGGTGTTCTGGATGAAATCGGGATTGGCCCTGCGGGTTTCGTAGCCGGCGTTGATCAGATCGGTGATTTTCTGTGCGGTGTCCTTCATCGCCAGCATCCCGGTGCGCTGAGCGGTAAGGAGGGGATCATCCTTGGCCTGATCAGCCGTGGGCGGACGCAAAGTCCGCCAGCGGAGCAGCCAGGGGTCGATCTGGTCGCCGTGGTTTTGTGCGACCGTTTCGAACGCCGCCAGGAGCGTGGCGGGGTCGGGGTTGGTGGCAATAATTTGATTGCCGGCGTCGGCGGCGAGATCGTAACGGGCGATTTTCCCGTAATGCCAGAAGGTGTCGACCTGATCGACCAGGGAAGGTTGATCGTCGGCATAAAGAGCCGGCGCGACCAGGCCGAGGAGGAGACAAGAAATCGTCAAAGCGAGCGCGATCCGAGGCAACCGCATCATGATGCCGGCCTCCGATAATAGTTTGGCAAGGATGTCCGACGGCAAAAACCCCGGCGAGCCGGGACTTCTTTCACTCCGCGGTGACAGGGCCGCGGCAAATTACCCGGCCCCGGTGAGACATCAGCAGAAACGATCTTAAAGACTCGCCCGCAGGGGTGTCAAGAAATCCCCGCTGGTCCGCGAAAAACGGCTATAATTCGATCCTTCCCATGAGCCAGTCGGACCCGTATCAACTTGCCGGCCTATTGAAGGCCAAAGCCCGCGATCTGGGGTTTAGTCGCGTGGGGATCGCGCCGGCGGAGCCGTCGCGCTATCGCGATTACTTTCGGCAATGGTTGGACGACGGCCAGGCGGGATCGATGGGGTATCTGGCAGAGCGATTTTCGGAGCGGACCGATCCGGCAACCTATCTACCGGAGGCCGTCAGCGTGATCTGCCTGGCGGTAAATTATTACGTGCCTTTGAAAGAGTCGCATGAGTCAGGGCAAGGGCGAATCGCGCGGTATGCCCTCGGGGATGATTACCACGACTGGATCAAGGATCGACTCCATGGTCTTGCGGATTGGCTGCGCGAGATCGCGCCGAATGCGCAAACCCGGTGCTGCATGGATACCGCTCCCTTAATGGAAAAGGACCTGGCGGCGCGCAGCGGCGTGGGGTGGGTCGGGAAGAACACCTGCCTGATCAATGAGGAGATCGGATCGTGGCTGTTTTTGGGGGAGATCGTCACGACGCTGCGCCTGCCGGCGGATCAGCCGGCGGTGGATCGGTGCGGGACCTGCCGAAGATGCATCGACGCGTGCCCCACGCAGGCGATAACGGAGCCGTATCGGCTCGATGCGCGAAAGTGCATCTCTTACCTGACCATCGAGCATCGCGGGGAAGTGGATCCGAAACTCGCCGAGAAGTTCGGCAATTGGATTTATGGGTGCGACATATGCCAGGACGTTTGCCCCTGGAACAGCAAGGCAATCGTGGCGACGGAAAAGCATCTTCAGCCGCGCTTCGAGGCGGGAGCGCTCGATCTCCGCCAGGTGCTTTCGTGGACCGAGACGGATTATCGACAGAATCTGCGCGGCAGCGCAATGAAACGCGTGAAGCTGCCGATCCTGCAACGCAACGCGAAGATCGCATTGACCAATGAATTATTGACCAATGAGCTGCGCAACAAAAGGGCCGCGCGATGGAGGTCGCGCGGCCCGCCGCCACGGAAACGTTGAACAACGTTCGATTTACGAAACCGTGATCTTGCGCGGTTTGGTCTCTTCGCGCTTGGAGAGCGTAACCGTAAGGACGCCCTCATTGAGCTTCGCCTGCACGGATTGTGCATCGACCGTTGAGGGGAGCGTGAAGCTCCGCGCAAACCGGTCATAGCGGCGCTCGTGGAGAAGCCAATCGCCTTTCTTGCGCCCTTCTCCTGAGTTTCGGTCTTGTGTTCGGCAGACACGGTCAACATGCCGTTTTCCAGGTCAACGTTGACCTCTTCCTTCTTGAAGCCGGGTAATTCGGCCTCGACATAGACGTGATCCGCGTCTTCGCGTACGTCCACGGGGAAGACGGCGGCATTGGAGCCACCATCAAAGAATCTGCCTCCGACAAGGCGTCCGAGCATGCCATCGAATTCTCTTTGGGCTAGCTCTAAAGGGTCCAAACCACGACGAACGAGTGTAGGTAATGCCATAACAGCAACCTCCTTTCAGTGGAAATAGTAATTACAAACTCCGTGCCAGACGGCGGGAGGGCGGGCTCGTTCGCACTTGATTGAGAATCTTGAAGTTACAATCGAGGGCCGAATAATGTCCCGGCCGAACCATCCGCAAAAACGGCAGTCCGTCCGACGAAAATGACAGTCACAAATCCATTATTGGTCATTCTTGGGCCAACGGCCTCGGGGAAAAGCACCCTGGCCACGGCCGTGGCGCGCAAATGCAGGGGGGAAATTCTCAGCGTCGATTCAATGCAGGTTTATCAAGGGATGGATATCGGCACAGCCAAACCGTCGCTGGCCGAGAGGCACGAGATTCCGCACCATTTGATCGACTGGGTTCGGGCGGACGAATCGTTCAGTGTGGCGCGATTTGTGGAACTGGCGGATCGCGTGATCGCGGATTGTCAGAGCCGGTACAGGCCGCTGATCGCCTGCGGGGGGACACCGCTTTATTTTCAGGCGCTTTTTCGCGGACTCTTCGATGGTCCGGCAGCGGATGAGACGATTCGCAAGCGGCTACGAGCCATGACGGATGAGCAATTGCACGAACAACTCCGCCGCGCCGATCCGGCGGCGGCGGAACGCATTAATTCCGCGGATAGAAAAAGATTGGTGCGGGCCCTCGAGGTCTTCGAGCTTACGGGAAAACCCATCTCGGAATTACAGCAGCAGTGGGAGTCCGGCGCTCCGCCGCGGCATGAGGCGGTGTTCGTGGGGCTGAAATGGGATCGCGAGCCGCTGAACCGGCGGATCAACGCGCGGGTGAAGGACATGCTCGACGCCGGGTGGGTGGATGAAGTGCGCGATCTGCTGATGCAATATCCCGCCCTATCGGATACGGCGCGGGTGGCGGCGGGATACCAGGAATTGGCGGATTATTGGCACGGGAAGCTCGATCTCCACGAGGCGGCGGAGCAAATCAAGATCGCGACCAGGCAGCTGGCCCGGCGGCAGATGAAATGGTTCAAAAGATTTCCGGGCGTGCACTGGCTGGATGGCAATGCCCCGCTGGAGGATAACGTTTCGGCCGTGCTGTCGGTTTGGAATCCCCCTCACACGCCAAAGCAGTTCCCCTCTTCGTCTTCGGCAAAGTAGCAGACGCAATCAAGCCGGCTGTTAGTTTGTTCCGATTTTTCCGGTCATATAGCGCGTTCGATAACTTGAGGGCCGCCGTGTTTGTACCGATACATCATGGACAAGAAGGAGGAGTCTCAAGTGCCTGGAATTCAAATCGGTCAACTGCTTATCGAACAAGGCGTTCTGACACCGGAACAGGTGCAGCACGTATTGAAAATTCAGAAGATGTCGCACCGTCCGTTCGGCGATCTGGCCGAGCGTTTGTACGGGATCAATCCCCGCGCAATAGAAGACGCCTGGGTGGAACAGTACGTGCGCGTGGCGGGCGTGGTGGACCTCAACCAGCAGCGGATCGACGAGCAATGCCTGCGGCAGATCAACCGCCGGCAGGCTTGGCAGTTTCACATGCTGCCGATCAATCGTGAGGAAGATAATTTGAACGTTGCGACCAGCGCGCAGGATTTGGTGCGCGCGGTGAACTTCTCCTGCAAGAAGCTGGACGAGCCGGTTTATTTCATGATCGCCGAGCGCATGCAGTTGCGGGAATTCTTGATGAAGCACTACCCGGTGCCGCAATACATCGCGCAATACGCCGAGTCGATGGGATAATTCAGGGTTTTGGCGGGAGCCAGACCTGGGCGTAGTCGTCCTCGAACACCTTTTTCCAATTCAAATCGGCCAGGGTTTGTCCGAACATGCTGCGCCTTTTGGGCAGCACGGCGGCATCGGCGTTGCTTTGCTGGATGATCCGCTTGTGGTCTTCAGGCGACCCGAAGAAGGTCGCCCGCCAGAAATCGGGCGGGAAAACCTGGGTGCGGCCGTCCATCAGCATTTGATATTTTGGCAGGCGCCACTCGAGATACCCGCCCCAACTGAATTCGCAGACGAGCCGGCCGGAATGCGACGTGACGTGCTGTGCGACAAAGTCGGCCGCGCCGCAGGGATAGGACGGACAGTCCGGACCGTTGCGATTGAGCCATCGGGAGATGGGCATATTCGCGGGCGGTAGCGCAAGAACCAATTTCCCGAACGCGATCAGAAGCACCAGGGCGGTGCCCATTACGATCGGCGGCTTTTTTAGAATCCTGTCGGACAAATCGGGCATCGTGGCGGACAGAATCGGACAGCCGATCATCGCAAAGACCGGGGCCATTCTTCCCATTTTTAGCAGCAGAACGGCGCTACCGGTGAGCCAGAGGATTTCGCCCCATCGGATTTGCGATCGTTTCCAGAATGCGAAGATGAGGGTGAGGCAGACGATAACGAGGGAGATTTGGCCCATGAGTCCGCCGTAGAAGGGGCCGAATTCGGCGATGTGGCCCGAGGTGACCATGACGTCGTGGAAGGAGTAGTTCCAGACGGATTTCAAGGTGCCGGGGAGCATCGGGGTCATTAGAGAGCCGACCAGCGTTGTCAGGAACAATGCCCCATTGCGGCGCGCTGGGCGTTTTTCGATGGCGTCCCCGACCAGCAGGGCGCCGGTCCATAGAGGAACCAAGAGCGAATAAAAGTGCAGGTTGGCTATCAGCGCCGTGATAAGTGGCGCGAGCCAGACGGCGCGCGATTGTTGGTTTAGTCGTCGGTCTCGAAGGAGCAGCCAGACGATGATCGCCAGAAGCACCATCGCCATATCGACGGGGCGGAAGCTCAAATAGGCGAGGGAAAGAATTCCCGCCGCGAAGGGAGCGATCGCCGAGGCGAGGTATTTGCGCCGACCGGTGATTAGCTCCGTGGCCTCGAGGGCGGCCAGGGCGATCATCATGAGGAAGGTCCATTGCATAACCGCCTGGGTGATCACGGCGGCGCGATACCCGCCGATGTCCCATAACTTTTTCATGGCCAGCTCGGCCAGCCATGAATAGGGAGTCCAGGGGGTCCTGATCGACGAAAAGGAAAGATCGTCAACCAGAGGGCCGGGCCAGGTTTGGCGAGCCAGTTCATCGGCGACACGCAGGTGCCAAAAGCAGTCCGGATCAAGGGTGTCCGCCAGGATCGCCTTCCCGGCTCCTACCAGGGCTATCAGGGCCGAAATCGCGAGAAAGCCGACAAAGGGGCTTACCGTGCGGGTCTTGCGAGCAGGAATGGTAGCCGCGATGGTGAGCACCCCATGATATCGACGTTTTCTGGCGTAGAATGCCAGTAATGAAGGAAACGACCCCCACCGGCAGTGTGGTTTTTCGCCGCCTTTGCGGGATGCTCCGCCCGGAGTGGTCGTGGATCGGGGCGGCCCTGGTCCTGCTGATTGTGTCCATGCCGGGCGAACTGTTTCCGGCCTTTATCTGGGGATACATCGTCGACGAATTGATCGTCAAGCACACCGCGGGGAGAAGCGTGCTGGCGTGGGTCATCTCCCTGCATGGACGAATCACGGATTTGTACTGGCTCCTGATTTCGTCCGTCGTGTTGATGTTTGTGGTCTATGTCTTCAGCCTTACGGCCAGCACGATCAGCACGGTGATCCTCCAGCGGTCGGCGCAGAAATTTGTCTATCGGCTTCGAAATCTGGTTTATCACAAGCTGCAATCCCAAAGCCTGGGATATTTGCAGCGGCAAAGGAGCGGCGACATGATCAGCCGGGCCATGGGGGACGTCGATGAGCTTCAGAACTTCGTGGTCAATTCGATCGACCTGATCATCGGAGACGGCGGTCTTTGGCTTGCGACAGTCGCGATCGTCCTCTACATGAGCTGGCAAGTGGCGGGGTCTTCGCTCGCGCCGCTGCTCATCGTCTATTTCATGCTTCGATATTTCAACGCGAAAGTGCGGCCGATCTACACGGCGGCGCGGCAGGCGGCGGGCGATGTCACCAACCGGCTTCAGGAAAATCTATCCGGCGTGACCGTGATCAAAATCTTCAACCGCGAGCAGCAGGAGGCGCAGCGGTTTCAGGCCACGACGCTCTCCTATTACCGCCAGCAACTCCGCGCCATCACCGCGAGGAATCTATTCTTCCCCTTCACAAACGCGGTGGGGTTTTTCAGCAATGTTTTCATGATCGGGGTGGGCGGATACCTGCTTTTGCGTTATCCGCATGGACGATTCACGATCGGAACGCTCATTATCTTCCGTGCGTACTGGTGGCGATTATTCGGCCCCGTCCAGACTTTGGCGCGGCTAAGCGATCTTGTCCAGCGCGCTCGGGCGGCGGGCGGGCGCGTGTTTGAAGTGCTGGATGCGCCGGAGGAATTGCCCGATGCGCCGGACGCGATAGCCATCGAACAGGTGCGAGGGGCGATGCATGTGAGAAATGTTTCGTTCCGATATCCGGGGGATTCGCCGGACAAATTACAGCCGATCGTGCTGCATAATGTCGACGTTCGCATCGAGCCGGGGAACACGGTGGCCCTTTGCGGTCCGAGCGGATCGGGAAAGAGCACGATATTGAATCTGCTGCTTCGGTTTTATGATCCGACTGAGGGAGAAGTCCTGCTGGATGGGCGGGACATCCGTTCGGTGAAGCGAGAGAGCTTCCGCCGGCATGTCGCACTGGTGCAGCAGGAGAGCTTTCTCTTCAATGACAGCGTTCTGGACAACATCCGGTACGGTCATTCCGAAGCGACGATGGAACAGGTGATCGCCGCTGCGACGGCGGCGAACGCGCATGAATTCATCGCACGTCTGCCCAATGGCTACGACACCAAGGTGGGCGAGCGCGGCGTGCGCCTAAGCGGCGGGCAAAAACAGCGCATCAGCATCGCCCGGGCGTATTTGGCCAATCCAACCCTGCTGCTTCTGGATGAGCCGACCAGCAGCGTCGAACCGGATAGCGAGGCGACCATCATCGCGGCGCTGGATCGCCTGATGGCCGGTCGAACAACCGTCCTGACGAGCCATCGGCCCAGCCTGATTGGGCAGGCGGACGTGGTTTATATCCTCGAACAGGGGCGCGTGATGGATCACGGGGCGGTGCGAGACCTGATCGAGCGGAATGCCTGGTTCTCGCGGTTTATGCGGTCCAGCGAAGATGCCCTGGTTTGATCGGGCGGCCTGAAGCGCTCTGAATTGCTTTGTTACTGGGGGCTCATTACACTTCCGCATCCCATGAAATCAGAGCGGCGGCATGAGCTGCAGCAAAACAGTCTTATCCAAGCGGTTTACGACCTCCCGGCATTTGCCCGGAGACACGGTTCGCGCATCGCAATCGTCGTGATCGCCATTTCACTGCTGATTATCTGGCTGAAATATCGAAGCAACTCGGCGGCTCAGCGATTGGAGGATGCGCGGCTGAATTTGACCGAGGCGATGGTCAGCCTCCGCCAGCTCGAGAATCTATCGGTGGTTCCCCCGGGCCAGGAAGAAGGGGCCGCCCAGCAGCGGAGTCTTTGGTATACGGACGGCCTGCAACACTGCGACACCGCGCTGGATGAAGCGGGCGGCACCGATCCGGCGCTGCGAGCCCAGGCGCTGCTTTACAAGGGCGATTTGAACTTCGCCCTGGCTGACATGCCGGACCTTCCCGGGTCGGCGACGCGTCCATCGCTCAAGCCGGAGCTGGGAACGCTCGAGCTGCTCAGCAATGCTCAGGGCGCCTATTCCCAGGTGCTTTCGGATTATTCAGATAATACATACGCGGCGACCGCGGCGCGTTTCGGATTGGCGGCTGTCGCGGAGGATCAGGCCGTCTCGGGCTCGACGCCCGATTCGTCGCAGTGGGATGTCGCCAAGCAGCAATATCAAGCGGTTATCGACGATCCGAACGCTACGCAGGCATACAAGGGTTACGCCAATACCCGTTTGGAATTGATCGCCAAATTGCAGCACCCGCCGGCGATTAACGTGCCGCCCATGGGGGCGACGCGGCCCGCGCCCCTGGGCTCGGCCGTTCGCCCCACCGCCCGGTAAATCCGGGGTAAAATACAATATCGTGAGCAGCGATCCCGATATCCCGTCCGCGCCAGGCGACGACTCCGAGGGCGAGGAAGCGGATGTTCTGCATTTCGAATTTCGCGCCTCGAAGACCCAAACCAGGCGAATCGACCAGTTTCTTTCGGAACGGCTGACGTGGCTCTCTCGATCGGCGGTGCAGCGTCTGATCGACGAGGAACTGGTGACCGTCAACGGCAAGGTCACCAAGGCAAGCTATCACATCAAGGCCGACGACCTGGTACGGATGGTCGCCCCGCCCGAGCCGGTCAACGACCTGGTCCCGGAACCCATTCCGCTGGACATCATTTACGAGGACGAACATTTTCTGGCGCTGAACAAGCAGGCGGATTTGATCGTCCACCCGGCGCGAGGGAAATGGAGCGGGACGCTCGTCAATGGGCTGGTTTACTACGGGGAAAAATGGAGCCAGGTGAACGGGGACTGGCGGCCGGGAATTCTGCATCGGCTGGATCGGAATACGACCGGCGTCATGCTGGTCGCCAAGAGCGACGAGGCACATTGGCGATTGGCACGCCAGTTTGAAAATCGCACGATTCAAAAGACGTATATGGCGGTAATTCACGGTGTGCCGGAGTTGCTGGCGGATGTGATCGACCTGCCGATTGGAAGAGACCGATATGTGCGCGAGAAGCAGGCGGTGCGAAAAGAGTCGAACGGCGGCCGCCCGGCGGTGACGCAGTATGAAGTCAAGCAGGTGCTCAGTTCGCAACCGGGCGCATATACCCTGCTCAAGCTATCCCCCAAGACGGGCCGGACCCATCAGTTACGCGTTCATATGTCGGCGCTGGGCTATCCGATCGTCGGCGACATGATTTATGGGGGTAAAATCTACGAAGCCCCCGGTTTTCGCTTCGAAAGACAGGCTCTGCACGCCTACGAAATCACTTTTGTTCACCCTGGAACTCTTAAACCCATGACGTTACAAGCGCCGATTCCAGAAGATATGAGGCAGCTCATCGCCAAAATCAGTGGCCAGCCGATAGGCCCAACCCTATAATAGTTAAACCGTATTGGCGTTTAATTTTGGAAGGATCTGGCACAAAATGTACTTACCGCTGGCGAATATATTAGGACCAGAAAATTGGGTGGTGATCGCGCTGGTGGCGTTGCTGCTTTTTGGGAAGCGCCTGCCGGAAGTGGGGCGAAGCCTGGGTAAGGGAATTATCGAATTCAAGAAGGGTCTTGCGGGGATCGAAGACGACATGGACCAGGCGGTCAAGAAATCGGGGCAGCCGTCCGATTCGACGGATCGTCCGGCGCTGCCGGCGGGGTATAAATTCGATCCCTATACTGGAAAGCCCCTGGCTTCCCCCGAAGAGGCAGCCGCTCCGCAAGCAAGGTTTGATCCCTATACGGGCAAGCCGCTGAGTTGAGGATTGAGGAGTTCGTACGCGTCGTTTCTTTTTGCCCATCGCGTTGCTGGTTTTGGGCATTCTCGCCCGTGGCGCCTCGGCGGTGCCCAGCCCGTCGCGATTGGCTCTCTCGACCGTCATCCCCGATGTAAAATTTGAATCGACGCCCCTGGCCGATGCGATCGACATGCTCAGCGATCTGACCGGGGCGAATTTCAACGTTGATTGGAAGACCCTGGAAGCCGTGAGCATCAGTCGGCAGACGCCGGTAACGGCGACGCTGCATGATGTGCCAATGCGGAAGGTTCTTTCGCTGCTCCTCACCCAGGCCGCCGGCGGGGATTCGCTGACGTTTTATGTCGAAGAAAACGTGATCCAGATCACGACCCGAACCGAAGCGGATCAGCATCTCGTTACGGTCGTTTATAACATCGAAGACCTGATCGGGCTGGACGATACCTTCAATCCGACATTGCCGAGCGTGAACGTATCGAGCGGAGGGAGCGGGGGTGGAGGGGGCGGCGGGAGCGGCGCCATTAGCGGCGGAGGACAGGCCTCGGGGACGACCGGCTCCGATGCGGATCGAGCCGCGAAGCTGATCAAGCTCATCGAGAACGCGGTCCGGCCGGAAATCTGGAAGGACAACGGGGGCGGACCGTCGACCATCGAGTTCTGGAACGGAACCCTCATCGTCACGGCGCCCGATCGGTGCAGGAAGCGATCGGCGGCTACCTGGATTAGCGGATTGCATCCTCGCGGGATTATCTCGACAATTTAAATATGCCTCATCAGATAGCGGTGATCGGCGCCGGAGTCATGGCCGAGGCGATCGTGCGCGGTTTGCTCGCCGGGGGGAAGACACCGGCCGATTCGATCGTCGCCGCGGATGTTTCCGCCGAGCGGCGGAATTTATTTGAGTCGGTGCTGGGGGTCATCGCGGTGGAGAACCCCGCGGACGCGGTCGCCGGCGCCTGGGCGGTGCTTCTGTCGGTCAAGCCGTATCAAATGGAAGAGGTGTTGAAATCCCTGCGCGGGGCGATCGATGAGAAAACGCTCATTGTTTCGATCGCCGCGGGAATCGGGACCGGCTTTATCGAGCAGATCCTGGGAGGCGGAAAGAACTGGCGCGTGGTGCGCGCGATGCCGAATACACCGATGCTCGTCGGGCGGGGAATGGTGGCGATCGTGCGCGGAAGCCATGCCGACGCGGCCGATTTGGCGGCGGCACACAAGATATTCGAACCGGCGGCGAAGGTGATCGAAGTCTCGGAGGAAAAGCTCGACGCGGTAACGGCGGTGAGCGGCTCGGGGCCGGCGTATTATTTCTATCTGACCGAACAACTCATCCGCGCGGGTGTTGAGCTTGGCCTTTCGGACGTGGAGGCGCGGACGCTGGCGATCCAGACGGCGGCGGGCGCGGCGGAGATGATGAGCCGCCTGGCCGATTCCCCCGGTGAGCACCGCCGGCGGGTCACCACGCCCAACGGCACCACACATGCGGCGATCTCGCACATGGACGAGCGGAAATGGGGCGAAATCACGGTCGCCGCGGTGAAGGCCGCGGCGCAGCGCAGCCGGGAATTGGGCAAGTGAGCGAGCCGTTCATCCATGCCGAAGACGCCGACGCGCTCAAGCGGCTCGGCCAAACCCATCTTCAGCAGCGGAACTTCGATCTGGCGGTGCAGTGCTTTCGGCGGGGGATTGCCGCTGCGGCCGGATTCGCCCTCGCTATGGAGCCATTTGGGGATCGCCCTTCAGGAGTCGGGGCAATCGAAGGAAGCGATCGAGTCATTTCGCAAGGCGTGCGCGCTTCGACCCGAGGCGGCGGAATTGCTCAGCAATCTCGGTAACGCCCTTTGGCAATCCCGGCAGTTGACCGAAGCCGAAGCTGCCTGCCGGCGCGCCATTGAACTGAATCCCGCCCTTCCCGACGCCCATGGAAATTTGGGGAACATTCTGCTGGATCAGGGCCGGATCGACGAGGCGGTGGAGTCGTTTAACAAGACGATCCAATTGCATCCGGATTACGCGGTGGGTCATTACAACCTGGGTCATGCGCTCACCCACGCCAATGCCCGGCCGACGCGGCGGCGGCGTACCGGCGCGCGGTGGAATTGCAGCCGAACTTCGTCGAAGCTCTCACCGGCCTCGGGTTCATGCTCAAAAATTTGGGGAAAGCCGACGAATCGCTGGCCGCGTTTCGCAGCGCCATCGCCGCTGAACCTGGGCGGGCGTCGCTTCACAACAATCTCGCCAATGCTCTTAAAGACGTCGGCGACCTTGAGGGGGCGATCGACGCGCTGCGCCGCGCAATCCAACTCGATCCTCAGGACGCCGGGATCCATGGAAATCTGATTTTCACGCTGCAATACGTTACGGACGACCCAAAAGTGATCGCCGATGAATTGCAGGTTTGGAACCAGCGGCATGCTCGGCCTCTCAAAGCGCTGATCCGTCCGCATGACAACGATCCATCGCCGCAACGGCGCCTGAAAATCGGGTATGTATCGCCTGATTTTCACGGGCATCCGGTGGGCCGTGTCGTGCTGCCGATTTTGGCGGGACACGACAAGACGCGATTCGAGATTTTTTGCTACTCGGCAACGGTGGCGTCGGATCAGGCGACCCGCCAGATGCAAAATCTGGCGGACGGCTGGCGCGATGTTCGCGGCATGAGCGACGCGGCCTTGGCCGAGCAAATCAGGCGCGATCGCATCGATATCCTCGTCGATCTGGCAATGCACACGGGGGGAAACCGGCTGCTCGCCTTCGCGCAAAAGCCGGCGCCGGTCCAGGTCACCTATCTCGCGTATTGCGGAAGCAGCGGGCTGGAGACGATGGATTACCGCCTGAGCGATCCGTATATGGACCCGCCCGGCGGCGACGAAACGGGATATACCGAGAAGACCCTCCGATTGGCGCACACTTTTTGGTGTTATGTGCCGACGACCGCTGCGGCGCCGGCGGAAGAGCCGCCGGCGTCGAAAACGGGGTTTGTCACTTTCGGCTGCCTGAATAATTTCTGCAAGATTTCTCCGCCGGTGTGGACCACCTGGTTTGAGATGCTGCGGCAAGTTCCGAGTTCGAAACTGTTCCTCTTTTGCGAACCAGGCCTGCATCGCGACCGCGCCAGATTGCGAATGCGCGACGCCGGACTCGATCCGGAAAGAATGACTTTCACGGATTCGACGGGAGACTATTTTGCCAAATATCGGCAGATCGACGTCGCGCTGGATCCATTTCCCTACGGTGGCGGAATGACCACGTGCGACGCCATCTGGATGGGAATCCCGGTCGTCACTTTGCTCGGAAAAACAGGGGTCGGACGCGGGGGGACGAGCATTTTGTCGAATCTTGGAATCCCCGAACTGATCGCACAGACCCCGGCGGATTATGTTCGCATTGCGGTCGAGTTCGCGCGCGATCTTTCGCGGCTGACGGACCTCCGGCGAAATCTTCGACAACGAATGATTCGATCACCGCTGATGAATACGCGTCAGTTTGCGGCGGACATTGAATCGGCATATGAAACGATGTGGCAGAATTGGGTGCGGACTCGACAATGACCCAGAATTCCCACGATCCCGACGCCCTGACGCGCACGGGACTTTTGCATCTTCACGCCGGGCGATTCAACGTGGCCATCGAATGTTTTCGGGAAGGGCTGTCGGCGCGGCCACAGTCGCCGGCGCTGTGGAGCCACTTGGGAATCGCGCTGGAACAAAGCGGAAAATCCGAACAGGCTCTCGAAGCGTTCCGCAAAGCCTGCGCCTTGCGTCCCGGCTCCGCGGAACTCTGGTCCAATCTGGGGAATGCGCTGCGAAATGCCAAGCGATTGGACGAAGCCGAGGAGGCGTGCCGAAAGGCGATCGCCCTGAATCCCCAATTGCCCGATGCGCACGGCAATTTGGGAAACATATTATTGGATCAGGGTTGGGGCGATGCGGCAATAGAGGAATTTCAGCGCTCGGTACAACTTCGCCCGCAAGTCCCCGACGGATATTACAATCTGGGAAACGCCCTGCTCTATTCGAATCGCGCCTCAGAGGCGGCAACGGCGTTCAAAAAAGCGGTGGAATTGCGGCCCAATTTTGTCGAGGCGTTGACCAATCTGGGATATGCGCTCAGGTCGTCCGGTGAGACGGACGAGTCACTTCGGACGTTCGAACGTGCCGCCGCGGCCGACCCGAGCCGCGTGGATTTGCTCATCAATCTCGCCACCGGCCTCAAGGACACGGGGCGACTCCGCCAGGCGGTGGAAACGCTTCGCCGGGCCGTCCAATTGGCCCCGCAAAATTCGCAAGTTCATAGTGGGCTGATCTTTTTTCTTCAATACTGCGAGACCGACCCTAAAGTAATCGGCGATGAGTTGCGCCTGTGGAATCAGCGGCACGCCAGGCCGCTGAAATCGGGGTTTCGTCGCGATACCGATGCTTCACCGGATCGGCGGCTCAGGATCGGGTATGTTTCGCCTGATCTATGCGATCAGCCGACCGGCCGCATGGTGGCTTCCCTCGTGGCCGAGCATGATCGTGGCAATTTTGAGATGTTTTGTTACTCCGATGTCACGCCCGATCGGATTATGCGCCAGCTTCAATCCCAGTGCGACGGCTGGTGCGACGCGCGCGCCCTGGGAGACGAAGAACTCGCCGGAAGAATCTTCGAAGACCGGATCGACATTCTCGTGGACCTGGCCGTCCACGCGGGAAACAATCGGCTCCTGGTATTTGCGCAAGCCCGCGCCGGTGCAGGCTACGTTTTTCGGGTATCCCGGAAGCACCGGATTGGAGACGATGGATTATCGGCTGACCGATTCGTATCTCGATCCCCCTGGCGCCGACGAATCGGATTACAGCGAAATATCCATCCGAGTAGCGCATACCTATTGGCCATACCATCCCCCCGATGATTCTCCGGAAGTAGGCGAATTGCCTGCATCTCGAAACGGCTTTATCACTTTTGGATGTCTGAACAATTTCTGCAAAGCCGGCGAGGAAACCCTGCGGCTTTGGGGGCGAATACTCAAAGCGATTCCGAATTCGCGCCTGCGGCTCCTCTGCCCCCCCGGCAGCCACCGCGACGGCGTAACCGACGCGATCGGGGTCGAACCGGCTCGCATCTTCTTCGTGCCCCCACAGCGACGCAGTTTTTATTTGAAGGAGTATGAGGCGATTGACGTCGGGCTGGATACGTTCCCGTACAACGGGCATACAACCAGCCTGGATTCGCTATGGCTGGGAGTCCCCGTGGTGACGCTCAAAGGGCGCACCGCCGTCGGGCGCGGCGGCGTAAGTATACTTTCAAATGTTGGCCTGAAGGAATTAATCGCCGAAGATACGGACCGGTATGTCGAAATCGCGGTTGAATTGGCAAACGATCGGCAGCGATTGACCGATTTGCGCCGCGACCTGCGCGGGCGGATGTTGCGTTCGCCGCTGATGAATGCGAGCCTGTATGCACGCGACATCGAGTCGGCATACCGAGCGATGTGGCGCGCATTGCGCCCGGACTCGTCAATGAGCGAAGATTTCCAAGATCCCAACGAGCTGACCCGGATCGGACTTGTCCATGTCCAGCAGGGTCAATTCGAGCTGGCGAGTGAATCTTTTGGGCGGGCGGTGGCGTTGCGGCCGGATTCGCCGGCGCTGTGGAGCCACCTGGGGATTGCGCTTCAGTATGCCGGCAAATCCAAGCAGGCAATTCAGGCATTCCGCAAGGCGTGCTCTCTTCGTCCGGATTCGGCGGAGCTTCTCAGCAATCTGGGAAATGCGCTCTGGCAGGCCAAAGAATGGACCGAAGGCGAAGCCGCCTGCCGCAAGGCAATCGAATTAAACCCCGATCTTCCCGACGCCTATGCGAATTTGGGCAATGCGCCGATGGAACAGGATCGCATCGATGAAGCGGTCGCCGCTTTCGAAAAGTTTGTCCAATTGCGCCCGAAAATTTCGACGGGGTATTACAACCTGGGCCTGGCGTTGAATAAAGCCACGCGGTCCGCGGATGCCGCGGCGGCGTTTGCCAGGGCGGTCGACCTCAATCCGGATGATTTCAATTCACGGAACAATCTCGGTTGCACCTTTCTATTCGTGAGCAAGCCGGAACCCGCGGCGGTGGTGTTCGAGAGCGCTCTGAAGCTCAGACCGGATGACGCGGCGACCTGGAACAATCTCGGCGGTGCGCTCAAGGACATGGGCCGGCTGCCGGAAGCGATCGCCGCCTATCGACGCGCCATGGAACTCCGGCCCGATGTGGCGGATTTTCACAGCAATCTGGTGTATTGCCTCTACTATCACGAGCCCGACCCCGAAGTCATTTATAACGAATTGAAAATCTGGAACGAGCGTCACTGCAAGCCGTTGCGAAGTCGAATCGTGCCGCACGCCAATGAACGAAATCCGCAGCGACGGCTTCGCGTGGGGTATGTTTCGGCGGATTTCTGGGATCATGCGTCGGCTTTTTTCCTCGATCCGCTCCTGGCCAACCACGACCACCAGCAATTTGAAATCTTCTGCTATGCACAGATGAATCGAATTGACTGGGTAACCCGCCGGCTTCAGAAATATGCGGATAGCTGGCTGGACACGCGTCCGTTCGGCAATGACGAACTGGCGCAAAAATCCGCGAGGATCGAATTGACATTCTCGTCGATCTGAAACTTCACTCGGGCGATAACCGATTGCTCGTGTTTGCGCAAAAGCCTGCGCCGGTTCAGGTTACATGGCTTGGGTATCCGGATTCCAACGGCCTGGATACGATGGATTACCGTCTCACGGACCGGTATCTGGAGGAAGAAGCCAAGAGCTATTCGATGCCAGAACGGCGCGTCTTTCTGCCGGACTGTTTTTGGTGCTACGACCCGCTCACATCGGAACCGGAACCCGATCCGTCGCCGGCTCTTGCCGCCGGACACATCACCTTTGGATGCCTGAACAATTTTTCGAAATTGAATGACGCGACGCTCAGGCTTTGCGCGAATCTTGAGCGGCGTTGCCGGATCGCGGCTGATCCTCATGGCGCCCGAGGGATCGGCCAGGGAACGCACACGTGAGGTTCTTCGCAGGGCCGTGCAGGACCCGAGTTGGTCGAATTTGTCGGCAGGCAATCCCGCCGGGATTATCTGGCGACGTATCGAAGAATAGACATTGCGCTGGATACCTACCCCTACGCCGGGCACACGACAAGTCTGGATGCGCTGTGGATGGGGGTTCCCGTGATTACGCGATTTGGACAAGGACCGCTGAGCCGCGGGGCATGGACGCAATTATGTAATCTGGGCCTGCCGGATTTCGCCGCGCGAGATGAAGATGAATACGTTCGATTGGCGATCGCAACCGCGCAGGATCTAAAGCGACTGACCGTTCTGCGACAGGTCTTGCGCGACCGAATGGCTCATTCTCCTCTCATGGACGGCCCACGATTCACCGGCGCTGTGGAATCCGCATTTCGGGAGATGTGGCGCACATTCTGTCAGGTGAAGAGTTAACCATTCACCGCTTAGATGTTCGAGCCCGTCCACGCCCGCCACATACCGCTGTAAGCCTCTTCAACATTCCGCGCAAATTGCGGACCGTCGGTCAGGGGCGATGATTTCATTCGCGCTCTCAATCCCAGGCGAATTTCGGCCAGCGCGGGCAAATCCGCAGCCAAATGAACGGCCAGATCAACATACTTTTCACGCGTTCGCGCGATCCATTGAGGATACCCCGCGTTAGTGAGAAGACTTGCCCCGACTCTGGAGACATGCGTTTGGCCCGCCAGGGTGACAACCGGCACGCCCATCCAGAGCGCCTCGCAAGTCGTTGTGGTCCCATTATATGGAAAGGCATCGAGCGCAATATCGACTTGGTTGTACGATCGGAGGTGATCCGCTGTTAAGTCCACGAACGGGTCCAGTTTTAGGCGGTCAGGGCCGATTCCGAATTTAGCAAACCGCTCGTTGATGAATTCCCGCGCAGCCAGGCTCGATGTCGTTCGGGTCTTCAGCATCAAGCGGCTTGCGGGCACGCGATGAAGAATCTGCGCCGACAACTCAAGAGTCGTAGTATTGACCTTGGCAAGATGATTGAAGGAACCAAAGGTGATTACATGCGTCGAGCACGCCGGAGGATCCCCGATGTCCGGAGCTTCGGAATACGGACGAAAGCACAGAAATGAATTGGGAAGTCTGACAAGGCGTTCGCCCGACGGCGCCGGGTCGGATGGACGATCCGACTCGGGTGGGTCGGCGATCGCATCCGTGAATCGGTAGTCGATCGCTGTAAGACCCGTCTTGTCCGGATAGCCGAGATATGTAATTTGAATCGGCGCGGGCTTTATTGCAAATACAGGGAGCCGGCTTCCGCCCGCCGAATGGCCTTGCAGATCCACGAGCATGTCGATTTGATCCGCGCGGATCAATTCGGCCAGTCGTACATGGGACAGACCAAACACGTTGCGCGCAGCAATGTGACGCCGCACGCAGCCGCTCGGTCGCCGAGTCGGGATATTGAACGTCGGAGTAGCAATACGCTTCGACGTTCTCCCGGTTGTGTCCCGCCAACAGATTTTCAATGAAAAAACCCACGGAATGCACGCGAAAATCGCGCGAGACGTAACCGATGCGCAACTTTCGATCCGGGTCCCGGTCATTCGGAAATGAGCGCTCGGCTCGCAACGGAAGCGCGTGTTTTCGGTTCCAGTTGCAGGATTCGGCGATAATTGCCTGAGGGTCTTCCTCGTCCCGATAGTGAAACATGAGCAGCAAATTACTGTGTGCCTCCATACAGGCGGAATCCGCGGCAAGCGCGCGACGACTAAGCGAGATCGCTTCGTCGACACGGCCGATTTCCAGATTCACGACGGCCAAATGACTTAATGCGCTCGCGTCATTCGGTTCTAGCTCGATCGCTCGCTTGTAAGCCGATAGCGACTCATCCCAGCGACGCAGCGTGCGCAGAGCCGTGCCCAGGTTGAGCAGCGCCGCCGGGATGTTTGGCGCAGCGCCAGTGAGCGCTCGAGCGATGCGATCCCCTCAATCGGATAATTGGCCTTTACCAAGGCTATTCCAAGACCGCAGGCAATTTCCGGAGATTGGGGAAAGAGACGCTCAGCTTCTTGATAGACGGTTATCGCTTTTTCAGAATGGCCCAACGCCGTAAGGACAAGGCCCAAATTGTTCAGACCACTGGGCGACTGAGGAGCCGCCGCTACGGCCCGATTGAGCAGTTCCAACGCCTCATCCAATCGGCCGGTCTGGTACAGCAAGTAACCTAACTGGCTGAGGGTCGCGGCGTGATTCGGCTCACGCACGAGCAGAGCGCGGTAAAGGGATTCCGCTTCTAACAGACTACCCGATCGATGGTGTTGTGTTGCCAGACGAAAAATGTCCTGGCTCATTCGCCTCCCTGGCATGCGGAACGCATCGCCTCCCGATAGCGTCGACTATCGCGGCAGGCCGACGAACCCGCCGCGATTCCGAGCCGCCGGGAACTCGATTTTACATCACAAACGAACTTAGTCGCGTTTTGGATGGAGGTTAGAGGCAGAAAAGAAACTCCCCCGGCTTTTCGAAGGCCGGGGGAATCTTAGAGTCTGGAGGAATCCAACCTGTCGCTGCCGATTAGGCCTGCTTGGCCTTGTCGGCTTTCCGGCGGCGGCGAGCGAGAATCATCGCGCCCGCTCCACCAAGAAGCGCCATGCTGGTCGGTTCAGGGACGAGAACCGGCGTAAGGCCGATCAGCACCACGTCGTTGCCGCCCGTCGCCGAGATGTCGGCCGATGTGTAGCTCGACGTGGCCGTATTCGTGAAGTTGATCTGGCCGCTGTAGCTGATTGTCCAGCTATAGGTGCTCGACCCGAAGGTCGCACTAATTGTGGCCCCTTGGGTGAAGACCGTGCTGCCATCGACCGAGTAGAACGCCTTCGGATAGGTGCCGGAGCCCGCAATCACGGTTTCATCGAATAGGCCCAGGTTCACATAGCCCGCATCCGGGCCCGCCGCGACAATCGTTCCCGGCGAATCATCCAACACCAAGTTAAGACGCGACGAAACGTTGGTGTTGTTTTGGATGTGCAGGACACCCTGACCGGATTCGGCGTTGCCCTGGTTCACGTTGCCCTGGATGGGCGTCGTGCCGGGGTTACGAGAGTTCGTATCAAGGTGGAACTCGACGATTCCGATCGTGCCCTTCATGCTCGTGTTCGTGGCAAACTGGAATCCGTTCTGGCTGAGAATCGCGCCAGCGGGCCCGTCGCTATAGACGGTGAAGTAACCGACACCGGCAGATGTCCTGGTCAGACCCGTACTGCAAGCGCCCGAGCCAAGCTGAATGCCTTGTTCGGCGTCCAGAGTTCCTCCGTGATATTCGAAGGTCCCGGTGCCAATGGCCGTGGCAACCTTGTTCGTACCTTGGATCTTGATCGAGCCGACGGTGAGGAACGCTCCGCCGTTGAGAGCAATGATCCCCGTGCTGTCGCGCCCAACCGTGACTGTGCCCATGACAAGAGTGCCACTTTCAATCGTGAGCTTTGCCGGAGCCGCATAAGTGCCGGCAACCGAAGAGACATAGGTCGAGCCGGAAATCTCGTCCAGATTCGCAACATATGAACCGTTCGGCCCACCCGGCGTATTCGGATCGTTGCCGGGATCAAACACCAAGCCCACCGATGGCATCGTGGCGTTATCCGGTGCAATGTTCTGCGCGGTTGGCGAGGCCGTGTCACTTTCCGGAAGGCTTCCGGTGACACCAGCATTATTCCAGTTCGAGGTATTGAACCAAGTCAGCGCGCCAGCAGCCGTGGGGTCGGTCGTGGTGCCGCCCGTCACCTGCATTTGAATCGATTGAGCGGACGCGAACTTTGGCGCAGCCGCAAACACCGCAGCAGCGACAATTGCGCCACCAGCGATACCTTCCAAAGTGGTAATACGACGAATACGACGGGGATTCCCGGACTCTACAATGCTCATGTTCTCTCCTCTTCGCTAGCTGTGCCAAAGGGTAGTGTACCCACGGGCAACAGCGACTTTTTACGACAGGTAGGACTCTCCAGCCGACTCTCCGCCCCGCATTTGAAGCCACCTCGCTACAAGACAGCCTTCAGCGGTGGTCACGCCGTCGGTACAGGCGCAACTCTCTGGGAAGTTATTTACCCCAACGGGGTAAGTTCGCCAAGCCTTTTGTATTGCACTTTTCGATTTATGCTTTTGCACTTTTTGACTTTTCCGCAACTGGGCGCCATGGCGAATCGCAGGGTTGCGACCCGCTTATCGGTCCTGCTGTAAGCCATTGAGATACTTCATGTTAGCATCCTTGATGCTCCACGTTTCGGGCGGATTCAATCCCCATTGCTGCAAAGCGTGGTTGAAGAAGTCAGGATACAAAATCATGCTTTCATAAGTGAGGAAATAGGCGGGGATTTGGTTCTCGAGGATAAATGAGGAAATTCGGCGCATGCTACGGAAGAGGTTTAATTCGGCTTCTTTTGCGGTATCGACGTGATGCTCGGGACCAAACGCATCAGACTGCACATTGCAATATTGGTTTCGAAAATGGCGACCACGCGCGTCTGGTAGCCGAAGCGCGTAAGTCGCGCCAACATTTGTTCCAGATCGGGCCAGCAGCGTTTTTCCTCCGCTTGATAGGGAAGGCTGCGGCGCCATACCAGCGGCTCGCCGAAATCCTTCAAAACCTGCGGATTTTCGAGGCATAAATCGAGGCGTTGGTCGTGCCCGGCGTCGCCACGACACCCCGCGGCGATCATGTAACCGGTGATGAACCGATTTCCCGCCGACTCCGGGCCGAGGACCAGGAACGCGCGATTTCGGCCGGAGGAATGAGCGGGCATCGAGACTCCTTATTTCCGCGACGAATTTAGTGGATGCCGCTGGGGAAATCCATGAGTCCGTCCGCGTGCGAGCCTCGGATTCCCGCGTTTTTTTACTTTTATGCGCAGGCGCAATAGGCTTAGCGGTGATGCTGGTATTGATCGATAATTACGATTCGTTCACCTACAACCTGGTGCAAAAGCTGGGGGAAGTGGGTCCACATCATGAGATGCGGGTTTTTCGCAACGACAAAGTGAATGTGGGGGAGATTGAAGCGTTGCATCCGACGCACATCGTGATTTCGCCTGGCCCGTGCACGCCGAAGGAAGGCGGAGTCAGCAACGATGTCATCAAGTATTTCGGCCCGAAGATTCCGGTGCTCGGGGTTTGTCTTGGACATCAGTGCATCGGATATGTCAGCGGCGCTATCGTCGAACGAGCCGCTCGATTAATGCACGGAAAAACCGATGCGATCCATCACGACGGTAAGACAATTTACACAGGCATGCCCAATCCGTTCACGGCCACGCGTTATCACAGCCTGATCATTCGAAACGGGACGTTGCCGGATGATTTTGAGGTAAGCAGTTGGACCGAAGCGGACGAAATCATGGGCGTGCGTCACAAACGCTGGCCCCTAGAGGGCGTGCAATATCACCCTGAGAGCTTCCTCACGGAACAGGGCGAGAAGCTGCTGGCGAATTTCCTCAAGAAATAAGCGGACGGAGGTACTCTGTCATCGGCCGCCGGCGGAAAAGATCCAAGCCGCGCTGGGCCTGGCTTTGATGCGCCGCGGCATCCTGCAAAAACATCAGACATGATTCGACGACGCGATCGTAAGGAACCGCGGCGATCATGTCCTGAAAAGGATTGGCCGCGGAATCTTCGCTGACGATAAATCGCCCGTTATTCAGCAGGTAGCTCAGCCGGGCCTGCTCCATGATCCGCGTCTCGTAAAAGTGAATATTGAGGATGATCTTCGATCGCGCGATCCAGGCGTCTCGTTCCGGGCCATAAATTTGAAACAGTTCCTGGACGCGGCAGCGGGGCCGCAAATCGGCGAGGATTTTTTCGCGGCGGTCGTTGATCGAGCCGTAGAAAAGGACATCGACGTCTTCTTCCGCCTTGGGGATGGTTTGCAGATTCGGATGAAAGCCGATGGGGAGATGCTTGAGGTTGCTCAAGCCCTGATCGCGTAGGACTTGGATATTCTCAAGGCTGTAATCCCAAATGGCCTGCGCGCCTTTGAGCATGTCCACAATTTCGGGTTCAAACCACTCCGGGCGGTCGCCGAGCTGTTCGAGTTGATAAATGATGTAGTCGCCGATCCTTCAGCATGGAGGGCTTTCGCAGGACGTGGTAGCCGACAAGGACGTTGACCGCATCTGGATCGAGAATGTTGATCGTGGCTTTGGACTGAAGCCCGAGCGACTGAAGAGAATAGTGAAGCAGCAGGGCGATTTCGCGCAAGGCCATGGCGTGGGGATAGCCGTCCGGCTGAATGAGGACGACGTTGTAGGGGTCCATGATTGAGGAGTTTACCGTTGGCTGGAACTGTGCCCAAACTAGCGGACACACGACGGTGTAGCCTTGGCCGGGCTTCTACAAGCGTTTTGTTTCATCAAGCATTCGTGAAGGCCGGGGAAGAATCAGTATTAGCTACTTGATCGGCGGATAACGGAAGACCATGTGAGGATACGCTTGCTCCGCGTGCAGTCCGTCGCGGATGATAACGCAATCCTCCACTGCCTCCAGCGCGCAAGACAGGTCGAGGCCAACGGGTCGTCAAAAATGACGTAGCCGCCATGGACCATGTAGGGCTTGCACGCATCGTATGAAAATTGCACGCCGGAATAAATGTCGCAGTCAATGTGCGCCAGCGCGATCTTTCCGATCCGCGCCAGCGCATCGGGGGCCGTATCCTCAAACTGCCCGGGAATAAACTCGATGTTGGTCAGTCCCGCCGATTGAGCAAGTTCGCGCACGCTTTCGACACTCACATCACTGAAATCTCCCGCCTTGTGAAGGTCCACCGCTTTGTCCGTCTCGGGCATCCCGGCAAAGGTATCAAACGCATAAACTCGCGTTTCGGGCATAAAACGGGCCGCCAGCTTCGCCATGAAGAGCGCAGATCCCCCTTTGTAGCAGCCGAATTCCACAATATGACCCTTGGTGTTGGACATGAAAAAGGTCATCAGCATGAAAATATTCATCAGCTTATGTTCGTCGATGCCCCCGCGTCCGTCGGACACGATCCTGCGCCGCGCGATACTCCGGATCCTGGCTGCATAAGCTCGTCAGATTGCCGACGCACAGGCCGCAACTGCGAATATACCCCTCGCGCGGAATACGCCCCTTGCGCGGGCCGTCATCCACGCGACTCAAGGTGTGTCCGTACCCCAGTTGAATTCGCCATTCTCGCGAGTTCATCGATATGCCGCCTGCTCTTCTGCAAGAAACTCGCGGGATCCTTTTCGCCCGCGACGGCCGTCCCCAGACGGCGGGCATTATCAATTAACACAATGGATACCCATCGCACAACAGCGCCTATCCAAGCATCCCTTGGGGCGAAACGAGATTTGCGACTCGTTTGCCACCATCCAAAGTGCCGTTTGAACTCACTTTGGCAATCCTTGCGAGCCAAGCTCCCGTGAGTACAATCCGCACCCTCGTCCCCGAACGGGGAAGAAGATCAATTTTGCCTTGAAAAACAGGACAATCCCATGCCGGCGATCGGTAAAGTTTCCCAAGTGATCGGTTCGACTTTTGACGTGGCGTTTCCCGAAGATCAGCTGCCGCTTATCTATAACGCGGTGGAGATCGAAGTGGGGGATCACGGTTCGACACACAAACTGGTTGGGGAGGTGCAACAGCATCTTGGCGGCGGGCACGTGCGGGCGGTGGCGCTGGGAAGCACCGACGGCCTGCGGCGAGGAACGGACTGCCGCGATACGGGTTCGCCGGTGACGGTGCCGGTGGGGAAAGAGACGCTGGGCCGCGTGTTCAATCTGCTGGGGGAGACGATCGACAATCTGGGTCCGGTTCATGTGGAGAAGCGCTGGCCGATTCATCGTGCGCCGCCGGAGTTTGTGGATTTGACGCCCAAGGCGGAAGTGTTTGAGACGGGGATCAAGGTGATCGATCTGCTGACGCCGTTCCTTCGCGGCGGAAAGGCGGGGCTGTTCGGCGGGGCCGGGCTGGGCAAAACGGTCGTTATTCAGGAACTGATTGCGCGAATTGCGCAACAGCATGGCGGGTATTCGGTGTTTGCCGGCGTGGGGGAGCGAACCCGCGAGGGGACCGATCTCTGGTTGGAAATGCAGGAGGCGAAGATCGGCAACACCGGCAAGAGGGTCATCGACCAAACCGTGATGGTTTTCGGACAGATGAATGAACCGCCGGTGCGTGCGCCTTCGGGTGGCCTTAAGCGCGCTGACGATGGCGGAGTATTTCCGGGATGAAACCGGGGCGGACACGCTTTTGTTCATCGACAACATTTTCCGATTCACCCAGGCCGGTTCGGAAGTGTCGGCTTTGCTAGGGCGCATGCCCAGCGCCGTGGGATATCAGCCGACGCTGTCCACGGAAATGGGCGATCTTCAGGAGCGCATCACCAGCACCAAGGCCGGCGCGATCACCTCAGTGCAGGCGGTGTACGTTCCGGCCGACGATCCGACCGACCCGGCGCCGGCGAACGCGTTTGCGCACCTGGACGCCTTCATTTATCTGGAACGGTCGATCGCCGCCAAGGGGATTTACCCCGCGGTCGATCCCCTGGCCTCGGCTAGCCGGGCGCTCGATCCTCAAATCGTCGGCGAAGAACACTATCGAATCGCGCGAAAAGTGCAGAACATGCTTCAGCGCTATCGCGATCTTCAGGACATCATCGCCATTCTCGGCGTCGACGAACTGAGCGAAGAGGACAAGCTCACGGTATCCCGGGCCAGGAAGATCGAGCGGTTTTTCAGCCAGCCGTTCTTCGTCGCCGAGCAGTTCACGGGCAAGAAGGGCGTTTACACGAAGATTTCCGAGACGCTGGCCAGCTTTGACGAAATTTGCTCGGGGAAAGCCGACGATCTTCCCGAAAGCGCGTTCCTTTATACGGGAACCATCGACGACGTTCGGGCGCGAGCCAAGGAAATGGCGAAGTAACTTCGCCGGCAAAGAAGCAATGCAGCCATTATGAGCAGCATCGCGCCGGAGGCCGGCTCCGGGACCGCGATTTCGGGGGCAACCGGATTGGGCGGATGGGGGAAGATGTCGACCCATCCGATGAGTTCGCCGTTGCTTAAGTTGGCTTCGTCGATACCCGCGCTGGCGGATTTCCAGGCTATACCCTGAGGATCAGTTGCGCTGAGGTTGGCGGCGTTGTAGGAGCCTGTATAGAAATCCCAATCATTCACGCCGACCGTTGAACCGTATTGCATATTGGTGATTTGATGCTCGTTGAAGGACGAGAAAAATTCCGCGGTTACGGTGAAATTGGGATCGCCGGTGGGGTTGGAGACATTGGTCGTTCCGGGCGTGCCGCTGGTTGAAAGGACCGATTGCCCGGCGATGTCTTCCATCATTTGCCAACCATTGACGGTTGTGGCCGGGTTCCAATTCAATTCCCATGCGTAGTCGGGGCCGCTGGGAAAATCGACCACGAGATAGGCGGAGTCTGAACCGGAGCCGTAAGTTCCCTGGATGTTCAGGACGTTCCCATCGAAAAATTGAATCGAATCGACCGGCGCGGCTTTGGAAAGGGAAGTAAACATCAGGCAGCACGCCAGAGCGAGCAGCAGGGCATTCTTTGCCGGACGCCATCGACGCAGGAACAGCCCGCCGAGTGCGAATAAAGCGATGGACGAAGTGGGCTCGGGGAGCGCGGCGTCGTTCGCGGAGATCGCCTCGAGGGCCAGGAAGTCTGTATCGGGGACCACGCCGGTGGGTTCGCTGAATTGAATGTAGTTGATCTGAGTGAGTCCCGTGCCGGATAGATCGAGCCAGGTTCCACCGGCGGAACCGTTCAGCTTGGTCAGGATCGTGCTGAAAGATGCGCCGTCGAAGGAATCGAGCCCTTGGGTGTAGGGCATCCCGAAATCGGCGACGTCCGCGGGGCTGGGGGCCGGGAAATCATAGGGGGTTACGGCGTTGGTGAAGTAGTTCTCGGGAATGTCGAAACTCTGCAAACCGAGGCTCACCCACGTGTTCCCATCGGCGCTAACGCTGACGACCGCGGACTCCGGCGTGAAAACCGCCGCAGGGCTCGTGGCGACGCCGTTGGGATAGTCGTTATCGATCAGGCCGGCGGCGCTGAAAACGCCGACGGTCGGAGATGATTTCAACACGTTGATTGACTGGGGAAATTTGATGGTGATCTGTCCCCCGCTGCCGATGGTGACGAGCTGATCGGCATCAGCCGGTGGATCGAAGGGGCTGATGATCTCGGGAAAACCGAAATCGATGTCGGTGAGCCCGGCCGTTGGACCCACGGTCGGATCCGCGACCACAGTCGGATCGTTGAAGGTCATATCATACGTATTGACGGTGCCATCCGAGTTGTAGATGGTGCCCTGCGTATAGGAGCCTGGTAGATACTGGGCAAATGTGGCGGCACGAGCGGACTGGGCGGCGCCGAGTGCGGCGGCCGCCACGAAAATGTAGCGACGAGACATGAAATTCTCCTGCGCCGATTCGCGCGGCGCTGACAATTGAAAAACCTTGATCCAGCGATTGGGGTGCCCAAGGCGTCAGCACGGGCAGGAGCCAGGGCGCGGCGCAATGGCCGGCCAGGGAGGAAGCTCGTGGAGTGCTTTGCCCGGCAGTCCCGAATCGCGAGGACCAAGCCGATCTGACCAGGCGACAATCGCCCGATCCACAAACCCACGAGCCGGTCTTCTGGCTCAGGACTCTCTCCGGCGCCTTCCCATCCCGCGTGAAGCGGAACAGTGGCTCACTGCCGACGAGGCAAATGGTGTCCTTTACAGCGGCGCGTCCGCGACGGAATTTCACCGTCTTCCCGTTCGCCCGGCGTTTACCGCCGGACGGGCTTGAACAGCCGCTCGTGAGTCGCGGGGCATTCTAACGTCTGATTTTTGAGGTTCAACAGGCGCGGCGCTATATTTCCTTTACAGAAGTGACCCTTGGGCTTATTCATTTGGGCAATGAGTACGCGGGTATTGCTGATCGAGGCGGGGCCGACGCCTTGGGATGCCGAGGGGCGCATCGCCGGAAGCATGTCGCTGCCGCTGACCGCCGAAGCGATCGACGCGATCGGGCATCTGGTTGATTCACTGGGCGAACCGGTGGCAAGCGTGTACCGGCCGGCGGCGAATGAAGCGTGCGATCAAGTGGCGAAAATCGTCGCGAAAAAATTCGAGCTTCGTCCGCGCGACAACGAAGATCTGCAGGAAGTGCACATGGGCCTGTGGGAGGGATTGACGCGCGAGGAATTGAAACTGCGGTTCCCGACGGTGTTCCCTCAGTGGTTTTCCAATCCGTTGTCGGTGACTCCGCCGGAGGGAGAGCCGGTCGAGGCGGTGATCGGACGGATTGGGACTGCGCTGGCGAGAATACTAAAGCGAAATCGCGGTTTGACGGCGGCGCTATCGCTGCGGCCGATGGCGTTGCAGATCGCGGCGGGCGTCATCCTTGGAGAGCCCCCCGATCAGATCGCGCGGCACTTGCACGAGCGGCAGGCGATGGCGAGCATGGACGTCGGCCCGAGGAACCACAAAGCGGCGTAACCAACGAATATGTCCCAGGCACCGAACGATTCCGCGGCAACCAAAAAAGAAGGCGTACCCGAAGGGCTTTGGATGCGCTGCGGGGAATGCAGCGCCATGCTCTTCCGCAAAGTCGTGGAAGAGGCGCTGCACGTCTGCCCGGAATGCCAATATCACTTCCGAATTTCCGCCCGCACGCGGATCGAGCAGCTCACCGATCCGGGCAGCTTCGAGGAGATGTTCGAAGATATTGAGCCGGCGGACCCGCTAAAATTCGTCGACAAGAAGGCATATAAGGACCGCCTGAAGAGTGAACGCGAAAAGAGCGGCGAAGTCGACGCCGTCGTCTGCGGAAAAGCCTTTATCAAGGGCCGGCCGATCATGATGGCGGTCATGGATCCGACGTTCATGATGGGCTCGATGGGGAGCGTCGTGGGGGAAAAGATCACCCGCACGATCGAAACGGCAACCGAGGAGAAGCTGCCGCTGGTGATCGTCAGTTGCTCCGGAGGGGCGCGGATGCAGGAATCGACGCTATCGCTGATGCAGATGGCCAAGACGTCGGCGGCGCTGGCGCGTTACGACGATGCGGGGGGATTGTTCATCAGTCTTCTGGCCGATCCGACCACCGGGGGCGTGACGGCGAGCTTCGCGATGCTTGGGGATTTTATCGTTGCCGAACCCAAGGCGCTGATCGGATTCGCCGGACCGCGAACGATATGGAATACGATCAAAGTCGAATTGCCCGACGGATTTCAGCGCAGCGAGTTTCTGGAAGAAAAAGGGTTTGTCGACTTCGTCGTGCATCGGAAAGATTTGCGAAGCGAGATCGCGCGGCTGGTGGACTTCTGCGGGAAATGACCCAACGTATAATTCAACCATGACACAAATTGAGGGATGGGTGCGCCCGCGAATCAAGGCGGCGGGTGCGGGAATTCTGGTTCTGTTCTTGCTGGGATGCACGGACGTGCACCATGAGAGGATCGACCAGGGATTCCCCGGACTTCGGGACGCCATGAAGACGAACACGATCGTGGCATTGCTGTTCGTCCACGGGATCGGCGGGTATTCGGGGTGGCCGCCGCAGAAGGACCCCCAGCCGCTGCTCGACGCGATCTGCAAGGAATTGAACTTGAAGGCGTGCGGGAGCGCTTCGCCGGTGGTCGCGAAGGGAGAGATGGGATCGTTAACGCGGCAGGATTTTGCCGGGGACGGGAATCGGCAGTTGCGGGTTTACGTTCTCACCTGGGAGGGGATAACCCAACAACTGGAAAGTGAATATCTTGGTTATGACAATGACGAAACCGTGACGGCGCTGCGTTTGCATCAAATGAACGACTCGCGACAGATATTTTTCAACAATCGGGCCGCAGATGCGCTCATTTACGCGGGGACTTATAAATCGGCCATTCAAGACGCCGTGCGCGATGCGCTCGTCTGCATGCATCGCGACCTGAAGAGCGATACCAACGGGGATTACGCCTATTTTTTCGTCACCTGGAGTTTGGGGAGCAAGATTTTATTTGATTGCCTGGATATTCCGACCCTCAACGCCAGCGCCGCCGGAACGCAGCCGACGGTCGGCCAGCACCGCAAGGCGTTCACCGATATCGCGCAGCACACCTATGCGTTTTTCATGCTCGCCAATCAGCTTCCGCTGCTGACGCTCACCGAGATCGAGCCCGCCAAGGACGGCCAGCCCACCACGCGCCCCAGCGGCTACGACACCATGAAGCGCTTCGCCGACTTGCGGTTCCAGAAAACAAAAAATCCGCTCTACCTTATCGCGGTCAGCGACCCCAATGATTTTCTGAGCTATCCCATCTCGCCGCTGGCGCGCCAAACGGTTGAGCACGTGACCTTCAGCAACGTGATGATCAACGTGACGCAGACCGCGTGGTACATCCCGTTCTTTAAAGGGGGCGGATTCTGGGTTAATCCCCTCTCGGCGCACACACAATATGGCCAGGACCCGGAGGTCATTCATCTGATCATCGACGGCGGTAGCACCACGAAGAACTGACGGGCATCGCCGGTCGGATCAGCAGACGCGCAGAATTTTTGCGGGCGGCGAAAAGACGTACAATCCGGTTATGAATCAAATCGAGGCGTGGATTGGGGGAATGGAAGCGCGCCGAGGCCGCTTGATTGCGCTGCTGGCCATTGTCGGATCGATCACGCTTTTATCGCTGTTTTTGGCTTATCCGGGCGATCTGATCCGCGACCTTCGGCCGAACCCGATTACCGATCGGTTCACGGACGCATATCTGCCGCTGAGCTACGACCCTTTTCATGGGCAGATCAACAGCAATTCGATGATGCTGCGGCATCGGATTCTCTGCCCATTGATCGCGTATTGGTTGCATTTGCGGGGACGCACCAGCGTCCTGGTGCCATGGTTTGCGAACCCGATCATCTGCCTCGTTACCTACGTTGTGATATTGAAAAGAACTCGCGCGAGTACGGCATTCGCAACGGCGGTCGTGATGAGCCTCACGCTGGCATGTGTGACCTCACAGACGTGGCCGGGCTACCAGGACAGCATGGCGAGTCTTTTTTTGCTGCTGTCGATGGGGGCCTCGCCGGCGCCGATTTCGGCGGCGTGCATGGGAATCGGCATGTTCGCGGACGAACGCATTCTCGCCGTCGCGCCACTTGTGATCTTGTGGCATCTGGTGAAGAAAGGATCGCCAGCGGACAATTGGCGACGCGAGGCGACCGTCCGCGCGGCGTGGATCGGAGGGGCGGCGGCGATCTGGTTTATCGGTTATCTGGCGATCCGCCATGCGTCGCAGATCAACCCCGCGGTTTATCGAAAGGCGGCCTTGGTTAGTCCGCGCGACAACAACATCATGATCTGGCCGGCGTGGTATTTCGCATTGCGCGGGGGATGGATTCTGGTCGTCGCGCTGGTGGCATTTCTTTTTAAGTATCGTTCCCGGTGGATGTTCCTGGCATTTGTCGCGGGAATCGCGCCGGTTTTAATGGCATCGATGTTTGTTGCCGACCGAAGCCGCGTGGCCTCTTACGCGTTTCCAGCGATGCTCATCGGCGTCGTGGTGCTTTTCTGCCAGCGACCGCTCTTCACCAATCATCTGCTGGCGGCGGCCATGATCATTCAGGTTGCAACGCCGATGGCAAACATCATGGCGGGAAATTACTTTCCTGTGTACCCAGCGCCGCTGGCCGTGCCGATCGAATTGTTCGGCCGGTCGACCCATGCCACGACGGCGCCAGCGCCTTGATTCACGAACCCCATTTCTTGCCCAACTCGTCAAGACCCGACTTTTTCAGATCGTCCGGAGTCATGGCAATCTGGAATTTAACGTCGGCGTTGAAAATTAAAAACCAGGGTTCGGCGAGCGCCGGAATTT
Organism: uncultured Phycisphaerales bacterium; assembly: GCA_963844715.1. Classification (GTDB taxonomy): domain Bacteria; phylum Planctomycetota; class Phycisphaerae; order Tepidisphaerales; family Tepidisphaeraceae; genus UBA1161. Next base: position 587,934 of record CAWJPJ010000007.1, on the reverse strand, counting down.
TCGACGGATCCGCGACGTCGACGATGGCGATCGCCCCGCGATGCCCGCTTTGGTCGGTGAAGTAAATCGCTTCGGGGCGAAGGGATTCCAAAATGCGCCCCATTTGGCGCCGGCGGAACCGTCGCGGACATACTTGTTGAACGGCTCGTTCGGAACAACGATCTGCATGATCATTCGCATGGGGGCTCTCCCAAAAAAAGTGATTTCAACCAAATCTCAAACGACGCGGCGGGGAATCAAACCAAAATCGACTGTCCCGGTCAATAAAATTTATTTTATGCGCAGAACCATGAGGGTCTGATCGTCGCGGGAGCGCTCATGGCAGGAGAATCTCTGCACGGCTTCGCTCAGGGAACAAAGAATTTCGGCGGCCGATCCCTCGGCTCGCAGGAGATATTGGCGCAAACGATCTTCACCGAACATCGCGCCCGAATCGCTGACCGCCTCGGTTATGCCGTCGGTGAAGAGGATCAACACGTCGCCGGTTTGTAGCTGGACGTCGGCCTGGTCGTATTTCGTTTCCGGAAATATCGCCAGCGGAAGATTACCGACTTGTTTCAGTTCGGTGACGTTTCCCGCGTGGCGCAGCATGGGAGGGTTGTGGCCGGCGCGAGAATAGGTGAAGACTTTGGTTTTGGGATCCCAGAGGGCGAGAATCGCGGTGATGAAGGAGTACTCGATTCGCTTGGCAGCTAATTGGCGGTTGGCGTAGGCCAGGGCGTTGGCCGGGCTGGGGGCCGATCGGTCGTGATCGACGGTCGACGGATAGGCGTGAAGCACCGCGTGGAGCATGGCGGCAACGACGGCGGCCGACGGGCCGTGGCCGCTCGCGTCGGCGATGCAAAAAACCCACTGGCCGGTCGGAAGCTCCACGATGTCATACAAATCCCCGCCGGCGCGATCGAACGTCTGGCTCTTCGCGGCAAAGTCCAGACCGGGGATATCGGGCGTAAACTCCGGCAGCAAGGCTCGCTGAATCGCCGCCAGGCGGTCCAACTCGGCGTCGATAAACGCGTTGGCGCGGCGCAGATCCCCCAGGGCCTGCAAATTCCTCATGGCCGTTCCGATCAGGCCCACGCGAAGGAGCATGTTTTCGAGAAATTCGGCGTCGACGCCATCGGCAGCGGTTCGGAAGATCAGCACCCAGTTGTCCGGGTCGCCCGCGGCGCCGGGCGCGGCGGCGATGCTGTGATAGTCACGAAGTTCCGGATAGACCGGATCGCTCGGATCGAGCTCGACATTCACGGCGGCGGACGGGCATTTCCGGGCGATAAACTCGGCCACCACCCCCCCGCTTCGCACAGAAACATTTCGCCAATTCCATGGACTGTTGTTCGGGACCGCTTCGCTGTTGTCCTCGCGCCAAACCCGCGTCAGGCGAAAACTCCCGGCGGGAAGATCGGTCGTGTTGACCTCGACGTAACACGTCCCGCCCGGATAGGCGCGGTGCAAAGCGGAAAGAAGGACCTGCAATGCTTCGCGCGGCGGCATATCGTCGCGGACGAGCTGAGAGATTTCGGCAAACACGCCGATGCGCGGATGGTCATCTAGAGGAAGAAAATTCAGGGGCGGCATCTTGGGTATTGTACGCACGCGCAGGCCGGTTTGACACACGGAATTTCCCGCCCGCATGGTCTTAAACCGGCTTGATCTCGATCTGCTTGTTTTGCTGAAGGTCGGCCAACACTCGCTTCGGCACGGTGGCGCGGAGAGTGACTCGGCCGTCCTCAAATTCGCGAGAATGAACCGTGGTGTGGGTTTCAATAAAAGAGAGAAGTTTGCCGTTGGCGGAGTCGGCTTCGAGGAGGACTTCGGTCTCCTGGCCGCGGACGCGCTCTTCGACGATTTCATTCAGCATCGCGACGCCGCGGCCGGTTTTGGCGCGAGGGGGATTGCGCCGGGATGAAGCGTGCGCCATTCGGGGAAATTGGCTTCGCCCTCGGGGGTGTCGATTTTATTGAGCAGAAGGATTTCGGGTTTTTCCTCGACGCCGATTTGAGCGAGCACCTCGTGAACCGAATCGAATTGCTGGGCGGCGTGGGGATGGCCGACGTCCAGGACGTGCAAGAGCAGATCGGCGTGGACGGCTTCTTCGAGGGTCGCCTTGAAGCTGGCGACCAGATTGTGCGGGAGATCGCGCACGAATCCGACCGTGTCGCTGATGAGCACCTCGATGCCGCGATCGACCTTCCAGTTTCTCGTCTTGGTATCGAGCGTGGCGAAGAGTTTGTCGTCGGCGTAGGTGCCGGCGGCGGTGAGCGTGTTGAACAGCGTGCTTTTGCCGGCGTTGGTGTAGCCGACGATGCAGATGGTGAAATGTCCGGCGGTCCGCTGGGCGACTTCGCGGGTTTTTCTGCGTTGGACCTTGGCGATTTCGTCCTTGAGGCGGCCGATGCGCTTGCGGACCAATCGGCGGTCGATTTCGAGTTGCTGCTCGCCGGGCCCGCGCGTTCCGATCCCCGCCGGGGCGCCGCCGGCGATTCGCTCGAGGTGGCCCCACATCTGCGTCAATCGGGGATATGTGTATTGCATTTGCGCCAGTTCCACCTGAAGTTTGGCTTCGTGGGTGCGCGCTCGCGTGGCGAAGATGTCGAGAATCAATTCGGAGCGATCCAGGACTTTGATCCCCTCGCCGCGCGGGCTTTCGGCGTGCTTGTTGACCATCCGTTCCAAGGCGCCGACCTGGCCGGGCGTCAGGTCGTTGTCGAAGATAATGACATCGGCTTCCTCGCGAATCGCCAGGTCGGCGATTTCGATCACCTTCCCGCTGCCCACGTAGGTTCCGGCATCGACGCGGTGGCGGCGCTGGAGAACCTGGCCCACGACTTTGGCGCCGGCGGTGTCCGCAAGGGACGAGAGTTCCCCAAGCGGATCGCGCGGATCGGCGTTGGACTTGGGGAGGATCACTCCAACAAGAACGGCTCGCTCCTGCCTTACGGAAAGATGGGTACGTTTTAGTTCGGACATAAATAGCAGCCGAATGCCGAAGTCGCTCCGTCACTCAGCATTCCCCGCTCCTTTCGCTCCAATGGCGCTGGCCGTCGCGTGAGTTTCGATATGCGACAGGCTGACATGCCAGAGGGAAATTCCCATCTCTTCGGCGATTCTGGCGCATTCGCCGGTCAGTTTGACTTTGGGTTGCCCGCTGGCGTCTTTGACGATTTCGATGTCGGTCCAGGCGATACCGCCGCGCCAGCCCGTGCCGAGGACTTTGAGGACGGCTTCCTTGGCCGCGAATCGCCCAGCCAGATGCTCGAAATAGCGCTTCGGATTCGCCGAGCAGTATTCCTGCTCCGCCGGTGTGAAGACTCGGTCGAGGAACCGCTGGCCGTGCTCGTTGGCCATGCGGCGTATGCGGCCGGTTTCGACGATATCAATGCCATGACCGATGATGGACATGCCAACACAGTATCCTCACCGGATGCGATCAGGCAATTTCGCGCCGTTCTTGACACCCCCGAAGAGGTCTCGATACTCGGGCCTTCCCGGAGAACATACGTGAAAATCTGGCTTTCCATCATTGCTGTCGGTTTGCTTGTCCTGCAAGGTTGCAAGAGCGACGAGAGTCTGACCGTCACCGAGGCGCAGACGGCCGAGAAGCTTCCGCCAATTGAAAACGAAGTGGTGGCAACGATCCGCGGCGAGCCGATCACGCTTCAGGACGTGCAACCGGTATTGATCGAGGGGTACGGGCTAAACGTCGTTTTATTGATCGTTCAAAAAGACCTGGCGCAGGAGGAAGCGGCGAAACAGGAGATCGTCGTCACGCCCGACGACGTGGCCAAGGAGAAGCAGATCACGCTGACGGCGCTGAGGCGTTCGCTTGAGTCGTCCGGCTTGAACATCAGCGCAACCCAGCCTTCGGATGAAGATCTGACCCCCGAGCAGACGGAACAGATGCTGGATCAGGTTCTGTTGCAGCAGCACATGAGCCGGCCTGAGTTTGACGTGCTGATGGAGATCAACGCTTATCTGCGAAAGATCGCCGATCCGGAAGTCTCGGCGGAAATTACCGACGATGCCGTGCGAAAGCACTTCAACGTGTTGTATGGGGAAAAAGTGGTGGTGCGATACATCGTCTGCGGAAACATGTCCGAGGCTGCGGACGTGCGGCGCGACCTGGCGGCGGGCAAGAGATTTGAAGATGTGGCCCGGGCCCGCAGCCGGGATCGGACCACGGCCGCCAATGGCGGGGAATTGCCCCCCTTCACTCTTCAGGACAACCGCTTCCCGCCGGAATTCAAGCAACTGGTTTTCATGCTCCAAAAGGGGCAAATTTCCGATCCTCTGCAGATCGGGCAGTTCATTTACATCGCCCAGCTCGTCGATCGAATTCCGCCGGCTCATGCCAAATTTGAGGATTACAAGGACGCCGTCCGGAAGGATTTGCACGATCAGGCCGTCCAGGCGGCGATGACCGCGCTGAGGGAGCGGCTGGCCGGGTTGGCCTTGAACGAAATGGAGATTCAGGACCCGATCCTGCGAAAACAGTGGGAAGACCGCGTGGCGCGGAAAGATGGGCAAATTAAGGACCTACAGGAAATCCGCCATCAGCTGGACCAGGAACACGCCCCGGCGACAGCGCCTTCCACCGAGCCCTAATCAAACCGGGGATTTGCGGCTACAATACAAGTTCCATGAGCCAGCAACCGTTCAAAATCGACGTCTCCGCGCGGATCGCCCGGCTTCCGCCGTATCTGTTCGGGCGCATCAACAAGATGAAGTATGACAAGCGCGTCGCAGGCGTGGACATTATCGATCTGGGGATGGGAAACCCCACCGATCCCACGCCCGACTCGGTCGTCGCAAAGCTGGCCGAAGCGGCAACCGATCCGCGGAATCATCGCTATAGCGTCAGCAACGGCGTCGCCGGGCTGCGCAAGGAAGTGGCCAAGAAGTACCGTCAGAAGTACGGCGTCGAGCTGGACCCCGAGACAGAGGTGATCGCCACCATCGGGAGCAAAGAGGGCTTTTCGCATCTTTGCCTGGCGCTGCTTGGGCCCGGGGACACGGCGGTGGTGCCGGACCCGGCGTTTCCGATCCACGTCTATGCGGTCGCCATGGCCGGGGCAAATGTGATTCGCGTCCCGCTCGGTAACGATCAGGCGTTTCTCGACCGGATCGAAAAAGTAATCGAAGGCCTCTACCCGACGCCGAAGCTGCTGATTTTGAATTACCCGCACAATCCGACATCGATGACGATCGATCCGGGTTTCTGGGAGCGCGCCATCGCCCTGTGCCGCAAGCATGGGATCATGATCATCAGCGACCTGGCTTACGGCGAAATCTGCTTTGACGGATATCAGGCCCCGAGCCTGCTGGCGGCCGAGGGAGGCAAGGAACTGGGCGTGGAATTCACGACCATGTCCAAGAGTTACAACATGGCCGGTTGGCGCATCGGCTTCTGCGCCGGGAATTCGGAGATGGTCAAAGCCCTGGCGACGATCAAGGGGTACTACGACTACGGCATATTCGCCCCGATTCAGATCGCCAGCATCATCGCCATGCGCGAGCACCCCGACACGCCTGCTGAGCAGAGCAAGATTTATCAGTATCGACGGGACGTGGTCTGCCGCGGATTGGATCGGCTTGGCTGGACGTATGAAAAGCCGCGGGCCAGCATGTTCGTCTGGGCGAAGATCAAAGAAGAGCATCTCAAGGGAGGCGGGACGATCGACTTCTGTCTCCGCATGATGGACGAAGCCGAAGTCGCGCTGGCCCCGGGGAGGGCTTTTGGCGAGCATGGCGAGGGTTACGTCCGGATAGCCCTGGTCGAAAACGACCAACGTCTGAAACAGGCCATGGCCAATCTGGAACGAGCCCTCGTCCCCCGCGAACCCAGGCCAAAGCGGCAAAAAAGCGCGACGGCATAGTTCAGTTCTCGTTCAAAAACTGAGTTTTTCTTCCTGCTGTCCCTGGCGGCCCGGTGGCCGCACATGGATGGGTAGGAACTGCCCATGCCACTAAGCGACGCGGAATTGCTCGCCGTCCTGACCCAAAAACGGGATTCCGAGTTGTTTCGGCAGCTCATGCAGAGGCACATCGACTTCGTCTATGCCGCGGCGGTTCGCCAGTCGTCGGACCAGGCGGCCGCACATGACATTACGCAAGCCGCGTTTCTCTTGCTCTGGCAGCGGCTGGGGAAATTGAAACCGGGAACCGTGATCACGGGTTGGCTGTTTAACGCGACGCGATATGTCGCGGCCAACGCGCGACGGGCGGAAGCGCGGCGGGCAATCCACGAACGGAAGGCGGCCGCCATGCGACCTGAAAAAATGGAGCCGGAAGCGATCCCGGACCTTTCGCCGGTGCTCGACGACGCGCTGGCGAAATTATCCGAGAACGATCGGCGCGCGGTGCTGTTGCGGTATTTCGACAATCAATCGGCGTCGGAAGTGGCGGCGACCCTGGGAATCACCGAGGACGCGGCGAAAAAGCGCGTCGCGCGGGCGATGGAAAGACTGCGAAACCAATTGGTCCATCGCGGAGCGGCGGTGAGCGCGTCTGCGCTTCCCGCGGTTTTGGCCGCACATGCGGTGCAGGCGAGCCCTGCGGCGCTGCTAAACGCGACGATGAATGTAATTCTCACAGGCAGCCACGGCGCCGCGGCGGGTACTGCCATCTCATTGGCAAAGGGAGCAACCAAAATGATGATTCGAAACCAGATCAAGCTTCTCATAATTAAAGGCGTTGTCACGACGGCATGCGTCGGCGCGGCGGCAGCGGTGGTAACCCAGGAAACGCGGCCGCTAACTCCGCCGCCCGCAACCCCGGCGCCAGTCATCGTCGCGCAGGCGCAGCCACCACAGCAGCCCGCGAGCGCGACCGCCACGGAAATCGAAGACCCCGAATATCAGGGTGTTCGCGGCGTGTTGACGGGAATCGTTGACGCCTACGACCGGGACGATACAGCGAAAATAATGTCGCTCCTCTATGCCGACCCGGTGACCGGCAAGCAAATAATGTCTGAACTGGCGATTATTTTTCCCAACGATATGGCGGCATATCGCGTGGAAAAAGTCGCGATCAAGCGGTTTGGATCGCCGGCAATGAGTTTAAGTCTGCGGGTCTCGACGGTCGCCTCGCTGGCTGTGGACATTTTGGCACGCACCGGTCCGGATGACGTCAGCGTCTCGGGCGACACGGTCACCCTCACGCCGCCGGACGATCTGCCGGGAAACTGGCCAAACAAACCCATCTACTTCCGCAAGGTTGGCGACGATTGGAAGCTGGATATCGAGCAGACGTTCCGAATCAACATCAACATCATTCGCAAGCACAGCGAAGGCCGGACCGAGACCCAGAATCAGTTGCTGGCCGACTGCGGGAAGCAATTCACGGAGAATTTCAACGCCATCGCAGACGGAATCGAGCGGGGAGACATTAAGGACGTGTACCAGGCGCAGGCGGGGATCGATCGGATGTACTCGGAGCTGTTCCAGGAATTCAGCCGTCTGGGTGTCAACATCCAGCCGAAATAATCAAACCGGCACTTCCGAGGATGAGGGGGCTTGCGTTTCAGCCGGCGGTTCCGGTTCGGCAACCGATTGGGCAACCACCCGCGTCAGGGGAAACGCCCGGCGAATTTCTTCGCTGAGCTTCGTCGCGTGCGGCTGCCAAAGTTCCGACGCCTTGGAAAGCTGCGTCCGGGCTTTGCGCAGATAGTGCTGGGAAAGACTCAGAATCAGTTCGGCCAGTTGCGGATCGTGCAGGGCCAGATCGCACTCGACGATTTCGCAAAGCATGCCGCTCGCTTAGAACGACCGAATCATGCCACAGACCCAGAGCATCCTGAATCTTCTTGAAAAGCGTATTGGCCTCGGCGGGAAGAGGCAGGCCGTGGGCTTTGGCTATCTCGAGCGTATACCGCAGCGATTTCCCGGCAATCCGCCACGCATGGGGATCATGCTTCTGCCGCGAGGCGGCTTGCTCGGCGAAGGAATCCAGTTGCAAATGCACGGACTCCGCGATCAGGTATTCGATCGCCTCGCGGGAATCGGCGATTTCCTGGCGAACGCCCCACCATGATCCAAGCTGCGCCAGCATGCGCGGCGGCGGAGCCTGTTTTTTTGCTTCGGCAACCGCGTCGTCGCGGCAGGCGGTCAGACGCTGCGTTAGCCAATCCACCGCCGGCTGGTGTTTCTCGTCCCCCACGTCGGCCAGATGCTGGAGCATTACATCCAGATCGCGAAGCGGCCCGAGCTGGCGGCGCAATTGCTTCATGACGCGATTGAACGACTTTCGGGATTTGCCCGAAATGACGGATTCGAGCAATTGAGTGGCGGCGCGCAGACGGCGAGTCGCGACCCGGGCATCGTGCACGGCCTCGACATCCTGCCCCTTCAGGGCCGGCGGAATCAGCTTGCGCAGTTCGTCCACAAGCCCATCGAGGTGTTTCAAAACGGCAAATTCGGCCGCAGGCTCATGCATGGAAGTACATTGTAATCGAAATGCGGACGAATTGGGCTCAGGATATCGGGTCGTTTTGGGGTTTGGCGCCCGGTGGGTATAATTAGGGATTTCTCGGACGTATAAGGATCAACGAATGTCGCCGGATCGGCAGAAGACGTTAGCCCAGGAGGCAAGCTTTTCGGGGCGCGGCCTCTTTTCGGGGGAGCCGGCGACCGTCACGATTTCGCCCGCCGAAGCCAACGCGGGGATTCATTTCATTCGCGAGCAGGACGGAAAGATCGCATCCATCGCCGCCTCCATTCAAAATGTAAAAAAGAGCCCGCGGCGGACGTGCCTGAAAAATGGAACGCTGCTGGTCGAGACGGTCGAGCATTGCCTGGCCGCGCTGGCGGGGCTGGGCGTGGATAACGCGCTGGTCCGCGTCAGCGGCGGAAAATCGGGCGAATTGCCGGCGGGGGACGGATCGAGCAATGCGTTCGTGGAACTGGTGCAAAACGCCGGCCTGCGCGAGCAGGAAGCGCTCGTTGAGCCGTTCATCATCCGAAGGCCCGAGCAGGTTTCCATCGGCGAGGCGACTTTGGCCGCCTTGCCCGGGCCCGCGGACAAGCTGGAAATCATTTACGACTTCGAAGCCCCCGCGCCGCTCGGCCGGCAAGTTTTCTGCTTCACCATCAGCGGCGAAAAACGGGACGAGTTCATCTCGCAAGTCGCGCCGGCGCGAACATGGGTATTCGATTATGAAGCCCGCGATCTTCAATCGCGCGGAATGGGAACGCATCTGACTCCCAAGGACCTTCTGGTCATCTCGGCCGAGGGGCCGATCGACAATTCGTTCCGCTTTGCCGACGAATGCGCCCGGCACAAGGTTCTGGATTTGATCGGCGATCTGTATCTGCTCGGACGCAGCCTGCGGGGACGATTGGTCGGGCACAAGAGCGGCCACGAACTGAACCACATGATGGTGCGAAAGCTCCTGCGGCAGCAGGAGGACATGTCGCGCGAGTCGCTGCTTCATCGCGACGCGGCGCTGGACATTCGGCGGATTCAGCGCATCCTGCCCCACCGATATCCGATGCTACTGGTCGATCGCGTGCTGGAGATTACATCCGATCAGCGAGCCGTGGGAATCAAGAACGTTACGTTTAACGACGTTTTTTTCCAGGGGCATTATCCGGGCACGCCGATCATGCCGGGCGTGCTGATCGTCGAGGCGATGGCGCAACTTGGCGGGCTGCTGCTATCAAGCAAATTGGAACATACGGGCAAGCTGGCAGTTCTGCTCAGCATGGACAAGGTGAAGATGCGTCAGCCGGTGGTGCCGGGCGATCAGTTGGTTCTGGAGGCGGTGACGGTTCGCGTTAAGAGCCGCACCGGGCACGTGCGATGCAAGGCGTTCGTCGGAGACAAGATGGCCGCCGAGGCGGACATCAAGTTCATGCTCGTTGACGCCGAGCCGGTTTAACTGTTCGAGTGCAATGGCAAATATTTCATCCCTATCGTTGATCGATCCCAAAGCGCGGCTGGCGGACGACGTGGAGGTCGGACCGTTTTGCCGGATCGGGCCTGACGTTGTGCTCGGCCCGGGATGCAAACTGTTCAGCCATGTGGCGATTTCCGGACACACGACCGTCGGGCCGCGCAATGTTTTTCATCCCAATGCCGTGATCGGCGGGAACCCGCAGGACAAGAAATACGCCGGCGAGCCGACCCGATTGGAAATCGGCGAGGGCAACGAATTTCGCGAAGGCGTCACCGTTCACATCGGAACCGCCGCCGGGTCCGCGTGCACGAGGGTAGGCAACGGCAATCTGATCATGGCCAACGCCCATCTGGCGCACGACGTGCAACTGGGAAACGACTGCGTGCTGGCAAACAACGTCATGATCGCCGGACATGTGGTGTGCGGAAGTCACGTGCACATGATGGGCGGCGTGGGGGTTCATCATTTCGTAACGATCGGCGACTATGCCTACATCGGCGGCGCGGCGCGAATTCATCACGATGTGCCCCCGTTTGTGAAGGTGGACGGCGCGGACAAGATCCGTGGATTGAATTCGATCGGGCTCCAGCGCGCCGGATTCCAGCAATGCGACATCGATGCGCTGGAGGACGCATGCCGGCATTTATTCTACCGCCGCCGGCCGTTGGCGCAGGCGATGGGCGAATATGACACCCTCAACGGAATTAATCCGCACATCAAGGTGCTGGTGGGGTTCCTGCGTCGCCGCAATGAAGGAAAGCATGGGCGATATCTGGAGAAATTCCGCGTCTCCTGAGCCCGCCTTGATAGGGCCGGACGCACCCTATAGACTCGCCTGCACGACAGCCCATGAGTGAAGTGGCCATCCTAGTAGACGGTTTGTGGAAGCAGTACCGCATCGGCAAGAAAGAGCCGTATAAGACGTTTCGCGAAGCGATGCTTCAGATCGTGACGACTCCGTTTCGCCGGATCAGGGACGCGGTCAGCCAGGACGAATCGTCCATGTTTTGGGCGTTGCAGGACGTGCGCATCGAGGTTGCCACAGGGGAAGTCATCGGCATCATCGGCCGCAACGGCGCGGGGAAATCAACGCTCCTGAAGATTCTTTCGCGCATCACAGAACCGACCAGGGGCCGCGTCGAAATCTATGGCCGCGTCGGCAGCCTTCTGGAAGTGGGGACGGGATTTCATCCGGAGTTGACCGGACGGGAAAACATTTATCTGAACGGCGCGATACTCGGAATGAAGCGCGGCGAGATCAACGCGAAATTCGACGAAATCGTCGCCTTCAGCGAAATCGAAAAGTTTCTCGATACGCCGGTGAAATATTATTCCAGCGGCATGTATACCCGGCTCGCTTTTGCCGTGGCGGCGCATCTCGAGCCGGAAATCCTCATAATCGACGAGGTTCTCGCCGTCGGCGACGCGGAATTTCAAAAAAAATGCCTCGGCAAAATGAGCGACGTGGCCCACCAGGGCGCACGGTCCTCTTCGTCAGCCACAACATGCGGGCGGTTGAACAGTTGTGCAATACGATCGTCTGGCTGGAACGTGGAAAGGTCAAACAAATCGGCAAGAATGTGCACGAGATCGTCACCCGGTATCTGGTCGGAGAAAAGGAGACCGAGCGGCCCTCGCTGTGGGAAAATCCGGGCGACCAGCTCGTCAGCGACCTTTTCACTCCAACGCGATTTTTTATAGCCGACGCCAGGGGAAGGGTCGTCGACTCGCCGCAGCGAAACGACACGGAATTATGGCTCCAGGCCGAGGGGACCATCGCGACTCTAGACCCCGGCCTGGCAATCGGATACGCGATCATCAACGAGGATGGCCAGCATATTTACTGGTCCTACGCCTGCGACGCGGCGGAAGCGTCCTGGCCGAAGCTCGACACGGGTAAATGCGTCCTGCGGACGCGAATTCCGCCGCGGCTGCTCAATGAGGGAACGTATCGGGTCGAACTTGCGGCGGGGCTTTATTATCGACAGTGGCTGATGGAACCGGGGGTGACTTCTCCAAGCATCACGTTTCAGATTCGAGGCGGGATGACGGACTCGCCGCAATGGATGGGACGCCGCGGCGTTCTAGCGCCGATCCTCCCTTGGTCGGGATCGATAAACGGAAAATAGTCCATTTCTTCGCAATCACGGGAAACGCATGGCAGTGTCCAAGAAAGAATGGCTGAAACAGACGTTGCCCGCGCCGATGGTGGCGGCAATCAACAGGGTGCACCACTGGTTTTGGCGCTTGCAGCGACCCCAAGCGAGGCGGCTGCACACCGAGATTACGCGGATGCGCGCAGTTCGACGAACTCAACCGCAATGCTCCGCCCGCAACGCTCGTGATGCGAAAGGGGGTCGAGATCAAAACCCCTGAACGAGATGATCCCACGCTTATTTCGTTTGCCTGGGGCACGCCCCGCTGTGTCTACGAACTCGACCATTTCCTGGCCGAGGCGAATAATAAAAAATGCCTGTGGGACGTGGGGGCGTTCCATGGAGTATATTCGCTTAGCTTTTGCGCCGCCGACCCCTCGCGGCAGTCGCTCGCCTTCGAGCCGTCGCCGCTTGGATTTGAAAAGTTACAGGCGAACGTGAAGGCCAATCCAAATCTTCAAATCCGCCCTTTCTGCGCCGCGATTGGAGATCGCTGCGGCGAACTGGCCATGAGTTACGAGTGGCAGCATCTCGTCGCCGATCCCAATGCGGATGTCCCAGCAAAGGAAAGCGGCGACAAAGCCATGAAAGTCCCCTTGCTCACAATCGATCGCATTTACGAAGAGCAAGGAATCGCCCCGGACATCGTGAAAATCGACGTGGAGGGTTTTGAGTATCATGTGATCCAAGGAGCAGCGCGCACCTTGAAAGCCGTTCGGCCTGTGATCTGCATGGAAGCGCATCAATCGATGCTGGCGCGGCACGGGATTTCGCTCTCTCAACTATGGGACGCTCTGCGAGGCCTCAATTATCAAATCTGGCACATGGACGGACGCGAGCTGAGCCTCCTGCCTCTTAATCCGCCGGATGCTTTTGCCGAAAACATCATTTGCCGCCCGATGTAATACATGCGTACCCGCAATCCTTGGATGGTCGAGGCATGAGCGAATTCGGCGTTGTGATCTGTTGCTGCAAGTTTGATTACTTCCTCGCCAAGGGATGCGTCGCCAGCGTGCGCCAATACCTTGGCGATGTGCCGATCACCTTGTTCATCGACGGTGAACTGGACGCCCGCGCAGTGGCCGAAGCCTATAATCTAAGTCTCCTGTATCGCAAAGACGTTAAAGACCCCTGGCTGCGCAAACCAATCGTGGCTGGGGGTTGCCCAAGATGACTCTCTTTTGGGAAAGCCCCTATGAGAGATATCTCTATCTGGATTGTGACACGATTATTTGGGGCGACGTGATCGCGGCCTACGGCAGCGACCGGGACTGGGATATGGTCGTCGACGAGGGAGACGCGCGGTCTCGTCCGTGGGTTCCAGACGTGGCCGGCGATAAATGGGTGAATCAGGAATATTTCAACATCGAAAAGATGGGACGGGTTGTCCCGGATTTCCCGTGGCGCAAATATGCCGGCGCCCTATTTTGCAGCGGCACTTTCTTCGCCCGGGCGCGGGGCGTTCGATCTGGATTACTACAAGGAAGTGGTCAAGCTCCGCCAGGACAATCCGGGACTGTTTCCGATCGGCGAAATGGGCATCCTCAATTTCATGATTTTTCGGGCCGTCGAACAAGGAAAATTGAAGCTCGCGCAAAGACCGATGGAACTGGTTTGCGATTACACGAATCAGGATGTTTTGCGGAAACGGCTCCAATTCGAGAACGGCGCTCCGCCGGCAAAACCGGTGCAACCCATCGTCCTGCATTTCACCGATCCCAAGCCACTGACCGATTCGCACGGGGTTCACGCTCCGTTCACATATTTCCGCGGCGTGGCGTGGAAACGGATGCACAAAATGTCCCGACCCCTGGTCAGACTCATGCTGCGCCTGGAGGAGTTGCCCTGGCGGATCACGATCACTTATCGCCGCAAATACGGAAGGTTTCATCGGTGGATTAAGCCGCTGATGTTTTGGAAATGATTACCCGCGCGTACCGATCGATTTCCTGCCGCATTTCCACGAAGTATCGGGAGAGTTTGCGCGACTGGTTCAAAGGGCGCGTCTTGCGCAGGGGATATGCCTCCCTTTCGCCCAAACCCATTTGGAATATGACGCTTTTGCTTTACGCCGGCGCACAGCAAAAGGAAATGGTTCGGGAATGCCTGTGGTCGATTTATCACGCGTGGCCGGAACTGCCGAGGGTCAAGCTCGTCTCGGATGGAAGCGTGACGCCATCGGCGCTGCTCGAATCGATCGACTGGTGGCCCGGGGAAAAAAAGGCGGAATCCTGGGAAGCCGGCGCGGAATATCACGCCCAGCGCGGGCGCGTCGATGTTCGGACGTTCGCCGGGAACAATATGCTCGGGAAGAAACTGTCGGCGATTCTTGCCGCCGGGGAAAGCGAACGAGTACTATATTGCGACAGCGATCTGCTCTGGTTTGGCGGTCCACCGGCCGTGCCGGATGCGTCGGTCTCGGCGGCCGTTCAACTTGCGGTGGATCTGTCTCCTCATTATGACGATCACCTGCTAAAGATGCTGTCGATCAACGACTTGGACAAGATACCGGCTCTGAACACGGGGTTGGTGTACGCATCCGGCCCGGTTTACACGGAATGCGGATTGGATCGGCTGATGAGCATTGTCGCGCGCGAGCCGAGTTATTTCAGCGAGCAGACGATCATGGCCTACGCCGCCCGAAAACTAGGCGGCCGGCATTGGCCGCTGGATCAAATCATCCTTAAGGTGGATGACAAGAGCTGGCCAATCCGGCATCCGAGCGAGCGGCCGAGCTGGATGGCGCGGCATTACGTGGGGGACGTGCGGCACTGGTTCTGGCGGGACGCACTGTGGCTGCGAGGGCAAGAACGCCCCGTCCCCAAGGCGGCGATTGAATGAAGATCGCGATCCTTTACACCGCGTATCGGCAGTTGCGCGAACTGGATTTGACTCCGGAATTTTTCCGCCGCAGCCCGCGCCTGCGCTCCGAGATCGACATCGTCTATCACTGCAACAACGCAAAGATCTCCACCGCCGAGATTCAGGCGAAGTGGGATAAGATCCCCTGCAAATCGCTCACACTCCTGCACCGCCCCTGCAATGCAGGCGGATACGCCTACGGGCAGTTTGAGTCGATTTGCGATGCCTGGGACACGCTTGTCGCCGGCGGCTGGGACTGGATCATCCATCTCCATCCCGACCTTTTCGTTACGGACGCGGATCGCATGCTCAAGACTATCGACGAGGCAACGGCACAAAACGCCGCGATGGTCGTTACCCCGACTTTTGGGGCCAATCATCCGAGTTACGGAACCACCTTCTTTGCCTTCCGGCCCGACCGGGTGCCAAAGCAGGTTTTCTGCTGCTGGGAGGATTTCGCCAAGGAGCCGATCGTCGTCCCGCTGGAAAATCTCTTCTTTACGGAAGTACACCGCCAAAAGGTGCCGCTGTATACGGCGATGCGATTTAAGTCCGGCATGCATTTTTACGACCCCGATCACCTGGGCCTATGGCACGAACACAACCTGAAACGCGTGGCGCTTTACCTTCAGTCGCCGGAACTCCGCTGGAAGGAGACGCGAAAAATCGTCCTGATGCGCCCGTTTTCATCCGTTCATACCCTTCGAGTTTGGCTGCGCCGCGGGGGAAGCAAAACGCAGGATTCGCTGGCTCAATACCTCACCGTGATTGGAACCGAGCGCCAAGGCCCCTAGCGGGTCCGCGCCGCCCGTCTTGAAGGCGTCCTATCGCGCTTAATTGCGACACAGCCTTCGACTTGGCCGGACCGTGTAAAGGACCTGAAAAAAAGCGTGCAAATTTCCCAAATGTCGGCCAAAATGTGGCAATGGGCGCGGAGGAAAAAGGGCGGTTTATCTTCCTTTCCTGGGGAGAGGGGATGCATCTGCCCGAAATCGCATTTGCGATCTGGTCCGCGCAGTATTTCGCCGGGCGCGACAAACTTCCCGCCTTCGCCATCTACACGGATCAGCCGGACCGGTTCGAGCGACTTCCGGTGCAGACCATTTTCATTTCGCCGCAGCAGTTCCAGGATTGGAGCGCCGGCGGCGACGTCTATCGAATCAAAATCCGGACGTTCGCAGATGCGCTGCGAAGATTTTCCGCGCCGGTGATTATGCTGGACGCCGATACGTATTTCATCGATCACCCGCACAAACTTCTCCAGCGGCTGACACCAGGAACGGCGTTGATGCACACGTGGGAATGCCAACTTTGCGACAGTTCCGACGAAGCGTGCCGGAATTTCTCCGCCAAACTGCGCGAACAGCATGTGACGGACCAGGCCGGAAATATTCTTCCCATTCCGGATCAATTTGACTCCTACAACTCCGGCGTTGTGGGGCTTCATCCTTCCGACCTGCCGCTGGTTGACGAAACTCTGCATCTATACGATCAGATGCAGCGAATTTCCGGCCTTCGCACCTGCGAACAGCTCGCCTTCGGATACGTACTTGATCGCAAGACACGGCTGAAACTGGCGTGGGACGTCGTCTATCACTACCACACCTGGGCGCTGCGCTATAAATTCGAGGGTGATTTGCCCAGCTTTCTCGCCGAAGCCGCGGACTTGCCTCAAAACGTCTCTTTGGGCTGGCTCTATTCGAAACGGCCGCGGGCTCGTTTTCGATGGCGCGTTCGCATTCGGATACAACACGCCTTGCGCCGCCTCGGATTCAAGCGCGGAATTGTCATCACCAGCGAGTCATGGTAGCGAATTCTCTTCGCCCTCCAGGCGCGGAGTTCCCGGCCCTGCTGACTCACACAGCTTTCCGCGTTTTCCACATGCTTTCCGCCCGAAGAATCCACTACTGGCATTCCATCCCCCAATAGTTCCTAAGCGGCCTCCCGGCGGTTAAATTTTCCGGGAATGGCAAGTGATGCATCTCCCCTAAAAGTGTGGCTGGTGTGCAGTGGCGTTGGGATCATGAACCGGGGGATCGAAAGTTTCTTTCGCGAATGTTTTGACGGGTTGCATCCTTTGGCGGGTGCCGCCGGAATCAAATTGGAATTGGTTAAGGGCCGCGGCGAATGCCGCGAGGATGAGCACCGCGTCTGGTGCCTGCCGCGAACGGGTTCGGCCGCGCGGACGCTGGGCGCCATGATTCGTCGCAGTTCGTATGCCGTCGAGCAGCTTAGCTCCCTGCCCGGCATCATCCGGCGAATCCGCCGTGAACGCCCCGACGCCATTTTGTACAGCGACGGGGACATGGCCCGGTGGCTGTATCGGTTACGCGGCGCGATCGGCGTGCCGTTTCGGCTGATCTATTCCAACGGCGCACCCATGAAAGCGCCCTTTATGTATTGCGACCACGTTCAGCAGGTAACGCCATTCTTCCTTCAGCAGGCGCTCGATGCCGGCGAAAGTCCGCAGAGGCAGTTGCTGGCGCCTTACGGGATTCGTGTTCCGGCGGGAGATGTTCAGTTTGATCCGAAACAACAAGAGCAGGTCCGCCGCGAACTCGAGCTGCCTGTCGATCGCCAAATCGTGCTCAGCGTGGGTTGGATATCGGCCTATCACAAGCGAATGGATTATCTGATCGAGGAAGTCGCCTCGATGGCTTCGCCGCGCCCTTTTCTTGTCATGCTTGGTGCGATGGACGAGAAGACTCCGCCGATTCTCCGTCTGGCCCGCGAAAAACTGGGACAAGAGAATTTCGCGGCGCGATCGGTTCCGTACGAGCAGGTAGCGCGCTACTATTTGGCGGCCGACGTATTCACGCTCTGCTCCCTTCAAGAGGGATTCGGGCGGGTTTTTCTGGAAGCTTTGATGTACGGCCTGCCCTGCGCGATTCACGACCATCCGGTCATGCGCTGGGTGCTGGCTAATGAGGGCTCTTTTGCCGATTTATCTCAACCGGGCAGTCTAAAAAAAACCTTGGAGGAGATTCTGACGCATCCCCTGGCATCCGAAGCGATGTCGCGTCGACGGCGCAGCGTGCGGGAGCGTTTCGCCTGGGAATCGCTTGCGCCGGCGTACTTCGAAATGTTCCACAAGGCCGCGAGCCAGCCCGTCGCTCAATCGTAAATGTGTGCCGCCACGTCGGGCGGAATGTCCACGGGTTTGTACGATCGATCGTAATCCGGCCGCAGGCGATCGAGGATGGGAAGCAACAGCGGATGCACGATCCGCTGCTGGATTCGCATGCTCAGAGGGGGGATGTGATTGTGCAAAGGCACTTCGTGAAACGGAGTCCCCGGCGCCCAGTAATATAGGGGGCCTGTGTCGATGCTGCTGTTGTCCGACAGGCCCACATTTTCCTTTGAAGCTTCGGCCACCCCGGCGGAATCGACCAGATCTTTATGCCAATCGTCGAGTTTCCAGTGGCCCCCGGCATGGGCTTTTAGTTTCATCATGGCGGCGCGAAGCTTGTAGCGAAGCTCCATCTGCTTAGGATCGCGATGAGGATAATGCCGAATCGGAATTCGATGCCGGGCGACAAACCCGGCATTGAACGGCATGCTGCCATTCTTCGCCCACTTCATTCCGCGACGATAACGGAACATGCGCGGCTCGGCGTAGCTGGCGATCTTGTAATAACGCCGGCGATCCTCGATCGGCCGCTCGCGATCGACGGTGATGTCCACCCGGCCCGACTCGTAATCCGCCGCCTCCTGCTTCGTTAACCGAAAAAAATACCACTGCAAATGCACGGCCGTATCCAGCGGACGCAATCGCTCCCGCACGAACCGCGGGGGCGGCAGGTGATAAAACTCGTCGGCGTCAATCTTCATCACCCAGTCGCCCGGGTCGAACCGCTGACGATATTGATCGAAGAGCATGGAACGTTGATTATCGTCGTAGACGATCGGGCGGCTGAAAAACGGCACGATGCGCGGGTCGCGGCGAGCGTAGTCCTGCACGACGTCCCACGTTCCGTCGACGCTCCCCATATCCAAAATATACAACGCGTCGATCCACGTCAGCAGGTGATCCAGATTTTGCTGGATAATGTCGATTTCGTCGCGCAGGAGCATCAAGCCGTGAAATCTCATGGTGAACCTTCAGTTTGGACGATCGGCGGAATGCTCGCCGCGATTTCGGAAATGGCTATTCCCGCCTGGCGCGTGATGCGCCGGTGAAGTTTCCACACTTCGGCACTCACCGGCCGCCGCTGCCGCCATTGGCGGAAGATTTGCGCGTAACCCAGGGCCAATCCGTGCATCATGTGCCGAACGCGGCCCAGTCGGAGCCCAATGCGGACGCCGCTGTAGGTCGTCGCAATGAGACGAAACGGAAGATATCGTGTCGGGGTATTACACCACACTAACAGGATGTTATTTCTTCGCCCATATAAATCCATTCGCCGCATATCGCGCTTGTTCGATTCGAGATGGTGGATCGGATCCGACCGACCCATGCGCACAACATAACCGGCGGCAAGCAGCCTGATGCAATAGTCCTCCTCCTCCCCTTGATGAAACAAAAACTCTCGATATCCGCCAAGACGCAGGAAAATATCGCGGCGTATGGCGTGCGCGGTGCCGATATAGGAAGCCGCGACATGTATGCCATGTTCGTCGGGGGCCATTTGCCGAATCTCGTTGTGCTGCTTGACGTCAATAAAGGGAATCGCAACGGCGCCCACCGCGGCCTCTTTTAGTTCCTGCAGCGTTTGCGAGACGATTCGCGGAGATGAGAAAATGGCGTCATCATCGATGGAAAAGATGAACGGCGTATCGCACATCGCCGCTCCGCGATTGCGCTGCACGATCAGTCCCAGCGACGTCTCGACACGATCCAGATGGACGGTTGGAAATTCATCGCGGATCATTTGGCTGGTACCATCGGTCGAGCCGTCGTCGATTACCAGAATCCGGGGAGCCGCGTCCTGAGCAAGCGCCGATGCCACCGCGGCGCGCAGATCATCCTTCCGATTCTTGGTCGTGATTAAAACGGTCGATAGGGGCGAATCCAATGACTCTCCGGATGAACTTGTCCAGGTGCGCGGGGATTATATGATAGACCCCGGTGAAGATGACACCTCGCGCGGGCCGATCGGCCCTTCCTACCCAGCCACGAGTGGCGATGATCCAGGACGGCGCGCGTCTTGGATATCTGGTCCCCCTGGCGCTCCAGGAGGCCGGAATCCTGGAGCGCGCTTACATCGACTGGTTTGTTCGCCGCGGATCGGCGCAGGAAGTGCTGGCGCGGCTGGTAAGCCACGTGCGCCCAGCACTGGGCAGAAAAATGCTCGAGCGAAGCTGCCCGCAGCTCGATCCGGCGCGGATGGTCTCCAACACGATCATGGCGCTGCGGCTTCGCATGCGGATGCCCCATTTTCCGACCAGTGAGGACTCCTACATCTGGGCATCGCACGAAACGGCAAAATGGGTGCTGCGGAATGGGTTCGGCCAAGCCAACGCGCTCTACGGGTTCATACGAAACGCCGCGCCAGAAACATTCCGCGCCGCGCGCGAGCGGCAAATGCGCACCGCGGGCGACCAAATGATCGCGCCCTGGAAGTGGAAGTCGCGGAAATGAAACGGCAAATCGAGCGATGGCCGGGATGGAGCGACCAGGAGGCGATCGACCTTCATCCGGAATATCTGCGCTTCGAGCAGGAGACGTGGGCCGAGCTGGACCGTGTCACATGCAGTTCCGAGTACGTCCGGGACGGGCTGGTGTCGGTGGGAATTTCCGCGGAGAAAATCGAGGTGATACCGTATCCCTGGCAGGACCCCTCGGGCGGCCGGCCGCCGCGCGAGAAAAAAGCCGGTCCGTTGACGGTTGGGTTTGTTGGCGCTGTCGGCTTGCGCAAGGGCTGCGCCCTGGTTTCTCGAAGTCGCCAGACGTTTCGATCCGCAAAAAGTAAAATTTGTAATGGTGGGCAAAATCATGCTCTCGCCGGAAAAACTGGAGGCGTTTTCGGGTCGGGTAAAACTGACCGGCGCGGTGCCGCGCTCCGAGGCATTGGAGTGGATGCGCCGTTTCGACGTTTTCTTCTTCCCTTCGACGTGCGAAGGGTCGGCCGTCGCCGTCCTCGAGGCGATGGGGGCTGGGTTGCCCGTCCTGACGACTCCCAACAGCGGATCGCGCATTCGCAACGGCTTGGACGGCTTTATCTGCCGGTACGACGAGGCGGACCCATTTGAGCAGCACATCCGACGCCTGGATGACGATCGCGATTTGCTGCGCCAAATGGGGGAATCGGCGAGGCAAAATCTCCTAGCGTACGACCTGGGGGCATACCAGGCCAGGCTGAGCGACTTTTTTGATCGGCTGGTAAAGTAATGTAACTTCTTGCCCCAACGCGCGTGAAAAGCCGTGGAGAGACCGTTTTTACCCCGATAAATGCGATCCCCTCTTCCGCAAAGTCCTTTTTGCCGGCAGGGGCCGCGGTGTTATAATGGGACCTACAGCTTGGCACGGCGGCCGCACGCTGGAGGGGAATGCTTACTCGACCGATGAATTGGCTGCGGAACCGCTAAAATGACCGACTTCTCCATCGACGACATCCCGGAATACGGCGCGCCGGAAATGGACTATGCCGCCGGGGCACCCGTGCAGACGCACGCGGCCGCATCACCCTTTTCCGCCCCCGCGGACCGGCCAAAATGGATTCCGCTTCTATTTGGGGTGCCAGTCCTTTTTGCAGGCATCTCGTGGCTGTCCAATGGAACTCCTCTCCTGACCGACTTTGCAATGTTCTCGGCCATGGTCGTGTGCATAGTTTTCGTTTTGGCCGAAATGCGGTCCTTCTCTCGCCGCTTCGGTGTAGGGGGATTGGTTCTCTTCGGCGGAACTCTAGTCTGGTACATGAACGACTACATGGTCCATTGGTTCAACCTGAATTACGCGGGCGGACTTGCGGAGTACAGCCGCGGCACCGTCGCCAAGGCGGCGTTCTTTACGTTGTTGTTCGTCATGTCCGCTTCGGTCGGATTGTTGCTTAAGCCTCCGCGGTGGATCGTACGGCTCACTTACCGCATTCCCGAACCGCCTTCCAGCCGAACTTACTTTCTCGCGATCTTGCTCATGTTCGCCGTTGGACTTATCCCCTACGTCTTCTTCACTCGCGGAAACTTTTTTGTCAACATTTACGATGGCATTATTGGTGGGCGATCCGGAGTCGGCGTTCAGTTCACGGCCGGCCGCACAGGAAACTACAACTATAGCTGGGGCGGCTATCTGGCGCAGGTGGTTCAGATCGGCGAAACCGGCGGTCTTCTGGCCTTCTTTTATTTCATCATGATCCCCGGAGGCAGGACCAGCAAAGTCATCTGTCTCGCGATCTGGCTTTACTGGACGCTTTTGAGTTTCGGCGGCGGATCGCGCGGCGAATTTCTGTTCAACGTGCTTCCGGCGGCCGGCGTCATATTCCTCCAATATTCCACGCGGGCGGCCGCTTATCTAAGGCGATTCAGCAAGCGCGCGATTCTATACACCTCGATTGTTATGCTCACCGCGCTGTTTTTTGTGCAGGTCCAGGGAAAATATCGAAACGAAGGCTTCGCCTCGTCGGAGTTATCCGTCTCCAACATCGGCTTATTCCAGAACCGCGGCAACGACATGTTCAGTGAAGGGTTGCTGGGATACCAATCCTTTCCGACAGAATTCAACTTTGTTTCGGACTACTTTCCCGGCGCTCAATTTGTCATGCCCTATCCGGACGTGGCGTTTCGATTCGGAATCGGCTGGATCCCGCGCCTCTATGGCACGACAAGCCCGGCGCAACGGCGGTCGGCAGTTGGTACAACCAGCAAATGAGCGGTGGCACCGCCACCAATGATGAGCAGGGCAACTCAAAAGGTGGGGGAACCGTGGCCCCCTCCATCTCCGCCCTGGCATACATGAACTATGGCTGGCCAGGCGTTATCGAAATGGGCCTCCTGTTCGGATACTGGTGCAAAATCGCCGAGCGATGCCTTTTTGTCAATCTTCATAAGCCTTTCGCGCTGATGCTTTCGTTGGGCGTGGCCACCTACCTGTTCCGCGCCTTTCGCGATCTCACGCCACATGACCTGTATCCGGTTCTGATCGGCACTCTCTTCGGCACCATCGGCATTCTGGTCATCCGCGCCTTCGCCGGCTCAGGCGCCCCAGTCTATTCCCCCGCCGAGGCGGCTTGACGATGAAAATCGGGTATCTCGGTTCGCCCGGACCCTACGGACATTTCACCCTTTATCGGAACATTCGTACCGGCCTGGCAGCGCACGGCCTGGCGATTCGTTGGATCGGGCACGGCCGATGGGCTGCCGATACCATGCGCGACCCGGCGTGGCAATGCGAATCCCCGTTCGGTGAGGTCGTCGCCGGAGACACCGTCGATCAGGACACGATCGGCAAGACCGTCGTCCGCCACATCCTCGATCAAGAATACGACGTCATCGTTAACAATTTCCCGCAGGATCGCAGCTTAATGAATGTGGCTCGGTACCTTCCGGAAACCGTCCGCCGCGTAGTGGTCGTCGGCATGATGGGAAGCGGGACCTATCGGCTCTGTAGAGCCGTGCGGGATTCCATTCACGCCACCGTGGCGCTGGCGCGCGCATGCGCGACGATTTGCTGGAACAGTACGGATTCAATCCAAACTGGACGATTGTTTGCGGGGCGATCAATCTCACCCCGTTCAAAGCCCTGCCTGAGCGTTCGTCTTCAACATCTTTAAGACTGGTCTACTTTGGGCGCATCGCCGAAGGGCAAAAGGGAATATTCAATTTGCCGCGCATCATGCAGAAACTGTCGGATCTGGATGTGACTCTAAGCGTGATTGGCGACGGTCCCGATCTGGAAGAACTTCGTCGCCGTTGCCAAGCGTTCGGCTCGCGCGTGACATTTCACCCGGCGGTCAGACAGGATGATATCCCGCGCATGCTGATGGGGCATGATGTCCTCGTTTTTCCCACGCGCTACGAGGGTCTGCCGGCGACTCTTCTGGAAGCCATGGCCGCGGGATGCGTTCCGGTATGCTCCAAACTTCGCGGAATCACCGACTATGTCGTTACGGCGGAAAAATCCGGTTTCCTTTTCCCGGTTGATGACCCCGCGGCTGCCGCCGGGCACATCAGAAAGCTGGCCGAAGATCGGCAACTGTTGCGCCGTTGTTCGGATGCCGCCATCGAGGAGGTGAGGATAAGATTTGATTGCCTCACGGCCGGAACCGTTTGGCAAAAACTGTTTTCCGACCTGAGGCAAAATCCGCCATTCGTCGCCCCGCCGTTGGATATACGACGTTGGAATTACCCGCGCGCATTTAGCCGTGGCCTGCGCGCCTATGTGCCCGAACGCGTCAAAAATGTTTTGCGTGCGTGGAAGGCGCGCTGATGTCGCGGAGCATTTTGCGATTGGGAGCCCGTCCGCTTGAATTCGTCCCTCGCCGACTCACCTTCGAACCAGTCGCGGGAAATCCTGTCGGCCCACCCGGGCAAGTCCGCGCAAAAAATCATCCCCGGGCTGGACGGCCTCCGCGGGGTCGCCATCCTGGGCGTGCTCGGATTTCATTTCAGTAACGAGTCGGGATTCGCAAGAATCTTCAAACCGTTTCACGTCGGCTGGATCGGCGTTGATTTATTTTTCGTCATCTCCGGATTCCTGATCACCGGAATTTTGCTGGACGCGCGAAATGCGCCCAAGTATTTCTCGAACTTTTACGCTCGCCGGGCGCTTCGCATCTTTCCGCTCTATTACGTCTTCCTTCTGGCGATGCTGCTGATTTACAAAATCAGCGGCAACCGGATTATTCCCCATCTGGACCGAACCGTCGCAACCTGGCCATGGTGGGTTTTTTATGGCGCCAATTACTTGGTTGCGCGGCGCGGCTGGATTTTCCCGGCAATGGGATTGTTCTGGTCTCTGGCCGTCGAGGAACACTTCTATTTATGCTGGCCGACGGTCATTCGCTTTATTCGGCCGCGTCTTTTACCGTGGATCATTTATGCGCTCATCGCGGGGTCTCTTGCGCTTCGATGCATCGCGTGGCGCTGTGGCGTGCGAAACTCGCTCTTTTTCTACACGTTGACGCCCTGCCGGCTCGAGGGACTATGCATCGGCGCGGGATTAGCGGTCGTCTATAAAAACCGCGGGCTGGAGTCGATCCGAACCTGGACGCGCGCCTTCATTATCCTGGGGACGGCCGGTTTCGTTCTGGCAATCCTTTGGAGCTGGGATACCAGCTTCAACGGCCACAAAATGAGCACCTTTGGCTTTTTCTTTCTTGATCTTATGTGCGGCGGAATCATGGCAACCGCTGTAACTGCAGCCCAAAACGCTGCTTTACAGAATTCTCAACGGCCGAATACTGGCGTTCTTCGGCAAATACTCCTACGGGCTGTATATCATTCACCCCCTGGTGGTGACCGCGGCGGCCAACCTTCTGCTGCCTATTCTGCGAGCGCGATTTCATGCGTCGATCCTGGTGCCGCTCACGTTTGCGGCACTGTGCATGGTTACGACGATCCTTCTTGCCCTCGCAAGTTGGAATCTGCTGGAAAAGCACGCCCTGACTTTGAAGCGATATTTCGGCAAATAGAAGGGCTTTATCAAGCCGCCGTTTTCGGCGCAACCATGCTTTCGAGTAATTCGCGATAAAAATCGAGCGAATTCAGCGATCGCTCCCACAATTCCCGGTTCCGGCGCTGTAGATCCGCGAATCTTTCCGGCGTGAGAGCGGCGTGAAACGCCTTGAGAATCGCCCCCGCCTCGGACATCTGCGACTCCTCCACCCAAACACAATGGCTTTTCCAGTCAATTCGATCCTCCATCGGCAGAACGCATTGCGTGTTGATGAAAAGCGGTATGCGTCCGGCGGCGAGGGTCTCGTAAAGACGATACGAAAAATTCCCCGCCCCCCGGATGCAAAGCGTGTAATCGTTGCCCATCAGATTTTCCAGGAATTGGGCGCGGGCACGAAATTTGATCTGAGGATCGGGGCCGCCTGCTTTCACCGCGCCGGCCCAGTAGGCATTCCGCGTCAGGAAATCCGTCCGCAGCCCCGGCGTTCGGCGCAGGCGCCGCCAGCGCGGCGGCGCGAAGAGACAAACCTCGCGCTTTTTCGACCCGTCCGGTCAGGCGATACGCCGCCCGGTACAGCGGATTGCTCACATATCCGCAAAAGCCGACCGAGGGCAATTCTTTTTTCTCGCGGATCTCCAAGACGCCGTCCCAGTTCGGCAAGGGGATCCGAGCACGGCGCCGGCGCCGCTCGCTCGCAGGGAAGAAGCCGGTCGCGGTATAGTGAATGCCGCAAAACCATCCCGTGCGACAGCGAAATCGGATCGTCGGCATCTCCCCACGAAAGGCACACAAACGGAACCCCGCGACGCGCTGCCTCGGCTGAGGCGCCCCCGACGTCGTCGGGAAAATCGTGGGCCCGGTACGGAAAGAAAAAAACATCGGCGCGATCGGCGTCAACCGCTTCGAAATGGTTTCTCGCCTCGCGATTGAGTCGATCGTTCTTCCCCTCTTCAGGGCCTTTCGGGCCGCGTTGGGGCGGAAAACCGCCGACCCCCAACGCGCAGGCCAGATCGAGTGGCTCCAAACCGGCGCGAAAACCAGAGAAATGAATTCTGATCACGATTGAACCGCCATTTGAGCGCCGATCTCACGAACCCGATTGTGCGGCCACCGGCGCTGTACGGCGCCGGCGGCAACCGTCTCGATGTCCGACCCTGACGGCGCGGGCTGACCCGCCGGCTCGCGCCAGATCAATGCAAAATGACGCATCGCCTGCACAACGCCGTCCACCGGGTCGGCGCCTTTTCGCCAGGCGTCGAGCATTTCGGCCGAATGCTGGCTCATTTCTTGATAGCGATCGCCCTGGGTTATCTGCCACATCGCATCGGTAAGCGCCTCGACGTTTCGCGGCGGAACGATCAGGCCGTTGCGCTGATGCTGGACCAGTTCCACCGCCGCTCCCACCACCGATGTGGAAATCACCGGCAATCCGCACGCCACCGCCTCATTGATCACCAATCCCCACGGCTCATATTCGCTGGCATGAACCAGGACATCGCATGCGTGATACGAAAGGATAATTTGATCGAATTGAAGAAAACCCAGCCACTTCACGCGATTCTTCAAAACCGGCGGGAAACGCTTTTCCAATTCCTTTCGCAGCGGCCCGTCACCCGCGATGACCAAATCCCATTGCGGTCGGGCCGTCGCGATTCGCGCAAAAGCCTGAAGGATTACGTCGACCCTTTTGACGCGGACGAGCCGGCCGCAGTAGAGCAATCGCTTTCGATCCGGCGCTAAGCCGTACTTTTCGCCGAAGGACTTTAATTTAGCGGGATCAGGCCGTCGAAGCCCTGAGTAATCCGGCTCGTACGGGAAGAGAAATTCGGGGAGATTGTGATCGCGATAAAGCCGGAAAAACGCCCGCCCGCACGTGCCCATCGGCATGATTCCGTTGACCTGCTTGAGCACCCAGCCGACATACCGGCGTTTGATGAATCGCACCAGCGACGAAATTCTTCCCTCGGCAAAAACGTTGGAATCACCCGCCAGAAGCATTGGGATCCCGCGACGGCGAATCCACATCATCAGCAGCATGCGGGTCAGATCGTTGTAACCGAGCAGAATCACCATCTGCACGTCTTTGGTGCGAAGGTAGCTTCGAATCGCCAAAAAGAGCGGGATTGAACGAAAGGACGCCGGCCTGTGCACACGCAGGTGATGCCGCGGAAAGAAAACCGGATTGACGTTGGGGCCGATCTGCATCTCCCACGGCATGCTCGGATTGGAAATCGTGTGGGTGAAGACGTTGTGCACGTGAACACCGGGAAGTTCCCGCGA
The DNA here is from genome assembly GCA_963844715.1 of uncultured Phycisphaerales bacterium. Lineage (GTDB taxonomy): Bacteria > Planctomycetota > Phycisphaerae > Tepidisphaerales > Tepidisphaeraceae > UBA1161. The sequence goes on along the minus strand of CAWJPJ010000007.1, from coordinate 560,192 downwards.
GAGCCGATTGAGGACGTGCACGCGATAGGGCGTCGGTTCGTTGGATATGATGGCGATCTGGACCTTCGATTCCCAGGGCATCCCCGGAACGGCGCGGCCGAGGAAGCCGTATCGCTCCTGAAGCTGGTTGAAGGTCTCGCAAACTCGCGGCGGCAGGACGAGCGGTTCGCCTCGGTTCCGCCGCGCGGCGTCAATCCTGCGCATCGATGCTTGCAGCCAGGGCGTAATAACGGGCAAACTCAGGAATTCGCAGATGCGCTTGATCGCTATCTCAGGATTGGCGGTCAGGTAGTCGTACGTCATCTCGAGCAACCGGTCGCCGAGCCGGTCGCGCCAGCGGTCCACTTCGCCCAGGCTCACCACCCATTCGTATGCCCCTTTGGAGGCGTAGCTGCGCAGCAGAGCGCACTTCGTCGGGAAAATAGCCCGCCTCAACCCCATCTTCGGCCAGGGCTGTCCACTTGCATCCGCTGCGCCCCCACCAGCGATTGAGAGCCGGCTTGCCGACAATTCGATACGATTGGTCTTTGGAAAGACGGTCGATCGAGCGGGCCACATCCACGCCGTCGCGAATCAGATGAACATATTTGGCGCCCGGATGGAGCTGGTCGAGATAGCCGATCCGCACCGCGTTAAACGGGGTTTTCTCGACGGCGACGGACTTTCCCGCATCCATGGCCGGTTCGAGGATCAACCGATTGAATCGCTTTTGGGCGTCCGGATGGAAATTCTTGGCGTCCAGAAGAAAACGCGCCGAGCCCGAGTGGTACAAATTCAGGACGTCGATATTCGGGTCGATCGTCGCCCAGAGGTGGTAAGGCTCGAAGTAGTACTTGATCTGCGGATGCCGATCCAGGATTTCCCCGACGATTGTGGTTCCCGATCTTCCACAGCCGATCAGAAACGCGGCCCTGGGCAAATCCGGACGCGGTTTGTCAGGAAGGTTGGCGACTTGCGCGCTCGGCGCGCCGCTTGAGCACGCCGTATTTGACCGCGCGGCCGATGGGCTTAAATACGCTTCTCACTACGCCTTAACTCCGCTTCCCGGGCCTCGCTGGCGGATAGGATGCGCCATTCTTGCTTGGTAGAATACGGCCGGTGTCGCGATCCGTCCACAATCTTACGAGATAGCCGGTGCGAGTCTCTGGTCCAGCATGCATAAGGATAATTCAATAGCGATCGGATGAGAGTGTCACACGTCATTCCCTCGCTGGACCCGGCAACCGGTGGCCCGCCGGTCGTTGCGGCGCGCCTGGCGGCGGCGCAATCCGCCGCCGGCTGCCAGGTCAACCTTGTCAGCTATCGCTTCCCCGACGCGCAGGCAAACGTCGAAGCCGATCTGGGCACGATTCCCGGCATCGCCAGCGTTCGTCTCGATTTCCTTCCTCCGCTGACCCGAAAGGAAAGGTTTCTGGCCCTGGACGCTAGAAAGCGCCTGGAACCGCTGGTCGGCAACGCCGACGTGATCCACCTGCACGGTGTGTGGGATCCGTTGATTTATGCCGCCGCATCGGAAGCGCAGAAGCTCGGAATCGACTACGTTCTGACGCCCCACGGAATGCTGGACCCTTGGGCAATCTCCCAAAAAGGCTGGAAGAAACGGCTGGCGCTCATTCTCGGATATCGCAAAATGTTGAATCGCGCCGCGTTCCTGCATTTCCTTAACACCGACGAGCGCGATCTGGTTAAAGACCTCGGGCTTACCGCCAAAGCCGAGGTCATTCCCAACGGAATTTTCCTGGAAGAATTGGATCCGCTCCCCGCCGAGGGGGGCTTTCGAGCATCGCGGCCCTGGCTGGGAGACCGGCCGTTTGTACTCTTTCTGTCGCGTCTTCATTACAAAAAAGGTTTGGATTTTCTCGCCGATGCGTTCGCACAGGTGGCGGTTCGATATCCCGAAGCGCAGCTCGTGATCGCCGGACCGGATGGCGGGGCGAAATCGGATTTTGAATCCCAGATTCGGCGTCTGCGCTTGGAGGACAAGGTCCATTTGATCGGCCCGATCTATGGGCCGGAGAAGCTTTCGGCGCTGGTGGATTGCGATTGCTTCTGTCTTCCAAGCCGCCAGGAAGGGTTCAGCCTGGCGGTGACCGAGGCGATGGCCTGCCGGGCGCCGGTGGTGATCTCCACAAGCTGCCACTTCCCCGAAGTGCGGGAAGCCGGCGCCGGCGTGATTACCGACCTGAACGCGACCGATATCGCGGCCGGATTGATGACGGTTCTGGGCAGCGCCGAGCAAGCTTCAATGATGGGAAAAGCGGGTCGCGAGTTGGTAACCAGCCGATTCACCTGGCCGAGCGTCGCCGGGCAAATGATTCGGGCTTACGACGCGCACGTCGCTAAGCGGGCGGCGCCGAACTGATTTCGCCGACGCTTTCCATCGGGGGACGAGCCTTCTCGGACTCGCCGGCGCCCGTCAAGCCGCTCAGTGCGGGCTCTCGCCCCTGAAGCGCGGCGGCAATGCCGGGCCTCAACGGCGGCGCATCCAGCGCGTAGACGGCCCCAACCATGCGATCGATTTTCCCTTCGCGGTCGAGATACATTTTCCCGCGAGTGTGCAGCCTGCGGAACGTGCCGTCGCTGCACACAACCCGGTGAGAGATCTCGTAGGTCCGCGAGACCAGCCCGCCCTGGACGCTGGCGAGCCGGAAAAAATCCCGATCTTCAGGATGGATGTAGGCGAAAAATCCCTCGTAAGTTGTCGCAAAATCCGACTCGCTGCGACCGTACAGGCCCGGCAGATTGGAAGACCGCCAGAACTGGCCCTCTTTGATGTCCGCATCCCAACAACCCACCCCGGACGATTCAAGAGCGAAGCCGAGGCGCTGCTCGCTTTGTTGGAGCTTTTTCTCCACGCGCTCGCGCGCGACGTGCAGCGAGCTAATGATGATCGCCACGATGACAAATATAACAACGCGCGCGACATCGTCGGGGCTTTCCATCTTGAACGAACGCACCGGCGGCATAAAGATGTATGAAGCCGTACCCACCGAGAGAATAATGGCCAGCAGCGCCGGCCCGAATCCGGCGCGCCACGCGGTCAACGCGACGGCGATCAAGAAAAATCCGAAAATTCCGTGGCTTCTGAAGCGGGGATCGAAGTGCGAGGTCGCGATTACGCAAGCGCCCGCCGCTACGACTGTACATATGGCAAACAGGTAGTCCGCGAACGCTCTTTGAACTTGTCGATGCATGACATCCCGACGCGGCCGAAAAAATGCCGCGAATCGCCCGCCCCCCTTCGTTCTGCCTCCGCCTCCGTACGGTTATAACGCCGCGATCATACTCTTATTTGGAATCCCAAGCGGCCTAAACTGGCAAAGTTTTCCTCGAAAACTCCAAGTATTTTAGATTCATAGCGCCGAAGTTGCAATTTAATCCTTTAATCTCGCAATTCGCGAGGTTTAAGGAATGTTGCGGCCGGACCAATGACCACCTGGTCGGCGGGAACGTCCTTCACCACCGTCGCTCGGGCCCCGACTACGGCGCGATCTCCGATCTTCACGCCCGGACCCACGAAAGCATCGGCGGCGATCCAGGCCTCCTCACCTATCACAATCGGCGGCTTCAGCAACGGAAAACGACGCGTGGTGAAATCGTGAGTGCCGGCGCACAGATGCGGCATACTGACTGATAATCGCCCCCCGGCCGATGGTTATCTTCCCCAGCGAGTAGAGGATTGCGTAGTCGCCGATGATTACGTCATCGCCGAGATCCAAGTTCCACGGAATCTCAATGAGTGCCGTCGGCCGAATGCGCACGCCCTTGCCCAACTTGGCGCCGAAAGCGACCAGCAGCGACCGGCGGAATCCGTACCAGTTGTGAAACGATGGGCGGAACAACAACGTCCGTGCCAACATCCACAAGGCTCGTTTGATGTTTTCCATCTTTCTCCAGGGGCTGAGTTGTTTTTGAACGCGTGATCCGGGCGCGGAGGGTGCCGCCGCGACGTCGGGGGCGAGCGCGAGTTTTTCCGGCGGATATGCCGTCGCGCCGCCCGGATCCTTGGGGGGAGAGATCGGCGTGGGCTGCCCCCGGGCCGCGGTTTCCATGATCGCGCCGATCTGGCCCGCCGCGGCGGCTTCGATCTCTCTCAAGACTTCCGGCGCGGGAAGCATCGTCGAAAGTGCCGCCAGCGGAAGTTCGCTGGTTCCTTCCTCCAGCGCCAGACCGCTGACGCCCATGGGGTCTTTACCCTCCGTGCGAACCAGTTCGATATATTTGGCGCGAATGAACAATTCGTACGTGCTGATCATCAGGCAAAGGGTCAATCCCGGCCTGCGATCGAGAATTCCGCCGCGGACGAAATACATATAAATGAACCGCAGCATCCACGGCATCGGCAGCTTCGGCGCCAGGCGATATTTGACATAGCGGCGGCGCGAAACGCGGTCGTTCCAGAAATTTTTCCATCCCGGCCAACGCTGCCGCTGCCGGAAAATCTCCCTGCGCCTCGAGCGTCGAATAGCGATTATGCTTGGCGATGAAATGTTCCAACCCGCGCCGGTCTTCATGCAGGATGAGATGTTTAAGATAACCCGTCCGCCCGCGCACGATCATGTGCTCGTGGACTTCGCGCTCTTCGTAGTGCGCCAGGCCTCGCTTGAAAAGTCTCAGATTCCACGATGGGAAGAAGGCCGAATGCCAGATCTTCCGCCCCATGAAGATGGTGACTCGATTGATGAAATACCCCGTGCACGGGGCATTCTGCGCGGGCCGCGTGACGATCTGGAGGATCTCCTCCTTGAGGTCCGGACTCACCCGCTCGTCGGCGTCGAGAATCAGAACCCACGGAGATTCGAACGGCAGATTGTCCAGCGCCCAGTTCTTCTGGCGGGCGTAACCCTGCCATTCCTTGGAAACGAACGACGCCCCATAAGATAGGGCGATATCGCGCGTTTTGTCGTTCGATCCGCTGTCGACGACAAAGACGCGGTTTACCCAGCCTTTTACGCTTGCCAGCGTGTGGGGGAGATTGAGTTCTTCGTTATGGGTCTGAATCAGGACATCGACCATGCAGACGCCTCATGCCTCCCCCGCCGTTTCGCCGCCTCGCCGCTTGGGGGCTGGGTGTTTAAGATGTCGGCATTTATACAGTGGAACTTCCGCCGGTGGTAATCGGCTCACAAGGCAGAGAATGACGATAATCTCGTCGCCGATGAACAGCCCGAAGCCTTTGCGAATCCTGCATTTGACCGCCGCCAGCGACGCCGGCGGAGTCAGCCGGTATTTGTACGATTTATGCCACGCCTGCGTCGCCGAAGGACATGAAGTCGCCATCGCCGGCCAGCGCGGCGCCTGGCACGAAATGTTCCAAAATGTCCCATGGCCGTGGATTGACGCGCCCCTGGGGAGCAGCCTTCTCCAACTGCCCCGGGCAACGAAAATCCTCCGCCGCTATCTCCAGGATCATCCCGTCGACATTCTGCACGCGCATTATCGCAAGACGACCCTGGTGGCTCGCCGGCTTCAGCGCACCAACCGCGCCCCCCTGCTTTACACGCTGCATTTATCCCACATTCCGCTCGGCGGGCCGTGGGGATGGCTCAGCGATTTTGGGGATCATGTCCACGCCCCGTCCGAGGACGCCGGGCAATGGCTGACCGAACAGGCCCGCGTGCCCGCCGACCGGATCACGATTATTCCGCACGGCATCGATCCCGCGAAGTTTCCGAAGCACGACTCCGAGGCGCGCACAGTCGGCTCGCCAGAATTTGGGATTGAAAGACGATGACCTGATTGCCCTGTACGTCGGAAGACTGGAAGACCCCAAAAACGAGGCCTGGCTTCTGGACCTGGCCCAAAAATCGGTCGCCAAACTGCCAAAACTGCGAATCTTGATGGCCGGGGACGGCCCCAATGAAGCGGCTCTTCGCGCCCGGATCGAAAAGGACGGGCTGGGTGCCCGCGTGACCCTCCTCGGCCGGCGCGATCCGCTGCCGCTTTATCATGCCGCGGATGCCCTGCTTCTGCCGTCGGCCCGCGAAGGGTTTTCGTTGGCCTGTGCCGAGGCCATGTGCACGGGATTGCCCGTCCTGCGCACCGCGACCAGCGGCACACATGAACTGATCCCGGAAAATGTGACCGGGCGATCCACGCCGATCGATCACGATGCGTTCATCGCCGAGGCCATGGAATTTCTAGCCGATAAGGTGGCGCTTGCCCGCATGGGAGCGGCGGCCGCGGAACATATCCGATCGAATTTTAGTTACGCGCGACAGGTGGAACAAACCCTCGCCCTCTACCGCCGACTGATCGGCTCAGTTGCATAGGTTGTCTATTCCGCCCGTGTTCCCGTAAATTAGCGGCCCACATGTCAAACTTGACGAATTGGAAAAAGCTCCACGGCGGCGATTTTGAAAACAGTTCTGTCCTCGTCACCGGAGGAGCCGGCTTCATCGGCTCCCATCTGGCAACCGCTCTAAACGAACTGGGCGCGAAAGTCACCGTCCTGGACGATCTTTCCGGCGGTGGAAATCCGGAGGCGCTTCCCAAAGACGTGAAATTTGCGAAAGGCTCGATCCTCGATCAGCCGCTCCTTCAGCAATGTGTCGATGGAAGGAAATTCGTGTTCCACCAGGCCGCGCTGGGTTCCGTACCGCGAAGCATTGAACAACCGCGTCACTATCACGAGGTTAATTCCACAGGCACGTTGAATGTACTGGAAGCCGCCCGCACCGCAGGCGTGAAGCGTGTCATGTTCGCCGCCAGCAGCAGCGCCTACGGCGACAGCCCCACGCTCCCCAAGGTGGAATCAATGCCCCCCGCCCGCGCAGCCCCTATGCCGCGAACAAAGCCGCGTGCGAGGCGCTGATGGCCGCCTACGCCGCCAGTTTCCCGATCGACACGGCAAGCCTGCGCTACTTCAATATCTTCGGCCCGCGCGAAAGCGCGGACAACGCTTACGCCGCCGTGATCGCCGCCTTCGCCAAATCGCTCCTCGCCGGCAAACGGCCCAGCATCTTCGGCGACGGCGAACAATCCCGCGATTTCACATTCGTCGACAACGTCGTCCACGCCAATCTCCTGGCCGCCAAATCCCCAACCCCCATTGGCGGCGCCGTGATCAACATCGCCTGTGGCGGACGAATCAGCGTCAACGAACTGGCCCGGCAAATGGCCGCATGGCTCAAACGACCCGACCTGACTCCCATCCACGCCCCGGAACGCGCCGGCGACGTGAAACACTCCCTGGCCGATCTCTCCTTGGCCAAAAGCATCCTCGGCTATTCCCCCATCGTCGATTTCTCGCCGGGGTTGGATGTCACAATGCAGTGGTATCGCTCGGCGTTGTGATTCGCAGGCGGGGCGGGATATCATAGGGATCCGCCCATGACCGTTGTCCCCGGCCCATTTTCACTTGATAGGATGGTGAATGCCGTGGAAAAAGTGCGTCAGCGACTTTTACGCGCCGCCGCCGCGCTAGAAGCGGCCAAGGTGCCTTACGCTGTCGCGGGTGGGAATGCCGTCGCGTTGTGGGTTTCGCGCGTCGACGAATCGGCGGTTCGAAATACGCAGGACGTCGATATTCTCGTCCGCCGGTCCGATTTGAATTCGGTTAAAGCGGCCCTCGAAGCCGCCGGTTTCATATTTAGGCACACCGCGGGCATGGATGTTTTTCTGGACGGACCCCGAGCCAAGGCGCGCGACGCCGTGCATCTGATCTTCGCCAACGAAAAAGTGCGCGATCATGAGTCGGCGGCGAATCCCGACGTGACCGCCTCGGAATCGGCCGATAAATTCCGAGTGCTGTCGCTGCAAGCGCTGGTGCAAATCAAGCTGACGGCGTTCCGCGATAAAGACCGCGTGCATTTGCGGGATTTGATTGATGCGGGCCTATTGGATTCCACATGGCCGGCCCGCTTCCCAGGTGAATTGGGAGACCGGCTGCAATCCCTGCTGGATACTCCCGAGGGATAATGCGTCACGGCTGCGTGGCGACGCTCGGCGACGCCGCAGTTGACGGACGCGCGGGAGGCTGAATCGTCCGTTTCTCATTAGCCAAGTGATTCCCCCACAACAATCCGACCACCGCAAACAGTGCCAAAACCAGCAATCGCGGGGGAGCGGGGAATTGCCTCGGCGAGCGGTTTTGCGGACTCATGACACTCCTTGGGTCAAATTCAATTTTCGCGTTCGCGTGATGCGCACCACATTGTAAGCGATTCCCATCAGCCCGCCGATATACCCGCCAAGATGAACGCCGAAGACGGCCATGAAGTGCGTCGGTCGCCAGAGATTCGCCTTGAAGAGGGCGCCGAAGTCCTCGCTAATCCAGTTGAGCCATCCGCAGGCGCCGACCGCGCCGAACACGATCCCCATTGCCGCCGCGATGGCGATAAAGCTTGGCAGACATAAGGCCAGTCTCAGAAAGGAAAGCTGCGGACGATCGGGACGCGGATTATTCGCCAGGAGCATCGCCACGCCGGCGATGAGTCCGGCGGCCCAGGTGGCTTCCGCGCCGATGCGCACGGCTTGCCAATGCAGAGCCGTCATGTCGGGCGGAGTTTTTGGACCGAGGATCGGCCCGAGTTCCTTCCCATAATAAAAATATTCCCACGAAATGCGCGAGGTCATTTGATCGTTGGCGATCCCATAGCCGATGGCGACGATGACGCATAACAACAGGAAGGCGTATTCGCGCCAGCGCGTCGCCGCGCGGCCGTGGCGCTCGCAGATCGACCATCGCAAGGGTTGCAAGAATGATCAATCCCGCAATGATCCGCAAGGCCGTCATCGAGTCCTTAAAGCGCGATGAACTGTTCGGGTGTCAAACCCGCCTGATTCAGAACGCTTCTCAAGGTTCCCAGACGCACTTCGGCGTGATTCGGTACGATTGCCGTTCGAGTCCCTTCTGAAGTCACCCGAGCGAATTTCACGTGGCTTCCGCGCTGACCGACTTGAACAAATCCCGCTGCGATGAGTTTTGCGCCGAACCTCGCGAAAGGGGAGTGGCCTAAGCCGTGCCAAGTTCCACCTCAATGTGGGCGATCTTGGGCGTGATGGTCGCGGTCGGCGGCTCGAAATGAAGTTCCAACGCCTCGCGGAGATTGGCCAAGGCTTCTTCCTCGGTGCGTCCCTGGCTGGCGACATCCACCTCGACGCACTGGGCGATGAACCAATCTTCCTCTTTCCAAACCCGGGCGGTGAACGTCTGTTTCATGGGGGGTCTCCTGGCTCCAATTATACCACGCGGCAGCACGCCACGCTTAAGCCGAGACGATATGGTCGCGGCGGCCTTGCACATTTCGCATGGCCCCGCGCGTATCGATGATCAATTTTGAGTGGTCCGCGATCATCTGCCAGTCGTACGCGGAGTGATGAGTTGAGACCAGGACGCAATCGTATTGCGCGAGCGATTCCTTCGTTATGAGTACGCTGCGCATGTTCAAATCATACTTGCGCATTTTGTGCGTGGCCGGGACGTGCGGGTCGTTATAGTCCACCGTCGCGCCGAGTTCCGTCAGTTTTTCGATCAGTTCAAAACTCGGGCTTTCGCGAACGTCGTCGACGTCCGGCTTATAGGCCAGGCCAAGGATCAGAATCTTGGAGCCTTTGACCGCCTTCCCGCGCTCGTTCAGCGCCAGTGCCGTTCTCTGCACGACATAATCCGGCATGGCGTGATTGACCTGGCCCGCCAGCTCAATGAATTTCGTCGGCATGCCGACTTCGCGCGCCTTCCACGAGAGATAAAACGGATCGATCGGAATGCAATGCCCGCCCAATCCCGGCCCGGGAAAAAACGGCTGGAAACCGAAGGGCTTGGTGCTGGCCGCGGCGATCACCTGCCAGACGTCGATATCCATCGCGGTCAGAACCATCTTCATCTCGTTGACCAGCGCGATGTTGACGGCGCGATAGATATTTTCGAGCAGCTTCGCGGATTCGGCGATCTCCGCCGACGCGACGGGAATCACTTTTTCAATCGCCTGGCGGTAGAGAGCGGCGGCAATTTCCGTGGACGGTGCATCGATTCCGCCGACAAGTTTCGGAATCGAGGCCGTCGAAAAGTCCTTCCGCCCCGGATCTTCGCGCTCCGGCGAAAAAGCGAGATAGAAGTCCTTCCCACATTTCAATCCGCCGGCTTCCAGTCGCGGAAGGACGATCTGCCGGGTCGTGCGGGGGTACGTGGTCGATTCCAGCACGACGAGCTGTCCGGGCCGAAGCGTGGCCGCAATATGGTCCGTCGTGTTTTCGATGAAACTCAAATCGGGTTCGAGATGGTTCCCGAGCGGCGTCGGGACGCAGATCAAGATCGCGTCGGGTTCCTTCAACCGCGAGAAATCGGCGGTCGCCGAAAATCTTCCCGCTCCTCGCATCTGCCGGACCAGATCGGCGCCGAGATGTTTCAGATAATTTTCGCCGCGCTCGAGCGCGACGATCTTTTTAGGGTCGTTGTCGAAGCCGATGACCGCGAATCCCGCGCGATGAAACGCCGCCAGCAGCGGCAGGCCGACGTACCCCAGGCCGACCACGCCGACCAGCGCCGATTTGTCCGCGATCCTGGCGGCCAACTCCATGACCTTCATCATACCTTCCCGATCAATTCACCGTAGATTTCCAGAAACCGCCCGGTTTTGGCGTCCCAATCATACAAATTTTCGCCGACGCGCTTTCTGCCCGCCAGCCCCATGCCGCGGCCGCAATTCCGGTGAGCCCGCCAGGCGGATCATGGCGCCGGCCAGTCCGTTGACGAATCCATCCTTGCTATCGGGCTTCACGCGAATCCCGATTTCATCCGTCACGTGCAGTCGCCGGCCCGCCCCAATCGGTGGCGATGACAGGCAGTCCCGCCGCCATCGCTTCCAGGATCACGATCCCCCCGACTTCGTGCAGGCTCGGGAGCACCAGAACATCCGCCGCGCGCAATCGCCGCGCCCCGTCGGCCGCCGAAACCCACCCGACGAACGTCACGCGATCCGTGAGATTCAATCCTGCGCGATTGTTCTTCCAGTGCGTCGCGCATCTCGCCGTCGCCGAGGATATCCAGGTGCGCGGACGGATTTTGATCGGCTACGGCGCTGAACGCCTCCAACAGATATTTGACCCCTTTCCACTCCGCCAGGCGCCCGAGATAAACGAATCGAACTGAGTCATCCGGCCGCTGCGCGGGCTCCGCCTCGCCGGCCCAGACGCTCAGATCGACGCCGACATCCGGAACATAAAAGATTTTCCCGCCCGCGCCCTTAGGCAGCGCATCCCGCGCCTGATCGTTCGCGACGATCAATCCCGCCGCCTTTCGCTTCCCAGGCCAAAGGACATTGAGAAATTGCGCCAGCCTCCGTCCGCCCGCTTCAACAATCGCGCTCCGCAGCCGATTCCATATCCGCGAATGCCCGCGGATATTTCATTCCCCCCGCCAGCGGCCCGATCACGACCGGCACCCCGAGCCCGTACATCAGACTCACCTGCTTGGGCGACACGGGATTGATCTCATGCACGATTTCGATCCCCCGCTCCGCGATGAGTCGGCGGACGATTCGTTTTTGCAATCGCTGGTTATGAATATGCCGCAAAATCGTGAACGTCTGGGCGTCGATCTTCCCCGGCAGCAGTGATCCGATTTTCCACAAAAACCGGTCCAAGCCCGTCTCCGGCGGCAAAATGCAGCCGGTCCCTGTCGTCGGGAAACCCCGCCAGGACTTCCTCAGAGGTGCGGCCCGTGGGCGACCAGGTGCACATCCTCCCCCCGAGCCCGCAAATGCTTGAATAGCAGCCAAGGCAGACTTGCCTCGCCGCCGAATTTCAGCGATGCGTTCTGGGCGACGAGGCATATTTTCATACCCGTAGATTAGTAGGCGGCCGATATCTGTTGCAAATCCGCCGCCAGCGCATACATTTTCACCCATGGCCGCCCCCGTTTTGGCTGAATTCTCCTCCCCCCTGGCCGGCTGGCTGCCGGTGGTGGTCCTCCTGGTGGTCGGCGTCGGCTTCGCCGTCGTCAACATCGCCGCCTCCATCATCCTCGGGCCAAAACGCACCGGCCCTGGCAAGGAAGTCACCTACGAAAGCGGCATGATCCCGGTCGGCGATGCCCACCGCCGCTTCAATGTCCGCTTCTACATCGTTGCCATGATCTTCCTGGTGTTCGATGTCGAAATCATCTTTTTCTATCCCTGGGCCACGATTTTCGCCCGCCACGTGCGTGATTCCGGCCACAAAGCCGGCCTGCTCCTTCTCATGGAAATGGTCGTATTCGTCGTGATCCTGCTGGTTGCGTACTTCTACGCCTGGGGGAAGGGCGTATTCCGCTGGGATTGACGCCAATAATTCACCTATCATCACGATGCGTCCGATGGAGTGACGGTATGGATACGCAAACACTGCCCGATAACGTCTTGACGACGCAGCTCAAGAAAGTGGTGAATTGGGCGCGGCGAAGCTCGCTTTGGCCGATGCCATTTGCCACAGCATGCTGCGGGATCGAACTCATGGCGACCGCATCCAGCCGCTACGACCTGGCCCGCTTCGGCGCCGAGGCGATGCGATTCAGCCCGCGCCAGAGTGACCTGCTCATCGTTGCCGGCCGGGTCACCATCAAGATGATGCCCGTCCTGCAACACATTTATCAGCAGATGACCGAGCCGAAGTGGGTGATCTCGATGGGGGCGTGCGCCAGCACCGGCGGCGTATTCGACGCCTATGCGACGATCCAGGGAATCGACCAGTTCATGCCGGTGGACGTTTACGTGCCCGGCTGCCCACCGCGCCCGGAGACCCTCATCGAGGGGATCATGGCCATTCAGCGGATCATCGACGAAGACGGCCTTCCCCCCGCCGGGCGCCGACGCCCCATGCAACTGGCGATCGAGCCGAGCTATTCCCCGGCCGCCCAGCCGACCGGGATTCCGGTAACTGTCGGCGGAAAAACGCTCTAGCATTTACTGGCAAAAACGTCGGCCGCCGACCGTTTGGCCAATCGTCACTTATCATTTATCATTGGAATTTCCGCCGCTGAGGCGGCGTTGCGGGCGTAGCTCAATGGCAGAGCACCTGCCTTCCAAGCAGGATGTTGACGGTTCGAGTCCGTTCGCCCGCTTTTTCCCCTTTTGACTAACCGCCTAATCTCCGGCGAGCAGTTGGTTGAGATCATCGTCGCTCGACGAGGAACTCACCGGAATAAAGCTGAACAGCGGACCGGGCGAATCCGCCGCGGCAGGCGTCGCGTTGGCCGAGGCGTCCGCGCCGCTGGCGATCACCGCGGGTACGGCTGGCACGGCGGCGGGGACTGCCGCGATCTGCGCGGAGCTTGGTGAGCCTTGCGCGGCGATCAACGTTGCATTGCGGTGTTCCTGTTGAAGGATCAGCACCGGACCGATTGCCTCGCCGTTAAACAAGAACCGCTCGGTCGCGGGAATCCCGACGACCGTGAAACTGTTGCTCGTTCGCGCCCGTCAGCCCGGCGCTGGTGGCCAAAATTGTGTATTGGCCCGATTTGCTGAAGACCAGATCGTCGAACGTCGCCCGGCCGGCCGATGCGTTAACGGTGGTACTACCGGATAGAGCCGCCCCCGCGGGGCCCGATTCAATCACGATGCTCACCGGATTCGTGCTGGTGGTGACCACATTTCCGAATTGATCCTCCATGCCAACGACGACCGGCGGAGTAACGGGTCCAAATTGCCACGTCGCCGAAGGCTGAGTGATAAAACCGAGATCAACCGGGGCGGCCGCGCTGACGGTGAACTGGCCCGAAATACCCGCGAGCACGCCGGTCTCGGCGGCCTGAAGTTCGTAGGTTCCCGCCTGATCGATGGCGAGATTACTGAAAGTTGCCACCCCGTTCACAGCGGTAACCGTCGTCGTTCCCAGAAGATCCGCGTTGCCGGACGGACTGAGCAGGCTGATCGCGATGCTGACCGTTCCGGTGAGGGTCCCGCCCGTCTCATCAACCGTGATCGCCGGCGAAATCGTCTGGCCCGCGACCGTGCTGGAGGGACCTTGAACAAAGGCAAGCTGAGGAATCGACGACGATTGAAACGCAATCGTCGGGGTCGCACCCGGATCATGCTCCAGGATGTAACTGGCGAATGGATTCGCGACCAGGTCATTGGTCGTGTCGAAGTAAAGCGCATTGGGGACGCCGAAACCCGTGTTGCCGTTCGAGGGTATCGCCTGGAAGTCGGGGTACGGCGCCATGCCCAGGGGATACATCGGAGCCTGACCGCCATAGGAGCCAATAAAGTAAGCCGGGCTTTGTTCGCCGGCGGTGATGATATCATCGATCACCGTATCGCTCTGAAGCGATCCCCGGCCGCTGAGCATGACTCCCTGATCGATGATGGCGACATACCCGGCCCAGACCGGGCACGCAAGACTGGTTCCGCCGACAACCTGCCATCCCGCCACGCCGTCGTCAGGCGTCGAGTCATACATCCACACGCCCGTAACCGGATCCGCCTCAAGGGAAACGAATGGCGTATTGTATTCCGAGGCGTAAATCGAATCCTCGCCGCCTCCGCTCGATCCGTACGTATTGTTCCAGGGCGCCTCATCTTGAAACGTTCCATCCAGACCCACGCTAACCGTCATCCCGCCGACCGACACGACGTTAAACGAAGCCGCTGGGTAGCTGAGGTCTCCATCATCTCCCGAGGAGGCCAGGAACGTCACACCCCCGGCGACGCCGTTCGAATCCAGGTGGCCGTCCGGAGTGACAAAATACCCGTCATAAATCCATGGCTGGTCATTGGGGAAATCGGTCGCATTGACATCGCTCCCCCAACTCATCGAAACGTCAACGACACCCGGCTGCTCGGCGGCATAAACGACCGCGTCGAACATGTGTATCAGTGACGGATCCGGGGACTCCACAAGGAGAATATGCGCGCCGGCGCTACCGCGTGCGCCCACTCCACATCGAGCGAAGTCTCCGTCGCCCAATCCGCGTTGGATGTCACCGGCCCGGGGCTCACGTTGACTCCACCCAACGGCTGAATCGTCAGACAGAAATTACCCTCAGCGTCGTTGTTGCTAATCCCCCAATGGGCATCGAATGTTTCCAGGTCGCTGGTGATCGTCGGACTTCCATAGGCATCAACGATGGCAATCGTCGTTCCCGCCCCGTTCCCCTGATAATCCGTTCCCCCGATGAGCGTTCCACCGCTGTCGGTTCCGCCCACGTTGTATGCGATTTCGCCAAACCCGTAGGTCGTGTTGAGCATTGCCGGAGAGAGGCTCTCCGGGGTTCCCACGATGCCCTGCAATGGAAGCGGCGCCTCCGGCAGCTTGATCGGAACGATCGGGTCCGGCAGGTCCGCCGACGTCGTCGGGGCGGTGGTGGTCGACAACAGCAGCCGGCCCTCCAGCGATTCCATCACCACGCCGCTGATGCACCGGTAAATCGTCGTCCGCCGCTTGGCTTGGCTCAACATAAAACACATCTCCTGCGCAAATCCCAAAGCTCCCCCGGCAGTTTCCTCATGGGTTAGGCGGAAACGCCCCGCGCTGGTGTGGAATACACAAGAACCAACGCGATAAAGCCCAAACATTTCCGAAAGCGGATTGCCTTGTCCGTCCGCCGCTGCAACGGGCATTCTCCGCGGTCGCAGCCCCGTTCCTCAGTACCCTGACTTCCACTTCCATTCTAAACGGACGGGCAATCCAATCCAACTAAAATCGGTTTCATGCACTAACCCGCGACGGCTGACATATCGTGCGCTAAATGCCTTAAAAATCGGGGGCAAGACGCTGCGCGGCCAACGAGGCCCGCCATTGCCACGACTTAAGTTAGAACTTGTAGTAAACGTCGATGGCGCTCGTGAGCTGGGTCGAGTGCGAGGCGTCGAACACGGCTCGATCGGCCCAGTCATAGCGAAGTTCCGGACGGATCACCAAGCCGCCAAACCATTCATCGCCGGGCAGCGGCGTGATCGCCACGCCAATGGTCGCTTCCCCGTAGTCGACGTCTCCGCCGCCCACGCCGGTCGTGACGCCATGCCCGTCATGATAGTACTCCGTACGCAGGCTTACCGCCCAGCGGGGGTCGATGATGTATGTCACATATCCCGCCAGGTCGTCCCAGGTGGAAAGATGCGCCGCGTTGCCGACCAGGCCGTCGGCGGTGAACGATAGCTGATCAGACGCCTTGAGAGTCACGTTGGCTTCGGGAATTTCCCACCAATCGTGATTATCCGAAGGCCCATACGGCAGAACACCCTGGGGGCCGTAGTTGAAGTTGAATTCATAGCTCAGCCAATCGCCGCGGTGTGCGAATTGGAAATACCCGTCGGGGACGCCGTTGTTGTCTTCCGTGCTTTGGTTCCAGCCGCGAGTGAGGCCGAACGTCATCGTGCTCGATTCCGTGGAACTGATGTCGCTGGGCATATTGATCGTGCCCAAAACGCCGGTCTGGGTGAACGGCGTGCCGTAACTAAAAAGATAACTGTGCGTGTAGAAGACGTTCTTGGTCGGGTTGATGGTTTCCACGCCGAGGAGGTCGGCCATTTTCCCGGCCTTGACTTCAATTCCATTCCAGACCGGGATAACCGCATCGATATACGCCTGCGGCAGGTCGAGCTGATCGTCCGGCCCGGTGGTGCCGCCGTTTTTGTTATCCTCGTCCAGCATGCCGTGCGAGTGCGTGAAGAACGCGTCGCGGCCGTAGATGCCCTCGACAAGGAAGCCGACGTCCCAACTGTTTTTGTTGATGTCGACCGTGCGCTCGATGGTGAGGTCGACCTGGTTCAGCATCAGCGAATCTTTGTACGCGCCGGGGAAGAAAATGAAATCGCCGGGAGCGCTCTTGGCGGGAGTGATGTTGGTCGGCGTGTTGTAATCGTACATCCAGCCCGCTTCGACGAAGCCGTAGATGTTGATGTTCGCCGCATCCAGCGGGCCGGAGAGATGGGCGCGATCCAGCGCGTCCATCAGCGGAGCGGTTTGCGTCGGCGTCTCCGCCGGCGTGGCGGCGGGGGCGACCACCTCGTTGCCGGTTCCGTTGTCGCCCGTTCCTGTGCCCGTATCCTGTGCCCGCGCTATGCCGCCCGTCGCGAGCATGACCATGGCCACGCCTGCCAGACCTTTCCACAATTTCATGGTTGACTCCGTCACTACAAATTAGGGGTGCGAAACCAAGTTTCCTCAACGGCCGAGTCACGGAATCCTACCGTGGGGCTGATCCCATATCAACGAAATATCTTGCGCCAATTGCCCCGTCGGACGGAATGGAACGTCCGGTAAACTGCGGGAGAAAATGGGTAATCCAGGGAAGCGTTTTTATCGGAACGCGGTTTCAGACCTGTCGCGCTGGGTGGCCGAATCGGCGTTTTCGCTCCCGTTCCCGCCCTTTCCATTGGAGCCCTCCCCAGCCTCGTGACCCAGCACCTCGACGTCGGCGCCCGCCAGATTGCGCACCGAATGGAAGAAGCTGGTCCGGTCGAGCACCTTCTCCTGGAATTGCTCCAGATAGAGATAAATCACCGGCGTGATGTAGAGCGTGATGAACTGCGAAACGATAAGCCCGCCGACGATCACCAGACCCAGCGGCCGACGCGATTGCCCGTCGGCGCCGAAGCCCAGCGCGATCGGCACCGCGCCCATCAGCGCCGCCAGCGTCGTCATCATGATCGGGCGGAATCGATTCATGCTCGCGTCGTGAATCGCGTCCACGCTGTTCTGCCCATGCGCCATGCGCTGAAGCGCAAAGTCGATCATCATGATCCCGTTCTTCTTGACGATCCCCATCAGCATGAACAAGCCGATGAAGGCGTAAAGCGATGCGTCGATGGTGCGAAAATTTTCCCCGCGATCCAAAGCGTCAGCCAGCCCGCCCACCAGCGCCACCGGCAGCGCCGACAAGACCGTCAGCGGATGCACATAGCTTTCGTACAGAATTCCCAGGATCACGTACATGACGAATACCGCCAGCAGCATCAGGATGCTCAGCACGCTGCATTGTGTCGGCGAAATCCTTGGCTTCGCCCTGCAGCGTTCCGCGGATTCCCGGCGGGATGACCTGCGCGGCGACGCCGGTGATGAAATCGGTCGCCACGCCGATCGGGACGTCCTCATTCAGATTGAAGTAAATCGTCACCGAGGGAAACTGGTTGATGTGGTTCACGTTCTGCGGCCCGAGCGTTTCGTGCCACGTCGCCACCGCCGGCATCGGAACCAGCCTCTGCCCGTCATCGGACTGCACGTACAGCATTGGCAAGATCGGCCGGAATGCGCCCGGTCCGCGTCCGCCGCTTCGAGAATCACCTGAAATTGATCTTCCGGTCTTCTTGATCAGGTAGACGTAATTCTGCGAATACGCCTGCCGGATGGTGTTTAAGATCGATGGTCGCCGGAAACGCCGTAGTCGAGGCCGGGTCCCGCAGAATATCGATCTGAAGATTGGGGTCTGGGTGAACAGATCGGACGACACGCTTTGAAACAGCCCGGTCGGCCCCGATTTGGCAACATCGCGTATTTCAGCTTTTTGCCGGCCTCGTCCACCTGCCCCGGTCGATTCCGGAGATCGCATAACGCGTATTTCCCCTGGTTGCTCGCCGTCGCCCCCGTGCTGATTTGCAACACGGGAGACGGCTGCGTAACCGTAAAACAGTTAAGATCGATCGGAATGCCCCCATCAACTGCCCAACCACGGCATTGATAGACTGACGCTGATCCCGGTCCTTCAGAAACGCGAGCACAAAACCCTGGTTCGAAGGCAGGAATTGCGCGAACCCGG
Organism: uncultured Phycisphaerales bacterium; assembly: GCA_963844715.1. Lineage (GTDB taxonomy): Bacteria > Planctomycetota > Phycisphaerae > Tepidisphaerales > Tepidisphaeraceae > UBA1161. Next base: position 541,519 of record CAWJPJ010000007.1, on the reverse strand, counting down.
TCAGCGTAAATGTCGCTTGCACGGCGGATTGGGCTGCATGATGGAGTCCACCTGGTGCTGGTAGACGCGCATCTGCTTGATACGAAGCGCCTTCCTGGCCGATCATTAGGCCGCGGATAAATCCGCTGTCCCCGATCGGAAGGAACGACTTGGGGACCGCCGTGAAGAGCCAGAGAGTCCCGATCATCGTGATGAACCAGATGCACAGCGAAATCCAGCGGTGCCGCAGGAACCAGGAGAGCGATCTTCCGTACACGACCAAAACGCGGTCGATCACGCCAATTGCCCGATGCGCTCCATTATCGTCTTGCGATGCCCCTTGCCGCGATTGGCCAGCATGCGCGAGCACATCATCGGCGTGAGCGTCAACGAAACCATTCCCGACGCGAATGATCGAGACGATGATCGTCACCGCGAACTCGCGGAATATCCGCCCCACCAGTCCCGGCATGAAAACCAGCGGCACGAACACCGCCGCCAGCGACACCGTCATCGACAAAATCGTCAAGCTGATCTGCTTGGCGCTGTTGATCGAAGCGACCAGCGCGGTTTCGCCATGCTCCATCCGGCTGACGGTGTTCTCCAGAAACACGATCGCATCGTCCACCAGAAACCCAATCGCCAGCGTCAACGCCATCAGCGAAAGATTGTCCAGGCTGTATCCCAGGACCTGCATGACGATGAACGTCAGCAGCAGCGAGAGCGGCAGGGCGACCACCGGAATCAGCGTGTCGTTGGCCCGGCCGAGGAACACGAAGATCACGATCACCACCAGAACGAACGCGATCAGCAGCGTCGTCTGCACGTCGTCGGCCGAGTGAACGATCGACAGCGACCGGTCGTAAATCGGATACATCCGAATCGACGGCGGCAACTGAACCTGCATCTGCGGGAGCAGATCGCGCACCGATTGGGCAACCTGCACCGCATTGGTCCCCCCCTGCCGGAACACCGCCAGCACCACGACGGCCGGCGGAACGTTGAAATCGCGATCCCAGAAATGCATCGCGATTCGCTCGTCCTCGACGGTATCGACCGCCGTCGCCACGTCGCGCAGATAAACCGGCGCACCGTTGCGAATCGCGACGATCAGATTGTTGTATTGCGCCGCATCGGTGAGTTGTCCCTGCGGCTGAAGCAAAAAAGTCCGGTGCGGGCCATCCAACTGCCCCGCCCCTTCGTAGTCCGTCCCTTTGCCGATCGCGGCTGACAAATCGTTCGATCGTCATCCCGCGGATCGCCAGCGCCGATGGATCGGCCTTGATTCGCACGGCGGATTTCGTCCCGTAGGTATCCACCCGCGAAACCCCGGGCAAGATGCTGATGCGCTGCGCCACCTCGGTGCTGGCGTAGTCGTACAGATCGCCGCCCGGTGACCGTGTCGCTGACCAGGGCGATGTACATGATCGCCTGGTCGTTCGGATTGGTCTTGGAAAACGTCGGCGGCGAGGGCAAATCGACCGGCAAACTCCCCTGCCGCCTGCGAGATCGCCGCCTGAACGTCCGTCGCGGCCGCATCGACGCTCTTGCTCAAATCAAACTGAAGCGTGAAGCTCGTATGCCCCTGCCCGCTGGAGCTGGTCACCACCTGACAGCCCCGGAATCTGCATGAACTGCTTTTCCAGCGGCGTGGCGACGTTGGCGGCCATCGTCTCGGGACTGGCGCCCGGATAATTCACTTGCGCCTGAATGACCGGATAATCCACCGAAGGAAGATCGTTCACCGGCAGCGATCGATACGCCAGCACGCCAAACAGGATGCACGTCACCGTCAGCAACGTGGTCATCGCCGGGCGGCGAATAAACGGCTCGGAGAGATTCATGGCTTGGCTCCGGCATCGGGTCGGCGTCGGCAGTCCCCGCCGCGGCAGGCTGCGTTGCCGCGGGGTTCGTCACGTTAACGGGTAATCCCGGCTGAACCATCAATTGCCCCGAGCGGATCACCGTCTCCCCCGCCGCAAGCCCCTTTTCGATGACAATGTCATCCCCCTGCCGCTGCCCAGGCGTGATGTTGCGCTGCGCCGCCGTGCCGTCAGGGTTCAGGATGAAAACGAAAGATCCTTGCTGCCCGACCTGCACCGACTCGGCCGGAATCAGCAATGCGTCATGAACCGTCGCCAAAATCAGGCGCACCTGCACGAACTGCCCCGGCCAAAACCGCCGATCCTTGTTCTCCAGCAGTGCCCGCAGGTAAACCGTCCCCGTCCCGTCCTGAACGCTGTTGTCGAGAAACTCGAGTTCGCCTTCCGCCGGCGGGCGATCATCGTCCTGAGTATGCACCTGAACCTGCAATGTCCCCCCGGCCATTTCCGCGCGGACGCGATCCAGTTGTAATTCGGGCACCGTGAACTGCACTTCGATCGGCGTAATCTTCTGAACCACCAGCAAATTGCTCGAGTTAGCCGTCACCACGTTTCCGGGATCGACCAGTCGCAATCCGGCCCGCCCGTCGATGGGCGACGCGATCGTGCAATAATTGAGATTCAATTTCGCGGTTTCCAGCTGCCGCCTGCGCCGCTTTGACGTTGGCTTCCCCAACCGCGACGGCGTTCTTCGCCGTGTCATAATCCTGTTGGGACACAGCCTGGGTCGGCAGCAGATTCGCGTCGCGATTGAAATTGATCCGTGCGATCTCCCGCTGCGCCTCCGCCTGCTCGAGCTGCGCCTCGGCGGAGTCCACCAAAGCCTGGAACGGACGCGCGATCAATGGTGAAGAGTTTTTGCCCTGCCTTCACATCCGCGCCGTCCGCGAAATCGCGCCGATCCAGCTTCCCCGAAACCTGCGGCTGGATGGTTACCGACTCCTTGGCAACCGTCTTCCCGATCTCATCCAGATAGATCGGCACGTCCGCCGTCACCACCGGGGCAATCACCACAGCCGCCGGCGGCATTGTAAAACCCTGCGGCTGCGGGGAACGATTACACCCGCTTAAAGCAGACACCGCTACAGTCAGGCACAAGGCCGCGATGAGGAATTTTCTTGATCGCATCGGTGAGTTCCGAGACTGAGATTCTAAAACAGCTTCGGTATGGATTTCCACCTGGGAATCCCATTTCGGCTTCCCGACCCGCGCCACTTATGGACAGGCAACAGAATTATCGAATCCAGACCGTTTTTATGTTCACGAATTCGCGGATGCCGAATTGTGACAATTCCCGGCCCCACCCGCTATTTTTGGTGCCCCCAAACGGCAATCGCGGGTCGGATTTGACGATTCCATTGATGAAAACCGCTCCCGCCTCGATTTCACCGGCAAGCTTCTGGGCGCGATCCAGATCGCTCGTCCAAAGGCTCGCGCCCAATCCATAGCGGCTTTCGTTTGCCAATTGAACCGCATGATCGATATCTGTTGCCGCGGATCACCGCGGCGACCGGGCCGAAGGTCTCCTCGACAAACGCCGTCATAAACGGCTCGACATCCGTCAACACCGTCGGCTCAAAGAAGAACCCTTTGCCCGGAAGGCGATGCCCGCCCGTCGCCAGCCGCGCCCCCTGCGCGATCGTCGCCTCCGTCTGGCGGCGTAGATTTTCGAGCAGATCGTGCCGCGCCAGCGGCCCGAGTTTCGTCGCGCGATCCATCGGGTCGCCCACTTTCAGCGCTGCCATCGCCGCGGTGAATTGCTGTTCGAAGGTGGCCGCGATTCTTTTGTGAACGATGAATCGTTTTCCGGCGATGCAGCTCTCCCCGTTATTCTGGCATCGCGAATCCACGGCCGCCGGAATAACCGTCGAAAGATCGGCATCGTCCAAAACGATGAACGGATCGGACCCGCCCAATTCCATGACCGTCTTTTTCAGCGACTTCCCCGCGATCGACGCGACGATGGAGCCGGCGCGTTCGCTTCCCGTCAGCGTGATCGCCGCCAAACTTGGATGCGCCGCCAATTGCTCCGCCGTCGCGTTGTCCGAAACCAGCAGCGACGTGAAAACGCCCTTGGGAAATCCCGCATCGGCAAAAAGCTTTTCGATCGCCAGTGCACAACCCGGAACATTCGGCGCATGCTTCAGCAAAACCGTGTTGCCGGCGGCCAGCGCCGGAATCGCAAATCGCAGCACTTGCCAGATCGGAAAATTCCACGGCATGATCGCCAGGACGACGCCAAGAGGATCGAATCGAACATAACTGCTCGTCGCATCTGATAGCATCGGCTCCGCCGCCAGAAACCTCGGCGCTGCTGCGCGAAGTATTCGCATCCGAATACGCACTTGTCGATTTCCCCTTCGCTGGCGGCGATCGTCTTGCCCATCTCGCTGGTCATCAGCGGGGCCAAAGTCGAACGCCTCTCCCGCAGCACGCTCGCCGCGCGGCGAAGCAAATCGCACCGTTGCGCGAGCGGCGTTTTCCGCCAGGAACGAAACGCTTCCTTCGCCGCCGCGCATGCGGCTTCGATCTGTTCCCAGCTATGCTCGGGATATTCTGCGATGATTTCTTCGGTCGCGGGGTTGATGCTCTTCATGGTAAACAATTATACGCCCGCGGGCGTTTCCTTGACGCGCTAAACCTCCAGAACTACCTTTCGCCGATTCATGCTGCGAACGCCGTTGTATGAGTTTCACGTCTCCTGCGGAGCGAAAATGGTCGACTTCGCCGGGTGGGAGATGCCGCTGCTCTATCGCGGCATCGCCGCCGAGCATCAGCAGACGCGAACCAGCGGGTCCCTCTTTGACGTCTCGCACATGGGCCGGCTCTTTATCACCGGCAAAGACGCCCTCCCTTTCCTAAATAAAATCCTTACCCGCAACGTCGCCAATCTCCGAACCGGGCAAATTCGCTACAGCCTGGTCTGCAACGAAGCCGGCGGCGTGCTCGACGACATCGTCGTCGGAAAAGACGCCAAGCATTGGCTCATCATCTGCAACGCGTCCAATCGCGATAAAATCGTCAAGCATCTTGCCGCGCATAGCGAGGGCTTTGACGTGAAAATCGACGACCGCACCGAGGCCACCGCGATGGTCGCCATCCAGGGCCCCAGGGTGATCGACGAAATCAGCAGCGTGCTGGCGGTCGAATTAACCTCGCTCCCGCGCTGGAGTTTTGAAAACGGCCGGCATCTGATGTCCGCCTACACGGTCTTTCGCAGCGGATATACCGGCGAAGACGGCGTCGAAATTATTCTCTCCGCCGCAGGCGGCAACCGGCTCGCTCAAATCCCTTTCGTCCGGGCTGTGCCAGCCTGATTCCATCATCCAACCCGCCGGCCTGGGCGCCCGCGATACCCTTCGCCTCGAAGCCGCCATGCCTCTTTATGGGCATGAACTCTCCGAGGGAACCGATCCGATCTCGGCCGGCCTCGATTGGGCCGTCGATCTGAAAAAGGAATTCATCGGCGTCGAGCCGCTCCGCGTCATCGCGAAGAATGGCCCGGCAAGAAAACTCGTCGGCCTGGAATTGTCCGGCCAGCGCATCGCCCGCCAGGGGTCGGCCGTTTTGCACCGGGCCGCCCACGTCGGCGAAGTCACCAGCGGAACCCTCAGCCCCACGCTGCAAAAAAGCATCGCCATGGCTTACGTTGACTCCCGCCACGCCGAGGTCGGAACCGAATTGCTGGTCGACTTGCGCTCATCGCAACACCCGGCTAAAATTGTCCCGCTGCCGTTTTACCGCAGAAATCCAAAGACATAGGATCAACCATGCCCGTACCACAAGACCGACGTTATTTGCAGACCCACGAATGGCACAAGATCGACGGCGATACCGTCACCATCGGCATCACTCAATTCGCCGCCGATGAGTTGACGGACATCACCTATGTGAAATTGCCCACGGTCGGGCAGTCCGTCAAAGCGGGTGTGCCGTTCGGCGAGATCGAATCGGTCAAAGCCACCGCCGATCTCGTGAGCGGCGTCACCGGCTCGGTCACCGCCGTCAATGCCGAACTCGATTCCAACCCCGGCCTGGTCAATGCCGACCCATATTCCGGCGCCTGGATGATCAAGGTGAAAGTGGCGAGCGCCGATGAAACCAGTAAACTTCTCTCCGCCGATGATTATCTCAAGAAAATTGGACACTGATCCGCCCGTCGCCGAGCCGTTTCCAAGCTCGATGCTCGCCCCGTCCGACACATTCGTGCACAGACACATCGGACCCACCGAGTCCGACGTGCCGCGATATGCTTGCCACGCTCGGCCTCACTTCGGTTACCGAACTGATTGACCAGACCATTCCGCGATCCATCCGCTTCGACCGGTCCCTCGGAATCGGTCCCGGCAGCGGTGAATTCGAACTGCTCCAGCGATTGCGCGAAATCGCACAAAAAAATGTCGTCGCCCGTAGCTGCATCGGCATGGGTTATTCCGACACCATCACACCCCCCGTCATTCAGCGAAACATCCTGGAAGATCCCGGCTGGTATACGCAATACACGCCCTACCAGGCCGAAATCTCCCAGGGCCGCCTCGAAGCGCTTCTCAATTTTCAAACCATGGTCAGCGAGTTGACCGGCCTTCCCCTGGCGAACGCCTCGCTGCTCGACGAAGCCACCGCCGCCGCCGAGGCGATGGGAATGTGCTGGCACATCGGCGAGCAAAAGCGCAACGCCTTCTTCATCGCCGAGGATTGCCATCCACAGACCATCGCCGTCACTCGCGCCCGAGCCCACGCGGTCGGAATCGAATGCGTAATCGGCCCAGCCTCAGCGACCGATTTCAAAGCCCGCGAATTCTGCGGCGTGCTGCTGCAATGCCCCTCGACCGACGGAACCATCGTCGATTATTCGGCAATCGTCGCCGCCGCGCACGCCGCCGGCGCGATGGTGGTCGTCGCCGCCGATATTCTTGCCCTCACGCTTCTCAAACCGCCCGGCGAATTCGGCGCGGACATCGCCGTCGGATCCACCCAGCGCTTCGGCGTGCCCCTCGGTTTCGGCGGACCTCACGCCGCCTACCTGGCGACGCGCAGCGAGTTCGCCCGAAAACTTCCCGGCAGATTGGTCGGCGTCTCCAAGGACTCCGCAGGCGAGCCCGCCTATCGCCTGGCCATCCAAACCCGCGAGCAGCACATCCGCCGCGACAAAGCCACCAGCAATATCTGCACCGCCCAGGTTCTGCTCGCGGTCATCGCCGGCATGTACGCCGTCTACCATGGCCCCGAGGGCCTGAAACAAATCGCCGTGCGCGTGCGCGGTCTCGACCCGCGCCCTGGCCATGGGGTTGCGCCGCATCGGGCATCTGGTTAATCAACGCGAAATTTTCGACACGCTCCGAGTCCGCCCGCAGGGACTCGAGACCGGCATGATCCTGGCCGCGGCCAAATCCCGCGGATTTAATCTCCGCGACTATCAAGACGGAAGCCTCGGCATCTCCCTCGACGAAACCACCACCCGCGGCGATGTGCAAATTCTCCTCGAATCCTTCGCCGGCGGGGCCACGTTCCCCATCAACATCGACGAACTCGCCGGTCACGGCGAATTCCCCCCGGGTCTGGCCCGAACCACGCCCTATCTGACCCATCCGGTCTTCAATCGCTATCACAGCGAAACCGAAATGCTGCGCTACATCCGCCGACTCATGAGCCGCGACCTCTCGCTGGCCCAATCGATGATCCCCCTCGGCTCCTGCACGATGAAACTGAACGGCACCAGCGAAATGCTGCCGATCACCTGGCCGGAATTTGCACGGCTGCATCCCTTCGCTCCGCCCGACCAATGGCGCGGTTACGCCGAACTCTTCGCGGAACTCGAACTCTGGCTCGCCAAAATCACCGGCTTCTCAGCCGTCTCGCTTCAGCCCAACGCCGGCTCGCAAGGCGAATACGCCGGACTATTGGTCATTCGCGCCTATCACGAACATCGCGGCGACAAAGGCCGAAACATCTGCTTAATCCCCGTCTCCGCGCACGGAACCAACCCCGCCAGCGCCGTCACGGCCGGTTTCAAAGTGGTCCCCGTCGCGTGCGATGAGATGGGCAACGTCGACTTGAACGACCTCGCCGCCAAGGCAGCCGAGCATCGCGACCGCCTGGCCGCTCTCATGCTCACCTACCCCTCCACTCACGGCGTCTTCGAGGAACAACCCAGGGAAATCTGCAAAATCATTCACGACCATGGCGGTCAGGTTTATCTCGACGGCGCGAACATGAACGCCATGGTCGGCCTCTGCCGCCCCGCCGATATCGGCGCCGACGTCTGCCATCTCAATCTGCACAAAACATTCTGCATCCCCCACGGCGGGGGCGGCCCCGGCGTCGGCCCCATCGCCGTCGCCGAGCATCTGGCCCAATTCCTCCCGGGGCACGGCGACGACGCCGTCGGACCCATCGCCGCGGCCCCCTACGGCAGCGCCGGAATCCTCCCCATCCCCTGGGTTTATATCGCCCTTATGGGAGACGCAGGCCTACAACGCGCCAGCGAAATCGCCATCCTCAACGCCAACTACATGGCCGTGCGCCTCCAGGAGCATTACCCCATCGTCTTCCAGGGAAAGAACGGCCGCTGCGCCCACGAGTTCATTCTCGATTGCCGGGAGTTCGACTCATCCGCCGGAATCAAAGTCGAAGACATCGCCAAGCGGCTCATGGATTACGGATTCCACGCCCCAACCATGTCCTGGCCTGAAGCCGGCACGCTGATGATCGAGCCGACCGAAAGCGAATCCAAAGCTGAACTCGATCGCCTCTGCGATGCGCTGATTTCGATTCGCCAGGAAATTCGCGATATCGAGCAAGGCAACGCCGACCGCGCGGACAATGTTCTGAAAAACGCCCCACACACCGCCGCCGCCATCGCCGACGATAATTGGAAGCATCCCTATTCGCGCCGGCAAGCCGTCTATCCCGCCCCCTGGACAAAGCATTACAAATTCTGGCCCGCCGTAGGCCGAATCGACAACCCATACGGCGACAGAAATCTGATCTGCCAATGCCCCCCCATGTCAGACTTTGGTGAATGAGCCGAATTGGCGGCGGTCGCCGCGGCCCTAGGGCATTATTCTGGCATCGGGGTATTGACCTATAAGCCGGTTCTTCAGTGCCGCGGCCTGCGAGTAAGAAGGCACCCCCGCCGTGCGAACCACTTTCAGCCCATGCTGGTCCACTTCCTGCGGGATGGAACCAGTCGCCCCCACCACATACGCCGCCTTCTGGGCGTCGCCCGCGTCGGTAAACGCCCCCACCTGCACGTAAAACCCGTGCACCCCTTCCCTCGCGTGCGCCCGGCTCGCGACTTCCGTTCCCGGGTAATCTCCCTGCACAATCTCAAACGTCCGGTCCGCGTCGACAAACCGTCCCAATCGCTGCTGGCAGATCCCCATCCGATACAGCACCCATTGCTTCCACAATGGATTGTTAAGCTGCTGATAAGCGATGGTCCATTGTTGAAGCGCGACGGCGTAATCTTCCTGGAAATACGTCACATTCCCGACCTGCCCGTGGAGGCGTGCCTGCAATTCCGGACTGGGCTTCTCCTCCAGCGCCGTGCAATAATCCCGCCGCGCCTCGGCCAGGTCGGCGTTTGCCGCCCCCTTGTCCAGCTTCGGCCGTTCCTCGATTGCCTGCCCGCGCAGGTAGTGCGCCTCCGCCGCGTCCGCGCTCACTCCGGACGCCACCACGACATCCGCCGCGCGCAGCGCGCGGTCATACTGCTGCGCCCGCAGGGCATCCTCGCCCGCGCTCAATTCCCGGCGCTGCGGACTGGTATCCGCGCACGCCGTCATCATCATCAGTAGAAACCCCGCGGACCCGATCCGTAGGTAATCCATTCTTGGAATTCGCATCCTTGCCTCCAAGCGTTATATTTGCCGCGATGCTGGTGGAACCGCTGCTCGATCGCGCCCGGCGTACGCCCGGCGAAATTGCCCTGCACGACGATCGGGGCAGCTACACCTTCCAGCAAGTTGCGGCGGCGGCCGGGGGATTGGCGGCTTTGCTCTCCGCCGGCACGCAGCGGCAAAACGTCGCCGTCATGCTCCCTTCCAGCTTTGGTTTTGTCGCCAGTTTCTATGGAATTCTGCTGGCTGGCAAGAGCGTCGTACCGATAAATTTTTTGCTCGGCGACCGCGAGGTGGCTCATGTCCTGGCTGATAGCGGCGTTGATACCGTCCTCACCGCGCCCCCTTTGGCCGCGCGCATCGCCAATAGCGGCCTCAAAATCATCGACATTTCCCAGCTTCCCCCGCCGCCGGCTGATTCCGCTCTTCCCACCGCCGCACCCAAAAGTCCCGACGACATGGCCGTACTGATCTACACCAGCGGGACCAGCGGCTTACCGAAAGGCGTGATCCTTTCCTATGAGAATTTGCAAAGCGACGTCGATGCCTGCATCGAGCACGCGCAATTGGGCTCCAAGCACGTCTTCCTGGGCGTAATCCCTCTGTTCCACGCCTTCGGCATGACCGCGATGATGCTCGCCCCCATCCAGCTCGGCGCGACGATTATTTACATGGCCCGGTTCAGCCCCGTGGCCGCGGTCAACGCCATCCGCGATCGCGGCGTTTCGCTGCTCTTTGCCGTGCCGAGCATGTTTGGCGCGATCGCGCATTTGAAGAACGCCGCGCCGCCGGATTTTAAAACCGTCTGGCTCGCGATCAGCGGCGGGGAGCCGCTCCCTTCCACACTCCGGGAAGGCTTCAAACAGCGCTTCGGCGTGACCCTCCATGAAGGATATGGCCTAAGCGAGACCAGCCCGGTGGTTGCCCTGAACGTGCCGCATGAGTTCCGGCAGGGAAGCGTCGGGAAAGCCATCCCCGGCGCCACAATCAAAATCATGGACGAAAACGGTCAACCTCTCCCCACCGGCGGCGAGGGCGAAATCTGGCTCAAGGGCCCGATGGTCTTCCGCGGCTACTACAACCTCCCCAACGAAACCGCCGCCGCCATCACGCCCGACGGTTTCTTCAAAACCGGCGATCTCGGCAAATTCGATTCCGACGGATTTCTCTACATCACCGGCAGAAAGAAAGATCTGATCATTATCGCCGGCGAAAAAGTCGCGCCCCGCGAAGTGGAGGAAGCGATCCTGAATCACCCCGCCGTGGCGGAAATCGCCGTAGTTGGCAAAAAAGATCCCGGCCGCGGGGAGATCGTCGTGGCGTTCGTCGTCGCTAGGGAAGGCCAGTCGATACAGGCCGACGAACTGCGAGATTTCTGCCGGGAACACGGCCTACCGCAATGGAAAATCCCGCGGGAAGTTTATATTGAAAAGGATTTGCCGCGCTCGCCGACCGGAAAAGTTCTTAAGCGGGAGTTGTCCAAGCGCGTGAATCAGGCGTGAGGCGGTGCGCGATTCGTTGGCACACCCAATCGCCCAATCATTAAATCGCACGAAAATCCCGCGTGAATTGTTAATACGCGCGCGGGTTACGGATTTACCGGCGCCGCCGGGGCGGCACTCAGCACCGCTTCGATGTTTGAATCCGGCGTCACGACGAACCGGGTCAATTCCCCATCGGACTGCGCAATCAGCGTCAGCACTCCGTTTTGTGAAATATCATAGTGGATTTCCTGTCCGGGGCCCAGTTGCAGTCCGCTGAAATGCGCCACCGGCTTGCCGTCGCAGTACAACGTCTGCTGGTCCTTGGAGTTGGGCACATTGCCTGTGGTGATGAAGTAAAAATGCTGCCCATCCGGCGAAAATAGAGGCGAGTTCACACCGTGCCCGGGAGGGACGTTGGCGAAGATTTTCCCGTCGATCGCCACTCCGGAGCGATACGTCACATACGCCAGGTGACTTCCATCCGGGCTGAAAATGAAATTCCGCCCCTGGATTCCTCCCGGCAATTGCTTGGCGTCCTCGTAGAGGTGCTGGCCATCAATGCTAGTAAAGGCGTAATGCCCCCCATCCGGGCTGAAGCACAAACCGACAGCCGCGGCCTGCTCGTTCGTGCGCTAGCTGCAGCGTAAAGACCGGCTTGTTGTCAACGACCACCGCCCCTTTTTTTAGGCGATTTTGCCCGATAAATCCCCAATGCCCTCCCGCCGGGCTCACGATCGCGTTCTGGTAATTGATCGTAAAATCGTCGTACTCTCCGTCCTCGGTCATCAAGAAATTCTGCGAGTTGGCCGTGGCGACATAAACAAATTTCGCCGAATCGGATGTAAACGCCGGCAGCTCGAGCACCGTCTTCGGATCCACCGTCGGATACGCCCAGGCGAAAGTCGCCCGGTAGTCATAGTCGACCGCGGGCGGAATGTTCTGATATGAATCCGCCTTGGTCCCGTCGATGATCATGAAGTTCCCGCCGTTGGCGTTGCAGAGCGCGGCCCAGCGCTTGCCGTCGGGGCTGAAATACATGTTTGTGATATTCACCCCTTGGGTTGAGGGCACCAACTTCCCATTCACGGAAAGCACCGTCTGGGAGTTTTGGATATCCGGCTGAATGAGGATGGCAATCTGCTTCCCGTCCGCAGAGGTCCAGACATTGCGAATGCCGCCCGCTTTGAACTCCGGCTTGCCGTCGAGCACGAAAATCGTTCCGCCTCCGTCCGCCGGGTAGAGGCTGATGAGATGATTGGTGGCTGAGAATTGCGAAAATTCTCCAAAGTAGTTGACCTGCTTTCCGTCCACGAACCCCCAGTTTTGATTGCCCCCCACGACCGTCCCGTTGTAGGTGTATCGCGTTCCATCCGGACTGAAATTCAGCACAGGCTGATAGCGACTCTGCGGCCCGGCGACGCCGTCCATATAAATCGAGTTGTTGTAACCCCATGCCAGATGCTGCCCGTTGTTCGAAAACGTCAGCGGCATTTCCAGCCCGTTCAGCGTCGCCAGCCGACCGATTTCCTTGCCGTCCTCAACGATCACGGTATCGGCGGCATCCTTGTAGCAATAGGCAAAATGCTCCCCATCCGGTGAAAAGACCACCGGCATTTGTGTCAACACCGCCCCTCCGGCCCCCGCGTTGTATGCCGTCCCCCCCGTCCAATCGATCGATTCAATCTTCGGACCCGCCGCCCCATCGATCAGAATCTGATACCGGCTTCCCTTCACGGACAAAACCAGAAAGTGCTTCACATGCGGACTCACCGCGAACGCCGCGACGTTCCCATTGTCCCCAACGTCCGTCGTATCCACTTTGGCGTCGCCCCGCGCCAGCGCCGCCGACAGACAGATCAAAAAAAATGCCGCCGCGCCCGAGCCTCGCAGGTGCCGCATAAAAATCCTTCCTTCCAAATCCAGCGGGGCAACAACCCCGCTGCCTACAAAACATTCAAAAAAACGGCGGAAAATAATTTACCCTGATCCCAAAGAAGATCGCAACTTCGACCGCTTTTCAATTCTCTCGCCGAAGATCAGACAATGGGAAGGGAATTAAGTTAGGCGGGCAGATCGCTTTTTGGAGCTGCCCGAAGCTTCGCCAGCGCCGCCTGCTCGATCTGCCGCACCCGCTGCTTGGATAACCCCATTCGCGAACCCACCTGCTCGTAAGTCGCCGGCGTCCGCTCATTCAATCCAAAGTGGGCCAGGATCACATCGCGCTCGCGCGGCTCCAGCCGCGACAGCAACCCGTTGACCTGGTCCCGATCCAGCATGCGATCCACATCCATCGTCGGCCGCTGGTCGGAAACCGTCGCAAGCATTTCCGCATCGGCCATCGTCCGCCGCTGACGAACCTGCATCTGCGGCACGCTTCGCGCAAATCCCTTCATCAGGGCAAATGTCGCATAGGTGCTGAATCGATTCCCCTTGTGAAAATCAAACGAATCGACCGCCCGCATCAGGGTGATGTTTCCATCGCTGATCAAGTCCATCAGTGAGAGATTCGCCCGCAGGTGTTTCCGCGCCACGCTGACCACCAGCCGCAGATTCGCCCGCACGATCCGGTTCTTCGCCTCGATCACCCGGCGGCGCAGATTTTCCAGCAGATTCACCTGCCGCGCCGTCGCCAGCGCCGGATCGATCTTCCGCCGGGCCGTCACAAACTCGAATTTATGGAAATTGAGCTTCAGGAAAAGCGCCCGCTCCCGCGCGGCGGATAGCAGCGGCGTGCGATACAAATCCTGCAAATACGGCGGCAAATCCCGCGGAATACGCGACTCTTGCCCGTTATGCGGATCGGCCAGTTCCTCCTGCTCGACGATGGCATCAATCGCTTCGGCCGCGTCCGGCTGGTGATAAATCGGATCGTCAATAAACCGCATCCGCCGCCGAATCAACCGGCCCAGGCGGTGTTCCAGAATCACCCGGCGAATTTCGGCCGCGGATCGTCCCAACCGATCGCTCAAAGCCTGCACGCACTCGCCACCGCGATGGGCCGCATAAATCTCCTCGCATTGTTCCTCGGAGATCGGCGGAGCCGCCATCGCAAGGATCGCCTGCCCATGGGTTTTGAGAATCTGCGTGATCGCCACGGGCGCGCGGTCCAATTTCCGGCCAATGCGCCGGGCGATCTCCACCGCGCTGCATTTCCCGCCCCGCGCCAATCGACGCGCCGTCAGCAGGATTTGCGATTTCTCATTCTCGGTAACGATCGAGAAATTCCCCGCATGGGCCACCTGATCCCGATGGCTGGCGAAAAACCGCTCGACGGTCGATAGCAAAAACCCCACCCGCCGCTTCCCATCGGGGAACGTAAAAATTCGCGCCCCCAGACCCCGCCGCCGCCAGCGCTGGATCGTCTTGCTCGTGACGTTGAACCGCTCGGTCACTTCGTCGATGCTCAAAACCGGCTGGGGCTGGCTGTCCTGCCTCAAGTCCAAAGTGTCGCTGACCTGCTCGACGAGCAGCCCCAAATCGTGCTGAAGGGCCAGACCCGTAAGCAATTCCTGGTCAATGCGCTTGGGATGGTAGCCGGTGATCCTGAAGACGATGAATCCGAACGGATAAGCCTTGGCGGGATCGATATCTAGCAGAAGCTCTTCCGCCGCATCAAGTTGCGCGAATCGCAACTCCTGAGGCGTAAAGCCCATCTGGCGGGCCAGTTCGCCGATCAACACAAGTCGGAACTTGGCCATACTTGTATTATCGCCTGCGGAGAGGCAGGGTCAAGATTTTTACGGGGAATCGGCGGCAGTATCAGTCTCGACAGTGATTGATTCCGTTATCTCCACCATGTTGATGTTTATTTCCAAGTTGGGTTTTTCTCCGCTTTTTTCCGTTTTCTCATCCTCGCCCTTACGGAGATCGGGGCGGGCAAGGCGAGTTATCGAAAGTGTTGCATATGATTGAAAAAGAGCAAAGAGGACTGCCCAGTAACCGAAATACGTAGTCAGCTCGCCCGGGAAGCAACTGTCCTCGAGGCAAATTAGCGCCAAAACCGATCCCAAATAAAGCGCCGATCCGATCAACGCGCTGAGAAACGTGTACGACAAGGCATGGTGATGCGAGTGTATGGGCAAAATTCCGAAAAGCGTGCCCAGCAGCGGCAACGTCAAAAGCGAAACCACGAACACCCGCGTGTTCAGGTAGTCCGTGCTGGTCTTCTGCGCGCTTGCTTCAAGCGTCTGCACCTGCACAGTCGCTTCATACGTTTGTCTCGCCAGAACCACCCCGATTATGAGCACCAGGAGGCCGCAAATTGCGATCAATATTCTCTCCGCCCAGGCGGATTTTTTTCCGTCGCAATCAGCCGCTTTTGCCGGCACTGTCGATGCAGTGCCAGACGTCGTTTGGTTAGGCATCATTTCCCCAATTCTTCATCGAGTGCAGCCGCTAATCCGGACTTGTGGAAATGGTCAATTTCCGGGTTGTCCGACATCAAATCCAGAGTCGGTAAATCCATTGGTCGCTGGAACCGATACACCAGCAAATAGAGGTGATCCCCCCCTTCCCTCGTGTCGACAAGACTGTTGTCCGCGATCGAATCCGGTAATTCCGCGCTCCCGTGTTCGAAGTAATAGGTGAATTCCTCCTCTTCGGCGGGCCGATCGTTGGTCTCGACAACCGTCGGACTCAATACAAAAATGAATTGCCTTAGATTTCTCTGGGTGCTCGGCGGTTTATCTTCGCAGATGCCGTGCTCGTCGATCTCCTGCAAACTCGAGACGATCGCGAATCCGGCAGGGTGCCCAACCCCGCCATACGCCCACACCGTCCAGGGGAGGTCGATCTTCTGAAGAGCGGTGGAAATGCGCTTCTCCAACTTGCGCAAGTCAGGGTCTCGTCCCTGTTCCAGCAATCTTCGCTGATGTTCATCGGCCCCTGATGCGGCTTGGGAAAAACGACCAATGGAAGCAGGTGGAGCGAACTATCCTCTTTCGATTGAGGATAATCCCCCAGCCCGCGCGATTTATCGCCGTCGGCATCCCCCGCAGCGGTAGCCAGCCTGCCCTTCAACTCCTCGTTTTCAGCTTTCAAAAGCGCAATTTCGGCTTGATCGGTATCCACGGCCGCGCTCAGAGCCGCCGGGGTCGCGTTGCCCGCCGCCACCGGCTGTGCTGATGGCGCCTTCGACGCACACCCGACCAACCCAAAAAGCGAACAAATGACTATCCACCACCCGACGCGCCGCATAAAACCCCTTTTTGTCACAACCCCGTACCCTACAAACAGCGCTATGAAAATGCGACTAAAAACTTGCTACAAAAGATAAGATTGGATGACATTCGGCCATACGGCTACAAATGTCGCGGGCCACTCCCCTATCTGGAATGAATTTTCCGCACCCCACGACCGGAGTTAACCCACGACAGCGCCGCTATTTGAAGGACGCCGCCACTGAATCCGAGGCGAATCGGTGGCATTCTTCCCCGCGCAAAACAACGCACCCCACGGCAAACCGCATTCAACAGACCAAGATGGAGGTTTAATTGAACCCCTAAGTCTGTGCCGTTCCACCATCGACGAAGATCTCGCTCCCAGTGATGAAGCTCGAATCTTGCGACGCCAGGAAGAGCGCCGTCGAAGCGATCTCCTCCGGCCGGCCCAGGCGACCCATCGGAACGAGCGACGCAAACTGATCCTTCATTCCCGCCGGGCGCCGAGTGAAAATATTGGTATCAATCGGCCCCGGGCTGATGACATTCACTCGAATCTTCCGCGCCACGAGTTCCGCCGCCCAAGTTCGGGCCAACGATCGCACCGCCGCTTTGCTCGCGCTGTAAACACTCGCGCCGGGAAAACCCTTGGACCCGGCAATCGAGCCGTTCAAAATGATCGAAGCCCCGTCCCGCAGCAGCGGCAGCGCCTTTTGCACCGTAAACAGAGTGCCCCGAACATTCACGTTGAAAATATCGTCAAACCCCTTTTCCGTCACGGACCCAAGCGGGCTGCTCAGGTCCCCTATCCCCGCGCTGGCGAACACGATATCGATCTGCCCCTTCTTCTCCTTCACCGTTTTGAACAGCCGGTCGAGATCGGAAAGATTCCCGGCATCCCCCTGCACTCCGGCTGAGTTGGCGCCGATATCCTTCACCGCCGCGTCCAATTGCTCCTGCCTTCGCCCGGTAATGAAGACAAAGGCCCCTTCATGGGCGAAGAGTTTCGCCGTCGCCAGCGCCATCCCCGAAGTGGCTCCCGTGATCACCGCCGTTTTTCCGTTGAGCTTGCCCATATCAGTAATCTCCTTTCTATCAATCCAATAGTTCGGTACTCTAGAACTAATGGATAATGGAAGTCAACCCGTGCTACAATTTTAATATGCGGCCGCTTTACCATCCGTCCCTCAAGGAAATCACCGTGCAGGGAATCCTCTACGCCCTGTCCGACCCCGTGCGCGTGCGCATTTTCGCCCAGTTGATCAACGCCGATTGCGCCAAAAATTGCTCGGCTTTCCTCGATATGAACAAAACCCGCATCCCCAAATCCACTCTTTCGCAGCACTTCAAAATCCTGCGCGAAGCCGGGCTGATCCGTAGCGAGCGTAAAGGCGTCGAGCTGCAAAATCATCCCCGCTGTGCTGAACTCCAAAAGAAATTCGGGGCCATGATCACGGCGATCCTTCAGGCGTACCAAAACGAAGTACGGCATTCCTGATCCGCAAATTGGCTCTTTTCGCGAAAGATTTGAACCCGCCGCGACGATCCCTACACTTTGCACACATCGTGCCCCCGCTCTCCTTCAACATCGACGAAATCATCGCCGGGAAGCGGCGGCTCACCGAGGCCGAGGCGTTGGAGCTTTACCATTCCGCCTCTCTCCACGATCTTGGAAGCTGGGCATCCGCCGCCGCCCGCCGCATGCACCCCGAGGACTACCGCACCTACGTCATCGACCGCAACATCAACTACACCAACGTCTGCACCGCCCGCTGCACCTTCTGCGCCTTCCGCCGCGACCACGAAGACGTCGACGCCTACACCCTCGGCCACGACCAGATCGGCCAGAAAATCTCCGAACTCGTCTCCATCGGCGGCACTCAAATCCTCATGCAAGGCGGCATGAACGACCAGCTCCCCATCGAGTACTACGAAAATCTCCTCCGCTTCATCAAAACCACTTTCCCCACCATTCACATTCACGCCTTCTCGCCGCCCGAGTTCATCGAGTTCGAGCGGTTCTTCAATATGGACGTCCGCCAGGTCATCCGCCGCTTCCGCAAAGCCGGCCTCGATACCATCCCCGGCGGGGGCGGCGAAATCTTCACCCCGCGCGTCCGCCGCCGAATCGGCCTGGGAAAATGCACCGGCGACGACTGGCTCCGCGTCATGCGCGTCGCCCACGAAGAAGGCATGAGCAGCAGCGCCACCATGCTCATCGGGCACATCGAATTCGTCCGCGAGCGCATCGAGCACATGGCGGCCGTGCGCGATATGCAGGATTACGCGATCTCGCTAAGGGACGAACAGACCCAGGGACGAACAGACAAAGTGGAACGAATCAAAGCTCGCTGGCCGGGCGTCTTCGCCAAATCCGAATTCGACGGCAAAATCCCCGATAATCCCGGCAGCTACGCTGCGTTCATCCACTGGCCGTTTCAACGTGAAAACACCCCCCTCGGTCGCGCCGCCGAATGGGACCCGGACATCTACGGCCCCTTCGACGACTCGACCAACGACGACATCCTCCGCGGCCGAGTCGTCCGCATGGCCGGCGCCGACGAATACCTGCGCATGCTCGCCATCGCCCGCCTCTTCCTCGACAACATCCCCTCCCTGCAAAGCAGTTGGGTCACCATGGGCCCCAAGATCGGCCAGATGGCCATGATGTTCGGGGCCAACGACATGGGCAGCGTCATGATGGAGGAAAACGTCGTCAGTGCCGCCGGGACAACCTACCGCCTCAGCGAGCGAGAAATCTGCCGCCTCATCCGCGACGCCGGCTGGTTCCCCGCCCAGCGCGATCAGTACTACAACGTCCTCCACCGCCACGACGGCCCAAAATCCCCGGACCTGATGCCCGCCACTTTCCTGCCCGTCCGGAATGTGAAACAAATCGATCAGAAATTCATCGGAACCGCGCCAGGATTGGATGATGGACAAGATCGCAGCGTAAAGGTTCAGCTACCCATTTTGGGCGACGCCCCCACCAAACCTATTTAGCGGGCGTGCGTCCTGGGCTGCGCCTGTCGAAGCCAGCACGCCGTTAGATTTCACTCGAAAGCGCACGCGGCCCAATCACCACCGCATTAAAAACCCGCAAATTCGCGTCCCCGCGCCGCCACGCATCCCCAGTCAACCCCATCTTCTCCGTGCATAGCCGCGACAAAAGCTGCTCCCGCGACCACCCCGTCTCCCTCCCCACCTGCGGCAAAAAACACCCGGACCGACCCGCAAGCGTCAAAAAAATCCCATTCTCCCGAGGATCAAAATCCAGCGGACTCGCCGCCGGCTTCATCGGCCCAATCACCGTCACTTCAATCTCCAGCCGAGCCAGCTCCTCGAACGTCACCGGCTGATGCACGAATCGCGGATCTTTCAAAACCCCATCCGCCGCGGCCGCCAGCGTTTCGCGCAGCGGCTTTTCACTTTCAAGAATCCCGATACATCCACGCAAATTGTGCGCGGCCTTCTCGTGCAGGGACACAAAACACCCCGCCGGCTGCACCAGCTCCGGATCATCCGGAAAAACCGGCGGATTCGCCGCCGCGACGGCCGCCGGCGCCAGGCTCCGGCGAATCAGGTCCCCGGCCATATTCAAAAGGACTTCCGCCGCCCGATCAGAGAGTTGCATCCATGATATCGTATCAATCTTTTCCTCTTCCGCGGCATGTGGATCAGATTATCCACCGGTTTATGCACCGCGATTTCGCTTGTCCCCAAAGCATTTGCGCGCTCCGGTGGATAAGTAATTTTTAGCTGTCGATAATTCTCCGATTTTTTTGTTTGCCGCGATATATTTCCCCACGTCGTCGGGCACGGAAGTGACCGGCGAAAAAGGAAAACGCTCCTGACGTAAAAGTCCGACTTTCTAACGCGAAGACCGTGCAAAGCAAACTCAAATGCGGGCACGGCGAAAGTCGGCGGCCAGCGATGAGGCCACCCGTAAACGCTCGGCGTAAAAACGCCTGCGGCAATCCGGGTTAGAGTCGCCGCCTGTGATCCGCCGAACCGCGGGGAGAGAGTCCCCCGACCTCCGGCGGATCGAGCCCAGCTTGTCCTCAGCGCTCTGGTAACGGGGTGCGACGGGACTGCGATCCTAGGAACGGGCTCGGGACAGCGAAGCCCACGGCCATCCAGTCGGGAAACCGCCATGCCGCCCTGTTGGGCGCGCGGTCGCGGCGGATACAGCCGCGACCTACCGTCTGTGTGAATCTTCAGGCAACTGTTGGTTCATGCTGATTGGATCGAGGCGGGCCCAGGCCCGGGAGCAGGTTGCCGAAAAAATCGGTCCGAACCAGAGCGCCAGGTGGAAACACACGGCTGGCCCACGCGGTGACGTCGCGAGTCACTTCGTGGGCCTTCTGGCTTTATAGGGGCAAATTCCGAATGATGAATGCTGAGTGCTGAATTGAATTGCGGCCGTTCCCACCTCTTCAATTCATCATTCACCAATCACCAATCAGCATTTCCTCATCAAGCTTTCAATCCCCTCAAGATGTGATCAATCCCGTCTTCCACCGAAAAATGTTCGACCTGATGCAGATTGAGCGTGATCATCGCGTATCCGATTCCCAGATTAATTAATTCCCAGGTCGGAATTCTCGGATCCATGTCGCGCCGGAATTCCCCCGCTGACTGGCCCTGCGAGATGATCGCGCTGAAAAATTTTTCGATCTCCGAATAGTGTTCCCGGATGACCGCCAGCACTTTCCGGTCCCGGCTGGTCACCAGCGCGCCGTGCAGAACGTGGTACGCGTCTTCCAGCTTGCGGATATGGGCCGGAAATCCCCTGGCGATCGCCCGGATTTTTTCCGTCGCGCCCGGCTGCCCCCTCGATCATCTGCCGCCAGTATTGCAGCGTCTGCTCGCTCATCGCTCGCGTGATGGCGACGAACAGATCCTGCTTGTTGGAAAAGTGACGATAGAGGATCGGCTCGGTCACGCCGGCGGCATCGGCGATCGCCGCCGTCGTGGTCGCGTTATACCCCCATTTCGCGAACAGCTTGGTTGCCACCCCCATTAACTGTTGACGTCTCTGCGGAGCTTTGAGCCTGGGCATTTTGGCGTCATATAGCCGACCCGGCCTCCCTTGGCAAATCCCCGAAAATCCCGCAAAAACCCCCGCCCTTTCTTCTTGTGATTCAGCCCCCCGATAAGGTAAAATCGCCCTTTGGCGTCCTTGGATAAGCTCCTTAATTGCCATCTATTACCGAACTGCCCCGCGAACCCTACCGCATGAATATCAGTACAACTAACAAGGGCCAAATCGCGGCATAGAATGGTTTGGCATACCCCGCGGCGGAGTGCGGCCCAGGCGGCTGCAATCGAGGTTAACTTCATGGCCAAGCAACAGAAAAGACTGGGGGAAATTCTGGTTGACTGGGGAATCATCTCCGCCCAGGAGGTCAATAAAGCCCTCGAACACGCCAAAACCAGCAAGCAGCGCATCGGCGAAGCCCTCGTCGATCTCAAATTGTGCAGCGAGTCCAACGTCTACAAAGCCCTCGCCCAGCAGCACAATATGGAGTACATCGATTTGGAAAAGAGCGCCGTCCCCCCCAACGCCGCGACGCTCATCCCCGACGAAATCATGAAAAAATACCTCGTCCTCCCCCTGGGGAACGAGGGCGGGAAACTTCGCCTGGCCATCCACGATCCGCTCGATCTGGAGATGCTCGAAATCCTCCGCTTCCGCCTGAACAAGGATTTCCGCACCGTACTCGCCCCCAAAGGCCGCATCAAATCGGTGCTCGATCAGTTATTCAACACCACCGCCTCGAACACCATCGACAAGACGATGGACCGCACCATCGATCGCCTGCGCGACTCGCTCGACAAATCCCTGGACAAGTCGCTCGATAAATCCCTCGACAAGTCGATGGACCGCTCGATCGACCGTTCCATCGACCTCGCCGCCGGCGAAGAGGGCCCCGGCGGCTCCGACGCGACCCAGGCGCCGATCATCAAGCTGGTTCATTCCATGATCAGCGAAGCGGTCCGCAATCGAGCCAGCGATATCCACGTCGAGCCGATGAAGGATCGCGTTCGCCTGCGCTACCGGATTGACGGCGAATGCGTCGAAAGAGACCGCATCCCCCTGCGCATGAAAGGCCCCCTCATCAGCCGGCTGAAAATCATGGCCGGCATCGATATCGCCGAAAAGCGCCTCCCCCAGGACGGCCGCATCAAGCTCATGGTCGACAAGGTCAATATCGACTTCCGCGTCAGCACGCTCCCCGCCTACCACGGCGAGTCCGTCGTCCTTCGTATTCTTCGCCCCGACAGCGTCCGCATCGGCATCCAAAACCTCGGCTTCGAGGAAGACGACTACAAAATCTTCCAGAAAATCATCAAACGCCCCAACGGCATCTTCCTCGTCACCGGCCCCACCGGCTCCGGAAAAACCACCACGCTTTACGGCGCCCTCAACGAACTCAACCGCCCGGACCGCAAAATCATCACCGCCGAGGACCCCGTCGAATACAACTTCGTCGGAATCAATCAGTGCCAGATCCGCGAGAACATCGGCCTTACTTTCGCCAAGATTCTTCGCTCGATGTTGCGCCAGGCGCCCAACATCATCCTGGTCGGCGAAATCCGCGATAAGGAAGTCGCCGAAGTCGCCATTCAGGCCGCCCTCACCGGCCACCTGGTCTTCAGCACGCTCCACACCAATGACGCTCCCGGCGCCATTACCCGCCTCATCGACATGGGCATCAAGCCGTTCCTCGTCGCCAGCAGCATTCAGGCCGTCATGGCCCAGCGCCTGATCCGCGCCCTGTGCCCCAAGTGCAAACAGCCCGACAAGGACCCCGACCCCATGTGGCTCAAGCTCGCCGGAATCCGCCCCCAGGATCTAACCGAGCGAAACGTCTACAAACCGCGCGGCTGCGACTACTGCTCCGGCACCGGCTTCCGCGGACGCATCGGCGTCTTCGAAATGATGATCATGAACTCCGAATTGCGAACCCTCGCTTTCGAGCGCGCCCCGACCAACAAAATTCGCAAAGCCGCCCTCGCCGGCGGCATGAAGAGCCTGCTCGCCGACGGACGCCTCAAAGTCCTCGCCGGAACCACCACGGCCGAGGAAGTCGTCAAAGTCGCTCAGATCGAGGGAATCGTTCAGTCTTCGTAGCGTGGAGTCTTGGTAGTTTATGGCTTCGACTATTCAAATCGATCGGTTGTTGGAAACCTGCGTGCGCCGCGGAGCGTCCGACTTGCACCTCGCCGTCGGAAAGCCGCCCGTCCTGCGTCTTCACGGGCATCTTCGAGACCTTCAAACCAAGGTCCTCGAGCCCGAAGACACCATGGCCTTGATGAAGTCCATCACCCCGGAGCGAATCCAGCAGGAATTCGAGGAAACCGGCAGCGGCGACTTCGGTTTCGCCTTCGGCACCGAGGCGCGATTCCGCGTCTCCGTCTTCAAGCAAAAAGGCGTCACCAGCCTCGTGCTTCGCAGAATTCCCAACAAACTGATGAGCTTTGAGGAGATCGGCCTGCCCGACGTCGTCCGCCAGATCTGCCGCCGCCCGCGCGGAATCTTCCTCGTTACCGGCCCCACCGGCTCGGGGAAGACCACCACGCTGGCCACCATGATCAATTACATCAACGAGAACTACGACCGCCACATCATCACGATGGAAGACCCCATCGAGTATTACCACAACCACAAGAAATCGCTGGTCGTGCAGCGCGAAGTGGGCGTGGACGTGGCGAACTTCGCCGAGGCCCTCCGCCGCGCTCTCCGCCAGGACCCCGACGTCATGCTGGTCGGCGAAATGCGCGACCTGGCGACGATCTCCGCTGCCATCACCTCGGCTGAAACCGGACACCTCGTCTTCGGCACGCTCCACACCAGCGGCGCCGCCAGCACGATCAATCGCGTTATCGACGCCTTCCCCACCGATCAGCAGGAACAGATTCGCGTTCAGCTCGCCAACAACCTGATCGCCGTGCTCTCGCAGGCTCTTTGCCCCCGGGTCGACGTCGAAGGCCGCGTCGCCGCCTATGAGTTCATGTTCGTCACCCCCGGCATTCAGAACCTGATTCGCGAAAATAAGGTCTTCCGCATCGACTCCGAAATCCAAACCGGCAAGAAATACGGTATGCTCCTTCTGGACGACTCCCTCTATACGCTCTATCAAGCTGGAAAGATCAGCGCTGAAGAGGCCGTCGACAAGAGCAAAGTCGCCAGCCAGATGATGGACCGTTTCGAGCGCCCGGCGTCGACATGGGCAAGCTCGCCGACGAAATGGGCGTCGGAGGCCCCCCGGAAGAATCGCCGGACGCGGAAGCCGGCGGCGCGAATCCCGCGCGGCCCAAGCCGCCGGGCCTGCCCGGCGGAGGCGCCGCGCCCGGCGCCAGCGAGGCCGAACGTCGCGCCCAAATGGAAGCCAATCGCGCCCGCATGCAGGCGCTGAACGCTAAACGATAAACTATCGGGAGAGAGGACTCGGCAATGTCACAGGCCCTTCCAAATCAGCCAAACCCCCCGGGAGGATCGGGGCCGCACCCGCCGGGCCACGGGCAGCCTCTTCGCAGGCCGCCGGCATCGGTCCCGATCACGCGGATTCCCACGCCCGGCTCCGCGCAGCCAAAAGCCGGCGGAAACGGCGCCTCGCCGCCGAAAACTCCTCCCCCGGTAACCCCGTCGCCGCCCCCGCCGCCCGCTCCCGATCCCGCTTCGCGCGGATTGCCCCCCATCAGCGAACTCAAGGGCCGCCCGCTGGGTCGCGTCCTCCAAAAATGGGCCGCGTCACCCGCGAGCAGTACACCGAGGGCCTCAACTATCAAAAGCAAAAAGGCGGCGCGCTCGGACGAATCCTCATCGACATGGGCTTCATCAAGGAAGCCGATCTCAACATCGCCCTCGCCGCTCAGCAGGGTTTTGAACTGGTCGTTCTTGAAGGTCTCGACATCGAGCCCGCAACCATCGCCGCCGTCAAAGCGGAATTCGCCACCAGCAACAAGGTGCTCCCCATCAAGTTTGATGCCGCGACCAAACACCTCACCGTGGCGATGGCGTCCCATGAAAACTTCCGCGCCCTGGACGATCTGCGATCCCTTTTCGGTTACCAGGTCAGCGCCAAAATCGCCACCGACACCGAACAACTCGAAAAGCTCATCGCCAAGCACTATCAGACCAGCACCGAAGGCCTCGGCGAAGTCCTCGGCGAAATGGCGCAGGACGACACGCTCCAGGGCCTGAAAAATCGCGGCGAGTCCATCGATATGGACAGCCTCTCCGAGGCCGCCAACTCCAATCCGGTTCGAAAATTGATCAACCTCGTCCTCCTGCAGGCAATCAAGGACAAGGCGTCCGACATTCACTTCGAGCCCTTCGAGGGCGAATTCAAGATGCGCTATCGAATCGACGGCGTGCTCTACGAAATGATGCCCCCGCCCTCGCATATCGCCCCCGCGATCAGCAGCCGCATCAAGGTCATGGCCAATCTCGACATCGCCGAGCGCCGTCTTCCCCAGGACGGCCGCATCGAGCTATCCGTCAACAACCAGCCGATCGACCTCCGCGTCAGCGTTCTGCCCACCATGTTCGGCGAGAGCGTCGTCATGCGCGTCCTCGACCGCGCCAACGTCAGCCTCGATCTCGACAAAATCGGCCTGCGCGAAGACGACCTCTCCGTCCTCCGCCAGCTCATCCGCAAACCCAACGGCATCGTCATCGTCACCGGCCCGACCGGCTCCGGTAAAACGACCACGCTCTACTCGGCGCTGCGAGAATTGAACGACGTCAGCACCAAGCTCATCACCGCCGAAGACCCGGTCGAATACGACATCGACGGCGTCATCCAGTGCCAGATCAAGCCCGATATCGAATTGACCTTCGCCAGAATCCTCCGCGCCATGTTGCGTCAGGACCCCGACACCATCCTCGTCGGCGAAATCCGCGACAAGGAAACCGCCGAAATCGCCGTCCAGGCTTCCCTCACCGGCCATCTGGTTTTCAGCACCCTCCACACCAACGACGCCCCAAGCTGCATCGCCCGCTTGCTCGATCTTGGCCTCGAGCCGTTCCTCGTCACCGCCACCATCGAAGGCATCGTCGCCCAGAGACTGGTCAGAAAAATCTGCCTCAACTGCAAAACCGAATTCTCCCCCTCGCAGGAGCAGCTCATGGAACTCGAGCTTCGCCCCGAGGACGTGGCCGGAAAGACGTTCTACTACGGCAAGGGATGCAGCAACTGCAACAACACCGGCTATCGCGGCCGAATGGGCGTGTACGAGATCATGATGATCGACGACGACATCCGCGACATGATCGTCCAGCACGCCAGCACCCAGGTCCTCCGCAACGAAGCCAAAAAACGCGGCATGCGCACCCTGCGCCAATGCGGACTATTGGCCATCTACGACGGCGTCACCACCATCGAAGAAGTCGTCCGCGAAACCCTCATGGAAGAAGAATAACCCCTCCTCCGCTTCCCCATCCCCACCCCACATTTAGCGGCGGTGCGCAGCACCGCGTTCATCCCCCCCCGTTAACGCCCCCCCAAAAAAATTCACCCCCAATCAGCACGCGGTCCGATAAACCCCATAGCCCGGGCGGTGTCGCGCGGGATCAGTTGTTCCCAAGGAGATAAACATGATCAGGTCATCCCTAGTGAAGTGGGCGGTCGCCGTCCTGCTGGCCGTTCCCGCCGCTTCCACCGTCGCCGCCGCCAACACCTCGACAATCAAGCACCACCATCGCACGCTGTCGCGCCTGCATCACAGGCATGTGACGCTCGCCATGTCGCATCGTCACCATCACCGCTTGAGCCATAAGACCCGTGGCCACTCGTCCCTGACCTCCCGCAGGCACCACCACACGTCCCTCAGCAGCTCGACGGCCCATCAGACCATCAAGATCACCAAGATCCCCCCGACCATCGACGGCATGAACACCTGATCAAATACTGACTAGCGGACAAACAGCTTTTCGACAGCGGCGTCTCGCGGCGCCGCTTTTTTCATCCCTCGGGATCGGGAAGTTCCCCCATGAACCGTACCAATTCCATCCCATCCGCGCTGCGTCCATGCCTGACGTAGTACCCGCTGCAAGCCGTCCCCGCGCAAAGGCATTCCTCCAGCGTCATCCCCAACATTCTTCCCAGGCAGAATCCCGCATTGAAATGATCCCCCGCCCCCGTACTGATGCCCGGCGCCCGCACAAACGGCCCGTCGAATTCCGCAAGTCCCTCCACCGATGCCGCCGCCGCCCCATGCCGGGGATGCACCACCACGCACGATATCTTGAGCTTCTGGCGAATCATCCCCACCAGCCCCGCCGGCAACGATTCGTCGATCCCACCCACCACTTGCGCAACCCGAATCGCTTCCTTCAAATTCAGTCCCAAAATCACATCCGCGCTCCCCTCTAATTTCCCCAGCGTTTCGAGCACGATTCGCAAATCTCTTTCCGTACGCTTTTCCGGATCAGAAAGATCGACAAAGAAATCCCGCCGCGGCAGCCCCGCCAGAATCCCGCCAAAACCCTCCCATATCCGCGCCATATGCGGAATCATCGTCCAGTTATTCATCGCGATCAGCCCGCACGCCCCCACGATCTCCCCCAGCTCTTCCTCGCCGACTTCGTCAACAATCCGCTCCCACGAAACCTCCGGCAACCCGCCGGTCTTGTTCAGCATCAGCTTCCCGTCCTCGAATTCCAATGCTTGCGTATAACCCGGCTCCCCGACGCTGATCGGATGTGTAAATCCGCCGAAGATGGGATGTATTTCCGGCTTCCCCAGGCATCCAATGCACGTTACTCCCATCCCCGCCGCCGCCAGCGCCCCCGCCATGATCGGCCCGCTCCCTCCGATCTTCGTCCGCTTCACCACCAGTTCGTAATTGCTCGATTGCCCCGCCGCCGCCAGAATCTTCCTCCCCATCGAGTCGATCGTCCGCACGGCGTCGTATTTTTCCACATCGTGCCGCTTGTCCACCACTTCCACGATCTCGTCGACGAATCCATCCAGCCCCACCAGCGCCCGCAGCGCATGCAACCTCGGCAGCGCAGCCGCAAGCTTCGCTGCGGCCGATTCACAAACCTGCGATCGCTCCAGAGGCATTCAAATGCCTGATATTATTCGTCGGAAGGCTGCGTCGTCGCCGAGTCCGGCAGCGGGGGATTGGCCGTGTAAGTCGGCGGCATCGTCAAAGGCTGGTACAGAACCAGTTTCCACGCCGGATCCGTCGTAAACGCGACGAATGGAGCGTAAACCGTGTTGAAGATGAAGTAGAAAGTCTCCTTGGCGCCCCGCAGCCCCGGATCCTTCGACGTCGGCGCGAACGTTATGTAATTCGGCCACGCATACACCCCGCCGCTGGCGTACCACGCCACGGACGGATCCCACTGCCGCGCCGACATCGCCGCGTCCGCGGACTCCAACGGCGGCTGCAAAGCTTGCGTCGGCTCTATCCGCTGAACTCTCGAGCAGCCGAACAAACAAAACGCCACGATCGCGGCCAGCCCGCCATTACGGAGGATTGAGTACATGATTGACATCCCTCTTCAGTCCATCAGGATCGCTGTCACCGATTCCTTTGCCGTCCGTCACTCCCGTGTTGTCGAAGTCGGGAGAATATCCCATCGGATCGGCCAATGCACGCGTCGTCGGGTCGCTTTGCGAGGAATCTTGCGAATCCGCGCCGCAAGCCGCCAGCGCCAATAATCCGACCGCCCCGATCCCCGCCAAAGCAATTCGCCGGTACTTCATGGCGTGCCTCCCTGGAATCCACCGTTATCGGGATTCCTCCGCGTATTCTACCGTATAATTCGGCGATTCCTTGGTAATTGTGATGTCATGAGGATGGCTTTCTGCCATGCTCGCCGCCGAAACCCGGCAAAATTTCGCGTCTTTGCGCAATGCCTCGATATCTTTAGTCCCGCAATAACCCATCCCCGCCCGCACCCCGCCCACCATCTGATAAACAAAATCCCCCAGCGGCCCTCGATAAGGCACCCGCCCCTCGACCCCCTCCGGAACCAGTTTGCTCGTCTCGCGAACCCCCGCCTGCCCATAACGGTCCTTCGACCCGCTGATCATGGCGCCCATGCTCCCCATCCCTCGATACGTCTTGTACCGCCGCCCCTGATGGATCACCAGCTCGCCCGGCGATTCGTCCAATCCCGCGAACATGCTCCCCATCATCACGCAGCTCGCCCCTGCCGCGACCGCCTTGGTGATGTCGCCGCTGTGGCGGATCCCGCCGTCGGCGATCACCGGCACGCCCGACAAATCCGCGATCGATGCGGCATTCATAATCGCCGTGATCTGCGGCACCCCCACCCCGCTGATGATCCGCGTCGTGCAAATCGCCCCCGGCCCGATCCCCACTTTCACTCCGTCCACCCCCGCGTCGATCAAATCGCGCGCCCCTTCCGCCGTCGCCACGTTCCCGGCGATCACTTCGATCTCATACTTCCGCTTGATCTCCTTCACCGTATCCAGCACGTTCTGGCTGTGCCCGTGCGCCGTATCCACGACGATCACGTCCACATCCGCCCGAATCAGCGCCTCCACCCGCGCCATATCCAGCACCCCCGTCGCCGCCCCGACCCGCAGCCGTCCGCGCTTGTCCTTGCACGCATTGGGAAACTGGTGCATCTTGTCGATGTCGCGCATCGTGATCAGCCCCGCCAGTCGATTCTCCTTGTCCACCAGGAGCAATTTTTCCACCTTCGACCGATAGAGCAGCCGCTCCGCCTCGTCCAGCGTCGTGTGCTCTGGCGCGGTAATCAGATTTTCGTGCGTCATCACGTCGCCGATCCGGCGGGCGTCGTCTTCCTGAAATTTGAGATCTCGCCGGGTCAGAATCCCCACCAGCCGCGGCGATTTCCCGTTTCCCGCATGCCGCCGATGCGGACCCTGCCCGACCGTCGCCGCCCCTTCCACAATCGGAATTCCGCTCACGTTGTATTCCCGCATCACCCGCCGCGCCGTCGAGATCGTCTCCGTCGGCGGCAGCGTGATCGGATCAACGATCACGCCGTTTTCGCTGCGCTTCACCTTCTCCACTTCGCGCGCCTGATTCTCCACCGAAAGATTCTTATGAATCACCCCGATCCCCCCTTCCTGCGCCAGCGCGATCGCCAGCGCGGCTTCCGTGACCGTGTCCATCGGAGCCGAGACCAGCGGGATATTCAACTCAATCTTGCGCGTTAAATGGGTATGCGTATCGGCATCGGCGGGAACGAAGCCGCTCCGGGCAGGAATCAGCAGCACGTCATCAAAGGTAATCCCATCGTGGACGATCTTGGGGTGTTCCATAGGATACTGTTACGCCCACGACCCCCTCCTGTCAAGCAGAACTCGCCGCGCCGCGATACCGCCCGGATCAACCGCGGTGTATAAACCCAGCCTCAGGGATGACAACCGCCTTTCACGAACCCGCCAAACTTCCTCCACTTTGGGAACGGCGCATGGTTCGCCCCCGCCGCCATCGCCGCCGCCGCCGTCGCGATGCTCGTCTGGACCTGGGGAACCTGGCCAGACGTCTTAGTTGACTTCGGCGTACAGCTTTACGTTCCCTGGCGCCTCGCCGCCGGCGAAGTTCTCTACCGCGACATCGCCCATTACACCGGCCCCTTATCCGTTTATTTTAACACCATCCCCTTCAAGATTTTCGGCCCCAGTCTGCTTGCACTTGTTTTATGGAACTTACCGATTCTCGCCGGCATCATCGCCGCGATTTTTTACCTCTCTGAACAAATCGCCGGCCGCGCCGCGGCATTCGCCGCTGGAATCTCCTTCGTCGTCTTGTTTGCGTTTTCCCACCTCATGCAGATCGGAAATTACAACTACGTCTGTCCATATGAATATGAGTACACCCACGCCACACTGCTTTGTCTTTTGGAGGTCATTTTTCTCTGGCGGCTCATCATCGGAAAATCCGCCTGGAACGCCGCCGCCGCGGGATTTGTCCTCGGCCTGATTTTCCTCACCCGCGCCGAATTTTTTATCGCCGCGTTCGCAACGGCAATATTGGGCTTTCTATTCCTGGCCACCGATCGCCGCATCGTGCGATCTCGCCTCTTGGTATTGATTCTGTATTTCCTCGCCGCCGCCATCGTACCCCCCACAACCAGCGTGCTGCTGCTTTCAATGGCGATGCCTCTTCCCCAGGCAATACACGGCGCCGCCGGCATGTGGCCCATGCTCCTGGCCGGAAAAATCACCAGCCAGCGCTTCTATCTCCACAGCATGGGGCTCGACGATCCTCGCCGCAGCCTCGGCCGGCTCCTGACCTGGTCGGCGAAATACGTCGCGATTCTTGCGGTGCTAGCCGCGTGGGCTCGCTTGACGCCAAAAAAATGGACGAGACCCAATGCCGCCGCAGCCGCCATTGCCGGGGCGGGACTTATCGCCTTGCGATGGAAAGACGTGGATTGGATATCCATCTTCCGGCCGCTACCGATCGTCGCCCTGGCCGTCGCCCTTGCCGCCATCGGCATGCGCCTGTTCGCCAAAAAAGAATCCGCGGCGCTCCCCGCCCTGTTGGGCGTTCTTTCTCTCACGCTGCTCGGAAAAATATTCCTCTACGCTCGCATCGAGCATTACGGCTGCTGGCTCGCCATGCCGGCAACCATGCTGCTCGTCGCCTGCGTCTTCGGATGGATCGCAGACGCCCTGAAAAACACCAACGCCAACGCCGCCGTCTATCTCGCCGGCATCTCCGGCCTCTGGTCCGCCGTCCTCTTCGTCCATCTCCTCATCACCGGCGCCGCCATCGCCAAACTCACCGTCGCCGTCGGCAGCGGCGGCGATCAATTCCTAGCCCCCGACCGAGCCATATACATCAATCGCGCCGTCGCCCTGGCCAGGCAGATCCCCCAGGATCGAACAATCACCTGTTTCCCCGAAGGAATCATGATCAATTACCTGGCCCGGCGGCGCACGTCCGTGCCCTATGTCAATTTCAATCCCCCCGACCTGCTCCTCTTCGGCGAATCCAATATGCTGGCCTCGCTCAAAGCCCATCCGCCCGATTACGTCTTCATCGTCCACAAGGACACCACCGAGTTCGGCGTGCGCTTTTTCGGAACCGACTACGGCAAGCATCTGTACCCCTGGATCATGACGCACTATCGCCAGGCCCCCACTCCCCTCGACCTGGGCGCATCCCCCGCTTCGCGACGATCACTTTGGAATCCGCCTGATGGCGCCGGCCGCTCCCGACTCAATGCTGCGATGAGGGATTCATCGCCCGATATTCCAACGCCGCTCCCAAAACGTCCGTTGCGTTGTAAATGAAGATCGTATCCCCGGCGACTGCAACCGGCGTTTTCCGCAATAACTCTTCGTTATACAGAATCGCCACCGGCTCCCGGTGATGCGGCGCGACCACCATTCGCGCGACCAATCCTTGCAGGAAGTAACTGTCGATCGCAACGTAAGGCATCGGCGGCTTCACCGACGCGAGCTGAT
Organism: uncultured Phycisphaerales bacterium; assembly: GCA_963844715.1. Classification (GTDB taxonomy): domain Bacteria; phylum Planctomycetota; class Phycisphaerae; order Tepidisphaerales; family Tepidisphaeraceae; genus UBA1161. Next base: position 508,737 of record CAWJPJ010000007.1, on the reverse strand, counting down.
AGTTGATCTTGTAAATCGCCGGATCGATGTATCCAAAACTCACCAGCGTGATGCGCTTCACGTCGTGGTCGTGCATCCAATCGCGCAGCGCGATTAATCCGTTGCCCCAGTCGAAGTCCGAATCCTTCAGCAGTTTGACGCCGTTCGACGGCCCGCCGAACGCAAAATTGATGTAACTGATGAAATAAGGCCCCACCGCCACCGCCTCGATCGCCGCCATCACCAGCAGTCCGTCCCGGATCTTCGCCGAAAATCCCCAGCCCAGCCCCTCGAACGCCCACAAGCGCGAGGTCACGATCAATGCGAAAGGCAGCGCCGGCAAAATGTATCGCGTGCCGATGTTGACGTCGCCGATGATGAAAACCCCGGCCAGAAAATCGATTCCCCCAGCGCCATGCTCCACGACGAAGCAAAATCCTCCGGCGCAAGGTGCCGCCGCGCGATCGGCAGCGTCACCAATGCCGCCAGCATCAGCGCCATCAGCGCCACCGGCGTCTTGCACAGCAGCGCCGCCGGATAGTAATACCAGCGCACTCCACGATAAACCGTTCCCCATAAAAACGCCGGATACCCCAGCGAAGTGTCATATTTCTGCGCGTCGAATCCCTCCAGCATCACGCCCGGTATCGGAACCCGAAACCCGGCGGGCAAATGATGCTGAATCGAGATCATCATCCCTGAATCAAACGCAAACGACCCCAGCGGCCGAAACGAATCGACGAACCCATACGACGCGTTGATCAGCAGCAGCGTCACCGGCATCGCCGCCGCCCAAGCCCAAAAGTATGTCTTCCAACGTTTTCCCCGCGCAAAGCGAACGGAATCGCCATCCCCAGCATCATCGGCCACAGCAGCACCGCCGTGAATTTGCACAAATGCGCGGCCAGCACCGCCAGGCAGACCCACAGCCATCTCCCGACCGTCGGACGCCGGCAGAATTTCCACCACAACCACGCCGCCCAGGTCATCGTCAGCGTCGTCCCCACATCCGTTGTCACCAGCGACCCGTGCGCAAGAATCGACGGATTGAAGCAATACATCGCGCCACGCCGCCAGCCCCGACAGCGCCCCAAACAGGTCCCTGGCCCAGGTAAAAATCAGCAGCGCCGTGAGGCAACTGATCGGAATCATTCCCATCCGCGACACGAACAAAAGGTGCTCGAAAGTATTCCAATTGGCATCGAGAAAGTCATCCACGTACGCCATATGCCGCATTCCCACTTCATAATCGTGCGACGCCGCCGGATCAGGGGCCTTCGCGCCATCCAACACTGCGGGCACGGCCGCCCAATCGCGCAGCAGCGGCGGACTCAGGCTGTAAATGGAAAGATCCGCCCGCCGCCAATAGGCGACGCCGGCGGCAAGATGCATCGGCTCGTCGTACGTCGCCGAGTTCTCTCACCGCGAACCAAACCAGCAATAAGCAATGAATGAAAAGCAGCGCCGCGACAATCCAGCGCACGGGTGGCAAGTGGAGCGCACGGCTGGTCATGGGATGAACCGCCGGCCGCTTGGACGGCGTTCATTGTCCGCGATTCGCCGACAACGTCGGGAAGTTCTTATCCTCGATTTCCTTGTCCACGATGATCGTCGGCTTGACCAGGATCAGCAGAATCTGATCGTCCTTGGCCGACGATGTGCTGGTCGTCAGCCGTCGCAGGAACGGAATCTTGGACAGCACCGGCAGCCCCGCCTCGAGTTCCGTTTCGCCGTTGATGTTCACGCCGCCCAGCAGCACCGTGCCTCCGTCCGGCACGGTCACGCGCGTGTGCACGGCAGTGACCGTTTCGATCGCTTCCTGCACCACCAGCGTCGCCGCCTGGGCGCCGCTGTTCAGGATCGTTCCGTTGCTCGCCGTGCTCGGCGCCGGCGCGATCTGGAACGCGAAGGTCTGGAACCCGCCGAACTGGTCCAATACCGGAAGAATATCCAGCGTCACAAATTTGCGGTCCGCCGTGACAACGGCCCGGTCGATTTCCAGGCTCACGCCGTCCGTCGCCGTCGAGATGACCGGCGTCGCGATCGCCGCGCCGCTGGCGACTGACGCGTTCAGGCTCGACACGTAGGGAATGATCGTTTCCTGCTCGATGTTCGCGCCCTGCCCGTCCCACAGTGTGACCCGCGGGGCGTGCACCAGGCTGTTATTACTCGACGCCTGCACCGCTTCCAACACGACGTTGACCTGGAAATTGTCCAGGAAGTTTCCGAACCCGGCGCTGATGCTCGAAGCGCAGGCGCCGAACCCAGGCTGCCCGGCACGCCCGTGCTCGGAGCAGCCACGAACTGGGCGTTATTCGACGAGAACGGAATCGGCGTGATGTGCGAATTGGCCTGTTCCCCCGTCGCCGCCAGATCGCTGGTCGCGTTGATGAACCCGTTCAGCCCGATCCCCACCGATTCGACAAAATGCCGTCCGACGATCAGGAACCGCGCTTCGACCGTGATCTGCAACGCCCGGCTTTCTCGCAACTGCGCCAGCAAATCCCGAATCTGATCGTGAACCGCATGGGTCTGCGTTATGATCAGATTGTTGTTGAAGTCGTCGATCTGGCCATAGCCGTTGGGGTCGTTCACCTTCCACGTGTTAAACGCGACCGTGTTTTGAATTTTCTTTTCGATGTCCTGCAGGAGCTGCGTCGGCCCATTTCCCGTCTGGGTGCCCTGCCCACTGGGAAGATTGCCTCCGCCGCCCCCGCCGCTGCCTCCGCTCGAAACGTTCACCGACGGCAATGTCGGAACGAAGTTCGGATCGATCAAAAGATCGCGGATATCGTAAACCGTCGTCACCACCGCCTTGTTCAACTCGTCGGTGGTCGAGATATAGATCACGCCTTCGTCGATCGTGTGATCCAGTTTCCCGCCGCCGGCCTGCGCAGAATGATGTCCAGAACCTTCGAGAACTTCACGTCGTGCAGCGTCACCGTGACCGGGGTCTGCTTGTCGATGCTCGCCGCTTCCAGCGCCTTCCAGTTCACCAGAATGTTCGCCCCAGTCGTATCGCGCAGGAAGTCGATGGCGTCCGTCAGCGCAACCTGCTGCAACTGAATTGTCGGCAACCGCTTGTCCAGCAGCACTGCGCCGCCTGGTCTTCCTTGCTCGCGGACTTGTCCTCCACTTCCCGATCGCGCATGTCCGAGATATCCGGCCAGTTGTCCGGGAACCGGAACACGTCGTCATAAGGAATCAACTGCTCGTCGGCGTTATTGAGTTGTTTCTCGTAGTTGTAATCAAACTTCTCTTTCGAACTCGCCTGCTCCTGAAGGATCGCCTTGTCCTCGATCAATTGGCGAACGCCCAGGGCATAGTCATTCTGCGGATCAAGCTTCAGGATTTGATCCACGACGCCCAACGCCGCCGCGTAGTTCTGTTGCCACACCAGCGTGCGCGAAAGTTTGATCAGTGACTCGATCGTCGCGCTGCGTTCCGCCTCCGCCTGCTTGCAACCGCAACTTTTCCCGCGTTTCCGACTCCTGCCGGGCCCTGGTTCGATCCCGCTCCTCGCTTCGCCTGTCGGGCCGCATACAAATCGTTCCGGGCCCGAGTCAGCGCCGCATCCATCCTGCGCAAATCCGATTCATTGAAGACCGACGGATCCTGATCCCGCGCCGGCCTGCGCGTCGGCGATGTCGTTCTCGGCGTCGCTGAAGCTCCCCGAAGACGATGCCATCCGCGCATTGCTCAACGCGTTATTGAACTTGAAGTTGATCGCGTCTCGAATCTGCTGAATTTCGCGAGCCTGCCGCGAGAGCGCCGTGCCGGCCCCCGCCGCGCCACCGCCCCAACTTCGCCATCATCCGATCGCGGCCCTCGACCGCCTGCGCGTTCGTCGGATCCAGCGATACCGCCTGCTGGTAGTCGGTCAGCGCATTCTGATTGCTTCCCGGCGGCTTCCGCCTTGGCGCCCATGTCCACGAGCCCCTGCGCCTGAAACGCCGCCTTGCTCTGCGGATTCGTCGGCTGCGGCATCGCTGGCTGCTCCGGCTGCACCGGCACTGCGGCGCCTCCACCGCGCCACCGGCAACACCACCGGCGGCGGCCGTCGTGGACTCGACGTCGTCGATTCGCCAAGACTGACCGTCTGATCCGAAGCCGAAGACGACCCGCTGGCCGATTCCCCCGTGTTGTCCTTCACCCGCTGCGCCAGCCGCGCTTCCTCGGCCTGTTTCTCGTCCATCCGCGACAGATACTCAGAAGGTGACAATCCTTCGAGGAATCCCGGCTTGTAACCCAAGTCGCGGGCCCGCACGAAATCCCGCCGCGCATCGTCCCATTTCCCCTGCCGATATTCTTCACTGCGCCTGCTGATAAGCCTGCTTCGCCTGATCCTTCTGTTCCGTCGTCTGCTGCTCCGCCTGTTTCTGCAGCGCGTCATTCTCCTTGTCCTGAATTTTCTGGAGATAATCGCCCGGGCTCGCCTGCAGAAAATCCCGCGGAATAACCGGCTGCTGCGAGTTGCGAGAAATCCGCCCTCGCCTGTTCCCATTGTCCGCTCTTGTATTCTTCAACCCCTCGATCGTACGCGGCCTTGCCCTGGTTAACCGTCGCCGGCGCGGATTGTTGCCGCCGGCGCGGGCACAACCACCGGCACAGTGCGCGATCGTACTGTCTGCCGCTCCCGCTTTCACCGATCGTGGTGCTCCCCGCCCGCCGCCTCCACCAGCGCGAACTGCTCGCTCGCTTTTTGCCGCGTCCCTTCGTCGGCTCGGGAATTGCTCAACACCGCCCGATAGTGGCTGCCGCGTCGGGCAGACTATTCGCCAGCCGCGCATCCTCCCCAGCTGAAATTGTCGCGCGCCGCCTGCCGCTCTGTCATCGCTTCCTGCGACTTGCTTAAATAATCCGCGAGATCTTTTTTATCCGAGTCCCTCAGCGTGTTGGAGTTGACCTGCTTAAGCGTCGCCAGTGATTCCTCAAATTGCCCATTGTCGTACTGCGACGATCCCCAGCTTCAGCATATCGCTATCGCTGAGTCTTCGTTCCGCTGGGATTCGACGACGCGTCGTCGGCGTAAGTGCGAGACTGTGGAACCAGCTGTCGGCGGAAATGCGATCGCGGCGGCAAACCCCAGCGACGCCAGCCGCTTCCTACGCGATAGACCCGATCAGACTTCTTTTCTTCCCGTTATGACGCCGCGGCGCATGATCTTTTTCGATTGACGATCATCCCGGCCGGTGGGTTTGAACAACACGGGTATTTCTCCTTTGCAGATCATTCCCAGCCTGACGCCTTGGCATCGGTGGGCTCTCTTCGCAAGCATCAAGCCGCTAGGATTGCGGTCCGACATCCTGATCACCGAAACGGATACCGACCCTGTTCGTCGCGGGCTTTTGTTCATTCTTGAGGAAGGCCGTCTGGGGTTAACCGCTGATGCTTGAACTCCTCGCAGGCAGGAAAACCTCGCACACAAGGAACCCTCGCCCGCCAATGACTCCTCCGTAACGTAAGGCTCGTGGCATGCCCGTTACCGCCGCATGCCGCAGCGCCCTGGCGAACTCGTTTTCCGCGACATCCTGCCGGCTCAGTCGGAACTCCGCCCCGAACGAACGGCAAGTCTAAACAAAGGCTTCCATGCTTGCAAATAAAATCCCGCCTCATAACCCTGCCGGCGGGACCGGATAAATTGATCGCCGGCCACGGCTTAAAACCCGCCGCAACCCTCGCTCCCTGCGCAATATCTGCGCCGATTCACGCCGAAACCTCACCAAGCGCCTTGGCGACAATTTTATTCGGTTTTCAACCCCGAGATTCCGCATAAAATCGGACAACAAATTCTAGAGCGGTTTGCGGCTCCGCGTAGCGAGCCATTTGGCCACGGCTGCGACGGAGGCAAGGATGAGCGACGAAGCGTATCAGAAAATCAGATACGTTGAGGAGCGAAGACGCAGCATCCGTTGCAGCCGTGGACAAATGGCCGCTAGGCGGAGCCGCAGACCGCTCTAAAGGAGTCTTTTTCGTATGGAACACCAGGACGCAGAGATTGCCGATGTCGTCGTAATTCTATCCGACCCCCTCCCCCTGCCTCTGGACCAGGCGGTTCAGAAGCTCAAGTCGGCGGGCATGTCCGTCACCGATGTCGATGCCGATAACGGCGCCATCGAGGGAACCATGACCGCCAACCAGATAAAGGCGGTTCAGTCCGAGCCGTTTGTAAAGTACGTCCGAAAAGTTTTTGAATACACCGCCGACTATCCCGTCGGCGACCCCCGCAACCAGGACGCGGACGATGACGTGGACGAAGAAGAGGAAGAAGAACAGAGATAAACGACAACGCCGGCGCCTGGTGGGATTCGTCTGAATCCGACCAAGCCGCCGGCGTCGATGAGATCATTCAGCAGGACCTACCGCCAATAACCGCCCACGAAGAGCCAGCCGTGGTGGTGGTGTTCCCAATGCCCGCCAACCCAAACGGCTGCCGCCCCACGGACGACGGCCCCAGTATCCGTGCACCCAGTCATAGTGGTCGTAGTGCCAGACCCAGTATCCGTTGATCCAGATATAATCGGGTCCCGGCGCCGGCGTAACCACTTCCACCTGATCCTGCGGCGGAGGCGCCGCGGTCCCCTGCGCCGGCGGCGCGCCGGGCGGAGGCGGCGGGGCTACATATGCCGGCTGCGGAGGGGGCGGCGGAGGCGGGGGCGGAGAGTTGTATTCCCGAACCACACATCCCGTCAGTCCCAATATCGCTAATCCAACCGTCCCGCGAACCACCGCGCGGGCCAACATCGCTCGTCTCAATAACGGAAACATACCTATGCTCCTCACTAATATTAGACCCGAAAATCTTCGCAGGTTTGTCCCACGGCCTCTGCCGGACCCCCCTGCGCCTCCACCGCATTAATAACGGCGAAGATACCCGTTTATTTCGGCGATTTGGAACCCCGGATTTGCGTTTTTTTGCCCCAATTCCCCTCTTATTGCGGGACCTGCGAGGGGGCGGCCTACATCGGCTCGTTTTTGACCGTTTCGTCAAAAATCTGCAGCAGCTTCGATTTGTCGAAAATCATTTCCTGGCGGGTAAGTCCGACAATGTCATAGGAGTGCGTCAGTTCGATCGCATCCACCGGACATGCCTCCTCGCACATGCCGCAATAGATGCAACGTAATTCGTCAATGTCGAATTTGGCGGGATATTTCTCTCGGTCCTGCCATGGGCTTTCGGCGGCCTCGATGTGGATGCACTGTGCCGGGCACGCCGTCGAGCACATAAAGCACGCCACGCACTTCACTCGCCCCTCTTCGTCCTTGTTCAGCCGGTGTACCCCGCGATACGTCCGCAGATTCATTCCCCCTTTTTCAACCGGAAGATCCTCGCGCTTCTCTTCCGGATATTGAACGACGCGATCCTTCCCCAGTACCACGACGTTGAACATGTGCTTCATCGTCGTCCCCAGCCCGATCAAAACCTGCGGCAGGTAAAACTGGTCCGGAACCGAAAGCTTCGGCTCCTCCAGCATGATCACGTCTGAATCTTTCATTTGACATCTCGCGATTAATTAAGTCCCGCCGGCAGCGGCGTCTTACTATATCGGCTCCCGATCACCTGCAGCCGCCGGTTCGTCGCCGGCGCGGGCGGTATCAACCGGCTTCCAACCAGAATCGCCAGCGCCGCCGCCAGATTCGCCCCGAACAACGTTACGCGCCATCGGGCCATGCAATCCATCGTCATAACTGGCGCCATGAAACACATAAACCACCGCCGCCGTCACCAACAGCAGGAACAGCGCGATCGGAATCAGCGCCCGCCACGCCAGCATCATCAATTGATCGAACCGAAACCGCGGCAGGCTCCATCGAACCCACATGAACACAAAGATGATCACGATCGTCTTGGCGAAGAATACTACCGCTCGAAGCACGCAGACAATCAGACTGGTGCTCAAGCCCGGGTCCGAGGGATGCCCGCGCAAGCCCGGACAATCCCACCCCCCGAAAAACAACGCCACGCACACCGCGCTGGTCGTGATCATCCCCGCATATTCCGCCAGGAAAAACAACGCAAATCGCATCGCGCTGTATTCCGTATGATATCCGCCGACCAGTTCCTGTTCCGCCTCCGCAAGATCGAACGGCGCCCGATTCGCCTCGGCGTGAATGCACACCAAAAACATCACAAACACCAGCGGCTGCGAAAAAACATTCCACGCCGGAAGGAAATGCCCCCAGTCGTGGCATTGCCGCACGACGATCGTGTTCAGATCCAGCGACCCGTACATCAGCACGATGCACAGCACCGCCAGACCGAGCGGGATTTCGTACGAAATCATGTTCGTAGTCGCCCGCAATCCCCCCAGGAACGAATATTTGTTGTTGCTCGCCCACCCGCCGATCACCACGCCATAAACCGCCAGCGACAAAACCGCCAGAATGAACAGCACGCCGATGTTCAAAGTCGCGATCTGAAATTCATACCGGTACGTGATCGTGTACTGGTCCGTCGTCCCGTCCACCGGCACCGGCGACCCGATCAATCTCGACCCCAGCGTCAGATGGTCCCGCGCATACTGCGTCACATCCGCCGTCCCCGCCGGTATCGTGATCGTCCGCTTCGACTGCATCGTCCCGCCCCACGGCAGAACCGCGATGCTGATGATAATCACCAAAATCATGAACCCGGGTGCAATCGTGAACAGCACCTTGTCCACGTGCGAAGGCCGATAGTCTTCCTTCACAATGAATTTCAACCCATCCGCCAGTGGCTGCCCGAATCCCCAAAAATGAAAATCCTTCAATACCGGAATAATTCCAAATCCCAACCCAACCCGATTCGGCCCGATCCGGTCCTGCACCCAACTGGCAATCTTCCGCTCCAGCAGAATCAGATACGCAACCGTCCCCAGAATCGCAAAGTGCGCCACCAGCAAAATAAACAGCCACGGCGGAATATGTGTCGAAATCCACTCGAGCATCGAATCAATCCATTTAAAGCGCTACAAACTCCATCGGCGCATGGGCTTTCGCGGTCGAACCGGGCAGCTTCACCTCCGCGAACGCCCCGCCCATATCCCGGCGAATCGTCTCCGCATGATAAAGCCCCTGCCGGCCGAAAAGCGTCATATACACATCCCCGTCCCGCCGAACGCCCTCGGGCGGCGCCACCGCCGCCTCGAAAGGCTGCATTTTCCCGGCGTAATTTTCCCAGCATCCTTCTTTCTCCGCCCACGCGGCCCCAGGAATCAGCACATCCGCCGATTCCGTCAGGCTGCTGGGCAGCAAATCCTGCACGACCTTGAATCCACTCCGGAAGACCGCAGGCAATTCGGCGCCAATCCAAGGCGACAAATATCCCCCCACGATCCAGCCCCCGCGAAGATTCGCGTGGGCTCCACTTGACAAATTCCTCATACGTCGCCGTCGGACCGCCGAGCATCGCAAGCACCCGGCGAATCCCCGCCGCATTCGGAACCTTCTCTCCCTTGATCACAAAAGTCTGTTTCCCCGTCTGCGAATGCTTGAAGACCTCATCCGCCCCGCCCGGCACCGGCCCAAGCACAAGCAGCGCCTGCGGATCCATTTCTCGGATCGCCTTGCCAAGCAAATACGCCTCTTCGCAAGCCATCATCGGCGACAAGACCGCGTACAGCCCCCCCTCCCCTTGCGCCGCGATCTCTCGCAGTTTTTCCGCGGCGGTCTTCACCGCCCCCGAAAATCCCGCCGGCGAAGGCGCGCATGTTCCTTGACCATCGCCTTCTTCAATCTCTTTTCATCCGCGATGATCTTGTACGAGTACCGCGTGTCGTCGCTGATCCAAAACCCATTCACTTCCATATTCTCGCGCGGCTTGATCCGATACACGACCCCTTCATTATGTTCCAGATAAATGTTCTCCCCCCCGCTATCCACCGGCGAAATCGACGGCGTCTGCTTCAATAACCATACACGCTGCTTGAACAAAAAATCCTTATCCAGCAGCGCCCCCACCGGGCACAAATCCACAACGTTCCCCGCCAGTTTGTTATTGCACGGCCTCCCCGGGAAAATATCGATCTCCTCCTGAAACCCGCGCCCGTCAACGTAAATCTCGCTCGTCCCCGAAACCTCGCGCGTAAACCGCACGCACCGCGTGCACATGATGCACCGGTCCGCATACAAATAAATACCCTCCCCAACGTCCTTCTTAGGCTTCTTCGCCTTGTCTTCCTCAAATCGCGATTCGCTTCTGCCGTATTTATATGAGTAATCCTGAAGCGAGCATTCCCCCGCCTGATCGCATACCGGACAATCCAGCGGATGATTGATCAGCAGATACTCCATCACCTGCTTCTGATTCGCCACCGCCTTGGGAGATCTCGAATGCACCACCATCCCATCCCGCACCGGCGTCTGACAAGACGGCACCAACTTCGGAATCCCCTCGACTTCAACCAGACAAATTCGACACGAAGCCGGAATCGATAGCCCCTGGTGATAGCAATAAGACGGGATGCAAATGCCCCCCATCCAGGCACGCCTGCAAGACCATCTGCCGGTCCTTGCACTCAATAATTTTCCCATCCACAGTAATCTTCGGCATACACGCAGAATATTACACGAGATCAAAAACTTTTGCGACCACCCAGTTTGCAACGTTTTCGGATGATAAATCGTTATCGATTGATCTCTTCCAACAATTCCCCATGCGCCCGATTCCCCGCCGCCAGAAATGGAACTTTCGCCCCCGAATACCCCCTCAGATCGATATGGAAAAATCTTCTTCCCCCCGGGATCGCTCACCACCCCACCCGCTTCGAGCACAATCGCCGCCGGCGCCGCGACGTCCCACAGCTTTCCGTTCAATGTGATTGCCCCGTGCGCCACGCCCCCCGGCCACGTGCGCCGCCTCCAGCGCCGCCGAGCCCAGAATGCGAAGTTTCCAATCCGTCTGACCGATCCACCGCGTCGCCCACGCCGGCAGCTTCCCGCTCGCATCCAGCAGATTGCTCGTCAGCATGAGAATCGCGTTGCTCCCCATCGGTGTTTCCAGCGCCTTGATCGGCCGATCGTCCAGCCACGCCCCAAACCCGCGCGCCGCCGCATAAGTCTGCCCGCGCGTGACATCGTGAACCACCCCCAGCACTGCCTCTCCCGCCGTCAGCAGTCCGATGCTCACCGCGAAAATCCCCAGCCCGCCGAGATAATTGTTCGTTCCATCGATCGGATCGATCACCCAGTTCCGCCCCATCGGATCGCGCACCTCGTACGTGATCGCGTCTCCCGTGTCGTTCTCCTCGCCGACAATTCCATCCGTCGGAAATTTCGCCTTCAGCCCCGCCACGATCAATCGCTGGCTCGCCCGATCCGCCTCGCTGACCGCCTCTTCGTGCCGCTTGGTCAGCCGCGCTACCTTCCCGTACTTTTCCAACACGAGTCGCCCCGCGTCACGCGCCACACCCACCGCCGTTTTCAAATCCTCAGGCCAATTCATGATTCCCGCACCTTAGCCGCCCGCGACCGCTTCGTCAAACCACGCCGCGCCAAACCGCTTCCTTCCGCAAAAAAGCAGCCCCGCCCGCGCCACCGGCGTCAGCTCCGGATCCGAAACCATTTCCCGGACCCGATCTCCCCGCGCCTCGACGCAAACCAGCCCGCTGTGCTCGCTCTGATCCAATCGCCCCGTGATCTCATCCCGCTTCAGCATTGACACCGCGTCAAAAACCAGCTCCGGCTGGTGGATCGACTCATCCTCCACGAGTCCCAGGCAGACCATCCCCGACATTTCCCGCACCGACAAGTGCAATTCCTCATCCAATTCCCGCGCGATCGCCCCAAACACATCCCCCGCCTCCTCCGGCTCCAGCGTTCCCGCAAACGTATGCACCCGATTCGCGTAATGCGCCACCGACGCGTTCCGCCGCCCCAGCAGGAAAAAACCATCCGCGCTCTGCACAACGGCGCTCATCCCCATCGCATAAGCCAACCGCCTCACGCCCATATCGCTCCACAATTTTGGTATCGCAGTAATGCGTCCCGACAAATGCCTTATAGCTCGTCAAACTCAGCGTCAGTTGCAATTCCGCATCGGCCCCGAACCCCTCCAGCCTGCACATCGGCAGATCAAACAGCCGCACCCCCGGCCGCGCAGCGCCGTCTCCCAATTCCGCTCAATTTCCAATTCCAACTCAGGGATTTTCGCCCGCGCGCTCTCCACCCATCGGGTCCGGACCTGCCCCGCCAGATACTCCCCCATCACATGAAATTGAACGCCCGCGGCCTCCATCGAGCCAGTAAGCTTATCCGACAATCATCCTCGCCGGGAGCGACACCGTGAACGTGCTCCCCTTCCCCTGGGCGCTCTCCACCGTCAATGTCCCTCCCATCGCGTCGAGCAAACGCCTGCTGATCGATAGACCCAGCCCCGTCCCCTTGTTCCGATCGCGCTCGGGATTTTTCAACTGGAAATATTCGTCGAAAATCCTGCCCTGATATTCCGGCGCAATTCCAATCCCCGTATCGCGGACCGCGATCCGCACCCACCCGTCCGAAACATCCGCGCAAACCTTCACATCCCCTTGCTGCGTATATTTCACGGCGTTGCCGATGAGATTCGTGATTACCCGTCCCAGCTTGATCTGGTCGCACCACATCCTCACCGGCCGCACCGGCGGACTGCATTCGAACCCCAGGTGCTTCCCTTCCGCCAGCGGCTGAAGTTTTACGCTCTCTTCCGCCAGCCACGTCCCCAGATCGAACTCCACCGGATTCATCTCGATCACGCCCAGATCCAGCCGCGACAAATCCAAAATATCCCCCACCAACTCCGCCAGGCCCAGTGAACTTTTTTGGATTTCCATCGCCAGCTCCGGCACTTCCCCCTGCGCCGCCGGATCGACGCGCCGATCGCTGAATCAGTTCCGCCAGCAATCCGATCGCATTCGCCGGCGTGCGAATATCGTGGCTCGCCGCCGCCAGGAACCGGCTCTTGCGGATCGAGCTCTCCTCCGCCGCCCGGCGTTTTTCGATCGATTCCCGCTCCCTCATTTCCAATTCCGCCGCCTGCGCCTTCAGCCGCTCGTTCTGCGCCGAAATCTCCTCGCGCTGCCGAATCGAAGCCAGCCGGCTCTTGAAAAAGAGATCCACCAACATCGCCGTCAAAAACAGGTCCACCAAAACCGCCGCTCCCGCCCAGATGTGCTGGGTGACCCGCGCCGGCGTTATTTCGTTCAGTTGAACCCCGAATTTCCAAACCGTCAGAATCGCAAACGCCGCGACTACGCCCCAAAACAGCGCCCGCCGCCGCGTCCATGCCGCGATCACCACCGGCACCGCATACCCCACCGGCAGCGCCGCTTGCCCAAAAACCCCCAGCCGCAGCCACCCCATTAACACAACCAACACCACACAAAGAACCGCCGAAAGCAGCAGCGTTGGTTCGTTGCGCCCCGTTTTGCTCATGACGTCCGCCCGTCTTCCCCAGCCCATTTACGCGTCGAAATACTTCGCCTGAGGATGGTGTACAACCAAAGCATCGGTCGACTGTTCCGGCACCAGCATGAAATTCTCCGTCAGTTGCACGCTAATCTCATTCACCGGCAACAATTCCACAATCTTCGCGCGGTCTTCCAGATTCGGGCACGCCGGATACCCCAAGCTATACCGGCTCCCTCGATATCCCTGATGAAAGAGCTGCTCGACCGTGTCGGCGTCCTCGCTCCCGAACCCCAGTTCCTGCCTCATCCGCTTGTGCCAATATTCCGCCAACGCTTCCGCCGACTCCACGCCGAATCCATGCAGGTAAAGATAATCCTGATACCGATCGCTCTTGCGCAGCGCCTCCGCCGCCTGCGTCGCCGCATCCCCCACCGTCACAAGCTGCACGCCCAGCACATCAAATTCCCCCGACTTTCGCGCCCGGAAGAAATCCGCGATGCAAAGCCGCCGCCGCCCCGTCTGGCGCGGGAACGAAAACCGCAGCCATTCCTTCGCCGCGCCGTTCGGCAACGTTTTCCCCGTCTCAAACTCCTCCGGCCGGTAAACGATCAGATCGTCCCCATCCGATTGCACCGGAAAATATCCGTAAACCACCTTCGGCTGAATCAGCTTCTCCGCAATCCCCCTCTTCACCAGCGCCTCAAACACCGGCTCCGCCTTCTCATCGAGCAGCTTCCGATACTCCTCCCCCTTCGCTCCCTTCTGCTTGAATCCCCATTGCCCGGTATACAGCGCCGTCTTATTGATAAACGGAAAAACCAGCCGCGGCGAAATCTCCTTCACCGCCACGCCCCCCCAGAACGGCGGCGCCGGCACCGGGTTGTCCCGCGCCACCGAGGACTCGCCCGATCCCGAACCCGCGATGATCGCCCCAAACTTCTCCTCGCTCCGAGCCCGCAATTCCTTCCGCCGCTGCGCCCGCTGCCGCTGGGTCTGCACCGCCGAGGTAATCTCCCCCGTCGCGATCTGATCCATCGCCGACAAGCCTTCAAACGCATCCTTGCAATAAAGCAGCGGCCCGCCATAAAGCTCCGCCAGCGTGTCCTCCGCGTAATCGCGCGTCAGCGCCGCCCCGCCCAGCAGGACCGGAATCTTCATCCCCTGCGCGTTCAATTCCTCGAGATTCTCCTTCATCACCGCGACGCTCTTCACCAAAAGCCCGCTCATCCCGATCGCGTCCGCGCGCTTTTCAATCGCCGCCCGAATGATGTCATGCACCGGCTGCTTGATCCCCAGGTTATATACCGTGTACCCGTTGTTGGTCAGGATGATGTCCACCAGGTTCTTCCCGATGTCGTGAACATCTCCCTTGACCGTCGCCAGCACGATCTTCCCTCGCGATTGTCCTTCCGCTTTTTCCATCAGCGGCTCCAGATGCGCCACCGCCGCCTTCATCGTCTCGGCGCTCTGAAGCACAAACGGAAGCTGCATCTGCCCGCTCCCGAATAGTTCCCCCACCACCTTCATCCCCTCGAGCAAAATGTTGTTGATGATCTCCAGCGGCGGATATTTCTGCAGCGCCTCCTGAAGATGCAGAACCAAGTCCCGCTTCTCCCCGTCGATGATGTGCCGCTTGAGTTTCTCCTCGATCGGCGAATCGTCCCGCGCCACTTCCTTCGGCGCTTCCGAGCCTTCCGGAAAGAGCGAAATAAAAGCCGTCAGCGGATCAAACCCCTCCCGCCGCCGGTCGTAAATCAAATCCAGCGCCGCGTTCCACTGCTCGTCCGGAATCCGATTCCGCGGCAAAATTTTCGACGCATGCACAATCGCCGCCGTCAACCCCGCCTGGCAAAGCTCATTCAGGAAGCAGCTATTCAGCACCACGCGCGCCGCCGGCTTCAGCCCGAAACTGACGTTCGACAATCCGACCACGGTATTGCACCGCGGCAACTCCGTCATGATCCGCCGCGTCCCCTCGATCGTCTCCAGCGCGTTCCGCCGATCCTCCTCGATCCCCGTGCTGATCGGCAAAACCAGCGGATCGAACAAAAGATCCTCGTCCTGCAGCCCAAATTTCCCGACCGACAGATCGCGAATCCGCCTGGCGATCGACAATTTTCCGATCCGCCGTCCGCGCCATCGCCTGTTGCTTGTCCTCGTCGATCGTCCCCGCCACAACCGCCGCGCCGATATTTTTTCGCCATCGCGCAAATGTGCGCAACCCGCTCCTCCCCGTCCTCCAGATTCATGGAATTCAGGATGCACCGCCCCGCCGCACAATTTCAGCCCCGCCTCCAGCACCGCCGGATTGGTGCTATCCAGCATCAGCGGCGCAGCCAGCGCGTTCACGTAGCGGCTCACCACCTCGTGCATATCCCGCACGCCGTCCCGCCCCACAAAATCCACGCACACATCCAGCAGATGCGACCCATCGCGCAATTCGTCCCGCCCCATGCTCACCAGGCCGTCCCAATCATCCTCCTGCAAAAGCCGCTTGAATTGCCGGCTCCCGTTCGTGTTCGTCCGCTCCGCGACAATCAGATAGCTCGTATCCTGCCTCAGATCGACCGCCGTCACCAAACTGCACACCTGCGCCTTCGGCTTCACATCCCGCTCCGCTCGCCGCGTGCTCCGCGCAACCTCCACAATCGCCTTCAGATGCTCCGGCGTCGTCCCGCAACACCCGCCCACGATGTTCACGCCAAACTCCCCGATAAATCGCCGCACGCCCTTGGCGTAATCGTCCGGCTTCATCGGAAAATGCGCCTTCCCATTCACAAACACCGGCAACCCCGCGTTCGGCAGCGCACTGACAAACTTCGGATAATTCCCCGCGATATACCGAATCGTCTCGCTCAATTCGTTCGGCCCAAACGCGCAGTTCAACCCCAGCACATCCACTTCGTCATAAGGCCGAATCGCCGCCACGAAGGCCGAAGGATCGGCCCCCGTAAGCATCTGCTGCCCGTTATTCGTATCGAACGAAGCCTGCACCATGATCGGCACGCGCCGCCCGACTTCGGCAAACGCCCGATTCGCCGCCGCGACCCCGCACTTGATCGCCAGCAAATCCTGCTGCGTCTCGATCAGCAACACATCCGCCCCCCCCTGCAACCAATCCCAAAATCTGCCGGAAAGAAACTCTCGACCAGCTCGTCAAACGATATCTGCCCCAGAGTCACCAGCCGTCGCGTCGGCCCGATCGACCCGATCACATATTTCGGCGAATCCGCCTTCTCAAACTTGTCGCAAGCCTCCCGCGCAATCTCCGCCGCGATCCGATTCACCTCAACAGCCCGATCCGAAAGATCCGCCTCCGCCAGATCGTTCTTGCTCCCATTAAACGAATTGGTCTCCACCGCATCGCACCCCACCGCCAGGAACGATTCATGAATCTCCCGAATCACGTCCGGACGGGTGAGATTGAGCACCTCCGACGCGTTTTCGTTCCCCAACCAATCCCGCTGCACATCCAGCGGCATAGGTATGGATGCTCGTCCCCATCGCCCCATCAAGGACGACGACGCGCTCCCGCACCAGATCAAGAAACGGCTTTCGCACCATAAAAAACGGCTTTCCCGACAACTTAAGCCCAGAAAGTATAGATCGGCCAACCGCCGGGACAACCGCCACCGATCATCCCCCCATTTAGCGGCGGTGCGCAGCACCGCGTTCCCACCCCCACACCGCGCCCCCTGAAATCGAACCCCCCACCCAAATTTGCCTGCCACCCATACGCTCCGTAACCTTTCGCGACGATGAACCTCGCAGGGGCCCCAGAATTGATCCCCAAAAAGGCCCCGCCCGCCTCCCGTCTCCCCGCCCTAGACGGCATCCGCGGCCTCGCCATCCTCCTCGTCCTCTTCTACCACCTCCTCCGCTACGACAACTCCTTCCTAGGCCGAGTCTCCCATCACGGCTGGCTAGGCGTCGAACTCTTCTTCGTCCTCAGCGGCTTCCTCATCACCAGCATCCTCTACGACTCCCGCGGCGGCCAGCACTACTTCCGAAACTTCTACGCCCGCCGAATCCTCCGCATCTTCCCCGTCTATTATGGATTCCTCGCCCTCGCCCTCATCCTCGCCCCCCTGCTGATCAAAGCCCGCATCGACGGCTATCCAAGATTCCTCCACTACCAACTCTGGTGGTGGTTCTACGGCGCCAATCTCCTCGAATCCGTCAAAGGATGGATCTGCGCCCCCTTCGATCCATTCTGGTCTCTCGCCATCGAGGAACACTTTTATTTCATCTGGCCTCTTCTGATCGCGCTGGCGCGCCAGCGCGCCTTGCCGAATATTTGCCTCGGCACCATCGTATTCTCCCTGGCCCTGCGCGTCGTCTCCGCTCTGGTCTGGACCAACCCATACTTTACGTACCTGTTCACCTTTTGCCGCTTTGACGGCTTGGCCCTCGGCGGCTGGGTTGCGATTCGCCTGCGCATGGGACAGCCGACTTACGCCACGCCCATGGCAATCGTGGGCCTAATTCTCCTATTCGCCTTGCCGTTTTTAATCCCCCATTACACGCCCGATTCTTTCCCCGCCCAAACCATCGGATACACCGTGACCGCCGTCGCCTTCGCCGGCGTCGTCGCCATGAACGTTGCCAACCCCTGGCGAATCATGACCTCGCGCTTCCTGAGATTCTTCGGAAAATACAGCTATTGCCTCTACGTCGTGCACTCCCTCATCATCGCGCTCTGCAACCGATACATCGCCTCCGAGGCCCTTCGCCTGATCACCGCCGTCGCCGCGTCAATCGCCATCGCCTGGCTAAGTTGGCATTTCTTCGAGCAGCCGATCCTCAGATTGAAACGATATTTTCACACTCCGGAGCCACAAAGCTGACCGCCCCCCGCAAGTTGCCTGCATCCCACCACCGGCGTAACCTCCTCCGGCGTGAACATCGCCTTGGTGATTTTTTCCGCCGATCCCGCCCGCGGCGGCGCCGAGCGATACACCGCCGACCTCGCCGCCGCCCTCGCCAAACGCGGACACCAAGTCCACCTCCTCGCCGCCCGATTCGGCGCATCGATTGACGGCGTACAACCCGTCCCACTCCCCGCAAAATCCCCCACCCGCGCCGGCGAATACCAAAAATTCCTCGGCGCTCTGCATGACCACTTCCAATCCAACTCCTACGGCATCATCCACTCCATGCTCCCCATCCCCCGCTGCGACATCTATCACCCCCACGCCGGCATGGCCAAGTCCTCCTACGATTCCAAATTCCTCAACCGCTTCAATCGCAAGCGAACCCTCTACGCCCAGGTCGAGGAAAAATTACTCACCGGCCCAAATCCCCCGCGCGTCATCTGTCTCTCCGACTTTGTGAAGGGATTTATTTTGAAGAGCTACCCCAATCTCGCCCCCCGTTTGGAAAAACTTTTCAACGCCGTAGACCTGCAAAAATTCGATCCAACCAAACATGATCGCAAAATGCGCGAGCGTTTCAAATTCCGCCCGGGCCAGACCGTCGGCCTGATGATCGCCCAGCATTTCCGGCAAAAAGGCCTCCCTCAAGCCATCGAAGCCCTCGCTAAGATTGATAATCGAATCGCCCTCTGCATAGTCGGCCGCGACAACCCCGCCCCCGCAAAAAAGCTCGCCGAGCGTCTCGGCGTCTCGGACCGCGTCATCTTCGCCGGAACCACCGAATCCCCCGCCGACTTCTACTCCGCCGCCGATTTCTTTGTGCTTCCCACCTCCTACGACTCCTGCAGCCTCGTCGTCCTCGAATCCCTCGCCATGGGCCTCCCCGTCATCAGCACCGCCTTCAACGGCGCCTGCGAAATCATGACCGGCGCCCTCGAAGGCTTCGTCCTCCCCGACCCAAAAAATGTCCCCGCACTCGCCGACGCAATGTCCCAAATGCTCGATCCAAATCGCCGCGCCAAAATGAAAACCGCCGCCCTGGCTCTGCGTCCCAGGCTCTCCTACGAATCCCATCTACATCGCCTCGAAGAAATCTATTCCCTCAGCCACCGCGCCCACTGATCCGCCGCAAATTCAATCGTGAATTTCTCCTCCACCCGCTTCCTCCCCGCCGCCCCCATTCTCCCCCGCAGCTCGCAATTCCCCGCCAGCGCCGCAATCGCCTCCGGCCATTTCGAAAAATCCCCCGGCAACAATCCCGTCTCCCCCCCAACCACAATCTCCGCATTCGCCCCCACTGGACTGGCAATCACCGGCAACCCCGCCGCCATATACTGAATAATCTTGAACCCGCATTTCCCCAGCGTCCAGGGATCGGACGGCGTCGGCGCAATCCCAATATCTCCGCGACCCAGCGCCGCCGCTTCCCCCTCGATCGACCATACAACGAGCTCCATCGGAATCGGACAATTCTCCGGCCCAACATCCGCGATCACGACCAGCCGAAGCCCCGCCACGCTCCGCGCCGCTTCCGACAGCGCCCCGAATGATTCCTGCAAGTACCGCAACGTCGATCGACTCCCAATCCAAACCAAAGTCGTCGAACCCGATTGCCCCGCCGCCTTCGTCTGATAGCGCGCCGCATCCACGCACGTCGGCAGCACAACCGTCTTCGCCCCCTGTGCGCGAAACAACCCGGCCAGGTATTCATTCCCGGCCACCACCAGATCGACATTCTTCGCCGTCGCCGTAAATCGTCGCCCCGTGCGCCATCGCTCGATCGCCCCCACCGGCCGGCTGTGAATCATCACCGCGTCGTCCACGTCAAACACAATCCGCCGCGCATCGCCGCAAAATATTCATATCCCCCGGATCGAGCATTTTCCGTTGCAGCAGCACCGCGTCGTAACCCCCGGCCGACCTCAGCATCTTCCGCCGTGCAAAAAATCCCCGCTCCCGTTCGACGATCTCGAGTTGCACCCCCCGCTCGGCAAGTCTCCCAACCAGCGATTGAATGCGCAACCGAAACGACGCCTGCCGCAAATTATTCGTGATTGTCAGTACCCGAATCACTCTAAACGCCGATTCTCCCCGCAGCCCTGCCCGACGCCAGATTGCACGATTCCACCCAATCAAGTATTCCCCCGCCTGTGCCGCCGCCTGCCGATGCATCTTTGGGCCGCCCCGAAAAATCCACCCTCGTCCGTTGCTTACGCTCCTTTACTTCCATCTACTCCCGCATCTATCACTCCCTGAAAATCGAATCCCCCTGCCAGATCCCGCGCACCGGCCCGGCCATCCTCGTTTCCAACCACACCAGCGGCCTCGATCCCCTCCTACTCCAAACCGGCTGCCCCAGGCTCGCCCGCTGGATGATGGCCCGCGAATATTTCGACCAGACCGGCCTGCAATGGCTCTATAAGCTCGTCGGCGCCATCCCCGTCCAGCGCACCGGCTACGACACCGCCGCCACACGTGCCGCCATCCGTGCTCTCCAAAACGGCCTGCTCCTCGGCGTCTTCCCCGAAGGAAAAATCGAGTCCACCCCCGATCTAATCCCCTTCCAGCAGGGCATCGGCCTCCTGGCCCTGCGGACCGCGCCCCCGTCTTTCCGGCTTATCTCGATGGAAACCAGCGCGGCCGCGAGTTCCTCGCCGCCTTCACTCTACCCGCCGCAGCCTCGGTCTCCTTCGGTCCAGCGGTGGATTTATCGAATCTTCAGAAAACTCGCGCCGGCGTCGAGGAAGCCACCTCGCGCATCTTTAAAGCCGTCGCCCAGCTACAAAAATCTCATATCGACCAGCGTTGATATTTTCCATTGTTAAGCAATTTCACGATATTTTCCGAAAAAATCATTGTAGAGGTTTGAAGGTCGCGGCCGATGGGTTTCTTGAATGGTGCGGGCAGATCGAACTTCTTGCTTAATGATCTGCTCGTGATTAAGATAAAATAGGCAATTTATACCGTTCGCGCTGACGGCGCATTTTCTCCCCTCCGGAAGACACCGTGCAGAAATGCCGGTGTCTTCTTTTTTGGTTTTTTCAACGCTCTTTCATTTGACCGCTTTCTGTCATCACTCTTGCAGGATTGGTTGCTTCAAATCGCCTTATCCTCGTTTTTGATTTGATTCTGCGCTTTTTCGCCAGTGCGCAATCAACGGGAAACCGCGAAATGCCCAAACCATGTGGCAAGCCGCGAACTAGAGTTGTATAACCGTATTGAACGCAGCCAACACGCGATAATTGCCAGGCGATCCTCAAAATTCGTTCCATCGACCGCTGCAAATATGTTGGCGTAGCGCAAATTTTTTTGTTCGATCCGGAGTCGCTTCCATGCAAACCGTCATCCGCGGGAAAGCCTACGTCCTTGGCGATAACATCGACACGGACCAGATCATCCCGGCGAAGTACCTCTCGTATAATCCGTCGATTCCCGAGGAACGAAAATTCTTCGGCATGTACGCCATGAGCAGCGTCCCGGACGGCGCAAGCCGGTCTCCCCAACGGGCACATCCGATTCGTCCGCGAAAACGAATTCAAAAGCGATTTCCAAATCGTCGTCGGCGGAAAAAATTTCGGCAGCGGCTCCAGCCGCGAACACGCTCCCCTCGCGCTCGCCGAAGCGGGGTGCTCCTGTGTGATTGCCGAGTTCTATGCCAGAATCTTCTTCCGCAACAGCGTAAACGGCGGCTATCTCGTCCCCATCGAATCCGCCGAACGCCTGGTCGAAAAAATCCACACCGGCGACGAACTCGAAGTCGATCTGGAAAAACAATGCGTAATCAACCATTCCCGCGGCAGCGCCCGCCACGCGCTGCGCCGCTGGGAGACGTCCTGCCCATCATCGAAGCAGGCGGATTATTCCCCTTCGCCAAGAAAGCGGGAATGCTCCGCTAGGATCGGGTGAAGGCCGCTCTACAGACAAAGGCGCGAGCATGGCAATGGAATTGGAGCCGATCGCGACGCCCTTCGAGCCGGTCGAGGACCGCCGCCCAAAAATCGAACAGCCTCCCCTCGTGCGGCTTATTGCCATCGACGATTGCCGCCTCCCTGCCACCGCCGGCATCGAGCGAAAACTCGATCAGTTCTATCTTGGACTGCTTCAATTTTTTCGCCGCGAGGACACGCGCGATATTGTCTACAGCGCCGAGAATCACGATCTCTATTTCGACATCAC
Source organism: uncultured Phycisphaerales bacterium (assembly GCA_963844715.1). Taxonomy (GTDB): domain Bacteria; phylum Planctomycetota; class Phycisphaerae; order Tepidisphaerales; family Tepidisphaeraceae; genus UBA1161. The sequence continues at coordinate 486,343 of CAWJPJ010000007.1, read as the reverse complement.
CGAGCGCCCCCAGCCGCGAGAGGACATGCGCTCCCTCGGCATCGCCGTCCCTTCCCTGGCCGATTTGGCGCAGCGACTCAATGACGCCGAGATCGAATTCATGCGCCTCCGCGGCATCACTCCCGGCGACGACGTCATCGCCCTCTATGACCCCGCCGGAAATCCGCTCGAAATTATCGAATACGCCATCGCCATCTAACTAATATCGAATAAACAGCATGTACGCAGGAAAGCCCATCCTTGGCATCGTCGGCGGCATCGGCAGCGGAAAAAGCCTCGTCGCTAACCTCCTTGCGCAAAAGGGTTGCTTCGTCGTCGATTCCGACCAACTGGTTCGACAGGAATATCAAAACCCCCAGCTCGTGCAAATTCTGCAATCCTGGTGGGGCCCCGAAGTCGTCAATCCCGACGGCACCGCCAATCGCCAGGCCATCGCTAACCGCGTCTTTTCCGACGAAAAGGAACTCAAAAAACTCGAGGCCCTTCTTCACCCGCGAGTTGACGACGCCCGCCGCCGGGCCATGGACGCCGCGATTGCAAAAAATCCGGAAATTACCGCTTTTGTGTGGGATACCCCCCTATTATTTGAATCGGGATTAACCACCCAATGCGATGCCGTGATTTTCGTTCAGGCCTCGCTGGCGCAGCGGGTTGCGCGGGTCCGGGACTCCCGCGGGTGGGACCCCCAGGAACTGGATCGCCGCGAAAAATTGCAGTGGCCTCTGGACAAGAAGCGCGAAATATCCGATTATGTTGTCGTTAACACCGCCGACGCGGAATATGCCCGCACCCAAGTCAATGAAGTGCTTTCCCGAACCCTTGCAAGCATGAAATCAGGATAATATTTCAGGCCAGGGAACGAGCGGTTTTCAGGATGAATTGTTCGGGTGATCCCGCTAAGCTTAGGTGTCCCCTGATCCCATTCACAAGGGTAAGAGAGACGTATCGTGTCGGACTCGCAGGCGGCGCTAGCCGCCTTTGAGCGCCCCGGTCGCCTCGGGTCGAGGATTTGCCCCCAGGCGCCTGCTTCTTCACGCCATTTCCCCTTTTTGCTCTGTTTTTTATGTTCTAGTAGGAGACCTTTCATGGCAAAGACAACCGGCGCCCGGACTCGGCGCGGCAGCGGCTCGCATCATGCGAATTCCGGCGATGAGGTGCAGGAGCACGAACGTCGCCAGGAGGCGGCCCCCGCCGTCGCCACAGCGCAACCACCGGCCGAAGAAGCCCCCAAAGAAGAGCCCCGCAAACCCGCCCCGGGCTCGGGCGAGGACGTCGCCAATTTTGACGCCGAAACCAACGCCAAATACGAACAGGTCAAAGGCGGAAAACTCTACATCAAAGACCTCCAGACCATGGACGTGCACAAACTGCACGACATCGCCAAGGAAGAGGGAATCACCGATTACGTCGGCCTCAAGAAACAGGACCTCATCTTCCAGATTCTGCGCGCCCGCATCCGCCAGAACGGCCTGATGTACGGCGAAGGCGTCCTGGAAATTCTCCCCGACGGCTTCGGGTTTCTCCGTAGCCCCGAATACAACTATCTCCCCTGCCCCGACGACATCTACATCAGCCCCAGCCAGATCCGACGCTTCGGCCTGCGCAACGGGCACGTCGTCCAGGGACAAATCCGTCCCCCCAAGGAATCCGAACGTTATTTCGCGCTCCTCCGCGTCGAAGCCATCAACGGCGAAGACCCCGAACGCATCACCGACGTCAGCAACTTTGAAGACCTGACACCGCTGCATCCCAGCGGCCGCTTGATCCTCGAGCACGATCCCAAAGACCTCAACATGCGCATCGTCGATCTGGTCACGCCCATCGGCAAAGGTCAGCGCATGCTCATCGTCGCGCCGCCGCGAACCGGCAAAACCGTCCTTCTCCAAAAAATCGCCAACGCCATCACCAAGAACCATCCGGAAGTCGTCCTGATCGTTCTGCTGATCGACGAGCGCCCGAAGAAGTCACGGACATGGAGCGCAACACCAAGGCCGAGGTCGTCTCCAGCACCTTCGACGAGCCCGCCAGCCGCCACGTCCAGGTCGCTGAAATGGTCATCGAAAAAGCCAAACGCTACGTCGAGTTCGGCAAGGACGTCGTCATCCTCCTCGACAGCATCACGCGCCTCGCCCGCGCCTATAACACCGAAGTCCCCCACAGCGGAAAGATCCTCACCGGCGGCGTCGACGCCAACGCCCTCCAGAAGCCAAAACGCTTCTTCGGAGCCGCCCGAAACATCGAAGAAGGCGGCAGCCTCACCATCCTCGCCACCGCCCTCATCGACACCGGCAGCAAAATGGACGAAGTCATCTTCGAGGAGTTCAAAGGCACCGGCAACGCCGAACTCCATCTCGACCGCCGGCTCGTCGACAAGCGCATTTATCCGGCCATCGACATCAACTCCAGCGGCACCCGCCGCGAAGAACTCCTGCTCGATCCCAAGGAGATGGATCTCGTCTATCGCCTGCGACGCGTTCTCAGCGATATGAACCCCGTCGAGTCCATCGAGTTGCTCAAGGGACGTCTGGAAAAAGTGCCCAGCAACGCACAATTCCTGATGAGCATGAATCTCGACTAGAGATTTGCCCCCTCACTAAATCTTCCCCGCGATCCGGCCGATTCTACAGCGGTGCATCTTTGGCGGATGCCGTCGCGTCATGGCTGATAATTCCTTGGAACTTCTCCGTCAAGCCATTGCGCAATGTCGGAGCCGCCCTGTCCCTTCCTTCCGCCGGTATGCTGCGTCACAGTAAATCCAGATTCCTCAATTCCACCGATGAAGGCTTTCTCGTCGAGTCCCCGCCCGAGGAACAAGCCCTGATCGCCCAGCTCATCGCCGAGAAAAGACCCGTCGGCATCTCCTTCAAGCATGGCGCCCACATGGCCATGTTCGCCAGCCCCTGATCCGAACCGTCCCCAGCGTCAAACTCAACTTCGAAACCACCGTAGACGCCGTCCTCGTCGCCTGGCCAAAGGAAATCAAATCCGTCCAGCGGCGCTCCAACTACCGCGTCGATATCCCCCACGACGGCGAAGTCACCATCCGAATCTGGCGCACTCGGCGACCGCGTCCATTTCAAGGCTCCCCCCAATGCCGCCGCCGAAGTCCAGGCCGACCTGCGCAACCTCAGCATCGGCGGCGCCGGCGTCCGCCTCATCGGCAAGGACGGCGAGCCCCCAAAAATCGGCACCGAAGACCGCCTCCGCGTCCAGCTCACCGTGCGCGAGGAAGTCATGATCCTCGAAGGCCGCATGCGCAATCCCTTCGCCCCCCCCGACGGCGACACCATCATCACAGGAATCCAATTCAAGAAACTCGAAAACGATCTCGAGGGGCGAAAAGTCATGTCGCAACTCACCCGCCTCCTGGGCGAATTGCAGCGCGAGGAAATCCGCCGCATGCCGCCTGGGACTCGCCCTGACCCAGAGCAGCCCCACCTGTTCTGTAACGCCCATGCCGCCGGCATGGGGGTCTTCTCATATTGTTAAAGTGAATTTTCCTGCTGAACGATCGCGTTGAAAATTTCCTGCGCAGAATTCGCCTGGTTCAGCGTTTGCCGGAACTTATCGATCGTCATCAATCGGCTGATTCGCGCCAACGCATGAATATGCGGCCCCGTCTGATCCGGCGGGCTCGTCAGCAGCCACACCAGCGACACCGGCCGACCGTCAATCGCCTGAAAATCGATCGGCGTCAATAACTTCCCGATCGCCATCACCAGATGCGCCGTCCCCGTGCATTTCCCGTGCGGAATCGCCAGCCCGTTCCCGATCCCCGTCGTCCGCGTGCTCTCGCGCTCCAGCACCGCGTCCAACACGCTCTTGGCGTCCAGAATTTCCTTGTTCTCCGCCAACCGCGTAACCAGCGCGCTGATCGCTTCGTTCTTGGTCTTCACATCGAGGGGAACAATGATGTTTGCTGGCTTCAATATCTCCGACAAACGCATGTCAACTCCGGCCTAATGCCCAGGTAGCGCTTCCTCGCGGTCGAAACCGGAATCGTACCGACGCCGTAAATCGGAAGCAAATTAATCTGACGCCTTGGAAGGTCCGAAAAGCCCCCACGCCAGCACGATCGCCATCAAACTCCAGAAGATCCAGAACGCCGCGCCCTCCGGATTCTGAAAATCGACGCGCTGCGGGTGTGGCGGGTTGTCGCATGCCCACTCCACCAACATTTTCACCCCGATCAGTATCACCAGCACATAGGCGCTCCGCGTCAGCCGCGGAAACTTCTCCATCAGCACCGCGAACATCGCCGCCGCGAACCGCATCAGGATCACCCCCAGCATTCCCCCCGTCACGATCACCCAAAGTTTCGGATGCAGTTCCCCCCCGGCGTCCCCCGCGGCGCAGGCCCCACCAGCGCCACCGCCGCCAGTACCGAATCCACCGCAAACGCCACATCCGTCAGCTCAATCGCCACCACCGTCCCCAAAAACCCGTGCCCCTCCGCGTCCCCAATCGCTTTTTTCCGCCCCCCGCGCCGAGGCAAAAAATATCTCGCCCCCACCCAAAGCAAATAAACCCCGCCAAACACTTTCAATATCGCCCACCGCAGCAGATAAACCGCCGTGCCGATCATCACCAACCGCAAAACAAACGCCCCAACAAGCCCGTACGAAAGCGCCCGCATCCGCTTCGCCCGCGACAGCCGCCCCGCAAGCAACCCCAGTACCAGCGCGTTGTCGATCGACAAAACACTTTCCAACACCACCAGCACCCCCACCGTCGCCAAATCCTGTGGTGCGAAAGTTTGATGAAACATGAAGAAGAAGTTGCCAGTTGTTAGTTGCTAGTTGTTAGTTCAATTCGAAAACGCCGCCCAGTCGCCAATCTTCACTGGCAACTGGCAACTAGCAACTGGCAACTATTGTTTTTTTCAAGTTCCGAAAATCCGATCCCCCGCATCGCCCAATCCCGGCAGAATAAATCCTTTCTCATTCAGTTCCCGATCGATCGCCGCGCAATAAATCACCACTTCCGGATGTTGTTTATGAAATGCCTCGATCCCCGCCGGCGCCGCCACCAGACAGACGAATCTCAAATTCGTCACCCCCGCCTTCTTCAGAAACGTAGCCGCCCCCGTCGCGCTCCCCCCCGTCGCCAGCATCGGATCGATCAGCAGCACTTCCGTCGAAGCAATATCCGCCGGCAACTTCTGATAATAAGAAATCGGCTCAAGCGTCTTCTCATCCCGATAAACACCCAAATGCCCCATCCGCGCATCCGGCAGCAGCCGCAAAACCCCATCCGCCATCCCCAACCCCGCGCAAAATCGGCACCAAAGTCACCCGCCGAGACAACACCCGCCCCGTCGTCCTCTCCATAGGCGTCTGCACCGGCCGAGGCGTCGTAGGCCAATCCCGAGTCACCTCATAAACCATGAGTGACGCAACCTCATTCAACACCGCCCGAAACTTCCGATGATCCGCCGTATAGTCGCGCAGCTCCGTCAGCTTCGTCTGCACGACCGGATGATCGATCTGAATGACATTCTGAAACGACATGACCCGCAATAGGATTACGTCCACGCCGCAAAGGTCAAGGCCAAATGTCGTCGTCAGTCTCCGAATTCGTGTCCGCCATTGCGGCGGGGTAGGATCGCCAAACGGGGTGTGAAGGTGTGAAGGTCCGAAGGTATGAAAGTGCGAAGGCCCGAACCATGAAAGGCAAAGTCGCAAGAACTTTCGAGGAGTTGCACATCTACCAGTGGGCCGCACGAATTGACCAACGCGATCTACGCTCTCTGCAAGGACGGCCCGTTTCAAAGGGATTTCGGCTTGGCCAATCAAATACGTCGCGGGGCAATCTCCGTGATGTCGAATATCGCCGAGGGATTCGAGCGCGGCTCAACAACCGAATTCGCACAGTTTCTCTTCATCGTCAAGGGCTCCTGCGGTGAAGTCCGCGCCCAACTACAGATCGCCGCCGATCAGCAATATATTTCCTCGGCCGACCACGCGCGCCTCAGCGAACTTTCCCGCTCCATAAGCGGCATGATCTCGAACTCCATCGCCCACCTCCAAGCCTCACAATATCCCGGCGAGAAGTTCGCGCGCCGCGCCGCCTATCCAACCAGGCCCCCGCCCAACTCGCAAACAAGAACCCCCAAAAAAATCGCCCCCCAGACCCATAATCCCACCACCTTCTTAAACCCTTCACACTCTTCACACCCTTCACACCTTCACACCTTCACACCTTCCCCACCCATGAACCCCAACGCCCTCATCAATTCCATCGGCAACGCCAGCCTCTTCTCCTCCCGCATCTTCCTCCCCGCCTTCCTCACCGCCCTGCTCCTCCGCTTCGGCCCCCAGATTCCCGTCCTCCATCACCTAGGCCTGCTCGCCCATCTCCAGCAAAACCACCCCGCCTGGTTTACCAGCGACTATTGCATCGTCGCCCTAGGAATCCTCTCGATCCTGGAAATGCTCGCCCAAAAAAATCCCGAGGCCAGAAACCTCCTCCACGAATTCGATATCTATCTCAAACCCGCTCTGGCCATCCTCACCAGCTTCGGCGTCATCCAGGCCTCCGATGCCAACTTCGCCGCCCACACCGCCCAACAAGCCGGCTTCGCCGACATTCTCACCCCCTTCATTTCCGGCTTCCTCACCTGGCGCCTCAGCGTCGCCCGCAAGGAAGTCGCCCTGGCTGTCTTCGATCACATCGAAGGCACCCACCTCGATCATCTCCTCAGTTGGCTCGAAGACGCCTGGGTCGCCTTCGGCTCGCTCCTCCTCATCCTCCTCCCCTTGCTGATGTTGCTTTTGATCGCAATCGCAACCGCCGTCCTGTACCTACTCAGAAAGCGATTGGAGATCACGGAAGAGAAAACCAAATTCCCCTGCCCCAAGTGCCAAACCCTGATCTACCCCAGCGCCCCTCGCCTGCCCCCGTTGCCGAGAACCCAACCCCAATCCCCACGCCATAGGCTTCCTAGGCCAATCCAAAGACTTCATCACCCCCGACCCCGCCCATCACCCGTTTAGACTCACTGAAAAACGAAGATGCGCGACCTGTGCCACCCGCCGCCCACCCAGAAAAGCCTTCGACCCCTGTCATTCCTGCGGCACATCGCACTACGCCGAGCCCCAATTCACCACCGCCTACGCCGACTACATCGCCCAGCGCCTCCCCATCGTCCTAGGCGTCAGCTTCCTCATGAGCCTGGTCCCCATCCTCGGCCTGATCGTCGCCAGCGTCTACTACAGAATGGAACTCGTCCTCCCCTTCGCCCAATACCTCCCCCTAGGCAAACGATTCATCCTTAGATGGGCCATCCGCGCACTGTTTATCGCAATGATATTTTTGCAACTCATCCCAATCGTAGGCGGCTTCATCGCCCCCCTCATGGCCTACATCAGCTACGCCGCCTATCGCAACAGCTACCTCTCCCTGATGCAACCGCCCCAGACAAACAACCTCCCCGCCCCCGGCTTGGCGATGTAGCTGACTGAACAGTGACGCACCGGGCCCTTGTTTGATGCCTCCATTTCATGTCCTAAAAGCTAATCGAATCCATCGTTCTGATTTGGCGTTGGTAGTTGGAATGCACTGGAGTGGAAATCGCGAACGAAACCGCGGCGAGAAATAAACGAGGAGAAATAAACGGGGACGCAGCTAGGGCCTGTCTGATGAATCGCTTTTGGTTATAAATAGCGGTTTTCAGACGAGGTGTCACGGATGCGACGTTATGAGCTCACGGATGAGCAGTACGAGTTGATCGGCGATCTGCTGCCCGGCAACGGCAAGCGCGGCGGGCAGTGGAACGACCACCGCACCACGCTCAACGGCATGTTCTGGATTCTGCACTCGGGCGCTCAATGGCGCGAGATGCCCGAACGTTACGGCAGATGGCAAAGCGTCTACGACCGCTTCAACCGCTGGAGAAAGGACGGAACGATTGATCGAATCCTCCAGCGGCTGCAGATGAGGTTGGACAAGCAAGGACGAATCGACTGGGACCTGTGGTGCATCGACGGCACCAATGTGCGAGCCAGTCGATCCGCCGCCGGAGCCAGAAAATCAAAACCGCCCCGGAAGAACCGGCGGATCACGCGTTGGGCCGCAGCCGAGGCGGGTGGGGCAGCAAGCTCCACCTGGTTACTGACGGCCAGGGAGTTCCGCTCGCCGTCGAGGCCAGCGCCGGCCAATGCCACGAGAGCCGGTACGTGGAGCCGGTGATGAACGCGATGCGCATCGGTCGCCGCCGTCGTCGCCCCAGGAGGCTGGCGGGCGACAAGGGATACAGTTACGGAAATGTGCGGCGATGGCTGCGTCGCCACCGAATCCAAGCGGTGATCCCGGCGAAATCGAATCAGCCGCCGCAGGAGAACTTTGATCGCAAGGCGTATCGCCGACGGAACGTGGTGGAGCGTTGCGTGAATTGGATGAAGGAGAATCGCCGCCTGGGCACGCGTTACGAGAAACTGGCGGTGAACTTTCAGGCCATGGCCAAGCTCGCCATGATCCGTCGCTATTTCAGGATTTTGGATTCATCAGACAGGCCCTAGTTATCGCGTACGGGTCGGCCGCTTATTTGGTCGGCCCTCACGCCGAGTTGTGTGTTCCAGCCCGAGCTTTCGCGCACTGCGCCGATCCACGCAACCGTGCCCAGCGGGCGGTCGCGCTCAAGGCTCGCCTCAACCGACTTAACGTCGCTTTCCCCCAGCAGACGATTCACCAGTTCGATCCAATTCCGCGGCGGCTCCAGCGGCCACGTCGACAACAAAGCCTTTTGCTTCTCGTCGCCGTTCAGACGCGTCCAGAGACTGGACCATCGCCACTTCTCCGCCCGATCCACCAGACCAGCCGCCAGCGCATTGCGCTCCACATACCGGCAAAGCGTCAGCAGGTAAAAATCCTGCTGCACGGGAAAGCTCTTAAATCGGCCTTGATAAACATGGCCGTACCCCACGGTCCGGTGCGACACCCGCCAGCGCATCGCGTGCGTCTGCGTCAGCCAGCGAAAGAAATCCGTCACCTGCCGATCCGTTTGCGGCCAAACCACGAAGTGCCAGTGATTCGACATCACACAATAACTCAACAGACGCAGTGGATGGCGTTGCTGCGCCTCAATCAACACCCGCTCAAACGCCGCGAAATCCGCCTCACGCCCAAACAAATCGATCCGCCCCGCTGAACGATTCAGAACGTGATATACCCACCCCCCAGGCGTAATCCGATTCCCACGCGGCATCGCCGCCACCCTATCGCCGAATACGCCGATCGTCAACAACTAGCTGCGTCCCGGTTTAATCTCTCGCCGAACACGCCGATCGTCAACAACTAGATGCGTCCCTGTTTAATCGCCCGTTTCAAGCCTACTGAGGATATAGTCGTTTCTATGGCAGAGGACAGCGAGTTATCGAAAGTCCCCAAGATTCCTTATGCAGACCCCCAGCTCCGCATTGGCAGCAGCGGCTATCGAGAATACGCCTATCCATCTGATCGTGCTGGGTTCTGGAATCCGGCACTATTACGGTAAGCGGTGACCTCCTCCGCCTTGAGCCGGGCCCCTTATTTGTGCGGTTCATTGGAATCTGCATCGTTTCGCTTGGCTGTATTTCCGCCATCGCATTTACCACGAGATCAAGCGAGGCACATTCAACTTTGACAGCGTCGGTAGTACGGATTGCGGTTTGGGGGTTATTGATAATGGGATTATTGATCATTCCCGGGCTCTTGAGCGCTCGTCGTCGATTGCTGGCGCTTTGGGTCGAAGTGGATCGCTGCAAAAGGTTCATTTATCTTCCGCGGGCGAATAAGCGTATCCCATTTGCCGACGTGGTACGCCTGCAATTTGTATCGACGGATCCACGCGGCTTCTCACCTCAAACGCTAAGCTATCGAGGCGAGCGGTACTGGGGAGAACTGCAAATTGTGTTTACCGATTGCGCTCGTGAGCAGACGTGGTGTCTCGTCGGCTGGCTCAGCAAGGATATTGCCAGGCGACTTCGCGGGTCTGTTCCGCCAACAAACCGAAATTCCAGTATCGCGAATTTACGTTCTTGTTGACGGAAATTGGCACGTTGAACCATTCGACGGCAGCTGAACGCAGAGATTAAACGGCACCCAGCTCCTTCCCGTCGACAAACAAAAACCGGCACATGAACGATTCCCAAGAATCGCTCACGCCCCGCCTCGCAACCCAGCCTCCCCCAATTTCCGGCTCAACCACAGCCACAGAATCCCCCTCCTCCACGCCTACCCCGCAAGCGACTCGAATCTCCTCGTCCCCCGCCGACCCCGATAGAAGTGCAACCCCTCGAATGTCCCTGCGACGTCACTTTTCACCGGTCGACTCTTCACACTTTCGCACTTTCACACCTTCACACCTCGCTACCGATCCTTCCCCTTCAGCCGAATCCCGCGCCATCCGCGCCGCCCCGAATTCCTCGTTCCACAATCCCACCTCCGCAAGCGATTCCGCCGTACTGTCCCCATCCGCCCTTTCCATCCCCCCCTTCGTCTCCACCCGCTCACGCCGCACCTCCTCTACCGCATCCCCCACCGGCGTCAGCGCCAGCACCCCCAATTTCTCCAGCAGGGTCAGCGCCGTCCGCGTATCCCCGCGTTTCAGCGCCAGCGCGACATTGCTCGTCGCCAGGTCCGTCATCATCACCAGTCGCGTCCGCGCGCACTGAGCCAGGTCTCGTTTCCAAAGGTCCAGCGCCACCCGGAACGGATGCCCCGCGGCCAGCCACAGATAGATCGCCTGCCGAGAAACATCCGCCCCCGCCGCCGCCGCCGTGACCGTCCCTCCACTCATCAAGATTTGAAGCGCGATCGACTGCCCGACATCCAACCCCTCCATCACCCGATTCAACTCGTTTTCCTGCCGAATCTGGCCCTCTGAAACAATTTGTCCGCTCATATTTCACCTCAATAATTGGGCGCACGGGCGACGTCACGCCGTGTGAAAAAAACCAATGCCCGCTGTATAGGGTTCCCCCACCTGAAGGTTTCGCCCCCTTTTCAACAACCAAGAATTTCCGCGCCCCGCGTATCTCCCGCCCGAAAACTTACTTACGCGACCGAAACTTTTTTTATTTTTATTTGTCGCCGTATTGCGACGGTTGAGGGGAAAAGGAAAAGGTGGGAGGGTGCGGGAGGGCGGGAAAAACTTTTGAGGGCCTTATATGGTTTTCCCGCCCTCCCGCATTGCATTTGCATCTAAAAAGAGCGCCGACCCGCACCCAATTTGAAAGGCACCATCCCAGACAAGAACGACAAATGAAATGGAAAGAAGTCATCCCCCCCTGCAATTCCCATTTAACCCAAACTCACAATCGCCACAAAAGTGTCAAGTTTTGTCGGCGCGTCCTCCTACGTCCCCCGAGAATTTGAGCCAGCGCATAAAAATATTTCCAAGCGGAGGCCGACTCATTTCACTTCCTGCCAATTCTTCCCCCACCCAATATCCACCTTCAGCGGCACCGACAATTTCAGCGCACTCGTCATCTCCCCCCGCACCATCTCCGCCTCTTCCTCCACCGCCCCCGCCGGTGTCTCGAAAACCAATTCATCATGCACCTGCATCAAAAGCCGGCTAGGCCGCTTCTCTTCCTTCAATCGCCGATAAATTCGATTCATCGACGCCTTGATCAAATCCGCCGCCGACCCCTGCACCACGCTGTTAATCGCCATCCGCTCCCCCGCGTTCCGCACCGAGACGACATGCGCATTGATCTCCGGAATCGGCCGCCGCCGCCCCAGTATCGTCTCGACGTACCCCTGCGACTGCGCCTCCATCACGCACTGATCCAGAAATTTCTGAATGGACGGAAATCGCTTGTTATAAGCGTTGATCAATTCCTGCGCCGACTGAACGCTGAGTTGTTCGATCCGCCGCGCCAATCCATACGCTGTGACGCCATAAATGATGCCGAAGTTGATCGTCTTCGCCTGCCCGCGTTGCTCGCGCGTGACCTTTTCCAGCGCCACGCCGAACACTTCCGCCGCTACCGCCCGGTGAATGTCCTCATCCGCCGCGAACGCCGCCAGCAGCGCCGGCTCCTGCGTGAAATGCGCCAGGATGCGCAGCTCGATCTGGCTGTAATCCGCCGTCAGCAGCACGTTCTTTTCCCGGTCCCCCGGCACAAACGCGAGCCGAATCCGCCGCCCCTCATCCGTGCGGATCGGGATGTTCTGCAAATTCGGATCGCTACAGCTCAGTCGCCCCGTCGCCGCCCCAATCTGGTTGAAACTGGCATGAATCCGCCCCGTGCGCGCGTTCACAAAATCGGTCAGATTATCCAGATAGGTATTCTTCAGCTTGCACAGCCCGCGATATTCCAAAATCAATCGCGGCGTCGCGTGCTTGTCCGCCAGCTTCTCCAGTACCTCCACATCCGTGCTCGCCCCCGTCTTGGTCCGCTTAATGATCGGTAGCCCCAGCCGATTGAACAAAATCTCCTGAAGTTGCTTCGGCGAATCCGGATTGAATTCCGCCCCCGCCGTCTCGATGATCTTCGCGCGCAGCTCCTCGATCCGCGCTCGCCAATACCGCGCTTTGTTCCTTCAAAATCGCAGGATCGATCGCGACCCCGTTCCCTTCCATCTCCACCAGCACATCGATCAGCGGCGTCTCCAGTTCATCGCATAGCTTCTTCAAAGTCGGAATCGCGTTGAGCTTTTCCAAAAGCAAATCCGCCAATCGCATCGCAATATCCGCATCTTCCGCGGCGTACGTCGCGACTTTCGCCAAATCCACCGTCTCCATCGAAATCTGCGATTTCCCCGACCCGATCAATTCGCTCGTGGGTATTTTTCTAAAATTGAGAAACTCCAAAGCCAGCCGGTCAATCCCATATTGCATGCGGCTCGGGTCGAGCAAAAACGCCCCGATCATGCTGTCCAGTTCCACCCCGCGCACATTCACCCCCGCCTCGCGCATCACCAGAAGATCATATTTCAGATTGTGCCCGACTTTTTTCACCCCCGCGTCTTCCAGAATCGGCCGCAGCCCCTTAATCGCATCCTCTGGACTCAAATGCGACGACCCCGTCGGCCCGCGCACCGGCACGTACCATCCCGTCCCATGCTTCCACGAAAAACTCATCCCAATCAAATCCGACGCCATCGCCCCCAGCGCATTGGTCTCGGTGTCAAACGCAAACCGCTTCTGCTTCTTAAGCTCCGCCAGAAAGGATTTGAATTTCTCCGGCGTATCCACCAGCCGATAGTCGCAATCCTGCGAAGTGTGAATCGTCGCCGCCGGCGCCGCCTCGTCCATCTTCCCGAATAAACCCTGCTCCGGCGCAGGCGCCGCCTGAACTCCGGCCGTCCCCAGCGCTTCACCAGGCTCGTAAATCCAAGCTGCTCCAAATGCGGCCGCAGCGCCGCCGCATTCAATCCGCGAAACGCGCATTTTTCCGCATCGAAATCCATCTCCACGTCGTTCTTCAGCGTCACCAGTTGCCGCGAAATCGGCAATCGATCGGCGTACGTTTCCAGATTCTCCTTCAGCTTGGGCGTCAAATCTGCCGTATGCTGCAGCAGATTCTCGACCGTTCCATAAGTCGAAATCAGCTTCGCCGCCGTCTTTTCTCCGACCCCGGGAATTCCCTGCACGTTATCGATCGCGTCCCCCATCAGCGTCTGCACTTCGATCGATTGTTCCGGGCCAAACCCGCATTTCTCGCGCATCGCCTTGGCGTCGATAAACGCGTCCGTCTGCAAATCGTACATCCGCACCCGCGGCCCGATGAGCTGCCGCAGGTCCTTGTCCTTGGAGATCAGCGCAATCTCCACGTCCTCGTCGGCCAGGCGCTTCACCATCGTGGCGATCAGATCGTCCGCCTCGAATCCAACCTGCGCAAAAATCGGAATCCCCAGGTCCCCCACGATCTGCAAAATCCGCCGCTCCTGCGGGAAAAAATCATCCGGCGGGGGCGTCCGGTTCTGCTTGTAATCCTTGAATATCTTGCGCCGAAATACCGCCCCATCCCCCGAATCAATCGCCATGGCAAGATAATCCGGCTTTCGCGTCTCGGCCAGATTCATCAGCCATTGCGTGAAAACGTAGGTCGCCTTCGTCGGCTCCCCCGATGCCGTCGATAAGTCACGAAACGGCGCGAAATAGGCCCGGTAAATCTGGGCATGACCGTCGATGATATAAAACGTTTTGGACACGCGGTGACTCTCCGGCTTATGTTAGGTCCTTGAAGATGCCCAGCCAAGCCGCGCCAGCCGCCAGCCCCGTCCGCATCCGCGACCTGCGGCGAACCTTCGACGGAACCGTCCCCGCGCTCGCCGGCATCACACTCGACATCCCCCCCGGCGAATTCGTCGCCATCCTCGGCCCATCAGGCTGCGGAAAGTCCACGCTGTTACGAATCGTCGCCGGCCTCGACCGCCCCACCTCCGGCTCCGTCGATCGCGGCGAACATTTCGACCGCCGCTCCATCGCCTTTGTTTTCCAGGACGCTCATCTCCTCCCCTGGCGGAACGTCCTGCGCAACGTCGCCCTCCCCCTGGAACTCCGAGGCATCGCAAAATCCGAACGCCTCGACGCCGCAGCCGAAGCTCTCGACAAGGTCGATCTATCCGACGCCCTCCGCAGATACCCCGCCCAACTCTCCGGCGGCATGAAAATGCGCGTCTCCCTCGCCCGCGCCCTGGTCGCTCAGCCCAAATTGCTTCTTCTCGACGAGCCCTTCGCCGCCCTCGACGAAATCACCCGCCAAAAGCTCGACGAGCAACTCCGTACTCTGTGGCTCGCGCACCGCATGACCATTTTATTCGTCACCCACTCCACCGCCGAGGCGACTTTCCTCGCCGATCGCGCGGTCGTCCTCACCCGCCGTCCCGCCCAGATTGTCGACGATTTGCGCATCGATCTGTCCGCCCGGCGCGACCATTCCATCCGCACCACTCCCGAATTTGCCGCCGCCGCCCGATTGATTTACGACGCCCTCCGCCGGGGAGGCGCGTGAGACGCATCTGGCCTCCCGTTGTCGTTTTTCTCGCCGCGATGGCAATCGCCGAAGTTCTCATCCGCGCGTTTCACGTGCCCAGATTCTTGCTTCCCACCCCGACGGCGGTCATCGAATTCATGTATTCAAATCCCCGGGATTTGCTCGACCGCCCTGGAAACCACCGCCGAGGCGGCGCTGATCGGCTTCTTCGCCGCCGCTTTCCTCGGAATTGCCCTGGCTATCGCGCTAGCCGGTTCGTCTCTGGTTCGGCGGGCGTTTTACCCCTACGCCGTCTTTTTCCAGACCGTCCCCATCGTCGCCATCGCCCCGCTGCTGATGATCTGGTGCGGCCCAGGCCTTCCCGCCGTGGCGATCAGTGCCCTGGTCGTCTCCGTTTTCCCGGTCATCGCCAACACCTTGGCCGGGCTGCTCTCCGTCGATCCCGCTCTGGAAGATTTATTTCGCCTCAACGGCGCCTCGGACTTCGACCGCCTTTGGAAGCTGCGATTTCCCTCGGCGACGCCCAACATCATCACCGGCCTTCGAGTCGCGGCCGGGCTGGCGGTCATCGGAACGGTCGTCGGCGAATTTCTCGTCGGGCTGCTGGGAACCGCCGAGGGGCTCGGCGTTCGCATCATCTCGGCGAAAAAATTGGGCAAAACCGACGCCATGTTCGCCTACGTGCTCATGGCGTCCCTCCTCGGTCTGGCGATGTTTGCCGCCGTCAATCTCGCCGGTAGACTCCTCCTCCGCCATTGGCACGCCTCCGAAAAGGAACAAGCCTGATGCTCAAAAAATATCTCCCGCTTCTCCTTCTTCTTCTCCCCGCCGCAATCTGCTCGACGCGCGCCACCGCGCAAAAACATCTCCCCCGTCTCACTCACTCTGGATTGGAAACCCGAACCCGAATTCGGCGGCTTCTACGCCGGACAGATCAAGGGATCCTTCACCAACCACGGCCTGGCCGCCGATATCAAACCCGCCGGGGAAGGTGCCGATACCTGGCAACTGGTCGCCACCGGAAAAACCGATTTCGCCACCACCGCCGCCGATCAGGTTCTCATCGCCCGCGCCAGCGGCGCGGACGTGATCGCGTTCTTCACCGTCTATCAGACCTTCCCCCAGGGGATCATGGTCCACAAATCCCGCGGCTTCACCAGCATCCGCGATGTCTTCACTCACGACGGCGTCCTCCTGGCCGAGGATAATTCCTGGCTGCACTACCTGCTGAAAAAATTCGGCCCCCCGCAGGTGAAGATCGCCGGCTACGACGGCGGCATCGCCGACTTTCTCGCCAAGACCGATTACTCCCAGCAATGCTTCGTCACCAGCGAGCCGATCCTGGCCACACATCAGGGCTCCGATCCGCAAACCTTCCTCATCGCCGACGAGGGATTCAATCCCTATACAACCGTCGTAATCTGCAAAGGCGATCTATGGCGCAGCGACCCGGTTCGCGTTCGCGCCATGGCCGCCGCCTGCCGCGAAGGCTGGCGCGCCTATCTCGACGATCCGGCCCCCGCCGATGCCCTCATGCACCAGTTGAATTCCGACATGGACGCCCAGACATTCACCGAAGCCGCCGCCGCCCAAAAGCCCCTTATTGAGACCGACCAGACCAAAACCGCCGGTCTTGGGACCATGACCGCCGACCGCTGGAACGAGCTGGCAAAACAGTTGTCGGACCTTGGGGTCATCAATTCCTCGATAAAAGGGGAAGATTGTTTCGTTAACCCATAGCAAAAACGACCCTTTACATGGGCAAAGCCGGATTTTCTTGACCTGGGTTTACCAGCCGCGTTAAATTAGAGGTTGTCCATGCGGACGGCGGATTGTCCCACCCTGCCGAGAAGGCCCCGCGGCTGTGCCGCCAGTGGTGAGAAGGTTATCGCTCACCGGGTGTCCGTTTAGGAATTCTGGAGGATAATTTATGCCACCCGTAAGCCCACAAGGCTCACGAGGCGGTCTCATCACCGCGGTCGTGGTTTTCACTATCGGCTTCGTCCTGGCGACCATCCTCGCCATCTACTACGGCGTCGCTCTGTCCAAGGAGGAAGAACTCTATAAGACCGCCCAGGATCGCATGCGATCCTACGTTGAGGACACCACCAGCCCCCACGTTGTGGCATTGCTCAGGGACAAGGACAGCAACCCAAAGCTGCGCGAGCATACGGTCCTGGCCGCCTCAATGCAGGAATCGGAAGACCTATCCGATGCGATCGTGGGTAAGGACGCGACCACAGTCGCCCAGCCCACCGCCGCAATTGATAAAGCCACCGCGGCCCTTGCCGCCGCCAGCGCCAAGCTCAACGGAATTACTCTGCCGCCTGATCTGGTTGGCGCGATCGGCGCTCTGACGGACTATGCGGCAAGCCAGCAGCAGCAGGCCGACAGCGCCCGCAAGGGACAGGATTCCGCCGCGGCCGACGCCGCCCAGCAGATCACCCACGCCCAGGAGCTGGTCACCAAGGCCCAGGAGGACGTCGCTCACGCCAACGACGAAAAGCAAAAGGCTCTCGACTCGCTCCAGGCCGCCAATAATCAATACGAGAAGCAGCTCAATGATTACGGCCAGACGATGGAAACGCGCACGACCGAATTCAACGCCGAGCTGAAAAAATACGAAACCACCGAAGCCGACCTGAATTCAAAAATCGCGCAGTTGAATAAGGATCTCGATGAAGCCAAAGAAAAACTCTCCGGCCGCCGCGTCCCTGTCGAGGACGCGATCGTCCGGCGAACGGCGGGCCAGATTATTCAAGTCGCTTCTGACGACATCGTCTACATCAATCTCGGCATGGGCGATCACATCGTCCCCGGCATGACCTTCGAGGTGTATGACCGCGATGAAGGCATCCCCAAGCTCGGCGACGGAATGAGCGAGGACAATATGCCGACCGGCCTCGGCTCAATCGAGGTCGAGCGCGTCGACGCCGACTCCAGCCAGTGCCGCGTCGTTCAGCTTCAGCCCACCAAGAGCATCTCCGCCGGCGATCTCATCGCCAATCTCATTTACGACCGCAACAACAAATTCAATTTCTACGTCTACGGCCGATTCGATCTGGCCCACACCGGCCATCCCACCGACGGCGATCGCGACAAGATTCTCGCCCTCATCGATCGCTGGGGCGGAAAGATTCAGAAGAAAATCGACGTGGATACCGATTTCGTCGTCATGGGCGCCGAACCCGTCGTCGAGGATTTCACCGATGAACAATTGCAGGACCCGTTCTACGTCCGCCGGCAAAAAGAGGAGCAGGCCGACCAGCAGTCGTACGACGAGACTCTCGACAAGGCCCGCGAGTATCACATCCCGGTGATGAACCAGAACCGATTCCTCTATTTCATCGGGTATTACGACACCGCGCAGCGGTAATCATGGAATTGATCACGGACCGCCTGGTCGCGCCGGTCGCCGGCTATCAGGCCGAGGGCTACAGCCTCGCCTCCGACTTAACCCATCTCAACGCGGTCCGCTCCATCGGCGCCACCGAAGCGACGATCTTCTATAGCGCCAGAATTCTCGAAGTCCTCAGCGCCGCCGCCGTCCAAATGGCCGGCATCACCCCCAGCGCCACGCGCCTTCGCCAATCTCGAAACCCTCACGCAATTTAATTTCGTCCCGACCACAACGCTTTATTGGGCGAACGGCCTGCGCCGATTAGGCAACGACGTGCGCCATATTCTGCGCCACCACACCCCCGCCGATGCCGACCTCGCCGCCCTTTTCGCCGAACGCTGGATCGTCTGGTTTTTCTGCCAGTTCCGCCTCGGTTCAAGGCTCCCCGCCATCACGTCCGATTCGAGCCCCCTCCTCGTCGCCGGCGATCTGCGCCTCGCCCTCTTTCTCAAATCCGTCGACGCATCCGATTTCGATCCCGTAGCCCAGCTTTCCGCCGGAGATGCTGAACCGACCCACATGATCGCCGCCACGCTCGCCGCCGTGATCGCCGATCTCCTCCTCTGCCGCGGCGAAACCGAATTGGCGTTCTCCGTCCTCGACCCGGCCTTCGCCAAATTTCCCGACGACCTGCGCATCCAGCAACTCACCGTTCTCGCCTGGAAGCGCCGCGGCGATCTGAAGAAAGCCGTCGAAAAAGCCGGACCGCTCCTCGCCCGAACCCGCGACGACGACGAAACCGCCGGCATCATCGCCGGCGTTTACAAGCAGCTCTTCCTCGACGCCGGCGAAGCCGACATGCTCCAGAAAAGCCACCGCGCCTATCTCGGCGGCTGGGAAGGGTCCAAGAGTTCCAACGCCTATCTCGGCATCAACGCCGCCGCCACCGCCCTCTGGCTCGGCGCGCGCGCCGATTCCCGCCGCCTCGCCGGCGAAGTGCGCCAACTCCTCCTCCGCCGCGTCGACGCCGTCGCCAGGGCCGGCGACAAGCAAATGCTCGCCGCTTCCTATTGGGACGAAGTCACCCTCGCCGAAGCCGAGCTTCTCACCGGCGAACTCTCCGCGGCCCGATCGCGCTATCAGGCCGCCTTCGCCGGGCAATCCAAATCCAGGGGAAACATCAAAGTCGCCACCGATCAGGCGCAGCGCCATCTCGCTCCCCTTGGCATCACCCTCTCCGGCAAGGATTTTTTTAAACCGACGCCTCCCCTCGCCGATGTAAATTGCATGACCATCGGCGTCACCGGCCATCGAAAGCTCGAGGACGAGCCCGCGATTCGCGCGAAAATCGTCGAAGCAATGACTCGATTGTCAGCCGGCAAAAACTCAATGATCGCTCTCTCCGCCATCGCCGCCGGCGCCGATTCCCTCGTCGCCGAGGCCGCCATGCAGGACAGACACGCCAGCCTGCGCGTCGTCCTACCTCTCGAACCCGACGACTACCGCCGTGATTTCAACGCGACGGACCTGACGCGATTCCAATCTCTGTTGAATTCCGCCGACGCCATCGCCTTCCCACCCGCCCCCGAAAAACCCGCGCGCGGCAAACCCCCCGCCGGCGCTGCCGCCGCCGCGATGGAAGATCGCCAGGCCGCCTACGAACGCGCCGGTTTCTTTATCGTCGATCATTGCGATGCCCTGATCGCCATCTGGGACGGCCAGCCCGCCCGCGGCCGCGGCGGAACCGCCGACATCGTCGCCTACGCCAGAAAAATTGCCCGATCGATCGCCTGGATCAAATCCAAGACCCCCTACGACTTGTCCTTCGAAAACGTCAACCCCGTGTGAAGCTCGATGAACTCCAGCATCCGGCGCGTGGTCGCCGCGCTATCGAATTGCGCCACCGCGCGCCGCCGAGCCGCCGCCCCCAAAGTTTTGCGCAACTCCGGATCGTGCGCCAGCCGAACAAACGCGTCAGCCAATTTCCCCTCATCCTCCTGCGGTACAAGCATCCCCTCCACCCCATCCGTCAGCATCTGCGGCGTCGCCCCGATCACGCTGCAAACCGCCGGCAATCCACAACTCATCGCCTCCATCAGCGAAATCGGCCCGGCCTCCCCCATCCCCACGCTGCTCAAAACAAACGCATCTGATTTTCGCAGCAATTCCAAGACCTCCGATTCCCCGCGCGTGCCCAGAAGCGTCACGCGATCTGTTAAATTTAATCGCGCGACAAGCTCCTCGATATTCCGTCTCTCCGGCCCCTCCCCCGCCAGCGTGTACCGTATATCCATTCCCGCATCGACCGCCTTTCTCACCGCACCGATCGCAAATCGATGCCCCTTGCACGCATCCAATCGCGCCACCGTCGCCAACTTGAGTTTCCCAGCCTCTCCGTTCGCGCCAGAGGCCGGCGAGAAATGCTCCGTATCCAACCCCATCCAATTCGGCAAAATGCGACTCCGCCGGATACCCGACCTTCTCGACGATCTGCTCCTTCAAATGCGGCCCGTCGCAGGTAATACACGCCGCCCGCGCCATCTTCGCCGCATGATCCACGCCATACACCGGCAAATCCCCATGCAATGTCAGGCTATAGCTCGGTCCGCCCAGAATGTTGCACATCGCCGCCACGTGCGCCGCATCCGCGCACGAGTGGACGTGAATGTGCTCGATCCCCTTCCGCTTCGAATATGCCTTCAGGTCCGCCGCGCACAAAAACAATCCCAGCCCGCGATATTTTTCGCGAAACGGCGTCTCCTTCAACTTCATCAAATAGCCGAGCGCCCGCCGCACTTTTGGATTCGTAAAAAGCGCCCCCAGCGTCGACGACGCGGAGGGCGGATAAACATAATGCGTCTCCTCTCGCGCCTCCGGCGCGAAGTCATGCCGGCACGCTCCCTCCGGCGGACGCCGTGTCGACAATATCGCGACCGGAACCCCCATCGCCCTCAACGCCACGATCTCGCGCCAAAAAAATATGTGCGTCTGAAGCGGAAATTCCGGGATCATGATTCCGAGCATCGCAGCCGATTGTAAGTAGAATGCCCCCCATGCCGCGACCCCCCGGGAAGGTCCTTCTTATCGCCGAGGCCTGCAATCCCGAATGGGTCAGCATTCCCCTCGAAGGCTGGTCCCACAGCCAGGCGATCTCAAAGCTCACCCCCGCCCATCTCGTGACCCAAATCCGCAATCGCGACGCCATCCTGCGGGCCGGCCTCATCGAAGGAAAAGATTTCACGGCGATCGACTCCGAGCCCGCCGCCCGCCCCGCATATGCGCTGGCGTCCCTCCTCCGCGGCGGCAAAGGCAAAGGGTGGACCACCACCACCGCGCTCGCCGCCGCAGCTTATCCCTATTTCGAACGCCTCGTCTGGCAGCAATTCGGCCCGCGCATCGCCGCCGGCGAATTCGACATCGTTCATCGCCTCACCCCCTTGAGCCCCACCATCCCCAGTTCCATCGCCGCCAAATGCCGCGAAGCCGGCGTCCCGTTCGTGCTCGGCCCACTCAACGGCGGTGTCCCCTGGCCGCCCGGCTTCGACAGCTCGCGGCGCAGAGAAAAAGAATGGCTCTCCTATATCCGCGACGCCCATCGCTTTATTCCCGGCTATCTCCAAACCCGCCGCTGCGCCGCCGCCATCCTCATCGGCTCCCGCGACACCTGGCGGCAAATGCCGCGCAGCTTTCACTCGAAATGTTTCTACGTCCCGGAAAACGCGATCGATCCCGCGCGCTTCACGACTCCGCGCGATCGCACCCCCCAGCGCCCCTTGCGGGCGATCTTCGTCGGCCGTCTCGTCCCCTACAAAGGCGCCGACATGCTCCTCGAAGCCGCCACGCCCCTGCTCAAATCCGGCGCGCTCACCCTCGAGATCATCGGCGACGGCCCGCAAAAGGAGCTTCTCTCCCAAACCATCCAGCGCGAGTCGCTGGCCGAATCCGTCCGCCTCCTCGGCTTTGTCCCGCACAACGAACTCCAAAATCACCTCGCCGAGGCCGACCTCTTCACCTTCCCGTCGGTCCGAGAATTCGGCGGCGCTGCCGTGCTCGAAGCGATGGCCATGGGCGCGGTTCCCGTCGTCGTCGATTACGGCGGCCCCGGCGAACTCGCCACGCCCCAAACCGGCTATCTCATCCCCCTCGGATCGCGCGGACATATTGTCGAACACTTGCGCGGGTTGTTATCGGACGTCGTAGAGAACCCAGAATCCCTCGCCGTTCGCTCAAAAGCCGCGCGAGCTCGCGCCCGCCATTATTTCACCTGGGACGCCAAAGCCCGCTGTGTCCTCGAAATCTATCAATGGCTCCGTGGCGAGAAAACAGACAAGCCATTCTGGCCGATGCCTATACCTGATGAATCGTAAGTTCTGAAGCAAGCTGAATAAGCAGACGCTTATTGCCAATTTCGTGTTTCAGGCGGTAGCATGACCTGCCTGGCCGATTCCGCCGTACCTCGGGAAGCTGCCAAAGATGGATCTCAGCGCCACGTCCAGTACCGCCCCCATTGCCGCTCCCGCTCCACCCGAGGCGGAGATTCCCGAATTTGAAATCCGCCCGAGCCGCGGTTGGGTCGCCGTCGATTTCGGCGAACTCTTTCACTATCGCGAACTCCTCTACTTTCTCATCTGGCGCGACGTCAAAGTCCGCTACAAGCAAACCGTCCTCGGTTTCGCCTGGGCGATCCTCCAGCCGCTGGTGAACATGGTGATCTTCACCACCATCTTCGGCGGTTTCGCCAATTTCGCGGCCAACATGCCCAAGGAACTCATCGAACGCCACACGCCCTACTCCCTCTTCGTCTACGCCGGCCTCCTCCCCTGGATGCTCTTCTCCACCGGCATCGGCGGCGGCGGCCAATCACTCGTCAATCAGCAGAATCTCCTCACCAAGGTCTATTTCCCGCGCCTTTTCGTCCCGACTTCCGTCATCGGCGCGGCGCTGGTCGATACGATGATTTCCTTCGGCGTCTTTTTTGCCATGATGCTCTGCCGCGGAATCGTTCCGCCTCTTTCGACCCTGCTCTTCCCCGTACTCCTTTTGCTGACCGTCCTGGCCACCATGGGAACCGCCTTCGCCCTTGCGGCCCTGACCGTCACCTATCGCGATTTCCGTTTCGTCCTTCCCTTCATGATCCAGTGCTGGTTCTTCGTCAGCCCGGTAGCTTATCCCCTGGCGCCGCTGGCGGCATGGAAACTCTGGCTGCTTCGCCTCAATCCTCTCTTCGGAATCATCAACGGTTATCGCTCCGCCCTGTTGGGCATGCACTGGGATTGGCCGGGTTTGATTATCGCCTGCGTTGAAGTCGCGGGCATGCTCCTCTTCGGCTTGTACTACTTCAAGAAGATCGAACGCCGCTTCGCGGACATCGCATGAGCCCGGCCATTTCCATCTCCGACATCGGAAAGTGCTACCAGCTCGGTCTGCGCCGAGAAATACCTCACCTTCCGCGATGCCCTCGTCTCCGCGATCAAAGCGCCTTTCAAGCGATTCGCCGATCTGCGCGGGAAAGCCCCATCCGAGGGCGATTTCTGGGCCCTTCGCAACGTCTCGTTTGATGTCCAGCGCGGCGAAGTCGTCGGCCTCATCGGCCGAAACGGCGCGGGCAAATCGACCCTCCTCAAAATCCTCAGCCGCATCGTCGAACCCACCGAAGGCCTCGCCCGCATGAAAGGCCGCGTCGCCTCGCTTTTGGAAGTCGGCACCGGCTTTCACCCCGAACTCACCGGCCGCGAAAACATCTATCTCAACGGCGCGATCCTCGGCATGCACAAGGCGGAAATCGACCGCAAGTTCGACGAAATCGTCGCCTTCGCCGAAATCGAAAAATTCCTCGACACGCCCGTCAAGCGCTATTCCAGCGGCATGTATGTGCGCCTCGCCTTCGCCGTCGCGGCCCATCTCGAGCCGGAAATTCTTATCGTCGACGAAGTCCTCTCCGTCGGCGACTCGGAATTCCAGAAAAAATGCCTCGGCAGAATTCAGCAAGTGGCCCAGGGAGATGGACGCACCGTCCTCTTCGTCAGCCACAACATGGGCGCCGTCCGCCAGCTTTGCGATCGCGCCGTCTATCTCCGCAACGGAGAACTGGTCTCGATCGGTCCGTCCGTGGAGGTTGTCACCGAATATCTCAACAGCGCCGGCGAAACCCAGGAACTCAATCTCCTCAGCCGCCCGCGTTTTCAGGGTCTGGCCCCGGCCATCGCCGGTTTCACCTGTCGCCCCGCCGAAGCCGGCCGCCACGTCGCCTCAGGCACGCCGGTCATTTTTGAAATCGAACTGAACGTCACCGAGCCGATCCAGAGCGCCGCGGTCACCATCATGTTCAATTCCGACCAGGGGTATCGCGTTCTGGGAATCAGCTCGCGCTGCGAAGGGGAATTGATGACGATCCAGCCCGGCCGCCAGACCGTGGTCTGCCGCGTCGATTCCCTTCCCCTCGCTTCCGGACGATACAACATTGATCTGGAAATTTTCAGCGCCGGCCGCGTCGCCGATTACATTCAGCACGCCACCGCCGTCGACGTCGAATTCGGAGACTATTTCGGAAACGGGCAAACGCTCCTTCCCTTCGAGGGCCCGATCTTCACGCGTTCAAAATGGAAATTTACCTAAGCCGATCATGTCCGACCCGCGCTTTTCCATTTTGATGCCGGTGTCGGCGCAGCGGCAATACCTCACCGCCGCCGCCGAAAGCGTATTGAACCAATCGGAAGCCGACCTGGAACTGATTGTCATCGACGACGCCAACGGATTCGATGAATGCGTCCGCCTGACCGGCAGTGGCGCGGATCGCCGTGTTCGCGTGATCCGCAACACCACCGATCCCGGCCCCGCCGAAGCGCTCAACTGCGGCCTCAGCGCCAGCCGCGGCCAATTCATCTCCCTTTGCGATGCCGACGATCTCTACCCGCCGGATCATCTGAAACGCCACGCCGAACTCCTCGTCGCCCATCCCGAGTGCGCCGCCGTCGCCGGCGGCATGGAAACGCTCACCAGCAAAGGCGCCGCCATCGCCTGGCTGCATCGCGATTCCGCAGCCGGCGAAATCACCGACGAACTCCGCACCGGCGTCACCCGAACCAGCTTCTGCACCTACGCCGTCCGCCGCCAGGCAATGCTCGACATCGCGCCATTCCGCGGATATTTCAAAACCTCCTACGACATCGACTTCCAATTGCGCTTCGGCGATAAATTCCGCGTCTGGTTCGACCCGGCGATTTCCTACCGCTGGCGCCTGCACGACCATTCCGTCACCCACACCCAGGCGAATAACCTGCGCGAATTCTTCGAAAAAACCGCGAGGGAATTCCAAAAACAGCGCCAATCCCGCGGCCAGGACGACCTCCAGCTCGGCAAGCCCCCCGAGCCTCCCGCGCAATACGGAAAATCACGCCCTAAAATCCGCCGACCAAACTCAGCAAATGCTCATCGGCGCTTCCTGGCGTCATCATCAAAGCGGTGAGAAAATGAAGGCGATATCCCTCGGCTTCCGCGCCTGCATGGCACAGCCGGCGAAAAATCTCCGCCTGGAAAAGCCTTGCCGCCCTGGCTGTGAAGAAAGCCGGAAACTCGAAAACCACATGAAGATCACCTTCGTCATGACCTACGCCGGTTTCAGCGGAGGGACGCGCGTGATCGCCACCCACGCCCGCAACCTCATCGCCCGCGGTCATCATGTCGAAGTCTTCTCCACCGCCGCGCTCGACCCGCTGGCCTGAGCGAAAAGTCTCGACGCTTCCTACGCACCGGAAAACTCCCCGCCGTCTGGACACCCGGCAAATCCTTCCTCGACGGCACCGGCGTCCCGCACACCGCGATCGATCACTACCGCCCGCTCGGCGATAACGATCTTCCCGACGCCGATGTCGTCGTCGCCACCTGGTGGGAAACCGCCCCGTGGATCTCTAACCTTTCCCCGACCAAGGGCGCCAAGGCATTTTTCATCCAGCATTACGAAACCTGGGGCGGCGACGCCGAGGACGTCGATGCCGCCTGGAGACTCCCGCTCCACAAAATCGTCATCTCGCGCTGGCTCGCGGACCTGGCGAACGATAAATTCGCCGATCGCGAAATCTCCCGTGTCCCCAACAGCGTCGATATGGAACTCTTCCACGCCCCGCCGCGCGGAAAGCAATCCCATCCCTACCGTCGGATTGCTCTTCAATCCGCCACTGGATCAAAGGCCTCGACGTCTCGCTTGCCGCCGTCGCTGAAGCAAGAAAATCCGTTCCTGATCTGGAACTGCTCGCCTTCGGCGCCGAGCCGCCGACGAAAACAAACCACTCGGTCCCGCAATCGCGATTCGTGCTCAATCCCCCGCAAGACCAAATTCGAGATCTGTATGCACAATGCGACGTCTGGCTCTGTGGCAGCCGCAGCGAAGGATTTCATCTCCCTCCATTAGAGGCGATGGCCTGCCGATGCCCCGTCGTCTCCACCGAAGTGGGCGGCCCCCTCGATACAATCGACGAGGGCCAAAACGGCTTCCTCGTGAAAGTCGAGGATCACGCCGCCCTGGCCGATCGAATCGCCAAAAGTGCTCAAGTTATCGGACCCGCAGTGGCGGCAGATGTCCGATGCCGCATATGCTAAGGCATGCCGATATACGTGGCAGGACGCCGCGTTTCTCATGGAAAAGGCCCTTGAAACCGCGATCGCCAAGGGTCCCATCCACGGAAACAGCCTGGGAGCAGCCCGATGATCGAGGGAAATGCACTCGTCTACGTCGCCCTTTTCGGCTGGGTTCCCCTCGTCCTGGTCCTCTTCGCCGTTCTTCCCCCGCGCAGAGCCGTCATATTCTCCTTCCTGATCGCCTGGCTTTTCCTCCCGATGTCGCACCTCAAACTCGACGGCATCCCCGACTACAACAAAATGTCCGCCGCCTGCTTCGGCGTGCATCATTTCCGCTTTCATCTTTGACAGCCGCACCCTCTTCGCCTTCCGCCCGCGAATATGGGACCTCCCCATGCTCATCTGGTGCATCGTCCCGTTCTTCTCCTCGATCACCAACGGATTGGGTCCCTATGACGGCATCGTCGCCGTCTCCTATCAAACCACCGACTGGGGATTGCCCTACTTCATCGGGCGCGTCTATTTCAACGATCTCGCCGGCTTGCGCGAGTTGGCGATGGGCGTCCTCATCGGCGGCATGATTTACGCGCCCTCTCTGCTGGTACGAAATCCGCTTTAGTCCGCAGCTTCATTACATTGTCTACGGCTATTACCAGTTCGCCTTCGACCAATCCAAACGCGACGCCGGCTTCCGCCCAACCGTCTTCATGCAGCATGGCCTCGCCGTCGGACTTTGGATGGCCGCCTGCACCATCACCGCCTTCTGGCTCTGGCGCTCCAAACTCATCCGCGCCGTCTGGGATATCCCGATGTGGCTGATCTTTCTCGTCCTCCTCCTGACCACTTATTTCTGCCATTCGACGGGCGCCCTGGTCCTTATGTTGATGGGCATCACCGCGCCTCTATCTCACGGAAAGAACCCGCTGGCCGATCTGGATCCTCATCATTGCTCTGGCCGCGCCAACGTATATGTTCGTCCGCGGCACCGGAATTTGGACCGGCCAAGGGCTCATCGACGCCATCAGCCACGAAAACGCCGGCCGCGCCGACTCCCTCCGCGTCCGCTTTTTCTCCGAAGGACCGTTCGTGCAAAGAGCGATGGAACAACCCATCTTCGGCTGGGCCGGGTGGGACCGCTTCCGTCAGCGTGACGCCCAAGGCAATGGCATCGGCGTTCCAGACGCCCTCTGGATCATCGCGCTCGGGTCACAACGGCCTCGTTGGCCTCATCTCCCTGACTCTGGCGATGATCCTCCCGATCTTCGTCCTTTGGAAACAAATTCCAATCCCCTATTGGATTCACCCCGGCGCGGCCCCAGCCGCGGCGCTGGCCGTACTCTGCGGCCTATATATGTGCGACAATCTCTTCAATGCCATGATCAACCCGATCTTCGTCCTGGGCGCGGGCGGAATCTGCGGACTCACCTTCTCCATGCGCGAACCGCAAACCGCACGGGCCCCGATGCGTCACGCGAAACCCGCCGCCCTCCCGCTCAAAACGGCCCCGGGCGGCTCATGAAGGCGCACGGGCGCCCTTATCAATCATGTATCTCGTCCCCATCCAAGTTCCCATCTACCTCGACGGCGAGCCGCCCACTGCTCACCACCGAATGGCATCGCTCCCTCATTCTGCTCCGCGATAGTTTCCAGGGACGATTCGGTCCCGTCGCCCTCATCGCCCCCAGCCTTCCCACCTCGCAGGCGACAACCGAGCAAACCCTCGTGGAAGTTCCCCCGACGACGGACGGCTTGATCTTAAAACCCAGCTTCGACAAGCGCTGCCGCGCCCGCGAATTCTGGCTCCGCCAGCGCGCCCGCTGGCAAGCCGATCTCGCGTCCCTTCTGCCGCGAGCGCAAGTCGTTCATGCCGGCGTTGACGACGTCTATCGCCCTATCGCCTTCGAGGGCTTTCGCGCCGGCATCCGCCGCAACATCGCAACCGTCTTCGTCCAGGACACCGACAACGTCATCCAACAGCGCCAAATCTTCGCCAATCAACCGACCGTCGAAAGAACCAAATCCGGCGCGTATTTGTGGATTTACGAGCGCATGTGCCGCTGGTCCGTCGCCCGCGCCGATCTCTCCCTATTGAAAGGCTCCTCCCTCATTCGCCGATACGGCCGATTCGCCAAAAACGCGCATGAATTTCACGACACTTCGTACTCGGCCGCCCAAATTGTTCCGCTCGACGCCCTGGAAAAGCTGGCTTGGCGACCCTGCAATCCCCGCGCCCAATCCGCCTCGTCTATTGCGGCCGGCTTGTAGGACGCAAAGGCGTCGATCGAAGCCTGCAAATCCTCGCCGCCGCCCGCGCCCAGGGCGCCGATTATCAATTCGATATCCTCGGCGATGGCCCCGAGCGCAAGCGACTCGAAGACCTCGCCGCCAAACTAGGTGTAGCCCCCTCCGTCCGATTCCTCGGCGCCGCCCCTTACGACGACCATCTTCTGCGGCGTTTGAGCGAATGCGATGCGCTCCTCTTCACCCCCATCGCCGAAGACACGCCGCGCATGATCTTCGACGCCTACGCCGCCGGCCTCCCGCTTCTCGCCTTCGACATCGACTACGTCCGAGAACGTTCCGATCAGGAACACGCCGTCCTGCCCCTACCTTTGAACCAGATCGAAAAGTCCGCCCAGATTCTCGTGCAACTACAGGGTCAACCCATGCGATTAGCGGAATTGGCTCGCGCCGCGCGCGCCGCCGCGGAGTATCATTCGGCTGAGAACTGGTATCGCCGCCGCGCTGAGTGGACCATTGAAGCCGTCGAGAAGCACGCCGCGTCGTCCGGGGAAAAATCGCCCCCCATATTAGTTTCCTCAGGGAGAGGCGCATGAGCCTGGGCATCGTCATCGTCAACTATCGCACCCCGCAGGTGACCCTCAACAGCCTCACCAGCGTCGCCGCGCAGGTTCAGGACGTCCCCGATACCCGCGTCGTCCTCGTCGACAACGCCTCCGGCGACGACTCCGTCTCCTTTCTCCGCTCCGCCATCCAGCGTTACGGATGGACCTGGATCACGCTTGTGACGTCCCCCGTCAATCGCGGTTTTGCCGGTGGCAGCAATCTCGGCATCGAAGCCCTCAGGCAATCCCACCCCCGCGCCCAGTTCGTCCTCCTTCTCAACAGCGACGCCGTCCTCAAACCCAACGTCCTGCGCTATTGCGTCGAGCAAATGCAAAATGATCCGACCATCGGCGTCATGAGTTGCATGCTCCTCAATCCCGATCATTCCGTTCAGAACACGGCGCGGCGATTCCCCACTCCGGCGCGACTCGCCGCCTACAGCCTCGGACTCCCCTGGCTTATCCCCGGCATCTTCTCCTGGGCCGATCTCGACGAGCCCGGCTGGGACCGAAAAACCCTCGCCCGCGATGTCGATTGGGTCGGCGGCGCGTTCATGCTTATCCGCCGGCAAACTCTCGAAAGCCTCGGTCTTCTCGACGAACGATTCTTCTTCTACGGCGAAGACGCTGAATTCTGCCATCGCGCCTGGAAGCACGGCTGGCGCGTCCGCTACGACCCCGGCGCATGCCGCCATCCATCTCGGCTCCGCCTCCAGCGACGCCTCGCGCCTCGCCGCGAAACACAAAAACGCCTTTTCCTGGCAAGCCCGCTATCAGCTCCAGCGCCGCTGTTACGGACGCCTCGCGGAAATGTTTATCCGCCTGGTCGATATCGCCAGCTTCGGCCTCCGTTATCTCAAACTCCGTCTCGGCGGAAAACAGGACACCCCGGAATTCGCCGTCCAACGCGATATCCTGAATCTGCTCCTAAGATGGCCCGCGGCTCAAAAAAGGTAAGATTCCCTTTATGGACCAGTACCGAATTGCCATGGCCCTCCCCGGCGTCCACCGCGTGGTTCGCGGCGCCGAAACCGCGTTCGAGGAACTCGCCAGGCAATGGTCCAAACTCGGCCACGACGTCACCCTCTTCGGCTCCGGCTCGGTCCGCGATGGGGAGCTTTACCGTTACGAATACGTTCCCTGCACCCCGCGCGAGCGTTTCGTCGATTGGACCAAGTTCCCTCCGCTGCGAACCCATTACGCCTACGAGGAACTTTCGTTTTCCGTCGGACTGCTACGCAAATATCACCCCGAAAATTTCGATTTCACAGTCGCCTGCTCCTACCCCTTCGTCAATTGGGTCTTGCGCCGCGGCCGCCATGGTCATCGCCCAAAGCACATTTTCATCACCCAGAACGGCGACTGGATGCTCCAGGCCCACGACGCCGAATACGGCTTCTTTAATTGCGACGCGCTCGTCTGCACCAACCCGCAATTTTTCCAGCGCCATCGCGGGCGATTTCCCTCCGCCCTCATTCCCAACGGCGTCAATCCCGATCGCTTCTGCCCCGGCCCGGTCGATCGAACCGCATTCGGCCTCCCGCAAAATCGAAAAATCGCCCTGATGGTCAGCGCCCTCATCCCCTCCAAGCGCCTCGTAGAAGGGATTCAGGCGGTCTCTCGCGTAGACGATCTTTTCCTGGTCGTCGCCGGTGATGGCGAATGCAAGGACCAGATCGAATCTGAAGCCGCGCGTCTGCTTCCCGATCGATTCCTGCGCCTCACCATCCCGCGCGAGCAAATGCCCGCGCTCTATCGCTGCGCCGATGTGTTTCTTCACACCAGCCGCGAGGAATCGTCCGCCAATGCTTATCTCGAAGCCCTCGCCACCGGTTTGCCCATCGTGACCCATGACTGGCAGGTGACGCGCTGGACCCTGGAAGACTGCGCCATCCTCGTCGATGGCTCCGACCCCGCTCAGGTCGTCGCCGGCTTAAAGACCGCCCTTCAGGCCAATACCCCCGCGCAAATCGCCGACCGCCGCGCCCTCGCGCGCGGAAATTCTCCTGGTCCACGATCGGCTTGAGCTACATCGATTTCTTCCATAGCCTCACCGAGCCGCTCCCCAAAGTGACGCCCTCTCCTCGATTGGGCGAACTGGCCGACGTCGGCGTCGTCGCCATTGGCCGCAACGAGGGCGATCGCCTCAAGCGCTGCCTCGCCTCGCTCGCCGGAAAAGTCGCGGCCATCGTTTATGTAGACTCCGGAAGCCACGACGGCAGCCCCAGCATCGCGACTGCCGCAGGCGCTCACGTCGTCTATCTCGATACCCGCCAACCCTTCACCGCGGCCCGGGCCCGCAATGCCGGCCTGGAAAAACTCGCCCAGGTCGCTCCCGACCTCTCTTTCGTTCAATTCATCGACGGCGACTGCGAAGTCATCGACGGCTGGCTGGAAGCCGCACGCGCTTACCTTCAATCCCGGCAAGATCTCGCCGCCGTTTGCGGACGCCGCCGGGAATTGCACTCCGACAGTTCCGTTTATAATCAGTTCATCGATCTCGAATGGAACACCCCCGTCGGTCCCGCCAAAAGCTGCGGCGGCGATGCCATGATGAAAATCGCCGCCCTCAGGCAGGTCGGCCCGTTTGATTCCTCCGTCATGGCCGGCGAAGAACCCGAACTCTGCCTGCGCCTTCGCAACGCCGGCTGGAAAATCTGGCGCATCGACGCCGAAATGACCCTCCACGATTCAGCGATCCGAAAATATTACCAGCTCTGGCGCCGCCAGGTCCGTGGCGGTTACGGCGCGATCGACGTCTTCACTCGCTTCGGCCAATCCGATCGTCTCTTCGCCTCGCAAGTGCGCAGCGCACGCATTTGGGGTCTGTATATCCCCGCGTTTATCGCCGTCGCACTTTTCTTCACCATCATCGTCGCGCCCCTGACCGATTGGACGGTCTTCGCCGCCGGCGGTCTGCTGGCGCTTCTGGGCATCGCGGCGTGGACGGCGCAATGCGCGAAGCTCGCCGCCGACGCTCGTCGCCGCGGACGCAACCTCGAACTCAGCCTCGCCTGGGCCGTCTTTACCATGATCGGAAAATTCGCCGCCGTTTATGGCCAATGGCGCTGGCGGCAGGATCACCACGCCGGACGTCGCGCCGTCCTGATCGAATACAAATCCGCCGCTCCCATCGCTGCCCTGCCCCTTGCGCCCAAGCCCCTGCCGCTGGAAGCCGCGCCCAAGGAGGTCAAGGCTTGACCCGCGACCCCGATCTGGCCGCCGATCTGGCACGCTATCCCAAACGAGCCTTGCTGCGCGAGCAATCCGTATGGGCCATCGCCGTCTATCGCTGGGGCCGCCGCATCGAAGCCGCCAAACCCGGCGTTTGCAGAAAAGTCCGCAGCCGGCTCTATTGGCTCGTCTTCCGCGTCGTCGAGACTCTGACGGGAATCAGTCTCCCCAGAAGCAGCCGCATCGGCCCCGGCTTGCGCATTTATCATTTCGGAATGATCTTCGTTCATCGTGACGCCGTCATCGGCTCCAATTGCACGCTCAGGCAGGGTGTCACCATCGGCAACCGAACCAACGACGGCCCGCCACCGATCATCGAAGACGACGTCGAATTCGGCGCCTACGCCCAGGTACTGGGCGGCGTGCGCGTCGGCCGCGGCGCCAAAATCGGCGCGATGTCCGTCGTCCTCTCCGATGTCCCGCCGGGCGCCACCGCCGTAGGCGTGCCTGCTCGCGTCATTCTTCCCAAAACGCAGTCAACCCCCGTCGCTTAATGCCCGACACCTCCACCCATCCCGGGCGCATCGCCTACATCGCCGCGAAATTCCCCCTTCCCGGCGAGACGTTTGTCTACCGCGAAGTCCGCGAAATGCGCCGCCGCGGCTGGCAGATCGTCACGGTCAGCCTGAACGATGCCCCGCCTCCAACCGTCGAACTCAAAGACCTCTTTGAATCCCGCATCGTCGTCTACGGCGCCGGACTCTTCGATACGCTCGGGAACATCGTCAGGGAATTATTCTCGCATCCCATTCGATCGATCAACACGTTGCTTACATCCTTCCGCGACGCGATTGACCCCGGCGAGGCGACCAATTTCTTGACTCGTATCAAACTCCCTCTCCAGGCCCTGGCCGCTCTCGGGCTCGCCCGCCGTCTGCGCAAGGCCGGCACCAAATGGATTCACTGCCACTTCGCCCACTCTCCCACAACCGTCGGCATGTACGCCGCCCGGCAGCTTGCGATCCCCTTTAGCTTCACTGGCCACGCCAACGATCTATTCCAACGCCGCGCCATTTTGCTTAGAAAACTTCAGCGATGCGCCTTCGTCGCGTGCATTAGTCGCTGGCACCAGAACTGGTATCAATCCATCACCCCCGACATTTCGACAAAATGCGAATTGATTCGCTGCGGCGTGGAAACCGGCGATTGGCGCCCCGCCGAAAGCTCAACCCCGTCGGATCGATTCCGAATCACCACCATTTGCCGATTGGTCGAAAAAAAAGGCGTCGACACGCTCATCGAAGCTTTCGGTGATCTCAACCGCCGGAAAGTCGCCGCCAAACTCACCGTCGCGGGCTCCGGCGAGGAAGAGGGCCGCCTCCGCGGCCGTGCCAAAATGCATTCCGTCGAAATCGAATGGCTTGGCGACGTCGACAATTCCAAAATCCCGCTACTTCTTGCCGACTCCGACGTCCTGGCCCTTCCCTGCCGCCCCGATGCAAAGGGTGATCAGGACGGAATCCCCGTCGTATTCATCGAAGCGATGGCGTGCGGCGTCCCGGTCGTCAGCGGCGATCTCCCCGCCATACGCGAACTCATCGACGACGGCGCCACCGGCCTTCTCGTCCCCGGCGGCAACGTCCCCGCCCTGGTCGAGGCCCTCGCCAAGCTCGCCGGCGATCCGCAGCTTCGCAAAAATCTCGCCGCCGCCGGCCGGCAAAAAGTGGTCGCGGAATTTTCCCTCGCCGCCAATGTCGATCGCCTCGAATCCCGATTAAAACAGGCCATGAACATCCCATGACTCAGGCCCGCCGATATTGCCTCATCACCCCCTGCCGCGACGAGCAGGATTTCGCGCGCAAAACTCTCGACACCGTCGCCGCTCAATCCGAACCCCCAGCCCTCTGGCTCATCGTCGACGACGGCAGCACCGACCAAACCCCCGCCATCCTTGCCGAATACGCCGCGAAATACCCCTTCATCAAAATCCTCCGCCGCGACGACCGCGGCTTCCGAAAACTCGGCGGCGGCGTCATCGACGCCTTCTACCACGGCTACGAAACCATCAATCCCAACGACTTCGACTACGTCTGTAAAATCGATCTCGATCTCGAACTCCCCCCCAAATATTTTCAGTCCCTCATGGATCGCATGGAGCGCCAGCCCCGCATCGGCACCGCCAGCGGAAAACCCTATTTCCGCGGCCCAAACGCCGGCAACCTCATCAGCGAAAAATGCGGCGACGAAAATTCCGTCGGAATGATCAAGTTCTATCGAACCCGCTGCTTCCAGCAGATCGGCGGGTTCGTCCGCGAACTCATGTGGGACGGCATCGACGGACATCGCTGCCGCATGCTCGGCTGGATCGCCGTCTCCTGGGACGCGCCCGATCTCAATTTCATCCACCTTCGCCCCATGGGAACCAGCCACAAAAATTGGTGGACCGGCCGCGTCCGCCACGGAGTCGGACAATATTTCATGGGCACCGGGCCCTTCTATATGCTCGCCAGCGCCGTCTATCGCCTCGCCCACCCTCCGGTCGTCATTGGCTCCATCGCCAATTTATGGGGCTATTTCAAAAGCATGATTCAGGATCAGCCCCGCTACGACGATCCGTCATTCAGGCTATTTTTGCGCAATTATCAGTGGGCCTGCCTATTGCGCGGCAAAAGTGCCGCCACCGCCGCTCTTAATGAAAAGCAGCTTCCCCTCTGGAACCCATCTGCGCAAGTCGATTGAAGCGGAAAATACGCCCCCGCCTTTTGTTATGACGCTCAAATGACGCGTCGATAAAGGATTGACGGGGACACTGCGCCCACTGGATGTGCCGTTTGCAGTCATTCGGCGTGATTCATGGACCCATTTATCGGTTGCTTTCCGGAGCATAAATGAGCATATTGCTTCCCGCCGCTCGTGCGTTCGCCGTTTGTCGGATCCGGGAGCATGGAATGCCAAAGAGGAACGGAAAACTGCCTCGCTACGGCGGGGGAGTGGCACGTTCGTTTTGACGCGTCGTGGGATTTGCAATGAGGACCGTCCACCCGGACAAAAGGCAGGGGCAAAGTGTACGTGCGTGAGAGCGACATTCAGTGGCAGTCTGGCCCCGTGCCCTCCGCCCCCTCCGCGCTGCCGCCGCGCCCGAATCCATCCCCGCCTCTCCAACTCCCGCGCCGGCCCTCCCGCGCATCGTCCTGCACGGCGTAACCATCCACGCCATCACCGAACAACGCTGCATCGACTATCTTCTCAATCGTCTCAGCGCCGGCCGCGGCGGCGTCGTCGTGACGCCCAACGTCGATCACCTCCGCCGCGCGCGCCGCGATCTACATTTCGCCGCCGTCCTCGCCGAGGCCGATCTCGTCGTCGCCGACGGAATGCCCCTGGTCTGGGCCAGCAAATTGCAGGGAACGCCGCTCCCGCAGCGCGTCGCCGGCTCCGATCTCATCTCCAGCCTCAGCGCCGCCGCCGCTCAACAGGGCCGATCGATCTTCCTCCTCGGCGGCGATCCCGGCACCGCCAAAGCCGCCGCCGATATCCTTCACGACCGGTACCCGCAGTTAAAAATCGCCGGAAGTTTCTGCCCCGAACGCGGCTTCGAGAAAGACCCCGGCCAGCTCCAGCACGTCATCACCGTTCTGCGCGAGGCCGCTCCCGACATCGTCTACGTCGGCCTCGGCTCTCCCAAGCAGGAGCAGATCATCGATCGCATCCGCCACACCATGCCCCGCGCCTGGTGGCTCGGCGTCGGCGTCAGCTTCAGCTTTCTCTGCGGCGACGTCCGCCGCGCCCCGCTCTGGATGCGAAAATACGGTCTGGAATGGATTCATCGCCTGGCCCAGGAGCCCAAACGCCTCTTCAAACGCTATGTCATGGTCGGCATGCCTTTCGCCGCCGCCATGCTCGTCGGCGCCGCTGCCACCGGAATCCCCAATCGCCTCACCGGGAAAAAGCCCGTCATGGACGCCGAAGCGCCCCCGGAGCCCCTTCCCGCCGTTCCGCGTCCCGCGCCCGCTTCGGTCCCGCGGACTGAGATTCCATCGGTCCCCGTCGCCGCGCGCTCCACTGCCCAATCCGCCGCGCCCCGATCCCTCGCCCGCCTGCGCGGCTTGGTCCTGCTCGGCGGCTCGGTGCGCCCGGCCCGCTGGCGTCCGCAATCCATCGCAGCCTTATGGATCTCCCCACCGGAAATTCCGCGACGGTTATCACCCGCTGGATGGATCATGCGGCCACCGTCGCAAAGCTCGTCGGCATCGAAAACTTGCCCGTGCGATTGCTCGTCGATCCGCACGCCGTCGAACCCCAAAGCGCACCGCCCGCATCCGCACATTTCCGCATCGAGCGCGACACGTCCGAATATCGCGGCACCGGCGGCCTCCTGGCCGCGCTCGCCAGGGAATACGCCGATGACGACCTCATCCTCGTCGCCAACGCCGCTCAAATATTGCTGGAACCCCTCACCGACCTGCTCGTTGAACTGCACGGCGCCGGCGGCGACGTGGGAATTGTCGCCCACCGCGATGGCACCCCCACCGGCATCATGCTCCTGACTTGTAGGACGTTGCGGCTTATCCCCAATGTCGGGTTCGTCGATATGAAAGAGCAGGCTCTGCCTGCAATTGCCGCGCAATACGACGTGCGCGTTTTGCAGCGAAGGCAGCGCACCGGACGCGCCAATCCGCACTTTATCGGACTATGTCGCCGCCTTGCGCGACCTGCATCGCACCGACGGACAGATGCGAACCGCCGGCTTTGAAGGCCTGGCCGAGGATTGGAGATCGACTTTCGCGATCGTCGAACCGGGCGCAACCGTCGCCGCCACGGCGCGAGTGCACGATTCAGTAGTGCTCGCCGGCGCAACCGTCGAAGCCGGCGCCGTGCTGGTCCGATCGCTCGTGGCGCCCAACGCGACCGTCAGAAAAGATCGAAAAACCGTGGATCAATGCGTCACGCCGGATGACGCCGCTTAATTGTTCTTGTTGAGACGTGTTATGACGACGCCGACCCTCCAGGAAGATCGCTTCACGCAGCGCCCAGCGCCTCTGGGCATCCGCGCAAGAAGCTGCTGAAGGAAGATCGCCTGACGCTGGCCCATCTCCTTCTCGCCGCCGGGATGGCGACGCTCGGCGTCCTGGCCACCCTTCCCGCCTGGCAGGACATCTACGAAATCGCCAGCAAAGACGAGGAAAACAGCCACATCTTCCTGGTCCCGATCATCGCTTTGTATTTGATCTGGGTGCGCCGCACTGCGCTTGCGCCATTGCCGCCCCGCCGGCCGATATATCGGGCCGATCGTCATTGCCATCGGCTGGGCCCTCGGATCCTTCGGCTTCTACCGCGGCATCCAAAGCTTCTGGCACGGGGGGGCCGTGCTCGTCGTACTCGGCTGCATCCTCTCGGTCCTCGGTAGAAACGTCGTCTTCCGCTTCTTCCCCGCAATGGTGGTTCTCATCTTCCTGGTCCCCGCTCCTGCGCGACTTCGCCTGGCGATCGCCTCGCCTCTGCAAAACTGGACCGCCGCCATCTCTGAAAAAGTCCTCGAACTCTGCGGCGAAGTGAACACCGAAGTCACCGGAAATCTCCTCACTATCAATGGCCAGCCCCTCTTCGTCGCCGAGGCCTGCAACGGCATGCGAATGGTCTTCGCCCTGATCCTCGTCTGTTTTGCCTTCGGTTTTGCCCTGCCGCTTCGCAACTTCGTGCGCATCCTCATTCTGGTCGCCAGCCCCCTGGCGGCGATTTTGTGCAACGTCATCCGCGTGCCCGCGACGGTCTGGGTCTACGGCTACGAGCCTAAATATTTCCAGCCGTTCCACAATTACGCCGGTTGGGCCATGCTCCCCCTGGCGTTCCTTATCCTGTATGGAATCATCAAGATGCTCCAGTGGGCATTAATTCCCGTGACGCAATATACGTTGGCTTCGCAGTGAAAAGGTTTTGATTTATGGCGTATCGAAAGGAAAGCAAAGGCGTTTGGCTCTGGCCGCTGATTTCGGTCCTGATGCTGGGTGGCATCGTGGCCGAGGCGGGCACCCACGTCCATCCTGCCGACGCCGCCAAATATCTCGAAGCCTCCCGCAAGGTCATCGACGGCATCCCCCTGACGCTCGTCGGGCCCACCGGCAATCTCTGGACCGGCGCGGATGTCCCCGTCGCCACCGCCGCCACCGAACTGCTTCGCCCCAACACCATTCTCAGCCGCGATTACGTCAAGCAAGGCAGCGGGTTCACCGCCACGCTCCTCATCGTCGATTGCAGCGACGCCCGCGACCTTCAGGGGCACTACCCCCCGCGTTGTTATCCGGCCCAGGGCCAGCAGCTCCTCGCCTCGAGTCCCCGAACCTGGCATCTCAACAATCTGGATATCAATGGAATGGTATACGAATTCTCCAAGGACGAACTCGGCGACCGGCAGGTGGTCTATAACTTTTTTATCACCCCTTGCGTCCCCGGCGTCGCCGTCAGCCATAAGGAACTTAATGGTGCCATCTGCCGCGATATGGACGATGTATATATCTCCGGCGAGGACTACCAGCGCCGATATTTCGGCGCGGCCGAATTTCAACTGGTGATGTCGGGCACGATGAGCGCCGAGGAACGGGACGCGGCGTTCGTCGATCTCATCACCCCGATCCAAGGCGTAATCCGGACGCTCATGAATCGCGATACCGGAGGGAAATCACTATGACCAGCGATACGCGTCTAGCGCAAGCAGCGGGGCTTCCCGTCGTCGGACATGACGGTTCTCATCAATTGGCCGCGGGAATCGCTCCCCCGCCCCACGTGCCGCCGGCGACAGGCTTCAAGAAAATCCACCGCCTCCTGCGCGGACGTTATCCCCTGGTTATCGGACTCGGACTCGCCCTCGGAATTACCCTCGGCCTCATCGGCTTCTTCTCCAAGAGGCCCATGTACGAAAGCCATTGCCGAATCTACGTCAGCCCCACAATCCCCTCCGCTCACGCGATCAGCGACACCCCGGTCCCCGGATTCAATACCTTCCTGCAATCGCAGGCCGCGGTGATCGAAAGCCGTGACATGGTCGAACTCGCCCTCAAGAATCCCAAATGGCTCGCCCAGGGCGGCGGGAAGGATGACGCCTCGGTCGACGCCTTCTATTCAAATCTCGACGTCGAAGAGATCCCCAATACCTCGATCCTTCAGATCTCCTACTCCGATCCCGATCCCGTCACCGCCAAAATCGGCGCCGACGTCATGGGCGAGGCCTATCAGGACTTCTACGAATCCGAGGACCCGCTCCTTCTTACTCACAAGATCAACCAGTTGGACACCACCCGCAGCCGAATCGGAAACGATCTGGAACTTCTCCGCGCCCAGCTTTCCGATTTGTCCAAGAAATACGGCTCCGACGATCTGGGCGATTTCTCCAGTTCGCAAATGCAGCAGCTCGCCCATCTCGACGCCGAATTGAGCGATGCCGAACAGCAGTACAAGCAGGCCGAGGCCGCCGTCGCCATCGCCTCCAAGAGCGGAACCTCCGCCGGCTCGTCTCTTCCTCCTGACCCCAATTCTCCGCGCACTCCCGACTCCACCGGCGCCTCAGCGAAACCCAGATCGCCAATCTCGGCGATCAGCAAATGCGCTCCCTGCTCGGAGAACGCATGCAACTCATCGAGGATTTGGCCCGCATGAAGGCCGACGGATACGGCGACAACCATCCCCGCGTCCAGTCCATGCAGAACGATCTGGATATCCTCAATTCCGAGATCAAGGAATACGTCGAAAACTGGAACAAAAACTACCGTCTCGGATCCTACAACGGGCTGACCCCCGTCGTCGTGAATCTCCAGGCCGATCTCGAAGCCAAGCGCCTCCGCATGAACATTCTCAAGGATCAGCGCGATCGGCAGGACACCCTCTGCCACGAGATCGGCCAGCAAATGGAAATGATCCGCGAGGTCCAGGGCAAGATCGCCGCCAAACAGCGCGATCTCGACGCCATCGACCAGGATTTCGATTCGCTGAACTCTCAGAAGTCGCTGATGTCCGGCCAACTGGAAATCATCAGTGAGCCGAGCGTCGCCGCCGAGCCCACCCACGATAAACGCTTTCAATACGCCGCCCTTGGCTTCTTCGGCGGCGGCATGTTCCCGGCAGCGGTCGTTGTTCTCATCGGCCTGCTCGATGGACGCCTCCGTTACAGCGACGAGACCCACAGCGACCTCGGCGGAGTCGCATCTCCTGGGTATTCTGCCCAACCTGCCCGATCTGCTAACCGATCCCGATCAGGCCGCCACCGCCGCTCACTGCGTCCATCAGATCAGAACGATATTGCAGATCACCGGGCACAGCCTCGACCGCCGCGTCTTCACCGTCACCAGCGGCTCATCCGGCGACGGCAAGACCAGCCTCACCCTGGCCCTCGGCCTTTCCTTCGCAGCCAGCGGTTCCCGCACCCTCATGATCGACGGCGATCTGGTCGGCGGCGGACTCACCGGCCGCCTCGCCATCACCGCCGATCACGGCGTCCTCGAAGCCATGGCCTCCGGCGACGTTCTCCCCCTCATCCACAATACCGACGTCGCCGATTTGTTCCTCCTCCCCGTCGGTCGCGCCATGGGCGGATACACCGGCTCCATTGCCCCCGCCTCCATCAGAAAACTCATCCTTGCGGCCAGAGGCCATTTTGACGTCATCATCATCGACACCGGTCCGATCCTCGGCAGCATCGAGGCCTCGCCCATGGCGGTCGCCGCCGACGGCGTCATCCTTTGCGTCTCCCGCGGCCAGCAG
This sequence comes from uncultured Phycisphaerales bacterium, assembly GCA_963844715.1. Classification (GTDB taxonomy): domain Bacteria; phylum Planctomycetota; class Phycisphaerae; order Tepidisphaerales; family Tepidisphaeraceae; genus UBA1161. The sequence continues at coordinate 444,731 of CAWJPJ010000007.1, read as the reverse complement.
AAACATCTGGTTGACCGCGCCATCGCCCATCTCCATGCCATCGGCGCCACGCTCGCCGGCGTAGTCTTCAACCGGGCACAAGCTCAGGATTTCGATCGCTCCGTCAGCCGCATGAGCCTGCACGATCTCCCCGGCGCCAACGGCAACGGCGACCGCATCGGACCCGTTGTCACCGCCGTCGCCTCGTCGGTTCGGTCGGGCCTCGGCTCGCACGGCGAGCATTCCTGATCTACAGTGCTTTGAAGCGGCATTTTGCCCAGACCCATGGTTGCCTCGCCCTTGATCGCCCCGCCCGACCACGCCGCTGACCCCGGCGAAGAGGCTATTCATATCTCCAGCCAAACCGTCTGGGGTCTGGATATCCTTGCTCTTCATCATCGCTATTGGGCCGCCCGGGGCATCCAGGTCGTTCGCCAGGGCGAGCCCTCGGAAATCGTGCGCGACGCCGAGCTGTATCTTCTGACCGACCCCCGATCGCTCGCCATCTTTCGCGTCAGCCAGGTCATCGAGGAATTAAACTGGATCAAGCCGACCGTTCTTTTCCTGCGACTGCACGACGACCGCGAACGCGGCTATCGCGAGCGCGTCATCACCGACGACTCCAATCGCTTCGTCCGCTTCCAGCGACTTTACGACACCGCCGACGATATGCGCCTCGCCCGCGCCGTCCTCACCCCCGACCGAGAAGTCGCCCGCCTCTGGCAAGCCTCCCCGGACCCGCTCAGCGGCTGGCGCCGCCTGCGCCGGTACACGCCCAGGCACGAGCGCCTGACTCTTTCCGTCGACGGCCGCGTGTTCGATCGCAGTCTCGACCAGGACATCGCCGCGTATCTGAGGCATCTCATCAGCCGCTGGTCTCAGCCCAATTCCACCATCGACCGCGCCCTGTTCGTCGAGCCCGAGGTTTGGCGCGATCCCCACAGCACCATCGATCCCGACGCGCGTTTCATCGGCCCCGTCTGGGTCGGCGCCGGCCGCAACGTCCCCGCCGGAACCACCGTCATCGGTCCCGCCATTATCTGGGACGATCCCAAGGCGCGCCCCCCGATTCGCGACATCCAATGGCTCACCATCGAGCGCTCCGAAATTCCCGCCCAAACGCCTCCGATCAAGGACGAAACCCGCTTCGCTCGCTTCATCAAACGAGCCTTCGACATCGTCTTCAGCTTATTCGCCCTGCTTCTGACTCTTCCGCTCTATCCGTTCATCATCCTGGCGATCTGGTTCGAGGATGGACGCCCCTTCTTTTTCACGCATCACCGCGAAACCATGGGCGGCGGCGAGTTCCCCTGCATCAAATTCCGCTCCATGCGCAAGGACGCCGAGCAAATGAAAGAACGCCTCCGCCGGCAGAATCTCGCCGACGGCCCGCAGTTTTACATCCCCACCGATCCGCGACTCACGCGCGTCGGTGCGGTTTTGCGAAAATATGATCTCGACGAGCTTCCGCAGTTCATCAACGTTCTCCTCGGCCAGATGTCCGTCGTCGGCCCGCGCCCCAGCCCGCGCGTCGAAAATCAATTCTGCCCGCCCTGGCGCGAGGCCCGTCTCAGCGTCCGTCCCGGCATCACCGGACTCTGGCAAATTCACCGCACCCGCCAAAGCGGAACCGACTTCCAGGAATGGATCAAATACGACATCGAATACGTTGAAAAGCGTTCCCTCGCCCTTGACGTTTGGATCATCTGGAAGACCATTGTGCGCATCTTCCGCAAGGTGACCCGAGCATGAGCATCCGCCCAAAAACCAAACGACGCGTCTTCATTCTCGCTTTGATCGCCCTTCTTCTTGTCGTGGCCGGGGCGGGACTCTATCGCTACCGCATGTACCAGGCCGATCAGAAGATCGCCGAAATCAAATCCGAAGGCATGGCCGCCTTTAACGCCGGCGATTATCCCACCGCCATCGAGAAACTCAGCGTCTACGTCACCAAGCGCAAAAGCGATACCGAAGCCCTCATGGCCTTCGCCATCGCGCGCAGCAAAGTCCCCACTCTTGACGGCGGATACATCGTCCAAGCCGTCGCCATCGCCCGGCGATATTGCGATCTTCAACCTGACAACGTCGAAGCGCAGCATTTCCTTCTCGAGCTGGAAGCCCCGCTCACTCTCTACGCCGCCGCCGCCCTCGACCAGGCTCATGAGCTTCTCCAGGCCAACCCCAACGATCTAACCGCGCTCAAGGCCATCGCCCAGATTCAAACCCGCGAGCGAAAATTCGACGAAGCCCTCGACGCCACCGAAAAATACTGCGACGCCAATCCCACCGACGTCGAAATGCAGCAGCGCGCCCTCTACCTCATGCAGAAAGTCGGCGACGAGCCCTCGCAAATTCACGCCCGTGCCGACGACCTGCAGAAGAAATATCCCAACGATCCCAGGTTCATACTCGTCCAGGCGATGGCGAATATCTATGCCCAAAGCTCCACCGACACCACCGAGGAGCGCACCGCTGAATTGCAGCAGGCGAGCAAACTTCTCGCCCAGGCGGCTCAGCAGGAACCTCCTGATCCGCAATTCGTCACCATCACCACGCACATGCTCGACAACACCGGGCAGTACGCCGCCTCCCTCGATCTTCTCACCCGCGCCCAAGCCAAGCTCAAGGATCCCTCCCTTACGCCGCAACTCGTGCAGCGCCTCTGGCAGAACCACGAGTTTGACCAGGTCGTCGCCATCCTCCCCGACATTACCCCCGCGAGCGCGGCCTCCGACAAGACCAACGCCGATCTCGTCGCCTTCAAGGCGCTTTCGCTTTACAACCTGAATAAGACCGGCGACGCCGACGCGCTCGCCGCGGCCCTCGCCTCCCGCGACAACGAGCCCTCCGCCGCGGCGTGGACCATTGTCCTCAAGACCGAGTACGGCAATTCAAACTCCTCGCCCAAGGACCGTCTCGACAAGCTCCAGGAAGCCTTGCAGCACGCACCGAACAATCCGGTCATCCTCTATCTGCTCGGCGAAACCTATCTCCGCATGGGCGAAAACTCTCTGGCGCTGGAGCAATGGCACAACGCGTCCGCTCGCGCCCCAAGCTGGGCCGAGCCGCAGCTCCGCATCGCCGAGATGCTCGCCAGCGAGGGACATATCAATAACGACGCGTTCAGCGCCGTGCAGCGCGCGACTTTGGCCGGCTCAAAAGGCGGCGGCGCCTACGACGTCCGCGCCATCGCCGCTCAGATTCTCGTCGGCTATTCCGAGTGGAAAAACACCCACGATTCCGATGCCGCTCAGAAACTCATCAACGCCCTCCAGAGCCTCCAGTCGCAGTATCCCAACGAGCCCGAAACTCTCCCCGTCTACGTCGATCTACTCGCCCAGACCGGCGATCAGGACAAAGCCATCGCCGTCATCCGTGTCGCCGAAGCCCAGGCCGCCCAGCTCCACGAAGACACCCTGCTTCGTCTGGCCAAAATCAGCCAGCAGGACGGCCTGAAAATGGAATCGGAGATCTACGCCACGATCGAAAAACAATTCGGCCTCACCCCGCGCCTCGCCCTCGCGCAAGCCACCGATTTTTTTAACAACGGACAAACCGCCCAGGGTATCAATCTCCTCGAATCCAACAAAGATAAAGGCGTCGGCACCCCCGTCCAATGGGATCTGGAAATCTGCCAGTACCGCGAACTTTCCGGCGATCCGACCGCCGCCGCCGCCTGGGTCACATTGGGCGACGCCTATCCCAACGATCTCCTCGTGCAATCGACAATTCTCGCCGACGAAAACTCCGCCTGGTCGATTCGACCCTTCATCGATCGCACCATCAGCCGCCTCAAGAATATGACCGGCGACGACGCCATCGGCTGGAAAATCTACCGCGCCCGCTGGCTGATCGACGGCGACGATACCCAGCGCGACGCCAACGCCGCCATCGTCCTGCTCACCGACGTTCTCAAAATCTCCTCCGGCGACGTCGGCCCGCACATCCTCATGGCCGTCGCCAACGAAAAACTGAAAAATTACGGCGCCGCCATCGCCGAATGGCGCCAAGCTGCCGATCTCGCTCCTCGTAACGCCCGCGTGCTCTGGGGATTGCTCAGTTGCCTCGACGCCGACGGCCAACCCGACGACGCCCGTCTTGCCTTCGACCGCCTGGCCAACGTTCCCAATCTCTCCCCCGACATGGCCCTTCAAGCCGCCCTGCTGATCGCCCGCGAAGGGGACATGCAACGCGCCCAGCGGCTCCTCGTCGCCTATCCAACCTGCTCCAATCAGGTTCTTCACGACGCGACGCTTGCCAAAGTCGATCGCATTCTCGGCCAGATCAACGACGCCGCCTCCGTCTATTTCAAGTTGAACAACGCCCCCGCCCTGGATGCGGCGACCATCCGCGAAGCCGCCGAATTCTTCGGCACCCAGCACGATCTCCCCGCCGCCAAAAAATTCCTGGTCCGCCTCGACGAATTGAATCTTCCCGCGTGGCAAAAGGACTTGATCCTCGCCGATTTTGAAGAGCGATTCGGAGACCCCGCCGCCGCCGATACTCTTTACGCCGACGCCTCCAAAACCGCCGGCGATCACTCCGATCCCGCCATCGCGCGCATCGGCTTCCTCATCCGCCGCCACGAATGGGCCCCCGCCACCACCGCTCTCAACATCTCCACCTCCTATTGGCAAAACAACGACGATCTGGCCGCCCTGAAAAAGATCAACGACATTCTTTCCGCCTCCCCGCAGATTGCCCAGCAGGCGCCCGATCTCATCGACGCCATCACGCGCGATCCCTCCAATGTCGCTGGCATGGATACGCTCACCGCTTACGCCGCCTCCGATCAGAATCCGGATCAGATCGCTCAATCCATGTCCGATCTCGTGCAGAAATATCCGCGGTTTTTCCCCGCTTACGAACTGGCTGTCCAGGCGATGCTCACCGACCGGCGCATGGACGACGCGGTGCAACTGGCGGCCAGCGCCATGGTCGAATTCCCCGATTCCCCGGATGCCGCGCGCTAAGCGCCGAGAGCTACGCCGCCGTCGGCCGCTGGGGCGACTGCATCGTAGCCGCCAACAAATGGCGCCAGCGCGGCGCCGATCAGCCCCAGCAAGTCGACATCATGATCGCCATCGCCGATCTCTTCACCGATCAGGCTCAGGACGCCGTCGAGCGCCTCGCCCCCTACATCCCCGACGCCAAAAATTCTCCCGACGCGTATGAAGACGTCCTGGTGACTTACGCCGAGGCCCTCATTCGCTCCGGCAGCGAACCCGACGCAGCCGCGCTCCTTCATCCCCTGGCGGAAAAATCCGCCAAGTGGCGCAACGACTGGCTGAAGATCGCCGCCATCGCGCACACCGACGGCGCCGCCGCCTGCGCCTGGATCGATCAGATCCGCCCGCTATTCGATCCCACCTCCGTCGAAGACCAGCAAAGAATCGCCACCGCATATTTCGACGTTGCGATTCATCTCGGCTACCCAAAGGCGTTCCAAATGGCGCACGACACGTTGGCCCCCTTCGCCGATACCGACAAGGCCACCCCCTCCCTACTCATGACCTACGCTCTCTCCTGCAGCGCCATCGGCGACGACACCACCGCCGAACACGCCTACCGCCAGCTTCTCAAAATCGATCCCAGGCAACCCGTCGCCGAAAATAATCTGGCCGATCTTCTGCGTAAGCAGGATTCTCCCCAAGCGCTCGCCGAAGCTGAAACTCTCGCCCGAACCGCCATTGCCGCCCAGCCCAATAATCCCGATACATCGAATTTCTACGACACGCTGGCGCACGCTCCTGAAGGAAGGCCGCACCGACGATGCCATCGTCGCCTTTCAGCAGGGTGAGCAATTGCAGCCGAAGAACTTCAGCGTGCTGATCGGCTTGGCCTCGACCTATGCGCATGCCAGTCGCTTCGATGATGCCGCTCGCTATCTCAATCGAATCGATTCCCTTCTGCCCGCCAACGCTCAGCTTTCTCCAGATTCGCAAGCCGAGCTGGACTCGGCTCGAGACCTGGTCAAGAAAGCCGCCGCATCCTCCCCAAGCCAATAAAAGCTCATTTTGGACCGATAATACGCGCTTTCTATCAAACTACCCAGTTTATCGGACCTGGCGCTCTGCGCTGCATAACTGGTGCATTTAAAACGATTTGCAAATCTGGGCATTTCCTGCCGAAAATAATGGGGCCAATGAGCCCCTTTTAAGGTCCGATACAACCCCTAAATCTTGCGCTGTTTATGATCTCCCCGGGGAATCGCGTATTTTTCTTGTTGTTAATACTACGAATCGTTGTATATTCAGTCTCGTCGTAACTGTTCCGTTACGGCAGTTCGTGGGTGTTCATTGTCTTTGGGTCGTGGGAGACTCGAGACTTTGTGGAACAAAAAAAGTTGTCCGAAACCTGGCCGTCTGGCGCTCTGTGCGGTTTGGTTTCTTAAGGAGGTAGAACAGATGAAGCGCATCACTAAGCTCGCCACCGTGGCTGGCTTCTCCGCAGTACTAGGTTTGATGTCGAGCGCCACCAAGGCGGCGACTGTTGTCTCCGATATCGGCGGCAGCGGTTGGACGGCGACCTTCTCGGGTCTCTCTCTGACTGCCGACCCGTCTCAGCCCACTGGTCAATTGAACGTCGAAAAAGCAGCCACTTTCATGCCGTCTAACGCCGGCGAAGGGCTTCTGATTACGTTCACCCAGACTTCGGCGAGCGCAACGTCGCTCATCGATTTCACGAACGAATCCATCACCAACGCGACTAACACAAGTTGGAGCGGGTTCGATTTCGTCCTGCTGAACAGCAATGCCGATGCGTCGTTTGTCAGCAGCGCCAGTTCTCCGTTCGCCCCGCCAGACGGCTATACCTCGGTCACCGTGACCACGATTGACGGCAATCCCGCCGTCGTCTACACAGGCAGCCAGGCAAATTTTGCCACCTCCCTGTGGGGCATCGGTCCGGATGGCGACCTGATCATTGATGCCAACCCCCTCGGTCTTGGCACCACCTTTACCTTCAAGGAAGTCCCCATCACCGGCCCGCTGGTTCCCCTACCCGCGGCTGCCTGGCAGGGATTGGCCGGCCTCCTGGGCCTCGGCCTGATCGCCTCGGCGAAGAGCCTCAAAAAGCTCATTGCCTAACGATCGATCATTAACTCGTAAGCTACGCGAGGGTTGAGATTCGTCTCAACCCTCGCTTCTTTTTGCTCATCCCTCCCCTTTCCGGTCATTTCGCCACATCTAAATATAAATCCTGTCGCGGGCGGTTCTCTCTGTTGACGCGCAGCCCCCTTGGCCCGTATTTTGCCTGCATACATGGTATAAAACGATTACTCGTTACACTTGCCGTGGAATCGCGCAGTGGGTAGATCAAAAAGTGGGTTGGATACAAAGTTGTTGCATGGAGGTGCAATATGTTCAATAAGAAAAAACTTACGATAACTCTGGCCGCTTCGTCCGCTCTAATGGGTTGGATGGCATCCCCCACCCGGGCCGCCACCGTTCTGACTAACATCGGAGACAGCGGCTGGACCGCCACGTTCTCGGGGTTGGCGCTCGTTTCCGATCCCAGTCAGCCCAGCGGGCAGCTCAACGTCGAAAAAGCCGCGACCTTCACCGAAGCGAGCGCTGGGGAAGGGCTCCTCATCACCTTCACGCAAACTTCAAGCAGCGCAAAACCCGTCATCGACTTCACCGATGAATCGATTACCAACGTAACCGGTGAATCCTGGTCCGGCTTCGATTTCATCCTGCTTAATTCTGGAAACTCCAGCGCCTCCTTCGCGAGCAATCTCAACTCGCCCTTCTCTCCTCCGTCGGGCGTCTTCTCCACTGAAAGCACAACGACCATCGACGGCAACCCCGCCGTCGTCTACGGCGGCGGCACCCAAGCCAATCTCGCCACGTCCCTCTGGGGCATCGGCACCGACGGCGATCTCATGATCGACGCCGATCCGCTCGGCCTCGGCACCACCTTCACCTTCAAGGAAGTGCCCGTCGACGGCTCGACGCCACCCGTCCCGCTTCCGGCCGCGCTATGGCAGGGACTCGCCGGTCTGGCCGGCCTCGCCCTCGTCACCGCCGCCAAGCGGCTGCGCCGCCACCCGGCCGAGTGACCAGTTCCGCCACATCTGGCGGTACGCCGATTCCATGCTCCGCGCAAATCGCGCTCCGTCCATCAGCGCCGATCTCTCCATCCGCGCCCGCAACCCCGCGCGCATTTCCGCCAATCGCGCGAGATCGTTCGCCAGCGCCGTCGCCGTAAGCACAAACTGCTCCTCGCTGCGCACCGCCAATTCCTTCAAATCCAAATTGCACAACTGGCTCCACCCCGCCCGCCCCACCACCGTCTCTCCCACCAATGTCACCACAGGCACCCCCATCCAAAACGCGTCCAGGCTCGTCGTGTGTCCGTTATAAGGGACGGTATCGAGCGCCACATCGATCCCGTGGTATTCCGTCAAATACTCCGGACGCGGCTTGACCGCGATCAAATCCACGCGACTCTCCTCAATTCCCAGATGCTCAATCACCGCCGCTCGGTGCGCCCCCCTCCGGACACAGCATTTTCAGCCGAGAATTCCCCGTCTCTTTGAGCACTCGCCCCCACAGCTCCAGTGTTTCCACATTCACTTTGCAAAAATTATTCAAGCACCCGAACGTAATGAACCCATTCCGCGAAGCCGGGGGTGCTTGCACCCCCGGACCCTCCCCGGCCCGTAGCACCAGAACGTCTCCGCCAACCTAAATGACCTCTCGCTGTAAAACGCGTCGTTCATCCCAGGCGGATCCAAATAAGGATCAGTCAACCGATAATCCATCGCCTCCATCCCCGTCGTCCCCGGATACGCCAGCCACGCCACCTGCACCGGCGCCGGCTTCCGCGCAAACAGCAGCGGCCGACCGTTCGCCATGTGCATCGTCAAATCCACGAGGATGTCGATCCCATCCCCCCTCACCATCTCCGCCAGCCGCGCATCGCTCAATCCGATTGTGCTTCGCCAAACATCCGCGCAAGCTTGAATCCGTTTCGTCCATTCGTCCGGCCGGGCCACCGTGCCGTAACAAAAAATCTCAACCCCCTTCCGATCGTGATTCGATAAAAGCGGAATCGTGAACAGTGACTGGCAGTGACTCCGAAAATCCGGCGACACGTACCCCACGCGCAGCCGCCTCTCCGGATCACGATTGTTCCCGTGCGGCCGGATATCCCTCGCCAAAGACTTGGCATACATCTGATTCCACGCCTTCGCTTCCCGAAAAATATCCGCCGCCGAATAGTCCGGATGATATTGCAGCGTAAACAGCCGGTTGCTCAACGCCCGAGGATTCTCCCCCTTCACCCGCGCGGCGTGCGAGTAGGCTGCGATCGCGTCATCAAGCCTCCCGCTATCTTTCAGCGCGTTGCCCAGGTTGTTGCACGCATTGGCATAATTCGGATTTAGCCTGACCGCCGCCCGGAAACATTCGAGCGCCTCGTCGAGCCTCCCCCTGTCTTGCAATGACAATCCGAGATTACTCAAAGCCTCGGGGAAATTGGGCTTGAGCGCGATGGCTGCTCGCAATTCCGCGATCGCCTCCTCCGTCTGCCCCAGCGCCTGAAGCGCCACGCCAAGGTTGTAGTGCGATTGCACGTGATTCGGATCGCGCACAGCGCCTGCATGAAGGCGGCCGCCCCCTCTTCCATCCGCAGCGTCTCAAGCAACGCGCATCCCAACCCATTCATCGCCTCGACCGAATTCGGATCCAGCGCCAGCGCCTGCCTGTAAGCCGAGATCGACTCCTCCGATTTCCCCGCCCCGTGCAGCGCATAACCGAGATTGATATACGCCGACGGATCGCGCAGGCGCAACCCCGTGGCTCGCTTGCATACGCCAATCGCCTCCTCCCACTTCCCCGCCGAAGCCAGCGCCCCGCCCAGATTCTTGCACCCCTCCGCGAAATCCGGCCGCAGTTCCACCGCCTTGCGAAAAGCCGCGATCGCCTCATCCAGTTTCCCCATGCATTGCAGCACGATCCCCAGATTGTTGTGCGCTTCCGGATAGTCCGGCCGAATCTCCAGCGCCCGCCGCAGAGAGGTCAATGCCTCCTCATTCCGACCCATCGCGCAGGCGCATTGCCCAGGTTGTTATGCACCTCCGGATAATTCTCATGTAACTGAATCGCCCGGCGATAATCATCCAGCGCCTCACCCCATCGCCCCAGCGACGCCAGAATCATCCCCCGATTGCTGAGGTACTCCGATGCCGAAGGATTCACCTCGATGGCATGATTGATCATCCCCAGCGCCGTCTCTTTATTCCCCACTTGAAACGCCACCAGCCCCAACCGGTGCATCGCATCCGCCTGCCGAGGCTCCGCCTTCAGGATTTGCCGGTAAATCTTCTCCGCTTCCGCCAGTTGCCCCGCCCGGTGACATTGCTTCGCCCGCTCCAGAGCCTCCTGAATCGTCACCATCGACATGGCTCAGCCCTTCGCTCCCCGCTTCAGCGGCCCCCGACCAGTGACCAGTTCCGCCACATCTGGCGGTACGCCGATTCCATGTTCCGCGCAAATCGCGCTCCGTCCATCAGCGCCGATCCCTCCATCCGCGCCCGCAACCCCGCGCACATGTCCGCCAATCGCACGAGATCGTTCGCCAGCGCCGTCGCCGTGAGCACAAACTGCTCCTCGCTGCGCACCGCCAATTCCTTCAAATCCAAATTGCACAACTGGCTCCACCCCGCCCGCCCCACCACCGTCTCTCCCACCAATGTCACCACAGGCACCCCCATCCAAAACGCGTCCAGACTCGTCGTGTGCCCGTTATAGGGAACGGTATCCAAAGCCACGTCGATCCCATGATATTCCCTCAGATATTCCTCGCGCCGCTGCATCGTAACGAACTCGATTCGATTCTCCGGCACTCCAAGTCGTTCGATCACCGCCGCGCGATGCGACCCGCGCGGGCACAGCAACTTCAGCCGCGAATCTCGCACCGATTCCAGAACGCGGCCCCACAGCTTCAGCGTCGATTCATTGACCTTGCAAAAATTATTCAAACACCCAAAAGTGATAACCCCATCCCGCGAAGCCGGGGGTGCTTGCACCCCCGGACCCTCACTCAGCGCATCATAACACCAAAAAGTCTCCGCCAACCTAAACGACTTCTCGCTATAAAACCCATCATTCATCCCCGGCGGATCCAGGTAAGGATCAGTCAGCCGGTAATCCATCGCCTCCATCCCCGTCGTCCCCGGATATGCCAGCCAAGCCACCTGCACCGGCGCCGGCTTCCGCGCAAAAACCAGCGGCCGCCCGTTGGCCATATGCATCGTCAAATCCACCAGAATGTCGATTGCGTCCTTCCGCACGACCTCCGCAATACGCGCGTTGCTTATCCCAAAGATGTCTCGCCAGACATCCGCATGACTCTGAATTTGCCGCGTCCGATCGTCAGGGCGCGCCACATTCGCGTAGCAGTAAATCTCAAATTTCTCGTGATCGTGGTGCGACAAAAGCGGAATCGTAAAGTGCGATTGGCAATGATTCCGAAAATCCGGCGACACGTACCCGATCCGCAATCGGCGTCCCGGATCGCGATCGTTCTCGTGCCGCGGAATTTCGGCGGCCAACGGCTTGGCGTACCGCTCATTCCACACCCGCGCCTCGCGCAAGATCGCCGCGGCGCCATAATCCGCATGGTATTGAATTGCAAAAAGCCGATTGCAACCCACGCGCGTATCCTCGGGCCCAGACGGCGACGCATGGCCATACGGCAAAAGTGCCTCGTTCAATCGCCCGCGATCTTTCATGGCATTCCCCAAATTAATGCACGCCTCCACGTATCCCGGCTTTAGCTGCATCGCCCTGCGATAGCATTCGATCGCCGCCTCCAATTCCCCTTTGCATTGAAGCGCCACGCCCAGATTGTTAATCGCGTCGACGTGGTTCGGCCGCAATTTGACGGCCGCGCGAAACTCCGCGATCGCCATATCCGTCTGTTCCTGAATTTGTAGCGCGATGCCCAAATTGAAGTGCGATTCCATGTGATTCGGATCGCGCGTCAGTGCCTGCCGATAACAGGCCACCGCCTCCTCCAATCGTTGTTGAAGAAGAAATACATTCCCCAGTCCGTCGAGCGCTTCGACGAAATTAGAATCCAGTGCCAGCGCCTGCCGATAGGCGGCGATCGCTTCCTCATGCCTCCCCGCGCCGCGCAGAGCGTAGCCAAGATTGGCCAGCGCCGACGGATCGCGCGAGCGCAACCCCGTCGCCCGCTTGCATACGCCAATCGCCTCCTCCCACTTCCCCGCCGAAGCCAGCGCCCCGCCCAGATTCTTGCACCCCTCCGCGAAATCCGGCCGCAGTTCCACCGCCTTGCGAAAAGCCGCGATCGCCTCATCCAGTTTCCCCATGCATTGCAGCACGATCCCCAGATTGTTGTGCGCTTCCGGATAGTCCGGCCGAATCTCCAGCGCCCGCCGCAGAGAGGTCAATGCCTCCTCATTCCGACCCATCGCGCGCAGGCGCATTGCCCAGGTTGTTATGCACCTCCGGATAATTCTCATGTAACTGAATCGCCCGGCGATAATCATCCAGCGCCTCACCCCATCGCCCCAGCGACGCCAGAATCATCCCCCGATTGCTGAGGTACTCCGATGCCGAAGGATTCACCTCGATGGCATGATTGATCATCCCCAGCGCCGTCTCTTTATTCCCCACTTGAAACGCCACCAGCCCCAACCGGTGCATCGCATCCGCCTGCCGAGGCTCCGCCTTCAGGATTTGCCGGTAAATCTTCTCCGCTTCCGCCAGTTGCCCCGCCCGGTGACATTGCTTCGCCCGCTCCAGAGCCTCCTGAATCGTCACCATCGACATGGCTCAGCCCTTGGTCAGCTTGCGATAGGTAATCCGGTGCGGCCGATCCGCCTCGGTCCCCATACGCCGGTGCCGATCCGCTTCATATTCCGACCACCCCCCCTCGAACAATCTCACCTGGCTCTCCCCCTCAAACGCCAGAATGTGCGTCGCCATCCGATCCAGAAACCACCGGTCGTGGCTGATCACCACCGCGCACCCCGCGAAATTCTCCATCGCCTCCTCCAGCGCCCGCATCGTATTCACATCCAGATCATTCGTCGGCTCGTCCAGCAGCAGCACATTCGCCCCCTGCTTCAGCATCCGCGCCAAATGCACGCGATTCCGCTCGCCGCCCGAAAGCGTCCCCACCATCCTCTGCTGATCCGTCCCGCTGAATCCGAACCGCGATACATACGCCCGCGAATTCACCTGCGTCGCACCCAGCTTGATATTCTCCTGCTTCTCGCTGATCGCCTCCCAGACCGTCGCCTCCGCCGCCAGCGCATCCCGGCTCTGCTCCACATACGCCAGCTTCACGCTCTCCCCCAGCTTGATCTCCCCCGCATCCGGCTTTTCCTGCCCGGTGATCATCCGAAACAGCGTCGTCTTCCCCGCCCCGTTCGGCCCGATCACCCCCACGATCGCCGCCGGCGGCAGGATGAAATTCATCTCCTGCAACAGCACGTTCTCCCCATACGCCTTGCGTCACCTTCGACCGCCTCGATCACCTTCGCCCCCAGCCGCGGCCCCGGCGGAATATAAATCTCGATCTCCGCACGCCTGCTTCTGGGCGTTCTGGTTCAGCATCGCCTCATACGCCGCCAGGCGTGCCTTCGATTTCGCCCGCCGCGCCGATCGGGACTCTTCCTCACCCACTCCAGCTCATGCGCCAGCGCCTTCTGCCGGCTGCTTTCCGACTTCTCCTCCTGCTCCAGCCGCGCCTTCTTCTGCTCCAGCCACGATGTATAATTCCCCTTCCAGGGAATCCCCTGCCCGCGATCCAGTTCCAGAATCCACCCCGCCACGTTATCCAGAAAATACCGATCGTGCGTCACCGCGATCACCGTCCCCGCATATCGCGCCAAATGCTGCTCCAGCCAGGCCACCGATTCCGCATCCAGATGATTCGTCGGCTCATCCAGCAGCAAAACATCCGGCTTCTGCAGCAGCAACCGGCACAGCGCCACCCGCCGCTTCTCTCCGCCCGACAGAACTTTCACCACCGCATCCCCCGGCGGGCAGCGCAGCGCATCCATCGCCATCTCAAGCTGCGCATCCAAATCCCACGCACCCACCGCGTCCAACTTCTCCTGCACCGCCCCCTGCTTCTCCAGCAGCTTGGTCATCTCCGCATCGTCCATCGGCTCGGCCAGCTTCTCATTGATCCGCTCAAACTCCGCCAGCAGATCCAGCGTCGACTGCATCCCCTGCTCGACGATCTGCCGAACCGTCAGCTTCTCATCCAGCTGCGGCTCCTGCGGCAGAAACCCCACGCTGTACCCCGGCTGAATGCTGATCTGCCCCTCGAATTTCTTATCCACCCCCGCCAGTATCCGCAGCAAGCGAACTTTTCCCCGACCCGTTGAGCCCCAGCACCCCGATCTTCGCCCCGTAGAAATAGGAGAGATAAATATCCTTGAGAATGACCTTCTTCTCGTGGGACTTTCCCACGCCGATCATCGAATAAATGATTTTGTTCGCTTCAGCCTGCCATCGGGCGAATGTTACCAGCATCCGCTCGATGGGGCGACGCCGCCGAAGGAGGGCCCCAAAAAAGGATATTCACCGACCCTGAATCGTCTCCTCGATAACGTCGAAACCGGTTTTAGTCAGTAATCCCTTCTTTCCGCTCAGCATCCTGCGCAATCTGCGACTTACGCCGAAGGATGTGATGGTAATGCTGCGCAAATCGATGCGCCTCGTCCCGCACGTATTGCAATAGACGAAGCGCCGCATTGTTCCGCGCCAGCCGGATCGGCTCGCTCCGCGCCTGCACGTACACCAGCTCCTCTTTCTTAGCCAGCGAAACAACCATCGGCGGACGAACATCCATCGTCTTGAATACCTCCATCGCCGCATGCAATTGCCCCAGACCGCCGTCGATCAGAATCACATCCGGATATAACTCGTTGCTCGCCCCAGCCTCCCGATATCTGCCGGCGAAACAACTTCCTGAATGCTCTTGTAATCGTTATTCCCCTCCCCGTGCTTGATCTTATAACGCCGATACGCGTTCTTGAACGGAACCCCGTCGATGAAGCACACCTTGCTCCCCACCATCTCACCCCCCTGCAGGTGCGCGATGTCGATCCCCTCGACAATTCGCGGCGTTTCATGAAGACCCAAAACCTCCTGAAGCTTCGACATCCCCTCCTTGGGGTCCGTAACAAAAGCCTCCGGCTGCCAATATTCCTGCTCCCCCTTCGCGCCCGCGCCGCCCAGCGCCTTCAGCGCCTTGATCTCATCCCGCAATTTCGCCGCCGTCTCGTAATCCTGGTCCACGCTGGCCTTTAGCATCTCCTTTTCCATCGACTCCATGACCGATTTCTTTTCCCCATCCAGAAATCGAAGTCAATCGCGCGATGTCCTGCCGGTAGTTCTGCTTCGATATTTTCGCCGCGCACGGCGCCGTGCATTGTTTAATCGGATAGAGAAGACAAGGCCGGAAAAATCGCCGATTGTCATCGTCCTCCCGAATATCCAGATGACACGTGCGGAACTTCATCGCCCGTCTGCAACAGCGTCACCGCGTCCTTCAACCCACCCACGCTGGTGAACGGACCATACAGCTTCACTCCCTTCTTCTTAGGCTCGCGCGTGACATACACCCCCGGAAATTCCTCGTCCGTCGTGACCATCAAATACGGAAACGTCTTATCGTCGAGCAACCGCGCGTTATACCGCGGCTGGATATCCTTGATCAGCCGATTCTCCGCCGAGCAGCGCCTCGACTTCGCTGTCCGTCTCGACAATTTCAAAATCGACCACCTGATCGAGCAGTCCCGATTTCTTATGCTCCAGCTTCGTCGCCGGAGTGAAATAACTCCCCACCCGGTCGCGCAGGCTACGCCGACTTGCCGATGTAAATCACGCGCCCCTCCTCGTCCTTCATCAGGTAAACGCCGGGCGATTTCGGAAGCCCCTTGGCCTTTTCCGCAAGTTTTGTAAGCCTCTCATCCATCGAGTTGTGTGTTCTCATTGCTATTGTTCGCAGACACTCGGAACGTGTCCATGATCGTCATTCCCAGTATCGATCTTCGCCAGGGCCAAGTCGTCCGCCTCCAGCAGGGCGATTACGCCCGGCAACTCAACTACGCCGTCGACCCGTTGGAAACCGCCCACAGCCTTCGCCGCAGGCCGGCGCAAAATGGATGCACATTGTCGATCTCGACGGCGCCAAGGAAGGCCGGCCCATGCAAACCGATCTCATCTCCAAAATCGTCGCCACCGCCGGCCTTCCCGGTCCAAGTCGGCGGCGGAATCCGCCGCCGCGAAGACATCGATCTCCTCCTCGAATCGGCGTCCAGCGCGTCGTCATCGGCACCAAAGCCATCGAAGATTGGCCCTGGTTCGA
The DNA here is from genome assembly GCA_963844715.1 of uncultured Phycisphaerales bacterium. Classification (GTDB taxonomy): domain Bacteria; phylum Planctomycetota; class Phycisphaerae; order Tepidisphaerales; family Tepidisphaeraceae; genus UBA1161. Next base: position 428,390 of record CAWJPJ010000007.1, on the reverse strand, counting down.
ATCCATCGCCCACGACCCCGCATATCGCAACCGCCTCATCCTCGCCCTCGACGCCAAGGACGGAAACATCGCCGTCCGCAGGCTGGACGCAAACCACCGGCCGAACCGCAACAGACGTCGCCACGCAAATCTCCAATTGGCCCGTCGCCGCGATTCTCTACACCGACGTCGCCAAAGACGGCATGATGACCGGCCCCAATTTCCAGCAAACCCAAGCCATCGCCCAGGCAGGAAAATCCCCGTCATCGCCAGCGGCGGCGTAGGCAATCTCGACCACATCCGCCAACTCGCCAAACTCTCCCTCTGGGGCGCAATCGTAGGCCGAAGCCTCTACGAAGGCGCCGTCGATCTCCGCGAGGCTATCGCCGCCGCTATCAGCTAGGATTTCCATACTCACCCGACCCACGCGCACGTGATCTTTGCGGACCCATCGGACTAGAAGAGTTCTGCCTGGTCTGCGATCCGGACATGAAAGCAACCATCGCGAAGTTATCGCCCGGCGGGTCAAGCCGCTGTCTTGCCCCCTACCCGGACGGTTGAGGGGAAGGAAAAGAGGGTGGAGGGGGTGCGGGGGAGGATTCCGATAGTTTCCGCAGGATGGGCCCTATGGTTTTTCTCCCGCCTCCCCTGCATTGCATTTGTCTTAAAAGAAATTACCCAATCCGCGGCCGAACCACAGTCAATCGCGGCCATCCGAAAATGAAAAAGGCAATCGGAACAATCGCAATAAGGACTAGTACGAAGACAAAGTTCCGAAATTCCCCATCATCGATCCCCCTAGCCCAACTGCCGGCGGAGCCACTGATGTTCTCGGATAAAGCAAATGATGCAGCGCCCCCGCCACCGTATACCGATCATACCCCCCGCGCGGCAGCGGATCCGTCGCCCCGATCAGCGAAACGATCACGCTAAACGCCAGCAAAACTCCCGCGATCCACCACACCCCCGGACGATGCGCCCGTCTCAGCCACGCCCCCGTCCAGAAAAATAAAATCGGACTGAACACCAGCAAACTCCGATTCGCGAATCCCGCCGCCGATCCCCCGTCTCCACCTCCAGCCGCGCACGCGAACACCGCCACCACCAGCGCCACCGCGCTCACCCCCGCCAGAAGCTTCGTCGTCGTCGGCCAATGCCGATGCATCACCGCCAGCATGCCCCCGAACCCCAGAATCACCGCCGGAAAATGCACGAGAAGACCATGCGCGCCGAACAGCGCCGTCGTCAGCCTCCCCGTCCCGCGCCAAAAGCTCGACCAGACTCCCGAATCCTCATCGTCCACGATATCCGCGCCGTTGTCGTCGTCGCCCGAAATATCCCCCGCATCAACTCCGCGCGGCGTCGCCGCCAGCTCCGGATGCATATACCCCGGCAGCAAATTTCCCGTCACCGGAACCGTCAGCACCGCATGCAGCAAAATCGGCGGCGCCGCCCCGAGCAAATACAGAACCAGCCCGCCAAACCGCATCGGCAGCGGCACGCGCATCGCCGGAATCACGATCAAAAGCATCAGCAGATAAACCGTCGCCCACGGATCGATCGTCGCCGCCAGCGCCGCGCAAAATCCTGAGATCACGATCCACCACCCGCCGCGCTTCGGGTCCGGACTGGCCGCCAGATGAATCAGGCATCCCATCGAACCCAGCACCAGCGCCGCCGCCGGAACGTTCGGATTCAGCACCACCGCATAGCTCACCAGGCCCGACCCAAACACCACCGCTGCCGCCAGCGCCGCCCTGAGCGGGCGATTCAGCTCAAACGTCCGCGCCAGCCGATACACCAATCCCCCCGCCGCCGCCGCCGGAAGCGTCGAGCCGATCAGCGTCAGCAGATACGGCACCAGCACCGAATAGTCCCGCAATTGATACCCAAACGCCCTGAGAATTCGGTATGGCCCGCTCAGCAAAAACGCCAGCATCGGCGGCTGATCGCTATATACCTTCCCTTTGACGCTGATCAGATGTGAATCGGCGGAAAAAAGCCGCTCGTCGATCGCCAGCCGGTCCGCCAGCGGAGCATTCCAGGAACGATGCTCAACCAGCGCCGAGATCGTCGCCAGCCGAAGCTCCTCGTCCGTGCTCACCTGCCCCGGATGCCGAAGCGGCCTCAGCAGCGGCAAACAAACCAGCAGCACCGCGATCGGTGTCGCCAGCGCCCACGGCCGCACGAACGGCTTCTTGCGGCGGCGAATCTGAGCCAGAAGCGGTTTCAAAACCTAATGGCCCCAGCATCGGGACCTTCGCGGTTCCCCGCGCAGAAATCAATAAACCTTCAAAAATTGCACCACATTCCCCAGCAGGCGAGCGCACAATCGATCGTAGCGCGAGTACACTTTCCCGGTCTCCTGCCGAATCTTCGTATCCCCATCCGGCCCCAACCACTTCGCCGCCTCCTGCCGACCCGCCCCGACGATCCCTTCGATCTCCGGCTGCGTGCATTCGATGTGATATAAAAATCCGAACAACCGGTTCTTGAACCGAAACGCCTGGTTCTTGCACGCCCGGCTCGAACTCAACAGCGCGCTCCCCGTCGCAGCATTGGGCGGCGCGCCCGGCGGCGGTGGAAGCTTCGGCAAATCAAAGGCGTCAAAATGCCAGTGAAACATCGGCGCCCCGTCCATCATCCCCAGCACAATCGGCTCCGTCCCGCCCGGAAATGGAAACGTCACCGGGCCCCATCCCAATTCCGGCGCCGGCACCGGCGGATCCTCCGGCTTCGCCCCCGGCCGCGTCAGCGGACAAACCTTCGCCCCCCCGCATGCGCCAGCAGCTGAGCGCCCAGTGCAATCCCCAGCACTGGCCGATCCACATGAATCATCCGCTTCAGCAACTCCACTTCCTGCGATAAAAACGGATATTTCGAATCCCCCACGTCCGCCACGCCCATCGGCCCGCCGAGAATGATCAGGATTCGAATCGCTTCCAGATCAGTTGGAACCTCATCCCCCTGATAGAGCCGGCGAATCTCCACTGGTATCCCAAAATCCCTGAAAATCGGCGTAATTCGCCCCGGACCGGCATAAGGAACGTGCTGCAAAACGACCGCACTGCTCATAGAGCGAGCAATGATCCGTTGCGTCGCACCGCCTTGTCAAGCTCGGCCCGAACCCGCTTCGCCAATCGCGCTTTTTGACCCCGCAGCCCCCATTCCCCGTTCTCTTTCGACCCCGCCTCCGATACCAGCTCGAACGAAATCTTGTACCACTGTTTCCCGTCCTTCTTCAGGTTCGGATACAGCCGCTTCAACGTCTGCCGCAGGTCCGACAGCGATTCAAACCCATCCGCCTTCGCGTCATCATCCTTTAGATTCCGGAGCTTCACCCTTTGGCAATCGAGAATCTTCAGAACCCCAAGCCCCGGCGTCGTCGCGGAACCCCCCGCATGAACCTTGCACGATTTCCAACGGCGCAACGTCGTCATCTTGCGACCCCGTCGAATCGCTTCAAAGTATTTCCGTTTGAAGAGCAGTTGCGGCATTCGCTTGAGCGGCTATTCAAAACATATTGCCCAGCAAATGCAACGCTCGTAGCACAATTATTAGGAACAAAACTCCCAATATCCCCAGAAACAAATAGAGCCGCTGCTTTTCGTGCTCCTTAAACGACCGGTCGTCCACCTTGCCGAACTTCCGGTCGCGCTTCGCCTGTTCCTTTCGATCTTCAAGACATCGCCCGCAAATCTTGATCCCGTCGTAATTGGTGATCGCCCCCTCCGCCACGACTCGTCCGCACTCCGCGCATTTCACCCCTTTGGGCGCGTTGGCCGCCTCGTCCGCCCGATGGCACTCCACGCACCAGTATCCCAGGCTGTCCCGCAACCGCTTTTTGCCCGAAAGGTCCTTCCCGCACTTGCAGCATACCTTCGCCTTGGCGACCACCTGCTGCCCCATAACCGATGTGTCCGCTCCCCCGTCTGAAGGCGGCGACGCCGAGGCGTAAGTCTTAAAACATGTGCACGGCCGCCCCTCATCGGTCGTCTCCGTCGCACCGATCAGCCCGCCGCAGTCAGGACAATACATCAAGTCAGATGCCATAAGCCGTTCGAATATCGTCTAAAACCGATTGTACGCGCCGCTCTCTGAGAGAAAATACCCCCAAACCATGCCCGAAGCGACCCAAGCTAAACCTTGCAGTCACATAACCTCACATAAAATAATGACTTATATAGTTTTTATTCCCGCTCCCATCGTCCACGGGGTCCGCCGTGTCTACTGCAAAAACGCCTGCGCATTGTTTCAGGGTGCGGGCTGCAAAGGACGATGTAACTATAGGCCGGATCGTCGGTTCGATCACCGGCGCTTTGGGCAATGACACACATTTGCCCGCGAGTTAAGGTATAGTATCTTCCTCGCTCCCGCGCCGGCTTAAAGCAGGTCACGGATGACTTGCAGCCTATAATGGTGCGTCGCTAAGGTTCATCTCTACCATGGAATCGCTGGACTTCGTCAACCGGGCAAACGCCGACTACATCGACCAACTCTACCAGCAGTATCAGGCCGACGCCGACTCCGTCGACTCCTACTGGCGAGCCTTCTTCGCCGGTTTCGAAGCAGCCGGCGGCAAAGCCGTCTCCCTTACCGGCGCCTTCAGCGACAAGGAATCCCCGCAACCCCATGACGCCAAAGCCGGCGTTGAAGTCAAAAACCTGGTCCATTCTTATCGCGAGCTAGGCCACTTCATCGCCCAGCTCGACCCCCTCGGCCACAACCGCGACACCCATCCGCTCCTCGAACTCAGCCAGTTCGGCCTCGGGCTCTCCGATCTGGACAAACGCGTCACCCACAGCGATTTCCTCGGCCCGTTCGACGGAACCCTTCGCGATCTTCTCGCCAAGCTGCGCACCACCTATTGCAGCACCATCGGCGTCGAGTTCACCAATATCTCCGACAAAACCCAGCGCGATTGGCTCCTCCAGCGTATGGAGCCCAATCTCAACCGCCCCGCCCTCACACCTGCGGAGCGAAAGGCCCTCCTTTACGAACTCGTCGCCGCTCAGGGCTTCGAGGATTTCCTCGCCGTCAAGCACCAGGGCCAAAAACGCTTCGGCCTCGAAGGCGGCGAATCACTCATCCCGCTCCTCAATACCCTGGTCAACGACGGCGCAAACCTCGGCATCCAGGAAGTCGTCATGGGCATGGCCCATCGCGGGCGACTCAACGTCCTGGCGCACGTCCTCAACAAACCGTACGAAGTCATCCTCAGCGAATTCGAGGGAATCTCCCTGGTCGCCAACGAGGGCGACGGCGACGTCAAATATCACCTGGGCTACGCCCAGGATCGCGCCCTGCGCGAGGGCAAGAAAATCCATATCGCCCTCAGCTACAATCCCAGCCACCTCGAACTCGTCGACCCCGTCGTCGTAGGCATCGTCCGCGCCAAGCAAAACTATCTCGGCGACCACGCCACCCGCACCCGCGTCGTCCCCATTCTCCTGCACGGCGACGCCGCCTTCTGCGGACAGGGAATCGTCCCCGAGACCTTGGCCCTCTCCGAACTCCCCTACTACCGCACCGGCGGCACCGTCCACGTCATCGTCAACAATCAAATCGGTTTCACGACCCTCCCGCGCCAGGGCCGCTTTACGTCTTACCCCACCGACGTCGCGAAAATGATCCAGGCCCCCATCTTCCACGTGAACGGCGACGACCCCGAGGCCTGCCTCCACGCCGGGCGACTCGCCATCGCCTTCCGTCAGGAATTTCACTGCGACGTGATGATCGACCTCTGGTGCTATCGAAAAAATGGCCACAACGAGCAGGACGAACCCAGCTTCACCCAGCCGGTCATGGCCCGCGAAATCGCGGCCAAAACTTCCGTCCGCGATCTCTATGCCAAACGACTTATCGAGCAAGGCAGCCTCACTTCCGAAGAATATGAGGTAATGAAGGCGGAGTCCCGCCAGCGCCTCGACAAAGCCCTCGCCAAAGCCCGCGAAACCAAGCCGCGCCGCCGGAGGAACCTTCGGCGGCATCTGGAAAGGAATTTCCCGCGCCGGCTCCGATTGGTCCGCCCAGACAGCCGTCTCCGCGGATATCCTTAAGACCGTCGGCGAAGGCGCCACCCGCGTCCCCGATACCTTCACGATCCATCCCAAACTCAAGGCCCTGCTGGCCCGCCGACTCGACATGGCCACCGGCAAAACCCCCGTCGATTGGGGCTGCGCCGAAATGCTCGCCCTCGGCTCCCTCGTCCTGGATGGAACCCCCGTCCGTTTCGTCGGACAAGACACCCAACGCGGCACCTTCTCCCATCGTCACGCCGCGCTCCGCGATTACAACAACGGCGAAAAATATACGCCCCTGGCCAATATCTCCCCCGATCAGGCCCCGATCATTTTCGTCAACACCATGCTCTCCGAACTGGCCGTCCTCGGCTTCGAATACGGCTTCTCTTCCGCCGACCCCAGAAACCTCGTCGTTTGGGAAGCACAATTCGGCGATTTTGTGAACGAAGCCCAGCCGATCATCGACCAGTTCATCGTCGCCGCCGAATCCAAGTGGCAAAAAATGTCCGGCCTGGTCATGCTCCTCCCCAACGGCTACGAAGGCTCCGGGCCCGAACACTCCTATGCGTATCTCGACCGCTTCCTCGCCTCCTGTGCCGAGAACAACATCCAGGTCGTGTATCCCAGCACCCCGGCGCAATATTTCCACGTTCTGCGCCGCCAGATGAAGCGGAACTTCCGCAAGCCCCTGGTTCTGATGATGCCCAAGGCCAACTTGCGCGACGCCATCTCCCCGCTGACCGATTTCACCGACGGCTCCTTTCAGGTCCTCATCGACGACCCCAACAATCCCAACCGCGAGCGCGTCCGCCGCATCCTCTTCTGCTCCGGAAAGATTTATTTCGCCCTCGAAGCCGCTCGAAAACGCGTCGGCCTCGAAGACGTCGCCCTCGTCCGCGTCGAGCAGCTTTACCCCTACCCGCAAAAGGAAATTCAGGGCATCCTGGCCAAATACCGCAATGCCCACGAAATCTGCTGGGTGCAGGAAGAGCCGCGAAATCGCGGCGCCTGGACGTTCATGTCCGATCGGCTCGATCCAATGCTTTCCGAGACCGCCGTATTGATCTACGCCGGCCGCGACGAAGCCGCCAGCCCATCGGTTGGCTCCAAGAAAGTCAGCGACGCCGAGGAAGCCGAAATCCTCGTCCGCGCCCTCGAACTCCCCGCCCCCGAGCCCAAACCCGCCGCCGCCCCGCAACCCGCGAATCCGGAACTCGCAAAAATCGCCCCCGGTTCCGGCTTGGGCGGCGACTGATCATTCCCTACAATACCCCCATTGAACATTTAGCGCCCGCACCAGTGCGGCGCGTTTTACTTCGCGCAGCGAGATAACAATGCCCACTCCCGTTCCCGTCCCCGAACTAGGCGAATCCATCAAGGAAGCCAAACTCCTGAAATGGCACAAATCCGACGGCGACGCCGTCCAAATCGACGAGCCCATTTGCGAATTGGAAACCGACAAAGCCAACGTCGACATCCCGTCCCCCTTAGCAGGAACTCTCCGCCGATTGAAAAAAGAGGGCGACACCGTAAACGTCGGCGAAGCCATCGCGCAAATCGATGGCGCGGCCGCGGCAACGAAACCAGCGGCCCCAGCGAAATCCGCCCCGGCAGCGCAGACATCGGCGCCGGTATCGGCGCCTCCGTCGGCGAAAAAGACTGCGCCGCCCCCCGCGGAAAAGTCTGCGGAAAAACCGCCGGAAAGATCATCGCCTGCCGCACCGGCGGCGAAAAAGAGGGAGATCCCCGCCGGGCCGCCCAGTTCCTCCGTCGCGCCGGCGGCTGCGCCGTCATCCGCGCCGGCGGCAGACAGCTCGCCGATCCAATTCGACAACTCCGGCGTCGCTCGCGTGGGGATGAGCAAAATCCGCAAGCGAATCGCCCAAACCCTCGTCCAGGCCCAGCACACGGCCGCCATCCTCACCACCTTCAATGAAATCGACCTCACAACCATCGTCGATCTCCGCAACCGCTACAAAGAACGCTTCCAGGAACTCTACGGCGTCGGCCTAGGCTTCATGTCCTTCTTCGCACGCGCCACCGTCCTGGCACTTAAAGAATTCCCAAGATTGAACGCCTTCATCGACGGCGATGAGGTGATCTATCACCAGTACGTGAACCTAGGCATAGCCGTCAGCACGGAGCGGGGCTTGGCGGTCCCCGTGCTGAAGGATGCCGATCAAATGTCCTTCGCAAGATTCGAATCAGAGATCAAACGCGTCGCAGGCGCCGTCCGCGAAGGAAAACTAGCCCTGCACGAACTCGCCGGCGGAACCTTCACGATCACCAATGGAGGAGTATTCGGCTCGCTCCTCTCGACGCCGATCCTGAACCCCCCGCAGTCCGGAATCTTGGGAATGCACACCATCCAAAAACGCCCCATGGTCGTCGCCGACAAGATCGAAATCCGCCACATGATGTATGTAGCCCTCAGCTACGACCACCGCCTGGTCGATGGGAGGGAATCCGTAAGTTTCCTCGTAAGGATCAAGCAATACCTGGAAGACCCCGGCCGCCTCATGCTCGAGGTGTGAAAAGCTCCAAAATGCGAGCCCGCTCGCCTCCTCTGTTTTAGTTGGCAGCCCGGTGCATGAATGGTCCCAGACACCATCATCGGCTGGCGTGGGAGCGGGTTATCGTTTGCTTGATCTAGCCTTAACCTTCTTCAGGGCGGCAGGATTGAGCGCCGACGTACGCACATGTGCTACCGCACGAGCCAGCAATCCTTCGGCGAATTTTCTAAAACTCAATTCGGGATTGGGTTCGCGGTAGCCGCCACGGAGGCCAGAGATTCGGTCCGAGAGAAGAAAGCAAGTTCCATCGTAGAGTCGCTCTCGCAATAACTTCATGAGCAGAATTTCGTACCGCTTGGCATAAGAGGCATCCCTGAACTCGGGGAAGACCTTGAAATGCGGTTCGCGCGGGCGAACGGGCGCGGTGGACTTTTCAGTTTCCTCCAGCAGCATGAGATAGCCGAGCCAGGGGCGGGCGGAGGGCTTGAACGCGCCTTCACGGAAGGCCGCCCAGATGTCGGTGGCGTTGCCCAGGGCCTCCTCGGTCCGGTTGTTGTAATTGTTGCCGAACGAGGGACCGATTTGGGATTTGAATTCTATCGATGCGATCAGGCTTCCTTCGACGACGACCAGCAGATCCCAACATTTTTCGGGTCGAAAGAATCCCGGAAGCTCGACGCTTTTCTCGCAGTAGACGGAAGGCTTGGGGATGCCGCCCGCAACGAGCATATCTCGAACTAGATTGACGAACCCGTTCATCTGCTTGCCGCCGGTGACGGCGGTGCGAGCACCGGCGTCGCGCTGGCCGGTCGCGGCGCCTTGCTTCTGTGACTGGGATTCGCGGGTTAGCCAGAACTGCTTGACGGCTTTGCGTAGCTGCGGGTCGAGTTTCATTGGGTCATTCGCTGTGATGAGCCGTTACGGACGCGGCACGAAAAAGATCCGAGCTACCGGAGTTTATTCGCTGCTCGGCGAGGCTGAAGTAATGTGAGTCGACTTCCACGCCAATACTGTTTCTCCCCCATTTAGCAGCCGCGAGATTCGTGGTTCCGGTGCCCATGAAAGGGTCGAGGACGGTATCGCCGACGAAACTGAACATTCGTACCAGACGTTCGGCTAGTTCCAGCGGGAACGGGGCCGGGTGGGATCGTGTTGAGGCTCCGGTGAGGCCGGACCAGATTTGCTGGAACCATTTTTTGTGGTTTTCGGCGGAGATGACGCTGAGGACCCTTTCCGGAATGGAGGGGGTGCGATAGCCGCCCGGCTTGCGTTGCATGAGGATGAATTCCACGTCGTTTTTGATGACCGAGTTTGGTTCGTAGGGCTTTCCGAGGAAGCCGCCGCCGTTGCCTTCGACTTCGAAGGCGGCGTTGGCGATCTTGTGCCAGATGATCGGGGCGAGATTATCGAAGCCGATCGACTGGCAGCGTTCTTGAATCGACGCGTGGAGAGGGACGACGGTGTGGCGGCCGCCGTTTTTTCGCCGCGATAGGCAGACGTCGCCGACCACGCAGATGAGGCGCCCGCCGGGAACGAGCAGGCGATGGCATTCCCGCCAGACCTTGTCGAGCTGGGAAAGAAATTCTTCGTAGTCGACGATATGGCCCAATTGCCCGCTGGCATCCCGGTATTCCTTCAGAGTCCAATAGGGAGGCGACGTTAGAACCAGGTGAACGCTTTCCGCGGCGAAGTCGCGTAAATCGCGCGCATCGCGGCGGTAAAGAGAGTGGCGGGTGGGTATCTTCTGAACCGCTGATTCGATCAGAGCCGTTAATTTCGGATCGCGGGCTATCCGGGGAATGTCCCGTTGAGAATCCTTTAGGTCGGCGACTTCCGCAGGAACGAAGTCGGAGAAATCTGAGGCGGGTGATCCTTCTTCATATTTTTGGGCCTTAGCGGGAGCGGCGAGTTTAATCACTTCGCCCTTCACCTTTGCGCAGAGTTTCGGACAAGGCAACTTCGACACCTGCGCTGTCAGATTTGCGGCTCATGCGGTAAGCAAAAGGTTAGCCTACGGCCTTCGAGTTTCAAAGCGTCTGTTGGCCCCCATTTCAACCCGGGCTGTGAAGGACGCGTCGAAGTCGCCGCAAAGGCGAAAACCCCTGCCATTTGCCGCCGCAGACAGCAAAACCCTTCTCTCATTCGCAAAAGGCTTCATCCATCACAGCAGGCCAGCCAACGATCATCGCATCGAAAACGCGCTTTCATATTCGAGCCAGCGCACTCGGGAGGCACGGAAACCCCACCCGAAAAAAATCCCCGGTTAGATAGAAACCGGTATAATTAAGCCGATCCAGTGCCAAACGCCCAAACTGTTATATGAACAACCCGATCCAGCTTGACTACCACACGGAAAGCACGCGACGCTGGAGCACGGCAGCCATCTTCGCAGTGATCCTGGGAGTTTGCTGCGGGCCAATCATGGTGTTTGTCGTGCACCTCACGGGTATAGCCTACGGCATCTCAACGGTCGGCAGCGGTTGTGTGGCGGCAATCGGTATCCCGGTGATTATTTATTGCTGTTTGACTTATACGTGGGTGTCGAGGCATCCCCATCTGCGAGGCCGAAATCTGGCCCTGATCGGATGCATCGCAACGATTCTATGGATGACGGGTCTGATCGCCTTGTTCTGCTATATCGAGACACAACTCACCTAAGAGAACCAGCGGGAGTCTTTGGGCTTTGTCGCGCGGAAAATCTCCCCCAATGCGCAACTATCAATTATTCGAAAATCCATGTATCGATTTTTCGCCATTCATTCCCATCCCCTTATCCCCCCGCCCCTTGCGCCCATCGGCAAAAATTAAATCTTCTTGCTACCAACATATGCATTTTCTTTTTTTTGATCCCCCAGCCGCGATATTAACCCCGAAAATCGACCTCTCCCCCCGCCTCGCAACTGGCAACTAGGGCCTGTCTGATGAATCCAAAATCCTGAAATAGCGACGGATCATGGCGAGCTTGGCCATGGCCTGAAAGTTCACCGCCAGTTTCTCGTAACGCGTGCCCAGGCGGCGATTCTCCTTCATCCAATTCACGCAACGCTCCACCACGTTCCGTCGGCGATACGCCTTGCGATCAAAGTTCTCCTGCGGCGGCTGATTCGATTTCGCCGGGATCACCGCTTGGATTCGGTGGCGACGCAGCCATCGCCGCACATTTCCGTAACTGTATCCCTTGTCGCCCGCCAGCCTCCTGGGGCGACGACGGCGGCGACCGAATGCGCATCGCGTTCATCACCGGCTCCACGTACCGGCTCTCGTGGCATTGGCCGGCGCTGGCCTCGACGGCGAGCGGAACTCCCTGGCCGTCAGTAACCAGGTGGAGCTTGCTGCCCCACCCGCCTCGGCTGCGGCCCAACGCGTGATCCGCCGGTTCTTCCGGGGCGGTTTTGATTTTCTGGCTCCGGCGGCGGATCGACTGGCTCGCACATTGGTGCCGTCGATGCACCACAGGTCCCAGTCGATTCGTCCTTGCTTGTCCAACCTCATCTGCAGCCGCTGGAGGATTCGATCAATCGTTCCGTCCTTTCTCCAGCGGTTGAAGCGGTCGTAGACGCTTTGCCATCTGCCGTAACGTTCGGGCATCTCGCGCCATTGAGCGCCCGAGTGCAGAATCCAGAACATGCCGTTGAGCGTGGTGCGGTGGTCGTTCCACTGCCCGCCGCGCTTGCCGTTGCCGGGCAGCAGATCGCCGATCAACTCGTACTGCTCATCCGTGAGCTCATAACGTCGCATCCGTGACACCTCGTCTGAAAACCGCTATTTATAACCAAAAGCGATTCATCAGACAGGCCCTAGCCGAAGGGCCGCCGCGACGGCCAACTCGCAACTGTTTGATCAACATAAAACAAACACCCCAACCCCAGCCCACCCAACACCTTGCGAGAAAAATAACCCCAATATCAGTTCGAATCGAAATTCCCACGGAAAATAATTACCCCCCCTTTTTTGGAATTCGAATTTTCTTTTTCCCTCCGAGCCCTCCAAACCAACAGCTTGGAGATTCAGTTGCTGTGTTGAATTTCCCATCCACCGATCCATCGCGCGCCAAGCGTGTGCACGGTCACTGACCCGCGCGACCCGCTTTGTCCCGGATCCCCCGTGGGGGGAAACTCGATCATTTCCCGGATGTTGCCCGTGATCGGGGTGGTGCGGAACTGATTGTCCTGCGGGTGAATTTGCATCGGGATGCCGCGTTTGGGGAAGAGGATGATTTTTATCGAGCGGTTGATAACTGAATCCGGCTGGACCGTGAGGCGGTACTTTTTGAAGATCATGGCGACCGCCAGTTTGATGACGAATTTGCTGTACGTGGCGCCGATGCACTTTCGCGGGCCGGCGCCAAAGGGGAGATACGCATACGGGGACGGGTCGGGTTCCTTCCAGCGGTCGGGCAAGAATCGCATCGGCTCGCGATAAATTTCCGGCAGGCGGTGGGTCATGTAGTGGCTGAAGAAAAGGATCGTGCCCTTGGGGATGGGGCGGCGCAGGAGAGTCGTGGGGGACGTGACCACGCGGGTGCCGAAACAAGCCGGGGGAAAGAGGCGGAGACTTTCCTTGATAACGCGGTCCAGCAGGTCCAGCCGGTTGAGTTCGGGTGCGGTAGGGATTTCGCCGCGGGATTCGCGATTGATTTCACTCAAGACATCGGCGGCGACTTTGGGGTGCTGGGCGAGCAGGAAAAGGGTCCAGGTGAGGGCCATGGCGGTGGTTTCGTAGGCGGCGGCAAGAAGGACGGAGGTTTGCCCGAGGAGTTCGTCGCGGTCAAGGGTGTCGTGGTCGCGGCCGTGGGCTCGGAGGAGAGCGGAGAGGAGGTTGGAGCGGCCGCCGGCGGTGGCGAGGAGTTCCTTGACGTGCTCCTCGAGGCGACCGGCGTCTTTGAGCATGCGATTGAATCCGGCGGTGGGTTGGCCGGGGTCAGCGAGGCGGGCGCCGATGGAAGAGTTGGTGCGCATCCAGCGTTCGATGGGTTTGCCGATGTTTCGCCAGCGGCCTTCGGGGTTGAGACCGAAGAGGACCCGGCAGGCGGCGGAGAGGGACAGGTCGCGCATCTGGTTGGTGATTTCGATTGTTTGGCCGGGGCGCCACGTCGCCAGCATTTCCTGAATAATGCGGCTGAGTTCGGGGAGATGGGATTCCACGGAAGTTCGGCTGAGCATGGGCGAGAGCATTTTTCTTCGGAGTGAGCCGGTGTGGGAATCCTGCCGGAAGAGGCCGTAGCCCATGCGCCATTGGGAGCTGGCCGCGGGGCCGGGGACGGTCAAGCCGAAGGAATAGAACAGGTCGGGGTTGGAGAGGATCTGTCGGTTGAGATCGGGTCCGATAGCGAAGGCGATGCGTTTGTCGTCGACGGTCATGCCGGAGAGGGGGCCGTGATTTTCGTAGGTTTCGGCAAGGAATTTTATGGGGTCGTGAACGAATTGGGCGTAGAGGCGGCGCTGCGCGATCAAGGAATCCGCGGGGGCCCGGGAGATCGAATTGGATTTCAGACTTGGTTCGCATGCGTCCGTGCAAGCAGCCGACCATTCAGTGGATGGGACGCATGGTACGACGGGAGTGTGAAGATTCCAAATGGAATGCGTTTAGTTGCCAGTTGCGAGTTGTTAGTTGGCAGGGAATACCGGGGGGAAGAGACGAAGAGACGAAGTGAAGGGACGGGGCCCTTCGACTGCGCTCAGGACGGGGAGGGTGTAGCCGTATAATGGGGGCGTGTCATTATGAATGAGCGTGGTGGGTCTTCATTTTGGGGGGCGGGGGTTCCGCTTCCGGAGTTGCCTTTGGCGGAGACGGTGGAGGGGGATCTGGCTTGCCGGGGATGTGGGTATAACTTGAAGACGCTCGGGTCGGGCGGGGTTTGTCCGGAGTGCGGGACGGCGGTGGCACTTTCGATGGGGAGCGATCGACTGAGGTATTCGCATCCGCAGTGGGTGCGAAGACTTTGGATAGGAGCGTGGGTGCTCATCGCGGGGCTTGTGATTTTTATCATGTTTGGACCGTTGCTTTGGATGTTCCAGATTCCTCGGCTGCCGTTGGACCGGGAGATGCTGGCGAACTGGGCGGGGTTTTTGATTTTTCTGGGCGGGGCGTGGCTGCTGGCGACGCCGGAGCCCGGATCGGACCGGACGGGGTTGCGGGCGCTGGTGGGGCTGCTCGGAGTGCAGTGGCTTTCTGTGCGGATCGCGGTGGCGGTGCGGTTGGCGCAGGGGGCGATTTACGCGGACGGGCTTGTGGGGGATTTGCTGACAGCGGTTTTGTATGTGGCGATTTTTCGAACCGTAGCGCGGCAGGCGGCGCGGACGCGAGATATTGACCAGTTCCGGCGAGCAAATTGGATCGCGTATGGATTGGGGTTTTGTTTGCTGGCCAATGCTGGCTTGGAGATGTTGCGCCAACTGACCAGAATCATGCCTGTGAATATTGCGCTGTTTCGATGGGAGGTGCGCCTATGGGTGTGCGAGTTGCTCTTCGAGATATGGGCGGTGGCGTTTTTGGAACGATTTGCGGCGGTGCTCAGGGAGGAATATCTGGCGGGGAAGAGCATCTGGGCGACATACAAACCGCCTCTTCATGACGTCTGACGGGGCATTGCATATACTGATCCTCTTATGTCATCGAATACACCTAAAAAGATTGTGCTTGCCTATAGCGGCGGGCTGGATACCAGCGTGATTTTGCCCTGGCTGAAGGATCGGTATCCGGGCGTCAAACTCGTCGCGTTCGCGGCGGAGCTGGGGCAGGGGGAGGAACTCAAGGGGATCGAGGAGAAGGCTCGCAAGAGCGGGGCGGATGAAGTGGTCATTAAGGATCTGCGGAAGGAATTCGCGGAGGAATTCTGCTTTCCGATGCTGCGGGCGCATGCGGTTTATGAGAATGATTATTTGCTGGGGACGAGCATCGCTCGGCCGATTATTGCGAAGCATCAGGTGGAAGTGGCGCGGGCGACGGGGGCGGATGCGGTGGGACATGGGGCGACATCGAAGGGGAACGATCAGGTGCGGTTCGAGCTGACGTATATGTCTTTGGCGCCGGAGCTCAAGATCATTGCGCCGTGGAAGGACCCGGCGTTTGGGTTGCGGGATCGGGAGAGCGCGATTGATTATGCGAACAAGAAGGGGGTGCCGGTGGAGCAGAGCAAGAAGAAGATTTACAGCCGGGACCGGAATTTGTGGCATATCAGCCATGAGGGAGCGGATTTGGAGTCGCCGGGGAATGAGCCCAAGGACGAATTGTGGATGATTTCCGTGCCGGTGAGCAAGGCGCCGAACGAGCCGGAGTATGTGACGGTGGATTTTGAGAAGGGGAACCCGGTGGCGGTGAATGGGAAGAAAATGGCCGGGCATGAGTTGATCGCGGCGCTGAATGAGATGGGAGGGAAGCATGGGGTGGGGCAGACGCAACTGGCGGAGAATCGGCTGGTGGGGATGAAATCGCGCGGGGCGTATGAGACGCCGGGCGGGACGATTTTGTATGAAGCGCATAAGGCGCTGGAGCAGATATGCATCGAGCGGGATACGTTTCATTTTAAGCAGCAGGTGGCGCTGCGGTATGCGGAACTGGTCTATTACGGGCAGTGGTTCCATCCGCTGCGGGAGGCGATGCAGGCGTTCGTGGACCATACGCAGATTTCGGTGACGGGGCAGGTGAAGGTGAAGCTGTTCAAGGGGCGGGCGACGGCGGCGGGCGTGACGAGCCCGTTCAGCTTGTACGATCCGCAACTGGCGAGCTTCAGCATGGAGGGATACGACGTAACGGCGGCGCGCGGGTTTATCGATTTGTTTGGGCTGCCTATGAAGGTGGCGCAGCAGGCGAAACGATGGTAAATTCCCTCGAGAGCAGATGAAACTTCCCAATGGTGATCGAGCCATAGTCGACGTAAAGAAACTCGAGCAGTATTGTTTATCGCAGTCGCATTCGCGCGGACGGCACAAAGCTCGGATTTTTTCCGCGTCACTGGGAATAGGGGCGAATCAGATCGCGGAGCTACGCGAAGCGCTTTTGAAAGCGGCTCGAAACGAAGAAGCGACCGCGACCAAAAGGAATAGATTTGGGCAACTGTATCGGGTGGAATTTGGAATGAGCGGCCCCAGTGGTGTGAAACGGGTTCTAAGCATCTGGATTGTCCTGAATGACGAGCAATTTCCTCGATTGGTGACGTGCTATCCGCTATAATCGAATGTCGATGGATGAGCCTATCCGGGAACTCGATGTGGTGGCGCTGACGGAGGATATTCCGTCGGAGAATCTGCTGCGCGGGCAGGTTGGCACGGTCGTGCATGTCTACACGCCCACCGATTTTGAGGTTGAGTTTGTCGACAACAACGGCCAAACGTACGGGCTGGCGACTCTTTCGGCATCGCAAATCTTTCGGCTGAGATTTGAGCCGATGGCGGCTTGATCTACACGCGTTATTGCTGAAGTTTTCAATTCATCATTCGGCATTCTTCACCTATCATTTCATAGATGCCTGATTTGTTCGCCGAGTCTCGGGAGAGGAATTTGGCTCGGGTGGCGCCGTTGGCGGTGCGGATGCGGCCTCGGTCGCTCGAGGAGTTTGTGGGGCAGGGGCATTTTTTGGGAGAGGGGAAATTATTGCGGCGGATGCTGGAGGCGGATCGGCTGACCAGCGTGATTTTTTATGGGCCGCCGGGGACGGGGAAGACGACCTTGGCGCAACTCATTGCGCGGTATACGAAGAGCGAGTTTGTGCCTTTGAACGCGGCGGGGGTGGGCGTGAAGGAAGTGCGGGGGATATTGGAAGGGGCGAAGGAACGGCTGGCGGCGGGAGGGGGCCGGACGGTTTTGTTTCTGGATGAAATTCACCGGTTCAATCGGGCCCAGCAGGATATTTTGCTGGAAGACGTGGAGGCGGGATACATCCTGCTCGTCGGGGCGACGACGGAGAATCCGTTTTTCTCGGTGAATTCGCCGCTGATCAGCCGGAGCCAGATTTTTCAGTTTAGTGCGCTGAGTGAGGAGGAGATTCGATCTTTGGTGCGGCGGGCGATTGGGGATAAGGAGCGGGGGTATGGGGATTTGAAATTTGAGATTTCAGATGAGGCGGTCGATTTGTGGGCTACGAAATCGGATGGGGATGCGCGGCGGGCGCTTTCGGCGCTGGAGGTGGCGGTGCTTTCTCAGATGGAGGAACGCAAGGATTCAAAGAAGGCGATCAAGATCGATCTGGATGTGGCGGAACAGTCGATTCAGCGCAAGGCGATTGTTTATGACGGGACGGGGGATGAGCATTACGACGCGGCCAGCGCGCTGATCAAGAGCATGCGGGGCGGGGATCCGGATGCGGCGGTGTATTGGCTGGCGCGGATGCTGGAGGCGGGGGAGGACCCGCGGTTCATCGCGCGGCGGGTGGCGATCTTGGCGTCGGAGGACATCGGTAACGCCGATCCGCGGGCGATCCAGGTGGCGGCGGCGGCGTTTGATATTGTGGAGAAGATCGGGATGCCGGAGGCGCAACTGACGCTATCGCAGGCGGTGATTTATATGGCGACGGCGCCGAAATCGAACGCGTCGGCGAAGGCAATCTGGGCAGCTTCGAAGGACGTGGCGGAGGGGAGGACGGTGCCGGTGCCGAAAGTGCTGCGGGATTCGCATTATCAAGGGGCAAAACGACTTGGGCATGGGGAGGGGTATCAGTACCCGCATGAATTTTCCGGCGGATTTGTGCCGCAGGACTACCTTGGGGTCGATAAAATATACTATGATCCTACGGATCGGGGGTATGAGGGCGAGGTCAAGCGTCGGCTGGAGGAGCAGAAAAGGCAGTCGAGTCAGGGGACATCGGGCGAGACTGGAGAAGTCCGCGGGCGGAAGCCGCCTGCGGCCCAAGAGCCGTAAGGGCTTGAGCCGATATGTTGTATGCGGAGTTACATAAAGTCGATGGAGCAGGCAAACGATAAATCACAAATTCGCCGCCAATTTCGCCAGGTATTGGAGGCGATGAGCGATGCGGACCGACAGGCGAAGAGCCTAAGCGCGTGTTCGCTGATGGCGTCGTCGCCGGAGTTCGCGGCGGCGCGGGTAGTGATGCTGTATCTGAACAGTCCGTTTGAGATCGATACGACGCCGCTGGCGCTGCGGTGTTGGCAGAGCGGGAAGACGGTGGTGGTTCCGAAGGTATCGTGGGACCAGAAGCGGATGCTGCCGGTGGAGATCACGAGTTTGCAGACGAGCATGACGACGAGCGGGCCGGGGGTTCGGGAGCCGGTGAGCGGGCAGCCGATTCCGCTGAATCTGATCGATCTGGTGATCGTGCCGGGATTGGGGTTCACGCCGACGGGGCATCGCATCGGGCGCGGGATGGGGTTCTACGACCGGTTTTTGGCGCAGGCGGATTTTCTGGGGGTTTCTTGCGGATACGGGTTTGAAGAACAGATGATTCCGTCGCTGCCGGTGCTTGACCATGACATGGCTCTGAGTATGCTGTGCACGGATCGCGGAATTCGCCGCTTCGCGACGAACTGCATGACGCAGCACTGAATTCCGCTCCGAAAGCAAAGCACTTTGAGAACATGGAGGTTCTCGTGAGTCGCACGGATCGCCGCACCAGCCGGGTTTTAATTCTTATATTGGTTGTATCGGTTTCACTGGGGATTTTGTCCTTTGGGTACAAGGTTCGCCATGCGGCCGCGCCGCAGCCGATTGCCGCGCAGACGGCGGCGCCTTTGGTGACGCCGGCGGCGACGGAGCCTGATTCGACGGCGCAGGCGCAGGGGCCCGCGGCGGATGAGGCGATGCTTCCCGTGGCCGTGGCGGGGCAGAGCGTGGACACGCCGATGGTGAACGCGGCGGGGGCGGATGCGCCGGCGGCAACGCAGCCGGCGAAGGATACGGCGGTCGACACAACGCCGGCGATTGCGGCGGCGGAAATGACGCTGGGACCGACGACGGTTCCGAGTGGGGATTTAATCTTACAGGCCAGGGCGAAGCTGGATGCGGGGGATCTTTTGACGGCCCGCGAGCAGCTTAACGATGCGCTGCAAGGGGGACAGCTCAGCGAGGCGGACGCGGCAAGTGTGAAACAGCAATTGACGCAGATCAACCAGACACTGGTGTTCAGCAAGCAGCGATTTCCGGATGATCCGTACGGCGGAGTGTATGTGGTCAAGCCGGGGGACAGCCTGGCGAAGATCGCGGCGGATTGCGATACGACGTGGGAACTGCTCGGGAGGATCAATGGGATCGATCCGCGGCATCTGCGCGGGGGCGACGATTAAAGTTGCGCAGGGGCCGTTCTTCGCGGTGGTGGACAAGAGCAAATTCACGCTGGACGTTTATCTTGGGGCGCTGCCTGGGGAAAAGAGTTCGATGTACGTGATGACGTTCCCGGTGGGATTGGGGCAGGATGATAGCACTCCGACGGGGACGTGGATGGTGGAGCCGCATAGGAAGCTGAAGCATCCGACCTATTACAGCCCGCGCGGGGAGGGTGTGATCGCGGCGGATGATCCGAAGAATCCACTGGGCGGGTATTGGATCGGAATTACGGGGACGGAAGGACAGGCGGTGGGGAAACTTTCGTATGGAATCCACGGGACGATCGATCCGGACAGCATTGGGAAACAATCGAGCATGGGATGCATTCGACTACGCGCGGCAGATATTTCGGTTTTGTTTGATCTGCTCGTGGAGGGGAAGAGCTTGGTCGTAGTCAAAGGATAATCCAAGACGCGCTTCATCAATAGTCCAACAGCCCAACTCAGTCCTTGCTCCGGGGACACATCTGAGCGCCCAGCGCTTTCTTGGCAGCAGTTCCCTGTTGGCAAAATGAAATTCAAAGGCGAATGCAAAGCGGGAGGGAAGGGGCGAACCATAAAAGGCCCATCCTGCGGAAACTGCCGGAATCCCTCCCGCACCCTCCCATCCCCACTCCTTTTCCCCTCAACGTTGGGGAGGAACCAAAAAGATACTGATGCGCTTTAAGCCGGAAGGTCGTCCAGAGGCGCGAGCGCGCGGGGGAATGAAGGAAAGATGATGAGGAGAATGGACTGGCGAGGCGGGCGCGGTGATGGGTGGCAAACCTATATCAATAAAAAAACCCCGGGCCAGCGTGTCGTCCGGCCGACCGCCGGCCGGACGACACTGCCCGTGGGAACCAACCGCGCTCCATGAATGTGAGTGACTCGCTTGGCCACTCATAACCGTCACCACGACGGCTACGGGATTCCTATAAACAAAGGGGATGCCATGGGTGAGAATCGTGAACGGTTTTGCGAAAATCGCGTTTGTGGGGGTGAAATGGGCGGTTTTATTTTGCGCGGCTCGGGCGGGGTTTGAGGGGGCCGCTGATTTTGTTTTCATCATGGGTTTTGGGCGCGCATGAAATGGGCAAAAATGGGGTGGTCGCGGGGAGGTCCATGGCAGCGCCGTGGGCGTTATTTTTTCGTGGGGGGGCGTTTTCCGCTGCGTATCCTTCCTGGCTTGACGTGCCTTGGGTTGGCTTCGATGATCCGATAACTTTCGTGGCGCAAGTCCGGCAAATACCTTCGGCTGTGGTGCCCGGCGCGGGTCGAGGAATCGACTTTTCGGCGTGGGTGTGGGGCTCCTGATTTTTGCAATCTCGCTGGGGTTGGACGTTCCTGTATCCACATGGGTACACGATTCGGGGCTGAGCGCGGCGATCAAAGGGGCCGCGGGAGTGCCTTACTATCTGATCCATTACGGGCTTCGCTTCTACGGCATTTTTTGGCTGTGCACAATTCCGGCGTGCTTGATTCTGCTCTCTCTGGGCCGCAAGGCGAGCGCGGCGATCGTGCTTTTGAGCGGGATTTTTTCGGGGGTGAATCAATTCGTGAAATGGTGTGTTGGGCGATATCGGCCATTCCATGGATTCGGGCCATTTTCGCTTCATCCGTTTTCCGGGCACCTTGATGGTCTGATGCATGCGGAGGCGGGGTTGAGCTTCCCGTCGGGGGACGCGACGCTGGCGTTTGCGATGACGGCGTCGCTAACGTGGGCGGCGCCGGGGGGGAAGTTGTTGTGGTGGTGCATGGGGATTTGGATCTGCCTTGAACGGATCGCTGAGGGAGCGCACTATCCCAGCGATACGGTGGCCGGGGCGTGCTTGGGTATTCTGGTGGCGCATGCGGCGCGGTTTTTGGTGAATCGCCTGTTTCCATCATCGACAAAGGCGCAGGGGTTTCCGGTGCAGCCGTCAAGTGAAGGGGCGGACAGACGCGAGGACAGCAATTCATGACGGACGAAGTGGAACTGTCGCTGGTGATTCCCGCGTATAACGAGCAGGAGGTCATTCCCGAGTTGCTGCGGCGGGTGGAAGATGCGTTGAAGCTGACGCAGAAGCGATTTGAAGTCGTGATTGTGGACGACGGGAGCGCGGATCAGACGGCGGCGTTATTGAAAGAGGCGCAGGGGACTCGGCCGTGGCTGCGGATTTTGCGGATGAGCAGGAACGGGGGACAGAGCGCGGCGTTCGACGCGGGGTTCAAGGCGGCGCGCGGGGGATTGATCGCGACGATCGACGCGGATTTGCAGAACGATCCGGAGGAGATTGCGCGGCTGCTGCCGATGCTGGAGGGGGTGGACATGATCACGGGATGGAGGCAGAAGCGGAGCGATTCAGCCTTTCGGCGATTGCAGACGCGAATCGCCAACGGGATTCGAAACTGGATCAGCGAGGAGACGATCGAGGATTCGGCGAGCAGCTTGAAGATTTACAAGCGGCATTGCCTGGAGGGGATTTATTTGTTCAACGGGGCGCATCGGTTCATGCCTACGCTGGTGAAGATGCGAGGGTACAAAGTTTTGGAGACGCCGGTGAAGCATTCGGCGAGGTTCGCGGGGACGGCGAAGTATGGGCTTCGGAATCGGGCATGGCGGGCGTTTGTGGATTTGCTGGGGGTGAGGTGGATGAAAAAGAGGTATCTGCGATATCAGGCGGAGGAAATTAAATAGGGGTTGGGTGGAGAGACGAACGGGATCGTGCAGTTTAGAAGAATGGGGTCATTACCGCGGGAGGAGGTCAGTAATGACCCCGTTTTTTGTGCGCTTAACTTTCCCTTGCGGCCGCGTTAAACGGCGAAAGTCAATTACCCTCGGGGACCGTGTCGGGACGGCGCAGGTGGATCAGTGTGATCAAATGGAAGATCAGGAAAAGGGGAACTAGGAACGTCGGGATCAGGCTTAGGGGGAATGAACCCATGAGGCGGGTGTTGACTCCGGAGGCCAGGATGCCGATGGGACTGGGGGTGTTGAGGACGCCGAGGGTCACAGCGGTGACGAGGTCGAGAATTCCGCCCAGGTTCCAGGCGATGATGCGCGTGCGGAGGGAGGCGCTAGGCGATGACACGGCCCGGGCGACGAGAGGGGCGGTGAGGCCGATGGTCATGTCTCCCAAACCGGCGGGCAGGGCGAACAACCCCGGCAGCAATCCGCGGAAATAGAGGATCAGGAAAACGACGCCCATTACGCGCCAGGATTGGGCGAATGTAAGCCAGCGCGGATTGGTGCCCAGGACAAATCGGCGAAAGGGCTCGGAAGAACGGTAGGCAATGAGGAACGCGACGACCGGGACGACGGCCATCAAACCGAGAGGGATGGGAGGACGGTTTCCGGCCTGGAAGGCTCCGAGCAGTGAACCGGCGAGCGCCGCCAGGAACCAGGACGACAGCACGAACCACACGGTTGTCCTGACGCGGGTATCGGATTGAATGGAAACAGGGCTCAACATGGCTTGCTCCTTTAGCAAGTTGAATGTATATACAAATATCTGGTCAAAATAGAAATTCATTAGAGGTTACGCCTCGACATTGATGGTTTGGCGGTTGAGGAAGGCGACGGCTTGGGTTCCGAGGAGTTTTGCGGCCTGGCGTTGTGCGGCTTCCCAGACGGGGGCGATTTTTTGGAGGAGGCGTTCGCCGGTCGGAGTGAGGCGGAAAGGTTGTTCGCGGCCGTCGGGGGCGGGGACGGGCTCGATCCAGTTTCGGGCCCGCATGCGTTCGACGTTTCGGCTGAGGGTGGAGGGATCGAGTTCCAGGAGCTTGGACATGGGGCCGGGATGGGCGACGCCGAATTTGGCGGTGGCGACGAGGATATTCATCTGGCTGACTTTTAGGCCGAAGGGGCGCAAGGCGTCGTCGTAAATTCCGGAGACGACGCGGTTGAGCATGCGGACCTTGAGGGCCAGGCACTGGCGGGCCATCAGGTCGATTTTTTGCTGCCAGGTGCGGGTATCGGCCATTGCGTGCCTCTTTTGATCATCGACGATTTAATTGTATATACAAATAATTGCGTCGTCAAGCGGAAAATTCCTGGCGGGTAAGTGGTTGGGGGCGTAATGAGTTGGAGGGTTGACGGCCGGCTGGAGCAGCTTCATCTGTTTTGTAACTTCTGCGTTGCGTCCAGACGGGCCGGGCGCTGGGCAGAACGACCAGTCATATCAGGCTTCCACTAGTTTCCGCAGGATGGAGCGATAATCGGCAAGGCGTCGTCTTTGGGGCGGGCGGGATGAGCGGACTGTTCCACTGGGGTGCAAGGCAACGGCAGTCATGGGGTCTATCCTTTTTTTGCGTAGGCGGTGCGCGCCCATTCGACGGTGGCCTTGGCGGCTTGGTCGCGATCGATGGGCGTGAGTCCGAATTTCGCGCGGAAGGCGGTGTCGTCAACGATGAAGGGTTCGTCCCACTGATAGCGCATTTCGTTTAATTCGCGGACGATGGGGACGAACATTCCGGCGGCCTTGAGCAGGAAAGAGGGGAGTTTGGCGACGTTGATTGGTTTGCCGAGATATTTGGACAGCCGCCCGGCGAGTTGGCGCATTGTTTCGGCGGGTTGGCAGGGGAGCATCCAGGATTTGCCGTAGGCATCGAGGGGGCGCTGCCGAGGGCGGCTAATCCGGCAGCGACATCGGGGACATAGTGGTAGGTGTGAACGGCGTCGGGATTGATGGGGGTGCGGACTTTGCGGCCGGAGAGGGCGGGTTTCCAGAAGGGGTCGCCGAGGAAGCCTAGTCTGGCGCGCGGGCCGTAGAAATCCGAGGCGCGACCGGTGATGGCGGCGACTTCTCCCTTGTTGTGTGCGGCGAATAATTTTTCGGCGGTTTTGGCGCGGATCTCTCCTTTTTTACTACAGGGGTTCACGGGGGTTTTTTCGGTCAGGGGTTTGCCGTTGGGGCGGCCGAGCATGTAGAGATTGTCGAGGACGACGAGGCGGGCGCCGGCGGTTCTGGCGGCCGCGATGAGGTTGTCCATGTATTTGGGGACGAGATCGGCCCAGATTTTTGCGTTGTATTCGGCGGGATTCATGCAGTGATAGACGACGGAGCCGCCCATGGCGGCGCCGGCGCAGAATTCCCGGTCGGTGGCGTCGCCGGAGATGAGTTCGATTTGCGGGGCGATGGATTGGTTTCCGCGGCGGACGACGCGGACGCGATGGCCGGCGTCGAGGAGGTGTTGAGCCAGGAGAGGGCCGACTTGGCCGGCGCCGAAGATGACGTGGAGGTCGCCGTTGGGGGACGCGGGATCTTGGGTCGTCATGTCAGGCCTTGTTCGGTTCGATTCATAGTGGCTTGCCTTTGCGCCGCGGTCGTGCGCGGACCATCAACAGTCTATTCTGCAACTTATTGGGGTAGAGGGAAATGGCGCGGTCGGGGCAAAGTCGACAATTCCTTTCGGGCGGGGTATCGCGGGAGGAGAAAAATGCGGAACGCGAATTATCGCGCGATCACTTTGCTGATCGTGAAGATCGGCAGCATGAGCGCCATGGCAACGCCGCCGATTATGGCGCCCATTACCGCGATCATGATGGGTTCGATGTACTTGGTCATGTCGGCGATTTTTTCTTTTAGTTCCTGTTCGGAGAAAGTGGCGACTTGTTCCATGACCTGGGCGAGCTTGCCGCCTTTTTCGGCGCTGTGGAGCATTTGGGCGATGGGCTTGGGGACCAGATTGCTTTGGAAGAGGGGTTCGGAGAGTTGCTTGCCGGCCTGGATTTGCTGGGAGACGTTGTTCCAAAGGTCGCGGAAGTAAGTGTTGGCGACGAGGTCGTGGGCGGTTTTTACGCAGTCGACGAGGCTGATTCCCGCGCCGGCCATGGTGCCGATCATGCGGAGGCCTCGGGAAAGATAGACCTGGTGGAAGAGGCCGCCCAAGAGGGGGATGTGGAGCTGGATATAGTGGAAGACGCGTTTGCCGGTTTGTGTCGAGCCGAAGGAGTAGAGGGCGAAGGATGTGCCGGCGATGCCGGTGAGGAGCCAGGGCCACTGGTGGACGACGAAGCCGCTGATCGCGATGAGGACCTTGGTGGGGACGGGGAGAGCGGCCTGCTTGGCGGCATAGATCGCGGTGAATCTTGGTAACACAAATGTGAGCAGGAATGTCGTCGTGGTGATGGCGAAGAAGAGCATGATGGCAGGATAGGTGAGGGCCCCGCGGACGCGGCGGATGGCCTCATATTCGTCGCGCATGTATGTGACGGCACGATTGAGGAGCTTGCCCATCATGCCGCTTTTTTCGCTGGCGGAGACGAGAGCGATGAATAATCTCGGGAAAGCGCGGGGGTGGCGTTGTAGGGCGGAACTGAGATCGCCGCCTTCTTGAACCTGCTGGCTGATGTCGGTGACGATGCCCTTGACGTTGGGCTTATCGGCCTGAGCGGCAATGCATTCGAGGGCCTCGGAGAGGGTGACGCCGGTGTCGACCATGATGGCGAGCTGCTGGGCGAACTGGATGAGATCCTTGCGGCTCATGCGGAGGCCGCGTGGGCCGAAGCCGGCCGCTTCAACCTGCGGGGTTTCGCTGGAGGGGCGGATGCTCGTCGGGTATTTGCCGTCGGCGCGGAGAAGATTGGCGGCGTCTGCGACGCTGGTGGCAACGAGGGTTCCGGTGGCGGGAAGCCCGGCGTGATCGCGCGCTGTGTAGGCGAAGGTGGCCATTATCTTCTAATCCGGCAAAAGGCATTTTTGCCACAGATGAAAATCAGATGAACACAGATAAAAAAAGAATTGAATTCGTTTTCATTTATCTGCGTTCATCTGTGCCCCATCTGTGGCTGTTCCGCTCTTACTGTGGGATCTTTGCGTTCTGCACGGTTCAAAATCTCATTTAAGCCGTCACGCGATAAACCTCTTCCATGGTGGTGATTCCGGATTTCACCTTTTCGACTCCGTCGACGCGGAGGGTCTTCATGTTTTGTTTTTTGGCCAGTTCGCGGAGTTCGTTGAGGGGGACTCCCTGGCTGATCATTTCGACCATGGCGTCGTCGGGGACGAGTAGTTCGTAGATACCGATTCGGCCGCTGTAGCCGAGGTTGCGGCAGCGCGAGCAGCCTTTGGGGCGGTAGAGCTTGTCGATGGTTCCGGCGAAGCGCTCCATCTGGCGGCGCTCGTTGACGCCGGGCTCGTAGGCTTCCTTGCAATGCTGGCAGAGTTTTCGGACGAGGCGCTGGGCGAGGACGCCGATGACCGTCGCGCCGACGAGATAGGGCTCGACGCCGATGTTGTAGAGACGGGTGATGGCGCCGGGAGAGTCGTTTGTGTGCAGGGTGCTCAGGACCATGTGGCCGGTGAGGGCGGCCTGGGTGGCGAGCTTGGCGGTGTCGGAGTCGCGGATTTCGCCGACCATGAGAATGTCGGGGTCCTGGCGCAGAAGCGCGCGAAGAGCCGTCGAGAAACTGAAGCCGGCTTTTTCGTTGACCTGGAATTGGTTGACGCCGCTGAGGGCATATTCGATGGGGTCCTCGACGGTGCAGATATTGACGTCGCCGCGGTTGAGTTCCTGGAGGACGGCGTAGAGGGTGGTGCTTTTTCCGCTGCCGGTCGGGCCGGTGACGAGAAGGATTCCGTTGGGGAGCGCGATGAGTTTTCGCCAGGCCTTGAGTGTGTCGTAGCCGAAGCCGAGTTTTTCTAGATTGACGGAGGCCTTGTCGTTGTCGATGACGCGGATGACGACTTTTTCGCCGTACTTTCCGGGCATGGTGCTGACGCGGAGATCGATGGGGCGTTTGTCCATGAGGACATGGATGCCCCCGTCCTGGGGGAGGCGGCGCTCGGAGATATCGAGCGAGGCCATGATTTTGATTCGGCTGGCGACGGCGGCGTGCATCTGGAAAGGTGGACGGAGTTTTTCGGTGAGGCGGCCGTCGATGCGATAACGAATGCGGAGGAGTCCGTCGCCGGGCTCGATGTGAATGTCGCTGGCGCCTTCCTTGACGGCGTTGTAGATGACGTAGTTGACGAGCTTGATGACCGGGGAGTCCCCCGCCGCTACTTCGAGGGAGGCGATATCGGGAACGGGCGCCTCGATGAGCGTGAATTCCTCGGGCTTAACCTCCTCGATGATGTCGTCGATGACAAAGACCTTGTCGTTGGGGAGATAAGCCTGGAGGGTGCTCTTGATGTCGCGCACGGTCGCTGCGACGACCTGGACGTGATAGCCGCTGATGCGTTCGATTTCTTCGAGAAGAAAGACGTTGGCGGGTTCGGGAACGGCGACGGTGAGGGTTCCCTCGACGAGATAGAGCGGGAGGACCTGGTGTTTTTCCAGGAACTCCTTGGGGAGGACGGCGATGACTTTGGGGTCGGCGACCCTGGGGCTGACGCGGGCGTAGGGGACGCCGTAGGCCTGGGCGAGGGACTCGGTGATCTGGTCCTCTGTGCAGAGATGCAGTTCGACGAGGACTTCGCCGAGGAGTTTCTGATGTCCGCAGCGCTTTTGCTCGTCGAGGGCGCGCTCGAGCTGCTCCTGTTGAAGGAGGCCCTTGGAGATGAGCAACTGTCCGAGAGGTTTTCTTTCCAGCGTGGCGACCATGGCGAATGCTGTTATCTCATCGTCTTAAGGGCCGACGCCAAATCCGCGTGGCACTCGAAGCGGTGCTCGAGGCGGGTGATTTCGAGAATCTTGCGGCAATTTTCGTCGAGATTGACGAGCTTGATCTGGCCGAAAAGATCCTCGCAGCGGCGTTTCATCCAGATGAGGGCCTCGAGGCCGTCGGAGTCGACGAAGCCGGATTTCTGGAAGTCGACCACGAAATCGACGATGCGGCGCTGCTCGATCTGGTCCTCGAGGCTTTTCTTGGCCAGAGTGGCGGTCTCGGCCATGAAATCGCCCTGAACTTCCATCACGCAGACCTGGCTGTATTCCTCACACTTGATGGGCATACTCTTTCCGTTTCAGGCGGCGGACTGGATGGTCCGCTGATGCAATTCGATGAAATCCTTGGCCTGCTCCTGGCGCATGCTCATGTACTCGCGGAATTTTTCCGTGGTGATCTTGAGGAACGCTTCGGTGAGCACGGGGTCGAACTGAGTCCCGGAGCAGCGGCGGATTTCCGTCAGGGCAACCTCCAGGGGGAGGGCCTTGCGATAGGTTCGATTGCTGGTCATGGCGTCGAAGCAATCGGCGAGGCAGATGATCCGTCCCATGATGGGGATGGCTTCGCCGACCAGGCCGCCGGGATAGCCGTTGCCGTCGTAGCGTTCGTGGTGATGGAGGACGCCGGGGATCAGATCGCTGATCTGCTTCACGTCGCGCAGGATTCTGGCGCCGATCTGCGGATGTTTTTTCATCTGCTCGAATTCCTCGGCGGTGAGGCGGCCGGTTTTTTGGAGGACGGCCTTCGGGGACGCCGATTTTTCCGACGTCGTGAAGGAGCCCGGCCATGTAAATGCGCTCGGCCAGAGACTCGGGGAGGCCGGCTTCGAGGGTGAGCTGGCGGGCGATGGCGGCGACGCGTTCGCTGTGGCCGCAGGTGTAGGTGTCCTTGGCGTCGACGGCGCTGGTGAGGCTATGGAGCAATCCCATCATCAGGCCGTGCACGTCGTCGAAGAGCATGGCGTTTTCGAGATAGATCGCCGATTCGTTGGCGATCGAGTTGAGGAGCTTGCTGTCCTGGGAGTCGAAATCGCCGGTGATTTTGTCGAGTGCGAAGAGGCAGCCGAGGACCTGGTCCTGGCGCTGAAGCGGAACGGCAAGGAGATGCTTGGAATGCTCGCTGAGCCAATGGAAAGTTTTGTCCTTGGAAAGATCGTTGATGAGGAGCGGGCTTTTGCGATGGAAGAGGACGGGCATTAATTCATCGGCGAGGCGATGAACGGTTCCCGGGGGGAGGCTGAGGGGGCCGTAGAGGACGGGCTCCTGGCGCTGGGCGGCGTCGCCGCTGAGGGCGACGCCCATGCCCTGCACACCCATGACTTCCAGGACATCGAGGCATGCCTGCTTGAAAAAGTCATTGGCGCGGCGGTTGATTCGCATGCCGCCGCTGATCTGGTAGATGAGACTGAGTTCTTCGTAGGTGTTGGCGAGTTGTCCGGAGAGGGAATCGAGTTCGCCTTCGAGGCTGGCGAGGCGTACCTGGTCGCGCAGCATGTTGAGAAGCATGCGGGCCTGACGCTGCATGGTCTCATCGTTGAAGGTGGGAGTTTCCTCGGCTTGCTGATTGAGCCAGATTCCGTCGAGGCCGAGGCGGCTGCAGACGCGGACGACATCTTCGCCGAGCTTGAAGGTGGCGCTCTTGGCGGCGAGGACGAGGATGCCGACGAGCTGGCGGCGCTCGACGTGCGGGAAAGCAGCGAGGATGATTCCGGGGAGATGGTTCCAGACCGTCACGGGGGACGTGGCGGTGAGAGTTGCCAATTGCTGTTTGATTCCAGTGTCGGACGAATCGTCATACTGGAGCATGGGCAGGACGTATCGCTGGAAGAATAGTCCCGCGCCGGAGTCGTGAAAGAGGACGGTTCCGTCGGGCTTGAGGAGCGCGAGGAAGAGGCCGGCGGGCCGGAAGCGGGTGGCCAGGACGTCCAAAACGGCAATGGGGGCGCCGCCGTGGGCGGTGCCCGAACCCGCGATACGATTATTTGCCTGCAACGTCATATACAACAACCAGCATTTTGCGGCGCCTTCCTTTTAGGCGGCCGTGCCCGCGGCGGCGAGCACCTCGTTAACGGTGCTGAGCAGATGCCGCGGGCTGAACGGCTTGCTGAGCATTCGCAAGATTCCGTTCTGTTCGGTGTCCTGCGCGTCGAGCTGATAGCCACGAGCGGTCAGCATGATCGCGGGGATTTTCGCAGTCAGCGGGTCCTGTTTGAGCCGTTGGCACAATTCCAGGCCGGAGAGCTGCGGCATGTGATAGTCCGTGATCAGGAGGTCCGGACGTTCGGTCTGCGCCAGCTCGAGCGCTTCGAGCCCATCAGACGCGGTCACCACTTCGAAACCCGCGTTGCGCAGTTTTAGAGAGACCACGTTGAGGATGTGGCTCTCGTCGTCGGCTACGAGTATTTTCTTCGCCGCCATTTTTTCTCCCTCGCGGACCTGGGCGATTACTCGCAGAGGTCCAGCTCAAAACCAAAACAACTTCCCTTGCCTACGTGGCTTTCGACGAAGATTCGGCCACGATGGACGGTTTCCACAATGTGCTTGACCAGGGACAGGCCGAGGCCGGTTCCCTTGGCCATGTGATTGTTAGCCTCCGCCCTATAGAACTTATCGAACACAAAAGGGAGGTCCTTGGGCGGAATCCCTACTCCAGTATCAGAAATACGTGTGATAACCTTGCGTTTGGCCTCGTCGACGAGGGTTAGAACCGTGATGGTGCCTCCCTCGGGCGTATATTTCACAGCATTGCTCAAAAGATTAAGGACGGCCTGATAAAGCATGTCGCGGTCGGCGAGGGTCTGATAAAAGACGGGGGTCAACTGTTCATTGAGATTGATCTGTTTCGATTTCGCCTGGGGGGCGATGACCTCGATGGCTTCCTTGAGGATGACGGCGAGGCTCTGGGGCTGTTTATTGATCTGGACGAGGCCGGATTCGATCCTGGAAATATTGAGGATGTTGTCGATGAGCCGGGAGAGTCGGTTGGCCTCGTTCTGGATGACTTCGTAGAACTCGTGCTCGGTTTTTTCGTTGTCGGCTTCGCCGTCGATGAGCATTTCGACGTAGGCCTTGATGCTGGCCAGGGGGGTGCGGAGTTCGTGGCTGACACTGGAGACGAAGTCGTTCTTGAGTTCGGCGACTTCTTTTTCGCGGGTCATATCGTGGAGGACGGCGACGACGCCGGCGGGCATGTCGTTGTTGTCGGCGACGGCGGAGAGAGTGACTTTGAAGATTTTTTCCTCGCGGTCGTTCTTGACGCGATGTTCGACGATGCGGCGGCCGGTGCTGCTGTTGCTTTGGCGCATGTCGCGGACGAGTTCGACGAGTTTTTCGTCGGCGATGACCTGATTGATGGGGAGACGCCTGGAACGTTCGAGGTCGAACTGGAAGGTTCGAGCGGCGGCTTCGTTGGCGAGGACGAGTTCGTCGAAGGTGTCGGTGACGAACACGGCGTCGGAAATGCTGTAGAGGATGGCTTCCGCGTGCTGGCGCTGGGCGGTGGCGACCTTCAACTGAATTTCGAGTTCCTTCATGCGGAGGACGGCTTCGGAGACGCTGCGGTCGGCGGTTTCGACCATTTCATTGACGGCGGTGATGAGGGGGCGGATTTCGGGGTTGGTGGTGCGGAGGACGTCGAGGCGGCCGTCGTTGGTCATGCGCTGGATGGCGGCGACGAGGAATCGGCAGTCGCGGCGGAGGAGCGTGATGGCGGTGAGGGCGGTGCCGGCGCCGAGGACGAACATGATGGAGCCGGCGATGCCGACCTGGAGGCGCGCGTCGCCGTGAAGGGCCTCGCCGAGGCTGGAGGAGAAGCAGATTATTCCGCCCGCCACGAAGGCGAGGGTTAGGATCGACAGGGCTTTGCCGCGACGCACAACGACTCCTCCCCATTGCGGGGATTTTTCCGGCGCGAACTTATCGGACGCGCGGGCGAGCGCGGTCCGCTACATGTTTATTCGTGCGAATCGAGGCGTGCCATAAGTTGGGCGGCCATTTCATCGCCGGGACTGAGCTGGAGAGCGCGCTGATAGAAGGCGGCGGCCTCGGGGCGCGTCCGAGCTTCTGGAGGGTGAGGCCGACCATGCAGAGATTGACGGTGTCCGCCGGGGCGAGGCGATTGGCGGCGGTGAACGAATCGAGGGCATCAGATAATTGCCCCTGGCGGAACTGAATGTATCCCTGGAGGAGGTGGGTCTGTGAATTCTGCGGATCGAGCGCGATGGAGCGGCGGAGGGAGACTTCGGCCATGCGGAGATTGCCCTGCTGCATCTGGGCGTTGCCGAGGCTGAGCCAGACGCCGGGGGAATTGTCGAGGGAGTCGGAGGCTGTGGAGAGGGAGACGACGGCGTCGCTGACCCGGCCGACGGCGAGTTCGCTTTCGCCGAGGGCGGCCCAGAGATCGCCGCGATTCGCGTAGGCGGTCTGCTGAAGGAGCGGGGAGAGGACATCGATGGCGTCGGAATATTTCTTGGCCTGGACCATGGCCAGGCCCAGGTGCTCGCGGATCGTCAGATCGTCGGGCGAGAGGATGCTGGCGCGGCGGAGCATCTCGACGGCTTCGGGGAGGCGATGATCCTGAATGAGGAGCAGGCCTACGGCGTCGCGAATGGCGCCGCTGTGTTCGTAGTAAGTGACTTTTTCCTGGAGGAGAGCGAGGGCTTCGTCGCGGTGATCGAGGGCGACGAGCATTTCGGCGCGGGCGAGGAGATAAGCCAATTCGGCGGGGGCCTTGGTGTTGGCTTGTTCATAAAATTTGAGGGCGTCCTGGGGCTGCTGCCAGCGCTGGTAGATGACGCCGGAGTAGTAGTCGCATTCGGCGTTGGTGGGATCGAGCTGCCGGGCGGAGGCGAGTTCACGTTCGGCGGCCTCGAGCTGGCCCTGCTCGATATAGAGCTTGGCGGAGAGGATGTGGGCGGGGGCGGAATCGGGGGACATTTTGAGGGATTCGTCGACAGTCTGGCGGGCTTTGTCGAAATTCTGGTTGTCGTATTGGTCGCGGGCCAGGCCGAGGAGGACGGCGCTGTGCGCGGCGTTCCAGCGCTTCTCAGCCAGGGCCTGCTCGCTGGGGTCCTTGTGCTGGCTGCAAGCGGCCAGGAGAGGGGTGACGATCAGAATGAATAGGCAAAGCTTTCGCATGGGTTTATTCCCGGTCATCGTCGGCGTCGACGTTGGCGTTGGACGGCTGTGTGGTGTCGTTGAGGACCTTGATCTCGAGTTTCGGAGTCGGCGGCGCGGCGGGAGTCATAACGATCGGGGCGGGACGGAGTTGGGGGACGAAGGCCGCGGGCTCGGTCGCGGGGGGCGCGGTGTCTTCGATGATGGCGCGCTGGACGAAGGAGCGGATGGTGCTGTTGTCGACGTCGGTGACTTCCTTGCCGGTGAGTTGCTCCTTCATCGCAATCGCTTCGCTGAATTTTGGATTGAGATTGATGGCGCAGTTGAGGTGCCAGATCGCCTTGTCGATGTCGGGGTGGGGCTTGTTCATCTCGTCAACGGCGTCTTCGTAGCAGGATTCGGCGAGGCGTTCGCGGCCGAACCACATCATGCCCTTGCGGACGCCGACGCGGAGGCGTTCGGCTTCGCGGAGTTCCTGCTCGCCCATTCGGCCGTAGGCGGCGTCGTCTTTCACGATGTGAGGCGTCAGGAGAATGATGATCTCTTGGCGCTGGGTTGTATCGGCCTTGCTGCGGAATAGGGGGCCGGCGAAGGGGAGGCTGCCGAGGAGGGGAACCTGGTTGCGGGTGGTTTGGCTATTTTCACGGAAGAGACCGCCGATCACGATGGTGCTGCCGTCCTTGACCATGATATTGCTGGTGACTTCGGTGGTGGTTTTCTGGGGGAGATTGTTGACGAGGACTCCGGTGGAGTCTTCGGGGTGGATCTCCATGCGGATGTATCCGTCGTCGCCGATGAAGGGGCGGAAGGTGAGGATGGTTCCGGTGTCGAGATATTGGACGGTTTGCGTCGAAGTGGTTTGGGTGACGGTGGTGGTTTGATAGCCGAGTTCCTGGCCGACGTGGACATCGCCGGGCTGTTTGTTGAGGACGAGAACTTTGGGGTTGGCGAGGATGGTCGCGTCGGTGACGGCTTCGAGGGCGGAGATGAAGACGCCGAGGTTGTTTTTGACGATGCCGACCTGGAGGCCGCCGTTGGGGACCTGGGTGTCGAAATTTCCGGTGGTGAAACCGGCGTAGCCGTTGGCGACGACGGGGGCCGGGGTGGAGCTGGTGCCGGTGCCCGTCCCGGTGCCGGAGGTGGCGCCGGTGCTGGAGGAGGGGTTGAGGATATTCCCGCTGAGGGCGCTGGAGATGCCCAGACCGTTGGAGAGGAGGGTATCCATGTCGACGCCGCCCATGAAGGAGAAGTCGATTCCCATTGCGTTATTTTCGTTCAGGGTGGCTTCGAGGATGGTGGCCTCGACGAGGACTTGCTGTGGGCGGCGGTCGATCTTGGCGATGATCTGATCGACCTGGGCGAGATTTTCGGGGTAGTCGCTGACGACGATCATATCGACGCCGGCCATGGCGTCGCCGCCGGTGTCACCGGTGGAGTCGGAGGAGGTGGCGTCGGCGGTGACGGCGGAGAGGCCGGTCTGGGTGGCCTTGGTGGTTTGAATCTGGGCGTCGCCGCTGAGAGCGGGCTTGATCAGATCGGCGGCGTCCTGGGCGGTGACGTAATAGAGCGTGTAAACCTTGGTCTGGCGGACGTGGCTGGCTTTAATCAGCTTGTCCCAATCCTGCTGCGTGTAAACGTAAATGAAATTGCCCTGCTTTTTCCAGTGCATTCCGTTGGTCTGGAGGATGGCGTCGAGTGCTTCATAGACGCTGACGTTGTAGAGATCCATCGCGGGGACGGTGCCTTTGACATCCTTGCCGGGGATGATGCTGATCTGGGCCTGGTTGGCGATCATGCGGAGGACCTGGAGGAGATCGACGCCGCTGTTGATTTGAATGCTGAAGGTCCCGGAGTCGTTCATGACGACCTTGGGACCGGCTGCTTCGGCGGGCTGGGTTGCGGGGACGTCGGTTGAGCCGTCGCTGATAAGATGAACCTGCGCGCGGCAAAGTTTGCCTGATCCATATAAACGGACCAGCCGAGCAAAAAAATAATCCCGGCGGAGGGGGTCCATTCGCGCATAACCAATCCTTAGCACCAGCAAGACACGGCGGGACCTATTCCATGACGATCGCGAGGCGAACACCTTGTCGTTCGACGATGAGCGTTCGCGGCTCGATGCGCAGAACGTGGAAACCGGCGATATCGGATCCTTCGGTGACCACTTCGCCATTGACCATCGCGCTGGGCTGGTTGCCCATGACGATGGATTGCAATTTGAGCGAAGCGGCCATGATCCGGACGTTCTCGATGAGGATCTGCCGCTGTTCCTGTTGATCGGCATGGGCTGTGAGGGACTTTGCGAGCCGGTCCCAAAATCCGGCGCCGACCGATAACTCGGGGGCCTGGTCGCCGTCGCGGCGATAGTCATCGAGCGGGACGGCGAAGAAATTGCGTTTGAGGGGGACGATGGGCTGGCGAGCCCATTCGAGGATGGCCCATTCCTGGGCGGAAATATGCTGCGGGGCGTTGGAGTCGGCGGATTGGCCCAGAGCGGCGGAGATCGTGCCGCCAACGAATTTAGAGACGGACGCCGAGGCGGACGAGGGGCCGGATGAACCGAAGACGAGACGAAGGACCAGGACGACCAGGATGAGGGCGAGGCCGACCATCACCGAGAATTTTTTCGGCGAAGCCTTGGCGGGCTGGAGGAGCTTGTCAGACCAGGTTTTCATGGCCGGGGTCGGCATCTATCCCTCCGAGAAATACAAATCCATGGAGACGTCGACCTTCACGGAGCCGCTGGTGAGATCCGAATCGTGAATGGCAATGCTGGAGATGCGCGTCAGGCGCTGCATGTCCTCGGCCTGCTGGATAAAGCTGAAGACGCTGAGGAAATCGCCCTGGAATTTCAGGGTGACGGGTTGCACCATGAAATGCTGGCCCTGCTGGGGAGCGCCGCTGAGGCTGTATTCCAATTTCTGAAGATTGGTGCGGCGGGACATTTCGGTGATTTCGGTGACGAACTGGCCGAGGTCGAGATTTTTGGGCAGGCGTTTGAAATCGGCGAGCTGGGCGCGGAGGCGCGCGATATCGGCGACGACGACGGGAAGGCCCTGGGCGCGGGCGCTGCTCATGCCGAGATCGCGGCGGGCGCCGGCGATTTGGAAGGAGAGTTCGCGCAGGCGGGCGATCTGGGGGTGGTAGCCGCCGAAGTAAAAGAGCCCGACGAGCGCCAAACTCGTGCCCACCAGACCCGTCTGCATGCGCCGGCACCAATTGATTTGCGATTTGAGGGAAGTCATGGATTAGTTCCCATCATCCAGGTGGATGGTAAAGGTGACTTCGAACTCCCTCATGGCGCGGCCGCTGTCGACGCGGTCTTTTGAATAGGTCATGGCGATGTCGCTGAAATATTCGACGGCGGAGAGTCGGGCCAGGAAATTTCCGAGGTCCACGTCGCTGGGGGCGACGCCGTGGAGACGGATGAGCATGGTTCGGACGAGAACGGGCTGGGCCCCCGCCGCCGCGGCGAGAGTGGTGTTTTGCTTCGTCTGCGACTGATTTTCTGCGGAGAGGTCGAGTACGGCCATGTCGTCGGGCATGGTGTCCTGCAGAACGTCGATGAGGCGGGCGACGGGGACGTGGGGACCCAGACGCGAGACGACTTCGGCCTGCTGGGACATCTGCTGCTTGAGGGACTGCAATTCACTGAGGCGATGCAACTGATCGTCGGTCAGGGCAAGCTGGCGCTGGAGATTGCTCAGGGCTCCCTCGGCGACGCGGACGTTTCGCTCGGCAAGGAGCATCCACAAGCCGAGGGCGGCCAGGACGGCGCCGGCGAGGTAGGCTTGCAACGCGACCATGCGGCGTCGGCGTCGAAGGGCCGGATACCAGGCGGGCAGGAATTCGAGTTCACGCATGGGTGGACTCCGTTCCCGCCGCGCGGCGGACGGCTGCGAAATGCTCGGCCTGGGGGTTTGGCGCGGCGCCAGCCAGTGAAGCGGCGGGCGAAATCGCGCTATTCAAATCGACGACTTCGGCTGCGCCGGGCTGGCCCTTGGCGGAGCGAGGCGTGCCGTCGCGCGGGGCGAATTTTCCTTCGGTGCGCTCGAGACCGAGCCCGGTGGCGAGCGACCATTCGGCGGAGGGCGCGGCGCCGTCGAGGTTGGGGATTTGGGCGCAATTGAGGCTAAAGAGCGGCGCGCGGCCTCGACGGAAATGCTAAGGGCCCCGCTCAGCATGGTCACGAGCTGGGGATCGTGGGCTTCGCCGCCCATGAGGCGGACGCGACTGGGACGCTGGCCTCGGAAGGTGACAGAGTAGTAACGGAGGCAGAGGGAAATTTCCTTGGTGAGGTCTTCCATGATGCTGCGGGTGGCGTCGAAGACGGCCTGGCGGACGGGATCGCGCGCGGTGTCGTCGGGCGCCGCGGCGATTCGGCGGCGCAGGGTGCGGGCCTCCTGGATGGTGATGCCCAATTTTCGGCTGACGGACTCGTTGAACTTTCCGCCACCGATTTCGATCGACTTATAAAAGCTGATGTCGCGGCCTTTGCCGATGAGAACCTGGGTGCGGTACATGCCGCCGTCGATGAGGACGTGAATTTCCTGTTCGTCGTCGCGGCGGCGGACGAATCGGGCGATGCAGCGGTAGAGGGCGCACGGCTCGACATCGAGGGAATCGACAACCGCGCCCGAGGGATGCAATTGCTCAAGAAAGCGGTCGATGTCGGCGTGTTTAGCGCCCAGGGCGATGACTTCCTG
Source organism: uncultured Phycisphaerales bacterium (assembly GCA_963844715.1). Taxonomy (GTDB): domain Bacteria; phylum Planctomycetota; class Phycisphaerae; order Tepidisphaerales; family Tepidisphaeraceae; genus UBA1161. Next base: position 390,213 of record CAWJPJ010000007.1, on the reverse strand, counting down.
GCGGACTTCGGAGCCGTGGCGAACTTCGCCGGCGGGGATGAAGTCGATGCGGCCCTCGTTCTGATCGAAGGTGAAGATGTTGCGGGCCTCGAACTGGACGACGGCGGCCATTTCGGCGGCGGGCATCACGGGAAGGCGCAGGTTCTTGACCTGGACGATTTGGCGCGGGAGGGCGGTGACGACGGCGCGGCCGCGAAAATCGTTGTCGGCGAGCAACTGGCGGATCACCTCGACGGCCTCGGGGCGGACCAACTCGCCGTCGCGGGCGGCGGCTGCGTCACTGCCATGGATGAGAACTTTCCGGGCCATGCGATGGACCCAGGGGACATTGTCGCGCACCTCAAGCTGCATGAGCTTGATGCTGTCGTGGCCGATGTCGAGCCCGATGGGCTGAATCTGGCGCTTGGTCCATTTCCAGGGGTCGAATTTGATCACTGGGCACTGATGTCCCCCGTGGCCGGCTCAATGCTGACGGTCACGGAATAATTGTTACTGGAGATCACGGCCTGCGCGGGGCTGGTCAATTCGACGGGCGCGCCGCCACCGACGTAGGAGTAGGGAATCCCTGTCGAGTCGAAGGCGAGGGTGGAGGCGTTGCTTCCGATGTTGACGGAAGTGAGGGTGGCCCCGGAGAGGGCGCTCGCGCCTGTTCCGCCGAAGACGATGGTGTAATTTCCGGTATTGACCGGGTGAGTCAGGGGCGTGGCGGAAGGCGCGGAGGAGGTGCCGCTGTAGAGCGTGTAATTTTGATTGGCGGTGCTGAAGGTGACGTAGGTCCAGCCGCCGGTGGAGATGGCGCGGTTCTGGGCGTAAGTGAGGTCGGAGATGAGGACGCGCGCGGCGGCGGCGGCCTGGAGGTCGCCGCGCTGGCCGATTTGGGGGACGACGATGACGGAAATAATTCCCAGAATGAGGACGACCGATAATATTTCGATGAGCGTAAATCCCCGGCGTGGAGCGGAATGCGAGCCGAGACCAGACGGGGGCCGGGTCATACTTAATCTCTTGTCAATTTATCACTTATGACGATCCGCGAGGGGGCGTGAAATCGCCTTCCGAGCTGACGTCACTTTTGTGAGTCATCGGGTTTTGCGACCTGAACCTGAAGTTTCCCGGACTCTAAAATCCCGACCAGCTTGTCCATTTTGTCGTTAAGGTTTTGCAGATTTTGGATGACGTCATTTTGCTGTGCCCCGGCGTCGGGGATTTGGCCGCGCGCGGCTGGGAGCGAGGGAGCGAGGAACTGATTGAGGAGCGTCAGAATCTGAAGAACGAGAATCGCGCTCAGAAGTTTGTTGGTATTCATCCGTGCACCTCTTTTGTGTTCATTGGGACCAGGAGACCAGTTGCACCGCGTTGGCGACCGAACTCAGCGCGGGGGCGGAGGCGTAAGTGGAGTTGTAAGTGATCGAAAGGGTCGAGCCTGTGGGAGGGGTAACCAGACCCGAGTCGATGAGCATGCCGCCGTTGATGACGATTTTGGAACCGGTGTTGATCCCGCCGCCGGAGGCGATTCCGCTGCCGGCATAGACGGGGCCGTTGACGGTGAGGGAGGCGTTTGAACTTTTCACTTCGAGCGACTTGTCGGCAACAAGAGCGGGCATGGTTGAGTAGGCGGTAATCACGTTGTTAGCGCTCTGGGCGATGATGTTGCCGTTGACGGCGATGAGAGTGCCTTGAAAGTTGACGTTGCCGGCGAGGGTGATGTTGCCGGTGTAATAGAAGACGTTGAGAGGGTTGTGGACGGGGTCGTAGGCGGGGATGGTCCCGCTGCTCAAGGTGCCGCCGGACAACGCCGCGGCGGAATAGATCGTTCCTTGATAGAGATAGGTGGCGTAGTGATTGATGGAACTGGAGGTTGGGGCCGGGGCGCTGCCCGGGGCCGAGAGAAGTGTGCCGTTGAATAATCCGGATGGAATCTGAAGCAAATTGAGAGCGCCGATTCCGCCGGAAATGGATGTCGCCGAGATCGAGGGTGAGGGTTCCAGCGGCGCGGATGGCAGTGGGCGATCCGATGATGGTGACGCCAGAGCCGATGATGGGCGGCGGACTGATTCAGGGCGAGGGCTTGCTGGACTTGATAGGTGAGTTCAACCTGGGCGGTGATGGTTCGGGTGATGGCTTGGGTACCGGTTCCGATGTCGACGCCAACGCCGGAGCTGTAACCTGTGGCGACGACGGTGTAGGTGTTCGTCATCTGATTGGCGGGCGGGGTGACGGAGATAGTTACCCAGCCGGGCATTTGGGCTGAGGGGGAGCCGGTGGTGGCGAAGGTGACGGGGGACCCGGCGCGTGCCGGGCCAGTATGGCACGGAATTGCTGACGAGCAGGCTGGGGGCGTATTGAGGATTGAGGAGATAATACATGGCGAGTTTGACGCCGGATTCGGCCTGGGCTTGGGCGATGGCGGCGGCAATTTGATTGTTGCTTTGAGCCGCTTGGATGGATGCGGTGGCGAGGAGGGCGTAGCTGAGGATGGCGGCGAGAGCCATGACGCAGACGACCAGGACTAGGGCGAAGGCTCGTCTGGAATGACGAATGACAAGGGAAGCTCCACCCCCATAGGGGATGTCTTCAGGTAGCCCCCTCGAAGGGGGCGTCGGGGGTTGTCGACGTTGTGACTTTTGTTGTCGGCTCGCGCATCGGTCCCCTCGCCCCGGTACTCCGGGGAGAGGGCTAGGGTGAGGGGCGGCGCTCGACGATCGAAAGTCGCCCCTCACCCTAACCCTCTCCCCGTGAGTACACAGGGAGAGGGGACAAATTTCTGGAACGCCGGCTCGGGGCGTTGTGGGGGCGGTCGGGATTTGAAGTTCTTGATTCATTTCAATTCGGTTGAGTGCTGGGGCCTCGCATTGTGGTGGAGTTGTAGAGGGTTACGGATTGTCCGTTCTTGGTGAAGGTTAGGGAGAATTCGACGATGGGGAGTTGGGTGGTGCTGTTTAAGCCGGTGACATAGAAATTGGCGCCGGTGATTTGGAGCGCGCTGGCGCTGCCTGTGGTGCCGGGGCCGCCGAGGGTTGTCTTTTGCATGTACGTCGTCCAGCTTTCGATCGTGGCGGGCGTGAGGGTTTGGAGGGTGGACCAGTTCAATTGGGTTTCGGCGGCGGCGAGCTGGCTGCCGGTTAGATTGGGCTCGGCTTCGTAGAGGTAGAGGGACTGGGTGGGGCTGTCCCAGGTGATGAGGCCCAGTTCTCCGGCTTCGACGGTGGAATCGGCGATTAGGTTGTCGTTGGCCCAGAAGATGATGGAGCTTCCGGAACTGCCGTCGGAGGGGAGGACGATGAATTTGGCGCTGGAGAGGATTTTCTGGACGCGGGTGTAAATCTGATTGGCCTGGATTTGTGTGGACTGGCTGACGGCTCCATCCTCCCATCCTTCAGCGACGGCGGTCATGACGGCGGCCATTGCGGCTAGGACCATTGCGGTAATGACCAATCCGATCATCAATTCGACAAACGTAAAAGCGCGGAATCGCCGCCAAGTTTTATTGGCGATTGGCGACTGGCAACTAGCAGCTTTTCTCAACATGAATTACCGTTGGACCGAATAGTTGGCCGTGAATCCGGGAATCGACACGCTGTTTCCGTCGGGACAAGTGACAGTCACTGTGAAAATCGCGAAATTCGTGGTTGGAGAAAGCGTGTCATACAACGTCCCATTGCACATCACTTTGGCGCCGACCATGGATGTCGCTCCGGAGAGGGGCAACACCGAGCGCGTGTACACGAAATTGCCGGGGAAATTCTGTGGGTTGGTGACATTCATGGACCCGCCGGCCAGGAGTGGGAGGGCGGTGCTGGTATCGGTGTACCCGTCGTAATTGGTTGCACGGGTGAAGGTGGCGCGGGTGGTCATGCCGGTGTCTGGGCCGAGGGTGGTGGAGCCGGTGGTGGGATCGGCCATGGGCTTGGAGGCGATTTCGTCGGCGAGCTGCTGGGCGAGGAGAACGCCGGTGGCGTTGCTCTGTGAGGCCTGGGTCTGCTGGTAGGACTGGCTAAGGACGCCGCATACGCCGATGACCAGGATCGACAAAACCACCGCGGCGGCGAGGGCCTCGAGAAGGGTGAAGCCTCGCGCGGGAATTGGCCCGGATTAGTAGCTGTAGTACGGCGTGCCACTGCTGTCATTCCCGGTGAGATTCACCATGATCTGTTGGGTCTGGGGCTGGTAGATCCATCCGGTTGTGCTGTCGGGGGCGGGCATGGACTGGTTGTTGGCCACCATGGTCATCGTCGCGTCGCCATCAATCGGGTTGGTGGGCAACTGGCTGAGATAGGGCCCGTAGCAGAACTGCGAGGAGGCAGTGGTGCTGGTGTTGCAATTGATATCGGTGTGCATGGTGAGCTGATCGGAAAAGGCCTGCGCGGAGGCGACGCGGTCGGGATTGCCGCTGGTGTATCCAGGGGGAATGTCCTGGTGCTGGGCCTTGAAGACCTCGATTTGTGTTCGCAGATAGCGCAAGTCGTCCTTGATGGTGTTTTCGCGGGTCTGCTGGCTGGCGCTGGTGAACTGCGGAATGACGATGCAGGCTAGAATGCCAATGATGATCACGACGATGAGGATTTCGACGAGCGTGAAGGCAGAGTAGTTGCCAATTGGCCGCCGCGGCGGCCCTTCGGCTAGTTGCCGGTTGCTGGTACGGCCGAGGAGCGCCGCGTGATTTTACTTTCAAACTGGAAGGCGCGGCGATTCGGACGGCGGCTTGAGCCGTGAAGTGAGTCGGTGGGGATGGGGATCATGCTCGCCACTGGGGCCTCGCCCTAACTCAAAATGGGCGCGACTCCGGGCCATGGGCCGGGAGAACCGGGATAACCGGGCCGCGCGCGCCTCCAAACGGCCCGGGAAGTTTAATAAGGCGCGACGATGGTGCCGGCCGTGTCGGACGTGCCGTAAATTTCACCCGAACCATTTCCGCCGTTGTAGTCGTAGACGAAGCCGGTCCCGGTGGCGACGGTGGCGCCGGGAGCGGAGGTGCTGTCGATGACGGTGCTGAATCCGTTTTCAGGATTGACGGGGGTCGCCTGCATGTAGGGACCGAAAGTCTGGGCGGGGTTTCCGTAGGTGGTGGTGCCGGTGAACGGCGCCCAGCCCGTGGTGGTGGTGAGCAGGTTGGGCAGCGTGTCGCCGTGCTGGAGCTTGAAGAGCTCGACCTGGCTGCGCAGGGTCTGGAGAGTGCTGGCGAGGCTGCTGTTGCGAGCGTCGCTGCTGGCGTTGGTGAACTGGGGAATGACGATCGCGGCGAGAATCCCGAGGATAATCACGACGATCAGAATTTCCACCAGCGTAAACGCCTTACGCGTTGACTGACGAATCGCGGACATGCGATGTCCTCCTCACAGTGTGTTGCGCCCGCCGATCGTGGATATTCGCGAACGGCGCGTTTGAGGGCCGAAGCCTTACATAAGGACCGCGGCAACCCAGGTAAGCGACGCTCCATCGCAATTGGTAAACCGTTTATTACCGGTCGGCCACCTGTGCGGGCGCGACGCGTTTTGCGACGTATCCGCGCAACAGGGAATGGAACATCCCCGTCATCGTCGCGCGGCACAGACAACTTAAGTCGCCCCGTTTTACAGGGGACCGGAAAGCGGTGTCTTTGGGGCGATCCGGCGGGCTGGGCGTCCGATAAACGGCGGTGGAAAAATAAAAATCGGGAGGTTTGCGGGAGGCTCATCCATCCTGCGAAAACTATGGGAATACCCTAGGAAGGGATGAGGGCGATATCTAGGTTTCGATTTCGAGACCGACATCTAAGGCCGGGGCGGAGTGGGTGATGGCGCCGACGGAGATTCGCTCGACACCGGTGAGGGCGATGGATCGGACGGTTTCGAGGGTGACGCCGCCGGAGGCTTCGAGGGCGATTTTTCCTCTTTTGCCCGCCCTGTCGCGGAGTTCGACGGCGGATTGCATACGCGGGCAATCCATGTTGTCGAGGAGGATGACGTGAACGCCGTCGACTTTGAGGACTTCGCGCATCTGGTCGAGGCTGTCGACTTCAATTTCGATAAAACGGTCAGGGACTTCGGCGCGGCTTTTTTCGACGACGCCGGAGAGATGGGCGGCCAGTAATTTGATATCGACGCCGGCGATGTGATTGTCCTTGGCGAGGAGACCGTCGTAGAGGCCGACGCGATGGTTGACCCCCCCGCCGCAGCGGACGGCGTATTTCTCGAGGAGGCGCAGGCCGGGGATGGTCTTTCGGGTGTCGTAGATTTTCGCGCCGGTTCCTTCGACGCGGCGGACGAAGCGCTGGGTGAGACTCGCCACGCCGGATAAGTGCTGCATGAAATTCAACAGGACGCGCTCGGCGGAGAGGAGGGAACGGAGGGGGCCGCGGATTCGGACCAGGGGTTGGCTGCGGGCTTCGCAGAAGCGGCCTTCGATGATGTCGAAATGGAAGCCGGGGATGGGCTCGACGCGCAGGCGGGAGTCGTAGATGCTGCAGACCATTTCGACGATGGGGAGGCCGCAGGTGATGCCGACTTCTTTTTGCGTGAGCGTTCCGACGCCGACGGCATCGGCGGGGATCATGAGGCGGCTGGTGACGTCGTCCTCGTGCAAATCCTCACGACGGGCCAACTGGATGATGGGGGTGACTTCTTCGAAGGGAGGGAATTGAGAGGCGATGCTCATATTCGGATTCTCCGCAGTCCACAATATATTATACACGCGCGGGAGGACCCAACGGATGGCTATCTGTTGGCTTTCACGAATGATCGGTGGGACGAGGTTTAAGCGGATCTGCGGAGGGGTCGGATGGATCGGGCGGTGCGGGTGTCGACCTGGCTCAATTCCCAATTTTTCTGCAAATTCATCCAGAGCCCGGGGGACATTCCAAGGGCTTTGCCGAGTAGGACGGCCATGGAGGCGGAGATTCCGCGGCGGCGGCGGCAGATTTCGTTGATCCGGGCGACGTCGGTTCGGAGATGCTTTGCGAGGCGGGACTGGGAAATCATGCGCTCGTCGAGCATTTCCTGTAGGGTTTCTCCCGGGTGAATAGCGATGGGAAAATCGCCTTTAATTTCGCGCATATCGCACCTGCCCATTTTTACCTTACTGCGCGGTTCGCTTGCCGCCGCGGCCTTTGCTTCTCGGCCGCCAGATTTTTACTCGCTGGTCGGAATCGACGACCTGGGGTTCCCAGGTTCGGCCGCTGCGGATGACGGGGACGCCTTTTAGTTCGTTGACCTTGTCGCGGAGTTGGGCGGCTCGTTCGAATTCGAGATTTTTGGCGGCTTCTAGCATTTCTTCTTCCAGCAGCCTGATCAGTTCGGATTGATCGAATTGATCGGTGGTTTCGTGGATGGCGTCGCGGGTAGCGCGGTGGGCTTTCATTTCGGATTCGATGCTGGTGCGGATGGCTTTTTGGATGGTCTGGGGGGTGATGCCGTGGTCGGCGTTGTATTGCAACTGCATTTTTCGGCGGCGCTCGGTCTCGTCCATGGCTTTTTGCATGGCGGGGGTGATCTGATCGCCGTAGAGAATCACCTCGGCGTTGACGTTTCTGGCGGCTCGGCCGATGGTTTGGATGAGGGAGGTTTCGCTGCGGAGGAAGCCGGCTTTGTCGGCGTCGAGGATCGCGACCAAGGAGACTTCGGGGAGGTCGAGGCCTTCGCGGAGAAGATTGATGCCGACGAGGACGTCGAAATCTCCCTTGCGAAGGTCGGTCAGGATTTCCACGCGTTCGAGGGTTTGGATTTCGCTGTGAAGGTAACGGCCGCGGATGCCGGCCTCCTGGATGTAAGCGCTGAGATCCTCGGCCAATCGCTTGGTTAGTGTCGTGACGAGGACGCGCTCGCCTCTTCGGGCGCGGATTTTGATTTGCTCCAGGAGATGGGGGACCTGACCCTGGGCGGAATGGAGGATGATTACGGGGTCGACGAGGCCGGTGGGCCGGATGACCTGTTCGACGATTTCGCCGCCGGTGGATTCCAATTCGTATTTGCCGGGGGTGGCGGAGACGAAGACGACCTGCTGCCACATGTCGCGGAATTCCTCGAACTTGAGGGGGCGATTGTCCATGGCGCTGGGGAGACGGAAGCCGTGATCGACGAGGACCTGCTTGCGCTGGCGGTCGCCGTTGTACATGGCGTGGAGCTGCGGGAGTGTCACGTGGGATTCGTCGATGAAGAGGAGGAAATCCTTCGGGAAATAATCGATCAGTGTGTAGGGCTTTTCGCCGGGCTTGCGGCCGTCCAGATGGCGGCTGTAGTTTTCGATTCCCGAGCAATAGCCGACTTCGAGGATCATCTCCAAATCGTATTTGGTGCGAGCGAGGAGGCGTTGGGCTTCGAGGAGTTTGCCCTGGCCGCGGAGGTTCATGACCTGCAGTTCCAATTCCTCGCGGATGGAACGGACGGCGCCGTGGACGCGCTCCTCGGGGATCACATAATGCACGGCGGGGTAGATGAAGATCTGATCCTCGCTGCGCAACAGTTCGCCGGTGAGGGGATTAATGGCGTCGATGGCGGTGATTTCGTCGCCGAAGAGTTCGAGGCGATAGGCGAATTCCTCGTAGGAGGGATGGAGTTCGACGACGTCGCCGCGGACGCGGAAGGTGCCGCGTTTGAAGTCGATGTCGTTGCGGGCGTACTGGAGATCGATCAGCTTGCGGAGCATTTCGTCGCGGTCGATGGTTTCATTTTTGCGAATCGGCAGGACGGAGGCTTTATAATCGGTTGGGGAACCGAGGCCGAAGATGCAGGAGACGGAGGCGACGAGGAGGACATCCGGGCGGCTGACGAGGTTGCTGGTGGCGGAGAGACGGAGGCGGTCGAGATCGTCATTTCGGCTGGCGTCTTTTTCGATGTAGATGTCGCGCTGGGGGATGTACGCCTCGGGCTGGTAGTAATCGTAATAGCTGACGAAATATCCGACGGCGTTTTGGGGGAATAATTCCTTGAACTCCTCGTAGAGCTGGGCGGCAAGAGTTTTGTTGTGGGAGATGACGAGGGCGGGTTTCTGCAGCCGGGCGATGGCGTGGGCCATGGTGAAGGTTTTCCCGGATCCGGTGACGCCCATGAGGGTTTGGAAGCGTTGGCCGGCGCGGACGCCGGCGGCGAGTTTGTCGATCGCCTGCGGCTGATCGCCCTGGGGCTGAAATGAACTGACGACTTCAAAGGGGGGCATAGGATTGCATTATAGCTTCATGGACGCGTTGCGGATTGAGATGGGAAATTGAGGTAGGGTTCCATGGTTTCGGCGAGGCCGGCGCCGATCCCGGAGACGCGCTCGAGGTCGAGAAGTTTGTTAAACGCGAGGCGGCCGGGATGGTCTTTGGTAAAAGTTTTGCCGGTATTGAACAATATCGGCGGCGCGTTTTTGGCCCAGGCCGGGGATGGCGGCGAGTTCGGCGGCGGTAGCCAGGTTGGGATCGATGCGATCTTGAAGCTCGGCGGCGGCGGGTCCGTCGGGAGGCTGGGGATTGGGGATGGTGCGGGGATTGAGAAACAATCGGACGGCCAGGGCGAGCATGATCGCGGCGAGAATTGCGATCAGACCTCGACGTTGCGAGACAGTCCAGATTCCATCCAACCGACCCTACCCCTTCCGTTGGAACTGATGGAAGTGTTCGCGGAGTTCCTGAATCTTGGTGAAGCCTGGCTTGGGCTTGAGCATGCCGTCGAGGAGCCCCCCGCCGGGGAGCGTGGGGTTCATGTCGGCAAGATTTCCCCAGGCAATGGATTCGATATAGGGCTTGCTGAGCGCGATGCGATAGGCGGCGTCGATCCATTCGGCTTGAAGGTCGGGATCCCACGGGCGTTTCCAGCGGCCGGCCTGGGCGGGGTCGAGTTTTCCTTCGGATTGATCTTCGGGGTCCGGGCCGGGGCGGCCGGGGACGCCGAGGGCGGTGAGGAATACCGGACGGCCGAGGGTTGAGAAACGATCAAGCATGCTGCTGAATTGGAAGAGATCGCGGTCGAACATTCCGGGGAGGGGGACGCCCATTTCCCATTCCAGGCCGAAGGCTTCGAAGCTGATGCCGGCCTGGGCGACCATTTCGGCGTAGAGCATGGGGGGTACGCTGGCGCGGCTGCGGGAGTGATATTCGCCGAAGGGGTGTTTGATGGTGACGATGGTTCGAGCCGTGGGGAGGAGGGTTTTCACCTCCGCGACCAGGAGACGCGTGAGTTCGATGATCTGCTCGAAGGTGAGCGTGAAAACGCTGTTGGTGTGGATGCCGGCGACGACGTTCCAGACTGAAACGACCTTGCGATAGCGGCCGACGACGCGCTGGACGTGCTCGAGAGCCAGTTCGCGAAGGGTGTCGACATCGTGCTCCCAGATGTACATCCAATCGGGGACTTCGCCTTCGTTCAGGTCGATGAGGGGGCCGGCGATGATGGGGATTCTTTTGCGGGCGAGGGTTTCGAGCCATTCGTCGACGGCGGCGGCGTCGAAGGTTTGTTCCTGGGGCTGCATCTGCTTCCAGCGGGTTGGGAGAACGGCGTAATCAAAGCCGGATGTGGAGGTTTCCTTGTACTTGGCGTTCTGGACGGTTGAATCGACTCGGCAGCCGAAGATGTGCTTGACGAAGCCGTTGGCGGATTTTCGACGGTTGATGAGAAGCTCGCCGTGGAAGGAGGCGAACTGCTCGGAAAGATCGAGGGCGGCGGCCAGCGCCTGATCGGCGAGCTTGGCGGCTTCGGCGGGGTCGGGCTTGCCGAGGGAATCGGCGAAGATCGCCTGGGCTTCGCGCAATTTCTGGTTGAGTTTTTCGGCTTTGGGAAAATCGAAGAGGTTCCAATCTTCCTGCTTCTGGACGATTTTCATGAGGCGGGCGCGGGCGAGTTCGACGTTGAGGTTATACGGCTTTTCGCGCGGGCTGGACGCGCGTAGTTTCGAGGTGGAAGGAGCCGGCGGGGCCGGCGTCCCAGAGGAGGGCGACGCCGAGGGCGTATTCGTCGCTGCGATGGATGACCAGGTGTCCGTCGCGGAAGAAGACCTCGGCGGGGAGCGGGACGCTCTCGGGCCCGATGGCCATTGCGGAGATGGGCGTGAACTGAGTCACGCGGCGTCCATCGCGATAAATCTCGAATTTGATTGGCATAACGAATCGAGCCGCAGGGAGCATCTTAATGGAGCGGCGCACCGGCTCAAAGGGGGAAGTAACTTGCCCGGCGGCGGGGTCAAATTTAGGATTCGGGGCATGCGAGCGGCGTTATTCGCCATGGCTGTGTTGATGATGGGGATCGCCGGGCTGGCGGAGATGCCGGCGACGGCGCCGACGACGAAACCGGCATTGAAGTCCGGGCGCTCACGATTTCGGACTATTGCACGGTGCTGCTTTGCCCGAAGGTGGAGGATACGCTGGCCGTGGACGGAGATCAGGAGCCGCAATTGAGCACGGCGAAAGATCGAATGGAGTTTCAGTTGGAGAACCTGTCGGGGGATTCGGGGAGTTTGGTGGACCGCTCGAAGGAGATTTTGGCCGCGTCGGGGCAATCGGTGCGCGATATTTTGAGCGACGATCAGGATGCGAAGCTGCAAGTGCTTTTTGAGAGCGGAACGCTTGAGCCGTTGGAGGTGCGGCTGGTGGGGGACGGGAGCCCTTCGTTGCGCGGGAGCGCGGTTTACCGCCGGATTGAAATTCTTTACACGGATTTTGGGAGGCCGGTGATTGCGGGAGCGACGGCGCAGCGGGGGGCTGGCGAGGAGATGCCCGAGATTGTGCGCGGATTTGGAGATGAGCCGCAGAAGGTGCGGCGGACGCGGCGGAATCGCCTCAATTCGGATATTCCCGACGGGTGCACTAAGACGGACATCGTGGGGGGATCGGGCGGGTCGGCGTTCGTGGCGGTGAAGACGGCTAACGATCAGGTGATCGGGTTCAATGCGTCGCTGGCGGATTGGATGGGGCATCGAATCGTGCACAAGCTTGAGCCGATTTATGCGTCGGCGACGGATTCCCCCCCTACGGGAACGGATGTGCTGCTTGCGAATGACGGATATATCGTCGGCGGGCTGGTGGTGGACAGCGACGATTGCGTGAACGCGTTTCGCGTGATTTATGTGCGGCATGAAAACGGGTTGCTTGAAGCGAATAAGAGTTATATGAGCGACTGGTTCGGGGTACCGACGGGGCATTTTCAGCAGACGCTGGGGAATAATGGGCAGCCGGTGGTGGGGATTTTTGGGCGAAGCGGGATGAATTTGGATGCGGTGGGGCTTGTGCAGGCGCAATAGTTTCGACGCGTGCGGGGTGCCCCCCCTCCCATCGTGCCGAAACTAACGGAAGGGGACAAGGAGTGCTCCCCCCGAGTACAGGGCGAGGGGAAAATAGGGAGCCCGGACATCGATCGAATCCCCAATATTTTGCGTTCCGAAGGGTCATTTCATAATCTGCGGGGATGGATAAACCTTTACTGCAATCGTCCCTACCGTTTCCGGTGCGGCGGGGGAAAGTTCGCGATGTTTACGACCTGGGGCAGAACCTGCTGATCGTGGCGACGGATCGGATCAGCGCGTTTGACGTGGTAATGCCGAACGGGATTCCCGACAAGGGGAAGGTGCTGACGGCGCTGAGCCTGTTCTGGTTCGAGAAATTTCACGAGCAGTTTGAGAACCATTTGATCGCGACGGAGGTTTCGGATTTTCCGAAGTCGCTGCTGGCGTTTGCGGACCAGATCGCGGGGCGGTCGATGCTGGTGAAGAAGGCGACGGTTGTCGCCCATCGAATGCGTGGCGCGGGGGTACATTACGGGGTCGGGGTGGAAGGAATACAAGGCATCGCAGACGGTGTGCGGGATTCCGCTGCCGGCGGGATTGAAGCAATGTGAACAGTTGCCCAAGCCGATCTTCACGCCGGCGACGAAGGAGGAATCGGGGCACGACATGAATGTGAGCTATGAGGAGACGGTATCGCGGATCGGGGGAGCGACGGCAAGCGTTCTACGGGATCGGACGCTGTCGCTGTATTCGAAGGCGGCGGAGCATGCGAAATCATGCGGGGTGATTATCGCGGATACGAAATTTGAATTTGGAAGATTGGCGGATGGGAGGCTGATTTTGATCGACGAGGTGCTGACGCCGGACAGCAGTCGATTTTGGCCGGCGGATCAGTATGAGCCGGGGCATGATCAGCCGAGCTTTGACAAGCAATTCGTGCGGAATTATTTGGAGAAGCTGGATTGGGACAAGACGCCGCCGGCGCCGGAATTGCCGGAGGTAGTGGTGATGGGGACGCGGAAGCGATATATCGAGGCGTATACGCTGCTGACGGGGAATCAGTCTCTTTGGAAATAGCCTTGGACTAAATCGGTGGCCCAATCGGGGACGTTGGATTGCGCCGAGGTTGCGCCGGTGGGTTGGGGGCCGCCGCTCGCGCGCGGGGGGGCGCGACGTGGGGTTGCTGAAGCGGAAGCTGATCCGCCGGAGGGTTGGGCAGTTCCGGGGATCAGTGTCGAATCGCCGCCGCCGGCTGTGGGGCCGGTTGGGGTTGCGCGGCTGAGGCCTGAGCCGCTGATTGGATCTTGAACTGAAAAATTCCCCGGGGTGAGGGAGAGTCCTTCGCCGGCGCCGGAATCGGATGCGGCGTTTAATCCCGCCGATTGGCGTTGCCGGTCGTTGCGGTTGCGCCGTCTGTGGTTTGATCGTCGCCGAAGGGGCGGGCCTGGTCTGGATCGGCTCCTTTTCCGCCGGGGCGGGAGGATTCGAAGGGGGCGAGGCGGAGAGCGTCGGCTTCTGCTGGGGGGTCTGGCAGGGCGAGGCCGTCGTCGAAATTTGGGGTTTCGTCAGCGCAGCTCTGTCGGATGACCTGAGAATAGAGAGAGAGTCAGTAGTAGAGCGGCGGATAGACCGATGCCGCTCCAGGCGCGCAATCCGAATTTGGCAACGACTACTTCACGCGGGTGAAAGCGAGCGCAGCGGTCTTCGGCCATTGCGGCGACGGCGTGCATCCAGGTGAGGTCGTTTGTGCGACTGAGGAGGAGGGTGGCGAGGAGATCGTGGAGGCCCAATTGACGATCGGCTTCGGCAGCGGCGGCGAGTGTTGAGGGAATTCGGGTGAATCCCCAGAGGAGGCCGGCGGCGAATCCGAGGGCTAGGAATCCAGCGGCGATTCCGAAGGCGGATTGGCCCCGCCAGATCGAGGCGATGACCAGGACGGAGCCGAGAGCCGAGGCTGCAAGGCAGGCGACGCCGATGCTTTCGATCACGCGGACGAGGGCGATTCTCCGCCGAACGCCGCGCAGGAATTTTTCCGTCTTCGGCGGCATAAATTCAGAAGCGTTTTTGCAGTTCGGTGACGGTTTCGCGGACACATTCAAGATGGGGGTTGATGCAGAGGGCTTTTTGATAGCATTCGATGGCTTGGGGAATTTCGTTGAGGTGGGCGTGACAGTGGCCGCTGCCGGACCAGGCTCCGAAATGGCAGGGCATCCTGAGGATGGCGCGGCGGCAATCGGCGACGCTCTTTTCATATTCCTCGAGGAGGTAGTAGGCGATCGCCCTCTGGTTGTAGGCCTCGGCGAAATTGGGATCGACGTGAATCGCCTGGCTGAAGAGTTCGATGGCGGCGAGGAGATCTTTCCCATCGAGTGCTTCGGCGCCGCGGCAGACGAGCTGATTGGCTTTTTCACATTTGCCGCTACGGAACCAGACGGCCCAGAGGGCGTGTTCGGCCAGTTGGTTGATGATCGGGTCGGGGTCGCGCAACTGGAGGGCGAGTTCTTCGCAACAACAACTTGGCCCCACCAGCGCCATAGCCAGCAGGGCCACTTTTTTCGCATCAACATGCTCGGAACGGAGCAGTGCCCGGAGTTGGTCGGGCGACCACTGCGATTTCAATAGTGCGAGCAGTCCGGCTACATCCTGCTGAGCCAGGAGAGGCTCGACAAGCTGGACGAACTGCTTTGGTTCGATAGGTACCACAAACTCACCAGTCGATTTTATGCCGACGTGTCGGGGTCAATCCATACAAACCGCTCAATAGCTCGTTGGCGTATGGAACTGACCCTGCCCCGCGTTCTGGTCGCCCCCGTCCTTTTGGGCGTCCTGAGCTTCGGGGCTGTAGGGATCGGCATAGAGGGCTTTTCGTTGCGCGATAGACATGTCGAGCTTGGTCGGTTCGTAGCCTGTTTCCAGCTTTGAGCTACAGGCAGTCAGACCCGCCAGCGCAACTACTCCCGCCGCCAATGCCGCCCGCTTAACCACCAAAGAACTCCAAATGATCGTTCCCTGCATCCGCCAAGTGCTTGTGGAAGCATAGCAGCGCTGGGAGTGGAAATCCAAGGGCGGATGGTATTATCTCGGCCCTGAAATGGCGACACTTTCGGCACAAATTTCGGCACCCCGAATGCGGGTTTTGCCGGCTGGTCGGGATGGGAGGCGGCAAGCGGAGCTGAGGCTCCGCCATCGCATCGCAAAGCGGTTTTCGACGACGTCACGGGTGGCGCGGTTCGGAGAATTGAGATTGAATATCACCCTCGTGACCGATCCGGATGTGGTGCTGGATCAGATCATCGAGGAAGAAGATCGGCGGGAAAAAAATTCCGGGGTTCGTCTGGCCGATCCCCCCCATCTTCCCTATTGGGCGGAATTGTGGGATAGCGCCAGCGGTGTGGCGGGGAAGATTTCACGGCTGGCGCTCCCGCGGGGGATTCGCGTTTTGGATTTGGGATGCGGGATGGGATTGGCGGGCGCGGCGGCGGCGGCGTGCGGAGCGGAGGTTTTGTTTGCCGATCTGGAAACGCCGGCGTTGCTGTTTGCGCGATTGAATGCGCTGCCGTTTGGGGAGCACGTGCGATTTCGAAAAGTGGATTGGAGGAAGGATCGGCTGGGGGAGAAATTCGATCTCATTCTGGGATCGGACATTTTGTACGAACGGGGGCAGTGGGAGTATCTGGACAAATTCTGGGCGGAGCATCTGGCCGGGGACGGGCGAATTTTGCTGGGGGAGCCTGGGAGGCAGACGGGGGATTTGTTTTTCCCGTGGATTGCCGAAAGAGGGTGGGCGGTGTCGCAGGAAGAGGAAAAGGTGGAGACGCGACCGCGGCCGATTCGAATTTTTTCTTTGCACCGCGAAGAGACTTGAGAATTGGAATTCCGGTATTTGTTTATAATTCTTCGCGTCCTTCGTGGCTTGGCGGTAAACTGAATTGTCCATGGATTTCTTTGAATACAAATCCGGCAAGCTCTACTGCGAGAATCTCTCCGCCGAGAAAATCGCCGATCAGGTGGGCACTCCCGCGTACGTCTATTCCAAGGCGACTTTTCTTCGCCATTATCGCCAGATCGCGCAGGCGTTCGCCCCGCTGAACGCGATGGTCTGCTACTCGATCAAGAGCTGCGGGAATCTGCACATCCTGCGCCTTCTGGCTGGGGAAGGGTCCGGCTTCGACGTCACCAGCGGCGGGGAACTCTATCGCGCCCTGCAGCCGGCGGCGGACCCGGCCAAGATCATCTATGCCGGCGTCGGGAAAACCGACGGGGAGATCGTCGACGCCATCAGCGTGGGGATCGCTGCCTTCAATCTTGAAAGCGAAGCGGAGATCGAAAACATCGATCGAGTCGCTGCCATCGCGGGCAAGCCGGCCGTCGGCGCGATCCGCGTCAATCCCGACGTCGATCCCCATACCCACGTGAAGACCACCACCGGGAAAAAGGAGACCAAATTCGGGGTCGATCTCGACCGCGCCGCGCGCGTCTTCGAGCATTATCGCGACCTGAAAATCTGCGCATCGCCGGCGTGCACATGCACATCGGCTCGCCTGTTTATGAAATCGAGCCGTACGTCGAGGCGGTCAAGAAAATCGTCGCGCTCATCGACCAGCTCATTGCCCGCGGTCATCGCATCGAATGGTTCGACCTGGGCGGCGGCTTTGCCGTCAACTACGAGCGCCCCGATCAGGCCCTGCCGATCACCGAGCACGCCAAGGCTTTGATTCCTCTCTTGCAGGGCAAGCCCTATCGCATCGCCCTTGAACCCGGGCGATATATCGCCGGAAACGCTGGGATTCTGCTCACCCGCGTCCTCTACACCAAGACCGGCGGCGAGAAAAAATTCATCATCGTCGACGCGGGGATGAACGACCTGCTGCGCCCCACGCTTTACGAGAGCTACCACCACATCTGGCCCGCCAATCCCGACGCGGCGAATATCGCCGGCCGTGCGCGATAAATCGCAGCCGGTGCACGACGGCGAAGTCGTCGATGTGGTCGGGCCCCTTTGCGAAAGCGGCGACTATCTCGCCCGGGGCCGGAATCTCCCGCGCACGCGCCGCGGCGATCTCCTGGCGGTCTTCACCGCCGGTGCTTATGGGTTTGCCATGAGCAGCAATTACAACAATCGCCCGCGCGCCCGGAAATTCTCGTTGACGGGGACACCTTCCGCCTGATCCGCCGCCGCGAAACCTATCAGGACCTAGTCGCTCCCGAGGAGTTTTAAGCTTTTGGCGCAAGCAGCCGCCGATACCGCTCAAGGCCCGCCCGCGCTGAAAAAGTCTCTTCGACCGCGATCCGTCCCCCCGCAACGGCACGATTCAACCTCTCGGCGTCCGCCGATTTCAATTCGAGCAGTCGATCCGCCAGATGCCCGGCGTCGTCCTGCGCGGAATTTAAATCCGCTCGCCCCCTCCTCCACAAGCAGCGCCGCCCCGCCCTGATCCGGAACCAGCACCGCCAGATTCGCCGCCATGGCCTCGAGTATCGCCAGTCCAAACGGCTCCACTGGGCACGTGTGCAAAAGCAGATCCGCTCCGGCCAATTCCTCCCCAACCCGATCGCTGAATCCGGCAAATTGCACATTCGGATGCGATTTCCCGGCCCGCTCCACCAGCCGATTCATCTCCGTCCCCAACCCCAGAATCTTGAACGACAAATTCTTCAATTCCGGCCGCCGATCAAGCGCATCCAGCAGTAAATCCATGCGCTTCATCGGATCCAGCCGCGAAACGACGAGCACGCTTTTCACGCTCGCGCCATAAACCCCCCGCCGCGGCGCGGATGCCAGATACTCCGCCGGCAGAAAATTATTCACGACTTCAATACGGTCCGCCCGGACGCCGTTGGCGATCATGCGCTCGCTGCGCATACTCCGAAACCGTTACGAACGTCACCCCCGCGTGATTCAGCGCCTTCTTTCGCCCGAAGCTCCCGCGCTCGTCGGTTCCCCCGTGGACGATCTGAATGTGATTGATTTTGCGCCGGTACAGGAGATTCAGCGCGATGCAAACCGCCGATTGCGAGATTCCCGTCGCCACAAACGTCAGCGATCGATTCGCCTTCAGTTCCGGCCGCAGGACTTTCGCCAGTTCTTTCGCCCCGCGAAACCGCCGCGCCGCGTATCCTATTTTCTCGGCCAAATCCATCGCCTCCCCGGGGGGCCCAAACAAAATCGGGCGGAATTCGTCAGCCAGGCCGGCCACTGTCGCCAGCGCCATGCGTTCCGTCCCGAACAGATGGCTTGAATGCAGCACGTAAAAAAGAGGGTGTCGGGTGTCGGCCGGCATGTTATTTCTCTGGGGCAAACAGCCTGCGATATTCCCGAAGCGACGCCTGTTCCGAAAAGCGGGTTTGCAATTCGCCGGCGGCGGTATCGACGATCGCGTTCAAACGCGCCGGATCGATGCCGCGTAATTCCGCGATTTTCCGGGCCAGATCGCGCGGATCGTCGGCCTTGAATTTGAACCCCGTGCGCCCGTCGTCGATCAGCGCCGCGGCCCCGCCCTCGTCCGGAACCAGCACCGGAATGCGGGCCGCCATCGCCTCGAGGATGACCATTCCAAACGGTTCGGTCGGGCAGGTATGGATGAGGAGATCGGACGCCGCGTAATGCTCCGCCGCGCCGGCCTGAAATCCCAGAAGCCGGACGTTGCGATGATTCGCCGCGCGGCGCTCATATTTATCCCGGTCCGGTCCGTCGCCCAAAATGTCGATCGGCAAATCGCCAAGTTCCGGGCGGCATTCGAGCGCGTCGAATATCACGTCCAGCCGTTTCAATTCGACGAGCCGCGAAACGACCAGCGCCCGGGACACGGGCCGATCGAATGCGGCCCTCCGCGGCGCATCGCGAACCTGCCGGTCGAGAAGAAAGTTTCCCACCACTTCGATCGGGCGGCGAACGCCGTACTGGATCAGCTTGTCCCGGCAATACGGCGAAACCGTCACGAACGTGATGTTAAACGGATTGAGAAGTTTCTTGCGCCGTAATCCTTCCATTCCCCAGCCCCCCCTTGAACCATTTGAATGTGTTTGACCTTCCGCCAGTAGAGCAGGTTCAGCGCCATGCAAACCAGCGAATACCGCGGCCCGGTCGCCACCAGCGTCAGCGATTTTTCGGTTCGCAAAATCGGCCGAGTGCCTTGGCCAGATCGGGGCTCGTGCGATACGTCCCCGTCGCGAACCCCAGCCGCTCGGCTTCCCCCAGCGCCGGCCCCGGCGGAGCCAGAAAAATCGGCTCGAATTCGTCGGACAGTCCCGCCGCCATCGTCAGCGACATCCGCTCCGTGCCGTACAGATTGCTGCTATGAAGAACAAAGACCAGCGGATGGCGCCCGGACATGAGGTTATTGGCGCACACAGCAGATTCGCGCTATGATAAAATTTGCCTGCGGTCTTTACTAGAACCCCCACCGTCCGCGATCCTGCGCCCCCGCGGGATTCCATCAGCCCAAACCCCTAGAACGGCAGCGATTGATCCATCCAGTCGTCATTGCGCAAAACTTGCTTCCTGTTGAACCGCGCCAGCCTCTCCGCGCGGGCCTGGGCTATGGCGATCAGATTAGCCGGACCAATGGCGCGCCACCGGTGCCGAACGAACGGCACGTGCCGCATCAGCAAATCGTCCTGTGCGCTGGCGAACATTTGCGCGCAGCCGGGGTCTCCCTGACTGCGGCGCGCCGAACAACTGCCGATCCACGCGACCCGATCCGTGCGGCTCGGTCGCGATGACGTGTAATCCGCCCAACTCCACCACTCCGCGCGCCAGTTTGATATCGGTTCCGCGCCCGGCCATGTTGGTCGCCACGGTTATCTTCCCCATGGTTCCGGCTTCGGCGATGATATTCGCTTCCTGCGCCGTCTGCGTCGCGTTGAGCACCCGGTGCGCCCGCCCCAGGGCCGCCAGCCTTCGGCTCACTTCCTCCGACGCCAGCACGCTTCGCGTACCCACCAGCACAGGCGCTCCGGTATCGTTGATCTCGCAAACCCGCGTGACCACCGCGTCCCATTTCTGGTCCGCCGTGTCGAACATCCGCAGCGGCAGATGCTCGCGAATGCATGGCTTGTTCGTCGGAATGCGCACGATCGGCCGGTGATAAATCTGCCACAACTCCCCGCGCGCTTCCCACGCCGTCCCGGTCATGCCGGCCATGAACGGATACTGCCGGAAAAACCGCTGAAAACTCAGCCGCGCCAGGTTTTCCTTGTCCGCGGTGACAACGACCCCTTCCTTGACTTCGATCGCCTGATGCAGCCCATGCCGCCAGGAGCGGTCCGCCATGATGCGGCCCGTGAACTCGTCGATGATCTGCACTTTGCCGTCCGGCGCAACCAGGTATTGCTCGTCGCGAATGAAGCAGTGCCGCGCCGTTAGCGCCTGCGTGACCAGTTCCTCGCGGCGCCGCTGTCCCTGCCAGAACCCGCTGTCGTCGCGGGCAAGCTCGTCCAGCTTCGATTGCCCGCGCGGGATGAGATCGCAGTTGCGGATGGTCCGGTCGATTTTGAAATCCGAATTCGCTACCAATTGCGCCGCCAGCGCAATCGGCGCCTGGTACAGCGAGGCGTTCCCCTCCGCTTCGGGGGAATTGGAAATGATCAGCGGCGTCACCGCCTCGTCGATCAGCAAGCTGTCCGCCTCGTCCACCAGCACGCGCCACAGCCCGGGAACGAGGAGCCTCCCCTGCTGCGTCGGCGTGCCGAGCATTCCGACGATCGTCTGGGTCGAGGTCCGCAAATCCCCCAGCGCGATCTGATCGCGCAGAAAATCCGCCACCAGTTCCTTGCTGGTGATGTAAACCACGTTCCGCCGGTAATGGTCGTGCCGCTCCAGAGGCGGAGATTCATGGATGACATACCCCACCTTGAGGCCGAGCATCTCGTACACCGGCCGCATTTCCTCGGCGTCGCGCTGAACCAGGTAATCGTTGACCGTGATAATGTGGACCGGCCGCCCCATCCACCCCCAGAGGCTCGCCGCCAGCGACGCCGTCAGCGTCTTCCCCTCGCCCGTCGCCATTTCGATGATCAGCCCGCGGGACATTCCCAGGGCCCCGGCGATCTGGACCTTGAACGGCCGCAGCCCCAGCGCCCGACGGCCGCCTCGCGGGTCACGGCCATGGCGCGATCCAGCAATGCCCCTTCCAGGCGCCCAAGCCGCGCCTCGTCCCGCAATTTGCCCACTTCCTCCTGGAAGTTGTGGGCGCTGAGCGCGTGGATTTCCGTCTCAAGTAGCTCGATGCGGTCCGCCTGCGCCCTCAGCGACGAAAGCACCCGCCGTTTGTTCTTGAACCACCCGACGACCCCGTGCGCGGTTAGATCCAGCCCCTTCAGATTGGGGGCCTTCACCCGGCGGGCTTCGAATACGGGCCAGAGATCGGGCAACGTCGACGACATGATTGGCTCAAATCCATTTTCCGGTGTCGTTGACCTGTAGAAGCTGGAGCAGCCGGCGCGACCATTGCCAGATGAGCGGTTTTTTGTCCAGCGTCAGCCTCACGTATGCCGTTTGCCCCGCGTAATACTGCTGCTCCGAGTTGTCGAGTTTGACGTGCGCCTCAAACTGCGGCGTAACCGTCTTCATGCCATTTGGATCATGCGGATCGGTCATGATTTCTCCGCCACCGGCCGTACCCAGGGACGGGATGCGCCACTTCCGAAACCGCCGCCGGGGGGAATGTCACCGCGCCCACGGCAACCGGAAGGGTCTGGTCCATCATGCCGGACAGGCGGATCTCCGCCTTGAGCCCGGGCGTGTTCCTGGCCAGTTCGGCGTCTTTTTGCTCGATGTCCCCTTTGATGATCAGCTTATCCAAAACCGCGACCGAGCCAATTTCCGCCCCGCGCGGCAGGAACGCTCCCTCCAGCTCCGCCAGTTTCGGCGCAACCAGACGCCCAGTGAACGGGGCCTTTACCGAAAGATCGCGTTCTTTTTCCATCGCGTCGTCCAGACGGCTCTGCCACGCAACCAGGACCGCCTCGCTCTTTACCAGTTCGTTCTGATCCGTCGCGCGTGACATCCGAATCAACTCGTTGGTCTCCTCGATTTTCGCCTGCGCCCAGGCGACGTCGTGTTCCACCGTCGGGTTCCAGAGTTGCAGGATCGTCTGCCCCGCCTGCACAAGCTGCCCGTCCTTGGCGTCGATTATCGCTACGGTGCCTTCGCCGCCGGTCTTTAAAGTGCCCGTGATCGGGCGCCCGTCAATTCCCATGGGATCGTCCGGCTGAACCACGCCGGCAAATTCAATGTGTACCGGGAAGCGGATCAAACCAATCAGAATCACCGCCACCGCTGTCACCGAACAGGTAAACGCAATTGCCCGAGTTCGTTTGCGATGCAATTCCGGATCGATCAGCAGATACCGCCAGAGTTGAACCGTGGGCACCGCCGCCCAGGTAATCACTCCGCCGGCGGCCATCAAAATGCCCAGCACCGGCACCTTGTACGCCACGATGAGCACGATCATGAATCCGATGAAAACGCGATAGATGCTGCTGGTGATCGAATAGGCCAGCAGCCACGCCCTCTGTCCCGGCGGGGGCAGCGGCTGGGTCAGCTTGAGGCGGAAAACATGCCGCTTGATCAACCCCAGCGTGTAATCCGAACTCTTCTGCCGAAGGTTCGGAATCTCGATCAAATCCGACAGAATGTAGTATCCGTCATATCGCAGCAGCGGGTTGGCATTGAATAGGAGGGTCGAAACGCTCGCGATGAACATCGCGTTATAGGCCAATTGATTGACCAGGGGGTTGATTTCCGGATTGGTATATCGCCAAACGAACGCGCACAGCGAAGCGATGAACAGCTCGACGATCATCCCCGCCGCGCCCACGAAAATCCGGTGCCACTTGTTCGGAAACGCCCAGGCGCTGGACGCATCGACATACGGCGTCGGCACCAGCACCAGGAGCATGATCCCCATTTCATGGCATTCCCCGCCAAACCTCCGGCATGCCGCCGCGTGACCCCATTCGTGGCAGAACTTGATCACCACGAACGTCGCGTACAGGTAGAACAAATTCTCCCAGTTGTTCTTCATGTCTAGCGCATGGGTCGCCGCTGATTTCAGTTCGGTCCATTGCGGCAGAACCGTTCCCAGCGCCGCAAGCAAAACCACCAGCCAGATGATCGCCCCGATTTTGCTAAACAACGCCCGCGTGACCGGCATCCAGCGCTTGAGGAAACGGTCTGGATCCCAGATCGGGACGCGCGGAAACAACACGTTCATCAGACGGTTCTGCATCTTGCGCTGAACCATCTGCTTGTGGCGACGAAGCAGAACCGTCGCGTCGGGCGTGATGTCCGTCGAAAGCAGGTTCGCCGAATAGAGCTGGGAAAGAATCTGGATGACTTCCGGCTGGGTCGGAGCATCATCCGCAAGCTGTCCCCCGACAAGCTCCCAGGCATCGGCGACCGTCCGTCGCCCGTCGAGCAATCCCACGAACCGATACGCCGCGTCGCTCAGGCGATGGAACTGGTTCCCCGCCAAATCGCGCACCACGTACCAGCGCTCGCCGCGAAAGAATTGCCGCGAAATTTGCGCGCCCGGCCGCAGCCGCGGACATAAGTCGGCGACGCGATACCAGGATTCCGAGAATGTCGGCCTGAGTTGAAGCAAGTTCGATCCCCTTCTAGAACGACCACAGTTTCAGGCGGAACCAATCCACCAGCTTGTGCGTCCAGATCCAGATCAGCCGCCGCTTGCCGACTTCCACCCGCGCCTCGCCCGCCATGCCGGGACGCCACTCGGGCGAAGTCTGATCCAGATGTGCGTAAACCGTAAAGATGTTCTCGCCTTCCTTGGGTTCGCCCAGCGGCACGATTCGATTCAGCGTGAATTTAAACTTTTCCGTCGGCAGGCTGGTCGTCGCCAGATATCCGATCTGTGTGACTTTCAGTTCCTGAATATCCCGATCGCTCACCGCGAGGTTCGCCCGCAAGCCGCTTGTTGCCGCCACGGTGAAAAGCTCGTCCCCCTGCTTCTTGGGCGCCAGGACTTCGTCGGTCAGATCGCCCTTGAGCACGACCCCGTCAAACGGCGCTTTGATCTGGGCCCGGTCGATCTGATCCTGATACAGCTTCGAATCCGCCAGCGACGCCTGCTTTTCCGCCATCGCGATCGCCGCATCCGCCTGCTTCTCCGGGTCGGCGGCGTCCTTGGAATATTCGGCCTGGTACTTCGCCGCCTCGGCGTTCGAATCCGCCAGCTTCAATTGCAAATCCGACGTATCCATCGACAGCAAAACCTGCCCCGCTTTGATCGTGTCCCCAGGCTTCACGAGCACCTGCTTGATGTACCCGTCGATCGGCGCATCCAGCCTCCGCTTGTCCACGGAATCAAACTGGAACGGTGCGCTGACGTGATACATGGGCCTGAACAGGCAGATGAAGACAATCGCCGCCGGGATTACCACCGACAGCGTCTTGGCGATCATGTGCTGCGGGCCGATCGCTTCCTTGGCCAGTTCCTTGGCGCTCGAATCCCACTTTGGTGATCAGCCAGCGGTCGTTTTGATACCGGTCATAAAGCTGCGGCGCGAGCAAATCCACCGCTACGGCGAGCCCTGTGGACGCCTGCGGAGAAATCTTGTGCGCCGCCGGAAACTCAAGCGTGATCGCCCCGACAATGTCCGCGCGCCGCCGCAGCGGCAGCGTCAGAACGGTGTTCCCGCCTTCTGTGCGCGAAAGATTCTGCGCATCGGCTGACATTCCCGGTCCCCGTTCCATCCGGGTCGAACTGCACCGGCTCTTCCTGGTCGATGGATTCCTCCATCACGTCTTCGAGCTGCTTGATCAGTTCCTGTTTCTTGTCGAATTCTTCCGTATGAGACAGCGCCTTGACGCGCATGCTCCGCCCCTTGATCCATCCCAGCGCCACGCGGCCCGCCCCGGTTCGTGTCGCAAGCTCGTTGCAGAGATTCATCCCCGCCGATTCGAATCCCTCGGCCGTGGCGACCGCCGTCGCCAGTTGCAGAACATGCTGGTGCGAGTGGGCGACGATCTGCGACTGCTCGCTCTGCCGGCGAAGCGTGTAAAGCTCGAAATATCCCGCGACGAGCTGCATCGACACCAGCCGCTGCTGCGCTCGCTCCAGGTCCCGGCAGCGCGTGATCACGGCGCTGGCGCCGATGATCTCTTTTTCCGTCCGAAGCACCGTCACCAGGCAATATTGCGCTTCCGATGCTCCGTCGCTCCCCTGGACTTCGATAGCCCCGTCTTTTTGCTGCTCGATGCAGGGCTTGATGATCTCCTGAAAGGCGGTGATTGCCGCCGCGCGCGTCTCCGCGGTGCTGTTATCCGGCCGCACGTGCGCGATGTTTCGAAGGGTCATCCCCGCGTCCGTGCGCTCGAAGATAAATCCAGCCGCCTCGGTCCCGGCGACCATGACGGCCTGCGTGCGGAGCAGATCGTCGATGAACTGCGAGAGGTTCGCCGACGCCGCCAGCAGCCGTTGCACCAGCCGCGAGCGCCCTCCGCCCGGTTGCTGGAGCGCATCCTGGGCCTCACCCTGCTTGTTCTGGTTCTGATCCTGCCCGTGGTCTTGTTCTTGATCCTGAGATTCAACGATTCCTGAAGACACCGGTCACCTTCCTCAAACAGTTAAGGAATCCGCACGTTAAGCAGCATCCCTGCCGGCTTATTCTGGTCGTTCGGCACCTCCAGCCGCACGGTTTGCTGATCCACCGTCGCATCCACCACCGGATCGAAGTAGATCACCGTACCGGTGACCGTCTGATCCGGATCGTTCGCATAGGATGCCGTCAACTTATCTCCCATTTTCAGCTTCGCCGCCTGCTCGAGCGTCAGGTGCATGTCCACCCACAGGGGATTGATCTTCACGACCGTCAGCGCGCCATCCGGCTTGTTCGGATCGACCACCTCACCCGACTGTAGATTGACTTTTTCCACGAACCCGTCCACCGGGCTGAGCAATTTCATCTTCTCGATCTTGCGCTCCATCTTCACCAGCTCGGCTTCCTTTTCGTCGTGAAGCTCCTGGGCCAGCTTGATGTCGATCTCCGCTTCCTCGTATTCCAGCCTGGCCTCTTCCACCTCTTCCTCATTGGCCGCCCCGCCGGCGTCATGCGCTTTTTCTTTGTTCTGCCACTGCCGCTTCTTGGCGTCCCGCGCCACCATCGCCCCGTCGATCTTGCTCGTCGAATCCGCGTCGATCTTGGCCGCCTTGTAATCCAGTTCGTCCAGATCGCTGTCCTCGTGCGCCAGTTCCTGCCCGACCGTCACGGCATCCCCGGGTTTGACCAGCACCTCTTTCAGAATCCCCACATCCATAAAGGAGAGATTGTGCTTCGAGGAAGGCAGGCTCAGCGCCTGCACCACCGTCGATCCATCCGCACCGGTCGCCCCGGGTCCGCCCGTCGACTCATCCGCCGGCGCGGACCTTAATAAACACAAGCTACCCGCCAAAGCCAGACACAATATCCATTTGCCGCGCATCAACATGACGTTCGGTATCCTCTCGACAACTCGACCCGCATCGCGACCGCCCCAATTTGAGCCGGAGCGACGACGATAAATTCCCAAATTAGTTCTGTCCACGCAATTCCGAGCCAGGCGAATGAAAAACCGACCCTCCAAAGATCGGTCCGACGAACCTCAGAACACGATTGTACATTAAGGCTCGGAAACGTCCATCATGCCCCTTCGCGTAACTATATTATTTGCAGAAGGTTAAGATATCTATAAGGTCCGATAACCAAACCCGCTTATTCACTGATATCCGAGCTTTCCCAAGTCCTCGTCGCTCAAGCCAAAGTGATGCCCGATTTCATGTAGTACGGTAATCCGCACCTGACGGATCAATTCATCCTCTGAATTGCATACGGTTTCAATCGAATTCTGAAAAATATATATCACATCCGGCAGCACCCCCGAATCCTCGACGTTCCGCACCGTGCGAGGCCTCCCGCGATATAAACCCAGCAAAATCCCGTTCTTCAGCCCCACCGAATCCAGCATGCGCTGCGTCGGATTGTCCATCACCTCGACCGGAACCTCTTCCAAAAAATCCGCAAATTCTTTCGGCACATCCGCCAGCGCCTGCGTCACCAGCTCCGAAAACCGCGCTTTGCTCACGTGATAGGCCATGACTAGAATCTCCGGCGAGCGGTCAAAATAGTACCACCCATTTCAACAAAGAGGTTGAGATATGCGAACCGGCCTGTGCCTTGGATTGGCACTTTTACTCACTGGCTGTGGAATGCCCAGCGTTCTGGTTACCCCGGTCTCGGGAAGCTTTGAACTTCACGAAGACGTCGTCCAGCCCGGCAAAGGACTTTTCCCCGATAAAGTAGCCCTGATCCCCGTCGACGGAATGCTCCTCGACGCCCGAAGCGGCGGACTCCTCCAGGCGACCGAAAACCCCATGAGCCTCTTCGTCGAGGAACTCAACGCCGCCGCCGACGATGATTCCGTGAAGGCCGTCGTCCTGCGGATCAATTCGCCGGGCGGATCGGTGACCACCTCGGACACCATGTACGACGCTGTCCTTAAATTCCGCGAAAAAACCCACAAACCGGTCATCGCCGCCGCCCAGGAAATCGACGCCAGCGGCGCCTATTACCTCAGCTGCGCCGCCGACAAAATCGTGGTCAATCCCACCAGCGTCGTCGGCTGCATCGGCGTGATCTTCGAAACCTTCGACGTGGTCGGAACCATGCAAATGCTGGGCATCCAGTCCGACGCCATCAAATCCGGCGAACTCAAGGATATGGGCTCCCCCTTCAAGCACATGACCCCCCACGAACGCCAGGTCATGCAGGACATGGTCAACGAGTACTTTGCCCGGTTCAAACTGGTCGTCACAAGTCACCGAACCATCAAGGATAGCGATTTGGCCGTCGTCACCGACGGTCGCGTCTTCACGGGAGAAAAATCCGTGGAACTCGGCCTGGCCGACCAGACGGGGCGCCTCAACGACGCCCTGGATCTCGCCCGCCAGATGGCCGGCGTGCCCAACGCCGAGGCCGTCATGTACCGCCGTCCCTATGGCTATACCGGCTCAATTTATGCCGTTGATTCGGTCCCCGAGCCGAAGAGTAATGACATGAACATCCGGCTCCCTCTCGCCCAGAACCTCGTTCCCGCCGGGTTTTACTACCTCTGGGAACCGTAGAAGTCGTTGAGAATGATCCGAATTTCGTGCACGAGTTGTAAAGCCGTCCTCTCCGTCGACGACGCTTTCGCCGGCGGCGTTTGCCGCTGCCAGCACTGCGGGACCATCCAGGTCGTCCCCGCCAGCCTCAAACCCAGCAGCAAGCCCGCGCCCCCGCCGCCCCGGCAAGCCACCGCCGCCCGTCCGGCTCCAACTCCTTCGAGCAATCCGGTTGCGTCAATCGCCGCCGCCGCGGCCTCCATCCCACAAAAGAACATCGCGGGCGCCAAAGATCACCAGCAAGTCAACACGCATCTCCTCAAACTCGGCGTGGTCATCGCGTTTGTGCTCTTTTTGGTGTTGATAGCAGTCCTTTTCATCTTCTTGCGCGAAGGATGAAGTGCCACTTCGCCCGGCGCCTATCGGACCGCCTGAAAGACCAGCGGCGATTTAGCCGCGGCACGCCCCGCCCGAACAAGCGGCAACGTCCGCTAAAGCGCTGTTTACCGCAGGAATTGCGCGGAACCTACGCGCCCAAAGCTCCGCACACCTTGACGGATTACTGGTCAATCGCCGGATAAAAATGGACGGCGGGGAAAATTTTCGCAATTAGTTTGATGCCTTATGCCGATGAATTTATCACAGGCCGCCGGGCCTTTTTATCGGACCCGGTGCGGGAATTTCAGCGCATCGCCGGACAATTTATTAATTCGTGGGCTCCGTCGTGAAAAAATCCAAGCGTAAGGTCGTTGTCCTCACCACTTTAGTTGCGATTCTAACCTTTACCAGTGCGTTGCTTCTCGCCCTCGCCCCGCCGCCGCTATCGGGCGAGAACTTCAATTCTCTCTCGGCCAGCGATCACGGGCAGTTCCTCGATGATGTCTTCAAAACCGCCGTGCCCACGCGCGCTGACCAGTGGCGGTACATTTACATTCACCACAGCGGCGCCCCCACCGGGAGCGCGCAAACGCTCGCCGGCGCCAATGGCGATCTGTGCGATCACTTCGTCATCGGCAACGGCCAAGGATGCCAGGACGGCGAAATCCAGATCAGCCCGCGTTGGAATCAGCAGCAATCCGCCGCCGCCCCGCCGGGCGTCGCGCACATCGAACCCGATTGCATCAGCATCTGCCTCATCGGCGACTTCGATCACTCGATGCCCACGAGCATGCAGCTCCACCGGCTGGCGGAACTGGTCACCACGCTGCAAAGCCAAATGCGCATCCCCGGGCAGCGGGTGATCTTCCTGAACGAATCGGGAACCCCCAGCAGCGTGGGACGGTATTTCCCGGTGACGGCGTTCCGGGACCAGATCCTGCCATAACAAAATGCGAAGCCGGGCGAGCTTGCTCGCCCGGATGTCCAAATTCTCGGATGTCCAAATTCTCAAACCAGGGCCCATCGCGGGTTATTTATTTGCGTGCTTGAGGCCAAAAGTGACTCTGAATTTCAAAGCTACCGGCGACCTCCAACATTACTTTTCAGGAATTTGCTTGATTTCTCGCATAGCCGCTAATTAACATTTGAGCCCGCCCGTTCAGTTTGGGTGCCAATTCGTGGGTTTATGCTTGCGCTGGCGTGGTAATCCGTGCTGGTGGGAGTCAAAAAAAGGTGGGAGAAACAAAATGCGTCATCTGACCTTGGGTATTGCCTCGGTTCTGTCGTTGGTTCTGGTGTCTCGGGCGACGGCAGCCACGGCATTTGTTGATTTTGAAAATAATCCTTCAATCCCGGCGGCTCCAAGCGAGTTCTCCAAAGCCGGCCCCGCGCAAACGATCGTCGTTCCTGGCGTCGCCGGCTTCAGCGGCGGTGTTGTTCTCGGCGACGAAACCAATCTCCCGGCCTTGTCGTTCGGAACGGCTCCCAATGTCTATGGCACAGCCTCGACGTCGGTGATCCCGGCCGCGAGTACAACGCTTCAGTCATCCGTCACGGTAGCGATTGACCCCGGATATACCGTGGACGAAATCAGCTTTCCGTTGTTCAACGGGATGCAGGCTATCGAGTCCTATACCATCGACGCATTCGACGGCTCTCTCCAGACCGGGCAGGAGATTCTGAGCGATCTCGCGACCAATGAAGACAGCGGCCACGGGGTCGTTGATTTGAAAGCCACGGATATTACGAGCGTTACGATTTCTCCCGACGACCTCACGGCAGGATGGGATTTCTCGATCGACTCGGTCGCGTTCAACGAACCGGTTAGCGACGCGATCACGCCGGGCGGTACGCCGATCAGTTCGGGCAATACCGGTGGGAATGGTTCAGCGGTTCCGCTGCCGCCGGCTGTTTGGTCTGCCGCGGTGATGCTGGCTGGGCTGAGCATTGTCTCGGTCGTTCGATCACGCAGGAACACCCGTCATATCACGTGGAATTAATCGGGGCGTTAGTTTCGCCCTGGCGGCGGGGTATCCCGATGGCCTGGAGGATGGGCTAGCGAGGCGTAGCACTTTCCCTTGGCGGCATCGACGGAGTTGTCTGCTTTGAGGGGATCGTCACCCCAGGAACCGCTTCACCCCCCAAATTTCTTGCCAAACCGCGATTGTTAGAATATGGTTACATGGCTTGCGATCCGGTTGGGGAGCGGCGGCTCGACCACGTCGTTTTGACGTTCCCCTGCTGTTTACAGGCCCTTAAAGTATGGCTGATTATCGAATCCGGCGTCTCCCCGGCGGATGGCTGTTTATTTATCGTTTATCCTCCTCCGCGGGTTGCCTCCCCAGTTTGTCGCCATCCGGCATACCGGGAGATTGCGCCGTGTTCGGGATGGATCGACGAAATTTAATGCCGCAGAAGCTCCTCAATTACGACGTGCTGGAGCGCTTGGGAGAAGGAGTGCGCAGCGTCATCTACGCCGTCAGTGACCCCATCACCCGGCAGGTCTTCGCCCTCAAACACGTCGTCCGCGAGAACCCCAAGGACATCCGCTTCATCGAGCAGATGCAGGCTGAGTTCGACATCAGCAAGCAGTTCAACCACCCCAATCTTCGCCGCTCGCTCGAACTCAAAATCGTCAAAAGCCTCTTCATGAAAGTCACCGAGGCCTTCCTGCTGATGGAACTTTTCGACGGCAAGCCTCTGGACGTCCGCTGCCCGGACAGCATGCTTGCCATCGTCGATACGTTCATCCAGGCGGCCCAGGGCCTCAAGGGCATGCACGTCCTCGGCTACGCCCACTGCGACATCAAGCCGAATAACATCCTGCGCAACGACGCCGGGTTCGTGAAAATCATCGACTTCGGGCAGAGCTGCAAGATCGGCACCGTCAAAGAGCGCATCCAGGGGACTCCCGACTACATCGCCCCCGAGCAGGTAGCCCGCCGCCCGATCTCCGTGCAAACCGATGTGTACAACCTTGGCGCCACGATTTACTGGGCCCTGACAAGAACGAACATTCCCACGCTCTACACGGTCAATAAAAAAGGCGAGAATAGTTTTCTCCTGGATCAGTCCATCCCCACCCCCGCGGACAAAAACCCGCGCGTCCCCGGCGGCCTATCCAATCTCGTCATGGAATGCGTCGCGACCCGCCCCGCCAAGCGCCCCGCCGATATGGAGGAGGTCATCACGCGGCTGGAACTGGTGAAGCACGTGCTGTCGAAGTCGGATGTGTCGTTGGGGCAGACCGGGTGAAGGCCAACTGATATCTCGCGGAACCGTCGCGCAAAATCGTGATCGATTTGCATAGAGCGTGAATCTGGGCTACAAACGCAATCGTAGCGTGCATCTGTACAGCCATTCTCCACCGCGGGGCTAGGGCCTGTCTGATGAATCCAAAATCCTGAAATAGCGACGGATCATGGCGAGCTTGGCCATGGCCTGAAAGTTCACCGCCAGTTTCTCGTAACGCGTGCCCAGGCGGCGATTCTCCTTCATCCAATTCACGCAACGCTCCACCACGTTCCGTCGGCGATACGCCTTGCGATCAAAGTTCTCCTGCGGCGGCTGATTCGATTTCGCCGGGATCACCGCTTGGATTCGGTGGCGACGCAGCCATCGCCGCACATTTCCGTAACTGTATCCCTTGTCGCCCGCCAGCCTCCTGGGGCGACGACGGCGGCGACCGATGCGCATTCGCGTTCATCACCGGCTCCACGTACCGGCTCTCGTGGCATTGGCCGGCGCTGGCCTCGACGGCGAGCGGAACTCCCTGGCCGTCAGTAACCAGGTGGAGCTTGCTGCCCCACCCGCCTCGGCTGCGGCCCAACGCGTGATCCGCCGGTTCTTCCGGGGCGGTTTTGATTTTCTGGCTCCGGCGGCGGATCGACTGGCTCGCACATTGGTGCCGTCGATGCACCACAGGTCCCAGTCGATTCGTCCTTGCTTGTCCAACCTCATCTGCAGCCGCTGGAGGATTCGATCAATCGTTCCGTCCTTTCTCCAGCGGTTGAAGCGGTCGTAGACGCTTTGCCATCTGCCGTAACGTTCGGGCATCTCCGCCATTGAGTGCCCGAGTGCAGAATCCAGAACATGCCGTTGAGCGTGGTGCGGTGGTCGTTCCACTGCCCGCCGCGCTTGCCGTTGCCGGGCAGCAGATCGCCGATCAACTCGTACTGCTCATCCGTGAGCTCATAACGTCGCATCCGTGACACCTCGTCTGAAAACCGCTATTTATAACCAAAAGCGATTCATCAGACAGGCCCTAGGTATGGCGCCGGATTCGAAGCGCGAATGGGATCGTTTCGCCGTGCTCACCTTTCAAGGTGGGGGAGTCTACAGATTAAGCTTACTCGGCCAGTTGTACGCGGTACACTACATACACAAAATTATCCCCGCCGCTTTGGCTGGCACGTCCGCCGGGGCGATCATCGCAACCCTTTATTGGTCGGGGCTGAATCCAGACGAAATCACAAACGAATTTTTTCGGCTCGCGTCCGACAACAAACTTGCCGAGCTACTTGGTCCATTCGGCCCTAGCGATCGACCTTTTCGCTTTCAGGATTTGCGGTGGCTGATCAAAACGACCAGTTGTGCATCGAAAGCATAAAGGAATCGTTTGACCAGCCTTCTGCCGCAAGGACTGTTGCTTCGCTGTCGCTTCTGCTGCGCCCAGCCTTTTTTGTTATGTGCCGGTTTTCCACGCACTACCGAGGCAAGGGACTGTTTTTTGGTGAGCAGTTGGAAATTGAACTCGATGCGATGATCCGCAAATCGCGCAAGATCCAACGGCTGCTCGCGCATATGCCTTTTGACGTTGCATCTGGACGCGCCAAGATCACTTTCGGTCATGTGAAAGCGGCTGAACTAAAATCGAGGGCGGAAACCGGAACTAACGCAATTTATTTTCCCCCGCTTCTACTAACAAGCACAAACGTAACGCGGCGTAAACTAATCATCATTGACTCTCGGGACGGGGAATTTCAGGACTTGCCTGTGGCGCGTGCCGCGCGAATTTCAGGCTCTTTTCCTTTGTTCTTTAGGCCGGTCGAACTCGCCAATCCAGGCGATGCGTCGAATCCAGGCGCAGTGGGAAAACCGCCTGATCTTTTGGTTGACGGTGGGGTCATCTCGAATTTTCCGCTTTGGGTATTCGGAAAGGGATTTCGGCAGCGACTTTACCGGGATAAAGATGCCGAATGGGATTTTTTGACACGACTTCCATGGCAACATATTGGGCTACGGCGATCCGATGACGAGGCGCAATACACTTCGCCGGACGACTCGCTAGCGTATTTGAAATCTCTAGCAGCACTTCTGACGGGAGGCGCAAGAGATGAATTAGAGGCCTTACTCGAGCAGACGATGGATCAACGGCCCTGGATCGTTGCTCAACGTACGGCCGAAGCGGATGGTCCCCCGAATGTCCTAGACATCGATCAGCTCAACAAACACCGGGTTCTGGCAATGGTGCAGAAAGGAGCTGTATTTGCGATCAAGCGCCTGAGCAAGATGAGCTTTAGGTTGCCCCCTGAATCTGAAGTCGAAAAGCAATTGGCGTTGCTCATCATCAAAGTGAACAAGCTATTCTTCGGACTGCCTTCCGCTCCGGAGACGCGGGCTTCTGTATTTTTGGTCATCGGCAAGAAACTTCAAATGTGCTACCGATATGGTTTCGAACCCGGCGCGGCGGACCCACCAGTGTTTGGGTTTGATCAGGGGCTCACAGGCTACGCATACACACGGCTCACGAGATTATATTGCAATCTTGGTGAATTGACGAACCTTGCAGCGACAAACCCCGCGAAGCCACCGGCCTTTTTAACATGACTGCGGAGCAGCATTTATGCGTAAAATCCGATCGCACATGGCTTTGGTGTGTGCCGATTGCTCATGTAGCTACTCACGGCGAGTGGCAAACGGAAACGCGCCCGCGAAGTTGGATCGTCGCCGATAGAAAAGCAATATTTCGACTCAATTGCAACCCGACGTTTGGGACAGCCTGTTTACGGTATATTGGACGTCGATACCAATGCAAAGCTGGCCGCCGATGCTTTACTTTTTGGCATAGTGGTCGATATTATGGATGTTACTGCGGATCTATTAACGCAGATTTTCGCTCGATCGTTCTCCGAAGGGAGTTCCGATGTCAGATGAAATCAAAAACGAGTTGATTTCTGTAGAAGCCAAGGAGACTGATACCGGGGATTTGAAGCTCACGAAGGTCAACAATCGGGTTGTTCCCTTCGAGGTAGTTACTTTGAGGCAATCCACCCGTGGACTGCAGGCCCCCCCGCGAACTCACCAAAGAGTCGGTCCATGCGCTTGACGGACTTCTGGAATGGGCAAACTCAGATCAGTCTAATAAGAACGAAGTACTGGCAAAGCTTGGCATCGACGAAACCGGTCGCATACTACCTTAATCCGCTCGGCGGATTCGGCCGCAGCATCCCGCTGGACGGCGCCGGTTAGTTCATTCATTCGCCCCCCGCTGCCTTCAGCAAACTCTCCAGCCCCTTGAGGTGCATTTTCAGTTTCTTCCGCCCGACCGGCGTGAGTGAATACCAACTCACCGGCTTGCGATCCAAAAATTCTTTTTTAACTGAGACGTATCCCGCCTCCTCCAGCTTTCGCAATTGTGCCCCCAGGTTCCCATCGGTTTCGCCCAGCAGATCGCGGAATCTCGTGAAGCTGAGCGAATCGGCGTTGCTCATCAGCACCAGCGCTCCCAATCGGCTTCGGTGCTGGAGGAGCGGATCAAGCTGATCCAGCCCCGCCGGGGC
Organism: uncultured Phycisphaerales bacterium; assembly: GCA_963844715.1. Classification (GTDB taxonomy): domain Bacteria; phylum Planctomycetota; class Phycisphaerae; order Tepidisphaerales; family Tepidisphaeraceae; genus UBA1161. Next base: position 354,785 of record CAWJPJ010000007.1, on the reverse strand, counting down.
CACCGCGTTTTCGTTGTCCGCCTGCAAGCTCATCACGCCTCCACGCAAAGCACCCGATTATTGAACTACGGGCGGCTGCGCAAACCTGCCACGTGAAGCGTTAATCCCGGCCACAATCAATCCCAGCGCCGTAAGCCACCCGAGGGCGGTCCACCCATGATGCGGCACAAATCCCACGGCGATCCCACCCGCCATGAAAAGCGGCCCGAGCACCAAAAACGTCCGATCCAGATGAATACCGGCGGTAAACCAGAGCATGCCAAAAAGAATGACCGAAATCTGACCGATCGGCACACCGCGGACGCTCGGTACGGCCATCGCGAGAGCGATAACGGCGGCCACTGACAGTATGCTGCCCCCGAACCAGTGGAGTTGCGCCCTCCACGTCCCCTGCCGGTCCACCACACCCCACCGGCGCATCCATCGCCGCGCCACCAGCATGGTGGCCGCGACGCCCGGAAACCACGCGAGGAAGAAGAACCAGTTCGCATCACGCGGGGATACATCAATCAATGTATATCCCACTCCGATATAGGCCGCCCAGATGTATTAGATTGCCCCGCACCTGGCGTCGAATCCGTGCTCGCCTGCCGATCCACCGCCGTGCGCACAAACCGAAGGTCCTCACCAACTCGATTCATTTCCGTCATAGACCACCTCTCTGTTAGAGTACTCTATAATATAGAGTAGATCGGGGAAATGTCAAGTTTTGTTTGGGAAAAATTTCTACCGAACCCCGGGCAGCGCCGCTACGGGGAATTCCATTGTTGACGCCGACCCGCGCGAGTGCTTTTTGGAAACACACAAACCCCGCTGCGGCCTCCCACTTGACCGCCCCTCCTACAATTAGTTGGAAAGGTTGAGTTATGACACAAACACTAGATCTACCCCCCGCCGATACCGATCTGCTGGATGCGTATTCCCGTGCCGTCACTGGCGCGGCCCGGCTGGTCAGTCCGGCGGTTGTTCATATTGAAATTCGGGCACCCGAGTCGAGCGACGCCCGCCGCGGTCCGCGCGGTGCGGGGCGGGTCCGGCTCCGGGTTCATCTTTACCCCCGACGGGTTCATCCTCACCAACAGCCACGTCGTCCATGGGGCGGCCAAGATCACGGCGGCCCTTCCGGACGGGCGGCGGTTTGGCGCGGAACTTGTCGGGGACGATCCGGATACGGACCTGGCGATCATCCGCATCGACGGACCCAATCTGCCGCACGTTGTGTTGGGCGATTCGTCGGCCTTGCAGGTGGGGCAGCTTATGGTCGCGATCGGGAACCCCTACGGGTTCCAATACACGGTGACAGCTGGCGTCGTCAGCGCCACCGGACGCAGCTTCCGCGCCAATTCCGGCCGGCTGATCGATAACATCATCCAGACGGATGCGGCCCTGAATCCGGGGAACAGCGGCGGGCCGCTGGTTAACAGCCGGGGCGAGGTGATTGGCGTCAACACCGCGGTCATCCTCCCGGCTCAGGGGCTTTGCTTTGCGATCCCGAGCAATACGGCCGCCTTTGTCGCGGCGCAGCTCCTCAAATCCGGACGGGTGCGGCGAAGTTACATCGGCCTCGGCGGGCAGGACGTGCCGCTGCACCGGCGACTGGTGCGTTTCCACAATCTGGAACACGAAACGGCCGTGCTGGTGTCGCACATCGAGCCCAACAGTCCCGCCCAGGCGGCGGGTTTGCTGGAAGGTGATCTCATCGTGGGATTCGATTCCAATACCGTGGGTCGCGTGGACGATCTGCACCGGCTGCTGACGGACAGCCGCGCCGGCAAGAGCGTGGCTCTGGATGTGTTGCGGGGAACTGAGAAACTCGCGCTGACGATTACGCCGCGGGAGACGCACTGATCGCCGGGGCCGGCGTTTCGGCGCCGAACGTGGGGGCCAATTCGGCCTCGACGGCCGCGCGGGCCCGGTCCATCTTTGGATAGCGCACTTCGCGATATCCGCTGACGTCCTCGGGGCAGTTGAGCACGCGCACGGCCTGGTCGTAACCGGCGTCGTCCAGATTCACGCGATCGATGAGCTTCGTGTACCAGTCGCGGAACGCGACTTCGCGCAGATGCCACCCGGGCAGGCGGCGCCACCACTTCATGCGCCGCACGAGGTGCAGTTGCCAGTCGGTCGTGGTGATCTTGAATCGGAAGCGATATTTCCCGATGTTGAATTCCGGGCTGGTGTGGTGGCGGTAGCGCAGCCAGTCGCCGTTGAGCGTATCGACGTTGTATTTCACGATGTCGCGCTGCTTCTTCTCGTAGCGCGTGAGCAGATACGCAACGTAGGGTTCGTCCTTGACGAGATTCACCTTGGCGAGATTGCGGATGACCGCGATGGTTGCGGCGAATCCGCGGTCGGCCCGGTCGCGCTGATAAATCCTGCGCACCAGTTCCGCATACGCGCTTGGCAAGTCCGAAATCCTGATATTGCACCAGATCGTAAATCCGCAGGGCCACGTCATACTTCGCCTGATCGGGAAGACTGCGGATCTGCTGGATGGTGCTGACGGTCAATTTTTCGTATCGCCGCGAAGTGATCACGCCGAAAAACCGCGTCTTGCGGAAGACGCGGATTTTATTGGTGACCAGTTGCTCCCAGGTTTCCGGCTGCGGGCTTGCTGGGCAGCGCATGGGGCTCGAGCGCGAGTTTTCGACCGATATTGAACGCCTTGATGTTGCGGCGATGCTCGCGGCGGATGGTGTCCTTGATCGCCCAGGCCATCGAGCGCCGGAAACGGGAATCAAACCAAGCTGATACGCGACGCCGAGCATCAGGATATTGACGAACTGTTTGCTCCCCAGCCGGCGCTCGCAGATTTCCGCCCAGATTCGCGGCGTAGCTTAATTGCGGATTGCAATGCTGGAGGATTTCGTCACGCAGGGCTTCGGGATCGAAATCGTCTCTTGCCGAGCAGATTAAACACTGTCGGCTGTTTGTGGAGATTCAGGACTGCCGCCGTCTGCTCCGGCGACGCGACGCGGAATTGCTCGCGGGGATCGATCGCCCGCGCGGCTTCGAGCACGTCGATGCCGAGAAGCAAATCCGCCTTACCGTAAGGAATCGAACCGGTGACGGCGGCGCGCACCAGGCGGCGGTCTCGGCGTGATTTACAAAGGTGAGCTGGGCGAAGACGCCGCCGTTGCGGATGGCCAGGCCCTTTTTTATCCTGGAAGGCGACGTGATATCCCTCTTTGTGCGCTGCGCGGACGAGGATCGCGCCGACCACGCCGATGCCCATTCCGCCGACGCCGCTCATGTGGACGCGCCACACGCTGTCCGGGCGCGGTCATATCGTGCACCTTGGGCGGCTCGGGCAACTTGCGCCAGATCCATGTTGGGCAGCGTGTACCGCCGGCGCTTCTGGCGAATCACCGTCACCTGCTCGAAACTGGGGCAGGGCTTTACCGATTCGGCGATCTCGTTGCTCGTGCGCACGCGCTCGCATGCTCCGTCGTTCACGCACCAGGTGAGATCGGTATCGATCTTCTTGCCGTAATCCGTGTCGATCGTTGTGAGGCCGGGGCAGGCGGTTGCCTTGGTGCATTCCAGGCAGTTTTCGCACACCTCCGGCGTGATGTTCATGTGCGTTTTGCGTGGGCAGATAGCCGTATTTTTTGACGATCTGCCGCTCTTCCTTGAGCACTTTGCGGTGGTAGGTGATGCCGCATTCCTTGTCGGCGATCACGACCTTCACGCCGTTGGCGAGGATCGCCTTTTCGAGGGCGGCCTTGTATTGCGGTTCGATCGGCGGGCGAGAGTTTGACGACCGTCAGCGGGCTGGTGCCGGCCATGCGCGCGGACGATCTGCTCGATGTCCTGGATATACGAGCGATTGCCCAGCACATCCAATTCCGTTCCGGCGTGCTCCTGGTGGCCGGTCATCGCGGTGGTTTTGTTTTCCAGGATGATGTAGGTGATGTCCTGGTTCGGCCTTGATCGAGTTGCTGATGGCGATCTGGCCGGAATGGAAAAACGTTCCGTCGCCCATGAAAACGATTTGCTTGTTGGTGATGAACGGGTCGATTCCCGAGCCGGTGCCGCCGCCGAGGCCCATGCCGCTGTAATTGTGCATGAGCTGTTCGGTCGGGGCGAACATGAGCATGGTGTAGCAGCCGGTGTCGCCGTGGGCGACGAGATCGACGGGCCCTGTCGCGTGGTGCCGGCTGCATGTATTCGGGATCGGCGAAATTCTTGCGCAGTTCGAGCAGCGCCGCGGAGCTGTCGCGATGGGGGCAACCGGGGCAGAACGTGGGCGTGCGGGAGCACGACCTTCTGATTGAAGACTTCCAGCTTCGGCTTGCTTGCCCAGCGCAGGCGGCCGAGTTCCGCGCTGAGCCGGCCGTTGCGGCGCTGAGGCGGAATCTGCTCGGTTGCCTGGAAAAGAGGAATCAGCTTTTGTGCCAGAACCGAATAATTCAGTCCGCGGGTCTCGGGGATGCCTTCCTGGCCGCCGGGGAAGGTTTTCCCGAAAATTCGCGATGAGAGTTCGCCCGCCTCGGCGTGGCCGAGGGTGTGGAAGAGTTCGTCGCGGATATTCTTTTCCAGGAAGCTGCGGCGCTCCTCGATGACGATGATGTTGCGGCAAAGGGCGGAGAATTCCTGCACGAGCAGCACGTCCGCCGGATAGCTCATCCCCATCTGAAGGATCGGGAAGAGCCCGGTCATGTCCAGTTCGGCCAGCAGGTGATTCAGATAAGGGCCGCCATGCCGGTGACGATGAATCCGAGCGGCGCGGGCTCGGCGGCGTTCTCGTCGCTGGATGATCCGATTGATCCCCAGTTTCCGCGCCGCCCGCATCGTCGTCGGCGAAGCGCTCGCCGAAGAGCAATTCCCGTTGCCAGGTCCGCGGCGGGAGAAGCACCTTGTTCAGATCGATCCGCGAGGTTTCCAGCGCGATCTTTTGTTCGGTATTGATCGTCGGATATTGATTGGGCCGGCAGATCACGGTCCCGCCGCCGTCGGCCTGGGCGACGGTGACGATGTAGCCGATGTAGAGGCCCGCCGCCTGGCTGAGTTTGAAGCTGAGATCGATCCAGTCCTTGAATTGCTGCGGCGAGCCGGGCTCGACGACCGCCATGCGAAGATGCTCGCAGAGGAATCGGCTGTCGGCCGGAACCTGGGTGCTGTCGCACCAGGGGTCGTCGCCCATGATGATGACGGCGCCGCCTTGCGGATGCGGCGCCGCCGAGCGTTGCCGAGCGCCAGGGCGTCGGAGGCGACGTGCACGCCGACGCTCTTGAATGTGGCGATGGCGCGGCATGGCCATCATCTGGCTGCCGTTTACGGCCGCCGCCGCGAGCGCTTCGTTGTTTGCTTGAAAGGCGCGGATGCCGTTGCTCATTGAGCAGGTCGCGCAGGTCGCCCAGGATGTCGAAAAATCCGGCGACGGGGGAGCCGGGATAGCCGGTCAATAAATTCACGCCGCCCTCGGTTTCGAGGGCGCCTTTTACGAGCAGTTCGTTACCGGTGAAAACTTCGCGGCCGGATTCGGCCAGGAATCGCGGGTCGATCGCCATACTCAGTCTGTCCTTCCGCAGGCCCCAGACTTTTTCCAGGGCGGCATGGCTTATCCCGGCTTAACTTCCGATCCGGGACAGGAGATGCCGATGGTGCACCGCGGCGTAAGAGACTCTTGGTCCCGCCGGGATTTCATGGCCGACGAGCCGTTCACTTTTCTTTATCGGACGCTTCGTCGTCCGCCGGTGAAAATTGTATCCCCCAGCCCCCCGTTGTCCACAATCTTCAGGAAATCCCCGCTTGGGGGCCTTTAAACTGGTTTCGAAACGCCTCCAAAACCCGTTGCCCCTCGGATTCGCTCGATTTCGGAACCGGCACGGTCACCGACATCGTCACAGGTAATCCATAATATCCCGCTCCCGGCTGAAGCCACTCGAACAACATCAACCCCGGATCGCCCGGGTCATAACGCACCTTCCGCAGATGCGCAGCAAGTTGCTCGAATGAATTGAATCGTCCGCCGAGCACCACCCCACGCGTGCCGATGTAGACCAGGTGGTCGCGCGCCGGCGCAACCAGCGCAACTTCAGCCAGCGCGCCAAACCACGCAAGCCCGAAGATCAGCGCCAGCGTGCCGAACATGACTCCGATCATCATCGCCCAAGTCCCGGCCCCCAGCGCCGGGCCAGAACTCGACGCGACGGAAATGATAACGATCACGGCCAATACCACCGGAACCAGGATCAGCAATAGCACGACCCGCTTCGAACTCTTGGAGACCTTCGACTCCGCGGCGACGAACCGAATCCACTCCTCCGGCGTGCAACTCCAGCGGGCGATTTTCGCCTGGCCGGTCATCACATCTTCGGCCGCCCACGCCGCCTGTCGGAATGGGATCGCGAGGATCGGGCAAAGCACCACCCCCAGGCGCCCCAGGTGCAGGCCAGAATTCCGATCGCTCCCTTGCCCCCGTCGCTTCCCCAGACAGCTAGTGCCGTGATTCCGACGATCAACAGGGCGAACGAAACCAGCCGAAAATCCATGGTCACGCGCAAAGTTCCGCGCATCGGGTTGTCTGACGAGATTCCGCTGGCCATAAATTCCATTTAACCGCGAAGCCGCGAAGAACGCGAAGAAAGATAGAAAAGAATTAAACCACGGATTTCACGGATAGCACGGATGGGAGCAATGGAATCGCCGAAGTCAATTTCTTTTCTTCATCCGTGTAATCCGTGAAATCCGCGGTTAAATCTCTTTTTTTCTTCGCGTTCGGAGCCTACCCGCCGTGGCGGGCGGCTTCGCAGTTAACTTCTTAAGGATCAAAAGAGTTGAATGACCGGTCCCAGATCGCTCGAGCCGCACAGGAATGCGTCCACGCCATACGCGGCCTGGCGGCCTTCGCTGATGGCCCAGACGATGAGGCTTTGGCCGCGGCGGGCGTCGCCGGCGGCGAAGACGCCGGGGACGCTGGTGGCGTAATTTTCGTCGCATACCACGTTTCCGCGATGGTCGAGCTTTAGGCCGAGCTGCTCGATGGGGCCCTCTTTTTCGGGATGCACGAAACCGAGGGCCAGGAGGCATAGATCGCAGGGAAGTTCAAACTCGCTGCCGGGAATTTCCTTCATCGCGTGGCGGCCGCTGTGGTCCTTGGTCCATTCCAATCTCACGCCGTGGAGCTTTTTTACTTGTCCGTTTTCGCCGCTGAAGGATTTGGTGTTGATCGAGAAATCGCGAATCTCGGCGCCGGCGACGGCGTTGGCCTCTTCGTGGGCACTGCTGGTGCGGAAAATCATCGGCCAATAGGGCCAGGGCAGAATCCGCCCTTCGACGACCAGGTCCGAAGTCCTTTGTTCCGGGGGGCGCGGGAGGAGCTCAAATTGCTTGACGCTTTTGCAACCCTGCCGCAGGGCGGTCCCGAGGCAATCGGCCCCGGTGTCACCGCCGCCGAGGATGACGACGTCTTTCCCGTGGGCGTCGATCATCTGCTCGGCAAAATCTGATCTCCCAGGTTCTTTTTGTTTTGCAGGGGGAGATAGGTCATGGCCAGGTGAACCCCAGCCAGTTCGCGCCCGGGAACGTGGATGTCTCGGGCCTTGGTGGCGCCGCCGCAGAGGACGATTGCGTCGAAATCGCGGCGCAGGATCATCGACTTTGACGTTGAAGCCGACGTTGGCATTGGTGACGAATTTGATCCCCTCGGCCTCCATGATTTTGAGGCGCCGCTCGACGAATCGCTTTTCGAGTTTGAAATTGGGGATGCCGTACATGAGGAGCCCGCCTGGGCGATCGGCGCGCTCGAAGACGGTGACGGAATGGCCCGCCTTGTTGAGCTGCGCCGCGCAGGCCAAACCCGCCGGGCCGGATCCGATGACCGCGACGTTCTTTCCCGTGCGCATTTTCGGGGGGCTGGGGCTGAATCCAGCCGTTTTCAAATGCGTGCTCGATGATCGACAGTTCGATGTTCTTGATCGTGACCGGCTTTTCGTTGATTCCCAGCACGCATGCCTCTTCGCACGGCGCGGGGCAGACACGGCCGGTGAATTCCGGGAAATTGTTGGTCTTGAGCAGCATGTCCAGCGCTTCGCGCCAACGATTTTTGTAAACCAGGTCGTTCCATTCGGGAATGATGTTCCCCAGGGGGCAGCCGTGGTTGGAATTACAGAAGGGCACGCCGCAGTCCATGCAACGCGGCTCCCTGCTTGCGGAGTTTTTCGTCGGAGAGATCGAGATAGACCTCGTTCCAATCGGCCAGGCGCAGTTTCACGTCCCGCCGCTTGGGCAGTTCTCGTCCAATTTCCTTGAATCCCGTTGGTTTGCCCATGTTTATAGTGGTCCGCTAAGCGGTCTTCTTTCGAGGCGAGATACCCAACCGTCGCTCTTCGGCCGCGATGCCTTTTTCCTCCAAGTCGGTCATCGTGAGGATGAATGAAACTTTGTGGCGATCTTGTTCGGTTAGGGACGAGTTGATGGCTCGCCGAAGTTTAACCTGACGATCAATTTGCAGCATTTGATCAAAGCCTGGCCAGACCAAAACTCCTCCGACCTGCCCGGCCTGTCGCCACAGTCGGACTTTTGCGCGGGAAAGTTCTCGGCAACGACGCATTTAATTCTGGTCCTCAATTTATCCATGGTCCAATTCCAATCGAAACCAGTTCGACGGCTGTCGACGCCAGTCTGCGGGCGAATTCCTTCACGGGATCGCCTTTGACTCCGCGGTCGAGCCGCCGATTCTTCAATGACGCGCGGATCGCTTTTTGAGAGCAGAATCGATACCTGTTTTGCCAACCCAGCATCAATTCTGCCAGGGCCGCATCGAACCGGAGGCGGTCTCCACCAGCGATCAATTGGGGGAAGCCAGCCTCTCGCGAAAGTATATCCAACGAATGATCCGAGCGGAAAGGCAAGCCCTTTTTTGCCCGGAAGGCCCGGAATAAGCATTCTGCCGCTAATCCGGCCACGTACATCGTTAAGACATATCTTCCGTCGTCATAGAGCACCGACAGCGCACCCACATGTTCTTTGGCCGCTTCCAAGTAGTCCCGCGCATCATGCCGAACATCTCGCCTGGGATGCGACTTTTTCATGCCTGTCTTTCAGCCAGTTTTTTCGCTTTCTCCTCCACTTCAGCCTGGTGCTCCATCACGCGGCGGTAATCGGTTGGCATGACCTTCACGAACCACTTAATTTCCTTTTCGAAATCGTCGAGGATCGCGCCGGCGACGGGGCTGCGGGTGTATTTGCGATGATTTTCCAGCATGCGGCGGATGGTCGCGATGTCGTCCGGGCGGTCGGGGCGCTCCAGTTCGACCATTTCCAGATTGCACAAATCCTTGAACAGGCCGGAGGTGTCGTGAACGTAAGCGATTCCGCCGGACATGCCGGCGGCGAAATTGCGGCCGGTCGGGCCGATCACGATGACGCGTCCGCCGGTCATGTATTCGCAGCCGTGGTCTCCGCATCCTTCGACGACGGCCAGGGCGCCGCTGTTGCGGACGCAGAATCGCTCGCCGACGACGCCGCGGAGATAAATTTCGCCGCTGATCGCGCCGTAGCAGATCACATTGCCGGCGATGATGTTTTCTTCGGGCTTGAAGGTCGATTGCCGATGCGGGATAGATGATGATTTTCCCGCCGGAGAGGCCCTTGCCGGCGTAATCGTTGGCGTCGCCTTCCAGTTCGAGCGTGACTCCCTTGGAGAGGAAGCAACCGAAGCTCTGGCCGGCGGAGCCGTTGAACTTGAAATGGATCGTGTCTTCGGGCAAGCCGGCGTGGCCATATTTCTTGGCGATTTCGCACGAGAGCATCGTCCCGACGGTGCGGTTGACGTTCTGGATCGACATTTCCGCGGAAACTTTTTTCCCTTCTTCAATCGCGGGCTTGGCGATTTCGATGAGCTTGTTGTCCAGGGCGACGTCCAGGCCGTGATCCTGCTTCTGCACATTGCGGACCGCGACGTTCGAACTGGTTTCCGGGCGGTAGAGCACGACCGACAGATCCAGACACTTCGCCTTCCAGTGATGGCTGACGTCGGCGAATTCGAGCCGCTGAACCTGGCCGACCATGTCGTCGAATTTGCGGTAGCCCAGCTCGGCCATGTAGCGGCGAACTTCCTCGGCGATGAAGAACATGAAGTTGACCACGTGCTCGGGCTTGCCGGCGAATTTCTTGCGCAGCTCCGGGATCCTGCGTCGCGATTCCCACCGGGCAGGTGTTCAGGTGGCAGACCGCGCATCATGATGCAGCCGGTCGCGATCAGCGGGCCGGTGCTGAATCCGAATTCCTCGGCGCCGAGCAGGGCGGCGATGACCACGTCCCGGCCGGTCTTGAACTGGCCGTCGGTCTGCAACACGATCCGCCCGCGCAGATCGTTCATCACCAGGGTCTGCTGCGTTTCGGCGACGCCGAGTTCCCAGGGCAGGCCCGGCGTATTTGATGCTCGTCAGGGGAGACGCGCCGGTTCCGCCGCTGTCGCCGCTGATGAGAATATGATCGGCCTTGGCCTTGGCGACGCCCGCGGCGACGGTGCCGACGCCGACTTCGCTGACCAGTTTCACGCTCACGCGCGCGTCGCGATTGCTGTTCTTCAGATCGTGAATGAGCTGCGCCAAATCCTCGATTGAATAAATATCGTGATGCGGCGGCGGAGAGATCAGCCCGACGCCGGGCGTGCTGTGGCGAATTTTGCCGATGTATTCGTCGACTTTATGGCCGGGGAGCTGGCCCCCTTCGCCGGGCTTGGCGCCTGGGCCATCTTGATCTGCAGTTCGTCGGCGTTGGCCAGATATTCGGCGGTGACGCCGAAGCGGGCGGAGGCGACCTGCTTGATGGCGCTGCGGCGCCAGTCGCCGTTGGCGTCGCGTTTGAACCGTTCGGGGTCTTCGCCCCCTTCGCCGGTGTTGCTCTTGCCGCCGATGCGGTTCATGGCGATCGCCAGCGTCTCGTGCGGCTTCCTTGCTGATCGAGCCGAAGCTCATCGCGCCGGTCACGAATCGCTTGACGATCTCGCTGGCAGGTTCCACTTCCTCAAGCGGAATCGCGCGCAGATCGCTCTTGAATTTCAGCAGGCCGCGCAGCGTGCAGCGATGCCGCGATTCGTCGTCGACCAGGCGCGTGTATTCCTGGAAGGATTTGAAGCCGTCGATCGGCTTGTTGATTCCGATGCGGACGGCGTGCTGCATCTTGGCGATCGTGTCGGGGTTCCACATGTGGTATTCCCCGTCGCGCCGGCATTGATATAGCCCGCCGTTGTCCAGGACCTGGCCGTTGACGCGGATCGGCGGGATAGCCGTGGCGATGCCGCAGCAGGGATTCGCGGGCGATGACGTCGAGATCGACGCCGTTGATTCGGTTCGCCGTGCCCGTGAAATATTTGTCGACCAGCCGCTCGCTGAGCCCGATGGCCTCGAAAATTTGGGCGCCGCGGTAGCTCTGGACGGTGCTGATCCCCATTTTGCTGGCGACTTTCAGGATCGCCTTGTTGGCGGCCTTGATGTAATTTTTCTTGGCCGTTCTCCAGCGTCACTTCCGGCGGGAGCATGCCGTCCTTGTGCATGATCGGCGAGCGTTTCAAAGGCCAGATAGGGATTGACCGCCCCGGCCCCGTAGCCGATGAGGAGGCAGAAATGATGGGACTCGCGCGCCTCGCCGGTTTCGATGACCAGGCCGCACTGCGTGCGGGTTCCCTGGCGGATCAGATGATGATGCACGGCCGCCGTCGCCAGCAGGCTGGGGATCGGGGCGTGCTCGGCATCCACGCCGCGATCGGAGAGGACCACGATCGACGCGCCCTCGCGGACGGCCTTGGCCGCGGCATCGCACAGTTCCTCGACGGCTTTTTCCAGGCCCGCTTCGCCGTCGGCGACGTTGAAGAGCATCGGAAGCGTGACGGCGCGCAAATCGCCGTGCGGCCACTTCGCGCAAGCTTTTCCAGATCGGTGTTGGAAAGAATCGGCTGCTTCAGCTTGATCAGATGGCAGTTCTTCGGGACCTCGCTGAGCAGATTCCCTTCGCGGCCGAGATACGTGTAGAGGCTGGTGACCAGTTCCTCGCGAATCGCATCGAGCGGCGGGTTGGTCACCTGCGCGAAGAGCTGGCGGAAATAGTTGTAGAGAAGCTGCGGCTTGTCGCTCAAACACGCCAGCGGCGTGTCGGCGCCCATGCTGCCGATCGCCTCCTGACCGACCGAGGCCATCGGCATCATGATCATCTTCAGATCTTCGACCGTGTAGCCAAAGACGTGCTGGCGGATGAGCAGGGTCTGATGGTCCGGCTCGCGCATGTGCCGCGGGGCGGGAAGATCGTCCAGCGGAATCATGTTTTCCTTGAGCCATTCCTTCCACGGACGCTTCTCCACCAGGCTGCGCTTGATTTCGTTGTCGTCGATGATGCGGCCCTGCTTGAAGTCGATCAGGAAAATCTTGCCGGGCTGTAGCCGCCATTTTTTGATCGACGTCTGCGCGGATCGACCGGGAGCACGCCGACTTCGCTGGCCATGATGACCAAGTCGTCCTTGGTGACATAATAGCGGCTGGGCCGCAATCCGTTGCGATCGAGCACGGCGCCGACCTGGTGGCCGTTGGTGAACACGATGCTCGCCGGGCCGTCCCACGGCTCCATCAGGCAGGCGTGATATTCGTAAAAGCTCTTGAGTTCCTCATCCATTTTGTGGTTGTTCTGCCAAGCCTCGGGGATGAGCATGAGCATCGAATGCGCCAGCTCGCGGCCGTTGAGCGTGAGGAACTGAAGGGCGTTGTCGATCGTGGCGGTGTCCGAACCGCTTTCGGTGAGGATCGGGAACATCTTTTGAAGCTCGTCGCCGAAGACGTCCGACTGAAGGGATCCGTAGCGGGCCCGCATCCAGTTTCGATTGCCGCGCAGGGTATTGATCTCGCCGTTATGGGCCAGGTATCGATAGGGATGGGCCCGGTCCCAGGATGGGAACGTGTTGGTGCTGAATCGCGAGTGGATGACGGCCAGCGCCGATTCAAAATCCGGCTCGGACAGATCGGGGAAATATTGTCGTACCTGATGCGGCGGTGAGCATCCCCTTGTAGATGATGCGCGTGGCCGAGAGGCGCAGACATAGAACATCTGTCGCGCCGCCTCGGGGAGATCGCTGAACTCGATGCTGTTCTCGGTGCGCTGGCGGACGAGATAGAGCCGGCGATCGAAATCCTGCCGGTTATAAAAGTTGCTTCCCATCCCGACGAAGATCTGCCGGATTCTGGGCTCGCATTTCCGCGGGGTGGGACCGATGTGTTTGCTCGCCACCGGCACGTCGCGCCAGCCGAGGACGACCATTCCGTAATCCGCGACGATTTTTTCGAGCATCCGCTCGCATTCCCGCCGCCCGATGACGTCCTGCGGAAGGAAGACGTTCCCGACCCCATATTGGCCCAGCGGAGGTAGCGTGAATCCCAAGCGCCGCGCATCGCTTGCGCAGAAAAGCATCCGGGAGCCGAACCAGAATCCCGGCGCCGTCGCCGCTGTCGGGCTCGCAGCCGCAGGCCCCGCGATGGCTCATGTTTTCCAGCATCTGCAGCGCCTGTAAGACGATGCGATTACTGGCTTTGCCTTTCATGTGGCAAAGAAACCCGACGCCACAGGCGTCGTGCTCATACTCGGGGTCGTAAAGGCCCTTCTTGGGCTGCGGGTCGCTCATAAAAGTGTTTCTGGATACAATGCCGGCTTGTTAGCGGCTGAGTCGGTTAATCTTAATGATTTACCGTCCGCTTAACAAATATTTCCGATCTGACTGTGCTCAAAATCCGGGTCGCCGGCCTCTTTCTGCGGTTTGATTCGTCTGACAGTATCTAACCGTGTCCAGTATAGTCAACCAAAACCTTTCCCAAAGCGCCAAATCGCCCTCTGCCGCCGCCCCGTTTGGACCGGCTGGGATGCGTTTATCTGGGCTGGAGTCGTCGCCGGAATCGCCATCAGATTTCTGCGCTGAGCCGGCAAAGTCTTTGGTTTGATGAAGGTTACACGGCCTGGGTGGTTCGGCATTCGACTTCCCAACTCATCCGGCTCATTCGGGCCGATACGGCCCCTCCCTTGTACTACTATCTTCTGCACGGCTGGACTCAGCATTTCGGTTATAGCGAGGCGGCCCTTCGCTCCCTTTCGGCGGTCTTTAGCTCCATCACCCTGATCCTCAGCGTGGGAATCGCCCGGCGGGTCCTCGTGTCGCCCCCGGCGGTTGCCGCGGCTGTTTGGCTTCTCGCTATCGGATTCCACCAACCCTATTACGCGCAGGAGGCCCGCTGCTATGCACTCATGGCTCTCTTATATGTCGCGGCGCTCGATTGCCTTCTGAAACATCTCGCTTCCCGACGGCGGGACTGGCTCATTCCCATTTCTCTTCTCCTCGCGGCCGCCTTGTACACGCACAACACGATGCTCGTTTACCTGCCCGCGTTGTTCCTCGCGTGGCTTATCTTGCCGTCGGACCACTCGCTCCGACGGCGCCTTGGCGACTCCGTTCTGACCCTCTTTGGCATCGCGCTGCTGTATTCTCCGTGGGCTATCTTCGCGCTTCCGGCGCAGCTCCATCTTGTCAACGGAGGTTTCTGGCTCCCGCCTCCGACTCTGGGCGGCGCGCTGATGATTTTGGTTTGGATATTCGATATCCCTCCCTACTTTTACTGGAACCACACGTTTGCCCGCGCGCACATTCCCCTTCAGGTCCAAAGCACCCCGATCGTGTTTGGGCTGCTGCTCGTGGGCGCATCGGCGCTGGTCGTTTTCGCGCACCTCCGCGGCCCGCGCCTTCGCAATGCCCTGGCATTGGCGGCGCTGGTCGTTTTCCCCTTCGTCCTCATCGCCGTCTACAGCGTTCTCCGCACGCCGATCCTCATGGACAAAACTTTCCTCCCCGCCGCGACGCTCGCCCCGATGCTTTTACTTTTCCCACTGTCGATGAATCTTCCGCGCTTGACGCGCCGGTGGGTGGTGGGCGGCGCAATCCTCATCTCGCTGGTCTCTCTGGCCACGCTGGTCGCCTACGAAACTGTGCAGAAGAAAGAAGACTGGCGCGGCGCCGCCCGATTCGTTCGCGATCTACCCCCCAGTCCGCGCCTGATTGTCTTCGTCGCCAGCGATGGCGAACTCCCGTTCGATTACTACTACCGCTATCTTCCGACGGACCAAACCACAGGCGTCCCTGCCGCATTTTTCGAGCACGATCCGCCGCGCACGATGATGCGCGTTCTGGCCGAGGATGACCTGGAGCAACTCAAGGACCGGCTATCCTCGCAGACATTCGAGCAAGTCATCCTTGTTCAGTCACACCTGGCGTGGGCCGATCCGCAAAATCTAACGGAAGCCGTTCTCCGCAAGTCCTACGCTGAGACCGCGCGCGAAGTGATCGACTCGGAAATCACCATCGTCTGTTTTGCCCCGGCCGACTCCGGTCCGAGATACGCGCGAGGCCCTCACCAGTTGACCAGGACCGCCGTCGCATCGTCGGACAGATTCTCGGTTCCTGCGAATTGAAAGACCGCCTGGAAAATGCGCTCGATGGTCGCGTCTCCGGGCTCCGCTTGCGCACTGGTCATCGCCTTCTGCACGCCCGCCAGTTCAAATTGCCGGCGGCCGCCCCGCTCGGGCGCGGACGCCTCGGGCTCAAATTGCTCGACGAGCCCGTCGCTGATGATCAAGACACGCTGTCCCGCCGACAGCCGTGAGGACGCCGTGGCATATTTTGAATCCGGCATGATCCCCAGCGGGAGTCCGTCCCCGCTTTGAAGTTGATCAAAGGTCCCATCCGCTTTCGAAAGAAGCGCATATCCGTGTCCCGCGTCGACATAATCGACGCGCATCGCGGTCGGATCGAAAACGCCGGCCCAAAGCGTGACGAATTTTCCTTCCGACCTGCGCGGATGAAGAAAGGCGTTCAAATCCGTGACCGCCCGCGCGATGTTTCCGTGATTCTGCAATGACGCGTGCAAAAACCCCTGAGCCGCGGTCATGAGGACCGAGGCCGCGACGCCGTGCCCACTCACATCCCCCAGGCTTACTGCCAGCTTCCCGTCGGGGAGGACCAGTGCGTCGAAAAAATCCCCGCCCAGGTATTGGCCGGGCCGGCTGCTGCCGACGCAGACCATGGCGCCGCATTGGGTCGGCCCGCGCGGCAAGATCCATTTCTGCGCCGCGGCCCCGGCGTGCAATTCCGCCTCGATCTGCGCTGCGCGGCGTTCGACGTCCATTCGTTTCAAATTCGACAGGGCCAGGCCGCCCATTTTCGCCAGCGCCTGGCAGAAACCCGACGCGTTGGGGCGGAGGGTGCTGGCGGCCCCGGCCCATCCGCTTCGGGAATCGAGGTACAGATACGCCGCCACCGCCGTCCCGAGCATGAGCGGCACGCAGAGCGCCGCGTTGATCTGCATATCGACGATGCTCTGGGCCACGTTTTCGGCGCCGAGGCCGGAGAGCTCCGCGACTTCGCCGGTGGATGCGGCGGCCAAAAGCGATCGGCTAAAGACGGCTCCCGCCGGTTCGTGCGCCGACGGGCCGACCCGCTGCGCCGCGACTTCAATGTGTCCCTGCGCGTCCAGCGCCTCGAGCACCGCGGCGTTGGGCAATCCCGTGCCCCGGCAGGCGATGTCCATGAGCACGTTGGCGAGAGTCGCCTCGTCCGGGGCGGCGTGAATCGCCGTGGCGCTCTCCAGCAGGAGATTCACCATTTCGTCATGCAGCGGCTTGTGCGGCATCGATGTGACGGTGCGCACCATCGTCACCGTAGTGTCCCGATCGTCCACAGCCTGTAATCCGCGCTTGGGAACGCCGCGCGTGCTGAAGCTGAAGGTCCAGGGAACGATGCGAACGAGGTCGCCGTCGCTGAGCGGCATCGCGCGGTGCGGGGTCAGCCGCACGCCGTTTACGTACGTACCCCACCGGCTGTCCAGATCGACGATACGCCACGAATTATTTTCCAATGAAAATCGCGCATGCCGCCGCGAAACTTGCTCGGCTTCGGGCGGTACGGGAATGTCGCAGTGCTCGTGGCGTCCGATCACTACGCCGTCGGAGTTTGCCAGCAATTCCAGGGGCGACAGCGCGGGCCCGCCGGGGAGCGGGATCAACCATGCCGAGGATGCTGAAATTTCAGCCATTTCGAGGGCAAACTTACGCATCCAAGCCCCCTGCGGCAAGAAAATAACCCGGGGGCACAAAGCGACGTCGCGAATTATAATTTTTGTTTGACCGGTCGTGTCGTTGGATTAAGCTTGCCGGCGGCGGCTTCGGGCCAAGGCCGCCGTCATTTTCTTTATCCGGGGTGGTTGTTGCATGACCGTTCAATGCCCATATTGCGGTCACATGATGCAAATCAAGGGGGGACGCGTAGGCCGCTTCGGGCCGAAATGCGTGGGGTGCGGCAAGAAATTCCTTCTGGTTATTTCCGAGGACCCGAACGTGGCCCCGCTCATTGTCGCCGTCGACCGCACTGAGAGCGTCACCAACGACGTCGCCAAGGCGCTCGGAATCACCGAACCGATACCCAAAAGGAAATCCCCCGCCGATTCAATGGGCGGATCTTCGATTATCGCAACGGTCGCTGCATCTCCACCGCCTCCTCCAGCGCCACAGCCGCCGGCCCGGGCGGGTCGGACCGCCGTCGCCGTTCCCCCGCCGCCGCGGAGAACGCAACCCACGGAACCCGCATCCATCCCCGCCGCCGCGATGTCCGCGCCTGGCGCGACCGGCAAGCGCCTCGGCGGTTACGAGATTCTGCAAAAACTCGGGCAGGGCGGGATGGGCTCCGTCTATCTTGCCCGCCAGCTCTCTCTTGACCGGAAAGTGGCCGTAAAAATCTTGAATCCCCAGCTCGCGCAAGACCCCGTTTTCATCGCTCGCTTCACGCGCGAGGCCTACGCCGCGGCGCAGCTCTCGCATCACAACATTGTCCAGATTCACGACATCGGGGAGGACCGAACCACGCAGTTTTTCAGCATGGAATTTGTCGAGGGGCAGACGCTCGCCTCTGCCGTCCGCGAAGCCGGACGCCTTGATCCCGAAACCGCCGTGATCTACGTGCTGCAGGCCGTGCGCGGGCTGAAATTCGCCCACGACCACGCGATGATCCATCGCGACGTCAAACCGGAAAATCTACTCCTCAACGATCTGGGTTTGGTGAAAGTCGCCGATCTCGGGCTGGTCAAGCGGCAAAACGCTTCGGACATCACGGCGTCCCCCGCCCTAACGGCAGCCAGCGATGCCAGCGCCACCGGCGCCGCGCTGTCCATGGGGACTCCAGCTTATATGGCCCCCGAGCAGGCCAAGGACGCCGCTAGCGTTGATGCCCGCGCCGATATCTATTCCCTCGGCTGCACGCTCTACGACCTGCTCACTGGCCGCCCGCCCTTCGTCGGTAAAAGCGCCGTGGAAGTCATCACCAAGCATGCCACGCAACCGGTAACGCCTCCCGAAGCTCTCGCCAAGGACATCCCCGCCAATCTCTCGGCGATTCTGCTGAAGATGATGGCCAAGAAGCCGGAGGATCGTTATGCGAGCATGCAGGAGGTTGTCGCCGCGCTGGAAGATTTCTTCGGCGTCGCCGCCCAGGACGCCAAACGATTTACTCCCCGCGAAGAGCACACGCGAGCCCTGGAATTTGCGGTCAAAGAGTTCAACGGCTCGTTGCTTGGCGGCGCTCCGAAACAAATTGATCCCCGCCTATTTTGTGCTCTGTGCCGCTATTGCCGCGCTGCTGGTTTATCTCGGCGCTTCCAATTTGCCGCTGGAATCATCTCGATGGCGGTCTTCACGTTGGCATTTTACGTCGCCATCGAAGGAGTCGCCCGCGGGACCTATCTCTTCCGCAAAATCCGCCAATTTATTTTCGGTGCGAGCTTTTTCGACTGGATCAGGGCGCTGCTCCTCCTGGTGGTTGTCGTCGGCGCCGTGATTTTGTTCGACGTACAATGGTGGGTGCTCGGCTTCCTGAACGCCGCCGTGGTCGTTGCCCTGGCATACTATTTCACGATCGATCGACTCGCCCACGACCAGAAGCGCACCTACATCATTCCCGTCGAAGGGATGCTCAAATCGCTGCGCCAGCGCGGCCTGGACGAGGAAACCATCCGGCAATTCATCTGCAAATTCGCCGGCGTCCATTGGGAGGAGTTTTACGAATCGCTGTTCGGGTACGAATCGAAGATGCGGGCCCGGCGGCTCTATCTGCGCACAACGGCCGGGGCCAAGCGCAAAAAATGGGCGGCTTGCGCGACCCGATCATTGCCTGGTTCGAGGCCCGCATGCGCCTGCGGCAGGAGGAAAAGCAGCGGCGGTATCTGGCCAAAGTGGAGGAGCGGCGATTGCGTGCCCAGGGGGTGGCACAGATCGATGCGCGGCAGCAAGCGCAAAAATCCGCCGCCGACATACTTGCGCAGGGTTACAAAATCCGCCGCTCGGTCGATTCGATGCGCGCCGCCCCGACGGCTCCGCCACGGCCCTCGCCCCGCCAGCCCGCGCCGGCCGCCGTTGCAACCGCAACCCCGGCGCCCGCCCCGGTCGTCGTCCCCGCGCAGGCGGGCGAAGAGGAAGAACCCCGCGAGCGCGCCACCTATCTCGACAGGAAATACGGCGGCTTCTGGGGCTTGCTGCTCGGTTCGCAAGCCCGCTTTATCGCCGGAATGGTGCTCCTGATCCCTTTCCTGTTCTGGATGTACGAGAACAATCCCCATTTCCTTCAGGAAGCGAGCAAAAAAGGGGTCGAAACGATCAGCGGCGTGCGCGATCAGCTGGCCGGTGAATCGTCCTCGGATGCCGGGTCCGGAGGTTCGATCTCAATCAACGACCATCCCCAGTCGCTTACCGTCCAGGCTACACCCGCCGACAAATATGTATCGCGGCAAACCGAACACAATATATTGCAATTTCTAGGCTCCTATCCCTGCGGCTTTGCCGGGACGATCCTGGTCGTCTCCGCCCTCTTTGGCGGGAAAAAGATGGGAGTTTTCATGATCGCCGCCGTCTTGCTTATATTGTGCGGCGGTTCGCTGCATGTCCCGACCTTCGGTCTGGTCAAACCGGAGAATCTGGGTATGGCGCTGGGAGGAATCGTGGCCGCCCTGGGCGTGCTCTTCGGACGCGACAATTGACGCAATATTCTGTCGGAAGTGCAGTTAAGATTATGTTGCCAGTGGAATCCATTACGGCTAATCTGATGGTCCCAACGGGGCCGTAAAGAAAATTGGCGGGGCCTGATGCCTCAATCGAAACAACGAGTGGGCGAATATGTTCTGGACGACTCCGTCGGCCAGTGCCCCGCTGCGCAGGTTTGGCGGGCTCACCATCATCTTTGGACCGATCAACTCGCCACGGTCAAAATTGCGACCGACAAGGTGTACATCGCCAATCTCAATCTGCCAGCCGTCAGTCTCCCCCGTCTCTCGCATCCCAATATCGCCCAGCCGCTGGGCTTCGATCCGAACGCGGACCCGCCCTACCTCATCAGCGAATATTTGTCCGGCGGATCGCTGCGCCCGTGGGTCACGCAGCGAAAGCTGTCCGTCCCGCAAACCATCAACATTCTGCGCCAAGTGCTGACGGCCATCCAATACGGCTTTGAGCGCGGAGTCGTCAACGGCGACATCAAACCGGAAAACATTCTTTTCACGCCTACCGCGGTCAACAGCAATTTCTCGGAGCCCGGCAGTGTGAGAGTGTCTGATTTCGGAGTGGGCGTCGCGATGTCTCTCACCGCCGCCGGCGCGGGCGCGGCGTCTGTCGGGGCAGATCGAATGGCGTATCTCGCTCCCGAGCAGCGCACCGGGACGCCGCCGGATGTGAGGACCGATCTCTACGCCCTCGGCGTCACGCTTTTCGAAATGCTCACCGGCGAGCGACCCAGCGGCGCGGAATTGCCCGGCGAATTCAACGCTGATGTTCCACAATGGCTGAATGAAGTTTTCCGAAAATCGTACGCGCGGCGCGATCGCCGGTTTGAGACGCCGCTGCATTTCCTGGCGGCTCTTCCGGCCGATCCGCAGGAGGAGAAGGGGATTCTGCAACTTGCGCCCCGCGACCGATTCGGCTGCGCCAGCACCGCCGTCGCAGGCGCGGGCGGTGGCTCCGGCTCCCGCGCATGCGCCCGCCCCCGCTCCAGCGCGAGCCCCTGCCCCGCGCCATCCCGGGTCGTAGAACCCCCGGCACCTCCGCCCGAGCCGGAGCTGGAAATGCAGCCCGAGCGGCGGGGAACTCCGATTGCCGCGGCCCCCGAGCCGGCGGCATCCGATTCGTTCAGTGCTTTGGACGTTCCCCTTGAGGACGACACCGGCATCCCCGGCGTCGAGGAAGAAACCCGCGTCGCCCCCGCGCCGGGTCCTTCGGCCTCGGGAATTCCCAACGAGCGATCCCGTGCCGAGCCGAAGGCACTCTTTGACGAGATGGTCGCCAAGCAGGTTCGCACTCCGGATGATCTTCGCCTGGCACTGCGGCTGTTTTTTCAGGGCCGCAGAATGGACGAGGGGGAGTCGGCGAATATTCGCCTGCGTCTGATCAAATGGGCGGCAAATCTCTCGGGGGGCCAGCCCGATCTCGACCAGAATATCGCGCTCGGCCAGGCTTCCAATCGACCGCTCTACGTCGCCAAGCTCATCACTCGCACCATGGACGGGCGGAGCCATGCGTCATCGGCCCCGGTCGATCATCCGGCGGAGGGCTCGCTCTCGGTTCTGGTGGATGATGATTATCGCGTGGTCGCCCATTTGTCGGGCGACGTGATCGACGACAAATTTCTCGAAGCCGCTCCGCCCGGGCCGTTGCGCAATACCATGGTGCGCCTCGCCCAGGAGGCCCGCCGCGATTTCTGGGGACGCGTCGCGCGCCAGGACATTGTCCTCTATCGCGTCAACGCCATCGTCGCGGAGTACGAATTTGATTCGCATCCCTACCGCGCGTTTTTGGTCGGGAACAATCTTGTAGTCGTCGCCGACGCCGAGCCCTTCACCAAAATTCGCCAGGAGCCGACCAAGCGCGCCGCCACGCTCCTTGACGGGGAGCAGATTCGCCTGGGTCTGCACGAACTCCACCGCGGACTGGAAACGCCGCAATGGCAGGCCAAGAGCGGGTCGATCCTCAGCGCCCTCCGGGGCAAACTCGCCGCGGCTTACATGGCCGAGGCAAAGGAGGTTTTCGATTCGTTCGGCTGGCTGGAAAGCCTCGAACTGTCCAGCGCCGCGGGAATGCTGACGCCGTCCAACGACGCCCCCCTGCAACACGCCGCGCGGGTGCGATCCTGGGTTCGGCGAATGCAAATTTTCCCCGGCCTGGTCATTTGCCTGGCGTTCGTGGGGCTTGCCGTTCTGTGGGGCATGGACGTTCCCGATCGCTCGTTTCAGAACGTCGCGCTTAAAGTCGTGGAGCATCCATTCTTTGCCGGCGGGATCGCGGCGCTCATCGCCACGATCTGGGCCAACGCAGTCCTGGGAATTCGGATGGCGCGCACCGACGTCGCTTTTTATCACGCCATGCTCCTCCCGACGATCATCGCGGGCATCCTGGCCCTGGCGGCTATTTCTGAGAATCAGTTCCGCGACTGGACGGTTGACGCCATCTGCGCCGCGTGCCTGGCGGGGACCATCATCCTGGACATCCTTCTTTTTAAATATCTGCACAACATGCTGATCCGCCCGGCCCCGCAGGGTGATCTGGTCGGCGACGAATCCCTAATCGTCTCGAAGATCGAGGCGATGCTTGATCGCGACTGGGATCGCATCCAGGCCCATTACCTGGCGCCTCGGTCCGCTCTATACCTTTACGGGCGTGCAAGCTGCCGCCTCCTGGCAGCAAGCCGCGATTCTTGACGGGCCTGAGGAAGATCGGAACACCTTCGGCGTGGATGAGAAGCCCGCCGACGCCTCTCCCGTTGACCCGCGCGTCGACCGCCTGGTCCGTCAGATCGAGATGCGCATAACCGATGCCGCAACCGGCCTGGCCGCCCCGGCAAAACAGCTTTTGGCCTCGATCACGGAATATGCAAAAGCCGCCACCGCGCGCAACTCCACCCTCATACAGACCAGTTCCGTCAAGGTTGAGCAAAAAGGGCAGGAGCTGACCGCCAAGCTCGCCGAGTTTGACCGTCTCTGTCACGCTCCGGCCCTGCAGGAAGCGGGCCGAACGGAGCAACTCCGGGCCATCGTGAACAAATTTACGCAGCGCGCCGAGGAGCCGGACATTCAGATTCTGCGCACGGTAGCCGATTACGCCAGAACCTTCCGCGCCGATACCAACCAGGCCATGACCGCTCTGAATCCGCTCCTGTCGCCGATGCAGGAGGTTATCAACCGCCTGAATCCCGGTTAGCGCAGTTGCCTGCCGGCGCATTGCGCCATACGCTTTGGTGCATGAGCAGCGCTCCGACGACGACCACAACGACGCCTCAGCCTCCGGCATTTGCGCCCGCCGATCCGCGCGAATTTAACCGGCTCAATCTCGATTATCGAAAGCCGATGCCGCGTCCTGCCGTTCGCGGGAAGATTGTCGATTTCCATTGCCACCTGTTGGCCGCCAAGCACGGGAAAGCCTGGTTCGAGGCCGCCGATCATTACGGCATTGATGCCTTCTGCACGATGGGGCCGCTGGAGGAAGCGCTGGATCTCCAGCGCGACTGGCCCCGGCGATTGCATTTCATCACTGTCCCGCAGTGGCAGAACCCCACCATCGACGACTGGCTCCGCCGGCTCGAGGCGTTTTACAACCTGGGCAGCCGCATCATTAAATTTCATATGGCGCCGGGAACGATGTTCAAACGAAAAATCCGGCTTGACTCGCCCGAACTTCGCCCGGTCATCAACGAAGCGGCCGCGCGCGGGATGATCTTCATGAGCCATATGGGCGACCCGGAAATCTGGTATCAAGGAAAATACAAGGACACCGCCGAATACGGCACGCGCGACGAGCATTACGAGATGTGGGCCGGGCTGCTGGAGGAATTCCGGGACCGGCCCTGGGTGGGGGCTCACATGGGAGGGAATCCGGAAGACCTGCATCGCCTTCAGGGTCTTCTCGATAGTTTCCCGAATTTGTATCTCGATTGCAGCGCCACTCGCTGGATGGTGCGCGAAATCAGCGCCCGGCGCGACGAAGCGCGACAGTTCGTGATTCGAAACGCAGACCGGATTTTATTTGGAACCGACCAGGTAAGCTGGGATGACCGCGGCTTCGATTTTCTCGCCAGCCGATTCTGGGCTCATCGCATGTTGTGGGAAAGCGATTACGACGGTCCAAGCCCGATCTTCGACCCCGATCTTCCTGAGGACTGCGCAGCCGCGATTGCGGGGATTATCGTTGCCGATCGATGTAATCCAGAAAGTCTATCACGACAACGCCGCCAGGTTGCTCGCCCGCGTCCATGCGGCCGCGGAGCTTGGCTTGTGATCAGTCGGCCGTAGCCGTCACATCCCACATCTTGCCGTCGCGATAAATCTGAATGCTCTGAAGCGGAGTAGCTCCGCCCTTGGTCTCGAAGTGGTGGCCGTCCCGATCGAAGAACATTTCGTAATCGAGCTTCTCATCGACCATCTTCTGCATCACGGGGAGATAGACGACGTATTCGTGGTTGATCCACACCTCGACGTTGCTCCAATCGGCGTCCGCAAGGTTCACCAGATCGATGCGATGCGTCATGATCTCATACTCGGCCCGGGCATCGGTCGCCTTGTTGCAGGGCGCTTCGGCTTCGTACTGCCGCTTGGCGGCGTCCGCCGCGAACTCGGCCGACGTCCGCCGGAGATTCCCATCCGGATTCGGCAGCATCGACGTCTGCCCGTCGCTCGAACAGCCAACCAGTGCAAGACCCAACGCCGCGATCATTAAACCTTTAATCATGCGCAACCTCTTCTATTGGAGCTATCCCTGTTATCGGACGCGACCCGGGCGAAAGTTGAATGAATTACGCGATTTTCTCGGACATGACCGAAAAAAAAGCCCGCCCCGCCCGGCGGTACTTTCTCTCGAAGTTGGTTCCGACGATTTCCGCCTCTTCAGCCGTCTGTCCCCTCTCCCTGTACTCGGGGAGAGGGTTAGGGTGAGGGGCAATTTGCGCCGGGATATAGTCCCGCCTTGCCAGCGCCGACGCCGCCAAGACCTGCTCGATTTGCTCAAAATATTCCGCATGATCCGTAACAATCCGCACGATCCCCCCGGTCTTCAGCACGCGGATCACCTCCCCCACAAATCCTGTCTGGATCAATCGCCGCTTGTGATGCCGTTTTTTCGGCCAGGGATCGGGGAAATAGATATGCACGGCCGAAAGCGTGCCGTCCGAAATGAATTCCCGCAAAAAATACGTTTGCCTCGGCCCGCACGGTCCGGGCGTTGAGGCAGTTATTCCGCCGCAGCCTGTCGCTGGCGTATCGCCAAAACCACCGGGCGTATTCAACCCCGAAGAAATTGATCTCCGGCCGAGCCTTGGCCTGCTCGACGAGAAAGGTCCCCTTGCCCATCCCGATCTCCAACTCGACCGGATGATCATTTCCAAATAATTTTTCCCAGGCGATAGGCCGAGCCAATGTTTCAACATTCAGCCCCACCGGCTCGACAATTAATTCCCGCGCGGATTGCATGGGAACGCTCTAATGCTTGAAGTGCCGCCGGCCCGTCAGAACCATCGCCGCCCCGCGCGAATCGACCAAGTCGATGGTGTCCTGATCCTTCAGCGACCCGCCGGGATGAACGATGGCCGTGACGCCTGCGTCCAGGAGCAGCTTGGGTCCGTCCGGAAACGGAAAAAACGCGTCGCTCGCGGCCACCGACCCGCTGACGCGTTCTGCCGCTTTTTCGATCGCCAGCCGCGCCGCGCTGGGGCGATCCATCTGTCCCGCACCCGCCCCCAGAAGCATGCGATTTTTGCACACGACGATCGCGTTGCTCTTCACGTGCTTGCAAACCAGCCAGGCGAATTGCAGGTCCGCCAGCTCTTCTTTCGTCGGCTTGCGCCGCGAAACCACTTTCCACGCCGTCTCATCGATTCCCGCCAGATCGCGCTGCTGCACGAGATATCCGCCGGTGATCTTGTGCATGTGCAGCTCTGCGGCGTCGCGGTCTCCCATCGGCCCGACCGACAGCAGCCGGACATTTTTCCACCGCTCCTTCAGCAGCGCCAGCGCATCGTCCGCGAATCCCGGCGCGACGATAACTTCCAGCAGCTTGTCGATCGAGACGATCTGCCGCGCCGCCTGCAAATCCACTTCTCGATTCAGGGCCACGATTCCGCCGAACGCCGCCAGGGGATCTCCCTCAAACGCGCGCCGGAAAGCCGTGGGCAGATCGTCGGCCTCGGCGCAGCCGCACGGGGTCGTGTGCTTCACGATGCACGCTGACGGATTGGCGAACTCTTTCACGCACCCCAGCGCCCCATCGGCGTCCAGCAGGTTGATGTACGACAATTCCTTCCCGTGCAATTGCGTCGCGCGGGCCACCGACGCCTCGGGGCTTTGCCGTCCGTCCACGTATAGCGCCCCGAGCTGATGCGGGTTCTCGCCGTAGCGCAGGACCTGCTTGCGAGCCAGACTCAATTCGATCTTTTCCGGCAGCGGCTCGGGCGGCTCTTCCAGTTTTGTCCGCAGATATCGCGCGATCGCCGCGTCGTACGCCGCCGTCTGGGCAAAGGCCAATTGGGCCTGTTTAAAGCGGTGTTTTTGGCAGGTGCTGCCGGCGTGCTTGCGCAAATCGCCGAGCACTTTTTCATACCGATCAGGGTTCGTCACCACCAGGACATATTTATGATTTTTCGCCGCCGAGCGGATCATCGACGGTCCGCCGATGTCGATATTTTCGATCGCCTCCTCCAGGGTCGCTTCCGGGCGCACGATGGTTTTTTCGAACGGATAAAGATTAACGCACACCAGATCGATCGGTTGAATACCGTGCTCCTCCATGGCGGCGGCGTGCTCCGGGTTCTCTCGCAGGGCGAGCAACCCCCCGTGAATTTTCGGATGCAGCGTCTTCACCCGGCCGTCCATCATTTCGGGGAACCCCGTCACCTGCGAGACGTCGATCACGCTCAGGCCGGCGGTGCGCAAAAACGCCGCCGTCCCTCCGGTGCTGATTAATTCGATGTGGAATTCGGTCTGTAGGGCGGTGGCGAATTCCGCAAGGCCCGTCTTGTCGGAAACGCTGATCAGTGCCCGGCGAACTTGGACCAGATCGGACATAATTTCTACCGCGCCGACCGGCGTCGCCATGACCAATTCCCCGATGGTTCCCGGAGTCAGATCGGCCTTGATCGACAGAATTTCGCCGCCGCTGGTCGCCGCGTAGATCGTCGCGTCTTTCAAGTTGACGGCGAACGCCGTCAGGTCATGCCGCCGCGACGAGAAGACCACCTCTCCCGACTGCTTATCGAGCGCCAGGAGGGAGTTGGAGTCGCTTTGCAGCGTAAACGTACTGGTCGTCCTCCGCCACGAACGCCAGCGCATGCGGGGCGATCCACTTTGCCGAGTGGATCGGCTCCTCGCCGAGATATTTGGTTTGCTGGGCATCGAGCGTAATCGGCTGGCTCTTGTCGATCGCCGCAAGGCCGCGCCCGGGAACGTATTGATATACCGTGGTGTTGGTCACCGTCGGAGACGTTTCCAAAGGTGTGCCCGCGAAATACCGCCACTTGATATGCCCCGAGCCGCGATCGATGCAGTAAAGCGATTGGTCTCCCGAAACCGCGAACACTCCGGTCTTGTCGACCTTCACATCCGCGACGATCGGCCCGCCCGTGATGAACTTGTATTTGTCCAGGAGCGGCCACAGCGTGTTCCCGTCTTCATCCACTCCAATGACGCTCCCGTCCTCGCTTCCGCAGTAGACTTCCTTGTCCAGCACCGCCGGCGCACCGTCCACGCGGCCTCCGGTCAGAACCTCCCAGAGTGTCGGATTCACATCGCGGGAAATATCCATGCAGCGCAGGCGTCCGTTCAATTCGCCGATCCCCATGTAAATTAGGTTTCCTGATCCGGTCGGCGGGCTGGTGATCCCCTCCTCGCAGAAAATTGATTTTTGAAACCGCCCGTGGACGTCGTAAATCTCCAACGTATGGCTTGTTGCGTAGACGACCCGATCAGTCAGATCCACTGGACCGCCGCGAATGCCCTCGGCCGGGTCCGCGATGCGGTTGAAATAAATCAACTCGCCCCCGTCGGCGGTCAGGGCCTGGTCGATATTCTGATCGGTCATCACATGCAGCGTGTCTCCGAGCAAATAGATACCTCTGACTGATTCCCCGCCGGACAACTGAATCTGATAATCCCATTGTTGGATGAAACCAGGATCGGTCAGGGTGACAAACAGCGGACCTCTGGCCGCGGTTTTCTTGGTGGCGCACAGGCGGTAAGGCTGATCAAGGCCAATGCCAACGCGAAAGCACCGGCAGTCGATTTAAGCGGATGGATCACGGGGGGTCTCCAGATCGTTCGCCTGAGGATGAAGTATTTAAAGATAGTCGATTCGCGGTGGCAGGGTCAATTACTTCGTCCTCGGCCGTCGCTCTACCTCCATGTTGACATTAGTTTGTGGCGATTTATACTTTCCGCCCTTCATCGGCTTGCGGTACGCGCTAGCCGGGCGGTATCGCCGGAAGAGCCGTTCGGCCGCAAAGCTGGCGGTGGCGCTGGCATAGCTCAGCGGTAGAGCGCCACCTTGGTAAGGTGGAGGTCCTGGGTTCAATCCCCAGTGCCAGCTTTGCACGGCGCATCCTGTTATCATGTTGCGGCTGTGCGCGGCGTCGCGGGATTCCGCCAGTTGAATTTTGATTTGAGGATAGGGGCATGGCCCCATCCGACTGTGGCAAGACTAAAATTCTGATTCGGAGGTTATCGACATGGCCAAGGGCGTATTCGAACGCAAAAAGCCGCACGTGAACGTTGGAACCATCGGTCACATCGACCACGGCAAGACGACCCTGACCGCTGCGCTCAGCGCAGGTCCGCCGCCAAGTTCGGCATCGAGGCCAAGGACTACAAGTCCATCGCCAAGGGCGGCACCGAACGTGACGCGACCAAGACGGTCACTATCTCCGCCGCCCACGTCGAGTACGAATCAGAGAAGCGGCACTACGCCCACGTCGACTGTCCGGGCCACGCCGACTACATCAAGAACATGATCACCGGCGCCGCCCAGATGGACGGGGCGATCCTCGTCGTCTCCGCCGCCGACGGTCCCATGCCGCAGACCCGCGAGCACATCCTGCTGGCCCGCCAGGTCGGCGTGCCCAAGATCGTCGTCTTCCTCAATAAGATCGATCTTGTCGACGACCCGGAACTGCTCGAACTGGTCGAAATGGAAATCCGCGAACTGCTGACGAAGTACGGTTTCCCCGGCGACACCACGCCGGTCATCCGCGGTTCGTCGCTCCCCGCGTATCAGAACCCCAAGGATGACGCGGCGCTGCAAGCCGATTGACGAACTCGTCAAGTCCCTGGACGAATACATTCCGATCCCGCAGCGCGAGATCGATAAGCCGTTCCTGATGCCCATCGAAGACGTCTTCAGCATCAAGGGACGCGGCACGGTCGGCACCGGCCGTATCGAGCGCGGCAAGGTGCAAGGTCGGCGACACCATCGAAATCGTCGGGCTCAAGCCCAACAGGAATTCGGTTGTCACCGGCGTCGAAGCCTTCAACAAGACCCTGGACGAAGGACAGGCCGGCGAAAACGTCGGGGTCCTCCTCCGCGGCGTTGAAAAAGAAGATCTCGAACGCGGTCAGGTTCTCGCTCAGCCGAAGAGCATCACCCCGCACACGAAGTTCGAAGCCGAAGTCTACGTCCTGACCAAGGAGGAGGGCGGCCGTCATACCCCCTTCTTCACGGGGTATCGACCCCAGTTCTACTTCCGGACCACCGACGTCACCGGCACGGCCAAGCTCCTCGGCGGGGCTGAAATGGTCATGCCGGGCGATAACGTCACCATGGAAGTTGAACTCCAGGCCCCCATCGCCATGGAGGAAAAACTCCGCTTCGCCGTACGCGAAGGCGGAAAAACCGTCGGCTCGGGCGTCGTCGTCAAAATCCTCGCCTAGCGCGAGCAAGGGCGTCACATGGCCAAAGAAAACCGCGAAATGGTCTGGCTCCAGTGCACCGAGACGGGCGATCTGAACTATCGCACCGAACTTAAGGTGGTGGGCGGCGCGCCTAAAATCGAGCTGAAAAAATACTGCCCGAGATTGCGGCGCCACACCCTGCATAAGATCAAAAGGAAGTGAAAGGTTTTAGACCGTCTCTTACGCCAGTAGCTCAATTGGCAGAGCGGCCGTCTCCAAAGCGGCAGGTTGGGGGTTCAATTCCCTCCTGGCGTGTGAACCATGACGACGACGAACGACAGCCAGGGGAACCCGACCATGACCGCCTCGGATAAACCCCAACCTCCAGCACGCCGGACAAGGCGCCGCCCAGTTACCCTCCCCCGGGGGATCGCGGCCCCGGCACGCCCGCCCCCTCCAGCAGCGGCGGCGGGTACTTCACCATCTATAAAAAGGGCCAGGGATACTGGACCCGGATGGGAACCGTCGGAGCCGTCGGCCTGCTCGGACTGCTTGGCGGCCATTTCATCTGGCAAGAGCACATTGTCTTCGGTATGACCGACCGGCTGACTTATCTCGTCATCGGAATCTTCGGCCTCCTTTACATCCTTATCGGCTACCATTTGCTCAACAAGCCGTCGAACGTGGATTTCCTCATCTCCACCGACAGCGAGATG
Organism: uncultured Phycisphaerales bacterium; assembly: GCA_963844715.1. Classification (GTDB taxonomy): domain Bacteria; phylum Planctomycetota; class Phycisphaerae; order Tepidisphaerales; family Tepidisphaeraceae; genus UBA1161. The sequence continues at coordinate 324,145 of CAWJPJ010000007.1, read as the reverse complement.
AAACGCGTCAACTGGACCACCAACAAGGAACTTTTCGGTTCCACTCGCGTCGTCATCGCATTCGTATTCCTCATGGCGTTGATTCTGTTCGCCTACGATTTGTTTTTTCAGACCGTGTTCTACCTGGTCGGGGTCCTCAAAACGCCTCCGCCTTTCTTCCCCGTCAAGCATTGAGCCTATCTATGCAATTTTTCGTCCTCAGAGTCGCCAGCAATAAAGAAGACCGCGTTCGCGAAGCCCTCGCGCGCAAGACCAAGATCGAAGCCCTCGAAGCGCAGGTCGGGCGCATCCTCGTCCCCGTCGAGCGCGTCCGCCAGATCAAGGACGGAAAACGCCGCGACACCGACCGCAAGCTCTATCCCGGCTACGTTTTCATTGAACTCCAGCTCGATCCCAACGGGATGATCCCGGAAAAAGTCTGGTTCATGATCAAGGAAACCGACGGCGTCGGCGACTTCATCGGGTCCAACGGCAAACCCACCCCCATGACCCCCAAGGACCAAGCGAAGATGCTCGAGGAAGCCGAACGCCCCGACGATTCCGGTCCGACCATCCAAACCGCTTACAAGCGCGGCGACCGCATCAAGGTCACCGAAGGGCCCTTCGTCAATTTCGAGGGTGACGTCGACGAAATCATCCCCGACAAAGGCATGGTTCGAATCATCGCCACCATCTTCGGGCGCCCCACGCCGCTCGAACTCGAATACTGGCAGATCGAAAAGCTCTGATCGCTCCAATCTGGGTTCCTCGGCCGGCCCCGTCGCTAATTTCTCGCGACGGTTCGATTTTCGCCGCGCATGCGAGTTCATGAAATGTATAATCCGGGCCCATGCGCGCTCGAAGGAATCAAGCATTTACCCTGGTCGAACTCCTCATTGTTATCGGCATCATTGGCATCTTGGCGGGCATCCTGCTCCCGGTCATCTCGCGCGCTCAATCTCAATCCCGAACGATTAAATGCATGTCCAATCTGCGCACAGATCGCCATCGGGCTGCTCGAATACTCCGTCCAAAATCGTGGGTGCGTGGTCCCGGCTTACAACATGCCCTTTGCCCCTGGTGCTACCACCAACATCACCGGCGGGCCCCAGCAACCTTTCGACGGCTGGGCCGCCATCCTCGTTCGCGACGGGTTCATCTCTGCTGGCGGGTTCAATCAGCCGCCGGGGCTAAGCTCGTATCAGGTCGACACCAACAATGTCTTCTATTGCCCCGACACAGTTGACATCGCCGGGGTCGCCCAGGGGCAGACCAGCCCGACCGGAACGATCGTCGATCAGGCGAATCCGCGTGGGTGGGCGGACTGGCCGATGCTCTTCCCCGTCGTCGGCGGTGACGGCGGCGTCAAAGTCGACACCACCATCCCCTCAGAAAACTTCAATCAGGTTTACCGCGTCTCTTATTGGCTGAACGCTTACAACCCCATCGGAAGTCCCGTGACCAGCATCGCTCAGGCCGATCTTTATTACTCCGCTTCGGTCGGCTACGGACCGGACAGCTCGGGCGCTTCCATCCAGGTCCATAACGTCTTCAAGATCAAGCGTTCCGCCCAGCTCGTCATCGTCGCCGACGGTCTTTACATGGGACGGCAATCGGTGGATCAAATCGGAATGACCAATTGCCGCATCGGCTATCGCCACACCGGACCCAAGGGACGCAACACCGCCGCCAATGCCGCTTTCGCCGACGGACACGTCGAGTCCCTCAGCGGCGACCAATTCCCGTGCTCTTACGCAAAAACCAGCAGTTACTCTTCCAATAAGGGACTCACAACGCTGTCCAAGCAGGAAACCGAAAACCTGACCGGACCCACGGTTTACGACGATCCCGAACTCGCCCTGAGAATCTTCCTGGCCGCGAACCCTGGGGCGTTTTAGACCATCTCGACGATCACGCAAAAGTTAAATCGGTTGCGCTCGATTGTCCCAACCGCCGCTTGAACTATCCTAAGATATAGGATAAAATGGAATTTTAATGCTCCTGGCCTTCGGGTATGTCGGCGTATTTGTCGCAAAATGCTCAGCGCCATCGAATACGCGCTCTCTATACGAAGAGGACCCCAATGAATCGCCGTATTTCCAAACCCAAACGCCTCGGCGCTCGCATCACGGATGCGCTTTCTGAGCTGCTGGATGCAGTTCAGTCCGATCGTCCTATTCACGACCGCTTGACGGTGCGCACTATCGAAGTTTCCGCCCCCCGCCCCTATTCACCCAAGGCGGTCCGAAAAACCCGCGACCGGCTCGCGGTCAGTCAAGCGGTCTTTGCTCGGCTGATGGGCGTGTCGGTGGAACTGATCGAACACTGGGAACAAGGAATTGCCTCCCCGCGCCGCTTGCCAGACGGCTCCTCGACGAGGTCAATCGCGATCCCCGCGCGTTCATCGCGCGTACATCGCCGCGCCGGATCGCCCCAAACGCGCGCCGCCGGGTGAGGCCATGCGCCGATTCGTCCTAAAATCCAGTAGCAATCGGGGATTGCCAACGCTCAGCCGGTCTATTTCCGCTTGCCCCGCAATCTCAATCGCCTTGGCCAATCCCCTCTCCCTCACGCCCATGCCCGTAGGCTTATGCGTATCCGACCCGAGCAAAAATATTTCCCCTCGCGCAATAATCGCGACGCAAAATCGAAGATCGCGGCATCCACGCGCTCGCTGAGGCAATAGCTGTTGAGTTGAAGCTGCGCTCCCCACTGGGCAACCTGTTCCACCGCTCCGGGCTCGCGCATCGCCTTGATTCTTTCCGGATGCGCCAGGATCGGCTTCATCCCCTGCGACAACAGATATCCGATCGCCTCCTTCAGGATCGGTCCGCACTCCTCGAATATCTCCGACCAGAAATCGAACAGCACGTACTTCCCGGCCATCCCGTAGCTCACAATCTGCTCCCTGGGCAGACTCGAAATCGCCGGCCAGCATTCGAGCAGATTGATCTCTCCGCCGCCCATCAATTTGAGCGCGATCCCCTGCGAATCGAAATGATTTTGAAGACCCTGTACCGCCGAAACGATCGATTGCGGGTTGTTTTCCAGGGAGGGCCAGACGTGCGGCGTGCAGAAGGCGTGCGTGTAACCCATCCGAACCAGCGCCGCGCGCAACCGGCCGATTCCTCGAAATCCGCGCACCCGTCGTCCAGTCCCGGGAGCAGATGCGAATGAACGTCAATTCGGCCCGTATCCATCCATCTATCGTAATCGAGTTTCGTTGTTTCCGATGCCGCGCAGGGCCAGATTCAAGGCATCCATGTTCGTCGCCAGGCGCTTGGCCTCGGCGACATCGATGAGCTGCTTTTGGAATAGCTCGGCCAAATGTTGATCGAAGCTGATGCTGCCGGCTTCCTTGTTGCCGACCAGCCCCTTCAGCTTGTCGAACTCTCCATCGAGAATGTACTTCCGAACCAGCGGCGTGCTGTGCATGATCTCCACGGCCGGGACGCGCCCTTTCCCGTCGCGCCGTTTCGCCAGCCGCTGGCAAAGCACCGCCACCAGATTCATCCCCAGTTGCGTGCGCTGAAGCTCCTTCTGGTCCGGATCGAACAACGACACCAATCGTTCGACCGTCAGCGTCGCGTTGGTCGCATGAACGGTCGTGAAGACCAGGTGTCCCGTATCGGCGGCGCGCAGCGCCACCGAAAGCGAATACGAATCGCGGATTTCGCCGATCAAAATCGTGTCCGGATCCTGCCGCATCATTTCCCGCAGCGCATATTCGTAGCTTTCGCTGTCCGTCCCCACTTCCACCTGGCTGACCAGGCTCTTGGCGTTGTCGTGCTGATATTCGATGGGGTCCTCGATGGTGATGATCCGCTCGCTGCGCGACCGGTTGATCTTGCCGATCATCGCCGCCAGCGTCGTCGATTTTCCCTGCCCCGTGGTTCCCGAGATCACCACCAGCCCGCGATTATTATCCGCCAGTTCTTCGACCCCCGGGGGAAGGTTCAGGTCCTCGAACATCGGGATCTTGGTGACGATCCGCCGCATCACGATCGCGTACTTCTCGCGGCTGCGGAAAATGTTGGTCCTGAACCGCGCCACTCCCGGAAAGCTGTGGGCCACGTCCACGGCGCCGCGCTGGTCGAGAATTTCCCGTTTCTTGATCGAGTCGTGATGCCCCGCCAGAATCTGCGTCACGTATTCCGAAACCAGTTCATCGCTGAGCGGCGGGCATTCCAGAAACCGCGCCCGCCCGTCCACGCGGATCATGGGGACGCTTCCGCTTTGCAGATGGATATCCGAGCCGCTGAGCTTGACGCATGTCTTCAGGAAATTGTTGAGCGTGAGCTTCCGTTCCTCGACTTGAATCTGCGGGCCAGCGGCCAACTCGTGAACCCCCTCCGGCTGTGCGTGTGGCGCTGATGACATCTCGTACTTCCTCCATCATATTATCGGATTGATATAACCGTTCTACAACATAAACTTATCGTTATGAAGCCGAATACTCTAATCCTTCGCACCGCGGGCACAAATTGCGAATCCGAGGCTGCCTACGCCTTCGAACTCGCCGGCGCGACCACGCAATTTTTGCATGTTAATCGGCTGCTCGAAAATCCGGCCCTTCTCCACGACTTTCAGCTACTCGCCTTCCCGGGCGGATTCAGCTACGGCGACGACATCGCCGCCGGAAAAATCCTCGCCAATCAGATCGTCCATCATCTCTCGGATGATCTGCGGCGTTTTGTCGAGTCCGGGAAACCGATCATTGGCATCTGCAACGGGTTTCAAGTTCTTGTCAAAACCGATCTCCTCCCCGGCCCCCTGGCCGGACGCGCCGGGCAAACCGCCACGCTCACCAACAACAACTGCGGCCGCTTCGTCGACCGCTGGATTCGCCTGGCCCCGCGCGGAAGCAAGTGCATCTGGACCGCCGGAATTCCGTCCATCGAACTGCCCGTCGCGCACGGCGAAGGGAAATTCCTTCCTGCCGACCGCGCCGTGCGACAGGCCCTTTGGGATAACGATCAGGTTGCCCTGGTCTACGCCAAGGCCGACGGCTCGCCCGCCGCCGGGCAGTTCCCCGAAAACCCCAACGGCTCGATCGACGACATCGCCGGCGTCTGCGACTCGACCGGCCTGGTCTTCGGTCTGATGCCCCATCCCGAACGATACGTCGACCCCACCCAGCACTACGCCTGGACTTCCCCGTCACGTAAAAATAAAACCCCCGAAGGGGACGGCCTGCAAATCTTCCGCAACGCCGTAAAACACGTGGCCGAGGCCGTTGCCACCCCTTCCGTCTAACCGCCCCTTCGTGGTAGTGTCTTGCCTGTTATGAAATCCGCTCTTTTAGCCGCCTTGTGGCTGGGGATTTTCTCGACCGTCGCTTTAGCCGATGCGCCCGCCACACTGACTCTGGCCGATCTTGCCAATCGGCCCGATCGCTGGCCCGCCGCCGTCTCGATGAATCAGGACATCCAGTTCAACAGCGGCGCGGTTGTCCACCAAACCGACAAGCTGCAGATTCTGAAATTCGACGGCTCGCAATTGATCTTGTCCACGACCAGCAACATTCGCTTCCAAGCCAAACCGGAGGACACCAATCTCCTCGACGCCGCGAATCAGGCCTGGAGCGCCCTCACTCCTGCGCAGCGCGCGATCGATTCCACGTCTCTGGCCGCCGATGAAACTCTTTGGCCCGTGCAACTCACGCTGAGCCAGCCGGTTGTTTACCCCCAATGGGGCACCATCCCCGCCGGAGCCAGCGTTACGCTTTACGACGTCAGTGCAAAGGGCGTAGACATCGACTGGCCCAACTCTCCCAACCGCATCACCATAAATGTTGCTCAAACCGACCTGATCTCCCGCGCCCGGCAACTCGTCCTCGTCGATCCTGACAAGCGCCCTCGCGCATCGCCGCGGCGATCGACGGCATCATGGTCGATTCCGACGGCAAGCCGTATCACGACCCCAACCTACAGAGCAAAAAATATTTCGCCTTCTACTCTGGCGCCGGCTGGTGCCCTCCCTGTCAGGCCTTCTCCCCCAACCTCGTCAAATTTGCCGACGATGCGCTCCCCAAGCATCCCGAATTGGCCATCGTCATGCTTAACGAGGACAAGACCGACGCCGACATGCTCGCGTATATGAAGCAGGAGCAGATGCCCTTCCCCGCTGTTCCCATGAGCGCTTTCGGCAAATCCGCGTTGCTGAACGCCTATTCGACGGAAGTGATTCCCGACCTGGTTGTCTGCGATCGATTCGGAAAAATCGTGGCGACTAACGTCCTCGATGCCCAGGGCACCCGCGGCGACCCGGCGGACGTCATCACCGCGCTGAATAAAATTCTCGCTCAGCCCGCAGCGCAGTAATCGAACAGCGTTTTCCATTCCAGCCGCTGCAACGCCACCGCCGCCGGAAAGATCGGATCTTGGGGCTGCCCGTGCATTTCCCGGGCCAAATCCACCATCGCGCCGGCATTCCATCCATTGGCGACGATTTTCAGCAACCGCTTGTCCGCCGGCATCGGATTGACCATCGCCGAACCCTGCTGCCCGAGAATCGCGAGCGCCGGATGACCCGCCGCCCGCGCATACCAATATTTCGAATTCGAAAAGTCTCCCTCGCGGCGATGCATGATCGCGTGCCAGAAACTCCCCGTCTGCGTCGATAATCCCCGGCTAATCCGATGCGATTCTCCGAGCCCATCCAGCCAAAGCCACAGGCCTGCCAGCATCCCCTGCGAATCGGCCGAAGATTTTGCGGCCACCAGTTGTTCAGCGGTCACCCCATCCAGCATCTGCCGCGCCAGTTCCGGCGTCCCGCCTTCGACCACCAGCTTTCCATACGCCGCCGGATCGGCTTCGATAATCTTTGCGATCAGCGGCGTTCGTGCATCCATATCTCTTTCTCATTTCTCTACGGCACAACAAAGGAAACCGTCGACGAATGATTGCTATCGTCGCAGGTAAACGATCCCCCCAGCGCCGCGATGACGAATAAGATCAACAAAATCAAATTCACGCGGCGCAAAATCAAATCTCCAAAAACCGAACCGGCGTCCCCGCGGCCCGGGGCGGATCGTTCTCCGGGCGGATCACCAGGGCATTGGCCCGCGCCAAAGTATAGACATCCGCCGACCCTCGCCAGGCCAAGGCACGGATTAAACTCCCGTCAAAAATCGCCGGCTGATAAAACTCGCGCACCCCGTTTCCCTCCACTCCCTCGGATAGCGCCGCCTCGCGAATCCCTTCTTCCCAATTGCCGCCCATCCATCTCTCGATCAATCGCCTGACCAGAGCCACCGTGCATACAAACGCGCGTCACGGGGTTCCCCGGCAATCCAAACACGAACTTGTCCCCGGGCAACCGCCAGAAAATGAACGGCTTCCCCGGCTTGATCCGCAGCTTCGTGATCATCATCTCCGCCCCCAGCTCCTTCAAAATCCCCGGCACATAATCCCGCTCCCCCACGCTCATCCCACCGCTCACCAACAGCAAATCACTGGCCAGTCCGCGCTCCATCGCCGCGCGAATCAATTTCGGATCATCGCGCACCAATCCCAAATCCGTCGTGGGACAATTCCACTTTTGGAGTAAATTCACTAGCATCACACTGTTCGAGGCTCGAATTTGCGCCCCACCGGCTTCTGGTCAATCTCAACCAGCTCGTCCCCGTTTGCCAAAACCGCCGCCGTCGGTGCTTCCACAACCGCCGCCCGCCCCCTGCCGACGCTCGCCAGTACGCCCAGCTGGGCTGGGCCGATCCGTGTGCCGCGCGCAAGTAGTATCTCCCCCTCCTTCGCGTCGCCTCCGCGCTGCGCCACGAAACGCCCCGCCTTCGTCCCCGCCATAAAGAGCACCCGATCCCCAATCTTTTCCGTCAATTCAATCGGCACCACAGCATCCGCCCCGTCCGGCAGAGGCGCACCCGTCATGATTGCTGCCGCTTCCCCCGCCCCCAGCGGCCCCCCCGGCGTCTGGCCCGCCGCGATCTTCCCGCGAACGACCAGTTCGGCGCCGCCCAGCTTTACATCCCCACTCCGCACCGCGTATCCATCCATCAGGCTCTTATCAAACGGCGGCGCATCCCGGTCGCATTGAATCTCCTCCGCCAGACGCAAACCGACGCATTCCCCGATGGGCTTAGTGGCGACCCGCCGCGCCAGCTCCACCGCGTCGATGATCCGCTGTGCCGCCTGCACGGTCAGAAGTTGTGAAACATCCGGTTCCGTCATACAAATTTGTGGCAATTGTACAGCCGCGCCAAACAATGCATCTATGCCTGCCTCGCCGCCCTTGGGGTCGCGGGTCTTTATGCAGCCTCAAGTTGGAATAACCAGTTCGTCTATGACGACCACGAAGTGATCGAAAACCAGTTCCCGCTGCACACGGTTTCCGATCTTCGCACGATTTTCAGCCAGCCGCACTATCTCAATTTTCCCTATTACCGCCCGATCACACGGATGACGTTTGCGGTCCAGCGCACGATTTGGGGAACCGACCCGCGCCCGTATCATCTGTTCAACGCCTGCCTCGCGGGTCTGACGATGCTGGCGGGCTATGCCCTCTTTCGCCGGGAGCCCTTTGCCCTGACTCCGCTGGCCTCCCTCCTGGCCGCGCTTTGGTTCTCCCTGCACCCGTCTTTTTCAGAATCCGTCTATCCCGCCGCCAGTGGCCGCGAGACTCTTCTTCCCGCCTTTCTGATTCTCCTTTCCGCCTGGGCTTACCTGGGATCATCCGCCGTCGAATATTGGCTCGCGATGGTTCTCTTCGCCGTCGCCCTCCTCGCCAAGGAGCAGGCCGCCGTCCTGCCCGGAATTTTTCTACTTGCCGATCTGCTTCTTCTTCCGCGCCGCCCGCACCCTATCCTCCGATATCTTCCTCCCGTCCTTCTTCTCGGCGGATATTTTTTTGTCCGCCATCTCGTTTTCCAGGCCCCGACGATTCACTGGGACATTCAGAACCATCCCGCCGCCCCACTCACCAGCCTTCTTTACGGACTGCAATCCGCGGTCGTCCCGTTCATGACTTTGCACTACGAGCCCACGATGGACGTCTGGCTCGATCCAACGCTCACCGCAATCTCTCTCCTTTTCCTCGTCGCGCTCATTTGCTGGATCTTCCCGGCTGAGAAATCCCTCAAGTTAATTGCCGCGTACTGGCTAGGCTGGTTCATTCTCACCCAACTCCCCACCGCCCACATGTTCCGCCAGGAGGCGCCCTACTCCGAGCGCTATGTGGCCCTCGCGCTTCCAGCCGTCGCGGCGTTGGGCGCTGTGCTCATCCTGCGAATCAAGCGCCCTCTCATTCGTCGCTCGGCCGCCGCGATCGCGGTCGGCTGGATCGCCTGTCTCGCCTTCGTCAGTTGCTTGCGCGCAGCGCGTACACGGATGACACATCATTCGCCGTTCAGTGGTCCATAACCAACCCTGACTCCGCCGGCGCCCACGCCGGGCTAGGCCTGGTGGCCCAGCAAAAGCACAACCCGACGGTCGCCATCGCCGAATATCGCCAGGCTCTACAACTCGACCCCGAATCCAGAACCGCGCACAACAATCTCGCCAATCTCCTGGCCGACAGAGATGATTTCCCCGAAGCCGCCCTGCACTATCGTTGGCTGCTGACCCAGAATCCCAATGACATTTCCGCCATGACCAACTACGCCCAGATGCTGGCCCAGGAGGCCTACGCCCAGCACAACGAGGCCCTGGCAACACAGGCCCGCCTCCTTCTTCAGGAATCGATCAAAGAGCGTCCCAGCTATGCCCAGGCCCACTTTATTCTGGGAATTTGGAACGAAACCTTCGGCACGAAAGAAGCGGCTATTGCGGAATTTCAAAAAGCGTTGGAACTTCGGCCGGACCTGCCGGGCGTGCGAGAACACTTGGCTGCGATTCAATCGCATACAACGTCGCGTCGCGATAAATAGCGATTCACGGAATTCATTCCGACAAAAAAAGCCAACGGATGGCCATCCGTTGGCTTCGCTGAAAACTTCGACAAAAACCTATCTCGTATTCGACCCCATCGGCACCAGCACATTCTTCGTGCCGCGCTTGATTGTGATCGGCACCGTCGGCTCCGCCGTGCATCGTGCCGCGAACTCGTCGTAATATTTATTGATAAATGTTCGCGTCGCCCAGGCCGTGCCATCAGCGAGGCCGCAGATCGTTGTCCCGGGCATGATCCCCTGCGTTTTCTCCAATTCCAGAAGCATCTCCAGATCTGCGAGCTTTCCCTGGCCTTCCAGGATGCGATTCATAATCTTCAGCATCCACGCGCTCCCCTCGCGGCAAGGGGTGCACTGGCCGCACGATTCGTGCGAATAAAATCTCAGGCAGTTGCGCAGGGCCAGCACCATGTCGGTCTGGTCGTTCATGACGATCATTCCGGCCGTTCCCAGGCCCAGGCAGCCGCCGCGGAAACGCACGTCGTCGAAATCGAGCTTGATGTCGAGTTGATTTGGCCCCAGGACGCCCATCGAAATTCCGCCGCAGATCGTCCCCTTATGCTTCCCGCCTTTCATTCCGCCGCCCAGTTCGTTGATCGCATAATTGAGCGTGATCCCCAACTCCTGCTCATAGATTCCCGGCTTGTTCACATGCCCGGACATCCCATACAACTTCGGTCCCGGCGAACTTGGGGTCCCCATCGTTTTGAACCACGCCGGTCCCTTCTCCAGAATCGGCGGAACGCAGCAGAGCGTCTCGACGTTGTTGATTACCGTCGGCCGCGCGAACGCGCCGGCGATCGCCGGGAACGGCGGCTTGTTGCGCGGCCAGCCCCGCTTTCCCTCGAGCGCTTCCAGCAATCCTGTCTCTTCACCGCAGATGTACGCCCCGGCCCCGCGGTGGACGTAACATTCCACCTTGTATTGGCTGCCGAAAATTCCTTTTTGTCCAAAGATGCCGTGGTCGTAGGCTTCCTGAACTGCGCGATCCAGGATTTCCGTCTGCCGGTGATATTCGCCACGGATGAAGATGTACGCGACATCGAGCCGCGTCGCGATCGCCGCGATGGCGATCCCCTCGAGCATCGAATGCGGATCGTATTCCATCAAGTAACGATCCTTGAACGTCCCCGGTTCCGATTCATCGGCGTTCACCGCCAGGTAGTGCGGACCCTTCTTTTCCTTGGGAATAAACGCCCATTTCTGGCCCGCCGAAAAGCCGGCGCCCCGCGCCGCGCAGCCCTGAGTCCGTCACGGTCTTGATGATGTCGTCCGGCTTCAGATCCAGCGCCTTGCGCAGGGCGATGTAACCGCCGGTGGCGACGTAATCGTCGTACCAATGAATTTTCCGCTTCGCGGGGTCGGCATCAATTCGCTTGACCAGAACCGGTTCGCTGTAAGCCATGTTCGACTACTCTCCAATTACGCGGATGCGGAAGTATATTTGATTCCTGCTTAATTGTGCAGGGGTTTCCAAAATCATCCCCTTTTACCCTCGGATTGCCCTGATTTTGGCTGAACGATCACCTCATCAATTACCGTGCGGCGCAATTTAACATTCGGATCGCTTGGCAGCGGCTTCTCTTCGACATGCTGATCCCGAAAAACCGTCTTCGGCTGTCCCTCGGTCACGTCCGTTTGAACCGCCTTTTTGACGTGCCCCACCTGCCGGCCCAGCCAGGCGAAAAAGCCACCTCCGGATTGGCGTTTTTGAATGGCCATGAATCAGATCATATCCACGCCGAATTCTTTTTTGGCTTGTGCGACGGCATCTTCCAGCGTCCCATGCCAGGTATCCCCCACAAATCCGCCGGAATCATCCAAGCGATACAAAACCCAATTCCCCAGTTGCGCTTCGATGACAAGGCGCTTTACCTCGCCGCTGAGCGGACGCAGGCCGCCGCTTCGGGGCGCGCCCAGGTTCATCGCCGCGTGGGGCAAGCAGTCGTGACTTGCCGGCATTGGCTTCGGAAGGTCATATGTCAGTTTCTTCGTCATGGCAATTTCGAATCCGCTACTCGACCGATTGCGGCAAATCCTGGGTCATCGACTGCGTCTGAGGATCATAGGTATCGATGAACCGCTGCACATCCCCCACCGTGCGCTGGCTGTGCCCAAAGGTGAGCATGTCCGCCGTCGTTTTCTCTTTGTCGTAATTGAGCACCGAGATTTGATATGCCGCGACCATCATCCCCGTCCGGCGCACGCCCTGGGCGCAATGGACTAAAACCGGCCGGTTCGTCGGGTCTGCGACCACGGCTAAAAACTGCTTGATCTCATCCCCGCTCGGCCAGCCCCCCAGCACAATCGGCACGCGCACCACCGTTATCCCGTGCGCCGCACAATAATTCATCTCATCGGTAAATGGCGGCTGCTGAATCTCCTGATCGTCGACGAGCGACACGACCGTCCTTACGTGCGTCTTTTCTGCCGCCAGTTTGAATTGCCGCAAGCTCCGCACGCCGTCGCGATAGAGCACGCCCGGCTGCACCGTGGCCAGATGGTATGTGTCGAAATAAGCCCAGAAGACCCACCACCCGAGTCCCGCGCACGCAGCCAATATAAAAAAAATACCCGCGATGCTGTGCGCCGGCGGCATCAGTGCCCCCCGCCGTCGCTCCATGTAATCGCCGGATCGTGATAATCATTCGCATCCGCCGGCAAGCGCGCGATCAACTCGTCCACCCGCGCGACCGTCAGATTCTCGTGCAGCACTTCGTTGATGAGCATCACCGGCGCCAGCTCGCACGCCCCCAGGCATTCTAATTCCACCAGCGTGAACCGCCCATTACTGGTTGTCTCCCCCAGTTCAATTCCCAGCGTCTTACTCAAATGATCCGTGAGCTTCTTCGATTCGCAAATCTCGCAGGAAAGCGACCGGCAAACCTGAAGCAAATATTGCCCCTTAGGCTTGAGCCAGTATTCCTCGTAAAAAGTGGCCGTATCCATGACTTCGGCCGGCGCCATTTCCAAAAACGCGGCAATTTCTTCCAACGCCTGGGTGGGAATCCAGCCATATGCGTGTTGAACTTCATGCAGCGCCGGCAGCAACACCGCGCGTTTGTTCGGATAGCGCGGGAAATATTTTTTAGCTAAACCGTCCTTTATCTCCGGCGTGAGATACGGCTCGGCACGGCGCTCGACCGTTGCTGTACGACGATTTTCCGTAATCCAAGCCATGGTTATCTATCCAGTTCGGCGGCGATGATGTTGATGCTTCCGAGTACCGCCACTACATCCGAAATCATGTGGCCTTCGATAAGCTTCGGGAAAACCTGGTAATTGATAAAGCACGGCGGCCGCGTGCGGACGCGCCATGGGACGTTCTCGCCGGCCGAGACGACGTAGTAGCCAAGCTCCCCGTTCCCACTTTCTATGCAATTGTAGACTTCCCCTTTGGGAGCCTCGAATCCGCGATTGGTCATGATCAGCTCGAAGTGCTGGATCAGCCCTTCGATGCTGCTGTAGACCTGGTTTTTTGGGGGCAAAACGTCTTTCCCCTCCGGGCTGACATTCACCGCGCCCGGCGGAATGTGGTCGATCAGTTGCCGGATGATCGCCAGGCTCTGCTTCATCTCTTCGAGGCGCACCAGGTATCGAGCGTAAACGTCGCCGGTGGTCATCACCGGGACTTTGAAATCGACGGCCGGAGCTCCTTCTCCGTCCCAATTATCCTTGAAGCAAAGATAGGGATCATCCTTTCGGATGTCGCGCCGCACGCCGCTGGCGCGGGCCATGGGTCCGGACAAGCTCCAGGCGATCGCTTCTTCGCGGCTGATGATGCCGATGCCCTTGGTGCGATCCACGAAAATTCGATTTTTATTCAGCAGCGCTTCGACGTCCGCCATCGCCGACGGCATGTCTTCATTCACAAACTTCTTCACCATCCGCTTGAAGACGGCCTCATCGGGCAGATCCATGTTCAGCCCCCCTACCCGCGTCCAACTGGTGTGGAACCGCTGGCCGGACATGTATTCGACGATGTCGTAAATCGTTTCGCGCTGGTTGAACCCGTAAAGAAATGCGGTGAAGGCCCCCAGGTCCAAACCGGCCGCGCCGACGCAAAGCAGGTGCGACTGAATCCGGCCCAGCTCCCCCGCTATCGTGCGCAAGACCTTGCAGCGAGGAGTTAGCTCGATCGCCATCAATTTCTCGGCCGCCCCATGCCACGCCAATTCGTTGTAGATCGGCGCGGAATAGTCCATGCGATCCACGATGGTCACATATTGGTTGTAATTAAGGTGCTCGCCGAGTTTCTCGAAACCGCTGTGCAGATACCCGATATGCGGCGTGGCGCGGAGGATGCGCTCCCCGTCCAATTCCAGGACCAGCCGGAGGGTTGTATGGGTTGCCGGATGCTGGGGCCCGAAATTCAGGGTCCAGCGGTCCTCCCCCACTTTTCCCCCCAATTCCGGCGGAACGAGGTCACTGCTGGTCTGGCTGAGCGTATACGGCATAGCGGGCCGGATTATAGCGGCGGCGCAAAATCCTTCCATACCGGGCGATAACGCATTGAGCACGCAATATTTAGTGAATATAAAACAGACACAATTGAGTGTGGCTTCTTTGGAATGATCCAGATCCGGGTCAGCATTGGCAATCCCTTCCGCGCCGAATTTGCAATTGCGAATCGGCAGTGATATCTATTGGTTCCGATCGTGGCGAAAGTTCCACGTGGAACATCCCCTTCTCACTCCAAGGAAAGGAGTCCTTGAAATGGCCCAACCCCATAAATCCAAACCGCGTCTCGGTCGCGGGCTTAGTAGCTTGATCTCGGTCTCGGAGCTTCCTGTCGAGGCGGAAATCTCGGCGTCAACTGGGCAAGCCCGCGTCGCGGATCAGCGCGCGGGCGGCGAATTTGATCGCGCCGGTGGCGGGGGGGCCGGCGAGCCGTTGCAGGTCGCAATTGACGAGATTCGCCCGAATCCCCGGCAGCCTAGGAAGACCATTTCTGACTCGACCATCGCCGAGCTTGCCGCCAGTCTCAAAGCTGCGGGGATCATCCAGCCTCTGGTCGTCCGCAGGCAAGGGGAGGGGTTCGAGCTTATCGCGGGCGAGCGCCGCTGGCGGGCCGCCAAGCTCGCCGGGCTTGCGACGGTTCCGGTTATCGTGCGGGATGTCGACGCGCCGACCCAGGCTCAGCTGGCTTTGATCGAGAATATCCAGCGGGAGGACTTGAATCCGATTGATCGTGCCGAAGGATACCGAGCGCTGGTCGAGCAGCTTGGACTCACACAAGCCGAATTGGCCGGGCGTCTGGGCGAAGAGCGCAGCAGCATTGCAAACTTTCTCCGCCTCTTGGATCTGGCTGAGCAGGTCCGGGAAATGGTGCGCGACGGGCGTGTGACCCTTGGCCATGCTAAGCTTCTCGCTGGCGTGCAAGACCTTCTCCAGCAGGTAAGGTTGGCCGAAACGATCGTCTCCCAAAGCCTGTCGGTCAGAAATCTGGAACGTCTCCGTCAAGCGGAGGCGGAGCCCACGAGCCCCCGCCGTCCGCCGGGGTCGGCGGCTCATCTGGCTGATCTGGAGAAGTCCATCTCTCGGCAACTGGGTATGCGAGTTCAGGTTCGGTCGTCGGGCAAAGGGCGGGGACGAATGGTCGTCCACTATGCGAACCTCGATCAGTTCGACGAGCTTTTGGCTAAGCTTGGGGTCAAAGCTGAATGAGAGTAATGCAAGGATTTGAGATTTGAGATCTGAAATCCGGGATCTGAGATTTAATATTTATTAAACTCCGCCATAGTGATTTTGCGCGCGAGTTGGACCTTTGGTGGCGTTCCCTACAATGCCCAATCTAAATGGACCCGGCAGGAACCCGAAGCAGCAGCGTCGCGGATGTCACGATCATCGGCGGGGGCCCCACGGGGCTCTTCGCCGCGTTCTATGCCGGGCTCCGCGGAATGTCTGTGGCGATCATGGATTCGCTGGAACTCCTCGGCGGCCAGTTGATGGCCCTCTACCCGGAAAAGTTCATTTACGACGTCGCGGGGTTCTCAAAAGTTTACGCCAAGGACCTGGCGAAAAATCTCATCGACCAGGCGATGCAATATCACCCCGAGGTCTGCCTGGGGCAGCGCGTCGAAAAACTCGAAGAGGGCGAGGACAAGATTTTCTCGCTCCATACCCAGACGGGCGTTCACAAAAGCCGGGCGATCATCATCGCGGCCGGGATCGGCGCCTTCGAGCCGAAGACTCTGCCTTTGCCGGAAGCTCCGGAATATGCCGGACGCGGCATCCACTACTTCGTGCGCGAATTGCAAATCATGCGCGGCAAGCGCGTTCTCATCGTCGGCGGGGGGGATAGCGCCGTGGATTGGGCAAACACGCTTTCTCCGGTCGCCGGGAGCATCACCCTTATTCACCGCCGGGATCAGTTCCGGGCGCACGAGGAAGCCGTCGCGGTGATGCGCCGCGGGCCGACGAAGATTCTCACGCCCTTTGAACTCAAGCGCATCGAGGGGGCGGGGCGCGTCGAGAAAGCCATCGTTTACCACAATGTCACAAAAGACGAGCAAATGCTCGACGTCGATGCCGTGCTGGTCAACGTCGGATTTCACAATTCCCTGGGTCCGATAAAGGATTGGGGGCTTCAGATCGAAGGGGGTTCCATCCGCGTCGATCACACGATGCAGACGAGCCGGCCGGGAATTTTCGCGGCGGGTGATATTGCGGCATTCCCGGGAAAACTAAAGCTCATCGCGACGGGATTCGGAGAAGCCTGCGTGGCGGTCAATTACGCGAAGCATTATCTCGATCCCTCCGCCCACGTTTTCCCGGGTCACAGCTCCAACATGAAGCGCTAGAATCGATCATGCGCGCCGTGTCACTGGCGATCATTCTTTTTATTTTGGCGGCGGGGGGCGTACCCGCTTGCGCCGGGCCCGCCACGCAACCTTCGCAGCCGGGCCTTTGGCTCCTGCATTTTCCGGGGATTGACGGGTATCGGCGCTTCGATAACCGAATGATCGCCGGCCTCATTCAAGGCGGCGTGTCCGCGCAGTTCGAAGTCTATGACTGGACCGCGGGCGATCCCGGCATCGATTCATTGCACGCACAAGTCCGAAACCGCCGGGAAGCCGCGAATGTCGCCGGGCTCATCGCCGATCATTCCCGGCAATTCCCGGGCATCCCCATCGATCTGACCGCCCACAGCGGGGGCTGCGGCGTGGCGATCTGGACGCTCGAACAGCTTCCCGCGGACGTGAGCGTGAATACGGTCGTGCTCCTAGCTCCCGCGGTCTCGCCTGGATACGACCTCTCCAAAGCGCCTGCGCCACGTGCGCGGCAATCTCTTCGTCTTCAGCAGCACGCGCGATGAACTGGTCCTGTCCACCGGGACGCGCCTCTTCGGTACAATGGACGGCATCCTCACCGAGTCCGCTGGATTCGGTGGCTTCGTTACGCCACCTGGCGCCGACGCAACCCAATATCAAAAATTAATCTCCTGCCCGTACCAGGCGGCGTGGGAGAAGTATGGAGACAACGGCGGCCACCTCGGGCCCTTGTCGCGCCGATTCGCCGCCGTGATCCTCGCGCCGCTTTTGGAAGATCCGTCGACAACTCAACCGAGCGATGCGAATGTTCAACGGTGAAAAATCGTGGCCGATGTGGCGAAAGGTGCTGGCGTACGCGATTTACGCCTCAGTTGCCGCCGGTGCGATCGAATTAGTCGATGTGAAAGTCCATCTTCCCGAAGCGCCGGTGCTGAGTTCCCCTGCGGCTCGCTAGTTGGACAGCACGTCCAATAATTGCTTGAGATCGGTCTTTTGAGGATCGTCGGGGTTTTTGCGAAGGTAGGAATCCAGCCAGAGGCTCGCCGGTCGCGATAGGCCGATGCGCGCGAAGACCAGCGCCAGATCGCGCTGCAAATGGTCCTGATTCGGCCAGAGAATCATTTCCATCTCCAGCACCGCTGCCACATCTGAATAGCGATTGTTCGTGCCGAAGATATGCAGCAGGTTTTGGAGAATGCGTGTGAGCCAATGCCGGTTCGACGCGGGGCGGAGCATATCCTCCGACCACTCCATCTCCGGGCCAAACAGTTCCTGGATGCGCTGATGCGCCTCGGAAACGGTCAAAATCCGCCCCTTGGCGAATGCGTCCACGAGCAGAATCCGCTCCGGGCGCTCTTCGACCGCAACCAGGAAATGCCCCGGCAATCCAACGCCCCATGCCCGAAGGCCCAGCCGTTCGGCCACGATCTTGTAGACCAGGCTGAGCGTAATGGGTAGACCACGCTTTCCGGCCAGAACGGCGGGCAAGTAACTGTTGCTCGGGTTGTAATAATCTTCCGTATTTCCCGCGAATCCCTCTTCCTCGAAGAGCACATCGTGAAGATGGGCAAGAATTGCCTGCGGCTGGTGCCCGCGCATGCGCTGGCGAACCGTATCGACATATTTCTGAAGCAGCGCGTCCTGAGCCGCGACGTCTACCCCATCCAACTGATGGAGGGCGATGGCGACGGCTCCGCCGACCAGTGCGTCGGGGGAATCGAGCGTTTTAGCCTGGCGCGTCAGTAACTTGAACGCATCGGGCGAACAACACTGCGGCAGGTCCGCGGGCATGACCATAAAGAAACCTCGGGTCGATAGTTACTGCTATATCGACCAACAAGCCGCTCCCGCTTGCGGATTCCAATAAAGCAATCGGGCGCCGCAGGTGGCTTGATTCTTGTCGCTTGTAAATATCGAGAAACAAATTAGTTAAGAGAGGGCGATTCGCGGATCGAAGGGATGGCGCGATGAAACGGCGCGATTTGACGCGGATGAACTCGGCAGGTAGGACTCGAACCTACAACCAGTCGGTTAACAGCCGACTGCTCTACCATTGAGCTACTGCCGAAATGGTCATTCGGGCTCCCCCTTTCTATCGGCAATGCGCCGACAGTCAAGCATGTCTCAAGACCCACCACTCCAGTTCCTTCCCAGAATGCTTTGGGGTCTGGTGCGTGTCCTTCTCTTCCTGTTCACCCTCAGCGTTTTCGTCCCGTGGACACTCTCGCTTGCCCCGGACGAGCTGGATTCGTCCTGGACGCTGGTCATGGAATGGGCCCACTTTCAACACGCCCAATTCGGCACCGACCTCGTCTTCACGTTCGGGCCCTGGTCGTTCGCGATCGTCGGGCACTTCCCGGGAATTTTTCCATGGGTCGTGGTTGTCTGGACGCTTTTTGGGGTCGCCTTTTTCGCGGCTGTGTCACGAATCGCCGATTACGCGATCCGCAAACCCTGGCCCGCCTTCGCGTGGTTGTTCCTGGTCATCTGGTTTGCCGGCGGAGCGTACACGCAGATGCAGGACGTGCGCCTCTTCGCCATCTGCTGGCTGCCGCTCGTCCTGTATTTCTGCGTCGACGACTCGACATGGGAATGGAGAAAACTTCTTCTGGCCGCGGCGATGGCGCTGGCGTGCGAGATTAAGTTCTCGGTTTTCTTTGTCGCCGCGCCAGTCCTGTGGGTCGTAAGCGTCGACCAATTATTCCGCCGCCGTCTTCCGTCGCTTCTGCTGATTTTTATCGCGGCATATCTCGCCTTCTGGTTCGGTGCGTTTCAGCATTGGAACAACTTGTGGCCCTACATTCATCGTTCATGGCTCATCGCGTCAGGGTACGCCGAGGGGGAGTATGTTTCACGTCCGTCCGATGCCAGGGACGTCGCGATCTTTGTGGTCGCGTGCGGGGCGCTTCTGTTCGGAACGGCGATGCTCCGGCCCGGGCAAAGCACCCGATTGCGCCGGTATCTCCACGCCTTCGGTTTGGCGGGAGTTCTCTGGACGATCTTCAAGGCCGGATACGTGCGCCACGATCTCCACGAAATCCTCGCCACGTCTTCGTTCGCCTTGCTGACGATCGTCTATGCCGCTCCCCTGTGGAAGGAAGCGCGACATCGGCTCACTCGCGTGGGGCTGGTATTATTCGGCGGCGCGGTGTTTTGCCTGGCGGTCAATTCCGCCTTCCCCGGCTGGAATCCGCGCGTTGTCGAGTTTTTTGAAAACACATTTCTCGACACGCCGCAGCGGTTCGAGGTGGCCATCGAATGGATTTGCGGGTCGCCTCTGACGGAGTATCAACGCGACGATTTGAAAGACCCGCTGGCCAATCCGGTTCCGCACGTCGATGGAACCGTGGATGTTTATTCCTGGGGGCAGAGATCGGTGATCATCAACGGGCTCGACTACGATCCCCGTCCGGTTTTTCACAGCTATCTCACCTACACCACGGCCCTCAGCCGATTGAACGCCGATTTTTTGCGCTCCGCAAAAGCGCCGCAAAACATTTTCTTTCAGCCCCAGCCTCTGGATAATCACTATCCGTCTCAGGAAGAGTCTCTCTCCTGGCCGGAATTATTCACGCGATATGCGCCTGCCGACGCGACGGGGTCGAGGCTCTATTTGAAGAAATCAGAGCCCGCGCGTGACTATTCGATTCTTCCCATCCAGCACCTAACGGCGCGACTCGGAGAGTGGATCGCGGTCCCGGACGCGACGGATCCGATTTGGGCGAATCTCGAGATCCATTTAACTCCCGCCGGCCGGATCGTTCGCGCCCTGTACAAACCCCCGACGCTGCTTCTCACGATCAAAACCCGCTCGGGCGACGTCGAGTCGTATCGCCTGCTCACCGACGTCGCGGCCGGCGGGTTTTTGCTTTCGCCGCGAATCTGGGATCAGCTCTCCTTCGCGACGGTCTATTCCACTCGATGGAAAAAAGTCCTCTCGCGATCTGAAGTGATTCAGATCATGGTCTCGTTTTCTGACAATGCAAAATCCTATTACTGCTGGGATGAATACGATCTGACTTTTTCGCGCCTGGCGTTCCCGCATTTGAATGTCTCGAGCGTTCCGGGGATGTCCCAATATTTCAACCTGCGCGATTGGTTTGGCCGCATGCGGGTTGTCAACGCCGAAAGGCCGCCCGATCTTTATCTGAGTGAAGACGGCAAGATCATCCTCACCGCTGCCGCCCCGAGCCGGATGATCTTTCCCATCCCCGCCGGCGCCCGGACGTTCCGATTTTCCTTTGGCATGCTCGAACGCTCCTACGGGGAAGCAAAATCTGAAAAAACCGACGGGGTGACGTTCCGCGTTTACACGGTAGACGAGATCGACCCCGGGCATGTGCACGCCACGCTCGCCTTCTCGCGCTTCCTGGATCCGACGAATGTGCCCTTCGATCAGGGGCTGCAATCCGCCGAGGTTTCGCTCCCGCAATCTCCCGCGACCCTGGGCGTCATGCTCGAAACCGTGCCGGGTCCGCGGCATGTTCGAAGCTGGTCTTATTGGAGTGACTTGGACGCCCATTAGGGGGCCGGGAGGCGGCTGGCCGCAATTAATCTCCTTTCGATGCTGGGCATTCATCGCCGTTCCCAGCTACAATTTCCGTTCGACTGACGTAAGGAGACCCTCCATGTTTCGCAAAGCTCTTTGTTTCGCCTGTGTGCTCGCCGTTTCATCGATCGCTTTTGCTGAAGCCGCGACGAACGATCCTTCGCAACTGGCGCAAACCACGGCCGACAAGGCCTTGGATTATTTGAAGACCCAGCAACAGCCGGACAACAGTTGGCAAAACGATTCGCAGGGCGAGTTCCCCGGCATTACCGCTCTTGTGCAGCGTGCGTTCCTTTCGGACTCCAAGTACGACGCGGACATTCCCTTCCTCGATAAATCATTCGATCATTTGCTCTCGGTTCAGCAGCCGGACGGCGGGATCTACGTTCACACGCTGGCGGATTACAACACGGCGATCTGCATCAGCACGCTGGCCATCAGCCAGGAGGCGGAATATCAGGCGGCCATCCACAAGGCGCTGGCGTATCTTCGGTCCACGCAATGGTCCGACAAAATTCAGGGCGTTCCCGAATCGCTGCGCGTCGCAAATGACAAGGACCCGCGCTACGGCGGATTCGGGTACGGGAAGGCGGCGCGGCCCGATTTGAGCAACACGCAATTTGCGATCGAGGCTTTGCGCGACGCGGGCGTGAAGACTGACGATCCCGCCTACGCCGCCGCGCTCAAATTCGCCACCCGCTGCCAGAATTTTTCGGAGACGAACGATCAGCCGTGGGCGGGAAACGACGGCGGCTTCGTCTACACGCCCGCATCTGGGGGCCTGTCGCCCGCGGGCGACTACATTCTCGGCGGGCGGCGCATGCTCCGCAGCTATGGCTCGATGACCTACGCGGGACTCAAGAGCATGGTCTATGCCGGCTTGTCGCACGACGATCCGCGCGTCAAAGCCGCGTGGAGTTGGATCAGCCGAAATTTCACGGTCGATGAAAATCCCGGCATGGCCGCCAGCGGGCCGGAGAATGCGAAAGGCGGTCTCTTCTACTACTATTACACCATGGCCCGAGCCCTCAGTGCCTACGGCGAACCGGTCATCATCGATCCGCAGGGACACAAACATGATTGGCGCGCCGAACTCATCCAAAAGATCGCCACGCTCCAGGCCCCCGACGGGAGCTTTGTGGGGCAACGCCGCTGGATGGAAGACAGCCCGGTTCTTGTCACCTCGTATACGGTCATCGCTCTGGAAGAAGCGAAGAAGGATTTGCAGGCCCACTCGGCCAAATAATCCGGCAGGGGGGTTTCACATGGAGGAATTACCTTGATCCCCGAGATCATTCCCAATCTACACGTCATCCTGGTCCACTTTCCGATGGCGCTCCTGACCGCCGGTGTTCTGATCGAAATCCTGAATTTTCTCTGGCACGGCGGTTCGCTCCACAAGGCCGGCCGATGGATGATCCTCATCGGGACGCTCATGATGGCCCCGGTTGTCACGAGCGGAATCTATGCCCTGTACGACGTTGCGACTCACGGCAATTCCCCGGACAATTTTAGCGATCTCGCGTCCGCCAGCGGATTCACGATGCGCGATTGGGGCCTTGTCCGCCAGCACGTGCTCCTCACCGGGACGGCTGCCGCCATCGCTACCATCGCCGTCATCTGGTATCTGGGCGCGTCTGACCGGGCGCGCAAGTTTGTTTACCTCCCCGCATTCACGCTGATCCTTTTGTCCATGGGCTTGCTGGTCGTCGGTGCATGGCACGGTGGCGAGATGGTTTACCGCCAGGGATTTGGGGTCGATGGAAAACTTTCTTCATCCAACGAAGGGCCGCCGCCTCAATCGCAAAACTTGCTCGATCAATTGGAGTTCTCGCTTAATCCGATGCAGATTCATTTGGTCTTTGCCGGATTTCTTTTCGCGGTGGCGGCCGGCGCCATGGGCGTTTCGTACCGCCGCAGCACGGACAAAGCCAGACGCCCGCTGATGGCGGCGCAGGAAAGCACCTATGAACAAAAAGCCAGCGATCCCTGGTCTTCCGTGCCCGCGCCGCACGAACTGGCGCCGCCCGAGTCATCCACGCCGCCATCGCCCCGATTTTGGGTCGCCGCCTCGCTGCTGGGGATTATCACCCTCGCGCTGGGGCTTTACGTCGGCGGATTTTCGGTCTGGCCCAAAGTCCTCGACTTCCCGCAGCTTCGTGACTCTCTGATGGGCATCGCCCTAGCAGGCCAGCGCCGAATCGCCATCCACATCATCTTGGGAACTTCGATCCTCGTCCTGTGCATCCTTCTGGCCATTATCGGTTTCTGGGCCCCGCGCCAGCGCGAACTCCTCGGCTTGGCCTCGCTGCTTCTGATCCTGGCCGTGGCCGCCCAGATCTGGATCGGAACTCTGCTCCTCTTCGACGGCGACACCGGCCCGATCGATCATTTCCGCACGCCCCCGGCGGCGCAGGAACCGGCGACCCAGCCGGCGAGTCAGCCGATGCAGACGCCGATGCAGCCGACGACGCAAACGGCGGCCGTGCAATCGCCGGTTTCCGTGGTGCCTTGATCTCTTCTGTCAGTAGGTGCACGAGGAAGCATGCAGGGTATAATCGCCTCAATGATCCCGCTTCTCGAACAACATCGTGAGCAGATCGCGGCCTTGTGCCGGAAGTACGGCGTGCGCAAACTTGAGCTGTTCGGCTCCGCGGCCCGCGGCGATTTTGAGCCGGCCCGAAGCGACATCGACTTCTTTTTTGAATTCGACTCCGACGAGACAAAACTGGCCGATCGCTATTTCGGCTTCATGGAGGATTTGGAACAACTGCTGGGCCGATCGGTGGACCTGGTCAGCAGCCGAGACGTTCACAATCCTTATTTTCTGCAAGTCGCCAACCAGCACCGGGTCACCTTATATGCGGCTTGAGACCGGCAAGTTCCTGCATGACATTCTCGATGCCGCCGGCCGCATCGGAGACTACACGCGGGGCAAAACACGTGACGATTACCTTGCCGACGGCAAATTGCGCGACGCCGTGCAGTGGAATTTCGCCGTGATTGGGGAGGCGCTCGTTCAGTTGGAAAAGTCGGACCATGACACAGCCCATCAAATCACCGAATGGCATCGGATCATTGCTTTCCGCAATCAGTTGATTCATGGCTACGGCGTGGTCAGGCACGAAATAACCTGGGACATCGTCCAGAATAAACTGGCGGTGCTGCGATCGGATGTGCAATTGCTTTTGGCCAAGGCATGAGCGTCCGCTAATGAATTTGTTCTGGGACTGCAGTACGTCAACTGAACTTTTTGTTTGGGGATTGCCTGGCGCATTCCAATTTTGGGGGCGCTACCCGTGTCCCCTGCGCGGTGCACGCGGGACAGGCACAGGTCCTTTTATGTGCGCTACCCGTCGGCGATATTCTTCGAGAATGGCTGCTTCCGGCGTGGCCTGCAATTCTTCGATCTTGTTTTGCGCTCTTTCCATCGCGGGAGCATTTATTTCGGAAGGGGCCAACTTCGCGATCGTTTCCTTAAGAGCCCGTACCTTCGCCTGTCGTACTTCTTCGGCGGCGCGTAACGCTGTTTTGTCGGCCACGCCTTTCTGCAGTAGCGCCAATAGTTCCCCCTCAAGCTCGCGAAGCTGTAGTTGCTTTTTCTTGTAGTGGGCTACAAAGCTCGCCATATCAGTTCATTCTATATTCAACACAAATTACCGAAAAGGATTGAATTGACCCATGGGTTTTTCGTTGTTGAACCAATATTTAAACAATGACGGCCTCGGCCTTTGCCGAAATGGCATTCGAATCCGAATCGAAGCCCCGGATTTTCAACCGCCCAACCCGGCAACAATTGCGTCGCGCGGATAAAGGGGAACTTTGAATCTACCTAATTCTCGATCGGCTCGACCTTCTCGATATCGACGTGATAAATGCTCTTGATGACGCCGTCGGCGTCTTTGAGGACATAGACGTGCATCGTTCCCCAGGCCTGCACGGGCGTGTCGTAATAATAAACGGCCGCGCCGGGCACCACGTTGCCGTCGACGAAGTGCTGCGCCAGCGGGGGGCCCGTGAAGCAGCATTTGGTCTTAGAATAAACCAGCACGAAATAATTCAGCTTGTCATCCCCAGCGCTGTGCGGGTTCCACATCTCGCCGACCATCATCACTTTTTGTCCTTCGAGGTCGCGGAATCTTTGGGGAATATCCTTCATGGTTCCGATCACCTGGTCCATATCGAAGGTACTCATCGCTTTCAGGTCCACTTCCTTATAATCGCCGTGGTTGTGGATGCCGCCGGTGATGACTTCGTCGGCCCAGATGTAGAACGGCACGCCGACCATCGTCCCTACGACGGCGATGAAAATCGCGATCCGCCAATTGATGCGTGTGATCCAGGCCTTTTTCGGGATTTCAAAGGTGACGCTCATGGCTCTACTGGCTCGCCGGCCGCACGCTCGACGCATCCATCTGGAAAATGCTGACGATGAATCCGCCGTCTTTCTGTTCCGAAACGTGCAGCGTTCCCTCGACGGTTAATTCATCCGGGAAGTATTCCACGGCCTTGCCCTTGGGGCAATGCACGACGATCGTATGCTGAATCTGCGGCGGCTGCCCGAAACAGCAAGCGAACAGGCTCGGCACCAGGGCGAACTCGGAGATGCTCTCGGCCTGATCCAGGGGAATCATGTATCCGCTGGTTTCAAAATGTATGCCTTCCAGTTTCATCACGTCGTCGGGAATATTTCCGCCGACTTCGGCGTCATAGTCAAAATTTCCAAGTTCCTTGATGGGAAGCGAAAGGGTCTGCCCATCCGGCGGCCGGGTGTGAATCTTCCGCACGCCACCATCCACGGCCATGACCACCGACTGGGTAGGCTGCGTCGAGACGGTCAGCCCCTTGGAAATCTGCCGGCGGCAAACGCGAAGCTGCTCGGCGATCGGCCCCAGCATGTCGGGCTGGGAAATTAATAACTGCTCATCCCGCTGCAGCAGGGCGGCGGCCGCGACATAATTCCCCTTGGCCATTTCCTGGTTCGCCAGAATCTGCAACTGGTTGGAGAGGACGGTATCGTCCGGCTGCGTGGTGGGGCTGGCATCGGCGATGGCGATGCCGCAAACGAACAAAATCAGCGCCGATGCGATCCTCATAACATCTCTTCTCATAGCAGATTGTATCGTCAAACCAGCCCAGTCCGGGATCGGGTTTTGAACAATTATATAAATCCAAACTGGGGAAAAGGTTGCGTTTATTTGCCGGGTTGCATCAATTCCGGCCGAATCGCGATGTAATAGAGGGACCCCTCTTGCAATTCATGCCCCGCCACGGCCTCGGCGTCCGGGCCGATGCCCATGAAAATGTCGCATCGGCCGCTGGCTCGAATTGCGCCGCCGGTGTCCTGATCGAGGAGGAAACTCCGGAGCGGTCTGAAGCCTATGCCGCTTTGATCCGGAACATCCACCGACAAAAAAGCGGGCATGGCCCGTGGGTAAATGTCCTTTTGCTCCTTGTCCGTCGCGATCGTCGCCCAGGGGGTAACCGGAACGTTCAAACTGCCGAACGGGCCGCCGGGCCTTTCTGTGAAAAAAACGTAGCGCTGATTGATGGACAGATATTTATCCATCATGTCCGGGTGGGTGGCGAAGTAAGTGGAAAGACCGTTAAAGCTCAATTGGTCCGGTGTGATGACGCCGTCCTTTAGCATCTGCTCGCCGGGGCTGGTGTAGGTGTATCCGTTCGTTCCGGCGAAGCCGATTTCGTAAATCTTGCCGGAGTCGGCGAGGCGCAACCTGGCCGATCCCTGCACCGTGATCACGTACGCTTCCCAGCGGCTCTTGAGCCAGACGAGTTCGTTGCCGGCAAGTTTCCCGCCGGTCTCGATTTCCTGGCGCGTGTAATAGGGCACGTACGTCCCGTCGATCTGCCTGCGGCCGTAGACTTGCCCCGTGTTCGGGTCGCGCGCCAAATCCGGCGGCAACTTATAGAGCGGCCATTTGTATTCATCCGTTTTCTGCAAACTGGCGTCATAAATCGGCGTGAAATAGCCGGTGAACAAAACCCGCTCGGTGTAATCCGTTCCGTCCGGCGTCGGCGCCCCGACGCTCTTGTATACCTCGAAATTGTCGACGATCTGCTGATTGAACCAAATCCCGTCCCAGGCGCCGCGATCGGTGAGTTTCTGGCAAATTTGCCTCAGCCGAACCAACGACTCCACCGCGCCTCGTGGCTGATATCCAGATAAGGATAAAAACTCCGGCTGCTCGGCGCGGACATATATTGCAAACTATTATTGATCGACGTTTCCAGTGCCGTCGCGTCGATCGGCTGCTCGCCAAAATTCGGATATTCACCGGGCGAAATCTTCCGCAGGGCGACCATTCCCGGCGGAAGGGGTTGCCGAAAATCGACGGCCGGCTGCTCCTGATGACATCCGGCCAGCGCCAACAAAACCACAGCCAAACCGAACGCGAAACTGCTCCTCATTTCGCTCCTCGTACTTGTTTCTCCGCGTGATAGCTGCTCCGCACCAGCGGGCCCGATTCGACGTGCCGAATTCCCTTCGCCTCGCCTCGCCATTTCCAATCGGCGAACTCGTCCGGATGCACCCAGCGGGCCACGGGCAAATGCTCGCGTGTCGGCTGCAAGTATTGGCCCAGGGTCACAATATCGCAGCCGATCGAGACCAGATCGTCCAGAACCTGCTCGATTTCATATTCTTCCTCGCCCAGACCCAGCATCATGCCGGTTTTAACGACAAAGCCCTCGCCCTTGGCGATCTGCAATAGTTCCAGCGAGCGCCGATATTTCGCCTGGGGACGAACCGTTCGATACAGCCGGGACACTGTCTCGAGATTGTGATTTAAAATATCCGGTTTCTCGGCCAGCACGGTTGCCAGCGCATCCCAATCGCCGCAAAAATCGGGAATCAACACCTCGACATTCGTCCCCGGCGATTGCGAGCGGATTTGGCGGATGGTTTCCGCCCAGACATCGGCCCCTCCATCGGGCAACTCGTCTCGGTTCACGCTCGTGATGACAGCGTGGCCGAGGTTCATCATCTTCACCGCCAGCCCCACCCGCCGCGGCTCGTCGCGATCCAGTTCCGTGGGTCTCCCGGTCGCGATATGGCAGAATCCGCAGCTTCGGGTGCAGACGTTCCCGAGGATCATCAGCGTGGCCGTTCCGGCGGCCCAGCATTCGCCCATGTTGGGGCATTTGGCGGATTGGCAAACCGTGTGCAGGCGGTTCCCGTTGACGATTTTCGTCAGGCGGGCGTAGCCCTCTCCGCCCGGCATTTTCATGCGCAGCCAGGGGGGCTTTCGCCCGGCGGGCGATTCGCCAGAGAAGATCAGGTTTTCCAGGGATACGCCCATGCCCACATCATAGCGATGTCGAACGATCGGGAAACGGCGGGGCTGTCCCACCCGCCGCCGGGGCTGTATTCTAAGGCCCATGCCCCTGCGGATTTTGTGTCTTGGCGACGTCGTCGGCCGGCCCGGCCGGCAAATCCTTCAGCAAAAATTGCACGACCTGGTCCGCCAACGGCAGGTCGATCTCGTCGTCGCCAACGCGGAAAATATCGCCGGCGGCAGCGGCATCACCGCCAATCTCTTCCACAAAATCCGCAGTTATGGCGTCGATGTTGTCACGCTGGGCGATCATCTTTATCGCCGGGTGGATATCGTTCCCACGATGCAAAGCAGCGAGCGGATCGTGCGTCCGGCAAATCTGGCGATTGGGGCCGCGGGCCGGGGATTCACGGTCGTGCAAACCGCCGGCGGAGTTTCCGTGGCGGTCTTTGCGCTGCTCGGGAGAATCTTCGTAAATCTTCCCTCGGACGATCCCTTCGCGGCGGCAGACCGCGTGCTCGATCAGATTCCAGATTCGGTGCGCATCTGCGTGTGTGATATTCACGCCGAAGCGACGAGCGAAAAGATCGCGCTGAGCTACTGGATGGACGGGCGATGTTCCGTCATCTTCGGCACGCACACGCATATTCCCACCGCCGATGCGAAAATCCTTCCCAACGGCAGTGCCTATCAAACCGATCTGGGCATGTGCGGGCCGTACGATTCGGTGCTCGGCCGGAGGAAAGATCGCGTCATTAAATATATGACGACCAACATGCCGCAGCCGTTTGAGATCGCGACGGGGGATGTGAGGATGTGCGGGCTGCTGGCCGAGGTGGATCCGGAAACGGGGCGGGCGCTGAGCGTGGAGAGAATAGAGGTAAAGGGGGAAAACGCGGATCAGGCTTATGACTCAGATGATAAGCCCGAAAAGCCATCGTCAAATCACGGGGAGTAGGCTTGGTAACTGGGCATCGAGAAATCCAATTGCTTTAGAAGCGGTTTCGATGGGTCGAGATGAAGCAAGGTGGGCGAAATTGGCTATTTGGATTCTTTTAAAATGTTTTGCAACAGAGGAATCAGCGGCTGAAGATTGGTTTGAATCGTATCCCACAGGATTTGCCGGTTCAGGCCGAAATAAGCGTGGACGACGACGTTTCGCATATCGCACATATCTTGCCAGGGAATCTCGGGATGCGCATCGACAATGATAGGAGGTACGGACCTGGCTGCTTCGCCGATGACGGTGATATTGCGAACAACTGCGTCTACGGTTTTTTCGTCTTTTGCAAATAGCGCGAAATTCATTCCGCTGGTGTAGAGATCTATCCTAGTGATTGCTTCAAGAATATCAGAGATGCGGAGACGCCAGTCTCTAGGCGGCATTGACGGCCTCCCGGAGAACTTGCTGGCGCATCTCTTGCGCAGAGCTTCTGGCGTCACCAGGTCCACCGGGCAACCTAAAATGTCCGACAGGAATCTTTGAAACCGCACGAATTCGAAAAGACCGATTGGTTTGCCCTTTTTGAACCGCACGAGCACGTCGATGTCGCTGCCATCGGTGGCCTCATTCCTCGCGACGGAGCCGAAGATCGCCAGGGACTCGACCGAGAATCCGTCCAATTTCTGACGGTTTGCGGCCAGAATATTTCAGCGCCTGGTCTCGGGTCATGTAGATATCATATCCCCGCCGAGCGCGAGGACAAATTGGCTTTCGCGATGGGCTCAAATAGCCGGGCGGGTCCTACGAATGCTTGCGGATTATAGTGGTTGCCGGTGGGGGTGGTTTGATTGTTGGCATTGGATTGGCGGGTGGGACCACTGAAAAGCCTTGCGGTTTCGGGCCGTCGCGCAGGGAGGCTTTACGCATATCGCGGGCGTCGGGCAAGGCGTTCAGGCACGCGACGAAGAGGAGAATCCAGGGCGCGAGGACGAGGAGGGACACGACGACCGTGAGGCCAAAATAGGGGTCGTCCATGCCGCGGGCGAGGTTGTAGAGCATGCCGGCCATGGAAAGGCCGCACATTCCCATCATCAGGTAATAGGCCCAGACGCGCGCGGCCGTTAGCCAGCGGGTGACGAGCAACAAAACTCCGCCGGGAAAAAAGTAGAACAGCGTCGCGGCGACGAAGACCGGGAGCGGCGATGAGCCGACGGTCTGCGCGGACGCCGCCAGGCCGACAATTATCACGATCACGCCGATGGCGAGCATGGAGACGCCGGTGATCTTTGCCCATTTGGCCGCGGCTTCGATGCGGGTGTTGAATTGGGAATAAGTCATTGAGACCCGGGCTGCGGCCGACGAGGGGACGGGACGAGCCGCAATCATACCCGGTTTTTGCGACCTGGCCGCGGATTTTTGCGCAGCGGAACCTGCTGCCCTAGCGGTGCCCCTAAGCGCTCATCGGCAAACGGGGTTGGCGCTCAAGCCAATCCAGGACTGCCTGTCGGATAAGCCCGGCACGGGTCAGACCTCGTTTATCGGCGGCGGCATCCGCCGCCGCCAGGAGCCGGGGCGTCATGGTGATTAGTACGCGAGCGGATTTCTGACCCTTGGGCTTGGAGGGCCGGCCGCGC
Source organism: uncultured Phycisphaerales bacterium (assembly GCA_963844715.1). Classification (GTDB taxonomy): domain Bacteria; phylum Planctomycetota; class Phycisphaerae; order Tepidisphaerales; family Tepidisphaeraceae; genus UBA1161. The sequence continues at coordinate 293,068 of CAWJPJ010000007.1, read as the reverse complement.
TTTTTCGGATGCGACCGCAAATTTTTCACACGTTCGGCTCGCGCGGCGGAAAACTCAGAGTTGTACTGGTCTGATTCCTTGTCGAAATCATCGCGAGTCATCTGTCCAAATTGGCCTGGGAGCCAAGGGGCCAATGGTTTTTTTGACTTCATTTTGTTCTCCTGCGTCGGCGCTCGTTGGCTGTCAGAGGACGCGCGTGAATCACAAATAGGCTGTCATCATCGTCGATCAGGTAAATCGCCTGAATCCGCCGGCCATTTTCCGCCGTGCCGATTACCAACCATTTCTCGTTACCGATTGGCTTTGGAAAAGGCCGCCGCGCACTGTTGACCGCATACTCAACGTCGCCGACCGTCAACTTATGTCCTTCAACTTTGCCGATATTCCATTCAATGCAGCGAAAGCGTAAGGCATTTATTTACAGTATATACCGAAAATAGGGATTTTTGCAACGGGTTAGTAAAGCCGCATCGCTTAGCTAGGCGGCAGGGCCGCCGCGGCGGGGGCGTTCAGGCTGCGTTTGCGGGTTTTGCCGGCGGCGGAATCGTCGTCGGAGCCTTTGGAAAGTTGCATGCCGCGGCCCATGGCGATGACCCCGGTGCGGGCCAGTTCACGGATGCCGTAGGGTTTCATCAGTTCGATGAAGGCTTCGACTTTTTCCTCCGTGCCGGCGAGTTCGACGATGAGGCTTTCCTTGGCGACATCCACGACTTTGCCGCGGAAGAGATTGACGATTTCGATCACTTCACCTCTGTGCTCGGGGGAGACCGAGACGGTGACCAACGCCAGATCGCGCTCGATGTAGGCGGTGCCCTTGAAATCCTTGACCTTGGTGACGGGGACCAATTTGGCGAGCTGTTTGCGGACTTGCTCCAGCGTGTTTTCATCCGCGTCGACGACGATGGTCATGCGCGACAGATTGGCGTCCTCGGTTCGGCCGACGACGAGGGAGTCGATGTTGAAACCCCGCGCGGCGAACATTCCGGCGACGCTGGCCAGGACGCCTGGTTCGTTCACCACCAGGGCGGATATCACGTGACGCATGATCGGCTCCTTAAAAAGCCCATTTTATTCGATGTGCGGGGAGAAGCAATTGAGTCGAATCCGCCATGTCTCGTGGTCAATCAATTCAAGTGCGATGGCACGGTCGTGGAATCCCCTGTAAAGCCTCTTTTGGCGGGACTCAACGCGGGCCAAGCGGTTCTCTTCGTCCCCGCGGACCGACCATTTTCCGGATTTCCCATCAGCCGTTCGGGAGAGACGAGGGCTGCTTCTCCGCCGGCGCGCCGCATTCGGGGCAGCGCTCGGGCGTGGCGCGGAGATCGTAGCCGCAGTTCGCGCAGAATCCTCTTTTCGACGTTCGCCGCTTGCGGAACCAGTTCATAACGAAGATGGCCGGGAGTATCGCACTGACGGCGGCAACGAGGTAGAGCCGCACGCGGAACCACCACGCATAGTCGTTGCCTTTGGAGAATTGGGAGAAATCCACGAATCGGTAGTTCCAAGTCGGCCAATTAAAGCAGGGGCCAAAGCTCCATTTTGTCCCGGCCGGACTGGGATCTTTGATGTCAAATCCATTCTGTTGGAAATCCAGCCAAACGTTCTGGCTCGAGTAGGACAGAAGGAAACCTCCATTTCCCCAAATGATGTTGATCTGATCGTCCTTGTGGGTCGCACCGTCGTGGTGGTTGCGGTAAAGCTCCTCGGCTTTTGTAAAACTGCGAATCCAGAGAGCCGTCGCGGCAACGCTAGTCAGTAACGACGTTGCTAACAGGAGGTTGAACATCCATCGGCACAGGCGTTTCATCGCCCGGGGATATTACCGCGCATCAGGAAAGCATCGCCTATTTTTAGGCGGCGTTAGCGTGGGGTTCTTCGTGGCTGATGGAGCGGAGACGGTTTAGGCCGTCTAAGGCGGCTACTTTGTAGCACTCGGCCAGCGTTGGGTAGTTGAAGACGGATTCGATGAAGTAGTCGATGGCCATGCCGGCGGCGATGACGGTTTGGCCGATGTGGATGAGTTCCGTGGCGCCGGTGCCGATGGCGTGGACGCCGAGGAGGCGGCGGCTTTCGGGATGGAAGAGGAGTTTGAGTATGCCGTGCGGGTCGGCGATGAGCTGACCGCGGGCGATCTCGCGATAGCGGGCCAGGCCGACTTCGTAGGGAATGTTTTCCTTGGTCAGAGACTGCTCGTTTTGGCCGACCATGCTGATTTCAGGAATGGTGTAGATTCCGTGTGGAAACAGCGGATTTGCGGCCTGCGCGAGTTGGTGGAACATGTGGCAGGAAGCCAGGCGCCCCTGTTCCATGCTGGTTGACGCGAGAGACGGGAAGCCGATCACGTCGCCGGCGGCATAAATGTGGGGGACGGCAGTCTGGTAATACTCGTTCACTTTCAACCGCCCGCGATTGTCGGCGGTCAAACCGGCGGCGGGGAGATTCAATTCGTCGGTGGCGCCCTGGCGCCCGATGCAATACATCAGCGTATCCCCGGCCACTTTCTTGTTGCTCGCCAGCGTCGCTTCGACGTGTTCGTTGACCACTTCAATCTTGGCGACCGATTCACCCAGGCGTAGGCGCATTCCCATGTCGCGCAAACGGAACTGAAGATTTTCCGCCAGTTCGTCGTCGACAAACTCGAGGAGGCGGGGGCGTGATTCGATGAGGGTGACCCGTACGCCGACGACCGCCATCATGCAGGCGTATTCGGTTCCGATCACGCCGCCGCCGACGATGACCATGGATTTGGGCAGTTCGGCCAATGTCAAAAGTTCGTTGCTGTCGATGACGCGATTGGGGGTGAAGGGGACTTCCTTCGGACGCGCCGGCAGGGTGCCGACGGCAAGGAGGATGTTTTCCCCCTTGATATCGGTGGTGTCCTGCGAGTGATGGATGCGGACGGTGTGCGGATCGACGAATGTTGCCGAGCCGGCGATCATCGTCACATTGTTGCGATGCATCTGGTTGCGGATCACTTCGACTTCCGTGCGCACGACGTGCTGGCAGCGGTAGAGGAGATCCGACATTTTGATGTCGTGCTTGACGGCGTATCCCGCCCCGTAGACGGAGCGCTCGCGCACGCCGGTGAGATGGAGGACGGCTTCTCGAATGGCCTTGGAGGGGATGGTTCCGGTGTGAATGCAGACGCCGCCGAGGGTATTTTCACGTTCGATAACGGCGACGGATTTGCCGAGTTTGGCGGCGTTGAGGGCCGCCTTTTGGCCCGCCGGGCCGGAGCCTATGACGATCAGATCGTAGTGAATATTGGATGCTGGCATGTTGGCTTATATGTAATACGGCACTGGATATATCGGCTGTAGCGACTGCTCCGTTAATTCATGCCAGATATTCCGTCGGTTCGAGTAATCGGACTCACTATCGCTGCTGGGAGTGGGCGCGCCAGCCGATGAAAATTCGCGGAGTAAGTGACGTATGCCGAGTCTGGGGCTAGTAGCGGTTTATGCGGCGGGTTTGGTGGTTTCCTTAGGGGCGATCGTCTGGTACTTCTGGTGCCGCGTCGCGCGGATCGACGATTCACTGCAAGATTTCGCGAAGTTGATCGGGCAGGTTCACGCCGGGAAAGCCCCGATCGAGGAACTGTCGGCGGCGCCGCGATCGGTTGGCCCGATCGCCGAGGAAGTCAAAAGCCTTCTTCACGAGCTACGCCAGCAGAAGCAGTCGATCGCATCCCTGAATCAGGAAATCAACCAGCGGATCGAGAATCGAACCAGCGCTTTGCAGCGTCTGGTGGAATCGCTGCGGCAGCAGGCAACCCGTGATGCTCTCACTGGACTCTTCAACCGCCGCATGCTCGATCAGCTCTTGCCGCAACTGGTGCGACAATGCCTGGCGGACAATGCGCCCCTTTCGCTGCTGGTCATCGACGTCGAAAATTTCAAGCAGTTGACCGACACGCACGGCATGGCCGCCGGCGACGACATGCTCAAAACCTTCGGGCAGATTGTCCGCAGCACGCTGCGCGGAAACGACGCCGCATTCCGCTACGGAGAAGACGAGTTCGTGCTCGTCTTCCCGGGATGCACGAACACGGCATCGGAAGCGGTGGCGACGCGGCTCGGATCGCTCCTTCGTTCGATGGCCGGCTCGCACAAACTCGGTTCGCGGCCGGGCTTGATCGTCGGAATCTGCGCCTTGTCGGAGCTGGTGAATCCCACCGCCGAAAACCTGCTGCGCGGAGCGGGGGAGGCGTGGCGAAAAACAAATCCACGGCTCATGCCAAAGTCGAGCCCCGTCAACATCCCGAATCCAAGCTGCTGGCCGGCTAAATGCCGCCAGAATTGCGACAATCGCCCCTTTCCAGCGATCATTTGGATGGTATGTGAATCGCGCCCCCGCCCTGGCCCTCCCCCGGATTACGGGGGGAGGGGAATAAGTGGGCGGATATCAACCCGATCCGCATCATCTCACACTTGCGAATCCGCAGGGCTTGAGTAGAATGCCCGGCCCCTAATTCGTCAGGAGAATTTTCAATGGCTGGTCCAGATCGTGAGCGTGGTGGTGGCCGTGAACGGCGTGAGAAGCAGGAGAAATTCCATACTTTCAACCGCCCGAAACTGAAGATCGCGCGCACCAGCGCGTCGGGTAAAGTCTATATCGACTACAAGGATACCGAGTCGCTGCGGAAGATGGTCAGCGGGAACGGGAAGATTCAGTCGCGCAAGCGCAGCGGCGCCAACGCGATGGAGCAGCGTATGATCGCCCGCGCGGTCAAGCGGGCCCGGTACATGAGCCTGCTGCCGTACGTCAGCGCAATGAGTTAGGCATTGTCGTAATCGACGCCCGGCGGAGGGCCGGGCGTTTTTTTATGCGCGGAATTCCTGGGCACGAAATAAAAAAAGCCGCCGGCGTTTTGGACGCCGGCGGCTTGAAAAGTTTTTGGGATAGTTGGTTACCCGATGAGCCGGTTATTTCTTGGCGCCGAGGATAGCGTCTTTGGCGGCCTTGGAGATCGAGAACCGGACCTTCTTGCTCTTGGGGATCATCAATTCCTGTCCCGTGTTGGGTCCGAAGCGCATGATCATTTTCCGAGCCGGACGATCGACGAGTTTGAGCTTGCCGATGCCCGGAATCGTGAAGACGTTCTTCGCCTGCTTGTAAGCCAATTCCGCCTGCGCTTGCAGAAGCAGCGTGACCTGCTTCTTGCTGACGCCGACCTTTTCTGCCAAGTGACTGGCAATTTCCGACTTCGTGAGAGATTTACCGCCTGTAGCCATTGAGTTGTATCTCCTTTCCAAAATGTGCAGTCGAATCGCAGCCCCGCATAAATGAGCCGCACAGGAGGGGTTGCCCTGCACTCGAGCCGCTCCCGCGATCGTCCGGCATCCGTTGCCGGCGAATCGACACGAGAAAATAGCGGATTTTCGGGCAAATTCAATGACCTTGGCACAAAATAGCCCGGTTTTTCCGTGGATTTTTTGCCTTTGACGACAGGTTTTCCCCAAAACTTGAAACCATCGGCGCATCCGCTTGTGTTTTCTTCAATCTTCCTGTCCCATATGGCCCACGATGGCAGAGGAGAGTTTCCGGAAGATAGGGCAGTTCAAGGACGCGGGTGGGTTTGCCGAACATTTGGCGCGGTGTGGGCCCAATGTGCCGCGTGACCCGGCCGTACTGTCTGCAACCCAGGGGTCGCCCCTCACACAGAAAATCGACGTCGGCGGCGTAACGATCGGCAATCGCTGGTCCGTCCAGCCGATGGAAGGCTGGGACGGCACCGCCGAAGGCCTTCCCAGCGAACATACGCTGCGGCGATGGAAACACTTCGGTCTTTCCGGATGCAAGATGGTCTGGGGCGGCGAAGCGTTCGCCGTGCAATCCGACGGGCGGGCCAACCCAAATCAGCTTGCCATCGTGGACAACAACGAAAGCCGGGCTCAGCAGGGCGTCGGGCAGTTGCTCCAAACCCTTCGCAGCGCTCATCGCGAAAAGTTTGGAACCACGGACGATCTCCTCGTCGGGCTTCAGCTCACGCACAGCGGGCGATTTTGCCGCCCTTACGACAAGCAGAGGCTTGAGCCGAAGATCGCCTACCATCACCCGATTCTCGACGCGAAATTTGGGATTTCGCCTGCCGACGATTCCGTGATCGTCACCGACGATTACTTGAGGCGGCTGATCGAGCAATTCATTCGAGCCGCGGCGATGGCGCAGCGCGCGGGGTTCGATTTCGTCGATCTGAAGCATTGCCACGGGTATCTGGGTCACGAGTTGCTCAGCGCCCACACGCGGCCGGGACCGTTCGGCGGGAGCCTGGAAAACCGCGGCCGATTCGCTCGCGAGATCGTGCAGGGAATCCGAGCCAAATGCCCGGGATTGCAGATCGGACTGCGCTTGAGCGCCTTCGATCATCCGGCGTTCAAGCCCGATCCGAGCCGCGGCGGCGCCGGAAAACTCGGGCCGGGAGTTCCGGAAGATTTCTCCAAACATCTTCCCTGGCGGTGGGGGTTTGGGTGCAATCGCGACAATCCTCTGGAGATCGATCTCGCCGAGCCGATCGAATTCGTTCGCATGATGACGAACGTCGGCGTGCGGCTGTTCAATATCAGTTGCTGCTCCCCTTATTACAATCCACACTTCGTTCGTCCGGCGGCGTTTCCTCCGAGCGATGGATATCAGCCTCCGGAGGACCCGCTGATCGGCGTCGCCAGGCAGATCGGCGTCGTGAAGAAACTAAAAAGCGCGTGCCCGGGAGCGGTATTCGTCGGCAGCGGGTATTCGTATCTTCAGGAGTATTTGCCTCACGTCGCGCAGGCGGTCATTCGCGCCGGCTGGACGGACTTTGTAGGCATCGGGCGCATGGTCCTGGCGTATTGGGATCTTCCCGCCGACACGCTTGCCGGATCGACTTTCCAGACCAAGCGGCTGTGCCGCACATTCAGCGATTGCACGACCGGGCCTCGAAACGGACTGATCAGCGGCTGCTATCCGCTGGACGATTACTACAAGAATTCGCCGGAACACGCGCTGCTAAAAGAGAAGAAGGCTGAATTGCGAAAATCGCTGACCGTCGTTCCGCAGTAACATCACAGCCCGTCGAAAAATTGCTGAATTTGATCGAAGAGCGGCTGGCCGCCGGTTTCGAAGATATCGTTGTGATCGGCGTTTTGGACGTGGACGAGGGTGACCGGGGCGGTCGCGGCGGCGGCGAGTCGGTTCGCCATTTTCGGCGGGACGATGCTGTCGCGCGTGCCGTGGCCGATGAACAGGAGGCAATGCAGATTGGGGATTTTCGCCAGATTGTCGAAGTGGTGGCGCAGAAGTAGGGACGTCGGCAGCCACGGGATCAGGTTGTGGGCCATGTCTTTCATGCTCGTGAATGCGCTGAGCGTCGCGACTCCGATGACGGGTCTTCGATTCGCCAGATCGATCGCCACAGCGCCGCCCAGGGACCAACCCAATACGGCGATTTTGTCACTCCGCACATCGGGACGCGTGAGGAGATAGTCGTACACCGCATCGGCGGCGGCATAGCAGCCGGATTCGCTCGGCTTTCCTTCGCTCATGCCGTACCCTTCATAATCCGGAATGATGACATTAAATCCCCGCGCGCGCAATTCCTCGAAGACATCCATGCTATACGCCATGCAGGCGCCGTTGCCGTAGAAGTAGATGATGGTTGTCCGCTGGCCGGCGTCCGGCGCGTCGCGCCGGGCGCACCCATGGCCACGCCGAAAACGGCGGCAATTTTCTTGCCGTCGCTCGCTTGTAGCGAGAGAAGCTCGTAATCCTTTCCCGCGGCAATTCGCGCGTCGGCGGTTCCCTGTGTCGTTGCGCCGGGGAAGATCAAATAGGATTGCATGAAAAAGAGGGTCATGCAGACGCCAATATAAATAAAGGCCAAACTGCGGACGAGGCGGAACCACCATCGCCCGCGCAGGGACTTGCATTTTTGGGTTCCCGGTTCTTCCATACCCGCCGGGGGATTGTAGCCCGGCGCTTGACGGTTGATCGGTTTACTTCGACGATTGAAATCACTCATGTCGCCGCGCCGCTTTCTTCGGCCGATCTTTCTCTCCGTTCTCAGCGTCGTTTTGCTGTCCTTTTCGTTTGCACCATACGGGCTTTTTTTCCTGGCGTGGTTCGGGCTGGTTCCCTGGCTTGTGCTGGTCTGGGAATGCAGGAGCGCGAAATCGGTGTTTTTATGGAGTTGGCTTGCCGGAACGCTGTTTTTCGTCGCCAACATGTGGTGGATGGCAGGCGTTTCAGGGCCGGGGATGATCGGGCTAACGATCTATTGCGGGCTCTATTGGGCGTGGCCGGCATTCTTGATCCGGGGGGCAGGTCTCTTGGATGCGGGCGTTTTCGGGGTCATCGGAATCGCCGCCGCCTGGACGGGATCCGAGTGGCTGCGGGGGCATGTGATTACCGGGATGCCTTTGCTGTATCTGGGATATTCGCAGTCGCCGATTCTGGCGATGTGTCAGGTCGCCGACTGGGGCGGCGGTTTTGCCGTCACGTTTTGGGTGGCCATGGTGAATGCCGCCGCGGCAATGGCGTGCCTGCGGCGCGGGGCGATTTTTAAGCCGATCGCGCTCGTCGCCGCCGTAACGGCGTTTTATCTGGCGTACGGCGTCTGGCGGATCGAGCAGACGCCCGGAATGCTGGACAAGGGGCCGGTCATCGCCGTCATTCAGCCGAATTATCCTCAAAGCAATTCCGGGCAGAAGGGCGCAAGCCTACAGGAGCGGCTTGATTTTCATCTGCAGCGGACGCGGGACGCCATCGCGGCAGCGGGCAGACGCGTGGAGATGGTGGTTTGGTCCGAGACGATGATGCCCCCGCTGAACGTCGAGGCGCGCGGGGAAAATCCAACGTTTGAGGAGGTCTACGAGATTCTGAGCACTACGGCCGCGAAGAATCACGTCGCCATGCTGATCGGCGCCGAATACGAAACGAATTTCGTCGACCAAGTTCGCGAGGGACAGGACTATCGCGTGGCTCTGGATTCCCGAAACAGCGCGTTCTTCTTCGATGCTTTGGGAAATTTGGACCCGAAACGATATGACAAAATTCATCTGGTCCCTTTCGGTGAATATATTCCGTTCAAAAAGAGCCTGCCGTTCCTCTACCGGATTTTGTTATCGTTCGGGCCCGCTTATTATTCGGATTATGAGCTTCAGGCCGGCAGCTCCGGACGCACTGACGGTCTTCAACCTCTCCGGGCCGCAGGGCCAGACCTATCGTTTCACGGCGCCAATTTGCTTCGAGGACCTTGATCCGGACCTGTGCGCCGCGATGATCCGCCCGGCGCCGGGAACGGGCCAAAAACGTGCCGATTTTCTGGTTAATATCACCAATGACGGCTGGTTTCTGGCCAATGAGAACGCCGATCATTTGCAGGCGGCGATTTTCCGGAGCATCGAGAACCGGGTCCCGACGGCCAGGAGCGTCAACACGGGAATCAGCGGGTTTATTGACTCCGTCGGGCGGACAAGCCATCTTTTACCCGTTCGGACCGAGGGGAACAGCGTGGGAGAGTTGATGTTGGACAGGCGTCTGTCCGTTTACACCCAGGTTGGGGATATCTTTGCGGATGCGTGCCTCCTGTTGTCGGTCGGAATCGGCGTGGCGGCATGGCTGCGAAGGAACAAGACGAGTATCTCGACATGATGAGATCCAACAAGACCATCGCATGGGCTCTGATCTTAGGTTTTTCCCTGGCGCTTGGCGGTTGTAAGAGCGGAGCCGCATCCTCTGCCCGTGTCGGCCAGGATATTCCTGAGCCGCTGGAGCCCGCGGCGCCGCCGGACTATAAGCCTACGCCATTGGATCCGGCGCTGAGGCAGGCGGCGTTGGATGAATTGAACAACGACTGCGTTTCCACCGATCCGTTCCTGCGCAGCAACGCTCTGGAAGCGCTCTCGGAAGTGGCCCCGGATGCGGCGCAGCGGCCGGTGCTTGATGCCCTGAGCGATCCGGAGGCGAACGTGCGATTCGCCGCGGCGGTGGCGGCGGGGCGTTTGCAAATCCGCCTCGCTTACCGTCCGCTCCTGGCGATGGTCGAAGACCCCGATCTGCGCGTCCGCGCCGCGATTCGATTTGCCTTGCATCGCCTCGGCGACACGCGATTCAGTCACGAGCTGGAGAAACTCGCCGCCAATCCCGATCCGCGCGTCCGCGCCAGCACCGCCCAGGTCCTGGGGATTCTGCACGAGCCGAGCGCGGCAGAACGTGCTCGCGCCGATGCTCTTCGACCACGTCACCAGCGTGCGCCTCCAGGTGGACGAGGCCCTGTGGCGCTATGGAAATGAGGACGGCCTGAAGGACCTGGTTGCGGCGACGGTCAGCGAACATCCTGACGATCAAATCATCGCCCTGATAGCACTAGCCGAGCCCGGCGATCCGCAGGTCCTGGGGCACATCGAGGGGCAGCTCACCAGCGATTATCCGGAAGTGTGTCTTGCCGCGGCACGTGCGGCGGGAATGCTCAATTCCGACGAAGGTTGGTCCATTGCCGTGCCAAAAGCCCGGAGCAGCGATCCCCGGCAGCGCGGTATGGCGGCCCTGGCGATGGGGGCAATCGGACGAAGCGATTTACAACCCTATCTAGCGCCGCTGCTGAAGGACCCCGAGACGTATGTAAGGGTCTGCGCCGCCACGGCGATCCTGCAACTGAAACCCCCGCCGACGGATACGCCGCCTCAATAACGCGCGGCTCGCGACATGCCTCAATTCTTCTTCGGCAAACTTTGCTGGTAGTTCTGCGCGATCGGCATGCGCCGCCCGAAACCGAAGGCGCGGCTGGTGACCTTAAGCCCCGGCGCCATCTGGCGGCGCTTGTATTCACTTCGATCCACCAGCTTGACGATTTTTAAAACGGTTTGCTGGTCGTAACCTTCGGAGACGATCTCCGACGCCGATTTTTCTTCCTCGATGTACCGGTACAAAATCGCGTCGAGCAGCGGGTAGGGGGGGAGTGAATCCTGATCGGTTTGATTTGGGCGTAGCTCGGCACTGGGGATTTTGTCGATGCTGTTTTGCGGGATGAGTTCGCGGCCGGCGGATTTATTCAGCCAACGGGCCATGTCCCAGACCATCGTCTTGGGGACGTCGCTGATGACGGCAAGGCCGCCGCACATGTCGCCGTAGAGCGTGCAGTATCCGACAGCCAATTCGCTTTTGTTGCCCGTAGTCAGAAGGAGATACCCGAATTTGTTGCTCAGCGCCATGAGCAGCGCGCCGCGAACACGGGCCTGAAGATTTTCTTCGGTGATGTCGAGAGGTGACGTGGCGAAAAGACCGGCGAGCGTCTGTTCGTACGCCTCGTGCACCGCGTTGATCGCCAGCAGATGGAATTGAATGCCGAGGTTCTCGGCCAGCTTTGCGGCATCGGCGACTGAATGCTCGGAACTGAACCGGCTGGGCATCGCGACGCCGACCACTTTGTCCTTGCCCAAGGCCTCCACGGCGATCGCCGCGGTGAGAGCCGAATCGATCCCGCCGGATAGGCCCAGAACCACGCTGGAGAAGCCGCATTTGTGAACGTAATCGCGCAGGCCGAGGATCAGCCCCTTGTAGATCGATTCGATTCCGCGCGAGGGCGTCTGCGGCGCCGAGTCGGATTTGCCGGCGGCCAGATCGACGATGACCAGGTCCTCCTCGAAATCCTTCGCCTGGGCGATAACCCGGCCGGAGGCGTCGAAGGCAATGCTGTTCCCGTCGAAGATCAATTCGTCGTTCCCGCCGACTTGATTGACGTAGATCAGCGGATGAGAGAACTGCCTGGCTTGCGAGGAGAACAGCTCGAGCCGGAAATCGTGTTTGCCCGCGACGAAGGGGCTGGCACTGGCGTTGATGACGATCTGCGCCCGGCATGATGGAGATCAGCGATCGGGTTGTCGTGATAGAGCCGGCGCGGAACCATCTTTTCGTCGTTCCACAAATCCTCGCAGATGGAGAGGCCGACGGCCTGGTCTCCGATGCGGACGAGATTGGATCGCGCCTCGGCCGGGCCCGGCTCGAAATAACGGCTTTCGTCGAAAACGTCGTAAGTGGGCAGGAGCGTTTTAAAGTGCTCGGCGACGATCTTGCCGTCGCGAAGCAGGGCCACGGCGTTACGCAGCGGGCGGCCGACGGGGTCGGCATTGCGCTGGGCGAATCCGACGACGGCGTCGATCCCGCGGATTTCGGAGGCAATGCGCCGAAGGGCCGCGAGGTTATCGTCGATAAACTGGGGCTTCAGGAGCAGGTCTTTGGGCGGATAGCCGACGATTGAAAGCTCCGGAAAGATGACCATCGACGCCCCGGCAGACTTGGCGCGGTCGATGAACGCGAGAATTTTGCGGCTGTTGGCCGGGATGTCGCCCACCGTCGGATTGATCTGCGCCATGCCGATCCGCATACTGGCGAATTCTACGTCAGGAAGGATCGCGGTTCATGGCCCTGTGCGAGATTCGCTGGTTTAGCCAGGTTTTGGAGCAGCATGTCGGGACGATGGTGATTCTGCCGGACGGCGGCAAGCCACCGTTTGCGACGTATTACCTTTTGCACGGGCGCACGGACGATTTTACAACCTGGCTGCGAAATACGCGGGTGGAATGGTACGCCAGGACGTATCCGTTCATGATCGTCATGCCAGATGGGTTTCTGGGGTATTACACCAACAACCACAACGGGCCGGCTTACGCAAAATATATTGGCGAGGAATTGGTCGAGATGACCGAGAGGAATTTCCCGGCGATCCCCAGGGCGTCGGCCCGATTCATCGGCGGGCAGTCGATGGGGGGCTACGGGGCGCTGAGGGTTGCGCTGGGCTATGCGGGGAAGTTCGCATCGGTGAATAGTCACAGCGGCGGATTGATGGCCGGGAGCCGGGATCGGCCGCCGACGCGGTTTCCCAGGATGTCGAAGATTTTCTCGGCGCATCCGCGCGGAACGGATCATGATTTGATCCGCGTTGCCAAACGGGCCAAAGCGGCGGGGAAATTACCGCGAATCTTGATCGACTGCGGCGTGGAGGATCATCTCTTGCAGGACAATCGGGATTACCATGCGGTGCTGGAGAAGGCCGGCATTCAGCACGAATACCGCGAGTTTCCCGGCGGGCACAATTGGGATTACTGGGATCTTCACATCCGCGACGCGCTGGAATTTCATGCGCGGGGATCGAAACAAAAGAATCGGCCCCTGAGTCGGAAAGGTTAAGAACCCAGGGGCCGACTAGGTAAATTGAATTGGCTCTGATTAGGCAGCCATGGGCTGCGTGGAGAGATAGAGCCCGAGCATGCCGCGATCGACCTCGTCCATGTCGACCAGACGTCCGGCGACTTCGAATTGCTCGGTGCCAAGGCGGCTGACGCGACTGACGGTCATCCAGCCGACCCATTCGTTCTTGGGTTCGAGGTGGGAGCCGTCGTTGGAGATGAAGGGGCAAATCCCCGCATAGCTGGGGAGTTCGAGACGGACGCGGATCTGATGATCGGGTCTGATTTCCCCTTCGCAGGTGCGGATTCGAACGCCGCCCGCGGAGAGGTCCACAATTTTGCCGAGCTTGTGCCCGTTGCGGCGTCCCCCGTCGTAGCGGTCCACGAAGATTTCCTGAGTTTCCAGGTCATGGCGGTGATGAATCCGCCGTTCGCTGCCTGAACTCTTTTTCTCCTTCGAACCGCTGCTCGAACTTCTGGACAATCGCATCATGGCCGCGCTCCTAAGAATTGTTAAGTTGGCTCAGATTGAATCGGCCAGATAAGGGGGCAACTTTGTTAAATTGGGTACTTTGAATAGCAGGGGCAAGCGAAATGGCTATCGGACAGGTCTAATGCAAGGCTGAAAACGCGGAAATAAAATTGTCTTGACGATATTTGTTATAACAAGTATATAGGATTCATGGTCAGTAAGTTAGGCCGCGAGATCGGAAAGACGGGTCCGTTCGAGTCTCTCGAGCAGGAGGTCTTCCTCAATTGCATGCGGACCGCGGACTGGCTGGCGCGATGTGGGGCCGCGGCTCTCAAGCCGGCGGGACTTTCCGCGGCACAATACAACGTCCTGCGAATCCTGCGCGGCGTGGGAAAGCCCGGAATCTCCTGCCAGGAGATCGCAAATCGTATGATTACCCGCGACCCGGACCTGACCCGGCTTCTCGACCGCTTGGAAAAACGCGGCCTGGTGACCCGGGAACGGCAGCACGATGATCGACGCGTCGTCAAAGTCTTCATCACCGAGCAGGGACTGTCCCTCCTGACGGGCCTCGACGTCCCGATCAAGGAAATGCACCGGCGGCAATTGGGCCATCTTGGCCCCGATAAATTGCAACAGTTTTTGAACTTGCTTGAACTCGCGCGCGAGCCTGAAGATGTTCATGGGTGATCTTGGGACGGATGAATTCAGAGGTTCTTATGATCCGCATCATCCGATCCAAAGAACGACATCACGCCGACTTCGGCTGGCTCGAAACCCACTGGCATTTTTCCTTCGGCGACTATTACGACCCGAATAATCTGAACTGGGGCCCGCTGCGGGTTTTCAACGACGACATCATCAAAGCCGGCGGCGGATTCGATTTTCATCCCCATCAGGACATGGAGATCGTCACCATCGTCCTTACCGGCGAACTGGAGCATCGCGACAACATTGGCAATCGAGGCGTCATCAAGCCGGGCGAAGTTCAGGTGATGTCCGCTGGCAAGGGCATTTACCATTCCGAGCAAAATCCGTCCTTGCGCGAGCCGCTGCATCTTTTGCAATTGTGGATCGTGCCCAGAACCAAAGGGAACGCCCCGCGCTGGGAGCAAAAGCATTTTCGGCGCGGCGATCGCGTCGGGAAGATGATGGCAGTGGTCAGCGGAGGGGATTCGCCGGATACGTTGCGGATCGACCAGGACGCACAGATCTATCTTTCGTCGCTGCCAGAAGGGTTTCGCGCATCCCATGCCATTCGTTCCGGGCGAAAGGCGTATGTCTTTATCATCACTGGGAGCGTGATTTTGAACGGCGAGAACCTCGCGGAAGGAGATCAGGCCCGAATGTCCGAAGAACCACGATTGGATTTTGCCGCCAAGGACCCCGCCGAAGTCATTTTGCTGGATCTTCCCGAAATGGAAAAAAACACAACCGTTTAGCAAAAAGGAGCCAACGATGAAGCGTTTATCAGGAATCGTCGGTACGTTGATTTTGTCGCTCGGTTTCATCCCCGCCCTCGCAGCCGTGGCGCGGGCAGACGATTATCAAACCGACCCGGTGCACTCGTTCGTCATCTTCCGAGTGCATCATTTCGGGGCCGGATATGTCTATGGCACATTCCTCGGACCCACGGGGACGGTCGTTCAGGATGACGCCGACCCGAGCAAAGATTCCTTCGACCTGACGGTCCAGGCGGATTCGCTGGATACGCGCAACAAGAATCGGAACAATGATCTCAAAGGCCCGGACTTTTTCGACGTCAAGCAATTCCCCACGCTTACGTTCAAGAGCACATCCGTGAAAAAGGCGAGCGATACTTCGCTGGAAGTTACCGGCGATCTCACTTGCCATGGCGTCACCAAGTCGATCACCGTCGAGATGGACATGACCGGCAGTGGTAAAGGAATGAAAGGCGAAACCCGCTCCGGATTTGAAACGACGTTCACGATCGATCGTACCGATTTCGGAATTACCTATGATCCGCCGCCGGCGATTGGGAATGAGGTTCGCATCACCGTCGCGATCGAAGCGATCAAGCAATAAGCGGCCTATTCGATGCCGGCGATTTCGACGATCGTGCTGGGATTCGTATTGCCCGTCTTATTCACGGCAATCGTCCTGGCGATCGCGGGACATAATCGAAGATGGATCATCGCCCCGGTATTCGGGGCGGCGGTGGGAACGGCGTTCTGGAGTTTGCGGGCCCGGCCCCATCTTCCAGGAACGGGCGACGTCATCGAATGGGTCTTCTGGCTCGCCGTCGCGCTGGGAGTACTGGGCGCGCTGGACGCCATCCTTCGCCCCCCGTTTTGGATGCGGGCGCTTTTTCTGCTCTTCATCTGGAGAATGGCGATCCGCCTGATGCTTTGGCCGCTGATCCCCGCGACGCTGACACTGCCGGAGGAGTGGATGGATTTCCTCTCGCTGGCCGCGCTGGCGTGGTGGTGGACCCTGGAAAAAGTATCCGAGTCGTCGCCCGGCTTATTGGCGCCGCTGCTTCTGCTGATTCTTTCCATCGGATCGGCGGCAATTCTGACCAGTTGGCACATCGTGGGCAGTGCCACCGTCGCGGCTGGAATCGCGGCGATCTGCGCCGCGGCCGCCCTGGCCGCCCTTTTTCGAAGCCGAATCTCGCTTGATCGCGGGGGCGCCGCCGCCGTGGGGCTTACGCTTCTGGCGCTCCTGGTCCACGGGTATTTTTATACGAGCGACACGCTCACTGGCTCGCAACAAATTATCGTGGGAGTTTTGCTGATTTCGCCGATGTTGGCGCTGGGAGGCGATCTCCCGGCGGCGGCTAGATTGCGTCCCGGATGGCGGCTGGCCGTCCGGCTTCTGCCAGTCATCCTCGCCGTGGGCGTGGCGGCGGGCTGGAGCCTGCACCAATATGCCATGGCCGATCAATCACAGCAGCAGGACGAATAAGTTCCTAGAATAAGATTCACATGCTGCAAATCGCGTTGCTAGTCGTTTTCGCCATCTGGCTTTCTGCGCCAGTGTCGCCGCCGGCGGGCGATCTCAGTCCCGCCGCCGGCGCGGCCGTGATGGTCGTCGGGTTCGGGGCGATCGTCCTTTCCGTTGCGATTTGGAGCCGCCTTCTGCGCAATGTTCCAATCCGCGATTTGCAAAAACGGATGGCGCGCTACACCTGGATCACCCTCCTGGCCCGCGCGGCGATTCCTGCGTGGTTTGCGACGAGCTTGTTCGTCTTCGGATGGAAGGGACTGGTCGAGGGCTGGCTGGCGCCGGTTCATCTGGACGGCGATGCGATCTACACGCCGGGCATTTTGATTGGGTCTCTCCCGCCCATGGCGGCGTTGATGGGGTTGATCTGGGCGCAGTTTCCAGTCGATCAGTCCCTGCGCGAGCAGAGCATTCTGGTGCAGCTCAACGAGGACTTGCCCTTCGCTCCGACGCCGCAATTTTGGCCCTATTTTTTCGCCAAATTGAGAATGGGGATTCTCTTTACGCTTGCCCCGGCGGGCGCCCTCGTCGTGCTTCACGATTTATGCTGGCTGGCGATCAACCCGATCCTAAGCCGGTGGCAGTCGATATCGATTCATCCCTCGGCGATCGACGCCGCAGCGTCGATCCCCGCCGCCGTCGCGATTGCGATTCTGGCTCCGGAAATCCTTCGCCGGGTATTACAAACGGAGCGCATGGCGGATTCTCCCCTGCGCAGGCGGCTCGAAGCCATCGGAGCAAAATATCGAATCGCCTTTAAAGACGTGCTTCTTTGGCGCACCAGTTACCAGATGGGCAACGCCGCCGTAATGGGTTTTGTGCGGCAGACGCGCTATGTGCTCCTCAGCGACCTGCTCGTCGAGACGATGACGGATGAACAGATCGAGGCGGTCTTCGCCCATGAGTTGGGGCATGTCGTGCATCGGCATCTAATCTGGCTGGCCGCGACGGGCATGGGGCTGGTGTTTCTGCTTTCGGGTCCGGGGGTGGAGGTGGCCTATCGCCTCTCTCATCGGCTGCCGCATCTTCCGGAGACCGTGCAGTGGGCCGTTTGGGGCGCACTGGGGCTGGCGATCTTTGCCGCCGTGTTTGGGTATATCAGCCGGAAGTTTGAGAGGCAGGCGGATGTATTCGCGGCCCGCACAGTGCAGGGCATTCACGTTCCCCAGGCGGTTGCTCCTTCAAGCGTGGGAGAGCAGGGGGCGGAAGTATTTTGCGCGGCTTTGCGCCGGGTCGCGGCCGTCAATCACATCCCCGTCGCCGCGGCAAGCTGGTCTCATGGAAGCATCCAGCGGCGGATGCGATTTCTGGCCGAGTTGGGGCATGATCCGCAGGGGACAGCGAGCTTCGACCGATTTATGAAATTGCTTTACCTCGGTCTGATCATGGGGTTATGTCTCACAATCGTCTTGACGGCGGCTTTGGTGGGGTCGGGGTCTTCTTGACTTACCGGACTTCGGTTCTATCCTTTGCCCACTGCAAAAACGCCTAAGTCCTGAAGGGCAACCTTCGGACGCGGGGAACCCATGTCGGGACGAGTGTCCCGAACAGCTTTTCCAGGTGGATAGGCCCGGTGGCCAGCGGCGGCTCCGAATGGTTCGGATGCTCCGGAATATGCGGCCGGGTCAACCCATTGGAAGGGCAGGGGCGAATCGGCGCCGTTTGGCCGAGGACGACTTTCAGCGTCCAGCCCGTCAGCTAACCTCGTCGGCATGTGAAAGGGATGCAACGCTTCTTAATGGATCAGCGGCCAACTTCGGCACGCCAAACCACTGAAGCCTTCCCCCTTTGAACCAACTCAACCGTTCATAAACAGCTTCCGGCGCTCGCTTGCGCCGGCGGAGTGGCCTGTTATATGACTTCTGTTCCAACAAGCGGCTTTGACGTTGCGCAGTTACCCGACCCGGCACAAAGGCGGCGGGTTAATGTTCTGGTTGTCAGCAGCGTCGCGCTGGCGTTTATCAGCTTTTGGCGCGCCGCGGCGATCGTCCTATGCGACCTGGCGAGCACCGCCTATTACATCGGCGGCATCAGCGAACAAGCCATCGGTAAGGCGGCGCCGTGGTTCATCTTCGGCGTCATGCTCTTCAGCTATGCCGTCCGCGCCGTCTACGTCGAAAGCTGCACCATGTTCACGCGCGGGGGCGTGTACAAGGTCGTCAAAGGGGCCATCGGCGGGAATCTGGCGAAGCTCTCCGTTCAGCGCCTTGATGTTCGATTATGTGCTCACGGGACCCATCAGCGCCGTTTCCGCCGGGCAGTATATCGTCGGGCTCTTCATCGACATGATGAACCTCGTTCTGCACCACTATGGGCATCCGCCGATCGTGGTCGGGTCGATCGCGGTGCAGCGGTTCACCAATCTTCTCACCGTGGCCCTGGCGATGGGCATCACCGTTTATTTCTGGCGGGTCAACATCATCGGCATGCATGAATCCAGCGATAAGGCGCTGCGAATCATGCAGCTTACGACCGTGATGGGAATTCTGATCATCGCGTGGAGCGCGCTAACGCTGATTCTTCGCGGGCAGCCGATTCATGCCCCGCCGCTGCATCCGGTTTTCACGGATTCGTCGGCCGGGGGAGGAAATGAATCGAGCAAGGGATGGCTTGAAAACTTCCCGCGCATTGTCGGGTCGCTGGGCATTTTGATCGCATTCGGCCACACCCTTCTGGCCATGAGCGGCGAAGAATCGCTCGCTCAGGTCAATCGCGAGATCGAAGCGCCGAAGCTTAAAAATCTCATGCGCGGCCGGGTTCGTGATTTTCCTCTATTCGATGCTGCTGACCAGCCTGATCAGCTTCCTGGCGATCTTCATTATCCCCGACGGCAAGCGCGTCATGACCCAGATCGTTAAGAACGGCGTCGAGGTGCGCGACGACAATCGCGGAAAGGCTTGGGTGGAGGTCGATTATCTTCGCGGGCCGGACGCGACGCATCCCGACAACTGGGGTTATCAGCTCCACCGCTGGACCGACCGAACCGGAGATGAACAACTCCAGTTGACGAACAAAGTCATTCTCGTCGACTCCCATCACCACGTCGAACGCGACAACGGCGGTTATCGCGACAACCTCATTAACGGACTGGTTCAATATCTTTCCGGGCCCGCCTGGATCAAGATCTTCATGGAATGTTTCGTGGTGGTCGTCGGGTTCCTCATCCTCGCCGGCGCCGTCAATACGAGCATCGTCGGGTCAAACGGCGTGCTGAATCGCCTGGCCGAGGACGGCGTGCTGACCCCCTGGTTTCAGCATCCGCACAAGAGATTTGGCACGACGCATCGTCTCATCAACCTGATCGCGATCATGCAATTCGTGGTGATCATCGCCAGCATGGGGGACGTGGACACGCTCGGCGAGGCGTACGCGTTCGGCGTCATCTGGTCGTTCGTCTTCATGACCATGTCCATGACGGTCCTGCGCTTCAAGGATCGCTCGCCCCGTCAATACGAGGTGCCGCTTAATATCCCCCTGAAAATCAAGGGAAAGCGCATCGATCTGCCGATCGGAATCCTGACCGTTTTCCTGATCCTCGCCTCAACCGCTCTGATCAATCTGGCGACGAAGAAGACCGCCACGATCTGGGGCGTCGCTTTCACGGTCGGTTTTTTGCTCGCATTCATCATCGTCGAGCAGTTCTCACATCGCCGCCATGGCGGCAAACATGAGCACCTCGAACAGTTCAACGAACGCAGCAGCGACGAGGTGACGATCGATTCGCTGGGTCTGAAGCACGCCAAGCCGGTGCTGGTCGCCGTGCGCGGGCCGCGAAGCTTGCCGGTGCTGGAGAAGATTTTGCAGGAGACCGATACCGACAAACGCGATGTGGTCGTCGTGACGTGCAAAGTGCTCCCCGCGCGCACGGCGGGCGTGACCGACCACGAAACAACCGTCGATACCGAAGACCGCGAACTGCTGACAAGAATCGTGACTGTCGCCGAGCGCATCGGGAAGCAGGTTTATCCCGTGGTACTGCCGACGAACAATCCTCTCTATGCGATCGCCACCGCGGCCCGCGATTTAAAAGCAAACGAAGTGGTCCTGGGCGTCAGCGAAAAGATGCACGCCGATACGCAACTCGAACAGTTTGCGATGGCGTGGGGAAGCGCAACGGCGGATCCAAGTTTTGCGAGCATCGCGGGCGATATGACCGTGAGAATCGTCGGCCCGCAAGTCGAGATGAAGTATCAACTGGAATGATGATTGATGAATGATGAATGCTGAATTCAATTCATCACTCAGCATTCGGCAATCAGCATTTCTTACAGCTTGTGTCCCATTTTGGCTTTCTTCGTTTGCAAATAGGCGCGATTGTGCTCATCCGGCTCAATGCGGATGGGGATTTGCTCGACGATGCTGAGGCCGAAGCCTTCCAGGCCGTAAATTTTCTTGGGGTTGTTGGTCAGAATTCGGATTTGCCGGAGGCCCAGGTCGCGCAGGATTTGGCTGCCGATTCCGTAGTCTCGTTTGTCGACGGGTAGGCCGAGGCGCTGGTTGGCCTCGACGGTATCCAGCCCTTTTTCCTGAAGGGCGTAGGCGTGAAGTTTGTTGGTCAGCCCGATGCCGCGCCCTTCCTGGCGGAGATAGACCAGGACGCCTTTGCCGGCCAATTCGATCATGGTCATCGCGGCGCCGAGTTGGGGGCCGCAATCGCACCGCTGGCTGCCGAAGACGTCGCCGGTGAGGCATTCGCTGTGGACGCGAACCAGAATCGGTTCATCTTGAATGATCGCCTTTCCCTCGGAGTCCAGATCGCCGACGCCTCCCTTGCAGAGGGCCAGGTGCGGCTGGGATTCGACGGCGCTCTGATAGGCGTGGAGCGTGAAGTCGCCCGCAGCGCGTGGGGAGCGCGACGGTTTCAATCCGCCGGACAAATTGCTCGCGCTTCAGGCGGTAGCTGATCAAGTCGGCGATCGTGCACATCTTTAAGCCGAACCGCGCGGAATATTCTTCCAGTTCCGGCCGCCGCGCCATCTCTCCGTCTTCGCGTTTGATTTCGCAGATGACCGCCGCGGGTTTGAATCCGGCCATTCGCGCCAGATCGACGGAGCCCTCGGTTTGCCCGGCGCGGACGAGCACCCCGCCGTCCCGCGCGCGCAGCGGGCTGATATGCCCGGGGCGAAGCAGGTCTTGAGGCTGCGCGTCTTCCGCCATGGCAACTTGAATGGTCGTGGACCGATCCTTTGCCGACATGCCCGTGGTCACGCCGAAGCGTGGATGGGCGTCGATGGTTACGGTGAAAGCCGTTCCGAGCCTCGCGGTGTTTCGGTCCGATTGCGCAGTGCAGGCCCAGGCGCTCGCAGCGCTGGCCGTCGAGGGAGAGGCAGATGAGCCCGCGGGCATGGGTCTCCATGAAATTGATCGCCGCGGGAGTGATCTTCTCGGCTGGGAGGACGAGGTCCCCCTCGTTTTCCCGGTCTTCGTCGTCGACCAGGACGACCATTTTCCCGGCCTTGAGTTCCTCGATAATTTCAGGAATCGGGCTAAATGCCATGACGGTAATTGTAGGGCCGCCGATATAATGAGACAAAACAGGAGGCCCCATGAACGATCGGGAAATCGAAAGCCTCTTGACGGATGCGGGTTATCAGTACGATCTGGGTGCGGGGCTTTACGCCCTGGTGGATGGCCCGGAAGCGGAATATTACGACGCCGAGGAAATCTCGGGTTTACTCGAGATTCCGCTGGATGATCTGGTTCGCTGGGAAGCCGAGCAGCGCCACGCGGACGAAACCTCGGCGGAATAATTCTTATCCGGGGAGATCGACGCGGTACCGGCATTTTTCGCGGTCGCCGCGTTGGTAGAGGGGGTATTCCATCGGCACCGGAACAAGCTCGACGAATTGCGCGCCGAAAAGTTGGCAGGTTCGGCGCGACGCGGCGTTGTCCGGGTTGCATGTGATCCAGATCGGATTAATCCCGTGACGGGCCGCCAGCGGGAGAAGCAGTTTGGTCGCGCGGAGCGCCAACCGTCTCCCTCGCGACATCGGATAGACGTGATACCCGATGTGCCCGTAGTACATGACCGTATCGTACGAATTGCCGATGCGCAGCGAGATGGCGCCGACGATGGGGAATTCGGGCATATCGTTCCGCTGCATCCAGAAGTGATAGCAGGGGGACATCCCGCTGCCGGAATCGCCCGGCTGTTTCCCGCCGGGGCAGAGCGAAAGGAAATCCAAAATCTGCTGCCGGGAAATCTCCGCCAGTTCGGGGCTGTTTTGAATCGTGGTGGGATGCTTGGCGGCGGCGAGGATGTCGTCGATATATTGCCGGTCGGGCGGGATCAGTTCCAGTTCGTTATCGACGAGTTTGCCGGGATCGAGGAATTGAAATGTGCGGGGGCTAGCGCTCCAGAACGGGACTCGAGCTTGGAGTCGAAACGGCATGCGAACCAGACAAGATCAACGACAGCCCTTACTTGTGGAACAGGCTGGCCTTGTCCCCGAAAACGGCCGTGTAGCGGAGCAGGATCACCAGGAACCCGCCGAGATTCACCAGCGTGCCGACGATGGCCAGCACCGTGTAAATGTTGTTGGTGGGCTTAACGATGACCTGATCACCGGTGGCGGCGCGACTCATTACGAACCTCTCAGTTGAGTTTTAACATCGTCCCCCGCGTGGATTTGGTCTAACTTCGCGGGCTCTCCATCGAGCTTGCCAATGGAATTATTGCTGTCGACCGTGTCGATGGTGACGATTCCGAGGAATTGGCTGGTGGAAGGATCGATGACATAGAACTGCATCGCGCGGGCCACGCCGTCGGCGCTCCCTACGGAGATCGTCACGTAAGGCACGCCGTTGATGCTGGTCTTTTCCAGCACCCGACCGGCAATCGCCGGAGCGCCCGCCTGGATGCCCGTGGCCCCACCTGCGACGACGTCGTCCGGGCTGCCGCCATGGTCCTTGACCCAGCCGCTGAGCTTTTGATCGCGCTCGAGTTCAGCTTGGAGCTTTTCCTGCGTCTGTTCGAGAGTCGCCCCTTGGGTTTCGGTCTGGCTGTTCAGGTCGGCAATCTGCCGGGTGTCGTCGTCGGATTCCTTGGTGAGCTGGTCATTCTTGGTGCGAAGATCGGAAACTTGCTGATTAAGCTTATCCGAGGTGGCCGCGGTGAGGGACAGATTGCTATTGAGGGTATTGACGGTCGCCTGGAGGTTGGTCTTCTCCGCCTGGAGCTGGGCGATCTGCACCTGCGAGTCGTTCAACTTGCTCTGCACGACTGCCAGGGAGCCCGCGTCGCGCGTGCGATCGGACTGGTGGGCGGCAATTTCCTGGTCGCGCTGGGCCTCGGCCTGCTCCTTGGCGGCGAGGTCCACGCTCGCCGCCTGCATCGCGGCGTCACGCTCGGCGTGCGAGGAATCCAATTGCTGTTGCAGCGGCCTCACGTTCTGCACAAACACCACAAATCCGGCCGTCGACAGCATCGAGGTCAGAACCAGCAACACGACAAAGACTTTGGTAAGGGGACTCAAAGTCGGCTCCTAATTAGTGCAAGGGCTTATCTGTATCGGGTGTTCGCGGGGCGCCATCCTGATGCTAACCGTGACAACCCCATTCTCGTGGATGTTTTACAGCCTCCGCAGCGGAGGCGAAACCACTCGAAAACCGTCTCCGCAGGTTGACCAAAATATCGTAGTCCCCGGTGATACGCTGTCAAGCTAAACCCGGTTTTCACGCCGTCCAATAAATCGGCTATTTGGATTAATTGACGCCCTTTATGGCGGCCAAGACCGCGAACGCCAAAAACCCGGTCCGACCAGCTAACACCCTGCAATCGAGCGGGAACAACCGTGCGTCAATGATGACGATGGGTGAACGCGATGTAGGTGAGCACCAGGACTGAATTGATAAGAGTCACGACGGCCGCCCGGCCCATGGCATGGCGAACCGCGGGGGAGCAGTGCCGCATCGGGGCGTTGATCCATATCAGCGGCTTGATCCAGGCAGGCACAGGTTCCGAATGGGTATCGATCGACTCAAATCCAGCGGCGGAAAGGACGGCTGAACGCTCGGATGCGTCCGCGGCATCTTGCGCCGCCGGAGGCGCAACGGCCGACGCCTCGACTGCGCGCGGAGACGAGACGGGCGTCGTTGCAGCGGGCTGGGCCGCCGGTGCAGCCACAGTGGCTTCTTGTGCAGTCGCAGGCTGAATTTCGGCAGCCGGTGTCGCGAGTTCTGCCTCCGCAGGTTTTTCCGGAGCCTCAAATCCGGCGGCATCAAGCAGCGCCGCCCGTTCGGCGCCTTCCGTCGGGGCGGCTTCCGCGGCGGGCTCGGGGAGGGACGGTTCGGCTGCCTTCGCCTCCGCTAGCGCGGGTGGCGCCGGCGGGGGTGCCGCCGGCTTCTCGGCTATCTGGGCCACCTTGGCCGCTGTCTCATCCTGCAATTGATTGAAAAGCTCGTCGAGCTGGCTCGTCAGCGACGCCTCGTCCAACCCCAATTCATTTTCGATAGCCGCGGCTTCGCGTAAATCGGAAACGGAATGCGCGGATTTGGTCGCGCCGGGCTCCACTCGCGCAGGATTGGGATTTGGGCTGCGGCGATTCGACATCCGCCTCGGCCAGGAGACGGTCGATCTCGCTGCCGGCAAGCTGCGAAAGCATCTCGTCGGCGCTGCCCAAGGACTCAGGATTGGAAGCAGATGTATCCTGCGGATCGGCGACCTGTGCCATACGGACTCCTTACCGAACGATCAGGGCCTTGCTTTAGCCGTGACCGCGCATCCTTGCGTTTATTCGGACAGGACCGAAGGAATCATAACTAGCGGAAACGCGGGTTTCAATGCTGCCTTGCCCCATGCGCGGGTCAGTCTGATAATCGCCCCTTATTATGCGCCGGATTCACCTGCCGGAATTCTCACTGGGAAGGACCGATTTATCTGACGCTCAGGCCCGGTACCTCCGGGATGTGCTGCGGCTGACCATGGGGCAGGAGATCGAAGTCTTCGGGCAGGGCGGTGCTGTGGGGCATGGGTCGATTTCCGCCGTGGGGCGGGCGGGGGTGACGATCGAAATCACTCGGATTGAGCCCCCCCGGGCGGTGGCGGCCCGCCTGTCGGTTGCCGCAGCCATTCCCAAGGCCGCCCGCGCGGACTGGATGGTCGAAAAATTGGCCGAATTGGGCGTCGCGGACTTCTTCCCCCTGGCAACGGCGCGCGGCGCGGTTCTGCCAAAAGGGGACAAAAAATTCGAACGCTGGCGGCGTCTGGCCGCGGAGGCCTCGCGCCAATCGGGCAGGGATACGGTGATGCGGATCCATTCCCTGGCAACGCCAGCAGAATTGATGGCGGAAAAGACAAACGAAGCTCGATGGCACCTGTCGGTCGATGCCGCGGCACGGCCGATTTTGGAATTGCTGGCCGCGCCACCCGCGTCCCTGGTCCTATTCGTCGGGCCGGAAGGGGGGTGGACGCCGGAGGAATCCGAACTCTTCGCGTCAGCGGGAATCGCGGGCGTTCGATTGACCGATACGATCCTGCGCATCGAGACCGCCGCGGTTGCGGGGGCGGCAATCGTGGCGACCGCCCAAAGCGGCTTGACGCATGCAGCCCCGGGGGCGACCATCGGTAGTGTTCCTCACCGGAATAACTTGTGAGTCAATACCCCTACCCACCCAATCCATATGTGCCGCCGACCACGGATCATCTGCCCGGTTCGGGGTGGACGCCGCGCGACCGGAGCGCCACGATCGCGGGGATCCTGCAACTTGTGATGGGGCTGCTGATGTTCCTCTCCGGGACGTGCCTGGCGGCGAATATATCGAGCTCGGAGGTGACCGCTGCCATTTCGCAATTTCAAAAAAATGGCGGCGAGTTGCCGGACATTCCGGGGCACGATCCGACGGCCGTGTTTCGGGCGATCATGATTGCGATCCTGGTCGCGGTGATGCTTGTCGGCGGGCTACTAGCGGCTCTGAGCCCCTTTGTATTCCGGCGTCGCAGAAATTTGATCGTCGTTTCGATGGTGATCGTGGGGGGAATGGGCCTGCTGGTGGTGTTTCTTATCATCGGGGGATTACCTCGAGCTCGGATTGGATCCGTCGGTGATCTTTTATCTCGCGATTCTCGCCTATTGCATCGGGACCCTGGTCAGCCAGCTTCGGGCTCTGCGCACGATTCCCAACCCGCGCGCGGTCGCCGCGATGCAGCAGGCGTGGTACTACTGGATGCAACAGCAGCAGTATGGCGAAGGTTACGGGTACGGGCAGCAGGGGGACGCGGGCGAGTCCGCGTATCCGCCCGCGCCGCCTGCGGGCTCGCCCGATCAGCAAAATCTCCCCCCGCCGCCGTCGGCTTGATTGGTATGAGCGAACCCTCACTCCAGGAAAAATACGACCAGGCGAGGCGTCATCACGCCGCCGGCCATCTTGACGATGCCGAGAAACTCTTCCGCGAGATTCTGGCGCGGGAGCCTTTCCATCCGGATGTCCTTCATTTTCTGGGCATCGTGCTGACCCAAAAGAGTACCTATCCGCAGGCGATCGACGCGCTGGTGCGCGCGGCTCGAGCAACGGCCCGAGGATGCGGCCATTACCGGCGATTTAGGCGCCGCCCTGCAACTGGCCCAGAGATATGACGAGGCGACCGCCGCCTATCGGCGGGTGTTGGACTTGCAGCCGGATTCGGCGGCGGCGTGGTTCAATCTCTCGCAATCGCTTTATATGAAGCATCAGTACGCCGAGGCGATCGAAGCGATTCGCAAATCCGCCGTTCTCGAACCTCGCAGCGCCGAAATTCAGCGACGTTGCGCCGTCTTTTTGCGGGATGCCGGCAAGGACGCGGAGGCACTGGACCTTTTTGTCCGCGCCATAGATCTGAAGCCGGATTTTGCCGAGGCCTTTGCGGATATGGCGCCTCTGCTGCACAAAGTTCGGCGCTTCCCCGAGGCCGTGGCGGCCTGGCGGCGCGCCTGGAGATCAATCCACGCGACTGGTCAGCGGCTTATAACCTGGGGACGATTCTGCGCGACGCCGCGATGCTCGACGAGGCGATCGCCGCCCTGCGGCAATCCCTGGCCGCGAATCCCAACGAGCCGCGCGCCTGGAATAACCTCGCCGGGCTTCTTAAGGATGCCGGGCAGCTCGACGAATCCCTGGTGTGCTACGACCGCGCCATCGCGCTGAGGCCTCAATCCGCCGCGACCCATTCCAATCGACTTTACACCCTCCATTTTCATCCCGACTTCGGCGCAAAAAAATCCTCGCCGAACATTTGGAATTCGCAGGTCGTCACATCGCCGGCATTGCACCGGCAAACGATCACCCCAACGATCGCGATCCCGATCGCCCGCTGCGCATCGGTTACGTCTCGGCCGATTTCCGACGCCATCCGGTTGGATTGTCGTTCGAGTTTCTTCTGGAAAACCACGATCATCAGAAATTCCAGACGTTCTGCTTTTCCAACGTCCGGCACGCCGACGCCTGCACGCAGCGCATGGAGCGGCTACCCCACGAATGGATCGCCGTTCATTCCCTTTCCGACGATCAGTTCGTGAGCGCGATTCGTGATCGCAAAATCGATATCCTCGTCGATCTCTCCCTCCACATGGCGCACAATCGCCTCACGGCTTTTGCGCAAAAGCCCGCGCCGATTCAGGTCTCTTATCTCGGTTACCCCAGCACGACAGGAGTGTCGGCGGTCGACTATCGACTCAGCGACGCCTGGATCGATCCGCCGGGGACCGACGGGAATTACACCGAAAAGACGATCCGCCTGCCCAGCACTTATCTCTGCTGGCGATGGGGCGGCGATGAAGCCGCTGTACAACCCCTCCCGGCCACGCGAAACGGGCACATCACGTTCGGCTCGCTGAATAATTTCTGCAAGGTCACTCCCCAGGTTTTGCAGGTGTGGGGAGAGTTGCTCGCCAAGGTGAAGGAATCCAGGCTCATCCTTCGGTGCCCGGCCGGCGCTGCGGCGCGGCGCAGTGCTCGAGGCATTATCCCAATGCGGCATCGCCGGCGACCGCATCGAAATCGTCGGGCTTTTGCCGTGGGATGAGTATGTCCGGCTTTTTCATCGCCAGGACATCGGGCTCGACCCGTTTCCGTATCCGGGGCATACGACGAGCCTGGATTCTTACTGGATGGGCGTCCCCGTTGTAACGTTGACCGGCGACACCGCCGTCAGTCGCGTCGGGGCGAGTTTGCTCGGCGCCATGGGCCTGCCCGAACTGATCGCCGAAAATGTCGATCGGTACATCGCGATTGCCGAGGGACTGGCGAAAGATTTGCCCAGGCTCGCCGATTTGCGCATTCGGCTGCGCGACAGCCTCAAACGGTCGCCGATTTCGGACGGCGCGCAATTCGCCCGCGATGTCGAAGGCGTCTATCGAAAGATGTGGAAGGATTGGCTGCGGAGCCGGGTATGAGTGAAGCGCAGATGCAGCACGCGCAGCAGCTTCACCGGGCGGGGGACCTGTCCGAGGCCGAGAAAATCTACCGCCAAATCCTTGCGAACAATCCCGCCGATGCCACGGCGACGTTCCTACTCGGGCAGCTTCTCCAGCAGACCGGTCGTCTGGCCGAGGCGATCGAAAGATTGTCCGCCGTCGTCAATCTTCAGCCGGAATTTCCGGAAGGGTTCCATCAACTGGGAATCGCCCAGCATGCCGCTGGGGATAAGGCCGCGGCGTTTGCCTGTTATCGGCGGGCTTTAGAGTTGCGGCCGCGATATGCGCTGGCGCTGAACAGCCTGGGGATCGCCTATCAATCTTCCGGCGATTACGGCAAGGCGATGGAGTCGTTTCGCGCCGCGCTGGAAATCCAGGGCGATCTCGATTCGGCGATGAGCAATCTGGGCCTGCTTCTCAGCGCCGGTGGAAGGAACGACGAGGCGCTGGAATTGCTCGCTCGCGTGGCCCGCCTGCGGCCGGAACTAGCGAGCGCTCACAATAATCTAGGCGTTGCCCTCCGCGTGGCGGGCCGCCAGGACGAAGCCGCCGCGGCTTTCGCCAAGGCGATTTCTCTGCGCACCGATTACGCCGAGGCGTTTAATAATCTCGGCAACGTGCTGATGGACTCCGGCCAGTCGGAATTGGCGCTTGGTTATTACGGCCGCGCCGTTCAACTTCAGCCGGCCCGCGCGCAGTGGCACAGCAATCTGGTCGCCGCGATGGGGTATGTCCCGCTTGAATCGCCCCGGATTTTGCGCGACGAATTGCAACGGTGGAACGCGATGCACGCCGAGCCCCTGGCGCGGGAAATTCGGGCGCACTACAATTCGCGCCACGAAAATCGGCGCATTAAGATCGGCTACGTCTCCCCCGATTTTCTCGGCCATCCGATCGGGCGCTTCATGCTCCCCCTATTGCAGAATCACAATCACACGGCGTATGAAATCTTTTGCTATTCCGATGTGCACTGGCACGACGAGACCACGCGCCGGCTTCAATCGCTGGCCGATGCCTGGCGGGACGCGCGCGGGCGATCCGACGCCGAATTGGCCGACCTGATTCGCGGCGATGAGATCGACATTCTGGTCGATCTCTCCCTCCATACCGCCGGCAATCGCCTGCTCACATGCGCCGAAAGCCCTCGCCTGTTCAGGTTACTTTTCTCGCCTATTGCGGGAGCAGCGGAATGACCGCGATGGATTATCGGCTGACCGATCCCTACTTGGATCCGCCGGGGTGCGATGAATCGGCCTATTCCGAGAAATCCGTGTGCCTTGCTCGCACGTATTGGTGCTACCAGCCGATGATGGAGGACATTTCGGCTTCTTCGTCGCTCCCCGCATTGCGAGATGGGGTGGTCACGTTCGCGTCATTCAATAATCTGAGCAAACTCTCGGCCGACGCCTGGAAACTTTGGATGCGCATCCTCGCCGAAGTCCCCCAGTCGCGACTCGTGCTCTCCTGTCCGTTCGGCTCGCGCCGGAATCAATATCGTGCGGACCTCGAGGCGGGGCATCTGAACCCGGATCGTCTTTCCTTTGCGCCGCCAGGCAAACCGCGTGAATATTTCGAGAATTACAACCAGGTCGACATTGGCCTCGATTCCTTCCCTTTCAACGGCGGAACGACCACGTGCGATTCGCTCTGGATGGGCGTGCCCTCGGTTACCCTGCGCGGATCGACCGCCGTCGGGCGCGCGGGGGTGAGCATATTGACGAATGCGGGCCTGCCGGAGTTGATCGCCGATTCGCCCGATGAGTACGTTGCGATTGCAAAACAATTGGCCGGCGATTTGCCCCGCCTGGCGGAAATACGGCGCGGCCTGCGCGACAAGATGCAAGCGTCCCCGCTCATGGATGCCGGGCGATACGCCAGGGATGTGGAAGAAGCGTTCCGCGCGATGTGGCGCGATTGGTGCGGGAGAAAGACGGCGTGAGCGAGACCGAATTCAATCAGCAGCTTTCCCAGGCCGTTCAAATGCTCGGCGATTCCCGTCTCGGCGAGGCGGAGTCGTTGCTTCGTCAGCTTCTGGCTGAAAGGCCCGAAAATCCCTACGCATTGCAGCTTCTGGGGATCGTCAACATGCAGAGCGAGCGGCCCGGCGACGCCGAGGGCTTTTTCCGTCGCGCCATCGCCGCCAAGCCGGATTATGTCGAGGCTTTCAACAATCTCGGGATCGTCCTGCGCGAGCAGAAAAAGTCCGTCGAAGCGGTGGCCGCCTATGAAGAAGCGCTGAAGTTGCGGCCCGATGTCGCGGATATTCTGAATAATCTCGGCAACGCCCTTCGGGATGCGGGGGAGGGGCCGCGCGGCGTGGAGGTTTTTAATCGCGCCCTGGCCCTTCGGCCGGACCATCCGGAATTTCTGCACAATCTCGCCCTTGCGCTGCAATTGCAGGGCAGCGCCGCTGAGGCGGCGGAAATATTCGGACGCATCTCGCGCCTGGTCCCGGAGCCGAGTTTCCTGGCCAACCGGCTTTTCACGCTGCATTTCGACTCGAAGGCCGACCCAGCCGTCCTATTCGCCGAGCATTTGGATTGGGATCGGCGATTTGGATTCCCCCTGCGCGGCGATATCCGCGGCCACACGAACGATCGCAACCCCGATCGGCCGCTCCGCGTCGGATACGTCTCCGGCGATTTCCGGCGCCATTCAGCCGCGATTTTCATCGAGCCTTTGCTGGCGAATCACGATCCCAAACAGGTTGACGTATTCGCCTACAGCACGGCCAAAGATACCGACGATCTCACAGACCGCCTGCGAGGCGAAGTCGCACACTGGCGCAACATCTACGACCTGGATCACGCCGAGGCGGCGGAAATGATTCGCAGGGATGCCATCGACATTCTGGTCGATCTTTCCGGGCATACCGAGGGGTCCCGGCTTCTGGTTTTCGCCCGAAAGCCGGCCCCCGTGCAGGTCACGTATCTCGGCTACACCGATACGACCGGCCTGTCGACGATCGGCTATCGCTTTACCGACGCCTATCTTGATCCCCCGGGCACGGACCGGTTCTATACCGAAAAATTGATTCGCCTCCCCAAAACTTTTGCCTGCTATCGCCCGCCCGACGATATGCCGGAGGTATGGCCCTCCCCAGCCTCCCGGACAGGCGCGGGGACTTTCGCCAGCTTCAATAATCTTTCAAAAGTGAATCCCGACTTGCTCGACTGCTGGGCGGAAATTCTCGCCAAAGTGCCGAGCTCGAAGTTCCTCATGGCAGCCCACGGCCTGCAATCCGCAAGCCCGCGCGGGGATCGAATCGATTTTCGCATCGCGCGGCGTTGAACCACAGCGCCTCCGCCTTTTGCCGCGGCAATCGTGGGAGGGGTATTACGCGCTCCATCACGAAGCCGACATTCTGCTCGATACCTTCCCCGTTTGCGGGCACACGATCAGTTGTCACGCCCTTTGGCTGGGTTTACCGGTGGTAACGCTGGCCGGGAACATCTGCCGCCACCGTCTGGGTCTCAGTGTCCTCTCAAATTTGAATCTCACGGAGCTGATTGCCGAGGATCGAGCGGCGTATCAGCGCATCGCCCTGGAATTAGCGGCAGATATTCCGCGCCTCGCTGACTTGCGGCGACATCTGCGCCAAAAAATGCTTGATTCGCCGATCATGGATCCAAAATCTTTGGCGCGGCAGATCGAGGGATCATATCGCCAGATGTGGCTTAATTATTTATCCCAGAGTCAGTGACCGGGGGAAGTAATCCTGCTTCATGGCTTTCTTTGCCAGGTGCAGAGTCTCTTCCGAGACCGCATTGGCGCGCGCCTGTTCCGGCTCGCAGCACGTCCAGCACGTCGTCCGGCCGATCCTCGTAATGCTTGCGCCGGTTTCGGATCGGCTCGATGATCGTGTTCAGAACCTCCACGAGTTGTTTCTTGATGACGACGTCGCCGACTTTTCCCTGGCGATAGGCTTCCTGCTGATCCATGACCCACGCCTTGTCGGGGTTGAACGTCTCGTGAAAAATCCACAGTGGGTTGTTCTCCACGGTTCCAGGATCGGTCGCCCGCAGGCGTTTGGGATCGGTGTACATCCCCATGACTTTTTTTCGCACCGTCTCGGCGTCGTCGGATAGGAAAATCGCGTTGTTCAGGGATTTGCTCATCTTGAGCAGATCGCCGTTCGGTCCGGGGCCGCCGGTGCCGACCAGTCTTTTCACTCGCCCGAGCAGCGGCTGGAAGATGGGGAAGAGCCCGCCTTTGGCCGCGTAATCCTTGTCCTCCGTATGTGGATCGACCCCACAGTACATTTGGTCGAACCTCCGGGCGATCTCCCGCGACATCTCCAGGTGAGGCAGTTGATCCTCCCCGACGGGAACCAGCGCCGGGCGAAACGCCAGAATGTCCGCGCATTGCCCCACCGCGTACATCGGGAATCCGAACGAATAATTGTCCCCCAGTTCCTTGTCACGGATTTCATCCTTCAGTGTCGGGTTCCGCATCACGCGATTGAATGGCACCAGCATCGCGAAGAAAAACGTCAGTTCGTCGATGGCCGGGACTTCACTTTGGATGAAGATGGTGCTCTTGTTCGGATCGATCCCGGCCGCGAGATAATCCGTAGCGATCTCCATCACCGACTGCCGGATCTCCTCCGGCTTGTCCGCGCGAGTCGTGAACGCGTGCTTGTTGGCGATAATGAAATAGCAGTCGTATTCGTCCTGCAAAGCCAGCCGATTTTCGAGGCTCCCCACGTAGTGGCCGAGGTGAAGTTTCCCGGTGGGCGTGTCGCCGGTGAGAATGCGGGGCTTGGACGGCATCGCGGAAGTTATACGCAAACTACGTGGGGATTGCATCCGAGCCCGCGTCGACGTTATTTCTGCAATTCGCGCACAGACTCAACGGCGTACTGGAGCATCGCCTCATCCTCATCGCCCCAAATCCGCCCGCGCCTTGCATAGACCTGCGACATGACTTCGCGCGCCTTGTCGATTCGATACGGCTCCATCCCGCGATCCGTCCAGAACGTAAAGCTGGGGATGAATCGCGGCGGAAGCGTGCTGGCGGCGAGCATGCTGCAATAGCCGATGTAACTGCCGCTCATTAATCGCGTGCTGATCGCGGTCTTGCTGTGGTCGCCGATCATGGAGCCGAGGAGGCGGCGGTCTGTGACGATTTCTTTCTTGCCGATGTGCATCTTGATTGGGCCGTAGGTGTTTTTCAGGTTGCTCGTGGTGGTGCCGGCGCCGAGGTTGACCCATTCGCCCAGGTAGCTGTGCCCGAGATAGCCGTAGTGGGCTTTGTTGGACCAGCCCTGGATGATGCTGTTGGCGATTTCGCCGGCAACTTTGCACATCATGCCGATGCTCGTTCCTTCGCGGATATACGTCAGAGGCGCAACCGTCGTGAATTTCCCGATCGCGCACGGCCCGGTGAGCACGCTATTTGCGCCGACCGACGCACCTTCCTCGATGATGACCGGTCCTTTGCTCCCATCGAGAACGACGCCGGGTCCTAGTGTTGCCTTCGGGCCGACAATCACATTCTGATCCCCAATCACGTGGTACGGCCCCTTGGGAAGCGAATGCTCCTTTTCCAGAAGCGGATTCGCGTCGGCCATGATCGCCTCTTCGTTCCAATGAACCAGGTCCGAAAGGTATTGCGGCAGACGGGCGGGTTGCGTGTCTCGCGGCAAATCGAGCAGCTTCGTCCAGGCGGGGGTTCGATTCAGGCAATCCTCATGAGACAGCCCCGGGGATTTTGTAAACGCCATGCGGATCACGCCGGGATCGTCCACGACCACCCATTGTGATTCGTGAACGTCGTACCTCCCCACATGCAGGGCTCGCCCGCTGGAAAGCAGGGTCGGCTCGTCATCCAGCGGCGTGTTAACGGATGTCGGAACCCCCAGTTCCGGCGCGATGTGCTTGCGGCAATACTCCGCCAGCGCCGGCCGAACCCATAGCGTCAAACGCGTCGGTCGAATGTGGCGAATCTGCTTTTCAAGAAGAGTGCTCAGTCCGCAGCGTAGGGCAAAGACCGGCCGGTTGATCGAAATGGGAACGAAGCTTGGCCAGTGCGATCCTTCGAAGACGACCAGATGCATGGGAGTATTCTAGCCCAGAGACAGGCGCGCACGAAGAAGCAGGTTGGAAATGCAGTGTGTTAGACGGGCGAGAGACTACTGCTTCGAGCCGTCGCCATTGGAGCGATCCGAAACCGAAACCAAGGGAACGACTGCTTGAGGGGCGGAAGAGACTCCGTTCCCCTTAGCAATGTTAATCCCGTTATCGCCCTGAGTGATCAAAATGCCGACGGAACTGATCATCACCAGCGCCGCCGCCGCTAGGCCGAGTTGTGCAACCCTACGTTGGGAAACCATTTTCTCTACTCCCTTACGCCCTCACACCGAAACTGCGGGGCACTCTCCGCCCCGACAGACACGAAAACGGTGCACTTCGTGAAATCTATCACCTAGTGCATCATTTTCTATAACCCAAAAACAAAAGAAGGCAAGGCAAAAGTCGAAGATTAGCCATCTTCTCACGCCAGCCGGGATTTTATCGGAATTGATTTGGACGATTAATCAAAACCAGTGCGTTGTAAAGCATTTCTATATAAGGCGTTGTAGCGCCGTTTGAACGCGCCGTCTCCAGGGGCCGCCCCCAGATCGCCTCCAGTTCCATAGGACGGTTTCTTTGTCTATCGATCTGGGTGCTAGTCCTATAAGCGCCCATGGTGCGGGTATAGTCAATTTTCCTCTGGATCAGGTCGGCCGGGAGTTTGTGCCCCAGGGCCGCCGCGATCCTTTCCACTTCAGCCATTAGGGTCGTCACAAGGTGCAGTCCGGCCGCGTTATCAATCAGCCGGTCGGTCGATCGATCCAGCAGAGCCCCCAGTCCGTTGAAGGGGATGTTCCAGAGCAGCTTTTCCCATCGTCCGTAGATCAAGTTGGGTATTGTCCCGCAAGGAATCTTGCATTGGGAGAATATCTCGGCGATCCGTCTCGCCCGCGGCGAGGCCCCCTCGGGGGTCGAATATTCCGCCAGTTGGATCATCCCATGATCGGTATGGCTGATATGCCCCGGGGCCAGCCGGTTGATACAGACAAATGCCATCCCCCCGAGCACCCGCCCCGCCCCGAAGCGTTCGGCCAGAATCTCCTCGTTGCCCAAACCATTTTGCAGAGTCAGGATTGCCGAGTCGTCCTTCACGATCGGCTCGATCAAATCACCCAATTGATCATTTGCCGTGGTTTTGAGCGTGACGACGATCAGATCGGCTTTGGGCATCGTCGACGGATGCTCGTGAGCCCGCACCTGTCCGGAAGAAAGTACGAAATCGCCGTCCCGGCTTTCGATCCGCATCCCCGTCTTCCGGACGGACTCGGCATCCGACCGCATGTGGAAATGGACCTGGAAGCCCCCCTCGACGAGTCGCGCGCCGTAATATCCGCCGACCGCGCCGGCCCCGATGACGGCGATGATCGGATTCTCCAAACTCATTTGTGTGCCGCCATTGCCGCCGCCAGCCCGGGGATGTCATACGTCTCGGCCTCGACCTGCGGGTTCAATCCTAATTCCACCAGTGTTCTCGTGGTAATCGGCCCGATGCTGGCCAGCTTCACTCCCCGAAGTTGATCCCGATAGTTCGCCCCCAAAAGAGCCGCCAGATTTTTGGCCGTGCTGCTGCTGGTGAACGTGATCCAGTCGACCTGACCGTGGGCCAGCGCCTCGGTCACTTCCGCCGGCAATTGAGCGACCGAACGCGTTTCGTAAACCGTCACGTCCTTCACCACGGCTCCGCCGCCTTCGAGCATGTGAACCAGTTCCGGCCGTCCCAGATCCGCGGCAGGAGCAAAAAACGCTTCCCCTTGGTCTGGCCGGACGAGATTAATTCCTTCGCCAACGCTTCAGCCACAAACCGTTTCGGGCAGCAATTCACCTGCAGGCACAATTCCTGTTCGACCGCCCGCGCCGTCGCCTCCCCGATGACGGCGATCTTCGCGTTTCCAAATATTCGCGCATCTTTTTTCAAATCCCACAATCTTTTTTTGACGGCGGATGCCCCGTTGGCGGACGTGAAGACAATCCAGTCGAATTTCCCCGCTTCCAGGAGCGCATCATCCACGGCCTTGCTGTCCGGCGCGGGCCCAATTTCGATGGTCGGCGCCTCCATTACCTCGGCCCCAAGCTCCTCCAGCTTTTCAGCCAGCTCGCTCGCCTGCATGCGCGTGCGCGTGACGACAATTCTCTTTCCCAGCAGCGGCCGCTTCGAGAACCAGTCGAGAGATTCCCGCAGCATCACGACTTTCCCCACGATGGTCACCACCGGCGCTTCCAACCCCACCTGCTGAACCTTTTCAGCGAGAGTCGCCACAGTTGCCGTCACCACGCGCTGGCGGGGGAGGGTGCCCCACGAAATCGCCGCGGCGGGCATATTCCCATCCATCCCATTCTCGATCAGTTTCCGGCAAATATTCGGCAGCGCCTTCATCCCCATGTAAAACGCCAGGCAAGGCAATTTCGCCAGCGCGCCCCAGGCGATGTCGCTCGGCTCATCCTCTTTTTCGTGCCCGGTTACCAGCGTGAACGTGGAATTGAAATCGCGATGGGTCGCTGGAATTCCCGCGTATGCCCCCGCGGCAACCGCGCTGGTCACCCCCGGCACGACTTCAAACGGTATCCCCGCCGCCGCCAGCGCCTGGCATTCCTCGGCCCCACGTCCGAAAACATACGGATCGCCCCCTTTGAGCCGGACCACGCGCTTCCCCTGACGAGCCTTTTCCACCAGCAGGGCATTGATCTGCTCCTGCGCCATCGAATGCTCGCCCGCCTTCTTCCCCACGAAAACCAGTTCCGCTCGCGGGCAAAGCCTGAGCAGCCGGGGATTGGCAAGGAAGTCGTAGACCACCACATCCGCACGGTCCAATAATTTCGCTCCGCGCAAGGTTATGAGCCCCGGATCGCCCGGACCGGACCCGACCAAATGCACCATTCCGCGTGATTTTGCCGTTTCCGAAGCGATGCGGGCCTCTTTTTAGGAACCTGGATAACCTTTTACGCCACTATGGCCGATGAGCTTACGGGAAAATTGTTTCCCGCGCTGCCGGAGCGCAGTCGTTATTTCTGAGGAGCGTTGAGCCATGGTAGCCCTGCTGAAGATGCCCGCCCATTTGTCCACCGACCTGGGGTCGGAGCGGCGAATGTTTCCGCGCAAGGAATTTCACGCCTCGGTCACGGGCCGTCGGCTGGACCACAGCATTCCCGCGCATCTCACGCCGCGTCTGAACCTGGCGTTGCGCGACCTTTCGCTCGGCGGGTTATCGGCGATCGCCGATCATCCGGTCGCGGCGGGCGAGCACCTGAGCGTGGTTTTCCCGCCAAACGGTTCGCTTCGCGGTTGGGACGCCTTCGGGCGTGTCCTGCGCTGCGATCCCAGCAGCATGGGATACCGAATCGCGGTCGAATTCGATCCGCTCCCAGCCGCCTAAGGTACTAAATCTAGAGACTAAGAGACAGAGAGACGAAGAGACGGAGTGAAAAATCCGTAGCGGTGCCAGTTCCTTTGCTAATCTCTCCGTCTCTGCCATTCTGCATTACAATCCCCTCATGCGTTCCGAGGCGGATTTCGATCCCACTCAATTCCAAATGTCCATCGGGGACCACCTCGAGGAGCTTCGCCGCCGGATCATTTTGGCTTTGCTCGGCGTGGCCGTCGTGGGGGTGGTCTGCCTAGCGGTGGGGCAGCGGCTGGTGGCGATCTTCTGCCGCCCGCTTTTTGATGCCTTGCAGAAATCGGACCTCAATCCGCAGATTTTCACCGACCAGCTTGCCGACGGATTCATGGTCTATCTCAAGATCAGCCTGATCGTCGCCGTGGCGATCGCCAGCCCGTGGGTCATCTATCAACTCTGGCAGTTCGTTTCCGCTGGCCTGTATCCCCACGAGCGGCGGGCCGTGACCCGATATATCCCGCTCAGCATCGCGCTTCTGCTTTCCGGAATGGTGTTCGTTTATTTCCTGGTCCTCCCCTGGTCCCTCCAGTTTTTCATCCGGTTCACCGTCGGCATTCCCCTGCCCCCGCTGACGCATCTCTCAACCAGCGTCGTCGATTCAACTCAGCCCAGCTTCGTGCAGACCCTTCAGGGCGATCCGGCGAATCCCGCCGAGTCGCAAATCTGGTTCGACGCTTCGGAGAATCGTCTCAAGATGTACAGCGGCGGGAAAATCCGTGTGATTCCGTTCGGCTCCGATTCCCTCCTCTCCACGCATTTCACGCTGCCCGATTACTGCGATCTGGTTTTGCAATTGCTTTTGACGTTCGGCCTGGCGTTCCAGTTGCCTCTGGTCGTTATGGCTTTGGCGCGGCTCGGGATTGTCGATATCGGCACCCTCAAGGCCTGGCGGCGCTATGTCTATTTCGCCCTCTGCGTCATCGCCGCGGCTTTACGCCCGGCGATGTCGTCACGGCCACGATCGCCCTTATGATCCCGCTCGTTCTGCTTTACGAACTGGGACTCTTCCTCGCCCAGCTCAATCCAAAAAAAGACCCGAGCGCCTCGCGCCCGGGCCCGTTTAATCTCATTGTGCGATTCAGCTACGGCAGCGTAATCGACTGTCCGATCCTCAGTTTGCTCGGCTCCAATCCCTGATTGGCATCCGCGATCTGTTTCCACTTGCGGCCGTCGCCATAGTGCTCGGCGGCAATTTTCCAGAGCGTATCGCCCGGCTTGATCGTGTAGGTGTTCGAGGAGGAGGGGACCGCGCTCATTGCCGGGGTGGACGGCGTCGCCGTCACATCCGGCCCGGGCGTATCGACCGGCGGCGCGTACGCCGACTGGCTCGGGGAGGATGGCGCGGAAAGATCCAGCGTCGACGCATCCGCCGAGGGTTTTGAATTGTCACTGCTTTGGCAGCCCACCAGGCCCAGCATCGTCACGCCCATTAATCCAATTGCCAGTTTCACAGCAGCCTCCATGCTCGGTTTGCAGATTTTGCTACTATGCAATTATCGGACGGCTTCCTATCTCCGCTTGAATCTTCTTCACGCCGGGTATCATCCAGACTTATGTCCGCTCCCTGGCTCAACTTGGCGGCGATCATCGTTGCGCTGGGTGCCGTTCTGGCGATCGCACTCGTCTGGATCGTCGCCCTGATGCTCCTATGCCCGCCGAGAATGAACGATGCCCGGGCTCTGGTGCGTCTGCGGCGGCTGTATCCCTCGGATCTCGGGATGGATTTCCAGGATCAGACATTTTCCGTATTGGACGAATCGACCGGGAACAAATTGAATCTTGCCGCCTGGTGGATTCCCAATCCCATCCCGTCCCAGAAATGCGTCGTTCTGCTGCACGGCTATGCCGATGCCAAGGTCGGATCGATTGCCTGGGCCCCCATGCTTCAATCCATGGGATTTCACATCCTCGCCCTCGATCTGCGCGCCCATGGCCAAAGCGAGGGGAAATATTGCACGGCAGGGTTCTGGGAGCGGCACGATGTCAACCAGGTGATCGATCAACTTCGTGCCCAGCGGCCGGACCAAACCCGCCAATTGGTCCTTTTCGGCAAGCCTCGGCGCCGCCGTCGCCACTGCCACAGCCGCGACGCGCAACGATTTATTTGCCGTCGTTCTCGAATCGACTTTCGCCGATTATTCCCATGCGATCGCCCATCAGGCCGATCGGATCGGTTTGCCCGGCACGCACTTCCAGCGCCTGTCCCTGTGGGCCGCGGAAAAAATAGCCCGGTGTGACTTTTCGGCGGTGCGGCCCATCGATCTCATCCCGAAAATCACCTGCCCCATCATGGCGATCAGCTACAGCGACGATCCCTTTGTTCCGATGGAAGATGCAAAGGCGTTGCGCACCGCCGTGGAGCGTGACGGAAATGTCTTTTGGGAAATCCAGGGCGTGCACCATCTGATGGGATTGGCGTGGGATGCCGAGCAATATACGCGTCGGATCGCCGACTTTTTTGAGAAAATTGCACGGATTGTGCCGTCGCCCGCGCCCCTGTAACATCCCCGCCGAACGAGCCTTTCTTCGACAAAACCACTGATGTTGGACGGGTTTCAATATTGGATTCTGAAGCACGTCGCGCCCGGTGACCAGGTCGTCGCCACCACCGTCGAGCCGTATAAGGGCCGCAACAAAACCAGAATTCTCCTCGGGGAAAAAGTCTTAGACTGGCTTAAGGGGAAAACGGTCCTCGATTTTGGATGCGGCGCGGGGAACGAGTCCGTTGAACTCGCCCAGGCGGGCGCGGCGCGAGTCATCGGCCTCGATCTTCGCCCCTCCATCCTCGAAAAAGCGCGGCAGAACGCCGCCGCCGCCGGCGTCCAGGACAAGTGCGAATTCGTCACCGACTATCCCGGCGTCGTCGACGCCGTCATCAGCATCGACGCCTTCGAGCATTTCAGCGATCCCGCCGGCGTGCTCAAAAAAATCGACCAGCTCCTCGGCCCCGGCGGCGTGGTCTACATCAGCTTCGGGCCCGCCTGGTATCACCCGCGCGGCGGGCACCTCTTCTCCCCCTTTCCCTGGGCGCACGTCATCTTTTCCGAAAAAGCCCTCATCCGCTGGCGCAACGACATCCGCAACGACGGCGCAACCCGCTTCAGCGAAGTCGAGGGGGGATTGAATCAGATGACCATCAAGCGATTCGAGCAACTCGTCGCCGAGACCAAGTTCAAGGTGGAATATCTGGACGCCGCCCCGATTCGCAAGCTGCGATTCTTTCACAACGCCCTGACCCGCGAGTTCTTCACCGCCGTCGTCCGCTGCAAATTGATCAAGCCGGCGTAATTTGCCAAAGGTTCGGCTCTTCGGGCCTGCGAAAAGCCTCCGTCGACAGCTTTGGGAAAGGTTTGTCGAGGCCCGCTTTTTTCCGGGCCATTTCAAACACCGCCTTCAATTGCTCGGCCCAGATTCCCTGGCCCTTCATCCGCGTCCCGAAGTTCGGATCGTTCAGTTTTCCCCCGCGCAAAGAGCGAATGCGATTCAGAATCTTCTCCCTCCGGTCCGGAAAATGTCGCGTAAGCCAGTCCGAAAAAATATCCGCCACGGCATAGGGAAGCCGCAGCGGCGTGAACCCCGCATAACACGCCCCCGCATCGGCGGCCGCACGCAAAATCGCCGGGACTTCGTGGTCGTTCAATCCCGGAATCAGCGGCGCGGCCATGATCCCCACAGGAATCCCGCCGGCGGATAGCTCCTTCACCGCCTGCAACCGATCGCGCGGAATGCTCGTTCGCGGCTCCATGACGCGCGTCAAATCCGCGTCGAGCGACGTGATCGAGATCAGCACCACCACCGCCTGATGGTCGGCCAGTTGTTTAAGAATGTCGATATCGCGGCGAACCAGCGAATTTTTGGTGATGACGGAAATCGGATTGCGGAACTCCGCCGCCACTTCCAGGCAGCGCCGCGTCAGTTGCAGCTTGCGCTCGATCGGCTGGTAGCAATCGGTGATCCCGCTGATCTGCAAAACCTGCGGCTCCCATTTCTTGCTGGATAATTCCCGCCGCAGAAGTTCCGGAGCGTTTTGCTTCACCAGGATTTTCGTTTCGAAATCCAGCCCCGCCGAAAACCCCAGGTATTCGTGAAACGGCCGCGCGAAGCAATAGACGCACCCGTGCTCGCACCCGCGATATACGTTGATGCTGGCATAAAATCCCACGTCCGGGCTATCGTTCCGCGCGATGATCGAGCGCGTGGTGTCGTTGAGATAAACCGTCTTCGGCGGCGGGGCATCCGGCTCAAAGCCCTCGGGATCGCACTCGATATCCAAAGGCTCAAACCGGTTCGCCGGATTCACCCCCGCCCCGCGCCCGCGGATCGACAGTTGAACTGCCTTGGGAGGATCGGAAGGGCCCATGCGGCAACTTTATGCGCGGGCAACGCCCGAGGCCATCGCCCCCGCCGCGGCGCCCGGATTTAATCAATATGCAACAAACTGAATAAACCGATGGCACGCCCCGCCTCTTCGTCTCTTGGTCTCTCCGTCTCTACGTCTCTCTCTTGTTACAATCAACCCCCATGTCCGGCACGATCTCCCTCGATCCCCAGACTCTTCTCTCCGGCTACACCCAGGGTCTCTTTCCCATGGCCGGCCGCGATGGGCGAGTCGGGTGGTACACCGCCGACCCGCGCGGCGTCATGCCGCTCGACTCCTTCCACGTCCCCCATTCTCTCCGCCCGCTGGTCGCAAAATCCACCGAGCAAGGCGGTTTTGAAATCCGCTTCAACCACGATTTTCCCGCGATCATGCGCGCCTGCGCCCGCAATCGTCCCGAGGGAACTTGGATCAGCGAAGAGCTTATCGCCGCCTACACCCACCTCCACGAACTCGGCTTCGCCCACAGCGTCGAAGCATGGAAGGATGGCCAGCTCGCCGGCGGACTCTACGGCGTCGGCCTCGGCGCCGCCTTCTTCGGTGAAAGCATGTTCCACCACGTCCGCGACGCCAGCAAAGTCGCCCTCGTCCATCTCGTCCGCAGACTCCAAGCCAGAGGCTACGAACTCCTCGACACCCAGGCGACGACTCCCCATCTACAGAAATTCGGCTGCACCGACATCTCCGCCAGGGAATATCTCGCCGCCTGCGAAAAGCCCTCAAAAGGGAATGCCAATTTGTCGAGGAAACCTACGCAAGAAAATCCGAATAACTCCGCGACCAAAAGATCTTTTTTTCGGATTTCTGGTTTCGGATTACCGGCTTTGACCCCTACCCCTCATCCGGCTCAATCGTGCAAGTCAGCCCCTTCGATTCAAACTGATCCTTGTATAGTTCCGCCCTCTCCTTGTGGGTCGTGAGGAGCAGCGCGACGCCCGTTTCGTGCGCTTCGAGCATGCGCATTTTCGCGTCCTGCTCGTTCAGTGGCGTCAGCGCGACGATCGTCTGTATCACAAACATCATGTCGCTCTTGTCATCGTTGTGCAGCAGCACCTTCCACAGCGGTAGATG
The DNA here is from genome assembly GCA_963844715.1 of uncultured Phycisphaerales bacterium. GTDB lineage: Bacteria > Planctomycetota > Phycisphaerae > Tepidisphaerales > Tepidisphaeraceae > UBA1161. The sequence goes on along the minus strand of CAWJPJ010000007.1, from coordinate 249,159 downwards.
CTTCGGCGGCTTCTTCTTCGGCGCGGCCTTGCGATCCCCCTTGGGTTTGGCCACCGCCGTCCCGCCCCCATCGGTCTTTTTCTCCTGATCGGCCATGAACAGAGCCTCCAAAAAATGTGCTCGGCGGATTATATCCAAAACCAGACCTGAGAGCGGCGAGGTTTTCCGGGATTGTCAGTTTGGGCAAGGTTCCCGCCGATTTTAGCGATGCGACGAACCGTTCATGAATAGCCATGGTGAAACTGCGCGCCTGCGCGGGCATAATCAATGCGACCGCAGGCCGATCTTGCGCTTCCAGCAGACGATTGGACGATGTCCGAGCAAAATCTCAACCAAGCTCAACAGTGCCATCAATCCGGGCGACTGACGGAAGCCGAAGCCCTCTATCGAAAGATTCTCGAATCCGACCCCGACAATCCTGATGCCCTCTATGGCCTAGGGCTGGTTCTCTTTTTACTTCAGCGAGCATCCGAGGGGGTCCCCTTTCTTCATCGCGCCATCGCCCAGCAGCCCGATCGCGCGGGTTACCATCACAACCTCGGAGTTGTGCTGGAATCGTTGGATCGACGACCCGAGGCCATCGCGTCGTACCGCAGGGCGCTGGAATTGAACGCGGATTTTCCAGGAGCGGCGTTCAATCTCGCTGGTGCTCTGCATGACGATGGGGATTTGCACGCGGCGGTCGCTGTCTATCGCTGGTTGATCGACCAGCATCCCGATCATGCCGCCGCACATATCAATCTTGGCAACGTGCTGTGCAAATTGGGCCGATATTCGGATGGGATCGTCGTGGCTCGGGAAGCGTGCCGTCTGCGGCCGGATTGGGCTTCTGGTTGGCAGACCCTCGGCAACGCGTTGGTCGAGTCGGGGCAGACGGAACCGGCGCTGGAGGCTTATCGCCGCGCTCTTGATCTCGATCTAACGCGATTGTCCGTTCTGAGCGCCATGTCGCGAATTTTTGTCACCAGCGGCCGACGCGAGGAAAACGTCGCCGTCTTGCGGCGTCTGGTCGCGCTTGCGCCGCAGGACGCCGCCGCCCATTGGTCCCTGGCCTGGTCGCTCCTTGCCTTGGGTCTGTGGGACGAAGGCTGGACCGAGGCCGAATGGCGGCCGCGCGATCATCGCCCGGAACTGGGCGAATCCGGCCAACCACTTTGGGATGGTTCGCCCATCGCCGGGAAAACACTTCTCATTTTCTCCGACGGCGGTCACGGGGACGAGATCAATTTTATCCGCTACGTTCCGCTCGCCGCGGCCAGCGGCGCCAAGGTCATTTTGGAATGTCATCCCGCTTTATTGGAACTCTTCCGCCAAGTTCCCTGTGTTTGGAAACTGATCCCCCGGGGCCAGCCGCTGCCGCAGTACGATTATTACATTTCCGTGCTGAGCCTGCCGCGGATTTTCCGCACCACGGTTGGCAACGTCCCCGCGCAAGAGCCGCGTCTGGTCGCTCCTCCGGATCGGATCGAGAAATTTCGGGACAAGATTCCCCGCGGCGGCGAGCTGAAAGTCGGGCTCGTCTGGTCCGGTAGGGCGGCCCGTAGCGACATAAGAACGCGCGTACTGGATGTCTACGCTCCGCTGGCCGATGTCCATAGTGTGCGTTTCTTCAGCCTCCAGTTCGGGCCCGAGGCTTCCCAAACGCCGCCGCTTGGGATGAATCTGATCGATCTTTCCGGCGACATCGCCGACTTTGCGGATACCGCCGGTTTATTGACGCATCTTGATCTGCTGATTTCCGTCGATACGGCCCCAGCCCATCTGGCGGGCGCGATGGGGAAACCCGTCTGGATAGTCAACCCGTTTTTGACGGATTATCGCTGGCTCCTCGATCGCCGGGATTCGCCCTGGTATCCGACGATGCGGATTTTTCGCCAGCCGGCCGACGGGAATTGGATTGTGCCCGTTCAACAAATGCGCCGGAACTCCAAATCCTTGCCGTGCGGCACTCCATCGCGACAGGCGTTAAAGTACCTTGATGGGAAAAGAGGACCGCCTCATCGCCGGAGCCATGAGCGGCACCAGCGCCGACGGCGTCGATGTCGCCCTAGTGCGAATTGGTGGAACGGGTATGCAGATGTCCGCGCGTCTGGTTCATTGGCAGCATCGCCCTTATCCCGAGGCGCTGCGCCGCGATATTGGAAAAATACGCCAAGAGGGAATAACGGTCTTGGCGAATTTGGCTGAAATCGCGCGGGAAATTTCCCTTTGCTACGCGGCGGCCGTGAATGAATCTTTGCTCGCCGCCGGTTTGAGCGCCGCTGATCTCGCGGCCGTCGCCGCGCACGGACAAACCCTCTTTCACGATCCACCCAACACCATTCAATGGCTCGATCCCGCTCTTCTGGCCGCCGAAGTGGGTGCCGCGGTGATCAGCGATTTTCGCCGCGCCGACTGCGCCGCCGGGGGGCAAGGGGCGCCGCTCGTTCCCTTTGCCGATTATCTTCTCTTCCGCGACGCAAAATTGAATCGCGTCATGCTCAACCTCGGCGGAATCGCCAACGTAACGATCCTTCCGGCGGGCGCGGCCTTGGCCGACGTGATCGCCTTCGACACCGGCCCGGCAAATTGCTTGAGCGATTATTTATGTCGCGATCGAAATCCGCCTTTCGATCTCGACGGAAAAATCGCCGCAAGGGGAAAGCCGATTGATTCGATCATGAACGAGGTTTTGTCCGCGGAATATTTTTCCAAAAATCCGCCGAAGTCAACGGATGGCCCGGCGATGGTCGAATTGTTCAACGCTGCCTCAAAAAGAGCTACGTCCCCTTTAATTAAAGGGGACGTAGCTCTTTTTGAGGATTTGGTGCATACGGCCTGTGCGATTGCCGCCGAGGTGATTGCCCATGCCGTTTTGCGCTACCCGGTCGATGAAATCGTCGCCAGCGGCGGGGGGACGAAGAATGGAACCCTCATGTCGATTCTCCAGGAACGGATTGGAAAAAAGATTCGCACCGTCGATGAATTCGGCATCCCATCCGCAGCGAAGGAAGCCCTCGCCTTCGCGCTCCTGGGCGCGGCAACTTTGGACGGCGTGCCGGGAAATGTCCCCGCCGCCACCGGCGCGCGGCGAGGGGTCGTCCTCGGCTCGATTACCCCCAAACCATGAAGAAGAAAATTCCGGACAGATCGAATCTTTTGACGGAGCTGCGCTTGCCCGCGTCGAAGAATCTCGATCGCATGTCGATCCAGACCGCGCTGCGCATCATGAATCAGCAGGATGCCATCGCGGTCAGGTCAGTCGCCAAAGAACGAAATGCCGTCGCCAAAGCCGTAAAAATGGCGGCAATCGCCCTCTCCCGCGGCGGGCGAATTGTTTACGTCGGAGCCGGGACCAGCGGCCGATTGGGGGTTTTGGACGCGGCCGAATGCCCGCCGACTTTTTCCTCCGATCCGCGAAAAATCCTCGGCATCATCGCCGGCGGCCGCCAGGCGATGTTCCGTTCCCAGGAAGGCGCCGAGGATCGCGACGACGACGGCGCCAAGGCCATCGACAAAATCAAAATCGGCCCCCGTGACCTGGTCATCGGAATAGCGGCGGGGGGGACGACCCCGTTTGTCCATGGCGCAATTCGCCGTGCCAGACAGCTCGGCGCAAAAACGATCTTCCTCTGCTGCGTGAAGCGAAGAATCGGCGAGCCGCACGCCGATTTGATCATCCGCCCCCTGGTCGGCCCGGAAATTCTAACCGGCTCCACCCGCCTCAAAGCCGGCACCGCCACGAAATTAATCTTGAATCAAATCACCACGTTGACGATGGTCCGGCTAGGGAAAGTTTACGAAAATATGATGGTCGATCTCCGCGCAACCAACGACAAACTGCGCGATCGCGCCGCCCGCCTCGTCATGCACATCTCTAAAGTCCCCCGCCCACGCGCCCTCAAGCTGATCGAACAAGCCGACGACGAAGTCAAAACCGCGATCGTGACGCACTGGAAGAACACTGATCCGCGCCGGGCCAGAAAAATTCTCGCCGCCGCGCGCGGAGACCTTCGCTCGCTGCTCTAAAGCACTTCCACCAACGGATCTTCCAGCGGCACCATTGGCTGAAACTCGCTGAACGTCTGCTGCGTGATCCGCAATCGCGGAAGCTCCAAGGCATGCACGCTCGTGTACTTCGGCGGCATCGCCTTGTCCCACTTGTCGATGAAGGTTTCATAGCACGACTGGATCTTTTTCATCCGCTCGGCGTGCACGATGTTCATGTCGATTTTCTTAGTGGCCGCTTCATCCTTGTACGCCCCGGCCCCCTCATGGTGAAGCCAGGCGCCCTTGGCACACACCATTTTGAACCCCGCCCGCACGGTGCGCAACCCGAAGTCGATGTCGGAGAAATATCCGAACGGAAACCGCGTATCGAACGTCCCGATTTTTTGGAAGAGCGATCGCTTGATCAGCATCGCGTCGCCGGTCAGCAGAATGTCCTCGCTGTGCGACAGTCCATGATATTTGGAGACGTAACCCGCGAAATTCGCCAGATCGTCCAGGTTCCGCGACGGCAGCGGCGGAACAAACTGATATTGCGGGAAGCAATCGACGTACTGACTGGTCCCGCGCACGATCCCGTACGACTCGTCCAAAGCCGCGACCTGCGTCAGCGTCCGAACATAATTCGGATTGACGCACATATCGTGGCTGATGAACAAAACATTGCTCCCCGCCGCCCAGGCAAACCCATAGGCGCAGCCCCACGCATAGTGCCGCCGCTCCTTGAAATGCGCCAGCTTCACCGGCGACGGCGACTGCTTCCGGAAATCCCGGAAGACCGTCGGAATCTGCTGGTCCGGATCGGAATTGTCGTCGATCAGTATGTATTCAACATCCGAATCCCCGCCGAGTTGGTGAAAGGTTTGCAGCAGACTGGCGAGGCAATTGATGATCGACTGCCTCGAATTTCGAACCGAAATCACCACTGAGATCATGGTGCGTGAATTGTATCCTATCGCTGGTCGATAGGCACGACCTTGCGGTCGAAGCGCGCCGCGATAATCGTCCTGCGGCCGGATGATCCGGTTGTTGAAGTGCTGCTCCATGATGTGCGCCGTCCACCCGGCAATCCGCGCGATCGCGAAAATCGGCGTGTACAGATCGATCGGAATCCCCATCGTGTAATAAGCGCTAGCCGAGAAGAAATCGACGTTCGGGTCCTTATTCTTCGTCTCCTTGACGATCGGGATCAGCCGCTCCGACATCTCGTACCACTTCGTATTCCCCGCCGCCTCGCCCAGTTGCTTGCTCATTTTCCGCAGGAAAGTCGCGCGGGGGTCGATGGTGCGATAGACGCGATGCCCAAACCCGGGGATTTTTCCGCCCGAGGCCAGCATCTCGCGCACTTTCTTTTCCGCGCTGTCCGCGTCCCCGCATTCCAGGAGCAATTGCATGACATCCTGATTCGCCCCGCCGTGCAGCGGCCCCTTCAGCGCCGCCACCGCCGCGGTAACGGCCGCGTGCATGTCCGCAAGCGTCGCCGCCGTCACGCGCGCCGCGAAGGTGCTCGCATTAAACCCATGCTCCGCGTGCAGCACCAGCGCGGCATCCAGAACGCGACGCAGCGTCTCGTGCGGTTTCTGCCCGTTTAGCAGATGCAGGAAACTTCCCGCGATCGAAGACGAGCCATCCGGTTCCAGCGGCTTCTGCCCATTGCGCAACCGATGAAACGTCGCCACGATCGTCGGAATCTGCGCAGTCAGGCGGATCGACTTCCGCAAATTCGCGACCGGTTCATTGCTCTTGAGGTCTGGATCGGTGCTCGACAACGAACTCACCGCCGTCCGCAACGCGTCCATCGGTTCAGTCGAAGGGGGCAGAGCTTTCAAAATTGCAAGGGTGTGGGAAGGCAGAGCCGCGTTCGCCGCCAGCTCCAGCTTCAGATCGGCCAGTTCGCTGCGCTTGGGCAGCCGATTGTTCCAGAGCAGAAACGCCGTCTCCTCGAACGTGACGTTCTCGACCAGATCGGCGATTTCGTAACCCCGGTAAACCAGCCGCCCCGCGACCCCGTCGATGAAGCAGATTTCGCTCGGCGCGGCGACGACCCCCTCAAGTCCTCCAGAGGCTTTGTTCGTAGCGGGGGCGGTTTGAGTCATGTCGATCCGTGTTTATCGGGGGATTTCTGCCTGCCTCGGACGCCACGAATCCGGCAGCACCCGGACTATAGCGATGCGGCAAAATCGAGTCAATTAATACTTTATTACCAATCCAAAGTTCCTCGCCAGGCGCGGGTCAGTTCGTCGATGCCGACGCTCAACGGGCGCTGCTGAGCGATAGAGAGCGTGAATTTCTGGAGACTCTGAACCGTTCCAAAGTCGGAAGCGCGGGCTGCCGGGGGAAGATCGCCCGCGATATTCTCCCGGGTAAGGCCGGGCGCCAGTTCGACCAGGTATCTTCCGTTGCGCTCGGCGAACGCCGATTCTGACAGCGGGAAATCCCCCATTGCCACGCCCAGGCCCGATGCGATGCACATCTCCGCCGCGGCCACCGCGATCCCTCCCTCGCTGACATCATGACACGCCGCGGCTTTTTGCCCCGCGATCAGCTTCGCCACCGCGCGATGCGTCGCCGCCAGCGAGCGCGGATCGTTTTCATCGACCGATTCGATCAAAACCACCCGGGAATTCGGGTTTTTCAGTTCCATCGTTACACATTGCCGGACATCGTCCAGCACCGCCATCGCGCTGATCAGAAGCGTGCGCGGAATACGGATGACCTGCTTGGTCTGCTGATTGATGAACTGGTTGTGCAGCGAGTCTTTCCCGCTGATGAACGGGATGCCATACGCCAGCGCCGCGTCGTGGCACGCCTGGCAGGCGCGAACCAGCGTGCCCATCGTCGCCTCGTCATCGACGCTCGGCCAGCAGAAGTTGTCGAGTATCGCCGTCCGATCGGGATTCGCCCCGACCGCGACGACGTTGCGGATCGCCTCGTCGATCGACGCGATCGCCATTTCGTAAGGATCATCGATCTGCGGCGACATCCCGCACCCCAGCGCCACGCCTCGATGCGTCGAAAGCTTCGGCCGGAGCACCGCCGCGTCGGATGGGCCGATCTGAAGCGGCCCGGTCAGCGGCTTGATCACCGATCCCCCTTGAACTTCATGATCGTACTGACGGATGATCCAGTGTTTGCTCGCGATGTTCGGATGCGCCAGCGTCGCCAGAAGCCGTTGCTTGAAGAGGTCCGCCGAGATCGATCCCGCCGGCGCCGGCTTGGGCGGCTTGCCCGCAACGACCACGGCCTTTCGCGTCGGCATCGGGATTCCATCGTGCACGAATTTCATCGCCAGCCGGCCTACTTCATTCCCGCCGAAGCGAAGAATCAGCTCGCGCTTCGGCGTCCCAAACTTCCCAATGACGGTCGCCTCGACATTCTCCCCGGCCGCAAGGTCCAAAAGCCGCCTCACCTTTTCCGGCGGCACCGACAGAACCATCCGCTCCTGCGCCTCGCTGATCCAGATTTCGTCATAGCGCAACCCCGCATATTTCAGCGGTACCTTTTCCAAATCAACCGACGCCCCCACATGCTGCCCCATTTCCCCCACCGCCGACGATAAACCCCCCGCGCCGCAATCCGTAATCGCCGTATAAAGATCCAGATCCCGCGCCGCCAAGATCACATCCGCCATCTTCTTTTCCGTAATCGCGTTCCCAATCTGCACGGCGTGCGAAAATTCATCCGCATGCGAATCGCTCAGCTGCGCGCTGGAAAAAGTCGCCCCATGAATTCCATCCCGCCCCGTCCGGCCGCCTACCAGCACGATTGCGTCACCATCCCCCGCCTGCTTCTCAATCTTATTTCGCGGAATAAGCCCCACGCATCCGCAAAACACCAGCGGATTGCCCAAATATCGATCGTCGAAATAGACGGCCCCATTGACCGTCGGAATGCCCATTCGATTCCCGTAATCCCGTACACCGGCGACGACTTGCTGAAGGATTCGCCGCGGATGAATCACGCCTCGCGGCAGTGGGGCGGCATAGTCCGGATTGGCCACGCAGAAAATATCGGTATTCGCCACGGGCTTGGCCGCCAGCCCGGTGCCCAGCACGTCGCGAATCACCCCGCCCGCTCCCGTTGCGCTCCCGCCGTATGGCTCGATCGCGCTGGGATGATTGTGCGTCTCAACTTTGAAGCAAACCGCATCCGTCTCGTCGAACGCCACGACGCCGGCATTGTCCTTAAAGACCGAAAGGCAAAATCCGTCCCCTTTGCTCATCAATTCCATCGTGCTGGCAAAAATCGTTTCCTTGATGAGATTGTCGTACCGATGCCGCCCGACGGTGTTTCCGTTGATATCGCGCACTTCAACGTCCACCGCGCTCTTCAGCGTCTTGTGCACGCAATGCTCGCTCCACGTCTGGGCCAGTGTCTCCAGTTCGATGTCCGTCGGCTCGCGTTCCTGCCGGCGGAAGTATTCCTGGATCGCCTGCATCTCCGCCAGGGAAAGAAACAGATGCCCTTCCCTGCTCAGTTTGTTGAGTTGCAGCTCATCCAGATTTCGCAGTTCGACATGCCGCAGGGTCGGCGTCTGGTCCGGCGCGGCCGGGAAACTCGCCGGACAAAACGGCTGAAAATGCACCGACTCGACGACCCCATTGGCCAGCACCCGATCCGCGATGCGCTGCAACGTCGCCCGATCCAGCCCCGTGTCGAAAATATACGCGCGTCCCGTGCGAACCTGCCGGACAGCCACGCCGAGATCGCCGATCGCCATCTCCGTGCTCGCCGCCACCGGGTCCATCACCCCCGGCTTCAGATGGACTTCAATCCGGCTTCGTCCCGCGTCGTCAATCGATCCGCTATAGATTTCCGCCGTTTCCACGATCGGATCGGCCAGCAATTCATCCGCAATCCGACGGATCGCCCCCCCATCCGCATCCGAATCCACCAGAAAGATCCGGCTCGTGGTCACCGGACCCACCGACAGCCCCATCTCCGAAACCTGCCGCCGCACCTGAGCCCCGGCGGGATCAGTTCCCTCGCGACAACGAACGTCAATTCGGCGAATCATGGCTGAATTCTAGAAGACCGCGCGCTCTTTGGCGAGCCGCGCCGGCTTCTAGCTCGATTTGAGTTCCATGCCATACTTGATAAACGGCACGGCCTTGGCGTCGAACGGCGGCGGGTTCCCTTTGGAGTCAGCGCACGGGCATCCCGCCTCGCGGATGAGTCCCTCGATCCCGGCCGGCGTGTGCACGTCCAGCACCTTGGCCGGCGCCCGCCCCGGATTATAAAACGAGTGCATCACCCCCGGCGGAACATAAAGAAGCGTTCCCTTGGCGGCCGTGATCTGCAATTCGTCCAGTGTGAAGACCGCCGCCCCGTCCAGCACGTAGAACATTTCCGTCTCGCGCTTGTTCCGATGGGCGACCATCCCCGTCCCCGGCGGCATGGTGAATGTCGCCACGCAGAAATTTCCCGCCGTCTGATCCCCCGTCAGATGCATCGTCACGCGCTGTCCCAGGAACCAAAATTCCTGGGCCGCCGGAAGCGGCGGACCCTGCCGTTTCGGGCGATGCTCCATCAGCATCTCGATGCCAAACCGCCCGATGTTCCCCAGGAGCTTCCCGATCGTCGCTTCATTCACCGGCGGCGGGTTGTGCGGATTGGTCACCGGCGACTCCATCGCCTTGACGAATTCGGCAAACCCGCTCGGCATCGCCCAAACCAGAAACCGCCCCGGTTTGCTCCCGATGTTCTTGTACGTGTGCACAATATTTTTCGGCAGGTAGACCGCCTCCCCGGCCTTGGCCGTGAGGCTCTGATCCCCAAACACGAGCCCGAATTGCCCCTCCAGAATAAAGAACATCTCATCGTCGCGCGAGTGCCGATGCGGCGGCGGGCCAGAGTCCGGCGGCGCCGTGGTCTCGCACAGGTCGAACGCTCCGCCGGTTTCTTTGGCGGTTAATTTCAAAATCGATTCTGAGTCGAGAAGCCAATAGGCCTGACCATCGCCAGGCGGGATGATGATTGGCTCGGCGGGCATTTCCCCTTCCTTTTATCAAACCGCCTGCGAGGGTGCGACATTGTGCGCTGCGGCAACAGCCCCACGGCCGTGTCGAAAACCATCGCCGGCGTGATCCGTGTCATGCACCGATGATCCAGTGGGCAAATCTTTTTCTGGCACGGCCCGCAGAAGACCTTGACCGCCACTTTCCGCTCGCGCGGGAAATAGATTTCCGTCCATTCCGGATGGGTCGGACCGAATATCGTCACCACCGGCACGTCAAACGCCGCCGCGATGTGCCGCGGCCCCGTATCGTTGGTCACCATCAAGTCGCACCGCCGGACGATCTCCTTCAGCGCCCCCAGCGTCGAGCCATTGGCCAGCAAATCAATCGGCACGTGCTTCATCGAATGCAAAATCGCATCCACAATCCCCCGCTCGCGCGGCGCTGCGCTCAGCAGAATCGTCGCCCCCAGCTCGTCGATGAGCCGATCCGCCAAAGCCGCGAAATTCTCCGGCAGCCAGCATTTGGCCACCCCGAATTGTGCCCCGGGATTCAGCAGGATCAGCGGCGGCTTCCCCTGCGAGGCCGGCCGCTCCGTTGAATGATCGATCCCCGCGCGCTGCAAAACCTGCCCCGCCCGGCGCCGCTCCAGCTCCGTGACAAACAGTTGCATCGATAGATCGCGCTGTCCGCTCCCCAGATATTGCGCCAGGCCCATGTAATACTTGATCAGCGGGCTGGGGACGAACTTTCCCTTTTCTTTTTGTGGCAGAAGCTTGTCGGAAAGCAAAAAACCCCGCCCATCGCGCTCATACCCGACGACCCTGGGAATATTGGCCATCTTGCAAACAAGAGCCGCCTGAAACGAGTTGGGAAACAGGATCGCGAGATCGAACTTCGCTGACCGCAATCTCCGCCCCAGATCAAAGAGCCCCTTCCCCGCCTTCTTCTTCGTCCGCCCCGTTCGATACGTGATGAGCTGATCCGCCCATGGCATCCCCGTATACAGCGGCTTCACATACCGGCGCATCAAGTACGCGATATGCGCCCTGGGAACTGCTGGCGCAGTGCCCGCAGCGCCGGCGTGGCCATAACGGCGTCCCCAACCCAATTGGGCTGAACGATCAATATCTTTTTAGGTTCGGTCATTACGGCTAACGCCTATCTTATACCGGCCACTTTATCCCGCGGGGGCGTCCGGTTCCGGTGCGGCGGTTCTTCCCGAATTTTGAAGCATTTTTAACTTTTCGATCACCAGCTCCGGCAACACCGACCGAAGCTGTCCAACATCCCCCCCCAGCGCCACAACCTGGCGGATCAGGCTGCTGCTCGTCAGGGCATACCGGTCGCCGGTCATGATGAAAACCGTTTCAACTCCCCCGACGGCCCGGTTCGCCAGCGCCAGCTGGAATTCGTATCGTAAATCCGACACGTCCCGGATTCCCCGCAGCATCGCCGTCGCCTTTGCCTTTTTCACGAAATCGACCGTCAACCCCGTGTATTGCTCGACTCGAACCGCCGGCAAATCCTTCAGCATCGCCCGCGCCATTTCGACGCGCTCCGACAGGCTGAATAGCTCCTTCTTGTCCGGATTCACCCCGATCGCCACGATCAATTCGTCGAATAGCCCCCCGGCGCGGCGAATTACGTCCAGATGCCCCAGCGTGATTGGGTCAAACTGACCGGGAAAGACCCCTATCTTTCTCGAAGACGCCGTCGCGCTTGTTGAGGCTGGGCTCATCTGAACGTGAGGGTAAATCGTCCTGCCCAAAAGTAAAGCGGACGTTTTACAACCGGCGGCCAGAGGTTTACCTTTGCCTATCGTGCTCAAGCGTCGCATCGGCCCCAGCGGAGCGGTTTTTTACGTGGCCCCGTGCCTGGAGGCAATCGGCGTCCCACATGCCTTCTCGACACGCCTGGGTGGAATATCCCCCGCCCCATTTGATTCCCTTAATCTGGGCAATCCCAACGGATGTCCCGTCCAAGACGACCCAGAGCGCATTGACGCCAACTACGCGCGGTTACTCCAGGCGTCGGGCTGCCCCCCGCGCCAGTGGCTTCGCGTGCATCAGGTTCACGGAAATCAGATCGCCTGCGTGGAGAAATCCAAGCCTTTTGATGTTGCTCAGAAAGCCGATGCCCTGGTCAGTCAGGACCCTGGCCGGGCGATTTCCGTTCGCATCGCCGACTGCGTTCCCGTCTTGATCGCCTCGCGGGATGGAAAGACCGTGGCGGCCGTTCACGCCGGGTGGCGGGGAATCGTCACCGGAGTAATTTCCGCCGCCATGGAAAAAATGGCCGGAGACGCGCCCCTGACCGCCGCCATCGGACCGTGCATAGGACTGGACGCCTTCGAAGTTGGGCCGGAAGTGCTCGCGGAGTTTGAAAAAGTATTCGGTCTCGCAGCCCCGTTGCGCCGCGATCCGAACGGCAAGGGGCGCGTCGATCTGCCGCCGCCGCCAGGTTGCAACTGCTGGCGGGGGGGATCGCCAAGGACCGAATCGATTCCACCGACCTCTGCACCTTCGGGCGCCCCGACGAATTTTTCTCCCACCGGCGAGACCGCGGCGTCACCGGGCGAATGGCGGCGCCGATCGCGCCGGCGGCATAATCGCACCCACCATGAACCGCTCCCAACCCCGACGCGCCACCGCGACACTCACCCCCGCGGCGGATTCCTCGCATCGCACCCTTTGGATCATCCGCCTTCTAATTCTCGTCGCCATCCTCGCCGCCTTCGGTAGAACCTTCTCCCACGATTTCGTCGACTGGGACGACAGCGGGCTCATCTACGTCAACCCGAATCTCAATCCGCCGACGCTCGCCGGTCTCGCCCATCACTGGAACCCATTCAATCCCGACAACAAGGGCATGTACGACCCGCTCGTCTACACCACCTGGTGGGGCCTCGCGCAAGGCGCGCAATTGGAAACGCCCGATCTGCTCGGCGCAAAACTTAATCCGGAAATCTTTCACATCGCCAATCTCGCCGTGCATTGGCTTACCGCCTGCTTGGTCCTGGAAATCCTCCTGCGGTTTCAAATCCCTCCTTGGCCGGCGGCGGGGGGCGTCTGATATTTGCCATTCATCCTCTCCAGACCGAAGCCGTCATGTGGGCAACGGGAATGAAAGACCTCCTCTGCGGCTTCTTCTGCATGGCCACGATCTGGGTGCACCTATGCGGAAAAGAAAAGATCGGCGAGGCTCGCACCCGCAACGATCTGGCCGCCGCCGCGCTGTTTCTCGCCGCCTTGCTGTGCAAACCCTCGGCGGTCGTCCTCCCCCTCATCATTCTGATGCTCGACGTGGTTCTCTTCGCCGCCCAGCCAAGGATTCATTGATCCGAATCGCCCCCTGGCTCGTCATCGCCGCGATCTTCGCGGTTCTAACCAGCTGCCTCCAGCCCGCGACGTTCATTCCAAACGCAATCTGGGCCAGGCCCCTCGTCGCGGCGGATGCAATCGCCTTCTACATGGCAAAACTGGCGATCCCAATCAATCTCGCCTTCGATTACGGGCGATCTCCGGGCAATCTCCTCAGCGATCCGGGATTTCATCACGCTCTCTATTGGACCTGGATTTTCCCCACCTGCGCCGCGATTTTGATCTTTCGATTTAGGCAAAATCGCCGCCTCGTCGCCGCGGCGGGAATCTTCCTCCTCGCCCTCCTCCCCGTCCTCGGCCTGACGACTTTTATCTATCAATATTATTCCACCGTCGCCGACCGCTATGTTTACCTGCCCATGCTCGGCGTTGCCGTGGCCGTCTCTCTCCTGCTCCAAAAATTTCACGGCAAGTTCGCCGCCATGGTCTTCACCGCCATCGCCGTAATTCTGGTCGGAATTTCGTTCGTCCAGGCCGGCTATTGGAAGGACAGCGAATCCCTCTATGGTCACGACCTGGTCCTGAACGATCAAAATCCTCTGCATTATTTCATCTTCGGGAAATACCGAGACCGTCAGGCAAACCTCGCGCTGCGCCGCGCCGAAGACGACATCGTCCGGGGCGACCACGAAGCCGCGGGCCGCGACACTCGTGACGCCGGCCAATACTTCGACGATGCCATCGACGATTACCGCAAGGTCATCGTGCTCGACCCCCAGGCCCCATTGGCTTACGATAAGCTCAGCTTCGATCTGATCCGCACCCGGCAATTGGACGACGCCATCGACGTCATTCGTCGCTGGATCGATCTCCAGCCCGCTCTCTCGCCCGAGGGGCGCCAAGACCCCGCGAAATTGCAATATACGCTCGGAATTGCCTGCTATCAGGCCGGGCGATACGCCGAGGCGGCCGTCGCCTTCCAGCAGTCCCTGAATTTTAAATCCGATCCCGACGTCGAGCGACATCTTGAGTTGCGCGCGCAAAAAACGCAGGCGGCGACTCAATCGTCCCCGTAACCCGGCCATGAACCACGACACCTCACTCATGCGATCGCTTTGGGTCCGCCTCCTCCTGGCCGCGGCGGTTCTGCTCGTCTACGGACAAACATTCGGGCACGATTTTGTCGACTGGGACGACCGCGCCCTCATCTACGGAAATCCAAACCTCAACCCGCCGACCCTCGCGGGCTTGGCCCATCAGTGGAATCCCGCCAACCCCGCCAATGGAGGCATGTACGACCCCATCGTGTACACCCTCTGGTGGTCCCTAACTCACGTCGCTTCCGGCCACACGCCCGATCTGCTCGGCGCAACTCTCGACCCCGGCCCGTTTCACGCCGCCAATGTCTTCGTCCACATTTTAAACGTCTGGCTCATCTTCGAGATTCTTCTGGCCCTGCATCTGCGCAAGCTGCCGGCAATCGCCGGCGCGGCTCCTTTTTGCCCTTCATCCGCTTCAAGCCGAGCCGATCGCATGGGCGACGGGTATGAAGGACCTGCTCGCCGGCTTCTTCGCCCTGGCCGCGATTTGGCGGCATTTCACCGCCCCGGAATCGAAATACCCCCGTGCAAATGATCTCGCCGCCGGGTTATTTTTCATCGCCGCTCTGCTTTGCAAACCGTCCGTGGTAACCGTCCCTTTCATCGCCGCCGCCCTCGACGTGATCGTTTTGAAAAGATCCTGCAAACAAACCGTCGTCCGACTCGCCTGGTGGCTTATTCCCTCGATCGTTGTGACGGCAATCGCCGTTTACATCCAGCCGATTCACGATGTGCCGAACGTCCCCTGGTATCTTCGCCCGCTCATCGCCGGCGACGCCCTGGCGTTTTATCTCGTAAAACTCGTCTACCCGGTAGGCTTGAACTTCGACTATGGCCGCACCCCGTCGATGGTCATGTCCGATCCGCTTCACCCTCTCTATTGGACCTGGCTTCTCCCCGCCGCCGTCGCCGCGCGAATCGCCTGGCTCCGCCGCCCGTATCTATCCGCCGCCACATGGGTCTTCCTTCTCGGCCTGCTCCCCGTCCTCGGATTGCTCCCGTTTCTCTATCAGTATTATTCCACCGTCGCCGACCGATACGTCTATCTCGCCATGCTCGGCCCGGCGATCATCGCGGCGTGGTTCCTTCAAAAACTCCCCGCTCGCGCCGCCGCATCCCTTGCCGCGCTCGTGCTCGTGGTTTTTTCAGCCGCCGCCTTCGTGCAGACCGAAAGATGGTCCGACACCCCAACTCTTTACGAATATTCGCAAAAGACCAATCCCGACCATTTCAATCCGCTCCATCTCGACGTGCTGGGGAAATATTACGAGCATCTCTCCGAAGGCCAGCGTGGAGAGAATCTAAATCGCGCCATCGACTGTTACACCCGATCGATTCAGCTCGATCCGCTGTTTCCGAAAGTGTACGACGTCCTTTGTGACGATCTCGTCCGGGCTGGGCGATTCGACGACGCCATCAAAATCGGCCAGAGCCTCATCGACGTCCAGCCCAAACTTCCCGTGGAACTGCGCCAAAAGCCCGCCGAACTTCAGTACCGCCTCGGCATGCTCTATTTCCGCGCCGGCCAGTACGCTCCCGCCCGCGAGCAATTCCAAAAATCGATCGACATTGATCCCACCCCCGACGCCTTGAAAATGCTGCAAGTCACGAACGATCGCCTCGCCGCCTCAACGCGAGCCTGAGAAATGCTCCGTCTCCATCTTCCGCAATTCGGATAAATCCAGAATCGTTTCCGGCCGTACCGTGCCGTCGCTGATCGCCGAATTGTCTTGCGCCAGCAAATCGCTGTCGCGATCAGCGGCCACCCATTTCCCGTCCCGAAGTTCGTATTCCGCCGAGCAGTGAATCGCCTGAATGTGTTCGTCGAATTGGAAATTGAAATCCGTTTTCGCCTCTTCACGGTCGGCGTACGCCGCCGTCGTCCTCGAATTGCATGTGTATTTCAGGTCCATCTTCGCCGGATCGGAATCCGGCGCCTGCTGCGCGTCCACATCCCAAACGACGAACTGCCTTCGCCGCCAGTTCCCTTGCGAATCCTGAAACAGCATGGGACGAGATCGCACGTATTGCGGGAACGATTCCGCTTTCCGCTGGAAACTTACGATCGCATCATGCTCGGATATCGGCGCCGCCTCTGTTGCCGCCGGCGCTGTCGCAGCCTGCGGGTGCGCCGCCGCCAGCGCCATCCGCCGTCGCGCCTCGGCCGCGCCCTGGCTCGCCTGGTCCAGCAATTGACGCAGGTAAATGCTCTGAATATCCCGCCCGCTCAGTTCGGTGACGATCGACTCGTAAACATTCGCCGCCTGCATGAAATCCCCGGCATACATCAGCGCCGCCGCCTTCCGATCGGCATCCGCCAGCGCTTGCACGTGCTGCCGCTCCCAATCGTCCCCGCGCAGCATCGCCACCGTGCCGTAAACAAACACCCCGACCGCTGCCGCCGCGATCAGCCACCACAGCGGCGACGGAATCCCCCGCGGCGCCGCCTGACTGTCCCGAATTGGATCAAACGGCCGGGCCGGTTGAAACTCTATCGTGGGGTCGGATTCTTCCCCATCCAGAGCCGCTCCGCAGTACGGACAGACATCCTCCGTCTCGACGGCGTCGTCCGCCGCCTCGAAACTCTGGCCGCATCGGCCGCATACCACGTGGAGCATGTCCCCCATTTTATGTTGATTTTCACGCCAGGGAGAATCAGGCGGCTACTTCGTGCCGACGCAGCGCCGGTTCGGTTGTAACCGAAACCGATACCGCCGATTTGTTATTCGACATCACAACCGTTTCCCACAGATCGATGCTTTCCAATTTGAAACGGTAGTCCACTTCCACGCCGGTGCGGCGGATCAGGTCCTGCAAACCCAAGTCGCTCCGCCAACCCAGCTTCGTGCAGAGCGGACACAGGAATTTCTCGACCATCGCGATGAATCGATTCGTCGATTGGAAGTGATTCACGATCACCAGCCGTGCCCCCGGCTTGGCGACCCGCTGCGCTTCGGTGATCAGCCGGCAAGGATCGCTCACCACGCTGATTACGTGGCTGATGAAAACGCAGTCAAACGAATTGTCCGCGAAGGGAAGCTCCAGCGCATTGGCCTGGAAAAGCGAAAACTGCGCCAGCGGCCGGTGTTCCAGTCTCCGCCGGCACTTTCTCAGCATCCCGCGCGATAGATCGACCCCGACAACATGCGAGTGCCGCGGATAAAAATCCAGCGAGGCCCCCGTCCCGATCCCCAGGTCCAGAACCTGATCCGTCGGACGCACATTCATGTGCGCGATCCCCTTGGCGATCCGCCGGCGAACCAGACGCCCGAACGTCACATCGTAAAATAGCGACTGGAAATCGTAGATGATCCGAGTGCTGGATTCCTGCATTGCCACGTGGGCCGATTCCTTTTCCCTGCGATATTTCGCAATACCCTAGTCGTAATCGAAGATTTTGCCAAGGGGACGGCTTCCATATGAAGGATTCATGAACATCCCCGCCCGATAATGTTCGGGCTTGTCCGCCGTGCCGGTTTCATACCTCGTCTACGGCCATTCCGGCCGCCGCGGCGTCCATGAGCCAGACCATTTTCCCACCATGCGCCTCCGGCTGAATCATCTGAATGGGCAGATTCTCCGGATCGCGCGGACCCTGGAGCACTTGCTCGATCCTCTTGGCCTTCCCCGCGCCGCTGACCAGCACCATCACTTCGGATGAAAGATTGATGAACGGCGCGCTCATGGTGATTCGCCAAACGTTCATTCTCGGCACAAAATTCGCGATGCAGCGATGCTCGGTTTCCTTCAGGGCGGCCGTCCCTGGGAAGAGCGATGCCGTGTGCCCATCGTCCCCCATCCCCAGCATGTTGAGGTCCAGGCCGCCATCCCCGAATTTCTCCTTCAAAAGCTGCCCATATTCCTTCGCCGCCGCCTGCGGGTCGGCTTCCCCTTTCATTCGATGAATACGCCGCGGGTCGATCGGAACATGGTCTAGCAACGCCAGCCGCGCCATCAGATAGTTGCTGTCCTGATGATCGGGCGGCACGCAGCGCTCGTCCCCGAAATAGACCTCCCACAAGTCCCAGTGAAACTGATCCCGCCACTCGTCCGACGCCATCAGCTCCAGCAGCGTCTTGGGCGTATTCCCGCCGGAAAGGGCGATGGAAAACACGCCTTCCGTCTTGGCGGCCTGCTCCGCCAGCAGAATTCGCCGCGCCGCGGCCACAGCCAGCGCAGAAGCATCCGTGACCACTTCGATTTCGGGTTTGATCATCCCCGGCAGGATATTCTGAAGTCCCCAATTCGCCTAGCCTATTTCGCTCATTGCCCGCCCAAATGCCGCCAAAGCGCCTTGGCTGGCGCCAGACCGGGTTCCAGCTCCAGCGCGATCCGGCATTGCTCCCGCGCCGCATCGGCGTCGCCCACCGCCGCCAGCGCCGCCGCAAAATTCGTGCGGTAATCCGCCCGCCGCGGATGCTGCTTCACCGCATCGGCATAAAACGGAATCGCCAGGTCCGCGCGCTGTTTCCGTTCCATCAATAGATTCGCCAGGTTGTATTCCGCATCGGCATAATCCGCGCGCACCCGGGTGGCCACCACGTACTGATCGATCGCTTCGTCGTACCGCCCCGATTGCTCAAGCGCGGATCCATAGTCATATCTCGCTTCCGCGAAGCGAGGGTCCAGCTCGATCGCCTTGCGGTAATAAGCCATCGCCGCGTCCGGCTTGTGCATCTGCATGAGGACGTTCCCCATGCTGTCCATCGCGGGCGTGAAATCCGGCTCCAAACTCAGCGCGGTTTGCAATTCCCGCTGCGCTCCTTGCAGATCGCCATCATATTGCTCCACGCTCGCCCACTTGTAATGCGCAATCGGCTGCTCCGGGGCCAGCTCGATCAGCATCGCGTAGCACTCCCGAGCCTGCGCGCGTGTCGCAGCTCGCTCGTCTTGGGGCAAATTGTCGTCGTTCGATAAATCCGCGTATTCGTCCCCCAGATTCCCCCACGCCATGAACGAACCCGGATTTTTCACTACGGTGTCTTGCCAAAGGACCAGCGCGCTTCGATACGCGCTTTGCCGCCGAACGGTGATCGCCGCCAGAACGCATAGAATGAACACCCCCAGAATTCTCGTCGGCGCCGCGGTTGAGAGAATGCTCGCTACCAGCACAAAAATCCCAATCGCCGCCAGATATTGATAGTGATCCGCGACGAACGTGTAGCGCATCGGATACAAATTCACGAACCCCAGCGCCGGCAGCAGCGTGCCGGCGAAGAATAGCACCGCAACCAAAGGCCCTCGTCCGATTTTCCCCTTCAAAACATAAAGTAGCGCGATTAGAAGAAGGAACGAAACCGGATATCCGACCAACTCAGGCCGGCGCGAAAAACTCACGTTGGTCCACTTCGGATAAACGAACGAAAGCGGATGCGGCCAAAATATCTTCCCCACATAAAACCAAATCGCTTTGCCCGCGATCAAACACCGATCGCCCAAAGTCCAACTCCATTCCGCCCCGCTGGCTCCCACGTGCTTTTTTTCCAGCCAGCCCGTGACGAGCGCCATCGCCAATCCCGCGACGAAAAATGGCGTCAGATAAACGACATCGCGCACTTTGACTCGACCCTTACGCCGGTAAATCAGTAAAACGATCGCCGCTGGCAGCGAGCACGTCACCGATTTGCTCAGGAGCGCCGCCACAAAGAACGCGAAGGAGATAAAATAGCTTCGCCAATTTGTCCCCGCGAAGCGCAGATAAGCGATCAGCGAGGCGAAATAAAAAACCGCCGACAGCACATTTTTTCGTTCCGTCACCCATGCGACCGATTCGACATTGACCGGATGCACCACAAAAATCGCCGCCGCCAGCCATGCCCCGGGGACTTCCAAAATCCTCAGCGCGCGAAACAGCAGGATTGCCGCCAACCCGTGCAGAAGCACGTTATCCAGGTGATATCCCGCCGGATGAAGACCCCACAGGTGATATTCAATCCAGAAGGTCGTGTGGACCAGCGGGTAATATTGCGGGATCGAAGTCGGATGAACCCAGATCGCCAGCAGCCCGCCGAAATCGCGCAGAGTCGGATTGAGCGTGATGTACTGCGGGTCATCCCAGATGAATCCGCCGTGGAGAATCACCGGCAGATAAACCAGCAGGGCCATCGCCAGAAGGGCGCAACTCGCGGGCGAGCAACATTCCCAGCGCCCGCGGCGGCCGGTACACGCAGTCACTTCATCTTGAACCTGGTTCGAATTCATCTGCGCGCTCTTCCGCGAGGAAAAGTCTCCTCACCCAAATCTCCTCACCCAAATCTCCTCACTCGGACAAATGCGCTTCCGCCGCTCGCAATATTTCCTTTGCGTTCGGATACGTCAGCCGATCGATCGCCGATTCAAAATCCAGCCATGCGTAATCGACGTGCTCATCGCTCAGTTTCACTCGGTCGTCCTCGACCTCTCCGATGAAGAAGACGACCGTCTTGTCGATCAACTTTTTCCCCGACCTGAAGAAATACCGGATTTCCCGCGCAAAACCAGGCGCGACCCGGCTCGGCTCCAGCCCCGTCTCCTCGCGCAGTTCGCGCTCGGCGGCCTCCAGGTCCGTCTCCCCTTTTTTCAGATGCCCCTTCGGATAATCCCAGTGCCGCCCGTAGTCCAGCAGCAGATAGCGCCGGCCGCGCTCGTTGCGAAAAAGAATAAATCCGGCCGAACGCTCGCGGCGAGCCATATGTTGAATGTATCGAGCCACCGCCCCGCGGCAAGCGCGCCGTCATCTCTGGATGGTCGGCCACAGCGCCGCCGTACACAATCGATGCCCGATCCGCTCCAGAATCTCGACGCTCCGCACCTGCCGAAACCCCGCCAGCACTTCCTTCTCCGCCAGTACATTCTCGAAAAGCTCGAGGTCCTTCTTCAGAATGTCCTGGGATTCATTAAAAACGATCAGCGCCAGCCCCGCCTGGCGAATCAGTGGTTCCGCCTCCATTTTTCGCAGATCCTCCACGACGGCCGTCCGCCACTGCGCCCCATATCCCCCGTGCGGCGCGCCCCCCTCGCGGAACTGGTACGCCACTTTGATTTCCAGCCACAGCGCCTCTTCGGGCTTTGCGGCATCCGCCGGGTCGAACAATGTCGGCGGCGACGAATCCAATCGCAGCGCCCGCCCCAACGGCGATAGCACCAGATCGCACCGCTGGCGGTGAGTCAGTTTCCTCCCCTGCGTCGATGGATAATGCACCTCGCGCGCGACGCTAAAAAAGCGAGTCAGCTTCTCTGCCAACAGGGATTGAAGCTTTCGTTCGTCCCCCGCGTCCAGCCCGTAGACCGCCTGCTCGAGGCGCAGTTCGTTTTCCGCCTCTTGGAGTGCCTGCCCAAGCCGGTCGGCGATCTCGCCAAAATCCCATAAGTTTGACATCGCTTCACAACAAAAATCGAACCGCCAGAAATCCCGCGAAATATCCCAGCGCGATTCCCGCCAGCACATCGCTCGGCCAATGGGCGTCCATAACGTACCGCAGGAGAGCGCAAATAATCGCCAAAACCCAAAAGATTCCCGCCGCCTGCGGATACGCGGCGGACAGCACCGTCGCGAATGCCACCGCCGAGGCGCTGTGGCTCGAGGGAAAGCTCTCGCGGAAATTGGCGTGCCCGAACGACGGCCCCAGGAATTTCCCCGCGTTTTCCCTGCGCGGACGCGCCCGTCCCAGAAGGCGTTTCAGAATCGTGGCGAACAGCCCCACGCCAAGCACCGCCACCAGCAACGCCTTGTCGATCTCCCTGAAGCGTCCCGGATCGAGCTTCCAGATGAGCAGCGCCGCCAGCACGGTGCAGACCGTTTGACCATATTGAGCCAGAAACCGCGTCTCACGCTTCACATCTCCCTTGAAACTCAATTCCAAGGTCGTCGGCAGCCCCTTCCGCTCAAGGAAAATCAGGACCGCGCTAATGCAGAGCAAGCCAATTACGATGGAAATGGGAGACATTCGCTGCGCCGAGGTTATGAGGGATTTCGCGCCGCGGCAAGGGCGGGAGGCTTTGCAGTTTTACACAGCCGCGCTTAGGCTGATTCGGCTATGTCCTCGGAGAAGTTCTGGAGGATTCTGCTCCTCATCTTGCTTGGAGCCATGCTGGTTTACCTGGTTGGGAACCAGAGCGTAGGCCTGTGGGACCGGGACGAGCCGCGCTACGCCGAATGCTCCCGTGAAATGATCCAAACCGGCGATTGGGTAGTACCAAAATTTCTTACCCAATGGCGCGCTGGAAAAACCTCCCCTCATCTACTGGTGTCAGGCAGCGGCGATGGAAGTGATGGGTCCCATCCCCGCCGCCGCGCGTCTCCCCTCGGCCGTTGCGCCGATCCTCACCGGACTGGCCCTGGCCCTGGTGGTTCGCCGTTATGCCGGCCCGCGCCGGGCCCTCTGGACCACCATGATCTTTTGCGCCAGCGGCCTCACCGTCGGCGCCGCGAAATTCTGTAACACCGATTCCGTCCTCACCGCTTTCGTCATCGGAGGGCAAGCCTGCCTCGCGGTCATGTACGCCGCACACAGAATGAACAAACGCCCCCCGATTTGGGCCGCCGTGGTCTTCTGGGGCTTATGCGGCCTGGCGGGTTTGACCAAGGGCCCCCAGGTTCTGGGAATGCACGCCATCACCATGGCGATCCTCCTGCTCCTCGATGTCAGCCCCGAAATTCGCAGCGCCTCCGCATGGCGCCGCGCCGTCGGCTGGTGGCGCGGCCTCCGCCCGCTCATCGGCATTCCCGTTCTCGTCGCCGTCGTCTCTCCCTGGCTTATCCTTGTCCACCACCGCGCCCCCGGTTTTGTGATGGGACTCTTTAAAATGGCCGGCAATCACGTCATGACCAGCATGGACGGCCACGGCGAGCCGCCCGGCTATCATCTTTTGCTGATCTTCGGCACATTTTTTCCATGGAGCATTTTGCTCCCCGCAACCATCGCCATCGCGTGGCGCAATCGCCGGCTGCCCCAGATTCGTTTCGCCATGGCGGCGGTGGCGGGCCCCTGGCTGCTCATGGAATTCGTCTACACCAAACTGCCTTTCTATGTCTTGCCGGCGTTTGGCGGATTGTCTTTCCTTGCGGCTGATGCCCTCGTCCGCTGCGCTCGCGGGCAATACGACGACCTGAAGCAAAAAGCCTTCTTCGCCACGATCGTCGCCTGGTGCATCGCGGGCCTCGGCTTGGGCGCCGCGCCATGGTTTGCCATGCTCGCCTCGCGCGATTTGCCCTGGACGGCGATGGTCGGCTTCTCCGCCGCCGCCGTTCTCTACGTCGCGATCGTCGTACTCCGCCTGCTGCAAGGCCGCCTCTACCGCGCGGCGATTGCCATGGGCGTGGGCAGTTCATTCCTCATCATCCTGTTTTACAGCACCATACTCCCGAATTTCGAATTCCTGAGGCTTTCCCAGCGCCTCGCCGCGCATCTGCCTCACGGACCAGGCGTGCCCGTTGCCATGTGCGGCTATACCGAGCCGAGCCTGGCTTTCTACCAGGGGGGCGGCACCCGCGAGAAATTCGAAAACTATCTGGCCAAAAATCCCCCCGAATCGTGGTTCGATTGGATCGTTATTGACGATACCGACTGGCGTGCCGTCAGCCCCCAACGTAAGTCGCTTCTCGTCGAAGTCGCCTCGGAACAGGGGATTGCCTATGCGGCCACTGGAAAGCCGGAGACCGTCCTTGTCCTCCATAAACTCCCGATATTATCAAGCAGCGTGGATATGAAATGAGCACGTTATTGGCCGCTACAATGGGCGCGAATAGCCCAGTTTATCCTTGACGATCCGATTTCCCTTCCTGTAGACTTATCTGCGGAGTTCGATTTCGATGGCGGAACTCATGGGAGGGTTCCAAAACGAAAAACTAATATGCGTGGGCGGCGTTCGCCCACGCGTTAATTTCCGTGTCGAGTTTTGTCAGTCCGATGCGCGATCAATGAGGCAGCTCCAATTATTCGGAGTTGAAATGCACTCATCTCTTATCATCTGCATTGATCCGCAATAGAGCTGGCAGAGTTCGACGCTGTACAAGAAAGGAGCTTCTATATGAAGCGTCTTGGACGCGCAAGGGAGAATTCTCCCCGCACGCCGATGGGGTTCACCCTCGTCGAGCTGCTCGTGGTAATTGGGATCATCGCCCTGCTGATCTCGATTCTGCTGCCAAGCTTGAACAAGGCCCGTGAAACGGCCAACCGAGTCAAGTGCGCCAGCAACCTTCGTCAGATAGGGCAGGCGATCCTGCTGTACGCCAACGAGAACCACGGGAACTATCCCCGCACCATTTACGCAACCGACTCCAACAACGGTTGCACGCCCAGCGACGCCGGATATTACGTTTCCGGAGCCGCTAATCCTGGCGTCGCCCCTTGGTCGCCGTATGGAATGACCGATCCCTTTAACGGCGGGACCTTTACTGCCGGCGGGACTAAGGCCTTTAACAGCACCTGCAACAATGTCCCCTCCTCCCTGTTCCTCCTGTTGCGGACGGAAGACATAACCTCGGCCGTGTTCGTTTGCCCGAGTGCAGGAGCATCCGCGGATACGTATGGCGGCGCGGCAAATACCGCGCTCAACCAGACGAATTTCACCAACATCCAGGCGAACCTCAGTTACAGTTACGCCGATCCTTTCCCGGACGTGACCGCCCTCGGCAGCGGGTTCCGGTTGATCGCCGGGATGGAGCCCTCCTTTGCCGTTGCCGCGGATATTAATCCCGGCACGACAGGCGGCGCCGGTTTGGACAACGTGCTGGCCGTCTCGACCAGCAGCTCGAGCCAGGACATGCGTCTCGGCAATAGCAATAACCATGGCAAGGACGGCGAGAACGTCCTCTACGCCGACGGCCACGTCGAATTCCAGGTCAATCCGTTCGTCGGCGTTGACCGCGATAACATCTATTCTCGCGGCGGCCCGCTTTATGGTGTCGGCATCGCTCAGGACCTTGTCGCCAGCCCCTATCTGGCCAACGACAGTGTTCTGCTCCCAACGGACGACGATTACTAGTCGTCTTGCCGGCAACCTACGGTTGTCTGACACAAAAGAGGCCTACCCATTCGGGTGGGCCTCTTCTTTTTTCTTTTATTATTCCACTACCTGGCGTTAAGCTGGGCGGTATGGAAAAAATGCTGCCGCCGCAAACTCGCGCCGGTGGCGGCTTCGAACCGCCGCGCGTACGGCAATTCACCATCTTCCTCGAAAACCGCGTCGGGCGCCTCCAGTCTCTGGTACGAACCCTCGAGCAGGAGGAAAATCCCATTCGTGCCCTCAGCGTCGAGGAATCCGCCGACGCCGCTCTCGTCCGAATCATCTGCTCCGATGCCGATCTCGCCCGCGAGGCTTTGCGCAAAATCAGTTTTCCTTCGGCGAAACCGAAATGATCGCCGTCGAATTTCCAAAACGCACCGGACAGCCCCTCATCACCATCTGCTCCGCTTTGTTGGCCGCCGAGATTAACATTCATTCGGTTTACCCCTTTCTCGTTCGCCCGCGCGGGCCGGCGCTGGCTCTCAACGTCGACGATCCCACTCTCGCCGCGCAGCTCCTCATCAAAAAGGGCTTCGTCCTCATCGCCGAAAGCGATTTCAAGAAATAGGGACGCGCATTGGCGCCTCTGCAGCGGCGGCCTCGTTCTTGCCGATACTTTTTGCTGATGTCCGGCATCGGCGAAGCGCGCATTTTCGACTTTCACGGGCTCTGGGTCCGCGTTGAAAACGCGTTCCCGATGGCGCGGGCCTGGCTCGACCGGCTCTGTGATTCGTTCCCCACCGGCCAAACGGCGCGCCCCTTCGCCGCCGTCGGAACCATCAAAACGTTCGATCCCTCAGAAGTGCTTCGTAACGTCACGCCCTCGGCCGCGCTCGTTGGGCTCACTGCAGATCTGGCGCAAATCTTCGCCTGCGACGAACGCTTCTGGCTCGTCGACGACCGCTGGGGGATCTGCCAGATCAATCTTCTCAAGCATCAGTGGCGCTCGTGGGTGCTCCCCGCGCCTTCCGCCGATCCCATTCGCTGCGCCGAAGGCGCGATGCTTTGGCCCATGGCGCAACTGCTCAAGGCACGCGGCCTGGAATTCATTCCCGCGACGTCGATCCAGAAGGATGGCTGGGGCGCGCTGATTCTCTGCCCCTGGGCATTGGATTCTGAGATCGAGCGTTTGGAAACGCTCGGATACCAGGTCATCGGCCGCCACTGGTCCGCCGTGCAAACCACCACAAGCCGCCCGCGCCTCCTCGCCGTCCCGGTGCTGCGCGGCGACGCGCCGCTCCAGGACTTCGATCGCCCCGTGGATTGCTCCGCCGTCATGATCGTCGAACCCGGAAGACGCGCTGTCACCCGCGGCAGGGCGCTGGCCTGCTCCGAAGCCTCAACTCTCTTGCACCGCGCCTGGCCGATCGCCGAACTCCCGCCCAATCGCCGCCGCCAATCCAGCGCCGCGATGCTCCTGGCGCGCCAGTCCCGATGCATGTCCGTTCAACTCTCCAAGCGCGAAGCGGATTTCGTGCAGTTCGTCGAATCCGCCCGCAGCAAAACCGTCGGCGCCAGGAAAGTTGTCGTCGCCGTCAATCCCGCCATTCGCCGCTCCTCGCACGCGATCAAATCTTTCCGCCCCGTCACTTTTCCGTAGTCGGCTGCGTCGTTGGAATGTCCGGCGCGACGATGGAAACCAGCGCACCCGTCGCCACGGTTATTCCCCCGTATTCCGCAACCCAGGTAATTTCCCCCTCCGCCTTGTGAAACTGAATCGGATTCCCGAATCGCTCCCGCCGCAAAACCTTGTTGCTCTCCTTCACCCATCCCCCGTGTTCATTTTTCAAATACCAGAGTTCCACCCGCCAGATGACTCCTTGCCCGCCGTCCCCGTCGAATGATTGATCTCGAACAAGCTGAACCAGCGCCACGGCCCGATCGTGATTCCCTTTGAGAAACACCAGATCGCTGTGATTGAAAAATGACGGAAGTTTCAGGATGGCCGATATCTGCTGCCGGTCGTCGTCGTCCATGTCTCCGGCATTTGGATCCGCCGGGTCGGCGTTGTACCACCCCATGTCCACGCCCTGGAGAATCCGTCCGTCGCCGCAGGTCAGCTTCACGTCATACCGAACCGATGAATCCAAACCCACAAACAGCACGGAGCCGGGCGATATCTTCCCCACGATCGGACTTGCCGCCCCGTCGATTTCAGCCGCCACGACCCCAAAATCTTTGGGATACTGCACGGCCAGCGATCCGCCCGTCTCGCCCCCAATCGCGATCGCAGAAAACAATACGATCGACAAAAACGTGGCCGATATGCGCGGCAGCCAGAGTGTCATTCTTCATCAACGCGATGATATCGGTACACCGCTCGATACAACCCCGCGACCCGTTCGCTCGGCAGGACAGTCGGTCGATGCCGCTCGTTCCGCGGCTGAAGCCGAATCATCGGCGAGCGGCTCTGTTCGTCCGATTCAAAAAAAATCCGCTGAAACGTCGTCTGCCCGTCGGCAAAACGCACGAAACAATCGTCCCCGCTCCGCGCAGGAAGCGCCGGGGAAAAAATCACGATATCCCCGTCTTCATACTTCGGCGTCATGCTTTGCCCATGCACCCGGGCGGCAAACGCCTCCCCGTCGGACAAATTCGGGCAGCTCACATGCTCCTCGGCAACCCGCGCCGGATATTTCAGGTCCACGAAATCGCGCGGATACCCGCTGCTGGCGCGATTGATCACCGGAACCGCGTTCCCGATCCCCTTGCCCGATTTTTCGTCCGCCTCGTCGAGCGCCCGCATATATTCCGACAGCCGCGTTGTCTCCCCATCGGAGTCTGCCCCCGCGGGTTCACCCCCGCTACCCAGCAATTTCACAAACACCGCCCGCACATCGCGCGGGGTCCGCAGCAGATGCGCCTGACGGATCAATTCCCCCGCCTCGATCCCCAGCGTCTGCTCCAATCGCGATAGTTTCTCATCGCTGGGCGGATTGAGAATCCGCCCCGTCTCGATCAGCGAAAGATAGGGCTTTGAGATCCCCGTCCGCCCGGACAGCTCATCCAAAGTGAGCCCAAGCCGCCGGCGCTGCTTGCGAACCTTCGAGCCAATCGTCTCCATGGTGGGCATAAGTTTAATGCCCATTGATTAGCCCACAGTGCGCCAAAATGCAAGAAAAATATCGAACAAAATCCTAACACCAGAAAAAGTTTAAGATTTATAAAACTAGGGCCGGTTGGCCAAATCCACCACGTTCCCCAAGCGCTTCAGCGGCCGCCTATTCTTTCCGATCGCCCCCCGATCATAAAAATAAACCATCCGATCCGGCTGCCGTGCCGCGTAATACTTGAACAGCTTCTTGTCCTCCTCCGGGCCCAAATCCCGAGCCCGAACGATCATCGCCTCATCCGGAAACGCGACTGAATCGTTGTAGGCCGGCTCGTCGTGAAAATTGCACCCGTTCGGATCGTAATGAAACAGCACCAGCGCCGGTTTGTTCGGCAACAGCGCCAGTTGCTCGTTGGCGAATCGCGTCTCGATATACGACATCATCGGCTCGTTATAATCGTTAAACGCCGGCAGCGCGCCGATCGATAAACCCGCCATCGAAAAAACCATCATCGTCACGATCGCCGGACGAATCCGCGGCCACGTCCGCGCCAGAGTCTCCCAACCCATCAAGATCAGGCAGATCATCGACGGCATGATCGCCACCGCATAGTGCGCGAGATAAAACACGTACACCATGTACCCCAGAACGAACAAACCCAGCACCGCTGCCATCACCTTCCGCCGATTATCGCACAGCGACAGCAGCCCGCACGGCAAAAGCACCACCATCATCGCGTTCGGGAGCGAAGACAAAAGCAAATCGTACGTGTGCTGCGGAAACCACTGGTTGCCCGGAATCGGAATCCACTTGCCAGGCAGTTTCGCTATTGTGTGCGATTGATATTCCGGAATAATCCACTGTCGCATCGCCTCTTCTTTTGGCTCGCAGGTGCTGACCGGCACTTTGCTGGGATCAAAGTGATAAAACCCCAGCATCGGCGCCGGATAGTTGCGCGCCACATAATAATCCGACGGGAAAACATGCCAGCTCCCCGTCACGCCCACGTTCTGAACGATCTGCAATGCAAGAAACGGCGACGCCGTAATGACCGCCGCTGCCGCCGCCACCGCCAAACGTCCCAGCGTTCGCGGCCGCATTTCCACCAGAATCGCCACGCCCGCCGGAATCGCATAACAGAGCGCATCCATCGGCCGCGTAATCGCCATGAATCCCGCTGCCGCGCCCATCGGAATCATCCACCGCCAATTCTGCCGATCCCGCCAGCGCAGCCACGACCAGATCAAAATCATCGCCCCCATCAGGAAGGGAATCTCCGAAAGCACCATTCGCGTTTCGTGATAAAAATAAAACAGCGATGCCAGCATCAGGACGCCGAGAACTCCGCGCACCCCTCCGAAAATGTCCTGCAAGACCAGGTAGAAGAATGCCGCCGCGACCGACCCCGCCACCGTCGGCATCGCCCAAAACGGCAGATGCAGCCATATCGCGGGGGTCATGAGCAGCGCCGTCCCCGGAAAATAAATCGACGCGTAAACCCGATCCACGATGATGTGAAAGTTGTCGAAAAACGGCTGGAGATCCGCCGGATACGCCAGCATCCACAGCCGCCCGTGTGCCAGCATGTGCGCCTGGATCCAATACGAGTGCTCGTCGTGAAATTTCAAAAAGTCCGCGTTGGGATCAATCGGCTGAAACAGTAGATAAAGGAACATCCCCACGCCGATAACCAACGCCGTCCGCCCCCGTCGCCGCGCCAAATATGCGTCGCACCACGTCACGCCCGCGCCGAACCATTTGCTCACCGGCCAGATCGCGGCCACGATCAGCGAATACAATAAAACTCTTGGCTCGTAGTATCTTCCGTAAATCGCATGCAAAAGCGTCAGCCACGCCTCCACCCCGAAGATCAGCAGGCCGACGACGACGAATTGACGAAGCCACGGGCGCATCGTGAGTTGTTTCTAATTATCCTTGGAACTCGGCGATCAGCGCGCAGGTCTGCCGAACCTGCCCTTCGCTGATCCCCGGAAAAATCGGCAGGGACAAAATCCGCGTCGCCAGTTTCTCCGTCACCGGCAGCGAAACCTTCGCCCACGGCTCATTTCGATAGCACTCCTGCAAGTGCACCGGCACGGGATAGTGCAATCCCGTCGCCACCCCGTTCTTGTTCAGATGCGCCGCCAGCGCGTCACGCCGCGGATGCTGGATCACATACAAATGATAGACATGCTCCCGATCCGCCCCTACGGCGGGAATCACCACATCCGGCACGCCCTTCAGCAACGAATCATACAACCGGGCTGCCCCCCGTCGCGAATCGTTCCATGCGTCCAGATGCGTCAATTTAATCCGCAACACGGCCGCCTGAATCGTATCCAGCCTCCGGTTAAAGGCTGGAAAAACATGATGGTATTTCTCCCGCTGCCCGTAATTGCGCAGCATCCGCACCTTTTCCGCCAGTTGCGGATTGTTTGTCACCAGCATTCCCCCGTCACCAAATGCCCCCAGATTCTTCGCCGGATAAAAACTGAAGCATCCCGCATCCCCGAGCGAGCCCAATCGTTTCCCGTTCAATCTCGCCCCGTGACTCTGGCAAGCGTCCTCTATCACCGCCAGCCCGCGTTTTTTGGCGATCGAAACAATCGCCTCCATCCCCGCGGCCTGCCCGTAAAGATGTACCGGCAGAATTGCTTTCGTTCGCGGCGTGATCGCCGATTCAATCTTCCCCGCATCCAGATTGTAAGTCGCCTCATCCACATCCACGAACACCGGCGTCGCCCCCGTGAAAGTGATGCTCGAAACCGTCGCGATAAACGTATGCGAAACGGTGATCACTTCATCCCCGGGGCCGATCCCCAATCCGCCGCATCGCCAGTTCCAGTGAAGAAATTCCGCTATCCACCCCCACGGCAAATTTCGTCCCGCAATACCGCGCGAACTCCTCCTCAAATTCCCGCACGTCTTTCCCCAGGATAAAATCCCCCGCGGAGATCACCCGCGCAATCGCCTCCTGAATCTCATCGGCGCACCCCTCGTGCATCGCATGCAGATCGACAAAGGGGACGCTCATCGCCACGGCCGCTCATGTCCTTTCAAGCAACTTACCTGCGAATGCCCAAGCCCAGATAAAACACCGGCCGCAGAATGCTCCACCACCCCGTCAGCGGTTTCATCTTGGTATATCCCAATTTCTTCGGCGGATATACCTTCGTCACCGGCGCCTCCGCGTGCCGATACCCCAGGCGAATCGCCTTGAAAAGCAGATACGGCTCCAGCTCGTATTTGTCCAGCCACGCCTGCCGCCAGTCGATCCGCTCATCGGTCAATAAGCTTACCCTAAACGCCCGAAACCCGTTCGTGCTCTCCGTCACCCATTTTCGGGCCGCAATCGAAAAGAGCAGCGGATGCAGCCGCGTCGCAAACCGCCGGTAAATCGGCATCCCCCGGTGCGCCCCGCCCTGCAAATATCTCGACCCCTGTACGAAATCCGCTCGGCCCGCCTCGATCGGCTCCAGCAGCCGCGGAATCTCCGTCGGATCGTCCTTGTTGTTCCCCGCCATGATCACGATCACCGCATACCCGTGATCCACCGCGTACTGGAACGATTTCTTCATCATCGCCCCAATCCCCAGATTCGACGTCGAACTCAGAACCTCGACCCCCAGCGACCGCAGCGGCTCGATCGACCCGTCCGTCGATCCGTCGTCCAGCACCAATACGTTCTTCTGGCCGGCCCCCAGAATCCGCTGCACCGTGCTCGCGATCTTTTCGCCTTCGTTGAAGGCGAACGTGCACACCAGAACCTTCCCGACTTTTTCGCTCATGGATGAGGAGGGGCGGCGGGATGCCGGCCCTCGGCCTCGGCGCGGCGGCGCAGCTCCTGCCGCAAGCGCTCTTCCCCCTCTGGATTCTCGCGCTGCCGGATCTTTACGTCCTTCCCGTCGATGTACGGTATCGTCAGCTCAAATGGGCATTCCAATTCGTTCACAGACTTCAATCGCCGCGCCGGGTTCCCCGCCACCACCGAAAACTCCGGCACATCGCGCGTCACCACACTCCCGGCCCCGACCAGCGCCCCCTCTCCCACCGTAATGTGCGGCAGCAATGTGACGTTCACGCCGATCCGGCAAGCCTTCTTCAAAGTCGGTCCGCGCATGCATAGCGCGCATATCGGATGCGGATCATTCGCCACCGAAACCCCCGGCGCGATAAAAACGTCGTCCTCGATCACCGTGAACTGCGCGATATAGCAATTGCTATGGATCCGCACGTTGTTTCCAATCACGCACCCGTAGTCGATCACCGTATTGTTCCACACGTTGAAATGATCCCCAATCCGATTCTCCTCCCGGATCACAACATTGTGCCCCGTTTCCAGATGATGGCCGATGACGCTATTGGCGTAGATCACCGACCCCGACCGCACCCGCGCGTGATCCCCCAGTTGCAGCAGAACGAACGCAATCGCCCGGCTGATGCGATACCCCAGTATCACACCCGGATCGATCTCGTGGCGCCGCCCCGGCCGTCATGCCGATTCTCCCGCCGGCACATCCACCGGCGACCCGTTCTGCGCCAGCGACCGATCCACCGCCGCCATCACCCGCACCACGTCCATCCCATTTTTCCCATCCGAAAGCGGCTTTTTGTTGTTCATCACGCAATCCCGGAAATGCGCCGCCAGGTTCTTCAGCGGCTCGCTCGGCGGCACGCGCGGGCTGATGATGTCCCCATCCCGCATGATCAATCGGAATTCCCCAAACGTGTCCGCCTCCATCGTCGCCGATAAACCTTTTTCGTAAATCCGAACCCGCTCCAGATTGTTCAGATCGTCAAACACGATCCGCCGCCTGCTCCCCACGGCCACAACCTCGCGCACTTTGTTTGGATCGATCCAGCTCGCGTGAATATTGGCGATCACATTTTTCGGATACCGAAGCGTCACAAATCCCACGTCCTCCTGCGCCTTGCCCAGAACTTTCGATCCCACCGCGCTGGCCGACAACGGCGCCGCGTCCAGCAGGAAATTAAAGATCGCCACGTCGTGCGTCCCCAAATCCCATAAGCGCGTTCACGTCATCCCGCACCGGGCCCATGTTCGTCCGCGTCGCGTGCAGATAATAAATCTGCCCGAACTCCGGCCCGTTCATCAATTCCTTGATCTTCAGAATCCCCAAGTTGTACATGAACGTGTGCCCGACCATCAGCACAAGCTGCGCCTTCTCCGCCTGCCGAATCAGATTCGCCGCGTCGGCGATACTCGTCGTGACCGGCTTCTCGACCAGCACGTGTTTCCCCGCCGCCAGGCACCGGCTCGATAATTCAAAATGCGTCGCCGCCGGTGTCGCAACCACGACGGCGTCCACCCAGCGGCTCCCCAGGACTTCCTTGATCTCCCCAGTCGTGCTGACCAGCGGAAACCGCTCCCGGATCGTCCGCAGCCGGTCTTCCGATGTATCGCAAACCAGCGCAACTTTTGTCTCGGGCAATTCGCTGAAGACGCGCAGGTAATTCACGCCCCAATACCCGCAACCGACGATCGCGATATTTAAGGCGCGGCTCACAATGTTAAAAATTACCGGCAAGCGTCGATCGACGCAAAATTGGGGGCTTTCGCCCGTTACCCGGGCCGATTGGCGGCGATCAAACCAAGGATTTCGCTCCGGCTCGCCGGATTGTCCTTGAAGACCCCGCGCAGGGCGCTGGTCACCATCGTGCTCCCCGGCCGCCGCACCCCGCGCATGGTCATGCACGTATGAATCGCCTCGATTACGCACGCCGCCCCCTGCGGATTCAGTTCCTCCCACAGCGCATCGGCGATCTGCGTCGTCAATCTCTCCTGCACCTGCGGCCGCCGCGCGTATCCGTCCACCATCCGCGCCAGTTTGCTCAACCCCACCACTTTCCCGTCCGGCAGATACGCCACATGCACCCGTCCCGTAAACGGCAGTAGATGATGCTCGCAAAGTGAATTGAATTCGATGTTGCGAAGCAGCACGACCTCGTCGTACCGCTCATGGAAAACCGTCCGCAGATACCGCCTCGGGTCTTCGTGCATCCCCGAGATCAATTCCGCGTAAGATCGCCCCACCCGCGCCGGCGTCTTTCGCAACCCCTCGCGCTCCGGATTCTCCCCGATCGCCAGCAGAATCTCCCGCACCGCCCGCTCGATCCGCGGCAAATCGACCTTGCGCCAATCCCCGTCTGCCCGGTCACCCCGTCTCCATTGGACGGCGAAATCTCCGTCTCTGCCTCAACATTTACCGGGATTGCCATGGATAAACTCCTCTGCTGAAGACCCGCAATTATAGCCCTTCCCTAAACCCGAGGGAACACACATCGAAACCGCTCGAAACCCCTCAAATCCACTCACCATCGCCATATTAAGCGCACGCAACGTGATTTTGGTCTTGTCTTGAATGAGCTTAACGCCTAAAAAGGAAGCGAATCAGCTAGGCTTGGTCTGATAGTAAAGACTGAGGATTGTCTGCATGGGCAAGGATGTTTCCCAGGATCAGCTCGCCGTGATTCGCGTTGACGGGATGCATTGCCATCATTGCGAAGACGCGATCCGAAAGTCTCTCACATTGAACGATGGCGTCCACGAAGTGGAAGTCGATTACAACACCGGACAGGTCTCCGTCCTTTTCGAACCCAAAAGCGTTTCAGTCGGTCAACTGATGAACTCCGTCAATCAGGCAGGATATCAGGCCACCGGCTACACCCTGGCCGGGAAAAATCGCCCCCAGGTTCACTGAAGCTTTCCAACAATCTGCATCTGACCCGTCGGCGCCGGCATTCCCCCCATCGGCTCATCCGTCACCGCCAGCACAATCTGCTCCCCGGCCGGCATCGGCGGAACATTCCCCATCAAAGTCGCCACCCCATCCTGATTTACTTCAAACGTCCCGCCCGGAAGCTTCTGATCCCCGCAGCAAAGCCAAAGCTCGTACGTCTTGTTCGGGGGCGGCGGCTTCATCCCCGCGCTGAAGAAATACCATTTCCCCCCCGTCGTATCGATGAACACCCGCCCCAAAGCGTCCGGCTGCGCCGGCCCCGTCAATTCCGCGAACTTCAGCCCCGCCATCGAAGGCCGCGTCGCCGCGTCCAGCTCCCTTCGCATATCGGTGATCGTCATCGCGTCCGCCGAAACCATCCGCTCCAGCATCGCGATCTGCGCATCCCGCGCATCCGGGCCGTTCGGGGCCGGACGATTTCCCCCAAACTTCCACACCGCAACCAGCGTCACCGCGACCGCCAGCACCGCCGCGATCGACGCTGGAATCACAATTCGGTCCCACGGCTGGTTGATCGGATAAGGCCCCCCCGGATCAACCTGCGGCGACTTCGAAACCCGTTCCAGCAACTTCCGCCTCGCCTGCGGCGAAACCGGCGCCGAATCCAGCGCCTGCGGGATCAATCCGAGCAGCGCCTCCGCCTCCGCCCGATATCCCGCGCACTCGGCGCATCCGCTCGCCAGGTGCCGGCGCAACTCCGCGGATTCTCCGTCGTCCAGCGTACCCGCGACGTAGTGCAGAATCTGATCTTTTCTAGCCCGGCATTCCAAAGGGTTCACCTATTCCTGAGTACGTAAACTTTCGCGCAGGCGGATGAGGCCCTGCCGAATGTGCGTTTTGACCGTCCCAAGGGGTTTATCGAGTTTGGCGGCGATTTCACTGTGGCTGAGGCCCTCATAAAACGACATCTCGATCGCCTCCCGCTGCGCCGGGTCGAGGCTCGCCATCGCCCGCCGCACCCGGTCCCGATTTTCCCCGCTCACCAGCCCCGCCGAGGGGCCTTCGCCCCCGGCTCGCGTCTCGACATTATCGGTCGCTGCAATCGGCGAATCGAATTTCCCGGCTCGGTGTTCCGCCGACCGCAACCGGTCTAGAGCCCTGCTCCGCGTGACCGTCAATAGATAAGTCAGCGGCGCCCCGCGCGCCGCGTCATACGCGCTGCCCGCGCTGCCAGATCTCCCAAAACACATCGACAACCAGGTCTTCCGCCTCCCCCCGATCCCGCAATATCCGCAAACACAACCCCTGCACCAGCCCCGCATGCCGGTCGTAAAACGCCGCCAGCGCCGCGGCGTCGCCGCCGGCGATCCGCTGCATCAATTCATAATCGTCGCATTGGGGCGCGGAATCCTGCGGAGGCAAATTCGATCTCCTTCACCGGCTGCAATCCGATCCTAGCCGTCTTTCCCAGGACAGACAAACCTCACAATCCATTCAAAAGCGCGATGATCTCCCCGGCAACTTCCATCATCCTCGAAAATTCGACTTCGTCGAAAGGCCGCGTCGAGAAGTCTAGAATCAGATGTCGGCCCAGCAAAATTAGCCCGATGTCCGGCGGAAGCCGCGAGATAATCCCCGAGGCGATCATCCGCGCCGCCGGGCGCGATTCGCCGCCGAAAACCATGAAGCGACGATCCGGCGCAAGCGAGGGAAAACTGGAAAGGCCGAACAGGTCGACGAAGCTCCTGGCGACGCTCCCCGGACGAAGCGCGCACGCCGTCCATTCCGACGGCAGCGCCGTCTGGAGCAGATTCCAGTTGCTCCGCCCCGCGGACGCCGACGGCGAAGCGGATTTGGAATCGTTCGTCTGAACCTGCGCGATGGCGATGCCATTGCCGCCGATGAGCGAAACGATCTTTGCGTCCAGTCCTACCAGCGCGGGAACCGTCTCTCCCGCGACGACCGATGATGGATCGATCACGCGCATCTTCCGCCCCCGCGCCCACTGTAAGAGGCTCACGCGCCGCCGGTGCCGCGTCTGCCGCCCGACCAGCTGCGCGAAAACCCACACGCTCGCCGCCAGCATCGCCAGCATCATCGAAAGGTTCGCAATGTTCATCCGCAGCAGGCTCATCGTCGAGCATTCTAGATGTTGCCGATAATTTCCGCACCGGCGCGGCCAATGCGCGGCGCAAAAACCGCCATCATTCGCGGGCGAATCTTCTGCCGATAGTCTTGGGCATGAAGGACTTCGACGCCATCGTTAAACGGACCACCCAACGCCACAGTGTCCGCGTAAAACGCTGGCGAAAGAGCATGACCGGCAAGGCTTGGCGCGTCTACCACAGCAACGGCCGAGTCGACAACTGGATCGAATCCCCCAAGCCCAAAACCGCCATGAGCCTGGCCATCTTTCTCCACGAAGTCGGCCATCACGCCATCGGCTTCGATCGCTACCGCCGCCGCTGCGAAGAGGAATACGCCGTCTGGAACTGGGCCCTCCGCGAAATGCGCCGCTGCGGCGTCGAGCCGACCGAAAAAGTCCACCGCCGGGTCGAACTCTCCATGCGCTACGCCGTCGGCAAAGCCCTTCG
Organism: uncultured Phycisphaerales bacterium; assembly: GCA_963844715.1. Lineage (GTDB taxonomy): Bacteria > Planctomycetota > Phycisphaerae > Tepidisphaerales > Tepidisphaeraceae > UBA1161. Next base: position 211,458 of record CAWJPJ010000007.1, on the reverse strand, counting down.
TCGCGGCATCAAGAGCCTCCCCGAATCCCTACTCAGATTCGCCCCCCGGGCCGCCTAGAAATAATATCGATTCTGGAGGATGCCCGCGCGCCTCTTATCCCCTCTCCCTGTCTTCCATTGGTTTCCGCAGGACGGGTGAGGGGCCGGCACCAAGATCGACTGGGATCGCCGAATAAAAAAGCGTGCAGGCGCCGATAGCGCCTGCACGCTTTTTTTAGAATATGCAAAACTTACGGCGTGCCCGTCGGCGGCTGCAATTCCGCCGCACGCGCCTGGCTTTCGGCCTCGGTCCGCGGATGAATCCGCAGCACGCCGTCTTCCATCACCGTACGGATTTTCGCCAATGCCTTGTTCTGAATCTGCCGCACGCGCTCCTTCGTCACGCCGATGATCTTGCCCACTTCTTCCAAAGTGAGCGGCGATTCCTCATCCTGCTTCCAGTTGAAGCGCCGGCGGATCACCGTCTGCTCCACGCTGGAAAGATCGGCCAGATTCTCATCCACGATCGCCTTCAGTTCGTCGATGCAATCGTCTTCGATCTGATCGCGCCGACGATCCGCCCAATCGCTCTTTTCCAGATCGGGCTCGAATTCGACCGGGAATCGCGTCCGCTGCTTCGACGCTTTCATCGCCGTCCGGCTGAACGCCTTCAAAATCGCCCGGCACGCATACGTGCTGAACTTGAATCCCCGATCGACGGAAAATTTATCCACCGCTCGCAGCAGGGCCATATTTCCTTCGCTGACAACCTCGGCGAAATCGACTTCACCCAGCCGCGTCCGCTTTGCCATCGCCAAAACCAGGGCGAGGTTCGTCCGCACCAAGTATTCCCGGAAATGTTCAAACTTCCGGTGCCACTCCGCCATGTCCTGCCCCAACCTCAGCGTCAGCCCTTCGCGGGCGATGCGCCGCTGCAAGCGCCTGGAGCCGCTTCTTCGAATAATTGAACCGCAGGAACATCATCCGCTCTTCCGCCCCAGACATAAGCTGCGGCGGCGAGCCCGATGAATCGTGCAGATCATCGCGAGTCGGCTGATACCAACTGGTCAGCGGAAGCTCCCTTTCCGCATCAGGGGTGAACAGCTCCCGTTCCACGTTCTTATGTCGGAACGTAGGGCTGTCCATATACGCATAGTTTTCCGAAAGCAGGCCCATCACCCGCTGCCGCAACGCACGCGGAATAGGCGCTGCTCGAGTCGTTTGGATTTTGGTCACGCTCACCATAAGACACCTCCGGCTTCCCGCAACCTTCTCCCACCAGCTTCCATGCAAAAGCCATTCTACAAGTTTCACTAAATCCTACGGAACCTTGCAGTCCTCAGATTCATACGTCTTCTCTATCTTATTGTTCGTATTGTAAGTACCGTTGGATAATAAGTTAACGTAAATATTGTTCGCGCACTTTTTTCACAAACCCCAGAGCCGCGCGAATCGCGAAATTTATCTGTGATGCCCCCTCAATTGGCAGCCGGCGGAGTCAGTAGCTACTCTTTCCTGCCAGAACGGGTGATTTTTTAACCTATGGCCGATTTACCGCGCAAAGTCTTTCTAGGCGGGAGCTTCAATCCCATTCATCACGGGCACCTCCTCTGCGCCCGCGCGGCCGCCGAGGCCTCGGAATCGAGAAAGTAATCCTCATTCCCACCGCGATCTCGCCGCTTAAATTGGAGGACAAATCAGCCGCCCCGGCCGCCGACCGCCTGGAAATGTGCCGGCTGGCGATCGACCAGTCCCCAGATTTCGAACTCGACGACCGCGAAATCCGCCGCTCCGGCCCAAGCTTTACCATCGACTCCGCTCGCCAGCTCCGCGGCGAAGGTGCGACGGATGTAATCTGGCTCATCGGCGCGGACCTCTTCTCCGGGCTGCCGAAATGGCATGAGCCCGACGCCCTGCTCAAGGAAGTAAGATTCGTCCTCATGGCACGCCCCGGCTGGGCATTCGATCCCACCTCCATCCCCCGAAAATTTGCCTTCCTCATCCAGAACATCGTCGAAGTCCCGCAGATCGACATCGCCTCGACCGACATCCGCCGCCGGGTCAAAGCCGGCCTATCAATCGATTTTCTCACCCCGCCTCCGGTGGTACGGTTTATCCACCAGCGCGGGCTTTACCGCTGACCTCATGCCCAATCGATATGACATCGCCTATGGTCTCCTCGGTGGGCTGGCTGCTCCCTATTGGCTCCTCAAGCCGTCCGCCCGCCGCAAAGTCCTCGCGGCTCTTTCCAATCGCATGGGCCATATCGCCCCCGTCGACCATTCTTCCCCAGCCATCATGATTCACGCCGTCAGCCTCGGCGAAATCAACGCCACCCGCGCCCTGGTCGATTCCCTCCGCGCCGCCCAGCCCGGCCTGCGATTCATCGTCTCGGCCACCACCGAAACCGGCTTCGCCCGCGGACAGGAGCTTTACGGCTCAGCCTCCGACGTCACCCTCGTACGATACCCCCTCGACTTTTCATCCGCCGTCGACCGATTCCTCGACGCCCTCCGCCCCGACATCGTCGTACTGCTAGAACTCGAAGTTTGGCCCAATTTCATCCATCGCTGTGCCGCAAGAAAGATCCCGGTCCTGCTCGTCAACGGCCGCGTCACCCCAGGGAGTTTCAATCGCTACAAGAAAGCCCGCCCCCTGTTCGGCGGAATGTTTTCCAGCCTCGATCGCGTCTGCGTGCAGGATGAAATCTACGCCGCCCGCTTCGCCGCCCTCGGCGTTCCAGCGGATCGCCTCGAAGTCACCGGCACCATGAAATTCGACACCGCCCAAACCGCCGAGCGCGTCGACGGCCAGGACGAACTCGCCTCCGACCTGCATCTCCCGCCCGGCGCTCAAAAACTCTGGGTCTGCGGCTCGACGGGCCCCGGCGAGGAAGAAATCCTCCTGCCCATCTACCGAAAGCTGCGTGACGAATTCAATACCCTGAAACTCGCCATCATCCCACGTAAACCCGAACGCTTCGACGAAGTCGCCAGGCTGATCGAGTCGATGGGCTTCGGCCTCATCCGCCGCACCAATCCCAAATTCGACGTCCGCACGCCCGAGATCATCCTCGGCGACACCATGGGCGAATTGCGCAAATTTTACGCCCTGGCCGATCTGGTCTTCGTCGGCCGCTCCCTCGTCGACCTCGGCTCCAAGCAGCACGGGAGCGATATGATCGAGCCCGCCGCCCTCGGCAAACCCGTCATCGTCGGCCCCTTTACGGCAAATTTTGCCGATGCGATGGATCGTTTTCTTAATGCCCAGGCGATCCACGTAGTCGAAGCCGCCGATGGACTCGAAGAGGCCGCCGCAGATCTTCTCCGCCACCCGGCCGAAGCCGCCATCATGGGCGCCGCGGCCCGCAAAGTCGTCCTCGATTCCCGCGGCGCCACCGCGCACCACGTCAAAATCATCCTTGACAGGCTGCAATCCGTCTCGACGATATCTGCCTCATCGGGCGCCGTACGGTAGTTATAACCCACGCATCTCTTTGACGGAGTTTTTTCATGGCGGATGAATGGTTTTACACCCAGAACGGGCAGCAATGCGGGCCGGTGGACTTCTCTCAACTCCAATCCATGGCCTCCGGCGGGGCCATCCATCCCAACGATCTCATCTGGAAACAAGGCATGACCAACTGGGCCGCCGCCAGCACCGTCCCCGGAGTTTTCCAAGCCGCGCCCCCGCCTCCCATGCCTTCCGCGCCCGGATACCCGCCGCCGCCCCAACCTCCCCCGCAGGGATTCCCCCAGCCCGGCGCCTATCCCATGAACTACCAACCCATGGGGCCAATGGGTCCCGTTTCCCCGCACATCGGCATGGTCGCACACCGCCATGATCCTCGCCCTTGTCGGAATCCTTTGCGCCGGTCCCCTCACCGGTTTGCTCGCCGTCATCTTCGGTGGCATCGCACTCAGCGGCATGGGTAAGACCGGCGACAATCGCGGACACGGCATGGCCGTCACCGGCCTCGTCCTCGGCATCATCGACATCTTCTTTGGAATCATCGGCCTGTTGATGTGGATGCATCATCATCACTAAGCAACGCCCGCTCGATTCGCTTCGCAATTCGGGCAATCCTTCCCCACGCACGGCTCCACGTGCGCCGTCGCATTCGATTCCCCCAGCGCCTGCTCGATCTCATATTCGATCCTGCTAGCCACCTCATGCCCGCGCAGCACATCCCACCACGCCGGGACCATGATGTGGAAATCCACCCAAATCCAGCGCCCGCTGTGCCGATGGCGCACCTTGTGATAACTGCAAATCCGCGGTTCCACGCCGTTTGGCCCCACATGGCTGTCGAGGATCTTCCGCAATAGCCGCTGGTCGGCGACATCCTGTTCATCCATCAGTCCCGCCGCCGATTCGCATCAGCCCCAGCGCCTGCTGCGCGATATAAGCCGCCACCAGCCCTGCGGCCGCCGTGTCGATCCATTTCAACCCCGTCCAGCGCACCAGAATCAGGGCCGCAAGCACCACCGCGCTGCTCACGGCGTCGCTAAAAAGATGCTTCCCATCCGCCACCAGCGTCAAAGACCGATGGCGACGCCCGCTATTCCACAGAAAAATCCCCATGATCCCATTGAGCACAAACGCCGCCGCGATGAGTATGAGCCCCGCCCCCAATTCCTGATGGATCGGAGACTGCCCGGCGAACAGCGCCGCCCCGATTTTCCCCGCGATGAACACCGCGGCCAGGAGCATCATGCCCCCTTCAAGCCCCGCTGAGAAGAATTCGATCTTCCCGTGCCCGTACGGATGTTCCTGGTCGGCCGGCCGATGCGCCAGGCTGATCGAATAAACCGCGAACCCCGACCCCAGCACGTTGACGATGTTTTCCACCGCGTCGGAAAAGATCGCGTTGGAATGCGTCATGAAATACGCGACGAATTTCACGATCAGTAGAAACACGCTCAGCGTCAGCGAGAGCATCGCCGCGCGATGTTCAGCTCCGGACGATGGATCGGGAATAGAGCCGGGGTCTGGCATGCAAAAGGTGCGCGGATTGTATTCCAATGTCCCGGCATAGCCATGCCGGGGCAAATAGCCGGAAAATTTCCCCACCCCCGATAATCTCACAAAAACCGAGATTGATCTTCACCGAACCTTGTTTTTCTTTGCGCAATGTAAATAATCCTCACTTAGTATGTGACCGACCAAGGAGGAGTACGCGGAGGTACTCATGAGTCGTCTCGGCAGGGAATGCCGCCCGGTCACCCAAATACAAATGCTACGTCGCTGGGTCATGGAACACCTGGGCACGGTTCGACACGAACGCCGTGTCAGCACGATAGCTCGTCAACTGGTTGACGCGACCCTTCCCCTTCACAATCTTGAATCCAGAGATCGCCGCCTGCTTCGCATGGGTGCCCTCGTTCACGACATAGGCCGCCACGTCAGCGAAAAGGACCACCCGTCGATCGGCTGCGAAATGCTCCTGGAAGACGAGTCTCTTCCCCTGAAGAATCGCCATCGCCGCGCCCTGGCCTACCTCACGCTCTACCACCGCGACGAGGTCCCCGAGCCCGGCAAAGATGGCATCCTCCGCCGCAGCGACGACTCCGCCAAAATGCTCCTTTTACTGGCATTTTTGCGGGCCGCCGACGGCTTGGACAGCCGCTCCCTCCGCCCCCCCAAGCTCACGATCTTCCGCCGCGGCAAATGCGTCCGCATCACTTGCCGCCTCTGTGAAGATTCCCCCAAGGCCCGCAGAGTCTACGCCCGCCGCAAAAAATTCCGCCTGCTCGAAGAGCTATTGGATTGCCGCGTAGACCTAACCGTCATGGTCCGCCGCCGCCTGAGACTCGCCGCTTAGCTTTCCGCTTTCCTTAAACTTATTGTTCCTGCCCGTTAAAAATCAAATTAACGGCTGAAGGAAGTTCCACGCCTCTTCGGCGACGCCTGCCGCGATGGTTTCGTAGGGATAGAGTTCGACGGTGACCCAGCCAGGATAGGCTATGTCGTTCAACGCCGCGAAAATCGACGGGAAGTCGATTGCGCCTTTGCCGGGAGCCAGGTGTTGGTGGACGCGATTGTCGCCGATGTCTTCGAGATGAACGTGGGCGATTTCGGCGGACATCTGGCGAATGACGGCTGCGGGATCCTCGCCGACGCAGAAGAGGTGACCGACGTCGCAGTTCATGCGGATCGAGGGCTCGGCGGGGAAGAAGGCGGATTTGAATTCGGAAAATTCGCCAGCGGTTTGAATGAAGAGGCCGGGTTCGGGCTCGATGGCCAGAACGACGTCGTGCTTCTTGGCCGAGGGAAGAACCTGGCGCGATCCTTCGGCGAAGGATTCGCCAGCGGATTGTCGCGACGCGCTCGTGCCGATGAGGGGCCCGCCGGGTTGGAGGCTGACGGTTTGGCAATTCATTTCGGCGGCAAGCTCGATGCAATCTAGCGTGTGGCGGATGCGGGTTTGCCGGCGCGCGGCGTCGGATTCAATCCAGGTCGGGTGATAGGTGTCGCCGTGGGCGAAGAGCGTGAAGGCGTTGATATTGCTGACGGATAGGCCCAGGGTGGCGAGGCGATTTTTGAGAGACTGACGATCGGCGGCGCTCAAGTTTGGCGGATGAGCATGGGGGACGTCGGCCATGAGTTCCACGCCGCGGTAGCCGATCCTGGCGATGGCTTCGATCGCCTCGCTCAGGGTGTTTTTCTTGAAGGCGTTGGTGGAAAAAGCCAAGCGGATCATGGGGCGAATTGTAGGGCTGGGCATGCGGCTTGTCTTTGGCGGCGGGTGAGCCTAAAACGGCGGAATGCCTCTGACCTACGAGAACAGTGGCGTGGATTATGGCCCGCTGGACGCGTTCAAACGGGCCTGCCAAAAGGAGGCGGCAACGACGGTTTCGGCGCTGGTCGGGCACGGCCTTACCGAGCCGAAAAATGTGCGCGGCGAGAGCGCCTATTTGATCGAAACGCCGGAGGAATTCCTGGCGCATGTCGAGGAGGGCTTGGGGACGAAAAACCTGGTGGCGGATGCGATGCTCGCCAGGACGGGGAAGAGCTTTTACGCCAATATCGGCATCGACACCGTCGCGACGATTGTGAACGACCTGATCACCTGCGGGGCTCTGCCGATTTCGGTGGCGATGCACGCGGCAGTGGGGGACGCGGGGTGGTTTTCGAATACCGAGCGAGCCGGTGACCTGGCGCGCGGGTTTGCCGAAGGGTGCCGAAAAGCGGGAGCGGTCTGGGGCGGCGGCGAGACGCCGGCGCTGAAGGGCATGATCGATCCGGAGACGATCGTCCTGGCGGGATCGGCGCTGGGCCGGATTCGGCCGAAATCTTTGCGCATCGAGGGAACCCTTGCAGACGGGGATCTGATTGTTCTACTGGAAAGCAGTGGGGTTCAAACGAACGGTCTGACGCTTTGCCGGGCGCTGGCCGATCGATTGCCGGACGGATTTCAGACGCGCATGGAACAGGATGGGCGGATGTTCGGGGAGGCGCTCTTGGATGCGTCGCTGATTTATGTGCCGTTTGTAGCGCAATGTCAGAAGGCGGGCGTGCGGCTGAAATACGCGGCGCACATCACGGGGCATGGATGGCGGAAGCTGATGCGACTGGAGGAACCGTTCGTGTATCGGATGACGTCGCTGCCGCCGGTGCCGGCGGTCATGCGATTCATCCAGAAGCACGGCCCGATGGACGCGCGCGAGGCGTATGGGACATTCAACATGGGGGCCGGTTTCGCGGCGTATGTGTCGCCGGGCGACGCCGGGCCCGCGCTGGCGGCGGCGAAGGCGGTGGGGATCCAGGCGGTCATCGGGGGATCGGTTCTGAAGCAGGGGTCGCGCAAAGCCGTGGAAATCAATCCTCTGGGACTGGAATTTGAGGCGGAGAGCCTGCAAATCCGGTGAAAAGCCGCCAAATAAGTTTTTGTGGAAATTTTCAAACCGGCCTGTTTAAATCAGGGGCTCCCAATGGCGGATCGATTTGAAATTTCGGCGGACCACCAGGTGAACGTCCTGCGTCTGTCGCTGCCGGACGGGATGGACACGATGGAGATCGATTCCGTCATCGACGGCGTACTGAGCAAGCTGGATGGCAACGCCGAGGGGCGGTGGATCACCGACCTGAGCGACGTTTCGTATATGGGAAGTTCGATGCTGGGATTGATGGTGAATATCCGCCAGCGCATTGCGCAGGCGGGGGGAAAGTTGATTCTTTGCGGGCTCAAGCCGCAGCTTTTGAATATCTTTCAGGCCTGCTGCCTGGAGAAACTGTTTAACATCGCCAGAACGCGGGATGAGGCGATCGCGCTGGCTTCACGATGAAATGGAAATATTTCGGTGGGGCTGGCGGCGGCGGAGTTTGGCGTCGTGGGCGGCGATGGAATCGGATTTAGTAACGATCGACTTGCGCAGGGCATCCAATTTTCCAACCGAAGTTTTTTCGGCGTAGCGCTCAAGCCACGCCTGCCGCTGGGCATCCGTGATCGGGAGGGAGAGAGTGCTATACCAGAATTGCGCAAGGTCCTTGACGATCCACCGCCGGCGCGTGAGGGCGGGGAAGTTGCGCACGCGGGCCACGTCGATCAATCTCACTTCGACGGAATCGGGGCAGACTTTGGCAAAGAAATGGCAAAGGTAAAGATCGCGATGATGGAGCTTGGCGTTGTGAAGATCGGCGGCCAGATCGGCGGTGGGAATCAGCAGGCGATCGAATGGGACGCCGGATTGGATGAGTTTGTCGGCGGCCTGGAAGCCGGCGAGGTCTTCGAGAATCACAAAGCTGCGCCCGCCGGAGAGATTTCCCCAGGCGGCGATTTGCGCGCAGGGTATTCCCGCGGCGGCGAGTTTCTTTCCGGCCAGGGCCTCCTGTTTAGCGCGGGCGGATTCGGCCTCGGGATGGGAAATATCGCTTTACATGAAGTCGGATCGTCCGCCCATCGCGATGTTTCAAATCCCAGGTGCAGTTTTCCCGGTCGGCGAGATGTCGCCAGGATTTGATGCCCGGGTCGGAGAAGACCATCTCGGCTGTGAATCCGATGGAATCGAATAGCGATCGATACTCCGACTGAATGTGCGGGCGGGATGGGTCGCGCGAGGCGGACATTAGAGAATGAGAATCGCTCTAAGGTTTGGGGGCGGGGGATTGTAGGAAGCGGCTGATCCCGGGCTTGAAGATCACTTTGCCATCGACGACGACGAGTTCCTCATCGAGAAACAGCTTAACGGCGCGGCTGAGGACTTCGGACTCAAGAGTAAGCCCTTTTTCGCTTCACGTCTTCGAGGGTGTCGGTCCCAACGGCGATGTGGAAGACGTCCTGGAGAATGACCGGGCCTTCGTCGAGTTGCTCGGTGACGAAATGTGCCGTGCAGCCGTGGACGCGCACGCCGCTTTCGTACGCCTGCTTGTACGGAGAAGCCCCGGGGAAATAGGGGAGCAGCGACGGGTGGATGTTGATGATGCGATGGTCGAACGCCCGCACAATCGTCCCCGGCAGAATGCGCATGTAACGGGCCAGGACGACCAGGTCCGGGCGATGCTGCTGTAGCGATTTGTTGCAGCCAGGCGAAATGCTTTTCGGGATCGTCGGAGGAATGCGAAGCGAAGGGGAGATTCGCCTGTTTGGCCAGCGGCTCGAGATCGGGGTGATTGGCCAGCACGGCGACGACCTCCCCGTTGAGTTTCCCGCCGGCAAAGTCGTCGACGAGCCGGCGGAGGCAGTGCTGTTCCTTGCTGACGAGGATGGCGACTTTTTTCTTTTTGCGTTCGCTGTGGAGATGGACGCGGACTTCCATGTCCATTTTTTTGCCCAGTTCCAGCAGGCCGGTGATCAGTTCGGACAAGTCGATGCTGATCTCCCTGATATCAACGAGCATGTCCATGAGGAAGAAGCCCCGGACGACGCGTTGCTCGATGTCTTCGATGTTGATGCCGCGTTCGGCCATGTAGGTGGCGAACTGCGCGACGACCCCTTTCTGGTCCTTACCCAGAACGCTGACGACGGCCAAGACGGGCTGCGGCACGATCAAGCTCCTCTATGTCAGGGACCGGTAGTTTACGGGAGTCTCACTGACTTGGCACGCCGATGAACACCTGGGAGAGATTCTTGCGGGCCTCAGCGTTTTGGGGGTCAATCTGGAGAACCTGCATAAATTCGGCTTCCGCCATGTCCGGGTCGCCGGCCTGGAAATAGGCGATTCCGAGATTGTTCATCGCGCGGAGCGCAGATCGGGATCGAGCAGGGCGAGGGAGGTGATGTATTCGTCGATGGCGGCTTCATACTCGCCCTGGGCGCGCAGCGCGTTGGCGAGGTTGAAGTGGAGATCGCCGTCAGTGGGATTGCGGATGAGGGCCTTGCTGAAAGCGGCGGTGGCGCCGGGCCAATCCTGTTGCTGCGCCCGTTCCTCGCCGCGGATTTTGTTGCCGATGGCGCTGCCGGGATCGAGGGCGAGGGTGTGCGCGGTCAATGCGTCGGTGTCGTGCCAAATGGGGAGTTGCATTTCGGTTTTGAATGCGAGCAGCAGGACGATGAGGATGGCCAGCGGTCTTGGAAACGTCGCGGCGACGAGGGCGACGCCGAGCATGGGGAGATACATAAAACGATCGGCGACGGTGGAATAGCGCTGAAAATCAAAGGCGACCAATCCCAGGACGGGCAGAAGACAGACGACCATGACGAGCAGCCCGGGGCGAATGCGATCGAGCCGCGGCCAGAGGGCGACGGCGACGATCACGGCGGCCACCGCGGCGATCCAGCGATCAGACTGCAATACGGCGGCGGGCGTGCGGGCGTAGTCGATGGTGAGATGCACCGGCCAGATCAGCTTGTAAACGTAAAACGAAAGCGCGTCGGCGGCAATCGCTGGACGCTTCCAGAAGGTAAGAGCCGGGATGTCCGAGGCGAGCTGAACGTGGTGGGCGACAACGGCAAAGACGATCGCGCCGACGAACCAGGGCCAGAGGGAGCGGAGAATCGCGGCGGGAGAGCGGTGAAAAAAATAGTAAACCAGAACAGCCGCCGCCAGCGGCACCACGACAGCTGTGGGCTTGGCGAGCAGCGCCAGAAAAAAAGCCGCCGATGCGGCGAGGTAGAGCCAGCGCTTCGGCGCGGGGGCGTACTGGAGATAGAGGCGAATGGCCAGCAGCGAGAGCGCGGCGGAGAGAAGGTTGTTGGTCTCCGAAATCCAGGCGACCGATTCTATTTGCATGGGATGAAGCGCAAAGACCGCCGCGCCGGCAAAGGCGGCGGTTCTCGATCGGACGCATTTTTTCACGATCGAAAAAACGGCGGCGGCGCAGAAAAGATGGAGGAGGAAGCTCACGCCGTGGAAAATCATCGCGTCGGCGAGAGGATGAATTTTCAGAATCAACCACCACAGCGAATAAGAGAGCGGCGTATAGAGACCGGCGTACGCGGCGGTCCAAAGCAATTTGAGATGATCGAATGTCGCGGGTCTGAGCAAACCGTTTTGCAGGAGCAGATCGTAATCGTCCCAGTCGAGATATTGGAAACCCAGAACCCGCGAGAAGATCGCGGCAACGACTACGAGAAGCAGGACGCAGGCAATGGCGTCCGAGCGGCGGCGCTTTTCGGTGGCCGCGACGTGGGTCATTTCTTTCCCAGCGGCGCTGGGCCGAAAAAAAGTCCTTGAGAAGCTGCGAGCAGGGATCGGCCAAAACGCCGGGTGTGATTTGCAGCCGATGGTTCAGAAGCGGGGAATCGCAGAGCGAGAAGAACGTGCGCACTGCGCCGGCCTTGGGATCGTCGCAGCCGTAAACCAGGCGCGCGACCCGCGCGTGAACCAAGGCGCCAGCGCACATGGGGCACGGCTCGAGCGTGACGGCCGCGACGCAATCGGCCAGACGCCAATCGCGCAGTTCGCCGGCCGCCTGGCGGAGGGCGAGAATTTCCGCGTGGGCGGTGGGATCGGAATCGATCTGCCGACGATTGTGCCCGCGGCCGATGATGCGATCCGTGGGCGCGTGATAGACGACGCAGCCCACCGGCACTTCGTCCATCGCCAGGGCTTTTTGGGCCTCGGCGATCGCCTCACGCATCAACTCTTCGTCGCGCATGGGTCAAATTTAAGGGACAGGAGTAACCTGAGTGACTTCGGGCACCTGCTCGCGCACGTGGCGTTCGATGCCGTACTGAAGGGTCATTCTGCTGCTGGGACAGCCGTGGCAGGCCCCGTGGAAACGGATCTGGACGACGCCCGCGTCGGTGACATCGACCAACTCGATATCCCCCCCATCGGCCTGAACGGCCGGGCGGATCAGATCGATCACGCCCTGGACCTTTTGGCGCAAAGACGGCGGTTGAGCGGGATTTACAGTGGTCGGGGGCATGGAGTGCTGAATTATAGACGCCGCGACAGACCGCAGCAACCGGAAAGGGAAGCAGTTGGTAGTAACGTTTGAAATTAGGCGGGGTTTTGCGGGATTGTCCCGCACTCCGGGCAGCGGTCCGGCGTAGCGCGAAGATCGTATCCACAAACCGTGCAATGCCCCGGTTTCAACCGCTGACGTTGCCGAATCCACATTGCCGGCAGCACGGCAGTTAGTAACACTAAGGCCCAGCAAGGCCATAAGAACTCCGGTCCTTCCATAACAGCCGGCTTGTGTATCCAAAAAAGAGCGAACCCCAAAAATCTAAGTCGGTAGTGCCCAATAATTCCAGCCAGTATCTGGTTGCGGTCCAGCAATGAAGCCGGCCTCAAGAACAAAAGATTCCAGCCGGCGTTTGCCGTCGGTACAGGCAACCCCCACACGATCCGCGAGCTCGACATTTCTCCGCGAGAGCAACTCAGGCTGTAGCTGATTGAGTTGCTTTCCCAATTAAGACTAACATCCGAGAAGCAGCCAATAATCCACAGGCAAATCGTCGCCACACACAGTGCCAAGGATAGCGCCGCAAGCCCGTTGCACACCCATCGGCGAAGGCGTTTCATGAACCCGATTCTAATCCAGTAGGCAGACCAAATCTTTGAGAACTACGGAAGCCGTCAATTGTCGGACTTTCCGTCGTTTATCTGCTCCCGTGCGCAGGCAGCAGATGAATCGCCCCGCCCGCGAAATACGCGATGCCCCCTTCGTAAGGTTGGATGGCAGGGATGTCGCCGGGCTCGGAGATGGTGCGCGGATAGGGGCCCAGCCCCGATTCTTTTTCCGGGTCGTTGTTGACGATGGCGCGGCTGAAGGCCTGGAGGATCAGGCGCGTTCCGGTCTGGTAACTGGCGGTCAGCGGCGGGTGCTGGCGGTCGACGACGAGAAGGTAGTCTTTCCCGAAAAGTATTTGCTCGAAGCTCCTCGGGCCGCTCACCGGGGCGCCGGCGGTCCAGCTCTGCCAGGGGTGGTCGATCTGATAGGACTTGAGATTTTGCGGGCTGAGGACGTAGAGACGATGGTCGACGAGGAAAAGCGAGACGTTGGGACTGTTCATCGATTCCGTGGTGAGGGGGACCTGCTCGGGGCCTTGGGGGGATTGGAAGGTCCATGCTTTGGCGCTGGCCAGTTCGTAAACACGGACGGACTTGCCCTGGTCGCTGAGTGCGAAGATGCGCCCGAACGCGACAAGCAGCTGGCTTGGATCGGTCGCGCCCGCGAAGAGCTGGTTGTCGTTGGAGGGAATGGTCGCGCTCTTGGGCTGCATGCCATCGGGCCCCGGGGTGGCGTCGAAGAGGTCCTCGACGCACAGACGATCGGCCAGTGTGTAGACAAGGGTTCCATCGTCAGCCAGGGCGAGGTTGATGGGTTCATCCGCGTCGCTGGTGAACAACTTTTCGCCCAGGAGCTGCCCGTTATAGGAATCGAAGACGACCAGGTTCTTGGTTTGATCGATCGAGCAGCGAACGACGGTGAAATCCTCGTTGGATAAAAGCCGCTCGATTTCATGATTGACGGGGCGCGCTTGCCACATGATTTTTCCGTCGGCGGCATTGATCGCGGCGACCCGCCCGAGATTGGTCGCCAGGATAATGCGATCGTGAAGAGGATTGAGTTGCTCGATGCGCTCGGCGGGGGCAACCGCGTCGGATTGGTCGGGCGGGGGCGGCGTGGCGTTCAGATCGGCGCACCAGCGGGTCGCGCCGGATTGGGGATCGATCAGATAAGCGACGTCGCCGGTCCAGACCAGCAAGCCCGCGCCGAGCCAGGCGGCGCCCGTGGGCGGCTGGTTGACGTCGCGCGATGTGCAAATCGGCGCGCCCGCCGTAGTCGCGAAGATCATCAGGCCGGAGTTCAGGTTCCAACCAAGAAGCCTGTCGGGGCGGGCGAATCCGTCGAGGGGGACGACCATGGCCTGCACGTTGGGAATCGCCGTCGGCTGGGCGAAGGAGTCAGGGATCCATTGCCCCGTGCGCGCCGGTAAGCGTCGCGCTGCTCCTTGGTGGGAATATGCAGATCGGGAAGAATCGGCTCCGGAGGAGAGAAGCGATTGAGGGCGTCACTGACCTGGGCAAAGCTGGCGTCCTTCAAGATCGACCCGTCGGGAAGAACGAGTGGCGCGGAAAGCTTCTGCTGCCCGGCGATCTGCGCGGCCAGCGACAGGCGCGTCTGAGCGGTCGCCAATTCACCCGGGAGCTTCAGGTAATTGCAAGCCAGTTCCTCCAGAATAGGAGCGCGCGACTGGTCGGGGTATTGAGTCAGCAGATGACGAAGCTGGAGGGTTGCGGCCCGGAAATCCCGATGCGATTCGAACGCCGTGGCGGCGGCTCGAATGGCGATGGGCGCCGAATCAGAATTCGGATATTGCTCGGCGACTCTCTGAAGGCGCACGGGATCGTCCGCAGCGCGGGCGCGGTCCAGAGCGTCGGCGGCGGCGTGCTCGAATGGGGCGTAGGCCATCTTCCCCTGCGGCATTTGAAGAATCCGCGCGATCGCCTGGCTCACAACCAGTCTCGCCGGTGCGGCCGAGCCGGAATCGTCCTGAACAGCGGCCGACGCCATTGCCGGATCGGCGAGAATTTCCTGATAAAGCTGGAGCGTCGCCGGGAAATCGGCCAGGGCGATATCAAACGCGGCGCGAGCCAGACGATATCGAGCTTTTTGTAACGGCGATTGCGCCGTCGAATTAGCCAGATCGAAAAACGCGTTGTTGAGCGCGGGGTCGTGGCCGCTGAGGCGCATGGCAAAACGCATGGAATCTTCAAAGGCGCGGTCCCGCGAGGTTTGATCGGCATCGGCCAGGAGCGCGAACGCTTCTCGCAACTTCGTCAAGGCTGTATCCGGCTGCCCGGAGGCGAACATCACCTCCGCGTAGTGCAGGCGCGGGGCGGGATCGTTGGGGGCGGCGGCTACCTGTCTGTCCAGGCGCAGGCGGGCCATTTCAACATCCGTGTAAACCGCCACGTATCGATCTCCCGCGACGATCACATGATCCTCAGCGGCGATGACATTGCCGGGGCCTTCCTGATCGACTTCCCAATTATTTTCGGGAAGGTGCCGTCGTGGGGATCGATCATGCCGTTCTTCAGCAGGATTCTTCGCAGGGCGTTTTGGCTGGAGAGATAGAGGGCGTCGGCGGTGACGAAGCCGCGGCCCAGCAGCGGCTGATCGAAATTGACGGTGGCCCAGGCGTGGTCCGGGGTCGGATTTTCTCGTGATCGTATTGCTGCCAGTTGATGCGCCAGGCTCGGCTGGGCCCGGCGAGATAGACGGAATCGCCGCGGACCGCCAGGAGCGTGTCGGGTTTCGTGGAGTCAGAGCTATCGGGAAGATCGGAGATCCAGATGCGCTTGATCTCCGCGCCGGTCCCCGCGTCGTAGATGAAGAGATATTTCCCGTCGCTGGGGAGGATGAAGACCCGGCCGTTCTGAACCAGGGCAGGGTTGTATTTCCACGGCGCGGACATAATGGGAATGCCCAGGCGGTTTTGCATAATCGCGCCGAAGGGGGGATTCATTTGCGGCGGGTTGTTCTGATCGCGATAGATGTTGAGCCAGGCGATGGAGCCGCTGTAGGCGTCGATGGCGGCGGCGGCGCCGAGATTGGTGATGACGAAGATGTGCCCGCCGGCGTAAGCCAGATCGGAGACAACGTCGGAAACGACGATCATCCCGTCAGGACTGAGCCCCAGTCCGTCGCTGCTGGCGCTGGCGATGTAGGAAGCCCAGCGGAATTGCCCGTCGGGGGCGTTGAAGCAGAGGACATAACAATCGTCGAATTGCTGGCCCGGGCCGCCGTGCGCGATGACGTAGAGATTATCGCCGACAATCAAGGGGCACGTGGCGAGTTGCGAGTTGCGCAGAGCGGCCAGGCTGTCGGGAAGCTCCTGCGACGAGACGCTCCAGAGCAATCGGCCCGTGGATCGATCGAGGCAGACGAGCCTCGTGGATTGGGAATCTTCCCCGCCGCCGCTGAGCCGGTCAGGCAGGCCCATGACGGCGGCGACATATTTGTCGGTCAGGGAGACGCCCAATTGCTGCCCGGCGGGAAGAGGGCGGACGTTGCCGGAGAGTTTAAAGATTCCGCCGGGCCAGGTGGATGCCCATCCGGACAAGGGCGTTCCCGAGTCGAGATCGATGGCATAAAGATTGGCGTTGTCCTGAAAAAATAATTCGCCGCGATCAACCGCGGGCATGACGCCCAGGTGCGCTCCCATTTGCTCCTGAGTGGCGTCCTGCTGTTCCATCTCACGGCGCTGATTGGGATCGCCGGATTTGAGGAACTGATCTTCGGGAAGCTCGACGCTGTAGAGGCGCGCCCCGGGTTTGATGGTGCAGGTAGAGACTTTGTCGCGGCTGTTGTCGCCCCCGATGGTGACCCATGAATCGTCGCCGGTGGCTTCGACGGTGCGCGTGGCGGCGAGCTGCTCGAAGAGGAGATCGGCGAGGATGACGTCGCGTCCGCCAACCGAACCGGTGGCCTGGGGATACATTCGCCGCAGTTCCTCGGCCTGGCGCTGGGCGTCCTCGTCGTCACCGCTCAATTTGTCGGCCAGCGCGATGCGATAGATCACCATCGGGCGCTGGGCGGCGAGATTCGGGTGCCACTTCAGCAATCGGCGACCGATTTGCGCAACGGCGGCGTACTCGCCCGATTCAAAATAATCGTCCATCAGCCGAATGCCTGCATCGCGCCCGGAATCGGTCGGGAAATAGAGAGAAAGAATCTGGTGAAGACTTCCGGCGTCGCCGCCGGCATCGGCCAGTAGCTTGGCGGCGTCAGTTTCGTAGCGCGAGCGATAGGCGTCCAGCCCGTCGGCGGGCCATTTGCACAGCGCCTCGCGCACGGTTTCCGTGACGGACGTGTACTGCACCGGCCGATCCTGATCGTCCCATCGCGAGGGAACGACCCGGTCGGAGTATTTCTGAAGGATTTCCTGATAGAGATCGGCGGACTTGGACCATTCCCCGACCCCCGCCATCCGCTGCGCCAGCGCCATTTGTTCCATGGCAACGGCGGAATCGCGGACATAAACGCCGGCGGTGTTGTCCTTGCCGTAAATGTCTCCCGGTTGGGCAGGGGGAGCGTCGGCCAAAACCACGGGAAGCGCTGCGGCTAGGCCGGCGAAACTCACGGCGATGTAACGGCTAAGGCCCATCAAAGATCATCTTACCCCAGATATTTTCCCCACAGGGGCCAAAGACGGTGTTTTTCTTCCTCGTCAATGCGCGATCGATCGGACCAGATCGCCAGTTCCAATGCCTTTTGCGCGGGGGAGGGGGAGAGCACGCCCGGGTCGGCGGCAATCCGCCGCAGCACCCGGCGCATCAGTTCCACGCCGCGGGCCGAGGCTGTTTTTAAATTGGATAAAATTTCCTTTAAGAGCCCGGCGGCGTCGGCTTTGGGAGCAGATGGGCCGGCTGGCGCTTTCCAGCAGTCGTAATCGGTCACCAGGGCGATCAGCGCGTAGGGGATTTCCGCCTCGCGGGCGAGTTTCGCCTCGGGCATGGCGGTCATGCCGATCAGATCGCCGCCCCAGAGACGGTGCATGAGGCTTTCGGCGCGGGTTGAAAATTGCGGACCTTCCATGCAAACGTAACAGCCGCGCGAATGCGAGGTTCCCTCGCCGACGGCGGCGGGGGCTTCCTCGATCAGTATTCGACGCAGAACGGGGCAAAAAGGTTCGGCGAATTCGACGTGGACCGCGCTTTTTTCGAAAAACGTCGAGGGGCGCTGATGCGTTTTGTCGATCACCTGGTCGGGGATGACCAGATCCGTCGGCTTCAATTCCTGCCGCAGACTTCCCACCGCGCCGGAGGCGAGGATGTGCGTGCATCCAAGTTGCTTGAGGGCGAAAATGTTGCGCGGAAGGGAACCTGCGATGGATTCAACATGTGGCCGGGGCCATGACGACCGAGCAATAGAACGGGCAGATTCTCCCATTCGGTTTCGACGATGGCATCACTCGGGGAACCAAAGGGGGTTTTCAGTTCGTGGCGTTTTCCGCCGCCGCCCTCGCGAAGCAGATCCGCCAAACCGGTCCCGCCGATCAGCCCGACTTTTATGGTTTGGCTCATCGGGCGAGAGAATAATGAATTTTGGAGGGTCTCACCACTAAAAACCGTCGCCGCATTATTGCCCGGAGCGGGCGCGCTGCACGAAGGCGTCGATATCGGCGTCGCTATCGCCGCGAAGACGCAGGGAACTGCGCAGGGCCGAGTCAATTTCAGAGGAATCGGGCTGCAAATGAATCGCCTGGGTGAGATAGGCGATGGATTGGTCGATATGCGATGGCCCGCCGATGAGCTGATGCGCGATTCCCAGAAGCATGAGCGGCTCGGCGCGACGGCCCGAGGAAAGCTGCACCGCCAAAGTGAGTTGATCGATCGCCTGCGAATAATGCCGGTGGTTCAAGAGGTCGATCCCCAAATCCCGCCGCGCCGCCGCGGATTGAGCGTCTTGGATCACTCTTTCCGCCACCGTCATCGTGGTATATGAATCCTGGCTGAGCGGGGAACCGTTGTAATACATGAGCAGGATGTCATAGCGGGCACGCTGGTTACCGAGGTCGAGGGCAAACGCCTCGGCAATGTGATCCGTGGCCGAGACCTGGTCGCCGATACGATAGAGCGCTTCCCCCAGTTCGAGCTGGGTGCGAGACGATTCGGGGGCCGCATCGACGGCCAGCGACGCCCGCGCGGCGCGGGCCTTCAACTCATCGGCGGAGGCGTCCAGTTGTCGCATGGCGCGTAGGTCGGCGCCGTCGAATTCGTCCTTGCGCAGTACAGCGCCCCCCGCCAGCACGACCAGCAGCGCACAGTAAAAGCCGCCGGCGCCGCGGCGTGTTCCTGCGCAGGGCTTGCGCCAGCGGATACAGCAGCAGCGCCATCAATAAAACCATCGCGACCTGCAACCAGCCGGAAACGGCCTGAAAATGATCCCCCAAATAAGGCAGATGTTCTTGAAAGCGCAAAGCGAAATTCGATATCGCCGGTCGGCTAAGCAGCAGATCGTTCAAAGGCAGCAACTGCGTCGTCCCGGCAAATTGCGGCTGGAAATAAAGATTCTCCACGCGGATGTGAAGAAAAATACCGAAACAGAAATCGAAAGCCACGGAAACGGCGGTCGCTGCCCGCAGCCAGAGCGACAGCGACGGAAAATTCGCCGCCAGAAATGTTACGCCCAGCATGGACAGCGGCAAAAGACAGATGTGTCCGACCCCCGTATCCGAAGCCTCGCCGTGCGCGGCAATTCCGACGAGGGTACAGACAACGATGAATGCCGCCCAGAAAATGCGCTGGTCGAGCGATAATGCTCGCGCGAAGCTTGCGCACGAGCAGATAA
The DNA here is from genome assembly GCA_963844715.1 of uncultured Phycisphaerales bacterium. Lineage (GTDB taxonomy): Bacteria > Planctomycetota > Phycisphaerae > Tepidisphaerales > Tepidisphaeraceae > UBA1161. The sequence continues at coordinate 191,787 of CAWJPJ010000007.1, read as the reverse complement.
ACTACCGTCAATCCCCCGACCAACCCGATCCCTTCGGGAACGGTCGGCTGATATACGAGGAACCAGTAGTCGCGCAGATATCCCATGGCGTTCGGCTGATAGAGGGCCTTGTCGAAGTCGTTTCGCGAAACATGCAGCGGATGCGGAATCAAGGTGGAAATAATATTTGTTGCAATCTTCTGGAGATTTCCGCCGAACGATAATGACTCTGAGCCCATGACGGTCGTGTTGGACGACACCGTCGTATGCCAGCCGTAGAACCAGGCCGACCATCCCAGCCAGCTTGCCAGGATCAGCACGCACACGCCGGCAATCGCCAGTGGTTCGACCCATTTCCATTTTCGCCCCCGCCAGATCCATGCGTAATGCAGCGCGAAAAATAACAGATAAGGCCCCGCCGAATAATGAATCAGCATCCCGACGCACAGGCTCGCGAAGGCGGCGACTATCCGAAACGCGTCCTGCTTCTGGAATCCGCGCAGATACAGCCACGTCCCCAGCAGGATGTAAAGCCCCGGGAATAACTTGGTCCAGGTATACGTGACGTTCTCAACGAGCAGCGGCGATGCCGCGAAGAGCACCACCAGCAGCGGCAACTGCCGTCGTCCGCGCCGCGCCAGCGCGCCCGCTAAAAGCGCGCAAGGAAAATAAATCAGCAGGTTAAAGAATGCCGCCGCGACCTGAAACAAATCGAATCGCTCGCCCGCCTGCGCCAATACGTCGGGCGCACAGGATGTTCATCATCGGCGGCCGCGCCGGCAAATCGTAAATCTCCAGAAACTTGGTCTCTTTCGGCAGGTACTCGGCGAAGAACAACGATCGCTGGTAATGCTCGTACCAATCACCCGACCAAAGCCCGCCGGAGTAATTCCGGATCAGGCTCAGCATCAGCAGGTTCCAGGCCAGCAGCAGGCCGAACCCCCAAATGGTCTGCCGAACCTGTCGGCTATGCCACAGCTTTTTCAAATCCCCAAAGCACAGACCCAGTAAAATCAGGCTTATCCCCGACAACCCAAATTCCCATTTGCCGCTACGATGCGCCAGGTAAATTCCCGTGGCGGCGAGATAGACGACGAACCATGAAAGGCCCACAACCAGGCAGAGCCTTTCGAGCGGGGGCAACTTAAAGCGCCGCAGAATCGCCAAACCCCAGCCGAGACTTCCGACGACGAGAATAATCAGTTCGAAGATGAAGCGGGCTGCGGTCATGAGGGCGGCGCGTCATGGTCCGCCGTGCGCCTGCTGGATGAGTATATTGATTTGCGCATCGCTGTCGCCGCGCGCCTGGAGGGCTTTGCGGAAGGCGCCTTCGATATCCGCCGAATCCGGGCGAAGGTGCAGGGCTTGGCCGAAGCATTGGATGGATTTGCTCAGGCCATCGGCTGTGCCGAATTGCTCGTAGGCGATCCCCAGGAGCACCAGGGCATCGGGGGAATTTCCGCCGGTGAGCTGAACGGCCTCGTTCAACTGGGCGACAGCCTGGGCGGAGTGGTGATGCTGGATCAGAAGAATTCCAAGGCGCTGGCGATACGTCGCGGAGTCGGGGTTCTCCCAGACGGCTTCGGCAACCGCGAGCAGAGTTCTCCCCTGCGGAGTGAACGGCATATACGTGTTGAATAGCAAAAGGGCATCGTAGCGGGCCTGGAGATTGGACAAGTCCATTGCGAAAGCCTCGGCGAGGATGTCGGTGGCGGCCTGCGCGTCGCCGGTGCGATAGGCCGCCTCGCCGAGCGCAACCCGATCGGCCGAGGATTCCGGATTCGCCTGGGCGGCTTGATAAGCGTCGCTCGCTTCCTGCTTCAACTGATCCATCGGCGTGGCCAGTTGCTGGCGCGCGGCCTCGGCGGAGCCATCGAGCAGATCCTTTGAGCAATAGAGAGCCAGCGCGACGAGAAGAAACAGGAGAGGATAGAAGACCCAGTCAGGGCGGCGGCGGAATCGAATCGGCTGACCCCGAATGGCCATCGCCAGCGGGTGAAGCAAGACGGACATGCACAAGATGATCAGGAATTCGAGCCAGACCGCGACGGATTGGAAATGATCCGCCCAATACGGGAGGTGTTGCTGGGCACGCCACAGGGAATTGAAGACGGCCTGCGAGGAGAGCAACTGAGAAGTCAGCGGGATGAGGATGATGGGGCCGGGATTGATAACGATTTGATCGAAATAGATTTGCTCCATGCGAATGTGGAGGAAGATCCCTACCGAGAAATCGAAAATCGCAAAGACGGCGACCAGAGCGCGAACCCAGACAGGAAGGGATAGGAAATTGGCGGCCAGGAACGCGACGCCGAGGATCGACAGAGGAAGGAGGCAAATGTGCCCGACGCCCATGGGGTCGGGTTCGCCATGGGCCGCGATCCCGACGAGCGCGCAGAAGACGACAAACGTCCCCCAGAAAATGCTCTGCGCCGGCGGAAGGATTTTGAGTTTTTTGCATAGGATATAGAGGGCAACCAATCCGCCGAGAGTTCCGATCGCGGCGGGAAATGTGGGCTGAAGGATGAGGAACCAGTAATCGCGTAGATAGCCGAGGTCATTCGGCTGGTAATAGTCCTTGTCGAAACCGTGTCGGGAGATGTGAAGCGGATGGGGAAAAACCGTCGAGACGATGTTGGCGCCGATCTTCTGGAGATTGCCCGAGACGGAAAATTGTTCCGTCCCGCTGACGCTGGTGTTCGAGGCAACGGTGGTTTTCCACCCATAAAAATAAAACGACCAGGCGAACCAGGTTGCCAGGATGGGCAGGCAGATCGCGGCGATTGCGGCCGCTTCGACGATTACATTTTTTCGCCGCCAACAGGTGCAGGCATAGTGAAGGGTGAAAAACAGCAAGTAAGGCCCGGTGGAATAGTGGACAAGCATACCGACGCACAATGAGGCGAAGGCCGCGACGATCCGGAAGCCGTCCTGCTTCTGATACCCGCGCAGATAGAGCCACGTGCCCAGAAGAATAAAAAAACCGGCGAATAATTTCGTCCAGGTATAGGTGACGTTTTCAACCAGGACGGGTGAAGCCGCGAAGAGGACGATCATCAGGGGCAGAAGCCTGCGCCGCGCCGCGCCAGCGCCCCGAGCAGCAGAGCGCAGGGGAAATAGATGAGCAGATTGAAATACGCGGCCGCAGGTTGGAATAAATCGTACTGGATTCCGACTTGTGCCAGCACATGCGCCCCCAGCATGTTCATCATGGGCGGGCGCGCCGGGAGATCGTAGACGGTCAAAAATTTGGTGTCCTTGGGCAGATACTGCGCGAAGAAGAGCGCGCGGTGATAATGCTCGTACCAGTCACCCGCGAACGATCCGCCGGAATACTGGCGGATGAGGCTCAGCATCAGCAGATTCCAAAAGTAGAGGAAGATGAAGCCGTAGGCAGTTAGCCGCACTTGCCGGCTGTGCCAGAGCGATCGGAATTCGCCGAAGACCACGATCAGCAGGATCAGGCTCGCCCCGGAGACGGCAAAATGCCACGCGATAGGGAGATGCGCCAGATAGATCGCCGTACCCGCGATGTAAACAACGGTCCATGAGACGGCGATCACCAGGCAGAGTTTTTCGACGGGGTGGCAGCGATACCGGCGCACGATGAATAGACCGGACCCCAGCCCGCTGACCGTCAGGATCAGCAATTCGAGGATGAATCGACCCGCAAGCATTAAATGGAGAACGCGACAATAGCTCCATGGTGGGGCCAAGACAACGCCGACCGGCCCGACTACCCCGCCGGGTGCCACGGCGATAAGATTTGGGCGGAAAAAGATGCGTCAGGGATATCCCATTTTGCTCGATTTATCGCATCGGGCGGTCGTAATCGTCGGCGGGGGAGCCGTCGCGGCGCGCAAGGCCGCGGGCGTGCTGGCGGCGGGGGCGCAGGATGTCCGCGCGGTGGCGCCGAAATTTGTCCGCGATTTCCCGGCTGAAGTGCGAAAGATTAACGAGGATTTCGCCCCGGCGCATCTGGATGGGGCGGGATTGGTTTTCGCGGCGACGGATTCGCCGGCAGTAAACGACGCCGTGGTCGCCGAGGCGCGGAAACGGAACATTTTGGTCGGCCGCGCGGATTCCGATGAGGAGGAATCGGCGGATTTTGCGACGCCGGCGGTGCTGCGGCTGGGGGCGGTGGTGGTGGCGGTTTCGACATCCGGGTCAGCCGCGCTGGCGGCGGCGTTGCGCGACCGGCTTTCCGGGTCGCTCTCCGATGATTGGATCAATCTCGCCGGAGCGATGTATTTATTGCGTCCCAAGATCAAATCGTCCGGATTGCCGATCGGCCGCCGCCGGGAAATTTTCCGCGCGCTGGCGACGGATGAGGCCGCGATTCAAACCCGCGGCGGAATCCAGGAACTTTGGGAATGGACGCGGAAGCAATTTCCGGATCTGCCGGAGATCAAATTGAACCCGCAGTCGCCCTGAACAATTCAACCGGAGCCGCCCTTGCCCCCGCAACCCCCCAATCTCGGCCAGATGATCCTGCTGATCGCGGCGACGCTGATGGCCGTGCTGGCGGCGGCGATGGCGCTCGTGCGTTTCCACAATCCCAGCAACAAAGTGCGCCTGCTGGGGAAATCATCGCAATATTGGGCAATCTGCCTGGGCCTGGCGGCGCTGGTTTGGCATTGCTCGTCGCGAGGAAGCTGGCATTTTCCGGAGGATAATTTCGAGTCGCTGCTGGCGCTGGGGCTGATGCTGGCGATTTTTGTCGCCTATGTGCAGCGGGTGCGGCCGATTCCGGCGCTTGAATTATTTCTGCTGCCGGTGGTCGCCCTGATGATGGCGTCGGCGGCGATTTTCGGACGATTGAGCCCCAGCGCTTATCACACCGAGGGGTGGTGGTTCTGGGCCCATCGGGTGACGACCTTCGGGAGCGCCTTGGCGTTCGCCGTCGCGGCGGCGTGCGGGGGAATGTATCTCATCGCCAGCGCGCGGCTTGCGTAAAAAAAATCCCGGAGCCGCGGCGCCGCTGGGAAATCTGGAGCGGCTGGAGCGGACCACTCAGCTCGCCGCCGCCAGCGGGTTTGCGCTGCTCACCATCGGCATGATCACCGGCGCGGCTGCGCATTGCCCAGGAGGGTTCGCACACGCGCCTGGGGCCGAATTGGTATGAAAGCCCCAAGATCTGGCTCGCCGTTGGGGTGTGGGTGGTCTACGCGCTGGCGCTGCACACGCCGATCAATCCGGCGGCGCGCGGGCGGCGCAGCGCGGTGCTAAGCATCGTTGGGTTCTGTCTCATGTTTGGGACTTTGATCGCCGTGCAGTTCATGCCGGGGGGACACTGAATGCATCGGCTCATCATGGTGGGACTGAATCACACAACGGCCCTGCTGGAGCTGCGCGAAAGGCTCGCCTTCGACAATAACCAGCGGGACGCCGCGTTGGTGTCGCTGCGGCAAAAGTTCGAGTCATGCGAGTTTGTCTTGCTGTCGACGTGCAATCGCGTGGAGCTATATGTCGCGCGTCACCCGCACGGCGCGCCGGCGCCGGCGGAATTGACCCGGTTTCTCGCCGAAGTGCGCGGAGTTGGGGAAGCCGAGATCACGCCGCATCTTTACGAAAAATCGGAACGCGAGGTCGTGGCGCATCTTTTCGCGGTGGCGGCCTCGATGGATTCGATGATCCTCGGTGAGACGCAGATTCTGGGCCAGGTGCGGCAGGCGTACGACGCCGCCAGCAAATTGCAGACGGCCGGGCCGACGCTCAATCCGCTCTTTCAGCGAGCGCTGGCGGTGGGAAAGCAGATTCTGGGCGACACGGGACTGGCCGAGGGGCGGATTTCCGTGGCGAGCGTGGCGGTGGATTGTGCCAGGCAAATCTTCGACACCTTCGGCGATAAGACAATTCTGAGCATCGGGGCGGGAAAAATGGCAGGGCTGATGTTGACCGGACTCGCGGAACTCAAGCCCGGGAAACTGCTGGTGTGCAATCGCGACCCGGCCAAGGGCGCGGACCTGGCGTCGAAATTCGGTGGGATCAGCGCGCCGTGGGAGAAGCTAGCCGATCACCTGGCGGCGGCGGATATCGTGCTCACCAGCACCGGCTCGACGACGCCGATTATTTCAAAGGCGATGTTCGAGGCGGTGATGCGGCGGCGGCGATACAAGCCGGTGTTTTTGATCGACATCGCCGTCCCGCGCGACGTGGCGGCGGACGTTGGCGAGTTGCAGAATGTCTATCTCTACAACCTGGACGATCTCCAGCGCGTCGTCTCCGCGACGCGCGGGCAGCGCAGCGCGGCGCTGGAAGCGGCCGGGAAAATCCTGGCCGACCACGTCGAGCAGTTTGTCAGTTGGAACCGGGCCCGGCAGTTGGGTCCGCTTATCGACGAGCTTCACCGCCGCTGGCATGCCGTCGCCAACGATGAATTGCAGCGCACGCTCGGGAAATTCCCCGATATCTCGGCGGAGGAGCGGCAATATCTGGAAGAACTGACGCGGCGGATCGTCAATAAATTGCTGCACGATCCGATCCGGCAGTTGCGCGATTCGGGGGAAATGCACGGGCCGGCGACGCAATATCTTCATGCCATGGAAAAACTCTTCGGTTTGGACGAGCCGGAACAATCTTGACCACCGAAGGCAAAACTCGCCGTCAAGGCAACATTCCCGGCTCCGTCGCGGTCGCCGCCGCGGCCGCGGCAATCTTTCTGATCGTGGTGCTGATCTTCGCGGGGCGGGCTTGGGGGCTGGCGCTTTATCGATTGTCCACGGACGGCGGAATGCTCATCGCGTGGCTTGCCGCATGCGGGGGGTTCGGATGGATCGTCCATAAACTTCTGGGCCGTGATGATGCCTGGACGCTAGTAACCAGCCTGGCTGCGGGGATGGGACTGCTGAGTTTGTTGGTTTTAGGGCTTGGATTGCTGGGGTGGCTGAATCACGGCTCGGCGGTCGCGCTGGTGTGCGTCGGCGCGGCGATCGCGGTCGTTCCGGTTTGGAAATTCTTGCAAAAACCCCGCGAGGATTCGCCGGGCAATTGGGCTTTTCTGATCCTGGCGCCGCTGGCGGGAATGGTTTTTTTCGCGGCGCTGATTCCACCGGGTTTTTTGTGGGGCTCGGACGATCCCAGCGGCTATGACGTGACGGAATATCACCTCCAGGTTCCGCGCGAATGGTTCGAGGCGGGCAAAATCGTTCCGCTGCATCACAACGTCTTTTCGTTTTTTCCGTTCAACGTCGAGATGCATTACCTGCTGGCGATGCAACTCAGCGGCGGGCCGTGGCGCGGAATGTACCTGGCGCAATTCATGCACGCCGCGATGTGCGGACTTGCGGTGCTGGCGGTCTGGACGATCTGCGGCAGGGGATGGCGCGGCGCGGTGGCGGCAATTCTCATGGCGGCGGCTCCGTGGATTCCGCTGCTCGCGGCGGTTGCCTACAACGAAGGAGGAATGCTCCTGTGGGGAACCCTGGCGATCGGTTGGGCGATGCGCGCGGAAAATATCCGCCAGATGGCGCTGGCGGGCCTATTCGCGGGCTTCGCGGCGGGGGCGAAACTCACGGCCGTTCCGGTCCTGCTCGCGGGAATACCGATCGGGCTACTTATCACGCAAATGTCCGGGCGAACCATCGCTCGATGCGCGGCGTTCATTGCCTGTGCGCTGGTCGCGCTCTCTCCCTGGCTCATTCGCAATCAAGTTTGGGCCGGCAATCCGGTCTTCCCCGAAGCAATGAGATGGATCGGGCACAGCTATTTCAGCGACGTACAGGTCGAGCGCTGGCATCTGGCGCATGAGGTTCCCAATGCGGAACACTGCTCGGCTGTGGGGCGACTGGCGGCGTTCGGTACGCAAGTCGCCATCGATCCACGCTATGGATACATCCTGCTGCCGATGGCATTGGCGGCAGTTCTCATCTCTCGGCGACGCCGCGCGGTTTTTTTGGCGGTTTTACTGGCGGTTCAAATCCTCTTTTGGATTTGCTTTACGCACGTTCAAGGACGATTCATGGTGATGGCCATTCCGATCGCGGCGATGCTCGTCGGGCAAGTCGAGGGAAACGCGTGGAAACACGCCAGCGCTTTGGCGGCGGCGATTGTTGCAGGATTGGGAACCACCCTGATCGCCCTGCATCTGCTGCAAGTGACCCAAAAATATCCGGATCTGGTCGATATGCTCGGCCGCGAGAATCTGAACGGGCTGATGATCGACACGACGACTTTGCCAGACGGCGCGGTTGTCGATCTGGTCGGAAACGCCCAGGCTTTTTTGTATCAACTCCCGATGACGCGGCTGAATTACAAGACCGTTTTCGACGTCGACACGAGCGATCCGTCGAAGACCATCGTCGAGGATTGGCTGCAGGGGATGCCGACGACGCGATTTGTGCTGATCGATTCGGAGGAACTGGACCGGTTCGCCCGAACCTATTACAAAATTCCGTCGCTCTCGCCGGAGACGGCTTCGTCGAGATGAAGGTCTTCGTAAACCGCTTTGAGGACAGCGCGAAGGCGCTCCTGGTGGGCAATTTCGCCGGGCATGCCGTTGAAGACGAGGGCGACGATCAGCCCGTGGCGCGGATCGGCGAACGCCGTTGACGACTGGCTGCCGCCGTGGCCGTAGGTTTCCGGCGAGGCGTGGGGGCCAAAACCGTAGGGGACGGTATCTCCGCCGTAGCGGGAGGAATTGACGATGAAGCCCAATCCCCAATCGACGATGTGCTTGAAAGTCAGGTCCATCAAACCGGCACGCTGGCGGCGGGTCATTTCGGCAACCGTCTGGCGCGAAACGACCGGCTTTCCGGCCGGCGTTTGCCCGGCGTTCAAAAGCATCTCATAAAATTTCCCAAGCTGGCGAATCGGGCCGCGGGCGCTCCCGCCGGGAGCGCACAGGCTCGTATGCTCGGGCAAATCGAATCGAATCGATGTCGGATGGGTGGACCCGGTAATCTGCAATTGCCCCATGCGCGGACCGTAGTTTTGGTAAACCTGCGGGGTCATCGCCAGCCAGGAATCTTCCATGGCCAGAGGCAGAAGAATATTCTCGCGCACAAACTGGTCGCAGGACCGCCGCGCAGGATCGAGCCGCCGGATGATCTCGCCGAGGATGAACCAGCTCGTGTGGGCGTGATATCCGGCGGTGGTTCCGACGACCCAGCGTGGTTCGAGCGGCGCGGCGCAGATGCGCTGGATGATCGTTTCCCAAGGCATGGTCAGGGCACAATCCGCCCAGCGAAAGCCGCCGGTGTGGGTCAGCAAGTTCTTGATCGTGACCGGCTCTTTTCCCTTGACGGCAAATTCCGGAATGAATTTCCCGACCGGGTCATCCCAATTGAGTCTTCCCGAATCGCGAAGCTGTCCGATGGCTATCGCCGTGAGGGGCTTCCCCGCGGAGAGCCAGGGCATGATCGTATCCGGCGTCATCTCAACGCCAGGCCGGGAAAACCCGATCCCGGCGTCCGCCAATATCTCGCCGCGATAAGAAACGTAAACCTGCGCCCCGATATGCAGACCGCCGGCGACGCCGTCGTCGATGACCCGCGAAGTTTTGGAGAATTGCGCGGCGAACGCGTCCATCGCGCGGGATGATAACAAATGCAACCGCCGAGGCGCACAGACAAGGAGAAAGCAAAATAAATACTGCTTTTATCCGTGCCATCCGTGAAATCCGCGGTTAGAAAAGATTTTTGACCGCGGATTTCGCGGATGGCACGGATAAATCAATCGCCAAACTCAGGACTTATTTGGTCTTCTCTGCGTCTGTCTCCGCGGTCGGAGTTTACCCGCCGCGGCGGGCGCCTCCGCGGTTGCATTTAATTCGCAGGTTCGAAGAGCGTGCCTTGAGCGCGAATAACTCCCCGCGGGCAAGCGTGGGTCCAGAGAGTCTGGGCGGCGGGATCAGCTTCGGAGGCATGAAATTGGAACCAGTTGACCGCCGCGTTGAAATCGACGGCGGCCCGGAACTGCGCATTGTCCCCAAGTTGAAGCATGACGAATGCGGAAACCAGCGCATTGGCGGATAGACGGCGAATCGGAATCCGCGGCCAGATCCCGGCGGGCTGCTGAAGAGCGGCCAGATAGCTCATGCCGCGATCAATCGCCGGGCCGTTGCCATTCCAGAGGGAAAGCGCGCGGAGCGCCAACGCCGTGACGGCCACGTTCCCCCAGCCGCCATCCAGTTCCTGACGCGAAAGAAGGGCGTTAATGAGGATTCGGCACAGGGGAACGTGCGGCTGATTTAGTTCTTCGAGGCGAATGAGCCCCCACGCCGCCGCCGCAATCGTTGGATGATCGGCCAACTCGCGCACGGCCATTGCTTCGATGCGCTGAGACGAGATTTCCTCGCTCAGGCGGTTGTACTGCCGGGTATCCCAAAGCCTCTGCATCTGTCGAACAGTCATCATGGCCCACTCCTTTGGACGGAATATGTTAGGGCTAATTATTACCTAACAGTTACCGGACGTCAATGGGAATTTGTGGAAATGTGCAAATCCTGTTTAATCTGTAACTTATTATCAATTAATTGTTTATGAATCCGGCGGTTGGGGCGGCGCGATTTTCCACTGCTTTATCCACAATGCGACGGGGTTGCCGTTGGCTTTATCAGCCGTCTTTTCTAGAATCGCTCCCACCGGTCGTGCAATTTCTCGCCAAGCTTTTTCGGTACACCTTCAACAACGTGGTCTTCGGGATCGCGCTGATGACGGCGATTGGCATCTACATCGCCATCGGGTCAGGCATTGTCTCGGTGCGCGAGCATTTTGAGATGACGGACCTTCAGTTCTTCAACGCCTGGCCGCTGAAGCTGTTGATGCTGCTTTTATGCCTGAACCTCGTGACGGTGACGTGGAATCGCATCCCTCTGACCCCGCCGCGATATGGGGTCTGGTGCATTCACGCCGGGATCATCACGCTGATCGTCGGGACATCGTTTTACTATCACTTTAAAGTCGAAGGGCGCACCCTGATCCCGCTGAATCAGACGGCTGTTTATTTTTACGACAACACGCAGCGGGCGCTTTGGGTGCGGGTGGCGAATCGGCCGGTGTTTGGAGTGCACGCGCTGCCAACACTTCCGCGATTTGGGGATTATGGGCCGGAAGACCCCTCGCCGCGGATGTCGGGGGCGGATTTGGCGGATATCGAGCACTTCGGCGCGGTTCCCGGACAGGCTCAATCGGGCGGCAATCCCACTCAGTGGCTGGGGCTCAGCAAGCCGGTTCGGTTCGACGTGATCGGGTTTTACGCTTATGCGGATGTCGCGCAGGATGTTTTGGAGGATCCCAGCTCGAACGATTCCGGCGTCGAATTACAAGTCTCCAGCCCGCACGGCGATTCCGGATCGATGATCCTCTCCTCAGCCGATCCGTCGGCAGCAAAACAGATCTTCGGAATCACCGAACTGGAACATCGCGATGTTTCACCCGGTTCGCTTCAGATGATTCGCGCCGCGGCGGGGAGCATGTTCCACATAACCGGAACGGCACCCAAAGTTCCGCCGATTTCTTTTGTGCGCCCAGTTGGGGCAGACCTATGACCTTGGCGGCGGATATAGCGTCAACCTGGAATCGTTTAATCCGGCGTTCCCGCTTTTTGGGACGCACGAGCCGGTTCAGGCTCTGACCCTTCACATCGTGACCAAATCGCCCGCCCCGGCGCGGGAATTCTGGCGGATGATCTTGGCGGGCCGCACGCTCCAGACTGATTTCAAAATGGACCCGGCGAACACGCCGCCGATGGTGAAGGGAAACCGCCAAAAAGAGCCGCTCGACAAGGACCTGGTGCTGCAATTCAGTTTTGACGACGCGGCCGATCTGATGCCGAGCCAGGGGGGCGAGGAAAAATACACTCTGCTGACATCGGGCGACAAGACGCTGATCTGCGTTCATACCTCGTTCACGCAGCCGACGACGATCCAGGATTTTTCCAACGGCGGGCAGATTCCGCTGAATATTGAGGGATCGGATGTGACCGCCGATGTCAGCCGCGTGGCGCATGTCAGCATCTCCAGCCGGGTGGTGCCGACGCCGACAGCGCGGCGGGAGAAGGATTTAGGCGAGTCGGGCGTGAAGCAGGTGGTAATGATACGGGTCAGCTGCGGCGATTGGTCGCAGGATGTGGCGGTTCCGTGCGATTTATATGCCGCGCCCGATCCGGCGCTTCAGGAGCCGTTCGATCCGTGGAGCCTGGGGACGGTTCGCGTACCAGGCGCATCCGCACCCCTGCAATTGCAATTGGGATCGGTTCCGCTGCCGCTGCCGGCGTTGCTGACTCTTCGGAAATTTGAGTTGGTCCATTATCCGGGCGGCGATGGGGATAATGGGCCGTTTCGCGATTTTCGCTCGACCCTGGAAATCCAGGACGCCACGGGCGAACGCAGCGTGGGCGTGACCAGTGGGAACAATCCGATCTATTTCGACGGCGGGAGATATATTTTCTTCCAGGCCGGATATGATCCGGACGAGCGGTTTACGGTCATCGGAGTGGGAAACCGCCCCGGCGTGGGGATCATGGTCGGCGGATGCGTGATGATCGTCGCCGGCCTGCTCTACGCATTTTATGTCAAACCAACCATCATCCGGCGGATGAAAGCGGCGGCGCTGGCGCGATCCGCCAGCCGAACGGAAACCCAGGCGCCTGTCACATGAAAATTCGCGCGGCCTTTATCGCTCTGTTGCTGCTAATCCTCCCCGGCGTGGCGCTGGCGGACGACTCGGGCGACGCCTGGGCCGATCACGTCGATCTTTCGCCCCTGCGCACCATCGCCGTGCAAAATGATCAGACGATCAAGACGCTCGATACCTTCGCCCGGCAAGCGGTGGATCAGATCGCCGGACGTACCAGCCTCGACGGGCACGACAGTTTGTGGGTGCTGCTGGATATGTCGTTCCGCCCCGAACGATGGGTCCATCGCAACGTCATCAAGATCGCCAACGTTCCCCTGCGGCAGGAATTTCAACTCCTCGATTCCATCGACGACATAGAAAAGCAGCGCATCCTCCACGAAGGGACGGTTTCGCTGGTCTTCCTCGAGCAGCAGGATGTGCTTGATCTGCTGCGGGACGTGCAGGCGCGTTCCGTCGCCAAATCGAAGGCGATCGACCAGATCATGATGGCCCGCGATGCGATGAGCATCATCTGCGTCAAGGAAGCGGGCCTGATTCCGGCGGACATCATCCCTCCGGCCACGAACTCGCCCGACGATGTGAAATGGCACCGCCTGCGCGAAATGTTCGGCGACGTTCCGGAATTGGTGGATGTGATCAAGAAGACGGGCTCCGCGCCGCCAGACCCCGTTCCCGGTTATGAGGATCGAGTCCCCCTGCTATCAAATATTTTCGCCGCCAGCGGCGGTCTGCTCGACGGGTGGGACAAGGGGAACGCCGACAAGATCAATCGCAATGCGCAATCGCTGGCGGACTTGCTGCCGCAGATCAACCCCGACGTTTATCCCTCGCATCTCAAGCGCGTGGTGGAAGTGACTTACAACCGGCTAATGAAGCTGACGATTCCCGGCGCGGCGTTTTATGTGATCGCGTTCGTCTTGTTCGCGATGGCGGCGCGATCGGGACTGGGGGGCTTGCGCAAATGGGCGCTGCGGTTCATGATCATCGGGTTCGCCATTCATACGACCGGCATCGGCATCCGCTGGTGGCTGGTGGGCGACATCTTCCCGCCCATCAAAAACGAATTCGAGAGCGTGATGTTCTCGGCGTGGTTCGAGGCGCTGATCGGCCTGATCCTGGAAATCCGCTGGCCGCGCGGCGTATTCGGCGCGGCGGCAAGCTTCGTCGGGGCCCTGGCGCTGGTCGCCATCTTCACCGCCCCCTACGTCACCGGCACCCAAATCGGCGGCGAAATCGCCCCGGTGCAGGGAATCCTCATGAGCTACTGGCTGTACATCCACGTCACCATGGTGACGACGGCTTATGCGCTGATCGCCATGGGGTTTGTGCTCAGCGCCTGGTGGCTGCTGCGCTATTACTCAACGCCGGCGGATCAACGGGCACTGATTGGCGGATCAACCCAAGGCGGCCTTTCCCTTGCGGCGCTCGACACATGCAACCTGGTCGTTTTGCAATTGGCCTTTTGGGTCTTGGGTGCGGGGATCATTCTGGGGGCGATCTGGGCCGACCAGAGCTGGGGCCGGCCGTGGGGATGGGACCCGAAGGAGACCTTCGCCCTGGTCACATGGCTGGTCTATTTGATCGTCGTGCACGTGCGCGTGGCAACCAGCAACAAGGGATGGTGGACGGCCGTCCTCGGATGCTTCGGGTTCTTCGTAATGCTCTTCAACTGGATCGGCGTGAATTTCCTGCTGGTGGGATTGCACAGCTACGCCTAAAGCGTCACGCCCGTCGCCTGCATTGCGATGATCCACTGCGGGGTCTTTTGCAGATATTCCTGAAGATGTCTGCGCCGGGAGAGATAGTAGAGGATCATGCCGCCGCACCCACCGACGGCGACGGCGATCAAAGCACCGTAAACGATGGCGGTAATGGATTGAACGAATCCCTGGGAGCTTGCGAGCAACTGGGCGACCTGCGGATCCTGGGATTGGACGCTCGCCAGGCTCGACCCGTTCGTAACGGACACCAAGCTCCAAACCGAATAAATGATCAGCAGCGATCCGAGCACGGCTTGGTCGATGACGAGGACGCGAATCGCCGATGGGTCCAGCCGGCGCAACCTGTCGGCGGCGCGCAATTCGAAAAAAGCGATGGTGCACATCACGGCGCCGATGAGCAACGACGTGATGTCCATGAATCCGAACAGGACGCTGACGCCGCCGAAGACGGCAATCGTCCACCCGTCGAACCGCGCGACGGAGGCGGCGCGGTTGATCTTGCGGCTCAAAACCCGCGCGGCGGCCAACTGGCGGAGATGCTCTTCGGTAAGCTGCGGTGAACTGGGCTGCAACGGCTGCAAAAAGCGGGCGAGGAGGTTCGAACTCCCGACATTCAGCTTGGGAAGCTGACGCTCTACCAACTGAGCTACGCCCGCAGGCGATCTGGAATTTTAGTCAATGCTCCGAATTCGTACAACCGAAACTCGAAATCACTGGGATATATCCGTCCCCGGACGGACTAATCGATGGGGGACCGCCGGCTCCGAAGCCGGCTGCACCGTCGCCGCGTTCTCCAGACCCGCGCCTTTGACGTTCCAGATCGAAAAAAGCGGCCCCGAAGCGATCTTCACATCGATATCGTCCATATCCGCGTTGACGATGTTTGCCAGGGCCATTCCTATTTGGCATTCCCCGGTGATATTGGAAATCGACAGCCCGTCAAGCGGCTTGATCGGCGAGATGGAAGTCGCGTGAACCAGCGCGCCGCACTGCTCGAGGTCGATGTCGGAAAAAATGAAATTCTTTCCGGAGGGGATTCCCAGATCTCCCGCGACGGCGTCGTTCCCGGCGGTCCCGCTGCCGGTCAGATTGATGCGCAGGAATCCGCCGGTGGCGCCGCGCACCGCGAGGTCGGTCGCGAAGATATCCTCGATCGACGCGCCTCGGCCGATGTGGCTCTTGATATAGATCGAAAAGGTGTGGGCGTGGGTGAAGGTGCAATGTTCGATCCGGACGTCGCGGATTCCGCCCGACGTTTCGCTTCCGATCCCAATGCAGGCAAAAATGCTGTCGCCGAGCAGGCAGTTCGAGATGAGAACATCCTCGGTCGGTTTGCCTTCGCGAAAGGCCCCCAGGCCGCGGCCGGATTTGAGGGCGATGCAGTCGTCGCCGGTGTCGATGTCGCAGTGATCGATGCGGACGTGTTTGCAGGAATCGACGTCGATGCCGTCCCCGTTGCCCGTGGAAGTGCGGATGTACAAATTCGTGGCGACGACGTTTTCGCACTCCAGCGGGTGGATGGTCCACATGCGGCGCTGCTGGACGGAAAAGCCGTCGAGGAGAACGTCGTTGCAATCGATCGGCTCGATCACGACCGGCCGGCGCGGCATCTGCGCCCGCCCAGCATCGAGCTGGCGGCGATATGGCCCGGGCCGAGGATGGCGATGTGGTGGGCATCCTTGGCGTAAATCAACCCGCGGTGGGCATCGACCCATTCCCCTTCCCATCGCGAGCGCACGACGAGGTAATCCTCAAGATTGGGGCTGCCGAGGAGATTGGCGCCTTTGGCCAGTTGCAGGGTCGTGTTGGATTTCAGTTCGATGCTCCCGATCAGATAGTCGCCCGGCGGCACGTCGACTACCCCGCCGCCCGCCGAAGCGCATAGATCGATCGCCTTTTGGAAGGCGGCGGTGTCGCGGGCGTAGCCGTCGCCGATCGCGCCTTGCTCGCGGACGCTGATGGGGATCGGCGTCGTCGCACATCCAATCAAAACCAAAAGCAGCAGCGGGAGGAATCGCACAAATCTCATGCTCATTGACCTGAATCGGGGCTCATCTGAGTCGCCGGTTCGACCGGCGGGAATTGATCGAACGAACGATCAACCTCCTTTCCCATCAGGAATTTATCGGCGAAATCGAGCATGGCGTCCCAGTCGCCTTTTACCATTCCGTGCGGTCGGTCAGCCCAATTCACACCTAAATGGTCCCCCGCATGCAAAAGATCGAAGGCGGGCCGGGCGTGAATCAGGGATTCCCGGACCCCATCGACGTTCACATTCTGGTCGTGCGAGCCTTCCAGAGCGATAAACGGACGGGGTGCCGCCAAGGCAATGTACCAGTGATTGTCGAACGGGAGTTTGTCCGGCTGGCCCCAGAATTCGTGCAGATGCTGCGAAAAATAATTGGGGTATTTCCGCATCATCTCGCTAAGGCCTTCCTCGCCGCCGCGTTCGGCCCCGCTGAACCGGAAGGCGGGCGTGCCACCCCCGGAACTGGCGACCGGGACGACCATGGCGATGCGATCGTCGAACGCCCCGGCCACCAGCGCGCCTTTCCCACAGCGCGATACGCCGGTGATGATCAGCTTTCTGGCGTCGATCTGGGGATCGGTTTGCAGATAGTCCACGATCCGCGAGACCCCCCACGCCCAGGCGCGAAGCAGGCCCCAGTCATAACCCGGATACGCGGGGAAAAATCGCGTGTTTCGAAAAGCCCAGCTTCCATCCAGATTCCGCAGAGTCGTGTCTTCGCCGCAATCGCTGTTATTGAAGACGATAAATGCAAAGCCATGCTGCAAGGCGGGGTTCTGCTCGGCGATGTCTTCCGGATCGGTTGGGAACATCTTGCTCCGCGATCGAGGAATCGACGGCTGGGTCGATGCCCCTACGATCAGTAGCACATCCTGATTCTTTCCCTGCGTGAGACCCCATCCCAGGCGCTTGAGCGGGGTCGCCAGTGGTGGTTGCTGGCCGATCACGATCACCGCGGGGACCGGATGATCCGTCACGGGAGCGAAAATCCCCACGTCCAGACTGAGGCTCTCGTTCGGGCCGAAGGTCAGGTGCACCAGGCGATATTTCACACGCCCGCCATCGAGGGAGAGGGATTTAACTTCGACTCCCTTCACATTTTCAGGTGGCGGCGGGGCCAGCCCTACGGCGTAATACTCCAGGATTCGCTTCATCTCCCGCCGGCGGGCGTCCCACTGGTCAGGCGTGCTCACCGGCGTCCCGTCGTTCATCGTCAAAACATCCGGCATCTCGGGCCGGTCGGGAAGATCGTTCACACCCGGCATGTCGCCCAGCGCCGTTTGGATGGGAGGGACTGGTATTTCGCGCGGATCAGGTTCGGATACGCCCGGGACGCCCTGACCCAAAGCGGTAGCAACGGCGAATGTGATCCCGATAAAGGCTGCGAAAATGGTTCGCAAAATGAACCCTCCGAAGCGGCCCAATCATATCGTCCAGAGCCGGGCGAAACGAAAAAAGCAGGCCGTTGGCTGTCAACTGTGTGGCCAGTCTTACAGGTCCGCGGCATCGAATAGACATGGCCGTAAGTAATTTGTTTACATTGAGTTACACATTGATTTGCGCTGTCCAATGGCTGCGATTCAAGTTCCGGTCTCTTGATAATCGATCTGCGTAAGTCTAACCTCTTGCCGCTATCTGACCGCCCAGATGGACGATCGGCGGAAGTCGATATGAGTTCAACGAGGGAATCCCAAGCTCGCAGAGGTTGAATCAGGAAGGAGCCCCTCGGGGCTTCTTGGTCGGAATTATGCCCGATTCATCGTTGGTCTCGTCTGAAACCAATACCGGCAACGGTTCCGCCAACGGCGCATCAGCCGCCCGGCATCTGCTGGATTTCGAGAAGCCTCTTGGGCAGCTCGAGCGGCAAATCCAGGAACTTGAAGCCCTTCAGCAGCAAAGGCAGATCGACTACTCCAAGGAGCTTCGCCAGCTTCGGACGAATCACACCTCCCTGCTTCGCAAGACCTACGACAATCTAAGCGCCTGGGAAACGGTTCAGGTGGCCCGGCATCCCCAGCGGCCCCAGTTCCGGGACTATGTGGACATGATCTGCCCGGAATTCCGCGAACTGCACGGCGACCGCCATTTCGGCGACGACTGCGCAATCCTGTGCGGCCTGGCCCGACTCGGCGGGCAAAAGGTCGTCCTCATCGGGCATCACAAGGGGCGGGACACCAAGGAAAAAGTAAAATGCTCGTTCGGCCTGGCCCATCCCGAGGGGTATCGCAAAGCTCTCCGCTGCATGAAGCTGGCCGAGAAGTTCGAGCTGCCGGTCGTGACACTGATCGACACCCCGGCGCTTACCCCGGCATCGGCGCTGAAGAGCGCGGGCAGGCAGAGAGCATCGCCAGGAATCTGCTCGAGATGTCGAGACTGCGGACGCCGATCCTGAGCGTCGTCCTCGGCGAAGGGGGCAGCGGCGGGGCGCTGGGCATCGGCGTCGCCGATCGCGTCGCCATGATGCAATTCGCGTGGTATTCGGTCATCAGCCCCGAGGCGTGCTCGGCAATCCTGTTTAAGGACAACGACGGAGCGGCCCAACTGGCGGACAGCCTGAAACTCACCAGCGGATCGTTGAAGCAACTGGGGGTCATCGACGCGGTCATCTCCGAACCCCTCGGCGGCGCCCACCGCGATGCCCGCACGGCCGCGCACAATCTAGAGCAGTACGTCGCCAAAAACCTGCGGGAATTAAAGCGTTTCAAGATCGACAACTTGCTCGAACGCCGCTACGAGAAATTCCGCTCCCAGGGCATCACCGCCGAATCCACCCGCCGCGCCCCCGCCAAAGCGGCGGGGTAAACATTCAAATCTTGATCCGGTTTACCAATGTTGATACGATGGTATACCGATACCATTTTAGCAACCGGAGTTTTTGTGCATAAAAAATTGGTTAAACACGGCAACTCGCTGGCGCTGGTGCTTGATCGGCCGATTCTCGACCTCGTGCGTATCGACGCCGAGCAGCCTTTGGATATCTCAACCGATGACGGGCGCCGTCTGATCATCCAGCCGGTGACCGATCCCGCGGAGGTAAAAAGATTTCGCGCCTCGCTGAAGCGCGTCAGCGACAGGCACGCCAAAACCCTCAAACGGCTTGCGGAATGAAAGCCCGCATCCTCCTCACCGTCGATCAAGCGATAGAAATTCACGCGGACCAGATTCGTCGTAATGGGGGAAGTGCGGGAATTCGCGACGCCGCCTTGCTCGAATCGGCCGTTCACGCGCCGGCAGCCACCTTCGGGGGCCAATTCCTGCACGATGACCTTTTCGAAATGGCGGCCGCCTACTTGTTTCACATCGTGAAGAACCACCCCTTCATCGACGGCAACAAACGAGCCGGAACAGTCGCCGCGTTGGTGTTCCTGGATATGAATGGAATTGAAATCCGGCCCGACGAACCGGCCTTTAGCAATCTTGTGCTCGACGTCGCGCAAAGTAAGGCCGAAAAAACTCAAATAGCGGAATACCTGCGTTCGCACGCGACGAAAAAGTCACATAAACGGCGCGGGCGTCTATAATCCCAGGCAATGAGCGCCTACACCAAAAGCATCCAGACCCTCATGGACGAACTCTCCCGCCTGCCGGGGATTGGGGCTCGGTCCGCGGAGCGGATCGCGTTTTATCTCCTGAAGGAGAGCCCCCAGGAGGCGATGAAGCTTGCCGACGCCATCCGGGAAGTCAAAACGCGAATTCGTCATTGCGGGATTTGCTATAACTTAACCGAGCAGGACCCGTGCTCGATTTGCGCCGATCCGGGCCGCGATCAGGCCCTGGTGTGCATCGTCGAGCAGCCAAAGGACCTGCTGGCCCTGGAATCCACCGGCCTTTACAAAGGGGTTTATCACGTATTGCTCGGCCGGATCGCGCCGCTTGAGGAATCGCATCCGCAGGATCTGACCATCGATGCCCTGGTCAAGCGCCTGGCTCAGGGAACCATCCGTGAAGTAATCATGGGGACGAATCCAACCGTCGATGGCGACGGCACCGCTCTGTACATCCAGAACCTGATCGCCGAGAAATTCCCGCAGATTCAGGTCACCCGCCTGGCCCGCGGGCTCCCGGCGGGAAGCAGCATCGAATACGCGAACAAAAATATCCTCGCCGACGCGATCAGCGGACGGCAAAAAATGTAAGCCGTTGCGCAAAAGTTGATTTTGATGGCTGACGCATTGATTCTTGCAACATTGGGGGTTTTGGAATAGATTACGAGGCTTGGCTCGCCAGGAGCCGCCCGCGAATGCCGGCATTGGAGCCGCGCGACACGGGTCCTCGTCTAAAATCTCGTTATCAAGCGTAAGCCCCAGGGCGGCGGAGGATGTCTTGGCCATCACCGCGGCACGGGCTGTCGGCCCCTTTCGGCCGAAAGCTTTGGAGTTCATCTATGGCTCAGTCCCAGGCAGAGTTGGTTAAAGCGCTGGTCGATGCCGGCGTCCATTTCGGACATCGCGTCTCGCGATGGAATCCCAAAATGGAGCCGTACATCATCGGCAAGCGCAACATGATCCACATCATCGACGTGAGGGAGACCCTCAAGGGCCTCCTTCGCGCGAAGAAGCTGGTCCAGCAAACCGTCGCCGGCGGCAAAGACGTGCTCTTCGTGGGCACCAAGAGGCAGGCGATGCACGTCGTGCAGGACGAGGCCAATCGCTGCGGAATGCATTACGTCTCCGAACGCTGGCTGGGCGGAACGCTGACCAATTTCCGAACCATTCGCGCCCGCCTGAGTCGCCTGGCCGAACTCGAAGGCCTCTGGGAAACCGGCAAAATCGAAACCTATTCCAAGAAAATGAAATCGACGCTCATGCGCGAGCGCACCAAGATTCAAACCAACCTCGAAGGCATTCGCAAGATGGAGCGGATTCCCGGCGTGATGGTGATCATCGACACCCGCCGCGAGCACATCGCCGTCAAGGAAGCGCATAAGCTGGGGGTGAAGACGGTGGCGCTGATCGACACCGACAGCGATCCGGACTTGATCGACCTGCCGATCCCCGGCAACGACGACGCGATGCGCGCCGTCGAGATCATCGTCAGGGAGCTCGCCGATTCGGTGATCGAAGGCAAAACCGGCCGCCAGGAAACCAAAGGCGAAGAGCCGCAGGCGCCCCGGCGGCGCAGCACCCGGGCGGCGTTCCGCGCCGAGGAGACTCCCGGTGCCGGCACCCCCACGGCGGCTCCCACGGAGAATCCCGCGCCCCCGGAAACCGTGGCAGCGCAGCCGGCATAAAACGCAAATCTCCGGTCCACCGATCTTTAATCGTCCTATCAGATATCTGGAGATGGAACAGGAATGGCAGAGATTACCGCAAAACTAGTCAACGAACTCCGGTCCAAAACGGGCCTGGGAATGATGGAGTGCAAAAAGGCCCTGACCGAATCAGCTGGCAGCATCGACGCCGCGATCGAGAATTTCCGCAAGAAGGGCGTCAAGACTTCCATCACCGCCCGCGCCGCGACGGAAGGCCGCGTCGCCACCGGCGTGTCGCCGGATAAGAAACGCGGCGTGATCGTCGAGGTGAACTGCAATACGGATTTCACCGCCAAGAGCGAGCCGCTGGCGAAGATCGCCGACGCGGCAGTCAAGAACCTACTGGCCAACCCCGATGTGCAGCTTGCCGACGATGCGGCGTTGAAGGATCAGATCGTCGCCGCCGCGCAGCAAACTGGCGAGAACGTCCAAATCGGCCGCACCGCGTCCCTGAGCGGCGCGGTGATCGGCGAATATGTCTATTCCGCAAGTGGCAAGCCAAAGAGCGCCGTACTGCTGTCGCTGACGGGCAATGCCGACGATACGCTGATCAAGCTGCTTGGCATGCACATTGCCGCCGCCCGCCCCCTGGCATTGAACCGCGCCGAGATGCCCGCGGACATCGTCGCCAAGGAGCGCGAGATCGCCGTCGATCAGGCCAAGGCCACGGGCAAGCCCCAAGCCATCGCCGAGAAAATCGCCGAGGGAAAGCTCAACGCATTCTTTGCGGAAAAGGTGCTTCTCGACCAGGAATTTATTAATCCCGATGCATTCAAGGGGACGGTTGCTAAACTATTGTCGGGGAAAGGCGCGACTCTGGAAAAGTACGTGCGCATAGAAGTGGGACAATAACCACCCGGGGAAGCCACGCATGAGTCGCCGGAGCGAGGTATGCATAGGCTCGTCTGGCCTCTGACGCTCGGTCTTTTGGTCGCGACGATTTCGCTCGTCCAAATCGCCCGGGGCGATACCGTGTACATGGCCGACGGCCGCGTGCTTCACGGGAAAGTCACCGAAACCCCCGACGGCATCCAATTGGTGACCCGCATCGGGACGATCACCTTCCCCGCCAACACAGTCAGCAGTTGGCAAAAAGACAACACCGATTCCGCCGCCCCCACGCCGATCACACCCCAGACCGAGCCTTCAATCGTCACCCCCGCAACGCAGCCCGCGCCGGCTTCGCCCGCGCCGACGAAAGCGGCCAGGAAATCCGGAAAATCCAAGATGGCCAAGTCCAACGCGGCAACCCAGCCCGGGGTCGCGGCGGCTACCCCCGCTGGGGGCGCAAAATCTCTGCTGCGGCTCAGCCGGACATGACGGCTTCGGCGCGAGGTATTGCTCCATCGCCCACCATGACTTTGACGCCGGCGGTCGTTCTTGGTTCGGCGGCAACACAGCCGACTACCGATCGCTCCATCCCCGAGTCCAAGCGCAAATATGAGGCCGACATCCGCGACCTGCTGGCGGCGCGATGGAACGACCTGGACAGCCTCATCGTCACGGCCGACGAACAAGTCTCCGGCGATCAAACCCAAAACCTCCACGTCGTCTTCCGATTTTCGGAGACCGAGCCTACTGGGAGGCAAACGATTCCGCTTCGCCGGGCGATAAGCAAGTCGTCGCGTTGCTTCCCGACAAGGTGATCCTCGTGGACAAAAAAGGAGTCACGCTCCAGAAACCGACATCGGAAAATTTCCGCCTCAGCGACGGCCTGGACGTCGCGCTGGGTTACCGGGCCCCGGCCGATGCGCAATGGCTCACCCCGGACGTACTGGCGAAGTGGAAGATGAAGTTCCCCGGTGCCGATGCCGCTTCCCTGAACCTTTCCATTACGCCCGAGGGCGGGACGAAATTGAATCGCGTCATGACCTATGCGCGCCCGCAGCAATATGCCTGTAGCGGCGTCGAGGTGACGCGCAAGAACATGATGATCGAAGAGATCACCTGCGACGGATTCCAGCCCGTCGGGACATGGAATTTGCCGAATCACATCGTCCTCCAGCGCTTCGGGGAGGACGGGCAGCCGACGCGGAAAATCGATATTCAGATCAAGAGTTTTGACTTGAACGATCCGAAAAACACGCCGGACACGTACTCCGACTTTTGGCCCGCTGGAACGCCGGTGACCGATCAAACCGCGCAATCCAGCTCGCAATAAATTCCAATGGGCGCCGGCAAAACCAGCAAAACATCGCGATCGCAGTCGGCGTTTACGCGCGCCAGCCGGGTCATGCCCGGGGGCGTCTCCTCGCCGGTGCGCGCTTTTAAGGCCGTCGGCGGGACGCCGCCGTTCATTCGCGAAGCGTCAGGGTGCAGCGTCACCGATCTGGACGGGAATTCGTATATCGACTTTGTCGCCAGCTACGGGCCGCTCATTGTCGGCCACGCCCACCAGCGCGTCGTCGCGGCCGTCAGCAAGGCGCTGGGGTGCGGGACGAGTTTCGCCGCGCCGACGGAACTGGAAACGCAACTGGCGGAAAAAATCATCTCGGCGATTCCCTCCATCCAGATGCTGCGATTCGTCAACAGCGGCACCGAGGCCGTCATGAGCGCGATCCGGCTCGCCCGCGCCGTCACCGGCCGCGAAAAAATCGCCAAATGCGTCGGCGGTTATCACGGGCATTCCGATTCGCTCCTCGTCCAGGCCGGTAGCGGCGCGCTGACACTCGGCACACCCTCCAGTCCCGGAATTCCCGCCCCCCTGGCCGCGCTGACGGTGCTCGCCCCTTACAACGATCTGGAAGCGACGGAAAAAATCTTCGCCGCGCATCCGCGCGAGCTGGCTTGTTTCCTCGTCGAGCCGGTCGCGGGAAACATGGGGGTCGTGCCTCCGGCGCCGGGGTATCTGGCGGGCTTGCGAAAACTTTGCGATGAGACAGGAGCACTTCTGGTTCTCGACGAAGTGATGACCGGCTTCCGCGTCGGATGGAATTCCGCGCAGGGTTTGTACGGAGTCGCGGCCGATCTGACCTGCCTCGGAAAAATCATCGGCGGCGGCCTGCCGGTCGGCGCCTACGGGGGATCAAGCAAATTCATGGAGCGGATCAGCCCCGCGGGCGACGTCTACCAGGCCGGAACCCTCAGCGGAAATCCCCTGGCCACCAGCGCCGGCCTGGCCACTTTGGAAATCCTAAGCGAGCCGAGAGCCTACGACATTCTCGAAAAGCGCGGCGATGCCCTCGCCCAAGGCCTGCGCGCCGCGGCAGACGAAGCCGGCGTGCCCCTGGCGGTCAATCGCGTCGGCTCAATGCTCACGCCCTTCTTCGTTCGCAAAGCCGGTGACCCCGTCACGAATTTCACCCAGGCAACCGCCTCCGACACCGCCGCCTACGCCCGCTTTTTCCACGCCATGCTCGAGCAGGGGATCTATCTCCCCCCGAGCCAATTCGAGGCATGGTTCGTCGGCCTCGCCCACGAAGACCAGCACATCTCCCGCACAATCGAAGCCGCCCGAAACGCGCCTGCGCTCACTCAATTCGTAAACGAACCGCCAAGCCGCCAAGAACGCCAAGATAAATTCCGCCACCTTAATAGCGGCAAAATTTCAATTCTGTTTTTCTTGGCGTTTTGATCTTGGCGTCCTCGGCGGCTTGGCGGTTTAACCATCTTCCAGAACCAGCGAGCCGCGCAAAAATTCACAAAAAAATCGGCATTGCCATCCACGCCGTAAGCAATGAAAATCCGTGCATGATGAAAAAAGCAATCTTCGCCGCGGCGCTCGCCCTGGCCGCGCCGGCGGCGCGGGCGGCGGATTTCTTTTCGGTCGACGCGATGGGCGGCTCCGGAGCCACCGTCACCGCCGGCGGCTCCAACATCATCAACCTGGCGAATAATCTCATCAACGAGCAGCAGCAGTTCGCCGCCCTGGCCGGGCAGGGATTCTCGGCGTCAGTCAATTACGGCGGCGTCCCCAGCGCCGTCGTCTTCACCGAAAACCCCAGCCAAACGCAAGCGACCCTCTCCATCCCCCTGACCGGTTTCACCAAAACCTTCACCGGCGCCAGCGCCTCCGATCTCCAAACCCAGATCAAGGACTTCGTCGAAAGCGACGGCGAGAGCGCCTATTCGCAGCTGATCCTGGCGATCGACAAAGAGTCCGCCGTCGCCGCCATCGACGGAAATCCGCAGTCTTCCACGGCCTATCTCGCCGACGACGCCTTCAATCATTACGGGCTTCTGGCCACTCAAACCGGCCAGATGCAGGACCCCGACCATAACAGTCAGTTCACCATCGACGGCGGCGGCGGAACCAGCCGCGCCGAAGGATTCGACGGCAACTTCGCGAATTTCGACATCGGCAGTCAATGGGACATCAATGGCTCGGTCGCCATCGCGACCGACACCGCATTCCTCTACCGCTCCGTCTCCAGCAGCGAGGTCTACACCGTCGGGCAAAATCTCGGCATCCCCATCACCATCATCCCCCGCCAGGGGACCGATTCCGGCCTCCGCTGGCAAATCACGCCGTGGGGATTCATTGGCCTTTCCGCCAGCTACGACCAGGCCGTCGGCACCCTCCTCGTCGGCGGCGGCGGCACCAGCAGCCTCTCCCTCCGCACCGGCGACCTCACCTTCACCCTCGCCGATCAGGCCGACTACATCGGCAACGCCGCCGTCCACGTCGACGACTACAACTTCGACGTCCCCATCGATCAGTGGATCGTCAAAAACGGCGGCGACGTCTCCTGGCAAATCCTCGGCTCCCCCTGGTTCATCGACGGCGGAGCTGCCTACAGCAATTTCCTCCACCACGCAGCCATCCCCAACTACTGGACCGCCTTCGGCGGCGCAGGCGTGGACCTGAGCCGGTATGCCATGCTAAGGGCGGGATTTTTGGGCGATTTCGCGCCCATTACACGGCGCCCGGCGGGGAAGTGACTTTTACGGTTTCGTTTTGAATGATTTTCCTATTCGGTCGCATTTTCTTAATCACGAAAACAGTCGTCTCTAAGAAAATGACTGCGCATTACGCGGCGCCGGGGGGAGGGAAATGACTATGGCGGTTTCGTTTTGAGCCTGACTAGCTCAGACACACGAAGCATCGTTACGGCACCGATCGTTCTGCTCCAAATTTAGACGACCGAATTGGGCTTGAATTTAAGCGAGAACCGACTTCGGCTATGTCGATCTCTCACGTCGTTTCCTTGGGTTGGCCGGTTTCGCTCTTCTCACAAAGTTTTTCCAATTCGGTGTGCAGCAACCTGAAAAAGGCTTCGACCTGGCGAGAGACGTACGCCGTGAACTTCGGATCTAACTCGATCGATTCGTCCTGAATTGCTATTCCCGGCGGGGACCTAGTCTTGATTAACCAATTAATTTTTTGTCCATCTCGCTGTTTAGAAATAATTCCGGATGCGTGGACGAAGATGTTCCGCAACGTGTAAAGTGCATCTATCTCGTTCCAAGCATTCGATAAGGATTTGTCGAAGCCCACTTGGTCCAAGAATCCCCTGCGCCCTTTTCACAGACTCCCTTGTTAGGTCGGGCGATTCCCTCCGAGCGATAACTGCCACATTTTGGCAAAGGAGGTTTAGATGGAAGGAAGTTGCGTCCATGCATGCACACACGAACGCACGCCTAAGGTTATTTCCGACGATGTCTTGGATCCACCAGCCATCATAATCTTCCGGCGGACCGTCGTACGTGGACGCGATTCGCTGGTCCTCCGCCGCGATGAACCGTTCCAACGTAGCATTGAAGACTTGGAGGTCTTCAATGTGCCAAGTTGCGAGAAGCCGCGACATCGAGCATTTATCGGTAACAAGGTAATCCCGATGGTGGTCGCCGTGTTCTCGTGCGCTTGAAAACTGTGACATGACCAAGCCCCTTACGCCGTTTCCTACAGAATCAAGCAGGCAAATCGTGGTCGCATTGGGCGAATAAGCGCCCATAACCACCGTTGACAACCAAAACCGACTCACAAGGTAGGCCCCGAGCCCAAGGCTAGCTGAAAGACGTCCTATGGGCTGCGGTAATAGCCGCGCACGTAGGTTCCATCTTGCCGGTAGTACCCGTTCACATAGATCGTTCGCGGCAGGCCCGTTCGTTCGCTGATCTCTCCGTAGTAAGATCCGTTTTCGGCAACAGGAGGGTTCTGCGACGCTGGCACCTGCTCAGGAATTTGCGACACAGAGTCTAATTGACTCAGACGCTCCTTGGCATTCTCGACACCGAGCGCGGCGGCCTTGCGGTACCACGCCATTGCCCGCTCGTGGTCCTGTACAACGCCGTGTCCGTCATCGTAGAGGACACCAATATTGTTCATAGCCACCGGATCCCCTAAGTCGGCGGCCTTGAGATACCAGTCCAAGGCCCCCTGGTAGTCGGGTGGCGCAACTCGGCCGCTGTCGTACAGCCAACCAATGGTGGTCATCGCCCACGCGTCTCCAGCGTCGGCGCCCTTGCGGTACCATTGCATTGCCTGTGAATAATCCTGTCGAAAGCCCCAGCCGTTTTCGTACATGAGTCCGGTTTCGCACATCGCGTCAGCGTCCCCGGCATCGGCGGCCCTGCGGAACCAACTCATAGCCTTAGAGTAATCCTGAGGAATTTCCACGCCGCGTTGGTACATGATGCCCGCGGCGCACATCGCGTCCGTGTCCCCCGCGTCGGCCGCCTTTTGATACCAACCTAATGCTTTCGCATAGTCCTGCGGAACCCCATGGCCTTGCTCGTTCAGAAATCCGATGTCGGCCATCGCCCGCGCGCTGCCCGCGTCGGCGGCCCGCTGGAACCAGTACATTGCCTGATGGTAGTCCTGCGCAACGCCATGACCTACATCATAGAGCAGGCCGATGTTGGTCATCGCGTCCGGATTGCCAGCGTCGGCGGCCTTGCGATACCAGGCCATGGCCTCCCGAAAGTCCTGCGCTACGCCTTGGCCATCGTCGTAGAGAAACCCAATGCCGTTCATCGCCTCTGCGTTACCTGCGTCTGCCGCCCTGCAGAAATAGACCATCGCTGTTTCGTAGTCCTGATTCACGCCGTCCGTTCCGTTGTAATACGCGAGCCCTACACGTAAAGCGTCGGCCGGACTCCGTGCAGCCTGCTGATCCAATCGATCGGCGGCTAGTACCGAAGGCTTTGTCGCCGGCGCTTGAACTGCAACGGGCGCATTGGCCGCACCGTCTGGCCCGGACGCCAGCCCGTCGCGAGTCGTCGCAAGCGCGAGAACTATCACAGCAACCATGGGCCATTTGTTTCGACAATTCATAAGGCAAATTCCCCCGCACTGGATTGACCGCGCTCCGCATTTTGTAAGTGAGCAGCCATTAAGGGAGCGAAGTTCCCCTGTTTCCGATTCGGAGAAACCAGCAATGGACTACACTCACTGCTGGTGGCAGTTATGGATTTCGCCGGGGTGTTTGATGACGGCTATTACCTTTATGCGGTCTAAAGCGGCTGCGCAGGCAGGAATTGAGCGAATGGATGAGCGCTCGACAGTTTAGTTTAGTGCGTCATCATCCGTCATTTAGATGAGCGGATCGTAGAAGCGGGAGTGACGGGGACTCGAGTCGCCCGGTGGCGGCGAATGAATCGTTCGGCGTTCCGGACTGATTGATTTGCTGAATGCCCAGGACAGGATTTGAACCTGCACGCCTCTCGGCGCTACCACCTCAAAGTAGTGCGTCTGCCAATTCCGCCACCTGGCGGCGGACTGGCCGAAAGTATACGCAGCCCGGGCGTTATTCGCTAGATTTCGGGTTCAAAATGTAACCGCAGAGACACCGAGGCGCAGAGGAAGACGCGGAGAAATCAACTATTTGCTTATTCATCCGTGCCCATCCGTGAAATCCGCGGTCAAAATTCTTTTTAACCACGGATTGCGCGGATGGGGATTTAACCAAGCTTTCGAATTCCGGTTTTGAATTCTCCGCGTTCTCGGCGATCTCCGCGGTGAAAAATGCCTTTTAATCCGCAGGGAAGTTTTACCGCAGAGACGCCGAGACACAGAGTTGAAAACCGCCCGTGGCGGGACAGACGCAGAGCGTACAGAATCTATTGCCACAGTTTGGGCACAGATTCACACCGATAAAGAATCGACCTGGCAACTCACAACTGGCAGCCGGCAACTTCTTCGTCTTATCCGTGTTCATCTGTCCCCCATCCGTGGCCAAAAATCCGCTTGCATTTTCTCGGCGTTCTCGGCCAGTTTACCCGCCGTGGCGGGTCCTCGGCGGTTCAATTCGCATTGAATTTCTCCTCTGTTCAACCCCCAATAAACACCCCCAACCCAGTTGCCCTAAATCGCCCCGATCGCCAATCACTTCAAAAGTGTCAAGTTTTGTCCGACGTTGTCACCCGTTGCTCCAAAAATTCTCGGCGGTTGCATTTATTTTTGTGCCCGTCGAGACAGCCGCGTAGGATGCAGACCCATGCCCAAGTCGCGCACCCAATTTCTTTGCAACCAATGCGGAAGCGTGCATCCGAAGTGGCTCGGGAAATGTCCGGATTGCGGGACGTGGGATTCGCTCGAGGCATATACGCCCCCTGCCCCCGATGCCCGGGCGGCGACGGCGGACGCCCTGCGCGGGGCGGAGCCGGTGGCGATTGGGGAGATCGACGAGGCGCACACGCCCAGGCTCGCGACCGGGATCGCGGAATTCGATCGCGTGCTCGGCGGCGGGATCGTGCCGGGGTCGGTGGTGCTCGTCGGCGGGGAGCCGGGGATCGGAAAATCGACACTGCTTTTGCAAGTCGCGCACGCCATGAGCGTCCGCCGCAATGGGGACGCGGCGGCCAAGATTCTTTACGTCACCAGCGAGGAATCCGCCCGGCAGACGGCGCTGCGAGCCCGGCGGCTGGGCGTTAAATCCGACGATCTTCTTGTCCTGGCCGAGACGAACGTCGAGCGGATCACGCATCAGATCGCCAAGGTGAAGCCCGCGGTGGCGATCGTCGATTCGATCCAGATGATTTACAAGCCGCAGATTCCCGCCGCCCCGGGTTCGGTCACGCAGCTTCGCGATTGCTGCATGGACCTGGTCTATCTCGCCAAAGCCAGCGGCACCGCCGTCGTTCTTGTCGGGCATGTCACCAAGGCCGGCACGCTCGCGGGCCCGAAGGTCATCGAGCATATCGTCGACACGGTCGCCTATTTCGAGGGGGATCGTTTTCACGCCCATCGCATCGTTCGCTGCGCGAAGAATCGCTTTGGCGGGACGCACGAAGTCGGATTGTTCGAGATGAGCGGGAGCGGTTTGTCGGAGCTGACTCAGCCGGGGAAGATTTTCTTGGAGCAGTATGGACAGGCCGGGCCGCCGAGCGGATCGGTCGTGACCGCCGCGATGCAGGGGACGCGCGTGCTCCTCGTTGAAGTCCAGGCTCTCACGGCCCCCAGCGTCATCGGTGCCGCCAAGCGAAAAACCAGCGGCGTCTCCTCCGACCGCGTCGCGATGATCCTGGCCGTCCTGGAAAAGCTGCGCCGAGTTGCGCCTGGCCGCGGACGACGTCTTCGTAAACATCGCCGGCGGAATCAAAACCCCCGAGCCGGCCGTCGATCTGGCGATCGCCCTGGCGATCGCCTCCGCGCACCTCAACCGCCCCCTGGCAGCAGGAACGCTCGCCGTCGGAGAACTCGGCCTCGGCGGCGAAATCCGTTCCGTCCCCCAACTGGAACTTCGCCTCCGCGAAGCCGGAAGACTCGGCATCACCCAGGCGATCGTCCCCCCGCTGGGCGATCATGTCCCGAACCTAAAAGGCATGGCCGTCCACGCCGTTCGGCGATTGTCCCAGGCAATGGCGAATCTTTAAGCGGCTGCACCCAAATCAGGAAGACTCGAATCCTGGAACGATTTTCAACCGCCAAGCCGCCAACGACGCCAAGAACGCCAAGATTAAGACGCCAGGAAAGATTCCGTATTTTTTGGGAGATTAACCTGGCGGAATTTATCTTGGCGTTCTTGGCGGCTTGGCGGTTCATTAGTCTTGCCGTCGCAGACCGGTTTCCCCTTCTTTTGGATTCCCCCTCTTGGTAAGCTGAAGATCATGAAAGACATTCTCCTCAAGAGCATCTACACCGGAATCGGTTTGGTCGGCACGGGAAAGCAGTCCGTCGAGGAGCTGGGCAAGAAGCTCGCCAAGCAGGCTGATCTTTCCGAGAAGGAAGGGGAACGCATCGCCCGCACGTTGCAGCAGCGCTCGCAGAAGGCGGCTAAAACGCTGCAAAAGGCCATGGATGTCGAAGTCGCCAAAGTCGTCGGCGCACTTCGGGAAGCGGCTCGTGATTTGGCGGGGACGAACGACAAGAAGAAGCCGGCGACGCGCCGCAAGCCCAAGAATTAGGCCGGCGGGCGATCAGCAGGCGATGAAATTCAGTTCCTTCGACCGGGCAGGCGATGCAATTACCCTCGATGATCCGTTCCCGGTTTCGATTTGCCGGGGATCTGGCCCGCGCCGCGGAAGTGGCGCGCGTGCTGGCCAAATATGGTCTGGCCATGTGGCTCACCGAAATCGAATGGGAGCCGATCCACAACGCCCTGCGCAGCCACGCCGGCGAAGTGCTGACCGATCTGCCGTTCGAGGCGCGTTTCCGCCTGGCGCTGACGGATCTTGGGACGACCTTCATCAAGCTTGGGCAGATGCTGAGCACGCGCCCGGACCTGGTCGGCAAGCCGATGGCGGACGAATTGAGCAAGCTCCAGGCGGGCGGGCGCCCGACGCGCCGGAGATCGCGGCGGGAATCGTGCAGACGGAATTGGGCCGGCCGGTCAGCGAGTGTTACGCCGAATTTGAGGGCGCCGCCGCGGCGTCGGCGTCCATCGGGCAGGTTCATTGGGCGAAACTACGCAACGGACGCAACGTCGTCGTCAAAGTCCAACATCCCGGCATCGAGGGGACCATCCGCCGGGACCTCGACATCCTGCGATTTCTAGCCGACATCGCCGAGAAAAACGAGCGCATGCGCGCCTTCCAGCCGGCGGAACTGATCCGCCAATTCAGCCGCATGCTTCTGAACGAACTCGATTTCCGCCGCGAGATGCGGAATCTGCAGGCGTTCCGGCGGAATTTTGACAAGGACGAAACGGTCGTCTTTCCGCGGCCGTATCCCGAGCTTTCAACAGGGCGCGTGCTGACGATGCGCCGCCTGAGCGGATGCGCCTTGACCGACTCCAAGGCCCTGGAAGAAATGAAGATCGACCGGGAGGAACTGGCGCGGCGCGGCGCGAATGTTTTTATCGAGATGATTTTCCGCGACGGATTTTATCATGCCGATCCGCACCCGGGCAATTTCGTGGTCATGCGCGGCGGAAAAATCGGACTTCTGGACGCGGGCATGGTCGGGCGCATCGACGAGGACGCGCGGCGGCAGATCGTGGACATCCTGCTCGCCGCCGCCGACCGCGACGCGCAGCGGCTGACGGACGCCGTCCTGCGCGTCTGCGGCACGCCCGATGAACTCAATCGCAACGCCCTCAGTTCCGATCTAACCGAACTCTTCGAGGATTACGGCGTCCAGTCCGTCGGAAGTTTCAACATCAGCGGCGCGCTCAACGCCATGACGGAAATTCTCCATCAGCACGGCCTGATCCTGCCGGGGAATTTCTCGATGCTGATTAAATGTCTGATGCTGCTCGAGGGAACCAGCCGCCTGCTCAACCCCGGATTTAACCTGGCGGAATTGCTCGAACCGTGGCGGGAAAAATACGTGCGCATGCGACTGTCCAAGAAAGCGCGCCTGAAGGATTTCCGCCGGCTCTGGCAGGATTGGCAGCGCACCGCCGAGGCGATCCCCAAAGCCATCACGAACACAATCGATAGACTCGAGCGCGGAAAATTTTCGATTTCGCTGGAGCATCAGCATCTCAAATCCGCCGCCAATCGCGTGGTCGTGGGGATGTTCATCAGTTCTCTGTTGATCGGGTCGGCGGTGCTGATCGCCCACGACATGCCGCCGCGGATTCACGGCGTTTCCGTATTCGGCCTGATGGGGTATCTGTTCGCCGCTTTCTTCGGCTTCCGCATGCTGTGGGTCAACCGCGACGGCAAAGTCGCTCGCCGCCACGGCGATTGGGAATAATTTGCCGCTACGTCATGAGCGGACCCTCGATCCAAAAAGCGTTTGAACTTGCCCTGCAGCGCCATCAGTCGGGGCGTTTCCAGGAAGCGGAAAAGCTTTATCAGCAAATACTCGTCCGCCAGCCGCAGCACGCGGGCGCAATCCAATATCTGGGAGTCATTGCCTATCAAACCGGGCGGAGCGAGCTTGCGGTGCAATTGATTCGTCGGGCCATCTCCCTCCAACCCAATTATTTTCAAGCCTACGGCAACCTCGGCACTGTGTTGAACGACCTGGGAAAACACGATGACGCGATCGCCGCGCTGCGACAGGCCATTGCCCTCGATCCCAACTTTCCCGACGCTCACAATAATCTCGGCAACGCTTTGAAAGCGAAAGGACACCTCGAAGAGGCCATCGCCGCGTATCGCAAAGCCATCGCGCTGAATCCCAATTACCCCGAACCCCACAGCAATCTCGGCAACGCCCTGACGGAAATGGGGCAATACACAGAGGCCATTTCGGCGCTTCGCCGCGCCATTGCCCTTAAAGGCGATTTTGTCGACGCCCACTACAATCTCGGCAACGCCCTGAGAGAGAACGAGCAATACGACGAAGCCGTTGCCGCCTATCGTCAGGCCATCCTGCTCAAACCCAATCACCCGGATGCATTCGGCAACCTCGGCAACGCCCTGAAAGAGATGGGGCAGCTCAATGAGGCCATCGCCGCTTTTCGCAAGGCCGTGGCGCTCAAGCCCGACTTCGCCGGGGTCCACGGCAATCTCGTTTACACACTGCACTTTCTCCCCGGCTGCGACGCCGGCATGATCGCCGCCGAGCACCAGCTTTGGAGCCGACAGCACGCCGAGCCGCTGCGGAAATTCATTCAGGCTCACTTCAACGACCGTTCTCCGGAGCGCCCCTGCGCATCGGCTATGTTTCGGCTGATTTCCGGGACCACGTCGTGGGACGAAATCTTTTGCCGCTGTTCCGGCATCATGATCGCGAGCAATTTGAGATCTTCTGTTACGCGCATGTGCTCCGTCCCGACAGGATCACCGATGAGTTTCGTCGGAACGCACGCGGCTGGTGCGACATTGTCCGCGTTTCCGACACTGAGCTTGCCAATCAAATTCGACGGGACCGGATCGATATTTTGGTGGATCTCACGCTGCACATGGCCGGCAACCGCTTGCTTGTCTTTGCGCAAACCCGCGCCTGTGCAAGTCACCTTCGGTGGATACCCCGCTGGAACGGGACTCGACACGATGGATTACCGATTGACCGATCCGCATCTCGATCCGCCCGGCCAGAGCGATTCTTTGCACCGCGAGAAGTCGATTCGCCTCCCCGACAGTTTCTGGTGTTACGACCCCGAAGCGATGGAGGCGCCGGCCGACGCTGTCGGTCCGCCGCCCGCTGTGCTAAACGGATTCATCACCTTCGGCTGTTTGAACAATTTCTGCAAGGTGAACGACGGGGTTCTGGAACTTTGGGCGAAAGTTCTGCGCCAAGTACCACGGTCGCGGCTCATTCTCCTCGGGCCGCGAGGAAGCGCCCGGCAGCGGGTCACCGATACGCTTCGTCGCCGGGACATCGCGCCCGATCGATTGGAATGGGTCGACCGACAGCGGCGCAGCGACTACCTGCAAGTCTATCGCCGCATCGACCTGGGCTTGGAGACGTTTCCCTACAACGGACATACGACCAGTCTGGACGCCCTTTGGATGGGAGTGCCAGTGGTAACCCTGACGGGCCAGACGGCCGTCGGCCGGGCCGGGCTCAGCCAGTTAGGCAACCTCGGCCTGTCGGAATTGGTCGCCCGAACGGCTGACGAGTACGTGAAGATAATTATCGATCTATGCGCCGACCGGCCGCGCCTGGCGGATTTGCGCCGCACCCTTAGGCAGCGCATCCTCGATTCCCCGCTCTGCGACGCCGCGCGATTTGCTCGCAACATCGAGTCCTGCTACCGCCAGATATGGCGTACCTGGTGCGAGACGATTTAGCCCTTCGGCGCGATCGAGCGCAAATAATCGAACGAATAAATCCCGCTCCCATGATCGTCCGACCAGTCGATCTGAAGGGCGTAATTCCCCACAAGTTCCGCCTTCACGACGGTCAGCGGCTTGGCGTAATTCCCAGGCAAAATCGTCAAAAGCGATTTCCGCTCGTGCTGCCCGGCTCGCACTTCCTTGCACGTCGCACAGGGGCACATCGACCGCAAAAGTTGCAGCGGGTAGACGCTGCGCGAGCCGTCCTTCCAGAGGATTTCCAGTTTCTCATCACGCTTGAGATCGAGCTTCTGAGGCGTGTTTGCGGCAAATGACATATCATCGGCGGCGGAATAATCGCTTCACCGCCGAATAGATTGTAGCCCAGAACCCGGGAAGGCGAGGCGTCTGATCGCCTTTGGCGGCTTCCAG
This sequence comes from uncultured Phycisphaerales bacterium, assembly GCA_963844715.1. Classification (GTDB taxonomy): domain Bacteria; phylum Planctomycetota; class Phycisphaerae; order Tepidisphaerales; family Tepidisphaeraceae; genus UBA1161. The sequence goes on along the minus strand of CAWJPJ010000007.1, from coordinate 155,802 downwards.
CATCGCCAGCGTGTCCAGCCCGCTGCGGCGTTTGCTGCGCAGAAATCCACCATAAGGGCGCTTCACTCTGCGATTCGACATCCGTGCCGTGGCCATGGGAAATCAGGATCCTTCCAATTTCTTTTTCAGCGCTTCCTGCACCATCTTGGGATTCAAACCCTTGCCGTTTTTCATCACCATGCCCACCAGCGCGCCCATCGCCGACTGCTTGCCGGCGCGATAATCCTGTAGCGGCTTGGGATTGGCGGCGATCACCGCGTCGATCGCCTTGTCGATCGCGCCGGTGTCGCTCACCTGAATCAGCCCCAGCTCCGTGGCGACGGCTTCAGCCGGGGCGTCTTTTTGCGCCAGTTTGTCGAAGAGCGGTCCGGCGCTGCTGGCGGAAATCTTGCTCGAGTCGATCAGGGTCGCCACTTCGGCGAATCGCCTGGGGCTGACCCCGATACCTTCCAGGGCCGTGCTTTTCTCGTTCGCCAGGCGCCGGCCATGCGAGAGGATGAGATTGCTGACGCGCTTGGCGTCGCCGCCGGCGGCGATGGCGGCTTCGTAGAACTCGCCGGTGGCGCGGTCCGAGGCGAGGATCGCCGCGTCCGTCGCCGACAATCCCAGCGCTTCGACATATCTCTTGCGCCGGGCGGCGGGCAATTCGCCGATTTGGCCTTTCAACTCCGCGAGCCATTTATCATCCACCTCGATCGGGACCAGATCCGGGTCGGGGAAATAGCGGTAGTCGTTCGCCTCTTCCTTGTCGCGCTGATGGAATGTCGCCCCGGCCGCTTCGTCCCAGCCGTACGTGCTCTTCCGGCCCAGCGAACCGGTTTCTTCCCAGGCGCGGATTTGCCGTTGCACTTCGTAAGTCGTCGCCCGCTCCAGGACGCTGAAGCTGTTGAGGTTCTTGATTTCGGTGATCGCCGTCTTGTGCACATTCCCTTCGCCGTCCGTGATATGCACGTTGATGTTCGGCTCGAAGCGCATGTGTCCCATTTGCATTTGCCCCTCGCTGACGCCAAGGAACTGCACGAGCTTCTGCAATTCCTGCCCGAACAGGGCGACGTCTTGCGGGCTTGATAGATCCGGCTCGGTGACGATCTCCAGCAGCGGCGTGCCAGCGCGATTCAAATCGACAATACTGAAGTCGATTGCATAACCGCCAGGCGCTTCGTGCAGCAGCTTTCCCGCATCCTCTTCCAAATGCGCCCGGCGAATGCGCACGGGCAGGCTCGATCCGTCCCTGCGCACCAGCTCAAACTCCCCCTGCAAACAAAGCGGCAGATCGTATTGGCTGATCTGATAATTCTTGGGCAGGTCGGGATAGTAGTAACTCTTGCGATCCCACTTGGTGTGCCGGGCGATTTTGCACCCAAGAGCCATCCCCGCCTTGATGGCGTACTCGACCGCCTTTTTGTTCATGACGGGCAAAACCCCGGGCAGACCCAGGACCTGCTCGTCCACCTGTGTATTGGGTTCGGCGCCGAAACCATTGGCCGCGCCGGTGAACATCTTGGATCGGGTGGACAATTGGACGTGGATCTCCAGGCCAACCAAGACGCGATACGATTTGCAGACGCGTTCAGACACGTGGGCTCCAGGGGCAAAGGCCGATAATCCAAGTATATCGGCACGGCCGGGGCGAGCCAAAGGGACGCGGCGTAAGGTCCGATGAATAGTTCCATGGCCCCATCTTCAAATCCGTCCGGATCCGCAGCGGTCATTCCTGAAGCAACGGAACGCCGCCGCGCTCCCCGCCAGGCATACGAGGCCAAGGGATGGATTTCCTGCGAGGCCGGCGGCGGCGGGCGCGAATCCAGCCGGAACGTCGACGTCATCGATCTCTCGCTCTACGGGGCCGGTTTTGTCTCGGACAATCGCTTCGAACCCGATGCGATCCACTGGATGGTTCTCGGCGGTGGGGGGTTGCGGGCCTCCAGCCGAATCCGCATCGTCTCCTGCCGGACCCGCGACGACGGGCGCTTCGACTGCGGCGTTGAATTCTTCTAATCCTGTTCCCCGATCTAAACGACCTTGACCTGTACCTTCCCGGGATGGCCCTGCGCGAGCCGGGTCAGGGCCAGATCGTGCGCCTCGTTGTAATTCACGATCAGGGCCGACCAGTCAAACATTTCGCCTAATCGCTCCACCCGATTGCGCAACTCCACGCGCTGCCTTCGGCCTAGCTGCACGAAGGTCGCAAGATGGTCCGCCAGTTCGTTGGTCGCGTCCTCGAACGAGTGCGTCCGGCGGTTCAGCACATAAATCCCTTGATCCTGGTGCTCCGCCACGTTCTGCTGAACATATGCGCCAAAGCCGCTTAAGTCGGTCGTGACGGTGGGAACGCCCAGGGCGACGCACTCCATCGGCGTATATCCCCACGGCTCGTAATAACTGGGGAACACGCCCAGGTGGCACCCGCGAACAAACTGCTCGTAATCGAGATTGATCAGTGGCCCGACGGCCGTCACAAAATGCGGATGAAACACCACCTTCACCGGGTCGGACGCCGCGTTGAGCAGGCCGCGATGACGCAGATGTTGAAGGATCGGATCGCTGGCGTCATCGACCAGGTCGTGGGTGACGATCGGCGGCTGGCGGCCGTTGTGCCAGGCGTGAATCGCCTGCTTCAACCGCACGCGATCGTCCTCGTCCATCAATTCCGCGCCGGAGGCGATCTTGCCCATGGCCGCGTTGGCGAACAACTTGTACCCCATCTGCTGCTGAATCTGCCCGCACAGGCGCCGCAGTTCGTCGAACATCGACTGGCTCTGAAGAACGCCGACGTTGACATGCTTGGTCGCCGCCTTGGTGATCAAAAAGGCCACCACGGTGGGGGGGTCGTCGAGCGTTTTCAGCCGGCCGTTGAGGCGATGGAGCGCCTCGATGAAGAGGTCCATCCCCTTGTTGCGGTATTCGTAGCGCCCGCTCGTGAAAAGAAAAATCGTTCGGTCCAGATCGAAGCTGTATCCGGGGAAGAAGTGCCCCATCACGAATTCGTGGATCACTTCCTTGTACTGGCGGTGCAGGTTCTGAAATTCGTGCAACGCCGCGAACCGATAAAGATTCAGCCCGTTCGGAAGAATGACGTCCGGCACGCGCCCCAGAAGGGCCTGCGACTCGACGCCCGTCACCTGGCTGACCGTCGTGAAAACGGTCGACGCATGCGCCGCTGCCCGCTCGATCGCAAAGCGCGGATGGATGTTGCGCCGTCCCGCCGCTTCGTCGGGCTGGATCGAGGGAAGATGCTGGTAAAACTCCGCATCGTCGCTGGCCAGGTACCGGCCCAGCAGCGTGGCGTGGGTCGTAAAAACCGTCGCCACCGGCAATTTCAGATGCGCGATCCGCGGCACCGCGACCGCCGCCATCCATTCGTGAAAGTGCCCGATCACCGGCTGATGCCCGTCCAATTCCTCGCACAAGACCCGGAAAAATTCCGTCACCGCGAATCCGAAGGCAATGACCTCGTTCACTTCCCCGTCCCCGGCGACGGTCCCGATGCCGTGATCTTTCCAGAGCAGGTATTTATCCGAATCGAGTTGCCCGAATCGGGCCCGGTAGTCGAGAAGGATGACATGGGGCCGGCCCGGAATGAGCCATTGCCCATACCGCCACCCGGTTCCGCGGTCGGAAAGCTTTTGCAGAGTCCGCGCCAGGAGTCCGGTCGCCGGCTGCTCCTCGAATTCGACCGCCGCCGTCTGAGGGTTGTAAGGCCCGATCAGGCAGTAGCGTTCGCCCCAGCGCTGGATCATGGTCGGGGCTTTGGATCGTAGAACGGTGTAGATTCCGCCCAGTTGCCAGCAGACTTCCCAGCCGACTTCAAAGAGGAGCGGCGCCAGTCCGGCGACCAATTGTTCGGGAGCCGCCTTGACGGGTGGAGGCGTTTGCGGCGGTGGGGCGCCCGCGCCGCTGGGTTCCGCCTCCCCGGTGATTCCGCGCCTGCCTCGCCGTGCCATAAGAGCCGCATTATGCCTAGTTTGCCGCCGGATCGGAAATTAAACCGTTGATTTTAAAGGCCGGGGACACTATGAATACTCCCCCGGCTGACGTAAGGCGAACCGCCTTCCGCACGTCCGGAGGCAAGGAGTTCGTCCCGTGAAATCGAAAATCCACCCGCGTTATCAGACCTGCACCGTCCACTGCGCCTGCGGAAACACGTTTACCACCCGCAGCACGCTCCCCAAGATCAACGTGGACATCTGCGGCCAGTGCCATCCGTTCTTCACCGGCAAGCAGAAATTCGTGGACACGGCCGGACGCGTCGAGCGCTTCAGCAAGAAATTCGGGGGAACCTACAGTTTCCAAAAGACCGCCCCCGCGCCGGCCGCAAAGAAATAGCCAGTCTACCGACAGGACGGTATGCGGCGGATTCTCTGCATCACCCACGTCCTGCCCTTTCCACCGAACATCGGCGGTAATCAACGCACGGCGTTGCTGATCCGCGCCTGGCCAAACACGCGCCGACTGATCTCATCTTTGTCGGGCGCTGGGGACCCCTTCCCAAAGAACTAGTCGAAGAAGGCAAGCAAAAGCATGGACTGATTGAAGAGGTCACTCTTCCCCGGCGCGGGAGCCTGCCGCCGTGGAACCTGGTGCGGAAATTCTCCCCGCGCACGGTGGACCGGCTGGCATCGGCGTTCGGAACGCAGGCGGTCTGGTACCGGCCCGACACGGCACTTGTGGCCGCAGTGAAAAAAGCCCTGGCGACGAAACAGTACGATTTGATCATCACCCGCCATCTTTATCCGGCGGCGATGTCCGGGATCCTTCATCAGCCGCCGGAGATTCCAGTCGTCATCGACGTGGACGACGTGGATCACATCGTAGCGGCCGAGAATCTCCATCCGTCAGTTCCGCTCTACAAGCGATTGGCGTTTGCCCGTCAAACAAAACAAATTCGCGACACGGCGCTGCCGCTGTTTCGGCGCGCCTCGCATCTTTGGGTTGCCGCCGCGAATGACGCCGCCGATTTCGATCCCGGGCGATGGTCTTTGCTGGCGAATATTCCGTATCCGCAGGAGGGTTCTCCGCGCAGTCCCGTGCCCGCCGCAGCACGAGGAGCCGGTTATTCTGCTCGTCGCGAGCATGGGATATGCACCCAATTCCGAGGCTGTCGGGCATTTCCTGAAGAACATCTGGCCCCGAATTCGCTCCGCCGTCCCGAAGGCGGTTTTGCGAATGGTCGGCACCGGTATGGACGACGCCAGAAAAGCGCGCTGGAGGGCCATTCCCGGTGTTACACCCGTCGGATTCGCTCCGGATCTGCGCGATGAATATCAGCGCTGCGCTTTCACAATCGTTCCCGTCCAGCGCGGCGGGGGAACCAAAATCAAAGCCGTCGAGTGCTTCACGTTCGGCAGAACGTGCGTCGTTACGCCGCATAGTCACCGTGGCCTGGAAGACGTGCTGAAACACCGGCAAAGCCTTTGGCGCGGGAACACCGATGAGGAATTTGCCGAGGGGTGCATTTATCTGCTCACTCACCCGCAGGAGCGCGACGCCTGGGCGGAGAACGGCCGGCGTCTCGTCGTGGAGAATTTTAATTTCGACCGATTTCAGGCCTCGGTGGACCAGACGCTGGCGAAGCTCGGTCTCTCGTCCGCGGATTGAAGTACAATATTCCCCCGTGCCCGATCCGACGATTCAAACCGCGCTTTCCCTGGCCGATCGCGCTCAGCAGGCCGGACTGCTTAAAGACGCGGAGGACGTCTGCCGGGAAATTCTTTCTCAGAATCCCAGTGAGCCGCGGACCCTGCGCATCCTTGGCGTTGTCCTGCGAAAGCACGGCCGACTCGACGAGGCCGTGCAAAAGCTCCGCGCCTCCATCGCCATCAACGACAGCGATCCACTCGCACATCGCGATCTCGGCGACACATTGCGGGCCGCGGGAAAATTCGAGGACGCGATCGGCGCGTACAAAAAAGCTCTTCAACTCCAACCGAATTGGCCCGAAGGATACGGCGCTCTAGGCAATGCCCTGAAGGACGCCAGGCAGTTCGAACCGGCCGCCCAGGCGTTTCGGACCGCGATTCGTCTTCGTCCCGATCTGGCCATGGCGCATCTCCGTCTCGGGGAGGCGTTGCAGGAACTGAATCGTCTGACCGAAGCCCACGCGGCAGTCGCGCGGGCGATGGAGCTGCGCCCGAATTGGCCCGAGGCCCTGAACAGCCTGGGAAATCTCCTGTGGGACGAACAAAAACTGGACGAGGCGATTGCAGCGTATTCAAAAGCCCGGCAGCTTCAGCCCGGACATAAACAAGCCAACTGGAGTCTGGGAAAGTTGCTCGCCAAGCGCAGGCAAAACGAAGCGGCGATCGAATGTTTCCAGACGGTCGTGACTTCGCATCCGTCCGAAGCGATGGCGCATTTCAATCTCGCCAGGATGCGCCGCCTGGCCGGGCAGATCGCCCCCGCGTGCGATAGCTATCGCCGGGCCATCAAGCTCGCTCCGGATCGCGCCGATTGGAAATTTGAGCTGGCCGCCTGCGCGGGCGACGGTTCGGCGCAAACTATCCCGGAGAATTGGGTCCGCGAGCTTTTCGACGACTACAGCGAATCTTTCGACGAGCATCTCGTCAAGACGCTGGACTATCATGTGCCCGAATCAATATTGGCCGCCGTCACCAGGCTGGCCCCGGGGAGAATATTCGCCGGCGCCCTCGATCTCGGCTGCGGCACCGGATTATGCGGCAAGGCCGTCCGCCCCATCGTCGAACATCTCAGCGGCGTCGATCTCTCCGGCAAAATGATCCGCAAGGCAAATTCGCGCGGCGTGTACGACCGCCTGACCCAGGAAGACGTCCTCACGGCGCTGGCGGACCCCAATTCCTTTGATCTGATTCTGGCCGGCGACGTTCTGATTTACGTCGGGGATTTAAAAGACCTCATGCCCGCCGTCGCGGCGGCGCTGCGGCCCGGCGGATTGTTCGTCTTCTCCATCGAGCATTTCGACGGCCCGGGATTCTTCCTCCACAACGGCGAGCGCTTCTCCCATTCGATCCAGTACATCCGCGACCAGACCAGCGCGGCGGGCCTCAGCGAAGCCGCCGCCGAGCGGGTCGAGATTCGCCGTCATGCCGATAAAAAAATCCCCGGCTGGATCATCGTTTTACGCAAATAAATCCCGACTTCGCCCACTCTCCCCGACACGCAAACAGGGGTTTTTGCCGACTGAAAATCCATCCCGCCAATCGTAGAGTTTTGGAAGACATCTCGCTAAGGAGTACGCAACATGCCTGCGATTGTGGATGCAAGCAAGTGTGACGGATGTGGCACCTGTCAGGACAACTGCCCCTCGGACGCGATCAAGGTTGAGGAGAAGGTCGCCGTCGTCAAGGAAGATAACTGCATCGACTGCAACGCCTGCCAGGACAATTGTCCGACCCAAGCCGTTACGATGAAGGAGTAGTCGGCCCTAGTTCGCCGCTTTGGTCAGCGTGACTCCCTGTCCCTGAAGCGATCCGTCCTGCATGATCGTCAGTTGCATGTCCCCGTCCTTGGTTTTGATTGTCACGGTATTACCGCTGACGGTAAAAGGATCGGTTTCCGGTTGCGAGACCGGCGAGGTGACCGTCGCCTGGCCGCTTTCCAAATCGACCGTCATCATCCCGCCGGCGGCCATGTATTTCCCCGACACCTTCGACCCGCATCCGATAACTCCCACCGCCAGGAAAATCGCGCCCGGGACCGTCAGCAGCCGGCGAAATTTGGATTGAAACATAGGCTCCTCGTTTTTTGCCCTTCCCCCTGACTTCGGCGGGGATTGTAACCAGACAGGCCGCGTGGACCGAATAAAAAAACGCCGTTCCCAGCCGATTTTTAGGCCCACTTGAAACAACCCACCCATCTTCACACTGGTCCGGCCCGAATCGGCCGACGCCTTTGCGGATTTCGCCGCCTCGCGCGATTCCTGGGGTATAGTCAAAGCGGGGATACTTTCGACATTCTGTTGTTTGAGGAGATCGGGCGATGTCGCTTATTCGCTGCTATCAGGGAAGCTATTTCTATCAGCGCGGCCAGCCGGTCGTCATGATGACGGCTCACCGCGACCGCTTCGTCGGCGCCGGTGAAGCCTTTGTCTTCATGCGGAATTTCCCCACCCATTCCTATGAATTGATCAAGAGCATGAAGCTCAATTTCAACGCCGGCGGGCAACTGATCGAACTGCTCGATTTTGCGAGCCAAGACGAGTTCGTCGTCAGCCAACTCCTCGAATGGGCTCGGGAATATTTCCACAACCAGCAGGAGCAGGATTTCAAGACCAACCGCGACCCGCAGGTTATGCAGCCGATCGAGCTCAAGCCGGAATCCGCCTGGGAAACGTCCCTGATTCTCATGCGTTTGCGCGGGTTGAGCGACGACCAGATCGTCGAACTCACCAGCCGGACGTCCAACGACACCCTCAAGGGCTTCCTGACCAAGCTCAAGACCCTGGAACCCGAGCAAGTGCAGGAAAGCTGAAGAATCACCCCGATTAGCAAAACCAGTTTTTGCCGATTTTTGGCGGAAATCTTCTTCTCCCGTCCATGATAATCATGAAAGACGGGAGTTTCCGCCCATGAACATCGCCTCTCCGCGAATTTCCGACGCTGAGTTGCTTGCTCGATACGTGCGCGATGGGTCGCAAACCGCGTTTTCGGAAATCGTCTCCCGCTATTCGAACCTGGTCTACGCCGCCGCACTACGGCAAGTACGGGACTCTCACCTTGCCGACGACGTTGCCCAGGCCGTCTTCATCGTTCTATCCCGCCGCGCCTCGTCGGCTCGCGCTGACCGCCTTGCCGCGTGGCTTCTTCGCGCTACCCGCTACTGCGTTTTGGATGCGATCAAGAAACAGACCCGGCGCCTGCGCTACGAGAAGGAGGCCGCCATGCTCTCTCAAAAGTCTGACGAAGGGCGGGAAGAATCTCATGGCGAGGTTTCCGACTGCCTGGACGAAGCCCTCTCTCATCTTCGCCAGCGCAGATCGACCGCCCTGGCGCTGCGCTTTCTTCAGGACAAACCGATGGAGGATGTCGCGCAGGCGCTTGGCGTGTCCGTCGACGCCGCCCAAAAAATCGTCTCGCGGTCCCTGATCAAATTGCGAAATATCTTCCAGCGCCGCGGCGTAACTCTCTCGGCGGCGGTTCTCGCCGCAGCCCTGACCCAGGAATCCGCCAAAGCCGCCCCCGCAGCGCTGGTTAATTCTTCGCTGAGCGCATCAGGAAGCGCCTCTGCCTCGCACATCTCGCTGGCCAAAGGAGCGATTCACCTGATGCTCTGGACTCAGATCAAGACCGCCTCCGCTATCGCGGCTGTCGCCGTTGTGGCCGCCGCTCTGGGCGGGGGCGCTTTGGCTATCAATCGCGCTTTGGCGGACGGATCGGCCGCACCCCTCCCCGCGGCCGCTCAGGTCCAGCCTCCCGCGCCGGCGAAGCCGCGCCTGCCGAGGATGCCGTTCCCAGCGCATACGACAGCCCGTTTCTCGAACTCGTTAATTGTCGCCTGCGGATCCCCATCGATTTAAAGCTGTCAATAAGCCAGGAGCCCACAGCTTCGATAACCTGCCTCGCCGAGGAGTATCCTGAAGCGCGGTGGCAGCCCGACCCGTCGTGGGCCGCCAAACTTGCCGGCTATTCAATCTCCATCGCCCCACAGGACGCGTCAAGCGCAGCCACGACTTTGCACCTTCCGGCGCCTGCGGTTTCACAGCCGCTCGACGCCTACCTGACTTCTCCGGGCGATTATTTGATCACGCTCGCTGCGAGCGACGCCGCCGGCAAAACCCTCGCGTCTGTTTCTGAAAATATCACGGTCGAGCCGGTCGAACTCACACAGATTTTCATCGGCGACATTCAGCCGGACGGCGTTTTGCGGTTCTGGGCCGTGCTTCAGAACGCCAACGATGGCGCCCATCCGATCACGCAGTTTTCATTCCTGGACGACGAGATGGTCCACTTCCAGAAAATCTACGATGACCGAAACCGGCCGATCCGGTTCACCCCCACGCCCAGTGGAAGGCACGTCACATATAACTGCACGCTTAACGAACCGATCGGGCCCGGCGACGTCGGCAGAGAGCTTGCCATTGGAACCATCACTGGCATCGTCCGAAACCTCCCCGATGGCTCATTCGCATACGAATTTAACCCTCACCGCGGCATGGAAGTGCCCGTTCACCGAATCGATCTGATTCGACTTCCCCCGAATGCCACTCTCATTTCCCTCGATCCCCCCACGCTTGCCCACACGCTTTATAAGGGGCAAATCCAAATCTTCCGCGACGACTCCATCCCGGCCGGCGGCTCGCAGTTGATTGTCATCAACTACCGGTTGCCGACGAAACCCTAGCTGGATGTTCGATCTTTATTTTCGTTACGCTCGTCCCCTTCCAATGGGGGGAGCGATCTTGGAGTTTAAAACCCGATGATGATCAGGAAGCGCCCTGAATTGGCTCAGAACGTGCGCCGCTGCCGGGCGGTGGCGATGTTGAGAATTTTTCGATATTTGGCGACGGTGCGGCGGGCCAGATCGATGCCCATCACTTTAAGCTTTTCGACGATCTCATCGTCGTTCAGAGGATTGTGCTGGTCTTCGTCGCCGATGATGGTTTTCAATTTTTCCTTAACGGCGTCCCAACTCATGTCCTGGCCTTCGGAGCTGGTTGTGCCGCCGGAGAAGAATCGCCGCAGCGGGAAGACGCCGCGCGGGGTTTGAATCCATTTCTCCGAAACCGCCCGCGACACCGTGGCGACGTGAATGCCGAGCTGATCCGCCACCTGAATCATCGGAAGCGGTCTCAAAAATTCCGGGCCTTTGTCGAAGAAATCGCGCTGCGCATCCACAACCGCGCGGATGACCCGCATGATCGTGCTTCGCCGCTGCTCGATGCTTTCGATCAGCCAGCGGGCGTTGCGGACGTTGTTGGAGAGGAACTCGCGGGTCTTCTTGTCCTGCGTCCGATCCTTGAGCATTTTTCTGTACATTCCGCTGATGTACAGATTCGGCGCCGGATCGTGAGTCATGTCGATTTTATAGGTGTCCGTATCTTCGTCGTAATAGACGACTGCGTCGGGAATGATCAGCGGCGAGTCATCCCCGCCGATCTGCTTGCCGGGGTGGGGATTAAGGCGCGCGAATCTGCGCACGGCTCTCTGAATCTCGTCGATCGGTTTCCCCAGCTTGCGGCTGATCTGCGGATACCGGTTCATCTCCAGGTCTTTCAGATGCTCCGTGATCAGCGACCGCTCGAGGACGAAATCATGTCCCTCGGCCTGGTCGGGGTCTTCCTCAATCGCCGTCAATTGCAACAGCAGGCACTCCTGAAGACTGCGCGCCCCAACGCCGGTCGGCTCCATTGTCTGAACCAACCGCAGCGCCTCCTGCAAATCATTGATTGAAAGCGGAATCTTGGAATCCTTCTGCACATCCTCCAGCTTGACCCGCAGATACCCCTCGGCGTCGATGTTGTTGATGATCGCCTCGCCCGCCTTGCGAATCTGTGGGGGACACTCGACGAACGCCCATTGCGACATCAAATATTCCGTCAGCGTCACCCCCCGGGCCGCGGTATTGTTCATCGCGTCCATCTTCTTGTCGCGCTCTCCGTCATAGGCGGCAGGGCGGTAATGGCTGTCGTTGGTCGAAAACTCCTCGTTTTCCAAATACTCGCTGATTTTGGTCAGGCGGTCGAAATCCTCGGACTGGCCGGAATTCTCCTTCACCACCAGGGCCCGCTCGTCTTCCGACCGGTCTTCCTGCCGCCCGGTATGGTCCTCAAGTACCGGCATTGGCTCGCTGGTGTCGGGGGCGTCCTGATCCCCGTCGCGGACCTCCAAAACCGGGTTATTTTCCATTTCCTGGTCGATCCGCTCCTCCAAAGCCATCAGTGGAAGCTGAAGGATCTCCATACTCTGGATCATGCGGGGGGTCAGGAGTTGGCGCATCTCCTGACGCATCGAAGTTGATTGCGTTAACTGCATAATGGATATCTACTTATAACTAAACGCCAAAATTATGGTACGAATTTTGCTACCGCCAAACTATAACATCGGTTGAGCAGCCCGCCAAGTGAAATCTTGTCCCACCCAACCGCATTTCTGGCCCGTCCGGCACGATCGCTCGGTCGCGGTGGCGGAATTTACCGCCTTTGCTGCCGCCACCATGCTTCCAGCATCATCAGGCTATACAACCGCTGCGACCGGTCGGTATCGCCTCGCTGGTGCTCTTCCATCAATTGAGTCACGTACGGTACGTTCAAATTGTTTACCGCGAATGAATCTTTGGAAGTGAGCAAATCGGTCATCATCGGACGCAGCGAATGGCGAAGCCAATCCCCCAGCGGCAACGCGAACCCCATCTTACGCCGTTTGAAAACTGTCGCCGGCAGGTCCCCTGCAAACGCCTTCCGCAGCATTTGCTTGCGCCCGCCGCGAACGAGTTGCCCCCCGAGCATCCCCGCCGCCAGATGGACCAACTGATGATCCATGAATGGGCTGCGCACTTCCAATCCGTGCATCATCGACGCGCGATCAACCTTAGTGAGCAAATCCTCAGGAAGATAAGTCAGACGATCCGTCGCCACAGCGGCTTGCACCACGTCCCGGGGATCGAGAAGCCTTTGGTAAGTTTCCGCGATCAGGTCTGCGCACCCCGAAGTTGTGCGACGGGTCTTGCAGCCAGGCGACGATGTTTAATTCGAACAGTCCCAGATACTCCGCATAACGCCGATGCGGCGGCATGTTCATCACGGCGGCAAACCGCTTGAAGCGCGCCCCGAAGGACTTCGGATGCCGCCCGGGCGCCACGGAAGCCAGGCCGCGCAGAAGCGGACGAATCAGAACGGGCATTTCATATCGAATGGCTCGATACCGATCGTATCCCCCGAACAATTCGTCCCCGCCGTCGCCCCCGAGCACAACCTTCACATGCTGGGCGGTCTGCCTCGCAAGATAATGAGTCGGAAGCGCCGACGAATCGGCGAACGGTTCGCCGAAAGCGGCCGCCAACTTCGGCAAATCCTCGGCCAATTCCGGACGAACCGTGAATTCCAGATGTTCCGTCCCCAAATGCCTGGCGACTTCGGCGGCAAATTTCGTTTCGTCGTAGCGCGGATCGTCGAACCCGATGGTAAAGGTCTTGAGCTTTTGCCCCGGGTCCAAGGCCTTTTTCATGGTCGCCGCGATGATGCTGCTGTCCATCCCGCCCGAGAGCCAACAACCGATCGGCACATCCGAAATCATCTGCCGGCGCACCGCCGCGATAACGCCGTCGCGCACTGCGCCGACGCTTGGCGGCTGGAGCAAAGTCGGGTCGCCCGCTTCGTTGTCGCCGTTGGGATCGAAATAAACCCGCGCCGCCGGCACCTTCGCCGTCGGGCTCATCAGACAATTTCCGGCCGGAAGTTTGGCGACGCCCTGGTAAATCGTCGCCGGCGCGGGGATGTAACCGAGGCGAAAATATTGGGAAAGCGCCGTCGAATCGATCGAAAAATCGGGCCAGTTCAGAACCCGCAGCGCCGACAGCTCGCTGGCAAACGCCACGGCCCGCCGCCCCGGCGCGAACGTGAAATAAAGCGGCTTTTGCCCCATCCGGTCCCGCGCCATAAAAAGCGTCCCGTCCACCTCGTCCCAGACCACAAACGCGAACATGCCGTTCAGCAATTCCAGGCATTTTTCCCCATGCAGCGCATAGGCGCGCAAGAGCGTTTCCGCATCGCCCGCGGTTTTCCACGGGTACGCTTCGATCCCGTCCAGGCGGTTTCGCAACTCCCTGAAGTTATAGATTTCCCCGTTGAAGACGAGCCAGCGGCGGCCGTCGGTCATCGGCTGCATCGAGCGCGGGTCCGGATCCAGAATGGCCAGCCGCCGAAACGCCAGCGCGCATTGCGGGCGGTCCTGCGTGGGCATCCCTTCGTGATTGATCCAGAGGTCCTGCCCGTCCGGGCCGCGGTGGGCGACGGCCTCCCCCATGCGGGCAAGCGTCTGCCTCGACATCCGAAACCGATCATCCCACGTTACGACTCCTGCAAATCCGCACATTCGCCCAGTATCCTATTGGGAATCGTTCTCCAAGCCAAAACCGGGTGGTCGCAAGTGCCGGACATTTTCCGCCCCTTCCACTATGATTCATTCGTCAAACCGATGCCTCCCGACGCGATCCAATCCACGTTGCAGCAGGCCCTGCAATTGCATCAATCCGGCCGTCTCGCTGAAGCCGAGCCGATCTATCGATCGATCCTCGCCCAAAACCCAAATCAGCCCGACGCCGTTCATCTCCTGGGTGTTTTGTTCTGGCAAACCTCCCGCGTCCGCGAAGCTCTTCCCTTGCTTCGCCAGGCCCGGCTGCTCCAACCCGATTCGGCGGACGTCCGCGGCAATTTGCTCAACTTTCTGGTGCAAGCGGGAGAACAATTTCGCCGGCAGGGAAAAGCTGCCGATGCGCTGGCCGCTTTCAAGGAAGCCGCGGAGCTCGACCCGTCCCGCCCGGAAATTCACACCCTGCTCGGAGTCGCTTACGCCTGCGCTGGGCGAGAAACAAAACGCAACCCGCTGCTTCGAAAAATCCATTTCTCTGAAACCCGACTATGCCGATGCGCACAATAACCTGGGCCTATGCCTTGAAGGCGCGGCGGCAATCGAGCAATTCCAAACCGCCATCCGCCTGCGGCCGAATTTTGCGGGGGCGTACAACAACCTCGCCAATGCCCTCAAGGACGCCGATCAACTCGACCCCGCGATCGACGCGTTTCGAAAGGCGATCGATCTGAAGCCCGACTACGCCCAGGCCATGGTCGGCCTCGCCGCGCGCTCGAATCACGCGGGAGCCTGGAAGAGGCGATCGATTTTTATCGGCGAGCGCTGGCCAATCACACCGAAGCGCCCGATGTGGTCGAAACCTCGCTTGGAATCGCGCTCAAAAATTTCGGAAGGGTCTCCGACGCCGTCGCTTCGTTTCGGCGCGCGATCAAGATCAATCCTGAGAATTCCAACGCATCGAGCAATTTGGCGTTCACGTTATGGTACGACCCCGCCGCCGGAATCGAGGAAATCCTTGATGCCCACCGCCAATGGGACATCCGTCACGGGCAGCCGCTGCGGCCATTCATTCCGCGGCACTCCAACGATCGCGACCCCAACCGTCGCATCAAACTCGGCTATGTTTCGCCCGATTTTCGTCAGCATGCCACCGCCTTTTGCCTAGTCCCGCTTCTCGAGCATCACGATCATTCGACTTTGGAAATCTACTGCTATTCCAGCGTGAAGAAACCGGATGCCGTAACCGAACGGCTTCGCCCCTGCGCCGATCATTGGATCGATTGCATCACTGAGTCGAACGAAGCGCTGGCCGAGCGGATTTACGCCGACAAGATCGATCTGCTCGTCGATCTTTCCATGCACACGGGGGACAACCGGCTGCCGATGTTCGCGCGAAAGCCGGCGCCCGTGCAAGTCGCGTGGATCGCGTCGCCGTGCACGACCGGGCTGGGGACCATCGACTATCGAATCACCGACCCGCACCTTGATCCGCCAGGACAGAATGATGCGCTCTACAGCGAGCGATCTGTGCGTCTGCCGGACAGTTTTTGGTGTTACGATCCGCTGAGCGAGGGTCCGCCGGTGCAAGCACCGTCGGCTTCGCGGAATGGGCTCGTGACATTCGGGTGTTTGAACAACGTCTGCAAATTGAACGACGGCGTTTTTTCGCTCTGGTCAAGGGTTCTCCACGCAGTGCCGACTTCGCGGCTGATTCTGCGTCTTCCGGCGGGTTCCCCGCGCCGGTGGGCGATCGATCGCCTCCGCATCGATCCGCAACGCATCCAATTCCTCGATCGTCAGCCGCGGCTGGAGTATCTCCAGACGTATAACCAATTCGACATCATGCTCGACACCGTCCCGTACAATGGGCACATGACGAGCCTCGATTCGTTATGGATGGGCGTCCCGGTCGTAACGCTGGTCGGAAAAACCGTGGTCGGGCGCACGGGGCTCAGCCAACTGACGAATCTCGGCCTGGTCGATCTGATCGCGCGGGACGATTCACAGTTTGTCGAGATCGCAACTGGATTGGCCAGTGATCTGCCGCGGCTGACGAATTTCGCGCATCGCTTCGCCAAAGAATGCAGCAGTCGCCGCTGATGGACAGCCGCAAATTCGCGCGAAACGTCGAGGCCGCCTATCGCCAGATGTGGCGTCAGTGGTGCACAAAACCCTCATGACCCAGCCCATCGAGCAAATCCTCGGGCAATCCGTGCGGCTTCATCAATCCGGCCGTCTGCCCGAAGCGGAATCGGGGTATCGATCAGTCCTGGCGCGGATTCCCAATCAGGTCGACGCCCTGCATCTCCTGGGCGTCCTGCTTTCGCAAACGGGGCGGACGAGCGAAGCGCTGCCGCTCCTCCGCCAGGCGGCGGCGCATCGCGCCAAATCCGCCGACATCCTTTCCAATCTGGGCATCGCCCTGGCGCAATCCGGAGATGCGGCCGCGGCACAGGAGGCGCTTTCCTCCGCGCTGAAACTCAAGCCCGATCATCGCGACGCCAGATTCAATCTCGTCACTCTTTTCGAGGAGACCGGCGAGCAATTGCGCCATCGGGGAGAGCTGCCGCAAGCGTTGGAAGCTTTTCACAAAGCGCTTCAACTCGCCACCGATAGACCCGAGACTCACAATTTTCTCGGCGTGACCTACGCCTCTCTCGGCCAGACGCAAAACGCCATCGACGCGCTGGAAAAATCGATCGCGCTCAATCCCGCCTACGCCGATCCCCATAACAACCTTGGCCTGTGCTTTCAGTCCCGAGGCCAAACCGAGCAAGCGATCGAGCAGTACAGAATCGCTCTGAGGTTGCGCCCCGATTTCCCCGGCGCGTACACCAACCTGGGAAATCTTCTCAAGGAATGCGATGAGCTGGACCAGGCCATCGAAGCCTATCGGCAGGCCCTCAAACTCAAGCCCGATCTCGTGCAGGCCAACGACAATCTCCTGCTCTCGCTGCACGCCCATCCAAACTACGACGCCGCGGCGATTTACAGGGAACATGCCCAGTGGAACCGCCTCCACGCAGCCCATCTCGCCCGTGAAGCGAAACCCCACCCCAATGATCGCGATCCCAACCGCCGCCTTCGCATAGGCTACGTCTCGCCCGATTTCCGCGAGCATTCCGTGGCGTATTTCCTCACCGGCCTATTCGCGAATCACGATCCAGGACAGGTCGAAATTTATTGCTACGCCGACGTTCCCCGCCCCGACGCCATGACACAGAGACTGCGCGACGCGTCCCATGAGTGGCGGTCCCTCATAGGCGAATCCGACGAGCGAGCCGCCGAAATCATCCGGCAAGACCGGATCGACATCCTGATCGATCTGGCCGGGCACACGGGGGAAAATCGGCTCCTCGCGTTTGCGCAAGCCCGCCCCGGCGCAGGTGACCTACCTCGGCTATCCCGGCACCACGGGATTATCGACAATCGACTGGCGCCTCACCGACGCTTACGCCGATCCCCAGACAACCGCCGATCCTTTTTACAGTGAAAAATTATTCCGGCTTCCAAAATGCTTCGTATGCTATACGCCGTCGCAAACGACTCCCTCCCCCGCGAACACCCGATCCCCGATCACCTTCGGCTCATTCAACTATCTCCCCAAGATCAACTCGTTGGTCGTCGAAACCTGGTCGGAGATTTTGCGCGCCGTTCCCGGCAGCCGCCTGATGCTAAAAAGCCATGGCCTCTCCGACGATTTCTCGCGCCGTCAAATGCTGGCCCGCTTCGCCGCGCACGGAATCGGACCAGACCGCCTGATCCTTCACGGCAAAATCCCGTCGCTCTCGGATCATCTACGTCTCTACGATCAGGTTGATATCGCCCTCGATCCATTCCCCTACAACGGCACGACGACGACGTGCGAGGCTCTTTGGATGTCCGTCCCCGTGATTGTCCTGGCCGGCACCACGCACGCCGGACGCGTCGGCGTCAGTCTTCTCTCCAACGTCGGCCTGCCGCAACTGATCGCTCAAGATCGAACTCAGTACGTGCAACTCGCCGCTCAAATGGCCTCAAATCGCGACGAGCTTGCCAAACTTCGGTCAGGCTTACGCCAGCGCGTCGCGGAATCCCCCCTCGTCGATGCCAGAAGTTTTGCGCGATATCGAAGCGGCTTATCGCCAGATGTGGAAACGGTGGTGCGCTAGCTGAATCGCAATCGCCCATCCGCCTGACTCGCCCCGTCGTACCATCTCCCCGGCTTCAGCGCAATCTTCTGCAATCCCGCCCCCCGGCAGGCAATCAGCAACTGCTCCTCCAGCCCCGCAAGCAAAACCTGCTTCAGCTCATACAAGTGCGAGGAGTTGTCGACCATAACCGTCAATGTCCCCCGACTAAAACCCTCGAGCGCGCAATGATCGCTGAGCGTTTCCGGCACCAGATTCGCCCACGCCTCGGCAAGTTTCACTAGTTTCGTCTGCCTTTTGGATACCGATTTGCGGAAGAACTCCACCATCTGCTCGCCCAGCGCCTGGGGGGCCGCCGGCGGCACGCTCTTCGCGTGCGTCAACCGGCGCAATTCCCGAATAGCGGTAAACGATCGACCCGACATGCGCGCCTTCCCTGGCAATGCCTACTGCAAATTGACCGGCATGATCACGTACAGAAAATTCGGCCCCCCGCGCAGCAGCCCGGGGCGGTTCGGAGCGGTCAGCTCCAGGCTGATCTCGTCGCTGTTCACAACCTTGAGCGCCTCGGCCACAAACTGCGGATTGAACCCGATCTCAATATCCGCGCCCTCGAACTTGCACGGGAAATTAATCGTCGCCTCGCCGCTGCCGGGCGAGCGGCTGGTCAGCACCAGTCCCTTCTTGCTGAACGCCAATCGCACGCCTTTGCTCTCCTCGGTCGTCAAAAGCGCCGCTCGGCGCACCGCGGAGAGGAAATCCGCCGTGGAAGCCGTCATCTTCCGATCCGACTCCTTGGGGATCACATCCTCATAGGGCGGAAATTGCCCTTCGACGAGATTGCTCGTCAATGTCGCCGTCGAGGTATGGAAAATAATCTGGTTCTCGCCGAACTGGATGCCGACGCTTTCGGCCGGATCGTCCAGAACCTTGTCGATCGCCGCCAGCGCCTTGGCCGGCACGATTGCCTTTCGGCCTTCCTTGTCGAGCTTGTCGGTTGCCAGATCCGCCTTGGCCATCGCCAGCCGTCGTCCGTCCGTCGAGATGAGCGAGATTTTCTTTCCCTTGGCCACGGTCAACACGCCGTTGAAAGCGTACCGCGTGCTTTCCCGCGCCGCGGCAAAGAGCGTCTGATTGACGAGTTGCCTGAGCGCCCCGGCCGGAATCGTGATCTGCTCTTCGCCCGAAAAATCCGGCACCTGCGGAAATTCTGACGCCTTCTGAGTGTAGATTTTGAAATGCGAATCCTGTCCGCGAATGTCCGCTGTGTCGCCCGAGACTTCGATCGAAAGTGTGTCATCGATGCTCTCGCGAACGATGTCGCGCAGCTTGTCCGCCGGAACGACGGCTTGTCCGGCTTGCTCGACCTGCACTTGTTCGTCGCGATATCGGATCGCCACTTCCAGATCGGTTGCGGAAATGGTCAGCGCATTTTCTTCGGCCGCCAGTTTCACGCATTGCAGAATGGGTTTCGGCGTTCGAGCCGCGACAATCGTGCCGCACAGACTCAACGCATCGGACAACGCTCCGCGATTGCAGATAACTTTCATTTTGGCCCTTCCTTGCCGACCCCCATTTGGCCGCTCGGGAGTCTAACGCTATCTCTCTTATATGGAAATATTAAAGGATAGTAGTCATAGAAGTAACGCGGCCAATTTTGGGGATAACTTACTGCGCCGGCGCGTAAATCGCTATAGGATATAAATATGCGACGTTTCTTATGGGACCTTGGGTGTGGATAATATGTGAGTGAGTGGTCAGCGAACTGACTCGGAAAAAAGTGCTCTGTGGAGACCCATGCCCTCATCGACGCGACGTTGTCGCAAGAGCGTCCGCCCGCGTACAGTTTATCCTCCGTTAAAGGCAACTTCTCCACCGCTTGTCCATAATGACCTGATGAATTCGCGCTGGCTGGCATATATCTGGGCTTCGCCGAACACCGCCGTCGGTCTGCCGCTCGCCATCCTCACGCTCATTTCCGGCGGCGAAGCGCATTGTGTCCAAGGCGTTCTGGAAGTCCATGGGCCCGCCGCGCGATTTTTCTGCGCCGGATCGTCGGTATCACCCTCCGCGGCGGCGCCTCGGCCATCACCTTCGGGCACATCGTCTTGGCGCGCGACGAATGGCTCCTGGAAACAACCCGCTCCCACGAGCGCATCCATGTCCGCCAATGCGAACGCTGGGGACCGATCTTTCTCCCGCTTTATCTGCTCGCGTCGACCTGGGCTCTGGTGCGAGGCAAGCGCCCATACGAAGATAACTTCCTGGAACGTGAAGCGTTCGAAAATGCCTGATGAACAACAATCCATCCTCGCCCCCGGCGGCGCCATCGCCCGGCGCATGGGGGAACTCTACGAATTCCGCCCCCAGCAACTCGAAATGGCGGCGGCCGTCGAGCGCGCCATCGAGCAGGAGCGCCATGTTCTTGTCGAAGCCGGAACCGGTGTCGGAAAATCTTTTGCCTACCTTCTCCCCGCCATCGATTACGCCGTCCGGAAGAAAAAGCGCGTGATCGTCTCGACTCACACCATTTCGCTCCAGGAGCAACTCGTCGAGAAAGACATTCCGCTGATTCAATCCGTCTATCCCCAGGAATTTTCCGCGGTCCTGGTCAAAGGCCGCAGCAACTATCTCTGCCAGCGCCGCCTCGAGCAGGCGCGCGGGCGGCAGGGGATGCTTTTCGATCAGCCGGAGCAACTCCAATCGCTGCGCGATATTCACGCCTGGGCCCAGCGCACCGGCGACGGCTCCCTGGCCGATCTCCCCCAGGCCCCGCAGCCGGGCGTCTGGGAGCGCGTCTGCGCCGAGCACGGAAACTGCCTCGGCAAACGCTGCAATTTTTACGACCGCTGCTTCTGGCAGGCCGCAAAACGCCGCATGCAAACCGGCGACCTGCTCATCGTCAACCACGCCCTGTTTTTCTCAGACTTGGCCCTGCGCATCTCCGGCGTGAACTATCTGCCCAAGTACGACTTGGTGATTCTCGACGAAGCCCACACCGTCGAAGACGTCGCGGCCGAACATTTCGGCCTGGGCGTCTCCGAAAACACTTTGAAACATCAACTTCGCGTTCTCTATGACACCAAGCGAGGCAAAGGCCTGCTTAGCACCCATGGCTCCGCCGCAAATGACGCCATCGGTGATATTGTCGACCTCCAATCCGTCACGGAAGACTATTTCGAGCGCTGGATCGACTGGCAACAGACGTCCGGCCGCTCCAACGGACGCATCCACGAACCCGCCGCCGTGCAAAATGATGTCTCCCCGAAGCTCCGGCAGCTTTCCCTGCATATCAAGACGGTCCTCGCCTCAGTCGAGGAACCCGAGGAAATTTCTGAGTTAAACGCCATGGCCGAAAAGACCGCGCTCTTGGCTGACGAACTGGACGCCATCGTTCAGCAGAAAATGCCGGATGCGGTCTATTGGATGGAAATGGGGTCAAAATCACGGCGAAACGTCTCGCTTCGCGCCGCCCCCGTCAATGTCGCCGCCGGACTGCGAACCCATCTCTTCCAGAAAATCCGCAGCGTAACCCTCTGCTCGGCGACCCTCTGCACGGGTCACGCGTCGGAAAAGAATGGCGAGGGAAATGACCCGGCGTTCTCTTACATTATTTCCCGCCTCGGCTGCGACGGCGCCCGCACCCTCGCCCTCGGGTCCCCATTCGATTACGCCAAGCAAGCCACGCTCTACATCGAGTCAGACCTTCCCCAGCCCAGCGACGAGCGCCATTTTCTCTCCGCCGCGTGTGAAAAAATCCTGCAATACGTAAGGCAAACCAGTGGCGGGGCGTTCGTCCTCTTCACCAGCTATCAGTCCCTCGCCGAATCTGCCCAGCGCCTTCGCGGGCCGCTTGAGGAATCGGGAATCCCCCTGCTCGTCCAAGGCCGCGGCGTGAGCCGGAAAATGCTCCTCGAGCAATTCCGCAATACCCCCAATGCCGCCCTCTTTGGCACCTCCAGTTTCTGGCAGGGGATCGACGTGCGCGGCGAAGCGCTCCGCAACGTCATCATCGTCAAGCTCCCCTTCTCCGTTCCCGATGAGCCCCTCGTGCAGGCGCGCCTCGAAGCCATCACCCGCGCCGGCGGCAACGCCTTCATGCAATATTCCGTCCCTGAGGCGATCATGCGCCTCAAGCAGGGGTTCGGACGCCTCATCCGCTGCAAAACCGACACCGGCATCGTCGTCATCCTCGACAGCCGCATCAAAACCAAGCGGTACGGCCGATTGTTCCTGGATGCCCTCCCGGCGTGCGGCGTGGTTGTCCGGCCCGATACTGGGTCCGAATAAATCGTGCCTTCCCCACAATTTTGTCGCCGTTCATGGCCACAACGTACAATTCCTAACCGATGCTCTTCACCACCAAGTGTCCCAGTTGCGGGAAAATTCTTTCCTACAGCGACAAGCTTGCCGGCACCCAGAGCATCTGCCCCGCCTGCGGCTCGCCGATCCTTCTCCATGCCGATCTTCCCGACGCGCCGCCCGAGACCAAAACCCCCGACGATCGCGTTCCAACCGAAGTCGAGGAATCGCTCCTCACCCACCAGGCGGCCGCGGCGGCGGGGGAGTCGCACGTCGATATGGAAGAGTCGGACCTCGTCCAGTGGACCCAGCCGAACGAACCCGCCCCCCCGCCGGCCACGCCCCCCGTGTGGGCGCCGCCGCCACTATCGCCGATTACTCCGCCCCCACGACATGAAGAAGCTCCCTGGTTCGCGCCGCAAACGGCGCCCGCCTTAAGAAAACCGCCGCCACAAAAATCGCTCCCCATGCCGCTGCTGCTCGGCGCGGCGCTCGTCGCCGCCGTCGCGCTCATTGGCGGTCTGATCTACTACCTCTCGCAGGCCCAGGGCGTCTCCGATTGGGAACAAGCGAATCGAAACGACCTCCTTCAACTCAAGCAGCAGGCCGAGGATTTGGCGATGCAGGGCCGCCCGCGCGACGCCGTCGAAAAATATGACGAACTGGAATTGAAACTCGGCGACCACGTCATCGTCGATCCGACCCTGCAGGCCGAGATGCAGCAGGCGCTTCAAGACAAAGACCGCCTCTACAAGCAACTCACCAGCGGCGAAGTCATTCCAGAAACCCAACCCGCCGCCACCGAACCCGTCGCCCCGGCGGCTCCGCCGGAGCCGACGACCTCCCCTTCCGTCCTTGCGCCCACGACCGAGCCGGCGATTGCCGCTGCCCCGCCCGGCAAACCGCGCCCGCCCGCCCGCGCCACGCCCATGCAGATCACCGGCCTCACCGACCAGCAGATCGGCGCGTCCATCACTCACGGTGTCGATTTTCTCCTCACCCAGTTCGACGGCACACTAATCCGCAAAACCTCCGAAACCGACGACTATCACGACGGGCTCGACAGCCTGGCCGTCTATGCCCTCATGCAAAGCGGCCTGGCCACCGATGACACGCGCCTCGACGACCATGGCAAACTCATGACCGGCTTGATCGAATCGATGAAGCAATTGGAGATGACCGACGCCAAGCAAACCTATGCCCGCTCGATTCGCTCCACGGCCCTCTCCCTCTACAACCGCCGCGAAGACCGCCGCGCCATCCAGCAGGACGTCGAATGGCTTCTTCACGCCCAGCGGGGCGGGGCGTTCACCTACAACGACCAGTTCCCCCGCAACGGCGATTTATTTTTTTGGGACAATTCCAATTCGCAATACGGCCTGCTCGGCGTCTGGTCGGCGGCGGAGACCGGCATGTCCGTGCCCGATCATTTCTGGCGCGAGGTGCAGCAACACTGGACGGACTGCCAGCTTCCCGACGGCCAGTGGCCCTACACCGGCGACAAGGCGAGCCCGCGCCGCTCGATGACCCTGGCCGGCATAGCGTCCCTGTTCGTTACACAGGATTATCTCGACGCCGAGGATTGGGGTGACCGCGTCGGTCGCCCGCCGTTTTCCCCTGCCCTGGCCAAGGCGCTCGACTGGCTCGAATCCGGCGACAACAGCGTCGTCACCCACGATGGCGAAGAGGATTGGCTCTACACCATGTACGGCCTGGAGCGCGCGGGTCTGGCATCCGGATTCAAATATTTCGGCACGCACGATTGGTATCGCGAGCGCGCCGCCGACCTCATCGCCCAGCAAAATTCCGACGGCTCCTGGTCCGCGACTTACGGCCCCGTCGTCGATACCTCTTTCGCCGTGCTATTCCTGTCCCGCGGGCGCCATCCGCTGATTCTGAACAAACTGCGCTTCGACGGCGACTGGGCCAATCGCCCGCGCGATGCGGCCGACCTGGCTCGCTTTGCCAGCGCCGAACTCGAGCGCCCGCTCAACTGGCAGGTCGTCCCGCTCAATCACGATTGGCACGATTGGACCGACAGCCCGATTCTATACATGGCCAGCCACCGCCCGGTCGCTTTGACCGACGACGACCGCAACAAAATTCAGCAATACATTCTCAACGGCGGAATGCTCCTCACCCAGGCCGACGGCGACAGCCAGGATTTCACCGATTTCGTTATGGACCTCGGCCAGCGTCTTTTCCCGCAATATGCCTGGACCGACCTCCCCGCCGACGATCCGCTCTGGACCGTGTCCTACAAAATCACCGATCACCCGCGCATCCAGGTGATCACCAACGGCTCGCGCATCCTGATGATGCATTTCCCGCAGGACATCAGCCACCTCTGGCAGAATCGCGCCGAGCCGGATTCCCTGAATTCCCTCCAACTGGGCGTGAACATCGTCCTCTACGCCGCGGGAAAGAGCGAGCTGCGCAACCGCCTCGAGGGGCGGCAGGTCGCCGCCGCGCAGTCCGGACAATCGCCCGCGGCGTCGATCCGCGTGGCCCGCGTTCGTTATGACGGCAACTGGGACCCCGAGCCCGCCGCCTGGCCGCGCACCGCCGCGTGGTTTCAGCAGCAGACGAGTTTGGGGATGACCCTGGAGCCGACATTCGCCGAGGATTTGGCCTCCTCGAATCCGCCCCTGGCCCATCTCACCGGCACCGCCGCCTTCAAGCCGACGGACGCCCAGCTACAAAGCCTTCAGCAATACGTCACCAACGGCGGCGTGCTATTAATCGACCCCTGCGGCACCCCCGGCGATTTCCTTCACAGCCTGACCGATGATGTCCTTGTCCGCGCGTTCCCCAATTCGCAGCTCGAGCCGATCGACGCCACGCATCCCCTCCTGACCGCCAGCGCCGACGGCATGCAAGACCTCGCCACCCCGCACGTGCGCGAGTTCGTCCGCACCCTCCCCGGCGACGTCAACGGCCGCCCCTTGATGCTCCGCGCCGGCAAAGGACAGGTCATCGTCCTCCCGCTCGACATGACCAGCGGCTTGCTAGGTGTAGAAGCCTGGGGAATCGCCGGCTATCGACCGTCTTACGCGCTGAGTCTAATGAAGAATATCGTGCTCTGGACGTGGGATGGAGCGAAGGATTCGCGCTGATTTGTCCCGCGCCGCTTAATACTCGTCAGAATCGTCGCGAATAACCGAGGCCACGATGCGCCGCCACGCCTCGATCGCTTTTTCGTCGCCGCCGTTGGCGACAATCCGTTGCATCACGGGGCCGGATTCGGTTTTCAATTGCGGATAAGCCAATAGAAGCACCTTCAAATCTCGTCGATCCGTGTCACCCTTGGGCTGACCTTCGCGTTCACTTGAACTGATCAACTTTTTGGCGATCAATTCTTCGGGACTTAGCACGCGAATGTCCATGACCATTTGCGTTGGCGGGAATTCCGAGACTTGCCGCACATCGACGAGGTGCCGGTTTTTGGGTTCGCGAAGCTGGTAAATTCGAAATCCGAATCCCTGGGCCACGGTACGAACACGCGCGGCAATATGGAATTTGTCGGCTAGGTGCTGTCGCAATTCTTCGGCCAGGTCCGCTGCGCGCGTCGAGAGGATGTCCACATCCTGAGTCATTCGCGACTCGTCCACGTATGCGTTGACGGCTTGAGCATCGAACAGCGCGGCATCCTCCCTGCCGCGCAGGAACTCCAGAACCGCGTCGTGGATCACCGCAAGCGGCAACGGTTCGCGCTTCGCAAACTCTCGTAAACTCGAAGCGCCATCGCCAAACATGATAACGTCATTATAGCAGACTCAGGGGCTACCCGGCCCCCATCGCAGCGCGAATGATCGGATCGAGCGGCTCGACGCTAAGCGTCGCGCCGTCCGGGCGGACGGTGATCGTGTACAAATGCTGCCGATCGAACGGCCCGTATAAACCTTCCCCATGCATAGCGCGGATTCCCAAGGCATCCCGGGCCTGATCGTCGTTAAAGAGCGTCCAGAATTGCGACCAGATTCCCTGCTCGAAATCCGAAACCCGCGGGTCCGAACCTCGATAAATCTCCGGAATCGTCCCCGGCGTGTCGATCGGCTGCCCCTGCGACGGCGACTGCGTCGCGCCATAAATCCGCACAAAAAGCAAAATGCTCTGCCCGCGCAGCGGATCCCCTTCCTTCACGTACTCA
This sequence comes from uncultured Phycisphaerales bacterium, assembly GCA_963844715.1. Lineage (GTDB taxonomy): Bacteria > Planctomycetota > Phycisphaerae > Tepidisphaerales > Tepidisphaeraceae > UBA1161. Next base: position 129,217 of record CAWJPJ010000007.1, on the reverse strand, counting down.
TCCTTGAACTTCACAACCTCCGCGTCGATATGGGCTTCATTGCCGGGAATGATAAATTGCCGCGCCGGAAGCGAACTGCCGTCGCGCCGGTATTCCTCGAACAGCAGCGTCGTCTGCAATTGCCCGTTCACGGTCTTTTGATCCGTCACCAGGATTTTGGCCACCCGCCGGTCGGTCTGCAGCCGGCCGATGATGTCTTCCAACTCCTGCTTCTGCGCCTCGAGTTGCTCGATCTGGTATTCCTGGCTGAGGTGGTGGTGATAGAACAGCAGCCCCGCCGATCCGCCCAGGATCAGGACCAACAAGACAATCGTTCTGGAAAGGGCGCGCACCATCGGCTTCAAGTAGTTATCGGTCCGGGCTGCCGGGCGGGGAGAGAAAAACCTACGGGCTTGCGGGGTCCGCCGCCGGCGGATTCGGCCCGGAATTCCGCGGAATCGTCAAATCGGGCTGGTTCCATAACCGCCCCAACGTGTCCGCATCAGCCGGCAAAACCGTCAGCGTCACCTGATCATCCCCATCCTGGTAAACGCACCGGCTCCCCATGAACTTCCCCTCCGGCGTGAAGTAATACGTCGTCGGCGCCCCCTCCAGCCCCACCCGATCCACAACCTGCACCGAATCGAACGTCTGATTGTTGAAACTCACCTGCTGCACCGGCAAGACGTCGCAATACCGCGCCATCACCGTCCCGCCTCCCGCCGGATTTTGCGCGTCAGGAACGAACACCGCGAACATGTACGTCTTGGACCGATCCAGCGGCAGAAGGGTCGGAAGCAGAAAATCGATCGCCTGCGGAATATAAAACGCCGGAACATCCTGCTTCATCGGACTGAGCTGCACCGGGCCGTGCGTGGTCATCACCTCCAGCGTGCGCACGTTCTCGATGTCCACGTTTCCCTGCCCCAGCGGCCCGCCCTGATTGTCCCCGCCCCCCAACGCGCCGCTGCTCGAGTCGACCTGCGGCTGAAGCGCCACCGCCTTGGTCTGCTCGTCGCTCGTGGCGACCTGCCCAATCGCGTCGATCACTTTCCCCCGCGCGTCCAGATTTTTCGAAAGCGTCGACCAGCTTTCGTGCTTCTGATCCAGCGAGCAGGTCAGCCAGGTTACCGTATCCCACTGGCTCGCCAGATTCGCCGCCGTCCGCGACCTCACTCCGATGCGGATGGTCGCGTCGTCGATCGACTTACCCTGATTTTCCAGGCTCTCTTCGACATAGCTGTATCCGATGTCCTGTCCGTTCCGCATGACGCGCATCCATTGCTGCGGCACCAGTGCGTTGCGAAGCATCTGCGAATGGTCCCCCGTCCAGGCGACAAACAGCGCCCGCGTCTCGTACAACCGCTCGACTTGATCCCGCGCGATCCCCGATTGATCCAGCAGCACCACCGAATCGACAACCTGGCTGAACGTATCCGACGCCGCTTTTTCCGCGGGATTAACAATGTCCGCCGGTTCACTCGCCGGCTTTCCCGGCCCGGTCAAATCCAGGAAGTAATACAGCCGCCGGTTCGAGTCCGGCACCTCGACGATCGCCTGCTCGGTCAACCGCCGCTCCTGCGTGACGGTTGAATATCGCACCGCGATCATCCCCACGCGCAGCGTTCCGACGCTGATCACCTCATTGCGAAGAACTTGCGCATCGGGAATTCCCTCACTCAGTTTTTGCAGCGCCAGTTCGATGACGCCGTCGTGCATGGTTCCATCGGCGTCGCGCTGCCCCGCCAGCGCCAGCGGCTGCTCGAGCTTCACGCGCCAGGCCCGCAAGCGCCAGTCATATTCCTGCCGGTCGAACTCGACGATCGTGTCCGCCGTCGGCCGATGCACCTCCACGCAATTCGACGGCGCGCGAAACTCGAGACCGTAGAGCTTGCTCGTGAAAACCGGGCCGAGCAGATTGGTGGGGTGTAGATCGGGCTGGGTGGTCGCGTCATCCCCAATCGCCACGGCGCACATGAGGGCCGACAGCAATCCCAGACAAATGGATGCAATCCTCATCCTCGTAACCTCGGGTCAAGAAATCCGCGATATCACTGCGGCGAGCCGGAATCCATGGTCGGCTGCTGCCGCGCCGGCGTCAAGCGGGGATCGCTTTGCGTCGCGGAAATCACCTCCGACAGCGTCGCCGGCTGCACACTCACCCCGCCGCAAAAATCCGCGTGCTGGAACGTCCCGTCGGGCGCAAAGAACCATCGGCTCGTCTGCCCCGTTCCATTTACTTCCGCCTCCACAACCGAGCCCGAGTCCCCCGACGATACCCGCCGCACCACCAGGAGCAGAGGCGTAGGATATGGCTCATCCTCAAATCCCGGATAATGATCCGTCCAAATCGCCACGGCCGGCTTTTTCATTCCCGCCAATAAAGCCGGCAGCCGTGCCCCGCTCACCATCGCCGGGGAATTCGGAATCTTGTTCTGAAATTCCTGCCCGTTGAATTGGAGCGTCGTAACGATCTGATCGGAAACGCGCATATCGGAAACGAATGTCGCCTGGTCCATGACATCGTCGTATCGCACGGATTGCGCCATGCGCCTGCCGTCGATTCCCCCAGCCCCCAGCGTTGCGTGACGCGCCAGACCGAACCATGCCAATCCCGCCGCAGCGTTTCCCGTACCGGCAATTGCCCGGTTGGGTCGAGATATGATCGTGTGGTTCCCTCCGTGTTTCCCTGGCGCTGCCAGAGCCACCACTGCTCGCCGGAGCCGCCACGTTCCGATCCGACGTCCGCCAAGGCGGCGGCTCCGTCGGCCAAAAGGGTGTCGGCGATTGCCCCGGTTTTCGCTGGAATCGTGACGTGCAAGTCCGCGTAAGCCTGGTCCAGGTCCGCGTCGCTTGCCGGGTAGTTGGCGGTAAGAAGCAGAAGCATCGCCGGCCCGGACGGCGCCGTCAAAACATACGCCCGCCGGTGCACCCAACCATCGGCCGGATCGTGCGGGTCGATGCGCCAATGGTTCGCGTCGATCTGAATCGCATCCGACGAAATCCAATTTGCCGCCGCCGTATCGCGCGTATCCACCGGATCCAGCGCCAGCAGGGCCCCGCGCAGCGAACCGGCGGGGAGATTTCCCATCACCATCGGCACACACCGTGCCGAAACCCATCCCCCGCCCGTGGTTTGTCTGACAAGCTCATTGTCGCTTCGCAACGGATCGGTAGCCGGGTAAATCGCAAAATCCGCCGCCGGACCGATCAGGATTCCGTTGCGCAAATGGATGGTTCCGCGGCGAAGAACCGGCGACCCCGAAATCGTCACCGAAGAGAGAATCGCCTGGAACAGCCTCTGGTCTGAGTCGTCAAAATCGTCGTTTCTCTCTAGGCGAATCGTCAGCGCCTGTCCGGTTGGCAGCATCAAGCAGCAGCACGCCACCGATCGCGTTTCATCGTTGGCCGCCGGAACCGCCCAGCGCACGACCTGTCCGGGAACCCCCTTGAGCGCCACCGGCGTCAACACAAGGTCCCCCGCGTTCGACGGCAACTCATCCGCCCGCTGCAAATACGTCAGCGGCGCCATCAGGTGATCCACCCGCTGAAGGATGACCGTGACGTCTCGGCCCGCCTCGTCCGACGGATCCACCGCCTTGGTCAGCAACCGGGTCCCGAACTCATCGGCGGTCGTCGCCGCCCAATGCTCCGGCAGGCGGAACGTTACCGGCCCCTCCGCAATCGGCGACCCCAGATTGACCGTCTGGCTCGAGCGAATTTCCCGATCCGTCAAACTCGCGATCGCCACTGCCGCCCCAAACACCAGCCACATTGTTCCCTGCATGGCGAGTTGCCGGCTGCGCGTGTTTTGCCATGCCTTTGCCATAACCGCATTGTAAGCCTGCAATATTCGATTTGGTGAATCAATTTCATCCCTCGCCATTCAAGAATTCAGCTAGCTTTCAGTAATTGCGTCCATTTCCGCCAGAATGTATCCTCCCGGAAATTCAGTTGGAGAATCCCATGAGCTTTACATCCGCGGTCAACACCAAGGCCATCGAAATCGGCAAACTCAGCGTTGAAATGACCACCGCTGCCGGCAGCGGGCATCCGTCAACGTCGCTTTCCCTCGCGCATATTGTGACGGTGCTCATGTACCACCAAATGCGCTGGGACCCCAAGGACCCGTGGAATGGCGCGTCGGATCGGCTGGTGCTCTCCGAGGGTCACGCCGTCCCGATCATCTACGCCGCCTACGCCGACCTCGGCGGAATGATTATTCCGCTCGGCAAGGGACGCGAAGCCGCCCGCCCGATGACCCCCGCGGATGCCATGACTCTTCGCGCCATCGACAGCCCCATCGACGGGCACCCCAATCCGCAAATGGGCGTCCCCTTCTTCGATGCCGCGACCGGATCGCTCGGACAGGGCCTGTCCGTCGCCGCCGGCCTCGCCTCGGCCGCCCGAATGGACAAGCTCGATCGAAATTTCTACGTCGTTATCGGCGACGGCGAGAGCCGCGAGGGCCAGATCTGGGAAGCCGCCGATTTCGTCGTCGATCACGCCCTCACCAATGTCATCCCCATCTTCAACTGCAACGACCTGGCGCAAAGCGATTACGTCTCGCCGCAGCAAAGTTACCAGGGCCTGGCCGACAAGTTGCGCGCCTTCGGTTTCATCGTCCGCATAATCGACGGGCACGACCCGCTAGATATTCTAAACGCCCTGGACGAATTGCGCGTGGTTCAGAACGGCCAGCGCCCGCTGGCGATTGTCGCCCGCACCATCAAGGGCTGGGGCGCGCCCGCCGAACAGGGCATGGGCAAGCACGGCACGCCGGTCAAGAAAGACAAACTCAACGACGTCCTCTCCCAACTCGATCGCACCGCCAAGGATCTGGGCGTCAGCGGTTACAAAATCGACGGCGAGCTGAAAATCGCCCCCATCACTGCCAAGGCCCCGCCCCGCGAGAAAAAGCCGATCAAGATCAAATCCTTCGCCGACGGTCTCGCCGCCGTCGGGCTGGACAAGGACCTGGCCGCCGGAAAACCGATCGCTCCGCGCAAGGCGTATGGCGCAGCGCTCGTCGCCCTCGGCGAAGCCGACAAGCGCATCATCGGCCTCGACGCCGACGTGAAAAACTCGACGCACGCCGAATGGTTCGCCAAAAAATTCCCCGCTCAATATCTCGAATGCAAAATCGCCGAGCAGAACATGATCTCCGTCGCCGCCGGCGCCGCCGCCGGCGGGAAAATTCCCTTCTGTTCTACCTTTGCCAAATTCGTCGAACGCGCCTACGACCAGGTCGAAATGGCGATCATCAGCGGCGCGGACATTAAGATCACCGGCACGCACGCCGGCGTCACACTCGCCGCCGACGGGCCCAGCCAGATGTCCCTTCCCGACGTCGCTTTCTTCCGCAGCTTCTGCCACGTCACGGCCCCCAACGGCCAGCCCGCCATCCGATATTTCTTCCCCGCCGACGCCATCAGTTGCTACAAAATCACCGAACTTATGGCCAATCTCGACGGCGCGTGTTATCAGCGCGCCTCCGCGCCGACACCAAGATGCTCTACAAGCCGGAAGACAACTTCGAAGTCGGCGGCTACCGCGTCCTGCGTGAAGGCAAAGACCTCGTCCTCGTTGCCGCCGGATACATGGTCCACGAAATCCTCAAAGTCGCCGATGAACTTGCCAAGAGCGGCAAGAAAGCCGCGGTGGTCGATGCCTACGGTCTCCCCCTCAAGGACGCCGGCATCATTGACCTCGCGCAAAATGCGGCGGAAAACTGGTCTGCGTCGAGGACAACTACGCCGGCGGACTGGAATCCGAGCTTGCCGAGCAAATCGCTGCCAGCGGCGCCAAAGTCACGCTCAAATCACTTTACGTCCGCCAGCTTCCCAAGAGCGGCCGCGAGCCGCAGGAAGTTCTGGATTACCTGAAGCTCGGCGACAAGGCGATTCTCGCCGCTATCTAAGATCGTATGTCGTGACACGGATGTCTTTGTCGCTCGCCATCCTCGCCAGCGGGTCCGGAGGCAATTGCTCGATCCTGCGCTCGCCCGCCGGGACGATCCTGATCGACTGTGGCATTGGCCCGCGCGTCACCGCTTCGCGCCTGAAATCAGTCGAAGCGCATCCGAACGAAATCTCGGCGATCTGCCTCACCCACACCGATCGCGATCATTTTAATACCAACTGGGAGCGCGAACTTCAGCGCCGCGGAATCGCGGTTTATTGTCATCGATCTCATTGCGCGGAGTTGCCGGATTTGCCGAATTGTCTGCGCCCTTTCGACTCGCGCCCTTTTTCCCCGCTCCCGGGTCTGACGATCGAACCGATCCATCTCCCGCACGACCAGCTCGGCTCGTTCGGTTTCGTCATCGAATACGCCGGCGCCCGGATCGGCTACGCCACCGATCTCGGCCGCGTCGACGAAAAATTGATCCATCGATTCAGCGAACTTCAGCTCCTCGCCATCGAAAGCAACTACGATCCCGTCATGGAGGAAAACAGCCCGCGGCCGTTTTTTCTTAAACGGCGCATCATGGGCGGCAGCGGCCACCTCTCCAATCCGCAGGCATTCGAAGCCGTGCGCCAGATTCTCGATCGATGCGAACTCGGCCGCGCCGCGCTCCCGCGCCACATCGTCCTTCTGCATCGCAGCCGCGATTGTAATTGCCCTCACCGGCTCTCAAAATTGTTCGCGCAGGACCGCCGTATCGCATCGCGGCTGGTCCTGGCCGAGCAGGACCGACCCACCTCCTGGCTCTGGACGCACGATGCACCCCCACGCGGTCTGTTCGGTCCCGACCCAGAGAGCGCAATTCTTGCCCGATTCTGATTTTCTCCAAAAAAGCTTCGTTTTTTCGCAAATCGGCATTGACGCAAAGGCCCCGGCGTGAAGAATCCCCCTTGCCGCAGGAATGGGTGCAATCCGACGGCCTAAGATTAATTAAATAAAAGTCTGGAGGGAATGCGAAATGGATTTGCATGGGCCTTCTCGATTTTTTAGCGCGTCGCAATAAGCCGGTCCGTATGAGCCCCCGCCTTCAGCCGGTGGCTCCCATCGTCCGGCGAATCAACACCCGCCCTCCCGAAGAAGTTGTCACCCCCGAATCACTGCGCAACAAGCTTTTTGCCGCCGCGGCCAGCGCTGCCCAGGGCGACGAGGACAAGCTCACCTGCCTCTGCCAAAAGCACGAAAAATCGATCTTTCACGAAGGCCTCATCTGGAAGCAGGTTCCCCCCGCTATCCGCGCCAATCCCGCCCTTCTTCGCTGGTACGGTAGCGGGCTGGTCGCCATCACCACCCTTTGCGCCCAGCGCCTCGGCAAGCCGGAACTCATGAAAAAAATCCCCCAGCTCGATCTCCGCCCCGTCCCCAGCCGCGCTGCGGAGCCCGTCCCCTCACCCGCCCGACGCGCTTGACAGCCAGTCCTTGAACGCCTCGGCGTCCAACGCCCCCTCCGACCGCTTGATCACGTTCCCCGTTTTCGGATCGATCACCATCAGCGTCGGCACCACGCTCACGTCGTATTTCATCCCCACCGTCCCGTTCGCGTCCGTATCCAGCGAAACCGGCACATAACCCTGCAGCGCCTTGGCGACCGATGCGTCCTTCCACGTCGTCTGCGCCATCTCCTGGCAAGGCCCGCACCACGTCGCAAACGCGTCCACGAAGAGCGGCTTCCCCGCCGCCTCCGCCGAAGACTTCGCGGAATCAAAATCCTTCTGCCACGGAATCGCCGACTTTTCCCCCGACCCAACACCCGCCGGGTTCTTGTAAAGCATCGAGATCAACAGCGCGCCGATCGCCAGCAGGGTGATCAGCCCCCACGGCATGCTAAGTTTGCTATTCATGTTCCCTCCTTCGCAGCCAGAGCTTCGCCGGTTTCTCATCGCCGCCGTCGCCAAACGTCGCGCTAAGCCCGTAATTCGATTCTAGCCATGCATAAATCGACAGTGCGTAGGTTTCCCCGAACATTCTGGAACCCAAGGCCGATTTATCGAAATGAATCAGCAGAATCGCGTCCGGCGGATTTTCCCGCAGCGCGGCCAACACCTTCGCCTCCCCCCCGTCCAGATGCAGACAGATCGGATCGGCCAGATCAAACGGCGTCGGATTCACCCGCCCAATCGCATAATTGATCCCCGACCCATCCGGCAAGACATCCAGCGTCGCCCCGCCCGGGAGTTGCGAGATTACTTTCATCGCTTCGATCACCGGCTCATCCACGGCTCGCGACATCAGCGTTCCCCCAAACGTCAGCGGAACCGTCACCGTCCGCTCCGCCAGCACGCGCTGGGTTGTCGCCATTCGATTCCAAGCCAACGCCGCAAGGATCGCCACGCTTCCCCACCGCACGACGCGCCCGCCTCCCCCCATCCGATCCACCGCGTCCGGCAGCCACCGAACCAGCGCTAAAACGAGCGAAATCATGCACGGCACGGCCAGCACAAAACCGTAGTGATATGTCCGCACGTTGAAGAAAATTTTCACCAGCGAAGTGAGCCCGAAAATCAGCAGACAAAGCCGCGCCAGCGATTTTGACGATTCGCCGCGGCGCCGAATCGTCCGCCAACCCGCCACTCCCGCCGCCGCAATCGCCCAGACCAACAATCCCCGGTCCGCATCAACCCAATAGGCGCTTTGCTGCGAACCGATAATCACGGCCAGAACCGCCGCACCGAAAATTCCCCCCAGCGCATACCGGAGCACTCGCGGCGAAAATGCGATCACGGTCAGCATGCCGATCACCCCCACGTCGATGCACGCGGTCTTCCCAATCAAGAACAAACTTCGCGGCAGATCATCCGTCCCAAAACACTGCCGATAAAACGGCGTGTCGAGAATGAAACTCTTGGTCGCGAATTGCCACCCGCTGAACACCGCCGCCAGCGCCGCGGCCTGCGCCCGTGAAATGCCCAATCCAAACAAACGCCGCCAGCGGCGGGGCGATCATGCCCAGAATCGCAACCCCGACCGATTTCCACTCCACGCGTCTTTTGATCCAAAAGGATGCCGCTAATCCCGTCCAGAACGTCGCGAAACAAGCCAGGAACATTTCCGGCTTGCTCAGCAGCGCCAGTCCGATGAACAATCCCCCCAGCGCCGCCCACACCCGCCGCCCGCGCTCGTGATATTGCAAAAGCATCTCAATCGCCGCCAGGCAATAGACAAACCCATGCACAATCCCCGGCGCATAAGGCGTCAGAAAATTAAACCCCGTGATTCGCGTCGGACAACTGAACGCAAAGACCGGCAGGAAAAACGCCGTTGCAACAATCGCCGCAAATGTCCCCGCGCAGCGCCTGCAAATTCGCCAAAGCAGCCAAGTCGCCAATCCTAAAATCAGCGCATTACCGATGAGGACCGATCCCACCTCCAGCCCGACCAGTCTCATCCACATTGCATTGATGCAAGCGGGGAGCGGGCCATAGGGATAGCTCAAATCCCGGTAGAGCACGCGCCCGGAATTCATCTGCCACGCGATATATAGCTCATGCCCGAAATCTCCCGCGATGTCGCCCGTTCTTCCCCATATCCACGCGCATAAACCCGCTCCCCACACCCCCAGCAAGGCTGCGGCAATCCGCCTCGCTTGAAGTGCGTCCGTCCCACCTTTAGGATTGGGTCCACTCACGTTTACAAGGATAATGTATGCGTATTCTGGTCGCCGACAAACTTGCCGAAGAAGGACTCGATTTCCTCAAACAAAACCAGGCGGAATTTGACGCCAAAGTGGGCCTGAAGGAAGACGAACTCGCCGCCGTCGTAGGCGAGTACGATGCCCTGATCGTCCGCTCCGGCGCCAAGGTCACCGCCAAGGTGCTCGCCAAGCCGGGCAAGCTCAAGGCCATCGCCCGCGCCGGCGTCGGGGTCGACAACATCGATCTCGAAGCCGCCACCGCCAAGGGTATCCTCGTCCTCAACACCGCCGAAGCCAGCACGCTTTCCACCGCCGAGCATGCCCTGGCCCTGATGCTCTCCCTGGCCAGGAAAATCCCTCAGGCCCATGCGGCCCTAAAAGGCGGCCAGCTCGAATGGAAAAAGCGCAGCGTCTACCAGGGAACGCAGCTTGCCGGCAAAACGCTCGGCGTCGTCGGCCTGGGGCGCATTGGCCGCACCGTCGCCTCCCGAGCCCTGGCGATGGAGATGAGCGTCATCGCCTATGACCCCTTCTTCACCGCCCCCACGGCCCTCGACGGCCGCGTCAAACTCGTTCGCGATTTCGACGAATTTCTCGGCCAGATCGACGTCATCACCTTCCACGTCCCCGGCGGCGAAGGCACCAAGCACCTACTCAATCGCGATCGCCTCATGACCAAATGCCGCCCCAATCTCCTCGTCGTCAACGACGCCCGCGGTGAGGTGCTCGACGAGATCGCTTTGGCCGACGCGCTCAAGGAAAAGAAAATCGCCGGCGCCGCCATCGACGTTTACGCCGTCGAGCCGCCGCCGAAGGATCATCCGCTCTTGAGCCTCGAAAACGTCGTCCTCACCCCACACCTCGGCGCCAGCACCGATGAGGCCCAAACCGCCGTTTCCGTCGACGCCTGCAAAGCGATTCTCGCCTATCTCAAGAGCGGGGAAATCCGCGGCGCGGTCAACGCCGGCGGCTTGAAGCTCGATCTCCCCGCCGACGAGCGCCCCTTCGCCGAACTCGCACGCCGCATCGGCGCGCTCCTGCGCCGCTGTGCGATACGGGATACAAGACGGTTACTCTCCGTGTCAGCGGCACGCGCGCTCCCAAGCTGATGGCGACGCTCCAGCGCCTCGCCGCCGTCGAATTGCTCCGGCCTCACCTCAATACCGATGTGAATGTGATCAACGTCGAGCACGTCGCCGCGCAGCCGCGGAATCGAACTGGTGGCGATCCAGGAAGCCAGCCCGCCCGCCGGACTTGTCGGAGACATCATCGGCGTCCGCGCCGACGGGCCCGATGGGCAATCCCATCGCGTCCTCGGAACCGTCTACGCCGACGGCCTGCCGCGCGTCCTCCGCATCGATAACTACAGCATGGACATGATCCCCGAAGGGAACATGGTCCTCATCGTCAATCAGGATCAGCCCGGCGTGATCGGCACCGTCGGCAGCAGCTTCGGCGACGCCCAGGTTAACATCGCCGATATGGTCATCAGCCGCGACTACGGCCAGGATGGCAAGGCAACCGCGCTCATGGTCATCAAAACCGACAGCCAGCCCCCGGAGAGCCTGATCAATCGTCTCAAGGCCCGCCCCAATATTCTGCGGGTCAAGACCCTCATGCTCCCGCCCGTGCAGCGATGAGTTCGATCATCGAAGTGGCCGACCTCACGCGCCGCTTCGGCTCATTCTCCGCCGTTGACGCCGTCTCTTTCCAGGTGCAAGCGGGGGAGGTCTTCGCCTTCCTCGGGCCCAACGGCGCGGGAAAAACCACCACCATCAAAATGCTCACCACGATCCTCCGCCCGACCAGCGGCTCGATCCGGGTCAACGGTTTCGACCCCACCCGCCAGCCCAAGGAAGTCCGCAAAAGCTTCGGCATCGGATTTCAGGATCCCAGTGTCGACGACAATCTCACCGCCGCCGAAAATATGGATTTTCACGGCGCACTCTACGGCGTCCCGCGCCGCGTGCGCCGCCAGCGCACGCAAATGCTCCTCCAGATCATGGAACTCTGGGACCGCCGCACCGATCTCGTCAAGCGCTTCTCCGGCGGCATGAAGCGCCGCCTGGAAATCGCCCGCGCGCTGCTGCACGAGCCGCGGATCATCTTCCTCGACGAGCCGACCATCGGCCTCGATCCACAAACTCGCAACCGCATCTGGGGACTCATCAAGCAACTCAGCCGGGACGAAACGGTTACGGTTTTTTTCACCACGCACTACATGGAAGAAGCCGATCGCGTCGCCGACCGGATCGCGGTCATCGATCACGGCCGGATCGTCGCCAACGACACCCCCGCGGCCCTCAAAACCGCCGCCGGCGCGGCGAACCTCGAGGACGCCTTCATCTCCCTCACCGGCCGCGCCATCCGTGAGGAGGAGGCCAACAGTTCCGATCAGATGCGCCTAAGCCGAAAAATGTGGGGGCGGCGATGACCGCCATCTACATCCTCTGGCTCCGCCAGCTCAAGCGCTATTCCCGCTCACGCGCGCGTATCTTCATGTCCCTCATGCAGCCCCTGATGTTCCTGGCCGCGCTCGGCGCCGGATTCAGCCCCATCTTCAAAAAAGCCGGCGAAGGAAACTATCTCCAATACCTCGCCCCCGGCGTCATCGGCATGAGCGTGATGTTCACCGGCGTCTTCTCGGGTATCGAAGTTCTCTGGGATCGGCAGTTCGGCTTCCTAAAGGAAATCCTCGTCGCCCCCGTCCCCAGATTGCAAATCGTCATCGGCCGAACCCTCGGCAGCGCCACCGTCGCGGTCTTTCAGGGCCTGCTCATGCTGGTAATCTGCCTGATCACCGGCCTGCGCTTCCACGGCCCCGGCGGGCTGCTACTCGCCGTCGGGTTCATGTTCATGATCGCGCTCTTCTTCACGTCCATCGGCACAGCCGTCGGCTCCGTCATGGAAGACATGCAGGGCTTCCAACTCGTCACCAACGTCCTGGTCATGCCCCTATTCTTTTTCTCCAACGCGCTCTTCCCCCTATCGGGTTTATCCAAGCCCCTCCGCATGCTCCTTCACGCCAATCCCCTCGTCTACGGAATGGACGGCCTGCGCGGCGCGCTCGGCGGCATCAGCACCGTCGGCCCCGCCATCGACGCCGCCGTCCTGGGCTCGCTGACATTTCTGCTATTGGTGATCGCCGCCTGGCTCTTTTCCAGAATCCAGCTGTGACCGATTCAACTTTTCGTCCACGGAATATCCTGAACTTTCGCCTGCTGATTTACCACCCGCCCCTGTACAAACAGCCAATCACTGAGCCGATTGAGATATGTCACGATGAACGGCGACATCGGCCGATCGTGCGAAAATGCCACCAAAACCCGCTCCGCCCGCCGGCAAATCGTCCGCGTCAGGTGCAGCCGGGCGCGTCGTCTCGCACCCCCCCGGCAAAATGAAATCCCGCAACGGCGGCAGCTTCGCCGTCGCCGCATCAATCTCCATCTCCATCCGCCCCACGGCCGATTCATCCAGCGCCGGAACCGATGCCGTCGCCTTCCCGTCCGGACTGGCCAGATGCGACCCGATCACAAAAAGCTCGTTCTGCACCGCCCGCAAACTTTTGAGCAATTCCCCCTCAGCCCCCACGGCCGCCCACCCTATCGCCGCGTTCAATTCATCCACCGCCCCAATGCAATCGATCCGCCCATCCGATTTGCTCACCCGCCCGCCCCCAATCAACCCGGTCGAGCCGTCATCGCCGGTTTTGGTGTAGATCTTCATGGGGATAATCATATCGGGGGTTTTCGCGATTTGCTCGCCAGGACAGAGTGTAATACAATGTCTTACATGCGCAGTCTCACTACCCGTATCCCCGATCCGCTTCGGCGCGAGTTGGAAAAGCTCTCCCGGCAAAAGCAGCAGCCACTGAGCGATGTGGTCCGCGACCTGCTCCGCCGCCAGGTGGCGGTCGAGCGCTTTCAGGCTTTGCGCAGCAAAACGGTGCCCTTCGCTAAATCCCGCCGCTTCTTCACTGACGAGGATGTCTTCAAGGCCGTCTCGTGAAGGTGGTCCTGGACACCAATGTTCTGCTGGCCGCTTTTGCGACGCACGGCTTATGCGAATCCGTCTTGCAAGTCTGTCTTGAAAGCCATGTTCTGATTTTGTCACGGGCAATCCTCGATGAATTGGCCGAACATCTATCGGGCAAATTCAAGATGCCCGCGAAGCTGGTGCGCGAAAACGTCAAATTGCTGGCGGAACATGCCGGCATCGTTAAACCCGCGGACGTGCCGTCGGATGCGTGCCGTGACCCCAATGACCTGATGGTCTTGGGCACAGCGGTGGCCGGCGCGGCCGAATGTTTGGTGACAGGAGACGAAGACTTGCTCATACTTGGGGAATATCAATCGATTCCCATTCTTTCGCCGCGAGAGTTTTATGAGTACTCAGGCTAGCGACGCCGAATGAATTTTCGATTGCCCAATTATTCGCAGGACCGGAAACCCCAGTTTAAACTAGGGCTGGAATGCTCGATGTCGCGACAATCGCTGATCGTCCTCATCCCCGCCGCGTACTTGATCGGCTCCATCCCCTTCGGCCTGATCGTCGGCTTGGCCAAAGGCGTCAACCCCCGAAAAGCCGGCAGCGGTAACATCGGCGCCACCAACGTCGGCCGGCTCCTGGGCGGCAAATTCTTCTTCATTGTTTTCACCCTCGACCTTCTCAAGGGCGCCATTCCCACCGTCGCCGCCGGGGCCGTCCTCAATTTCACGGTTCAAGATCACACCGACTGTCTCCTCTGGGCCCTGGTCGCCTTCGCCGCCCTCGTCGGTCACATGGCCAGCATCTTCCTCAAATTCAAAGGCGGAAAAGGCGTCGCCACCAGCGCGGGCGTCCTGCTGGGAATTTTCCCCTATTTCACCCTGCCCGGCCTGATCGCCATGGCCCTCTGGTGCTCGTCTTCTTCGTATTTCGCTACATCAGCGTCGCGTCAATCGTCGGCTCAGCCGCCTTCCCCCTGATCTACGTCGCCGCGGGAATGTTGCGCCACTGGCCGATCCTGGACAGCCAGCTCCCGTTTCTGATTTTCGCGTGTTTAGTCCCGGGGATGATTATCTTTAAGCATCGCGGGAACATCAGCCGACTGCGCTCCGGGACGGAGCTGCGGGCGGGACACAAATCGGCTTGACGTTTGACGACGGAATGTCGGATTGCGGAACACTCATCGGGCTATCGAGCCTGAATTTGGGCGGGAACCGCAACGGATTGTAAGTAATATGGCAACCCGCGCCGCCCGCCAGCAGGATCGCAAAAGCGACAACGATACCCGAGCCGGGAAAGAATTTACGCGGTTGCTTCATGGGGCCATGATAGCGGCAAACTTCCCAAAGTGGGGTTTTCAGCCCCAAATTCCGGCCGAGAATAAATCCTTTTGACGAGAAATCTCAAACCGCCTACGCTGGTCATATGCGCGTCAAAGTAAACGGCCAGGACCGGCAATTGCCGGACGGCAGCGACATTCACACGCTGCTCGCCGAAACGAAACTCACGCCCGACAAAGTTGCCGTCGAGGTTAATCGTCGCCTCGTGCGCACTCCAAAGTATGATACGCCCCTCAGCGAAGGCGACGAAGTCGAGATCGTCACCTTCGTCGGCGGAGGATGAACTCATATGCAAACTCTTCGAATAGGAAAATTCGAAATTCAAAATCGCCTCTTCGTCGGCACCGGCAAATACGCCAATTACGAAGTCATGCAGCAGGCCCTCGCCGCCAGCGGTTGCCAGGTCGTTACCGTCGCCGTCCGGCGCGAGCGGCTCATCGACAAGCAGGGGCGCAGCCTTCTCGATTTTCTCGATCTAAGCAAATACATCATTCTCCCCAACACCGCCGGCTGCTTCAGCGCCGAAGACGCCGTCCGCGTCTCTCTGCTCGGCCGTGAACTCCTCGAAAAACAGCGAAATCCCGGCGGCAAATTGGGTCAAACTCGAAGTTCTCGGCGACAAGAAAACCCTCCTGCCCGACCCCGTCGGCACCCTCGAAGCCACCAGAGAACTCGTCAAGGAAGGCTTCACCGTCCTCGTGCTACACCAGCGACGATCCGATCAGCCGCACGGCGATTCAAAGAAGCCGGCGCCGCCAGCGTCATGCCCGCCGGCAGCCCCATCGGCTCGGGGCAAGGCGTCCTCAATCCGCTGAATATTTCGCTCTGTCTCGAAACGCTCAAGGAAGGCGACGCGAATTATCCCGTGATCGTCGACGCCGGCGTCGGCACCGCCAGCGATGTGACCATCGCGATGGAACTCGGCGCCGACGGCGTGCTCCTCAACACCGGCGTCGCCCACGCCAAAGATCCCGTCAAGATGGCCGCCGCCATGCGCCAGGCTCTCGAAGCCGGCCGCCTCAGCTACGAAGCCGGGCGCATCCCCAAGAAACGCTATGCCACCGCCAGCAGTCCCTTCGAAGGCGTCATCAGCTACATTCCCGGGGAGTGAATCTGCAAGACGCCGATCGACAGAAAATCGAGCGCTACCTCGATCTCCTCATCGCCGCCAACGCGCGGATGAATCTCACCCGCATCGTCGACCGCGCCCAGGCCGAAAATCTCCACGTCGCCGACGCCCTCACGCTTTTGCCGTTCCTTCCGAAAGGCGCGCATCGCCTGGCCGACATCGGCAGCGGCGGGGGGGTCCCCGGCATCATTCTCGCCATTGCCCGCCCCGACGCGCACGTCACCCTCATCGAAGCCACCAAAAAGAAGGCGGACTTCCTAAAAGCTACTGCCGCCGAGTTGCAACTTTCAAACGTAGACGTCGCCCCCGTTCGCGCCGAAGAAGCCGGCCGCTCTGACCTGCGCGAATCCTTCGACGTGGTCGTCGCCCGCGCCGTCGGAACCCTCGATTGGCTCGCCGAATGGATGCTCCCCCTGACGAAGAAGGGGGGAGTTGCCCTGGCCATGAAAGGCGCCAAAGCCGCCGAAGAAATGGCCCAGGCGCGGCGGATCATTACCAGGATCGGGGGCGGAACCCCCGAAATTCACCCCGTAGATTTACCCGGCACGCAACACCACGTCATTATCCGCATTCCCAAGATCGCGAATACCCACCCCAGTTGGCCCAGACCCGTCACCGACGCAAAGGGGCGCCCCCCCGCGTAATTCCGCCAGGGTCGGGCTATAATCCCCCGGCCCACGGAAGGATGCCCCCAGCCGCGCGCTTGCCAGGAAGGTGACCGCAATGCTCGTCTTGACCCGCCAGCGAAACGAAACCATCGTCATCGGAAACAACATAGACGTCACCGTTGTAGACATCCGCGGCGACAAAGTCCGTCTGGGCATTCAGGCGCCGCGCGACATCACCGTCCATCGCAAGGAAATCTACGATCAGATTCACAAGGCCAACGTGGAATCCGCCTCGCTTCACCCCGCCGATCTGGCCGGGCTTCCCGCAGCGCCCCCGCGCCGGTGAAAGTGGACGCCGGCGCCTCGCCCTATCCGCGCGCCGCCGTCGCCGACGATCCATTCCTCCGCCAGGCGATCGAAGAAGCGCGCCTCGGTCTTGGCGAGGGCGGCCTCCCCATCGGTTCGGTGCTCGTGCGCAACAACCAGATCATCGGCCGCGGACACAACCGCCGCGTTCAGGACGGCAATCCCATGGCCCATGCCGAAATCGACTGCCTCGCCAACGCCGGAAGACAGCAAACCTACCGCGACACCATTTTGTATTCGACCCTCATGCCCTGCTTCCTGTGCAGCGGCGCGGTCGTGCAATTCGGTATTCCCAAAGTCATCGTCGGCGAGTCGATCAATTTCCACGGCGCGCCGGACTTTCTGCGCGGCCAGGGCGTCGAAGTCAGCGATCTCCACGACCCCGACTGCATCCAAATGATGGCGGACTTCATCCGCCAAAACCCCGCTCTGTGGAACGAAGACATCGGCAGGTGATGCGGCTCCGGATCACGCGTGCGGCGGCATCGGCGGCGCTGGCGTCACCGGAAAGCCCGCGCCCGTTCCAGGAGCCGTTCCCGTGCGCATCGCCACCAGTTCAGAGTGTATTTGAAAAACGACAATGATCAGTTCGCACCCTACCCGGGCGAAAATGCTCCCCAGGATGCCGAAGATCAGGAATTCAACCAGTCCGAACAGGATCATGACCCCGCCCTGCGACATGAGGGCAATCCCCGACCCCAACGCACCCAGCCAGATGCCCGCCAGCCAGATCCAGAAAATTACCTGAATTACCGTGGGCGTGATCAATTTATTGAAGAACAGGAAATCCATAACCGGCTCCTTTTCAAAGAGGTGCGCATTGTCCCATCCCCCATGCAAGCCGGCGAAGCCTATCTTAATTCTGATTGGAACTTCAAATTTTACCCCGCCCGGAAACAGCCGCCCCCCCTCAAAGCTGCGGCGGAACAGGCGTATAGAACGGCAGCATCACCGGCGTCAGGTCTATCCCCGTCGAATCCTGAATCATTTTGATCAAATCCGCCGCGTTCTGCGGAGGATTTTCCCGCATCACCGGAAGCGTCTTGGCCATCACCTCGTCCCCTCCCTTGGTCATCCACTGGTCGATCACGAACGAACCCTTGCGCATCACGGCGTTGTTGTAAATCTTCAGATAATCCGGCCACATCGACGTCGGATCGAGCGGGTGAACCAAATCCAGCGGCTGCCAGTCCAGCGGATTCCGCGGATCGCCGCGCAGCAGCGCCAGCACCAATCCGCGCCGCCACGACCCCGACAGATACGTCGCGTATTTGATCGCGTACAACTCCGCCGCGCTGTGGGAAAACCACTGCTCCGTCGGCGCCAATTTAATCGGACC
Source organism: uncultured Phycisphaerales bacterium (assembly GCA_963844715.1). Classification (GTDB taxonomy): domain Bacteria; phylum Planctomycetota; class Phycisphaerae; order Tepidisphaerales; family Tepidisphaeraceae; genus UBA1161. The sequence continues at coordinate 110,874 of CAWJPJ010000007.1, read as the reverse complement.
GAAAACTTTTCTAAGCACATAATCCGCCAGCACGTTCCTCGTCCCGGATTGCGCGTACAGCGATACCGCCAGCGGATACCGCGCCTCAAAGTCGGCGATCTCTTCCACCAGCGCGTCGCTGCATTGCGAAGCCGTGTCCCCGTCGTGAATGTCCACCCACATCACCTGGTCGTCCATCGGATGATCGATGGAAATGTCCACGTTGTCGGAGTAATCCACCTGATGGGCAAACCGCAGATAGTGATAGCGCGGGTCCGTCCATCCATTTTCCATCAGCAAGAGCAGCTTGGTGCGCGGAACGGGGAAGTAATAAATATTCGGATTTCAGCGCATCGAACTTGGCCAGCTCCGGCGCCAATGCCTTGTCGATCACCTCGTCCAGGTCCTTCGTATCGCTCAGCGCCAGATCCGATTGCACCATCGCGTCCAGATCGGCGCGGTGTTCACTGAGCGCCGCGAGCAGATCCGACGGCATGGTCGTCGGGCGCGTCGCCGGCCGAACCGATTCCGCCGCCTTCCGCACCCAATCATCGTCCGACGGCAGGCAGATGACGTGCCGCGTCCCCACCGTCAAAACGTGGTATCCGGGCGGAATCTCCGCGACATGCGCCGCCTCGGGCTGGCTCGCCGCCGGCTCGGTAGTTTGACCCAGCACGGGCGCCAGCGCCATGAACACCGCCGCCACAAAAATCGACGCAAAACCCGATTTCATCTCCCCGGCACCATAGAGCGCTCAGCCGGTGAAGGCAACGCCGCCCGGCACCATTTGCACGTGCAGGCTTCCCCGCGCTCCGCCGCCCGATGCCGGGCGTCGATCGGACAATGTTCTTCCGGCGACTGCGCCTTATCCCGGCACGGACACCCGCACCCGTCCACTACCGGATCGCGATCGATATGTTCCAGATATGGATTCCCGCAGTAACTCACTCCGCAGCGGATCATCCGCATCGGGCAGCGCTCGCAAATTGCCGCCCGCACTTCCCATTGCGGATGCATGGCCGCAAACCCCGCCCGGCGCCGTCGCGCCATGGCGAATTTTCCCAGCGCCACACGGAGCTGACGAATGCGATCGGATGCGGCCATCAGCGCGCTCATGCCGATAATTATCGGCCTTTTGACCCACGCCGCTCGACTTTTCGCGCCCTCAGGGGTTGACGGCCGATAATGGAAGTGTAGAACCGATTTTCGGCGCGAGTGGCCTGTTTACCGGATAAATCAACGTGACGGTTAAATCGCCAGAGCGCTCGGCTTCCGAGCGCAGTGGAAACTCGATTGTCTCAGGCGAAGCCTCGCAGGTTTCCAACTGGGTCCTGTTCCGCTGGATGTTCCGCTTCATCCGCCCGGTGATCCCCGCCGTGCTCCTCGCCTGCATGTGGGTCGCCGCCGTCACCGGAACCGAAACCCTCACCATCCGCCAGGCCGGCGAGGGCATCAACGCCATCCAAAAAATAAGCCAGTCCGAATCTGCCGTCGCCACCGGCTTCCGCCAGTGGATCACCGCTTCCGACCCCGCGACCCGCCACCTCCGCGCCGTTCTCTTCGGTTTGGCGGGGCTCGTCCTCCTCATGCTGGTCGTTCGCTTCTTCCGCGAAATCGCCAACGCCAACATGAGCATGAACATGGTCTATTACATCCGCGAAGCCGTCTACGACAAGCTCCAGCGCGTCGGCTTCGGCTTCCACGACGTCATCAGCTCCGGACAACTCATCAACCGCGCCTTATCCGATCTGCAAAATGTCCGTTCCTTCGTCCAGACGGCCGTGCTGGTGACTCTTGAAATCGTCCTGGTCGTCGTGTTCAACATCATTCTGATCTGGACCCGAAATAAATGGGTCGCTTTCCTTTCGCTGGCGCCGCTGCCGATCTGGGTCTACTACATTCTTCGCTTCAGCCGCACCGTTCGCCCGGTGGCCCGCAGCGTGATGGAAGCCGACGACCGCAACGTCTCGCTGATCACCGAGAGCATCGCCGGCGTGCACGTCATCAAGGCCTTCGCCACCGAAAATCAGGAAATCGAAAAGTATTGCGCCAATTGCGACACCTTCAAGGATCGGCAACTCCGTCGCATCCGCATGTTCGCTGACTTCCAGCCGGTCATTCGCTCCATCGCCATGGCCTCGCATCTCTCCCTCTTCCTCGTCGCAGGCATTCTCATCGTCCGCGGAAAGATGCTCGCCGGCGACCTCGTCATCCTCGGCGGCGCCATGGGCACCATCCTCGGCCGCTTGCAACAGGTCGCCCCCATCAATGAGCAATATCAGAACGCCATGGTCTCCTCGCGCCGCCTCTACGAAGTTCTCATGGCCCCGCCCACTGTTCCCGAAAAGTCCGACGCTCGTCCCCTCCCGCGCAGCGGCGCCGGTGACGTCGAATTCCAAAATGTAACATTTGGTTACAATCCCGAAAAACCTGTCCTGCACGATCTGAGCTTCAAGATTCCAGGCGGCAGCGTCGTCGCCATTGTCGGTCCCACCGGCTCCGGCAAAAGCACGCTCGTCAGCCTGATGGGAAGATTCTATGACCCCCAACAGGGCCGCATCCTCATCGACGGCGTCGACCTTCGCGACCTCACCCTCACTAGCCTGCGCACGCAGATCACCCTCGTCTTTCAGGAAACCTATCTCTTCAGCGACACGGTCACCGGAAACATTTCCTACGGACGCCCCTCGATCAGCCCCGGCGACATCGAAGCCGCCGCGCGCCTCGCCCAGGCCCACGAATTCATCGAAGCCCTCCCCAAGGGATACGACACCATCCTCGGCGAGCGCGGCGCCAGCCTTTCCGGCGGCCAACGCCAGCGCCTCGCCATCGCCCGCGCCATCGTCACCAATCCGCGCGTCCTGGTTCTCGACGACGCCACCGCCTCGGTCGATCCGGAAACCGAAGACCTTATCCGCCGCGGCATGCGTTTCGTCATGCACGGCCGCACCACCTTCGTCATCGCCCATCGCATCAGCACCGTCAAACAGGCCGATCTCGTTCTCGTCATCGAGGACGGGCGCATCACGCAGATCGGCACCCACGATCAATTGATGGAGCAGCACGGGCATTATCGCCAGATCGCCGCCGCGCAACTGTATGGGCCGGACGACGCGCCCGACGAAACCCGAAAGCTGTCCCACATGAAACGCCTGCAATCGCCCGAAGCCGACCGGGCTCCCGTCGCGATCGAGGCCGAATCAACCCTGGATTGAACCATGACCGTCCTGAATTGGACAAAGCGACGCAATAAAACCGCCACCGCGGCGGTTGTCGCGTCGGGGCAAATTCAATCCGAGGATGAGGACCGTTACCGCCCGATTCAGTGGCCGCTGGTGAAGAAACTGCTCCGCTCCCTGCGGCCGTTCCGTAAGGCATATATCGTCGGGATCACCCTGGGCATCGGCTTCGTCCTGCTCGACATGCAGGGCCCGCAGTTCATCAAGGCGATCAGCAATTACGGCCTGGATTACGTCGCCGGAAAGGATCCCGGCGTTTCCGTTGCCGCGGCGTCCCGCCATGTCGCCACCATCATCGGCTGGTGGGCCCTGGTCTTTGCCGGCTCCGTCGTCCTCCAGCGATATTCACTCCTCACCCTCACCCGCGCCGGCGAAAGCGTCCAGTTCCAGTTCCGAGAACGCATCTTCCGCCAGCTCCAGCGGCTCTCCATGAACTTCTACGACCGCACCAAGCTCGGCCGCATTATCAGCCGCTGCACCACCGACGTCAGCAGCCTCCGCGAAGTCAACGTCTGGGGCATCTGGCAGATCGTCTCCAACGGGCTCATCATGCTCGTCGCCGCCTTCTACATGCTGCACGAAAACGCCAGATTGTTCCTCTCCGTCGTCTGGCTCGCCCCGATCCTCTACGTCCTCACGCGACACTATCATCGCCGCGCCGCCGTCATCTATCAGATCGCGCGCGAGGGCTTCACGCGCGTCTCCAGCAATCTCGCCGAGAACATCACCGGCATGCGCGTTGTGACCGCCTTCAACCGCCAGGACCCCAACCTCGGCGTCTTCAACAATCTCCAGAACATCAACACCATGAACAACATGGCCGCCGCTCGCCTCAACGGCATCTACCAGCCGATGCTCGAGGTCATCCGCTTTTGCGGGCGGCTCATCATCCTTCTCTACGGCGGCTATCTCATGGCGTCACGCCGCCTCGGCGACCGCGGCGTCGGGTCCGTCCTGGCGATGTATCTCTACTGGGACTGGTTCATGAACCCCGTCATCACCCTGGGCGCGTTCTACAACACCCTCATGATGGCCATGGCCGGCGCCGAGCGGGTCTTCGGTTTGCTCGAAATGGAGCCCGAAGTTCACGACCTGCCCGATGCCGTCACGCTCCCCCGGCTCCGCGGTGAAGTCCGATTCGAAAAAGTCACCTTCGGCTACAACCCCCAGCGCCCCGTCCTGCACGACGTCGACTTCGATGCCCAGCCCGGGCAAATGGTCGCCCTCGTCGGCGCCACCGGCAGTGGAAAAAGCAGCATCATCTCCCTCATCGCCCGCTTCTATCAGCCGCAGCAGGGCAAAATCCTCGTCGACGGTTTCGACATCCGCCATGCCGTCGGCGATACCCTCCACCGCCAGATGGGCCTGGTCCTTCAGGTGAATTATCTCTTCAGCGGCACCGTCATGGACAACATCCGCTACGCCCGTCCCTCGGCGACCGAAGAGCAGGTCATCGCCGCCGCCAGGGCCATCGGTTCATACGACTCAATCATGACTCTGGCCGAAGGCTTCCAATCCGATGTCGGCGAGCGCGGCGCCAATATGTCGCTGGGCCAGCGGCAATTGATCTGCTTCACCCGCGCCTTCCTCGCCGACCCGCGCATTTTCATGCTCGATGAAGCCACCAGCGCCGTTGACACCGCCACGGAACTTTTCGTGCAACGATCCTTGGAAAAGTTATTGGAAGGACGCACCACATTCATCGTCGCCCATCGTCTCAGCACGATCATGCGCGCCGATGTCATTCTGGTGATCGACGCCGGCCGCATTATCGAACGTGGCACCCATCGTCAGCTTTTGGAATCCAACGGAAAATACGCCCAGCTCTACCGGCAATTTGTGCAGGAATTGCCCAATTAACCATTCTCTGCAAAAACACCGCCCATCTTAACTTTATCTATGTTAAAAAATTACTTACCACGATAAAGCACGGGCCGCCTTTATCCGATTGTGGCGACAGAGGTGGATTAACTGTGCAAGCTTACCGTGGGTCTGGAAAATTAAATAATCGTCGCGGCATCGCGATGATTTACACGCTAATTACCATGACGGCGCTGTGCAGCCTGCTCGGACTGGCGGTGGACCTTGCCCGCACCCAGACCGTAAAGACCGAGCTGCGCCGCGTCGCTGACGCCGCCGCCCGCGCGGCCGTCGCCAATCTCTCCACCAGCACCACCGCCGCGCAGAACGCCGCGGTCCACATCGCCGCGCAAAACACCGTCGACGGCGCGACCATCACGCTCAGCACCACCAACGACATTCAGATCGGAAACTGGAACACCTCGACCTCCACGTTCACCAGCGGCGCCACTCCGTACAACGCAGTGCGCAGTCTACGCCCGGCGCACCACCGCCAACGGTAATCCCTTGTCGCTGCTTTTCGGCTCATTGATCGGCGTCAATACCGTCGACGTCTGGGCCGTCTCCACCGCCGCCCTGGTCCTGCAACATAGCATGACCGGCACCGTCAACGGCACCTCGAATATCTGGCTCGCCGGCGAGCCGGCGGGAACTTCAGCCAGCGTGCCCGACTCCGAATACGCCGACGCGCAGCACGAGTGGAAATACGACCTCGCGGGAACCTATGGCGGGACTGATTCGAGCAAGAACTGGTCAACCGACTACGCAACCGGCGAACCCTATGCTTCGCCTTTGCAGGTGAATTTTACCGTCAATCCCGGCGACGTCATCACCCTCACCGGCGTCAGCGGCACCGTATTAAAGGGACCGGGCGACGACGAGGGCGAAGCCAACGGCGTCGATAAGACCTCAGGCGGCACCATCGGAATGGACGATGACGAAGCGGCCGACGGCGTCTCGGAACACGGCATGTCCGACATCGACGTCCCCGGCGATTCCATGGTCGGCGTCTTTCTCAACAGCAGTACCCCCGACGGCGGCACCGCCCCCACGCCCCTCGATTTCTCCACGCAGACCGAACGCGACTACACCTCCGTTTCCCCTCAGCTCCAGCAGACTTTCTATGCCGGCACCGGAACCACCAGTTCCGCCGCGGGCTCCGCTCAGCAATACATCAACGTCCCCAGCGGCGCGACGCGCATGTTTCTGGGCAGCATGGACGGCCACGAAAACAGCAACAACTCCGGCAGCTATAGCGTCACCATCACCGATTACCAGGTCGTCACCGTCCAATGACGCGGACGAACCGTCAGAAAAACCCGATTTTCGCGCGAAATTTGATCCATTGGACTTCGCAAATTTTTAATCGTATCTGATCGTCAGCGCGGCTACAGATCGCGCCGAGGCCGGCGGTCGGTCCAATAATATTCCTCGCGCTGAGGATGGTAACCCATGCGTGACCAAATTCTGATCAAGCGGCGGCCTCGTAATTCCGATCACTGCCGGGGAGAATTCATGAACACACTGAAAATCAAATCATCCCGGTTTACCGGCCGCCGCGGCGCCGTCTACGTCTACGTGCTGCTCACCATGACCGCGCTCATCGCGATGCTTGGCCTGGCCGTCGACATGGCCCGCGCCCAGACCGTCAAGACCGAACTCCATCGCGTCGCCGACGCCGCCGCCCGCGCCGCCGTCGCCAATCTCGGCAGCGGCACCACCGCCGCCCAGAACGCCGCCATCAATATCGCGGCGCAAAATACCGTCGATGGCGCCACCATCACGCTCAACGCCTCCACCGACATCCAGATCGGAAACTGGAACAGCACCACGGCGACTTTCACCAACGGCGGCACCCCCAACAACGCCGTCTGTGTCTACGCTCGCCGCACCACCGCCAACGGCAACCCAATCTCAACCCTCTTCGGAAGACTCATTGGCGTCACCACCGTCGACGTCTGGGCTTCCTCAACCGCGGCCCTCGTCACCGTCCAGGCGCCTGTGACCATGTATGTCTCCGCGCACGCCAATCCCTGGCTCGCCGGTGAACCCAAGGGAACTCTGGCCAGCGTGCCCGATCCCGCCTACGACAACCCCAACAAAAACACCACCCACCCCTGGGAGTACGACGTCGCCAATCCCAGCGCCACCAATGGCAGCCCCGCCGATACTTCCAGCAGCGTCAATGCCGACTCCAGCAAAGTCGAATCAACCGACGATACCAACAACGAGCCCTGGGCGTCTCCGTCCCTCTACAGCCTGACGGTCGCTCCCGACTCGATCATTCAGATTTCCGTTCCCACCGATTCCAGCGATGAATCGAACAATGAGGGATATCTGGACGGCGGTACCACCAATACCTACGCCAACGGCGGTCCCAGCTACAACTCCTACGCCAACGACGCCGCCGCCTATTATGGCGCCAACTCGAACCCCAATAGTTATTCTCCGCCCCCGGGATACAGCGGACCCAACGACGTCGGCGCCGGTAATTCCAGCTCCGCCTCCGACGCGCAGGGCGAAGAGCACGGCATGTCGAACATCAACACGCCGATCAATTCCCTCGTCGGCGTCTTCCAGAACGGCGCGGCCAACGACACGTACAGCGCCTCCAGCGCAACCTACACCGCCAATACCACCGTTCCGCCCGGACTCGATTTCAGTACCCAGTCCGAGCGCGACTATACCTCCATCCAGCCCCAGGACTTCCAAACCTTCTACGTCGGCACCGGCCAAACCAGCACCTCGGCGCAGCAGACCATCGTCGTCCCCTCCGGAGCCACCCAGCTCTATCTCGGCACCATGGACGGCCACGAATGGAGCAACAACATCGGCGGTTTCAACGTCACCATCACCCAATTTCAGATCGTGACCGTGCAGTAAGAAAACCATCTGCCGGTTGCGAGTTGCCGGTTGCCGGCGAAGACCCTCTCTCCACCGGCAGCTGGCGACTAACAACTGGCAACTACCCGCCTTTTTCCCCTACGTCCCATATATCCTGCCCAAATTCTCGGACTCAATCGGTCCGAGCCTGCAAAAACTGCGCAATTTTCTAAACCGTAAGCCAGTCGCAGTGCATACTCCCCGTTCGGATGGGGTATGCACTTATGACACGTCGCAACAAATTAAGTCACCGTGCGCGCCGCCGGGGCGGGATGGTTATCGTCTACCTGAGCGTCTGCATGGTTGTTCTGGTGGCGCTGATGGGTTTGGCCGTGGACATGGGGCGCGTACAGGCCGCCAAGTCCGAACTCCGCCGCGCCGCCGATTCCGCCGCCAGGGCCGGCGCCTCGGCGCTCCTCGATGGCGGCGGTTGGACCAATACTGGCGGCTTCACCGACACCACCGACGCCGTGAGCGCCGTCGTCGCTGTGATGAATAATTCGACGGTGGACGGCCAGGTCATGGACAGCACCAAGTTCAACGTCGACGACGTCAGCACCAATAGCGGCGACCTCCAGATCGGCAATTGGAACTTTCAAACGCAAACATTCGTCGCCGGTGGTTCACCGACGAACGCCGTGCAGGTTTGGCGCGCCGAATCACTCCCAACAGTGATCCGATTCCCCTTTTGTTCACCGCGGTTCTCGGAATCAGTACCGACGACGTCTATTGCTCGTCCATTGCCGCCGTCGCCAACCTGACCGATGGCAATCCAAATGACGGCCCGAACAATAATTCCAACAACGGGGTTGCCCCCCAGACAGTCATGGGCAGATACAATCCTTACCTCGCTGGAGCGCCGCCATTTGACCCCACTGACCCCCAGAAGGGAACCTACGCAAGCGCTCCTGAGTTGCCGACCGAGGACTTCAATCAAGACGATAAACTGCAACAGACAACCGTCAACAAACTACCAGTCGAAACAGACGAAATTTATCAAGACGACGCAAGCGAAGCCGACGCGATAGCCCACCCCCTTGAATACGACATGGCCGGCCCCGTGGGAGGGAACATTACAGGTCCGAACAATGCGAAAGGCGATCCCACGTACACTACGATTAATCCGCTAACGAGTCTTCCCGATACGTCCGAATCGCCCTTGGAGGTGGAGACCGGCTCCGGAGCGGACATCCCGCTTCAGGCGGGCGAAGTAATTCAGATTAGCGCCCCTCTGCCAACCTCCGGCTCGACTCTTAATGAGGTCGTCAACTCAAATAACCCCGTAACAACCGATGCCAACGGTTATGTCGATGGCAACGCCCCCACCACTTCCGAAATATACGAGGACGTCGGCGCCATTCCCACTAATGACGCCGGCGCGATGCAACAATACGCGGCCTACAATAACGATCCGCAGGCAAACAACACCTGGGATGCGACGAAAGACAGCATCGGAAATAAGTCTTCAGCCGAGACGACGAATCTTTTGACGAGTTCCGGCGATGACGATGTGATTCAAGGCAGCGAGAATAACCTGTCTAACGTCGCGGCCCCGCTCAATTCGATGATGGGCGTATTTCTGCCGCCGGTGCCGACGGACGGGAACACCGCTCCGCAACCGTTGGGAACCAAGGCGCCCCCCGGATATGACTTCACTAACGAGACCGCCCGCAACTATGACCAGATTGGACCGTCCGTTCAGCAAGTCTTCTACACCGGCAGCGGCCAGACCAACAACGGTGTCCGTGGCGCGCAGCAGAGCATCGTAGTTCCGGCCAATGCCGGCCGCTTCTACCTGGGTACCATGGACGGCCAGGAATGGGCCAACAACACCGGCGCCTTCACCGGCATCACCATCAACGTGTTCCAGGTCGACCTGGTTCAATAATCCCCCGTCGGACCCGACAAATAAGCCGAGGGATTCTCATCCCCCGGCTTTCTTTTTTGCATCCGCCCCGCCCCACGATACCCTAATACACGTCGGTCAACGGAGGATCGGCTTGGTTAAAATCGTCATGGTCGGCGCCGGCAGCGTCGTCTTCTCCAAGAATCTCACCGGCGACATCCTCGCCTGCCCCGCCCTGCGCGACGCCACGCTCTGCTATATGGATGTCGATCCCGAGCGCCTCGCCGTGGGAACCGCCATCTGCCGCAAAGTCGCCGCCGCTCTTAAGGCCGACCCCAAAATCGAATCCACGCTCGATCTGCGCCAGGCCCTGGCCGGCGCGGACTTCGTCATCAACATGAGCCAGATCGGCGGGTTCGATTCCACCCTCATCGACTTCGAAATCTGCCGAAAATACGGGCTCCGTTTCACCATCGCCGATACCACCGGCCCCGGCGGAATCTTCCGCGCCCTGCGAACCTTCCCCATGCTCCAGAAACTCTGCCATGACATGCAGGAAATTTGCCCCAACGCCTGGCTGCTCAATTATTCCAATCCCCTCAGCATGAACATGCGCACGATCGCCCACGCCGGCCAATCCCGCGCCGTCGGCCTCTGCCATAGCGTCCAGAACACCTTCAACCAGCTCATGGAATACCTCGGCGAAGACCCCGAAAAATGCGATTTCCTCTGCGCCGGCATCAATCACATGGCCTTCTATCTCAAGCTCCAAAAATCCCGCGAAGATCTCTACCCGCGCCTCTTCGCCGCCATGGAGCGATTCGATATATTCAAATCCAACCCCGTCCGCTTCGAACTCATGAAACGCCTCGGCTATTACGTCACCGAAAGCTCCGAGCACAACGCCGAGTACAACCCCTGGTTCATCCCCCACGGCCCCGACGTCATCCGGCAATACGCAATTCCAATCGACGAATATCTCCGCCGTTGTGAGAGCAACATCGCCGAATTCCAAAAACTCAAGCAGTGCGCCCAGTCCGACCAGCCCGTCTCCATTTACCGCAGCGGCGAATACGGCGCAACGATTATCGATTCCATGGTCACCGCCCGCCCCTCCCTCGTCTACGGCAACATGCCCAACCGCGGCACCATCGCCAATCTCCCGCCCGACTCCATCGCCGAAGCCCCCACCCCCGTCGATTCCCAAGGCCCCCGCCTCTCCCCCGTAGGCCCCCTCCCCCCGCAGCTCATCGGCTACATCCAACCCCACGTCACCCAGCACGAACTCTTCCTCCGCGCCGCCGCCGAGAATCGCCGCGACGACGTCTATCAAGCCGTCATGTTCGACCCCCTCACCGCCGCCACCCTAACGCTCGATAAAATCGTAGAACTCTGCGACGAACTCATAGCCGCCCACGGCGACTGCCTGCCAAAGCTGAATGCCCCAACGCTCGTGCCGACAAGTGGTAAGCAATTCCCCAAAATTAGCACCGAGGATTGCCGAAAAAGCTGGCAGCGAGCCAAATCCGAATGACGAAACCAGAAACCAGAATCAAACCCGAAAGCCCAAATGACGAATGACCCAAACGCATCGCTCCCAATTTGGTCATTCGGTCATTCGGATTTGATTCGTCATTCTGGTTTCGGGTTTCTGGTTTACTTCGCCGCAGTAAGATGTCCCCTCTTTTCCCCAATCAACTTCAACAACGCTTTATGCGGATCAGCAAACTTCGCCGCTCCTTCTTTCATCAACTGATCTTCCATCTTCTGCTGATCCACTTTCGCGTCGATCTCGTCGAGGATCGCCTGAGCCGGCATCTTGTCCACCTGCCGCGTGTAATTCTTATTCAGCTTCTCCACCGCGTCGTTTGTCGCCGGCGGATTCGTCTGAATGTCGCTCCCCGCCAGCGCTTCCACATATTTATCCGGCGGATCGCTCGCCTTCTTCGTCCCCGTGCTGGCAAAAATAATCTCCTGCTGCAATCTCAATCCCTTGTCCTTCCAAAACTGCTGATTGAGTTGCCACAATCGCTTCGCGTTCACAATCCCCACCAATCCCTGCGCCGCCGGCGAAAGACCCGGCACGAACTTCTCCGTATAAACGTCCACCCGGCTCACGAAAATGCTGTACACGCTCTTGAACTGATCCAACCCCGCCGCGCGGCGCTGCGCCCTGCGCCAAATGGAATCCCGCGCGATCTTATATTGCCGCTCCGAGAAGATCAGCGTGACGTTCAACGTGACTCCCGCCGCCGCCAACTCCTCCAGCGCCCCCAGCCCCCCGGCCGTCGCCGGAACCTTGATCATCCGGTTCTTATGTCCAGCCGACCATTTTTTCCCCAGCTCAACATATTTCTTCGACCGCTCCGCGATCGACTTGGGCGCCAGCTCCAAATCTTCCAGAAGCGGATCGAGTTCAAAGCTCACATATCCGTTATTCCCGCGCGTCTGGTCCCACACCGGCCGGAAAACCTCCTGCGCCTCTTTCACCAGCAGGTCCGTCATCTCCCAGGCGATCGTCGTGTCGTCATGCCCCTGTTCGATCAGGCTCATCATTTTCTCATCCTGCCCGCCGCCCTCGAGGATGCCGGAGATAATGATCGGGTTGCTGGTCGCCCCCGACGCCCCCAGCGCCCGATTCTTGCGCACCAGTTCCGGCTCGATCGAATCCAACCAAAGTTTCGTACCCGTGGCGATCAATGATTTAAGCGACATGAGTTTCTCCTGATCCGGCATTGTAGGTCCCGTTCGCAAAAAACAGGAGTCAAAAAAATTCGCGCATTGGTTTCGCCTTGCACCCCCTCTCCATGTCCTCCGCTGGTTTCCGAAGGATGGGTGAGGGTTCTTTTTTCTTTCTTCGCGAATCGTCCGTCACCCATCCTTCGGAAACCAGCGGAGAACGGGGAGAGGGAACAAACACGGGAAAAAAGCCGCGAATGTGCCATACTACCCATTGATGCAGCCCGATTCGCTTGAATCCATGCTTGAAACGGCCCAAAAGCACCATCAGGCCGGCCGCGTTTCCGAGGCCGCTTCCCTTTACCGCCAGGTCCTCGCCCAATCCCCCGATCACCCCGACGCCGTGCATTTTCTGGGCGTATTGGAACTCCAGCAGGGCCATATCGAATCGGCTCTCGACCTGATGCAACGCGCCGCCGCCCTCGACCCCGAGGCTCCCGAATTCCATTCCAACCTCGGCCTCGCCCTCCAAGCCGCCGCCAAGCTCGAAGACGCCGCCGCAGAGTTCCGCCGCGCCGTCGAGTTGGATCCCCAGTACGCCGAGGCGTACCAGAATCTCGCCGGCGCAACCCGAAAACTCGGAAAACTGGACGAATCCGCCTCCGCCTGGCGACGCGTCGCCGATCTGCTCCCCCAATCCGCCGAGGTTCGCAACAACCTCGGCGACGCCCTTCTCCTCGCCGGGCACGCGGACGCCGCCGTCGAGGAATTCCGCAAAGCCCTCTCCCTCCGGCCCGATTCCCCCGAGATCGTTTTCAATCTCGGCACCGCCCTCGGAAAGGCAAAAAAAACTGACGAGGCCATTCCCTTTCTTTCCCGCGCCCTCGAATTACGCCCCGAAGACGCGAAATTACGCAACAATCTCGGCGCCGCGCTCGTCGGCGTAGGAAAAGTCCAGGAGGCGATCGATCAGTATCGCCTCGTCATCAAATCCCATCCCGATTTCGCCCCCGCCCATTTCAATCTCGCCATCGCGCTCCTCCTCACTGGAGATTTCGAAGCCGGCTGGAAAGAGTACGAATGGCGCTGGAAGCTCGAACGATTCCTCACGTTCCCGCATCCCAGTCATGGCTCCCCCTGGGACGGAACGCCGCTGGCCGGCCGGCGAATTCTTCTCTATGCCGAGCAAGGTTGGGGCGACAATATCCAATTCTTCCGCTACGTCCCCCTCGTCGCCGCCCATGGAGGAAACGTCGTCGTCCAGGTCCCCGTCCAATTGCTAAAGCTGTTCCAGGATTCCTCCGACTTGAAAATCATCGCATCCGATACCGCGCCGCCGGAGTATGACCTTCATGCTCCCCTCATGAGCCTGCCGAATTTACTCAGCAAAGACGCGCCCGCCGCGCCTTATCTTCGCGCCGATCCCGCTCGCGCCGACATTTGGAAGAAACGGCTCTCCGGAATTCCAGATTTCAAATGCGGCGTCGTCTGGTCCGAAAATCCGCTTCACCCCGACCATTCAGTGCATTCCATTTCCTCCGGCCTACTGGCGCCTCTTGCCGATTTAGGCGCGATTCGCTGGATCTCATTGCAAAAAGACGAGGCTGCCCCCTCGTGGATGACCGATGTTTCAGCCGATTTGAAAGATTTCGCCGACACCGCCGCCGCCTTGGAGAGTCTCGACTTGGTTATCACCGTAGACACCGCCATGGCCCATCTCGCCGGCGCCATGGGCCGCCCGGTTTGGACGCTCATCTCCTCCGCCCCCGACTGGCGCTGGCAGTTGCATTCGCCCACTACTCCGTGGTATCCGACCATGCGTCTGTTCCGCCAGCAATCGCGCGGAGATTGGCCAGGAGTCGTCGCCGAAGTCGCCTCCCAATTGAAATTGGCCGTCCAGGGTAAACCATGACCCAATCCTCCCTCCAGGAAGCCCTGCAACTTCTGCAAACCGGCCGCGTTCCCCAGGCCGCGGCGATCCTGCGAAAACTCGCTTCCGACCAGCCCCAAAACGCCGACGCCCAGCATCTCCTCGGCATGGCCCTCTTCAAGTCCGGCGACGCCTCTTCCGCCCTCGCCCCCCTCCGCCGAGCCATCGATCTCGATCCCAAGCGCCCTGATTTCCATTTCAATCTAGGCGCCGTCCTCGCCTCGATGAAGCGCCACGACGACGCCATAGATTGTTACAACCGCGCCCTCCAGCTCCGCCCCGAATATCCCCAGGCCCTCAACAATCTCGGCAATTCGCTGTGCGCCGCCGGCCGTTTTGACGAAGCCGCCGCCGCCCTCCGCCGCGCCATCATTCTCCGCCCCGATTACTTCGAAGCCCACACCAATCTCGGGAGCGTCCTGGCCGCTCTGCGCGACTACGCCGACGCCGTCGAGGCCTTCAATTGCGCCATCGCCCTACGACCCACTCCCGAAATCTACAATAATCTCGGCACGACGCTCTTCGATTGGCGTAGATTCGACAAATCCGTCGACGCCTTCCGCGCCGCCCTGAAGTTCAAGCCCGATTACACCCAGGCCCGCCGCGGCCTCGCCGACGCCCTGGCCGCGCGCGGCGATCTTGAAGAAGCGATCGACCTCTACGAAAAATTGATCGCCGAAAACCCGCCCGGCTCCGACGATCTGCACAACGCGCTCGCCGGCGCCCTCAAAAACGTCGCCCGCGTCCCCCAGGCCATCGCCGAATACCGCCGCGCCGTCAAACTCAATCCCAACAACGCCGTCGCCCACAGCAATCTCGTCTTCTGTCTCTGGTACGACCCCGCCTACGACCCCGCCATCATTTTGGAAGAGCATCGCAAGTGGGACCGCCAACACGCCCAGCACCTGCGCGTCGTCCTCCCCCCATTTTACAATACACCCGACCCCACCGGCCGCCTCAAGATCGGCTACGTCTCCCCCGATTTCCGTCAGCACGCCACGTCCTTCTGCACCGTCCCCCTCCTGGAAAATCACGATCACGCTGCCCAAGAAATTTTCTGCTATTCCTCCGTCCGTGATTCCGACTGGGTCACCCAGCGCCTAAAAAATGCGCCGACGTCTGGCGGAACTGCGCCGACCTTTCGGATGAGCAACTGGCCGATCAAATCCGCGCCGACCACATCGACATCCTCATGGACCTTTCGATGCACACCTCCGAAAATCGCCTGCTCGCTTTCGCCCGCAAGCCCGCCCCGGTGCAAGCCACCTTCATAGCCTGCCCCGGCACCACCGGCCTGCAAACCGTCGACTACCGCCTCACCGACCCATGGCTCGATCCCCCCGGCCAAAACGACGCCTTCTACAGCGAAAAATCCATCCGTCTCCCCGACAGCTATTGGTGCTACGACCCCCTCATCGACGATCCCCCGCCCGTCCAGCCCCTCCCCGCATTGCGCAACGGCTTTATCACTTTCGGAAGCCTCAACAAATTCTGCAAAATAAACGACGGCGTCCTCGCCCTCTGGTCCCGCATCCTCAAATCCGTCCCCAATTCGCGCATCCTCCTCCATCACACCGCCCGCAGCGCCCAGAATTGGGTCCTGGAAAAATTGGACGTCGATCCGAAACGAATCGACTTCGTCAGCCGCGAACTCCGCCGCCCCTATCTTGAGTATTACAACCAGATCGATCTCTGCCTCGACACCATGCCCTACAACGGCCACATGACCAGCCTCGACGCCCTCTGGATGGGCGTCCCCGTCATCACCCTCGTCGGCCGCACCCCCGTAGGCCGCGCCGGACTCAGCCTCGCCGCCAATCTCGATTTAATGCAGTTGTGTGCCCAAACCGAAGACGACTTCGGCGCATCGCGATCGATTGGTCCTCCGATCTCCAGCGCCTCTCCCAATTACGATCCGACCTCCGCCCCCGAATGGAGCGCAGCCCCCTCATGGACGGCCCCAAGCTCGCCCGCAATTTAGAATCCATCTACCGCCAGATCTGGCGCGATTGGTGTGAAGCCAACGCTAATCCGACCCGCAAAACTGCAAATCCTTGATCTCCAATTCCACATTCCGCCGCCCGTTGAATTCATTCAGCGACGGCTCTACCGCCAAATCAATTTTCGTTCCCGGCCCCAATCGATCGAACAATTCCCCATATCGAAACCCGATGCACCGAATGCTCCTCTGCCCCTGCTTCACGATAAGCTGAAGATGTTCCCCCGTTTTCCCCACGCGCCGTGGCACCGCTGCCACCGACACATCCCGCACGCACAAAACCGGCCGCGGATTCCCATGCCCGAACGGCCCCAGCCGCCTCATCTCCGTCACCAGTGCCTCGGTCATCTGTCCCAGATCCGCCACGCACTCCAATCGAAGCTGCGGCACGAGCATCTCGTCTGTAACGGTCTCCCGCGCCGCCCCGTCCAGCGCCTCGCGGAAAGCCTCCACCCGATCCGACTGAATGCGCAACCCCGCCGCCATTTCATGTCCCCCCCAGGCCAGGAGATATTCCTTGCACCGCTCCAGCGACTTCGACAAATGAAATCCCGCGACGGATCGCGCGCTCCCCTGTCCCACGCCGTTGGATAGCGCGATCATGACGGTAGGGCGGCGGAAGCGATCCACGATCCGCGCCGCCACGATCCCGATCACCCCCGCATGCCATCCCTCCCCGGCCAGAACCAGCGCCCGATGCGTCGAATCTCCCCAATGATTCGCTTCAATCTGCGCCATCGCCTCGCCCAATATTTTCTTCTCCAAATCCTGCCGCGCCCGATTTTGCTCGTCCAGATACGCCGCGATTTCGCGTGCCCGATCCTCCGTTGCCGTTGTCAGCATCTCGACGGCCAACGCCGCGTGCCCCATTCTCCCGCACGCGTTCAGTCGAGGAGCCAATAGAAACCCGACGTGATAGCTATCCAACTTTTTCCCACTCAGGGCCGCCGATTCGATCAGCGCCCGCAACCCCGTCAGCTTGCTCTCGCGCAATCCCCCCAGTCCAAACGCCGCCAGCGCCCGATTTTCCCCCACCAGCGGCACCACATCCGCGATCGTCCCCAGCGCCGCCAGCGCCGTCGCTTCGATCAAAAATTCCCGATAGGTCTGGCTCACCCGTTCCTGTCCGCCCGCCGCCTGGCCGATCGCCCATGCGAGTTTGAACGCCACCCCCGCGCCGCTCAAAAATGGATTCGGATATTCCGCCTCCCCCTTCAGCCGGGGATGCACGATCGAAAAACACTCCGGCAGTAGCGGCTTCCCCTCCGAGTCCGCATGCCACTCGTGATGATCCGTCACAATCATCTCCACCCCGCGCTCCCGCGCGATCTTCGCCTCGGCGATCCCCGTGATCCCGCAATCCACTGAAACGATCAACTTCGCGCCGTTGTCGATAATTTGATTGATTGCATCCGCGTTCAGCCCGTATCCCTCCTCGAGGCGGTGGGGGATGTAAGTCGCCGGATTTCCCCCCAGCAACGTGATCGCGTGCCACAGAATCGCCGTTCCGGTGATGCCGTCCACGTCGTAATCGCCGTAGATGACGATCTTTTCTTTTTCGCGGATCGCGCGGGCAATGCGTTGCGCCGCGGCGGTCAGTCCCGGCAAAAGCCCCGGCTCCGCAAGCATCTTTAAATTCGGCCGCAAAAATGCCTCCGCCGCCTCCGTTTCCCCCATGCCGCGCAATAGCACGCGCCTGCGCCGTCAGCGGCGATATCTTCAGCCGTGCCGCCAATTCCCCCGCCTCCGGATGCGCCGGCTCAATTTGCCATCGCTTGCGACAATATTGCGGGGCGCCCTGCACGATCCGATTTTAGTGCGACGGCAGGCCGCCGTATACGTATACTTCCCCCCCATGGGCACTGACGCGCAGACCAACCTGGCCGTCCCTGCGGAGCTGCGCATCGCCACCGCGCCGCGCACGCCGCTATCGCAGAAAATGGGCCGCACTCCTCCTCTTACCCTACGTCCTGGTCGGCATCGGCTTGCTCGCGTTTCCGCTGGCTGAGTTGCTCCTCATCTTCGCCACTCCCGCCCTCGACGGCCGCGTCGTCCAGCTCTACACCACCACCAGCGGACACGGTGGAATCGCCTATCGCGCCAAGTACGGTTACATCTCCAACTCCAAACCCCTTACCGGTTCCGACGGCGTCACCCCCAAACTCTACAAAAATCTCATGATCGGCGCCGAAGTGCGCGTCCACGCCGTCACCATCGGCTCCCGTCGCATCAGCGAAATGGAAAAGCCCGCCCCCGAATACTGGACCACGCACTGGTCCCTTTCGGGTCCTTACCGTCGTTTGGAACCTGGTTCTCTTCCTCCATCTGCGCGTTCGATCGATCCCGCGCCGCCTCATCGAGCGCGGCACCGCCGTCGTCGGTCGAATTATCGATAAAGAGGTCATCGGCCGCGATTCCGCCACCGCGCGATTCCAATTCACCTTCAACACCCGCGACGGCCAGACCATCAACGCCGTCGAAGGCGTCGCCGCCTGGCGCTGCGAAAATCTTTCCAAGGGGGATCAGGCCATCGTCCTTTACGATCCCGCCTGGCCCCGCCGCGCCATTCTCTATGCCTGCAGCGATTTCCGTGTGGATTAAGACGTGGCCGAAATTGTCCTGACCACTTTCAACGCTCGATACGCCCACGCGGCCTTCGGTTTGCGCTATCTCCTGGC
Source organism: uncultured Phycisphaerales bacterium (assembly GCA_963844715.1). Taxonomy (GTDB): domain Bacteria; phylum Planctomycetota; class Phycisphaerae; order Tepidisphaerales; family Tepidisphaeraceae; genus UBA1161. The sequence continues at coordinate 91,781 of CAWJPJ010000007.1, read as the reverse complement.
CAACCTCGGCCCTCTGCGCCCCGCGCAAAAATCCTCGAATTCGAAATCACCCAAAGCCCTCTCGACGTCGCCGAGGCGATCCTCGCCAGAAAATCGTCGGCCTCGGCGTCTATATCTGGAACGCCGCTCCCTCCGCGCAACTTGTCGCCGATCTCAAACGCCTGCGCCCAGATCTCCAAATCGTTCTCGGCGGCCCCGAAGTCAGCTACGAGACCGACGCCCACGAAATCTGCCGCCAGGCCGATTTTGTCCTCTGCGGCGAGGCCGATCTCGCCTTCGCCGATCTCTGCCAAAAGCTCCTCGCCGGCCAAAAGCCCCTTGTCCGCACCCTCACGGCCGACTTGCCCGACTTCTCCAGACTCCTCCTCCCCTACGATTTTTACGACGATCAGGACGTCGCCCATCGCGTCATCTACGTCGAAGCCTCGCGCGGCTGCCCCTTCTCCTGCGAATTCTGCCTCTCCTCGCTCGACATCCCCGTGCGCAACGTCCCCCTCGAATCCTTCCTCGCTGCCATGCAGCGCCTGCTCGACCGCGGCGTGCGTCTGTTCAAGTTCGTCGACCGAACTTTCAATCTCAATCTCAATTTCAGCCGCGCAATTCTCGAATTCTTTCTCGACCGCTATTCGGCCGGCCTCTTTCTCCACTTTGAAATGATCCCCGACCGACTGCCCGAAGGCCTGCGCGCCGCCATCCGACGCTTCCCGCCGGCGCACTCCAATTTGAAGTCGGCGTCCAGACCTTCAATCCCGAAGTCGCCGCGCGCATCAGCCGAAAGCAGGACGTCGATCGCCTATGCGAGAAATTTGAAATTCCTCCGCGCCTGAAACCGGCGTCCACGTCCACGCCGATCTGATCGTCGGCCTTCCCGGCGAAGACGTCCCCGGCTTCGCCGCCGGCTTCGATCGCCTCGTTGCCCTCGGGCCCCAGGAAATCCAGGTCGGCCTTCTCAAACGCCTCCGCGGAACGCCCATCGTCCGCCACGACCACGAATGGCAAATGGTCTACAGCCCCAATCCCCCCTACGAAATCCTCCAAACCCGATGCATCGACTTCGCCACCATGCAGCACTTGCGCCGATTCGCCCGCCACTGGGACCTGGTCTCCAACAGCGGCAATTTTCTCCGCTCCGCCCCCCTCATCTGGCAAAAGGGCTCCCCGTTCCAGGGGTTCCTGCGATTCTCCCAATGGCTGCACGCCCGCCATAGCGCCAGCCATGGAATATCCCTTCACCGCCTAGCCGAAGCCGTATTCGACTTTCTCACCGGTCCCATGGCCCAGTCCGCCGCCCAAATCGCGTATACCGTTTGGGACGACTACCAGCAGGGCGGACGCACCGATCGCCCCGCATTTTTGCTGAAACATTTGCCCGCCCAGTCCATGAAGATTGAACGGCGTCCCATATCCAGCGCCATTCCCAAGCGGCAGCATCGCCGCTTGAGGAGCCCCAGAGAAGCTGGATAACCCGTTGAAGGGGATTTGAGCGGATGTCGATAAACGGCCAGGGAAGAGATTTTCAGGAAGACTGGGCCCCCGGTTGCTAATCGGCCCTATATTCTGCAAAATAGCCGCGCCGTCATAAATCTGTAGCCCTTGGGCAGGCCAAATCTTGTCGAATTGGTCCAGTCTGACGGCGGTCCGGCGCAAAAACACATCGCCGGCGTTCGCGTTCACGTGAAAGGAGCGCATCTTGCACTGGGGAATCGGTTTACAATCCAAGATACGGTACGCCTTGGTGCCGCTAGTGTGCCTGCCTCTTTTGTTTGCCCTCACCGCCTGCGATTCAAATGTCGGTGAAATCAACGACTTTATCGCTCCTGCTGAACCGCAAATTCGCCCGCCCAATTCCAAAAATCTCGTCGTACCTATTCTCAGCACCCTGGATCGAAGCGTCGAAGAGCCCAGCACCGTCTTTTCACAGGCCGTTGACGTCGCCCCAGCCGACCTCGAACCGATCATTTCCGATTACCGCATCGGCAAAAACGACGTCGTCAGCATCACCATCTTCGACCTCATGGGTGAAGGCACCGGCGAGGTTCCCAAGGTCGTCCGCGTCAGTGAAACCGGCATGGTCAGCCTTCCCTTCATCGGGCCCGTCAAAGCAGAAGGTCTCACCGAACATGAATTGGAAGACGCCGTCGCCAAGGCCTATGAAGACGCAAACTTGATTAAGCGAGCCCGCGTCACCGCAACCGTAGCCGAAGCCCGCGCACGCACGTTCACCGTAACCGGCAATGTCGGCGCTGTCGGCGAATATGAATTGACTCGCCCCGACTATCGCATGCTCGATGCGATGGTCGCCGCCCACGGTCCAGCAACCACCATCGGCGTCGATTATGTCTACGTCATTCGAAAACTCAGCGCGGACAAACCACCCGAACCGGAAGCTCCCGAGCCTGAAACCCCGGCCCCGGCCACCCAGCCCACGACGCCTCCGGGCGATCTGCTGGCGCCTCCGCCCGGTCCGCAATCGCAACTCGATCCGTCGTCCCATCCCAGGCAGGTCGTCCTGATGGATCAATCCACCAGCTCCTCAAACAAGGACTTGCTCGCCCCCGGCTCCGACGAAGGCGCTTCCGGCGTTATCGAGGGCAAGCCCGCTCCCAACCCCAATAACCCCACGCCCGCTCCAAACCCGCAGGATCAGCAGCAGCAGCAACAGCAGGATCAGCAAGCCGCGCCGCCTGCCCCAATTCCTCCGGAACAACAACCCGCCGCCCCGGGCGCCCCCGAGGAACCGGGCCAGTTTGAATTCAACGGACCCAAGGAACCCACCGACGTCCGCGTAATTCGCGTCCCGATCTATCGCCTCCAGCATTATGGCGAACTCAAGTACAACATCGTCGTCCGACCCGGCGATATGATCGTCGTGCCCGATCCCATCACCGGCCTCTATTACATGGGCGGCCATCTTCTTCGCTCCGGTGTTTATAGCCTTACCGGAACGCCCGTCACCATTAAGGAAGCCTGGATCGCCGCCGGCGGCGGTGACGATTTGGCCATCCCCCGGCGATCGGAAATCATCCGACAGCTCGGAAACGACAAGGAAGTCTTCGTCCGCATCGACTTGACCAAGGTCCTTAGCGGAGAAATGCCCGATATTTATCTAAAGCCAAACGATATCGTGTACGTCGGAACGAATATCGGCGACTCCGTTTATCGCGGCCGTTCGAAACTCGTTCCGCATCGACTACGGATTCGGATTCCTGTATGACCGCAACTTCGGTTCGCAAAGCAATGACCTGGGCTTGTAACGCCCAGGCGACTCGAAGTTGTCGCAGGTTGATCTCTTTCAGGGATTGCAAGGGAGGCTGGTCGGGAAAGGTTTGACGCCGCATGACGCGGCGCGAACAAACGGCGTGTGTGTGCGCCGCTTCTTTCCCTGGCGATGTACGCCACGCCCGCCGATTCGGCGCGGGAATGGCAAGGAAATACGCTTGGCTCGAGTTCCGGAGGCTCGCGCCAGCGCATAACCGATCGGCGTCCGATGAGCAGTCCGCAATCCATCGATCTCAACGCCAACAGCGGCGGCGCCGACGCTCCCGTCGATGCCGCGGCCGCCGCTCCAGCCCCCGATTGGCTCGGACTTCCCCAGGCCGTCTGGATCCGCATCGCCATCGTCACCGCTCTCTTCGGTGCCCTCTTCTGGCCCAATCTCCGCCGCCTTTGGGATAAGACAAATCCCTTCTACGGCGAAGCCAATTGGGGCCACGCCATCGGCGTGCCCATCATCGGCCTCTACTACCTCTATGTGAATCGAGAGTTGCTCCTTCATCCCCAGCTCCCGCCCGCGCCGCGCCGCGCAATGCCGCAATGCGCATTTGGGCGCTGCTCACTCTGGCCATGCTGCTCACGCTCGCTTTGGTCCATGAATTGGCCGGCGAATTCTTCCGCATCGGCGCCGCTTTGTCTCTCGTCGCCTCCGCCGCCCTGGGGGCGGGACTTTGGTTCTTCCCAATCTCCAAGCCCGCTCAATATCTGCGAGCCCATTCCGCCGGTTGGTTCGGCGGGTTCGTCGTCGTCTTCGGAATCGCCCTCTTCGGCTACGGCATCTACCCCGGCCAAAACGATTTCGTCAAAGACTTCGGGATGGTCGTCACCCTTTTCGGCGTCGTGCTCGCACTCACCGACTGGGGCGTCATGCAGACCGCCTGGTTTCCCATCGCCTTTCTCGTCTGCGGCATCCCCTGGCCCGGACTCATGTACAGCCGTATCGCCGGTCCCCTTCAGCAGCTCGCCGCCAACGTCGCCGTACGCGCTCTGGAAATCACCGGCGTCGAGGCGCACGCCGCTGGAACCAAAATCTTCATCGCCGGCCACGGCGGGGTCATGCGAACCCTCAACGTCGCTGAAGCCTGCGCCGGTCTTCGCTCCCTCATGACTTTCATCGCCGTCGGCGGCGCCGTCGCTTTCCTCTCCGGCCGCGCCCTCTGGCAAAAAATATTCATCACCCTCTCCGCCATTCCCATCGCCATTTTCTGCAATGTCATGCGCGTCTCCGGACAAGGTTTGCTCGATCACTATGTCAGTCAGCAGCTATCCGAAAATTTCGCGCACCAGTTCGTCGGAATGATCATGCTGGTTCCCGCCTTCCTCCTCATTTTGCTGGTGGGATGGGTGCTGGACCAGATATTCGTTGAGGAAGCCGACCACCGCCGCGGCGTCACCCGGGTCGTCCGCCGCGCCGCGACGCCGACCATCGTGCCGCCCCCCGCGGCCGGGTCGATCATCCGTCGAGCCCCCGCCGTCGATCGCGCCCCGGTGATCCCCAATGCCTCCCCCCCCATGGCCGCGAGATCCGCCGCGCCATCCGCCGTTCCGAGGAACAACGCCGCCAGACCGGCTTCCGCTCCCGCTTCGGCCAAACCCGGCGTTGCAAAGATTCCTCCGTCCGGGCCGCTTTCCGGCGCGGCGCGTATCCCGCGCCGCCTCCTTTTTCGCATCTGGCCGTCGGCAGGCCCCGCGCCGCGCACGTTCCTCCGAACCCCGCCGCAAAACCCGTTAAAGCCGTTCCCCCGCTTTCTCCCAAAGCCGCCGCGGCGCCCAAAGGTAATCAAGCACCCAAACCCATTCCTCCGGATTCAAAACGGGAGGCCGTATGAGTAACCCGAATGTTTCGCCGATTCGCCGTGCACTGTCGCAGCCCGCGTTTCTCGTCGTTTGTGCGATCCTGCTCGTCGCCGCCGTCACCCTCAACGCCGCCACTCAAGCCCTGCGGCTCCATTTCAAGAAGGAGCCCGTTCCCCAGCCGCGCGATTTTCACGAAATTCCCGCCCTGATGGGAACCTGGCTGCAAATTTCCCAGGACGAAAAACTCGACAAGGAAATTCAGGACGTCCTGGGCACCGAAAAATACGTTTATCGTGATTACATCGACGTCCCGACGCGCGGTGCGGACTTGCTCGCCTATGTCTGGAACCTGAATCACCCCAGGCCCGAGCAAAAAGACGACGACGTCGCCGATGCGCCAGCCGAGGATCCCGCCGTCACCGCGCTCCGCGTCAAATTCCAGGCCGCGACCTTCGCCGAGCAGAAAGCGATGGTCGAGCATGCCCTGCTAGGCAAGACCGCCGAAGACTGCAAAAAAATCAGCTACGGGCTCCAGCGACAGCGGACCGTCGGCGTCATCAACATGGGCCTGACTTATTACACCGGGCTTGTCGACACCGTCGCCCACATTCCCGACCGCTGCTATATCGCCGACGGTTACGAGCCCTCTTCCTACAACGAACCCACCTGGGACCTGACGCCCCCAGGATCCGCCGCACCCGTTCTCGTCGGCGTTCGCTTCATCAGCTTTGAGGATCAAACCGGACGCAACGCCGAACCAAAATGCGTCGCATACGTCTTCCATGTGGACGGCGCCTATGAGAGCGATCCCCTCGCGGTCCGCCAACGATTACAGAGCCTCACCCAGCGTTATGGGTATTACGCAAAAATTGAATTGATGGTCATCGGGGACGATACACAAGTGGCCTCCGATACGATGCGCAGCTTCCTGACCGCTGCCAGGCCCGAAATCGAGGCCTGTTTACCGGACTGGCAAAAAGTGATCCATGCCCATCCCTAACCGGAAAATGGGTAAAATGGTCTAAAACACCCTTTTCCCAGCAACTTTGCCCCATTCAACGGGTGATGTTGGATGGAGTTGCCTCCACCCACGAGTGGGAGAGTTTCAGGGTTCTTTTTAGTTCGTCTTTAGTTCGTCCAAAATAGCGGAAATCCATTCATGGCACGACGTCGAGTCAACACCCGGTTCCTCACCATCTTCCTCTGCGTCCTGGTCGGACTCTGGGTCGTCGTTTTCGCCGCGCAAAAATTCCTGATTCACGAACATCCCGGTCCTTACATCGATGCCGGAAAGGCTGCCGCCGAGGAAGGACGCTGGGCCGAGGCCGCCGGATATTTCGCAAAAGCTTCCTCCCTCGATCCCCATAATCTCGACATCTGCATGATGCTTGGGGCCGCACTGCACCAGGAAGGCCAATCCAGTCTCGACGCCCCCGCCCAGGAACGCGCCGCCTACGAGCACGCCCTGGAAATCGATCCCCACTATCTCCCCGCCATTCGCGCCCTGATTTCCTGGTGGCAGTCCAGCGCTCCCCCCATCGCCTATACCTATACACGCTTGATCGACTACTCACAGCGCGCCCACGAGATCGATCCCACCGATCAAAAGCTCGCCGCCATGCCCGCGGAAATGATCATTCAGGAATGGATCGGAAATCTCACCAGCGATCAGGAGTCCGTCCAACAGGCCCTGGCTGATCTCCGAAACTTCATGCAGAAAGACCCCAGCGATGCCGACGTCCCGTTCCACATCGCCAAGGCCAACCTGTTCCAGGCCCAGGAACTCACGCGCGAATCTCCCCTGCGCCTTCAGCCGCCCGAGGCCACCGCCCTCTACAGCCAAACTGTCGACATGTTCCAAAAGTTGATCAAAGGCGACGGCTTTCCCTCCCAGGACAACAACGCCTCCATACATCATCGCTTCGCGCTGATTCTCGAGTTGCTTGCTGATTTCGATCAGTCCGCCGTGGGGCCCAACGACGACCCGACCGTCATGTCACCCGCCGCCAAGGCCCTTCACGACAAATATTGGGCCATGGCCAGACAGGAAATCGAACGTGCCCGCGCCTTGGTCCGTCCCAAGGATCCCGACTATAGCTCGATCCTGAATACCGCCATCCAGGTCGCCGACCAGCAGGGAGACTACGAAGGCGCCGTCAAAATCTGCCGCACCCTTCCTCCGAATCTTCCCTCCTCGAAGTTGATGCTCGCCCAGTTCCTGGCCCGCATGGAAAACACGCGTCCCGATGCCGAGCAGATTCTCAATTCGATGATGGCGCAATTACACGATGATCCGAATCACATCGTCGGACTTCGCGCCGCCATCATGACCGAGCTGGTCGATTTCGAAATCGTCGATTACGTCCACGCTCATTCGGCCGATCAACGCAAGGCCCTCATGGACCAGATCCAGCAGCAACTGGATCAGCTCATCGCCGCCGCACCCGCGGAAATCCAGGTCGCCCCCGGCACCTATCGCAGCGGCATCGGAATCGATCTCCGCCGCGAACAGGCGCGCGTCATGCTGCTCAAGGGAGAGTCCCTGGAATTGATCCAGACTTTCGCTCCCCTTATTGCCAACGACGAACAGGTCACTCACGACCCCATCATTCTGACCTGCGTCGCAGACGCTTACGCCAATCTGAACCAGATCAGCCGTGCGATCTCCGTCGTTGAATCCATGCTGCGCGACAACGGCAACGATCTCGAAGCCCAGAAATTCCTGTGCAAGCTTTTGGTCCACGACGCTCCTGAAAAAGCCGCCGCTCCCCTCCAGTTCCTGATGCGCCGCGATCCCGCCGACCCGGAACTCCCCGGCCTGCGCATCTCGTATCTGATGGCCACCGATCCCAGCCATGGCAAGCCCGAGATGCAATCCCTCTATCCCAAAATGCCCGAAGACACGCCCGAAAACGTCGTCGCCAAGGCGCGGGTTGCCATCTTTATGAAAAATTACGATGAGGCCGTCCGCCTCATGAACGTCAATATCGCCAACGATCCCAAGGAGGCCGGCGCTTACGCCAATCTCGCTCTCGTCTACCTGGTTATGGGCAATAAGGACGAGGCGCTGGACGCAGCCCAGCGCGGCGTCGCCGCTGTCCCGGACAACGAAACCCTCAAGCTCCTCATCCCCTCCATCAAGGGAGAAGACGCCAAGATCATCGAGCACTTGCGCGAGAAGCTCGCCCAGGCAAATCCCGATCCCGTCGCCCGCGAAATGGAATTGGCCGAAATCGCCAAGGAACATGGCGACGCCCAGGAGCAGGAAAAACATCTCAAAGCCGCCGAGGCCGCCAGCCCCAATTCCCCGCGCGTTTGGAACGAACTGTTCGTCTTTTATCTCAACGCCGGCCGCCCTGACGCCGCTGAGCCTTACGTCTCCAAGCTCGCCAGCGTCGATTACGACCAGGCCGGCGGACTCATGTGCGAATTTCTCGTGGCCCGACGCCGCGGAGATACCTCCCGCGCTCGCGATATCGCCCGCCAGATGACCCAGGAAAAGCCCGATCTACCCGGCAGTTGGGTTGCGCTCGGTCAGGTCGCCGAGGCTCAGGGTTCCTACGACGAAGCGATGGTCGCCTACACCTCCGCCCTCGACCGCCAGTCCAACAACATCGACGCCATCCTTGGACTGATCAACTGCTCCTACGCCCTCCACCGTCCCTCCGACGCCGAGGATTACATCAGGCAGGGTTTGAAGAAGGATCCGCAAAATCCGGAGCTGCGCAGCAAACTTGTTGACCACGTGCTGACCTACGGAAATCCCTCGGATGCCGTCCAGGTTCTCAAAGAACAGATCGCGATGAATCCCGACGATCCCCAACTCTATGCCTCTCTCGGCGAGGTGTACGTCCGCGTGGCGCGGGTATTAGAGCAGCAACTCCATCCTGACGACGCCCACGCCATGCTCCAGTCCGCCGTCAACATGCTTGAAGACACCGTCCGCAGATGGCCCGACGAGGCGCAACTATACGTCGCCCTCACCGACGCCGCCTTGGCTGCTGAACAGCCCGTCGACGCGGAAAATATCCTCCGCTCCTGGGTCCATCGCCCCGCGTGGCAATATCGCCCCGAGCCTTATGTCCGCCTCGCCGACCTCTACGAACGCACCAATCATCCGGATGCCGCCGAAAGCGAACTCCGCACGGCACTCGTCCGGTCCGACTACAGCGTCGGCATGGAAGTCGAGATGGCGCAGCTTCTGACCGCGCACAAAAAATTCGACGAAGCCCTGGAATTGCTCCGCGGCGCCAATTCCACCAAGCCCGAGATTCGCCTCACGCTCATCGATGTCCTCCTCGCCGCTGGCAGGGTTTCAGCCGCCGACTCCCAAATTCAGCAGGATCTCGAGGGAAATCCCCCTGATACCGCCCGCCTCTACGGCGTCTGGTCGCAACTTGCCTTCGCCGAAAGAAACTACGCCGCCGCCGTCGATCGCGCCAATCAGTCCCTCTCCCGCGATGCCAGCGACCTTCAGGTCCTCTACATCCGCGGCCGCGCTCGATTGCGCACCTCCCCGCCCGATTCGCAGGGCGCCCTGGACGACCTCAAACGCCTTCACGAGGCTGAGCCCGGCAATTCCCAGGTCCGCCTCGACCTGGTCACCGCCTATCTCCAGCTTAATATGGATGACGACGCCGCCTCCGAACTGGAAGCCGAGCTGCGCTCCAATCCCGGCGACAAACCGGCGCGCATGGAACTCGTCCAACTGTATTGCACCTCGCCTCACCCGCAGGAAACGCAGGCTCTCCATCTCCTTCAGGAGATCGACTCCACGCCTCCGTTCGACAGCGATCCCGACATTTTCCAGGGCGAAGCGATACTCATGGCGGATTTGCACGACCTCGCCAGCGCCATGGACCAGAGCAACAAGGCCCTCGCTCTCGCCCCGCATAACCCCGCCATTTGGAAAAGTCATCTGACGCTGATGCTTCAGGCCCAGCAATTTCAGGATGTCATCGATGCAGTGGGGCGTCTTGATCCTGGGATGCGGGCATCCTGGTGGGCTCTGCTCGATCGCGGCGACGCCGAACAGAATCTCGGCTCCCCCGACGCCGCCGCCGCCGATCATCGGGCCTCCCTCGCCGCCGCAGACGCCGCCAACGATTCGTCGGCCATCAATCAAATCGCCCAGGACCTGGTCGCCGTGGTCGGCCTTCCCCAAGCCATCGCGGACGTGGCCCCTTATGCCAAGGACAGGATCGGCACCAAGCTCGCCCTGGCGCAGATGTACATCCGCAACCACGACGAAACCGATGCGCTGGCGACCATCCAATCCGTCATGTCCGGGTTCGATCAGCTCCAGCGCGGCGATCAGATCGCCGCGCTGCTCGCCGCCGGACTCATCGATCAATCCTGCACCACCCAATCCCTCACCGATCGGGCCTACGACGCCTATCAGCATTGCCTCAAGCTCGATCCCAACAATATCTCGGCCCTCAACAATCTGGCCTGTCTGCTCGCCGACGACTATTCTCCCCGCGCATCGACGAGGGGATGAACTACGCCCAAAAGGCCGCCGACCTCGAAACCAACATGGGACGTGTCAACAACACCGTCCTCGACACCCAGGGTTGGCTGCTCATCCTTTCCGGTTCTCCTGCCCAAGGTGTGGATCTGGTAAATAAGGCGCTAGACATACAAAAGTCCCCAACCGCCTATTTTCACCTCGGAGAAGGTTACCTATCCCTCCAATATCCCGACGAAGCCAATAAACAGGCCCAACTGGGACTGGAAATGATCGCGAAGCAAAGCCCGCAGGATCAAGACCTTAAGCTCAAAACTAAGCTACAGGATTTAAACGACCGATCTCAGGAGATGATGAAATCTAAACAACAAGCTCAAGTCCCATAAACACTTGAGAATATGCTGCCGAAATTAAAAAATGCTTGAACAAGTCCCATTATGAACGCCATAATTGAAAACACTAAGCTCGTGAGCGCAGATAGCTCACTCCTACTGGGTGGTAATGGTTTCCCCATGAGTTCCCCGAATCGCTCTTGGGCCAAGGGAGAGATTGTTTCGGGAGGAGAAATGCGATGACGACGTTGCCCCAAGCTGCGCCTTTACGTTTGCCGAGGCCGGCACCCAGCACGCCCTTAACCATTCCCTCCGGACCCATGGCCCCCATGCCCGGCATGGTCGCCCAGGTCCAGGCTGGCGCCCAAATGTCCGGCGGTGACGTCTGGCGCGTCATCCGATCCAACCTTTGGCTCATTATTTTGTTCGTCGTCGTCGGTGGGGTCGCCGGTTACGGGATCAATTACTGGCTACAGAAAAACCATTCCAAGTACACCGCCATCGGCACCCTTAAGGTTGAAGCCCCCGACGTCACCGATACAGGTCAATCCATCGACACCAACAGCCTCGAACTCGATCTCAAAACTCATGCCCTTCTTTTGAAAGATCCTTCCCTCGCCACCCAGGTCCTTCAAAATCAGGACTACGACGAAATCCATCATTGTGCCTGGTACCAGCAATTTCCAAACGATCAGTTGGCCAAGGAAGACCTCGCGGACAATCTCGAGGTGAACCCCTTCGCCGATTCCAGGCTCCTTAAAATCTCCATGACCTGCAATGATCCCAATTCGGCGCGCGTCATCGTTGAGACCTTCGCCGAACAGTACATGAAGAATCAGAAGGAGCAGAACGAGAGCAAGGAATACGACCGGCACAAGGATTTGGAAGCCCGCCAGGTCCGCGAGGAAATGAATCTCAAGGGCGTCAACGGCGAAATTGCCGACCTCGAATCTCAGCTCAACGAGGGTGGCATCACCGGCACCCTCAGCAAGGTCAGCACCAAAGACATGGAACTGTCCCAGCTCATCGAGAATTCTCTGAAAATCCAGCTCGATCTGGCCACCTCACAGGACCTCTACAAGAGTCTCTACGACCAGATCAGCGCCGATCAGGATCCCCCCAAAGTCGCCACCGACATCGCCGTCGACCCCGAAGTCTCCGAATATCGTCAGGCCGTGAATAACATCGAACTTTCCATCGCCGAGTCGATGGAGAACCTGGGCGCGAACAACACCAGCGTCAAGGATCTCCAGGCCCGTGAGCAACTTCTGGAAGGCAAGCTCAACGCCGCTACCGCCGAGGCGCGAATCCGCTATCGCACCGAAGCCATCGAGGATGCCAAAGAAGCCGTCACACAGGGCGATCGCGCGCTCAAGTCGATGAACGCCCGCATCGACACCCTGCGTGGCGATATGGCGCATCTTACCGACGTCATGACCACCCTTCTCCAGAAGCAAAGCGAGAAGGAAGGCTACGAAGCCAAGCTCAAAACCATCGACGATCGCCTCGATGAAATCGCCAATTATGCCGTCAAGCGCGACTTCAGCAGCATTCAGTGGGCCGCCAAACCCGAAACTCCCGATGCGCCAAGTTTCCCCAAGCTTAGCGTCACCATGACCTTGGCCGTTTTCGCCGGCCTCGGCTTGGCCCTGGGCATCGCCTTCCTACGCGAATTCCTCGATACCAGCATCCGTTCCCCGCGCGATATCACGCGGGTCGGAAACATGAATGTCCTCGGGATGGTCCCGCACGAAGACGACGATCCGCAGTCCGCGGGCGCTCGTCTCCCCGTCGTGATCTTCGAGGCCCCTCATTCGATGATGGCCGAGCAGTTGCGGCAGGTGCGCACGCGCCTCCAGCACAGTTCCTCCCTCGACACCACCCGAAGCATTCTCGTCACCAGCCCCTCGCCCGGCGACGGAAAATCCACCATCGCCTGCAACCTCGCCAGCGGCCTGGCCCTCAACGGACGCAGAATTCTCCTCGTCGACGCCAACTTCCGTCGTCCGGAATTGCATCGTGTGTTCAATCTGTCCAACGAACAGGGCTTCTCCGACGTCCTCGGCAGCCTTGAACTCTTCGAAACCACCATGCACGAAACCCAGGTTCCCAACCTCTTCGTGCTCCCCAGCGGCCCCAAGCCCACCAACGCCACCGAGCTTCTGGAAAGCCAGTTGCTCATCGACTTCATCGAGCGGGCCTTGGAGGAATTCGATCACGTAATCTTCGACAGCGGCCCGCTCCTCTTCGTCTCGGAAACCGTGGCCTTGGCCCCGCGCGTCGACGGCGTCGTCACCGTCGTCCGTGCCCGCGCCAACAGCCGCGGCGTACTCAGCCGAATGCGGGAAAATCTCCGTCAAGTCAAAGCCGAGCACCTCGGCATCGTCCTCAACGCCGTCCGCGCCCAGGGCGGCGGATACTACGGACGAAACATCCGCACCTACTACGAGTACCAGAGCGGCGGCCCCGCCGGCGGCGGCGGCGGTCGCGCTGCCTGATTACGTCCGAACTTTATTTCGAATAACCCCGCGGCGGCCCGAAACGGCCGCCGCTTTCCTTTTATGGCTGCGTCGCCGACGGCGCCGTCGCGGCCCTGGCGCTGTCCAAATCCGTCGGCGCCAGCTCCGACAAGTCCGGCGGCCCGCTCCACAGCACCACCCCGCTCGGCGACACCACCTTGATCTCCCGGAAACGCACCAGTGGATTCCGCGTGCCAATCCCAACCCGCCCGCTCAGCAACTGATTCTCGTCAGCGCTCAAGTACTCCCGTCCGTCGATCGATAGTCGAACCTGCTGCCCGCGCACGCGCACGCTCATCGCGTACCACCGGTCCGGCTCGAGCTGGAAATGCTGTAGCGGCACGACACGCTGCGCCTCCCGCTCGTGGTGCCACAGCACCGCCAGATTGTCTCCCAGTGTGTTCACCACGATCTGGCAAAAGCTGCCCGGCCCCACATTCGTCTCCACCCAGAACCCTCGCCCTGCATTGAGTTTCGCCTCAAAGCTCATGTCGAAATCCGGCCATCCCGCCCCCCCGAATTGCAGCGCCGCCGTCCCTTTAACCCCCGGCGTCAGCGCCAGCGCATCCCCCTCCAGATGGCACGTTCCCGCCGCCATGAAAAGCTCTCCATTGAGAGGCGCAGCCGGAACCGGCGCGCTCACATTGACGATAGACGCCGCGCCCGGTGCCGGCGCCGCAACCGCCGGGCTCGGAGGCGCGGGTAACGCCGGCGCCGCTGCCGCCACCGGATTCGCCGGGGAATTCGCCGCCGGACCCACGGCAACCACATTCGTTACCGGCGCGGATCCCGCCGCCGCCTGATTCCGCTGCGGTGCCGGCGTCCTCACCATCCCCCAAACCCAAACTCCCACCGCCACCAGCGCCGCCCCCGTCACCGCGCCCGCGATAGCTTTACTCCTTCCCTTCTTCGCAACCTCTTTTGCCGGCTCCTCCAATTTCGCCCCAGCTGCCGGCGCTTTCTGTCCGCCCAGATACACCGCGATATCCCGCCCCAATTCTCCGGCCGACTGATACCGCTCCTCCCGATTCTTCGCCAGCGCCTTCAACACAATCCGCTCCATCACCGGATTGATCGGCGGCGATCCCATCCGCCCGCGCTCCCCCTCCCTCACGCGCCGGCTCGGCGGCGTCGGCGCAACCCTCAAAATATTGTCCAAAACGTCCCGGATATTCCCCACCACCACGTACGGAAATTCCCCGCCCGTCAAAATCTGATACAGAATCACCCCCAGACTATACACGTCGCTCCGGATGTCGATCCGGTCCGGCTCCGCCTCCGCCTGCTCAGGACTGCACCACGGCAAACTCCCCAGAAATTCCCCCGTCACGCTCACCGGACCCTCTCCTCCCGCCAGATGATCCAGCGCCGTATGCGCCAGCCCGAAATCCAGAATATGCGGCTCCCCGCGCTCGTCGATCCGGATATTCGACGGCTTCAAATCCCGATGCACGATCCCCCGCAAATGCGCCACGTTCACCGCCCCGCAAATCTTCAAAAACAATCTCAGCACTTTCCCCGGATTGTTCGCCTCCTGCGCCTGCTGCTTCACATATTCATCCAGCGCCGTCCCCGCCACATAGCTCATGACGATGAATTGGCTCCCGTCCGACGCCGTCCCCGTGTCCACAATCCCCACGATGTTCGGATGATCCAGCGCCGCCAGCACCTGCACCTCGCGCTTGAACCGCGCCAGCGCCCGCTCGTCCTCCAGCGCCTGCTTCCTCATCACCTTGATCGCCACTTTCCGCCCCGTGCTCTGCTGTAGCGCCAGATACACCACCGCCTGCCCCCCGCGCCCGAGCTCGCGCCCGAGCGCATACCCCGCGATCCGAATCTCCGGCGCCGGCGGCAACTCCCGATAAACCCCGCTCGACCCCGTCCCCGGCGCGATCGTCTCCATCGCGCGCTGGCGCGCCGTCTCGTCGCCGCCGCCGCGTTTTGACGAGTCGCTTTCCATCCGGGCCGCTATCTTCGCTTCCCCGCATCAATCGGTAAACTCTTTTCCGTGCCCGCCCCCTTGTTCCCCATCCCCAGGCAATTCCACCTGCGCCCGGAACCTGCACGCAACAGCCGAGCTTTGCCATCGATTCCCAACTGCTTCCGCAGGGCTACACCATTTCCGCCACGCCCGATCATCTCGCCGTCATCGCCCGCGACCCCCAGGCAACGTATTACGCCCGCCAAACCCTGGCCCAGCTCCGCCGCATTTACGGGCCAACTCTCCCCTGCCTGGAAATCGCCGATTCCCCGGACTTCCCCGTCCGCGGCGTCCTCCTAGACATCAGCCGCGACAAAGTCCCCACCATGGCAACCCTTTTCCAGATCGTCGACCAGCTCTCCGAACTCAAAATCAACCAGCTCCAGCTCTACACCGAGCACACCTTCGCCTACGCCGGCCACGAGGAAGTCTGGCGCCAAGCCTCCCCCATGACCGCCGAAGAAATCCGCCGCCTGGACGACTATTGCAAAACAAGATTCATCGATCTCGTCCCCAACCAGAACTCCCTCGGCCACATGGAGCGCTGGCTCAAGCACCCGCGCTATCTCCCCCTGGCCGAATGCCCCGATGGCGCCGATTCCCCCTGGGGCTTCCGCTGGAACGGCCCCTTCAGCCTCTGTCCCACCGATCCCGCGAGTCTGGATTTGATCGCCGATCTATACGCCCAACTCCTCCCGAATTTCTCCAGCAAACTCTTCAACGTCGGCTGCGACGAAACCTTCGACATCGGCCAGGGCCGCAGCCGCGGCAAACCCGACGCCTACATCCACTTCCTACAAAAAATCTCCCACCTCGCCGCCGCCCACAACCGCCAAATCCAATTCTGGGCCGACGGCATCCTCGACCACCCCGACCTCATCCCCCAAGTCCCCCCCGGCGCAACCGCTCTCCTCTGGGGCTACGAAGCCGATGATCCCTTTGACAAAAATGCCGCCGCCCTCGCCGCCGCAAATCTTCCCTTCTACGTCTGCCCCGGCACCAGCAGTTGGTGCAGCATCGCCGGCAGGACCGATAACATGCTCGCCAATCAGCGCGCCGCCGCCGAGGCCGGCCTCCGCCACAAAGCCGCAGGCTACCTCAACACCGATTGGGGTGACTTTGGCCATCTCCAATATTGGCCCGTCAGCTTCGCAGGCATCGCCGCCGGCGCCGCTTTAAGCTGGTGCGCGGACTCCAACCGCAATCTGGATCTCCCCGCCGCCCTCGATGCCCACCTCTTCAAGGATTCCGCGCAAGTCATGGGCAAACTCGCCATGGACCTGGGGAACGTCTACCAACTCGTCGGCAAGCTCATCCCCAATCGCTCCACTCTCTTCAATCTCCTCGTCCCCAGCGCCGCCCGCAAAGACCCCATGGAAGGAATCACCTCCGCCAACCTGGAAACCGCCGCCTCCACGATTGCTCGAATCATGGAACCCCTCCCCCAATCCCGCATGAACCGCCCCGACGCCGCCCTGATCCTCTCCGAATTCTCCAATGCCGCCGCCATGCTAGATTACGCCTGCAAAAAAAACTCCGAAAAATTGCCGCCCATCATCGAATCCCACCGCGCCTGCTGGCTGGCCCGCAACCGCCCCGGCGGACTCGAAGATTCCCTCAGTCGCCTTTCGGACAATTTTCCACGGGATTAGAATGCCCCCATGCCCGAACGCGTAACCATCGTCGGCGACGGCGCCATGGCCACCGTCTGCTCCATTCTCCTCCACCAGGGCGGCCATCAAGTCACCATGTGGGGCGCGTTCGAAAACTCCATCGAGCAGCTCCTCCAAAACCGCGAAAACCAGCGCTTCCTTCCCGGCGTAAGAGTCCCTTCCTCCGTCCGCCTCACCGCGCACGACGCCGATTGCTTCACCGGCTCCACCCTCATCCTCTCCGCCGTCCCCACCCAATTCATGCGCGGCGTCTGGAAACGCCTCGAGCCTCACGTTCCCCTCGGCGTCCCCATCGTCTCCGTCGCCAAGGGAATCGAAAACCACACGCTATTTCGCCCCACGCAGATCATCGCCGACGTCCTGGGCAAGCGCCGCCGCCTCGCCGCGCTCTCCGGCCCCAACATCGCCGCCGAACTCGCCCGCTATCTCCCCGCCACCGCCGTCGCCGCCTCCGACGACGCCGAACTCGGACAGATCGTCCAAAACGCCTTCTCCACGCAGTGGTTCCGCGTCTACACCAACACCGACCTCATCGGCACCGAACTCGCCGGCGCAACTAAGAACGTCATCGCCATCGCCGCCGGAATCCTCGACGGTCTCGCCGCCGGAAACAACGCCAAAGCCGCCCTAGTCACCAGAGGCCTCGTAGAAATCACCCGCCTGGGCGTAGCCATGGGCGCGCACGAGACGACTTTCCACGGCCTGGCCGGCATGGGAGACCTCGTCACCACCTGCGTCTCCCCCGAAGGCAGAAACCGCACCGTAGGCGAACTCATCGGCAAAGGCAGAAAACTCCACGACATCCTCGACCACATGGACTCCGTCGCAGAAGGCGTCCCCACCACCAAATCCGTCCACGAACTCTCCCTCCGCCACAACGTCGAAATGCCCATCACAGAAGCCGTCCATGCCGTCCTCTTCGAAGGAAGAGACGCCATCGCCGCCCTCACCGATCTCATGAACCGCCAGTCCAAATCCGAGGGCGGCGAAAACCAGAATCCCGAAACCCCAAACCAGAACCAAATGCGAATGACTGATTAACCGATTGTCCAAAAAGGCCTTTTCGCTCATTCGGGAATTCGGATTTGGCTCGGATTTCTGGTTTCTGGTTTCGGGTTTCCGATTTTGGCCGAAAGGCGGATTCGCCGATAGAATATATCCAGCCGGGCGATTAACTCAGCGGCTAGAGTGCCACCCTTACAAGGTGGAAGTCAGGGGTTCGAATCCCTTATCGCCCACTTCATTTCGCGTCCGTCCCGACCAGCACCTTCCCAATCCGAGTCTTCTCGTGGTAAACGAATAGCGCCGAAACATCGTTCGTCTCCACGATTGCCACCGGCCCGCAATTCTTGCCATAAAATCGGTAAATCGTGTCGTCCACCGTCGCCGGCCCAACCTTGCCCGTCAGACGCGTCTTAAACAGCACGGAATCGATCGTCCCCGCCGGCACGTGCAACTGATACGCCCCCTCATAAGTGAATTCCACGTCCAGTTCTCCCGAGTGTGTCTCGACATCCGGCCGCGACAAATCCGCCACCGCGACCTGACACTTCACGTGCCGCGCCTCTCCCGGCTTCATGTCCGCCAGAAAAATCGGCTGCGGCGGCGTAAACCGCGACATCACTCCCTCCCGATTATCCTGTGACGCATAACACCAAACGTTCCCCTTCGCATCCAGTTGCCCATACAGCACATTCCGCCCATCCCCCGTATCGATTCGAAACCCGCTCCCTCCGTCGCTTCGACTGAGCAAGCTGGCCGACCCCCACTGAATCTTCCCCTGCGCTCGCCCCGAAGTCACCCGGACGCGCCACGACATCCCATCCCCGATCGACAGCATATCGTTAATCCCATCCGGCAACGCCGGCGGCGCAATCGCCTCCCCAACCACGCCGTTCCCCAGATACTCGCTCAGCGTCTGCCGATCCTCATCCGGCAGCGCCCGCGACGAATAATCACCCGCAAGCACCCTCGATCCAAACCATGCCGTCGGCAAAATTACTCCCACCACCAAGGCGACGATAAGCGCAGAAATCCAATTGAACCGTTGCATATTTTGGCTCCCTTCAAGTGCGCCTGAATCATGCAAATACCACCCAATCCCCCAACCCACCTCATCTTCCCAACCTCCCACCAGACGCAAAAGCGCCAACTTTTGTCCGCATTTGCCGAGTCAATCTCTCACAAGACTTCCCCCATCCACAAGGTATAATCTCCCCCAGAGTCCTTCATCGCCCCAGCGGCAATCCACGGCCTGCCTGATGAATTATCCGGGCTGCGTTGGCCCGGAAATGGCCCAGATGCTAGGCGGAGCGGCGAAGCGACTCATGTGAAGCGAGTCGTTGAGTCGCGACAACGCCGCAGATGGGCCATTTCCGGGCCAACCCGGAGGGACGCCGGGCATTTCGGCCCCATACTGCGTTGCTCCTCCTCAGCGACTCGACCTATTTGAGTCGCCTCGCCGTCGCGCCTTGTCAGGGGCCGAAATTCCCGGCGTCGCGGCCCGGATAATTCATCAGGCAGGCCCTAGCACTCAACTACCTGTAAATCGCGGAGTTAGAGCATGTCAGTCAATGTTGCCATCGTGGGAGCCACCGGCGCCGTCGGCCAGGAGTTCCTCGCCGTCCTCGCCGAACGGCGTTTCCCCATCAAGTCCCTGCGTCTCCTGGCCAGCTCCCGCAGCGCGGGCAAACAGATTAACTTCGCGGGCAAGACCCACACCGTCGAAACCCTGACCAAAGACAGCTTCGCCGGCGTCCGCATCGCCTTCTTCTCCGCCGGCGGCTCGATCAGCAAGGAATTCGCCCCCGCCGCCGTCGAAGCCGGCGCCATTGTCGTCGACAACACCTCCGCCTTCCGAATGAAAGACGGCGTCCCCCTCGTCGTCCCCGAGGTGAATCCCGACCAGATTCAAAAGCACAACGGCCTGATCGCCAATCCCAATTGCAGCACGATCATCATGAACGTGCCGGTCTGGCCCCTTCACAAAGCCAATCGCGTCCGCCGCATCATTGTCAGCACCTATCAAGCCGTCAGCGGCGCCGGCGCCGCCGGCATGCACGAACTTGAGCAGCAGATCCGCGCCTACGCCGAAGGAAAGAACATCGAGCGCACTCTCTTCCCGCACCAAATTGTTCACAACCTCTTCAGCCACAACAGCAAAGTCGCCGCCAACGGCTACAACGAGGAAGAGAACAAAATGGTCAACGAAACCCGAAAAATCTTCGGCGAATCAAAAATGATGATCACCGCCACCTGCGTCCGCGTCCCCATCCCGCGCGCTCACAGCGAAGCTATCAATCTCGAATTCGAGCGCCCCATTACTCCCCAGCAAGTACGGGAAATTCTCGCCAAAGCCCCCGGCGTGAGAATCGTCGACGATCCGGAAAAAAATCATTTCCCCATGCCCCTCGAAGCCAGCGGCCAGGACAATGTTTTAGTCGGAAGAATCCGCCAGGACATTAGCCGCGACGACGGCCGCGGAATCGACCTCTTCGTCAGCGGCGACCAGGTCCGCAAAGGCGCCGCCACAAATGCCGTGCAAATCGCCGAAAAGCTGATTTGACGCCCCGTGCCCCTGACGGGCGGGGGGGTCTTGACATATATCTGTTAGATATGTCTAATAGATATATGCAACGCGAATCCCGCACTCACTTCGTCATCCTGGGTATCCTCGGCATTCTCGAACCCAAGGCCCTCTCCGGGTACGACATCAAGCAGATTATCGACGGAACCATCTCCCACTTCTGGGCCGAGAGTTTCGGGCAGATCTACCCGGTGCTCAAAAAACTCGCCGCCGAAAAATGGATTCAGGCAAAGTCGACGAGCGAGAAAGGCCGAAAAAAGGTTCTCTACACCCTGACCGCCAAAGGCGAGAAGCGGCTGGCGGCGTGGCTGGAAATTCCGCCCGCCGAGGGACCCCGACGCGAAGAACTCATCTTGAAACTTTTCTTCGGCAGCAAGACCCGAATTCCCGTCTTGATTCGTCATCTGGAAGTGCGCCGGAACGCCGCCAAAGCAATCGCCGATCAATACGCCGGCTGGTTGAACATGCTTAAAGCCCAAAACGAGAGCTATACGCCTTTTCAAATCATCACCCTTCGCGGCGGCGTTGCCATGTCCAAAGCCTTCGTCGAATGGGCCGATGAATCACTGGCGACGTTGCGCCAGATGCAGAGCGGCAAATGAGTGTCAGAATTGTGCGATGGTTGCTGCAATTGGCGGCGATTTTGCCGGCGGCGTCCGGGCTGCCGACCTTTCAGCTTTCACCCGATGATCGATCCGGATTACCGGAGCCCAGCAATATGCTCGAAACCATCTTTTCAATTCTCATCGTACTTCAGTTTTTGGTGAACTCCCTGCACGATTGGGTAGACATCCCCGGTTGGACTCATGGCCGCCAGGTCCGAGCGACGCTGGGGCCGACCAGGGTGTTAATCGCGACGTTCATCAACGGATTATTCCCCGGGCTCGCTGCCGCGTATGCAATCTACTATTGGAACCAACCGCATAAGCCCGCGTTCGTGTTGACCTATTGGCTCATCTACTGTGCCGTGACCGTATTCGGGGCCATCACGTCTTGGTGGATTCCGTACTTCCGAGGCGCCAGTGAAAAGACCAGGCAACTCTATTCAGAAATGTACGCCGGGACCATACAAGTTCTACTCCCACGCGGCGACAATCCGCGCCCCAATTTGTTTCATCTTTTGTTCGTTCATCCCTTGGGGTTAACCAATTTGATCTTGGCGGCGGTCCTTTGGACTAGAAACGGCTGAATCGCAGGGATCGCGCCGGCCGAGTTATTCTGTTGAAGGTGATTCAAAACGGGAAATCTGTTTTTCCCCGCGGACGTCGATTCGATTGCGCCCGGCATCTCACCCAATCCCATCAAATTCCCGCATCACGCCGCAGCCGCGTGCGATTCGGTGAACCGCTCACGAATGGCCAGCAAAGCCTGCTCCGCCGCCATGAACGCGTCCACCACATCCGGATCGAGATGCGTCCCCGCCTCCTTGATGATCAGCGATCGCGCGATGTCGTGGCCGAAGGCCTCCTTGTACACGCGCTTGCTCGTCATCGCGTCATACACATCCGCCACCGCGACGATTCTCCCCGCCAGCGGAATATCCGACCCGCGCAAGCCGGTTGGATACCCCGTCCCGTCCCAATGTTCGTGATGCGACGCTGCGATGTTCCGCGCCATTTCCAAAAATCGTGTGCCGGGGAATCGCTGCACGGCCGCGTCCAGCGTCTTTGCGCCGATTGTCGTGTGCGTCTTCATGATCTCAAATTCCCGGTCGCTCAACCGGCCCGGCTTCAGCAGCACGCAATCCGGTATCCCGACCTTCCCGATGTCGTGCAGCGGGCTGGTCGCGTAGATGGCGCGAACGAAATCGCCATCGATCTGATCCGTCAATCGCCCGATCGCCGGAAGCTGCTTGGCCAGAATTCTCGAATAATTCATCACCCGCTCGAGATGGCTTCCCGTTTCCGGATCGCGCGACTCGGCCAGCTTTGCCATCGCGAAGATCGCCACGTCGCGCGTCTCCATGGAGAGGATTCTTTCCGCCGCCTGCACGCGCGCGAGCAGTTCCGCCGGCTCGAAGGGCTTGCTGATGAAATCGTCCGCTCCCGCCGAAAGCCCCGCCACCCGCTCCGACATGCTCCCGTGGGCGGTGAGCAGAATGATATAGATGTACCCCTCGTACTCGACGGCGCTCCGCGCACGGACTCGCACAGTTCCACGCCGCCCATCTCCGGCATCTCCCAGTCCGTGATGATCACGCGATACGGCGAGCGGCTGAGAATCTCCAGCGCTTCGCGCCCATCGCTCGCGCAGCTCACCTCGTGTCCCCCGTCGACCAGAAGGTCCTTCAGAAGTTCCAGCGCGATCGCATCGTCGTCGACAATCAAAATCTTCATGGCTTACCCCTTGGCACTCTTTCCGGCGGCGGACACTTCAGCCGTCGCCTCGGGCAAAAATTCGATGATTTCCTGCGCCTGCGCCTCCAACGCCTCCAGCGCCGCCGGCAGCGCGTCGGCGTCGCCGGCCACGCCCAGTTTCTCCAGTTCCGCCGCCGACTGGCGCAATTTCTCCGCCGAAAGATTCGCCGCCGTTCCCTTTACGTTATGTGCCAGTTTGGCCAGGGCCGGGGCGTCATGCTCACCGAGCAACAGCACTGCCTGCGACAACATACTCCGAAGCTGGCCCTCAAATTTTCCCAGCAGCGTTTGCGCCAAAGAAGTTTTACCGCGGCACCGCCGCAGCAGATCTTCAATATCGATCGGGCGATCGCCGTTGTGCTCGTGCGAACGCGCTTTCGGCTTTGGCGCGGGCGCTGTCTCCGCCGCGCGGCCGTTCAGCGCCTCGTCCACTGCGCCGAGCAACTCTTCCTCCTTCACCGGCTTGCTCACATACCCTGTCATCCCCGCCTCCAGGCAGCGCTCGCGATCCCCTTTAACGGCGTTCGCGGTCAGCGCAATCAGCGGCAGCGGCCGCCCGCCCGCGGACAGGCGCCCCTCCGACTCGTGCTTGCGAATCAGCGCCACGGCGTCGAATCCATCCATCTCCGGCATCTGGCAATCCATCAACACCAGGTCGAATTTCCGCCGCAGAAGTGTTTCCACCGCCAATTTGCCGTTGCAGACGACTTCCACCGTATGCCCCGCCCCCGTCAAAATTTCCTGCGCCACAAGTTGGTTCACTTCATTGTCCTCGGCCAGCAGGATGTGGGCGCGCCGATTCGGTACTGCGCCGGCGCGGCGCCTGGGTCGCATCCGCAACCGGCTCGCGAGCCGATTCCGCCGCGGGAATTCCCGCCGCCGATTCGATCACCGCGTCAAAAAGCTGCGACTGCCTGATCGGCTTGGTCAATTGCCGCACGAATCCCGCGCGGGCGACCTCCGCCGGGTCCATGCTGATGTCCATCGAAGTCAGCATGATCAGCGCTGTTTCCCCGAGTTTGTCATCCGACCGGATTTCCCTGGCCAGTTGCAAGCCGGTCATCTTCGGCATCACCAGATCGAGCAGGGCGACATGGAACGGCTCGCCCGTCTCTTCTTGCTTGCGCATCAGCGCCAGCGCTTCGTCTCCGTCCCCCGCCGCCGCCACCGATTGCACGCCCCAGCCCAGCAATTGCTCGCGAAGCAATTCGCGATGCGTGCTGTTGTCGTCAACCGCCAGGACTCGCAACCCGCGCAAATTCTTGGAGGCGTGGGCCTGCAAACTGGCTTCGCCGCCGGTCTCGCGGCCCTCGGTCAGCGCGGCGGTGAACCAGAACGTCGAACCCGCTCCAACCGAACTGGTCACCCCGATCTGCC
Source organism: uncultured Phycisphaerales bacterium (assembly GCA_963844715.1). Classification (GTDB taxonomy): domain Bacteria; phylum Planctomycetota; class Phycisphaerae; order Tepidisphaerales; family Tepidisphaeraceae; genus UBA1161. Next base: position 67,419 of record CAWJPJ010000007.1, on the reverse strand, counting down.
CGTCCATCAATTCCGCCAACTGTTTGGAAATGGCCAGCCCCAGGCCAGTCCCGCCGTATTTTCGCGTGGTCGAGGCATCGACCTGGGAGAACATTTTGAACAATCGGTCCAGCCGTTCCGCGGGAATGCCGATTCCCGTGTCGCGCACGGAGAATCGCACAACCAGGCGTCCATCGTCGCGCCGCTTTTCCAATCCCGCCCGGACCAGGACGTCCCCCCGCTCGGTGAATTTGATCGCGTTGGACACGAGATTCACCAGAATCTGCCTGAGCCGCTCCGGATCGCCCATCAGAACCCGTGGCAGCCCTTCTTCCACCTGGCAGGCCAATTCGAGGCCTTTCTGCGCCGCCTTTTGCGCCAGCATCTCGACGACATCCTCGACGACTTGCCGCAGCGAAAATTGAATCGATTCCAATTCCAGTTTTCCCGCTTCCACTTTCGAAAAATCCAGAATCTGCCGCACCAGCCCCAGCAGCGCTTCGCCCGAAGAATTGACAATCGATGCATACCTCCGCTGCTGCGCCGTCAGGGTCGAGCGCAGCAGTAGATTGGTCATCCCGATGATTCCGTTCAGCGGCGTGCGAATCTCATGGCTCATGTTCGCCAGGAATTCGCTCTTGGAACGATTAGCGGCATCCGCCGTCTCTTTCGCGGCTGACAACTCCGCCTGTGCCCGCTGTCTTTCCAAAAATTGCCCAATCTGGCTGCCGAGGGTTTCCAGAAGTTCCAGAAGGCTTCGATCCTCGGGACAGGGGAAATTACTGTAGAACTCCAGCACGCCGGCCACTTCCCCGCCAAACTTGATCGGGAATGCCAACGCCGATTGCATCCGTGCGGTGAGCATTGCCGATTGACGAAGCAGGGCCGGGGTGGCGGAGATTTGCTCGATCCATTGCCCGCTGCCGGTGTCCCAGACCTTTCCGGGCAATACCTGCCCGCGCGTGACGGTTAGTTCGCGGCACGCCTCCTCGAGCCGCGCGGTGTCCGAATCCTTGTCCTGCCAGAAGTGCCGGCAGCGCAGCGACCGTCCGTCCCCTTCGACCATCCAGGCGGATCCCGCCTTCCAGTGCATGATCTGGCATACAGAGGAGAGAATCTCCGAAAGGGCGTGGTCAATGGTGCTGCTTTCCGCCAGCAGACGCGTCACCGCATACTGCACTTCGCGGCGCTGGTCGGTCCGCCGCCGCTCGCTGATGTCCTGTACGAAGATGCTAAACGCGGCTCGCCCCGCCCCATGCAGGGGCGAGATCGAAACTTCCGCCGGAAATTCCCGGTTGTCCCGGCGCGCCGCGTCGGTCTCAAGGCGCCGTCTCTGCGGCATATCCGGTCCGACTTGCAGCAGCCGAAGCAATTTATCCTCGCTGCTCTCCCACATCCGCCCCGGCAAGATCATCCGGTCCGCCGGCCGGCCGATCGCCTCCTCCGCCGTGAATCCAAAAAGCTCCGTCGCCTGTGCGTTCCAGTCCACGATCCGTCCGATCGAATTCGCTGTGATCACGGCCCCCGGTGCGTTGTCCATCACCAGGCGCACCCGCATTTCGCTTTCCCGAAGCGCCTGCTCGGTCGCCTTCTGTTGCGACACATCGCGCTCGATGGCAATGAAATTCGTCACCCGCCCGCGGCGATCGTAAATCGGCTGCACGTCGATCGATACCCAGTACGCCCGCCCGTCCTTCGCGTAGTTGACCAGTTCCGCCGTGAATCCGCGGTGCAGGCTCAGTTGATACCGAATATGCTGCACCGTCGCCGGATCGGTCGCCGCGCCCTGGAGGAACGACCCCGGCTTGCGGCCGATCGCCTCGCGCTGTGAATATCCCGTGATCCGCGTGAATCCCTCGTTCACCCACTCGATCAACCCCTCGGCGTCGGTGATGATGACCGCGTTGTCGGTCCGGCTGGCGACCAGGGCCAGCTTTCGCAATTCACGCTCGCTGCGGTTCTTGCTCCCCATCAGCAGGACGATCATCACCTCGGCGGTGATGAAGCACAGCCCCAGGGCGCCCGCCTGCTGAACGAATTGCCCGCGGACGTCGAGCATCCGCGCATCCACCGTTCCGCCCACCGCCACGATCGCCGTCACATTCAGATTCGAATCGCGCACCGAGGCACAACCCCACAACCAACCCGATCCATTTCCCGCCGCGGCCGGCAAAGGAGCAGGGGACTTCCCCGGCACATAATTCGGCGGCGGTCTCAGCAGCGAAATCTGCGCCGGCAACCCGTTCGCCTGCCGCGCTTCCGTCAGCGTCCCCAGAATATGCCGCGACTGCATCGAAGTCGGGCTCCACTCGGTCAGTTCATTTTTGTCCGGGTTCTCGTTCCAGATATCGATGAGGTTGTCCCCGTTGATCCCCGCGGCAACCGTCTCCGCGATTGCCGAGACGCGCATTTGTTCACTGTGGCGCATCGCCGACAAATCGCTCACCCAGTCGCTCCACGCCGCCGCCCCCACCAGCGCCGCCATCCCCAGTGTCAGCAGCACTCCGATGGTCGCGCGCCGCGGCTGCGGCTCCGTTCGACCCGCCACGGGCGCGGACGGTTTGATCTTCGTTTTCGTGTCTTCCGAGGTGCGAGTCATTCAGCGCAAATCTCCCTGGCGCAACGCCGTCCAGCTTGCGGCCTTCCCGGACTTCGGAGTGGACCGCTATTACGATGTCGGCTACCGATGTAAGTGCCTTAACGACAAGGGAAAAACGCCTGATTTTCCGGGCTTGAGCGCATTTTGGCGGGGATTAAAAATCGCCCCCGCCCCGCGCAATTCGGACGTGCCGGCGCGGCTATCATGAGGCCCCTAATCCCCGTAAAATTCGCCCCGGCGTCCATGAAAATTGTTCACATCATCACCCGCCTGATTATCGGAGGCGCGCAGGAAAATACCCTTCTTTCCTGCGCCGGCCAGCGCGCCCGCGGATACGACGTCACACTCATTACCGGTCCTGCCCTGGGTCCGGAAGGCTCTCTCATGGACCGCGCGTCGGCGGCCGGTTTTCGGATTGTGGTCATCAACGACATGCGCCGCGCCATCAACCCATGGCGCGATATCCGCGTTCTTCAGCGTCTCACCCGGTTGCTCGGAGAACTCCGCCCCGACATCGTGCACACGCATTCCAGCAAGGCGGGCATCCTGGGCCGCCGGGCTGCCCGCCGCGCCGGATTGACCGCCGTCGTCCATACAATTCACGGCTTGGCGTTCACGGCTTCCGTCAGTCCATGGATTAACTGGGCGTATAAGCGTCTGGAAAAACAAGCCGCGCCCCTCACCGCCCGGATCGTCTGCGTTGCCGACGCCATGCGCGATCAATCCCTCGCCGCCGGCATCGGCCGCCGTGAACAATACGTCACCATTTACAGCGGCATGGAGACCGCCCCCTTCCTCAATCCGCCCGTCCCCCGCGACGAGGTCCGCCGCGAACTCGGCGTGGCCCCATCCGATCTGGTCGTCGGTACTATCGCCCGCCTCTTCGATCTCAAGGGCCACGACGACCTGTTGGACATCGCGCCTAAATTATGCGCACAGTTTCCAAATCTAAAATTCCTCTGGGTCGGCGACGGAACGCTTCGTGGGAAATTTGAAGATCGCATGCGCCAAATGAAGCTCCGCGACCGTTTCATTCTGACCGGAATGGTTCCCCCCACCCGCGTTCCCGAACTAACCGGCGCGATGGACATCCTGGTTCATCCCTCGCGCCGCGAAGGCCTCGCCCGCTCCCTCCCGCAAGGCCAACTCGCCCAAAAACCCGTCATCGCCTACGACATCGACGGCAACGCCGAAGGCCTGCGCGACAACATCACCGGATTCATTCTCCCGCCATTCCAGAAGGAAAAGCTGCAGGATTCGATTTCCAAATTGGCCGGCGACCCCGAATTGCGCCGCACGATGGGCCGCGCCGGCGCGAGTTTGCCCTGGGGCGGTTCGATGCACCCGTGATGGTCGATGCCCTGGAAAAGTTGTACGCGGAAATCGCGGCGGAAAATCCGGCTCAGCAAGTTTAGAGAGCCGCCGGGCACCGAATCACAACCTTCGCTACAATGTCCCCCATGGCATCCCTGTTGGTCATCGGCCCCCATCCGGACGACCAGGAACTCGGCATGGGCGGCTCCATCGCCCGCTTCGTCGAACAAGGCCACCGCGTTCACATCGTCGATATGACCGATGGCGAGCCCACCCCGCGCGGCTCCCCCGAAACCCGCGCCGCCGAATCCGCCGCCGCCGCGAAAATCCTCGGCGTCGAGCGGACTCAGCTTGGCCTGGTCAACCGGCAGGTGGTCCACGACATCCCCAGCCGCCATAAACTCGCCGCCGTCATCCGCATCCACAAGCCGGAAATCTTATTTCTCCCCTATCCGCTGGACGCTCATCCGGACCACGTCGCCGTGACAAAAATCGGCGAAGACGCCCGCTTCGACGCCAAGCTCACGCGCAGCTCCATCCCCGGCGAGCCCTGGTATCCCAAGCGAATCATCTATTACTTTTGCACCCACCTGCGCCTCTCCATTCAGCCCACCTTCTGCCTGGACGTCAGCGCGCAGATGGACATAAAAATGAAGGCCGTCGCCGCCTACGCATCTCAATTCGGCTGGAACGACAATCCCGTCCCGGAAATGGTCCGAACCCTCTGCGGGTATTTCGGCGGCCGCATCGGCACGCCCTACGCGGAGCCCTTCTTCACCCACGAGGTTCTTGGCTTTTCGGGTCTGGATCAGTTGATTTAGCGAACAAGATCGGCACCAGGTCGGAGATCTTCCGAATCTCGTAATCCGCCGGCGATTGGAGGTGCCCGTTCCCATTCTTCAGCTTCAGTGCCGTCCGCATCCCCAGCCGCGCCGCCCCCACGATGTCGTTCTTGACGACGTCCCCGACAAAAAGAGTGTCCCGAGGCTTCGTCTGAATTGCCGCCAGCGCGCGGTAAAAAATCACCGGATGCGGCTTGCGGAATCCGACCTCACTGGAATAAATCCGCACCGGCAAATGCTCCAGCAATCCCATCATCTCCAAATGCCGATCCAGAAGCGCTCCCGGTATGAACGTGTTGGAAACGATGCCAATTTTGATCCCCGCGTCCCGGATTTTGATCAGCGTCTCGATCAAGTCCGGCTCAATGCTGCTGTGCGGCACCACCGGCTTGTACCAAAGCCACGATAGCTCACGCATAAATTCTTCGTTGTTCGGCGCCCCCAGGCGCAGTGCGTGCCCCCACATGATCGGCTGCCCGTTGAACTCCCTGCCATTGAGTTTCGACCGGATCAGCGCCCAGCGGATCGACGCGACATTTGCCCGCCGGTATCGATCCACCGACGGCAGCTTGCATCCCGCCCCGCGAAGCAACTCATACGCCGCCGACGCCCCTTCGCGGGAAATGCGATCATTGTCCATCTTCTCAAAATCCAGCAGCGTGTCGCCGAGATCGAATAAAATGGCTCGAACCATACGTTTACCGGTGAAAGAGCAACAATTTAGCTGTCCGACCGTCCGGGGGCAAAAAACCGTTTTTTGGACTAAGGTCCCGATTTGGGATACAGATTATGCGCAAAAATCATGCCCTGGCTGACCATTCTATCGCGTTGGGTTCACGTCGTTTCGGCATGCATCACTCTAGGCAGCGTTTTTTTCATCTACGTCGTCCTCCCCGCCGGCTTAAAAATATTGCCCGCCGAACAGGCGCAGGACCGCGCTGCTGAAAATCCGCCGCCGGTTCAAGATGGTCATGCATACCATGATCCTCTTCCTGCTTCTCAGCGGCGCCTACAACAGTGCGGCCGCCTGGGGAAAATATAATCTCGATCCGCCCCTGCTCCATCCCCTCTGGGGCGTGCATGTCCTGCTCGGGCTGACCGCAATGTCGATAGCGATTTACCTTCTGGCCGGCCGGACCCCGCAAAACCCATCGTAAATGGCTGGCGATTAATCTTCTCGTTCTTTTGGCCGCCGTGGCGGCGGCGTCAACGCTCAAATCGGCCCGCGAATCCGTAACCGCCGCCCCTCACAACACAACGCCTTGACCCGGGAACAAACCCATGTCCACCTACGAGTTCGCGGTCTATTTCCTCGCCAGATACCTTCACATCGTCTGCGTCACCGCGCTCGTCGGAGGCACGCTCTTTTATGAAATGGTTGTTCCCGTCGCCATCGACGAGTTGAGCCCGGAGCAGCAGCTCCTCATCTTCGCCCGTACCCGGTGGGTCTTCAAATGGATCGTCTGGGTCTCCGCCAGCCTGATCATTTTCAGCGGCGTCATCAACACCTTCGAACATTGGGACCAATACAGCAGCGACCGTTACGCAATAATCCCCGGCCTGACCGGCCCGGTTCCGCAGGAAATTCCCCCTGGCAGCCGGCCCGGTTGGTGGTGGGTTGCCCACGCCAGCACCGGCATCGTTGCCGTCCTGATCGCGCTGAGCCTGACCATCGGCCCGGTCCCGCCCGCGCGCCCGATCCGATGGATGCGCCTCAATCTCGTCGTCCTGCTGCTGGTCATGTTCCTCGGCTCGGTCACGCGCCAAGCGCGCCTCTCCGCCTGGATGCGCCATCCCTATCTCCCCCCCACATTTAGCGAGCACAATTCCCCATGAGCGCCGCGATTGATCTCGCCCCCGGCGTTCGCATCCCGGAGCACGGAATCCGCCTCCAATTCGCTGCGCGGCAGCGGGCCCGGCGGACAAAATGTCAACAAGGTCAACACCAAAGCCGAACTCTGGATCGAGCTTTCTCAAATCCAGGGTCTCTCTCCCCGCGCCCTGACCCGCCTGCGCCATCTCGCCGGCTCGCGCCTCACCGACCGGGATGAAATCCATCTCAGCAGCGACGCCCTCCGAACTCAGCAGGGGAATCGAAAGCATATATTCCAAAGATTGAGGGAATTGATTGTAACCGCCCAAATCCAGCCCAAGCCGCGCCGCGCAACCAAGCCCTCGCGCGCCTCCAGACAGCGCCGCCTCGATTCCAAACGAAAACGCTCGGAACTAAAAGCCCGCCGCTCGGGCCAGGGCTGACAGTTTTCGCTGGGATGTGCGGGGGAATCAGCGTGACGACGGTCGCCGCCGACTATTCATCGTCTTCGAACTCGTCTTCGTCATCATCGTCGTCATCGTAGTCGTCGTCGTCATCCGGATTGTCGAAGTCGTCGTCATCCTCGTCTTCATCTTCGTCTTCGTCGTCCTCCTCGTCGAACTCCTCGTCTTCGACGGCCTCCTCCTCTTCCGGCCCTTCCGCGGCCTCTTCCTCTTCCTCCTCTTCTTCCTCCTCATCGTCGTCGAACCCGACGTCCTCATCTTCCTCTTTTTCGCTCCCGCCGCCCTTTTCTCCTTCTTCCTCGGGCTCCTCGCGCGGCTTCTTCTTGGCGTCCTCGATCTCCTCCGGCAACCCGGCGCCCGCCAGCGAGCAATCCAGATCGCCCCCCAGCGACAATTCCGCCAGTTCCAGAACCCCGAGATGAGCCCCGATCAATGCAGTCATTCCGCGTTCATCCGATGAAGCGTTCATAGTTGGCACCGATATAGTAATTCATGGGTAATCGCCCCGGCTCGTCGCAACAGCGCGAGGCGCGGTTTGCACATCACAAAATGGTCGAATTTAACCAAGGCGGCCGGTATTGAAGCGGCCCGATCCCACGCCGTCAAGGGACAAAATCCCGCTTCTTCAATCCAGTTTTTTACCTCTGAGTCGCAGGGCGTTCCCGATGACCGTCACATCCGAAAGTGCCATTGCCGCCGCCGCCCACAGCGGATTGAGTAAACCCATCGCCGCGACCGGGATTGCCAGCACATTGTAGACGAACGCCAGGAAGAGATTTTGCCTCACGCAGCGCATCGTGGCCCGCGAAAGGCGGATCGCCGCCGCCACCCCCAGCAGGCTTCCGCCCACCAGGACAATCCCGCCCACTTCCTTCGCCACGTCCGACCCCGACCCGATGGCGATTCCCAGGTCCGCCGCCGCCAGCGCCGGCGCATCGTTTATTCCATCGCCCACCATCGCCACCGTGGTCTCTTTCTGTAGCGACCGGACGAAATCCGCCTTTTCGCCCGGCTTCACCCCCGCCCGAACTTCCGTAATCCCCACAGCCTTCGCCGCCGCCTCCACCGCCGCCGGTCCATCACCGCTGAGCAGCACCGTCCGCAATTTCATCGCATGCAATTGCGCAACCGCCGCCGCCGATTCCGGCTTCACCGGGTCCGCCAGCGCGATGTGCCCCAGATATCGAACCTCCCCATTCCGCTTCTCCGCGACATGCACTACGCTGCCCGATCCCGCCCCCGGCACTTTCGCGCCGTACTTCTCCAGCAACCCGGCGCTCCCCACCAACACCGTCGCATCGCCGAATTCCGCGACCACTCCCAACCCCGCTTCATTGTTGAACCCGGTTGGCTCGGCCAGCGCTCGTCCCCTCTCGCGCGCCGCCGCCACCACGGCCTTGGCCAGCGGATGCCCGCTGAACTGCTCCGCCGCCGCGGCCATCTCCAGAAGTCTCTCCGTAGAAATTCCATCCGCCGGAAGGATCGCTTCCACCGTCGGCTTCCCCAGCGTTACGGTTCCCGTCTTATCCAACACGACCGTCTCAATCCGCTCCGCGTTCTGTAGCGCGTCCATGTCGCGCAATAGAATTCCCCGCCGCGCGCCCATTCCGGTCCCGACCATCAGCGCCGCTGGCAGCGCCAGCCCCAGCGCGCAGGGGCACGCGATGATCAGCACGCTGCAAGCCGCGTTTGCCAGCGTCGCCCAGGTTCGACCCGCCGCCCAATCGTGCGACGCTCCCCACACGTACCATCCCGCCCCCGTCACCAGCGCAATGCACAGCACCGCCGGCACAAATACCGCCGAAATTCGATCCGCCAGTTGCTGAATCGGCGGCTTTGCCGATTGCGCCGACTCGACCAATTGCACGATTTGCGCCAGCGCCGTCTCCTGCCCGATCCGCGTCGCGCGAATGGTGATGCGCCCGTCCGTGTTGAGCGTTCCCCCGACGATTTCATCGCCGATCTTTCGGAACACCGGCAGCGATTCCCCCGTCAGCATCGATTCGTCGATGGCCGACTGCCCGGCCAGAATCGCCCCATCCACCGGCACGCGATCCCCGGGCTGGATCAGAATTCGATCCCCAACCTGCACGTCCGCCACCGGAATTTCCCGCGGCGAGTTCTGCTCATCCAGCTTCAACGCAGTCGCCGGCGCCAGATTCATCAATTGCCGGATCGCATCTCCCGCCGAATGCCGCGCCCGCGCCTCCATCCAATGCCCCAGACTGATCAGCGCCAAAAACCCGCTCGATTCCATGAAATAAAGCGCCGGCGGCGCTCCCCATCGCCCCAGCCAATGCCCAAGCAGCGCGATGATGCTGTACCCGTACGCCACCGTCGCCCCCATCGCGATCAGCGTATCCATATTGCTCGTCCCGTGACGAAGGGAACGCCATGCGCTGGCGTAAAACGCCCGGCCGACATACAGCATCGCCAGCGTCGAACACGCCAGGCTCGCCCAGGTCATCCAATCGTTGAGTTCGCACCCCGCATGCGGATGCGACGACGCCACCCGCAATATCCAATGCGTCAGTTCAAGCGGAAACCAAAGAATAATCCCCGCAATAGCCCGACGGCCCCACGCCCGGCTGTGATCGTCGCGCCCCCCATGAGTATGCCCCGGTGCCGAGGTTGGCTCCGCCGCATATCCGACGGCCGTGATCGCCGCCGCTATTTTCCCCGGATCGGTCCTCCCAGGATCAAACCGTACCGTCGCCCGCCCCGTCGCCAGATTCACTTCGCACGCTTCCACCCCTTGCACCTGCCGCGCCGCCTTCTGCACGTGGCTGACGCAACTTGCGCAGTTCATGCCATCGATATTGACCGTCGCCATACTCATTTACGGCAGATTATAGAGCACCTTCACGGCTGGGTCGCCGAAAGCGGCGGCGGCGGAGGCAGCCAGCGCGTGATCGCGTCGTCAAACATCGTGTCCCACTTATCCCGCTGTTCGGGGTCCAGAACCCCGTCAATGTCATGCCGCAGCCCTTCCAGTTCCGCGTCTACACGCGGCTGATTCTCACGCCGAATCTCCTGCAAATGCCGCTGCCGCACCGCAATAATCGCCTCGACCTGGTCGGCCTGATCCGGCGTCAGATCCAACCGCCGCCGCAGCATCGCCGTGAGGCGCTGCGGCGCTTCCTGCGGATGCTGAATGATATAACGAATCCGGTGGACCGCCACGATGATCGTCCCCGCGCTCCCCACCGTCACGCCTCCAAAGAAGATCACGAATGCCAGCAGAACGCGCACCCAACGCCGCGGCCGCCGCGCCGGCAGCGTGTATCCTTGCGGAAGCGGCGGTGGATATCCCGGGTATTGAGTCATCGCAGCACCGTCCAGATCGAATTAAGAAATCCCCCGAACGGATCCTGAAAATCCGCAATCGACTGAACCGCCAGCAGAACCGTCGCCAGCGCCGCCCCCGAACTGAGCAGCGCCGCCAGCCACATTCCCTTCGGCTCCGTCTCCCGCCGCATCGCGCGGATTTGCCGCATCACGCGATCCGTCACTTCGATTCCCTCTTCCGCGGGATTCCCAGCCAATTTTTTCAGGATGTCGATTTCCTTCATGATTCGCCTCCGTCAAGACCCGAATTTTTGATCAGCTTCTTCAATTTCCCCCGAGCGCAAATGCCTGAACCTTCACCATCGTCTGGCTCCATCCCGTGAGCTCGGCCGTTTCGGCGATCGAATGCTCTTCCAGATGCAACAGCGTCAAAACCAGCCGATCCCGCGCCGAAAGCTGGGAAAGCAAATGCTCCAGCAGTTCCCGATTCTGCCCCACATCGCCGGATGTGCTTCGTGCCGCCGTCTGGTCGCTCAACTCCACGAACGCATTCCGCTTCCGCTTTTTCAGCCACGCATATCCCGTCCGTGTCGCGATCCGGCTAAGCCAGTGCGAAAACGGCGCTCTTCCCGAAAATCCCTTCAAACTCAAATACGCCTGCACAAAAACTTCCTGAACCAGCTCCTCCAAATCCGCCCCACGCCCAAAATGCCGAAGTTGCCGCGCCACGGCTGCTTGATGCCTCCGGACGATCTGCGCAAAGGCGTCGCCGTCGCCGGATAAGGTGCGGGAGATGTCGGCCCCATCGGCCGAGTCGTCCATGCACCCATGATCCGGCAACGGCGACGATTGATCCACCGATGCCAATATAATCTCGAACCAGCAAAGGGCTGCGGTCATGCCACCCTACTCGGCCGAAACCTTCTGGAAGAACTCATCCACCGCATGGTCCGACTGGGCGCGGAAGTCGCTTAGTTTCTGTAGCTGCTCCGGCGTCAGGACCGGGGCAATCTCCTTCTTGATCTGAGCCGCTAGAACCGCCGCGTCGCCCAGTGAACGGCCAAGCTTGTCCGCGTCCGCCCGAATCGTCTGTTCGTCCGAATTCGGATCGGCGATCGCATCCCGAAGGGCTTGACGGTCATGGGCGACCGGCTGCATCACCGCGACGATCTGATCTTTGTGCGACAGCAGGATGTCATGGATCTGTTCCCGCTGGGCCGGCGTCAAATCCAACTCATTCCGAAGGGTGATCCATCGTCCGATCTCCGCGCGGACAAACCGCGCCAGCACGCCCTGATGCCAGCCATACCCGAAACTGGGCTGGGTCGCCGGAGAATCGGCCCCCAATACATCAGATAACGCGTAAGTCCCAAAACCCCCGCAAAGGCCCGCAACCGCGAGCAACACAACCAAAAGACTCTTTTTCATAAAACTGTCTCCTTTCACTCTCAATAGTGGGAGACAGCGTCAGGCAGGTTACATCTGGAGCAGATAAAGCTGCTCCAAGGCGGGAAACCGGCTATTTCTTGTAATAAGCCGTGTTTTTCTCGATGAAAGAGGCCCATTCCGCCGGCAAATCCTCCTGCGGGAAGATCGCCGTCACCGGGCATTCATCCACGCATAGCCCGCAATCGATGCAGGTGTCCGGATCGATAAAAAGCTGATCCGCCGACGCGAAACTCGCCTCGTCCTTCGTCGGATGGATGCAATCGACCGGGCAAACGGCCACGCAGGCCGTGTCTTTAGTGCCGATGCAGGGCTCGGCAATGATGTGGGCCATGAAGAACTCCTTAGGACCGAAATTATAGGGAGATGAGACCCGCTGGCAAGAATGCAAAAGTCATCACGTAAGCAGGCTCACACCCGTCATTTCCGCCGGTTGCGGCAGTCCCATCATCGTCAAAGCCGTGGGGGCGACATCCGCCAAACGCCCCCCTTGGCGCAATTTCTTGCCCACATACCGGTCGTCCACGACGATCAATTCCACGTCATAGGTCGTATGGGCCGTATGCGGCGCTCCCGTGCCCGGGTCGATCATCTGCTCGCAGTTCCCGTGATCCGCCAGCACGATCGCCACGCCGTCCGTCTTCTTCAGCGCATCCAGGATCCGCCCAACGCATTCATCCACGATTTCCACCGCCTTGATCGCCGCCGGGAGCACGCCCGTATGGCCCACCATGTCCCCGTTGGCGAAATTCACCACGATCAGGTCATACGCCCGCGATTCGATCCGCTTCACCACTTCGTCGCAAACATCGTATGCGCTCATCTCCGGCTTCTGGTCGTACGTCGACACATCCTTCGGCGAGGGAATGATCTGCCGATCCTCCCCCGGAAACGGCTCCTCCCGATAGTCGTTGAAGAAAAATGTCACGTGCGGAAACTTCTCCGTCTCCGCGCAGCGAAACTGCTTGAGTCCAAGATCGCTCGCATACTGACCCAGGATGTTGCTCATCTTCGGCGGCTTCGGATACGCCACATGCACCGGCAAACTCTGCTCATACGCCGTCATCGTGCAATAAAAAACTTCCAGCTTCGGCCCGCGATCGAATCCCTCGAACTTCGGCATCACAAACGCCTTGGTGAGTTCGCGCGGCCGGTCTCCGCGATAATTATAAAAAATAATCGAGTCCCCATTTTTCACCGTCGCGCGCGGCGTTTTGCCATCGTCGCAAATCACCGACGGCGTGATGAATTCGTCCCCCGTCATATTCGGCGACGTGGGATGATCGTAATAATGCTGAATTGCCGCCGTCGCCGAGGAATATTTCTCCCCCTCCCCGAAGACGATGGCGCGGTACGCCTTTTCCACGCGGTTCCACCGGTTGTCCCGGTCCATCGCCCAGTATCTTCCGCTCACCGTCGCGACCGCCCCCACGCCGATCGATTTCATTTTTTCCTCGATAGCCCGCACGTATCCCAATCCGCTGCTCGGCGGCGTGTCGCGACCGTCCGAAAACGCGTGCAAAAACACCCGCGCCTGCCCCTTGCGCTTGCACAGTTCCAGGCACGCGTAGAGATGTTCAAGCAATCCATGCACGCCGGCGTCGCTGACAATTCCGAACAAATGCACCGCGCCGCCCATCAGCTTCGCCGAGTCGATTGCCTGATTCAGCGCCGGATTCGCAAAAAATTGTCCGTTGCGGATTTGCTTGGTGATTGCGACCGATTCCTGGTCCACGATCCGCCCCGCGCCGATGTTCTGGTGTCCCACTTCGCTGTTCCCCATCGTTCCCTCGGGAAGACCGACGTCGAACCCGCTGGTGTGAATCAGCGTGACGGGATATTTCTGCATAATTCGATCCGCAACCGGATGTTTCGCGAGATAAACCGCGTTGGCGCGATTCCATTCCGGATGAGGATTTTTTCCCCAGCCGTCGCGAACGATGATCACGCAGGGACGTTTTGAAATGACTGCCATGATGTTCCTCGAGTAGAAAAAAGATCAGAATTCAATTCTACGTCCAACGCGCTTTCGAAAAAATGCCCGGCTGATTTTTACAAAAAAGCATTGACTGGAGATTCCTGCGACATACATTTGGCAATTGTGAAAGGAGGTGATAGCGCCATGGCAAAGAAGAAGAAAGCCGCAAAGCGGTCGTCGAAGAGGAAAAAGACGACCAAGAAGAAGTAAATCGCCGCACCTGTCGCGGCGCGCGGACGCGTGGCTCCAAACTCTAAAAACCGTCCGCGATGCTCGCGCATGTGCCGCCGTCGGATTCTTCCGCGAAACCTTTGGCTCCAAAAATAAGGTCCGCGGATCCCAACGAAATAGAAAGCTTCCCGGCCACGGCGGAAGCTTTCTTCTTTTTCCGCCGCTTGTTTTTTCGCATATTCACCGCTTCGCGCGGGCCCGATCCCTTGTTTTAAACCCGAAATAACTCGATAATGAGGATACAAAGTCGTGAGCATGGAGGCTGCGATATGCGCATCATCGCGCTGATGAATCAAAAGGGCGGGGTCGGCAAAACAACGACGACGGCGAATCTCGGCGCCGCGCTAGCCGAGCAGGGAAAAAAAATCTGCCTCGTCGATCTCGATCCGCAATCGCATCTCACCATCAATTACGGCGTCGATCCCGGCGCGGCGGACGTAACGTCGCTCTACCAGGTTTTGATGGAACAGGCGCCGTTTCTTTCGGCGGTGCAGAAAATCAGCGATTGCATCGCCATCGTTCCCGGCAACATCGATCTGGCCGGCGCGGAAGTCGAACTGGCCAGCGTTCTGGGGCGCAAACGCTTCTGAAGCGCCGCATCGAGGCGGCGCAGCACGATTTTGATTTTCTCCTCCTCGATTGCCCGCCGTCGCTGGGGTTGCTCACCATCAACGCCCTGGCGTGCGCGGAGGAAGTGATCGTGCCGATGCAGCCGCACTTTTTGGCGCTGCAAGGGGTCGGGAAACTGCTGGAGACGGTTTCGCTGGTCAGCCGGCGCGTGAATCCCCGCTTGAAGGTGTCCGGCATCGTGCTCACCATGTTCGATGCGCAAACCAAACTCAGCACCGAAGTCGTCGAAGATCTTTCCGGATTCATCCGCGACGCGCACGGCAAGAACACGCCGTGGTCGAACGCGAAGATCTTCGCCACCCGGATTCGGCGGAATATCAAACTCGCCGAGTGCCCGAGCTTCGGGCAGACGATCTTTCAATATGAACCGGCAAGCCACGGGGCGAGCGATTACCGGGTGCTGGCCAAGGAAGTGATCGAGATGGCGCCGCGCGTGCAGGTGACGGTGCAGCCGGAGTTCAAGCCGCAGGCGGTGGCGTAGGATTTCCGCCGCGCGGCTTCGATCCTACCGCATCCGATGCTACGGTATCCGATCCTATGGAACAGCCGACGTTACACGCTCCCTGGCGAATGGATTACATCCGTTCGCTTCAGTCGCAGGACAAATCCGAGTGCTTTCTATGCAGCGCCGCGGCCGCGGGAGCCGATCCGGCGGTCCGCCGCCAGCGGCTTCTCTTGTGGGAGACGGAACTGACGATCGTGGTTCTGAACCGGTTCCCCTACGCCAACGGGCATCTGCTGGTCGCGCCGCGGGCACACAAGGGGGAGATGGAGACGCTCACCGATGCGGAGCAGCTTGATCTGTCGAAGCAGACGATCGGAGCGATGGAGCTTCTCCGCCGGGCGGTCTCAGCTCAGGGATTCAACATCGGGATCAACATCGGCCGCGTGGCCGGGGCCGGACTGCCGGGGCATCTGCACCAGCACGTGGTGCCGCGCTGGGGCGGGGATATCAACTTCATGAGCATCGTGGGAGAGACGCGCGTTGTCCCGCAGGCGATCGAACAACTCTACGATGAACTCTTGGCTGCCCTAAAGGGGTGAGGAAGGGCATTCTAGTTGCCAGTTGCGAGTTGCCAGTTGCCAGTTGCCAGCGGGGAAGAAAGGCTCGAAAGGGAGGGGCCCTTCGAGTTCCCTCAGGGCAGGCGGGTTCCAAAAAGTCCCGAAATGTCCCGTTTTGAAATTGGGCGGGGGATGGGACCGCTTCGCGAGAGGAGGTGAGCAGTCGAGCAGGTGAGCAGTGGATAGGGCGGGGCGGGGCGGGGCATGAGGATACAAAAGTAAGCGCTTTTGGAAATGCGGGGGTGGACTTAATTATCGGTAAGTCTATAGCAATTAACATCTTATAGTCTGTTCTGGGTTGGAGTGGCGGTAAGTGCGCTTACTTGGCTCGTGTGGAGAGGGGGTTCTTCGGCGAATGACTAATGATAAATGAGGAATGACGAATCAAGTTCGAATGTTCGAATGGCCGGAGTCAGGCAGGAGACGATTTCCCGGATCGAATCCGGTGCTCACACGGCGACGTTGCGAACAATCGATAAGCTGGAGAAGGCGATCCGGAAGTCTACAGTGGGATCCAGACGACGAAAGGCGGGGTGAGAACAATTGGAGGTTCGCCTGGCAGTTCGACCACATGGCGTTCAGTTCCTCGATCAAATCAGTCCCGTGCAAATCTAATGACGAAATCCGAATGTGTGCCAGCATCCGCCGTGGCGGGGCGAATCAAATCCGAATTTCAGAATGACCGGATCGCGTTCGCACGGAGGCATGGCGCTCTTGGGAAACGTGCGGAGGGATTTTTTTACGGCGAAGCCGCGAAGGACGCGAGGAAATGGAAGATCGTAGTCGGCTGGGCTTGTTTGCTAGGGGGTTGATCGGACCGCTCTGATAATATTCTTGGGGCGAGAAGAGGTGTGCGGCACGAGGACTCTCGAGCTCTTGAAAGACATCGTAGTCAACATTTCTGTCGTGTTAATAGCCGTTGCCTTCGGGGTGGCTGGGTTTGTCTGCCCCAAGCGCCGGCGGCTGCCGCTGTTCGTTTTGGCTTTAATACTCGGGATACCAATCGGATTTCTTTTTGACACGCTGGCCGCTCACGAAGGTCCGGATTGTTCAATGTTTTCAATTCCCCTGGACCTCGTTCTCTTGATTGGGATAGGAATCTTCTCACATTATATTTTTCGTAAGCTTCTTCCCAAGGCTTGCGACGCGGGCGCCCGGACTTGCGCGGTATGCGGGCATGACCTTCGGGCCGCGCCGGAGCGGTGCCCGGAATGCGGAACTGTGCTGATTCAGTCGGAAAACTCAAAATAGCCGGCAAGCTGCCCGTGGGGAGTTTTTTGTGCGCGGTTGGTAGGATGGAGCCATGGGAAGCGTTGGCACCTGTTGCCTGCGGTGTTCGTTCAGTTTGCTGCTGCTTTGGATTCTGATCGCGGGTTGTATTTTCTGCTTGCGCATGGGTACTGCGGGCATTGAAGAGAGGGCCATTAGGGCCGGTGGGGCCGAAGATTGGTCGAGTTAATCGATTGCGGCGCGGTAGAATCTGTTTCGAATGAAGCGCTTCCGGCGATGGGTGTTCAATGGGCTTGCGGCGATCTCTTTGCTGCTCTGCCTGGTGACGGCGGTGCTTTGGGAACGGAGCTATTCGTTTTTTCCTCCTGTTCAATTTGGCGATAGGTGGGTTTTCCATCGGGGTCAAAAGACCGTGGAGCTGGAATCCTTTCACGGCTGGATTTCGCTGCATGCTCCCGTCAAGCTTCTTCCGCCGACGTCAGGCAATGGGGTTTGGACGTTTCATTACATTGCCGGGCGAAATTACTTCAGCATCGGGTACGTTTATGCCACGGCCCTTTTGCTTGTGTTTCCGGCAAGTTGGGTGTTTGGGTTTCTGTTTCGGCGGCGAATGCCAAGCGGGTGCTGCCAAAAGTGCGGCGACGACCTGCGGGCCACGCCGGAGCGGTGTCCGGAGTGTGGGACAATACCTGCAAATCAGAAAGTCATTTCGAACTAACGGGCCGACGATCCTTGTCCGGGCTGCGTTTTCGTGTCTTGGCTGTAGAATTGAATGGCGGGGGGCTGGGGCTGAGGACGATGCGGCGATGGACTATCCCTATTTGGATATCGAGCGTGGGGACATTTTGAAGATGATTCCGCCGGACGGGCGTGTGATTGGGTCGATTGGGTGCGGGTATGCGGGGACGGAAGCGAAGCTGGTGGCCGGGGGGAGGGAAGTGCATGGGGTGGATATTTCGCCGGGGGCGATCGAAGTGGCGCGGGGACGAATTACCAGGCGCGGGTGATTTCGCCGGGGGAACAGCCTTTTGAGGCGGGGAGCCTGGACGGGCTGATTCTGGCGGATGTGATCGAGCATATTCCGCAGGCGTGGGAGGTGCTGAAGGGGTTTGCCGCTTGCGTGCGGGAAGGGGGGTGGTTGGTGATCAGCGTGCCGAACATGCGGAATCTGACGGTGCTGAAGACGGTTTTTCGGGGGGGCGACTGGCCGGAGGAACGGCTGGGGATTTTTGATTCAACGCACGTGCAGTTCATGACGCATAAGCGATTGCTCCGCTGGTGCGATGCGGCGGGACTGCGGCTCGAGCGGTGGTTCGATCACGAGATCGGTTTCTCCGGACCGCGGCGGGAGAAGATCGCGCGGATCTTCCGCCGCCTGACGCTGGACCGGTTCCATGATTGGTATCAGCAGGAGATTCAGGGGGTTTTCCGGAGGGGTGCGAAGTAGGGGAGCGACTTAATTTTTTTACCGCGAAGGGCGCGAAGGCGCGAAGAAGAGGGGGCTTCAACCAGGGTCAGGAAAGGAGAATGACGAATTTTAAATGATAAATGACGACTCAAGTCCGAATGATCGAGTGATCGAAATGGGAGGCGGCGATTGGCATGATTGGGGGTTTGCGGCATCTGCGGATTGTTGCGCGGACTGCAAAATTCAAAGGCGTGTTCAAAGACGCGCATCGCAGCTCGCTTAAATCGACCAGACTTCGGTTCCGATTGGCACATCTTCTTTTCGGGTGAGTTCCTTTATCACAATCGGCATTGAATGGTCGGCCGGTGGGGGACTCAGCATTTCAATCCCCGTTATTTTTACTCTTAAAATTGTTCCATCGGGGCGGCGAAGTTCTACAAAATCTCCTACGCGGAATCGCTCGTCACCGATCGGAGCGATGCCCCGTACCAATACCAATCCATGCGTCGATACAAGGAAGGTGGCGGATACTTTAAAGAGGCATCGTGGGGCGGCGGGCATCAACCCATTTTACGGGTGTTAATCGCTCGGTTGAAGGAAACCATTCGAAGTCGCTAACGGACCCCTCTGCCGGAGCGTCAGTTGCCTTTGGGGGGTCCGGCCCTTAGTCTTTTGTCTCTATGGCAGTGGACCTCTCTATTCGGCAGAAGCTGGTGCCGGGTGCGCGTGTGAAAGTCGTTCAGCAGATCGGGGCTCGGAATTATTCCTGGGCCAGCGAGGTGCGCGGGATTGTCGTCGAGTTCGAGCAACAGCGGACGGGGAGTTGGTTTGCGCATAGCAAGGATGACAAGCTCTGGCTGGATCGTTTGACGATTCGCAAAGAGGATGGGGAGATCACGACGCTGAATCTGGACGATTATAGTGTTGTGGAGATCGAGTCCGCGGGGGCGGGCGGGGGGGAACTGAGTGGGGCGGCTACGCGGCGCTCATGACGATGGAAACCCAGGCAACCAGGCAAGTCCCTTCGCCGGCGATAACGGCTATTTTTTCCTGGATCATTCCCGGGGGAGGATACTGGATCATCGGACAGCGGGCGCACGGCGTCACAGTGGGGGTCGCGGTTGTTTTTGTGTTTTTGATGGGGCTGCTGGTGGGGGGGATTCGGGTGATGGATCCGCCGGGGTGGGGGGATTATGGGTATATGACGATGATCGTGAAGAGAGAGGTGGGGGCGGACCGGTTTGAGCTTCGGATCGTGGACCCGATGACCAAAGATCAGGAAGAGAATCCCGCGGCGGACGATCGGGACCGGTCCTGGGTGACGGCGCTGTGGTACCAGCCGATGGCGGAATTGAGTGACAAGCCTTGGTTTGTCGGGCAGGTTTTGTGCGGTCCGATCGCGTTGGGAGCGGCATGGGTGTCGGTGCAGGCGGCCCGGCCGCGGGGAACGAATGCAGGGAACGCCGATGCGCCGATGCAGGCGGCGGCGATTTCGCACGCGCGATCCTGGGAGATCGGGACGCTATACACGGCCGTGGCGGGAATGCTGAATCTGCTGGTAATGATCGATGCGGCGTTTCGGTCGGATCAACTGAGGACGGGACGCGCGTGAAACGTCGTCCTAAAAGCTTTGGCACAGAGAACACAGAGATCACAGAGGGCACAGAGAAGAAAGATGAACAGAGAAAAACAAAAAATGAATTTCAATTCATTTCTGTGTGCCCTGTGATCTGGAGTGCCCTCTGTGCCAATGTTTTTTTGGTATCAGTTGAAGAAGATGATTTATGCATTTTTTGGCCGATTACATTTTGTTTTTTGATCCGTTGCCGATCTGGTCCAGCAAGTGGATTTGGCCGACGCTGCTGCTGCCGCTGAGCGCGGGGGTGGCGGTGGTATACAAGGCGATCCGATGCAAGGATATGTCGAAGGTGCCGGGCGAGGCGGCGGGGTTGTTCGTGCTGATCGTGCTGGGGATGGTCCTCGCGGCCGGAGCGCTCGCGGGGTTGGCGAAGTTTATGGAATGAGGATAGTTGGCAGTTGGCCGCCGCGGCGACCCTTCGGCTAGGGCCTGTCTGATGAATCGCTTTTGGTTATAAATAGCGGTTTTCAGACGAGGTGTCACGGATGCGACGTTATGAGCTCACGGATGAGCAGTACGAGTTGATCGGCGATCTGCTGCCCGGCAACGGCAAGCGCGGCGGGCAGTGGAACGACCACCGCACCACGCTCAACGGCATGTTCTGGATTCTGCACTCGGGCGCTGAATGGCGCGAGATGCCCGAACGTTACGGCAGATGGCAAAGCGTCTACGACCGCTTCAACCGCTGGAGAAAGGACGGAACGATTGATCGAATCCTCCAGCGGCTGCAGATGAGGTTGGACAAGCAAGGACGAATCGACTGGGACCTGTGGTGCATCGACGGCACCAATGTGCGAGCCAGTCGATCCGCCGCCGGAGCCAGAAAATCAAAACCGCCCCGGAAGAACCGGCGGATCACGCGTTGGGCCGCAGCCGAGGCGGGTGGGGCAGCAAGCTCCACCTGGTTACTGACGGCCAGGGAGTTCCGCTCGCCGTCGAGGCCAGCGCCGGCCAATGCCACGAGAGCCGGTACGTGGAGCCGGTGATGAACGCGATGCGCATCGGTCGCCGCCGTCGTCGCCCCAGGAGGCTGGCGGGCGACAAGGGATACAGTTACGGAAATGTGCGGCGATGGCTGCGTCGCCACCGAATCCAAGCGGTGATCCCGGCGAAATCGAATCAGCCGCCGCAGGAGAACTTTGATCGCAAGGCGTATCGCCGACGGAACGTGGTGGAGCGTTGCGTGAATTGGATGAAGGAGAATCGCCGCCTGGGCACGCGTTACGAGAAACTGGCGGTGAACTTTCAGGCCATGGCCAAGCTCGCCATGATCCGTCGCTATTTCAGGATTTTGGATTCATCAGACAGGCCCTAGTTGCCAGTTGCCAGTAAATTCCGCTGCTTGAATTCCGTTCACCGTTCAGCATTCAGCAATCATCATTCAGCATTCTTCCGGTTTTACTTTTACGCCTAGGAGCCAGCAGATTCCCAGGTAGGTGGCTGCGCCGATGGGGAGCAATATGGCTAGTTGCTGGATGCTGGCTAGGTGAGTAGTTGCGTGCGGGTAGAGGGGGGATTGTTGGACTAGTCGGCAGGCGATGATCATGACGGCGCAGGCGATTAGCATTTTTAGTGCGCCGGTGAGGATCGTTGGGAGGCCCAGGCCACCGGACTTTTTGTTGAGGAGCCAGAGCATGACCAGGGCCTGGACCGCGAAGCTGGCGAGTGTGCCTACGGCCATGCCGGCTTCGCCTAGTTTGGTGAAGCAGAGGGGGATTTCCACGGCTGTATTCACGACGATTGTCACAATCGACAGGATGAAAGGGGTCATGGTGTCGTGGAGGGCGTAGTAGGCGCGGTTGAGGACTTGCTGGAGGCTGAAGGCCCAGATGGCCGAGGCGTAGAAAAGCGTCGAGAGGGCAACCCAATGGGTGTCCGTCGCGGTGAAGCTGCCGTGCTGGAAGAGGAGGCGGGTGACCGGGTAGCGGACGAGGACCAGGCCGGCGCTGGCGGGGATGGATTCGAGAAGGGCGAAGAGGATTCCGGCCTGGAGAACTCGATTGAATTTTTTGCGGTCGGCATCAAAGGCGTCGTGACTTAAGCCGGGGAAGATCGCGGTCGCCAGGGCGGTGGCGAAGACGCCCAGGGGGAATTGGTAAAGAAATTGGGCCCAGTTCAGGCGCGGGACAGCGCCGAGGGCCAGGGGATAGGGGGCGGAGAAGCCGAAAAAGTGGAGATGGTCGGCGGGGTTTTGGCCGCGGGTGAGGAAGACGGTGATCGCGGTGTCGACGATGACGGAGATTTGTAGGACGCCGGCGCTGAGGGCGACGGGGAAGGAGAGGAGGAGCATTTTCTTGATGCGCGGGGTCCAGATATCGGCAACGGAGGCGAAGGAGAAACCGACGGCGCGGAGGCTGGGGAGGAGCATGGCGATCTGGAGGACGCCAGCGACGAGGACGAAACCGGCCAGCCAATAGGCGAGCTGGGTTTGCTTTTCGATTTTTGCGTCGCCGGTGGAGGCGGAGAGGAAGAGGATGCGAGCGCCGGCGACGATGACGGCGATGTGGATGATGTTGAGCAGGACGGGGGTAAGGGCGGGCAGACCGAAGCGTTTGTGGACCTGGAGGACGCCGCTGAGGAAGCCGGTGAGACAGACGAGCAGGACGTAAGGGAGCATGATGGCGGTGAAGCGGACGATGAGGAGGTCCTGGGGACGGAGGTGGATGAAATGGGCGATCGCCCAGAGGACCAGTTCGCCGAAGATGGTCAGGGCGAGGAGAATGGCGGTGAGGAGGTTGACGCTGGCGGCAGCGAAGCGGTTGGCTTCTTTAAGGTCGCCGGATTTGATGGCCTGGGCGTAGAGGGGGATGAAAGCGGCGGAGATCGCGCCTTCGCCGAGCAGTTTGCGGAAGAGGTTGGGGATTTTAAAGGCGACGGTGAAGGCCGAGGAGACGACTCCCGCGCCGAAATAGGTGGCGATGACGGATTCGCGGCAGCATGCCGGTGATGCGGCTAAGGAGCGTGAGAGCGGAGATGAGCTTGGCGTGGGAAACGAAGGAGGGGGAGGAGGCGGCGGGGGTTGCGCGGGAAGGGGCTGGGGTTGGGGATGGGATTGTTGCGGTGGACATCCTTGTCCTTTTCGAGCTGCTGATCGATCGATGGCGAACTGAAATCCGAAACCAGAAACCCGAAATCCGAATCAAATCCGAATGACCGAATGACGGAATAAGCCAGATGCCGTTTCGGTCATTTGGGCATTCGGGCTTGATTCGTCATTCTGGTTTCGGGTTTCGGGTTTTCATTCGTTATTAGCTCCTTCAATTTCCTTGCGGCCGCTCGAACGTCGGCGGCTTCAGTGACCGCGCTGGTTACGGCTACTGACCTGATTCCTGTCGCCAATACTTGTCCGATATTTCCAGGTCCGATGCCTGCGATGGCGATTTTCGGGATCGGGATCGCTGGGTCGGCGGCGACGGCGGCAGCATACTCCAGGCCGGGCAAAAAATCGCGGGGTTTGGTGGGGCTTTTGAAGATTGGACCTACGCCGATGTAATCGGCGCCAGCGGCGACGGCCTGGTGGGCCTGGGTGGGGTTGTGGGTGCTGACGCCGATGATTTTTGAGCGCCCAGGATTTTCGGGCGTCTTTGGCGGGGAGGTCTTGCTGGCCCAGGTGGACGCCGTCGGCGTCGCAAAGGGCGGCGATGTCGGGGCGGTCGTTGACGATGAAGAGGACGCGATTTTTGCGGCAGAGGTCGGCTAGCTTTTGGGCTCGGGAAAGCAGCTCGGCGGCGGGGAGATCTTTTTCGCGGAGCTGGAGGCAATCGGCGCCGCCGGCGATGGCCTCTTCGGCGGTTTGCAGCCAGGGGTTTTTGCAGGCGGATTCGGTGATTAGGACGTAGAGGCGGACTGTGGCGAAACGATTGGGGGTTAGGGCGAGAGTGAGGGTTTGCTCCACATCGTAGAAGCGATAGCGGAGGCGTTCGATATTTCTCGCGGATTCGGGGCTCGCGGTTTTTAGGAATTCTTCGAGGGAGCGAAGGGCTTCGCCCAGGCGCTTGCCGGCGGCGATGGCGACGGCTTGGACATCCGGGCGCGATTGTTCCGCGGGAGTTTTGATGTCGGTGCCGACGTCGCCCGGGGTGTCGCGCTGGATCAGGGCTCCGGGGAGGAAGGGGAGGAGGATTTGCGTCAGGTCGTGCCGGAGGGATTTGAGTTGGGCCGTCAAATCGGCGCGGTTGAGGATGAAACGGGCCGCGTCCTCGAGGACGCGGAGGGCCTCGCGGGCGCGGTTGGCGTTGGCGTCGAGGAGGCGGAGGACGGATCGATCGGGGTCGGACACGATGCTCTGATTATAACGGAGATGAAAGTCGATAAACGTGCGCGGCGGTGTGTAAAATGCCCGCCCATGCTGGAAGCGAACAAAATTCATAAAGGGAATTGCATCAAGTTGCTTAACGCGGAGCCGGAGGGGTGGGTGGACCTGGTTTTCGCGGACCCGCCATTCAATATCGGGTACCTGTATCATGGATATAACGATGAACGGAATACGGACGACTATCTTCAATTCAGCGAGGAGTGGATGCGGTCGGTGTGGCGGGCGCTGAAGCCTTCGGGGTCGTTTTATCTCGCGATTGGGGACGAATACGCGGCGGATTTATGCGTGATCGCGCGGCGGAAGATCGGGTTTCATCTGCGGAATTGGATCATCTGGCATTACACGTTCGGGCAGCAGACCAAGAAGATGTTTGCCAAGAGCCATACGCATATTTTGTATTTTACGAAGAGCGATGAGGGGTTCACGTTTAATGCAGACGCGGTTCGCGTGGCGAGCGCTCGGCAGACGACGTATGCGGATCGGCGGGCGAACCCGAAGGGGAAGCTGCCCGACGATGTTTGGTATCTGCGGCCGCAGCAGACGAACGGGGAATTGTTCCAGGCGGAAGCCGACACGTGGAACGTCAGCCGGGTGTGCGGGACGTTTGGGGAGCGGGAGGGGTGGCACGGTTGTCAGATGCCGCTGGGCGTGCTGGACCGGATTGTGCTGGCAAGCAGCAACCCCGGGGATTTGGTGCTGGATCCGTTCAACGGGAGCGGGACGACGTGCGTTTCGGCGGCGCGATTGGGGCGGAGCTATCTCGGAATCGATCAGAGCAACGAATACGTGGCGCAGGCTCGGAAGCGATTGCGAGAGCTTAAAAACGGGCGGGATTTTTCGACGGACCGGGCGTCGCGCGTGATGACGGAGACGGATGCTTTCGGGCGGAAGCGCGTGGCCAGGGGAAATAATGTCGGGGGAAGTAATGTCGGGGGAAATAACGGGGGGGCGTTAATGGGAATCATCGGGGGCGCCGCGGCCGAAAAACTTCAGCATCCGTCCCAGTAGAGATTTCTGTTCGGTCTTGACGTCCTCGGTTTTGGCTGCGGCGCTGGCGGTGGCGCTGGCCTGGATTTTGGCGCGGTGGGCATTTCTTTCGGCGATCACCTCACTGATTTTTTCCATCATGGCGGGGTCGGCGGTGAAGACGGCGTTTAAGTCGTCTTTTCCGATGACCACGCAGCAGAGTTCTCCGCTGGCGCGGATGGTGGCGGTGCGGGGCTGTCCGGTGAGGGCGGACATTTCGCCGAAGAAATTCCCGGCCGGGAGCGTGGCGACTTTGGCCTGGGAGCCGTCCGGCTGGTCGATCAGGACGTCGACGGCGCCCGAGCGGACGACGTAAAGCGAATCGCCGGCGTCGTTTTGGCGGAAGAGGACCTGCCCATTGGCGAGGAAGAGGTCGGTTGCGCCTTTGGCGAGCTTGAGCTTTTCGTCTTCGGAGAGGGGGGTGAATAGCCAGAGATTTTTGATGGCGTTGTAGCGGTCGCGGGCAGTGGTTTCGGCCTGCGCCTGGGTCTTCTTGTCCAGGTCGATGTGCTCGACGGTCCGCATGGGGAACGGGATGCTGAACCCCTTTTCCTTCACGCGGTACCAGATGTTGGTGCGCACCTCGGTTTCGATTCTGACATGATTGGGAGGCTCGGTGATCCAGAATTTGACGACGTAGGTGATGGCGGAGTCGTCGAAGGAATCGAGGAAAACGATCGGTTCCGGCTTGGAGGCGACGCCTTCGGTTTCCAGGGCGGTTTTTTTCAGCAGTTGCATGGCCTGCGCGGGGGGATGGTCGTAGTGGAGCCCGACCTGGACGGTTCGCGCGGTGGCGGTTGTGGGGGTGTTGAAGTTGACGATTTGCGCGCGGCGACGGTGCCGTTGGGGATGATGACGTGGTTGTCCTCAAGCGTGTGGATGGTGACGGCCCGCCAGGTCATGTCCACGATGCGGCCTTCGACGCCGGCGCAGACGATCCAGTCGCCGATGGCGAATGGGCTGGCGGCCTGCATGACCAGCCCGCTGAAGAAGTTGCCGAGGGTTTCCTGAAAGCCAGGCCGAGGACGATGGAGACGACCGCCGAGCCGGCGAGGAAGCCCTGAATGTTCCAGCCGAAGGCCCAGGCTCCGAAGCTGAGAACGGCGAAGCAGGCCATGACGATGTTGACGATCTGGTGGATGAAGCGGGAGACGGGGACGCGGCCGCCGCGCGAGAGGATGGGGACGATGAGCAGGCGGTCGAGGGCGCGGAGGGCGGCAAAGAGAATGGCGGCGGCGAAGAAGCGGTGGATCCAGATGGCGATGGTGTCCTCGCCACTGAGCAT
Source organism: uncultured Phycisphaerales bacterium (assembly GCA_963844715.1). Classification (GTDB taxonomy): domain Bacteria; phylum Planctomycetota; class Phycisphaerae; order Tepidisphaerales; family Tepidisphaeraceae; genus UBA1161. Next base: position 40,870 of record CAWJPJ010000007.1, on the reverse strand, counting down.
CTGCTTGGGCTTGCCGGCGATGAATCCGAAGTAGATCGCCAGGGCGATGATGGTGACGAGGGAGGCGGCGGTGAGGCGGGTGCGGAGGATGTATTTTCGGAGTCCGAGGTAAACGAGCATCCCGATGACGAAGACGGCGACGCCGGTGGAAAGGGCACGGATGACCTCAGAAAAGGTGGGAATCCATTCTTCGAGATTGAAGTGAAGTTCCGCCAGCGGCATTGCGAAGGGGGATTTTGACCGAATTGGGGCGGGGCGTCGAGGGGAGGGGTTTTGGGGGAATGACGAAATTCGAATGACAAATGACGAATTGCCCATCACCCGGCCTCTCCCCGGCATACCGGGGAGAGGGGAAAGGCGCGGCACATCGTTCGTTTATTTTGGGTCGGGCGCGATCGACGGGTGTTGTGGGGCGAAGAGGGACGACTTGAAGCTGGTGCGCGCGATGACGGGGGCTTTGGCGGGTTCGGGCTCCTGCGGCTTGGGGAGGGCTGGGGCTTCTCCCTCTACGAACATGGCGGCGACGTGGAAAATGGACTTGTCCAAACCGCCGCGAGCGCAGCGGGAAATGGTGGCGGCCATGGCGATGTGGTCGGTGGGGTCGATGCGCTTGGGGATGTAGATCCAGCACAGTTCATTCAGGCGCGGCGGGAATTCCATGAGCAGGCCGACGCTCTTGCAGGAAAGATCGCGAACCATGCCGGTGACGAGAGGGGCGTCGGGACTTCCGACGCGAATTTTAGCGCGTGTGCCGACGCAGATGCGAACCGCTTCCCTGCGATCGGACGGATCGGGATCGGCCGGGGCGCCGGCCTCGGTGAGCTGGTCGACGATTTCGCTGGAAATGGTTCGCGGGTGCGGAAGTTCCGGACACTGCTTCGACTCTGCTTTTTTCAAAAAACCAAACATCATCGCTCGAACGCCTTTCATATGCCGCACCCCATAAAATGAAACGGGGCGGCTTAAAATATTGAACACTTGAACGATCCCCAGAGTGCGCGGTTGAATCTAAGGAATGCGGGAACGGCCCATCGATGCCCCAGCGTACAAATGCACAACTCCTGTCCGAAGAAGGTATCGGAAATCGGCGCAATGTTCTCGACAAAAAAAATATACTCATGGGAAACCGCGCATCATTTTTCTACGGCACCGGATCGCGGTTGAATTGGGGAATGACGAAATTCGAATGACAAATGTGCGATAGCATCCGCCGTGGCGGGACGAATCAAATTCCAATGCTCCAATGTTCGAAAATGGCGGTTCGAGCATTCGTTCATTGATTCGTCCCGCCACGGCGGATGCTATCGCACATTCGTCATTCGAATTTCGTCATTGGCCAGGATTTGGCGTTACACTATCCCCCCGGTGAAGCACTTTTTTCGGCGCATCTCGGTTTGTCTGGGGATCGTGGCCCTGGCCTGGCTTGCGGCCTGGGTTTGCGAGCGGGCGCCTCTGCTGCGGGATGTGGTGGAGAAGGGGGACAACGCATTTTACGATGCGTTTTACCGGCTTCGGCCGGTGGACAGCCGGGTGGATGGGCCGGTGGTGATTGTGGCGGTGGATGACAAGAGCCTGGCGGAAGTGGATGAGGGGATGAAGTTCGGGTGGCCGTGGCCGCGGGAGTTTTGGGGGCATATTGCGGAGTATGCGCAGAAGTGCGGGGCGAAGGCGGTGGCGCTGGATTTGATCTTCGATCAGACGAGCGTTTATGAAAACAGCACGGGGGATGATGACACGTTCGCGACGATCGTGGGGGGATTGAAGACGCCGGTGGTGTTTGGGTCGCTGGTGGAGAAGGACGGGAGCTGGGACCATTTTGCGCCGCCGGCGACGCGGGCGAGTTTGGGGGCGGTGAATGTGGGGAACAATGTGACTTACCGGCGCTATGAACCCGAGGTATACGGGAAACCGAGCATCGCGCTGGCGGCGGTTTTGGCGGCGGGGGACGAGGCGAAACTGCCAACGGATCGGCCGTTTTTACTGCATTACTATGGGCCGCATGTCACGGCGGATGGGAAATCGACGTTTCGATTTGTATCGGCGTCGCACGTATTGGCGACAGCGCTGACGCCGGGGTCGGAAAAGCAGACCGGGATTTCGCCCGACTGGTTCAAGGACAAGATCGTGCTGGTCGGTGCGATTACAGCGGGGACGTACGACCTGAAGGCTTCGCCGCTGTCGTCGGAATATCCGGGGGTGGAGGTTCAGGCGACTGCGATTGAGAATTTGATTTCGGGCGAATCGGTCCAGCCGGTGTCGCGCGGCACCCGCGCGGGGGCGGCGCTTTTGGCGGCGGGAATTACGGCGCTGCTGGTCGTCTTCCCGCGGCCCGCGGGCATCAAGTTGCTGGGGCCGATATTGGGGATCGGCGGAATTGTGGCCATGGGGGCGGAGTTATTCCTGCGCCCCGAGATTCAGTGGCTGGCGCCGACGGGGCCGCTGATCGCGGTGGCGGTGGCGGGGATGGCGGCATTCGGGTGGACCTACTTCGCGGAAGATCGGCAGCGGAAATTCATGCTGAAGGCATTGTCGAAAGTGGTGTCGCCGGCGGTGGCGCAGGAACTGGCGCGGGAGCCGGGGAGGCTGGCGCTGGGGACGATCCGGACGCATGTGACTCTGCTCTTCACGGATTTGGCGAATTTCACATCGATGAGCGAGTCGATCGATGTGCAGAAACTGGGGGAACTATTGAATCGGTATCTGGGGGAGATGTCGGATCAGGTTCTGGTGCACGGGGGGACGCTGGATAAGTACATCGGGGACGCGATCATGTGTTTCTGGAATGCGCCGCTGCCGCAGGAGGATCACGCGGCGCGGGCTTGCCGGACGGCGCTGGCGATCGCGCAGAGGGAGGATGTGATCCGCGAGGATCTGGCGGCGCTGGGGGCGAAGCAGCTTTTCACGCGAATCGGGGTCAACACGACCGACGCGGCGGTGGGGTTTGTCGGATCATCCCATTTATTCAACTACACGGCACTGGGGGATGGGGTGAATCTGGCGAGCCGATTGGAGGGAGCGAATAAGCTCTACGGGACGCGGATATTGCTGGCACAGACGACGGCGGATCTGGTTAAGGATGAGTTTTTGCTTCGGCGGGTGGACCTGCTGAAGGTGAAGGGGAAGAGCAAGCCGATGGCGGTTTTTGAGTTGATTTCCGAAAAAAAGGATGGGGGACCGCTCAACGAATTGGTTCGCGGTTATGAGTCGGCGTTTGGGAATTATCAGGCGCAGAAGTGGGACTTGGCGGAGCAAGAATTGCTTGAGCTTGGAAAGCGTTTCGCGGATGATGGGCCTGCGAAGGCTTTGCTGGCGCGAATTGCGGCGCTGCGGAGCCATCCGCCGGCGAGTGATTGGGATGGAACTTATGAGGCGAAGGAAAAGTGAGCGGCATTCGAAATACCGCCCCTCACCCTTGCTCTCTCCCCGTGAGTACACGGGGAGAGGGGAAAAGCGCCAGAAAAATGAAAGGGTCGCGGTTATGAATAAAGGACGCAGGGCGTCGTGGGTGATGTTTTTTGCTACGGGCATGCTGGCGGCGGGGGCGCTGGCGGATTCGGTTTGGATCAAAAGCGAGCAGGTACAGATTCGCTCCGGCAAAGGAGCGGTCTATCCGGTGATCGCGACGGCGACGAAGGGGGCGGAATTGACCGTCGTGGATCGCGAGGGGCACTGGATCAAAGTGCAGGTGAACGATCAACAGGGATATGTGTTTGACGGGGCGACTTCGCCGGAGAAGGTCGGGGGCGGCGGAAATCTGCTGGCGAGTTTGGGGGCCGGAGCGGATGCGTCGAACATGAGCAGCGGCGCGGCGGGGAAGGGGCTGGCGCCGGAAGCGGACGACTGGGCGGCGAGCAAGAACATCGATCCGGGGCCGATGAATAAGCTGATCGACTTCCGGAAACATTTCGATCCGAAGCTGTGGGAGAAATTCACCGCCGAGGGAAAAGTGGGACCTGACGCGCCGGGCGCGCAATAAACCGCAATCGAGGGAAATGAAGATGAAACGCGCATGGTTTATATCGGGATTGACGGCCGCGGCGGGAATTGGGGCGCTGTCGGCGCTTCTGGTGGCGGGGGGATGCGGGGCGAACAGCCCGTTCAACTCGGAGAATCTGGGGAATATGGTGGGTGGGCCGACGGGACAGCTCATCAAGGCGGGCGGGCATGAAGCCAATGCCATGGCGCTGAGTGAAAAGGACGAGGACGCCATGGGGCAGGCGGTGGGGGCGCAACTGACGAGCCATTACGGCGTGTATGAGGATGTGCGGGTCGAGACGTATGTGACGCTGGTGGGATTGACGGTGGCCAGCGCAGAGCCCGAACCCCGGCGGGAACTATGTGTTCGGGGTTTTGAACACGGACGAAGTGAACGCGTTTTCGGGGCCGAACGGATATGTGTTTGTGACGCGCAGGGCGCTGGAGAAGATGCAGAACGAGGCGGAGCTGGCGGGGGTTTTAGCGCATGAGGTCGGGCATGTCTGCCATCACGACGGATTGAACCAGGTGAAGAAGGCGGAGGAGAACGCAGGGTTTTCCGATGCGCTGAGCGCCGCGGGGCCGACGGCGCAGTTCTCGCAATTGACGGACTCTTGCATCGACGCGGTCACCAAGACGGGGTATACGCAGCCGCAGGAATTCGCGGCGGATCAGGCGGGCGTGCAGATCATGACGGCGGCGGGTTACGACCCGCATTGCTATCTCCACTTCCTGGAACGACTCGAGCAATTGCAGGGAATGGCCGGGGGCGGGTCGATCATGAGCACCCATCCGGACATGAAAGACCGCGTGGAAAAGGTGCGGGCGGAAATCGTGGCGATGAACGATCCGACGGGGCAGATATTGGCGGAGCGGTTTGCCAGATCGATGCCGCTGATGCACCCGTAAGAAAATGCTGAATGATGAACGCCGAATGATGAATAAAGAAGACGGCGCATCTCATTCATCATTCATCATTCATCATTCAGCATTCAGCGTTTCTTTTGATCCTCGTAGGGGCGTTTGCCGCCGAACTCTGGCTTTGCACGCGGCATAACGATTTTCCTTTTGGGTATCACCCGGACGAGCCTACGAAGACGGAGCAGATTCTTTCTTCTGAGGGGTTTCGGAATTTTTTGCATCCGCAGCTCTTGCTGGAGTGCACGCAGCGGGTGGTCGATTGGGGCGGAGTGGCGCGGAATACGCAGGCGGTGGCGCATGCGGGGCGGGATGTTTCGGCGGTGTTCGCGGCAGTGGCGATCTCAGCTGGGTGCGCGCTGGGGTTTTTGTGCGGGGGAATTTTTGGGGAAATTCTCGTCGGCGTTTCTCTGATGTGCTGCTCTTCACTGCTGGTTTATGCGCATTACTTCAAGGAGGACGCGGGGCTGGCGATGGGGCTTTTGCTCGTGCTGCTGATGACGCGATGGGCGTTTGTGAGGAGGTCGTGGACGGGGGCGGGGCTGGTGGGATTGGCGTGTGCGGTGGCGGCTTCGGCGAAATATGCGGGATTGGTGTTTTTGGTTCCGGGGCTGGCGGTGGTTCTGGTTACGCCGGCGAAGAATTGGCTCGTGAGATTGGGGCGGGTGGGGGTCATGCTGGCTTGTTTTGCGATTTTATCGGCGGGGATTAATTATCGCGCTTTGAACCGGCTTTCGAATTTTCGGGAATCGTTCGAGGGGGAAGTGGAACATAGCGTGACCAGCCATTTTGGGCTGACGATGCATCGGCCGAATCTGTTTTCTCTGCGCATATTGCCGGACGAGGCGACCTGGTGGATTTTGGCGGGCGGGATTTTGGCGTGGATCGTTTTCATTCTCACCTGGCGGAAGAGGAACGGTTGGGATTTGGTGGCGCTGCTGATCGGGCCGGGGTTTTTGGCGATGCTTTCGTTTTCGGTGATTCCGTTTCATCGCTATGTGCTGCCGGTGGTTTTGATGGGGCATGTGACCGCGGCGCTGGCGGCGGTTTGGATCATGGAGGGAATGGGCAGGAGAGGGCGGGTGGTGACGACGGTTTTGTTCGCGGCGATTTTTCTGGGCATTGGCGTGCCGCGGTGTGCGTCGGCGATTGAGCAGTTTGGAGACGACAGCCGGGATCGGTTTCGGGCCTGGGCGATTGCGAATCTTCCGCCGGGGACGCGGATCGCGGCGGATTTTTATGCGGGGCTGCTGGCGGAGGAGAATTTTCATAAGCTGCCGGTTTCCAAAACGATCGGGAATGGGATTGAAGTGACGGTGGTGCAGAGTGGGCCGGATTTGGGGTCGATCGCATTGCTGCGACTGGAGGGATACTCGTATGTCGCGGTCGCGGATACGGCGTATGAGCGATATTTTATTCCGGAGGCGATGGCGGCCCCGGATTCGCTGGATTGGTTCAAGGAGCACGTGGATTGGCATCGGGAATTGTTCCGGAGGTATCCGCTGGTCTGGTGGAGCAAGCCGGATTTCAATTTGCGCGCCTATACGAATCCGGAGATTCGGGTGTATGAAATTGACGGGCGATCTAGATCGCCGAGTAGCCGCCCATGATGCGGAGGGCGAGGAGGGCGAATTGGACGAGGGTGCCGAGGACGGGGACGCCTCTGAGGAAGAGGGCGTAGCCGAGGGCGGCGACGAAATAGAGGGCGAGGATGGCGACAAACTTGACGGGAAGGCGCCCCGCGACGGCGAAGGCGACGGCGAAGAGCGCGACGGCGAGGGCGACGGCGGGGAGAAGCGAGGCGCGGCCGTCGGCGAAGGGGCGAAAGCGGCGCGAATCGTCGCGGCGATCTTTCTTGAGATTGAGCAGATCGTCGAGCAGATAAACAGAAGATGACATGAAACAGAATGCGATAAAGGCGAGGAACAGGGCCAGGCCCTTGTGAGGATGATTTTTGGAAAAGAGGGGGACGAAGACGAGCAGGTTCAGGACCAGTCGTCCGAGGCGCATGGCCTGGCTCATCGAGCCGGGGGCGTGTTCGGTGGGGAAGTTCTTTTCGATTCCCGTCAGGGACGAAGCGCGGTGCATCAGGATCGGGGAACAGGCGACGAGGACGGCGGCGCCGGCGTCGCGCCAGACGTGCAGATCGATGCGGGCGTTCCCGGCGTAGACATAATTCTTCGCGCCGAAGCGGCGGTTGAGTTCTTCGCGCTTGGCGCGGCCGCTGTAATTGCGCGTGCCGTCGCTGCCGATCACTTCGTCGAATATCCCAAGATGATCGGCGACGGCGCGGGCGATGGATTGATCGGCGCCGGTGGCGAGCACGAGCCGGCGCCCAAGAGCGTGCTGCTGGCGGAGATATTCCAGGAACCCGGCGTGATAGGGGAGGGTGGCGACGTCGAGGCTAGTGTACTCGGCGAGGCGGCGCTTGAAGGCGGCGCGGCCGGGGAGGATCCAGATTGGCAGCACGAACAAATGCAGAGGATGGCGGCGGGCGAGATCGAGAATCGATTCGACGAGGGAATCGGTGCGAAGAAGCGATCCATCCAAATCGACGACCAGCGGGAGGGCGGCTTTGGGGTCGGTCGATTGGGGTTCGCTCATGGTTTATTTGCTGAATTGGAACTCGCCTGGGGGATGATGTATCGTGCCCGGCTGATTTGCACAAGCCGGCGCGGCGGCGTGCGCGCGATTGAAAAACGTCCGACGATTCATGCGGGAAGGGGTTTGGCCGGGCATGGAGTGGGTTGCTGATTACCCGGTGCTATGGCTGGCTGCTCTGGTCGCGGCGGCGCTGGTGGCGGGATTTGTCTTGCGCGGGGTCGGTGTGAAAAATCGGCGGGAATACGGGTGGGCGCTGGGCGCGGTTTCGGGCGGGCTCATCGTCCTTTATGCCTGCTTTGTAATCGAATATGCGCTGAGTCCGGCGTTTTCCGATCACGTTGAACCACAGATTGCCGCGGTGAGCTGCCTTTTCATGCGCGGAAAGGCGCGTCTATCCGGCGCCGACGGCGGCGGAGCAGTATGCGCTGCCGTATGGCCCCTACACTTATCTTTGGACGGCGGGTTATTGCTGGTTGATGGGGCCGTCAATTCTCGCCGTTAAAGCGAGCACGGCGGTTTCCGCGCTGGCCGGCGTGGGATTCCTTCTGGCGGCGTGCTGGCGCGTGGCGGGGCGGTGGGCAGGGTTGGCGTGCACGGCGCTGGCGACCGTCGTTTTCCTCGCGTTTAGGGCCGGCTCATTCTGGTGCCGGCCCGACAGCCATCAGCTCTTTCTGATGTCGCTCAATGTATTTGCCCTGACGCTTTCGAATCCGTGGTGGGCCGCCCTGGTGTTGGGCGCGGCGGCGGGGATCGATGTGAACATGAAGATCAACGCGGCAGCATACACGATTCCTATCGCGACCGCCTTTTACCTGCGGCACCGCAAATGGCGTCCATTGATTCTGGCGGGGGTCGTCGCCGCCGCCGTGGCGATAGCGCCCTTTTCGCTGCCGGAAATTTCCCTGCAAAACTACCAGGAGTGGATGCGCCTGGCATCGCGGCATCCATTCGCCGGCGAGTTGCCCGCTTCGCTTGTTTTCGCGGGGTGGTTGGCCGGACTGTGCCTGCTTGGAAGTTTGCCTTCGATCTGGTCGGGCCAATCGGATGATTCGCGGAGGCGCAGATTGGTGGATGACGGCGGGCGCGCTGGGCGCCGCGATCCTGGTGACGCTGCCCGTGGCCGCCAAGCGCGGCGCGGGCGCTCATCACCTGCTGCCGTTGCTGCCGGTGGTCTGCTGGATGATCGCCTGGGCATGGTCGATGGCCGCTCCATCGCAGTACATCGTGATTCGGCATTGGTTGATTCTTCCAATTGTCCTGGTGGCGCTGGTCTACGCCGGGTGGCAGGGGCATCTGCTGCACAAAAATATGGGGATCATCTCGCAAATCGGCGCAACCCGGCTCGCCGACATCGAGAACATCACTGACCGGATTCCCGATCGAACGATTGAGATGGGCGTGGGTGGAGACCTGTCGTATTTTGATACCTACGAGCGGCCGGTGCTTGTGTTCTCAGGGAATCCATATTCGCTCGATCCGGCCGCGGCGATTGACAGCGCAGAGGACCAGCACGGACTGCCGGAAGCGACGACTGAGCGTTGGCGATCGGGCGCGGCGGACGTTGTACTGATTCCAAGAGGGGACAATCCATATACTCTTTCGGATTGGTATAGCCCCGGAGATTCGGTTTTTTCAGACGAGTTCGTCCGCGCATTTCATCAGAATTATGCCATCCGATATCACTCGGCTTTCTTCGATATTTACGTCAGAAAGTCGATTCTCGCTTCAATGCAACCGGCATCGCAGCAATCCAAATGAGTCATGGAAGGGCCGTTGTAAGGAAGCGCTCGCAGCAGGGGGCTTCGATGGGGACGGGGTTGCCCGTCTGGGTCAGCTGGCCGGTGTCGCGGTTGATGTGGAAGATGACGGCGTTGTTGCCGTCCTGGTTGGTGCAGATCATCCAGTTTCCGCTGGGGTCGATGGCGAAGTTGCGCGGGGTTTTGCCTCGGGTTGGAACGCGGCCGATGGGGGTGAGCACTCCGCTGGATTGATCGATTGAAAAAATGGCGATGGTGTCTTCGCCCCGGTTCGAGACGTACAGGAATTTGCCGTTGGAGAGGACTTCCAATTCGGCGGCGTTGTTTTCGCCGCTGAAACCATCCGGCAATGTCGAGATCGACTGGAACTGAGTGAGCGTGCCTTTGCCCGCGTCCCAGTTAAACGCGTAGATCCGGCTTCCCATTTCGCAGACCAGATAGGCCCATTTCCCATTGGGATGGAAGCGGACGTGGCGCGGGCCGGCGCCCGGCTGGACGGTGACAAAGGGAGGATCGGCGGCGGTTAGCGTTCCGGCGCTGTCGTCGAATTTGAAAACGAAAAGTTTGTCGAGGCCCAGATCCGGGACGAGGCAATACTGATTGGTGGGGTCGGCGACGATGCAATGGGGATAAGTTCGGGACTGGCGCTTGGGATTGGGCCCGTGGCCGGTGTGGAATTCAAAAGCGGTGGGGTCGGCGAGGCCGCCGTCGGGCCGGATGGGGAAGACGGCAATGTGACCGGTGGCGAAATTCGCCGAGAGGGCGAATTTGCCGGTGTGGTCGAGTCCGATATAGCTGGTCCCGGCTTTTCCGCCGGGGATGTGATTGATGAGAGTCAGGTCGCCGGTGGCGGGGTCGATGGCGTAGGCGCTGACCCCGCAGTCGCCGCTGAAGCTGGTCGAGTAGAGATGCTTTCCGGCCGAGTCGATCACGAAATAGGAGGGGGCGTTGGCGGAAAGCAGGAGTTTGGGGGTGGCGAGCCGGCCGGTGTCGGTATCGAAATGGGCGATGCGAAAGCCGGTGTTGGGCGCGGTTTGCTGGGAGCCGAAATAAACCAAAACGTCGGAGGCTTTGAGAGTGGACGAGGTCAACGCCATCGATATTAACAACCCGACGGCGAGTGAAGCGATTTTGTTCAAAAGCGAGTTCCTCCTGGGCGGACGACAGTTAATTTACTCGGGGCGGGGATTTGAATCCAAAAATGACAAGAGAATGAGGATTTTCGGGAATGGCTTTGGCGGCGAGGAGATGCGTTGGCTCGTATATGAAAATGCGTCGCCGATTCGATGGCCGTTGGCTGGCCTGGTGGGTGGGGATGAGCCTTTGCGCGAGGTGCGAGACGGAGTCGCCGCCTTTCGGCGGCCGATGTAAAAGGAATTTCCGGCTTCACGCCGGACCCCAACCGTCGCAAGACACGCCCGCTTGTCCGACCTCCCGCGGGGCGCGCGTAACGGCAGGTCGGACAAGCGGTGGCTGTGAAGGACGGTTGAGGTCGGCCGCGAAGGCCGAAATTCCCTTCACAGTTGCCGCCTAAGGCGGCGACTCTGGGCCTGCCTGGCGCGAAGGGTTGTGCCTCAGCTATCAGGCCAGCCAATCGCGATCGAATCGAGAGCGCGTTCTCTTATTCGAGCCCACGCATTTTCCTCGGCACGATGGGCTCAACCGATCCAATTCATCTTCATAAAAATCCTCGCTGAAGACGAGCGGATTTGGAATAATCCACGATGGCGGTGAAATTAGAATCGGAACTATCGTCTCGGAACTTCGAAACGGAGGGCGGTCGGCCTACGCGCACGCGTTTCGTCATGCTGGGCCTGATTCTTTTGGCCACCACCATCAATTACATCGGGCGGTCGAATCTTTCGATCGTGGCGCCGCTGCTTTCCAAGCAGCTGAAGATCGACGACGTGAAGATGGGACTGCTGCTCTCGGCGTTTTCGTGGACGTATGCGCTGGCGACCTTGCCGGGCGGGTGGATTGTCGATCGGCTGGGGGTGCGGTGGATGTATGGGCTGTCGCAACTCTTCTGGGCGGGGGCGACTTTTTTTCTTGGGTTCGCCAATGGTTTCAGTTCGCTCTTTGCCCTGCGGATGATCGTGGGGCTGGCGGAATCACCGGCGTTTCCGGCGAACAATCGCGTGGTGACGATGTGGTTCCCACAAAAAGAACGGGGGATGGCGACGGGGACTTATGTGATGGGGCAATATATCGGGACCGGTCTGCTGGCGCGGGATTGTTCTCGCTGGCCAAATCGTTCGGCTGGAGGTCGGTGTTTTTCGCGACGTCGGCGATTGGGCTGGCGGGTTTTGTGATCTGGATGATCTACTACAACGATCCGAGAAGCTGCGGGCGCGCCAATAAGGCGGAGCTCGCGCACATCACATCGGGCGGGGGATTGACCGAGGTGCCGGAGCGCGAAAAGCCGGATTGGGGCGATATCGGGCGGCTTTGTTTGCAGCGGCAGATCGTGGCCATCTGCATCGGGAAATTTGCCGTCGTGAGTTCGATTTTCTTTTTGCTCACCTGGTTCCCGACTTACTTGGTGAAGCAGCGCGGGATGACGATTCTGGCGGCGGGGGTGGCGACTTCGCTGCCTTATCTGGCGGCGACAGTCGGGGTTTTTCTCGGGGGGTGCTGGTCGGATTGGCTGCTCGCGCGGGGCGACGATTTCCACGGCTCGAAAAGTCCCCATCGTGACGGGATTTGTTCTGGCCACCACGATCGTGCTGGCGAACCATACGAAGTCGAATGCGCTGGCGGTGGCGATTCTCACCTTCGCGTATTTCGCGCAGGGGGTGTCATCGACGTCCTGGTCGATTGTGGCCGAGGCGGCGCCGCGGAAATTGATCGCGTTTACGGGGGAATTGTGCAATTGCGTGGGAAATCTGGGGGCGGTGCTGACGCCGATCGCGATTGGGATTATTTTGAAAAAGACCGGGTCGTTTCAGTGGGTGGTGGCGGCAGTGGGATTGATGGGAGTCGTTGGGGCGCTGGCGTATACGGTTTTGCTGGGTCCGATTCATCGCATCGAACTGGAACGGGCGGAGCCTTATAATGGCGGCGAATCATGCCACTGAAACGAGCGGAAGAGTTGCGAAGTTATCGCTGGCTGGGGCCGGACGATCTGCGGTCGTTCGGGCATCGGTCGCGATTGAAGCAGATGGGGTATTCGGAAGACGATTACGCCGGCAAACCTGTCATTGCGATTTTGAGCACGTGGAACGAAATGAACCCGTGCCACACGCATTTCCCGCAGCGCGTGCAGGAGATCAAGCGCGGGGTCTGGCAGGCGGGCGGGTTCCCGCTGGAAATTCCGGTGATGAGTTTGTCCGAGACGTTCATGAAACCCTCGGCCATGTACTACCGGAATCTGCTGGCGATGGAGACCGAGGAGGTGCTGCGATGCCATCCAATCGACGGGGCGGTTTTGCTGGGGGGCTGCGATAAGACGACGCCGGGGCTGGTGATGGGGGCGGCGACCGCGGATGTGCCGGCGATTTTTGTCCCGGCGGGGCCGATGCTCAAGGGGAATTGGCAGGGGACGACGCTCGGCAGCGGCACCGACGCCTGGAAATACTGGGCCGAACGATGCGCGGGGAATTTGGACGAGTGCGCGTGGCGCAGGATAGAGGAGGGAATCGCGCGGTCGGCGGGCCATTGCATGACGATGGGGACGGCTTCCACGATGCTCTCGATTGCCGAGACCCTGGGGCTGACGTTGCCGGGTGCGTCGTCGATCCCGGCGGCGCATTCGGGGCACGCCCGCATGGCGGAGGCGAGCGGGCGGCGGATCGTCGAGATGGTGTGGGAGGAACTCAAGCCGAGCGCGATATTGACCAAAGAGGCGTTTGATAATGCGATCACGGCGGAGATGGCGATTGGGGGATCGACCAACGCGATTATTCACATGATCGCGATGGCGGGGCGCGTGGGGATTAAGTTGCCGCTGGATCGGTTTGACGAAATTTCACAGCGGACTCCGGTTATCGCGAATCTGCGCCCCAGCGGAGAATTTTCGATGGAGGATTTTTTTGATGCGGGGGGACTGGCTGCGCTCCTGAATCAGATTCGCGATGCGCTGAAGCTCGATTGCAAAACCGTGAACGGGAAGACGCTGGGGGAAAATATCGCGGGGGCGAAGGTGTTTAACGACAAAGTGATTTTGCCGGCGGATAAGCCGCTGTCGCGGGCGGGGGCGACGTTTGTTTTGCGGGGGAATTTGGCACCGGACGGGTGCGTGATCAAGCCGACGGCGGCGGAGGGGCGGTTGCTGAAGCACGCGGGTCCGGCGGTGGTGTTCAAGGATTACGCGGATTTGAAGAAGCGGATCGACGACGAGAATTTGGATGTGACTGCGGATTCGGTGCTGGTTCTGCAAAACGCCGGCCCGCTGGGAGCGCCGGGGATGCCGGAGTGGGGGATGCTGCCGATCCCGAAGAAGCTGCTGAAGCAGGGGGTGCGGGACATGGTGCGGATTTCCGATGCGCGGATGAGCGGCACGGCCTACGGGGCGTGCGTGCTGCATGTTTCGCCCGAGGCGGCGGTGGGCGGGCCGCTGGCTTTGGTGCAGGATGGGGATTTGATCGAACTGGACGTGGCGGCACGGAAGATTCATCTGCGCGTGCCGGATGCCGAGCTGGCGGAGCGACGGAAGAATTGGCGGCCGCCGGCGGCGAAATTCGAGCGCGGATATGGGTGGCTGTTTGCGGAGCAGTGCACGCAAGCGCATGAAGGGTGCGATTTTAGATTTTTGCGGAACGGGAAACGCCGGGGGAGCCGGATATTTACTGAATATGATTACCTCACTCACAACCGAGCGGTTAACGAACAGTGTATTGGCGGTCCCGCCCTTGTGCCGGAGCGGGGATCTGACGATCGGCGCGGCGGAGAACTTGAAACTCATCCGGCACATCGAGGCGGGGGGAGTGAATTCTCTGATCTATGGCGGGAATGCGAATTTTTATCACGTCGGCGCGGGCGAGTATGGGGTGATTCTGGATTTTCTGGAGGAGGCGGCGGGGGCCGAGACACTGGTGATTCCATCGGCGGGGCCCACGTTTGGGACGATGATGGATCAGGCGAAGATTTTGAAGAAGCATCGGTTTCCGACCGCGATGATTTTGCCGATGACGGGGGCGTCTACGGCCGAGGGTGTGGAGGAAGGGGTGCGGCGGTTTGTCCAGGCGGCGGGGATTCCGGCGCTGCTTTATCTGCGCGCGGATGGGTACGTGCGGGCCGAGCAGATGGGGAAATTGCTCGATGAAAAGGCGATTGTGGGGGTCAAGTATGCCGTGGTGCGGAACGATCCGGCGGAGGATGAATATCTGAAGGCAATTTGCCGGCGGATCGACGCGAAAAAAATTGTCAGCGGGTTGGGAGAACAGCCGGCGATTACGCATATGCGCGAGTTTGGGGTGGGGGGATTCACGGCCGGCGTAGTATGCGTGGCGCCGCGGCTGTCGAGCGCGATGCTCAAGGCGATCCGCGCGGGGAATTGGAGCGAGGCGGAAAAGATTCGATCGCTGTGCGCGCCGCTGGAGGAGATTCGGAATCTGGTGAATCCGATCCGCGTGCTGCATGAGGCGGTGAGACTTGCGGCATCGCGGATACGGGCCCGATGCTCCCGCTGCTGAGCAATATTCCGCAGGCGGATCATGCGCGGATTCGGGAGGCGGCGCTCAAGCTTTTGGAATTGGATCGGCAGTACGCCGGCCGTTGATCGTGCGGGGGATTCTCATGGGGTTGGCGTTTTGCAGCGCGGCGGGAAGCAAGGGGTCGGGGGTATTCTGAAAAGCAACGAGGCGCGAAAAGCGTGCGATAGCGGCGGAGCCGACGCTGGTTGTCGCGGGGTCGGTGGTGGCGGGATAGGGGCCGCCGTGAACCATGGCGGAACAGACTTCGACGCCGGTGGGATAGCCGTTGAGAATAATGCGTCCGACGAATTTCTGGAGCGAGGAGATGAGGGGGCTGGGGTCGTCGGATTCATCGGCGTGGATGGTGCCGGTGAGATTGCCGCCGAGCGATTGGAGGATCAGGGCGATCTGCTCGGGGCGATCGTATCGGATGACGAGGCCCGCGGGGCCGAAGGCTTCTTCGCGCAGTTCGGCGTGGCGAAGGAAAACATCCGGCGTGGTTTCAAAGAGGGATGGAGTGACGGAGGCGTAATCGCGGGGTTTGGATTGTGTGCGCGGGACGACGCCGGGGATGGCGGACCATTCAGTGGTGCGGGCGAGGAAGGCGTCGCGAAGGGGTCGATTGAGCATGACGACGGGCAGGGCACCGCCAATGTAACTTGCCAGCGCGATGAGGAAGTCTTCGGATGATCTGGGGGTCAAAATGACCCCCGGCTTGGTGCAGAATTGGCCGCCCCCCAGGAGGATTGAGGCGGATAGGTCCGTGGCGATTTGCTGGGCGCGGGTGTTGAGTGCGCCGGGGAGAATGATGAGCGGGTTCACGCTTCCCATTTCGGCGTAAACCGGAATCGGCGCGGGGCGTTTGGCGGCGAGATCGAAGAGGACGCGGCCGGCCTTGCGCGAGCCTGTGAAACCGACGGCGGCGGTTTGGGGGTGTTGCACGAGTTGCGCGCCCAGGTCGTGACTCGTTCCCTGCAGGAGTGAGAACAAACCGGTGGGGAGATTGAGGGATTGGACGGCCGCCAGGACGGCGGCGGCGAAGAGTTCATTGGTGCCGGGATGGGAGGGATGGCCTTTGACGATGACGGGGTTTCCGGCGGCGAGCGCGGACGCGGTGTCGCCGCCGGCTACGCCGAACGCGAAAGGGAAATTCGATGCGCCGAAGACAACGACGGGGCCGCGCCCGATGCGCATTCGCCGAATGTCCGGCTTGGGCAGGGGCTGGCGATTGGGGTCGGCGGTGTCGATGGTGGCGTCGAGCCAATCGCCGTCGCGGGCGATTTTTGCAAACATGCGAAGTTGATTGACGGTGCGGCCGCGCTCGGAAATCAGACGCGGATTGGGAAGCGCGGTTTCCTGATTTGCGCGATCGAGGAGTTCGTCGCCGAGGTTGGCGATCTGCTCGGCGATTTTTTCCAGAAGGAAGGCCGGCCAATCCGGTCGCTCGGGCCGGAGAGCGTCAAAAGCCGCGGCGGCGGCGGCCATGGCGGCGGAGACTTCATCGGCGCCGGCCTGGGCAAACTCAGGCGGGATTATCTGACCCGTGCGCGGATTGACGGCCGGAAAAATGGGGCGGCCCAATCTCCAGGTTCCGTCAATTAAGTGTGCCGCCTTGGATCATCTGAGACCTATAAGTGAAACGCCCGATGCGCGAAGGCCTCGCCGCGGAATCTTCAATTTATCAATTTGCATTTCGCCGGACGTGTATCGTACTAAGTCGTTGTCCCGGTTTCGAATGGGCGGGGGAAGCGGTACCCGGGACCCCCAATACAAATATAACTTTTACGGAGGGACTGCTCTTGTTCATTTCCAAGAGAAAAGTGCGGAGTTCACGGCCTGCGACGATGGAACAGATGGAAGGACGCGTTTTGCTGTCAGTGACGACAGTGCCGCACTTCGGCTCCTCGACGTTCAACATCACGTCATACGGGGCGTCCACCAGCTCGTCGAACAACGCGACGGCAATTCAGGACGCGATCAACGCGGCCTCGGCCGCCAGCGGCGGCGGGACCGTCGTCATCGGTTCCGGAACTTGGCTCAGCGGCGCTATCACCCTCAAGAGCAACGTCAATTTTGAAATCAACGGCACGCTTGAAATGCTCGCCATGAGCAATTGGTCCGGCGATACGACGGACTTCATCACCGCCAAGAGCGTGACGAACATCGAAATCAGCGGCACCGGGACGATCAACGGGCAGGGTCAGGCCTGGTGGGCTGCCGACGGCAGCAGCAGCAGCCGGCCCAAGGAAATTGTCATCGCCGATTCCAGCGATATCGAGATCACCGGCATCACGCTGACGAACTCCCCGATGGAACACCTTCAGATACAGAACACCTGCAACCAGGTGACGATCAATAACGTGACGGTCGCGACCGACGTCGGCGAAGCTTCGACTTCGTACAACACCGACGGCATGGATATCTCGGGCCAGCACGAAATCATCGAAAATTGCCACATCACGACCGGTGACGACGATATCGCCATCGGGGCCAACGACGACACCTCGGGCGGCACCTCGGATATCACGGTGACCAACTGCGTGTTCGGCGGCAGCAGCGCGGTGAATTCGGCCGACCTGCAAGGGCATGGGCTCTCGATCGGCAGCGACGTGGTCAACAACGTCAGCAACGTCACCATGAGCGGCTGCACCTTCAACGACACCGATTTCGGCATCCGCATCAAGAGCCCGTCGGGCAGCGCCGGAGTGGTCTCGAATATCACTTATTCGAACATCACCATGAACGGCGTCCGCGACTACGCGATCTTCTTCGACGACGATTATGATTCGACCCCGACCCTGTCGAATTCCGTCTCGGCCCCGACCTCGGGCCGGAGTACGAGGATATCACGATGACCGGGATCACGATGAACAACTGCGCGGCCGCGGGTTACTTCCTGGCGCGAAGGATGACATCATCTCGAACATCAAGATCGAGCTTTCCGGAACGGCCAGCAAGGCGTTTGAAATCGCCTACGCCGGCACGAGTTCGACGCCGATCAACTTCACCGGTTCGACGTTCACCGTCAACGGCAGCACGTCGAATCGCGTCCTGGTCTACGCCGACGCCTACGCGACGGGGTACTAGTCCTCGGGGCGAGTTTTTCGCGGCGGCTTCCAATTTCGACGGTTCGCGATAGCGAACGCACGAATCGGAAGCCGCCTTTTTTTTTGGCTGAAGGTGGAACGCACCTTGAAGGACTCGAACCTTCAACCTTCGGTTCCGTAGTCTAAAATGCGGCGCATAAGTTGAGTCTCAGCGTTGGTTTGTTGCTGCATTTTCTGCCGCTTTTAAGGCTTGCAGCTTGTTTAAGAGGTCACTGACAACTCCATTAACACTCACCATCACGTGACGACTGACCAATTCAGTGACCAACTGACCAATGGATCTTAAGCCGGTCGTGGACGACCGAAAAATCTGTCCGCTCGGTCATGTTCGCTTCCTTTCACGGCACTCCAACCGCCCTGCTGTAAGCTCGCACGCTCTTGGGCGGCAGTTCGTGGACGCCACGCGCTACCATCGCTTCGTCTGCACCAGCAGATCATAGCGCTGGTCATCGGCGCTTCGCCACGCTGCCGGTTCGCCGCGCCGCACGTGAAACCGCCGGCCGCTGTTCGTTCCAAAGACGGCGGCTGAATGCCGACTCGGACCGCGATAGGATTTCCGCTCCATCGCCATGTTTCGCCGTCCCTCCGCTATCGCTCGGGTCGCTCCATCGCGATGCTCACGCCAGGCTCCGCTGCTCTGCGATCCGCTGCGCCTGTCATTCCCCTCGCTCTATTTCGCTCCCGGCGCTTGCCGCTCCGGGCCAGCTTCGGACTCCTCGTAAGGGTTTGTTGTCCGTCACAGTCAGGTGAACGGACCAATCAAACCCTTTTTCGAGAGGAGTCTCACATGGCTACGAAGCAGAAACCCATTAGCGAAGTCCGGATCGGCGCGCTCAAAGCCGCCATCTGGCAGAACGAAACGGAGAGCGGCGCCCGCTACAACGTGACGTTCCAGCGGCTGTACCGCGGCGATGGAGGCATGTGGCAAAGCACCGACAGCTTCGGACGCGACGATCTGCTGGTGCTGGCAAAGGTCGCGGACAAGACGTTCGAGGCCATCCACGAACTGCAACAAAAGAGCGAGACCAAGTAGCGACTCGCAGCAGCCCGGCCGGGGCCGTCCGTTCCCCCGGCCGGGTTTGTTTTTGCGCCTTTGATCGGTGGGCGGGGCATCAGCCGGCGCCGCTCACGCGGCTTCGCTGGGCCATTGGCCCACCACTTTTCCAATGCGCATGACATTCGGCAGTTCCAGGTCATGCCGCCGCCCGTCGGCGGTCACGACGTATGCCTTGGGTTGCAGGCATACACGGCCGAACCAGGCTTGGGCCTCCCACCCATTCCAGCAGTAGACCGCCGCTTTCCCTTCACGAAACTCCCATGGTGCCGCCAGCCGCAGCGCGACGGAAGTGCCGGTGGCCTCGATTTCCAAGGCGAAGATGTTGTGTCCATTGCCGAACCGGTGCGGAATGTGCTTTCCCCATTCCTGGTGCCAATCTTCGTCCAACTCGGCTTGGCCGCCGGGCCGAATTCTCCCGATCAGAGGCGTACCACGATCTTCGGGCGGTATATCCTGCGGCGCCCAGTACGCCAGATCATTTTCCTGGTTAGGCAGCGGTCGGCCGTAATCTTCGGCGTCGCACACGTGACGGTCTTCAATCCAATCGATCAGGTCGTCGCTGAGCTGTTCCAGCTTGCGCAGCGAAACGCGCAAGGCGGCGGCGAGCAAGCGCCGTTCGGTCCTATTCAGGATTTCCAGCGAGCCGACATCACGGATTTCGCGGAAAACGTCGAACGGGATGCCGGTCAATTCCGTCAGATCCTTCCAATTTTCGATCCCCACCACGTCCATGCGATGGTCGAGCCACTGTATAAGCCTCGACATCGTCTTTCTCCCATCATGAATTCCTGCTACTCGATGAACTAACTCATGTCGATCGTTACACCAACGCAGCGAGCGATGCGCTCGATCTCCCGTCGATGGACATGCCGATCCGGGAACTGCTGGCGATCCGGGTTCACTTTGCGAAGCACCAGCACGTCGCGGTCCTCGTCACTCTCATGCACCCTGCTGAAATAACATTCACCATCCGTGAACCAGATCAGATAGTCCTTGCCGTAAATAAACGATTGTCCCTCGACTGTTTTGAATGCGGCGACGGATTGATCCGGATAGTCCGGAAGCATGGAAATCCCATCCACGCGCACGAAGAAATCCCCCCAACCTTCCGGCACTCTCACCGTCCCATGCTCCACATCAAGGCGCTCGGCCCGACTGCCCGCGCTGATGCCGTGGAATCTGGTGACTTCGACCAGCGGCTGCGCCGGGCCAGTGACACCGGATTCGTAAATGAGACCATTTCCATTCGCGGCGGCCCGTAAATTGACCTCGCCCACGCCGATGCGCTCTTTCAATTCCCGAGGCGTCATGTTCAGGGCTTGGGCGAGGCGGGCGAAGTTGTCGCTGAACATGGCGTGCACGCCCGGGCGCAGCAAGCGGAACACGCCGGAGCGCTTCATTCCGATGCGGGCCGCGAAGGTCTCCTGGGACAGGGAAGTCGTAAGCCAAAGTCGCGTGAACTGCTCGCCGCGAATCTTGACGGTTCGTGGCGCCGCGGTCCCTGGTTTATCCGTGAGTATTGACATGCCTTCTCCTTTAGCTTGATCTGTCTTGTCCTTCGGTCGTCTGCAAAATGACATAACCGCGGCCCTGATACGTTCCGGTCGTGACCCGCTCGGCCAGGGCGCTGATGCCATGGGTCTTGAGCAGCTTGCGCAGCCGCGCGACCGCGCCGCGGATGGAACTGTCCTCCACCTGCGAGCCGTCCCAAACGTCACCGGTGCCGCGCAGATCGTCGTAGGAGACCCGATGGCCAGGGCGACGGCGGACTCGATCCAGGAGGGCGAACAACTGTTTGTTCCTTGCGGTAAAGCGATACTTTTTGCCAACGCAGCAGACCGTAAAGGTCTGGTCGTCCAACTCTGGAAGAACGTCGCTTCCGTCCATTGCGTCTTGCAAAACGGCGGCTTGAGGCGGCGGCTCCGGCGGTTCGACAGTTGGCGGCGTCTGAACCGCCGCGCTGGTCGGAGCCTCGCGGGTCATTAAATGCCAGCGGCCATCACGAAGCACGGGCGGCTCGGCGGGCGCGATCGGCGTAGGGCCGCCGCTTCGGGGCAGCGTCAGGGCCGCCTCACGAAACAAAATCAGCGCATCCAGCGACGCTTCGGCTAAATCGGTCGGCAGTTCGCTGATGAAGCTGAATGGCTGGTCGTGAACGCTCGCGCCATGCAGCCAACTGGCCTTGATCGGATATGGCAGACGTTTGGACCAGACCAAGTAGTGCACCGTCAGTAGCCAATAGTCCGCCAAGTAGAGGTCTGATCGCGTGCCCATGACATCCGGCATCGCCCCTGGCAACAGTTCACTCCAGTTGCGCAGCGGCGCATGAACCAGCGCCCAACCCATTGTGGAAGCGCCGCTCCGCAGCGCGGCAAAATCACGATTGGCATCGCCGCGCCAGCGGTAATCGTCTCGTCGCACGCCCCATGTACACGGCACAAACCGTGTTTGCCTGGCTTGCGGCGCTGGACCCATCAAATCGCCGCCCGAGGCGATACGAAGGCTGTGCGTCACGCTGTGTTGGGCGCGGCGAAACAATCGTTGCGCCCGTTCCAACGTCATTTGGGCGGGTCCAAACAGCGAGACCGCCGGCAGTTCTTCAGAAAGAGCAGCGCCCGACATGACAATTCCTCCCGTAGTGCAAGCAATCGCCGCTGCGCCATACCTTTGGCCCGCAGACAGCGATATCAATGAACCCAAGCTCCCTCCTGGGTGGGAACGCGATACCGTACATTTACCTAACTAATGGATGGATTGTCAAGCTCATTCTGGGCGGATTCTCAACTCGACCAGAAAACGATTTTCGTCCCTCGATCAGCGCAAATCGCACTTCCATCACCACCAAGTGCGCACGGCCCGCGCCCATGCTGTGTGGCTTGATTCGGTCGTAAAGACGAAGAACACCATTCAAGAACGCGAGGTTTAGATGAAATTGTTCGATCAAATCCACACTCGTTCGGTCAAGCGGCCGCGGCGGATTTTGCTTTATGGCATTCGCGGGATCGGCACCTCGACTTTGGCTGCGGGCCTGCGGGCACCGGTGTTCATTCCCACCGACGAGAGCACCAACCACATCGCTTGCAGTCGATTTCCAGTCTGCCGCCGTTTCGATCAGGTCATGCAGGCGCTGCAAGACCTGTACGTTGAGCCGCATGAGTATGGCACGGTCATCCTCGACTCGCTGGAGAGCGTCGAGCTATCGATTGGGGACGAATTGTGCCGGGCGCACGATGCCGAGCATTTGGCGGCGATTCCCGACGGACAGGCCCTGGCGCTGGCTCAGTGGCGAAAATTGCTCCGCCGCCTGGATTTGCTGCGCAGTGATATCGGCTTGCACATCGTTTTGGTGGGACATGCGCAGCTCCATCGGCCCGCTACGCGCACTGCACGGCGGATCACTTGCACAGAGGTATGAACCCGCGCTGAATGACCACGCCTCGGCGCGCCTTCAGGCTTGGTGTGACGAGGTGCTTTTCGCCACCCATACCAATCGTGGGCATGGAGACAGCCCTTCGGCGGCAACACACGCAGACGCCTCGCGCGATCATCGGGTGATTTACACGGCGCCGGCCCGTGCGCACGCGGCCAAGAACCACCTGCGTCTTCCACCGCGACTGCCCATGCAGGCCGCTGCTTTGCTGCCCTACCTGCATCCACTTCAGCTGCCTCAGGCCAGCCTCAACTAATCAGTTAATCAGTGCGAGGCACATCATGACGTACACGGATTGGACACTGCTGGCCGCTTGTCAGGTTAAGGACCGCTTCAGCATTCGCCTGCACTTCGGCAGTCCTACGAGGATGTGGCGCATTGATGAATCTTTGACCCACTATTGGTTCCAGCCCGGCGACACGTTTGCTGTGTCGTGGTGGGCGCGGGTCTCGCCGCGGCGGCAATTCGCCGCCTTCGCCATCGCCCAGGCCCTGGGGCCGGGGCACAGCGGCTTTCGGCTGCCGTGCATCGACCCAGCGGTGAACGTGCACGCGTTCCTAAATTGCCGCTGCATCGGCAAGGACCAAGGGGTCGTGGCTGGCGCCGACGAGATGATCCATTGGATTGAGCAGGACGACATCGATCCGTGCTGCGTGCCTCCGATCTACTACCGTCTGGCGGCGCAGGCGCTGCGCGGGCCAAGAGCCGAGGCGGCTGAATCGGGATTCCCTGTTGCAATTCTTGCAGGAGCAGACCCATGAGAATTGATCCACGTCTCCGCAGTATGCTGGTCATCGCAGGCGTTGTCGCTGCGCTGATTGCCGGCGCGTCGCTGCCGCATCCGCCGCTGGTGATCTACAACCGCACGCCGAGTCTTCCAATTGGCTTCTATGTTTACCGCGGCGGTCGTATTCAGCGCGGCAAGATCGTCGCCTTCGCACTGCCCGCCGCCGCGTATTCCTATGCGCATCTGCGAGGTGAGCCGACAAATCTAATTCTGCTTAAGCACGTGCTGGCCGCCGGCGGTGATTTTGTCTCGGCGCTGGACGGCGAGCTGCGTGTCAACGGCGTTTTGATCGGTCCCATTGCCTCGGTCGATTCCGCCGGGCGACGGTTGCCACATTGGAGTGCGGCACGCCGACTCAATGCAGGTGAGTTGCTGGTCGGCTCTGCCGCCGCGCACAGCTTCGACAGCCGCTTCTTCGGTCCAATCCACGTCGATGAGGTGATCGGCATCTATTGCCCAATCGTGCGCAGCTTCGCGTGCGTGAATCGTTCAGCAGATGCTTCATCCAGCGATGAAGCATCTGCTTTCGTTTTGTCCTCTTCGCAGCAAACTGGCCTATCGGCAACCAACGGAATTCGAAGATGCAAGCATTTGATAAATGGCGGAATTCTGAATTCAATCTACGGCAAGATAAAAGCCGGCTATCAGCCGGACAGTGAAGCGATTGAGCCGCAAGGACTTACAACTGATAGCCGTCCGGACAGCTTATATATGGATGACATAAGTGCCAACCAGATAAGCGATTACCGCTATTAGTATGGCATTTTTGGCAGGCAACCGATGAAAAGCCGCTTGACCACGATGCGAGAGATCGAAGACGAACTGAAAATCCGCGCCGGCCGGCGGCGACGCCAATCGGCCGGCGATCATTGGGAGTTCAAAGGCCGGATCGGCAGCGTCACGCAGTGGATGTACCGCGTCGGCAAACGATCCGTCAGCCGCCGGGCCGGCGCCGGCGATCCACAACAGCAGCGCGTGGTGATTAAGGCGTCTTACACCGTTCCCAAGCCGGGCGAGGCGAGGGGGGTGCTGCGGGCGCACCTGACTTATCTGGCCCGCGACTCGGCATCACTGGACGGCAAGACTGGACGCTTTTATGACGCGACGGAAGAGAAAGTGGATGCCAGGGCGCGGGTGAGGGAGTGGGAGGAGGATCGCCATCATTTTCGCTTCATTATCTCACCGGAGCGAGCAGACCAGATCGAGCGGCAATCCGGCGGCCTGCGGGACTATATTCGAGAGCTACTGGCCCAGGCCGAGCGGGACTTAGGGACGAAGCTGGATTGGCTGGCGATCAACCATCACAACACCGATGACCCGCACGCCCATGTGCTGTTCCGTGGCAAACGGCGGGATGGAACGGATTTGGTGATCCCCAGCCCCTACATCAAACACGGCATGCGCCAGGCGGCCCAGGAGATCGCCACGCGCTGGATCGGCCCGCGCACCGCCGAGCAGGTCCGGGAGTCGATGCAGAAGGAACTTTCCGCGCAGCGGTATACAGCTCTGGATGCCGTAATCGAGCGGCACGTGGACGGGGAGCGTCGCCTGCGCTTGAGCGGTAAAGGAGAGTTGGCAAAAGACCGGCTGCCCCGCCGCGTGGCCGCGCGGTTGCAGCACCTGGAGCGTCTGAATCTGGCTGGCAGGAACCGCCTGGGACGCTGGACCGTGGACGCGGAACTGAAGCCCAGACTGCGCGATCTGGCCCAGCGTAACGACATCATCAAGAGCCTCTATGCCAAGCTCGGCCCGCGCAGCGGCGCTGTGGCCTTCTATCAAGGCGCAGAACTCACCGGCCGCGTGGTGAGCATGGGTTCTCATGATGAGTTGCGCGACCGGCGATTTTTGGCGGTAGAGGACGGGCAAGGGCGAGTGCTGTACGTCCGCCCGGTCAATCCTCATGCCCTGCGGGTGCTGGAGGAGGGAAGTCTTGTCCGACTTCATCCTGCACAGAGTCAGCGTCAATCGGAAAACGAGCAACGGACCATGCAGGGGGGGTACGGGATCGTGGAAGTCCTTTCCGCGCACTCCATCCAAAGCCAGGTCGAAGCCGAGGCCTGGACCTGGCTGGATCGACAGTTGCACCTGCGATCTTTGGGGAAAGAAACGACCGTGACCTCTGATCCCGCGCTCCAGCAGGCGGCCGAGTCGCGCCAGCGCATGGATGGTGGAACACGGCTATGCGCAATTGCAGGACGGACGATATCAGTTGCGTCCTAACGCACAGCAATCGCTCCGGGCCCGGGAATGGCGGGCGGTCGAGCCGGCCTTGCGCGGCGCTTTGGCAATCAGATATCTCCTCTGCCGCCAGGAGGTCAGATCACCGGCATCTATCGCGGCACTGTGCCCCTGCACGCGGGCCTCTTCGCCGCCGTCACGGGCCGTGGCCAGACTCAACTTGTGCCTGTCCGCCAAGTGCCGCGGGCCAATCCCGGCGTGCCCGTCATCGCTTCGGTCGATGTCAACGGGCGCGGAAAGCTGATCACCAAAGCGCTGCGGAAAAAATCTCAGGAAGCGGAGCGTGAGTAAATGATGCATCTGTTCAAATTCTCACTTCTGGTGACGTTGCTAGTAGCCGGCCTGTGGGTCGCCACCCAATGCGAGGCAATACAGATGAACGATCCGGCGATGCTCAGCGGGAGCTTGTATCGTGGCAATGGCTGGACATTGTACGTGCCGTGGGCACTGCTTATTTGGACAACAGGCAGCCTCACTCCGCATTCGCCAGTGATGGATATCGCGATCGCCGCATTCCTGTTTTACGCGAGCGTTGTGTCGGCGTTGGCCGCGATATTGGGGGGCGGCGGGCGCTTTCAGGTCAAAACATTCGGGATCGAAGGGTGGGGAACCAGGCGCGACATGAAACGCGCGGGGCTGCTCAAGTGCCGCGGCACGGTCGTTGGAATCCATCGAGGCAAGCTGCTGACCTACGACGGGCCGGAGCATCAGATCGTCAGCGGCGCATCGCGCAGCGGCAAAGGCGTCGGTCATGTCATCCCCACGCTTCTGTGCTGGCCGGACAGTGCAATCGCCTATGACGTGAAGGGAGAACTATGGCAGGCCACTGCCGGCTATCGCTCCAGGTATCAGCACTGCGTGCTGTTCAACCCAACGCGGCTGGATAGCACCGCTTTAATCCATTGCTGGAGGTCCGCAAAGGCCCTCACGAGATCCGCGATGTGCAGAACCTAGTGGAAATGCTGGTGAACCCCGACGGCTCCAAGCGCACGCTGGACGTGTGGGACCAGAACGCAAGCCAATTTCTTGTCGCCCTTGTATTACACGTGCTCTACAGTGAGCCGCCCCACCATAAACATCTTGGCCGTGTGCGGCAGCTTCTATTGGACTTTGACAATACGTGCGTGGCGATGATGACCACGCCGCACCGTTTGGACCCTCATACGGGCCAGCCCCAAGTCTATTCGGAGATCGGCCGGGTGGCCAAATCACTGCTGAGTCAGGCCGAGCGCTTCCGCTCCAGTGTCCGCGGAACCGCCGAAGGGCACATGGCCTTGTGGGCGGACGAGGTGATCTGCGAGGTGACCAGCCGCAGCGACTTTGCCATTGGCGATCTCATGTGCCTGGACAGACCGTTCACGCTCTACTTGCAGCCTCCCCCTTCGGATGCCGACCGCATGCGGCCGCTGGTCCGTTTGATGCTCAACCAGGCGGCGCGAGCGCTGATGGAGTACCGAGAAACCGACTCGCGCGGAAGAAAGAAGAAACACCGATTGCTGATGCTGCTCGATGAGTTCCCGACATTGGGGCGGCTCGAGTTCTTCTCCATGAATTTGAGGCAGATGGCGGGGTATGGAATTAAGAGCCAATTGGTTGTCCAAAGCTTCAACGATATTGTCGAGCACTACGGCCCGCACAATACGATCATCGACAACTGCCATCTCCTCTGTTGCTTTGCCTCGGCCGACACGGTGACGCAGCAGCGGACAAGTCAGATGACCGGCGAGGTCGTTGAATACCGCGCCAGCTACAGCCGACCGCAGACGGTTGTCGGCGTGGGCCGGCGCAACATCAGCCACAGCGAGCAGGTCAGGCCGCTTTTGTATCCAGGGCAAATCCGCACGCTGCCCAATGACCAGCAGTTGATATTCGTCACCGGCTTCAAGCCCTTCCGCACCCAGAAGCTACGGTATTACGAGCACGCAGCCCTGGCTCAGCGCATCATCGCGCCCCGGATTCTTTAGATACCCTGCCGCAACTTAAGAGCGCTGCCGCCGGCAATAACGATTGGCGCGATGAGCGCCCCAAAGGATCGCCCTTGCCTCTGCCGCCGGACCTGCGGATTGGAGGAGGGGAGGATGAGATACCGGCGATGGCGCCCCAGCGCGCCTCCATTGACAATCCACCAGAGGATCAGGGCAGGAGAATCGGAGGGTTTTACTGATGAAAACAAAGAACAAGGTTCTGGTCTCCGGCACGATCGATCCGGAGGTTTTTGAGTCCTTAACCCGCTACTGCCAGGCCCATCCGAACCGATCCCGCTCGCAGGTGATGAGTCTGGCGCTCAGCCAATTCTTCAGCCCCGAGCAGCAGGACCAGCGCCAGCGCGTGGTGGCCCAGAACCTGGACCGCCTTTACTGGCACGTTCACAACCACTCCAAGCGGATGAGTCAGGAGTTGCGCGTGATTCGGGAAATGCTGGCGCTGTTTGTCCGCACGTTTTACAATCACATGCCCGATGTTCCGGAAGAGCATCGTGAAGCCGCCGCGGCGGATGGCCAACTCCGCTTTGCCCACTTTCTGGAGATTTTGGCGGAACATGCCGGATCAGGACCTTCGGCGCTGGAACTGATGCCGGAACCGGCCGTCGCGGCGCCAGAGAAAGGGACCGACGCGGATGAGCTTCTACCGGAGTCCAGCGAACTTGAAACTGGCGGGAAGAAAGAAGAATCTGATGACCACGGTAAATGATCCGTCGAGGGATCGATTCGGAGACATGCTCCGCGCCGCCCTGGGATCAGCCATCCTTCAAGCCTTGGATGACCCGCGCGTGGTCGAAGTGATGGCCAACGCCGATGGGCAAGTGTGGATTGACCGAGCCGGTAAGGGTCGCTCGCGCGTTGGCAGTATTGAAGCTTTTCGTGCCGAATCGGTCGTTCGTCTTGTTGCCGATCATGTCGGCGAAGCCGTGGGCCGGCATCGCCCCCTGCTCAGTGGGACGCTGCCCCACACCGGCCAGCGCTTCCAGGGTCAGTTGCCGCCGATTACCCAACGGCCCGTCTTCTGCATCCGCAAGCGGGCGGAACTGATCTTCACCTTGGACGATTATGTGCGACAGGGAATCATGGCCGCAACTCAAGCCCGGACCATCCGCGACGCCGCCGAGCGGCGGGACAACATCCTTATCGCCGGAGGCACCGGATCGGGCAAAACCACTCTGGCCAATGCCGTGTTGGCCGAGCCGACATTTTCCGAGGATCGGCTGGTGCTCATCGAAGATACCCGCGAATTGCAATGCAGTTCTCCCGATCGCGTGGAACTGCTGACCAAGCCGACTGATCCGCCGGTGACGATGGAGGAGCTGGTGCGCTGCGCACCGCCTGCGCCGGATCGGATTATTGTGGGCGAAGTGCGCGGAGGCGAGGCGCTGGCGCTGCTGAAGGCATGGAATACGGGACATCCCGGTGGGCTGGCGACCCTTCACGCCAACAGCGCCGAAGATGCATTGTCCCGGCTGGAAGATTTAATCGGAGAGGTTTCGCGTCACGTTCCGCGCCGGGCCATCGCCCGCACGATTGGGCTGATCGTGTTCATCCGCCGCACGCACGAGGGGCGCCGCATCGATTCCATCAGCAAAGTCACCGGATTCGATGGAAGTGAATACCGCATCGAAGCCATTGACAAGTGAATAATCACCCACCACCACTGTGAGTAATTGATAATTTGAGAATATAACAACAACCGGTCTGCTACTGTTGTGCCATCCGCTTCAAAAACTCCGTGGCGACGTCTTTCTTCGCGTCAGAGGGCATGAGCCCCAAAACCAACGCTTGGATCTCTTGCGGTTGCTTGACCACCCATTCAATGAGCCGGCTGGTCACCGCCACCTGGGTCATGCTGAATTGGTTTGAAATCTTGCCGAACTGCTGGCGAGCGGGCGGCAGGACTTCGATCCGCATAATCACCCGAAGGGCCATGGATTTCTCCAATCGTTAAGCGGCCACATAGTAGCCGCGGCGTGCGTTCGGGCAAATTTTCAAGCGGGAATGAAACAGCGATCATTGAACGTGTGCCAGGATCATTCAGCGAAATCAATAAGCGGCCAAAAAACGTGGACTTCGTAGATACGTTGGTGGCATCACGCTACTTCGAAGAAAGTGGGAATTGTCCTTGCTTGATCGCGACTTGAGCGAGTTCTTGGATGTCGTACGCACGCCGAAATTTCCAGCGATTCTTCGAGTCGTCCCGCGCGAGCCCTGCGCCGTTGGTATGCGAAAAGTGGAAATCGGTCAAATCTGATGCACTTCCAGGGTCCTTTAGCAAAGATCTTATGCGGAAAGTTATTGCTCCTTCCCAATAGTCCGCCGCTGATGCGGTTTAAGTGGCAAACCTTCCAGGGAGGGCCACTGAAGCCCAATCAAAATCGCCGCCGCTGGCGTGGTGTGGAGAATCAGGCGTCCAATGGAAAACTTCACCAGTGCCGGCACGTCCCAAGTCGTCACAATGTACGCCGGAAGATAAGCCAGGAAATGCACGATCAGAAGTAACCAAAGCGTAATCACCGCGCACGACTTCGTCGCTGACGGATTTACTATTGCCGACACGAGAAGGATCAGCCATAGCAAGCCCCAGTTGCGCCATTGGTAAAGATAGGGCCAGCTAATGGAAAGGATTTGGGGCACCCTTTTCATATTCGACAGAATCTCATGAAGATCGAGGTGTCCTGCATAGTTTTCGTCCGTTCTCGGTAAGCCACGGATGTACATGAGCCACGGGGAGTAAACAAGCACCGCTGCCGCTGCCAAGACCGCGGCGCGGATCAGGTTTGTTTTGGTTCCCACTGGGGGCCTGAGCAAGGGAACTGCCAGTACGTTGATTGCAGCGATGGCGATTCCCTCATCCTTTGTCCAGGGCATTAGTGCCGTAAAGAGTGCGGCGAGAATCAAATCACTGATCTGACCGCGATCCTGCCAGCGAAGTAAAAAACACAGGCTCGCCCCATAAAACGCGATCAATGCCAAATCGGCCATTCCCGATCCGGCATAAATAAGCATTGGCGGCGTTGTCATCAGCAAAGCCGTGGCGCCCGCCGAGGGAACATATCCGACGCGCCCTCGAAGCGTCGTATAGGTCATCCAACCAAGGCCTATGTACATCAGCGCAAAAGGCGTCTTGCCAAGCTCATCATCCAGCCGGCCGGTCATTCCATGTACGCCGGCGGAAATCATCGGCACGAGAATCGGATAACGAAGGTGGGTTGAACTGAGGCTGACCTGATAGAAGTAGGCTGGCGTGGGGATCAAGGGATAGAGGGCCAGCACTTTGCCTTTGAACTGCCAAATCGTGTAAGCGTCCCACTCAAGCGTCGCGCGACTGAATGCGGTCTGAAAAACCACAAACGCCCCATAAAGCACTACTGCGACTGCCGCCCCGCACAGCACCATTTCAACGATCGTCGGACGCGAGATTGTCGCCAGCTTTGAGATGAACCGGCGGGTTTTGGCGATGTTCGCCGCTCCAGCCAACACTGTGATTGAGAGGATCATTCCCCGGCCCGGAGTTTCGCCAAGCATTGAACCCGCAATCAGAATCATCCCCATCACGCCCGGGCCGACCACCGCCGCAATTCCAAAACACTCCAAGTAGGAAAGATCGGAAGCGAAGAAAACGATTTCGCCGTATCCGACGATGACGAGGCAGACAAGGTATGCCAGGCACCAGATGATCGCTTCATTCACTTCGCCGCCCCCGTCTCGTGTGGGTTCACCTGCGCGAGCGACCAATCCATGGAATTCGTGTCAGTGTGCCACGTGTAGGTTACCTCGAAATAGGTGCCATGATCGACCAGCCAACCGGCCGAAGGATCGAAGTTCGCGGTCAAAAGTTGTTCAATGGTGAAAACTGTAGTTGCCGGATCGGTTGCCAGAACCGGCGCGGGATACAGGGCATAGGCATAATGAAGATAATATTCGAGCGCTAGCCACTGCTCGGTCTTGGGAAAATTGACAAAGTGCAAGAATAGTCCCTTACCCTTGGCTGAATCCACGATGCCTGGATCGACTTCGATGTAACCCCGCGAGACTTTCAATCCCAGCGGATTCGCATAGCGCGCCTCAATGTCCTGGCCAATCGCCAACACTATGGAGATGACAAACAGGATGGGCACAATCAAGCGGGCATCCCTGTTCAAGAGTCTTTGCGGGCCAGACATGCAAACATTGTGTGGTTTTCATCACTGAAGCGAAAGGCAGACGATGTTCCAACGACAATTCAAGTTGAAAGAACTTAGTTTGGCGCATTTTGCCTCGCAATTCGACGGCGTCGATCGCCCCAAAATAATGGGGGATAGGTGGGCGCGCAGGCGCGGCTAATGCTGGCCCCGTGTTCGATATTTCCCAGACCAAAACGAAGACGAGCGGCCCAGGCCGTCCAGCATTTTCCCATTTCCAAGATCCGGCTATTCGGCTCACGGGCGGGGAGGTGCGCAGCAACAGCTATAGTCCTCACGTGCAGGGTACCGCACACCCATGCGTGGGCACCCGGTGTACGAGAAAAGTGACGATTGTGGATGAGGCCGCATCAAAGTTGTCGGGCGCCACTGCTCTGGGTGCCGCAGCATCGGTTCCTCCCATTTCTTCGCCGCAGTTTGCATAATACTGAGTTGGGCTATTTGTCGAGCCTGAGTCTCACTCACGGAAACTGATATTGTGCGAAACTCCCCGCAAACTGAACTCCAGTCCATTCGCAAATGTTCGGTGGCAAAAGGATGCTGAGATAAATGAAAAGTTTGCAAAAGGGCGTTTTTTTTTGTTGCGTTGTATTGATCGCAAGCGTAACTTATTGGGGTTCATATCGTAAAAACTTTTCGTTAGTGGGCTGCGGATCGACGGCGAGGGCGGTCGTTTGCAAATCGCCGCTGTTATTGTCGCTTTAGCGCGGTTGAGTCTGCAATTTCCTCGGTGAAGGGGAGATGCCATGTCTATTATTCGAGATCTGGCTGGACGCGCAGCGCGCAGGGGTCGTTCGCACCGGCACATTGCGAGAGCCATAGCTGAGGCATTGGAAAGCCGAGTTTATCTCAGCCTTTCTCCAGTTATTGCAGGCAATCCATCCGCTTCAGAAGGTTTGCCCTACACGCTGAGCTTGAATGCTAACGCAACCGGCGGAAGTGTAGTCGACCATTGGACTATCAATTGGGGGGATGGATCCGCAAGTTCTCCGGATATTCAAACCGTCACCGGCAATCCCGGCTCGGTGACTCATACCTTCACCTCCGGTCCCGATACGTATGACATTACCGCGAGCACTACAGATCAATCAACCGCGTACAACTCGAATGCCGAATCCGTACTGATTCAGCCCTTGATCCCGATCTTGAGTTTGTCGGATGGTAGTGGTGCTTCGGTGAATGAGGCATCGCCGTACACGCTGAACTTTTCGGCGAGTTACCCGTCGTCAGAGGCATCTCGGGAGGCGATCACTAGTTGGGCGATCAACTGGGGAGATGGGACAAGCGGTTCACCGGATATTCAGACGATTAGCGGCGATCCGACCGGCGGAAGTGCGCAGCACACGTACATGACCGCCGGGAGGTCTATCATTACGGTGACCGCGACAGATGCCGAGGGGATTCAGGTCAGCAGTACGCTTAAGAGCGTGACGGCATCGAGCCTGAACATGCAGGTGGCGGCAACAGACGGGGGCTTCATAGCCGGTTATGCCAACGGCAGTTCGACGATGAGTTTGGCGTTGCTCAATAGCAATGGAACGCTTGGCTCATTTGGCGGGGGGACTTCGGTGAACCTGCCGGCAGGGTTTGTGGCCCAAGCACTGGGTATCCAGATACCCAATGGAAACACCAATAATGAGACTTGGGTGACGGGCGGGAGCCAGGGGAACGCGTTTGCGTTGTTCTTCTATAACGATTCCAACTCTCCGGTTGACGGAGTGGTGTCGACGACAACGTTCGGAAGCAACGACGTCAATGATTCGATCAGCTCCCTGGCAGTTGAAAGCAACGAAGATATCATCGCGGTAGGGGACATTGAGAACAGTTCGGCGGTGGGGCTGGTGCAGTACAACCCCAACGGGACTCTGGACACCTCGTTTGGCCCCAGCGGCAGCGGCGGCAAGGTCATCCTGAGCAATTTCAGCGGAGCCGCAGCCCCGGCGGTGGCGCTAGAGAGCAATGACATTCTGGTGGCTGGGGAGTCGACCAGCGGGGATTTCATCCTACGCGCGTTACACCTCCAGTGGAATCCTGGACACGACGTTCGGCAACCAGGGAATCGAGACGGTTTCGTTCAGCGGACACAGCAACGACGACGCTGACAATGTAATGATCCAATCCAACGGGGAGATTATCATCGCCGGCCCGTTGGATGGCGGACAGAACGTCGGAGTGGCGCGGTTCAACTCACTGGGGCAGCCGGACACGAACTTTGGCCGCGGCGGATCCTACGTCGCCAACGTCGCCTATAACAGCGCGTACACCAATACCATCGGAGTGGATTCGTCGGGGGACGTGACAATCCCGACCAGCACGGGTTTAGTGGGTTACAACAGCAGCGGAACGCCGGAAGCGGGGTTCGGCGTCAACGGGGTGGTCCTGACCGGAACGGACAATCAGAGCGGGGTGGCCGTGACGCCCGCCGGCACGGTGGCAATGGTTTCCCTGAGTGGGCAGTTCGGCGCCAATATCGGTCCCGTGGCGCCAACCATCAGCGTCTCCGGCAGCGCCTTGGTGGCCGAAGGGATGCCCTATACGCTGAACCTGCACTATAGCGGTGTGGGTCAGGACACGGTTTTGAATTGGACAATCAACTGGGGAGATAGAACGGAAGGTTCGTCGGATGTGCAGACCGTTTCGGGCAATCCGAGTTCGGTGACTCACACGTTTGCGTCCGGTCCCAACAGCTACAACATCAGCGCCAGCGTCACGACGACGAGCGGCACGTACTATGCGTCGTTCCCCGATACCACATTCAACGGCAGCGGAAGCATCACCAGCCCGTTCAGCGGCCAGTCGATCAGTCTTTCCAACAGTTACGGTCCGTATGTTTTGCCCAATGGCCAGATCCTCGTCAGTGGACGCGCCAATAGTGAACAGGCACTGTTCCTCTACAACGCCAACGGGTCGTTGGACACTTCCTTCGGCACGGGTGGGGAAGTGCTGATCAACGCCTTAAGGTCAATCGATACGATGTTGGAGGATAGCAATGGGGATATCGTACTGGGAGGCCAAACCTCCTCGGGCGCTTTGGGGCTGCTGTATCTCCAAGGCGGTAGCGGATTACCCGACACCAACTTTGGCACCAACGGCTTGGTGACCACCAGCATTCCCGACTTCTCCGGCCGGATCACGTCATTGGTTGAGCAGCAGTCTAATGGTGAGATCGTGGCGGCCGCGGATATTGCCGACAGCGAGGGAGACAACGATCAGGCGGCGCTGCTTCGCTACGGCAACAGCAGCACCAACGGTGCGCTGGACACGAGCTTCGATGGAATCGGGTACACGATCATCGGGGACCTGGTGGACAATGGAGATGGGACCCCCTTCACGCCGGCTGTCGCACTGCAGTCGACCGGGGCGATCCTGGTCTCGGGGGCCGATGCCAATCAGAACATAGCGGTGGATCGTTTTTACGCGACGGGAAGCGACGCGGGAGCCGAGGACACCAGCTTCGGCAGCGGCGGTCAGGCGATCAGCAGCGTCGATTCGTATGACGACGATGTGGCCAACAATATCCTAGTCGGACCCAATGACAGCGTTCTGATCGCCAGCAATGGCAACGGCGGCAACACCGGCCTGGTCATGGCCCGTTTCAACAGCAATGGTTCACCCGACACCAGCTTCGGAAGCGGTGGCAGTGAGACTGAAAACGAGTCGATTAACAACAATATCGCCAACGTCGTGCAAATCCTGAGTGACGGCACCATCGTTGTGCCCAGCATCGGAAAAGTCACCCTCTATAACCCCGATGGAACGCCGGACGAGAACTTCGGAGCCGCCGGAATTGGAACCATGAATGACCCCGTCGTCGGCCTTCAGACGATGCAACCCAATGGCCAACTCGTCATCGCAAGTGCTTCCGCAAGCCAGTTGACCATTTCGAGGTACAGTGAAGGCTTGCCACTGCAGGTGGTTAGCTTGGTGGTCAATACCACCCTCGACGGTTCGGTCGGTCCTGGCCAACTCTCGCTGCGTCAGGCGATCAATCTCGCCAATGCGGCCGGTGGGGCTCAAACAATCACATTTGATTCTTCGGTATTCACAGCCGGCACGATGCACACCATTAGCTTGGCCGCCGGCACGGGTTACGGTGCGTTAGAGATAACTGATCCGTCAGGGATCACAATCGACGGTCCCGGGCAAGACGTCCTGACAATTTCTGGCGGCGGACACAGCGGCGTGTTCTCCGTATCCTCGGGCGCCATAGCCGAGATTGAGAACCTCACGATCACCAACGGCAAAATAGGGGTTCGCAATTCCGGCGACCTAGAGATTACGGATTGCTCAATTACCGGCAATAGTGGTGTAGACGACGGCGCCGGCATTTATAACACGGGGACTCTCTTCATTGCAGGTTCCACCGTCAGTGATAACTATAGCACCGAGTATGGAGGGGGTCTCCTTAATAAGAATTCCGGGAACGTGACGATTGCCAGTTCGACGATAACTGGAAACACGAGCGGAGGTCCCGCAGGAGGAATCTACACTGGTGCGGTCTTGACGGTCAGCAATTCCACCATAAGTGACAATTCAGCTTCGGGGGGTGGCGGCGGTGTATACATCTACGGCACCGGCAGCGCGAATATTTCCGGCAGTGTGATCAGCGGAAATTCCACCACCGGTGGCGCCGGGGGAGGCATCCGCAACCACGGCGGTGAATTGACCATTACGACGTCCACAATCACCGGCAATTCAGCCACCGAAAGCAACGGCGGCGGCATCGAAAATGAGGGAATCCTTCAGGCGACCGCCGTCAAATTTTACAGCAATTTTGCCCTCAACGACGGCGGCGCAATCGCCACCGAAGGTTCCTACTCTGCTTCCATAGCGAACTGCACAATCAGCGGCAATTCGTCTGGCACCTACGGGGGTGGCGTATACAACAACGACTCCGTCCTCGTCATCGTTTCTGGCTCAGTCGTTTCTGGAAATTCCGCCCTCACGGGCGGAGCGATCTACAACAGAAGCCAGTCGACTCTGGATATCACCAATTCCACCTTGAGCAGCAACGCCGCGGGCAATGATGGGGGAGCGGTTGAGAATTTCGGAACAATGACAATCGCTTCTTCCACCATCAGCGGCAATTCGGCTTCCGGAGGAGGTGGCATTTACAATTCCCCCGGTTACACCCACTTATACATAAACGATTGCACGCTCAGCGGAAATACCGCCGCTTCGGCCAATGGCGGAGCGATTTACAACTACGGGGGCAGCGTTGCGATTGCATATTCCACAATAAATGACAATACCGCCGCCAACATGCACTACGGCGGCGGCATCGCCAATTGGAGTGGGGGCACGGTCACCGTGACCAATTCCACGATTGCTCAAAACACCTCCCACGCCGGGGCCGGGATTGATAATGACTCGGGTAGCCTTGTCGTGACCGACTGTACTGTCGCTGATAATAGTGGATCAGCGGGACATGCCAGCGGGATTTTCGATAACTCCGGCAACGGGGGGGCCTGTTCGATCAACGGCACGTTGGTCGCGGGAAATGCCACGCACGACCTATCTGGCGATGGATTCTCCGGCACCTATAACCTCATCGGCGACGGCACCGGCGGATTGTCTACATCGTCGTCGAGCCACAACATCCTTCCGTCAACAGGCTCGCCTCCAATCAATCCGCTCCTCGCTCCCTTGGGCAACTACGGTGGGCCCACCAAGACGATGGCTCTGCTTCCCGGAAGTCCGGTGTTGGATGCCGGAAGCACTTTTGACGGGCCGGATGACGATCCGATAACCGTCGATCAGCGCGGCACAATCCGGCCGCAAGGTGCCACGCCGGATATCGGAGCATTCGAGAGCCAAGGTTTCGTTGTTAGCGTCGTAAGCGGGAACAATCAGAGCACGGTCGTAAACAGCCCGTTCTCGAACGACCTAAAAGTAAATGTCACATCCAATGATACGGGGCTTACGGCATCCGATCTGGCAGGCGGGATGGTGACCTTTACGGCCCCCTCAAGCGGAGCGTCGGCAACATTAGGCACGGATCACTCGACTACCGAAGCGGTTGTTTTGGATTCCAGCGGTGATGCGATGGTGTCGGCGACCGCGAATGCCATCGGCGGGGATTATCAAGTCGAAGCGTCGGCCGACCCGAACGCACCCGCAGCGGGAAACGCCAGCACGCCGACGGATTTCTCGTTGACTAACACAAGCGGCGCCGTCCCGATCATTTCAGACATCACTGCCACTGCGACGACCACAGGGCAGATCTATCTTCGCTGGACGAATTTGATATTCAACGAGGCGTATTCTTACACCGTCTATCGCGAGGCCCCGGGCGGAAGTTACGCGGAAATCGGGTCAGGTACATCGGTTGTGACGTCACCCGTAACACACGCAACGGTATACGAAGACACAAGCAGCCTGGACCCGGGGGCCTCGTATAACTACGAGGTGACGGCGACATTGACCGGTGATGCGCCGACGACTCTGACGGTTCAGGCAACCACTGCGCAACAATCTGGCTATGAAACAACCCCGGTTGAAAGCCCCATCTCGATCCCTGTCTATGCGGAATCAGGGCAGCAGTCACCATCCGTTTCGTCGGTGACATTGAATCCGGGCCACTACGAACTGGTCGCTACTGGAACAGCCAACATTGAGGATTCGGGGAATTCATTATACGCCGATGCCGAGTACTCTTTCGCGCCCACAGGCGCCGCCGATCCAGCGGCAAACAGTTCATATTTTGTCGGGCAAGGGCAAGGGTGGACAGTATACGGCTTGGGTTACGCCAACTACGGAATCGGCGTCAATGACAGCACCGTGGACGCGAACAAATCCCCATATTGGGGACCGTATAGTTCGAGTCATCAATATACCATCGATATCGATGTGACGCAGGCGGAAACTCTGTCACTTGATTTCCATGATGACTACTATCACGACAATGACAACTCGACGGATACGCTGGAGGTGACGATCTATGCCGCGCTGCCGGTGGTTAAAGCATATGACTTGACGGCAACCGCGGTTCCTTCGTCGAATGGGATCAGCAGTGACGCGGTGGAGTTGCAGTGGGCCTATGTGCCACCAACCTCGGGCAGCGCGACGATGGAGGTTTTGCGAGCTGATCCGACATCACCCACGGTCTTTTACGAGATCGGAACCGTAAACGTAAGCAGTTCATCTTCCGGTAATCCCATCGCAAGTTTTCTGGACAACTCGGAGTCTCTTGTCCCACCGTCTTCCAACACGCAATACAATTACGAAATTCAGGTAGTCGGTGGAGATCCTGGCAGCGGGTCGAATGTCGCCACGGCGACGACCGCCGCGAACGAACCATATTCCACCATAGCGGCCGACACCGTCGAAGTTCCCATCGACGGAAGCTCGGTTTCCTCCCACATCGTGCTTCAGACGGGCGTGCACTATATGTTGGAAGCGTCGGGCACGACACTGCTGTCGGGGGGAATTCCCGCTGATGCTGAGTATGTTTACCCGGATAATGTCCCGGACTCGAACGGGGCGGGGCCGAATTATGAACAGTATGGAATCGGCATCGACGACGCGTCGACGAACGAGACGAAATACGCCGACTGGGGCTGGGACGGCTATAGCACGAATCATACCTACTTCATCGATCTGGTCGGCCAGGGGCAGACAATCAGCTTCAACTATCACAGCGACCTCGCGCCGGATGCGACGGCGCAGGATTTGGAAGTGCAGATTTTCCCCGAAGTCCCCTTCGCGCCGATATTGACGACAGCGTCAGCGGATCCAACTTTGCCGCAAATCGATCTGACTTGGTCCGGCACGCACGACGATGAAAGCGGATTCATCGTCGAGCGTTCGATGGATGATGTCACGTTCAGCCCCATCACGGGCACGCTGTCGTCGAGCACTGTTTCTTACAACGACACGACGGCAGCCTCCGGCATACCCTATTACTACGAGGTTGTCGCCACAGGCTTGGGCGGCAACAGCGGTCCATCCAACGTGATTTCCGCCAGCTTTAACATTTCGAGCTATGCGACCGGCTCCATTTCCGGGCAGGCGTTTAATTCCGTCAGCAGCACTGATCCGCCCGTCGGGGCGGGAAGGCAGCCGATAACGGGTTCGGTCGCGCTGACGCCCGTCGACCTTCCAAGCTTCGGGACCGGACCTACTAACTCAGTAGTCGCGTATGCCCCGGATAATTCAGTGCTTACGTTGAGCGATGGGGGCACACAGATTTATGAAATCTCGCAACAAGGCGTGGTCACATTATTTGCGAATCTCGGCACGTTTCCTACGGATATCCCTCCTGGCACTACCGCATCTCACTATCAATTAGCGGTAGCGCAACCAGGAAACCCAGCGGGTTTTCCCGCGGGCGACGTTTTCTACCTCAATGGATTAACCGGCCAAATCATCCGACTGACCAATCATGGACAGGATGCGGTTACTCCTGATCCGCTTTGGACGGGTCCGACTGATATGTTACACCCCAGATATAATTTGACGCCCCTCGATTCTCTCGCACCAGGTCAACCGGTTCCGGCCTGGATCACATTGCCGACCGATTATGTGGCTCAAGGAGCGGATTTTCTGGATAATTCCGGCACCTTCGGGGGGGACTTGATCATACCCACCTCCAGCGATGACACCACCAAGCCCAATACCGCCTATCAGATTTTTCTCGTCGATCCCAACGGCAATTATACGCAGTTGGATTATCTCCTGCCTAACTCGGGATCGATCAGCGGAGTCCACGATTCACCGGCGGTGGTCGTACTTCCCGACGATACGCAAAGATGGGGCTCGTATGCCGGAACGATCCTGGTTTTCCCGCAAACCAGCTTGAACCCGAGCAGTTCTACTTACTCCGTCTATGATCTGTCTCTTACCGATTCGCCGAGCGAATCCGGCGCGGACGATACGGCACCCCATTTAACGGAACAGTCATTCCAGCTAGCGGCCGGGGCTGGGGATCCTGAGTTCGGTCAGTCGCCTGAAGCGTCTATTATTCCAACCAATGCGAATTTTTTCGCCCTTTCATCCGAAGGCCTCTTCGAAGCGCCATACGACGGGAGTTCGACGACCAATTTTGGGGGTATCGCCGGCGACATCCTTCTCGTGCAGGAGACCAGCGACGCCTATCACTTTGCGGACATTTGGCTGGATACCTCTAATCCCAACGCGCCGGTGCTGACCGCCGCGACAATCAATTACGTCAATTCCAGCACCGACGGCGAGTCC